>NZ_PYAW01000034.1 GCF_003014755.1 Chitinophaga niastensis | reverse complement strand
ACCTTCACGGTATAATTGGAGCCACACATCACACCAATATTACCCAGGGCAAAGAAGAATTTGGCAAGATTATAAGACGAGTTTACTGTAAAAAGATGTTGCATAGACGGAAAGCTGCCTCCCGTACTTAGAAACTTAGTTTCTGTAAAACTCCGTGAAACCATATAATTAGGGTCCGGATGATAAGTGAAAAAATCGCCCAGCCCCAGTACCGTATTTCCCTCATATATGATCTCCCTGTATCCACCGGTAGGGTAAGTAATTTTCTTAAGGATATTTGCCTGTGAGTTGGCACCATCAGCTGTGCGGGTAGCGCCGAAATCCCAGTATATATCTCCATAACCATTGGAAACTATCATCTTCGGAATCATGCCCGTATTAAACTGACCATTACTAAATCCCCATATATCAACACCCGGGCTTAAAACACTGGGAAGGTTATTAAACTCATTATATTCAAATTTGTGCGTAAGGCTATCAAATCCAGCTGCACCAAATTGCGAAAAACCAGTAAGCTTCCACCGCATGCTACTGAAGTTTGTGCCATAATTGAATTTATATTGCCCCTTGTAGTTACCGCCAGGATCATACATTTGAACAGCCAGCATTTTATTAGGGCCATTCGCATAATCCTGTGCTGAATTAAAAATAACATAGCCACTGTTGCCATCAATGCGGGTTACCAGGTACTCGGTTGCGTCGGTTGTAACTACGCCGTCATCTCCAATTACATTGAATCCCTGGCAGTCCAGCCCAGCGGTATTAAGCGGCATAAAACTGCCTGATATAGTGGTGAAAATATTGCCGGATAGCGTGTAAGTATACTTAATACTATTTTCTTCATTCATATCATACGCCTCGGTGAGGTACCAGGAGGTAGATGATATTTCAGCCGGGCTATTGCCGTGGTTTCCGGAGTAGGACGATTGGTTTCTGAGTATGTAATTGCCCGTTCCGGCTTTTGTTCTACCGAAATAATATTTATTCCCGTTCTCATCTGTGATAATCCATGAGCGGATTCCCGGACCAGGAGGCGCCAGGCTTGTATCCAGGTTGTAACTGATGTTAATGCCGTCATTGCTCCCCATCATGACGATCTCTCCTGTTTCTTTCAGAAAAAATTTGCCGCTTCGCCCGTTAAAATTATAGAGGTAGGTATCAGGCTCCAGGTCCAGGAAGTCATGACTTAAAGCATAGAGATGATTTGTATTCGATGT
>NZ_PYAW01000033.1 GCF_003014755.1 Chitinophaga niastensis | reverse complement strand
GTAGCAGCATACATACTAAAATCACTTTGTTCTGTAAGCACCATCCGCACATCTCCCAGGTGGTCTTTTACAAAATAATCGTATACATAGCTGATAGGTAATCCTGATTTCAATACCGGCCGTACCCGTCCTTCTTCGTGGGCTAAAAACTGCATGGTATCATTCTGATATACCATACCGCCTATATAATCAGTAACCGTTGTTTTAGCCGGAGTAACCGTATTATCTGTTACCGTTTTGCGTAGCTTATTACCGGCTGCATCATACAGGTACTGGATATTACCTTTACCCGTAATCGTTATTCCTGTGGGAAGGTTCAGATGATTATAGCTTATTCCTGATGCCGGTATGTTTTTATTGGCATCTTGTGTAAGATTACCATTGGCATCATACGCATAATCATTGGTGCCGGTACCATTTACTTCTTTAAAATCCCCCAGCGTAGAGCTGGGATCATTTGCAGCATCCGTTACTCCCTGTAATTTGTTACTGTTAGCCAGATAAACATAACTGAGTTTATCAATAGGAGCACTGGTGGTACCTTTTAACCCCTGTTGGGTCATACCAAGAATGTTACCATTGGCATCATATGCGGAATTGTAATTGAGGCCGTCTCCCAGCTGCATGCTGAAATTCACGCCTGCTGTATTATTCCAGCCACTGTTGTTTTGGGTAAAATCGCCCTTCAGCAAGCGGTTGGCAGCATCATAACTATACCCATAGGAACGCCACTGATTATCACTCCTACTACGCCAGGTAATACCGGCTATATTACCGTTGTACTGCGATTGCGTATAGCCGTAATCGTAGTGCAGCTCTGTTCCAAAATAATGTCCAACGCTTCCGCTTTGTGCATAGCTTTTGTTGATCCCTTTCAGCCACCCACGAATGTTGTAATCATAGGTCAGGCTCTCCAGGTTGGCTCCGAGTGTTTTGGTCATGAGCTGTCCCAGCTCATTGTAGCTATTCTGTACAATCACTTTAGCAGCATCATCATTCACCTGCTTGCTGATACTGGTTAATCTTCCCACAGCATCATAGCTCATGTTGGTCAGCAACCGCATATCCGGCGTAGCCTTGCTATGCGGGTTACTATGACGATGGTAGGTGCTGAGCTGTTTTCCATTAAAATCATACATGGAAGTCATTACATCCACACCGCTGTTCATATTCTCTGATAGTACCTGTATAACACGACCCTTATCATTATAATAAGTAGAAGTAGTTAACCAGCTATTAGTCCCCACTACTCTTGCTTTCGTACCTGTTACCAATCCTTTG
>NZ_PYAW01000032.1 GCF_003014755.1 Chitinophaga niastensis | reverse complement strand
AATCATTGTTGTCCGGGAAAACTATAATTTAAAGAGCAAAAAAAGGGCAGTTCAATAGAACCGCCCTAATTAGTTATGTTTGAGTTACCACACAACAAACATTTCTAATGAGCGAATTTAAAAAATTTCCCGGACAGCCAATCTTATCGCAAATATTAAATGTAATACCGTCAACAGTAATTCATGCGGCGAGCAGAAAGCATAATGCGAACCGTTATTACAAGCGGTTGCCACTTCGGCTTCATTTAGTAAGCCTGTTATATGGAGTGTTCAGCTATTGTAATGGCCTTCGTGAAGTCTGTGAGGGCCTTCTGGCCTGCGAAGGAAAACTTAGCCACCTTGGGCTGGATAAAGCTCCTGCCCGCAGTACACTTTCGGATGCTAATAATAAGCGTAGTTATCGGGTCTTTGAAACTATTTATTACGGGCTGCTGCGTCAGTATCACAGCTTTATCTCGGACAGCCGATTAAAAGGATTGAGTATCCGCAATCTGAAAGTGGTTGACAGCAGTACAATTCAGCTTTTCAGTGAAATACTGCGTGGTGTGGGCCGTGCCCGTGGAGATGGCAGCAGAAAGAAAGGTGGATTCAAGGTTCATGCCATGATGGATGCTTTTAGTGGAGTTACTGAATTTGTACGTCTGACGGAAGCCCGTGAGCATGATCAAAAATTTCTCCATCACCTGAAGCTGCCCGCAAATAGCTGGCTGGTCTTCGATAAAGCTTATACAACCTACCATCGGTTCGCTAAATGGAGTGAACAGCAGATCTGGTTTGTAACCCGGGAAAGAGATAATGCCCTTTTTCATGTGACCAAAGTGCTGATTGACAGGACTCGCAGACATAACAGGAAAGGAGTGCTGAAGGAGCAATACGTAACCGTAGGAATTAAACAAAACGGAACAGTTGTCCAGCGCTTAAAGCTGCGGCGTATTACCTTTAAGTCAGATGAGGGCAAAGTCTATATGTTCATCACCAATAACTTTACTTTACCCGCCTGCCAGATAGCTACCATTTATAAAAACCGCTGGATGATCGAATTGCTTTTTAAACAGATCAAACAGAATTTTCCGTTACGTTACTTCTGGGGAGAAAGCCCCAATGCTATTAAAATGCAGGTCTATTGTGTGCTGATTGCACAACTATTGATGGTCGTAATAAGGAGAAAAGCCGCAACCAAAAAGTCTTTTTCCAATATGATTACTGTAATAAGACTTCATCTGATGAGCTATGTAGGATTACTGGAGTTTATTAAAGACACTTATAAAGCATGGAGAAAAATACATAATGCAATGCTGGAGTTTTCTCCATAATAAAATCGGGGGGAGCTCCCCCGATTTTATTACAATGTTTTTTTCTTCTGTATCACTTACTCACAAAGTGATGCAGGGTATTTTATGTC
>NZ_PYAW01000031.1 GCF_003014755.1 Chitinophaga niastensis | reverse complement strand
GGTGTAGGCTACCGTCTTCATAAGGAATGTTTTACGGTTTTCTTTGTGCCTTCCATCAGCTTGAGGATATCGTCGTACTCGTAGAAGATCAATCCACCGATTTTGGTAAAGGAAAGCGTACCGTTGATGCGCATGTTTTGAAGTGTGCCGGGAGAAATGCCCAGCATGTCGCGGACCTCGTAGGATTTAAGCCATTTCCGGGGTTGAATGGCCGGAGCATTGACCAGCTCCCGTAGTTCCCGGAACAATTCTGTTTTGAAGATTGCGAGATCTTCCCGAGTTAGAATTTCTGCTGCCATATGGTTTGGGTTTGTTTGTTATGGCAGCAAAGGAAAAAATATTACTTACGCAAGAACAGTCACAGGGGTGACAGTACCCCCTGTAACTGTTTGATTATTAAAGAGAAGAATTTGATATAATTATTTCTATAATACAACATTCGGCACAAAACGATGAAATCAGAATTGTTGCAGAAAATAGTCGAGTGCGAAGTAAGCAGCAACGTTTAATCCTTTATGGGAGCGGTTAACTAAGTCCATCAAAATATCCCGTACCGCTTTTGATACGGCTGCATTGTCTTTATAAAAATTACTGCGCAGGCTTCCAGGAGAAACGTTATCCTGCTTTACGGAAGTGAAGAAGTGTGAGAAGAAATCCAATACCTCTGATCTATTCTTGTTCAAATAAAGGCCGCTGTCGAGTAATAGCTTTAGTATATGCCCAAGCTGCGGCACGGAGAAAACAGTTTGTATCTTAAAGTCTTTCCAGCGGCTTAATTCATCGGGAAGGTGAACATTGCTTGAAAGAGATCCTCTCTCTTTCTGGTAACCTATTTCCTCTGCAAGCCATGATTGCATCTTACTTTGAAGAGGAGCCCGTAGTCTATTAAAGATAAAACCGGGTTTTACTGTTGCCTGGCTGATTTTCTTTTGAAGAAACATCAGCCTATCAAGTTTTTCCCTGGTAGTGGAAAGGCTCTCGATTTCTGAACTCACAATACTGGTCCAATATTGAAAATGCCGTATACCGTTGAAATTAAGGTACAATAAAAGGCCCTGTAATTTATCCGTTAGATCTTC
This sequence comes from Chitinophaga niastensis, assembly GCF_003014755.1. Taxonomy (GTDB): domain Bacteria; phylum Bacteroidota; class Bacteroidia; order Chitinophagales; family Chitinophagaceae; genus Chitinophaga; species Chitinophaga niastensis. The sequence continues at coordinate 381 of NZ_PYAW01000031.1, read as the reverse complement.
TCCTTCTTCACTGGCATCCAGTAATTCAAAGAGGCTCTTGCCCATTTCCCTCAAATACAAGAGTTGCTGATAAGTGATTGAGTAAGCAGTATGACTAGCATTTAAAAACTCAGTGAATGGCAGGAGTGCAATTGACAATAATTGCCCGTCAATATTCAACGCGGCAAAACTTTCCTTTAATACTTCAATATCCTGCTGAAACTTTGCCTGTGCCGTTATCAGGTATGAGGCGGGAATCTTGCAGTCAATGTCGAGGTAGCGGGCGAACTTCTGCTCCAGGAAAAATAAAAGTTCAGCAAGATTGCTATAAATAATTTTATAAAGATTAGACCAGGTGTTTTCTATCGATGGAACATCAACGCTTAGAAGATCTTCTTCCGA
>NZ_PYAW01000030.1 GCF_003014755.1 Chitinophaga niastensis | reverse complement strand
GGTGTAGGCTACCGTCTTCATAAGGAATGTTTTACGGTTTTCTTTGTGCCTTCCATCAGCTTGAGGATATCGTCGTACTCGTAGAAGATCAATCCGCCGATTTTGGTAAAGGAAAGCGTGCCGTTGATGCGCATGTTTTGAAGTGTGCCGGGAGAAATGCCCAGCATTTCGCGGACTTCGTAGGATTTAAGCCATTTCCGGGGTTGAATGGCTGGAGCATTGACCAGCTCCCGTAGTTCCCGGAACAATTCTGTTTTGAAGATTGCGAGATCTTCCCGGGTTAGAATTTCTGCTGCCATAAGGTTTGGGTTTGTTTGTTATGGCAGCAAAGGAAAAAATATTACTTACGCAAGAACAGTCACAGGGGTGACAGTACCCCCTGTAACTGTTTGATTATTAAAGAGAAGAATTTGATATAATTATTTCTTTAATACAACATTCAACACGGAATGGTGAAATCAGAATTGTTGCAGGAAATAATCGAGGGCGAAGTATACAGCAACGTTTAATCCCTTGTGCGATCGGTTAACCAGGTCCATCAGGATATCCCTTACTGCTTTGGATACTGCAGCATTGTCTTTATAGAAGTTGCTCCGCAGACTACCGGGAGATACACTGTCCTGCTTTACGGAGGCAAAGAAGTAAGAGAAAAAATCCAATACCTCTGATCTATTCTTATTCAGATAAAGGCCGCTATCGAGTAATAGCTTCAGTATATGCCCAAGCTGTGGCACGGAGAAAACAGTTTGTATCTTAAAGTCTTTCCAGCGGCTTAATTCATCGGGAAGGTGAACGTTGCTTGAAAGAGATCCTCTTTCTTTCTGGTAACCGATTTCCTCTGCAAGCCATGATTGCATCTTACTTTGAAGAGGAGCTCGTAATCTATTAAAGATAAAACCGGGTTTTACTGTTGCCTGGCTAATTTTCTTTTGAAGAAACATCAGCCTATCAAGTTTTTCCTTTGTAGTGGAAAGGCTCTCAATTTCTGAATTCACAATACTGGTCCAATATTGAAAATGCCGTACACCGTTGAAATTAAGGTACAATAAAAGACCCTCCAATTTATCCGTTAGATCTTCTCCTTCTTCACTGGCGTCCAGTAATTCAAAGAGGCTCTTGCCCATTTCCTTCAAATAAAAGAGCTGCTGATAAGTGATTGAGTAAGCAGTATGACTGGCATTTAAAAACTCAGTGAATGGCAGGAGTACAATTGACAATAATTGCCCATCAATATTCAACGCAGTAAAACTTTCCTTTAATACTTCAATATCCTGCTGAAACTTTGTCTGCGCTGTTATCAGGTACGAAGCGGGAATCTTGCAGTCAATGTCGAGGTAGCGGGCGAACTTCTGCTCCAGGAAAAACAAAAGTTCAGCAAGATTGCTATAAATAATTTTATAAAGATTAGACCAGGTGTTTTCTATCGATGGAACATCAACACTTAAAATATCTTCTTCTGA
>NZ_PYAW01000029.1 GCF_003014755.1 Chitinophaga niastensis | reverse complement strand
GTATAACACGACCCTTATCATTATAATAAGTAGAAGTAGTTAACCAGCTATTAGTCCCCACTACTCTTGCTTTCGTACCTGTTACCAATCCTTTGATCATGGCACTTACTGCAGTTACAGGCTCCGCATAAGGATTACTGCCTGCCTGGGGTTTATTGAAATCCCCTGTTTGAGGAGCTAACACACCGGTATAACTGTAATCATCATAAAAGGTATAAGCAAGTGGTGTTAATGTAGATGGATCCAACCCTGGCAATGGATTGGTAGCTGCGAGGGTGGTAATTCCAGCAATAATAGTTGCATCATTTAATACTTCTGTTGTTGCCCCGGTGCCTGTATCAAAACCCATTTCAAGGGTAACACTTTTGGTAGCAATATACTGCGGGCGACTATCATAATTATTCACCGATAGATCAGTCACTCCCGGAAAAGTATAAGGAATGTTTTGTGTATTGGAAGTGGCAGTATTCATACGGGTTTGCAGCGCATCCCTGGTATCAGTGGCAATACCGTTGTACAAGGCTGTCATGGTGGGCCTGTTAAGCCCATCGTAGAACATAACCATCCACTGGTTTTTACTCAGTAAATTACCATCACGTGTAAATACCAACCGGTCCCTTACATCATATACCATTTCTGTAGGAGCAGTAGTGCCCGGGATCTTTTTTACGATCATCCTGTTACGGCCATCGTACTGATATTGAAAACACAGCTCATCTGCTATTTGCTGGGAGATGACCCAGCTGGTTAAAAGGACCTGCACTGCTTTGGGAGAAATTACAAAACGCAGGTTGTTCAGATCATCATACACATAATAAGTACATAACCAGCCGATGTATCCGTCTGCTGCCCCCGTCGTGATTTCTACGCGCTTTAATATGACTTTCCCTTCCTTATCTTTAAATTCCGCTATGCGGTTGCCGGCTTCATCTTTTACCACATTTTTAAACAGTTGTCCTGAAGCATAAACACCATTTTGTGTGGGAATAGTAGCTCCTGCCGCCATATTCCAGATCACAACAGCATCCGCAGTGGTATTCACCTGGTAACTATTTTCTATTCCTCGTCCGCTGCCCTCCCAGCTATTGCCAGGGGCCAGTGTTTTCAACACCCGGTTTAAGGGAGAGGCTTCAAACTGTGTTTCACCATAATACACCTGTTCTCCGGGATATTGCGCACCAGAAAAAGTTTGCTGTTCACCGAAAGGATTGAGCTTAAACTTGCCATCACTGGTGGGGGATACATAGGGAAGATATTTTAATCCTTCTCTCCCAAACTGATCATATATAACAGGGGCCACCAGGTCCCTGTTATTTATACCACTGATACCTCTGCTCACTGTTTGCAAAGGACGGCCCAAACCATCAAAATATTGAGTGGTTTGCTTTACCGCTTTAACATCCGTACTGGAAACAACGGCGGCCGAATCGCTGGTAGGCATAGAAGGCTCCCAGGTCCTTACATAATTTATGGTGGAGTTGGTGTAAGCAGCTGGAGCCGGGTTGGCCGTACCTGCCGGCACACCAGTACCTGTAGGTACATTCTGAGCAGACAGCGTTGTGGCAAATACGATAATGAATAATACCCCTGCTGCTTTTTTTATATTGGAATTAATATTAAA
>NZ_PYAW01000027.1 GCF_003014755.1 Chitinophaga niastensis | reverse complement strand
GATAACCTGGGCAGGGTGCAATACAGTTATCTGCCGTATGTGCCGCAAAGTGGCAATACCAATGATGGCTCGTTTAAAACAGATCCCTTTAACAGTCAGCAGACGTTCTACCAGAACAACACGCTTAACCCGGGGACCATAGGTGAAAGTATTTATTATAACCAGGCTGTTTTTGAGCCGTCTCCATTAAACCGCACTGCCCGGGCCTATGCACCTGGTAACAGCTGGGCCCAGACGGGCGGCAATCACCCCGTTTCACATCAGTATTTACTCAATACGGTTGCAGACTCCGTAATGAACTGGAGTATGGGTGGTGGCCTTTTACCGGTAACATCAGCGGTTTACGCGGCTGGGGAGTTATCGAAAGACGTTATTACAGACGAAGCAGGCAGGCAGTCGATCGCATATAAGGATAAAGAAGGGCATGTTATATTAAATAAAATACAGTATGCCAGCAACCCGGGTACAGGCCATGATGGCTGGTTATGCACTTATTATATTTATGATTACCTGGGTAACTTACGGGTAATAGTGCCCCCGTTAGCAGTGCAGGCGATTGCCGGCAACCCTGATCTGTCGCCGGTTGCTGGTGAGTTATGCTTTATATATCGTTATGATGCTAAACACCGCCTGATCGTCAAAAAGGTTCCGGGAGCAGATTCCACAGAGATGGTATATGATCTGAGGGACCGGCTGGTATTTAGCAGGGATGGCAACATGAAATTGAAAAACAACTGGCTGGTTACTTTCTACGATACTTTAAACAGGCCCATAGAAACAGCGCTGTATAACAGTACAGCCACCCGTGCCACGTTGCAGGCCAGCATGAATATTGCTACCTCCAATACCCAAAGCATCAGTTATACTTTCCCGGGAGTAGCCGACCTGGTGGTTGCATCCTATGATGCCCGTCCCCAATACCAGGCAACCAACAGCATCTCTCTTGAAGCCGGGTTTGACAGCGGCGCTGGTGGTACAACAGAGGCACTCATCAACACTAATCTTGACCAGGGCACTACTATTATTACCGCTACTAACCCCCTACCCAGTATACCTGCCAGCGCTTTAACACCGCTCACTTATACCTTCTATGATAAATACAATTTCACTGGTGTACAAGCCCCACTAACAACAGATTTCAGTAAACCACAGGCCGGCACCAATCCTTACTCCGAGCCGGTAACCGCCACCAGCAGCATGACCAAAGGGATAGTGACGGGTACAAAAGTAAAGGTGCTGGGTACCAGTGACGGGTGGCTGACCGCCACTATCTACTACAATGATAAAGGCCGGGTGATACAGACTATCGGTGATAATATTTCCGGCGCACAGGATGTAACCACTACACTATATGACTTTAACGGGAAAGTATTAAGCACGTATTTACGCCATAAAAACCAACGCTGCGGCCCTACCCCGCAAACGACCGTGCTGACCATGATGGCGTATGATGCTGCGGGCAGATTGACCAGCATAAAGAAAAGGCTGAACGATACCACCACATTGGAGCGCACCATTGCCACCAATGATTATGATGAGCTGGGGAGATTAAAAACAAAGAAACTCGGTATCAATGGCACCAGCGCCCCTATTGAGCAGCTCTCCTACGAATACAATATCCGGGGATGGTTACATGGTATCAATAAAACATTTGTGAATACAGCTGGTAGTACCAGCAACTGGTTCGGGCAGGAACTGGACTATGATGCCGGCTTTGTAAGCAATCAATACAACGGCAATATTGCCGGGATAAAATGGAAAAGCAGGAGCAACAGCATTGCCAGGGCTTATGGTTACAGCTACGATAATACCAATCGTTTGACGGTGGCCGACTT
>NZ_PYAW01000026.1 GCF_003014755.1 Chitinophaga niastensis | reverse complement strand
GATAACCTGGGCAGGGTGCAATACAGTTATCTGCCGTATGTGCCGCAAAGTGGCAATACCAATGATGGCTCGTTTAAAACAGATCCCTTTAACAGCCAGCAGACATTCTACCAGAACAACACACTTAACCCGGGGGCCATAGGTGAAAGTATTTATTATAACCAGGCTGTTTTTGAGCCGTCCCCGTTAAACCGCACTGCCCGGGCCTATGCACCTGGTAACAGCTGGGCCCAGACGGGCGGCAATCACCCGATTGCACATCAGTATTTACTCAATACGGTTGCAGACTCCGTAATGAACTGGAGTATGGGTGGTGGTCTTTTACCAGTAACATCAGCGGTTTACGCGGCCGGGGAGTTATCGAAAGACGTTATTACAGACGAAGCAGGCAGGCAGTCGATCGCATATAAGGATAGAGAAGGGCATGTTATATTAAATAAAATACAGTATGCCAGCAACCCGGGGACAGGCCATGATGGCTGGTTATGCACTTATTATATTTATGATTACCTGGGTAACTTACGGGTAGTAGTGCCCCCGTTAGCGGTGCAGGCTATTGCCGGAAACCCTGATCTGTCGCCGGTTGCCGGAGAGTTATGCTTTATATATCGCTATGATGCTAAACACCGCCTGATCGTCAAAAAGGTTCCGGGCGCGGATTCCACAGAGATGATATATGATCTGAGGAACCGGCTGGTATTTAGCAGGGATGGCAACATGAAATTGAAAAACAACTGGCTGGTTACTTTCTATGATACTTTAAACAGGCCCATAGAAACAGCCCTGTATAACAGTACAGCCACCCGCGCCACGTTGCAGGCCAGCATGAATACCGCTACCTCCAATACCCAAAGCATCAGTTATACTTTTCCGGGAGTAGCCGACCTGGTGGTTGCATCCTATGATGCCCGTCCCCAATACCAGGCTACCAACAGTATCTCTTTTGAAGCCGGGTTTGACAGCGGCGCCGGGGGTACAACAGATGCCGTCATCAACAGTAGTCTTGACCAGGGCACTACCACCATTACCGCTACTAACCCCCTACCCAGTATACCTACCAGCGCTTTAACACCGCTCACTTATACCTTCTATGATAAATACAATTTCACTGGTGTACAAACCCCACTAACAACAGATTTCAGTAAACCACAGGCCGGCACTAATCCTTATGCGGAGCCGCTAACCGCCACCAGCAGCATGACCAAAGGGATGGTGACGGGTACAAAAGTAAAAGTGCTGGGTACCCCTGACGGGTGGCTGACCGCCACTATCTACTACAATGATAAAGGCCGGGTGATACAAACTATCAGTGATAATATTTCCGGCGCACAGGATGTAACCACTACACTGTATGACTTTAACGGGAAAGTATTAAGCACCTATTTACGCCATAAAAACCAACGCTGTGGCCCTACCCCGCAAACGACCGTGCTGACCATGATGGGGTATGATGCTGCGGGCAGATTGACCAGCATAAAGAAAAGACTAAACGATACCACCACATTGGAGCGCACCATTGCCACCAATGATTATGATGAGCTGGGGAGATTAAAAACAAAGAAGCTGGGCATCAATGGCACCAGCGCCCCTATTGAGCAGCTTTCCTACGAATACAATATCCGGGGATGGTTACGTGGTATCAATAAAACATTTGTGAATACAGCTGGTAGTACCAGCAACTGGTTTGGGCAGGAACTGGACTATGATGCAGGTTTTGTAAACAATCAATACAACGGCAACATTGCCGGGATAAAATGGAAAAGCAGGAGCAACAGCATTGCCAGGGCTTATGGTTACAGCTACGATAATACCAATCGTTTGACGGTGGCCGACTT
>NZ_PYAW01000025.1 GCF_003014755.1 Chitinophaga niastensis | reverse complement strand
CTTTTTACAGTAAACTCGTCTTATAATCTTGCCAAATTCTTCTTTGCCCTGGGTAATATTGGTGTGATGTGTGGCTCCAATTATACCGTGAAGGTCATGCGGTTGCTGGATTCAACTGCTCTTACCGGAGGCGCTTTAATTCAGAGCTTCAGCGGACAGCCTTCCGGAAATAGTATATTAAAAAATGGCTATTATAGGGTAGATGTTTTTGTTCCCGGCATAACGTGTACCATCGGTAGTTTGTCGGGTAACTGGCAGGAAGGCACCTATGAAACCGGCACCATTAGTCAGCCTTATAGCGCCAATGCTGTGTTTTCAAGGAGATCCTATAATGCCGGAGGTGTTCGTGTAAAAACAATCAGGGATTATGATCCGATTACAGGTCAGTTCAGTAAGACAGACTACAGGTACAAAATGTACTCCATTGATTCCACGGTGGGCAGTGGCTTACTCATCTCTCCGGTGAATGTTACGGCCCTTCAAAATGACTTTTCCACTACTTGTCAGTATGTGAAAGTATATCCGGGGAGTAGCTATCCACTGGCCCTGGATGGTGGCTCCTACGTCATGTATCCTGAAGTCCGGACGATAGACAGCGCTAACGGATGGACAGACAGGATATACACCTATGCCTACAATATTATCAACCAGGGATTTCCACTGCCGCCTCCATCAGATTACAGTTATTACCGGGCAAAGCTGGTGGTAGAAAAAGCGTATGACCAGAATGGGATCTTATTAAAGAAAAGTACTAACTCGTGGCTTTGGAATAACCCGCAATCGCAGATAGGTGACCGGGCAAAACCATACTGGTATGTTACTATTGATGCGCCATTCAACGGCCAGATATCCTATTGGACGGAGTCTGCCCCCAGTCCATCTAACTGCAACGATCAGTTTTCAGATTGTATACCAGACCTAACATCCACTATCAGTTTTCCTACCTGGCAGCCCGTTACTGTATTGAGCCAGTCTTTAGACTCCACCTTCACGGGTGGTATATTAGCAGGGACGCAGACTAACTACCAGTACTATCTGCAGCATGATATCTTTTTTCTGAAACAGAAAATAGTAGCTGTTAATAACAGCCAAACCAGGGAACAGACCTATAAATACGCATTTAATAATACCAGTGATTTCGTTTTCAGTCTAAGCAGTGCAGAACAGGTAATGAAAGATAGCCTGAAGAATAAAAATTACCTGCAGCCCATAGAAGTGGTGGATTCTATGAAAACAAATAATGCCAACCCGGTCTTTGTCAGTGGCGCAAAATATATGTTTGGCTATTATAATACTTCAAAGCTCCATTTGTCAAAGCTGCGCACCTTCTTTGCCGGAGGCGATTCCAGCGAGGTTAATTTATCTGCCTATGATACAAGGGGCAATCTTACCGAGCAGTATAAAACTACTGACGTAAAAGAAGCTTACCTCTGGGGGTATAGCGGTAGTTTTCCTGTGGCTAAGGTAACCGGCAGTGATTACACAACAGTATCAGGCCTGGTGAATCTCTTGGTGCTGGATAACCCCTCCTCTGACGCAGCGATGCGGACGGAGCTGGCAAAGATAAGCACCGGTCTTGCAGGCACTTCTGCGCAGGTAACCTTCTATACCTATTCCCCCGTTTTTGGTGGTATGACTTCCATGACTACTCCTGAAGGAAAAATAACCTATTACGAATATGACCTTTTTGGAAGATTCCAGCATGTCAAAGACATGAATGGAAATATTATAAAACGATACGTCAATACTTTAACCAATCCCCAATGATATGATGAACAGGATTTTTATATTAATAATGATTTACTGTTGCAGTGCACATTATTGTAATGCCCAGCGGGCACTTACCACATTGGATGGGCAGCTGCTTAACCTGGATGCCTATGCCGGTAAAAAGCTGCTGTATATAGTGATGCCACTGGATGAGGATACCGCGATATTGGGTCAGATAACCCGTTTTCAAAATAACTATGCCGGTAAAATACAGGTGATTGCACTGGTGGGAACCGGTAATAACAGCCT
>NZ_PYAW01000024.1 GCF_003014755.1 Chitinophaga niastensis | reverse complement strand
CTTTTTACAGTAAACTCGTCTTATAATCTTGCCAAATTCTTCTTTGCCCTGGGTAATATTGGTGTGATGTGTGGCTCCAATTATACCGTGAAGGTTATGCGGTTGCTGGACTCAACCGCGCTTACCGGAGGCGCTTTAATTCAGAGTTTCAGCGGACAGCCTTCCGGAAATAGTATATTAAAAAATGGCTATTACAGGGTAGATGTTTTTGTTCCCGGCACAACGTGTACCATCGGTAGTTTGTCGGGTAACTGGCAGGAAGGCACCTATGAAACTGGTACCATTAGTCAGCCTTATGGCGCCAATGCTGTGTTTTCAAGGAGATCCTATAATGCCGGAGGTGTTCGTGTAAAAACAATCAGGGATTATGATCCGATTACAGGTCAGTTCAGTAAGACAGACTACAGGTACAAAATGTACTCCATTGATTCCACGGTGGGCAGTGGCTTACTCATCTCTCCGGTGAATGTTACGGCAGTGCAAAATGACTTTTCCACTGCTTGTCAGTATGTGAAGGTGTATCCAGGGAGCAGCTATCCACTGGCCCTGGATGGTGGTTCCTATGTCATGTATCCTGAAGTCCGGACAATAGACAGTGCTAACGGATGGACAGACCGGATATACACCTATGCCTATGATATTGTCAACCCGGGATTTCCACTGCCGCCGCCATCAGATTACAGTTATTACCGGGCAAAGCTGGTGGTAGAAAAAGCGTATGACCAGCATGGGATCTTATTAAAGAAAAGCATTAACTCGTGGCTTTGGAATAACCCGCAATCGCAGATAGGTGACCGGGCAAAACCATACTGGTATGTTACTATTGATGCGCCGTCAAACGGCCAGATATCCTACTGGACGGAGTCTGCCCCCAGTCCATCCAACTGCAACGATCAGTTTTCAGATTGCATACCAGACCTCACATCGGCGATCAATTTTTCCACCTGGCAGCCCGTCACGGTATTGAGCCAGTCTTTAGACTCCACCTTCACGGGTGGTACATTAGCAGGCATACAAACTAACTACCAGTACTACCTGCAGCATGATATCTTTTTTCTGAAACAGAAAATAGTAGCTGTTAATAACAGCCAAACCAGGGAACAGACCTATAAATACGCATTTAATAATACCAGTGATTTTGTTTTCAGTCTAAGCAGTGCAGAACAGGTAATGAAAGATACACTGAAGAATAAAAATTACCTGCAGCCCATAGAAGTGGTGGATTCTATGAAAACAAATAATGCCAACCCGGTCTTTGTCAGCGGCGCAAAATATATGTTTGGCTATTATAATACTTCAAAGCTCCATTTGTCAAAGCTCCGCACCTTCTTTGCCGGAGGCGATTCCATCGAGGTTAATTTATCTGCCTATGATACAAGGGGTAATCTTACCGAGCAGTATAAAACTACTGACGTAAAAGAAGCTTACCTCTGGGGGTATAGCGGTAGTTTCCCTGTGGCTAAGGTAACCGGCAGTGATTACACAACAGTATCAGGCCTGGTGAATCCCGCTGTGCTGGATAACCCCTCCTCCGACGCAGCGATGCGGGCGGAGCTGGCAAAAATAAGCAGCGGTCTTGCAGGCACCTCTGCGCAGGTAACCTGCTATACCTATTCGCCCGTTTTTGGTGGTATGACCTCCATGACTACTCCTGAAGGAAAAATAACCTATTACGAATATGACCTTTTTGGAAGATTCCAGCATGTAAAAGACATGAATGGAAATATTATAAAACGATACGTCAATACTTTAACTAATCCCCAATGATATGATGAACAGGATTTTTATATTAATAATGATTTGCTGTTGCGGTGCATATTATTGTAGTGCCCAGCAGGCACTGACCACATTGGATGGGCAGCTGCTTAACCTGGATGCCTATGCCGGTAAAAAGCTGCTGTATATAGTGATGCCACTGGATAAAGATACCGCGATATTGGGTCAGATAACCCGTTTTCAAAATAACTATGCCGGTAAAATACAGGTGATTGCACTGGTGGGAACCGGTAATAACAGCCT
>NZ_PYAW01000023.1 GCF_003014755.1 Chitinophaga niastensis | reverse complement strand
ATCTCTCCCAAATCCAGCCCATCTTTCTCTACTTCTTTAGCAGAAGGAATTTCTGGCAGATGCTTATTTTCTTTGATAAAAGTTTCTACATATTGCAGAGAAGGCAGTTCATACTCCGGTTGAAATACGAAATCCGCCCAGGTAATCTGTTCTACTTTAACCCGGCGTGCTCCTATAACACCATTAACTGCTAACTTATATCCGTTGGTGGTATTTGTTCCAATACCTACATTTCCACCACCGTTTACCATTAGAATATTCCCGGAAGAAACGGAGTTCATGAACATCGCATTATTCGAACCCGGATTGGTTTCCAATACCAGATATCCCTCATTGCTCCCTCTGATCTTCCCGCCGGTATTTCCACCAAAATAGGTCCAGTCATTATAGGCGTTACCTAATATTGCTGCGGCCCTGTCTCCGTTTGGCAAGGTGCTCACCTGTGTCACATGCAGACCTGCCGAAGGGGAAGTCGTTCCTATTCCCACATTACCATCGGCTCTGACAAATAAAAGATTTTTGGTACCTCCACTTGCTGCTGTACCGTCACTATTCTGATTAGAATTAACCATTAGCGCATAGTTGCTGGCACCGGTTGCCTGTACTGAAATGGCAGTGCCATAATACTGCCCCCATAATAAAGCAGCCAGGCTGGTAGTGTTGTTGACTGCAGTTACATGGAAAAGACATTGAGGATTTACATTTCCAATACCCACATTACCCAAAGAAGTGATGTTCATCACATCCGTCCAGGTAGCAGAATTATTCCTTGCAGCAATCCGGAGATCGGTCCTTCCCCCTGGGTCAAATGAATAAATCTTATGTCCAAAACCATTCCCAAAAGTAGAAGTGGTCCATGTAATATTTTTATTGGCACCCACTTTTGCCGTCAAAGTATCAAACACCATATTTTGAGCTACGGTGGAATAGGCAAACATGCAGAATACAGGAATTAATTGTAAGATTTTTCTCTTCATAACTATTTATAGATTTAAAATTGTTTTATTATCAAAAGGTGTAACCGGTCCTTAGTTTTATAGGATCCGTCTTTGGTACATGTTGATTATATAGAAAATCAAATAGCAAAATGATATTGCCTTTCATCTTACTATTGATCTTATACTTTTTACTGATCCCTATCAATCCACTCTGCGTCCATTGCTGCCCAACTCCATCCGGTAGCGCTACATAATTGGGCTGATAGTTTTGTTCATAACCACCATTAAGAAAAAAAGTGCCTTTTAACTTCCAGTCAATAAAGGAACGTATACCTACTCCCTGATTGGAAAAGTGGATATTATCAAAGCCGGTGCCCATGCCCAGCTTGTAGGAAAGCCCTACACCCGTACTCCCGTTTTTATGGAACTTGTAAGCTACCTGTCCTGCCAGATCGCCAGTGGTAGGGAAAAATTTATTGCTGCGCTGAAACTGGATGTTGCTCCCAAACTCCAATCTTTGCAGAAAACTTTTGGTCTTCATTTGATTCGGCCTAAAGTTGGGCATATCTGCAGCGTTGTCCAGATCCGGGAACTTACTTTTCAATTCATCCATCTTACTGCGGGCTTCTGCCATTTGCTGGCTTACCCCTGCGCCTGCACCGGGGCCGCCGCTTCCTATACGTTGCTGAATCAGCTGTTCCACCTGGCTACGTGTTTGTAATCCTTCCAGGCTTTGCGCAGAAGCAGCAGTACCCTGTATATTAAATAAGCTGGCCAGCTGGGAATGTTGTTGTATAAAATCATTAAAAGCAGGAACTTTTTGCATCAGCTCCATCGCTTTCTGCTCCGCTTTCTTTTTATCTTTAAATACTTCTTTATATTCTTTCAGCTGCTGGGAATAGTAATAAGCTTCCTTATTCATTTTCTGCAGATCTTTTGAAAAACCGGTGTACTGCTTTAGCTGTTCATTCAATAATTGTTTACGCTCCCGTATAAATGCTTTGATCTCTTCCGCCTGCTGTAGCTTATCCTTTAACTGTTCCACCGACTTAAGCGAACCATTTAATTTATCAGTAGTTCCCTTCGACTGATTCAATAAATCCTTTGATTGTTTTAAGAAAGCAAGTGAATTTTGAAGGCTGTCCAGGTAGGGACCACCGGATTGTAAAGGCCGGGATAATTTACCCAGCTTTCCTTGCATGCGGGACTTCATGCTGCCCAAAGAATCAATAGAATTAACGAACAGTTGCTGCGCCTTGAGAGA
>NZ_PYAW01000022.1 GCF_003014755.1 Chitinophaga niastensis | reverse complement strand
ATCTCTCCCAAATCCAGCCCATCTTTCTCTACTTCTTTAGCAGAAGGAATTTCTGGCAGATGCTTATTTTCTTTGATAAAAGTTTCTACATATTGTAAAGAAGGCAATTCATACTCCGGTTGAAATACGAAATCAGCCCAGGCAATCTGTTCTACTTTAACCCGGCGTGCTCCTATTACGCCGTTAACTGCCAACTTATATCCGTTGGTGGTGTTTGTTCCAATACCTACATTTCCGCCACCATTTACCATTAAAATATTCCCGGAAGAAACGGAGTTCATGAACATCGCATTATTCGAACCCGGATTGGTTTCCAGTGCCAGGTATCCTTCATTGCTGCCTCTGATCTTCCCTCCGGTAATTCCACCAAAATAGGTCCAGTCATTATACGCGTTACCTAATATTGCCGCGGCCCTGTCTCCATTCGGTAAGGTACTCACCTGTGTCACATGCAGTCCTGCCGAAGGAGAAAGCGTTCCTATTCCCACATTGCCATCGGCTCTGACAAATAAAAGATTTTTGACACCTCCACTTGCTGCTGTACCGTCACTGTTCTGATTGGAATTAACCATGAGCGCATAGTTGCTGGCACCTGTTGCCTGTACTGAAATGGCAGTGCCATAATACTGCCCCCATAATAAAGCAGCCAGGCTATTAGTGTTGTTGAATGCAGTTACATGGAAAAGACATTGAGGGTTCACATTTCCAATACCCACATTACCCAAAGAAGTGATGTTCATCACATCCGTCCAGGTAGCAGAATTATTCCTTGCAGCAATCCGGAGATCGGTCCTTCCCCCTGGATCAAATGAATAAATTTTATGTCCAAAACCATTCCCAAAAGTAGAAGTCGTCCATGTAATATTTTTATTGGCACCCACCTTTGCCGTCAAAGTATCAAACACCATATTCTGCGCTACGGTGGAATAGGAAAACATGCAGAAGAATACAGGAATTAATTGTAAGATTTTTCTCTTCATAACTATTTATAGATTTAAAATTGTTTTATTATCAAAAGGTGTAACCGGTCCTTAGCTTTATAGGATCCGTCTTCGGTACATGCTGATTATATAGAAAATCAAATAGCAAAATGATATTGCCTTTCATCTTACTATTGATCTTATACTTTTTACTGATCCCTATCAACCCGCTCTGTGTCCACTGTTGTCCAACTCCATCCGGGAGCGCTACATAATTGGGCTGATAGTTTTGTTCATAACCACCATTAAGAAAAAAAGTGCCTTTTAACTTCCAGTCGATGAAGGACCGTATACCTACTCCCTGGTTGGAGAAGTGGATATTATCAAAGCCGGTACCCATGCCCAGCTTGTAGGAAAGCCCCAACCCGGTGCTCCCATTTTTGTGGAACTTGTAAGCTACCTGCCCTGCCAGATCTCCGGTAGTAGGGAAAAATTTATTGCTGCGCTGAAACTGGATGTTGCTCCCAAACTCCAATCTTTGCAGGAAGCTTTTTGTCTTCATTTGATTCGGCCTAAAGTTGGGCATATCTGCAGCGTTGTCCAGATCCGGGAACTTACTTTTTAACTCATCCATCTTACTCCGCGCTTCTGCCATTTGCTGGCTTACTCCTGCGCCTGCACTGGGGCCGCCGCTTCCTATACGTTGCTGAATCAGCTGTTCCACCTGGCTACGTGTTTGTAAGCCTTCCAGGCTTTGCGCAGCAGCAGCAGCACCCTGTATATTAAATAAGCTGGCCAGTTGAGAATGTTGTTGTATAAAATCATTAAAAGCAGGAACTTTTTGCATCAGCTCCATCGCTTTCTGCTCCGCTTTCTTTTTATCTTTAAATACTTCTTTATATTCTTTCAGCTGCTGAGAATAGTAATAAGCTTCCTTATTCATTTTCTGCAGATCTTTGGAGAAACCAGTGTATTGTTTTAGCTGTTCATTCAATAATTGTTTACGCTCCCGTATAAACGCTTTGATCTCTTCTGCCTGTTGCAGTTTATCCTTCAACTGTTCTACCGACTGAAGCGAACTATTTAATTTATCAGTAGCTCCCTTCGACTGATTCAATAAATCCTTTGATTGTTTTAAAAAAGCAAGTGAATTTTGAAGGCTGTCCAGGTAAGGACCACCTGACTGCAATGGCCGGGATAATTTACCCAGCTTTCCTTGCATGCGGGACTTCATGCTGCCCAAAGAATCAATAGAATTAACGAACAGTTGCTGCGCCTTGAGAGA
>NZ_PYAW01000021.1 GCF_003014755.1 Chitinophaga niastensis | reverse complement strand
ACCTTGGGAATATAATGGCCACTATCTCCGATCAACAGGGAGCACAAAATGCAACGCTGTATTCGGCATCGGATTATGCGCCGTTTGGGATGCAGCTGGTGGGGAGGAGATGGAATTTGAGTGGGGGGTACAGGTATGGGTTCAACAAAAAAGAGAATGATAATGAGGTGAAGGGAGATGGCAATCAGATAGATTACGGAATGCGAATCTACGATCCACGTATAGGGAAGTTCTTATCAGTAGATCCGTTGCAGAAAAAGTACCCGGATTTAACATCATATCAGTTCGCAGGAAACAATCCAATAGCAGGTATTGACCTTGATGGGCGGGAGTTCGAATGGTTCATGGCAGAACTTCTGGAGAAGAAAATTTATGGAACTACTGAGTTAAAGAAGTATAGAGAAGATGTTGCAAAAGGAGCAATTCAACGAGCAAAAGAAAGTGTGGCAGGTTTGCAGAATATTCCTGGTATGATTAAAGAGTTCTTTTCTGATAAGGATTTTGGTCGAACCACTATTGCAGATCCTAATGTAGGGAAAGGACAGCTGGAGCGTCAAATTATGACCTCAGTTAAGGCAGGGGTAGCAATAGCAAAAGAATATGGAGAATTAATAGATAAGGCTGTTCATGGGGATGGTCAAGCCGTTGGAGCATTAGGATTTGAAGCTGGAATGCTTTTTTTCCCTGAAGAGAAAGCGGGTTTGTTTGCTAAAGGAGGAACCAGAAAGATATTAGAGGGAGCTGGGGAACTGTTAGTTGATGCCAAGAAGGGGAAAATAGATGGATTTTTTATGAAAAATGACCAAATGGTTCTTTTTGATGCAGACTTTAAAGTAAACGGGAAAAGCATAGAGCTATCTAAAGTAGGGATATATGCTGAAGATGGCTTTAATACAACAAGGGCACAGGGGTCAGTCGGCCCAGCTATCTTTAGGGATCTATTATCAGAATTTGAAAGTTTGTTAAAACAAGAAGGCTTTGAGCAAGGTAAAATAAAATATGAACGAGTAAGACCAGAAGGTTCGGATCTGCCCAATAGTAAGCCTAGAGAAATAAATTTAAACTTAAAAAAGGATCAGAAACCGCATTAAAATTTGATAATATTTTATGATTTTACATCCAAGAATAAAAGGGTTTTATGAATATTTAAAAACGCTTAATATTGCAGCTTTAACAAAGCCGGATCTCTTATTAAAATTAAAGGAAAAAGGAGCTACACCAACAGAGGCGGCAATTACATTATATCAAGGGTTCGATATTCCTTTGGAAGAATCTGAAGATATAATGGGGAAACTGCAATTATTCCCTCAAGAAGAAATTGAGGAAATAGCTATTCAGACTTTGGAATATCTGTACTATGACGGAAATGATGATTAAAAAGGTAAGTTATTGTAAATACACAATGATAAAACCAGCTATTAGCTGGTTTTATCATTTAAGGATCGCTTGTAGTTTGGATTTAGCAAGAAAAGCATCCAGGAGGGAGTAAACACACTTTTTATCTTTATCAGGAAGTTCGTTAATCTCATTAAGCCGCTTCATCATCTTGGGATCTTTAAGGATGTTGGTATCGTTAGCCTCTCTGAGTAAAAAGCCAACAGTAGTATCCAGGGCATCCGCCAGTTTTCTAACAACATCAATGGAAAGTAGTGCTTGCCTTTTGTTCCCAGTGGTCACAAAAGGGTAAATGTAGCGGAGATTAAAAGGAAGATCGGGTTGCTGGCGAAAAGAAAAGTAGCATTAGGCTGAAGCAGAACCGCTTTTTGAATGCGAAGCATGTAAGCTTAGATGTTTTGGTATTACCAAAAAATAGCTGGCTATACCAATTTGCTGCATCTTTTTATTAGCTTTATGGGTTAGTTTTAAAGTAATGGTAAATTTAAATTTAATCGTAATCAAAACTGATAAGTTACAAGAGCAATCCGAGTTCTATTCAGACCTTGGCTTTCAATTTGATTATCATAGGCATGGTAATGGACCTTATCATTATGCTAGCATTGGTGGAAATCTTGTTTTGGAAATTTATCCTCTGCCTAAAGGTACTATAACACCTGATCATACAACTAGATTAGGGTTCATTGTTGAAAATCTAAACTCGACAATTCAAAGCCTCACATATAAAGGGATTAGAATTATTGCGGAGCCTACCCAAACTGAATGGGGATATACAGCTGTTGTACAAGATTTTGATGGAAGGAAAATTGAACTGACAGAGAAAAAGCCGTTTAGTTAAAAATCATAAACGGTTACTTCTATTTTCCGGCTTATTATCTCGTTGAAATTATAGGTTCTGTTTTGTCCCAAGTGCCACCAGCAAGCCCACAACCTATTCTCGGCATATGAACTGTAGCCTTTATTTCCAGTGCAAAGTCACCTACTTTTTTGAGTCCTTCTTGAATGGCTTCATATCGTATGGGAGGTTGCCCATTTTCATCGGTATAGATTTTGTGTTGCCCAATAATATTTGCAATCCATAAATTCGACTCAACTTGCACGAATTGAGTTTGTCCAAGAGTAAAGTTGGCTTGTGATTTATGCCACTGTCTATACCATTTTTTCTGGTTCTGACCAACGTTTGGAAATAGCTGTAACAAAACCTTTGCCCCAGCCACCAATATCATTGCAAATATGGGCTATAATTTTATTCGCACTCCCCAAAGGTTTTGTAGCATCCCCTTTGAAATAAATAATACTCATGTTTATTTTAAATAGTTGGACAAAGAAAGGTAAATTTTCTTACAGGATGTTTTTTGCAGCATTAGCACGCTATTCAGCTTTGTAGCAAAAAACATCCTTTAAATAACGCACTGTAACCAGTACAGCTACACGAACTATGATTTGTTGGGTAGAATTACAGAAGTAGGAGAGAAAAAAAATGCACTGGATCTTGGTCCGCCCGCTTTTGTGCCTGATGCTACTGCAAACCTGTTCATTAACAGTGGCACCAACGCACAGATTACCCGGACCTACTATGATGTAGCACAGCTGGA
>NZ_PYAW01000020.1 GCF_003014755.1 Chitinophaga niastensis | reverse complement strand
AATTAATCTGTAGGTCAAAAGTTCTTTGACATATTGGGAAATGCAAGTTGTATGCGAGTAGTAATACTTAAATACTAAATTTTTTAAAGCGAATAAGAGCGCATGGTGGATGCCTAGGATCTAAGAGGCGACGAAGGACGTGGTAAGCTGCGATAAGCTACGGGGAGATGCAAACGATCGTTACATCCGTAGATTTCCGAATGGGACAACCCAGTACACTGAAGGTGTATTACTCCGTAAGGAGAGCCAACGCAGGGAACTGAAACATCTAAGTACCTGTAGGAAAAGAAAATAAATTAATGATTCCCTAAGTAGTGGCGAGCGAACGGGGAAGAGCCCAAACCGGATCGAAGCAATTCTATCCGGGGTTGTAGGACTACTTTTAGAAAGTCAGATCAAGTTGAATCATCTGGAAAGATGAACCGTAGCAGGTGAAAGTCCTGTAGGCATAAATTCTGATGGACGTGTAGTATCCTGAGTAGTGCGGGACCGGAGAAATCCTGTATGAAACTGCCAGCACCATCTGGTAAGGCTAAATACTCCTTAGATACCGATAGTGAACCAGTACCGTAAGGGAAAGGTGAAAAGTACTCCGAACAGGAGAGTGAAATAGTTCCTGAAACCGTGCGCTTACAAGCGGTCGGAGCCTGGTAACGGGTGACGGCGTGCCTTTTGCATAATGAGCCTACGAGTTACTCCTCACTGGCAAGGTTAAGGTCTTCAGTACCGGAGCCGTAGCGAAAGCGAGTTCTAACAGAGCGAATCAGTCAGTGGGGGTAGACGCGAAACTTTGTGATCTATCCATGGGCAGGATGAAGGTTAGGTAAAACTAACTGGAGGTCCGAACTCATTAGCGTTGAAAAGCTATGGGATGACCTGTGGATAGGGGTGAAAGGCCAATCAAACTGAGAGATAGCTCGTTCTCCCCGAAATGTTTTTAGGAACAGCCTCGGATATAGACGTGTTATAGAGGTAGAGCTACTAATTGGGCTAGGGGGCTTCACCGCCTACCAAACCCTAATAAACTCCGAATGCTATAACATAATCTCCGGGAGTGAGGCTGTGGGCGCTAAGGTCCATGGCCGAGAGGGAAATAACCCAGACTAACAGCTAAGGTCCCTAATGATACGTTAAGTTGATCAAACGCGGTTCAAATCCTAAAACAGCCAGGATGTTGGCTTGGAAGCAGCCATTCATTTAAAGAGTGCGTAACAGCTCACTGGTCGAGGGTTTGGGCACGGAAAATAATCGGGCATCAAACGTATAACCGAAGCTTTAGGCCTAATACTTAGGTATTAGACGGTAGGGGAGCATTCTAAACTGCATTGAAGGTGTGTTGCGAAACATGCTGGAGCGTTTAGAAAAGAAAATGTAGGCATAAGTAACGATAAATAAGATGAAAAATCTTATCGCCGTAAGACTAAGGGTTCCTGATCAACGCTAATCGGATCAGGGTTAGTCGGGTCCTTAGGCAAAGCCGAAAGGCGTAGCTGATGGCAAACTGGTGAATATTCCAGTACCTGCTATAAATTCGATGGAGTAACGGAGTAGTGAAAGGACCGCGCACTTACGGAATAGTGCGTTAAAGGGTGTAGGTATAGGTTTGGTAGGAAAATCCGCCAGACTTGCTGAAACCTGATAGTACAGCAAAGCTTCGGCCGCGCTGATAGTGTCCCTAATCAGACTTCCAAGAAAAACTTCTAAGGTTCGTTTATAGCAGCCCGTACCGTAAACCGACACAGGTAGTCGAGAAGAGTATTCTCAGGCGCTCGAGTGATCCGTGGTAAAGGAACTAGGCAAATTGACGCTGTAACTTCGGGATAAGGCGTGCCGCAGTAATGCGGCCTCAGTAAAATGGTACAACCAACTGTTTAACAAAAACACAGGGCCCTGCAAAATCGCAAGATGACGTATAGAGCCTGATACCTGCCCGGTGCTGGAAGGTTAAGGAAGGATGTTCGGCGCAAGCCAAAGCTTCTGACTGAAGCCCCAGTAAACGGCGGCCGTAACTATAACGGTCCTAAGGTAGCGAAATTCCTTGTCGGGTAAGTTCCGACCTGCACGAATGGTCTAATGAGTTGTACACTGTCTCTACCACGAGCTCGGTGAAATTGTAGTATCGGTGAAGATGCCGGTTAATCGCAACGGGACGGAAAGACCCCGTGAACCTTCACTACAACTTAACATTGATTTTGAATGCCAGATGTGTAGGATAGTTGGGAGACTATGAAGCAGCTTCGCCAGGAGTTGTGGAGTCATCGTTGAAATACCAACCTTCTGTTATTTAGAGTCTAATCCTGCAAGGGAGACATTGTTTGGTGGGTAGTTTGACTGGGGTGGTCGCCTCCTAAAAGGTAACGGAGGCTCGCAAAGGTACCCTCAGTACGGTTGGTAATCGTACGCAGAGCGCATTAGTATAAGGGTGCTTGACTGTGAGGCAAACAAGCCGAGCAGGTGCGAAAGCAGGCTAAAGTGATCCGGTGGTTCTGTATGGAAGGGCCATCGCTCAAAGGATAAAAGGTACTCCGGGGATAACAGGCTGATCTCACCCAAGAGCTCATATCGACGGTGAGGTTTGGCACCTCGATGTCGGTTCGTCACATCCTGGGGCTGGAGAAGGTCCCAAGGGTTCGGCTGTTCGCCGATTAAAGTGGCACGTGAACTGGGTTCAGAACGTCGCAAGACAGTTCGGTCCCTATCTGTTGTGATCGTTAGTAAATTGAGAGGACATGACCTTAGTACGAGAGGACCGGGTTGTACATACCGCTGGTGTATCTGTTGTGCCGCCAGGTGCAGTGCAGAGTAGCTATGTATGGATAGGATAAACGCTGAAAGCATCTAAGCGTGAAACCTGCTTCAAGATGAGTTTACTTTTAAGGGCCGTCGGAGACTACGACGTTGATAGGTTACAGGTGTAAGGGTGGTAACATCGCAGCCGAGTAATACTAATTGCCCGTAAGCTTTAATTTTTATTTATTACGTTATAAGTTCGTATACGACTTTCCCAATATGTTATCTTATTAGTGCTTGGGGCATGGTGGCTGCAAAGTAACCTGCTCATCTAAACAAGCCCAAGATCTTATGGTGGTTATGCCGAGGGTGTTCACCTCTTCCCATTCCGAACAGAGAAGTTAAGCCCCTCATGGCCGATGGTACTGCAATATCATG
>NZ_PYAW01000019.1 GCF_003014755.1 Chitinophaga niastensis | reverse complement strand
TTCGTAAGCACCGAGTGTTGTCCATTTCACCTGCTCCAACAAAGATAAAAAAGAAGGATTGTTGCTTAAGTCGCTACGCAGTGCCAATGTATTGATAAAAAAACCGATCAACCCTTTTACTTCCTCCTGTTGACGTGCAGCTGCAGAAATGCCAACACAGACATCTGTTTGATTACTGTAACGATACAATAATACCTTGAAAACGGCTAGCATCGTCATAAATAACGTTACCTCCTGTTGCTGTGATAATTTTTGCAACTGATCAGACAAATCACGATCAAGGGTAAACGAAAATTGTGACCCTCCCGTATGTTGTATAGCCGGCCGCAGATAATCAGCAGGTAATTGCAATGTACTTACTCCTTCCAGTTTATCTTTCCAGTAACGCAGCTTTTCATCCAATACGGCACCTGATAAATAGGTGCGCTGCCAGATGGCATAATCTGCATATTGAATTTCAAGAAGGGGAAGCTCTGCAGAGCGTTCTTCGACGTAAGCTTCATATAACGCTACCAGCTCCCGCACTATAATACTCTTTGACCATGCATCTGACGCTACATGATGCATAGTAGCCACGAGTACATATTCTTCCTTGTCCAGTACTATTAAATGTGCCCGTAACAAATAATCTACTGTTAAATTAAAAGGTGTATCAATCAATGCTTTCACATAAGTTTGCAGCGCTATTGCATCTGTTTTATACCGGGGCTTATCCGTTATAGTCAGTTTCCATTTATCAATATCCTGTATGCGTTGATAAGCTATCCCTTCTTCCTGCGAAATAACTGTCCTGAGTACTTCATGACGATTAACTATTGTCTTTAAAGCATGTGTAAGTGCATTCCTGTCAAGGCTTCCATTCAGTCTTATCACAGCTGGAATATGATATTGTACTGTACCTTCCAATTGGTCAATAAACCACAAACGTTCCTGGCTGAATGATAATGGGATGCGTTCTGACATGCGTCTTCGGGCAACAGGTATTTTTTTATTGAAAGATATACCTGATTTGTGTCGCCGGTGTTTTTTGAAATATTCTAATAGATATTCTTTATTATCCTGCAGAACATTTAAAAATGATCCGTCAATCTCTCTTGATTTGTTTGTTTTTATTACCAGTTTATCATTATCAAAAGATATTTTAATGCCAATACTATTTGCTTTTTCCAATAAATCTATCACCTCGGTTAAATTAAAACCTTGCATATTTAATAGTTTAATGATGAAAGAAGATCAGATAAAATTATAATTCAATACTATTTACCTCTTCCTCTTCAGATAAAAAGTCATGTTGAATAACTTTTAAATACTTAGCTAATGCTGCAATTGAGGGAAGTTGAAAAAAGGTACCAACAGGTATTTCTATCTGTAATGCTTTATGAATTTCTGAGATCATGCGGATGGCGAGCAGTGAGTGTCCTCCCAGCTCAAAAAAATTATCATGGATGCCCACCCGTTCAGCATATAATAATTTCCTCCAGATATTTACCAATAACTGCTCTGTTTCATTACGTGGGGCTACATATTCATGCATTGATAAATCGTCTGCACCGGGAGCCGGCAATACCTGTTTATCTATTTTTCCATTAGCAGTAAGCGGTAATTTTTCCATTTTTACAAACAGATGGGGGATCATATATTCCGGCAGCTTCATTTTCAGATAAGAGAGAATGCCTTCTTTATCAAAATCACCATGAGGAACAATATAGCCCACCAACTGTTTACTACTGCTATTATCATCATTGACTGTTCTGGCCAGGACTACCACCTGATCCACCAGCCCGCAGTGCTGTAATACATTTTCTATTTCCCCCAATTCTATCCGGTATCCACGGATCTTTACCTGTTCATCTATCCGGCCAAGATATTCAATGTTGCCACCAGGTAACCATCTGGCCACGTCGCCTGTTTTATATAATCTTGCGCCTTCTTCTTTACCGAAAGCATCCGGGATAAACCTGGCAGTGGTCAGTTCAGGGCGATTAAAATATCCTCTTGCCACCTGGGTGCCTCCAATATGCAACTCCCCGGCAACTCCGATTGGTACTATATTTCCTTCTTCATCCAAAATATAGGTACGGATATTATTGATCGGTTTTCCTATTGTAATTAAATTGTTTTGCGGTTCTATAGCAGCTACTGTAGACCATACAGTACATTCCGTAGGTCCGTATTCGTTATACAGAGAACTATTTTCAGTTATTGCAAAATGACGTTTTACCAGATCTTCATCCAGGCGTTCCCCTGCCAGGATCACTCTTTTCAGCGATGAACCTTTTACAATATCTTCATCCAATAAAAACCTGTAATAAGCAGGCACACAAAGAATGACATCTGCATTATTCAATAACCCTTTTATACTTACAGGAGTTTTTAGCTGTTCTTCCTTGCAGAGTAGCAACCTACCGCCTGCACACAGGCTCCAGAATATCACCGCCACTGATGAATCAAAAGAGAAAGAAGGCACCAGGAAGATAGTACCAATATCCTTGTAATAGTTAATCCTGGATAATGTAGATGATACCAGGCTTTTATGCTCTACCATCACCCCTTTCGGTTGGCCAGTAGAACCCGAAGTATATATGACGTACGCCAGGCTGGAAGGCAGTACTTTTGTTCGTACTTTTTCTGTTGACAACTGTGCAATAGTGGGCCAATCGTTGATAATATCAATGATTTCAATAGCCGAATTCTCATCAGCCGGATAATTCCAACCGCTACTACTTACAACCAGGCCAGCACCTATGTCTGTTATCATAAAATTAATCCTGTTCGCGGGATACGTTGGGTCAATAGGTACATAAGCACCGCCTGCTTTCATAACGCCCAATATTCCTATGATCATTTCCAAAGAGCGCTCCATACAAACAGGCACACATGTTTCCGCGTTAACTCCTTTACCGGCCAGGTAGTGAGCCAATTGATTAGCGCGTGCATCCAGCTCACGATATGTTAAAACAATATCTTCAAACACAACGGCCCGGGCATCAGGTGTACGTACTGCCTGCTCTTCAAACAGATCAATAATCGTCTTATCTACCGGGTAACCGGCTACAGCGCCATTAAAGGTCACAGATAACTGGTGCATTTCGGCTGTGGTGAGCATATTCAATGCACCTATCTGCTCATCTGGTGATTTCACAACAGATCTTAGTAAGGTTTCAAAATGAAGTATCATCCGATCTATTGTTGCTGCGTTGTACAGATCAGCACAGTAAGCTATTCTACCGCCTAAGCCCTCCATATCTTCCCTTAGTGAAATGATCAGATCAAATTGTGATGCTACGTGTTCAATAGGTTCTTCTGATAATTGCAAGGCTTCCAAATGCAACCCGGAGGCTTCCGGCATATTATGCAGTTCAAACATTATCTGAAACAAAGGATGCCGGCTCATATTCCGCTCTTTTGTTACCGCTTCTACCACTTTCTCAAAAGGTACTTCCTGGTGATCGTAAGCAGCCAGCGTAGTTTGTTTTACCTGTTCCAATAAAGAAATAAACGAAGGGCATCCGCTTAAATCACTTCGCAGGGCGAGCGTATTAACAAAAAAGCCGATCGATGCTTCTGTTTCTTCTTGTGTTCTGCCGGCTACCGGGCTTCCTACACAAATATCTTTTTGCCCGCTGTAACGATACAGCAACACCTTGAAAAGGGCTAGCAGCGCCATGTATAATGTTACTCCATGTTCCAGCGATAACGCTTTCAATTGTGCTGATAATTCCTGGTCGAACTTAAATTCCCTCATTTCTCCACGGGTACTTTGTACAGCAGGCCGCGGATAATCAGTGGGGAAATTTAAAACACTTACTCCTGCCAGTTTATCTTTCCAGTAGGCAAGTTTTTGTTCCATGAGCGCTCCTGATAAATATGCCCGCTGCCAGATGGCATAGTCGGCATATTGAATCGCTGGCAGCGGCAACTGCGCAGGAACTCCCTCTATATATGCATTGTAAAAACCGGCCAGCTCTTTTACGATAATGCCGGCAGACCACGCGTCTGACGCGATATGATGCAACGTGATCACAAGTATATGCTCCCGGGGGCCCAATACTATTAAATGCGCCCGCAACATATGATCAGCCGATAAATCAAAGGGACGGATGATCAGCGATTCAATACAGGCGTGCAGCAAGGTCTCGTCCTCTCTATAAGCTGCAACATCTATGAT
>NZ_PYAW01000018.1 GCF_003014755.1 Chitinophaga niastensis | reverse complement strand
CAATATGTAGAAACTTTTATCAAAGAAAATAAGCATCTGCCAGAAATTCCTTCTGCTAAAGAAGTAGAGAAAGATGGGCTGGATTTGGGAGAGATGAATAAGAAGCTGCTGCAGAAAATGGAAGAATTAACCCTGTATATCATTGAGCAAAATAAACGAATTGAACAACTGGAGTTAAAAGTGAATGTAAAACAATAAAGCATGATGAAGCCCTTCAAAATGGAATCAATTAAAAATATCCTGACCCGCTTTTATTTATGTATCTGTGTGATCTTCTTTTTTAGCGTGAAAAGTACCTATGCGCAACACGGACATTTTATTCAAATAAAAGACAGTGCGGCCTTCATAAAGAAAACGCTCCCCGTGTATCCTGCTATGGTGATACAAAAAACGGCCAACTCAGGTGCCTTGCCTCAAAAAGATTCGTTAAATATCAGGCCATTGTCTGGTATTGCGGATAGTACACGCAGGTATTTTGTGAAACCAGCCATCCCGCGCAGAAGTACAGGTAATTAGGGGGTGAAAAATTATTGACCAGTTTTACATTTCTTCTTTATGAAAAAATATATAGCACTCTTATTACAGTTGCTAAGCATCCAGGTGGCACTTGCCCAGTTACCCAAAAGCTATGTCAGCTTTTCCAGTCCGGCAGCGGCAGCCATGACATTGTATAATGAAATGCCGGTATCCAAGTATAACGGTACAGTGGGTATTAAAGTGCCCCTGTATACTTTAAAGGAAAATAAAAAAGAGTTGCCGCTCTTTTTATCCTACAATACTTCCGGAGTACGGCCGGATCAACATCCGGGGCCGGTTGGGATGAACTGGTCGTTAGTATCAGGCGGATCTGTAACACGTATTGTAAAAGGGCTTCCTGATGAGGATGGCTTTAACTTTACAAGGATTTTGCCTGATATAAGTGGCAACAACACTGCTACTTATTCAATTGCATCCGGATATGTTTATAATACTAATAAACTAAACAATAGCAGCTGGAATACCACTGCTAATATTACCGCAATTGCCTCCAATATAAGTCTTGATTATAGTAAAGGCAATGGCTTTTCCGAAGCTGAACCGGATGAATATAATTTTAATATTCCTGGTTACAGTGGCAAATTTTTCATCAATGCGGATGGCACTATCCGGGTACAATCCAATCCCAATATAAAGGTTAACATATATACCACGATTCAAAATGATAGTGCCACTGTTAGTTATAATGGTTTTTTTTCATCGAGAGATTATATATTCAGCCAGCATGTGATCATTTCCGGGATGGATATTACGGTGGAAGATGGAACAAAATTTATTTTCGGATATGTTCCCGGCGTGAGTGATAACACCGCACTGGATGCTATGGAACAAAGTATTGACTTTTTTCAGCAATATTATGTTGGCTGTACAGTCAATACATGGAATATCAGTAAGATGATCCTTCCGCAAAACGATACCGTAAATTTTTATTATTATCATAACCCATATCCTATTGCCAGTTTTTCCAGGGCTATCAGCTATCAATATTCACAAACCACGAATACTTCCGGCGGTTTTCTGGGGTGGTTATTTGGATCAACGGGAGATACCTATAAGAATTTTAATACTAACCAATGCAGGGGCCATTTAATTGCCCCCAGTTACCTGGCAACAATAGTAACTGACAATACCACCATCGCGTTCAGTTATTCCCGTTCCAATGAATTAACGTATGATTATAACCAGATCTACAATTCTCTTTTATATCAGGGAGGCTCTTCTTTTGATCCCAGCATCGGGACTACTAATGGTTATTCTAATAACCCGATAAATATTCCACCGTTTGCTTATAAAGAGTCTTCCGGTAGAGTTATGAATTTAGGAGCCAGACAATGGATGTATGATTATAGTCTACAGCAGCAACAGCAAACACCGTATTATGATCCGACTAATAGTAGTGTGTTAAAATACGTAGAGCCATTAAGTTTTGATTTGCTGAGATGGTATAAACTGGATACAATAGCTGTTTACACGAATGCATCTCCCAATATTCCTTACAAGTACTTTAAGTTTGATTACAATAATGTGCCCACAGAACGGTTAAAACTTTTATCTGTACGGGAAGGTAACAGCAATTTTCAGGAGCTTCCTCCTTATCGGTTTATCTATGATTCCTCATATACCCTTCCTCCGTATTTAAGTTATAATGTTGACCACTGGGGCTTTTTTAGCAATAAAAATAGCTATATCAGTAGTTTTGATGCAACTACCCTGAGTAATTATTATAACCTGCGGCAACCAGATAGTTTGTATCTGAAAGCTGGCATGCTTAGTACGATTCAATATCCCGGTGGAGGTACCAGTACTTTCGTTTATGAGCCACATACTTATAACCAGGTGCGATATAGAGATGAAAGTACAGGTAATTTTTATCTCCAGACTGAAAGTGGCTATGCGGGAGGGTTAAGGATCAAACAAATCACTTTTAATGCAGGAGCAGGAACTACACCTGTTACCACTAATTATACTTATGAAAGTGGTATTTTAAATGGCAAAGCGAGGTATTACTGGCCCGCTTATAATAGTGTTACTAATCAGGGCCGGCAATACAGCATCGCCACTTTTATATCCGAATCACTTATGCCGGGAACGTCCAATAATGCAGGTAGTTATATAGGCTATAGTAAGGTAACAGAGGCAGTATCAGGCAATGGTAAAAAGATCTCTTACTTTTCTGATCTGGGTACAAATCCTGATCAGAATTTTGATAATACATTGGATCAACAGAAGTCGGTTTATCTTCCATTCTCCGAAAAATCACTGGAAAGAGGCAGCTTGCTGAGGGAAGAGGTATATGCTCAGAATAATAGCCTGCTGGAAGTGGATAGCCTTGTGTATACGACGTCTAATCCATCACTGGTGAACCTATATGCGCCTGCTGTAGAGTCAAAGCAAATAGTGCTTTCCGGTTTTTATGGAGTAAACGAGTTTGGAATAGAGGGTACTGCTTACAGAAATTATCTTTATCCGTATGACCTGGTGGCGAAGATAAAAACAGTTTATCCGCCTGCAGGCAGCGGGGCTAATCCTGTAACAACCAGCGAGCAAATGACATATGGCCAGGGAGCCTACAATCTGCTTGTAAATCATTTGGCTATTGATAGTAAGGGTAACAGACGCAATGTAATTGTCAGATATCCGCAGGATTATTTACCGGTGAACGGAACGAGTACCGGTTATAATATATTGGACACAATGATTACAAAACATATTATTAATGCTACAGTTGAAAGTGTGGATAGCCTGTATTACTCCGGACAAACAACAGGTGTGGTTACAGGCGCAGCGGTTAATTTGTTTAAGTTAGGGAGTTTAAATACGATTGTTGCGGACAAGCAATACAAATTGGAGATAACATCGCCCATTAATAATTTTCAGCCATTATCGGTAAATGCCGGCATTAATAAGGACAGCCGCTATAATCAGGTTGTTGGTTTTGATAACTATGATGTAAAAGGCAACATATTGCAATTCGAAAAAAATTATGATGCCACCCATAGTTACATGTGGGATTATAACTCCACGTATCCGATTGCTGAGGTAATTAATGCGGCTCAAAGTGATGTAGCATATACCTCTTTTGAAGCTGATAACACAGGCACCTGGTTTTTTCTAAGTGGTATTAATGGTATTAATGTGACGGATAGTACTGCACCCACAGGAACAAAATGTTACTGGATTGGGGCACAAGGAAGGCTCTTGTATTATTTATATAAAACAAATCTGAATAGTGGGGTTACTTATACAGTTTCCTATTGGAGTAAATCAGGGCAGTATAGTATTTCCGGCAGCAGTAATGTAAAAACCGGGAGATCGCTTAACGGCTGGACCTATTATGAACACCTTGTTAGCGGAGTAACGGAGGTAGATATTTCAGGTACCGGGTATATCGATGAGGTGAGACTTTATCCTTCGAATGCGCAAATGATCACTTATACTTATCAGCCGTTGAAAGGGATAACCAGTAAATGTGATGAAAAGAATCAGATCTCTTATTATAACTATGATGCGTTTGGGCGCCTGAAACAGATCAAAGATCAGGATGGTAAGGTCCTTAAATTTTACGATTATCAGTACCAGGTTCCAGTAACCCAATAATTTCACCTGTTTGAAAACCAATGATATGTTTAATATTAATTCCAATATAAAAAAAGCAGCAGGGGTATTATTCATTATCGTATTTGCCACAACGCTGTCTGCTCAGAATGTACCTACAGGTAC
>NZ_PYAW01000017.1 GCF_003014755.1 Chitinophaga niastensis | reverse complement strand
AAAAGTGATACTATACCAGTCGCAATTTTGCGACGCTTTTATAATAAACAAATAAACAATTATAAACGAGAGGGAGAAAACAGGCTCCCGCCCCCAAAAAAAAATTATAAAAATGAAACTGAAAATCCCCAGTTCGATCCGGGTGCACCCGGCGCGGAAAATGCACCCAGCGCCGCGCGAATTCTCCCCACCCTATCCGAGGTGCAGGAATTTTTTAACGCCCACGTCTACCCGGAAGTGGAAGCAGACAAGTTTTTCCACTACTACCAGGCTAATGGCTGGCGACAGGGCGGCAAAACGCTGATCACCGACTGGCAGGCTGCCGCCCACAAATGGATACTGAATATTCACCCACCAAAACCGGAACATCATGACAAACGTACCAGACAATCAACCGGGGCAGGAAGGCTCCACACCAACGAAAACAAAAGCTACTCAGACCCCCTATGATTATTACCAGCTAATACAACTCCTGGAAGAACGCGGGAAAACTGTTTACAGTCCTCACTTCAAAGTTGACGACATAGACCGGCAGGTAGTCCTCAAATTGCTGGCTTACTTTCTCCGGGATGAACCGGTGGCCGCAGATGAAGGCATAGACCTTCACAAGGGTATCTTGCTTACTGGTAAGATTGGCTGCGGCAAAACCTCTCTGATTAATCTTATGCGCTCTCTATGTGCAGAAGCCTATAGGCCGCATATTGTTTCCTGCAGAGATATCAGTTTTGAATTTGGCAGGATTGGTTTTGATATAATCGGCAGATACGGCAACAATGCTTTTTTTCCCTATTCGAGTATTCCAAAAGTGCATTGCTTCGATGATTTGGGATTGGAAACCAATATGAATTTTTGGGGAAACAATTGTAACGTCATGGCCGAAATACTGCTCTCACGCTACGATCTGCTGATTTCAAATAAAATGCTCACGCATGTTACAACGAACCTTAACAGCCAGGAACTGGAAGACCTGTATGGCAACCGGCTACGAAGCAGAATGAGAACCATGTTCAACCTAATTGCGTTTGATCAATCAACCACGGATAAGAGACGCTAACAAACCTTCACTTAATAAAATCTGTTATGTATCCTTTATTTGTATCACTGACTGGCAGCGATGCCAACGGTACCCGTTTGCTTACTGTTTGTGGACAGGAATATAAGGCTCATGATTACGACTGGTATATCGAAGATGCCATTAATCTGGCCAAACATTGGAAACCTCACCAAGTTACCTATCTGCGTATAGTGCATTTGCGGAACTGGATCAGAGAGAACTATCAGCACGGCCATGAAATACCGTTTAAGCATCTCCGTAGTTTACTTGGCTGTAAACATTGGATTGAAAGTGTTATTCACGCGGAATATAAATATGCTGCCATTGAATTTAAGGATAGCTACAACTCAGCATTAAAATCGAATGAAGAAATTTTCCAAAAATATAATAAGTGAAAACATTACAGATAGTCCGGGTAGTTGCTCGCTGCCCGGTTCTTTTTTCTATTGTAGGAAAAAATCACATCACTGCGTATTGATATTCTAAGAACACCTCGTTGTTACTGAGATTTAATTTGATCTTTAACTACTCCGTTGCACTTCTGCTTCCTGGTCCTGTCTATGAGTACCTTGCAAACATGATAGACTGCATTTTCCTTCATTCTGGATACAAACCAAACCTGCTGTCTACTCCAGGAATGGAACTGCCGGTAGTCATTATAAGCTTTATCAAAGACTACAAAACTTTCCCCGGGCAATTTCAACTTTAACAGGAACTGGCGGTCATGCACCTTGGCCGGTGTCATACGTACAAACTCCATTACGCCACTAAAAGCATCCATCATAGCGTGTACCTTTATGCCTCCTTTTCGTCTTGCTCCATCCAGCCGTGGTCGACCCACGCCGCGCAAGACGTCCCCAAATAAGCTAATTGTGCTACTATCAATGATCTTCAGATTTCTTATGCTTAATCCCTTCAATCGGCTGTCCGAGATAAATCCGTGATACTTTTTCAATAACTCCAGATAAATCGTCTCAAATACCAGATAGCTTCTGCGCCTGTTCGCGTCTGAAAGAGTGCTTCTCGCTGGTGCAGTATCAAAACCCAGATGCGATAGCTTCCCTTCGCAGGCCAAACATCCCTTTGCAAAGCTCGCGTAGGCCATTACAATAACTAAATACCCCATATAACAGGCTCACCAGATGTACACGAAGTGGTAATTTTTTGTAATAGCGATTACTATTGTGCTTACGAGCAGCATCACGTATAAGTTTCGGCGGAATATCCGATAATATCTGTGATAATATCGGCTGTCCGGTAAATTTTTTATCTTTATCCAAGCTTATATGTTTAAGGTGTGGTAACCCAAACTTATAAACTATCGGGGGGCTTTTACAATATGAGTTCCAAGGTAATCGATGATTTCATTAGATTTCCCATTTATATTGTGAAATTGCCCTATTTAGAAGGATGCTAGGTTAAGTTATAAAAGCTTAACTTACTATTATGTCACAGAGAAAGAGTGGTATTTGAGTTCCTTGATTCCTTTATCGCTAACAGGAAAATTAAAAATGTACTTCAATAAAATGTTGATATGAGAATAAAAGAATTAGATAAATTAAAAGAATGGGATTTTCACAAACAGGCAGTCTTCGCTTACCTCACCTGCGAGCGACTTTATCCCAACTATGTGTATTTCTCTCAAAATTATGACTTCGGCAATCCTACAGTACTTAGAGAAGCCATAGATTATATTTATGACAATCTCTTTGAACAAAATCCAGATAAAAATAAAATACAAACTATAATCCAAAAAGTAGAAGAAAATACGCCGGACACAGAAGATTTTAGTGTAGTATTCGTTTCTTCTGCTCTTGATGCTTGTACCTCCATTTTGGATAGCTTAGATTTTTTAATTCATAAAGATTTTTCAAAAATACAGTCTATATCTACTTATGGAACAGACACTATTGATATGTATATTCAAGAAATAGAAAACCTTGATTTTAATACTGATAAAGACTTCCAAAATAAAATAAACAATCATCCTTTAATGAAGAGAGAAATTGCTATCCAAACAGGGATAATTAGTTTCTTAAATAGTAAAACGTTGGATTACGGAGATATACAAACTTTACTTCATCTTCAAGAGAATGAAAAAAGAGGTAGCTTAAATTTATAAGCCACCCCTTTTACAGAAACGAATAAATTCTATCTTGGTATAATGGGCTTGTTTACATATGTAGCATCAACTGGCTGAGGCGTAGGCACTATCTTCAACGGACTTGCAGGAACAGCACCTGCATTATTTATCGCAGCTGCACAGCCCGGACAAATAGGTCTGCTCGCCGCTACTGCATTTACTGTAATATTATTCGCCTGAGCATAATTTAATATAGTTGTTTCCGCATGCCCCTTCCCCGATACAGCTATCTCTCCTGGATTGAGCACGGACTTCTGAGCAGGCCTTAAATTGACTTCACTTGAACCAACCAAGGTTATAGTATTTCCTTCCGCTGTCGTTGCATTTGCTACTGCTGTAGTAGTTCTGGATTGCGTTCCTAAAGGCAAAGCACCATGTATTTCAGTTGCTCTTGCTGCAAGGTTGACCTCCCCGGACTCAAGAGTAGTGGAGGCAACTGTACTCCTCATACCTTGAGTTCCAGCAGTCGTCATACTTCCAGAGCCAACGCCCTCCGTCATTATTCCGGCTAAGGTTAAAACGGTAAATTGCCCCACCATTATAGTAGCTCCAGCCCAAACTTCAGGCTTTTTAGCTTGCTCGCCTGCATCCTTTACATATTGCTTCGCATCTGTACTGCTGGAAATCCCCGCACTGCGCCAAAGGCTTGCTTTAAAAAACTCCAGGCTCTCCAATCCTTCTAACTCAACATGAGCAGTTACTTTATTTTCAGAAAAAGCATATGTCGAGTTATAAACATACTTATCAGAAAGAGGATCAATTTGGATAAACCTGCCTATTTGAGGATCATGATTTCTCCATTTAAAACCATACCAGTTAAGCCCTAACTCATCATCTAACGGTTGTCCCTGGAACAGTTGTTGCTTATTGACCGGGTTATAAATGGCTTTACTACTAATCCCCGCCATCGTAAGTCCAAATGGATAGTAGTGCGTTTCTTCGAGCAACGGACCAGAAGCAGCTCCTAAAATTATATTATCAAAGAACACCGGTTGCGTGCTTTCATTGCTGGTGTATACATACAGGAAGCCGCTTTTGCGGATGGGCATTCTATCAACTGCCAGGGTTTGCAACTGGTCAGGTGTAGCACTTACCTGTTTCACCCCGCTATTTTCCTCTACCAATTTAAACTGATCGTCAAACAAAACAAAATTAAGATAGGCTTTGGGCTTATCCTGCTTATTAGGATC
>NZ_PYAW01000016.1 GCF_003014755.1 Chitinophaga niastensis | reverse complement strand
TTTGGACTCACGATGAGTGGGATAAGTTCAAATGCTTTAAAAGGAAGCAATTATCCGGAGAATAGGATGAAGTATAATGGCAAAGAACTGCAGTCGAAGGAGTTCAATGATGGCAGTGGGTTAGAATGGTATGACTATGGAGCGCGGATGTATGATGCGCAGATAGGAAGATGGCATGTAATAGATCCACTAGCAGACCAAATGCGTAGGCACTCACCTTATAATTATGCGTTTGATAACCCTATACGTTTTATAGATCCTGATGGAATGGGACCAACTGATTTTGTGAAAGATAAAGATGGCAACATTAGATGGGACAAAAATGCTAATTCACAAGCGACAACAAAAGATGGTGAGACTTATTTAGGAAAATCATTGACATTTAATTTTAACAGCTATATTGATGCGAAATTATGGGATGGACCTGGGGGAGATGTGCCAGCAGGGGATAAATTAACATCAACAGTAACTATCACAGGCCAGGAAAATAGTGAAGGAGAATTAACGGGGGTTACAGCTACAAGTAAAGTGAAGATTGGAGAAACTCCTGTCGGTACAGCAAGAGATAATTATCCCGGATTAGGTGATGATCAAAATAAGTTGAGTGCCACAACTACATCTGAAGGAATGAACGTTAGTTTTAAGCAGCATGCGAGTGTGCCTAAGATCGAAGAACTTGCATTAAATACTATGGGGTATAATATTGTCAATGTTGGCCAGAAATTAGATGTTAATATTTCTCCTAAGGGGGCAGTTTCTGTTTCGGCGGCAACTGATGTATTCCCTTCAGCTACACTTAAACTTAATGGTAGTACTATAATGCAATATAATCAGCCTTCATTTAAAGAAACTCATAGGTTCCGTATTGTAAATAATCATTTAGTAAGAGAGTATAAACCAGCAATGTGGTATAAAAGATTGTAAAATGGCTACAGTTAAGTTTAGAATTGTTTTATTGTACTTTTTATTAAAGTACTTGATATTATATGTATTACTTATGTTTATCAGGCAAGATTATGCGTTTTTGAGAGTTGATAAACTTAGGAGTGGAGGCGACTGGTATTATTACATGTTTATGTTTTTATTTTTACCAATCATAAACATGGTGCTGTTTTCTGCGGTTGTCTATTTTTCATTTAAGCTGAAGAATTTTATAGCATTCGTTGCTTTGATTGGCTTAGTTTCCCTTGCAGAATATCTTGTGTATGTTTTTTTTACTTCTCAAAAGTACGTGGATGAATACGGGGTGTATAATGGAATCATAGGTATTCTGTTGTTCATATTATTATTCTACCGGCAAATTAAGCACGTATATCAGGTATCTAAAAGACATCAGGAAACTTGATGTAGTTTGATATTGAAGGTAATAAGGGCCGCAGGAAAGACCTGCGGCTTTTTACTTTTATGCTTTTAGTTTTTTAGCGGTAGTAGTGAGCTGGGCTTCTTTAAGGAAAGCATCCACCACGCGCAGAATAGTATTACGGTCTTCTTCTGAGATTTTATCCAGCAGCTCCAGGCGATAGAGCATTTTTTTATCCTTCACTAAAAAGCTAGTATTACCCACCAGATAATCCAGGCTTACGTCCAGTGCGTCCGCAATCTTTGCGGCTACTTCTACAGATGGTGTAATCTCATTACGCTCATAACGGCCAATGATAGCACCGGAGGTGCCAACAGCCTTACCGAGTTCGTCCCGGTTAAGATCCTTCTCTTTACGCAGTTGTACTATTTTATTACCTAAATCCATACCTGATAAGTGATGAAAATGCCTGATTAATCGGCATTTTAGTAAAATTAGTTTATTGATAGGTGAAAAACAACAATGAAAAGTTTGTTTTTAATTTACCTATCAATTATCTTTGTCACCAATAGGTGAAGAAAAAATATTTTTTATGGCTAAGATCAATATCGATAATCAGGACGCCATTACTTACCAAACGGAGGAACTGGGGTTTACTATCCTGGGAGGTATCCGGTTGGATGGTTTAGACCGGATGCGGGTCACGTTGAAGGTGGAAGTATTAAACCGTAAGTTCCAACACTATCTTGATCATCCTGATATTGCAAATCTTGCCATCCGCCAAAACCTCGACTTATATAATCATCACCAGGTTGAAAAGCTATCAAGACTTATAGCCGACCGGCTGGAAATCGGTAGTAGTCCTGTTGTACAGGCGTTGGGTGAAATCACTGATCAGTTGGAAGGTTATCGTTTACAACAGATCGAAGCCAGGAAGCAGGAACAGGTAAAGCCGCTGAAAGTGCTGACAGAAGCAGAACAGGGGCAAGCGATGCAGTTTTTACAACAGCCCGACTTACTGGAACGCACAAACGAAATTATTAGCAAAAGTGGCATGGTAGGCGAAGAGCTGAACCGGTTGATTATGTACCTGATCTTTACCAGTCGTAAAACTATCCATCCGTTGCATGTGATCAGCTTCGGCAGCAGTGGCACAGGTAAAAGCCACCTACAGGAAAAGATCGGCGACCTGATGCCGGACGAAGATAAGATCGAAATCACCGCTTTAACGGAGAATGCTTTTTATTATTTTGATAAAGGAGAACTGGGCCATAAACTAATATTAATAGAAGATCTGGACGGTATATGGTCTGCCCTGTATCCCTTGCGGGAGCTGCAAAGCAAGCAGCGTATCAGTAAAACTGTTACCATCAAAGACCGTAACGGCAATACTAAAACCATCCACTTAAAAGTTCATGGCCCTGTTAGTATTGCTGGTTGTACTACACATGAAAGTCTGTATGAAGATAATGCTAACCGCTGCTTCCTGTTATATCTTGATGAAAGTATTGAACAGGATGAACGTATCATGGATTACCAACGAAAACTAAGCGCAGGCAAGGTAAACAGCGCGGTCGAGC
Source organism: Chitinophaga niastensis (assembly GCF_003014755.1). Classification (GTDB taxonomy): domain Bacteria; phylum Bacteroidota; class Bacteroidia; order Chitinophagales; family Chitinophagaceae; genus Chitinophaga; species Chitinophaga niastensis. The sequence goes on along the minus strand of NZ_PYAW01000016.1, from coordinate 4,452 downwards.
AACAAGCCCGCTACCTGTTACAGAACGTGCAGCGTATATTAAAACCAGTTACCGTTCGCAATCCTTATGCAGAGCTGTTAAAGATACCGAAGGAGGTTTTTAAACAACGCCGTACCAATGCTCATTACTTGGCCTTTATAGAGGTGATCACCTTTTATAAGCAATACCAGCGGGATATACAGATAGATGAAGCTACAGGCGAACGTTATATTACCACTACCATAGACGATATAAGAGAAGCTAATGAGCTGATGAAAGGTATATTGCTGCGTAAAAGTGATGAACTGAGTGGTGCTACCCGTCATTATTTTGAACAGCTCAAAGTATGCCTGAAATCCAGTGGCGACAGGACTTTTACCAATAGTAATATCCGTACTATGATGCGCATACCATTAAGTACGGTAAAGCGCCACCATGCAGCACTGCTGCAAGTGGGGTATATACGCCAGGTGGAAAGCCGCTACACAAAGGCTTATCATTATGAAGTGCTGAGCTATGAAGAATACCAGCAGCTACAGCAGCGCATCATTACCGTCCTGGATGAAGTAACGGAAGGGCTCAATGGTTCAATAACAGCCCATCAGATAAGTGAGCCAGATAAACGAAAGAAAAAGAAGCAGTTAGCCTGACGGCTCACGTTATACGGATAATACATATCGCACACAAAAACTTATTGTATCATGAAACAGCTTGACTTAAAAAGTGAGGCCTACCGTTATATTGTCCAAAGTTACGGGCAATGGCTAGGGACGCTGGGCTATAATGAGCAAACCGTTTATCAGTTACCTAACCACATACAGGAGCTGCTTTATTATGCGGAGAGAAAAGGCTATGCAGGCTTACATCAGTTGGATATACACCTGTTCAAAGATCATTATTATAAGTTGAAAGGACGGGCTAATCAGCGCCGTGGTGGTGGGTTAAGCAATAGTTATCTAAATAAGCATTTACAGGCATTACAGAAGTTCAGCGATTACCTGCGCCAGAGCGGTAGACTGTTGCTTCCCAGGCTGGACATACGTACAGAAAGTGGTGAAGGTACAGTCACCGATGTATTAACACAGGAAGAAATCAGACTGCTTTTTGAAACGACCTATCAGCCCTATGAATCCCGTAAGCATGATAAAGGTGCTATGTTCTATGAAACTATGCAAAAGCGAGACAGGGCAATGCTGGCAGTGTTCTACAGCTGCGGGTTAAGAAGGAATGAAGGTTATCATCTTGATACGGGAGATATCCACTTCCATAGCTCCCTGCTGCATGTTCGTAAAGGGAAAGGATACCGGGAACGTTTTGTTCCGGTTACTAAGCAGGGTATTAAATACCTGGAACAATACCTGTATGATGCCCGCCCTTACTTTATTACAGGAAAACAGGATGCCCTTTTTGTTACTTATAGCGGCAGGCGGTTGAGTGGTCAGGCGTTACTGATACGGCTGAAATTACTGATAGCCTTATCTGGTAACCTGGAACTACAGTTAAAAGATGTACACCTGCATACGTTGCGGCACAGCATTGCTACGCACCTGTTGCAAAATGGTATGACGCTGGAACGTATCAAAGACTTTTTAGGTCATACCAGTCTTGAAAGCACACAGATATACACTCACTTTTTAGAACAGCAAAATCCTCATATACATGCTACCTGATTATAGTAAGTTCCGGGAATACCTGGTTATAAAACGTTACAGCACTGCTACCATTGATACGGTTATCCGGGCGGTTAATTACCTGCGCCAGTGGGCAGATAAAGAGAACATACCGGAGCTGGAAGATATAAGCTACAGTGATATGTTGGACTTTATGAAGTGGAGCGGTAAAGGTGGTGCATCGCAGAAAACAGTATCTGGTTACCTGACGCATATACGTAAATATTATGAGTGGCTGATCAGTGAGGGCATGATCAGGGAAAATCCTGTTAGTTGTATTAAAGTGCAGGGTATTAAGCGCCGTGCTTATTATGATATTTTAAGTGCTGCGCAGTTAGAAGAACTGTATCAAAATTATACTACAGACATCACTCATGAACCCGGAAAGATGCTGCCACCGCAGGAAATGAACATTTTATCCAGGAGACGTAACAGAGTAATGTTAAGCCTGCTGGTGTATCAGGGCTTGCGTGTAGAGGAAATAGCAGCGTTAAAAGTATCCGACTTGCAGTTGCGGGAAGGTAAGATTATGATACATGCCAAAAGAAGAACAGCAGCCAGGAGTATGACGTTAGAGAGTTCACAGGTGTATGAGTTAATGGATTACTTGCATGAAGTAAGAAAACAGCTTTTACCGGAAGGGGTAATCACTGATCAGCTTTTTGTGCAGCGGGATGGTGGTCAGCATTTTTATAGTGTTACCCAAATGTTGCTAAAGCAGTTACGGCAGATCAACAGCAGGATAAAGAATCTTGATCAGATAAGGGCCAGTGTTATTACGCAGTGGTTGAAACAATATGATCTTAGAAAAGTGCAACACCTGGCAGGGCATAAATACGTAAGTTCTACAGAGGCATATAAACAGAATGTGCTGGATGGCTTACAGGAAGCTGTAAACAGGTTCCATCCGTTGTAAGAAGTATTTACTATAATCTTATATTTTAATCATGAGTAAAGAAAGAAAAGAAATGGTTTTACCTGATGAAGTATTAATCAGTAAAATCTATTACATCAGGGAACATAAGGTAATGTTAGACCGTGATCTTGCAGAGCTGTATGATGTAAAGCCGATACGGCTAAGGGAACAGGTAAAACGTAATATGGACAGGTTCCCGGAAAACTTTATGTTCCAGCTGACAGAGGAAGAAGTGGAAGGCATGGTATCGCAAAATGCGATACCATCCAAAAAGCACCTTGGTGGCTATCTTCCCTATGTTTTTACTGAACATGGCGTGTTGATGCTGGCTAATGTATTGCGTAGTGAAAGGGCTATACAGGTAAGCATCCGTATTATTGAAATCTTCGTAAAGATGCGGGAAATGTTGTCTACGCATAAAGATATTTTATTGAAGCTGGAACAGTTAGAAAAGAAGTCTACCAGCCATGATGCTGATATACAACTGATCTTTGAATACCTCAAAGAATTACTTAGTCCACCACAGGAACCGCGTAATATGATCGGTTTTACACGGCATGATGAAGCGGAAGAATAGGCAGGAAATCAGCAATAGTGCAGAGCTGGAGATATAATATAGTCATACGCGTTAGTATAAAGCCCTGGCAGGTAAAAAGGTCTCACTGCGGCGTCAGTCGGCAAAAAACTGCGCCAGGTTCCGCTGCGCTCCACCTGTCACAGTTTTTGCGCTCCTTCCGCCTCCGTTCGGGCAGCTCCCGGTCTAGCTGGTGGTGTTCTACTCGTGGTTGCCTCTATGGCCGCTATCCCTTCGCTGCCCATTTTGTCCGCCCCCTGCCGTCCGCCCTGGCCTTCCATTTTTGTCTTTGCCGTCCGCTGGCGCTCCCGGCGAGATAAAGGACGAAGGCGCGGCCTGCTGGGGCTTCGTACTGCGCTTGCCCCTTCCGCTGCGCTCCAGGGGCTGCGCTCCGTACTCCCGCCCCAGCGGCCAGGGCGGAATGGCGGGCGGGGGCGGCAGACCGTCTGTTGGGGCGACAGGATATAGCCATCAGCGTTATACCGCTGGCCCGGCGCGGGGAGAATAAGACTGCGCGAACACCAGCAGCAGTACCTTGATCAGCTGCTGTACTATCTTGCTGCGTCCGTGAGAACAGATGATGCGGGGGACGTTAGAACATAGGCTGGACGATAGTTCCCTGATCAACATGAGAATATAAGATCAACAGTAGTAACGCATCATCTATTCTCCCGGACGTCTGTTTTATCCCTCATGCGAGATTGTTTTTTATCCTTCATTTTTAAAATATAATTATGGAAAACAAAACACAGCTACAGCGTGGCGAGGAAAGCTACGCCCTGCAAGTACCGGAACAGGTACGTTTATTATGCGAACTGCTGGACGTTGATCTGTCAAGGATCTTGCAGGTTTTTATCAATGACCTGGGACATGATCTGTACGGCACCAATGGCAGTAGTGAAAGGTGGATGGTGATTGAATATTTTATGAGTTGCGGTTACGGGCTGCATCTTTTTGAAAACGAAGAACTGCATCAGATGTTCTATGAACTGGAACAGCTGCGTAATCGCTGGTGCAACGGCAGCCAGGAGGCAGAAAAAAAGTATGCTGTTTACCGTGATAATTATTTATCCTGCTGGTTCAATACCTGGCTTCAAAAAAGGAGCCCGGGCACAATGACCCAGGCTCTTGAGATGCTTTAAGTAGTGGTGCTAAATAAAGCAGTTGCAAAATAAATAAAATCCGGGCATCGCTGTTCGGATTTTATTTATTTTAGGGGCAGGTCTTTGAAAAAAAATGTGTCGCTGACGGGAGGCGATCAGTGAAAATGCTGACGGGCCGTTGTGGGAAGAGACACATTACTATCCGTTTGG
>NZ_PYAW01000015.1 GCF_003014755.1 Chitinophaga niastensis | reverse complement strand
CCTTTCAAATCGTACCAGAAATAGCTGGTATTGGCATCGGGGGTATTTTGCTGTATTACCTGCCCCAGCGAGTTATAAGCGTAATCCGTGCTTAAACGATGCCTGGGGTATACTGAGGTTGTCTGCACTTCTGTGGTGCCACCATCCGGCAAGGTGGTAGGCGAGCCGGGTGTATTGAACTTGACAGATTTCTACCGGTATATAAGAATCAGCCCGGAAGAAGCAGGTAGAAAGATCAAAGAAATATGGGCAAACAGCTAAAATAACGGGATTGTTGCTATGAGTGAAGCCAATCACTCAAAAGCATCTTAGATGGGCTAAAATCGAGGCTTAAAGCTTCAGTAATATAAAATGGCACTAGAGGAATCAAGCGCCATTGTTATTAAATGCGTATCACCCAACTAAAAATTATCCCTTCTTTAACCTAATGCCGGAAATTGATGTGATAAGATCATTTTTGACATCTTCGCCAATCTCACGGATCTTATCTTTTTCGGCATTGCTCAATGCAGGAACTAACTTACCCTCCACTTTTTTATCCTTGCCACGCATCTTTCTGTAGAAAGTAGGCGTACTATAGTTACATTCTTCACAAACACGATTCCTGAAGTGGACAGCAACCGTAGAAAATTCAGTGTGAAGCCTGTTTAACACATTCGGTTCATTTTTATCAATGCTCATAAACCATGTTTTGATTGTTACTGGTTACACTGGCTATTTTAATACGCTCTTCTATATTCAAAGAGTGAAGCGTCAGGAAAAACATTTTAAAATAGCTGGCTGCAAATTCAATTATAGCTACGTCCAATATGTAATTTTCCAAATTCAAAAGGATCTCTGTGTATTCGTCAATCGTTTCATGTAACTCTTTCAAATCAACTGCTACTGAAAATTCGTCCAACCGATCTAAAGGTTCTACCAGCTCACCTATCAGATCTTTATTCAAGTCTGTTACATTATCTCTTACCAAAGCATCCCGGACAGTAAAAACAGCCCTCCCACTTTCAATAAAGAAATTAGTGAACACCATAAAATGGTCCCGCTGATCTGCTGTCCATTTATCAGCTTCTTTACTGGCTATTACCAGGCTTAATTGATTCCAACAAAGTTCAACAAAGCCATTTTCTGAGCCGTATGGCGTAATGTTGTTTAAGATGGTTAATAGATTTTCCATAACATTTAATTTTTAGGATAATTAAAAGAGCTACAAGTCTGATTATGCCATACGATTCCCCCACCGGTCAATTGGACCGATTATCTAAACCTTATCATAAAAATCTGAGATACTATCTAAAACCTGCGGGGAGTTATTAAACAAAAAAGGCGCAGGTACCAACTTTCTCCGCTATAGAGGCCGTAGGAAGCCTGAACACGAATAAGTTGGCCCACGCCTTTATAGCATGAGCCATCCACTTATCGCCCCGTGTTCTGAAATTTCCTACGTTTCTATAGCAAGGCAAAAGCAAATTGCTTCAAATTATTTTATTGAAGAATCGCAAAAATATCGATTTTACTTTATAAGCGAAACCAGTTCTATCAATATTTATTCATCAAGTATTATTTAAAAATCGGTATTTCAGTTTTTAATTGTCAATGCGAATTTAAATAAAATAATGACATATTCGTCATTATTAAGAAAATTATTTCTTCCCACCTTGTACAATATGGCGAAGCAAATAAGAAATAATAAACTTTTGAAGGGAATAGCAGCAGTTCTTAAAGAATTACGTGAAGCCAAAGACGTAAGCCAGGAAGAGGTTTATAACGATACCAATATACATGTGGGCCGCATTGAAACGGCCAAAGCTAATCCTACAGTAAGTACTTTGTCTGCACTTTGCAAGTATTTCGATATCTCGCTTTCTGAATTCTACAAAAGAGTAGAAGGGCTTTAAACATCATTACTTTTAGAGCCGTATACATATCTTGTATTTGTTATTTACAAATGAATTAGTTTTCTTTAGATAATAGATCATTGCTAACCCGCTTTTCCTACAGGTAATGTATAAACTGAATTAGAATTATTGATGTTGTCATGAATCTGATTTAAATAGCTGTCAAATTCTTTGATGATATCTATCGTAGCAAAATATTCAAATGAATTCAGAACAATCAAGGCTTTATTCCAATCTGCTGCATCAAAATTTTCGAGCCAACTTGCAATTTTTAAAGGTGTCACATGATTGTGAAACCTGTCGCAAATTGCATTAATTACATTTTCATAATTAGAAATCATAAGTTAGTTAATAATTTTCAGTGCCAATGGATTTTTTAACTTGGACATTACTTAACTATTATACCAATTATTTAAACGCTATGCTGCAGCTCTATTTCCGGCATTTCATCATATGTTCTTCCATTCAAAATTCTTCCCGCGGCCTTCTTATTTTTTCCTCCCCATTGCTTAAAGAAAAATGCCACACTTTTGTTTTCACATTGTTCTTGAATATCAAGTACCCAGTCGGGTTTCATTGGTCTGGGTTTGTGCCCACTTTCTCCACCGACAATTACCCAATCTATACTTTCCAGATTCAGATTATTCAACGGACCAATAAGTGGCTCTAACGATAAAAACTTAACCCTTGCTTTTGTCTGTCTTAGAAAATCAATCCTGTTCCTTACCTTATCGTTTTCCACCGATACGCCCATCCATATGTTGTGTGTCCATTTTAGTTCACCATGTAGTTCAAATAGTCTTTCCGCACGTTTCGTTAAAACCTGGAACACGTGTTGAGGATTATTGTTCATTACGTTGAAAACCTTCTTAATAAAATCTAAGGATATATCCTTATGAAACAAGTCACTCATCGAGTTGACAAATACAACTTTAGAATGCTTCCAAGTATAAGGAATGCTTAACGCCTCCTCATGGGTTCTCACTTCAAAATTGTCTTTATACTTTTCTACACCCATTGACTGAAGCCGTTTGGACATTATCTCGGCATAGCAATATTTACATCCAGCTGAAATTTTATCACAGCCGGTTGTTGGATTCCATGTCATTTCAGTCCATTCTATGCTTGATTGTGCCATGTGTTTTAATTTAATGCAAAATACACCTTCTTATTATCAATGTCTGACGGTTTGTGGTACTTTATGTAGAACGAATTTTTCCTTGCAGCTGTTCCATTGCCAAGGAAGACCTGTAGTTGTCCATTTTTCTGAAGGTTGGATAATACTTCAGTTGCATGTTTTGTTAAATAACCCTGACGTAAAACAAACTCATAGACATCCGAATTATACTTGCGTCCAGTTTTTAAAAAAGATTTCAAGGTGGCTTCTAACTCATTAGTTTTTTGTTCAGAAAACAAACTTGGGATAATACCACTATACTGCCATCCTCTTCCTTGCTCAGTATCAATTTCCCATTTTGATTCGAGCATTTTTTCAAATCCCTTTATATGAGAAGTGAAAAAGAATAAACAGAAAACGGTGTTTTCTTCTTTTTTTAAGGAAAAATGATCTACAAAAAAAGCATTCCCTAAAAAATTTTGAAAACCTGTATTCAATAAAGAAATAAACTCCCAAACGTTTTTTGTTTTTTTCGCTTCATCCATTATACCTAGTTCTGTCATGAAGTTTTTCAAAACGGCAGGTGTTCCTTCATCGGCAAACCTGTACATAAATTGAATTGGGAGCCATATTAGGACCTCACTTTTTTTGTGTTTACCAAGTAGTCCTTGAATATCCCCTGCAACTAATTCTTTGTAACCGTAAGGGTCAATAAATACAAAGGATTTTTCATTCTTAAATTTTTCAAAACGATCTTTTAAATCAACAACTGCTACTTTGTAATCATTATTAGATAGATTAAGTTCACCAATAACTGGGTAGTGAAGTGAGCCATCTTTAATAGATTGATTTAAAATTTCAGTCTTGGATTTATCGAGATCGTTAAAATAGCAATTTATTTTCGGTCGCTTGCGAGAACTTTTGTCAATTATTGTATAATATGTTTGCTTAACATGCTTCAATATTACAAGCGGACTCCCATGGCCACCGTTATCATATAATCCTGGACCACAAAACAAGTCGTGCATATTGATTACTTCAGTATAGCCATCGTTACTAATAATGTTCAAGTACCTTTTTACATACTCACCTAGTAACCTAACCTTTGCCTCAGAATGATCAAGCAAATTTGTTTTAACATCAAGTTTATTCATACGTGAAGATTGCTTTCTGATTTGGAAGCGTAAATCAAAGGCTGTTTAATTAATATAATTTTACATATTATATTAAATATAATGTAGAATACCTGCAAGCATCCATTAAGTAATGCTATGATATATAAAGCCTTAATATGAAAAGTGGATTTTCGCCTTTTTATGACTATAACATTTACTCTTTATGAAAAGAATTTATTAAGATAGCTGAAAATGTATTCAGGTTAAACGGGAAAATTCCCGGTATTTCAAATAAAGAAATTTCTTATATTGGAAGATTCCATATTTTTCATCCATGCAAAATTCAAGTTAGATTTATTTGGGAATACAATAATTTGATATTTGTTAATCCTACAAAAGCAATGGCATAAAAGCTTAGGAATACTGAAGATCTGTGAATTTGAAACCGCCTTTTTATTATTTTCATAGTATGTTCCACTAAAACACTATATCTCGATGTATGATGACGCTGCCAGAAATGCCTCAAAACATTTCTTTAAATTACCTTCCTATAACCTGGATACCCTAATAAAACCTCATGCAGCTACTGCCTTATACCTATATTCATCAACTGGAGAGAAGCTGCCGATTGGTACCAGGCCTCCATATAAAGTATTTCACTCCAATAACTCGATATGGGAGGCGCTGCATTTTAATCAGCTTCAACGAACAGATGTAAGTATAACATTGGACAGCTTTTTTCTATTTGAATGGTTCCCTCGCTCCCCTGGCCTCTATTACACGCCAAAGGCTAGAGAGGCCAGGAGAGAGGCTCAAGGACGAATTATCAGCAGTACGGATGGTATTGTCGTATATGACCACCATGGTAAAATGTCCATGCTCGATGGAGGGGTAGGTAATATACGATTGAAGCCTATTATTATCGACGGGAGCGAATATTATCTAATGTCTGCTTCTAATAATGGGAACTGTGAAGAAGGTTTTCCAGTTGCCATTCCCGTAGGTTATTATAATCAATTTATTGATGAAATTGTCAGCAGAGGAGCTGTGGTGAAAAATATAACTGGTAAACTAAGGCATATTCCCGATTCTCATGAAAAAATATACGATGGTTATACAGATGTTTCAAAGGTTTTTCTGCAGGTAGAAGATGTAAAAGAGGCAAGACACCCCAAAAGCCGAGATATGGAAGATTTAAGGGTGAGCGTAGCGGTGAGCTTCATAAGTAATTATCAAGGAGATAAGGCGATTTATGCTTCTTATGTTACCTTCGATCCTTCGGAAACTGGCTCTTTTGAAAGAAGCATTCGCTGGATGGAAGACGATTATGTGGGTAAATTGTATGATGGCAAAATCATAACCGATTTTGATCAGGTGCGCTCGCATTTTAGAAGCGCTCCATTCAGCCTTTCGAAGGTCATGGAGCTAAGTCTAAACGAAAAGCAACTGAATCGTTTGGGCCTACCATATGACTTTTCTCGCATTATCCAAACGCAAAAATCCTTTCAGATTTTAATAGAAAATTTAAACTTTACCCATATGGAGAATAATAAGTATAAAACTGTTAATAGTCAGGTTGGCGCGATGGGAGATAATGCACATGCAGAAAACTTTGTCCAACAGTCTAGTATTACAGATAATATTGATCTCAATGCGCTCGCAGCTGAATTAACAAAGCTGCGTCAACATGCTAAGCAGGAGTCTACCGATGCTCCAGAGCATGATGAGCAAATCGGCGCTTTAGCGACAGCAGAATCGGCAGCAAAAAAAGGAGACAAGTCCAAAGTTATGAGTGCCCTTTCCACCTCTGGAAAATGGCTATTGGAAATTGCTGAAAAGATAGGCGTTGGACTTGCCGTTTCAGTTATAAAAGAGGCAACTGGAATTAAACCTTAAGGCCGACAGTCTCATCAGATATACGAGCACCACAGTTCATCCTGATTAAACAAAAGCCTTTAATCGCAACGCACTCTACTCATAAATTAGAGCTGCAAATGGAACAGAGGCCCGATCTTTGGCGCTCCCTGTTGAAGATAAAGCTGCACTGTTACAGGTGATAGGCGCATTTATTAGAGACGTTAAAACTAAACAGGCATATACGCATTGATAAAATCACTATAAGCTATAAGCAGAAAACCCAGCCGATGGCTGGGTTTTCTGCTTATAGCTTATAGTCTTGAAAGAAATTCTCATTTATAATAAAAACTAAAATGTTGGGGTCTTTATGTTCCAACACTCCTTTTTTAACAAGCTGAATAAATATTTTATCCAAGTCATCTATTAATACTTTAGACGTTCCTTTTGAATAACTTTCAATAAATCTATTAAATTTCCAATCTGATATTTTAATCTTATTCTCACTCAAAATATCAAGATCATAATCAATTACAACCTCATCAACCATTAAGGTACAACCACTACCATGATAACGGTAGTTAAACGATTCCCCCTCAATATTAAACATCCCACTTCTTGGGAACACTTTACCCGCCTCATTATAAGAAGGATAACCTTCCATGTTATACTCATTCACCAAAAATTGATGAAATGTTTTTACATACTGTAAAAAATGATAAATATATCTTTCAACTTCCTCCATTTTATTCGCTTATTTTTAAATTGAAATCTCCCGCTTTAATATTATCCATTTTATCCTTGTATAATTTTGTTGCTTCATCTGTGCTTAACTGCTGTACATGTGCTCCTGCGGGTGTGCCTTGACCCAATTCTGATAAAGCCTTAAATCTATTATGCCCATCTAAAATATAAGTTTTACCTCCATAAACAGTAGTAACAAGGTCCGTTTTCCAAACTCTACCTGTTTTATTAGGATCTCCACTTTTCAAAGCTTCCTTAATCCCTTCAACTTGAAACTGGGCATTTTCTTCTGTTGATATTAAGTCGTTTACCTGCCCTGCTGTATAGCCTCCTCCAACGTTTGATCCGGGGAGCTTTATCTTATTCAGGGACATCATACTCTGCTGAAACAGATCATTCTGCGTAGCCATACCTGAAGCAATCCGATCCTGTAAAGCCTGCTTCTCAGCATCACTTAAATCCGCATCAGGATTATTAGTGAGATGCTCGTATGTAGTCTTAAGAATTTCTTCTGAGGTTGGCGCATGCCTATCAGGTTTTGAAGAACCTTCTCCTGCAGATAAGGGACTAAATAAAGCCCTAACAAAGAGGCTCGCAGGACTACTGCCGATATACTTAGCTCCTCTCAAAACCTGCCTTATTACTCGTCCTCCTTCCTCAACTCTATGCGGATCAGGTATTCTTTTAGGAGGTTCAGTCTTCAGAACTGGGACACGTTTAGTCGGCGGGTCAACTGTATTAAAGTCACCTGCCGCCATACCTTCTACATCTATATTTAATATGGGGTTATCCTCTGCATATAAATATGGAGCAAGGTCAGAATAATTTGCTATTAACGGATCTACACTCAAGAATCTCCCTACCCTCGGATCATAAATCCTCATCCCATAATCCTGCTGATTCCCATCTCCCTTCACCTCATTATCATTCTCCTTCCCATTAAATCCATAACGATAAACACCCGCCAAATTCCATCTCCTCCCCACCATCTGCATCCCAAACGGCGCATAATCCGATGCCGAATACAGCGTTGCATTTTGTGCTCCCTGTTGATCGGAGATAGTGGCCATTATATTCCCAAGGT
>NZ_PYAW01000014.1 GCF_003014755.1 Chitinophaga niastensis | reverse complement strand
CAGTTGACTGGAACGCTCATCCAGTTCACCATAAGTGAGCACACTATCCTCAAAAACCAGGGCAATTGCGTTTGGCGTCTGCGCGGCCTGTGAGGTAAATAAATCTATGATAGTATGATCTGTATCAGGAAGCCTGGCACCCACCTTGTTATCAAACAGGGTCAGCAACTTCTGTTCCTCTTCAGATGTAAGCATTGGTAGTGCGCCTACTGCTTGTGCAGGATTGTTTACTATGGCACGCAGCAATTGCCCGTAATGATTACCAAGTTGTGTAATTGTTGCTTCCTTAAATAATTGATTGCGGTAGGTGATGCTGACCTGTAAGCCCTTCTCTTCTCTAACAACAAAAAAGCTAATATCAAATTTCGCTGTATTGTGTTCAATTTTTTCACCGGATAATACAATATTACCCAGTCGCAAAACAGGTGTATCCGGAGCATGCTGCATTACAAACATCACCTGGAACAGTGGATTTCTGCTCATGTCCCTGTCTTTCACTACTGCTTCCACTACTTTTTCGAAAGGCACGTCCTGGTGTTCGTAAGCACCGAGTGTTGTCCATTTCACCTGCTCCAACAAAGATAAAAAAGAAGGATTGTTGCTTAAGTCGCTACGCAGTGCCAATGTATTGACAAAGAAGCCGATCAATCCTTCCACTTCCTCCTGTTGACGTGCAGCTGCAGAAATACCAACACAGACATCTGTTTGATTACTGTAACGATACAACAATACCTTGAAAACGGCTAGCATCGTCATAAATAGCGTTACCTCCTGTTGCTGTGATAATTTTTGCAACTGATCAGACAAAGCACGATCAAGGGTAAATGAAAATTGTGACCCTCCCATATGTTGTATAGCCGGCCGCAGATAATCAGTGGGTAATTGTAATGTACTTACTCCTTCCAGTTTATCTTTCCAGTAACGCAGCTTTTCATCCAATACAGCACCGGATAAATAGGTGCGCTGCCAGATGGCATAATCTGCATACTGAACATTAAACAGTGGTAAATGTACAGGCCGGTCTTTCGTAAAGGCTTCATAAAGTTCAACCAGCTCACGTACTATAATACCTGTAGACCATGCATCCGATGCAATATGATGCATGGTCACTACCAGTATATGCTCCTCTTTATCCAGCGCTATTAAATTCGCCCGAAGCATATGGTCTGCTAATAAATTAAAAGGAAGGGATATCTGGGCTTGTGTATAAGCTTGTAATTCATCCTCACTTTCCCTGTATATCCGGTGATCGGTTATTACCAATTCCCATTTATCTTTTTCCAATATCTGCTGGTAAGCAACGCCTGATTTCTGAGTTATTACTGTACGAAGTATTTCATGACGATTCACTATCGTTTGCAGCGCATATGCTAAAGCTGCAGTATCAAGATCTCCTTTTAACCTTAACACAGCAGGCAAATGATACTGTGCGCTGCCTCCCAACTGATCAATAAACCACAAACGTTCCTGGCTATACGATAATGGAATATGCTCAGGTCGTGGCCCTGCTTCTATAGCGGGAAGCAGCAAGCCTTTATTATGCGACTCAAGGTATTGACCCAACGCGGCTATTGTCGGGTAAAGGAATAACACTTTTATTGATATCTCCACCTGTAATACCTGGCGCAAAGCAACTACCAAACGCATGGCGAGTAAAGAGTGGCCACCCAACTCAAAGAAGTTATCATAAATGCCTACACGACCGAGTCCTAACAATTTCTGCCAGGTATCTGTGAGTATATGTTCTACTTCCGTGCGTGATGCAACATATTCATTAACCAGTAACTTCCCGTCATTGGCTTCTGGTAATGACTGTTTATCTATTTTCCCATTAATAGTAAGCGGTAATTTATCTAAAGCTACCAGCTGTGCCGGCATCATGTATATGGGTAGTTTGTCTTTCAGCCAGGACAATATTCCTGCCTTATCGAAATCTCCTTCCGGTACAATATAGGCTATCAGCCTGCTATTACCGGAATAGTTATCTCCCTTCACCAGTACTACTGCCTGATTTACCAATTCACATTGCTGCAATACGCTTTCAATTTCACCTAATTCTATCCGGTAGCCACGTACTTTTACCTGGTTATCGAGCCGGCCAACATATTCAATAGTTCCATCTGGCAACCACCTGCCAGCATCACCTGTACGATACATTTTTTCATCCACCTGGTTACCGAAAGGGTTGGTTATAAATTTTTTTGCAGTCAGGTCGGGCTGGTTCAAATACCCTCTTGCCAAACCTGCACCTGCTATACAAATTTCTCCCGCAACGCCTACCGGCAATATTTCAATATTGGTATTGACTATATACAAGCGGAGGTTATCTATCGGTTGCCCGATGGAAATATTTGTGACCTGTTCCTCCGGAGAGTCGCCTGTGTTAAGCCAATAAGTGCTGCAACCTACAGTACCTTCAGTAGGTCCATACTCATTAATTATATCTATACCAGGTTTCTTATTCAACAAATACTGGAAGTGGCTTTGTTGCAGCGCCTCTCCGCCTAATACAAGCGTCTTTGTTAAGCATGCGTCGGGAAAATGATTCATTGCCGCTTCCAGGAAAGGCATATGAGCCGGAGTGAGCTTTATAAAATCATAAGGTGCAAACTTCCATAATAATGCAGGATCAAATATTTCTTCCGGGCGTTTCTTTCCCATCACAATTGATTTGCCTGCAAGTAATGGCATAAACATTGCCGTAAGGGAAGCATCAAACGTATAGGAAAGATGGATAAAACTACCTGAAAACGTATAGTCGTTGCTGTTATATTTCGTTTTACTATTCAGCAGATAATTCATCAAATTACCATGTTCAATCATCACGCCCTTTGGTTTACCTGTGCTTCCGGAAGTATACATCACATACGCAAGATCACAGGGTGATGGTGCAACAGGTAAAGCTATAGCCGGATATTTCCTGATCGCATCTTCCGCTGCCTCCGGAACTATCACAGCGGCAACAGCATCTGCAGGCAGCAGAGGCGCGCAATTACTACTGCTTATTACAATATCCGATTTTGTATCTGCCAATATATAGCGAATGCGTTCCAGCGGGAATTCCGGATCAACCGGTACATAAGCGCCACCTGCTTTCAGGATTGCCAATATAGCTATCAACATATCCGTTGACTGTTCAATACAAACAGGAACAAGTACGTCCCGTTGTATGCCTTTATCATACAGATAGTGCGCCAACTGATTGGAGTATTCGTCCAGTTCCCTGTAGGTAAGTTGCATTTCTTCAAACACTACAGCAACTGCATCCGGTGTAGTAATTACCTGTTCTGCGAATAAGTGTATAAAAGTTTTACCTTCCAGGGACGGGCAATTTGTTGCAGTATCATTGAATGTACCCAGTAGTTGCTGTAATTCTTCTGCAGGTAAAATACTATTGTTATTAACCGGTTGATGGTAATGATATAAATACGCGCTGATTACCGCATCTACATAATTATGTAATTCCTGCAATGCTTTACCGCACTTCAATTGTTTTTTAAGTGAATAGTTAAATTGCAGGGTATTACCGGTGATACTTACATCGCAACCAAGATCGGTATTAGCACTTCCATAACTCAACACACCCTGTAGCTCTTCATTTTCAAACCCTGTTAAACCATCTTCCAGCTTATTATATACATGAAAATTCACGAAGTTGAACATCACGTCAAAAAATGGATTCGTACCCGAATACGGTTCACCTGTGATCCTGCTTATTTCAAAAAGGCTTACTTTGTCTCTTTCTTTCAGCGCTATCAACTTATTCTCAATCTGTTCAAAGTATTTTTTCCAGGTAAGGCCAGGATCACCTGATCTAAAACGGAAAGGAATAGTATTCAGAAAGCAACCCAGCACTTTTTCTCCGTCTTCTTTCAGTGGTCTGCTGTTTGATACCAACCCAATCGTAACTTCATCCTCGTTGGTAAGCATACTAAGTACATATAGGAAAGCGCCGAAAAATAATCCTTTAAGGGAAATATTATCTTCACCGGTGCGCCGTTTCAGTTCATCCAGGTAAGCACTATCGTAGGTCCGGATCAGCCGCTTATTATCTGGTATCTCAGAAAATATATTCAGTCGCTTATACTCACGTAATTCATTTTCCCAAAAATGCCTGTTCTCAACATTCTTTTTTTCTGTTATATTCTCAATAACATAATCCTTGTAGGTACATTTTAAAGGCGGCAGTATATTGAGATGCGGCTGCGCTTTTAATAGCAGATAGAGGTTATTCAGCTCCGTATTAAAAGAAGCATCGCTCCAGCCATCAATGATCGCATGATGGCACTGAAACAGGAATACAGTATTATTTTGCAGGTTAAAAAAAGTGGTGCGCCACATCGGTTCACCAACTTTAAAAGGTATAGCGCGTTCTTTTTTAAGGTATAATTCTATATGTTTTTTTACGTCTGTATTACTGATATGCGACAGATCGATATAATCAGTTTTTACAGGTAATTCTTTGTATACAATCTGTAAGCCTTCTGTATGGAGCTCCAGATTGAATACTGTTCTTAAAATGGCATGTTTCTTTGCCATCAATGATAAAGCCTTTTCCAATACAGGGATATCAAGGTCCTTAGATAATAGATGCCCCATCTGATCATGGTAAATACCTTTTTCGGGATTAATCAGGGAAGCATACATCATTCCACTCTGGATATCAGTCATTGGATAAAGATCTTCGATCAGCGCTATGTCTGGGAGCCTGTGAAGTATATTATTTTTTAGCAGGCTTATTTCATCCCGCACGGCTTGTAAATCATCTACCTTATTTTCCGGGAGAGAATCGCTGTCGCATAAAGTGGCAATTTGTGCTATAGTGGGTGCGCTATATACATCAAACAGTTTTATATCCTGCCCGAATACACGACGTATCCGGCTTACCAGGGTAATCACCAGGATGGAATCTCCTCCTAGTTTAAAGAAGTCGTCATGTATACCTATACCTTGTATACTGAGCACTTCTTCAAATATCCCGGTTATTGTTTGTTCTGTTTTGTTACGGGGAGCTGTGTATATTCCTTGCTGCCCCCTGTGAATATCAGGGTCTGGCAAGGCTTTCCTGTCCACCTTCCCACTTGGTGTGAGCGGCATACTTTCCATTTCCACAAACAAGGCAGGTAGCATATATTCCGGTAAATGTTTCTTTCCAAAATCCATAATGCTGTCGGGATCGAAACGGCCATTCGGAACAATATAGGCCACCAGGCGCTTTTGTACACCTTCTCCCTTTGCGGTTACCACTACCTGGTTTACCTGTTCGGATTGTTGCAATACATGCCCTATCTCTCCTAATTCAATCCGGTACCCATGGATCTTCACCTGATCATCTAACCTTCCCAGGTATTCGATATTACCATCCGGTAACCAACGCCCTACATCACCTGTTCTGTATAACCTGGCACCTGGCGTATTATCAAAAGGGTTAGGTATGAATTTCTCAGCTGTTAGTTCCGGCTTGTTCAGGTATCCACGTGCAAGGCCTGCGCCAGCAATACAGATTTCTCCGCCAACACCTACTGCGCATAGTCCATTAGCAGCATCCAATATGTACACCTGTACATTTGCCATAGGCTTACCTATCACTACTACATTATCTTCTATTACAGGCTGATCTGTCAGACTTGTACAAACTGTGTTTTCAGTTGGCCCATAGGCATTGATCAGCCGAATACCCTGTGCCTGAATAAATTTTCCATCTTCCTTATTCAGGGCCTCACCGGCTGATACAATTGTTTTTACAGGACCTAACGCATTTTTAACAACATGCAAATAAGAAGGTGGCAACGTTACCAGGTCTATCATATCCCTGTTCAGCAACGCAGTAAAGCTTTCTGCCAGCAACAATTCTTCTTTACGTGGTAATACAAGTATACCTCCGCTCAACAGCGTTACAAATATTTCAGAACAGGAAGCATCAAAACCAAAAGACGCAAATTGCAATGTCCGCATTCCCGGTTTTAACCGGAACACATCAGCCTGGCTCAATGCCAGGTTTACCAGGCCACCATGTTCTATCATTACTCCTTTAGGTTGCCCTGTTGATCCTGATGTATAGATCACATATGCCAGGTGTGCGGGAGTAACCGTTGTTTTTAATGCTGCCTGGGAATAGTTGCCTGTAATCCGAAAGTGATGATCCGGTATTAAAATATCAATTGTTTTCCCTGTTGCTTCCAGCCTGGGTTTACAATAGTTGCTGCTTATTATCATACCAGCACCGGTATCGGTAAGGATATAATCGATCCTTTCTGCCGGATAATCCGGATCAACAGGCACATAAGCGCATCCTGCTTTCAGGATACCCATTATACTGATGATCATTTCCAATGACCGTTCCATACAAACAGGTATCATTGTTTCAGCTTTAACACCTTTACTTAACAGGTAGTTGGCTACCTGATTGGAATATTCATCCAGTTCCCCGTAGGTCAGGGAGGTGTCTCCGGATACTATGGCAATGGCATCCTCCATCTGTGCAACCCGTGCGGTAAACTGTGCTACAATGGTATTGTCTGCCACGGACAAATAATTTACAGCTGTATCATTGAAGGAGATCAGCAACTCCTGTTCTTCTGCTGCACTTAGCATCTGCAATGATCCTATCCGTGCTGCCGGTTCCTTTACAACAGATTCCAGCAACTGCGTATAGTGATGCAACATACGGTTGACGGTATCTGTTTTGAATAAATCAATGCAATATTCTGCCCTTACAGTTAAGCCATTTCCTGTTTCATCAACAGTAAAGGTTAAATCACATCTGGCCGTATTATGCACATGTTCTTCCTGTAAAAGCTGCACTCCACCCAATCTGATATCAGGTATGGCCGGTAAATTCTGTAATACAAATGCGGTCTGGAATAATGGAGATCTGCTTACATCGCGGTCTTCTATTACCGCGTCAACAATTTTCTCGAAAGGTAGTTCCTGGTGGTCATAGGCGTCCAGTGTGGTTTGTTTTACCTGTTGCAAAAGAGAGATAAAGGAAGGATCATTAGCCAGGTTATCACGAAGGACAAGTGTATTGACAAAAAAACCAATCAGCGATTCCATCTCTGTACGTGTTCTTCCGGCAATAGGACTACCTACACAAATATCTTCCTGACCACTGTAACGGTAAAGCAATACCTTAAAAGTAGCCAGTAATGTCATAAACAAAGTAGCTTCCTGTTTATGCGACAATTCCCGTAATTGTTCCAGTAACCTGTTATCAAGATGCACCCGGGTTATAGCGCCACGTGTACTTTGAACGGGAGGCCGGGGATAATCAACAGGCAACTGTAAAGTAGTTACTCCTTCCAGTTTACGCTTCCAGTAAGCCAGTTTTTCATCCGATATTGTTCCTGACAAATATTCGCGCTGCCAAATCGCGTAGTCGGCATATTGAATATCCAGCTGGTCCAATTGAACATACCCGCCTTCTATGCCGGCCTTATACAACGCTATCAGTTCTTTTACAATAATGCTGACAGACCATCCATCTGATGCAATATGATGCTGTGTAACTACAAGTATATGCTCCTCTTCTTCCAATATTATCAAATGAGCCCGTATCATATGATCGGCCAATAAATTAAAAGGAGCAGCTATCAGGGATTGAATATATGCATGTAATACGATGCTGTCTTTCTTATACACCTGTTCATCCACCAAAGTCAATTTCCATTTGTTTTCATCCAGTACGCGCTGATATGCCTGGCCCTCTTGCTGTACTATCACCGTGCGCAGTATTTCATGCCTGTTTACAATTGTTTGCAGGGAAGTAGCCAGTACTCCCCTGTTCAAGCTTCCTTTCAATCTCAATACGGTAGGTAAGTGGTACTGCACACTACCTTCCAACTGATCAATAAACCATAAACGTTCCTGGCTATATGATAACGGGATATGCGCCGATGCATCCCTGTGGAAAGCATTTATCCTGCTATTAACGGTTTGTCCGGGTTCAACTTTTCTGGATTTATTCAGATATTCTATTAAATATTGCTTATTATTTTTTATTTCAGCCAGCAATAAACTGTCAATATCCTGTTCCTTATTCACCTCTAAAATCAATTCATCCCCCACAGCAGATATTTTAATTCCATTTTCACTGGCCTGTTCCAATAAAGCTATTATATCAATTACTTTAAAGTCAGACATATTCAATGATTTAAGTGTAAAAAAAGAGGTTAATTATAATTTGATAATTTTCGTATCTGTATGGTGAGATGTGGAATCATTCCGGCTGATGGTGATATGTCTTGCCTGGGATTCAATGGTAGGAAGCTGGAAGAAGAATTTAACAGACATTTCCACGTTGAATGTTTCACGGATTATCGAAATCAGACGCATAGCCAATAAAGAGTGGCCTCCAAGTTCAAAGAAATTATCGTGTAGCCCTACCCGTTCCAATCCAAGTAACTGCTGCCAGATATCTGCAAGCAATTGCTCCATAGCTGAGGCAGGGGCCACATATTCATGCAGCGACAATGCCTGGTTACCGGGATCTGGTAAAGCCCTTCTGTCTATTTTACCATTGGCAGTTAAGGGTATGGCTCCTATTTCCGTGAACGAAACAGGTATCATATATTCCGGTAGTTTATCTTTCAGGTAAGCAATAATTCCGGCTTTATCAAACTGTCCATTGGGCACTATATAAGCGACCAACCGGGTATCCGGCAGATGAACTGCATTATTAACTACGTTGGCCAACACCACCACCTCACTCACCAGTTTACATTCCAGCAATACATTTTCTATTTCTCCCAATTCTATACGATATCCACGCACCTTCACCTGGTGATCTACCCTGCCAACATATGCAATATTCCCGTCTGGCAACCATTTGCACAAGTCTCCCGTTCTATACATTTTCTCTGTTACATCCAGGCTAAATGGATCGACAATAAATTTCTCTTCCGTTAATTCCAGCCGGTTCAGATAACCTCGTGCCACCTGTATTCCACCAATATATAATTCCCCGGTAACACCAGTAGGTACTACATTTCCTCTCTTATCCAGTATATATAACCGGGTATTGGATATTGGTTTTCCAATAGGCACTATGCTTATATCGTTTATATCACGGGAAGCATGCCAGTAGCTCACATCAATGGCAGCTTCCGTAGGTCCGTATAAATTGTATAATTCCGCAGCGGGCAGTTTATCCCGGAAAGCAGGTACCTGTTGCGGTGCAAGCGCTTCTCCACTGCAGATCACCCGGCGCAGATCAGCACCATCTCCAGATGAAATGCTTTCCAGGAAAACAGTTAGCATAGATGGCACAAAATGTATAGTGGTGACTTTATGCTGCGCTATCATTGCTTTTAAATAACCAGCATCTTTATGACCATCAGGCAATGCAAATACTAACCTGGCGCCAGTTATCAATGGCCATAATAATTCCCATACAGATACATCGAAACAAAAAGTTGTTTTTTGCAAAATCACATCACTGCTATGCAGATTAAAATAATCCTGTGCCCATTGCAACCGGTTTATTACGCCGCCATGCTCATTCATCACACCTTTGGGAATTCCCGTAGAACCGGAAGTATAGATCACATAGGCCAGATGATGAGAAGCTATTACAATATCAACAGGCGATAACGGTTCCTGTGCTATATAATGCCATTGTTCATCCAGTGAAATGATTTCCGCAAGGCCGGCCACAGATTTGAGCTGATCTGCATGAGCGGCATTCGTTAATAATAATGCTGCATTTATATCTGACAGCATAAATGCAATTCTATCCAAAGGATACTCAGGATCGATGGGGACATATGCACCACCGGCTTTCAGGATACCCATGATGCCAATGATCATTTCCAGCGACCGGTCAATACAAATGGGGACAAGCGTTTCTGCCCCTACCCCTTTGTTATGCAGATAATGCGCCAGCTGATTGGAACGCTCGTCCAGTTCCCGGTAGGTAAGTTGAGATACTTCAAACACGGCTGCAATGGCGCCCGGAGCACGCTTTACCTGCAACGCAAACAAGTCGGTAATCACCTGGTCTTGGGGATAATCTACAGCAGTATTATTTTGAGATACCAGTAACTGGTGCATTTCATCCGGAGGAAGCATGGATAATGCGCTGATCGGTATTTCCGGCGATTTTACAATAGATCTGAGCAACTCCTCAAAATGAATGATCATCCTGTTTATGGTTGCAGCGCTGAATAAATCAGTACAATATTCTATACTGCCATATAAACCATCAGGCCCTTCTGCCAGTGCTATAGTCAGATCAAACTGCGAAGTGGTATGTTCAAAGGGTGCTACTGAAAGTTGAACAGTTCCCAAACGAAGTTCCGGTATACCAGGTACATTCTGCATTACAAACAGTACCTGGAATAAGGGGTGCATACTCATATCCCTGTTTTTCACTACCGCTTCCACCACTTTTTCGAATGGTACCTCCTGGTGCATATATGCGCCCAAAGTGGTTTGTTTCACCTGCTGTAACAGAGAAATAAATGAAGGATCATTACCCAGGTCACTTCGCAATGCCAATGTATTTACGAAGAAGCCGATCAGTCCTTCCGTTTCCTGTTGCGTTCTGCCAGCTGTGGGGCTGCCTACACAAATATCTTCCTGGCCGCTGTAGCGATACAACAACACCTTGAATGCAGCCAGTAATGTCATAAATAAGGTGGCGCCCTGCTGAAGGGAGAGTACCTGTAACTGATCCGATAATACTTTATCCAGTAATAAACGACTGCTGGCGCCACGGGAGCTCTGTACCGCAGGCCGCACGTAATCCGCAGGTAACTGCAGCATGCTGACGCCCGTTAGTTTTTCCTTCCAGTAATTGAGCTTCTCCACCAGTAGTGGTCCTGTTAAATAATTACGTTGCCAGATGGCATAATCAATATATTGGATATCCAAAGAAGGTAATGCTGCAGCACGGGCTTCTGTGTATGATCCATACAGCTCTGCCAGTTCCCTGACTATAATACTGGTAGACCAGCCATCTGAAGCAATATGATGCAATGTGATCACCAGCACATGTTCCTTTATACCCAGTATTACCAGGTGTGCACGCAACATATAATCCTGAGATAAATCAAAAGGAGCTGTGATCAGGGACTCGATATAAGACTGCAACAGGGCCTCATCTTCCCTGAATACATCATTATCAATTACAGTTAATTCCCATTTATCTTTCTCTTTCAACTGCTGGTAAGCTATACCTGCTTCCTGTACGATTACTGTTCTGAGTACTTCATGACGGTTAATGATAGTTTGTAGTGCATAAGTCAGGGCATTTTTGTGCAACGATCCGTTTAATCTTAATACTACCGGCACATGATATTGCACACTGCCTTCCAACTGATCAATAAACCATAAACGTTCCTGGCTATACGATAAAGGAATATGCAGCGGTCTTTGTGCCGGAACGATGGCAGGTACTACTGAAATACCTGCATGAAGTGTTAATTGCCGGGATAAGGTTGCAATGGTAGGATAATCGAATATGTCACCGATCACCACTTCTACACCCAACTGTTTCCTGATAAGAGATATCAAACGTATGGCCAGGAGTGAATGCCCTCCCAAAGAAAAGAAATCATCATTTATTCCTATCGTTTCTACTTCCAGCAGTACTGACCAGATTTTTGCCAGTTCTTTTTCCAGGAATGTTTGCGGTGCAATATATCCGGTTGGTGAGTCTATGGAATCAGGATCCGGCAATCCCCTCTTATCTATTTTACCGTTTGCCAGTAATGGGAATTTTGTTATGGAGATCAGTAACGAAGGCACCATATATTCAGGTACTATTGCCCTCAGGTAAGATATGATTCCATCCCTATCAAAATCGCCTTGCGGTATTACATAACCGATCAATCGTTTGCTATCGCTATTGTCTCCTTTAACTACCACCAATCCCTGATCTACCAGGCTACACTCATTCAGTATACGGCTTATTTCGCCCGGTTCCACGCGATAACCACGGATTTTGACCTGGTCATCGCTGCGACCAAGAAAAACGATATCTCCCTCAGGTGAATATTTTACAAGATCACCGGTACGATATAGCTT
>NZ_PYAW01000013.1 GCF_003014755.1 Chitinophaga niastensis | reverse complement strand
TTGCCGCTTCGCCCGTTAAAATTATAGAGGTAGGTATCAGGCTCCAGGTCCAGGAAGTCATGACTTAAAGCATAGAGATGATTTGTATTCGATGTACTGAATGTAGATGGTTTGGCATAAGGGTTATTCAGCATTCCCACGCTCATATCATCCGGTTTTCCTCTCACCATCTGCGTGATGCGGCCAGCGCCGTCTGCCAGGCTAAAGCCCAATCCCACGCAGCTGGACAGCTCTTCTACCTTTATTCCACCCGTGCTGTTGTAGTTAAGCGTGACATTGGCAGATAGGGGGCCACTGGAAATGCTACAAAGAGGAAAACTAATCGGGATGGTACCTGTAAAAGTACCTATGGGTCGTTCCAGTACTTTAAACATAGACGCCGCATTAGGTGGTATGGGCCTTGCTTTGGGTAAGTTTTGTTGATATTGAGCAAAACAAAAAGTGGTGACTATCATAAGTACCATGGTTGTTGCAAGAAATTTCACCCGCATACGATCTGTTTTAATAGGTTATATCGCTAATTTTACAAATGATTTAATTTGTAAACCAGCTACTGTACATTTTCATTTTTCATTTTTTCTATTGAATTGATCTTCTTTTCCTGTGCTGCTACTTTCTTATTCAATTCTATAATGTACAGCGTTAACTCTTCTACTTTTTGCAACAATTGTTTATTCATTTCTCCCACATCTAAACCGTCTTCTTTTATTTGCATTTCGGTTGGGATGCCGGATAAATGTTTATTCTCCTGAATAAAGTTTTCTACGTATTGTAAAGAAGGCAATTCATAATCTGGTTGAAATACGAAATCAGCCCAGGTAATCTGTTCTACTTTAACCCGGCGTGCTCCTATAACACCATTCACTGCTAACTTATATCCGTTGGTGGTGTTTGTTCCTATGCCTACATTTCCGCCACCGTTTACCATTAGAATATTCCCGGAAGAAACGGAGTTCATGAACATCGCATTATTCGAACCCGGATTGGTTTCCAGTACCAGGTATCCCTCATTGCTGCCTCTGATCTTCCCGCCGGCATTTCCACCAAAATAGGTCCAGTCATTATAGGCATTGCCTAATATTGCTGCGGCCCTGTCTCCGTTTGGCAAGATGCTCACCTGGGTCACATGCAGTCCTGCCGAAGGAGAAGTCGTTCCTATTCCCACATTGCCATCAGCTCTGACAAATAAAAGATTTTTGATACCTCCACTTGCTGCTGTACCGTCACTATTCTGATTGGAGTTAACCATCAGCGCATAGTTGCTGGCACCGGTTGCCTGTACTGAAATGGCAGTACCATAATACTGTCCCCATAATAAAGCAGCCAGGCTGGTAGTGTTGTTGAAAGCAGTTACATGGAAAAGACATTGAGGGTTCACATTTCCAATACCTACATTACCCAAAGAAGTGATGTTCATCACATCCGTCCAGGTAGCAGAATTATTCCTTGCAGCAATCCGCAGATCGGTCCTTCCCCCCGGGTCGTATGAATAAATCTTATGACCAAAGCCACTTCCAAAGGTGGAAGTGGTCCATGTAATATTTTTATTGGCACCCACCCTTGCTGTCAAAGTATCAAACACCATATTCTGTGCTATGGTGGAATGGGTAAACATGCAGAAGAAAACAGGGATTAATTGTAAGATTTTTCTATTCATAACTATTTATAGGTTTTAATTTTTTATTATCAAAAAGTATAGCCCGTCCTTAGCTTTATAGGATCTGTCCTCGGTACATGCTGATTGTATAAAAAATCAAACAGCAAAATTATACTGCCTTTCATCTTACTATTGATTTTATACTTTTTACTGATCCCTATCAACCCGCTCTGTGTCCACTGTTGCCCAACCCCATCCGGTAGCGCTATATAATTGGGCTGATAGTTTTGTTCATAACCGCCATTAAGAAAAAAGGTGCCCTTCAGCTTCCAGTCTATAAAAGAGCGTATACCTAAACCCTGATTAGAGAAGTGAATATTATCAAAGTCGGTGCCCATGCCCAGCTTGTAGGAGAGCCCCAACCCAGTACTCCCATTTTTGGGGAACTTATAAGCTACCTGTCCCGCCAGGTCTCCGGTGGTAGGAAAAAATTTATTGCTGCGCTGGAACTGGATGTTGCTCCCAAACTCCAGTCTTTGCAGAAAATGTTTTGTCTTCATGTCATTAGATTTAAAGTTGGGCATATCCGCAGCGTTGTCGAGATCCGGGAATTTACTTTTCAACTCATCCATCTTATTGCGGGCTTCCGACATTTGCTGACTCACTGCTGCACCAGCATTAGGACCGGTACCAATGCGTTGCTGTATAAGTTGTTCTACCTGGCTACGTGTTTGTAATCCTTCCAGGCTTTGAGCGGAAGCTGCAGCACCCTGTATATTAAATAAGCTGGCCAGTTGAGAATGTTGTTGCATAAAATCATTAAAAGCAGGAACTTTCTGCATCAGCTCCATTGCTTTCTGCTCCGTTTTATTTTTGTCTTTAAATACTTCTTTATATTCTTTCAGTTGCTGAGCATAGTAATAAGCTTCCTTGTTCATTTTCTGCTGATCTTTGGAGAAACCAGTATATTGTTTTAATTGCTCATTCAATAATTGTTTACGTTCCCGTATATATGCTTTAATCTCTTCCGCTTGCTGTAGCTTATCTTTCAACTGCTCCACTGACCGGAGCGAACCATTTAATTTATCGGTAACTCCTTTTGACTGATTCAATAAATCCTTGGATTGTTTTAAGAAAGCAAGTGAATTTTGAAGGCTATCCAGATAGGGGCCACCTGCCTGTAAAGGACGAGATAGCTTGCCCAGCTTGCCTTGCATGCGGGACTTCATGTTACCTAAAGCCTCAATGGAATTAACGAACAGGTGCTGCGCTTTGAGAGAATCAATATGGGCAAGTTTATTTCTCAGCCGCCTTTCTTCTTTTATAAAACGAAGCAGTGCTTTATCCGTTCTTTTGGTGACCTGTTTCTCTAACTTATCTGATTTCTTTTTAACCTGGGAGAGATATTTATCCGGGATTTTTCTAATCAAGGCAGCAGTGCTATCTTGTGCATGGACGGTGGCTATCAGTAGGAGATGCAGGGATACGACAAGGTAAAAAAGCTTCATACGGATGTAATATCTTCGAGGTTATAAGGAAAATGAAAACCGATCGATGGCTATTATTTTGTAATGCTGAGTTATCTCCCTGCTATGTGCCTGTTTTCTGAGTACTATGATTAGTTATTCTATTCTTGGGGTAGTCTAATCGAATCCGCAATTGGGGACTCAGTGATATATCTGGTAAAAAACTAATTATATGGTCGAAATACTAAAAAAGGGTTGATAATTGATCAGGGAATAATTCATGGAATAATTTTAAAAGGATAACACAAATATCAATATAATATTTACTTGCAGCTACTGCTTACATTAATGATTGCTACTATGATCAAGTATTATAATAAAAAGAAAATGCTAATTACTAAATCGGAATTTCATTAGGTCTCTTTCGACAAAACCTGAAGCTAAAATAATTACAATTTCCTTTCCTGTTGTTAACTAACTGTAAATGCGTATAAATACGAGAATAGATGCGTATAAATACGCCCATATTTAATAAATAAAATATATTAAATGAGCAATATATCCCGGCTATAAGAGATTGAAGCTATCAATTGGGTATTGAAGATTTATAGCCAGTGTAGGCTTGCGGACGAAGAGGAGTGAAACAAAAATATTAGCAACTGTCAGATTAAGTCGTGACTATTTCACTTATTGCCATTTTTAACGATACTCACTAAACATTCCGGATTTATGGGATTTTTAACTAGACTAAATTCTACACCGGTTGCTTTTTCAATATGGTTTATACAATCATTATTATTGTATTTTTCACCGGCAATATGATTGCAATTTACATAATCAGAACCGCAAATTGAACAAACAGATTTCTCTGCAATTCCAGTCATGCTGCCGCCTTTAATTTTACCTGTTTCTATTTTCCGAAAAATATTTTTATCAATTATTTGACTATCCTTTATCTTAATTCCCATATCATCAACTATTATTGATGACCATCCTACAATTCTAGGCTTATGTTCATAAAAAATAGGTGTTGGCAAATTAGGGTATGGGCTTCTAAGGTCTAAGCATTGGCCAAAATTTGCCTGAATTTTTTCCTTCTTTTTTTTCAAGTCGATTTGTTCTCCTTTTGTGAAATTTTTACCATCCAGATTTGAAAAAATATTTTTAGAGTTATCAATTATAATGATATTATTGTAGATCTCTTTCTTTGTTACCTCAGGTTTTCTTTCTAATTTTTTTTTCAAATAGTCACTAATTAAATTAAGAACAATCCCCGTTGGGATACTCGATAGGTATGCATAAAATGGATTAGTGAAAAATTCTAATATGCCCTTTTTAAATAAATACTGGACTGGAATATCATTGCGAGGCTTAATAATTACGTCATGACCATCTTCTCTTAAAAGTTTAATTAATGTGAGAGTATCTTTATCAACTAATTTCCTATTTGGAAAGTACTTCTCATATGGATTGAAGGAATCTATTTCTATATAACGTCTCATAATAAATTTAAGTATCACGTTAAATGTATCTGAAAATATATGACGAATTTAAGCGACTCAATGATTTTATTTCTAAAATACGTCTTGTTCAGAATTTTCCAGATGCATGTGCTAAACTAATATATTAAAATGTTTTAAAATTAGGTGCTTTATTGTTAAAAAAATCCTTTAATCGGCGTTCAAGAAAGGTCCTAATAAAGGCCGCAGTCGGCACCGTTTCGTATATAAATTCTAGATCCATGACCTGGATAAAAGTTGGTATATAGGTATTGCTGTTTACTACAATTGGTTCTTTTGAAAAGAAATTCTTTCTCCCTAGTATCGGACACTTTTCGTCGTTATCCACATAAAAGTGAATCCTTTGTTTGGGATCACAAATGCCATTAAGCTTATAGATCAGTAAGGAAGGCTTGACATTTGTATTTTCCCTGAAGTGCAAAATAACAACACATGTTTCATATGTCTTCATAAATGAGGTGATACCATCTTTTGCCGGAAAATCTTTAGAGATGGACTGCTCATATATTTTCAGGAAATTTTTCCAGAATATTTTTAGATTATAGCCTAGTTCATCTTTTTTCCAGTTCCTCCAAAACTGTGATTCATACTGACTGTGAGAGTATGGTTTATAGTATCGTATAAATTCTCCATTCGAAGTGGTAGCACGCAAAAAGGATAAATAGTGCTTGAATAATTCGAAGTTGAACTCACGCGAATATATTGGTAGTGAATTTACCGGTGTATGGCCAGCTTTAAATTTTTCTTCCGCTTCTTTTATCTGTTTTTGCAAACGCGCCGGGTTTTCTGTGAGCAGGAAGTCAATGCAAATCCTTTCACTATGATATTGTTCTGCAATTAGCGGTATAATGTTTTCGGTCGTATGGCAAATTTGCTTCAATGAAATCATTTCTTTTTCTTCATCAAAATCAAATACCTGGTGGAACGCTGAAATGAATCGATCAACATATTCACGCGCGAAAGCATAATTTTCTACACGGGGCGTATATTTTTTCACCGATTTCTGTATCCAATTTCTTACACGGTAATAACTATAGTCTGTGCTGGCAAACGTTTCAACATTGCATCCTGAGATCTCCAGCGCATTGTTGTTAATAAATGTTTCATCACTAAAAAATTTGGACTCATCATCATCAAGTTCTTTTATGGTCGATTCGTTATCCGATGACCTAATTGGATAAAGTAGATAGTTTACCTGTTTGTCCGTATAGGAAGACACGGCTATTCCAATTTTGTAATAGTTGTACAGGTATGCAGCCTTGGCATATGGAAATTCGTTAGTTAATATATTGTTTACTGAGTCGATGAAATGATTGATAGAAGTGATTTGAGCCGGGGTGAATTTAATTGCAGGTCTCATCCTATCTCGCCACATTTTTACTTCGGCTTCAAATTCTAATCGTAGCTTTCTTTCCTCCGGGAAATCAGCATACTGCTTGTATTCTTCGAGGATAGAGATCCATGATTCAATGTAGGAATTGTCTCCGTAGCTTATTTTATTGCTGGAGGGAAAAGGTACTACAACGCTTTTTTGATCTTCCAGTTTGTCCTCAATTTCTTTGAGTACAGATTTGCTAAGATGAATCCAATAGGCAGCATCATTTGGTACATCGACTGCAATCAGCAAAAATGGTAGAATCGCATCGCGGCTGTGTGCTAGTAGCGGAAGTTCGCATTGGTGTCTAGGAGGTGTGTTAAGGCTCAGTGTTTTTATCTGTACCTCGAATTTGCCTATTGGGACTTGATCCAAGCCATTGATATCCAAGTATCCATCACTGCCTGGAATCTTGTCTAGTTCTTTTATGTCTGCCTTCACCTGGACTTTATCCAACATGTCCTTGAGCTTAGCAATTGAGGACATTTCAGCGACCGCTGTCTTCGGATATGCGGCGGGTTTGCCAAGTTTACTTTTTTTTCCCTTATTGTCCTGCATATTTGGTAGGTCTTAATGCTGATCACCAACAATGTTCCAGAAAATATTGAATAATTCCAATTTTATCTATATAGGGGTGCCGGAATCTCTAACATAAACAAATAACTGGTTTGTTAAATGGTATTTCGAAGGCCCTTGAGTACATGTTTTTTTATTTTTGTTCTATAGACCGTAGTGGATATGTATATTTTTTGGCGGTGGTATTGTGTTGTCGTTGTTAGAGGTATTTGGGGTCCAGCCCAGTAAATTCTATTGGGCATTCTTGTGTCGTATTCAACTGTAGTTGGACGCGAATTTCGGCTTTCTAGAAACAAGGACCGATACTCTACGGGGATGAACGTCATGATAATTGAATATATTGGCGCCAATACTGGGGGAAAATATCATTGTGGTAATAGAGCACTGGCAGCCATTTTAAAAACGGGTAACCTTCTACATCCGTGCGGAATGTTACCTGAAAGGAGGGCCTCGCCTTAATGAATGTCTTGAAGTCGGCCAGCTTCTCTGGTAGTTTGATGCTGCTTTCCACCGCCATTTGATCATGGGTATTACCCGAGAAGAAGAGCAACTCCATATCCTGGTCTGGTGCATAAGGATAGGCCGTTTGTAGGTCAGCCAGACTGCCCAATCCAGAGCGGGCACTCTGGTAAAATTCCTCGTTGTCAAAGACCGCTAGTAATTCAAACAAGATCAGGATCAGCATCGATGAACTATCAATATATTCATCAGGTCTTTGGTTGGTGGCCATAAATTCAATCAGCGCTTCCAGCTTGTCCGTAAATTCCGGCAACAAGTCGCGCATTGACTTTAACAGGATGATGTTGTTGATAATCTCGGCCAGATAATTATGCAACATGATCTTATCGGCTTCGGTTACCTCTTCGCATTGCAGCACAAACAGCACGGTCATCAGGATGTGACGGGAATGCCTGTCCAACAGCGGTCGCTGGCAGCCCGCATTGGCGTTGATAACCTTAAAGAGGACTTCCTTCTGCGCCTTTTCCAAACGCTTTTTAACGGTGGAACGGCCCTTACCCTTACTGGCTGGCCAGTGATGGCGCAAATAGAAGAAATAAACCATGTTGCCCAGGTATTCCATGGCACGCATGGAATATCCCACATTTTCATATGGGCCGCCTTTCTCCGAAAAGATGCCATCTTTGAGCACCGCCACCGGTAGAGTCGTTTTTAAATATTCATCCAGCACCCTGTACTGTGTGCCCAGTAATTTCTCAAAGGCTCTTTTTACCGGCTTTTTCTTCTCCAGTCTCTGCTGCAGTATCCACGCCCATGTTTTCACGATAAGGATGCTCATGCCCTGCCTGGCTGGCTCCAAGTTCTGTTCTTCGTTGCTATAATGGTAAAGAATATACCCTAACAGATTCAGAGTGGCAAATAGTTTGGCGAAAGCCCTAGTTTTGATATCAGCCTTGTTATTCAGCAACCTGTCCAGCAAAGTAGAGAAGTCTCGCAGATCATAATCAGGGGCATTGAGCAATACCAGCGTCCTTTTGAATAGTTTGATGTTCTCGCTGTCGGTCAGCAGGTATTCATTGAACAGATGTTCACTGAATTGCACGGTAAGTTCGTAGATTCCCCACCGTTCAAAATCACCCTCTTTAAACAGGTTTTTAATGATACCCTCCAGCACTGGCATTGCATTGGGTTTGACAATACCATTATGGACCAGAACAGCCTTCACAGGTAAATGATTGAAGCCGGGAATTCCGCTGTCCTCGTAGATGGCAAACTTCATCTCGTGCAACGACTCACTAATGCCATCTGACTTGCTGATTGAGGCAATGTCGATGTCCTTGTCGGCATGTCCTTTTAGTTCGAAATAAAACCGCTTTTTTACTCCGTCTTCATCGATCCCCACGGCAATGATATCCTTGCCGTACTGTGATTGTCCCAGTGCCTCTTTGGCCGTGCGGATTATTTTAAAACCCTTCAGACTGAGAAGAAGGGGAAAGATATAATCGAGTTCATCTTTTTCGGCCAGGCTTTCTAAATACTCCCTGACGATAATATTGTTTGTTGCCATTCTTCAAAATCTTTATCCCAGTTAGTGGAAAACAAAAGCCGCATTTCGTAGTCGTTGCGCTCTGGGGTGATAAATATGGTTCGGGGTAAGCTATAAGACACGCTGTGACTAATCATCGGAGAAACCGTGCCGTCCGGCATCACCGTACCGGCGCCCCTTGCCACTTGGGTATGTTTAACCATGCTAGAAATTCCTCGGTGTTCTTTCCTTGCTTTTTTGGCAATCTGGCGGCTGACGCCAGTTTTGGCGCGGTTGTACGTCCTGATTTGCGCGGTTTCGGCCAGTAGCGGGTCCAATTCCTTGATCGCCCTTTTTTTTTCAAGTATATCGGTCAGCTCGGCCCAGACCTCTTCTAACCTTGCCAGTAAGGAGGCCTTCTGCGGATGGGTATCGGCAAGGGCGTTTTTTACTTGTTCGATCACCTCGTACCGGTAAGCCGGAAT
Organism: Chitinophaga niastensis; assembly: GCF_003014755.1. GTDB lineage: Bacteria > Bacteroidota > Bacteroidia > Chitinophagales > Chitinophagaceae > Chitinophaga > Chitinophaga niastensis. The sequence continues at coordinate 30,374 of NZ_PYAW01000013.1, read as the reverse complement.
TAGCTCCTCGAGCTTACAGGTGATCAGTTCCCGGATGATTTCCGAGGGGCTGTCCAATAACCGGAGCACAATTGGAACTGTATGATTGATAGGGCGAAACTGGTTTAACAGACTTATCACCAGTTTGTACTGCTGGAGGATATCAAGTTGCGCGATATCATAGGTCAGCGATGCTGGCTTTTCCAGGGCGAATTCGCTGAACAGTAAATCCTGGCCCAACCACCGGCAATGCCCTTCGCTGTCTATGCACAACAGTATCGTCTCCCGTTCAAAATCCTGCAGCATTTCACTCTGGTACATGTGGATGGGGCCTTCCATGGCTTTCTGCACGTTTTGGGCGGATAACATTTGTAAACAGGCGGCCCTTATAAAACGGAAGAACAGCTTGACCTCCTTATTGAAGATAAAGAAAATATCCATGCTGTTTGCCAAGTACTCCGGTTTGAATTGTTCCCCCTGTAGAACTTCCTCGAGGATGCCATAACGGGCTTCCGGTTCGGCTGTACAGCCGCCCAAAAGTCGCAATGACACCGACAAATCCATTATTTCCAGATCATAGAAGTGGGCTCTGATTTCCTTTATTAATTGCGTTTTAAAAGTAGGGGGGGCCGCTGCCGAGTCCTCCAGCATTTTCAAATACAACCGTAGTCGTTGTGTTTTCTGTTCTGTAGCCACCTGTAAGCCGATCAGCTTATCCAATAGCCGTTGCCGTAATTGAGGTTCCACAACGGGCTGTGCGCTTAACAGATGTAGTGCTCTTTCCTGAGTGTGCTCCTGATCAAGCCAGTCTATAATTTCTTCTATTGATAGTGTTCCTTCCTGGCAAATTTTTAATAGTAATTCCAGATACAGCACTTTCAATGCGGATTCGGTTTGTTCCTGTTCTGCAATTGCGCGAATATCAGGAAGCCGTGCTTTATGACTGTCTACCCATGAATGAATGAACTGGGTGAGGTTGCGCCAAACCATGTCGTATCCTTTTGGTACTCCTATTTGCAAGGCAAAATGTCTGCATACTTCCCAGACCGACTCGAAATTGTCGTTAGCCGAGAGGGTTACGTCGAAGTAGACATTGAAGAATTCGAAAAAACGCTCTTGTTCAGTGGAATGTTGCAGTGTGAGCGCATAAGTAGTTAGATCTAACCTGTATCCCAGTCTGGCGTTATCGATTAGGAAACGAGTTAATGCGTTGACCAGCTCCGATACACCTTGTGGTGCCTGAGCATGGAAGTAATCGCCGACTTGATGGGCGAATTTCTGAATAGCCGCTCCGTCAGCAGCCAGCGTATAGCCGAATACAGAACTGAAATATTTATAAAAACCATACATGATCCGGGGATCATTTGTATATGTTCCCTCCAAACCTTGTGAAAAGTACTGTGCTTTGGTAATCATTCCCGATGCTGCCATCTCTGGGAACTTGCCGGTATAGCCAGCTAGACCAAACCGTAATGCTTTGCTGGTAGCCAATGTTTGTATGAACGTTTGGATTTCCCGATTAACGGCTATATCCCCTCCAAAATTGGATTCTAGAAAATTATCGCTCATGAGAGGTAAAAGGATTAAACAAATGCTCCGGACCTTATGATTACCGAAGCGCAAGAATCATCAATGATTATTACAGCATGTAATTTACTTGCAATTTAGTTATCATACAAAATCATTCACGGAGAGGGTAGTAGGGCTCTCTGACGAGTCAAATTACAATATTTTGGCGGTTTCATATAATGGATCATCAGATATACTAACCGTTATTTTCCCGTAGTGATAGTGATTGGCCCGGCATCTGGAATCCTATTAAACATCCTTGCGTCGCACTCTTCAGCCGTAGTACTACTATCAGCAGAAATACCCGTACCGAAGCGGTTTGAGATTAGCTGATCGAAGCGTGGAACTAAGCGGATTCAAAGGTCTCACTGCGGCCTCAGTCGGCAAAAAGGGCGCCAGGCCCTCGCTTGCCCCTTCCGCTGCGCTTCAGGGGCTGCGCTCCGTCCTGTCACCCTTTTTGCGCTCCTTCAGCCTCCGTTCGGGTAGCTCCCGGTCTGGCTAAGGGCTGTTTTTAGTATTGGTCGCCTTTATGCCCGCCATCCCTCCGCTACCCATTTTGTCCGCCCCCCGCCCGCCACCCCCGGCCTTCCATTTTTGATTTGCCGTCCGCTGGCGCTCCCGGCTAGACAAAGGTCGAAGGCGCGGCCTGCTGCGGCTCGCCCTCGCTTGGCCCCTCCGCTGCGCTCCGGGGCCTGCGCTCTGGCTACCGCCGCAGCGGCCGGGGGTGGAAGGGCGGTGGGGGCGGTAGACCTCCGATTAAGCGGGAGATTATAGCACTGATCGACAGAACCCTGATTAAGCGACCGACGGGAGAACCAAGCGCGCGAACACCAGCATTTGTACCCTGATCGACATTGTACTATCGCGCGGCGTCCGTGAGAACAGATGATGGGATCAACTTTAGAACATAGGCTCAACGGTATCACTTTGACCGGCGGAAGAACATAGGCCCGGCGTCAGTAACCCATCATCTATTCTCACGGACGTTAGCGCGTTTGTATGATCAAATTGATTTTTTCATTCTGACTGAGTAATAATAATACGTGTACGCAACAGCGTAGCCGCTGACACCTGGCTAAAAGCAAATACCGGCCGTGATAGATGATATTTGTAACTTCAGAACATGACCCGACATTTGTACCACAGTCAGCGACAGTGCATAACCCAGCACCCGGGCGAATCATCGATTACGGCCGATATTTGTTTGCTCTCCTGAAAATTTAGTGAGTATCGCATTACCTGGGGTTATACTAGGCATGTATGGTAATGCTATAAATGAAATTAGTGTTTTTCTAGGGCTTTTTCCTCTGCTTTGTATTTCTTTCTGATAGCCTTCAGGTCCTTTAATAATAAATCGGTATGGCCCCAATACTTCAGGCTTAATTCTTCGCGAATCTTCCGCACCTCGGCCACAGCATCGTACTTTTTACTTTTTTTCATGGTCGTTTGGTTTTAAAATTTCTCTGGGCGTTCTGATTTCAATTAACCGGTAACCCATTTGCAAATTTATGGAATTATACAATTTAATTTTATCAAGGTTTACAATATGTTTAAAATTCCAACTTGCTAGTATATCTGCACTGTGTAAGGTAGCTAATGCGATATGTAGCGCATCATTGTAGGACTTGTTGCTTAATGCTCCTTCTGCAATATATATTTCAGCTAATTTGGATGCTTTTACTGTGGTTTTAATGTTTACTTTATAAATAAGCGGTACCTCAGTTAGTTTTGCTTTTACTTCTTTCCTTGCACCGTCCAGTTCCATTCTAACAAGGTCTGATAAGATCAATTTTTTTGTTCCGTTCTTAAATTCTTCCCAAAGTGCCTGGCTATGATCTTTAAATTCATGGTCAAAACATCCCCCAATTACGGAGGTGTCAGTATAAACATTCAACATGAATAATAATTAAGAAATGAAAAGAAGAGGTTAAAAACTAAGCAGGAGCTGCTTAGTGGCTACATACCTGTATTTCAGTGCTGCCGTTGTCTTTCAGCGTAGATACAAGGCCCGGTGAAATATCAAGGTACTGCAGCAGGTAGGAGAGCTGCGCCTTGATAATTATACGAGCCTTTTGCATTTCTTCATCAGTTGGGCTCATATTCCTGCCGCCGAGGTTAGGCAGTACCAGTTGTGAAAATAGGGACTCCGTCCAGCCCAGTTCCCGGCGCAGATGCTCTTTAATGTATAATGGAAAATTGCATAGCCTCGTATAGGTATCATGCAGTTCATTATCTGATAAAGGCGCCGGAGGAAATAATTTTGCAAGGTTTTCAGCGAACATCTTTTGTTCGTTGGTGCGGAATTTTTTCATTAAAACATGGTTTGGTTAACAACCCGATCCCCGCGGGCGGAAAGATCACAGATACGGTCCGCCCGCAGGCGTCCGGTTGTCAGGGTTAACAATAAAAGAGGGGGACTTAATTACTCACTGTATCGATGTGCTATTTCGCGCATTGCTGCTTTTCCTTTTCGTGCTTCCGGTTGTATTACCGGCTTTTCTTGTTTTAGATTGCTTATTACTATGCGGTTATTTTCCACCTGCACAGTCACTTTGTCGCCAACTATAAAGCCGGCATTCTCCAGCCAAACACCAGCCAAAGAAATACAGGAAACGAGTTTTGAATCGTAGGTACGTTCCTGATGAATGTAGTTTACTGTTAGATGCCTTGTTTTGTTTTCGTTTTTCATATTAGCGTTATTGTTCCATAAATATAGTTATAATTCTAGTGTAAAACAAGTTTTATTGGTCGAATATTAGAATTATATGTCTTTTAATTGTCAAATTAATAGGCATATAATTAGCATTATACTTCTATTTACATTAAAGTAATGTTTAATTTAATTGTTATGTTATTTCTTATTCATAGATTTAAAGTGAACTAAAATTCTATTTTGATAAATCAATAGAACGCTATGACTTTTGGAGAACGTGTAACCATTTTGCGTAAGCAAAGAAAATTAAAGCAAACAGAACTTGGAGATCTTATAGGTACAAGCGGAGATATTGTGAGTAAATATGAGCGGGATACTATAACGCCATCAATAGATGTTGCATCCAAGATGGCCAAAGCGCTTAATGTTTCTCTGGATCATCTTATTAATGGGATACCTAAAGATATCGATGATCTAAACGAAATTCCTGTGCAATTAAAACAGTTTGATAACCTGCTGCCGGAAGATAAAGCGCATGTAGTTGCAGTTATTGAAGCCTTTAGTACAAAGGCAAAGTTGCAATCCCTGATTGGATAAAAAAGCTCCCGCATTTAGCGAGAGCCTTTACACCAAACAATCCGTAAGGTAACCACACCTTTGGCCGGAGACTATTTAACGGCGGACTAACCGCCTTCTTTTTCAACTGCTGCCTGACTCACACCGCTCATCACTGTACCGGCAACAGCCAAGTAACCGGCTACTTTGATAATGATCGCCGGAATTGCCGGAATCCCCATCAGAGCGCCACTTATCGCGGTCAGGATCAAGCCTATATTGCGCACCTTACTAAAAAAAGGGGGTGTTGATGCAGAGAGACGTTGTATAAGTTTCATACACGCTTTTTAGAAGTTAAAAGATCTGGCCATGACGACCAATTTATTTATTATACTCCACCAGGTGCCGCCGGTATACCGGAAATACTCACCAACGCCAGGGCATTGAAAGCCCCGTTTTTAAGGCTGTACAGCGCTCCGTTAACCTGCTGATAGAATTCTACGCCGAGAGCAAGAAACAGCGGTTTTGTGCTGTTGGCTGTCACATTCACGGATAGATTCATCACAGCCGTTGGGGTGGCATCGATGGCCAGTTCAGCGCTTGCAGCATTGCCGTTGACAAAAGTTTCGGCCTCGAAATCGATCTCCGCACCGGCAGCCAGAATTTTAAAATGGGTGGCACCACCTGGCGCCGCTACCATGTTAACAGGTATGAAGGCTGGAATATCAACTTTGAGAATGCCGGTCGCTCTGTCAATGGCCGCGGTATACGGTGCAAACAGGGTACCGGCCAGCCGCGCATTGATGTTGAACTCAAACCCACTCAGGAGCTCAGCCTCACCATCAATAACATTGCGTTGACCGCGAACACTCTTGGCATCGGCTTGAATTACCTTCAACATATCACGGGTTAGCCGGGACGTCAGATAACTATCACTGGCATTTAACAGCATAGCCCTGAAGGCAGTTCTCAGTAACTTACCGGCTTTACCGGCCCTGCCAAATTCCGCTCCATTCTCCCGTGTACGGACAAAGGCGGCATCATTAGCAATACGACTTCCATCCACACCACCTTTCCCACGGGCCAGATGGCCGGCCTTAGACTTATAAAAGGTAATGTTACCGATGGTCCCTTTCAAAGGGACGATTCCATTTTGTTTTGCCATTTGAAAACAATTTTAAGGAACGATAGGGGCTTTCACATAGCCAAGCCCGTTAGGCTCACATCTGCGCAGGATGCAGTAAATTTGCATTTAACCACACCAAACTAAGCCGGCATTTTAGCTCAACAAAATTTCCATTCCGATTATGCCGAATTCGCACATATTAATACCTAATCGCATAGTGATTTACGCAAAAGACATTAGGAATATTACCGGTAGGAGTGAGCGGACCGCCAGGAAGATGCTGCAGCAGATCCGCGAGGCCAACGGTAAAAAGAGGGGTGATCTGGTGACTGTAGTAGAGTTTTGCCAATTTACAGGAATAGAGGAGGGGCTAGTCACTCAGTTTCTCATGTATTGATACTCCCGGTTCCCAACCTGTATTAAACGTATATAGGTTACTGTTATATTGTAGGAATATATTTTAGCCTTATTTATGCTGATTTAGCAAGGGTTTTCGTATCTTTGTAAGGAGTTTAAGTTCTTACAAATCCAATTAAAATAAGCTAATCCAAAAGGATACAAAAAAGGATACAGTACCTTTTTAATACCATGTAAGCGGCGGTTTATAAGCCTTTGATATAGTCCCAAGGGGATCACCAAGTAGGACAGGTTGCTAATTCTAGCAACCTGTCCTGTTTCATTTCAAGCAAATGCCCGTCCGGCCTACATATCAATTCAACCACTTCATTGATCTTATTGGTTCGATAACCATTTTCTTCAAAAGTTATTTTTTCAAGATAGATCGAACCAATGATTTGTTGCTGTACAGATAAAGTAGCGTTTTTGTAGAACTGTGGCAGATCTCGCAATACTTGTGTTGCATCCATGACATACTGCATCAAGTTGTCGCTAACTTTCAGTAACTCCTGTTTTTTGCTTAATAGCTTTTGTATTTCCGGTTCATAGCGATTTTTAATCTCGCGGTAGTCGGATGAACTTATTTCTTTGTCTAAATATCCCAAGTCCATGGTGTAAAGTGGAATATCGTTAATGCTTATTTCTTAATTAATAATTGTATATTTAATCTGATGTGCCTTTAATTTTTTAACCCTCAAAACTGTTATCCCATGCACGAATCAGCCAACATTGTTTATTAGCAAGTAATTATAGTTTGAACTATCCATTCACTTCTGGTATCCCCCCAGATATCAGCTATCTATTGATTTTTAAATCCTACATTATGAGATCATCCCTTATTTTAGTTACTGCCTTTATTATCTGTATTTTTCTGGTATTTACTTCCTGCCGCAAACAATCGGAAGGACCCGGCTTAGTGGCTCAACAAATGCCGTTGATTGAAAATGGACGGCTTGTTTTCAGTTCACATACTGCGTATTATAATTACATTGATAAAGCGGCAACGTCTTCTTTATCAGATGACCGGGAAGGGTTTCAATCACTTCTATCAGCCTTTCGGCGGGATTATTCCAGTAGCGCAACGGGGACGTCCGAAACGATAACAGACCTGCTCAATTTCAACTTTCCTCCAGGTTTTCTGTATGCTTTGAATTCAAAGGGAGAAGTAAAAATTGGCGATGAAATCATCTGGTATCATCATGGAAGGAAGTATTTTATTCCGGCTGCTCAGGAAGCGGAACTGAATGCTATCAAACAGCAGCCTTCTGCTATTAACAAATCTCTTGCTACCGACCTGGTAAAGATTAAAAGTAAGGTACAGACGGAAACGATCAACATCGGTATGAATAACCTTGATGCGAGGCAACAGCGGGAATTTGGAATAAATGGTTCAGGAAGTATTAATGCTCGCAGGAAATATGTGCATGAAATAGTTTCTTTCTTTGATGGTTATTATCTGGGCAACCCTATCACCTGGACGGCTTATGCTTACCTCCGGATAAAGCTTGAAAAATTGCCCTTACTTGGTTGGCTGCCTGCCGGAGATTACAGAGAGATTACCGTGAATGTGAATGGCAGCGCGTTGATAGTTGACCCCGAACTTCCGCTGCAAGGCTCTTATCTAGTAGGGCCTAGTTTTAATTTAAGTAATGTGAGCACTATTGTCAATAGTGATTATGTGCTAACACTGGCAAGGTTTTCCGGCACGAGACGTTTATCAGATAATAGTTACTGGAGTTTTACGATAAATGGTTCTATTTATCACCATGTACAGGGTGATCTTATCACGAATGCCTGGACGAATGAGGGGTATCCTTTATGGTGAGGTTTGTAAATTTATGTTGATTTGGGTAGCAGGGAATTGCGGTATTAGAGCCACATAGATCGTAAGGTTTATGTGGCTTTTAAGATATCTTTTGCACTGGTATCATCATTGTTTTTGTTTTTATAACCCCAGTTTCGTAAAGCAAGGTTCTTTGAAGTAAACTATTTTAATAGTATTAGGTCAGCCAATAACTTTAAATTTTTGAGGAAATGGTTCGAGAATTGTCCGACCGGGATCACCATCAGGAGTAAAAGTAAATACTCTGACGTAATTAAAACCTTGTAGAAGCTGATTCTACAAGGTTTTTTTGTTTTTAGTGGTAAAGTTGTGAAAAGATAGATAAGGATAGAAAAGTGAGCGTTGAGGTTAGCAGGATAATTATTAAATTGTGCTAACCGTCACCGGTCTTGAATGTTATACTGTATTGCGTTTGATCAATGTTAAGTGATGTCAGGATAAGTGAAGTTGAAACAATTTTGGTTAACTTAAAACAAGTGTTGGACAGGACATGTCGGTTTTTCTATTCTTTTCTGGCTTAACAAAAGCCGCTCTAAAAACAACAAACCCGCTGTTTACCTTCGCCTTAGCGTTGGCGACAAACGTGTAGAACTTTCCACGTATCAATATGTAGCCCCCGAATCATGGAACACGGCTACTCAATCCGTAAAAGGAAATCCCGAAGAAACGCAAGCAATTAACCGGCGGTTGGTGACCCTGAAAGCCAATCTACACAGACATTACAGCCATTTAGTTGCATCTGGTAAACGGATAACAGCGCAATCCGTGAAAAATTCCTTTTCAGGAATTACGGAACACTCGCGGACATTATGCGAAGTGATCCATTTACCATACACTTTTTCAAATAGTTGTTGAAGGATACTTTTATCTTCGGTTAAAATTTCGCCAATTCCACATGAATCTTTGAATCACCTCGCACCATGTGAATGAACAATTCAACTCCAGAAAATGGAAAAAGTCCAAATAACCACTGTCACCTAAATGGGGTACTTACAGTTTGGCATTTACTCCTTTTTTATATAACTGTAACTTTTGATAGATCGATGACGCGTAGGCCTTTAAGCGCAGCATAGGTTAGCTTATCCATCGTTGCGCCGTCAAAGCAGGTGGTTTTGATAGCGATGTATGATTTATTTGTCAGGGAAAAAGGCAGCGTGAATGATACGTTCCTGAGTGTCGCTCCTCTAAACGATACGTCTTTCAGTGCAGACTTGTCGAACTTGACACCGATGAAGGTCTGCCCGTCAAAACAGATCCCTTGCAGATCACAATAATTGAAATCAACGCCGTTAAAAATACAGTTCTCAAAGATTGTTTTTCTGAGGTCGGTCTTGGTTAGATTGACATCGATCAGGGTTACATCTATGAACTTCGCACCTTGTCCCGACATGTTCAGGGTGGTGCGTACAAGGATGGATTTACGGAAGCTTGCATCCGTAAGGTCAGTGACGGAAAAGTCACAGTCTGTCAGATTGGCGCCGTCAAAATTGGCTTCCCGCGCATCAAGGACTTCAAATGAACTACCGGTTAAGTCAGCGCCTGCAAAGTTGGCTCCGCGCAACGAGCTCACTTTGAATTTTCCTTTGTGTAAAATAACGCCTGCGAAGTCACTCTTTTGCAGATCGATCGCAGTGAGGTCTATCCGCACTTGCCGCTCCAGGGAACGTGAGAGATTGTCGACCTCCTTTGCCGGTTGCTTAACGAAAGATTCAACAGGTGACATTTCATTGGACGCAGCTTGTGCGCTTTCTGAAAAATAATTAAGGTCAACACCCAGCATCTCCGCAAGACGGTTAAAAGTAGTGATATCTGGCATTGATTCTCCACGTTCCCATTTCCCAACTGCCTGGGGGCTAATAAATAGATGTTGAGCAAGCCGCGCCTGAGACATACCTATCGCCTTTCGTGCCTTGGCAATTTTGCCACCGATTATCTTGGTATCCATATATAATATCTTTTTATTTTTTCGATACTGCAAAGATATTCTGCTTCATTCCCAGAACCAACAAAAAAGTGGAACCTATTAGTTGTAATTGCACTACTTACTGTTACTATTTAAATTTAACAACCTGTAGTATATGACAGGATTGATCAGCGGTTTACCATTTTTCGCATCAAAAGATGGTATGGATGATAAATCAGGCTATTTCAGCCAGGTTTCGGGGCGATTGAGTTTTATAACGTTATCTTATTAATTTATCTTAATAAAAGAAGCCAGTACCTGGAGAGGCACTGGCTTTTCTGTATCGGGTTCTGTATTTGTCTTTATTGTTTAATGATCTTCGTTATATTCACTTCCTTTACTCCATTCTTAATCCTCATTATATAAACACCTGGAGATAATGCAGAAATATCAAGCTGCATGTTAACCGCGCTCACTTCACGACGCAATACCAGGTGGCCATTCACATCAAACATACTTACTTCTGATTTTCCTGTGAGACCTGTAAGGTTAATGTTCACTACATTATTGGCAGGGTTCGGGTATACATCTACTTTTTGCACTTTGCTGGTAATAAGATCATTTCCGCGGCTGGCAGTACCTAATTGTACCCGTAATGTATAACAGGAGGTAGCACTGTTGGCCCCATTGTAACCATATACCTGTGCATAATAAGTACCCGGACTAACAGTTCTGCTAATGCTTTCACTGGTGGTGCCACCTGCCTGTGAAATAGCGATCTGTGTACCTGCGCTGTTCAGCAGTTTCAGGTCATAATCGGCAGGCAACGTGCCCAATGTTATAGTAATAGTACCTCTGGTAGTGATCACAAATTTATAATTGTCAATATCACCACTTGGGCTGATGAGACCAGTAACATCGGTATTAAATGGAATGGTTGCGGCACCGGCAATTGTTCCATTGGTGGAAACATCCAATGGACTTGCACAACCTGTTGCCGTTAAGGTAGTGAATTGTGCAGCAGCATATGTACCGCTACCACCTGAACAATTTGTTCTTACTCTCCAATCATATAATGTGGCCGATGTTAATCCGCTTAAACTAACAGATGTGGAAGTGGTTCCGGATGCGGCATTGATCCATGTAGTGGATGAATTAAGTTTATAATCTACATCATAACTCAAGGCACCGCTTACGGCTGTCCAGCTAACAGTAGCCCCGGTAGCTGTTACAGCTGAACTGGTTAATCCAGTGGGTGCACCACAAGTGACTAATGGTGTGGTAGTAAATTGTGCAGCTGAATAAGAACTGCTGTCGCTGGCGCAATTAGTTCTTAGCCTGTAATCATAAGTAGTTCCTGGTGTAAGACCAGTTAGGCCCAAAGAAGTAGCTGTTGTTCCTGTTGCAGCATTGATCCATGTGGAAGATACGGTAGGTTTATAATCCACATTATATGATACAGCGCCGCTTACTGCCGTCCATCCTACAGTAGCCGATGTAGTAGCAATAGCGGAAGCAGTTAACCCGGTCGGAGAAGCACAGGATGAACCGGATGTAATAGTGAAGTTGGTATTGGAAATATCAAAGAAAATATTTCCTACAGCTTCTACTTTTATTCTTGCTGTTGTAGTGGGTGTATTAGGAATAGTCACCACCTCACTGCCGTCATTAGGTGTGCTGGCCAGTAATGGGCTGAATGTAGTGCCTCCGTCTGTAGAGAGGGATATTTTTACATTGGCACAACTAACAGGTGCCGCTGTTGTATTCGCTACGCTCCATGTTATAGTTTGTGATGAATTGCCGGCCCATGATACAGCGGTATTAGGAGCAGTCACGGCAAAAGGCCCTGATGAATTGCTGACGGTTACGGTCATATCCGCAAAATTGGTCTGCCCGATAGTTACAGGTGCTGTAGAACTATAAGGAGCATTATCCCTTACAGTTAATCGGAAGCCCAAAGTTCTTGAAACGGAACTCAATGCTTCTGTATTGGCTCCCGCACTGCCACCTGGCAATGGACCGGACACTAAACCGCCTGCAAGAATGGTCGCCATTTTGGGAAAATATCTTGTTGGTGATGTGGTGGGGGAAAATGATATCCAGTTGGGGCCGGATGCTTTGGTAGGGCTGGCCACACTACTGGTTCCTGTTTGTGATGAGGAAGCATTATCATTTTGTTCCCAGCAATAAGTCAGCACATTACCGGCAGTGGCATCAGTAGCTGAACCAGTAAGTGCAAACGGGGTGCTGATAGGAATAGTAAAATTACCACCGGCATTGACAACAGGTGTTGCGTTATTTATACCGATAGTTATGGGGCAAGTCTTGCCTGAAAGATTAGACTGTATTTGTGCAATGGAAGCGGCATGATAAATATCAATAGAATGTGGAGCAATGTTCTGGGCGGTAATACCGGCATAACCCATAATAGTTATACCTGAACCGGGTTCCACATTAACGCCTGTGCCTTCATTGCTCATGGAGAAAGTATGGTTAGCCCCGAACTGATGCCCTACTTCATGCACTACATAATCGATATCGAAGTTATCTCCCTGTGGAATAGCATCAGCAGGAGAAGTAAAGCCACTTCCTTTTTGATTGTCAACACAAATGCAACCTATACAACCGGCGTTACCGCCACCGCCAGATGCGCCAAACAGGTGGCCAATATCATAATTTGCTTCACCAATCACACTCGTCAGTGTACTCTGTAACTCGCCGTTCCACGCTCCACCAGCGCCCGTGCTGGCGTCGGAATATGGATCTGTTGAAGGATTATAATAGAACACATTGGTAGTTGCCGCGATCAGGTTAAGATGGATAGCCAGGTCTTTTTCATAAACACCGTTGCAACGGGTAAGCGTAGCATTAACAGCCGCCAGCACCAATGCAACCTGTGAAGCGCTTGTGGCCCCAAAATAATTAGAGTATTCGGCAGTAACTGATTGAGCCAGCCGCATTGTTTTTGCATCGCCGGTTGACCTTGCAGTATTGTTAGGTAACTGGTTACCTATATTAGTTGCCAATTTTTGCTCCGGCGTAGAGCACTTCCATGGTAAAGTCTTCCGTTGTTTTTTGAATACAGTGTAAACAGTGTGGTCAGCAGAATAAGGTTCAATAAATTCATTGTCCTTTTCCGTACGGAAGACCATTGCCTGTATCCCCTGGGGAGAAATGCTCAGCTTTACGGTGGCATGTTTATCCGTAATGCCTTTTCCTGAGAATGCCCTTATTTCCGGAAACCGAGCCTGCAATGCAGGCTCGAAATTGGAGGCTTCTATAATTTCGAACTGTTCAATTTGTCCGTCTGCATTGGGCAGAGAGATAATTGTTGAATGTGCTGACGCATTACCGACAATTCTGAATACTTCATTCCGCAAAGGAGCTAAATTCAGGTCAAATAATTTGAAGTCAGTCGGAAATGCAAGCCGGGCTATGGCTTTGTCGGTAGTAATCCTGGCGCCATCTGTGTGTGGTCTCCAGTAATCCTGGGCAAACAATACAGTGCTGCACAACAATGCTGTTGCGAAGAGTAAAACTTTTCTCATTTGTAGTTTAGGTTAAATGGTGAAAAATGGTTATTTCTATAAATGTAGTTTGACTCCCTGCGATTGTACTTGTACTGACAATACCCATACACCATGGGCTATAAAATATTTGACTTATAGTGTGGAAAGGAAAAAATCTGTTTGTTAGGTATAGATGGCTTTTTGCTTACTACTTGTAGCCAAAATAAATAACAACGAAGGTGGTTACACAGGGGGATTGTACCGGGGCGGAAAACGCAGCCCGGAATGTCAAAAAAGGGGAATAATCACAACTAATCGGGAATTCCGTTAATAACCTTCGCCATGTTTTGACTGCATCTTTGTATTGTTAACAAAAACAAAAACTTCAAAATCAAACAAAATGGAAAATCAAGCAAATCAAGCGCTGGGACAGGTTGAGCGCCTATGTACATAATGGGAGGCTTTATCCCGATAACAATAAAATAGAAAACTCCGTCAGGTCGGTTGCACTGGGCCGAAAAAATTACCTGTTCGCCGGATCTCACAAAGCTGCAAAGCGATCTGCTATGCTGTATAGTCCGCTCGGCACCTGCAAAATGCATCAAATTAACTCCTACAAATGGTTACAAAGTATCCTGTCCGCTATTGTAGATCGTCCTGTTAATAAAATCCACGAACTCATTCCTCATGACTGGATCACAATAAAAAAATAATTACTCCCTCCTTTCTAAATTAGATGCTCGCAAATGCAATCGCCATCCCGGCGCCAGGGTTGAAAAAATCCTATAAAAAAACAAATATTATTTTTTTGGCGGTGATGGCATTTTTGGAGGGAGTTGCGCGTATTGATACATCAAATTAATTTTCCCATTTTTATCAAACCGCCATGTTTCCTGCAGTTCCTTGGCTGTCTTTTTTCCTTTGGAATCTGTTGAATGCTCCCGGGTCCATATCAATACCCAATCTTCTTTTCTATCCTTGCTTCTGAGAGGTGCCCAGGCATGAATAGAATCAACGACACTGCCCATCTGCCCTCTCATCTTTTTAGCAACAACAAAAAGACTGTCCCTGCTGCCGGCAAACATAGTACCATCGGAAAAATACATTGTGTCAATGTCTGCGAAAGAACTCTTTGAATTGTCAAGTGTGTTGTTGTCCCAGTTTTGGTACAATTCGAGAAGTATTTGTGCTTTTTTTGCATCGCCGATCTCAAAATCAGAAGAATAGCCAGGCGTGTAAGGATATGTCAGGCTTTCTTGTTTTGCCGAATCGGAATCGGATATCTTCACAGCTTCCGTTTTTGATTTGTCGGTGCTGGAGGTGCAGGCTACTAAAAAAGTAATCGCTGCAAAAAGGTAAATCTTTCTCATAAAAGTAGTTTCTAAATTTTAAATAATGAATAAAGTCAAAGACGACGGCGGAGAAGGTGGAGGGATGAGGATTCAATACCTTATTCTAAGATAAGAATTTTTATGGATAAATTGGTCAAATTTACCGACCATGTCATTGGTTGTCAATATTTTTAATATATGGAATGTGTTCAAATCCTCATAAAGCCAGTTCGATAATTGTTCAATCCGGTTCACAGAAAAGCCATATTAGGCTACTTCCCTTGTTTTGGGCCTATTTCAGAGCACGCTGACGCATTATTTTGTGCATTTTTACATCTATACCTGGGGCAAGTATTCTACACTTTAAATTTCAAACCGGGCAAACCAAATAAACAAAAAGAATGCTTGGTTCACTTGCGCTACTATTCAGATATTTCCTTCATCGCCAATCGAACGAATGACCCGCGCAGGATTTCCTCCGGCAAGGGTATTCGGTGGAACGTCTTTGGTGACTACCGAACCCGCAGCCACAACCGAGTTTTCGCCTACCGTTACCCCGCCGATGATCGTTGCACCGGCTGCGATCCAGACGTTTCTCTCAATCACGATGGGCTTTCCGATTGTGGCGGCGCGGCGCTGTGAAGGATCAAGGGGATGGCCCGTCGTGATGATGCTCACGTTCGGCCCGATCATCACATCGTCTGCGATGTCAAGCCCGCCAAGGTCATAGAAAGTGCAGTTCTGATTTACGAAGACATTATGCCCGACACGGATTTCGTTCCCGCCGGCAGTATAGAATGGCGGGATTAGTAAAAAGCTCTCGTCTACCTTTTTACCAATGAGTTCACTAAACAGAGCACGAATTTCGTCTGCATCGTTGAACGTCAAACGGTTAAGCATGGCGGTGATTGCCATTGCTCGTTTGACGTTTGCCAACATGGCCGCTGATTCCGGCGTCCTTCTGTAAATTATCTTGGTACGATCGTCATTCATCATTCGTTATTTTCATCAGCCTACAGTTGGGCGTGCGTTTCAGCGCACAAGGATAGCACCAGGACTCGCTAAGTGTAGCCACGAAGCAGAAGGGCCGAAATCCACAAATCCCGAAATTGAAACTGAGGCATTACTTGTTTTTCATGGAAGTAAAGTTAGTAACAGAAGTCCTGAAAAAAATAATATTTTTCAAATTGAAACACTACCCTTATTTGGAAGGGGTAAATATTTTCTGTACAAGTCAAATAGTCATCGCACCTGAATTTGAATGGAAAGTGAGCCATTCAGACAAGTAAATTGAGCCATAGAAGAAAACGGTCATAGCGCACAAAGCTGATCTTTGTGTCATTAATCAATAAAACAGCAGCAATGACAACAATAAAAAAAATAGCGTTGGGCAAAAATGGACCACTCGTGTCTAAACTCGGATTAGGCTGTATGCGGATGTCGTCTGTTTGGGGAGGCGCGGTGAATGATGAAAGTGAAAGTATTGCTACCATTCAGATGGCATTGGACAGCGGCATTAACTTTCTGAATACAGGCGACTTTTACGGTAGCGGCCACAATGAGCTGCTTGTAGGCAAAGCCATCAAAGGTAGAAGGGACGCCGCCTTCATAAGTGTTAAGTTTGGTGCGATCTTTTATGGTGGTCAGTGGCTTGGGTTGGACCTGCGCCCCATAGCCATCAAGAACTTCATCAATTATTCTTTGGTACGTCTGGGTATAGATACCATTGATCTTTATCAACCGTGCAGACTCGATAACAGTGTTCCGGTGGAAGATGTGATCGGAACTGTCGCCGACCTGATCAAAGAAGGAAAGGTGCGTTATCTCGGCGTTTCTGAAATAACCGCAGATCAACTGCGCAAGGCGAATAGTGTTCATCCCGTAACAGCATTGGAAATAGGTTATTCATTGGCAGATCGCCAGATAGAAAGTGACCTGCTTCCTACGGCTAAAGAGATGGGTATAGGCGTTGTAGCTTTTGCCAATACGGCCGAAGGGCTACTCACCGGTGAGATGAAAGCGCCTCTTCCGGTTAATGACTACCATCATCACTTCTCGCGTTTTCAAGGAGAGAATCTGATAAAGAATCTGGAAAAAATCGGAGTATTAAAGCAAATGGCAAAGGAGAAAGGATATACGCCAGCACAACTGGCAATCGCATGGGTGAATGCGCAGGGAGATCATATCATGCCATTAGTAAGCATGAGCCGGAGATCACGACTACCAGAAAACATGCAGGCCATGGGGATTGAGTTCACACCTGATGAGTTAAATACACTTAATACGCATTTTTCGCCGGGTGCGATACTTGGAGGTACATACCTGCAGCGGTAGTGGGATTGCACATAAGCTCCACCAGTTTTATAACTTTACATAATGACGAATCACACTGAAATAATTCCGGGGGTCATCTTTTTCTCTTATTTCTCGGCCATGAGAAAGGAGAAGGTTGCATTCATGGAGCATAATACGCTGGTATTGCAGGTTTCAGGCCAATTTACATTGGAAACTGCCAAACAAAGGATCTCAATGGGTCGCGGCGAAATGTTGCTGATACAAAAAAATCAATTGGGAGAAATTACCAAGACTCCTTTGGACGGTGAGGAGTATCAAACCATTGTCATTAGTCTGAAAGAAGACTTACTCCGGAAGATCGCCCTTGAGGAGCAAATAGAGATAGGGCAAAAATACACAGGTCCTTCTAACATTCTTATCCCGGGGAGCGATTTTTTGCATGCTTTCTTTCAATCCGTGCTTCCGTATGTTCGTCATCCGGAAAAAAAAATAACCAATGCGGTGGGTATGCTTAAAGTAAAAGAGGCTGTATATCTCCTCCTGGATACCATGCCCGGGCTCCAGAAATTCTTGTTCGACTTTTCTGATCCTTATAAGATGGATTTGGGAAAATTCATGCTTAGTAATTTTCATTACAACATTCCCGTTGAAAAATTTGCACGGCTCACGGGAAGAAGCCTTACCGGGTTCAAACGTGATTTCCAAAAAATATTCGGGATGGCGCCCCGGCAGTGGTTATTGGAAAGGCGGCTGGAGGAAGCCCGGCATCTTATAGAAAAAAAGAACAAAAAACCATCTTCCATTTATCTTGACTTAGGATTTGAAAGCCTCTCTCATTTCTCGCATTCTTTTAAGAAGAAATTCGGCAAGGCACCCACCGAATGGCTAGTTTAGGGCGGCGTCAGATTAAAGGCAAATGATACAGGGGATAAACAAATCCTCACCGGGCCTTCTGCATTTGTTCGATGGCGATCCATCCTTCCGGTGTGATGCCCATAATCTCGGTGGCAACGCCCAGCGTTTGTTCTCCTGCCAATTAACAGCAACCAACGTTTTAACGGTTACCTCAAAGAGGTTGCGGACATCTGCTGAATTAATAAGAACCTCACTACACATACTGCCCGTCATACATTCGCTACTACGGTAACATTGGCAAATGGCGTACCGTTCGAAATCGTAAGCGCAATGTTGGGTCATAAATCCATCCGGACAACGCAGATCTATGCAAAGATTGTAGCCAGTAAAGTCAGTGTTGACGTGAAGACGTTAAAGGGCGCATTTAATCTTTCCTTGCCTGATTTCCTGCTTTACAATACCGCTGCTTAATATCAAATTATCAAGACAGGTGCGCTAAAAGGCGCATCTGTCTTGATAATCAATGCCTTAACAAAACGTTAACATCATAAATTAATCCAAAATCATTTATTGCAGACCTTGTTGATACCCGGAGTATCATTTTGCCCCGTTCATGTGAATCTTTATGACTAACCATTAGTCAACCAAAACAATCTATATAAGCGCTCATTCTAAAACCACCTATATATGCAGCAGCATTACCAGTTATCTTTTTTCGAAAAACTTATTCGTGTTGACCTCAAACAAGCATCCCTTAAACAAAAACAACCCGATAAAAATTTCTTCTCCTACACTACAACCGACGTTATCAGTCAAAAGGACAACATGTTACACGGCTTCGGAAAGTACCTCTATGATCTTGGCAATAAAAAGCAGGTTGGCTGGTATATCCAGATGCACCAGCATCAGTTGGTTTTATTAATGGATCAAACGGCAGGCTATCTCTCAGAAGCAGATATTATAAGCATTAATATGCTATCACCCGAAATTACCTGGATTAACCTTTACAAAATCATATACAGAAACCTGGCTGAACTGTTATCTTTCCTGGAGCGTGAATTTACACGTTATCTCGATGTAGACTGTAAAATCCCCGTTTCCTATTTGCTTTCAGCGCAAAACGGATTTGTACAGGAAGTGGAAACCATAAAAGAAGACTTTGTAAAAGCTGGCACTGATGAGGAATTATTAGCAATAGTATTTCTACCATTTCATGAATTTTTAGAGGCAGAACATATAGGCTGTTTTATAAGCTACCACCAGCTTTTCTATTTAAGAGAATTGCAGAAGAAACTGCGCACGTTGCTGGGCAACCATAGAGCCGGTCTTGATCTTACAGAAAAACTTAAAGACCTGTTGCAATATCTGAACTTTAACAGCGTACACTATTTTCGTTACTGGACAGAGATTGTCAACCGGGAAATTGAAGAATTACCTACTATCAGGGAGAAGTTGGATCGACTGATTTTTATGCAAAAGAGAATAAGTCAGGCAGCTATTAAACCTGGCTTTATTTTTAGCAAATTACATTCTACACTACAGGGTCAGTTGCAGTCATGGCTATCAGACGAAATTGTTTATCAGAAGGAGAAGGAATCGCTTTTGAGTGGTGGCAATATTCCCGATGAATTGAGCCGCTGGAAAGACTTTAAAGTACAAACCGTTTTTTCTGTATCACAACTCGGAAATATTATCAGGTTATTATTGGATAGCGGCCTATATCTGAATAAGAACAAAACTGAACTATTGGACTTCTTTTCCTATTTTTTTACAACAGTTAAGCAGGATAGCGTTTCCTCAGGCAGTTTACGCAGCAATTTTTATAAAGACAACGCAGCAGTATCCAAAGCAGTTCGGGAGATTTTAATGGGACTGGTCAACCATTCGCATAAAGGCATGAATGTAGCAGTTTATTTTGCCCTGAATTACTTTCTCCAACAATTCTGATCCCCCGAACAGAGCGACTTAGTTATATTAGTAAAACAATTATATAAAATTAATAATTTAATTATCAATTAGTTACAGGGGGTACCGTTACCCCCGTGACTGTTCTTGTATTGATAATATTTTTTCTTTTGCTGCCATATCAAACAAAACCAAATCTTATGGCAGCAGAAATCCTCACTCGTGAAGACCTGGCAGTTTTCAAAAAGGAATTATTCCATGAATTGCGCGATTTAATGAATGCGCCGACCGCACAACCCCGTAAGTGGTTCAAATCCTATGAGGTCCGCGACATGCTGGGTATTTCATCTGGCACTCTTCAAAACATGCGCATTAACGGTACACTTTCCTACACTAAAATCGGTGGCTTAATCTTTTACGATTACAACGACATCATTAAGCTGATGGAAAGTACAAAGAAAACCGTTAAGCCTTCCTGATGCCTGCGCCATCAACCCAAACTAATTACATAAGGCACTTAAATGCCTTCTTCGCGCAGGTGCGGAAAGATGATCGTTTACACGCGCATCATATCAGCTTGTATATGGCATTGTTCCAGGTATGGAATCAATACCGTTTTCAAAACCCGTTTCCCATCCTGCGCGAAGAAGTCATGAGCCTGTCCTGCATTGGTTCTCGCAGCACTTACGTTGGTTGCCTGAAGCAGCTGCATATCTACCAGTACATCATCTATCAGCCGGCGAAGCACCCTTATGCATCCAGCCTGGTGACGATCATTACATTGACTGATTTTATTGCAGATCCTTCGGCAGAACAGCTCCTACTTTTCAGCGGTGCCATGTGGCCCAAAAGTGGGCCATGTAATCAGTACGAAACTGGGCCACACATGAGGCCCGAAAATGGGCCACGTACTAGGCCCAAATCTGGGCCATGCTCAGGCCCAAAAGTGGGCCACATTAATAATAAACATATAAACAATTTTAAACTGGGGGGAGAAAACATGCTCCCGCCCTCAAAAAAAAATGAAAAAAATGAAGTTAAAAAAGAGCAGTTCGATACGGGTGCACCCGGCACGGAAAATGCACCCGGCGCCGCGCGAATTCTCCCCGCCTTATCCGAGGTACAGGAATTTTTTAACGCCCACGTCTACCCGAAAGTGGAAGCAGACAAGTTTTTCCACCACTACCAGGCGAACGGATGGCGACAGGGCGCCAAAACGCTGATTATCGACTGGCAGGCAGCTGCCCATAAATGGGTATTGAATATTCATCCACAAAAACCTGAAAGCAATGACAAACACACCAAACCAAAGCCCGGAGCAGGAAGGCTCCACACCAACGAGGACAAAAGCTACTCAGACCCCCTATGATTACTACCAGCTGATACAACTCCTGGAAGAACGCGGGAAAACTGTTTACAGTCCTCACTTCAAAGTGGATGAAATAGACTGGCCTGTAGTCCTCAAATTGCTGGCTTACTTTCTCCGGGATGAACCGGTGGCCGCAGATGAAGGCATAGACCTTCACAAGGGTATCTTGCTTACTGGTAAGATTGGCTGCGGCAAAACCTCTCTGATTAATCTTATGCGCGCTCTATGCGCAGAAGCTTATAGGCCGCATATTGTTTCCTGCAGAGATATCAGTTTTGAATTTGGCAGGATTGGTTTTGATATTATCGGCAGATACGGCAACAATGCTTTTTTCCCTTATTCCAGTATTCCAAAAGTGCATTGCTTCGATGATTTGGGGTTGGAAACCAATATGAATTTCTGGGGAAACAATTGTAACGTCATGGCCGAAATACTGCTCTCACGCTACGATCTGCTGATTTCAAATAAAATGCTCACACATGTTACAACGAACCTTAACAGCCAGGAACTGGAAGACTTGTACGGCAACCGGCTACGAAGCAGAATGAGAGCCATGTTCAACCTAATTGCGTTTGACCAATCAACCACGGATAAGAGACGCTAACAAACCTTCACTTAATAAATCTGTTATGTATCCTTCATTTGTATCACTGACTGGCAGCGATGCCCACAGTACCCGTTTGCTTACTGTTTGTGGACAGGAATATAAGGCGCATGATTACGACAGATAGTCCGGGTAGTTGCTCGCTTCATCTAAAAGAGAGGATATTATCCAATAAGTTACTAAAATATGCAATAGGAAAGACTGTATCCATATGAATATATATAATTCACCAAGGCAAGCCATACATGTTCACTATTGAAGAGTTTGACCATTTAGTTCAACCCGATCTGGTTTTCGTGTAGTTACTCAAAGTAACTTCCGAGTTGTTGTGCTGCATTTCTTTTCATAAATTTAAAAATACCTTTAGTGCCTTTAAAAACGATGACTAATACTTTACCCAGCCTCAAAAATCACAAAATGGAAAAATATCGCAAGCCTGACAAGTTTTATACAGATCGTTACGACCGCTTTACAATTCAGGAACTGAAGATGCTTGAAGCAAAAGAGTCAACAGAACTACAGGAAGTGACAGATTCGCACGATAGGTGTAAAATAGAGATTCAACATTGCATGGATTTCAAGTCATTTAAAAATACAGCTATATCTAGAGCTAGGAACCGTGAAGCTACGATCCGGGAATGGATGACGGCTGATGAGCATCAGGATCGGTTGGTGGCAACGCATCCCTTGCCCACAAACATAACCTGCGATTCCTGCGGAGCTCCCATGCGGTTCTGTCTCCATTTCTTTGACGTGGAATCAATTCCTTTACTGTTTGTATTCGAATGTCCTGCCAGCCATGCGCCTCGAAAAGTAATCTACCCAAATGGTCGTGAGTTCTTTTTTCCCTGGCCAACCTGTGGGCAATGCGGCTATGAAGTAACTCGGGAAAGCTATAAGGAAAATGACGTTCTATATACGACTACTACCTGCCCCATGTGTGGGAGTGTGAAAAACGATGAACTCAATCTAAACGCTATACAAAGGCCGGAACTACCAGTCACTGAAGATGACCGGCAGAAATACTGCCTGTCTTTTTTCAATGGGAGGACCTTCTACGAAGACCTTGAAGCACTGGCAAATCTGTTTGATTCGATTGAGGAGGAACAAAAGGAACAACTGCTCAAAGAACACTATGAGGTAGATAAGATCGAAAAACTCACTATTCCCGCCCTTGAAAACCGTCTGCAAAAAGCAATTGAAAGCACCGGTTTCATCAAATTCTTCTTCGCCCAACCAGAGATGAAAACTTGGGCCGTCGTTCCCTTCAACATCCAGGACCCAACAGATCGCAACGATAAAAAAAGCATCAAGGCTGCTACAATCTGTATTCAACAAAGCCTTTATCTCACCAACTGGCGCCTTGTTGGAGGTATTGATTATCGGCTTGGTTGCCTCACTGGTAAACTTAAAGCGTATGAACGCGAAGAAGACCTTATCAAGTTAGCTAAAGATATCAAGGAAAGTAAAAAATAGTCGTGATGCTATTTATAATTCCGATGGTATGGATTTCATTAATTCCAAGAATAAAGAAGAGAACTTTAGGGGATGCTCGCGGTTACTTACGGATAATTGCCTAAATTTAGTTGGTTTAAAATATTATGCACGATCCAATATAATATATTCCAATGAAGAGATTGGCCTCAAGCTACCCTGAAGACGCCTATGAAATGGTCCGTAATGATAAATTGGATGTGGGTGAGTTTTTAGCGCTTATCCTTTTTGATGACCTTTATTACAAGAAAATATGCGAAAAGCTTGCAACTTACCATAAGTATAAATATAAGTGCACGCATCCTGTGGTTGCAGACTTTTGTATCCCAAGAGCTGAGTACGACGGTAAAAACGGGCTAGTAAAATTAGAGTATACAGCTATCTTTACGTTTGATAAAGACGAAGAGGATGGCTATGAAGAAGAAATTCAAGAGGAGGAATCCAAGGAAGTGGAATTTTATACCAACATCAGCTTCACTATTGATACTAATTTGAAGCAGGTAGTTTTTTGGTTCCCACTTTTTTCATGACAGTCGGATACCTTAAATTGATTTTGATAAACCAAAATCTATCGATTGCCTCAAACTATCACCAACTTTTAATGTGTGTTCATCGTACATCTGTTACTTTTTTGCGTAGCTTATTACCTGACGCATCATAGGTATATTCTACATAACCTTTACCCCACATGGCAATACTATCGGGAAGATTCAAATGATTATACCTGCTTATAGTCAGCAGCTTGTATCGTTTAGCCTTTTCTTTATGCTGGTCAATCTGCCAGCAGCATCATAGGCCATCATGGTCAGCACGGTCGTTTGCGGGGTAGGGCCACAGCGTTGGTTTTTATGGCGTAAATACGTGCTTAATACTTTCTCGTTAAAGTCATACAGCGTAGTTATGGTTCGAATCCAGTCGGATTTTGATAGCAATAAAGCATTTAAAAATAGAGCGAAAGGTGTTAAGGATTATCGCTTCTTGGGGTTTGAGTATACCGGAGCTTAATCTTTTTTGACTTGGATCTTATTTTTACAATAGATGTTTCCTTATTTATTACTTCTGTCAAGTTAACTATGTAAAGATCCAAAGGCTCTAGGATGAGATAACCCAACGTGATTTCTTTGTCAAAGAGTTTTATCTGTTCCAGTTTAGTAGATTCTGCTTCAAATTGAGCGCCTTTTTGTATGGTTAACAATAGATCGAGAGGTGAGTCCTTTATTATTTCCCATTCTAATTCCTCGTCCCAATCTTGAACATAGTGACCCTCATTTGCAAATTGAACGAGTTTAAATGCATTATCAAATTCCTCACTGCTATACTCTCCGATATTTATAAATCTTACATTGTAAAGTTTTTCTATTTTTTTGAGGCATTCAAAAAAAGCAATATTTGACTCCAGCGAGTCTGTTGGGAAATTGGAATTTCTTGGCTTTAATAGTATTCCATTACTAACATTTGGAAGAAAAACTGTAACTGCATTTCCTTTGGCTAAGTTTAAGCACAACTTATAAGACGCAATCGCATCATTCACGTTATTAAACGCAGGGGACTGGGTAAACTTAAAAGTAGCATTAATTGTTTCATCTTCATCAGCAAGGACATTGACGCAGGCTTGGAGTGTATAAGTACAATTTTTAAAGCTTGATATAATCTCCAATGAATTTTGGGTCGTGTACAATTTGTATTCTACATTTTCAAATTCTGATCCATCTTCAAATAGTAAGCTGACAGTTCCTTCTCTTTTAGGTATCGATCGAATTTGCAATTGATAATCACCCAAATTATCGGTTATTATATTCACGTCGTTTAACAGTAACTTGAAACTTTCAAGTTGATTGCCCTCAATACACAGCTGACCAAGTTTTTTCTCGTGAATAAATTCGTAGAAGGATTTTATAAACTGTTTATCATTCTTAAATTGCAATTTGAGCCTGCCATTGGAGAGGTCTCGCAAACTTTTAACAGATGAGATCTTGAACCGGTCTCCAACTGTTTTGAGGTCGACGGCTAAATCATTCTTTGCAAAAAATTTACCCAGTGTTTCTACAGATACGTCGCCGTTTGAAAAATCAGTACTTATTCGGTCTTTAATGTTATCATATAGCTTTTCAACAAAGGGTTCTCCTTTAAAGTTTAAATACTGGATGCCCATCCGAACGAGGTAGTCAATTTTATGTTGTTTGAGCCCCGGAGCAATCAAAAACATTTCCTTTCTATTAGTTCCTAGCGCCTCGGTAATTTCTTTGAACATATTGCTGATATTATCGTCTTCCATATCATATCCAATAAAAACAATGGATTTATTAGATATCCGTTCTTTGATCAATGTCCAGATTAGATTCCCTTGCGTGTTTTTGCGAAAGAATTCTGCGTAGTCGGTCTTCGTGATTACAATTGTATCAGGATGATTTATATCGCCATGTAACTTTATCAACTCAACTCTGTCATCCCGATAAGAAACATCTTTCTCGAAAATGATTGGGTATATTATCTGTTTATAAGCAAGCTCAAATAAATGATCATAATTGGTAGTCACAATAGTCTTTAAATGAGGAATCTTGGCAAGCACTTCATGCCATTTCGTAGATTGTGGAGCTTTATTAAGCTCTTTTCTAAGAAGCGCAACTAGTGAATTTCTGCTTCCTGCTTTAAGCCTTACATATTGTTCTGTTAAATCTGCAAGGAACAAGTTTTCAGAAATTTCAGCCTTCTCTGCCGGTGACAAAGATTGATAGATTGTGGAAGATAGTTGTTTTCCATTAGGGTAACCTGCATAAAGAGAGAACCCAGAACCAATCCATAAAACAACATCTTCTTTTCTTACAAGATCAAAAATTTTTTCAAGCTGCATTACATGGGTTATTATACGTAAAATTTATTACTGCCACTTGCCGGCCATTACGCACTTATCACTGTCGCTAGGCCACAAGCTTTTACAAGTGGAATTTACTAAAAATAAGTGAATACCGAATTGCAATATATCCATTTCTTAATACATGTTCGCATGTTACCAAATAGTCAGATTGAATTACGGTATCTCTGAAATAAAACCCTGTTCCATGAAAAAAATATTTTTCTCCCGCTTGTTTATAAAGAGCTACGGTGGATTGCTCTAAGTGTTCATCATAAGCATTAAACTGGGCACTGCATTTAATTCCTATGGATATTATTAATACAAGTAGGGGAAATTTCATAGTGATATATTTGGAGTTAATGTATTATAGTGTCCTGATTTTCTGGCTCTAAAGAGCCTTTAATTTTTCCATCCGAATATTCTAATGTTATCGGATCACAAAATGCGTATGTATAAAGATCTAAGTTATGTTTCTTAAGACCATCTGCACCTTCAGGATGGTTCTCATATAGCTGCCTATTATGTTTACCAGTTTTGGGATCTATTTCTACCAATGAGATCGGCGAAGTGTGAGCTTTTTATGCAACTATAATAAGTCGTGGAGATCGTAGCCATCATTTTCATCGTTTAAAACAACTTCTTTACCATCCTTCACGTAAAGTAGTCTTAATATTCCCCTATCAGGTCCACTTTCTATCGCTCTCACTCCATCTAGCACACATAAGAAAGAGAAAACGCTCCCTTCAACCGCTCTTCTTATCACTTTAATCACATTTTCTTTATCTACATTACCTAAATTATTAAACCATTTAGACACTTCGACTAAATCCTTATGGGGTGACCGACCTGGAGGGCTTGTCAACACAGACCCTGTTCCATTAATAGTGCTTTCTACAACAAACTGCCTTACTAATTCAATAAATTCTTGCTTATCCATTTTTTATTATTTACTTAAATACTTTTACACAAAAGCCGCAGTTTTTTTTGCCTGCGGCTTTTGTGTAATTATATACCGCTGGTTTTTACTGCTAAAACATTAAGCTTCTTATTTGAACAATCATATAAAAATTCAACAGTACTTCCTCCACTATTAATATAATTTACTCCCGTAGCCGTGTTTACTACATTAAACGGAATGATATTTATAAAAAACTTTCCATTCTTAATACGCAATGGAACTATCCTAATGAGCATTAACGAATTTTTCTTTTTCAATCTATTTTGAACTTTAAAAACATCAAGCACCTCGATATTATAAGCCCCCATATGTCGAGGAATACTTTCAGTAGTTATATTATTTTCTTCTAATAACAACGTCTGTAGGTGCTCTGATGAGAGTCGTGAACAATAATAACTCAATGCTTGATAATATATATTTGTGGAATCTTTTGATTCCGTGTTGTCTGCACTCTGCCCAAATGCCAAACAAGAGACAAGTAATAAAAGAGACGTTATCCAATATCTTTTTTTCATGAGCTTTTATTTCTTTATACCAATACTAAAAAACTGTTGGAATGAAAATGTAGCTACTGTTCCTCCAGCATTATATATATACACTGTTTTATTCCCTTGTGCTAAAACATAACTATTGCCTGTGGCGCCCTCCACATTTTCTATTGCATTCGGTATATCACTGTAATGGCGGTAGTGCCCTGATTGATACTGCAACTGAGCTCAGGTCTGCCTCTTTTGTTTCAAACAGTAAAAGCCACAAGAAACGCCTGTGGCTTTTCTGTTTATTGAGTTAAGAAATTAAGCTTCTTCACGAGGACTGCCATCATAATTATAATCTTCCAATGTCGAATCCAATACTACCTCATTTACCCAATCGACGAAACTATTATTTGTAACTGCAGGAGAAGTATCATGTTGATAAATATAGTGTGTTTCAAAAAAGACTATTGGGCAAGAATCATTTTCTATAATTCTCGTATCAAAACAATAGTAATTACCTCCACCATCTGGGGAAAAAGGGACCAAGTAATTAGGCATTGGAACTTGTACACCCCGATGCTCATACTTATAAATTTCCCCCAAAGTATTTGGGTTTTTATCATCAAAATAAATCCCATAAACTTCAGTCCCCATAAGACTAAATCCATTAATTTCTGATATGAACAACTTAAAATCTTCGGGTAATTTAACTCCAAATTCTTCTTCGAATTTAGAAACTCTATTGTCAATAATTGGCTCCCCCAAAACAGCAGCCATTGGAGAAAATTTATTTATTTCATTTATAATGTTAAATATATCTTCTTTCATTTTATATTACCCTAGTAGGAAATTCATCGTTTCAATAAACTTTCTTTGCTTTATTAAAATCCGTCCTATTTATCTGTAATGCTTGTCTTTATTTTGGGGAGAATGCCTTTTAAAAGTAACATCTCGTCTGTAGCATTATACATATCTCGCTCGATTATCTGCTTATCATATATTTTAATAAGTTCGTCCAAATCTGGATTATTATTAAGCTTTGCGGCAATGATACCCTTAAGTATACGGTAATTGTCGTTTTGTGTATGAACTTTATATTCATCCGGTTTTGTGTTGATAATCTTGTCAACCATTCCTACAGTCGCATACTTCAAACAATAAGGTAATGCTACTTCTTTAAATTGCTTTAATAGCTGTTCAGCGACGAGGAGAATATGCTTTTCATCGAATACATGCAAGTCAAGGCTTTTATTACGGTTCTCGTACAAACCGTTTGGGTTGGCTAATATCCCTGCAATACTATTTCCAATAGTTATAAAATCCGTATCTGTTTTTATTTCAGTATTCAGTGTGATTTCTTTATAATATTTCTCTATTTCCTTTATACCAACCCATATATACGGCTCAATCAAAAAAACCTTTGCACCAGTTTTAAGAACTGTCCTGTTATAGATAAGGAACTGGTACACAAAAATGGTACCGCTGGTCCGTCTGATAAACCCTTGCTCTTTATAAGAGGGTCCAAAGTCAAACGCCCTCAACTCATTTGTAAGTAGGTCAATGATTTTCCGTAATACTTCTTTCTGTGTCATTTTTAGTAATTCTTTATTGTACTGTAAAAGCCATGGTTTTAGAGTCCCACCGATAAACGCCTGTTTGTATATTAGAAGGATCAACCTGTACACCTTTAAATCTTCCAGCATTTTTTCCTGATAAAATTCCTGCATCACCATCATTAAAAAATAGTTTCTGCCCGTTGCTTAATTTGCTGTTATTTACTTTCGATTCAAACATGCCAATTATTTTACCTTCTTTAACCACTACAAAGTCAGCTGTCATATTAGCACCATCCATCTTTACGTCTACTTGTTGTAATATTTCAGCTCCTGGAAACTGTTTTTCTAAAACTCCTTTAGTAAGTGCTTCTCCCGTTTTCCCTATATCATTGATGGAGGTCAAGTCGCCAAATACATTCTTAGCAAGCGCTCCTTCTTTTGTAAATGCTCCTTCCTTTATTGGGGATAATGCCATTGCAATATCAGTAGCTATATGTGCCCCAGTTGCGTAAGTGCTAAAGGTATTATTGCCAGCGTTAATATATTGTGATGCAACATTTACCCCGTAGTCTGCTGCATTCTGCGCCGTGGATTGGGATGTCATTCTCGCAAGTCCTTCAACTGTTTGAACAGGATGTGAAATTGCATTGAATACACCTTCAGCCATCCCACGAACAGATCCTCCCACGCCTATAAGTGATCCTAATAGCTTTGCAGATGTACCATTGGGATTCTGCAGCGTATTTTGAATCAGTGTATTATATAACCTGAAATCCAGCTCTTCTGCACCATCTAGATCAACATTCTTAACGGGATCATTAGCACAATATTGATAAGGCGATAAAGCATAAAATTTTTCGGTAATCGGATCAACACGAAAGAATCTTCCTATCTTTTGGTCATATTCTCTCATGCCATAGGCATACCATTCAAGACCGCTCTCATCAGAGAACTCTTTATTCTGTATTTCTTTTCCGAATAGTTTTATCCGATTCTCCGGATAATTCGTCCCTTTCAACGCGTTTGATGAAATCCCCGCCATCACCAACCCAAACGGATAGTAATGTGTCTCTTCCCACAACGGCCCGTCAGCATTTTCACTGATCGCCTCCCGTCAGCGACACATTTTTTTTCAAAGACCTGC
>NZ_PYAW01000012.1 GCF_003014755.1 Chitinophaga niastensis | reverse complement strand
TTGTGTGGTAACTCAAACATAACTAATTAGGGCGGTTCTATTGAACTGCCCTTTTTTTGCTCTTTAAATTATAGTTTTCCCGGACAACAATGATTATAAGAGATTAAAAAAGATTAGCGAAGATTAGAGCGGGTATTATTCGCTTTGATCTTCGCTAATCTTTTTATAATCAAAAAAATAAAATCAGGGTAATCAGTATAATCAGTTTAATCGGGAGAAAGACTAAAACCAGCTGGTCGATTGCTCCTCTTCATCAGGAGCAATAGCGGCAGGAGTGGAGCTAGGTTCCCTCTCTGCTGTTTCAGCAAGCGTTTCCGCCTTTTGTACAACCTGCACATTTTTACGGATAGCTCCTTCTACCACAGCACCTTCTTCTATTTCAAGTACCATCGCGTTTACATCGCCTTTCACAAAGGCTTTGTTGCTGATATGTGCTTTATTGCTGATGTACACATCACCAAACACTTTTCCATGCACTACCAGATCGGTGGCGTATATATGGCCACGTATACTTGCATTTTCACTAACTACCAGCTTACCGGTAGTTTTTACATCTCCTCTCACGTTACCGTCTATACGACCGGATATAGAGGCATCAATACTGCCGTTCACGGATACAGCTTTTGGAATACGAAAAGCACCGGGAACAATTATATTTCGGAAAAAATGTCTGACATTGATCACATGAACAAATTATAGGGTTAAGGGATTGGGATTCGGGTTCTGATGAATAGTATGTGATATCTCCTCTTCAAAAGTGGATATGATAGAACTGGCGTTACCAAGATCCAGCCCTACACTTCTTTGCGGCTTGTTATCAGAAATCCGCAATGAATTATAGAGATAACCAATACTCATGAGTTTTTCTGGTTCCGGTGCTACTTCTACCGGAAGGAAATCACGGAATTCTTCTACAAAGGCGTCTGTCAGCTCACGGTAGTGTGCGCCGCCACCCATCAGGTAGATCTTTTCACAGGTTTCAAAATCCAGATCAGTAAAGTAACTACGCATCAGCGGAGATACTACTTCCTTGTAATACTGTGTGAGCACACCTTTGCGCATATCGCGCAAATCAATGCGCTTGCGGTTGGTAAAGATAGATCCTTTCATAAAGGCATCATCTACCTGGTGCTCATTCTTCATTTCCAGGTAATGTTTCTGGTTCAGCTCACGGGTAAGGTTATTGATAGCATAACGGATACCATGAGAACTGAAGCAGGTTCGGTGTATCAAACCATCGCCGGTGGCCATGCCGCCTTCTATGGTACCAAAACCGAAACTGATAGCAATAAAATTATCTAATTGCGGCTCGTTGATGGTTTTCTTCAAACCAATAATACCACCCACAATTTCCGGAATCACTTCGTACTTCTCAATATCAAACATGGCCTTTTTAAAAGAACCTTTGGTATTGTAGGTTTGTGTATCGTAATCAATGAGGAAATGTCGTTTGCTTAAAAATTGCTCTGCTGCAGTTTTGTAGATATTGTAGGTAGAAAAAGGAAAACCCATGGTCAGCGCAATAGGTTGCTGTACCTTATCGATGGTGTTTAACAGTGCAGCTTTAAAAAGGATTTCATAATCTTCTTCTGTTGGAGAGGCATTGGTCACCCTGCCAGGATTAATCCCACCTCTTTTGGCCAGATTGCCAACGAGATACCAGGCATCATCTTTTTTAATTTTTAGTCCGTTCAGCAAATCCTTACTGGAATTTTCTGTGTTCCCGAATGCCGTTTCAAAAACGCTTGGGAAGCTGGTTGTAGATACTTTCATAGTGCTTTGTTGATAATAACGAATGTGGTCGCGGTTCTCCCCGGAGGAGGGCTTCCATCGGGATATTGAAATAGTTAGTTAAAGATATAAAATATTAGAAAATAAGGATATGACTTACAATGAATTTACGTTAAATTTAATACAGCGGCGTTTAATTTCAAAATCACCACGGGCTGCATTGATAATAAAAGAGGCCATTCCATCGTTTTAAACTTTGTCCCCCCTCATCCCCGTATCTATACTCACCTTCATTCATCATTTGCATGAAATACGTGGTGTTAACAGCCTGCAGTCTGCTACTGGCTTGCCATTCCTCTCAAAAAATATATCAGGCTCCCGCTATGGGTGCGGAAGCAGAATTTGACAGAGGCCTGCGACCAGAGAAACATCCCAAATACCTGTTTGATAAAAAAACGATGAAGGACATGGAAAGGAATGGCAACGTTTCTACCTATACCCCAAAAAGGCATAATACTGCCCGAACAATTCCCCTTCCCCAGAAAGCCGGCGATAGTACTGCTACACGTAAAGACAGCATACACGTGATAGTTGACAGTGCAAAGGCAACCGTCCTGCCGCCTGACTCTACACATATTCCACAGTAATTTCCTACATTTGATACTTTCATGTAAACAGGGAATGCTATGGAAGAAAAGGATAGAAAAACACATTGGGAAACAGTCTATACTAACAAACAACCCAATGAAATGAGCTGGACGCAGGAAATACCGGAAACGTCATTGCATTTCATTCAAAGCCTGCAGCTACCATCAGACACGGCTATTTTAGATATTGGCGGTGGTGATAGTAAACTGGTAGACCATCTGCTGGCAGCAGGATACACCGATATTACAGTGCTGGATATTTCAGAGAAAGCAATTGAAAAGGCACAACAGCGACTGGGAGCCGCAGCCGGAAAAGTGAAATGGATCGTTGCCGACATCAATGATTTTACACCGGAACATAACTACGGGCTATGGCATGACCGCGCCACTTTCCATTTTTTAACAACAACAGCAGCACAGGAACACTACCTTGCAGCAGCGCGCAAGGCGGTTGCTCCGGGTGGTTATGCGGTGATCGGCACATTTTCCTTGCAGGGCCCTGAAAAATGCAGCGGTCTGCCCGTGCAACGCTATAGCGGAGATTCCCTGGCCATAACATGGCAACATGGATTTGAAAAAATGAATTGTGCAGCAGTAGTACACACCACACCATTCAATACAACTCAACATTTTACCTTTTGTTCGTTTATGCGTACCCGTTAACGGACGCGCTTTTTATTTGTTTATGAAGAGATCCGGTATTTTATGTTTATTGCTGCTTATAGGTTTGCAGCAGGTATTCGCACAGCAAACAACATTGTATATGCCTGTCAATATAAAAAAGGCATATGATAAAAACAGCCGCGCTTACAGTGGCGCACCTGGTAATAAATACTG
Organism: Chitinophaga niastensis; assembly: GCF_003014755.1. GTDB lineage: Bacteria > Bacteroidota > Bacteroidia > Chitinophagales > Chitinophagaceae > Chitinophaga > Chitinophaga niastensis. The sequence goes on along the minus strand of NZ_PYAW01000012.1, from coordinate 57,897 downwards.
GCAAAACAAAGCTGGTTATGATATACAGGTGGCCTTTGATCCTGTTACCAACAAGGTTTCCGGGGCAGAGCAGATTGTGTATGTTAACAATAGTCCGGACACTTTACGGGATGTTAACTTTAAGTTGTTCCCTAACCTGTTTCAAAAAGAGACTATCAGAAGCATGACTATCAGTGCTGATGATCTCAACGATGGGGTAGCCATTAAAAACCTGCGGGTCAATGGTACTGAAAAGGTGCTGCCACCACGTATCATGGGTACCAACATGCCATTGTCGGTGCCGGAGTTGTATCCCGGCGACAGTATGCATATTGATCTCAATTTCTCGTACATCCTCAATGAAAATACCCATATCCGTACCGGTTCTATTGATACCGGCGCGTATTTTATGGCTTACTTTTTCCCCCGTATTGCGGTGTATGATGATATCAATGGGTGGGATCGTATTCCCTATACCGGTGCGCAGGAGTTTTACAACGACTTCAGCAACTTTCGTGTAGCCATCACCGTACCCGGTAATTACCAGGTATGGGCCACCGGCGATTTGAAGAATACCGCAGAAGTGTACAACGACAAGTATCTGCAACGCATTGCTGCTGCTGAAAAAAGTAACGACATCATTACTGTGATAGATAGCACAGATATTCGTGCCGGCAACATCACCAAAAATAATGCGACCAATACCTGGCGCTTTGAAGCCGCCAACGTCACAGATTTTGCTTTTGCATGCAGCAACCATTATATGTGGAATGCTACCAGCGTGGAAGTAGATGCTGCCACCAAAAGACGCACCCGCGTAGATGTAGCGTTCAATGCAGCACATGCCGACTTCTTCGACGTGGTACGCTATGCCCGCATCACAGTTGATAAAATGAGTCACTATTTTCCTAAATGGCCGTTCCCTTACAACCATGAAACCGTTTTTGACGGACTGGATCAAATGGAATATCCAATGATGGTAAACGATAATCCCCTGGCGGATAAGGCACAGGCAATTGAGCTGACGGACCATGAAGTATTTCATACCCTGTTTCCTTTTTACATGGGTACCAATGAAACCATGTATGCCTGGATGGATGAAGGTTGGGCCACAATCGGAGAATGGATTATTTCGCCACTGATAGACAGTGTTATTGTAGATGATTATGGCATGCTACCCTATAACACTATCGCCGGCAAATTACAGGACCTGCCTATCATGACACCTTCCAACCAAATTACAGAAGCTTACATGACTAACTCTTATCCCAAGCCGGCATTGGGTTACCTGTACGTGAAAGATATGTTGGGAGATAGCTTGTTCCTCAAAGCCCTGCACTATTATATGGCGCAATGGAACGGTAAACATCCGCAACCATACGACTTCTTTTACTGCATGAATACAGCCTCCGGTAAAAACATGGATTGGTTCTGGAAAAGCTGGTTCTTTGATAACGGCTATCCCGATCTGGGTATCGCCCAGGTAACACAAAATGGAAAACAAGGGAAGGTAGATATCATCTCCAAAGGTACCAAACCTGTGCCAGTAGACGTTACCATTCTTTTTGATGATAACAGTACTTTCAAAATACACAAGAGCATTGCCTGCTGGGAAAAGGGGAACAAAACATTATCACTCGCGTTTCCATCTCCCAAAAAAATAAAAAAAGTTACACTGGGTAGTACCTGGGTAGCGGATATAAATAAGGCGGATAATGTGTATGAAGTGAAATGATTGTCTTTCTCAGGATTAGACTGATTATGCTGATTACACTGATTTTATTTTTTTGATTATAAAAAGATTAGCGAAGATCAAAGCGAATAATACCCGCTCTAATCTTCGCTAATCTTTTTTAATCTCTTATAATCAAAAAAATAAAATCAGTGTAATCAGCATAATCAGTCTAATCCTGAGAAAGACAACCACTACAATGTATCGTAATACAAATAATACACCTTCTCGTAACACCCGCCTACAACCCCCAAACCTCCCGTTGTATTGCTTCTCAGCTGAATGGCTTGTATAAGACTATTAAGTCCCGGGTTGCGTTTCACTTTTTCATAAGTGAGCAGGAAATCATAATATTCTTTGGAAACAGATTTAACGTAAACCAATACACGTCCAACGGGTGCAATTGCTTCCGCAGGACTGGAGATCAGCGCAGTGGCATTGATGTAAAAATTAGTAGATAAGGGTCTGCCCATTTGTGTAAACAGGATGCTGTTGTAATTTTCATTCAATCCGCCTATCTGGTTATTATCTGCATTTTCATCCTGTGTATAACAGGGGATGCGGAGATAATCATTCAGGAAGATGCTGTCTTTGCTGATAGTAACACTAGGATCATTTTTCACCTGATCGTAGAGATCACTGTGTTCAGCTTTGTGATAACGCACCCCATGGTAGGTAAAGAAGGTATCTAAAGACACACTTTGTTTCAGTGCCTCCATCACCAGGTATTGACGCACACCTGGTAAAGGAGATATGTCAAAATGAAAACGCAATACCGGCCTGCCATTGAGGAGGGTACGGAGCGTGTCAGTCAGCTCCACTTTGAATGGGGGCGGAATCGAGGCCATAGCTGTAACGGGTTTCATTTCCGGTACCAACACCTGTACTTTATAATTTTTAGCAGATTCGAGTATCAGCTTGCCTTTGTAAACGCTCATCGCGTTGCTGGGATCCCGTACGTAGCTTAAAGTTTCCAGAATTTGCCCGTTTTTATCCATCAATTGGACTGTCGCATTTTCTACGAGGTCAAATTGATTGTCAACACCCGGGGCTACCGGTTTACTTTTACCGACGCGCACTTCTGCCTGACTACCGGCTATCAGCTCACTATATACTACGGTTCTGGGCTTGGCACTATTAGGCGGTACCGGTAATTGCTGTTCACATCCCATAAGAACAACCGCACACATAACAGGCAATAATTTAAACAGATACTTCATTATTAAAATTTGAAAGTATAACTGAGATATGGTAACGTTCTGAATATGCTATATTGATATAACTGTAACGGATATATTTCGTTGAAATTGAAGAAGGAAAACTGATCAAAGCTTACAATAAAAGGATTACTACGGTTGTATATATTGTATACCCCTGCAGTGATTACATGCTGAAAGCGCCGTTTATAGCCCAGGTATACAGTGGTGCCCAAATCCAGGTGATGAACTGCATGCAGCCGGTAATTATTAAGCCTGGCAATGTAGGGTAAATAATTAACCTGGCTGTTGGAGAAAGGGGAATAACGTTCATCCAGGTATCCCTGGATATTACGACCCCAGTCGAAGTCAGGAAATATTTGTGCCGGCAACGTAAAAGGTGCGCCGGAAGCAAATTTCCAGGAGGCAGATACATTCCAGTTCGGCTTGATCCTGTACTTCAGTGCCAACGAAAGATTATGCCGCCGGTCTTCTTTATAGGGGTACATTTTTCCGCCGTTTATGCGATCAAACTGTCGCCAGGCCCATGATAAGGTATACGAGAAAATGCCCGTCAGCTTACCTTGTGTTTTTTCTACCAGTAGTTCACTACCATAATTATAGCCATTGCCGGCAATTACTTTTTTCTCCCAGAGGTCTGAGTTATCAAAAATATTCAGCACCGTATTGGTGGTAACAATATCCTTTAATCGTTTATAGTATAGGTTTGTATTGAAGCGCCATTGGCTTCCCCATTGCTTCTGGTAAGCCAGACTATATGAAAATGCGTGTTCAGGCTTAATATTACTGGTACTGGGCACCCATAGGTCTGTAGGCAGATTGATAACAGGGGTGGTCAGTTGGTGCACAAACTGGGTCATTTTAGAAAAGGAAGCCTGTATAAATTGCGAATGGGGCAGTTGCCAGCGCATCATGAGGCGTGGCTGTGCACTGGCATAAAATGAACTGCTTTGTACCAGTGCTCCGAAATGCAAACCGGGCCTGATGATCAGCCGGTCATTCAGTAAACTGAGTTCATCTTCTGCATAAGCTGTTACCTCAGACATATAATAACGGGGTGACTGTCGCTTGGTAGCTTCGCCGGCAGAAATATTGGTACTGTAGGCCGTAGGTGCAAAGTTATGATAGGTATAACCACCGCCAAACGATAAATGCTGCGCATTGCTGATCGCATATTCTGTTTCATTTCTTACAGCAATATCTCTCACCCTGGAAAAACCTTTACCCTTCACAAACAGTGAGTCATTGAAGGAGAGGGGAATAATAGAATTTTGGGAGAAGACATTGTAAAAACGACTATAAGTGGCTGTGGTATTGGAAAATATACGAGGGTTGATTACCCGTGTCCACTTCAGGGCGGCGGTTATATTACTCCAGTTAAAAGAATAGTCATCGAATAGCTGGATCACCGGATTTTCACTCCTGATAAACATTTTATCCTGTCCCTTGTAAAAACTAACGTAGATCCTGTTTCTATTATTGATGATCTGGTTTAGTTTGAAGTTTACATCATAGAGGTAATACTTGCCATAATCTTTGAGCCATTCACGGCCGTATAGCGCGTCCACGAGGGATCTGCGAACGGATAGGGATACAGAGCTTTTATCTTTTACAATAGGTCCTTCCAGTAAAATGCTGGCAGATACCGGGCTTACGGTGGTGCTGCCATGCCATTCCTTCATATTGCCATCTTTGGTACGAATATCCACGACAGATGATAAACGGCCACCATAGCGTGCCGGGAAGGCATCTTTGTATAAAGACACATCTTTTACAGCATCTCCGTTAAAAATAGAAAATAGTCCGAAGAGATGACCGGTATGATATAGTGGTACCCCATCCAGGAGGTACAGGTTCTGATCGGACCCGCCACCTCTGATCAACAGGTTACTGCTGCTTTCGAGTGAACTACTGGCACCCGGGTACAGTTGTAATGATTTTAATACATCTTTTTCTCCCAGCAATGCCGGGAAACTGGATACGTATCCTACCGGCATGTTGATATATCCCGGCTGTGAAGTACCGGCCTCTTTTTCACCATTTACCACTACTGTTTGCAGGATATTCCGGATCTCCATATGGATGTCCAGCTGTCCTTCGTCCGGTGGGGGTAAATGCTGCAGCACCGTTTCATAGCCGACATGTGAAAACACAACACTGGTACAGCTATCAGGTACTTGTAAGCTATAAAACCCATAGGCATTGCTCACGGTACCTTTACGGGTTATCGGGTCATAAATAGATGCGCCGATGATAAGTTCGTTACTGCCGGCTTCTTTTACAAAGCCGCTGATGGTATAGTATTGGATTTGAGAGTTTTCGCGTAGCAGAAATATTTTACCGTTCAATGCGGCTGTCTGAATGCCGGTACCTTGCAGTATAGTGCTAAATACCGCGCCGGTGGTATGTTCCGTGCCATTGAGCTGTACTTTTTTATTCAGGTGCAGGAAGTTGGAACTGTAAGAGATATTAATACCCGTTTTCCGTTGTATGTCCTGGATATAAAAGAGAATAGTGCCCTGTTTGGCCGGAGGAGTGTAAGACTGCTGTAAGGGGTCGTCTGTACTGCTTTGTGCGCGCAGTGACAGTGCCGGCAATAATAGCAGGATAAAGCTGAAGACGTACAGTAATAATCGATTTACTAAGCTACTGGCTGATGACGACGGTATCGCCTTCTTGTTTGTAGTGGAAACCAAGCAATAGTTGTAATTCATGCAAAACATCATCACAGGACTGATTCCGGAAGGTGATCGTAGCTTTTTGCTGCGAGGCAGTTTCCCGGTATGAATCATCAATCCTGATATCTTTCGCGTAAAAGTCGGCTAATTGTGGCAATATTTCAAGTAATGATTGGTCATTAAATTGCAAAATGCCGGTTTTCCAGGCAATAAAGTTGGGGTCATCATTGTGTTTGGCAGATACCTGGCCATTTCCCCATATCCCTTTTTCACCACTGGCAAGTATTACAGCAGACGGATCGTCTTTAGCACCCAGTTTAACTTTTCCGGAGGCTACAATCACGGTAGTGCTGTCTTTTCCTGTTTGCACGGTAAAGGAAGTACCGAGTACTTCAATAACAGACTGGTTCGGTGTTTTTACTAAAAAAGGATGTGCAGGATCATTGGCTATTTCAAAAAAGGCTTCCCCTTCCAGTTCTACAACACGCTGATCATTGTGATAGCCGTTAATATATTTGATACGTGCACCCTGCCGAAGGGTTACAATAGATTTATCCGGTAGTTCAAAGCTTTTTATTTTGCCATCGTTGGCTACAAGTTCTTGCTCTTTCAAAGAAGGACGGCTGGCTAACCACCAGGCGCCGGTTGTCAGGAGTACCAGTATAGCCGCCGCCGCAGCGTATTTAAGGCCAATAGCCCTTATTTTGCCGGTAGCGGGTTGTAATGTTTTATTGGTTTTTTGCCAGGCTGCCGCAGTATTATATTCCCTTTTCGGGGTAATTGCACGGGGTGAATCCTGCCATAGCTGCGTTAAGATTGCGTATTCTGCCTGGTTGTCAGCGGAGGCATCCAGCCATTGCTGTAGCGTAGCAGATTCTGCTTCGTTACATTGATCCGATAGCTTTTTGGCTATCAATTCATAAATGTAGGTATCTAAATGCTCCATAATAACTTGAGTGCTCTTCCTTATAACGCACATGGGTACGTTAGCCCTCTATCAGGGCAATAATATTTTTAATAAAAAAAAGATACTTATGGGTAATCCATATTTTTCCAGGTACTTTCTTAATAGCTTCAGCGCCCGTCCCATATAGTTTTCAACGGTTTTGGCAGACAATCCAAGCTTTATTGCAGTTTGCTGATGTGTCATTCCCTGTACGCGGCAACAGTTAAATACCTCCCTGCACTGGGGTGGTAAATTGGCAATGGCTTCATAAATCAGCTGATCATAATAAGGCCTGGCATTTTTCTGCTCCTGCGCATCGGGCTCTTCACTGGTATCTGCTACCCATTCATAACCTTTGTTGCCCGCTTCTTCTGTGCTAAGTTTTCGCAAAGCAGATATAGAATTATTACGAACAGCACGGAATAAATATGCTTTTATATTTGGAATACCAATAAGGTCCTGATGCTTTTGCCAAAGCTTAATAAAGGTTTCCTGCACTACATCCTCAGCTGCTGCATCATCTTTCAGAAAACTATAAGCATAGTTACACAAATCACTATACTGCGTATGAAACAACTCGTTGTATGCCTGATAAGAAGGTGATTTAATCATTTAACCTTCACGATGTTTAAAATTTGAAATGATCGCTGCTAAAATAGGTAATTTTTTATTCTCATGCGTATAGAGGGTATAAAAGCATTTCGCGTTATCATTAATATACACAGTCTGACCTATATGCCGTACTGAAGTTTTTTTTAGTTGTGTTTTTAATACCATGGTTGCATAATTATTTATGCAACCTTTTTTTGTCATCTCCACAATTTTTGCCATTCATAGTGCTTTTCAGGCAGTTATTGCAACCCATTGTGATGTTCTGTAATTCAGACTTTTGCACATAAAACATTCCTGCCTGCACCCATATTGGATCAAATTGGAATACAATGGTGGGTGTTGAAGATTTTAGCGGGTATTGTCTGAACTGTGATTTTTATGATTAGTATGATGAGCCTGATGAGCGAAGATTGTCTGAACTATGATTTTTATGATTAGTATGATTATCCTGATTAGCGAAGAGCTCAGCGGGTATTGTCTGAACCAGGATTTTTAGGATTGAATGGATTACCATGATGGGCGTTATGTTGTTTTGTTTGGAAGATATAAGCGAATATCTCCGCTAAGATCTTCGGCACCCATCAGGGTAATCCATTCAATCCTAAAAATCCTGGTTCAGACAATACCCGCTGAGATCTTCGCTAATCAGGATAATCATACTAATCATAAAAATCATAGTTCAGACAATACCCGCTAAAATATCCGCTCATCAGGATAATCACCCTAATCATAAAAATCACAGTTCAGACAATCTTCGCTCATCACACCAATCATAAAAATCACAGTTCAGACTTTAATCTGTCTAATCTTGGTTATTTTTATATAAAACCCAGATATTATGTCCGGACCTCTCACAAAACTAAGAAACGCGTACCATCTGCTGAAGCGTATTGATTTTAAAATGCTCGCCCAACTCTCCGAAAAAGTAGACCTTCCAAAGGTCATGGAATCAGTAGCGCATATGGATGACACCCAGTTAAAAGGTTTGATGAAGATGTTGAGCAGCTACGGAAGTAAAAAAGAATTACCACCGGTTAATGGCGACTTTTACGACCTGGGAGAGAAGCTGAATGCAGATGACAGAGCATTACAGCTGAAAGTGCGGGCATTTATGGAGAAAGAAATTAAACCGATCGTAAATGAATATTGGCTGAAAGCTGAATTTCCTTTTGAGATCATCGCCAAATTCAGGGAACTGAATATCTGCGGCGTTACCTACGATGGATATGGTTGCCCTAACCGGTCTTACCTGATGGAAGGTATCATTGCCATGGAAATGGCCAGGATAGATGCTTCTGTAGCTACCTTCTTTGATGTGCAGAGCGGGCTGGCAATGGGGTCTGTTTACCAGCTGGGCTCAGCAGCACAAAAAGATGAATGGCTGCCCGGTATGCAGCAACTCAACATCATCGGAGCATTCGGACTCACGGAACCGGAAGTAGGATCAGCCACTGCCGGCGGATTAACTACTACGGCTAAACGTAATGGTGATACCTGGATACTGAATGGCCAAAAAAAATGGATCGGTAATGCCACCTTCGCGGATGTAATCGTCATCTGGGCAAAGGATGTAGACGATAACCAGGTAAAGGGTTTCCTGCTGAGAAAAGGTACACCCGGCTTCAGCGTGGAAAAAATTCATGATAAAATGGCCCTGCGCATTGTGCAGAATGGATTAATTACGCTCACTGATTGCCATATTGCAGAATCAGATCGTTTGCAACATGCCAACTCCTTTAAAGATACAGCACGTGTACTCCGTATGACCCGCGCAGGCGTGGCGTGGGAAGCGGTAGGCTGCGCACGTGGCGCCTATGAAAATGCATTAGCGTATACCCTTACCCGTAAACAGTTCGGAAAACCTATTGCTGCGTTTCAGTTAATACAGGGCCACCTGGTAGAGATGTTATCCAACCTCACTGCTATGCAAACAATGGTATACCGTTTATCAGAACTGCAGGACGAAGGCGCCCTGAAAGATGAACATGCTTCGCTGGCAAAAGTATTCTGTACACTCCGTACCCGGGATGTGGTAAGCCGCGCCCGTGAAGTAATGGGCGGCAACGGTATTTTGCTGGAATATAATGTAGCCCGCTTTGTAGCAGATGCAGAAGCGCTTTACTCCTATGAGGGCACCAAAGAAATTAACTCGCTGATAGTAGGACGCGCTATTACCGGGTTCAGTGCATTTGTATAATAAGTGCAGACCCGGACGCTTTAAAATATAAAAAATGAATTCTTTTTTATATTTTAAAGCTCGTTGCGGAACACGCCCGCCATCGTCATCTAATTTAAAATTCGTTATGGATCAATCTAACCGTCGTAATTTTCTGAGGAATGTATCCCTGGGAAGTCTTGCTGCCATCAGCATTCCAAATATCGTATCTGCTGCGGTGGCAACAGATAAAACAAAAAAGATTGTGCTGAAAAAAGAAAGCATCGTGCTGTTTCAGGGCGATTCCATTACAGATGCGGGCCGTAAACGTGATATAGACGCAGCCAACAACGGAGCTGCTTTAGGCGGCGGTTACGCACTCATGGCGGCATCGGATCTGTTGCTCAAAAATGCAGATAAAAACCTGAAGATCTATAACAAAGGTATCAGCGGCAACAAAGTATACCAGCTGGCAGAACGTTGGGATGCAGATTGCCTGGCGCTGAAGCCTGATGTACTCAGCATATTGGTAGGGGTAAACGATTATTGGCATACTTTATCTCACAACTATAACGGTACTGTTAAAACATATAAAGAGGACTACGATAAGTTGCTGGCCCGCACCCAACAACAGTTACCGGATGTTAAGTTCATCATCGGTGAACCCTTTGCTGTTACCGGTGTGAAAGCGGTAGATGAAAAATGGTATCCCGCCTTCGATGAATATCGTGCAGCTGCCCGCGAAATAGCAGCTAAATACAACGCCATCTTTATTCCATATCAGGCTGTTTTTGATAAGGCCCAAAAGTCGGCTCCTGCTGCCTATTGGACCGGCGACGGTGTACACCCCAGTGTAGCAGGTGCCCAGCTGATGGCAGAAGCATGGCTGCAATGCGTGAAATAAAGGCCGAAGGCCTTCTCCTAATACGCTTAATTTCCCGTTATGAAACAATGTTGTATTTTATTAATGATGCTTGGATTGAGTACCTCCATATACGCGCAACAACAGGTCATTCATCTGTGGCCAGGTGCAGTACCTGGCGAAACCGCCGCCAAACAGGCTGCCAGCGTAACAGCAGACGGCAGCAATAATGTAAAACGACTCACAGATGTAACAGATCCTGTTATAGAAGTATTTCCAGCTCCTGCAAAAAATAATACAGGTGCGGGCGTTATTGTTTGTCCCGGTGGCGGATACAGCATATTAGCCATTAACCTGGAGGGCTATGAAATTGCTACCTGGCTGAATAAACTGGGCTATACCGTATTTGTATTACAATACCGGGTGCCAAAGAAAGAAGCGGGTGCGCTGCAGGATGCGCAACGGGCTATCCGCATGGTGCGCAGCCGTGCAGCAGAATGGAAGCTACAGCCGGAAAAGATTGGGCTGATGGGCTTTTCAGCTGGTGCCAGTCTCACAGCAAGAGCAGCTACACAATATAACGTGAACACCTATACGGCAATAGACAAAGCGGATAGTTTGTCTGCCCGTCCGGCTTTTGGTATCCTTGTTTATCCCGCCTACCTGGATAAGGGAGAGAACAGGAAACTGACGCCGGAATTGCAGGTAGATAAGAATACACCACCTATGTTCCTCTTTGCTACGGCCGACGATTCTTATGGCAACAGTGCCCTGGTAATGGCGGGCGCTCTGCGCGATGCCAGGGTTCCGGTAGAGTTGCATTTTTATGCGAAAGGCGGCCATGGCTATGGTTTACGTGCCGGCAACCCGGCGGCAGATGTATGGCCCGGGTTACTGGAAAACTGGCTGAAAGGTGCAGTGAAGTAAGGTTGTAGAAAATTATAACTTTTCATTATCATCATTTCGAATAAATAATTCTCTAAATTTGACAGACTATAAAACCTGTTACTATGGGAATTTTTGATAAACTCAGGAATGAATTTATTGACATTATTGAGTGGACGGACGCCTCCACAGATACGATTGTGTGGAAGTTTCCCCGTTACCAGAATGAAATAAAAATGAATGCCAAGCTCACTGTCCGTGAATCGCAGGTAGCTGTTTTTATGAATGAAGGTAAGATTGCCGATGTATTTCAACCCGGCATGTATACCCTTACTACGCAGAATATGCCTATAATGACCACCCTGCAGGGATGGAAATATGGCTTTAACAGCCCATTCAAAGCAGATGTGTTTTTTGTGAGCACGCGCCAGTTCACCAACCAGAAATGGGGAACTAAAAATCCGGTGATGCTGCGGGATGCTGAATTCGGGCCATTACGCCTGCGTGCATTTGGTAGCTATGCTTTCCGTGTGAAAGATGCAGCTCAGTTCTTAAAGGAAGTGGCTGCTACCAACCCGGAATTTACAGTAGATGGTATCAACGAACAACTGCGCAACCTGGCCGTATCACGCGGTATGGAAGCTATTGCAGAAGCAAAAATACCGGTATTAGATCTCGCCGCAAATTATGAAGAAGTATCAACTCATATTACGGGTAAAATAGGATCGGAATTTAATGAGCTGGGACTGGATCTGACCAAGTTCCTCATCGAAAATATTTCTTTACCTCCTGAAGTAGAAGAGGCACTGGACAAACGCAGCAGCATGGGCATTGTGGGCAACCTCGGCTCGTATGCACAGTTTCAGGCTGCCAACGCAATGGAGAAAGCCGCTGAAAATCCATCCGGTGGAGGATTGGCCGCTGCTGGTCTGGGTGCCGGCATGGGCGCAGCTATGATGGGACAGGTAGGTAATGTTTTTCAGAATAACCAGGTAAATCCTAATAATCAGGCAAACGCGGGAGGTGGAGCACCTCCGCCATTACCCGCTGCTGCAGCCTATTTTGTAGCAGTAGAAGGCAAACAAGCCGGCCCGTTTGACATGGATCAGCTGCGTCAACTGGCTGCTGCAGGCAGCTTAAATGCACAATCACTGGTATGGAAATCTGGCATGGCCGCGTGGTCAGCTGCAGCTACTGTTCCTGATCTGGCGCCTGTTTTAGCTACTGTACCACCACCATTACCTTAATAATTTTTGATTGATTAATTCAGAGATGAACGGATATAAATTCAAATCCGCACATCTCTGAATTTGTAAATCCCAAAATATTCCTATGTCTTTTGAGGAGAAAACAAGTGAGACGGTCAACTCATTAAAATGTCAGAACTGCGGTTCCATACTGCATTACGCGCCTGGTACCAATAGCCTGAAATGCGAGTATTGCGGTACTGTAAATGTGATAGAAGATACTACTGTGCCAACGGCCATTCATGCTTTTGACTACGATACTTTTATTGCCGATCAACAGCATAATACACAACTCACACAGGAAGCGGTAGTAGTGAAATGTGTTAGCTGCGGGGCTTCTACCACTATGCTGCCCAACGTTACAGCAGATGCCTGTCCTTTTTGCGCGTCGCCGCTTGTTATTGATACCGCGCAAACTACAGCGATCCTGCAACCACATTATGTATTGCCTTTTGCAGTGAAGGACAGCGAAGCTTTGCAGTACTTTCGTACCTGGATGAGCAAGCTCTGGTTTGCACCATCAGACCTCGTAAAAAGAGTTAAAGATAGTTCCTCCCAACAACTGAAAGGGATATACATCCCTCACTGGAGCTATGATACAGATACTAACACCCAATACAGCGGTCAGCGTGGAGAATATTATTATACCACTGAAACCTATACGGTAGAAGTAGATGGTGAAACGGAAACGCGTACCCGCGAGGTACGTCATACCGCCTGGTATAATACTTCCGGTGTTGTAGACAATAACTTCCGTGACATGCTGGTATCTGCCAGTCCTTCCCTGCCACTAAAAATGGCAGAGATCCTGGAGCCCTGGTTGCTGGATCAGTTGAAAAAATATGATGGCCGCTATCTCAGTGGCTTCCGGGCAGAGTTATATCAAACCAATGCGGAACAAGCCCTGGTGGTTGCTAAAAAAAGGATGGATCCTGTTATTCGCGAAACGATTTGCAGTGACATTGGTGGTGATGAACAACAAATAGATCGTTATGGCGTAGCGTACAATAACCTGGGGTTAAAATACCTGTTACTGCCCGTTTGGATCAGTGCCTATCGCTACAATGGCAGGCTCTATCATTTTGTGGTGAATGCATGCACAGGTGAAGTAACCGGTGATCGTCCATATAGCTGGATGAAAATTGTCGGCCTGATAATCAGTATTATTATAGCTATTATCATTATTTATCAGTTCGCTCACTAATAGTAAGCACCTTATAATATTATGCTGGTCTGATCCATTCAGGCCAGCATTTTCGCCCGATCCGGGGAAAACAATCTACAACCCTTTTTCTTCCCAAAAACATTCCTGCTGCTTGTAAATCCTTTGCTGTAGCGCATTTTGAATGGTTTGTTGTTTCCATGGTATCGTTTTTGCAAAGTTATCTCCAGAAACATACAACCCTATTACAAATCCAAAACAAATTGCAATGAAGAAGTTAGTTCTTTTATCAACAACGTGTCTGGCAGTGTGGATGCTGCAATCCTGCGGGAATAATCCGAATCCCCAATCGCAAAAGCCGATGGATAGTGCGCAAAGCATGAATGAAATCGTAAAACCTGTAGACCAAAAGTCATCTCAATTTGCGGTGGATGCAGCTAATGGTAATATGATGGAAGTACAAATGGGCAAATTAGCACAGGAAAAAGCCCAGCATCCGCGTGTTAAAGCATTCGCAACTATGATGGTAAATGATCATTCAAAAGCAGAAGATGAGCTGAAAGCATTGGCTGCAAAAGAAAATATAACCCTGCCGGCAGAGTTGTCTACCGAAGAGAAAAAACATATGGATGCATTAGGTAAGAAAAGTGGAAAGGATTTCGATAAAGCCTATATCAATATGATGATAGATGATCATTACAAAGATGTAAAAGTGTTCGAAAAAGCATCCGATAATGTAGGTGATGAAAGCTTGAAGACATGGGCGAGGAATACATTACCTACACTGAAGGCACACCAGGATTCTGCAAAGGCAATTCAGGAAGCGATGGAAAAATAGTGTAATAGATTATCCGTGAATGTCGAATAAAGAAAAGCTTCCAGGCGGCAAACCTGGAAGCTTTTCTTTTAATGTGGTAGTTTACTTTGCAACGCTCCATACAGCCAGGTACCTGCAATGGCACTCAATAAGGTAACCGCTACTATTGTAAACCCGCTGCCTATCTGCGCAAACAACGGACCGGGACAAGCCCCGGTGATGGCCCATCCCAGGCCAAAGATAATGCCGCCAAAGATCTGCCCTTTGTTAAAAGTTTTTGGTGCTATGGCAATAGGCTCACCAGCCATTGTTTTAATGTTAAAACGTTTGATCAGTTGTATGGAGATAATGCCCGTCACCACTGCGGTGCCGATAACGCCATACATATGAAAAGACGTCAGCTGAAACATTTCCTGTATCCTGAACCAACTGATCACCTGGGATTTTACCAGCACAATACCAAAGAAAACACCTGCTATTAAGTATTTTATATTTTTCATCTCAATTAAACCATTTAAACAGATAAGGGATCAATACATTGGCGCTGAAAAAACCGCCTGCCATAAAACAAATGGTGGCTACCAACGAGGGCCACTGTAAATTGGATAAACCCATAATAGCATGACCTGATGTACAACCGCCTGCATAGCGGGTTCCAAAGCCTACCATCAACCCACCAATAACAAAAAATATCAATCCTTTCCAGGTAAATAAATTAGACCAGCTGAATATCTCCGAAGGGAGTAGTGCAGTATAATCATGTACACCATATGTTGCCAGTCGCGCCTGTGTAGCAGCAGCTACCTGCACATTGTTGCCGTCCTGCAGAAAATGACCTGCTATGAAGCCGCCTAATATTATACCCGCAGCAAAAAACAGGTTCCAGGATTCTTTTTTCCAGTCGTATTTAAAGAAAGAGATATTGGCCGGGAAACAGGCGGCACATATATGTCGCAATGAAGAGGAGATCCCGAAAGCTTTATTACCTAAAATAAGTAACAAAGGCACCGTAAGACCAATCAACAAACCCGCCACTGACCAATGCCATGGCTGTTGCACGAATTTTAATATGTACATAGTAAGAGAATTATGATATATGGCAAGATAGGAATAATTGAAACCTTTCTACATCAATACCATTATAACAAATCATTATACTCCGGATGTCTTTTCATATAGGCGTTCACGTAAGGGCACAGTGGTTTTACTTTCAGGTGGTTTTCCCTTGCGTATTCAAGCACATATTTAGCCATCTGCCCCGCAATTCCACGGCCTTCCAGCTCTTCGGGTACCTCTGTATGTATGAAAGTAATGCCGCCGTGAAAAAGGCTATACGCTATGAGCGCTGTATGGCCATCTACTACGGTTTCAAACTGATGTTTAGTAGTGTTATTGTTAATAGTCAGTTCCATATGATGGTGGTTAGGAGGTGTCGGTGAATCGGTCTTTGTTTGAGTAGTATCGTTATCCTCAGCGGGTCCGTCACTATTCATGAAATAGCTCAATGCACCGGAAGGGCATTGTTTTATCTGTGCTATAATTTGTGCGGTAGTGGCGCCTTCAGCATTGATCCAGGGCTTCTGGTTGGGATTGAATACCATTGGAAGCCCGTGGAAACATCTCTCAGAATGTATGCACACATTGGGTTTCCACACAATGGTCACCTCTCCGTTAGTATAATGTTTAGTGATGTCTTTCATATTAAACGGCTTTATTAACCAGACTGATAGGATTGCTCAAAATCTTGTGAACAGGGCAGTTGCGGGCAATCTGCATCAATCTTGCCCGTTGTTCTTCACTCAGGTTACCAACTAAATGGATGTCACTTTCGATTACGGTAGTATTGGCATCCGGCTTAGCCTCACTGTTGTAGCGTAATTCAATTTGTACATCTTCCAGCGGCCACTTTTTCCGGGCAGCATACATTTTTAAGGTGATAGCGGTGCAGGCACCCAGGCTGCTCAATAATATTTCGCCGGGCTGAGGACCTGTGTCTTCGCCACCAACGTCGTTGGGTTCATCTGCTAACCAGCGATGGTCACGGGCTTCAATAGATACCTGGTAGGGGATACCTGCAATACTAACTTTAACTTCCTGATCCATGTTATGTTTTTACTGAAAATTATCTTTCATCCATTTGGCAGCTAAGGTAATGTCTTGTTGCGCCAGATTGTGACCTGTATTTATTTCGTGGTGATTTACTTTAAAGCCATTTGCTTTTAATAACATGGCGTAAGCTGCGGTGGCAGCCGGATCTACGGTACTGTCCTGTGTGCCGGAGCTCATGAATACAGGTTGTTGCCGCTGTGTTTCAAAGCTGTCTTCCAGTCCGCTTAGTGGCTGCATAGGCCGAAATAAAATAGCGCCTGCCAACAGCTCGGGATATAATATCAATGTTGCGCCGGCAATGTTGGCGCCGTTGGAATACCCTAACGCAATCAGTTTGTTGCTGTCGAAATTTGCTGTAATGGCCAGGTTTTTCAGGAAGTGTACCATTTCATGTGTCCTGAAATGCACATCTTTTTCATCAAATATGCCCATGCCTAAACGACGGAAAAATCTTGGCATGCCATGTTCTTCTACATTTCCGCGTAAGCTCAATACATTGAAACCCGTGCCCATCTCTGCTGCCAGCGGTAATAAGTCTTGCTCATCACCGCCGGTGCCATGCAGTAACAAAAGCGTATAGGCGCTTGCGTTACCTGCGGGTTGATATACATATTTCATCGGTGAAAAATCCATCTTAAACCAGTTTAATCAGTTTTTGCTCAATCTCTGCTCTTTGTGGTTCATATTGTTCCGGTAACATCAGGTGCGTGCCCAGCTCCGCTGCCGGCTCATCTACGGTGAAACCAGGTATATCGGTAGCTAATTCAAATAAAACGCCGCCGGGTTCTCTGAAGTAAACAGAGCGGAAGTATTTGCGATCCAGCTGTGGGGTGGCATTCAGGCCACGGTCTTCCAGTAGCTGACGGAAATGCATTTGCATATCGTCATCTTTCATGCGGAACGCAATATGGTGTACGCTGCCACCAGCCACATGCCCGCGGGGTTCTCCTTTGGCCTCTACAAGATCGATGTAGTTGGCTGTTTCACCAGCCGGACTGGCAAACCGGTACCTGTTGGAATGATGTTTTTCGAGATGATAACCGAATACAGACACCAGCAGATCTGCTGTAGGCTGCACATCTTCCAGCGTCAGCGTTACATGGTGAAAGCCGCGTGTGGCGTGTTCTTCCTGCACATCGTTGGTTACCCAGGGTTTGCGTGCATCCGGTTTATCCGGTACGGTAAGCTCTACTTTTAATCCGTCCGGATCAATAAAGGTCAGGTATACTTCTCCGAATTTGGAAGAAGGTTTGTTGTAAATAATATTCTCTTTTTCGAAGCGTTTCAGCCAGAAGTCAATACTACCTTCGGGAATGGAATAACCTACTTCTGTGGCCATATGTGTGCCCCTGCGACCAGCCGTAACATCTTCCCAGGGGAAAAAGGTAAGGATGGTACCGGGAGTGCCTGTTTCATCTCCGTAATAAAAATGATAGGTGTGCGGGTCATCAAAGTTGACCGTTTTCTTCACAAAACGAAGTCCCATCACCCGGGTATAAAAATCAAAGTTCTTTTTAGCATTGCCTGATATTGCTGTAATGTGGTGCAGGCCAGTGATTTGGTTCATGGGTCCTTTTTTTGACTGTGATTATTATGATTATTATGATGATCCTGATGAGCGAAGATTTTAGCAGATATTGTCTGAACCAGGATTTTTAGGATTGAATGGATTACCCTGATGGATGCCGAAGATCAAATGAGAGATTTTCGCGTATTTCTCTGATAATTAAAACAACATAACACCCATCAGGGTAATCCATTCAATCCTAAAAATCCTGGTTCAGACAATATCCACAACGTTCTTCGCTTATCAGGATCATCATAATCATCATAATAATCACAGTTCTACTTCTTAATCAATTGTACTTCACAATTTATCTTTACCTCATCGCTCACCATAATGCCACCGGCTTCTGTTACAGCGTTCCAGTTAAGACCAAAATCTTTACGGTTTATTTTTCCATTAATGGTGAAACCTGCTTTAGTATTGCCCCAGGGGTCTTTTACCACACCGCCGAACTCTACATCCAGTTTGATGTTTTTGGTCACATCACGAATGGTCAGATCGCCATACAATGCATAAGATCCGTCATTGTCCACATTTTCATATTTAGTGGTTACGAAAGTGATGTAACGGTATTTATTTACATCAAAAAAATCTGGTGAGCGGAGATGTTTATCTCTGTCATCATTGCCGGTAGAAATAGTGTCTACATCAACAGACGCCTTCACTTTGGCCGTCATAAAATCTTCCTCGTCTGTATCTGCATCCACGGTAAAACCGTTAAACTTACCGTTAATGTTGGTGATCATCAGATGACGGATCTTGAATCCGAGTTCGCTGTGGGCAGCATCTGCCATCCATTGTTGTTTTGCCATAAGTGAAAGTAGTTTTTGTAATGAGCCTGTAAATTGAATTACCGTGAAAGTCGCTCCCGGCTTATATTTTAAACAAATTTAAATACTGATTGTTCAATCTATTTCAATGCAAATATCGGATGATATGTGACAGGTTGAAATGGATAAAAGCGTGATAATGATGTACTATTTACGGTTAACTTAAAGTTACTGAATTTAACTATAAAGACTTTATTATCATATTATGTTTAATTTTTTTTAAATACTACAAACATTATGCATGAAAGATTGTTACTGTGTGTTAGTGTATTGCCATAACACATCTGATGAAATGAAAACCGTATGAGATATTATTTGTTTTTTATACCGCTATTGCTGGCAATGTATGCCCGGGCGCAGCAGGGCGGGAAAGAGCTGACTTTAAAAGAATGTTACCAACTCGCAAAACATGGGAATACACTTGTACAACAGGCAGCACGTTCGCTGCAGGCAAGGGAATATTCGCTACAGGCGGAGAACAGGTCTTATTACCCTAAAATAGATTTGCTGGCTGGCTACAACTATCTTGGCAAGCCCCTGGAAATAAATCTGCAACAGGTAAAAGACGGGGTAGTAAATGGTTCTTCCGCCCAAAGTGTAAACACTGCCAATACAGTGTATCAGCAGATCACCGGACAACCGCTGCCACAACACGTACAGGATGTGATTTATAATGCTACCAAAGGCATCGTGAATACACTGTACCCAAATTATAATCCCACACTTGCCAAACAATCTTATTTTATGGCCGGCCTCGGCCTCAGACAGCCTATTTACCTGGGTGGCAAAATAAGCGCGGCGCAGGACCTGGCCCGTACACAGGTAACAGCCGGACAGTTTAATCAACAGGTAGTAGAAAAAGGATTATACTTTGCCATCAGCGCACAATACCTGCGCATCCTCTATCTCAATACTATCATGGCACACGAAGCAGTGATTGTATCTTCCTTTCAGAAGAACCGCGACTACGCCACTTCGCTGAAAGATAATCAGATCTTACCACCTTATCTGCTCAACTGGGCCAGGGTAGCCTTAATACAGGCTACTAACCGGTATAGTAACCTGGAATTGGAAAAAGAAAACGCACTGCTGGAACTCAACAACCTCCTGGGTCAACCGCTCGAAACACCTGTATTCATCAATGATACACTGCAATATGAAAACAGGGTGGTGAATGTAGCCGGACAAACGGATTTCTACCAAAACAATCCTACCTATCGCCTCATTGAAAGTAAAACAGCGCTGGCCAATGTAGCAGTAAAGGCTTCGCGCTCTTTATCGCTTCCTAATATATTCGCTATCGGTAATTTAAATCTTTATCAGAAAGATTTACCTATAACGATACCACCATGGCTGATAGGCGTGGAAATGCAATGGAACCTGTTCGATGGCTTCCAGAAATACAAACGCACCAAAGCCAGTAAAATGCTGGTGGAAGAAGCGAGAATGGCCGCTGCAAATACCAAAACATCGCTGGAATTGCAATTGCATGTAGCCATGAATAAAATGAAAGCATTACAAAACGATGTGGCTTCACTCGATAGCGCACGGCAACAGGCACATACTACCACTACACTGATAACGGATCGTATGCAGAACCAGTTGTCATCTGTAAAGGATGTAAATGATGCATTGCTGCAGGAAGAAGAAATGGAGAAGATCTACTACACCGCCGTAATGGGCTATTACCTGGCATTGGCGGAATACTGGAATGTGGTAGGCACACCGGAACAATTTGCTACTTACGTTGACAGATAAACATACATCAGTAAACAGATATATTACATGAGAGCTGTATTTAAAAATTATTGGGCACTACTGATTCCCATTGCCGTATTAATTATTGCACTGATTTTCTTTGTGAAGAAACCAGCTGCTGCCGATAATTCGCTAATAGGGATGGTAGATGCTGATTATGTGGATGTAGCAGCTGAATTCCCCGGCCGCCTGGATAGCTTGCTGGTGCACCAGGGAGATACGGTGAAGAAAGGACAACTGTTAGGCATACTCCGTTCCACAGAGATCAACGCTATTAAAAATCAGGCACAGGCAGCCATAGACGCCGCCAAAGGGCAACTAACGCTATTGCAGAAAGGAGCCCGGCCGGAAGCTATCAAAGCGGCGGATAACCTCTATAACATCACGCAGCAGCAGTATGAGCTGATGCAGAAAACCTATCAGCGCATGCAGAACCTCTTCAACGATGAGGTGATATCCGGACAGGAAAAAGACCTGGTATATTTTAAACTGCAGGCGGCTAAAAAAGAAATGGAAACGGCCAAACTCAATATGGATATGTTGCAGCAGGGGAGTCGACCTGAATTAATAACCACCGCTTCGGCCATCGTGCGGCAGGCAGAACAAGGATATGAACTCACCAAAGCTTTATCTGACAATACTTACATCCATGCACCATCAGATGGAATTATTACTTCTATGGTGATAGAAGAAGGCGAAATAGTGGCCATCGGCTATCCGTTGATGACCGTACAGAAGCCTGCTACCTATCATATAACCTTTAACATCCGGCAGGATGAAATGCAGCACCTGCCTATGGGTACCCGTATGCAGATGCGTGTACCGGGCTGTGAACCGCAGGACTTTGAAGCAGAAGTATCCAAAGTATCACCTTCCCTTACATTCGCCAACTGGGTGCCGGTAAAGGAGCAGGGGAAATTTGAACTGCGTACGTTCACTGTTGATCTGAAACCCGTAAATCAAGCTGCCATAAAGGGTCTTCGCCCGGGTATGACGGCTTCCATGAAAATGCCATGATGCTGCGCGCTATTTTTAAAATCACGATAAGAGAATGGAAGCGCATTTTCTCGCTTCCGGAACATTACCTGGTAATGCTGGTATTGCCGCCACTGTTATGCTTTTTGTACGCATACATTTACAACGGACAATTTGTGAAAGACCAACCAGTGGCCATTTGGGATGAAGCGCATTCACCTTTATCCCGGAAGTTCACTTTTATGCTGCAGGAAACAGAAAGCATCAACATTACACAACAGGTAAACAACGAAGCAGCGCTGGAGAAAATGATACAGGATGGTACTGTGGCTGCAGCTATCCATTTTCCTGCCCGCATGGATGATCATATCAAAAGCAGGCAACCCGTTTATATTACGGTGTATACAAATACCGCCTCCGTAGTTACGGCTAAACTGATCTATAAAGATGCCGCCAAAGTATTGCTCACGGCTGGCTCCGGGGTAATCCTGCAAAAACTGGTGAAAACAGGTATGCCCACCGGAAAAGCCATGGCATTGGTGCAGCCCATAAAATTGAGTACTTATTTTTTATATAATCCCCGCTATAGTTATCAGCAATACCTGGTACCGGGGCTGATAGCGGTTGCCCTGCAAATGATGATGATCATGGTAACGGTGCTGGTGCTGAATATGGAAGTAAAAAAAGGCACCATAGGAGCATTAAATATCCTGGCCAACGGTTCGGCTTCCAATATTCTTATTGGTAAAACATTGGCGCATCTCAGTATAGCCTGGATCAACTATATCATGGTCACCTTTATTTTATTTCCTTTGATGGCCGCCGGACAAATAGGTGGTTCCTGGGGATTGTTCGTCATATTTACCTTGCTGATGCTGGCTTGTATCAGCGTAGGCATGACGGTATCTGCTATTGTAGATGATGTGATGGTGGCCTGTGATCTGGGCCTGTTTTATACTTCGCCGGCTTTCGTATTCAGCGGATACACTTTTCCCCGCTGGGGTATTCCGTGGTACGACCAATACTACGCCTGGATTATGCCCAGCACACCTTTCCTGGATGCCTTTTTTAAAGTGTATTTTATGCAGCTGCCGTTAAGTTATGTGTATAAGGAAATGGGGCAGCTATTACTTTTTGTTATTATCACTTTTCCGCTGGCGATCCTGTTCCTTCAGCGCAAATTGAATAAACTCAGATTGCAGCATGTTTGATTCCTTTCGTCATATTATTCGTTTGTTCCTGCGGGAGGCTAAGATGGTAGCGCATGACCACAGTTTATTGCTCACACTCCTGATTGCGCCTTTGTTATATGCTTTTTTCTATGGTAGTTTATATAGTTATAAGGTAGAAGAAAAAGTAAAGCTGGCAGTGGCAGATGATGATAAAAGTGAGTTGTCGCGCGCTTTTTTGCAGCAACTCAATAAAATGCAGATTGCAGATGTGGTGGGTGCTGTAAACTTATCCGACGCACAGGAAAAAATGTATCGCGGCGATTGCCAGGGATATCTCTACATTCCCGATGGCGTGCAGAAAAAAGTGCTCGCGCTGCAACAGGGAGATATCGTATTGGCTGTTAATGCAGCGCGATTCCTGCCTTCCAGTGAACTGGCGGGAGCCGTCACCAAACTGGCGATGACGGTAGGAGCAGGGGTACGTTTAAAATATAATGAAATGCAGGGCCTCAACACAGCCATGGCTATGCAGGAAACCCAGCCGGTGAATTTAGACTACCGGCCATTATATAATACCAGGTCCAGCTATGGTGCTTTTCTTTTACCGGGGCTGCTGGCGCTGATCCTGCAGCAAACGATGCTCCTTGGCCTGGCAGGAAGTGTGGCATTGGATAAACAACGGCGCCATATTCCTGAACTGGTGCGCACTGGCGGCGGGAGTTTGTCTACCGCCTTATGGGGGAAGGGGCTTTTTTATATGATCCTTTTCTTCTGTTATGCCTGTTTCTTTATGACGGTGAATTACGCAACACTGGACATTCCTTTCCGGGGACGTGTATTTGATGTGGCCGTTGCATTTATACTGTTCTTTTTTACGCTGATACCACTGGGCGTGTGGTTGGGGAGTTTGTTCAACAGTCAGTTGCTGGCAGCTCAGCTCCTGGCTTTTTCTACTTACCCGATTTTCCTGGTCAGCGGATACGCGTGGCCATACGAATCTTTGCCGGTGCCTATGCAGTGGTTGTCGTCTATGGTGCCTACCACACCGTTCCTTCATATTTATCAGTCCATTGTGCAGTCCGGCGCCACCTTGCAGCAAAATGTGCCATCCATGCTGCATTTGCTGGCATTATGGGCTTTTTACGTACTATTGGCGTTATTGTCATTAAGACGTTTGAATAAGCAACAACAAGCCTTATCTTTGTAACGGATGTATGCGATCGTAGATATTGAAACAACAGGCGGCCATGCCGGCGCCAATGGCATTACAGAAATTGCCATTTTTTTATATGATGGGAAAGAAATCACCCGGCATTACCAAACCCTGGTCAACCCCGGTATACCCATTCCTTATTACATAGAATCCTTAACAGGCATTAGCAACAGCATGGTGGCAGATGCACCGCCGTTTGAGGCGGTAGCTCCGCTGATCTATGACCTGCTGCGTGATAGGATCTTTGTAGCGCATAATGTGAACTTTGATTACTCGTTTATCAAACACCAGCTGGGCAATGCGGGTTACGACCTGCAATCTAAAAAGCTGTGTACAGTAAGGTTAGGACGCAAAATTTTCCCGGGATTAAAATCTTATAGCCTGGGTAATTTTTGCAGGCATCATAATATTGTTGTCAACGGCCGCCACCGCGCTGCCGGCGATGCGGAAGCCACTGTACGCCTTTTCAGCCTGATGTTGGAAAATGATAAGGATAAGGTGATCGCCGCAGCACTGAAAGCCGGTTCCAAGGAACAGTTCCTGCCACCAAATCTGCCACCGGAACAGGTAAAGACCCTCCCGGACATTCCAGGCGTGTACTATTTTCATAATGAAAAAGGGAAAGTAGTATATGTAGGCAAAGCCAAAGATCTCAAAAAGCGTATCAATAGCCACTTTACAGGCAACAGTACCAGTCGGCAGCGACAAAATTTTTTACGTACCATTCACAGCATCACCTACCAGGAAACTGCTACGGAGCTAATGGCCTGCATCCTGGAATCAGTGGAGATCAAGCGCCTGTGGCCTGTTTATAACTATTCGCAGAAGCGGGTGGAATTCCGCTACGGCTTCTACCTGTTTGAGGACCAGCAAGGCTACCTGCGGCTGGCCATCGAAAAAAGAAGAAAACATACACATCCCGTTCACAGCTTCAATCTGCTGATTGACGGGCACCGGTTGTTACGCGCACTCATCAGGGAGTTTGAGCTATGTCCTAAATTGTGTTTTCTACAAAAAGGGAATGGTACCTGTGCTGGTATCACCGCAGCCACCTGCAAAGGCGCCTGTGAAAAAACAGAAAGCGCTGAAAGCTACAACCCACGGGTAAAAGCGGCGATTGCATTTTTACAGGAACAGCAGCCTTCCGTGATCATCGTGGATAAGGGCCGCCACAGCGGAGAAAAAAGCTGTATCCTTATGGAGAGAGGCCGCTTTTATGGCATGGGCTATATCCCCGCACAAGTGCCTACAGAAGAAGTGGCGCATTTCCGGGAATACCTCACCCCGTACCCTGAAAATGAAGTGATCATCAGTTTGTTGCGGCCTTACGCCAGTAACCGCCAGCAGCTGTTATCTCCGGCATAATCATCTCCGGAAAAAAGTAAAAACAAAAAATCAGCATAATCATTCCAATCAGTCTAATTCGGGTAAAGACAAAGGCCGAAGGCCTTCTCAACAAAAAAAAAATCTGCACAATCGCAAAAAATCATCTTAATCATAGTTACTTTTGCACCTCGTAACAGTGATTTCAATCTTTAATTATTAATATTTTTTTATTCATGTTAGAGTCAAATATCAAATTGCCAGGTCAAACTGCTTTTTACAAAGGGAAAGTACGCGACGTATACACCATCGAAGATAAACTGATGGTAATGGTAGTGAGTGATCGTATCTCCGCGTTCGACGTAGTTTTACCGCGTCCTATTCCTTACAAGGGACAGGTGTTGAATCAGGTAGCAGCTATTATGCTGGAAGCTACCAGGGATATTGTACCTAACTGGGTAAAATCTATTCCCCTGCCAAACGTAACCATTGGCTTGAAATGCGAAACTTTTGCGGTGGAAATGGTGGTGCGTGGTAACCTTACCGGCCATGCCTGGAGAACCTACAAAAGTGGTGAACGCGTACTGTGCGGCGTAACTATGCCGGAAGACATGAAAGAAAATGATTTCTTTCCTACTCCCATCATTACACCTACTACCAAAGCACACGAGGGTCACGATGAAGATATCTCCCGTGAAGAGATCATTGCACAGGGCATTGTGAGCAAAGAAGATTACGAACAACTGGAAAAATATACCCTTGCTTTATTTGAAAGAGGGAAGGAAATGGCAGCAAAACGCGGCCTGATCCTGGTAGATACCAAATATGAATTCGGAAAAATTGGTGATACCATTTACGTAATTGATGAAATCCATACACCGGATTCTTCCCGTTATTTTTATGCAGAAGGGTATGAAGAAAACCAGCAGGCAGGCAAACAACAAAAGCAACTGAGCAAGGAGTTTGTACGCGAATGGTTGATGGCGAACGGTTTCCAGGGTAAAGATGGTCAACAGGTACCAGCAATGACAGACGAGTTTGTTAACAGCGTAAGCGAGCGTTATATTGAACTGTTTGAAAATATCACCGGTCAGCAATTTGTGAAAGAAGATGTAGCGACTGCGGATGCAGTATCCAGAATAGCCGCTGCACTCAAAGGTTTATAATTATTAATATTATATCCGCCCCACACCTTGCGGGGCGGATATTCCCTTTTATGTGTGTGTGCTATGAAATTACAATTTATCTCTGCAGTAGTTTGTTTGTTACTCTTCTCTGCCTGTAATAATCAAAAATCCCCCAAGGAATTAAGTACAAATGAAATGCTGGAACTGGCCGGAAAATCACCGGGCATGAATGCCGGTAACGGCACCTTCTCTATAAAAACACCCGAAGGCTGGACGAAGAAAGATACGGTGATGAGCAGGATTGAATACACCTTCATGATGGCACCAAAGCTGGAAGGTAGCCCGTTTCAGGCCAATGTTAATATCGTTACCCAACAGCTGAAGGAAGGATTTACCCTGGAAAAATATATGGAAAGTACCCGGAAGGAAATGGAAAGTTTCTTTAGCAACTATCAGCAACTGGGAGACGGAGAACGAATGGTTACTGATGTAAAAGCACAATGGATGAAATGCCAGTACAAACACCGGGAATCAGGATTAATGCTGAATGCACAAGTAACGATCCTGGTGAAAAATAATATTACCTACGGCATTACGTTAACCACGCTGCATAATGAACTGGACAAATATAGTCCGGCACTGGAGGTAATCCTGAATTCCTTTACTACCAAATAGTTTGTTTAACAGTAATCAATTCACAAGCATTAATACCCTATTTTTGTTTGTAAATTGATTACAGTTGAAACATCTTTTCGCGCTCAATAAATATTTCCTGAAAAATAAATGGCGACTGATCCTTGGGTTGTTATTTACCGCCATTTCTATTGTCTTCAGCGTTTTCCAGCCTATTATGGTGCGTCAGATCTTTGATCTGCTGTCGCACAACATTGATGAGTACAGACTGCTAAGTGATACCCCGCTGAAAGGTGCTTTCCGCGCGGATTTTACGCATGTACTGGCATTTTATGGCGTGAGCATTCTGCTCTTTGCTTTGCTCAGTGGTTTCTTCCTTTTTTTACAAAGACAAACGCTCATCGTGATGAGTCGTCATATTGAGTATGATCTGAAGAATGAAGTTTATCAGCATTACCAGCAACTTGACCTGAATTTTTTTAAAATGCACCGCACAGGTGATCTGATGAGCCGTATTACGGAAGACGTATCACGTGTACGCATGTACGTAGGACCGGCTATTATGTATGCTTCCCGTACTTTGTTTCTCATTGTGGTGATTGTATACCTGATGTTGCAGGTAAATCCGTTATTGACACTGTATACATTATCACCGCTACCCTTGCTGGCGCTCACTATTTATTTTGTAAACAGGATCATTCACCGTAAAAGTGAGCGGATACAGGCGCAGTTATCGAACATTACCTCTATTGCCCAGGAGTCCTATTCCGGTATCAGGGTGATTAAATCTTATGTACAGGAAGATGCCAGTGCAAAACATTTTGAGGAAGCAAGCGAAGCTTATAAGATCAGTTCTGTCAGCCTGGCAAAAACCGATGCCCTGTTTCAACCTACCATGGCGCTGATGATCGGATTGAGTGTGATATTAACCATCTTTATCGGGGGCATCCAGGTAATAGCAGGAAATATTACCGTAGGTAACCTGGCGGAGTTTGTTATTTATGTAAACATGCTCATGTTTCCCTTCTTTTCTATTGGCATGGTGGCTTCTATGATCCAGCGCGCTGCGGCCTCACAGCAACGTATAAACGAATTTTTGCAGATTGAGCCAACTATCAGGGATGAGCCCACTGCTAAAACAGTAGACATACAGGGTGGCATCCGTTTACAAAACGTAACATTCACCTATCCGCATACCGGCATCACCGCTATCAATAACTTTAATCTGCATATAGCACCCGGGCAAAAGGTAGCCGTTATAGGCAGAACCGGTTCCGGCAAGAGCACGCTTGCACAACTGCTTATCCGTATGTACGACCCGCAGGAAGGTAAAGTGATGCTGGACGGGCATGATATCCGCTACCTGCAGCTGGCAAATCTCCGTGGACAAATCAGTTATGTACCGCAGGATGTGTTCCTTTTCTCAGACAGCGTAGCCAATAACATCCGTTTTGGAGATCCGTCTGCCAGTTTACAAATGGTACAAACCGCTGCCAGACAGGCTTCTGTAGAAAAAGATATCCTCGGATTCAGTGAAGGATTTGATACAGAGATAGGAGAGCGGGGTGTTACCCTCAGTGGTGGCCAGAAACAACGTATCTCTATTGCACGTGCCCTCATCAAAAATCCGGATATCCTCATCTTTGATGATTGTTTATCTGCCGTAGATGCACGTACCGAAAAAGAGATCATTGGTAACCTGTACGCCTATTTGAAAAATAAAACGGCCATTATTATCACACATCGTATATTTTCCCTGTTTGCGTTCGATAAGATCATTGTTTTAGACGAAGGAAAGATTGTAGAAGAAGGTACGCATGATGATTTATTATCATTGAATGGCTACTATTCTGAACTATACGCCCGACAGCAATCCGGTGAGGACGAAAGTGTAACTAAATAACAATCATGTTCTTGCATATGCCCTGCTGCAGCCCGTTGCACGCGGCTTTTATGATTTTTCAAAATCATTTAAAAATATTTTGATATTTGTAAAACAATAGTATATTTGTTCCTTATTGTAACAGGATTTGATTCGTTAACACTTAAATCTATCAACTGTGGCGTACGAAAACAACAATCAACAGGAAAGAAACAATGATAGCATCTTTTCTAAACGATTGAAAGCGGGCAAAAGAAGAACGTACTTCTTTGATGTAAAGACCACTCGGGGAAACGACTACTTTCTAACCATTACTGAAAGTAAGAAACGTTTTAATGACAACGGTTATGACAGGCACAAAGTATTCCTGTACAAGGAAGACTTTAACAAGTTCCTGAATGCACTAACCGAAACCATCAATTATGTGAAAACAGAATTGATGCCCGATTTTGATTTTGATGCCTACAACCATGATTATGTGCAGGAAGAACAGGACGAAACAGAAGCAGATGGATCTGAAGTGAGTACTTCGGTAGAAGCTGTAGAAGTAGCAGTACCTGTTGAGGCGTCGGTAGTCGCCCCGGCAGCACATAGCTCTGATGAAGTAGACAAATGGTAATATTTTTTACTCAAAATAATTGATAAACCCCCGGATTTTTCCGGGGGTTTTTTTGTGTTTGTCTTTCCCGGGATTAGGCTGATTATACTGATTGCCCTGATTTTATTTTTTTGATTTTGAAAGATGTAAAAAGATTAGCGAAGATTGTCTGAACCAGGATTTTTAGGATTGAATGGATTACCCTGATGGGTGTTATGTTGTTTTATCCGGAAGAGATTCCAGAATATCTCCGCTTTAATCTTCGGCATCCATCAGGGTAATCCATTCAATCCTAAAAATCCTGGTTCAGACAATCT
Source organism: Chitinophaga niastensis (assembly GCF_003014755.1). Classification (GTDB taxonomy): domain Bacteria; phylum Bacteroidota; class Bacteroidia; order Chitinophagales; family Chitinophagaceae; genus Chitinophaga; species Chitinophaga niastensis. The sequence goes on along the minus strand of NZ_PYAW01000012.1, from coordinate 28,101 downwards.
TCGCTTTGATCTTCGCTAATCTTTTTAAATCGTTTCAAAATCAAAAAAATAAAATCATGGTAATCAGTATAATCAGCCTAATCCTGGGAAAGAAAATTATTTCATTTTCTTCCAGGCATTAATCAGTCCATTAGTGCTGGCATCATGATTCAGTACTACTTCATTATTCTCCAGCTCAGGCAATATTTTACTGGCTAATTGTTTACCAAGTTCTACACCCCATTGATCAAAGCTGTAGATATTCCAGATAACACCCTGCACAAATATCTTGTGTTCGTATAGGGCTATCAGTGAGCCCAGGGAACGCGGCGTTATTTTCTTCAACAGGAAGGAGTTGGTAGGACGGTTGCCGCTGAATACTTTAGATGGTAATATTTTGGCTATTTCTGTTGCGGGTGTATTGGCTTTTTCCAGCTCTGCACGTACTTCTGCTTCGGTTTTTCCGTTCATCAATGCTTCTGTTTGTGCAAAGAAATTGGACAGCAGTTTTACATGATGATCACCAATAGGATTATGACTGATAGCCGGTGCAATAAAATCGCAGGGGATCAGGCGGGTACCCTGATGGATCAGCTGATAGAATGCGTGCTGGCCGTTGGTACCAGGTTCTCCCCATACAATAGGACCGGTTTCGTAACTAACGGGCTTGCCTGTACGATCAGCAGATTTACCATTGCTTTCCATATTACCTTGCTGGAAGTAAGCTGCAAAACGATGCATGTATTGATCGTAAGGAAGAATGGCTTCAGTGGCACTGCCAAAGAAGTTGCCATACCACAGGCCAATCAATGCCATCGTTGCCGGAATGTTTTTTTCCAGTGGTGTATTGGAGAAGTGGTTATCTGCTGCATGCGCACCATCCAGCAATGCTGTAAAGTTGTCGTAGCCAATGGTGAGCGCAATAGATAAGCCGATAGCAGACCATAAAGAGTAACGGCCACCTACCCAATCCCAGAATTCAAACATGTTTTTGGGATCAATACCAAAAGCAGTTACTGCTTTTTCGTTGGTAGATAATGCCGCAAAATGTTTAGCTACAAATTGCTCTTCTTTAGCATGTTCCAGGAACCAGTTACGGGCAGTATGCGCGTTGGTCATGGTTTCCTGGGTAGTAAAGGTTTTGGAAGCAATGAGGAACAGTGTTTCGTCCGGCGTTATTTTTTTCAGTGTTTCTGCAATGTGGGTGCCATCTACATTGGAAACAAAATAAGTTTGTATGTTGGGTTTCCAGTAAGGTTTCAATGCTTCTGTAACCATTACAGGGCCAAGGTCTGAGCCGCCAATGCCGATGTTTACAATATAACGTATAGGCTTGCCCGTATAACCTTTCCATTCTCCGGAATGTATCTGATTACAGATATGATCCATTTTGTTGAGCACCGCTTTTACATCGGGCATCACATCACGGCCATCGAGCATTACAGGTTTATTGGAAGTATTGCGTAAAGCAGTATGCAGCACCGCACGGTTCTCCGTTACATTGATCTTTTCAGCACTGAACATTGCCTTGATAGCATCCGGTACGCCGCATTCGGCTGCCAGGCTCAATAACAGGTTGAGCGTATCTGCTGTAATAATGTTCTTGGAATAGTCGAAGAGGATGTCTTCAAATTGCAGGGAGAACTCGCCGAAACGTTCTTTATTTTCCATAAACAAGGCACGCATGTGTACCTTTTTCATTTCTTCGGCGTGTTTTTGCAATGACTGCCACGATTTAGTAGTGGTAGGATTAGTAGATGGAAACATAGTCGTGTATATATTAAATGCCCGCCAAAAATAATCTTTTAGAATTTATGATTTCTGTTTCCTGTATAATTGCCAGGAAATTGTTACGGCAATAACACCAATAGCAATAATGCAGGAGTGTATAATAGCATTCTCCTCCAGCACATCCGCTGCTTTTCTTTTAATCAGGATACCATAAAAAGCCCATACACTAACAAGCGCAAACGTGATATTGTTGCGCAGGAGTATCATGCCAACACTCAGCAGGGTACTAATGCCTACCATGAGAATAGTGTAGATGATCTGTGTGTGTATACTGGCTTTCCAGCCGGCATATACCAGGAGTGTGGCGATATTGGCGATGGTGGTAATACTGATCCAGCCAAGATAAAGACTAAAAGGAAAGTTGATGAATATTTTCTCCGGAAGGGTAGCAGGTGTAGTGGCAATTCCAAAATTAATATGAATAGCCAGTAGTGATAAGAGCAAAATGAACATAATAGCAACACTCAGCGGTATCAGGTCGTAATGCCAGGCAAAAAGCCAGCAGGCATTGGCAACAGATGAAATAAGAAACCAGTCTTTCATGCGCAGCATGAAGTTGGCCAGTATACCAGGTGCTTTATTGGAAAAAGCGAGCCATAACTGGTAAATAATAAATGCCAGCAAAGCAAGATAGATAATCGTCCAGATAGAAAATGTAATACGGGCAGGAGCAAAGAGGTGAGGGTATTCTTCAGAGATCTCATTCGTTTTTTTGCCATTGATAGGAAGTAAAAAAGACAGTGCATTAGCCACTATCATGATGATGTAAGCGAGTGCATTAAAGACAGATCTGTTCTTGTAGTGGAGGGTTTCATGGCGGACCATAATAAATAGACACTTTTTATAATGTTACTGACATGGTTACCAGCTTGTTCAGCAAAAATTATGCTAAAAGGGTTATTGTAACAAGGCAGTAACAATGCCCGGTACTTTTTCCCGCTGATTGCATTAGCAGATATCTATATTTTTACATACATTTGCCAGCTATGACAGCTGAGCAACTTAAAGCTATGAGGGACCGTTTATACGTCCTGGGAGGTTTTCTTTAACGTCCCTGACCGATTAGCCAAAATAGAAAACGACAAACAACTAAGCCTGGCCCCCGGATTTTGGGATGATAATGCCAGAGCCACTTCGATTCTGAAGGAAATTAAGGTAAACAAATATTGGGTTGACCTTTACGATCATGTAAATGCTGCTATTGATGATAGTAGTGTACTGAACGACTTTTTCAAAGAAGGAGAAGCTTCCGAGGAAGATGTAGAACAGGCATATAGTGCTGCTGTAGTAGCATTGGATGAACTGGAATTCAAATCTACATTAAACCAGCCGGAAGATGAAATGCCCGCAGTGCTGACAATCAACTCAGGTGCAGGCGGCACAGAAAGCCAGGATTGGGCTGAAATGCTGCTGCGTATGTACAGGATGTATGGCGAAAAGCAAGGCTGGAAAGTATCTGAACTGGATACACAGTATGGTGATGGTGCTGGTATTAAACAAGCGACACTGGAATTTGATGGCGACTTTGCTTATGGTCATCTCAAAGCAGAAAGTGGTGTACACCGTTTGGTGCGCATATCACCTTTTGATTCCAATGCACGCAGACATACTTCATTCGCCTCCGTATATGTATATCCGTTAGTAGATAATACAATTGAGATAGCAGTGAACCCTGCAGACCTGGTATGGGAATTTTACCGTTCAGGTGGTAAGGGCGGACAGAACGTAAACAAGGTGGAAACAGCCGTACGTTTGAAACACACGCCATCCGGTATTATTATCGAATGTCAGCAGGCACGTACACAGGGAGAGAACCGTGAAAAGGCGCTCACCATGTTGAAATCGCGCTTGTATGAGGAAGAAATCCGCAAACGGGAAGAACTGAAAAATGCAGCCAACGCCAACAAACGCAAGATCGAATGGGGATCACAGATCAGGTCGTACGTATTCCATCCGTACAAAATGATCAAAGATCACCGGACTGATTTTGAAGTGGGTAACGTAGGACCTGTAATGGATGGTGATCTGAACGGTTTCGTGAAAGCTTACCTCATGATGCAGAAGGAAGAGGACAATAATTAATAACTATCGACTAATAATCATTAAGCGGGTCGGTTTTATAACCATTAATTTTGCAGCGGAAACGGTTTCCCGCAAAGGAAATTCAGGGAATCTTCGCTATAAAATATTCTTTGCGGCTTTGTTTCTTTGCACCTTCGCGGGAAACCCAATGGCAAAATATTAAAATCTGGTTACAATGAATACAGGATATTTTGAATACGCAGCGCCTGCTAATGAGCCTGTGTTGAACTATGCACCCGGTTCTGCAGAGAGAGCAGCTTTGAAAAAACAATTAGCCGCATTTAAAGCAGAAGTAGCTGATATACCCATGTATATTGGAGGTAAAGAGATCCGCACCGGTAAAACTGTTGATCTGCGCCCGCCACATGAAATCAAACATAAATTAGGTCATTTCCATATGGGTGAAGCGTCTCACGTGAAATCAGCTATAGCAGCCGCTTTAGCAGCACGTGAAAAATGGGCGAACATGGAGTGGGAACAACGTGCAGGTATCTTCCTCCGCGCTGCTGAACTCCTCGCCACTAAATACCGCTATCACATCAACGCGGCTACTATGCTGGGTCAGAGTAAAAACCCTTACCAGGCAGAAATAGACAGCGCTTGTGAACTGATCGACTTCCTCCGCTATAATGTTCACTTCCTGAGTGAAATCTACCGCCAGCAGCCAGCCAGTGCTCCGGGCATCCATAACAGAACAGAATATCGTCCATTGGAAGGTTTTGTACTCGCTGTAACACCGTTTAACTTTACTGCAATTGCCGGTAACCTGCCCACATCTGCAGCTATGTGCGGTAATGTGGTAGTATGGAAACCAGCCAATACGCAAGTGTTTGCTGCTAATACGATCATGAAAGTGCTGATAGAAGCAGGCTTACCTGATGGTGTTATCAACCTCGTTTATGCAGGTGGTCCGTTGATTGGTGAAATCTGCTTCGCAGATCCTCATTTCGCAGGTATTCACTTTACCGGTTCTACCGGCGTATTCCAGACCATGTGGAAGACAATCGGCGAAAATATCAGCAAATACAAATCATATCCGCGTATCGTAGGTGAAACCGGTGGTAAAGATTTTGTACTCGTACATAAATCTGCCGATGTAGCTATTGCGGTTACTGCACTGGCCCGTGGTGCTTTCGAATACCAGGGACAAAAATGTTCTGCTGCTTCCCGCGCATACATACCAAGCAATCTTGCTGAAGAAATAAAATCAAAACTGGTTGCTGAACTGAAAACCATGAAAATGGGTACCACAGAAGATTTCAGCAACTTCATCAACGCAGTAATCGATGAGCGCTCTTTTGATAAGATCGCAACTTACATCGATAATGCAAAGAAAGATCCTACCGTAAAAATCATTGCCGGTGGTAACTACAGTAAGACGGAAGGTTACTTTATTGAACCTACCGTTATTGAAGCTACTGATCCTAAGTACGTAACTATGTGCGAAGAGATCTTTGGACCGGTACTGACGATCCACACTTACGATGCAGAGAAATTTGAGGAGATCATGGTAACAGTGGATACCACTTCTGAATACGCGTTAACCGGTGCTATCATTGCACAGGACCGTTATGCAGTGGAACTGGCAACGAAGAAACTGGTGAACAGCGCCGGTAACTTCTACATCAATGATAAGCCAACCGGTGCAGTTGTAGGTCAACAGCCATTTGGCGGTGCCCGTGCTTCCGGTACCAACGATAAAGCAGGTTCTATGCTGAACCTCTACCGCTGGTTAAGCGCCAGAAGCATCAAAGAAACTTTTGTACCGGCTACTGACTACAAGTATCCGTTTTTGAAAGAAGCTTAGTAAATGTTCATGATTTATATAAAGGCGATGGGTATATATCCATCGCCTTTTTTGTAACTTCGTTTTTTCATTTTGGAACTCACGCACCTATGCAGGCAGATATCATCAAAACATACTTCTCAGAATATCATAAACAACGCAGGGTAGCAGACCTGGAACAACGGCTAATAGCCGACGGCACTCCGTTGCCAGAAGCCAGCATAGTGGCAGTGAAAGAATTTGATGGGTACTTTGCTAAACAAATGAGAACAAAAGGCATCAAAGCTGCCATTTTTTTAGTGGTAGCATTGTGGTTGCTATACAAAGTGGTTACTTTAGCCAACCAGGAAGGAAGTTTTTTGCAGGTGTCGTTTTCCCTTGCGTTGGTAGCCTTTGCACTCGTAAGCGGCCTTTTATGGGGCATACAATTATTTGCTTTGAAAGAAGAAATAACTTCTTTTAAAGATCTGAGAGGATTATAAACTGGGCTATTTATAAAATTATTGCTTAAGATTTTCACCACTTTATTTTACGCTTTTTGTATAACAACAGGCACGATCCACCCGTAAAACAAAAAGAGGAAAAAATAATTTACTGCATCTTTTTTAACGCAGCCAGCGACTCTGTTACATGCTTCTCACCATCACGCAGTGAATTAAATTCATGCACTACCACTCCGTTTTTATCTACGATATAAGTTACGCGACCCGGTATCACAAACGTTTTGGGCACACCAAATAATTTGCGCACTTCATTCTTTGGATCACTGAGTAAGGTGAAAGGAAGCTTGTGATGCGTTGCAAAATGTTTATGAGAGGCTACGTTATCTGAACTGATACCAATTACCAGGGCACCGTATTTTTGGAAATCCTGGAAGGAATCACGGAAGGAACAAGCTTCTCTGGTACATACATTGGTTTCATCTTTCGGATAAAAATAAATCACCAGCGGTTGCTTGCCTAATACACGGGTAATATCAAAAGTTTTTCCGTCCTGATCCTGTAAAGAAAAAGCAGGTATTTTATCTCCGGTTTTTATTTGTGATTGAGAAGAAAATCCCAGGAGTTGAAAGAAAGCTGTCATAGCGATAATTATCTTTAACGTTTTCATATTTGTGCTTTGCTACAGCTAAAGTACGAAGAGAAAGGGAGCCCTGCTATATTCAGATAAAAAATATAACAGAGCCCGCTTCATTAAAATCTAAACATAAATCCAAACTGTATACTATTCAGGCCAAACCCGGATGTAATACCGGCGGTAGTAGCGGTTATCTTACTTTTCTCGTCTTCGGGTTTACTGACAGTATGCTGAATGCTGAATAATGAGCCCAAACTAGCTAGCACGGCTACTCTTGGCCTAAAGTTAAACATCAGACCAGGGGTGTAGTATACACCGAAGGAGTTGTTTTTATAAGTAATGGAGTAGTTGGGGTTTTCGTATGTTGTTGTTGTTTTGCCGAAACCCGCCGTAATGCCCGCCTCGCTGTAAACAGACACCTTACTGTTCCATAATGGTTGCTCAAATCGTACAAACGGACCAAAGCTTGCACCTGAGCTCTTGGCCGGGTTCTGATTGATACTACGGCCGGTTTTTACATAGTTATAGGCTACTGTAACACCAATTGAAAATTTTTCATTCAGATATCTGCCATAAGAAGGCGCCACAGAGAACATCGTGTTTTTTTGATCGGAAAAAACACCCTCCTGATGATTCTTTGAGGAGTTATAACTAATTCCGCCGCTGATAAAATTCTTTTTTTGTTGGGCGTTTACTTGGCTGGCAGACATAGCAATGGCCAGCATTAGTACAGGTAATATAAGTTTTTTCATTTCTTGTGGGTTATTAAAAGATGATAATATTGTGCTATATAGTAATATTTTTTTATAGAGATAAAAGAAATATTCTGTTACTTATCCAGCTATTTTATCACTTTCGACTTTTTATCTGAAGCATTAATCATTATTTTTGGCCCCTAAAACGTTGTGTTTTGAAAACGATACTAAACGACAGGCAAATGGCTATTACGATAGACAGGCTTTGTCACCAGTTGATAGAAAACCATTTACAGTTTGAGCAAACCGTGCTGATTGGATTACAGCCCAGGGGAATTTATCTATCTGGCAGGATCCATCAGACCTTGCTGAAACTGTTGCCAGGCGCACATATTGATTATGGTAAACTGGACATCACCTTCTATCGCGATGATTTCAATCAAAGCAAAACACTGCACGTGCCCAATGAAACCAGCATTAATTTTTCTATAGAAAATAAAAAGGTGGTGTTGATAGACGATGTACTGTATACGGGTCGTACCATTCGCTCGGCACTCGATGCTATGCTGGATTTTGGCCGGCCTGCCTCTGTGGAGCTGCTAACCTTGATAGACCGACGTTTCAGCCGACAGTTACCCATTCAGCCGGACTATACCGGGCGCACCATTGATGCCTTTATTTCCCAGAAAGTAAGGGTGTTATGGAACGAGAGAGATGGTAAAGACGAAGTAATTCTGATAGACTAAAATGAATCCGGATTTCAGAATTCAGATTTCACCCTTTATATTTGCACATTAATGTCACTTTCTGTAAAACACTTACTCGGAATTCGCGATCTGCAGCGTCAGGATATAGAACTTATTTTTCAAACAGCCGACCAGTTTAAGGAGGTTTTACAAAGACCCATTAAAAAGGTCCCTACGCTCCGCGATACAACAATTGTAAATTTATTTTTTGAAAATTCTACCCGCACACGCATCTCTTTTGAGTTAGCGGAAAAGCGCCTGGGCGCAGATACGGTCAATTTCTCTGCTTCCGGCTCCTCTGTTTCCAAAGGAGAAACGCTGATAGATACGGTCAACAACATCTTATCCATGAAGGTGGATATGGTGGTGATGCGCCACTCTGCCAGCGGTGCACCGCATTTTCTGGCTAAGCACATCAATGTGCCCATCCTCAATGCGGGTGATGGTATCAACGAGCATCCCACGCAGGCACTGCTGGATGCTTTCTCCATCCGGGAAAGGCTCGGCAGCGTGGAAGGCAAAAAGGTAGCTATTTGTGGAGATATCATGCACTCACGTGTGGCACTCTCAAATATCTACTGCCTGAAGAAGCTCGGCGCGGAAGTAACCGTAGTAGGTCCGCCTACCCTGATTCCTAAGTACATGGCAGCGGCACTCGGTGTAAACGTAAGCTATAACATCCGCGAGGCATTGCAGTGGTGCGATGTAGCCAACATACTGCGCATTCAGCTGGAAAGACAAAACACACCGTTATTTTCTTCTCTCAGGGAATACTCCCTGGCATATGGCATAAATCGTCAGCTGCTGGATAGTCTGAACAAACAGATCGTGATCATGCACCCCGGACCTATCAACCGCGGTGTGGAAATCAACTCTGACGTTGCGGACTCCGGACAGTCCATCATCCTGAACCAGGTAGAGAACGGGGTAGCTATTCGTATGGCTGCATTGTATCTGCTGGCAGGAAAGAAGCCAGAATAGCTGTTAGCTTTTAGCAGTTAGCTTTTAGTAAAATGCATCGAAGATTATGATATATTTTAATCTTCGATGGATTTTACTAAAAGCTAACTGCTAAAAGCTAACAGCTAACCCAAACGTATACGATCTGAAAAACGGATACACATTACTGTTATACCCACCAGCCTGTTCAGGATCGTAGTATTTAATCTTCATGTTATTGGTTTCCCAGAGATCCTGTCCGGACAAATAAAACCGCATATTGGTAACAGGAATCCTTTTCAGTACCGAAGCAGGTAAACTATATCCTATCTGAAGGTTTTTAAGGCGTATATAGGCCCCATTCATCACCCAGTGGGAAGATGGTGCACTATTTTGCTGATCGTTGAGATATAGGCGCGGAAACAGCGCATCCGGATGATCAGGCGTCCAGTGATCCTGGTTAATATCCCAGGGTTGTTGCCAGGTACCTGTAAAAGGTAAATTGTAGCGTGGATCAGGCATCACTTTGCGATTAATCACCCCCTGGAAGAAAACAGAGAAATCAATTCCCTTCCACGCAAAGCCGGCATCTATCCCGTATGCATATTGCGGATCAGTGCTGCCCAGGTACACAAGGTCTCCCTTGTCAATTTTATGATCACCATTGATATCTTTATAACGGATGTCGCCGGCGGCTGTACTGCTGCTTTGGAAAGCGTGTTGCTGCACATCCGCATTTGTCTGGAAATAGCCATCAGCCGCATATCCGAAGAGGGAGGAATAAGGATAACCGGCAATGCCCTGATTCCAGCCGGCTTGTGGTGCAACGCCGTCATTGCGTAATACTTTATTCTGATTGTTAAATAAATTAGCGTTGATGTACCAGGTAAATGGCCCACGGTTACTTCGCCAGCCTGCATTCAGTTCCCAGCCCCAGGACTTTAATTCGCCGGTATGAAAGCCCAGCGGCCATGCACCATCAACAGAGGAAGTCAATATCGGCATTTGCATATCGCGGTTGCGCTTTACAAAATAATCTGCTGCTAAAGTCAGGCGCCCCCTGAATAGAGTGGCATCCAGGCCATAATTGTTTGTAGAGATGTTTTCCCAGCCTTCTGCCTGTGGAATAGGATTTTTATACACGAAAGGAGGGAAAAGATTGTTGTACCCAAACGTGAATGTTCGCAGTCGTTCATCATTGGGAATGGTATTCCAGCTGTTTACATTCCCTAATCTGCCCCACGACCATCTTAATTTAAACTCGTTAAAGAAAGGGAGTGCATGGTTAAACCAGGTTTCATTATTTAATCGCCATCCGGCAGAAAAAGAGGGAAATGCCTGCCATTGTTCCTTGCCGGCAAATGCAGTAGTGTGCTGCAATAGCCGGGCAGCTATCAGGTTAGCTTCTATTAAATACCGGTTATCGTAATTATAATTCAGCTTCCCGAAAAAAGATAGCAACGAACCACTGGCTTGCAGTAACTGTGTAAACTGTGGTGCATTTTGATAGGTGGTAGTACTGATCTCTTGCGGTGTAATATTATAAGATGCCGCTGTATTTTGTGTGGTATTGTAAGTTTCCTGCGTATAGCCGCCGAGGAGATGAAAGTTGTGTTTTTCTATTTTCTTATCATAGTCGGCCAGCAATTGAAGGTTGCCTCCTTTGGCCACCAGCTTGCTTTTCTGAAGTATGTTGTTGGCTTGTACCATAGCAACTGGCGCTACCCGGTTCCATAAATCAATGGTATTTCTACCCAGGTTATCCTGCAATGCATGTTGCTGCGGGCTATAGATCAGGCGCAGGGTAAGGCCTTTAGCCAGGCTGTCCGCACGTAAAGTAAATACTGCATCGATATAATTATTTTTTTCGTCACGTTGTCCGCCGTCTTTTAAAATAGCGTAGGTAGGCGCGCCTCCAAATGCGTAATTGGTGGTGTTGGGAACATATACCGGAACATTGCCTGGTCCGCGGTAAAGATCGGCCAGCAATCCTTGCGGGCCTTCTACTGCCTGGGCAGGAGAAAACGTATTTGTTTGTGCATACGACAAGCGCGTTTCCAGGCTAAAATGTTTACTGAAACGATTGTTAAGGTTCACACGTGCATTAACGCGATGTGTCCGGTCGGGCCCTGCTGCAAAAAGTCCTTGTCGCCCGAAATAGCCGAGCGACGCAGAGAACTGGTTCATCGTATCGCCGCCTTTCACAGAAATATTGTAGTTCTGAATACCTGTTTTATCTTTTGTGAGTACAGGTATCTGATTGTAATCGTAGTAATATTTGTAGTAATCCGGATGGAGGTAATCTATAGCATAGTGGTTCCCTGTTTTCATTAAATCTATTTCAGCAGGGTCCCAGGGGGCTTGCTGGCCGGCATTTTCAGCCGCTTCATTCTGCATGGAAGCTGCTTCCCGGGAGTGTACACGATTAGGTAAACGGATAGGGGTTTCATAACCCGCCAGGGTGTTGAAATCCACCGTTAGCTTGCCTGGCTTGCCGGTACGGGTGGTGACGAGTACCACACCACCTGCACCGCGGGCGCCATAAATAGAAGCGGCGGCCGCATCCTTTAAAATGGAAACGGATTCAATATCATCAGGATTCAATACAGCCAATGATCCTGGCACACCATCCACAATAACAGGGGTATTGTTGCCGGAGGCAGAGCTAACGCCTCTTACCTGGATATTAAAACCTTCGCGGCCGGGTTGTCCGTTGCTGCGGGTAACTACCAGGCCGGTAGCAGTGCCTTGCAGGGCAGCCATTACATTGGCTACCGGTCTGCTTTTCAGGCGTACGCCATCTACCTGTGCAATAGCCCCGGTGATATTAGCGCGTTTCTGCAAACCATAGCCCAGCACTACCAGTTCATTGAGTTTTTTGAGATCTGGTTGTAATATAACAGCGATATATTTCCGGTCTCTGACAGTAATTTCTCTTGTCTCAAATCCGATGAGTGATACCTGTAAGATAGCCTGGCCGCTGGCGACGTCTAATTTGAAGTTCCCGTTTTCAGTAGTGGCAGCGCCATTGGCCGTTCCTTTTTCACGGATCGAAACACCGCTTAATGGTTGCATGCCATCTGTAATATTACCTGTTATTGACCAGCGGTTGTCGTTGTCGATGCGTTTGTTGCCGGACAGTGTAATATCTGTTGGTGGTGCGTTTACGGGGATTACAATGATTTGTCCGTCTCTTATTTCTACTTTGTATTTAGCAGGTGGGAAGAGGCTGCGGAGTACATCAGGCAACAATGCGTTGTGTACGTGTACGCTAACGCCGTTGCGGGTTTCCAGCTCCTGTGAAGAAATGGCAAAAGTATATTTTGTTTGTTTTTCTATTTCACGGATCACCGTTTTCAGGCTGGCATTGGTGTATTGAAGAGAAACTTTTTTAGCAGGGGCACCAGGATGCTGCGCCAATGCAGTAGCATTGACGAATACCAGGATAACAAGAAATATAAAATCAGGCACGCACCCAAACCTGGTATTGGAGCGCCGCGCCTGTAGCAAAAATTGCTGCATAAGCAAGATGTCAGGCGCGTATTAGTAGATTTCTACCAGGTCATTTTTATGCGCGATATTAATTTGGAGGGTTTTTTTCATAATGTCCAGCACTTCGTCCAGTGGCATGTTACGGAAAGTTGCCAGCAGTTTTTTATCAGACAATTGTTGATTGTTGATCTTTACCTGCACACTATAAAAATCTTCTAATGCATCCGCTACTTCATTCAGCTGAGCTTCATCAAAAATAAGGGTTCTGGTTTTCCAGGCCAGTATGTTATTATTCTTTTTATGTACCCGGGTATCAATGTTGGTACCGTTGTGTTTCAACGATGCTTCCACACCGGGCGTAAGGATTACTTTTTTCTCGGTGCCTTTGTAGGCAGCGCTTACTTTACCGGATTGTACAAATACTTTCACACCGGCATTGGCGGCTTTTACATTAAAGGCAGTGCCCAGTACCTGCACTTCTACATCGGGGGCATTTACGATAAAAGGAAGGGCATCATTTTTAGTGACATCAAAGAACGCTTCTCCTTTATCTATTTTGATCTGTCTGTTTTCTTTCCCAAAACCGCGGGCATAACGGACTGTTGTGTGTGCGTTGAGATACATTGTAGAGCCATCCGGTAAACGAAGGCTATCCTGGTTTTGCGCGGTAGCAAATGTTTTATAGCTACCAGGTCCGAAATAGGCCCAGGTGCCGCCTATCAGCAATACCGCAGCAGCAGCCCAGTATTTGCGCGCCATTTTAATGACACGGCCTTTTTCTGCGGGCTTTTTAACAGCAGGCACATTGTCCAGTACTGCATTCAGCTCCTGCCACTGTCCGTGGGTATCGAAAGCAGATGCAGCGGGGAGTGGATCTCCATGCCACATATCTTTCATATCCAGGAATATATCCAGGTTACCTGCATCTTGTTGAATCCATTCATTGAGCTGCTTTTTGAGCTGCTCATTTCCCGGATCTTCCAGATAACGGATTACTATATCTATGTCAGTTTGATTATTCATGGCTACTTATTAGTAATACAACCAGGGGACGCTTTACCATTAAGCGATATTAAAATTTTTTCCGGGTTACCTAAGATTTATTGATCAGGTCTACCCGCAATCGTTTTAATGCAGTGGTGAGATGGGCGTATACTGTATTGATAGAGATATTTAATTGTTCAGCGATTTCAGCGGGCGATAAGCCTTTGAGGCGGCTCATTTCAAAAACACGGCGACATTGTTCCGGTAATTTATCTACGGCCGACCGGTATCGGGCTTCCAGTTCCTTATGTTCCAGCAGGGAGTGATTATTTTCGATGGGATTTACATTGAGCAATTGTTCTTTTGTATATACTTCTTTGCGTTTCTCTTTTTTAATCCTGTTTAAACAGGTATTTACGATTGCCCTTGCCAGATAATGATTGACAGGTGCTCTTTCATCCAGGTTTTCTGCTCCTTTCCACAGGTGTAAGAAAACATCCTGCACCATATCATTCGCTTCGTCTTCATCTTTTACATACCGGACAGCAATATTATACAAAGAGGGTGCGAACTGTTTAAAAACAGCCTCAAATACATCTTTATTCCTGGTCCGGATGCCCTTTACTATTTCTTCGTTACTCAATTGCAACATGCTTTGAACATTTGTTTCCGCTAAGCGAAGATAAATTTTAACTGTGATTTTTATGATTAGTATGATTATCCTGATGAGCGGAGATTGTCTGAACTGTGATTTTTATGATTAATATGATTATCCTGATGAGCGGAGATTGTCTGAACCAGAATTTTTAGGATTGAATGGATTACCCTGATGGGTGCCGAAGATCAAATGAGAGATTTTTGCGTATATCTCTGATAATTAAAACAACATAACACCCATCAGGGTAATCCATTCAATCCTAAAAATCCTGGTTCAGACAATACCCGCTAAGATCTCCGCTCATCAGGATAATCATATCAATCATAAAAATCACAGTTCAGACAATACCCGCTAAGATCTCCGCTCATCAGGATAATCATATTAATCATAAAAATCACAGTTCAGACAATTTCCGCTTATCATATTAATCATAAAAATCACAGTTCAGATATTTTTTTCACTTTAACATTTTTTTCACTAATGGTAAAGTAGTAGTTGGATGTATTGTTATTGTACGGCAGCCAACGGAGAGGCATATAACAAAAACCATGCACAATCACCGTCGCCAATGAAGTTATTATAATCTTAACCATACAAAAAATTGAATGCCATGAAAAAATCCATCTTAGGAATGTTCGCTTTAGCTACAATGGTAGTAGCCATGTCTGCTTTTAAAAGTGCTGATGCTACCGCAGTAAAATCTGCAGACAGTACTACTACAATGGTAGATTCGCTTGTTCGTGTAGATTCACTTGCCGGTGTGGATTCCATCCGCAGTTTCAAAATTGATTCTCTCGCAGGTCTGGATTCCATCCGCACATTTAAAACAGATTCACTCGCTGGTCTGGACTCTTTAAAAGGTATTGATGCTATCCGTACTATTGAAGGTGGTTCTATTACCGGTAAAGTAACACCTGCAAACGGTGCTACTGAAGTAGAAGCTATAAATGGTGCTGAGAAGCTGAAAGGCGCTGTATCACAAGGCGCTTTTACTATCCCTGCTGCTAAAGCAGGTACTTACACTATTACTATCTTAGGTAAGAGCCCTTACAAAAATGCTATTATCAAAGACGTAAAAGTGGAAGAAGGTAAAGCTACAGATCTCGGCGAAATCAAGCTGGAACAGTAGTAGTAAAACAAATAGTAACCAATAATACCATATCATCCACAATGGAAACCCATTTTGGTTTGATCCAGGAGGGACCGGTAACGGTCCCTCTTTTTTTGTGATGAACCGTTTTAAGTAGGTGCAAGCCTGTTTTTCTTATCATCATTGTTTTCCCATGGTACATAAATTAGTGAAGGACCATTAAATTTGCCGGAGGACCAATCATAATCCTCCTTTACATAAGACCGAAAGAACGCATGCGTACCATCATTCTCCTTACTATTTCCAATACTTTTATGACTTTCGCCTGGTATGGGCACTTGAAGCACCAGGATGTGGCGCTGTGGAAAGTAATCCTCATAAGCTGGGGAATTGCCTTCTTTGAATATTGTTTTATGGTTCCAGCCAACAGATATGGTGCTCAGGAAGGTTTCAGCGGCTTTCAGCTGAAAACCATCCAGGAAGTCATTACACTCACAGTATTTAGCATTTTTGCGGTCACTTTCCTCAAAGAGCCACTGAGATGGAATTACCTGGTTTCATTCTTCTTCCTGATCGGGGCAGTATATTTTATGTTTAAGAAGTGATCGGAATACATTACACAAAAAAAGATATAAAACAATATTAAATTAATATTATTCCGTATTATCTTTAGCGATCAACACGCAACCAAAAACCAATTAATTGACGGAAGAAGCTAATATACAACTGCTGGCTGAGCGGGTGGCATCATTAGGAGATGAACAGGCTTACAAAGCATTGTTCCGGTTATTTTATAAACCCCTGAGCCAATTCGCCTATTCCATCATAAAATCCTGGGAATCTGCCGAGGAAATTGCTTCTGATGTGTTTATGAACGTCTGGAAGCACCGGGAACGCCTGCTACAGGTAGATAATCTCAAGGTGTATTTATATGTGTCTGCCAAAAATATAGCGCTTAACTATTTAACCAAAGCCGCCAGGACCCCGCATTTTAGCCTGGATGAACTGGCAGTGGATTTCAGTGTGAGCTATGCTACCCCCGAACAGATCTTTATTTCCGGGGAAATGGTGAAAAGGATAGAAGCTGCTGTAAATGCTTTACCCCCCAAAAGAAAAATGATCTTTAAACTCATCCGGGAAGATGGACTGAAATATAAAGAAGTTGCCCAGATCCTTGATATCTCCGTTAACACGATCGATGTACACATGGCCCAGGCCCTCAAAAAAATCAGCGAAGTGATTAATCTCTCCTTCGTCAAATCAAAATAATTTAAAAAAATTGTTAGTTGGAGTAGTAGATTTCCAAAATCTGCTTGTCCTTCTATATACAATCATGCTTTTGTATCATACACATGGAACAGGAAAGAATATGGCTATTGATGGGCAGAAAGGTATCGGGCGAGGCCACGATGGAAGAATTGCGTGAACTGGAGGAACTGCTGCAACAAGATCCTGAATTAAGATATAAGTATTCTGTACTGAATAGCTGGCCGGAGCCGGCACATAATAGGGAGTGGGATAAAAAAACGAATAACGCATTGGAAAAACATCTCCTGAAAATGGAAACCGTTTTCCCGAAAGAAGAGCTACCGGTTAAAAAGGAAGGACGTAATATTCGTAAAATAATATCTGTTTTGTCGCTGCTGGTACTGGTGCTGGGTGGTTATTGCGCTTATCTGCTGATGAATAAATACCCGCAGCAGGGAACAAAAGTGGCAATCGCTTCTATTCTTACCCGCGACGGCTCCCGCTCCAGGGCGCAGCTGCCGGACGGAACGGAAATATGGTTGAATGCAGGTAGTCACCTCACCTATGATCCGGATATGAATAATTTAAGTAGCCGGGAAGTAACCTTAACAGGAGAAGCTTTTTTTGAAGTAACCAAAAGTGCCGGTAAACCGTTCTATATACACACGGCTAAAATGGATATCAAAGTATTAGGTACTTCCTTTAATGTGAAAGCCTATACCGGTGATAAAACCACAGAAGCTACCTTAATTACCGGTGCGGTGGAAGTGACACTGAATGATGGAGTAGCCCGTAGCATAAAACTCATCCCCAATCAGAAGATCATCCTGGAACATAGTAACGGAACAGGGCCCTCTAAAGCCAGCATTGTAGCAGGTTACAGGGTAGAAAATATCCTTGGTACGCAACAGGATGGCATGGTGAAAGAAACCGCCTGGCGTAATAATTTCCTCGTATTTGACAACGAACGCTTTGAAGATATTGCGGTGAAAATGGAACGTTGGTATGATATCAAAATACATTTTGCCAACAATAAGTTGAAAAACTACCATTTTACCGGCACTTTTAAAAATGAATCATTTCCAGAAGTACTGGAAGCGCTGAAGGTTACATCATCATTCCATTGCAGGATCGCTAGCAATGAAGTATTTATCACCCAATAAGGAACCGGTAAATAGTAGAAAAAATTGACACCATGTTCATAAAAAAAGGGCAAATGCTGCAAACATTTACCCTTTTGTACAGATCAAACGGCAGTTAGCTTCACTTGGCAATGTAGTGCTGTCGTCGTTTTATTGACCTTTAACAACCTAAATGTATGAAAAAAAATCATACATTATGTCATCCTTTTGCATATAAAAACATAAGGAAAAGTTGTATAGATAATGAAACTGGTGTCCTTTATTATTCTTATTACCTGTTTACATGTAGCGGGGGATGTGTACGGTCAGCAAGACCGCCGCATCACTGTGAAAGCAGATTCCCTGCCGCTTATACGGTTATTGAAGGTGATTGAGAAAAGAAGCAATTATCGTTTTGTATACCGTAACGACCTGATACCTGATAATAACAAGGTATCCATAAATGTGAAGGATGTTTTGGTAGAAGACGTATTACGCAAGATCTTAAAAAATACAGGCCTTACTTTTAAACAACTATCCGCGAACCTGATGGCCATTGCGCCGGATGATGCCGTGGTGGCCGGGATTAATATAAGTGGACAGGTAACTGATCGTTACGGCCATCCTTTGCCAGGTGTAAGTCTGCGCATTGCCGGCTTACGCAAAGGTGCCAGCACCGATGCCAACGGACAGTTCCAGATGCAAACACCTGCTACGGCAACACTGATTTGCACTTTCATTGGCTATGAAGAACAAAAGGTTCTAGTAAATAATAATACCAACTTCAACATCATGTTGAAAGATGATACCCGGGGCCTGAATGAAGTTGTGGTGGTGGCTTACGGGGTACAAACAAAAAGTTCTTTGACAGGTTCAGCTACTATGGTAAATGCTGCTCTATATGATAAGGCATCCCGTAGCAGCTTCCAGGAAAGCTTACAAGGCAATGTGCCAGGCTTACAATCTACCAACGGTTCCGGCCAGCCCGGCTCCGTACCCAGTATTCGTATACGTGGCATCGGCTCTATCACTGCGGGAAGTTCTCCGCTTTATGTGGTAGATGGGGTGCCCGTTGTAACAGACGACCTTACAGATTATAATGTCAACTCCCTGGCAGGGATCAACAGTGCAGACATTGCAGCTATTTCTGTGTTAAAAGATGCGGCTGCATCGTCTATCTATGGCTCCCGTGCTGCTAATGGTGTGATTTTGATCAGTACCAAAACCGGTAGATCTGGTAAAACAAAGATCAACGCGTCTATTCAACGTGGTACCAATCAACTAACCATTACGCCTGCCAATTACCCGCTCAATACTAAAGAGATGTTGGAATTGCTACGCGAAGGTTGGGCCCACAAGGCAGATGGTACCGGTGAAGCAGGCTTCCAGCAGGAAATTCGTGCCCGTGGCGTGGATACAACTATTAATACTAACTGGATAGATGTACTAACACGCCATGGTGGCTATACACAAGCGAATTTATCTGCCGCAGGCGGAAATGATAAAACGAAATTTTATGTTTCCGGTGGTCTGTATGATTCCAAATCAGCCTTAAAAGGAGTAGACTATAAACGTATGACAGGTAAGCTGAGCCTCAGTAACAACGCTACTGACCGGCTGTCGTTTGACGTAAACCTTTCACTCGGTTATCAACGTGCAAATGCAGTAGGAGATGTAGGACTGATGGCGAACCCCGTACGATCGCTCGCACGGCTGCAACCGTGGTTGAAGATCTATAATGCTGATGGCAGCTACGATTTCAGCTATAACAATACTTTTAATCCGGTAGCTGTTTTGAACGGTGCTACCCGCACCGGCACTATATATGGCCTCCTTGGCGGCGCCGGCGCGAAATACAAATTCGCTGATTTTCTTTCGTTCGAAACAAAGATCAGCCTGGATTTGAACTACGCCCGCAGTAATGCATTTTTTGCCCCTGGTTTTGGCGATGGCAGAAATACCAATGGCTGGGTTGCTGTAAATAATAGCCTGTGGAATAACTGGGTATCTACCAACATCCTGCGTTTCAACAAACGCTGGGGCTATCACGGCATTAACGCATTTGTAGGATATGAAGCACAAAAGACCACCAACACCGGTAATACGGCTGCAGCTTCCAATCTGTTGCCAGATGTACAGCTGCTGGGGGATGCTTCCAAACCGGAGAGTGTTGCTTCTGTATCAAACGCCAACTCACTGACAGGGGTATTTCTGAATACGAGCTACGACTATAAACAAAGATATTATCTGACCGCTTCTATCCGGCGCGATGCATCATCACGCTTCGGTAGTGAGAAAAGAAGTGCTAACTTCTGGTCATTGGGAGCTGCATGGAATATTTACAGAGAATCTTTCCTGCAGAACATTCCAGGCATAAACGAATTAAAGATACGTGCTAGCTATGGTAGCAACGGAAACCAGGCTATTGAGAATTATTCTTCCTTATCGTTGTACAGCCCTGCAAACGATTATGATGGGAAACCGGGGTATGTTTTAGCGCAATACCCCAATCCCTATCTTACCTGGGAGCAGAATAAACCATTTAATGCAGGACTCGATTTTGCGTTCTTTAAAAACCGCATATCAGGTACGATGGAGTATTACAAAAGAACTACTTCCCGTTTATTATTGAATGTACCGGTATCATCAACAAATGGTATCACTAATGTTTTCAGGAATAACGGAGAGATGAAAAACAGTGGGATAGAAATATCACTTTCTTCCCGCAATGTGATCGCGAAAAAAGAGGACGGATTTTCATGGCGTACAGATGCTAACATCTCTACACTAAAAAATACGATTACCAGGTTGGATAATCCTATTACAAGTATTTACAAAAGAGAATTGGGTGGTGATTTTTACCAGTTCTACCTGGTTGGATTTGCAGGTGCAGATCCACAAACCGGCGAAGCACTGTGGTATAAAGATGCATCCAGAACTACTACTACAAAGGCTTACGGCGAAGCACAGCGATTTACGCAAGGAAGTGCACTGCCAAAGTTTTATGGCGGCATCACCAACTATTTCAGCTATAAAGGTTTTGACCTGAGCTTTCAGTTCTTTTATAATTGGGGCAATAAAGTATATGACAACTGGGGACCATTCACGGAATCCGACGGTAGTGGCGGATTTGGCGGCGGATCAAAAATGTCGCGCCTGACTTATGAAAACCGTTGGCAACATCCCGGTGATATTACTACTGTACCTAAAGTGGTGTATGGTGGTACACAAACAGGGTTAAGCAATCAATCGTCTTCCAGGTTTTTATATGACGGTAGTTTTATCCGTTTAAGAGACCTGATGCTGGCATATAATCTGCCGCAGCCATGGTTGAAAAAAATGATGATCGATGAAATAAGGGTATATGTCCGTGGAAATAATTTGTGGACGTATGTAAAAGATAAACACCTGACCATGGACCCGGAAGTGCCGGTGACAGGGGATTATGATCAGCGTCCACCGGTATTTAAAACATTCCTGGTAGGACTGGATGTAAATTTTTAATGTATTCATGCGGAAGAAATATACATATGGAGTACTGATATTATTGGCAAGCACACTGCTGGCCTGTAAGAAAGATTTTCTGGAATTAAAACCGGATCAATCTATTGAAACGGGCAAGACTATTAAAGACTTACCGGGACTACGCGCAGCTATCAACGGTGTGTATTCGCTTATGCAAAATGAAAACTATTATGGCCGCACAATGCCGCTGTTGCCGGATTTGCGGGCAGACAATAGTTTCATCAGCGTAATCAATAGTAACCGTTACCGTAACCAGGACCAGTATATTGTTACTGCCAATGATGTATATACTACAGATAGCTGGAACCTGTTGTACAGCGTAGTAGCCAATGCCAATATGGTGATACAGAAAGGGCCTGATATTTCCCTGCTGCCATCGTCAACAGATAGCACAGAAGCGCTGCAGATTATTGCAGAAGCGTATGCGGTTAGAGGACTCGTGTTTTTTGATCTGGCGCGTATGTATGCGCAGCCTTATAATTACACTGCAGATGCCACGCATATGGGCATACCACTGGTAACCGTTACCAATGTTGATTTAGTGCAATCGCCATCGCGTAGTAGCATTAAAGCAACCTATAATCAGATCATCAGCGACCTGACAACGGCGATCAGCAAATTTGATCAAAGTAAAAGTACTGCTTTTTCTTCCGGACGCATAAACGTGTATACGGCAAAAGCTTTGTTGTCAAGGGTTTTATTATATAAAGAAGATTGGGAAGGCGCTGTATCATACGCCAGTGCTGTGATCTCACAAAATAAATATAGTTTGCTGGCAACCGATAAACTGGTCAGTGATTTCAAAACCACCGGCAACAACGAAACTATTTTTGAGATCATTAATACTCCCGTAGACAACAGAAGTACAGACGGGTTGAGTTATATGTTCAGCCAATCGGGCTATGGTGACGTATTAGCGACGAATGATGTATTTAATATTTATGCAGTCAAAGATGTGCGGTCAGGTTTTCTGAGGAAAGATAAACGAACCGGCAACGGTGGAGAAAATCCGGCTAACATCATCTCTAAATACAGTGATGTAAGCACGTTTACCGAAAGCATTAAAGTAATGCGTTTGGCAGAACTCTATCTCATTCGCGCAGAAGCCCTTGCACACCTCGGACAGGATCTAGGTGCACAGGCAGATCTGAACATCGTGGCAGCCAGAGCCAACCCTGGCGCCGCACCAATAACCGCTACAGGGCCGGCACTCATTAATGCTATCCTGCTGGAAAGGCGTAAAGAGCTCGCCTTTGAAGGACACCGGTTATTTGATTTAACACGCACAAAACAATCGTTTATAAAATATTTAGCAAGCGCTAAAACAATATTCGTAATGTGGCCAAGTACAAAAGTGATACTGCCCATTCCGCAAAGAGAACTGGATGCTAACCCCAACATACGCAACCAGCAGAATGAAGGTTACAATTGAATCTAAACCGCCTTTGTTAATAATTGGTTTTTGCAAGCTGGTTGGTTTTTGCTTATGAGTGTCCCGGTGAGATCCACCGGGACTTTTTTTTGTCTATTATTTTGTGATTATTCTTATTAGCGGATTGTCTGAACTGTGATTTTTATGATTGGTATGATTAACCTGATTGGCGAAGATTTTAGCGGAGATAGTCTGAACCAGGATTTTTAGGATTGAATGGATTACCATGATGGGTGTTATGTTGTTTTATTCTATATCGAAGATTTATGTGATTATCTCCGCTAAAATCTTCGCTAATCAGGTTAATCATTAAAATCATATTAATCACAGTTCAGACATTATCCGCTGAGATCTTCGGCACCCATCATGGTAATCCATTCAATCCTAAAAATCCTGGTTCAGACTATCTCCGCTAAAATCTTCGCCAATCAGGTTAATCATATTAATCATAAAAATCACAGTTCAGACAATCTCCACTAATCAGGATAATCACATCAATCACAAAAATCATAGTTTAATTTCCGCCATTCAACCAATTTATCTTCCCGCCCCATTAATTAATTACTACTTTTGAAAATCTGTAAATTACGTACCATCAAATGTTTTTAAGAATCTATACCGCATTGGCTTTGTTTTTATTGGTAGCAGCAGGTTTACCCGCTATGGCACAGCCATCGCCGGTATGGAATGCCGCCGATATTAAATTGCAACTTAAAAAGCTGGACTCGCTGGGTAGCGTATTGTACCTTGCCGCTCATCCCGACGATGAAAATACACGCCTGTTAGGCTATCTGGCAAAAGAAAAACTATACAGGACCGGTTATTTGTCGCTCACCCGCGGCGATGGCGGACAAAACCTGTTGGGTAATGAGCAATCCGAGCTGTTGGGCCTGATCCGTACACAGGAACTATTGGCTGCCCGTCGCATTGATGGCGCAGAACAGTTTTTTACCCGCGCACAGGATTTTGGTTTCTCAAAAAATTGGGAAGAAACATTTACCATCTGGGATAGAGAAAAGATTTTGGGAGATGTGGTATACATGATCCGCAAATTCCAACCGGATGTTATCATCTGTCGTTTTCCGGCGGATAGTCGCGCCGGTCACGGACATCATACTGCTTCCGCGATGCTGGGCGAGGAAGCCTTTACGGCTGCCGCCGATCCCAAACGTTTTCCTGAACAGCTGAAATATGTGAAACCCTGGCAGGCAAAGCGTTTGTTATGGAATACTTTCAATTTCGGGAATACCAACACCACTGCTGAGGATCAGCTTAAAATAGACGTAGGCGCCTATAACTACTTATTAGGGAAAGGCTATGGCGAAATAGCTGCTGAAAGCCGCTCCCAGCATAAGAGTCAGGGTTTCGGTGTACCTGCTTCACGAGGCAGCTCCCTGGAATATTTTACCACCATTAAAGGGGATACCCCTAAAACCAGTTTGCTGGATGGCGTAAACACAAGCTGGTCACGTGTTCCCGGCGGAGCCAAAATAGGAGCGCTGGTAAATGCAGCCCTGGCAGCATACAATACCGAAGATCCTGCCGCATCTGTACCATCACTCCTCGAAATCCGCAAGGCTATCCAGGCATTACCTGATGGCTACTGGCGTAATCTGAAGCTGAAAGAAACAGAACAACTGATCTATGCCTGTGCAGGGTTATGGGTAGAAGCTTATAGCACATCACCTACTGTGGTGCCGGGCTATAATATGGAAGCTACTGTACAACTGATCAATCGTAGTAAAGTGAAGGTGGAGCTACAACAAATAGACCTTCCCGGAAAAACGAATGTAGCAGAAAAACAAGTGTTGGCGTTTAATAAATTAACCAACATCTCTCAAATAATTGCTATACCGGCCAATACGCCGGAGTCGCAGCCGTACTGGCTTGCCGACGCACATCCGGTGGGCATGTACATCATAAAAGATCCTTTACTGGTAGGTAATCCGCAGAATATCCCTGCTTTGCAGGCACAGATCCGGTTAACGATCGGCGACCAGGACTTTACGATAGACCGTCCTTTACAATATAAATATACAGATCCTGTAAAAGGAGAACTCTACGAACCATTGGTTATAGCACCACCGGTAGTAGCGGATCTGAGCAGCCAGGTATACATCTTTACAGATATGAAACCACATACGGTGCCTGTAAAGATCAAAGCCATGGCGGATGACGTGAATGGTACGGTCGACCTGCAATTGCCCGCGGGCTTTACAGCAACCGGCAATAACCAATCTTACAAATTAGCGCATAAAGGCGATGAGGTGGAAGTGCGCTTTAACATCAGTCCGGTGAAAGCAGCCACAGAAAATCATGTGGACTCATTTACCGTAATTATGCACTGTAACGGAAAGGAATACACGCAAAGCATACAAAATATCCGTTACGATCATATTCCGGTGATCACATTGTTTCCACCTGCACAGGCAAGACTGGTCACCGTAAACCTGAAACATAACGGCAACAAGCTGGGATATATTCCTGGTGCGGGAGATCTGGTAGGAGCTTCGCTGCGGCAGGTAGGTTATGATGTAACCGAGTTGGGAGAAAAGGATATCATGAATGGTAATCTGCAACAATACGATGCAATCATTACTGGTGTACGTGCTTATAACATCAACCCACGTATGAAATACTGGCAAAGCCATCTGATGGATTATGTCAACAATGGAGGTACATTGGTAGTGCAGTACAACGTAAATAATCCATTGGTAACGGATAAGCTGGGACCTTTCCCATTCGGGCTTTCACGCGACAGGGTAACAGATGAAAATGCAGCCGTGCATTTCATCAATCCAAAAGATCCGGTGCTGCATTATCCCAATGATATCACTGCCAGTGATTTTAATGGTTGGGTGCAGGAACGTGGATTATATTACACTGTAAACGCAGATAAAGCGTATGATAAACTCTTTACCATGAACGACAAGGGAGAAGCGCCACTGGACGGCTCCACCCTGGTAGCACACTATGGTAAAGGCAGATATGTGTACACGGGATTATCCTTTTTCAGGCAACTGCCTGCAGGGGTACCAGGTGCTTACCGGTTATTTGTAAATCTGATTTCTGTTAAATAGTGATCGAAAGAAAAATGAGTAAGAAACACGAACAAAACCGGCCCCGACTGAAAATTGCGGCCGGCTTTTGCATCATCCTCGGATTATTGATTGGATTTAGCATCAAAAGAGTACACATCGGTTTACTGATAGGGATTGGGCTTGGAGTATTAACCGGTAGTATGTGGAGTAAGAGTAACTCACGCGATTAGCGCATTTAGAAATATTAAACACCTGTAATTTCATGGCAGACAAAGAACTGCTGGAAGAGAAACCACCGTTATTCCCATCCTGGGGATACTGGTACGTATTTGTTGTTACCTGGCTGGCATTACTGATCGCGCTCTTCTACTTATTCACCAAAACATTTTCATGAGTCCTTTAGATTGGATTGTGCTCGTATGTACGCTCACAATAATTATTTTATACGGTGTCTGGAAAAGCAGCGGGAAGCAGAATATGGAAAGCTACTTCCTCGGTAACCAGTCTATGCCCTGGTATATTGTGCTGTTGTCTATTATCGGTACACAAGCCAGTGCCATTACTTTTATCTCTGCACCCGGTCAGGCTTATACAGACGGGATGCGTTTTGTGCAATATTATTTCGGTTTGCCATTGGCCATGGTAGTGCTTTGTATCACTTTTGTCCCCATCTTCCATAAACTAAAAGTATATACCGCATACGAGTTCCTGGAGAAACGTTTTGATCTGAAAACACGTACACTCGCCTCTTCATTATTTTTGCTGCAACGTGGTTTGTCTACCGGTATCAGTATCTGTGCACCTTCTATTATATTGTCTTCTTTATTGGGCTGGAACCTTTACTGGACCAATATGATCATGGGCGGATTACTCATTATTTACACCGTAGCAGGAGGCACCCGTGCAGTAGCCTATACACAAACATTTCAGCTGGCCATCATTTTTGGTGGTATGTTTCTCGCCGGCTGGATGGTCGTGCATTTATTGCCGCCGGATATAGGTTTTAAGCAGGCATTACAGGTATCCGGTAAGATGGATAAACTGAATGTGATTGTTACGAAGTTTGATTGGAAAGATAAATACAACATCTGGAGTGGGATAATAGGAGGGTTCTTCCTGGCCTTATCGTATTTTGGTACGGATCAGTCGCAGGTAGGCAGGTACCTGACTGCTAAGTCTGTAAAGGAAAGCAGAATGGGCCTGTTGATGAATGGCCTCGTAAAAATACCCATGCAGTTTTTGATTTTACTGATAGGCGCATTGGTATTTGTATTTTATCTCTACTTCCGCGCACCGATATTTTTTAATGAAGCGCAACTGGCCAGGACGCATAAAACAGCACAAGGTCCTGCACTGTTAAAGCTTGAGCATAAATACAATGAGTTAGGACAGCTGAAACAGCAACAGGTAAAAAGCCTGGCTGCCGCATTGGAAACGGAAAACAGCGCACAGGTAGCTATTGCAAAAAAAGCATTGCAGCAAACGGATGATGTTTCACAACAGGTGAGAAGCCAGGCGTTGACATTGATCAAAAAATCAGATCCTACAGCAGATGCCAACGATACCAACTATATCTTTTTACATTTTGTAGTAAACAGTTTACCGAAAGGATTGGTAGGCTTGCTTATCGCCATTATATTTCTGGCAGCATGGGGGAGTATTGCTGCAGCCCTGAATTCACTGGCTTCTACCACTGTTATCGATGTGTATAAGCGTTTGTATAATGAACACGCCACAGAAGAGCATTATCTCAGAATATCCAGACTGTGGACATTAATATGGGGCGTATTTTGTATTGTGGTAGCGCAGTTTGCAGGAAGCTTAGGTAGTTTGATAGAAGTCGTAAATGTGCTGGGGTCCTGGTTTTACGGTGTTACGCTGGGAATCTTTATGGTAGCTTTTTATTTAAAGCAGGTAGGAGGAACGGCTACTTTCTGGGCAGCTATTATTGGAGAAGTGGTAGTGCTGACTGTTTACTGGATGGGTACCGTATCTTTCCTCTGGCTCAATGCCATCGGCTGTTTGCTGGTGGTGATACTGGCGTTGCTGTTTCACTATATCTTCCCGCAAAAACAAATTAAATACAGCAGCTCGAAAATTTCGGGTAGTTGACCCAAAATGAAAGATCCGCCAATGAGGATTTGAAATGCAATGATTACATATGAACACTTCAATTGGCTATGTCACCTCATTCTAATTAGAGGAGAATAATTCCATATTGAAGCAAATAAAGTATAATAAGCTGACAACGCTAATAGATTGCGTACCGTTCCTTTAATTTTGAATCATTCGATCATGATTACCCCTGATTGAAGAATGCTACTGCAATTGATTTTAATAAGTATAAACCCGTGACCGTTGCGTATAAATACTGTTTTTTTGAATTGTTTATACTTTGTATTGCATCGCTTTTAT
>NZ_PYAW01000011.1 GCF_003014755.1 Chitinophaga niastensis | reverse complement strand
TTGTGTGGTAACTCAAACATAACTAATTAGGGCGGTTCTATTGAACTGCCCTTTTTTTGCTCTTTAAATTATAGTTTTCCCGGACAACAATGATTAACGACATGAATTGATTTTGAACGAATCGGCTATTGATTATTTTATATCCAATTTGAAATTATTGGGGTATATATAATAAATTATACTTAACCCTTTCCTCTTCATAGATATAGTGCTATACTAATTCAAATGTATTATCAAAATTTGCCCTACTGATAAGTATATGCTTCACAGATATTCTTCATAAGATTATTGGCTTAATATTTTCTTATATTAGTATCATATCTTTTGACAGTTAACCACAATGTAATCAATGAATAAAAAAAAAGCCCATAGCTTAAACGTATTGAAATTTTGGAGAGCCATTGAAGCTTTTAATCTACCTGATCTGCCTGAGCAGAAAATAAGAGACACGCGGAAATTTACCCAGCTTCGTTCAAATGTTTTATTTCCATGGGAAACACCTTCCTCCGTTAGTGTGCCCGACAGAAAATGGAAACACACTATCTACTTCGGTTGTATGCTGAAACAACGAGTGCTTGACGTAATCAGAACGGCAGTTACTGATGATGAAGAACAGATAGAACCTCTTTTAGGTAGTACCTGGTTATCTGCTATTGTTGTAGATGAGAAAGGATGTATATACTATAAAACATATACAAGAGCCGCTTTTTCTTATGCTGTAGAAGTGCTTATTGCAGGCACATCATTAGATAAAGTGAAAGAAGATCTGGACCTTGCATATACTGAGCTGCCGGTCCGTTTTGGGATTGAAGAGGTCGAAGAAGATGATGAGGAGAATATAATACCTCTTACTTGGATACAGATTGAGAATGAAATAAATGATCTCAGAAAAATTACATCGGTCTTTAGAGAAAAAACTGATATACTATGTGTTTCTGAGTTAATACATGCTACTACCGAACCTGAAACTCCTTTTTTAAATAGCTTTTATACAGCCGACCTGAGCAATCTTATTGACTTGGTGCATAGTAAAAAAGATATTGGTCAACCATTGACTGCATACTTGCAGGAGAAAATATGTATTGAGGATCGCTATGATATACAAGAGAATGGTATCATTATCCAATGCATACATCCTCAATATCAATCTGCTGCTCGCTGGCCTTCAAATCCTGTGCATGGATTGCATAGTGCTCAACAGGCAGCCGTATACATGTCTTTAAGTAAATTACATAATGAATCTGGATTACTAGGTGTCAATGGCCCTCCTGGTACAGGAAAAACCACTTTATTAAGGGAAGTAGTTGCCGACGTTATACTAAAAAGGGCGGAACGGCTTTTAGATACTGGCGTCAACAAATTGTTTAGTAAGAAACGGATATTTGTAGGGGATAGCTATTACTATAATATATTATCCGGTGTTTTTGCTAACGATGGTATACTCATTTCAAGTAATAATAATACAGCTGTGGAGAACATTTCGAAAGAACTTCCCCAGGTGAAAAGTATTGATGTAGAATCGTTTCCTCATGCAAGCTATTTCATAGAGACGGCTCAGAAGATGGGCGATAAAGAACAAACTTGGGCGATTTTAAGTGCGGTATTGGGTAACAGTACGAATTGTAAAAATTTTAGGTATAACCTGTTAACTACAGGTAACTTTGGGAAATTGTTGAATAGCCTTGATAATGAATATGCAGAAACGCACCATAAAGAAGAATTTCATAGAGTTGCGACTGAATTGAAAGCATTATTAAGTGAATTTAAGACATTCCAGAAAATTGCTGCTACTTATCATGAAGGGGTTCTGGCATTGTATTTTCCAAAAGATTATAAGCGACTGGATAATGATACTTTGCTTAATCTTAAAAATCAGTTGATTCATACTTATAAAATACTTCCAGAGAATATCATAGATCAAAATGTCTCTCAAATGAAGATGGCAGATATTCATCGGATGTTACCTTATTCATCGGTTACTATAAACACCTTAAGAAGTAATATCTTTCTGAAGAGTCTGGAATTAATAGAGCATGCAATAAAGATAAATGCGAGGCATTTTAAAGCGAATATTGAGATGTTCCTCAACATGCTGGCAGGAAAGAATACCGGATTAATCAACGATGCTGCTGCTAAGATATTATGGGATACTTTCTTCTTTTGTATACCGGTTGTTTCTTCTGCCTTGGCGTCTATCGAACGTTTCCTTAAGAAATTAGGACAAGCTGATATAGGCTGGCTAATGTTAGATGAAGCGGGACAGGCCACACCACAATCTGCCTGTGGTGCCATCTGGCGTTCTCAACGTTGTATCGTGATTGGAGATACTTTGCAGGTAATGCCTGTGGTGACAGTGTCTGAATTGCTTGGAAAAGTATTGCAGAAAAATTATGATATACCAGTTCCATACTGGTCTCCTCTATACTCCTCAACCCAACTATTAGCTGATAGAACTACAGCTTTTGGAACTTATGTACTTGGCAAAAATGAAAAGATATGGACCGGCTTCCCTTTGAGAGCACATAGAAGATGTGCTGATCCTATGTTTACGATTTCAAATACGATAGCATATGATGGCCAGATGGTGAAAGTAACCCAAGATGGACAGTTAAATATTTCTATCGGAAAAAGTACCTGGATAGATGTTAGAAGCAATCGCAATCATGGACACATCATTACCGATGAAATAGAGGCGCTGAGGGAAAAAATGAACATCCTCCACGAAAATAGCGAAACGGGCACTATTTATATCATCTCTCCTTTTAAATCAGTTGCATCGGAATGTCAGCAAATTTTCGATGATGTTGAATGCGGAACGATTCATAGGTTTCAGGGAAAAGAAGCTGATATTGTTTTTATAATTCTGGGGAGTGACCCTTATGCGTCTCGAGCAAGAGAGTGGGTAGCGCAAGCTCCCAATATGTTAAATGTAGCGGTGACCCGTGCTAAGAAATATGTGTACGTTATTGGTAATAGGGAACTATGGAAGCTACAGCCGTATTTTAGTTATTTGGCGGAGATATTGCCCGTAGAAGAGTATAGGAAAGAAAATATTGGACGATGATAGAGGTTTTAGTAGGGCAATTCCTCCACCCCTTTGACAGTCAAAATCATTTAATTTTAGACTAAGCATGGCTGCTAGTCTAATATTCTATATCAGTATACAACAAAAAAGCCTTCAGATAAATAGTCTGAAGGCTTTTAATTTTTTGCTAACTTTCCAGTTAATTCCGCGGACCAGACGGGACTCGAACCCGCGACCTCCGCCGTGACAGGGCGGCATTCTAACCAACTGAACTACTGATCCTTCCTACAGACGGGCTTTTCAGCCACATTGTATTCCCCCTTCAGGGCTGCAAATATATAAATAATTATTTCAATTAACCAAATACTTTAAAAAATAATCAGCTGAAAGCACTGGCAGCACTCACTTTGATGGCCCTTTATATTCCAGTAAAGCCCGCCGCGCATAATGATCAGCAACACTGGTGCGCCCGCCCTTGCCCATCACAGATGGATGTCTCGTTAGTTTTTCGTATGCCCGTAACAGTGGTGGCATCTCTCTGAAAGAAAATAATCCAGGTATATAAGGAAAGGTTACCTCCATGCAATGCGAAGATACTTCCATCACTTCCAGCGTTTCATAGTTCAGCAACACAATGCTGCCGGCAATTAATTGGGTGTCTTTGTCGTACAGGGATAGACGTCAAATCTACTTGAAATTATTATCACTTTAAGTAGCCCGAAAGCTTATATTTGATAAGAGAATTCACTACCGAAAAATTCCAATCCTGAATATATGGAACCTATCACCGCCATGCAGTTGAAAAATATCCCTGCCCTGAAAGAGGTGCCGGTGGAGCAGTTACAATGGTTTATCGATCAATCGGAAGAAAGACTGGTACCGGAAGGAGGACTACTATTTAAAACAGGCGATCCTATCAACACTACTATGGTTGTCATCAATGGCAAAGTTCGCATCTCTGCCACTTTGAATGGCCATTACCGCGAAATAGCAGAGCTGAATGACGATAGCATCACCGGCTGGCTCCCTTTCTCCCGGGCAAAAGCTGCCATCGGAAATGGCACTTGTATCAAGGATACCAGGGTACTCGCCTGTGCTGCTGAAAAGCTCAAAGCAAACATAGAGCAGCATTACGAACTCACAGAAGCACTGGTGCATATCATGACCAGCCGCGTACGGGAAGCAACTTCCAGCCTGCAGCAGAATGAAAAAATGATGGCGCTGGGAAAATTATCTGCCGGACTGGCACATGAACTGAATAACCCGGTGGCCGCTATTACACGCAGTACGGCAGCATTACAGAAGAATATCCGCAATATCCCGGGCATATTCAAAGAAATGGCAGCCATACAGTTAACACAGGAGCAGACAACTGTTATCGTGGATGAATTACTCCGCATACAAGCCGGGAAACCAGTAAAACCGCTGAGCTTAATGGATTTTTCTGATAAAGAAACAGCAATACAGGATTGGCTGGAAAGCAAAAATATCGATCAGATAGAAACAGGAGAAGCACTGGCAGAATATGGATTGGAAATAAACGACCTGGAAATATTCAGCAAACAATTACCGCATGAACATTTGCCGGTTATCTTCAACTGGATACAAAGTGCGTTGGTGGCCAACAGGATGATCGGTGATCTGCAACTCTCCGCCAAAAGGATTTCCGACCTGGTAGGAGCTGTTAAAAGATATACTTACATGGATCAGGAACCGGATAAACAATTCATCGATATTCACGATGGTATCCGTAATACACTCGCTATGCTGGATTACAAGATCCGTAAAGGCAATATTGAAGTGGTGGAAAAATATGATGCTACACTACCCAAAGTAAAAGCACTACCGGGCGAATTGAACCAGGTATGGACAAACCTGATTGACAATGCCATTGATGCCATAGAAGTGAATAAAAAAGGGCGACTTGAAATAACAACAGACTACGACCGCCAATGCGTTCATGTCAGTATTACTGATGACGGTTCCGGTATCCCGGAAGAAATTAGATCAAGGGTGTTTGAACCTTTTTTCACCACCAAGGAAATGGGCAAGGGTACCGGCCTGGGACTGGATGTAGTTACACAGATAGTACAACGCCACAGGGGATCGGTGAAGTTATTATCCGAACCCGGCAAAACGATTTTTAAAATCTCTTTTCCGATAGAAAATAATTAATTTAGAAGACATGAGTTTGCCTATAATTTTTGCAATAGATGATGATCGTCAGGTACTGAATGCTATCACGCAGGATCTGAAAACATACTACAGAAAAGAATACCGCATATT
The DNA here is from genome assembly GCF_003014755.1 of Chitinophaga niastensis. GTDB lineage: Bacteria > Bacteroidota > Bacteroidia > Chitinophagales > Chitinophagaceae > Chitinophaga > Chitinophaga niastensis. Next base: position 102,616 of record NZ_PYAW01000011.1, on the reverse strand, counting down.
GAGCACGGTATCAGCCAATGAAGCACTGCAAAGTTTAGTGGAGTTGAAGAATAAAAACGAAACAGTCGCACTCTTTATCTCTGATCAGCGCATGCCCGAAATGGAAGGAGTAGATTTCCTGGAAAAAGCCATGGAAATATTTCCTGCTGCCAAATGCGTATTGCTAACAGCGTATTCCGATACTACAGCGGCTATCAAAGCGATTAATGAACTGAGGCTGAACTACTATCTCATGAAACCATGGGACCCGCCGGAAGAAAAATTATATCCGGTACTCAATGATTTACTGGACGATTGGCAGAGTGATTATCGCCCGGAATTCAGAGGCATTAAAGTAATCGGCTACCCCTTCTCTTCAAAAGCGTATCAGATAAAAGAATTCCTTGCCAGTAACCTGGTGCCCTATCATGCTATTGATGCAAACGGGGAAGAAGGAAAACAATTGATGCAGATTAATAAGCTGGAAACAGCAATGCTGCCGGTGGTGATATTTGAAAATGGAGAAGTGGTGAAATCGCCGGGTATCATTGAAATTGCTGATAAGATTGGTTTGAATCCCACACTGAAAAATGAAATATACGATGTGATCATTATTGGTGCCGGTCCTGCAGGGCTGGCGGCATCAGTATATGGTGCTTCTGAAGGACTGAAAACATTATTGATAGAACGCCACGCGCCAGGCGGACAGGCAGGTACCAGTTCCCGCATTGAAAATTATTTAGGCTTCCCATCGGGCCTGAGTGGGGCAGAGCTCACCCGTCGCGCTATTACACAGGCCACTAGGTTCGGTACTGAATTTTTGTCGCCGCAGTCAGTAAAAGAAATTAAGCTCAAGGCAGATTATAAAATTGTGTGCCTTGAAAATGGTACGGAAATAAATACCCGCGCAGTGGTTATTACTACCGGTGTAGATTACCGCAAACTGGAAACCAATGGTATAGCACAGTTCACAGGAGCCGGCATATATTACGGCGCAGCTACTACAGAAGCAGGATCTTGCAGAGACAGGCTCGTATATATTTTAGGCGGGGGGAATTCAGCAGGTCAGGCTGCCGTGTATCTTTCCAAGTTTGCGAAGCAGGTATTTATAGTCATCAGGAGAGATGATCTGAGCGCAACGATGTCATCTTACCTGATAGATCAAATAAAAAATATTCCAAATATTGTATTGCTAAACCATAGTGAAATAGTGGAGGCTGCTGGTGCGGAAAGCCTGGAACGACTGAAAATACAGGATGTTCGTACCAATGAAGTGAAAGAAGTAACAGCTGATGCCTTATATATTTTTATTGGCGCCAAACCGTATACAGATTGGCTGGGAGATCTTATCATAAAAGATGAGAAAGGCTATGTACAAACCGGCAGGGAAATGATGTCTTTTGATTATTTTGGTAAACTATGGAAGCTTACACGCGAACCTTATGTGTTGGAAACCAGCTGCCCCGGCATATTTGCAGCTGGTGATGTGCGCTCCGGTGCAATGAGTCGTGTAGCTTCTGCTGTTGGAGAAGGATCTATGAGTATTAGCCTGGTACATAAATATCTTGCAGAAGTTTAAATCTTATATTATGACTACCTGTTCGCATCTGAAGGCAATCACCGATATCAAAATCGGAGCTGATTACGTTTGTGAAGAATGTATTAAACAGAATGGTACCTGGATGCATCTGCGCACCTGCCAAACCTGTGGCGCAACGCTATGTTGCGATGATTCCCCTTCACAGCACATAACCAAACATTATCATGAAACAGATCATCCGGTAGTAGCATCCGCTGAGCCGGGCGAGCAATGGCTCTGGTGTTATAAAGATGGTACGTTTGCTGAATACTGAAAACAGGGGCTGACCGGTAACCAAATCAAAAGAGGCTGTCTCATACATTTGAGACAGCCTCCGTTAAAAGCTAAAAGCTCCTGATCAACTACTGAATTGACATACACATAAATCATTAATACACAAACCAAAATCGTAGTTTCTGTCATAACATCTTTGGTCGCACATAAATGGAGAGCATGAAAAACTATTATTATTCCCTGCATAAACCTTGTTCAATTCATTCCTGTTGAGGTTTCTGCCCAACATTTGTAATTTTTCCATTAATATAGGATTTAGAGTTTAAGAATGCTATAAGTTACTTTCTGATACTGCTGCAGATTCGCAGCATGTTAATTATTCAATAACTATTAGAAAAAATAATTTTGTCGGTGTATTAAAGTATATGCTATATTTTTTCCAGCGTTCATGTGGAGCATCTATTCATTGTGTAATGTTAGCAGGTATCAAAATTATTAGCAGGTCTAATATTTTTCTAATATAGTTCTAATAATCCTCTAAAAGGCTTTTGAATAAAGAGGCGTTAGCTTTGCATTGCAAAAATGAAAAATATGAATGCCATCATCGCTATCATTGCCAGAAAAGGACTGCCTCCCTCATGTTATATATCAATATTTTTTGTTGAATGCAGTAACTTACTGTATGGCAATTTGTTTTTTCAGTTTTATCATATTCGGCTACGACTATAAAGTGTTATTATGAAGAAGATTTTTTATCTGGTATTTATCTTTTGTATCTCTCAAAATGCTTTCTCACAAACTGTTTCAGACAGTAGTAAAAAATGGACGGCACATTTTCAACTCACGTCAGTTTATCAATCGCATAATTCATTCTCTCCGAAATATTCAGGTGTTAACAGCCTGGACACCGCACAGGAAGAAGCCCTCTCACTTACAACCACTTTATTCCTTGGCAGGAGATTATGGAAGGGCGCTGCTATTTATTTCAATCCTGAAATATCCGGCGGAAGTGGATTGAGCAAAACCACTGGTATAGCAGGTTTTCCCAATGGTGAGATCTATCGGGTAGGCAATCCCAAACTAACACTTTTTATTGCCCGTGCTTACCTGGAACAAACTTTTGCGGTAGGTAACAGTAGTGATGAATTTCAGGAAGATGGTAAAAACCAGTTGGCCACCATGCTGCCTTCATCCCGCATTACCATACGGGTGGGTAAATTTTGCATTTCAGATTTTTTTGATAATAATAGTTATAATCATGATGCCAGGTCACAGTTTTTAAACTGGTCTATGATGTCTAATGGTTCCTGGGACTTTCCGGCAGATACAAGAGGATATACGAAAGGCATAGAAATAGAATTAGTGAAGCCGGCGTGGGCCATTCGTTTTGCAGCCGTGCAGGTGCCCAAAATAGCCAACGGTTTACCAATGGACTGGAATCTGCTGAAAGGTAACTCCGAAACGCTGGAATATGAACGTAAATGGCATGTGCAGCATCATCCGGGTGCTATCCGGGCCACAGGGTTCATGACTTTTTCCAAAGCACCCTACTATAAAGATGCTATTGATGCCATTCATACAGGAGATACCGCCAGATCAGCTTACCTCATAGGGGTATTATCCGGTAACACAGAAGCTACCAGCTATGGAGGCGTTAAATACGGTTTTGGTATCAATGGAGAACAGGAAGTGGCTAATGGTGTAGGTGTTTTTACCAGGATCAGCTGGAGTGATGGTCATTCAGGCACCTGGGCTTTCACGGAAATAGACCGGAGCTTACAGGCTGGTATAAATCTCAGTGGCAGCTTATGGAGGAGACCGAATGATAATTTTGCGCTGGGAGGTGCTGTCAACGGCTTATCCTCGCAGCATCGTGATTACCTGGCTGCAGGAGGTGTTGGATTTATTATTGGCGATGGAAAACTGAATTATGCACCGGAATATATTTTTGAAACATACTATAAGGCTACATTAAATAAGTTTATAGCCCTTTCACTGGATTATCAGTGTATCCTGAATCCCGGTTATAATAAAGACAGACACGGTCCCATCAGCGTGCCGGGGGTACGTGTACACATTGAGATATAATACCGGCGGAAATAAATATTCACCTGCTAAAATCCTGCTGACATAGGGTTGTCATCAGCACTGTTTTCCTTTGTATCATAAAACAAATTAAAAACACACAAATGGAAAACAATACAATTGCCGTAAACGAATCAGCCGCCACCGCAGTGGCAATGCCTCCCGCCGCTTTGCTGGAACATTGGAAGGGACACCGCCGTTTAACGCGTCGTGTTATAGAAGCCTTCCCGGAAGATCAGCTCTTTATCTATTCCATTGGCGGCATGCGCCCCTTCTCAGCAATGGCGATAGAAATGCTGGGACTTGCCAAAGGCCTGCAGGGCATAGTGACGAACGATTGGCAGACAATAAATGACCTGATGCATCATTCGCGTAAATCAATACCTGCTACAAAAGAGGAAATATTACACCGGTGGGATGCGTTGACCATAGAAATTGACACGCTTTGGGCGCAGATTCCGGCACAGCGTTTCCAGGAGATTGTGAACGCTTTCGGGAAATATGAAGGACCTGCTTATAGCGTGATTATGTATTGGATCGATAATGAGATCCACCATCGTGGCCAGGGTACAGTATATCTCCGCGCACTGGGAATAGAGCCACCAGCGTTCTGGAACCGGGATTAAGGATATCTGAAAAAGGCATACCTGATTAAAACAAGAGAGCTGCATAAATCACCCGATTTATACAGCTCTCTTGTTTTGTGATTTTCTGAATATATTTGAAAGTCAGCATTTTTTTGACAACACTTCAATTGGAATAAAATGAAAGCATTAACATTTTCAACATTTGGTAATTCTGATGTGCTGGAATATAAAGAAGTCGAAGACCCCACCCTGCAGGCCGGCGAGCTATTGGTGGAGATGAAATCAATAGGACTGAATTTCGCTGATATATATCGCAGAAAAGGAAACTATCATTTAAAAGGAAAACCACCCTACATCGCAGGCTACGAAGGCGCCGGGATAGTTGTTAATAACAATAATAATCCCGGATTTAAAAACGGTGACAGGATTGCCTTTGCTGATGTGCCATTCGCCAATGCTGAATTGGTAGCTGTTCCGGTAACACATGCCATTCCATTACCGGAAGATATTAGTTTTGAAACTGCTTCAGCAATACTGTTACAAGGCTTAACGGCGCATTATTTAGCTACAGACAGTCACAAAATAACAACCGGAGAAACAGCACTGGTCCATGCTTCAGCTGGTGGTGTAGGCCAACTGCTAACGCAGATATGTAAACTGCTGGGCGCAAAAGTGATTGGATTAACTTCATCAGAAAGCAAAAAAGAGGTAGCGCTTTCACAGGGAGCGGATACCGTTTTTTTATATAATGAAGACTGGAAATCAAAAGTTTTAGAGAGATGCCCACAGGGTGTTGATGTAGTGTATGATAGCATAGGAAGCACTTTGCAGGATAGCTTTGAAGTAACCCGGATTTGCGGACAGGTAGTTTTTTTCGGCATGTCAGGAGGCAATCCTGCACCTGTTGATCCGATAATGTTAATGGACACTTCTAAAACACTTACCGGAGGAGACTTGTGGAATTACTTAACTTCAAAAGAAGAGCGAATTAAAAGAGCAGATCAGCTGTTTGAATGGATAAGAAATAAAAAAATAACTGTTGCAGCACCTACTAAATTCCAGCTTTCAGCAGGTAAACAGGCACATGATTTTTTAGAAAGCAGGAAAAGTACTGGTAAAATAATATTGATACCTGGAAAATAATATCAGTCGTGGGTTCCAGGAAAAAATCCTGTTTTTAAATTTACTTTTTTTGTACATTCAAGACCTGCAAAACCACAGACTTCTATTTAGATATTTTCCAGACATGAAAAAGATTTTTCTCTTTGCCTGCTTATTGTTGACTGAACCGGCATTTAGTCAGCAAGCACCTAAGCCCTATGGTCCCCTTCCAACAAACGCACAATTAAAATGGCATGAAATGGAAATGTATTGCCTCATTCATTTTGGGGTAAATACATACCTGGATCATGAGTGGGGCTTTGGTGATGAAGATCCTGCACTCGTAAATCCGGTACAGTTCAATGCCAAACAAATTGTGGATGCCGCTAAAGCCGGTGGTTTTAAAGGTATTGTGGTAGTTGCAAAACACCATGATGGTTTGTGCCTCTGGCCCACAAAAACTACCGATCATAATATTTCCCATAGCAAATGGAAAAATGGGAAAGGGGATATCCTGAAAGAATACCAGCTGGCTTGTAAGCAGGCAGGTATGAAGATGGGGATTTATTGTTCTCCCTGGGACAGGAATAATTCTGCCTATGGAACACCGGCATATTTAAAGATCTACCAGGCGCAGCTAAAAGAGCTCTATGCCAATTACGGTCCGCTGTTTATTTCATGGCATGACGGCGCCAACGGTGGAAATGGATATTATGGCGGTGCAAGAGAAACACGTAACATTGATCAGTCGCATTATTATGAATGGGATTCCACCTGGGGTATCACCCGCAAAATGCAGCCGGGTGCTGTGCTCTTCGGAGATGTAGGCCCGGATGTTCGTTGGGTAGGTAATGAGGAAGGTCATGCAGGCGTTACCTGCTGGGCTACTTATACGCCTCATGCACCCGATAAAAACAGGAAGCCGGCTAATGGTTACGTGATTTCGGAAGAGGGCACAGAAGGGGCCAGAAATGGCACTTACTGGTTGCCGGCAGAATGTGATGTGCCTATAAGACCAGGATGGTTCTACCATACTTCACAAAATGCACAGGTAAAAACACCTTCGGAGCTGCTGGATCTCTATTATGAGAGCGTAGGGCGTGGCGCAGCTTTGGATCTGGGCCTATCACCAGACCAAAGAGGATTGTTGAATGATAATGATGTGACATCCCTGAAGGGATTTGGTAAATTGCTGCAACAAACATTTGCGGTCAACCTGGCACGTGGCGCCGCTTTAAAGGCCAGCAACATCCGGGCTAACGACGCTGCAAAATACGGACCTCAACACTTATTGGATAACGACCGCTATACTTATTGGGCCACAGATGATGCTGTTACCAATCCCTCTTTAACGATAGGGCTGACCGGTAATAAAACTTTTAATGTGATCAGGCTCCGGGAAAATATTAAGCTTGGACAACGGATAGGAGCAATAGCAGTGGATGCCATGCAAAATGGAGCGTGGAAAGAAATTGCTACCGCAACAAGTATTGGTGCCAACAGATTGATACGCCTGCCACAAAATATCACCACTGATAAAGTGAGACTGCGTATTACAGATGCGCCGGTTTGTATTGCATTAAGTGATTTCGGGCTTTATAAAGAACCTGTTTATTTACATCCGCCATCTATCAAAAGAGATAAATCAGGAATGATAACTATTGTACCCGGATATGCAGATTTACCTGTTCATTATACAATAGATGGTACCATACCTACGATGAAATCTCCAATATATCAACATTCCTTTTTATTTGCAGAAGGAGGTACAGTAAGGGCTGCAAGCTTTAGTAAACAAGTAGCGGGAGATATAAAAACAGGCATATTTGGTATCGGTAAAAAGGGATGGCAGATTATAGATGCACAGGCTGGCAGTCATGCCGAAAATGTAATAGACGAAGATGAACAAACAGATTGGAATACATTAACACCGGAACAGGGAGCAGCGCCCCGTAATGAAGTAATAATAGACATGGGGAAAACGCAACTGGTTAAAGCATTCACTTACCTGCCAAGACAGGACAAAATAGAAGAAGGGCTAATCGGGAAGTATGCTTTTTATATCAGCAACAATGGGAAGGATTGGGAGAAGGCCAGTGCCGGAGATTTTCATAATATTGAAGCGAATCCTGTGCAACAACTTGTTTTACTTAGTACGCCTGTTAAAGCACGTTATTTCAAATTTTCCGCAGTGCATATCAATCACGGAGAAGGAGTGAGTGTGGCGGAATTAGGCATCATTACCAAATAAACAAAGTATACTGAAAGCATAGAAGCCGCATAAATCGCAGAATTTATGCGGCTTTTTAAATAATATACGGATACCCCATTATAACAACCTGCAACAAATATTTGCGTTTTTTTACTATCTCAGTTTTTTTAACTGGTATATATTTATGCCCGGTCAGATTACCTGCCCGGCTGGATATTCCATACCTGGTAAAACCATAACATAATAATCCCATTAAAATCAAATCAAAATCATTTTTGTATGAAACGCATTATCTTTCTGGTAGTTTGTGCTGCAACTGTTATGCTGGCGGGTGCCGGTTGCAAAAAAGGCGATACGGGTCCTAAAGGCGATACAGGGCAACAAGGCGCGCAAGGTCCGGTAGGAACACCCAATGTTATTTATTCCAGCTGGTTTACGCCAAGTCTGTATATAAAAGACACCGTCTTTGGTATATGGGGATTAAATTATAACAAAGCAGCAGCCTCCATTACCCAACAGGTATTGGATAGTGGTACTGTACTCACTTTTGGGAAACTGGAGGGGTATAACTCAATCATCTGGCCTAAAGGCCAGGTAGCACAATTACCAATAACCGTTACTTATATAATTGGACCAACGCAGAATGATACCTGGTCAGCCCTGGCTACAGTGGGTAACCTACATATTCGTTTCGTGAATGATCACAATCTGTATGGAAACATTAGCACAACGCACCAATTCAGGTACATCATCATCCCTGGCGGCAAACCGGGCGCGCGTGTAGCACAACTATCGTATGAAGAAATTTGCCGGCAATATAACATACCGGAATAATGCAGACAAAAGGGAAGCGCCAGCTTCCCTTTTTATTTAGATTTGAATAGCCGCTTAGCGGCTATTTTTATTTGTATCTGCCCCAGCTTTATAACTGCTTTTTAAAATGATAACGGAGGGCTTGATGTAAACAGCGAATAGGCCGGATTGGCAGTGGTCTACAAAAAAGTAACATTGCAAACACGTGTATTCCTTGATAAAAAAAGCAGGCCATTATGGCCTGCTCTGAAAAATGTATTGTATTACAGATTATCTGTTCACTACAAATTTTTGGGAATAGACTTCCCCATGATGAGTGATAGTAAGAATATAAGAACCACCTGGTAATTGATCCATACTAAGTGATACGCTGTTAATACCTGCTGAAACCATCAATGTTTTCCGCATTAGTATCTTTCCTGTTACATCAGTCACGTGTAATATTGCATTGCCATTTTGCGCTGCATGATATTGAACAGTAGCGGTATTACTAACCGGATTAGGATATATCAGCACCTTACCTGTTTGAGAAAGTAATTTGTTATTCAAAAGTGCGGCGCCGCCGGTACCGCTGCCAAGATTAATCTCCGCTGCCGATGACCATGCACCGTTATTGACAGCAGAGAGTGAATGCAATTTTACATAACGCCCGTTTGTTGGCGTAAAGGAAACTGTTCTGGCAGTAATACCTGTGGAAGGCCAGGTGCCGTTTGCTACTTTTGCCCAGCTAAGACTGTCTGTGCTGATGTATATTTCATAACCGGTGATCGTACCATTTGTACCACCATCCTGCCTTGGAAGGTAACTTAAATTACCAATGGTACTACAGGTTCCCAGATTAATGATCAGATCATGCGGATGAGGAACAGTTTGATTGTACCATTGGGTATGCCAGTAGGTGGTGGTATCTCCGTCTGTGGCAAAAATAGCGCGACCATTATTTGCTCCTTCCCCTATTGTTTCTTCAGAGGAAGCGGTAGTTATCCATGTTGATTTGGGTGGGATAGCACCGCCATTACATACAGTGAAGGAAGTTCCTTTGGTGTAAATAATGAACTGACCAAAGTTATGGATATTGCAATTGCTGCCATAAGTAACAGTGCCATTGGTACCTGCAACAGCAGCCGTAGCCGGACATAATGTAGTGCCCCATGTGTTGCCGAAAGCATTGGCTCCCCGTTTGTACAGATTCAATAAAGAAGGATTTGCTGCATCTGCAGTACTAATGGCTATATTGCTGAAAATAATATTATTCAGTGTACTGATAGAATCGTTGGTTCCCCAGCTGCGAACTATCCAATAATTAGGAGATGGTTTACCGGATGAATCGGCCACACCATTAGGGAGACTAAATAACCTGCTCACTACTATTTCTCCATTTGGAAGTGTACCTGCACCAAAATTCAGTGCCACACCTGTGTTACTAAAATTATAAGTGCCGGGAGCATTTACAGTCATGCGTTGACTAACACCACTGCTGAAAGGCCCTGTGGAAACAACCTGCGCCACGGTACCAACGGCTGTGGCATTAGAGCTGCCTACTTTGTTGTATGCTACAACAGGAGAGGATTCATTAAACTGATAATAAGCTACAAGCCCCTGCTCATTGCCGGAACGGGTTAAATGTAGCCCATCCCTGATCTCGCCCTGTGTGAGTGCTCTGTTGTAAATACATACCTCATCCATTTGTCCGTCGAAGTTCCTGGAGCCGGCGCCTGTTTCAAAACGGTCGGTACCCAGTTGCCAGTTAGTGGTATGAAGGCTTAATGAATCATTTATTGAACCTATGCCTACTTGTTTTCCATTCAGGTAAAACAGACAGGAATCCGGTTTGATCACCCACGCCACATGCGACCACTGACCAACCGGCAATTGTAGTCCGGTATTAGTACTCCAATAGTTGTCGTTCCACATATATCCGAGCTCGTTAGTACCATTTTTTACAAATACACCTGTTCTGAGTGCGTTATTAATGAAAATACCGGTGTAATCTGTTTGAATATTATTAGGCTTTATCCACATGGTCATCGTCATCACATTGGAAGTATTTAAGGTATTGATGGGCGTAATGTTATAGTAGTTGTCGTTGGCCGAGAGATCGGTTGCTTTACCTGCAAAAGTGTCAATACCGCATTGACTCGGTTGTACCTGGATAAAATTGCTGATGGTTGCACTGTCTTTATTACCAAGGGAATCTGTTATAGTAAGACTAACAGCATAGCTACCCGGAGTGGCATAAGAAATAGACGGGTTTTCAAGTGTGGAGGTAGCTGGATTTCCGCCAGGGAAACTCCATTTGAATGTGGGAGTGCCCAACCCATAAGCAGCGTTGCTCAGGAAGTGAATACTATCCTGGCGGCAGCTGGTAGTTGTTTTTTCAACAGCAATGCCTGCTTCTACTGAAGATGGTTCGTATAGATCGGATTCCCATGCCCCTCTTGAACTGCCAAATCTGATCTTATTTTTAGGAGGTACGGTAAATAACCTGTTTGTTACATACCCTATCATAGGCAACGTGTTTCCCACTTGCTGCCATTGACTCATACTATTGTTTCTATACCAAACCGTAGTACCACCACTGGTGATGATAATAATATAAACACCCCCGTTTGTGCCACGCTGATAAGCGATGCTACTTACTGCTGCTGCAGGAAGATTGCTGGTGGTGATGTTTGTCCAGGTACTGCCTCCATCTGTAGAATGCAATACTTTGGCGGTATTCTGTGCATTACCATATGCTGCCCATAATTCGCCGGGCATTTTACCGATATCTATAGCTGTAATATTTGTTTGGCTGTTACTGGCAGCAGGGGAGGGAGTAACATCAACCCAGGTAGTGCCGCTGTCATTAGTTTTCTTTATCTTATTGTTGCTGAGCAAAACATACATGGTTTTAGGATCTCTGCCGGCAATACGGATGGCATTCACTTTTTCGGCGAAGTCTTTAAACGTACTGGCCGAAGTCATGTTATCCGAAGATTGGACTACAATATTGTTATTGGATTTTTTAATGCCAAAAATATTGAAAGCCAGGTTGGAGTGAAACTGTAGAGAACCCAGGTCTACATCTGCTGCTACAGCAGATTCTGTGACTGTCCCATCATTATTTAAGTAACCTTTATTTACGCCGTAGGCCCAGTCATAATATAGCCAGTGATCGTTGTATGGGTTGATGGTACAAACGCCGGCATCCGCACCTTTTATATTTTTCCATCCGCCGGGTGCTGCATAGCTTCTTACAAAGGTTTGATTATGATCAAGACCGGTCAGACAAATATCACTTTTAACAGAAGAGGAGAAGCCCCACATATCCATCGAATTAATTTCAAAACCGGTGCCGGCTATACTTTTTCCGCCATCCTTCGAAATACCGAGACCTCCATCATTGCCTATCAATACTATATTTCCCACAGCGCTGATACCTCTGATATCCGGATGCAGGTATTTGCAGCTGGTAGTATCTGGCTGGGCGAAAGTGGTGCCGCTGTTAATAGATTTCTGAATGTAATTCGGGCTGTATTGCCCCTGGTACATAATATTTTTATTGTTCCAGTCAATATCAAAAGCTTCTACATATGCATTGATGGTATCGGTACTCAGTAAGGTACCTGTAGATGAATACCTGTAGCGGGGCTTGTTGCTGGCAAATTGTTCAAAGACAGAAAATTCAGCAGCACTGGAAGGAATTGTTTTTAAGCAGAGCATGGTGCTCTGATTCCAGCTGGTACTTAATGCAGTATTCAGGTTGAGCAGCAGTGAAAAGCTGACTCCCTTATTGGTGGATTTATAAATACAGGCCTGGTTAGCTGCATTCCATACGCCTAAATAAAATTCATTGGAATTGTTGTAGTTGGCTTCCAGTCCAAAGAAATTGAATGTTCTGTCATTAAGACCAAAAGGTGTATTGAAAGTATATTGAGAAGTAGAGGTGTGACTGCCACCTCCGCTACTGTTATCAAAAACCATCGTCCATGTGGTACCACCGTTGGTAGAGCGATAAACTTTTTTGCCGAAAGTGCTTAGTACAATGCTGCTGTCATTAGTAGCCAGGGCAATAAAATAAGGCCTTTCAGTGGCGGAGCTGTTCCGGTTAAGTTGTGGCAGCAATGTCCAGTTAATCCCGCCATTAGAAGATTTTAATAAGCCGGCTTCTGTAGCTGCGTATACCAGATCACTGTTCAGGTTATTCGCTGCTATTTCACCATAATAGTAATCCCGGTTGGCGTAGGTATTGGTACCGTTTGGAAAACTGCCATCTGTCAGTTGCCAGCTTCCTCCCTGATCTTTACTCACCCAAAGACCTCCATAAGAAAATCCGGCAAACAGGTTTTGTGTATTATAAGGATTTACATACACCCTGTCGCAAAATCCACCGGTAACTAAATTGCTGTTATTACACTGCGTCCGGGCCATGTTAGCCGGGCCTATCATTTTCCAGGTGCCAAAGGAGCCGCCAGCAGCGGGCATGCCGGCAAATGTTGTATTAGCGTAGGTCTTTCTTTTTGAGAAAGGATATGGTATGCCAAAACCATTTTTATCTTTATATAAACCGGCTGTTTGTATCCAGGTCTGAAAACGATCTTTTAATTTACTGTCTTCATCAGCATGATGACTAAAATAAGTGTGAAATGCTTTTTCTGCTTTTTGCAGATTAGGATGGGGTTTCAACATTTCTTTGAACCAGGTACTATGTGCATGAACATACTCATTTCTTTCATTTAGCTTTTCTTCTTTTTCATATGCTTCTTCTTCCTCTTCTTTCCGGTTAATTTGTTGCGCGAGTGAGATGTTATTAAAAAGCAGGAGTAAACCAATCAACAGGGTATAGCTTTTTTTCATATTGAGAAGTGTTTGGTATTTGTATATAAAGCGTTATCGTATTTAGCTGCGGTATATAAGTATGACGTAAACGCTTCTCAACCTGTAAAGGCAACGCGACTTTTTTTTCATTGTTCAGACTTCTTCATTGTTCAGACTTCTTACAGGAATATGCTTGAGGCGCAAAAAATTAAAGGTGTTTCTTCCGGATATATTGATTTTGCTCGTGTATTAGTAAGATGTAAATAAATAATTTATTTTTATGATACAAAATTGACATATTAAGATGCTTTTTTGCCTTTTTTAAGAGATGCTCGGGGTAAAGGAGAGAATTAAACAGAACGCGACATAAAACAAAAAACACACAACTAGCATAGATAAAAAAATATGCGGACAAGATGGGACTCCTGATGCTGCCGCTGCAAACAGAAATCGAAAAAGATCTTAAACTTATTCAAAACGTCGGATGGTAACTTTGTAAATAGACCCGCTAACAGATAAATCATCATCTTTTTCATTATCCTCATATTTTAGAGGAGTAGTTTTTTTTGTTTGTACAACAAAGACCGGCTATTAATCGCGGTCTTGTCTGGTAATACAGCTGCAAAGGCAAAAGGGACAAATCATACTGATGATGATTTGTCCCTTTTACGAACCAGAGAGAATTCCAGACTGGTAAATGAATCAGATGCTTCTTTACTTAACTTAATTCATTGACGCACTACCAAATGAAAACAGCACATTGTCCCCAATAATCACTAATCAGTTTGTGTTGTGTATTGCCACATTGCTGCTAAGTATAACAGGGTGGGCATCATTTGAGGAATTCTTCTATCATGGCCGCCACCAAAACCGGCATTTTACTGTGCTTATCTGCGTAGCAGATTTCTTCAATGTATTCCCCATGTCCGCCAGGCAGAATGGCCAGTTGGGCATGCGGCAATGCGCGTGATAATGCCAGTGCATGCTCCGGAAGTACCCCATCGGTGTAACCATTAATGACCAGCGCCGGCGCCTGGATGGCTTGTATATCCGCGTCGCTGATATCCTTAAAGGCTATCATTCTGGCCACGTCCCTGTCGAACATCGCCTGCAGGCCTTTGGGGTCAGGATTTGCTTCCAGATAGGCTTTTTTTAGCGGCTGGGGCATACTTTCCAGGGTAGCATGCGAAAAGCCTTCAAAGAAGCCGGGTTGCAGGCCGTTACGTTTGTAAATAGCAGAGGCCAGCACCAGTTTGTTCACCAGTTCCGGGTGCCGGATGGCGATCTGCAGGGTGGTGGTGCCTCCGTTGCTGAAGCCCATAAAATCTGCTTTTTCTATATGAAGCTGTTTGAGCAGGGTGGCCACATCATCGGCATCCTGTTCGAAGCTCAAAGGGCGGTTGATGTCCGGTGTATGTCCGTGAGCCTGTAGCTCTACTGCGATCACCTGGTGTGTTTTTGCCAGTTCCGGCAGGATGCGGCCGAATGTAGATATTATAGTAGAACCTCCACCATGCAGCAATACCAGTGGCCTGCCGCTGCCGTGGATCTCATAATACATCTTTAAACCATTCACCATGGCATAGTGACCTGTTTGGTTCTGCTGTGCATTCATTTGTAAATGTGTCATTATCAATAAAAGGATAATGATTGCGGATCTGCGTTGCATACGATATTTTGTTTTTGGATGAAACAAACTTACACACGAATACTTAATACAGGGGGTTGTGAATACGTCAATTTACATGGGAGATTGCGTCAATACAATTTAGGGCATGCAAGTAAATATGTGTAATTATATTTTGCCGCTGTAAATGATAATTAATCTGAATAAAGTGAGGAAGAGAAAATGGGAAAATTAAGTGGGGGTGATTAAAAACAAAAAAAAACCGCGACTAGAGAGGGTTTGCAAAATATTGTGCGGGGTGGAGGGGACAAGTTTCGAACGCTTTCATAGCAGATCTTCGTAAAATTACAACCTTTCCCCATCAATATTGCCAGTAAAAGGGAAACCCCTACTACTTACTCACTCTTTCAAATATTGCCGTTACTAAACATTGACATCGCGATGATATTTCTTTTTCGGTAAATGGCATTTCATCTTCCAACCAGGACACCAGAAAACTTATCACTGCAGCACCCGCCGCATCTGCTAAAAAGGTAAGCAATTTTTGCTCTTTCTTACTTTTATCAAACTGCCTACCAAACTTTTTCTTAATTTTCAGCGCCACATTATTTTTGAAAAATTCAGTCATCATATTTCCACCTTTCTTTCCCAACATGGCCTTGGCTAATTGTTGGTTTTCGGCAATATGAACAAACAGATTGTCAAAACTTATTTCGCTGCCTTTTGCATCATCAAGTTCATCAAAAAACAATTTTACGTTCAAATTATTATGGCCATCCAAAAGCAACTGCTCTTTGCTTTCGTAATGAATGTAAAAAGTAGAACGACCAACATTTGCTTTGTCTATAATGTCCTGAATTGTTACTTTTTCATAACTCTTCTCTAATATTAAATCTATTAAGGCTTCTGTAAGTGCCTTTTTTGTTTTTTGAATTCTTCTATCAACAACTATTTCTTTTTTTGCTATCATTTTTCTGAACTTTTTTGTTTAACTGTTCAATAACTGCCATTTGAAGGTTTGTGTAGTTTGTACGTTGCATAAATAGCTGCTACGTTTGTAAAACAGTACATAATGTTCATTATTAAACAAAAGTACAAAAATGAAATTTCAAAGAATCATCGTTACATTATTTTTTTTGATCCCACTCCAAATATTTGTACAAGAAAATGGTACTAATAAAGGAGAAGTTATTGATAAGCTTACAAGGCAGGTTGTCCCTTTGCCGGTTTTAAAATCATCAATACTCCAAAAAGCTGTTTGGTCGACAGTATGTGGAATTTTCATTTTTCAAATATTGAAGAAAGAACTTACTCCATAAATGTCAGTTCAGTTGGCTATCAGGAACAAAGGATTAATGATATAAGAGTTATCAGAAACAAAGCTGCCTATTTCTATTTCCCCATCTTTCGGCTTGAAATTTAAATTTTTAAAATAAAATAATGAGAAAAATTATCACAAACGCACTTTATCCTACACTTTTAATAATCGTGTTTGCTATCATATTCCTGGCAATTAAATTCAACTACGATTATAAAATTGTTTATGCTGCAACTACCGTTTTTTTGATTTTTACATTAATGATAGTGGAAACATTTTTTCCGCTCAATAAAGAATGGAAAATGACCGGGAAAAGCTTTTTAAGAGATTTGAAATATATTCTTATTGACGCACCAACAATTGCATTGACAAAAACATTATTTGGCTTAGTAGCCATTTGGTACAGTCAAAATCATATTGGCTATTTTAGCAACTCTTCTATTTTCATTAGTACGCTGGTGTTTCTTCTGGTGTTTGAGTTTTTTCAATATTGGTATCATCGGCTGAGCCATACAGGTAAAGGAACAATTGGTAGATTTCTTTGGAGAGTTCATGTGGCACATCATTTACCCGACAAGGTTTATGTAGTGATGCATGCTGTATTTAATCCAATCAATGCTTTTATAACTGCAACAATTATACAATTGCCACTCATTTTATTAGGTATTCCACCAGAAGCAGCATTGGCAGCAACACTAATGATTGACCTACAAAGTTTGGTTTCACATTTCAACGTAAATATTAGGGCGGGATTTTTAAATTATGTTTTTATTGGCACAGAAACACATCGCTATCATCATAGTGTCAACATTGATGAAGCAAGAAACTATGGAAATACATTAGCTATTTGGGATATCGTATTTGGTTCATTTTATTATAAGCCTGGCATGGTTCCTGAAAAATTGGGCATAGAGCATTCAGATGAATATCCAAAATCTGAGCACCTATTAGACGTTGTATCGTTGCCATTCAAAAGTAAAATGGTGCACAGAAAGTCTACCGTTAACAGCATTAATCAACCAGTCGGAGAAAATTAAAGGGGAATCGACTAAAAACGAAGAAACCCGCGATTAAGAGAATTTCATGGAGATTTAAAATTTTGTTTTTTAGCGTAAATGATTATATTAGATATCTAAAATAACCAGTAAATAAAAACCCTTTTTTAAGATCCTTTTTAGTTTTGTTAATCATCATATCCTGTTTTAAGGATGTTATGTTGGGATAGCAAGATTTGTAATGATGATGTATCGTCTCTTCACTAACCCACATTTCTGTTGTTAATGTTAAAATTGATTCCATCATGCACATGTTTTCCCAAGGGTTGATATCCGGTCTGCTGACAATAAACTACAGGAGCTGTTTCCCCTATGCTTTTTTTGATAAGTATGTAAAGTATAAAATAGTGTCGTTAAACGCTTCGGTATTACCTCCCAGTCCTTCCAACAACCAGGATTATTTAAGAGATGAACTGAAACAGCAAAACGGCATGTCTGCCAATGAACTTTATACCGCCGGTGATCTTCCTCTTCTTCTTAATTCTTCACTTCAAAATAATCTTAACTAATGGTAAAACAAACTATTCCATCCTTTGCGATATATCCTCCACTGGGGATTGCGCGCGTTGGGAATTCAGATGAATATTATATTGCTTCTGACCTTCCCGGTAAGCCTCCGGTTCCCGATGATGGCTACAAAGACGGCAAGGGCCGTATAAAAAAACAGGCAGCATGTTTTCGTATATACGAACTCGACAGCCAGGGGGAAGCTATTAAAGAAATAACAGCTACAGGTAATACTACAATTGAATGGCGGGTAAACCTCGCTAACCGCAAATCGGGATGGTACAATTTTGAAAATGCTATGGACCTGCCCGAAGGTCAGCCAAAGAATGCAAATTTGCGCAACGCCAAATATAGTGGAGCATTACGCACGCAATTAAATATTGTACCAACAGCACAAACTATCAAAGGTGTGGAGCAACCCGGTAAATTATTTAACGATGGTAAATTTTTTGGCAAATCAGTGGCATTGGGCGAAATACGTACAGACAAGCTGGGTCGCCTACTTGTATTAGGTGGCGATGGTAAATCCGCCTCTCTGGATAATTTACCTGCTTATACTTTTGCTAATAATGATGGATGGCATGATGACGTGGCCGATGGCACCATTTATGCCAGCGTATCCATAGGTGAAGAAACATATGAAGCAACACCTGCCATGGTAGCGATTACACCACCAAACTACGGACAAGGTCTTTTTGCCGTGGTAACCATGTACGATGTCGTGGAAGATCTGTACATCCGCAATAGATGGATACCCAAACCGGAGGAGGTTGTTTTTTGGGAACATATCTACCCGATACTGGAACGTACTGTGCAAACGCAATGGGTAAATCATGGTTTTTATATGCTGTTTGGACAAAATTCTCCAAGCGATTTTACCAGCAGTGAAGTGCTGGAACAATTGGACAAACCCGCCCCTGCCAATAAAGATGCCAGAATGCGGGTCTTTCAATGGTATCGTGATCCTAACAGCAAAGAATATGAACCCATCAAAATTCCGCCGTTTTATGGCGATGCTTTTGGAGATTATGATGATGTGCACAATGTTGATCTGCCGCTTACTGCCATACAGTATGAAAGAATGAAGCACTGGGCGGAAGGAGAGTTTATTACCGGTAGTAAACCACTTGAAATTCCATTTGACGAATTATCTCCGCTATTACAAACTAAGGCACTGGAAAGAGCACCACTCGAAGAATGCCTTGGTGGCCCATTTCATCCCGGTATAGAGCTTACATGGCCATTGAGAAATTTAATTTTCTGGGATAGTCCGTTCCGGATCAAGTTATTGAAAGAAGGTGAAGAGCCTCGTGATTATGGCTCAACACTTACGCCTGCCGTGGCGTTGGGTGCTGGTGGCCCGCTGGATGGCAGTGGTCCCGGCTCACTAACCCGCTGGATGGGTGTGCCCTGGCAAACAGATGAGGCCAGTTGTTTAGCTGGTTATGACAGTACCACTTATCTTTCGTTACCTTCTTTCTGGGCTGCAAGGGTGCCTAATCAGGTATTGTCTGCTGATGCGTTTAGCCGTCTTGCTGATGCAACAACTGACCTGCCGCAACGGTTGAAACATTTCGACTATCGCCAGGACTGGCTACGTGACTTAGGTACAAATTATATCAACAAGATTAATAAAATGATTCAGAACTGGCATGCACTGGGTATAGCAACAGAACACCCTTTGCCGGAAGGAAGCAGTAATGCGGCATTTCCCGCATCGTTATGGGTGGAATCAGGCCGAAGCAAATTCACCACTGTTGATCCGAGTTTTGAACAGGTGAAAATTGCAGAATATGCCTCCGTGCCATTCCTGCAAAAGACAGAAGCGTTGCTGGAAACAATTTCCGGTGTTAAAGCAAACCAACAAACGTTGCAGGTACGTAAACCATTCAGCAGAGACGAGCGCTAAACATCATGTATCATATTCCTGTATTAATAGCGGGTGGCGGAGCAGCAGGTGCCGCCACCGCTTTAAGTCTTGGTAAAAGAGGAATCCCCTGTATGATAGTGGAAACTGCCTTACAGCCGCAAATGAAAATAGGTGAAACTATTCCGCCTCATATTACCCCATTGCTGCAAAAGCTGGGATTGATGGAACTACTACAAACACAGGCACATCTGCCATGCTATGGTAACCGTTTTGTATGGGGACAAGCAATGCCGGTTGATAAAATATTTCTGTTTTATATTTACCGGGAAGGGTGGCACCTGGATCGTCGCAGCTTTGAAGCACAACTGCATAGCCGTGTAACAGACGCCGGTATCCAATACCTGCAGGGATGGCGTTTTTCAGACTGCAGACAGGATACTGGCAAATGGCAGATAACCATAAAGAATGCGATCGGTGAAGAACAATATCTTCATTGCGATTTTATGGTAGATGCCACGGGGAAAAAAAGCCGTATTGCCAAAATGCTGGGCGTTTCCCGACACAATACCGATAGGCTGACAGGCGTCAGCGTTTGTTATAGTGGGTGCACTAATGTTCCACAGTATACCTATATAGAAGCTGTACAGCAGGGGTGGTGGTATGCTGCACCATTATCGGGAAGTCGGCTGATTGTTAGTTATATGACAGATGCTGATTTGCTTTCACCCACTATGCTGCGGCCAGCGGATTATTTAGCAGCCGCAAAACAAACTACCCTTCTCAAGCCGTTGTTAATAGATTCATTGATTTCTTCGACCACTGCTACTACTGTACATACCGCGGCCACAGGTTATTTACAGGAAAGATATGGACATAACTGGCTGGCTGTTGGAGATGCCGCATTTGCATATGACCCTGTGTCTTCCTATGGTATTAGCTCTGCTTTGGAATGCGGCTACTATGCGGGTCACGCTATAGCAGATACTTTGGCTGGTAAAAAGGATGCGTTGCCCGCATATGATTGGCTGATCAGCCAGGCTTTTAGTGCCTACAAAGAAATGCACCGGCATCAGTACCAACTGGAAAAAAGATGGCAACAGGAAGTGTTCTGGAAAAGGAGAATCTCTTAGGGCAATAGCTTGCATATGCTATTGTAAAACTATTTTTTATATACTGTATTCCGGTATAATATCATCCCTATCATGAAAACAGCCTCATTCCTTCTGCTCTGCCTTCTGCTGACCTTGGCCGGCCACACACAATCCCCTCCGCTGAAAGACTCCATTGAAAAAAAATATATCACCAACGGCGCCTGGCATTACCATTACTTTTCAAAGGAATGGCAACTTTATCTGGACAGTGCACTGGCCGTATTGCCGGATGAAGCGGAGTTCTGGCAACTAAAAGCTATGCCGTATTTCAAGCAGCGGAAATATGAAGTCGGCATGGTATATCTTGATAAGGCGGTTCAGCTGAACCCTGCGGAGTACCTGGATTACAGGGCATTCATCAAATGTATCTTCCAGAAATCCTATCATGCCGCTATTGCGGACTTTGAAGCAGCGGAGCGCTTGAGTACACATCAGGGAGTAATGGACCATTCCTACAGTTTTTATATCGGCCTCAGTTATCTGCAACTCAATCAGTATGACAGCGCACGGTATTACCTGCAGCAATGCATGACTGAACGGCAACAGCAGTGCAAAGAAGCGCCCATGCATTTCCTGTATGATTTCTATATGGGCATTGCAGATTATGAAACAGCTCAATACGATTCGGCTATCACGCATTTCAACATGGCTCTCCGTCATTATCCTGATTTCTCAGATGCCAGTTACTACAAAGCCATCTGTTTGATTAAGCTGAACAGACAGGAAGAAGCGAAGCTGTCAATGGTTAAATCTATACATGATTACAAGCAGGGTTATACCATCAATGAAGATAATGTGGTGTATGAGCCTTATCCTTATCAGGTGCGCCCCTGGCTGTTCTCCTATTACAAAAAGCTGCTGGGGTTATAGTATTCACCAAAAAAATACAGTCACTCTGTTTCGTTTTTCCTTCTAATCTCCATTATTTAAACCTTCAAACCGCCAAACGTTTAACCCTCGATGATTTTCAATTAGAAGAAATTAGCAGCGGAAATGAAATTGACAAAATGCTCGGTCAGGCTGCAGCTGGCTGTCATGTTACTGGTCCGCACAAAAATGATGACGGCAGTGTAACCATTTTTCTCCTGTACTATATTCCCAGGAAAAGGAAATGCAGGCGAAAAAAATGAAAATCTCTAAAACCACTGGCACTAAATAAAGGAGCCTACAGTATTCTAACCAGCCAGTTAAGGGAAATAAATAAAAAGATAGATAGCCTGGAGGAAAGCCGTTTTGTGCTAAAAGAGATGAGCCAGGAAACTTTTGATAAGTTTTATCCTCGTTATATTAAGGAACGTGAAAATATAGCCGCGCAACTGGATAAATGTAAGCTAGGTATTTCGAACCCGGAAGAAGCTATTCAATATGCGCTATCACTTTCTTCTAAACTGCCTATGGTATGGCATTCCAGTGATGCGGGTATGAAAGAGAAGTTGCAGAAACTCATATTTCCTGAAGGAATCGTCTATGATCGCAAAAATGAGGCACTTCGAACCGGAAAAGTAAATGAAGTATTCGCGCTAATCGCAAGCCTGTCGGGCAACAGCACTTCAAATGAAAAGGGGACAAATCATACTGATGATGATTTGTCCCCTTTTGCGGACCAGACGGGACTCGAACCCGCGACCTCCGCCGTGACAGGGCGGCATTCTAACCAACTGAACTACTGATCCTTTCCAACATATTAATAAGAACTTCCTATCTTTCTGTCTCCCAATCCGTTGTGTTGTTCCGTTTTGGGATTGCAAAGATAGCAACAAAGTTCTCAATTAAGCAAATCTTTTTTAAAAAAAATTTTCAGCACTATCTTTACACCCGATCTTTAACCAATTTAATCAAATTATGCAATTCCTGGATTTCGAAAAACCTATCGCGGACTTATATGAGCAGCTGGCTAAGCTGAAGGAAAATGGTGAAAAGTCAGGCGTAGATGTATCTGCTACAGTGAGTGAGTATGAGCAAAAGATTGCCAATACCCGTCAGGATATCTACACCCACCTCACTGCCTGGCAGCGCGTACAGCTGAGCCGTCATCCGGATAGGCCCTATACTTTGGCGTATATCGAAAAAATGTGCACCAACTTTACGGAACTGCATGGCGACCGGAATGTGAAAGACGATAAAGCCATGGTAGGCGGTTTTGCCGATCTGGATGGCGAAACAGTAATGTTTATTGGCCAGCAGAAAGGGGTAAACACAAAGATGCGTCAGCTCAGAAACTTTGGTATGGCTAATCCGGAAGGCTACCGCAAAGCCCTCCGGCTCATGAAACTGGCCGAAAGATTCAATAAGCCAATCGTTACCCTCATCGATACCCCCGGCGCTTTCCCGGGTCTGGAAGCGGAAGAAAGAGGCCAGGCAGAAGCCATTGCCCGTAATCTTTTCGAAATGGTAAAACTCCGGGTGCCCGTAATCTGCATTATAATAGGCGAGGGGGCCTCCGGAGGTGCATTGGGCATTGGTATAGGCGACAGAGTATTTATGCTCGAAAATAGCTGGTATACGGTTATTTCTCCTGAAAACTGCTCCACCATCCTCTGGCGCAGCTGGAACTTCAAAGAAAAAGCAGCGGAAGAACTGAAACTGACCTCAGATTACATGAGCCAGTTTGGTCTGGTAGACGGAATCGTTCGTGAACCACTCGGTGGCGCGCACGTTAATCCGGATGAAATGGCCCACCTGCTGAAGGTTCGTATCAAAGAAACACTCGTGGAATTAAGAAAAATTGATCCCGATACCCGTATTGAACAACGTATAGATAAATTCTCCCGTATGGGCTTTTACGAAGAGAAATAAAAAAATATTTAGAGATCACGATAAAAATTTCGAATTTCGGCCTTCGGAATTCGAAATTTTTATTTTCCCGTAAACACAATATGGAACAACTAAAAGGCACCGGGGTGGCATTGGTAACACCCTTTAAAGCAGATGAAAGCATAGATTGGAATGCTTTGGAAAAGTTGATCAACTACGTGATCGATGGCGGCGTTAACTACGTGGTGTCTCTGGGCACTACCGGTGAAACACCTACTCTTTCTGCAGATGAAAAGCTGGATTTGATAAAATTCACTTTCGAAAAGGTGTCGAAACGGGTGCCTGTAGTAATCGGCGTCGGCGACTACAGTACCAGGGATGTGGTAAAACGACTGGAAAAATGCCCGCTGGACGAGGCTGCTGCTATCCTCAGCGTAGCACCATACTACAGCAAACCTACTCAGGAAGGTATCTTTCAGCATTATAAAACAATTGCGGCAGCTTCTCCAAAACCCGTTATCCTGTATAACGTGCCAGGACGCACCGGTCGCAATATGACTGCGGAAACCACGCTACGCCTGGCGCATGAAGTGGAAAATATCGTGGCTATGAAGGAAGCTTCCGGCGATATGATGCAATGCATGCAGATCATCCGCGATAAACCGGATAACTTCCTGGTCATAAGTGGTGATGATGCGCTCGCACTCGGACAGCTGGCCTGCGGCATGGACGGCGTTATTTCTGTAGCAGCCAACTACTTTGCGGAAGATTTTTCCAGCATGGTACAAGCGGCGTTACTGAATGATTTCCCGGCTGCACGCAGCATGAATAATAAAATGCTGGAAGGTTTTGAGTTAATGTTCTCAGAAAATAATCCGGCAGGTATTAAAGCATTTCTGCATCACGCAGGTATCATAGAAAATGTTTTCCGCCTCCCTATATTGCCGGTTACAGATGAG
The DNA here is from genome assembly GCF_003014755.1 of Chitinophaga niastensis. GTDB lineage: Bacteria > Bacteroidota > Bacteroidia > Chitinophagales > Chitinophagaceae > Chitinophaga > Chitinophaga niastensis. The sequence goes on along the minus strand of NZ_PYAW01000011.1, from coordinate 77,985 downwards.
CTGTATAGCAAGATAGGAGCGTATCTGAAAAAATACTGAGCTTTAAGCTTTTAGCAATTAGCTTTTAGGAAAATGCAGCGAAAAAGATAAAACATCGTTCTTTTTCGCTGCATTTTCCTAAAAGCTAATTGCTAAAAGCTTAAACAATATAGCTCACGCCCTCTTCTGCAATATCAGTATTGGCAAAAACAGGCCTCGATTCATCCAGAAATGGCTGCAATTCTGTGTATTTGGAAGAAAAATGCCCGATCAGCAACTTCTTCACACCTGCAGCAGCAGCGAGCGAAGCTGCTTGTACGGTAGTGCTGTGATAACGCTCTGCAGCACGGTCCTCCAAATCATGCAGATAAGTGGTTTCATGATACATCATGTCTGCATCTTTTAGCCATGGCAACAGATTCACATCGTAAATTGTGTCGGCACAGTAAACGTACCGTTTAGCTTTGCCGGGAGACAAAGTAACCCAGTCGTTTTTTATAATGCTGCCATCTTTCCGCTGATAATCAGCTCCTTCCTGTAATTTAGAGAAATAAGCTGCCGGGATTTCATAGGCCTTGGCCTGCTCTGGTATCAGTTTACGTTTACGTTTCTGCATCTCAATAGAAAATCCGAAACAGGAAATCCGGTGCTGCGTAGGAAAACAGCTTACCCGCAAATCTTTGTCTTCCAGAATTAACCCGCTGTAACCCGGTAATAACGGAACAAACGATAATTCAAATTTTAAGATGGTGCCTGAGCAATCCAGCTGTAGTTGAATGATCTGCTCCAGTTCCGGTGGCGCATATACGCTGAGCGGCTCTGTACGCCCCATCAGGTTAAGGGTATTTATCAGGCCGATTAATCCGAAATAATGATCTCCATGAAGATGACTGATAAAAATATACCGGAGCTTGCTGCGTCTGATTCTGTATTGTGTTATCTGTAATTGCGTGCCTTCACCGCAATCAACCAGCAGCAGCTGTTCATTGCAAGTGACTACCTGTGCTGTGGGGTGCCTGTCCAGAGTGGGTATAGCCGAATTGTTACCTAGTATTGTTACTGCAAACATGTGCCTAAAAATAAGTTATTCTCCTAATCCATCCATGAGTTCTCTTTCCAGTTCTTCCATCATGATCAGATCTATCGCTTCTGCCATGGTAGGAGCCAGATTCAGCATATCTGATCCCGTTTCCTTCAGTTGAGCTGTTAAAGTGTTGTTAAGTCCGGTGATCGCACAGGAGAGATTATTGCCGTATAAAGTTTCGTATACTGTTAAAATGGCTTCTACGCCGGTAGCATCAATTTTTTGTACCAATGACAGATCCAGTATGAGATTGCGTCCCTCCAGCTCCGGTAGGGAAGTAATAGTGGAAAGGAAGTCGGCTGACAAATTAGCATCCAATGTATCTTCTTCCGGACAAAAAACGACTATTTTTTCTTTGGTATCAATTTTGAATTTCATACGTTGGACGTTGTTTTATACTTTTAGTAAAAATCAATTTTGAATACAGGGAACCGCCTATAAAATATAACTGTAAGAGATCGAACGTAAATCTCCTTTTCTTCGTAGATATTTTTTAAACGATCGTTACCCGCATCACCGCAAAAATAATTCTTATACTATTAAAGTGTAAGTTGTTTAAGTTTAAAAAAGGAATAACTTCATTCCGGTAATGTAGCGTGATAATGTAAGTCAGAATTATTCGTTATTATTGTATAAGCAAGCCCCCGTAAGGGTTTTTGATAATTTAATAATCTCACAATGGACCAGAATTTTTCACCGCAAGTTAAGGAGATCATTTCGTTCAGCAGAGAGGAAGCTTTACGCCTGGGAAATGACTTCATAGGTACAGAACACCTGCTGTTAGGTATTATACGCGAAGGCGAAGGTACGGCCGTAAAGATTCTGCAGGCTTTGAACGTAGACCTATACGAATTACGCAAGGAAGTAGAACTGGCTGTAAAAGATAAAACAGGAAAGAATATTGCTAATATCAATAGTCTCCCGCTTACCAGACAGGCAGAAAAAGTAATACGTGTAACCGTTTTAGAAGCTAAGGCACTGAAAAGCGCTACGGTGGAGACGGAACACCTCATGCTTTCGATATTAAAGAATAAGGAAAACGTTTGTACACAAATCTTACAACAATTTGACGTGGACTACGATACTTTTAAAAACGAACTGGGCTTTGTAAAATCTGCTGACCCTAAATCAGAGTTTGATGATCCGGGCGAAGAAGAGTTTGAGGACGAGAGAAAGAGTTATGCATCCAAAGCCAAACAGACAAATACCAAATCCAAAACGCCCGTACTGGATAACTTTGGTAGAGATATTACCAAGCTGGCCGAAAGCGGCAGCTTAGACCCGATTGTTGGCCGCGAGCAGGAAATTGAACGCGTTTCGCAGATCCTTTCCCGCCGTAAAAAGAACAATCCGATTCTTATTGGTGAACCCGGTGTGGGTAAAACCGCCATCGTAGAAGGCCTGGCGCTGCGTATCGTGCAGCGTAAAGTTTCCCGCGTGCTCTTCGATAAGCGCGTGGTAAGCCTCGACCTTGCTGCACTGGTGGCTGGAACCAAATACCGTGGCCAGTTTGAAGAAAGAATGAAGGCCATCATGAACGAACTCGAAAAGAACAGGGATGTAATCCTCTTTATCGATGAAATTCATACAATCGTTGGTGCCGGTGGCGCTTCAGGATCCCTGGACGCTTCCAATATTTTCAAACCCGCACTCGCAAGGGGCGAACTCCAATGCATTGGTGCTTCTACACTCGATGAGTACCGTATGTACATCGAGAAAGACGGCGCACTGGACCGTCGTTTCCAGAAAGTAATGGTAGAGCCGCCTAGTGTGGATGAAACCATTTTGATCCTCAATAACATCAAACAACGTTATGAAGAATACCATAACGTAAGCTATACTGATGCTGCTATTGATGCCTGTGTGAAACTGAGCGACCGCTACATGACGGACCGTCTGCTGCCCGACAAGGCGATAGATGTACTCGATGAAGTAGGCGCCCGCGTCCACCTGAAAAACATCAATGTACCGCAAAATATCCTCGATCTGGAAAAACAGATTGAAGATATCAAGCAGGAAAAAAATAAAGTAGTTAAAAGCCAACGCTTCGAAGAAGCCGCTGCACTGCGTGATACTGAAAAGAAACTGGGAGAAGACCTGGAACGCGCAAAAGCAATGTGGGAAGAAGAAGTGAAGCATAAACGCTACCCTATTGATGAAGAAGCCATCGCGGAAGTGGTTAGCATGATGACCGGTATCCCTGTTAAAAGGATGGTACAGGCAGAAACTGAGAAACTGCGTCGCATGGGTGAAGATCTTAAAGGAGCCGTGGTGGGACAAGACGAAGCCATCAGCAAAGTCACCAAAGCCATACAGCGTAACCGCGTAGGGCTGAAGGATCCTAAAAAACCAATCGGTACCTTTATATTCCTGGGTCCTACCGGGGTAGGTAAAACAGAGCTGGCCAAATCACTGGCCCGCTACATGTTCGACTCTGACGAAGCGTTAATCCGCATCGATATGAGTGAGTACATGGAGAAATTCTCTGTAAGCCGCCTCATCGGTGCCCCTCCGGGATATGTAGGTTATGAAGAAGGTGGTCAGCTGACTGAAAAAGTTCGCCGTAAACCTTACTCTGTAATCCTCCTGGATGAAATTGAAAAGGCACATCCGGATATTTATAACCTCCTGTTGCAGGTTTTGGATGATGGTATCCTCACCGATGGTCTCGGCCGTAAGGTGGATTTCAAAAATACCCTCATCATTATGACCTCCAATATCGGAGCCCGTCAGCTGAAGGATTTCGGTGCAGGTGTTGGTTTCACTACCAACGCAAGAGCCGTAAGCGAAGAAGATAATACGAAATCAGTCATTGAAAAAGCACTGAAACGTACCTTCTCTCCTGAGTTCCTGAACAGGATCGATGATGTGATCATCTTTAACTCACTGTCTAAAGAACACATCTACGTTATCATCGATATCACGATGAAGAGCGTGCTGAAACGTCTGAACAACCTGGGCTTCAGCCTGGAACTGACAGATGAAGCCAAAGGCTTCCTGGCAGACAAGGGCTACGACCAGCAATTCGGTGCCAGACCATTGCACAGGGCCATCCAGAAATACCTGGAAGATCCTTTAGCCGAAGAAATCCTCAACATGAACATTCATGATGGAGATATACTGGTAGCTGATCTGGATAAGGAAAATCAGAAGCTGATCTTTACGCTGAAAAACAACTCTTCCAAGAGTAAACCGGAAAAATCAGAAGCGTAAGTAAAAACGCAATTGAAATAATACTCACAGAAACCCGTCAAGGTAATTTACCTTCGACGGGTTTTTCTGTTTTATAACACAAACATGTTACCCCATGCTTCCCATGCTTGATAGCTTTGTGTAGAAGTATACCCGCGTTACCTATTATCCCCTTTTATTACTCTCTGAAATCGATCGCATCATATGATATTACCTGCAAATGGGTATTATCCACATTTAACATGGATAATATATATATTAAAAATGGTATGATCATGTCATTTTTTAAAATCTATTAATATGTCATTTTTGCAGTATGTAAAATTTTAACCTATATATTTTTATATGTACGAGATCCTAATATTTGAATCATTCGTATATATAATTGAAAAATAAAATATGGGTCCTTGACAACTGGTTTTATATACTCCATACTGCCAATAACAATCACAACGAATAATCGCTATCCCGTATTATATTTTTTATTACCGGGAATATGAAATCCCCGGCGTGTTTTAGACATTAACTATTTATCCCGATATCTATGAAAGAATCTTTACGCATTGCAGTACGCGTTATGTTGCTGGGTGGTGTTGGTTTGGTAGCCACACAGGCAAATGCCCAGTTGAAAGTGGGTAAAAACCCTACTACCGTTGAAAAGTCCGCCATATTGGAACTGGATGCAGACAAGCAAGGTTTGCTCTTGCCTCGTTTAGCGGATACTGTAGGCATTCAGGGGCTTACACCACCGGATGGTATGATCATCTATTTAAAGAAAGCCGGTGAGGAAGGATTTTATGTGAGAAATCATGGCTATTGGGAAAAGATGGCTAATACTGCGAATATTGCGCAGAATTATTGGTCTACCAGCGGTAATGCAGCCACAGCTGCTCAGTTTATCGGTACTACTAACAACATCCCTTTTTCAATCAGAGCAAATAATATAGAAGGGATTGTGGTGGATAACGGGTACACATTCCTGAAAAAACTTGATTTCCTCTCCCCAGGAGTAGACGTGTTACTCATCGATCCAGTAACAGGAAAAGTTAGTTCCCGTAAATTGTCAACCGGTGCATTCGTAAATGCGATGACCATCAATGCTGATGGTACAGCTACACAAACATTGACCACTGCCGATGCTACTAGCTACGCATATACAGATAATGGTACCGGGGATCACAAACTGACAATTAACACACAGGATGGTACTATCAATGCAGGTCTGCTAAGCAAGGCCGATTGGGCAAGATTTGATAAGGCCACCAAAGCAATGATTATTGGTGCTTTTGATGGTACTGGTGTTCCGGAAGGCCTCTCTATCGACAATTCTGTTGTTGGTGCTCCTCCTAAACTTATACTGCATGCAGCAGATGCAACCCATCCCGGTGCTGTAACTACAGCTGCTCAGTCTTTTGATGGTTTAAAAACTTTCCTGCAGGATATTAACGGTAACAAAAATCTGAACATTGTTGGATCAGGTACATTAGGTACAGGGCTGACTGTTACTGCAGGCGGTGCTACTATTGGTGGTAACTCTACTGTGACTGGCAACTTTCATATAATTGGGGTAGCAAATAATCTTACTGTAGACGGAAATTCTACTGTAGGAGGTACACTGGGTGTAACCGGTGCTACTGCGTTAGGAAATACATTGGGTGTAACCGGTGCTACTACTTTATCAAATACACTGAATGTAACCGGTGCTACTACTTTATCAAGTACACTGGGTGTAACCGGTGCTACTACTTTATCAAGTACACTGAATGTAACCGGTGCTGCCACCTTAGCCAATGATTTACATGTAAAGGGTAATACTACATTGGATCAGAACCTGGTACTTACAGCGATCGCTCCTGATGCTACTAATACCCAGAAGAATGTACTGGTACGTGATGCTGTAACCGGCAACGTTATGACAAGGGCATTATCCGCCACTGCATTTAAAGATTTAACCTTCGCAGCCGATCATGCCGGTTTAGATCTGGCAATCGCAGAAGATGCAGTAACCAGTAAAGTAACGGTGAGTATACCAATTGCAGCTCCACTGGTAACAGGAGGTTTGGTGAGTAATGCAGCACAATCTTTTGCTGGTGCGAAGAAATTTGGAAATGAAGTATCTATACAGAAAAATGTGCTGGTAGGCGATACTACTACTGCTGCCAACTCTACATTCCAGGTGGCTGGTTCCGTATCTATGTCTCTTAATGTAGTAACTGGTGATTATACAGTTACTCCTAACGACTATACTATCATTGTAAAAAATCCGGCCGTTGCTACGATAACTTTGCCTACTGCCGCAGGTATAAAAGGCCGTATCTACACTATCAAAAAAGTACTGTCTGTTGCTGGTAATAATATCGATAATAAAGTAACCATTAAAGCTGCGGGTGGTGAGTTTATTGAAGATGGTAATTCCATTGATATCTTCAACGACTGGACTTTCATTACTGTACAATCAGATGGTGTCGGCACCTGGTATATTATCAAGAAATAAGATTAAAAAGTATTTGAAACGGCTACGTATAGGCGTAGCCGTTTCATTCCTTTTTGTGCTTACTTAAAAGATGTTGTATGAAGTTGCAAGGGTTGTTAAGCGTGTGCGCAGGCACACTGTTTTGTATATTTAGTCAAAAGGCGTCGGCACAGCAATTGAAGCTGGGAATGAATCCAACGCTGCTGAACAAAAATGCATTGCTGGAGTTGAATGCTGACAAACAAGGGCTATTACTACCCCGCATTGCAAAAGTGCAGATCCTGGCTGGTGGAGCGCTATTTGGTGCTGCTGATGGGATGTTTGTATATATAATAGACGACAAAGCTTTATACCTGAAAAAAACTGCCGGATGGCAAAAAGTATTGGAGTTTTCCGATATCATAGCCGGTACCGGTATTGGTATTGCAGGTAGTACAATTACAAACACCGGCGTAACCACCTTTAAAACACGTACCGGTGATATATTACCGGCGGCAGGCGATTACTCAATTAATATGATGGGTGATGCCACTATTACAGCACCCGCTAATAATCAACTGCTCCAATATCAGGCTGGTAAATGGATTAACTGGACACCACCCAATTTTGCATTGGCATCCAGGAATTTATCTATTGCGCCAGGAACTGGTATTGCTTCTGTTACAGCTGCTCCTGTAGGAACAGACCTTTCTGCAGACAGAACATGGACCATTACCGCAGATAATGGCACCGCACTTTGGAATGCAAATAAATTATCCGGTGTTCCGATATTATTTACAATTCCTCCTGCAAATAATGATGTACTTACTTTTAATGGAACACAATGGCAGGCTAAAGCACCTGCCGCTGCTACAGGCGTTACTTCCGTAGGATTAACAATGCCGTCTATTTTCACAGTTACTGGCAGTCCTGTTACAACAAGTGGTACATTAACAGCAGCATTGGCGAGCCAGACTGCCAACCAGGTATTTGCAGCGCCTAATGGAAGCAATGGTGTGCCGTTATTCAGACTACTAACGGCAACGGATATACCAAATTTGGACGCAGGTAAAATCACAACAGGCACATTGCCGGTAAGTCGCGGTGGTACCGGCGTTTCAGCGATCGGTAGCCCGGGTGATATGTTGCGCGTAAAAGATGCGACCACACTGGAGTTTTTTACACCTGCCTATGTGGCTACATCCAGGCAGATCACACTTGCCAAAGGAACAGGTATTGCCTCAATAACACCTTTACCGCTTGGTGCTGATCTCTCAGCAGACCGTACCTGGACTATTACTGCGGACAATACAAATGCGCTCTGGAATGCTAATAAAATCCAGAATAATGCTGTATCTACCGCTACACCCAACGATGGTGATGTATTAAAATGGAATGTGGCATCATCTACGTATGTGCCGGCTCCGGACATTACCGGAGGTGCTTCTTATGGTAATTTGGCTAGTAATGATATTACTTATGCGGATGCTCCTGATCCTAAATACAGAATGAAAATATGGGCAAGCCCTACTTCTGGTATTGTAACTAATGGTCCTGGTGGAACAAGTGCTTGGGCATGGAGTGTATTGTCGTTTCAGAATACGGGTTATACTACACAGCTTTATTTTGATAAGAATACATTAGCATTAAGAGAATGGAAAAATAACCCTGCTCCACCACCTCCATTAATTGCAGGTACTAACCCATGGTATAAAGTGGTCACTACTTTGGGATCAAATGCTTTTACTCCGGGAGGTCTGCTATTCGCCAATCAGACAGTTGATGCCACAACTGAAACCACCCAGGATGCTGCTAATCTTTTCTGGGATAATACGAATAAAGAATTAGGCATTAAAACTAATACTCCGGCAGCGAGCCTGGATGTGAATGGTACTGTAAAGCTGGGTGCTACAGGTACAATTCTTACAAATGTTATGAAAGGTACTGTTACGTTGCCATCAAGCGGCAATATGAATAACAATACTTCCAGATTGTATACTGGAGCAATTACTGTTTCCTCAGGAGGTACTGTTAATGCGAATGCAACTATTATTATCAATCCGCAAAGCAATCTGGCTACAGGTATGATCATTGGTTGGGCAAGGTCTACAGGAGCAGGTAATAATATAAATGTAAGTTTTACTAATTCAAGTGGGGCAGTATCCAATCCCGCTGGTACATATGATGTTACAATAATTCAGTAAAAAACAGGAATGAGAAAATTATTGTTTATCATATTGTTATTGACTTTGTTGGTCGGAAGTTCTTCCGCCCAGCAGGGCGTCTACATCCCTGCCGGTGGCACCGTATGGCTGTCCGGCAGTACCAACGTAGGCATCTTCTCTGATATGACCAACAATGGTATCCTGGGCTCTAATCCAAATACTATCTTCTATTTTCTCAGCAAACTATGGACTAACGGAAACGGGTCTACGTTACCGGATGAAAGTGCAGATGGTGTTTCAGGAACAGGGGGCATATTCCTTTTTTCAGGTGCAAACACAGGCCTGCAAAAAGTTTTTGGCGGCTACAGCCTCACCGCCAGAATGGGAACCAGCTTCCCTAACCTGGAGGTGAATAACGTCGCAGGCTTGTTGCTCGATGATCTCAGTGATCTCAAAATCAGAAATAATTTACAGTTTACAAACGGACATATATATCTGAACGGATGGAATTTGCAGGTGGGAGAAAAGACTCCCGGCACCATCACAGGATATAACGATAAAAAATTTGTAGTGAACGGCACCGGCTTTGCCGGGGGCGCGCTCTACCGGGCAGGTATAAACGATGCCGCCAATAAAGTGGTATTTCCGGTGGGAACTGCCGATGACAGCTACTCTCCGGCAGCTATACTCCTTACGGGCGCAACAGATGTTTTTGGTGTGCACACCTACGATAGTGTATATACAGTTGCTGCGGGCGGCACTGCTTATACCGACAGCTTCGTGAATAAAACCTGGAACATACGCCGGATAGATAATACCGGTGGCGATGCAGCTATCATCCTGCAACATATGGATGTGAGCGAATTACCCGCTTATGCTGCCTCCCGCGATAGTAGTTTTATTACACATTTCACAGGAGGTGTATGGGATAATGTACCGTTTATACCCGCCAACCCATTGGCAGGTACACTAACTACCAGTCCTATGTCGGAGCCTGCAACCATGCATATCCGGAATTTTACAGGTCTTGGTGCCAGTGAATATTTTACTAAAACAATATTGGTTGCTTCGCTTAAACCAGCCATGTTCCTGAGTTTCGAGGCTTACCGGATTGCACCTGTAATGGTGCAGCTGGACTGGACCACCAGTCGCGAAATAAGCAACGCTGTGTTTGAAGTGGAACGCCGGTATGAAAGGGAAGAAACCTTTACTACAATAGCTACCGTGCCTACAAAGGCTATCAACGGCAATAGTAATGTACCGCTTAGTTATACTTACCAGGACCTCAACGACTACGACGACTGGACATACTACCGTATTAAAGCGATAGGCCGTAATGGCAAGGTGGTATACTCTGAAATCCGTGCGGTGCCGCCGTTTGTACAGATAAAAGTTTATCCGAATCCGAATAATGGCAAGTTCAAAGTTACTATCCGTGGTTTACGCGGTAGTCTGCTGATGCAGCTGCGTGATACCTGGAGCCAGGTGATGCGTCAGTACGATATTAAATCAGATACTGATGTTAGTATGAGCGACTTGCCATCAGGCGCCTATTTCCTGGTGATTTATCATAAAGACACCATGAAAGTAGCCTACACCTGTAAAGTAATAGTCGTCCAATAAATATTTTGATATATATGCAGATATTTAGTTTCAATGGGTTAGCCCCCATAGCAACTAAATATCTGCATCTTAATATAACCCGGTTCAAAAATTTCATTGATTTGCTTTTTTCGCATAATTGCCTCAATTTTGTAGCGTCCTTCCCGATACGATAGGCGATTCAATTAAAACAGCAGTTTTGAAAAAAATAATCATCACGATAGATGGCTACTCTTCATGTGGAAAAAGCACTTTAGCCAAGCAATTGGCTAAACAACTGGACTATACCTACATAGACAGTGGTGCAATGTATCGTGCAATTACCCTTTATTTTATTCAAAACCGTGTTGACTGGGTCTCTCATGAAGCAGTAAAAAGCGCGCTGCTGGATGTACACCTGGATTTTGTACCTAATTCTCTCACCGGTGAATGTGAAATGTTCCTGAATGGAGAAAATGTAGAACACCTGATCCGGGAAATGCTGATCGCAGAAAAAGTGAGCGAAGTGTCTACAGTAAAGGAAGTACGCGATTTTGCTGTAGCACAGCAAAAGAAAATGGGTACCCGCAAAGGCATCGTTATGGATGGCCGTGATATCGGTACCGTAGTATTCCCCCATGCAGAGCTTAAAATCTTCATGACAGCTGATATCGCTATACGCGTAGAACGCCGCTTTAAGGAGCTCTATGTAAAAAACAAAAATATCACCATAGAGGAAGTAAAGCAAAACCTGGAATTGCGCGATTATATTGATGCTAACCGTGAAATAAGTCCGCTTCGCAAAGCAGATGATGCTATTATTCTGGATAACAGTCAGTTAGGCATGGAAGACCAGCAGAGCCTGGTGATGCAATGGGTAGAAGATGCTATTATGGCTCATTCTTCGTAAAATAATATTTCCTTTTATTAAAAGTCTTTTATACATTTGCCTTATATCTGTTTATATAACAGGATAACCAACCCGATAATTTTTCCACATCCTCCGAAATTTCCAACAAGTATTTATTTGCATGTTAAACCGATGTCTGTTAAGACCCGTTTTTCATCTCCAACCTTATCCATTCTGAAAAGCACTGCTTAGGTAATTTTGTATGGTAAGTCACCGTGAACAGGTTTTGTGCTATTGCCGACTGACTTTGAGTAAGACAATATGAAAATGTGAGCGCAAGACGCATATATGATATATCGTGCTTACGGGAATGTCTTATCCTAGCTATATCCGCAAGACCCTTTGCTATTAACCGATTATAAAATTGATAGGAATATATAATTCTGCTGAAGGTAGTATAATTACTATTATTAGGCTTAAACGTAATGTGGGATGGCGTGGCACGCCATAGTCGTTCCATGTTTTCAGTAGGTGTATTCGGTTAATAGGAAGAAGGGGCGAATTCTTTCGCCCTTTCGCTTTTTATTTTTTTGATTGTCTGGTGATGAGTACAGAGCGGTGAACAGGTTATGTTACCCTGATATCTTTGATTAGCCACGCGTTATTCGTAATTCTTGTTTAAATTGTGTAGTCACACAGACCGACCAATGTCTATAAAAGGTGTATGTTTTTGGTGCCTGCTCCTGTTGGGAGCCTGTTTAGGGGCAGTGGCCCAGGATTCCCTGAGGGCCGGCAAGTTGCTGGACTCTATTCGCATGTTGCCCAATGATACCGCTAAGGTGTCGCTGCTGATCAAAAAAGGCAGAGCCTATACCCGATATTTCGAAGTACATAAAACGGATAATCCTTTCTGGCAGGAAGCCCTCACATTATCGCAATACCTGAAATATCCTGCGGGTTTATCATTGGCATACAATGAATTAGGTACCAGCAAAAGGAATAAATCACTTTATATCATTGCGGAAGACTATCACGAAAAGGCGCTCAAATATGCGGAAGAAGCCAGGGATACAGGTTTGATCACTTTTTCCCTCAATAATGCCGGGGTGGATTGTCGTCGTCTGGACAAATTACAGAAAGCATTCGATTTCCATATACGCGCCTTAGTGCTGGCAGAGCAAATTCATGATATCCGAAACATCTGCGTGGCCACCAACAGCATCGGCAATATCCAATTAACAACTGAAAAGTATGCAGACGCTATCACACACTTTAACTACGCACTGCAGCTGGAAGAAGATAATCATAATGACCTGGGCGTTGCCATCAACCTGGGAAATCTTGGATATGCCTATCAGGGCCAAAATAAACTGGACCTTGCTATTCATTATTATAAACGCTCGCTGGCAGTAAATCAGAAATTGGATAATCCAACAGGCATGGCTATATGTTATAACGCCCTCGGTGATGCCTACAAGGAAAAGAAAGATTACCAGGCAGCTATGGATTATCTTCAAAAAGCCCTGGCAGTAAATGATAAGGTAGAAGATAAAGTGCATGTGGCGGAAAGCTACCTGAACATTGGTAAGTTATTGGGAGCAGAGGGCAAACATGAAGAAGCCAGAAAGTATATCACGCAATCCATTGAAGTAAGTAACTACTGGAATTTTAAATCTATGCTGATGGATGCCTACAAGGCACTGGCAGCGGATTTTAAAGAGAGCGGCGATTTTAAAAGATCGATGGATGCCGCAGATAAATCATTGCTTTACAAAGACAGTATACTGGATGAGAAATCGTCGATGGCGTTGAAGCAAATGCAAACCATTTATGAAGTAGACCGTAAAGATAACCAGATCCGTACCCTGGAGCACGATAAAATGGTAGGAGAGCTACGCACCAAACGAAATGTGGTAGTCACTTTTGCGCTGGCGGCCTTTCTGCTGATGGCGATAATAGGTGGCTTTTTTTATATCCGTCACCGTAACCTTCGCGCCAATAAACAAACGTTACAGCTGGAATTACGCTCACTGCGTTCGCAGATGAATCCACATTTTATCTTTAACTCGCTCAGCTCTATTCATCGTTATATCTGGAGTAATAACCAGGAAGAAGCATCAGACTATCTTACCAAATTTTCCCGGTTGATGCGACTGATCCTGGATAACACCCAACATACTTTTATTACACTCAACAAAGAAATAGAATCTTTACGGCTGTACCTGGACCTGGAATCCCTGCGTTGTAATGGCATCTTTGAATTTAATTTCCACATCGCACCGGATATTAATGATGAAGAAGTGCTTATTCCACCAATGATCCTGCAGCCATATGTGGAAAACGCCATCTGGCACGGACTGGTGCATAAGCCGGCAGCAGACAAGGGATTACTGGATATTGAGATCGTATTAAAAAAGCGTAGCCTCGTATGCACAATTACTGACAATGGGATAGGTCGCAAAAAGGCCATGGAAATAAAAGAACGTAAAGGAAGAATGCACCACTCGGTTGGTATGCAGGTAACAGAAGGACGTATAGACCTGATCCGGAAAATAAATAACAAGGAGGCAACAGTCACTGTCACAGACCTGGAGGACGGAACCGGACAACCGTCGGGAACAAAAATCACTATTATTTTACCGGCCGAGTTTATATTTTAGCTATTAGCCTTTAGCGATTAGCTTTTATCTAAAATATCAGCTGCTTTTTAATTACTTACTAATAAATAATAAACTGCTAATAGCTAACTGCTAAAAGCTAAAAGCTAACTGTATGAGCGAAATCAAAGCTATCATCGTTGATGATGAGCAACATTGCATTGATGCCCTGCAAACTATGTTATTAAAAAAATGTCCTGGCGTAAATGTGATTGGATCAGCCAAAAGTGTAAGGGAGGCAAAAGAACTGGTGGATGAACTACAGCCCGAGCTTGTATTCCTTGATGTAGAAATGCCTTATCAGAATGGATTTGAATTGTTGAAACTATTTGAGCGGGTTTCCTTTGATGTCATTTTTACTACTGCCCATGAGCAATATGCTTTAAAGGCTATCAAATTTAATGCATTGGACTATCTCCTGAAACCCTTTAGTGTAAAGGAATTGCAGGATGCATTGGAAAAGTCCAGGGAGAAAAGAGTGAGCCGGTTGAAGGATACAACTGTTTCACCTATGGATGTGTTTTTGCAGAATATGAAAACTTTGCAGCAAACGCATAAAAAAATTGCGTTGCCTACTATCAATGGTTTGGTGTTTATGCCCGTGCAAAATATTGTGCGTTGCGAATCTACCGGCAACTATACCAGGATTTTTTTTACAGATAAAAAGAATTTGATGGTATCCCGTCCCCTGAAGGAATTTGAAGAACTACTCACAGACGTGGATTTTTTCAGGGTGCATAATTCTCACCTGATTAATCTGCAGCAAATGCAATCCTATATCCAGGGAGAAGGCGGCTTTGCACTCATGAGCGATGGCACGCAGGTGGAGGTATCCAGAAGACGCAAGGCCGATTTTTTAAAGAAGGCAATGCAGTTTTAAGTGATGATTTACAATGATGTTATGAAGTGCCGTTTCCAATTTTATTCATTTTTATGCCACTTATAGTTAATAACCTACCGGATAATAAATGGCTATTGCGCGCATATTTTAGAAAAAGTACTTTTGAATTACGATTTCAATTAAAACACGATATAAAGATTTTATACTCTGCATTACTAGCGTGATTAGCCCCAAAGAAAAAAGACACCATATGGGTGTCTTTTTTGTTTAATGCCATTTATTTTATCTGATTATATATAGATCTTATTCTTCAATAATTATTAATTCATCTGCTTTATGTTCCAGTTGATAAAAGGAAAGTAAGCGGCGAATGACACCTTCTACTAATGCATCCGGGCAGGAAGCACCGCTGGTCAGCAGGATGGTCACCTGTTCTTTTTTGGGTAAAAAACTATCGCTTTGCAATTCAGTTTTATGATGAAAATCCCAGTGGTTAATTGCATTAGCCGATACCATATGTTCTGCCGAAGAAATGAAATAAGTAGGCAGTTTTTCTTCGCATAACTCTACCAGGTGAGATGTGTTGGAACTATTATAACCTCCTACCACTATCGCCAGGTCCGCAGGTTCCAATAGCATGCCGGTTACGGCAGTCTGGTTGTCGTTGGTAGCATAACAAAGGGTATCCCGGGTATCTGCAAATCGCTCTCCTGTAGTGGTCTCGGAGAGGTCATATGTGTCAATCATTACCTGGCGTATATAGTCTGCAATAGCCTGGGTTTCTGTTGCCAGCATGGTGGTTTGGTTCACCACCCCTACACGCTGCAGATCCGTGGCTACATTAAAACCAGGTGAATACTGTCCCTGGAAAAGCGTATAAAACTCGTCGCCCTTTTTTTTACCGGTAATGAAATCCGCCAACAGTGCTGCTTCCCGGATGTCTTTCACCACTACGGTAGGAGTGCTGGCCTGGCTATGAGAAAAGGTTGCCCGTGTTTCTTCATGTTTAGGCTTCCCATGTACAATCACGGTATAATTCTTCTTACCTATCTGTTCGGCCTTATTCCATACGCGTTCTACAAAGGGGCAGGTGGTATTATATTTCAGGGGTTCAATACCCAATGAGGCAAGTTTGTTCTCCGTTTCTAGGGTAGTACCAAATGCAGGTATGATCACAATATCATCGTGGTGCAATGTTTCCCAGGGAACCAGCTGATGACCGGCTGTATCCATGATAAACTGAACCCCCCGATCCAGCAGGTCGTTGTTTACATGCGGATTGTGGATCATTTCACTGAGCAGGAAAATACGTTTGTCAGGATTCTCGTCTACTGTTTTAAAAGCTATTTCTATGGCGTTTTCCACTCCATAACAAAAGCCAAAGTGCCGGGCAAGCAATATTTTTAGCGGGCCAAAGTCCAGCGCAGTGGGAGTGAAGTCCTTCTTCATGCGGTCCTGTTGTTTGCGCTGGTTTTTGATGGCGCTGATCAGCGGACTGCGATATATAACCGGAACGTTGAATGTTTTCATGAGTTAAAAACGGAAAAATTGAAAGGCAAAGTTAATCAGTTTTCTTTGCTCACTTTGTCTAACCAGGCTTTTTCTTCGGAGCTGAGGCTTTGATAACCCTTCTCATTTATCTTGTCGAGTAGTTGATCCAGCCTTGATTGGCTGTTATCATCTATTTTTTTCACCACTTTAAGCGGTGATTTTTTTGGTTTGAATTTTTGGGCAGCGGCACGTTGTTCCCTGCGGGTGTTGGCATCGAATAACCATATCAGTGGTTTGCAGAGATCAGTACCTGCCTGCAGGATGCGGATATAGAAAAAGCCAAGCAGGGCGCCGCCTACATGGGAAATTAACCCGCCTATATTACCATTGGGGATAGATATCAGTCCTAATACTACCAGCGCAAGGGCCAGCCATTTTAATCTTACGTTTCCAAGGAACATCAGGCCTATTTCATAATTAGGCATGAGTGTAGCGGCAGCTACCAGTATACACATGATAGAGGCGGAAGCACCTATCATGGTACCGCCTACATAGCCTGTAAAAATTACGGCGCTCAACAAATATAAAAGGCCGCCGGCAATACCTCCCAGCAGGTATAAGGGTAATACCCGTTTGTTACCGAGAAAATCGCGGAACAGGTTCCCAAACCAGTAGAGATTAATCATATTAAACAGCAAGTGGAAAATTTCCTCATGTGTAAACATGTAGGTAATAAGCCCCCATGGCTTCATGATAAAAGATGCCAGTGGCGTATGCATCGCCAGCTGATTGTATGTCCATTCTAAAGGAGCGGGTTGCTTGGTTAAAAAAGCAGTTAGGCGTAAGATATTTATTCCCAGAAAAACTATAATGTTCCAGAAAAGCAAATAGTTCACTGTATTACCTTGCCTGAGCCAATAGCGAATATCCGATTGAAAAGAGGTCCCGTTCATATACACAAATTAAAATAAAATCCGGGATTTTATGATAGTAATTAACATTTTGAATACAGGAAATATAAGCCCGTTTGCTGCAAATAAACGACAGCTGTCTTTCCTTTGTTAATCAACAATTATTCCGGATTCTGGTTGTCTTTTTACTAAAAAAAATGTGTGTAAACGCAGATTGATTTTTTATCGTAATATAAATTTTAATAATACATTTAAAAAATATCTGAAACCTGCGCTCAATACCACAGTAGATACGTATTTTCTTCAATAAAAATGTGGATAAACCCTAAAATTATCGTATTTTTGCCGTCCCATAAAACAGGGAGTCCGGGTATTCCGGCTTAATACAATATTTTTTATGAGTGAAAACAACATTTCTCACGAACAAAACGCTGAACAACAGGCTCCGCAAGCAACTGCTACGGTAGAAACAGCGACACCAAAAGCACCTGTTGCAATCGTTGAAACCGCCCATGATGATTTTGACTGGAGCGTTGACAAACGTAATGTATCTTCTTACAGCAAAGAAGAAAAAGCAAAGTACGATGTAACGTACGACAGCACCTTCAAAGTATTTGACGAAAACAGTCTGCTTACAGGTACTGTTGTAGGTTTAACCAACACAGACGTAGTTATCAACATCGGTTTCAAATCTGATGGTTTGATTTCTCTGAACGAATTCCGTGATTTACCAGGTCTGAAGATCGGTGATGAAGTGGAAGTGCTGGTAGTGGAAAAAGAAGACCGCGATGGTAACCTGCACCTGAGCCGTAAACAGGCTCGCCAGAAACGTGCATGGGAAAAAATCGTGGAAGTTTACAAAACAGGCGAAGTGGTTACTGGTACTGTTACCAGCAAAACCAAAGGCGGCTTGATCGTAGATGTGTACGGTATGGAAACATTCCTGCCAGGTTCACAGATCGACGTGAAACCGGTTACCGACTACGACCAGTTTGTAGGCAAAACTATGGAGTTCAAGGTGGTGAAAGTAAACGAAACCATCCGCAACGCCGTTGTTTCTCACAAAGCACTGATCGAAAGCGATATCGAACAACAAAGAGTGGATATCATCAGCAAACTGGAGAAAGGCCAGGTGCTGGAAGGTACTATCAAGAATATCACCGATTTCGGTGCGTTCATCGACCTGGGTGGTCTGGACGGCTTACTGTATATCACCGATATCAGCTGGGGCCGTATCTCCCATCCGAGCGAAGTACTGCAGATGGATCAGAAAATCAACGTTGTTGTGCTTGACTTTGATGACGAAAAACGTCGCATAAGCCTGGGCTACAAACAACTGACTCCGCATCCTTGGGATACTTTACCAGCTACTATCACCGAAGGTGCTAAAGTAAAAGGTAAAGTTGTAAACATCGAGGATTACGGTGCATTCCTGGAAATCATGCCAGGTGTTGAAGGTCTGGTTCACGTTTCTGAAATCTCCTGGGCTTCTACACCTATCAACGCTAAAGAATTCTTCAAATTAGGAGAAGAATACGAAGCAGTGGTAGTTACCCTGAGCAAAGACGAGCGCAAAATGAGCCTGTCTATCAAGCAACTGACAGAAGATCCATGGTCTACTATCGAAACTAAATTCCCGGTTGAAAGCCGTCACAAAGGTATCGTGAAGAACATCACTCCTTATGGCGTTTTCGTTGAACTGGAAACTGGCATCGGTGGTATGATCCACATCTCTGACCTGAGCTGGATCAAACGTTTCAATCACCCTAGCGAGTACACTAAAGTAGGTAACGAAATAGATGTAGTTATCCTGGGTATTGACAAGGACAACCGCAAACTGAGCCTCGGTCACAAACAGATCGAAGAAGATCCATGGAACACTTTCGAAACTATCTTCCCGATTAACTCCGTTCATGAAGGAACTGTAGTGAAGAAAGATGATAAAGGTGCTACTGTTCAACTGCAGTACGGTCTGGAAGCTTACGCTCCTGCCCGTCACCTGAGAACAGAAGACGAAAAACCAATCAACGTTGAAGATGTGAAAGAATTCATGATCATCGAATTCGATCGTAGCGAAAAACGTATCCTGGTTTCTCACACCAGAGTTTGGGAAAAAGCACAGGCTGAAGAAAAACAGGCTGTTGTTAAAGAGAAGAGAGCTGAAGATGACAAAACTCGTAAAGCAGTGAAAAACATTCAGGGTAAAGTAGAAAAAGCTACTTTAGGTGACCTGGGTGCTTTAGCTGAACTGAGAGAAAAACTGAAACAATCAGAAGGCGGCGAAGAAAAAAGCGCGCAATAAGATCCGGTTTCATTAAATAATAAATCCCGTTCTGAGTAACATCAGAACGGGATTTTTTTTGTCTTGCCCAGGATTAGGCTGATTATACTGATTACCCTGATTTTCTTTTTTTGATTTAAAAAGATTAGCGAAGAGCATAGCGGGCATTTGTCTGAACCAGGATTTTTAAGATTGAATGGATTACCCTGATGGGTGTTATATTATTTTATTTGGAAGATATACGCGAATATCTACGCTCAGATCTTCGGCATCCATCAAGGTAATCCATTCAATCTTAAAAATCCTGGTTCAGACAAATGCCCGCTATGCTCTTCGCTAATCTTTTTAAATCAAAAAAAGAAAATCAGGGTAATCAGTATAATCAGCCTAATCGGGAGAAAGACAAAAACTTACTCAAATATAGCTACCACCCTTGCCGGTGCCGCACTTGCTCCTTTAATCTTCAGCGGAAATACACTCACCTTAAACCCGGATGCAGGCAATGCCCCCAGGTTTACCAGCTGCTCCATATGGCAGTATTCTTTTTGCTGCCCCACCAGGTGTGCCTGCCAGAAGTAATTGTCCTTATTGTTTTTCTTTGCTGTTTGTGCCATGTATTTTAACGGCAGATCAAATCCCCATTGATCAATCCCCATTACTTTTACACCCTGGTCTATGAGCCAGTGCGTAGCTTCCGCACTCATGCCGGTGCCGCGCATGATGTAATCGCGTGTGCCGATGTATTTATCCCTGCCGGTATAAATTAATACAATGGTGCCGGGAGTAATGGTTGCACCACTTTTTTCCAGATCAGTACGTATGTCCGTTACCGTTATCTCCTCAAAATCAGCTTTGTGTGTCATGTTCAGCACTACACCGTTACCGTAGCACCATTCCAATGGTATTTCATCTATTGTTTTGGCGGGTGCACCATTTACGGTAGGCGCATAATGCCAGGGCGCATCTATATGGGTAGCTGCGTGTACACCCATGCTGAGGATCTTATCGTCGGCCCAGCCTTCAAACCCGGCAGGGAAGAGCTTTGCCGGTAATCCCAGGAAAAAGCGGATCAGGTTTTTACTTTGTTTATGTGTTTTGTGTTTGATCTTTATACGCATAAACCAGGGATCCTGTTTATTGTATTCGATCGTCTTGGAAAGGTCAATGATTTTCATAGTGTAAATGAGTGATGGTGTTTTGTTGTTTATCTTTTATAAAGATGATCAACAAAAAGCAATCAACAAAACACCATCTCAAAAAAACTATTTCGTGAGCAAGGCAAGTTTGCTGTCATTGAATTCCAGCAGGGAATCCAGCTGCATATTAGCCAGGGAATAGCGGATATCCTTGCGATTATGTGGTTCCGGTACTACTACCGTGGTCATGCGCGCTGCTTTGGCGGCGGTCATACCGGTAACGGAATCTTCAAAGGCAATACATTCCAGCGGATCACTGTTCAGTGCCCTGGCGCAGGCCAGGTATACGGCAGGATGTGGTTTGCCATAGTCTTCAAACTCAGCAGAGTATACTGCCTGGAAAACATCTTTGATGTTCAGATGTGCCAGTACAGCATCTATCAGGCGAAGGGGAGAAGAAGAGGCCAGTCCCATTTTAAACCCTTTGGATTTAAAATACGATAGAATATACTCCAAACCTTCCATGGGATTGCCTTCGGCAATAATTTTTGCGATTACGTTGTCAATAATTTCGGTGGTTACCTGTTCAGGGCTTTTGCCTTCCCATTTATAGTAGTTATGCCAGTAGCTCACCACTTCTTTGGTACGTAACCCGGTGGTAAGATGGGACAGTTCCCGGGATAAGTTTACGCCCACTGTTGAAAATACCTCCCGCAAAGCAATGCCCCATAATGGTTCAGAGTCTATCAGCAGGCCATCCATATCAAATATTACCGTATCAATCATAAAATCCATTTTGCGCGGCAAAGATAGGAAGATATCAGCGGAGGGTAGCCAGGGAGGATAATAAATGAGCAAGTATGCCCTCTTCCCATAACAATAAGTTATACCGGATAAAATTTGGTTATCGCCTCTCTGCGGTTATTAACAAGGGATAACACAGCTAATCCCTTAGCAGCCCGGCCTTCACGGAGATATTTCCCTGCGGATAACCAACCACCTTCATTTATGCCATTTTTAGGTCTCCCGGCTTCCATCAAAAAAAGTTTTGGAAAGACGGGCTGCATTTCTATCTTTGTATTACTCTACTAAAATTATAGGGAATATGGGTAATAGGAAGAGAAATTGTGGCAGTAGTAACGGTAGTAGTTGTTGTAATACAACACCTGCGAGGCACGTGTAAGTAAGAATACCAATGATTATTTTACGCTAATCATAGTTATACGAAGCCTCCGCAGATATTCCGGGGGCTTTTGATTTTTGTGAAAAAAACATCATCCCTCAACCAAAATAACAGATCGCTTTTTACCACCACCTGAAAATACTTTTTATGCAAAGCTTCAGAACAGAACTTGAAAATCCAATTGTTGAACAAGATATCATAGACCTGGAGAAGAAGATCCGCCTGTTTCGCGAAGGAGTTATTCCGGACGAAAAATTCCGTAGCCTCCGTTTGGCCAGAGGAGTGTATGGACAGCGTCAGCCAGGGGTACAAATGGTACGTATCAAATTACCTTATGGTAAAATGACCCTGCAACAATGGAAACGAATTACTGATATATCTGATGAATATGCTACCAGCAACCTGCACCTGACTACCCGCCAGGATGTGCAGATTCACTATGTGAGCCTGGACAAAACGCCTGAGCTCTGGTCCAAACTGGAACAGGATGGTATCACCATCCGCGAAGCCTGCGGTAACACCGTACGTAATGTAACAGCCTCAGACCGTGCCGGCATTGATCCGGAAGAACCGTTTGATGTAACACCTTATGCTGATGCCACTTTCCGTTACTTCCTCCGTAACCCGGTAAGTCAGGATATGGGCCGTAAAATTAAGATTGCTTTTTCCTCCAGCGATAAAGACACTGCATGGGCATTTATGCACGATTTCGGCATGATCCCTAAAGTGAAAGTGGTAGATGGTAAAACTGTACGCGGTTTCAAAGTACTGGTAGGCGGCGGTTTGGGCGCACAGCCTTTACTGGCCAAAACAGTTTTCGAATTCCTGGAAGAAGATCTGCTGATTCCTTATATCGAAAATGTACTGCGTGTATTTGATCGCTATGGGGAAAGAACCAGCAGGAACAAAGCCCGCATGAAATTTCTCATTCAGAAAATAGGAATGGATGAATTTCAACGTTTGATAGCAGAAGAATACCAGGCTGTGAAAGTGAAACAGGTGAAGGTGGATGCAGCTGCCTGGCCGGAAACTACTCCACCTCCGCCTGCTGTTTTACCGGCTTACAGCATAAAAGATCCTAAAAAATACGAAGCCTGGAAGGCTACTAATACATTTGAACAAAAACAAGCCGGTTACGTGGCAGCATATGTAAAAGTATCTCTCGGTAATATCGGTTCTGCTATCAGCCGCCAGCTCATTGAAGCACTGCGCCCGGTAATAGCAGATGATGTAAGGGTAACGGCTAACCAGGGATTGTTACTGAAATTTATTCAGCCTGCGCATCTGCCATACGTATTCAGCGTACTGGAAGAAGCAGGTTTTGCAGATCCCGGTTTTGATAGTATTGCAGATATCACTGCGTGCCCTGGTACAGATACCTGTAACCTGGGTATTTCCAGCAGCACCGGTATTTCCAAAGTATTGGAATCAGTGATAGTGGATGAGTTCCCGGATCTTGTGTATAATAAAGACATTAAAATAAAGATCAGCGGATGTATGAATTCCTGCGGCCAGCACGGTATTGCCAGTATAGGCTTCCATGGCTCTTCTATGAAGAGTGCCGGTAAAGTATTACCAGCATTGCAGGTATTACTGGGTGGTGGTATCGTTGGTAATGGCGAAGGCCGTGTAGCTGATAAGGTAATAAAAGTGCCTAGTCGCCGCGGACCGGATGTATTGCGCAGCCTCCTGCATGATTATGAAATCAACGGTTTGCCTGATGAATTATTCAATAATTACTACGATCGCCAGGGAGAAAAATATTTCTATGAACTGCTGAAACCATTGGCAGATCTCACTACGCTGAAAGCAGAAGAATTTGTGGATTGGGGTCAGGCTGAACAGTATGCTACTGCCATAGGTGTGGGCGAATGTGCTGGTGTTGTAATTGACCTGGTAGCTACCCTGCTGCTGGAAGCGGAAGAAAAACTGGAATTAGGTGGAGCTGCTATTGTTAACAATGCTTATTCCGACGGTATCTATCATGCCTACTCTTCCTTTGTACAGGGAGCTAAAGCCTTGCTGCTGGGTGAAGGTGTAAGTTGTAATACACAAACAGGTATTATCAATGATTTTGATAAACACTTTGTTGAAACCGGCAAATTCAGCTTTGGTAGCGATTTCAGAACCCTGGTATTACAGATTAACGGTAACGAGCCTACGGAAAGTTTTGCCCGTCAGTATTTTCAGCAGGCAGAATCATTCTATAATCAGGCACAGGCCTACCGTCAGAAGAGCAGTGAGCCGGTACAGGCATAATTCATTCATCTATCTAAACACTACATCAAATGCAAAATATACAACCTAAACTCACATTGGTAGGCGCTGGGCCGGGAGATCCGGAGCTGATTACGGTAAAGGGCTTAAAGGCTATTCAAAATGCGAGGGTAATTCTTTATGATGCATTATCCAATAATGAACTGCTGGAACATGCGCCAGCTAATTGTCTCCGTCGTTTTGTAGGTAAACGTGCAGGTATGCACGTTTACTCTCAGGACGAAATAAACAGAATGATTGTAAAGTACGCATTAACTTATGGCAGTGTCGTTCGTCTAAAAGGTGGCGACTCCTTTGTTTTCGGTCGCGGTCAGGAAGAAATTGCTTTTGCACAGCAATTTGGTATCACCGCTGAAGTAGTACCTGGTATTTCCAGTGCTATCTCAGTACCGGGAATAAACAAAATACCGGTTACTGCACGCAATATCAGTGAAGGTTTTTGGGTTATCACAGGTACCACACAAAGTGGGAGCTTATCCCGTGATCTGGATCACGCTATCCGGGCTAACACAACGGTAGTAATACTAATGGGGATGAGCAAGCTGGCAGAAATAGCAGCCATCTATAGCGCAGAAGGAAAGGGAGAAATACCCGCCGCCATTATTCAGAATGGCACGTTGCCAACGCAGAAAATGGGGCTGGGCAATGTAGCAGACCTGGTGGAGATAGCCACCACGAATGATCTGCATAATCCCGCTATTATTGTAATTGGCGAAGTGGTACGCTTCCATGAAGCTTTCCATGCCATACAAAGCAAGGTTTCAGAAGAACTAAAAATAGCCGTATAATGGAAGAAAATCAGTTATTTCCGGTATTTTTCAAATTACACCGTCTGCACGTACTGGTAGTGGGCGGTGGTAATGTTGGATTAGAGAAAGCCAACGCTATGTTGGAAAACTGTCCTGGCGCAACTATCACCGTAGTAGCGTTGCAATTTTTGCCGGCGCTGGAAGAACTGACCCATCATTACCCTAATATCACTTTGATTCAAAAATCTTTCTCCTGCGGCGATTTGCTGGGGAAAGACCTGGTGATAGCTGCTACCAATAACAGGGAGTTTAATTATAATGTTTGGGAAAAAGCCAAATGTAGTAAGGTGTTAATCAATGTAGCTGATACACCTGATCTCTGTGATTTTTATCTTGGTTCCGTGGTGCAGAAAGGGAATCTTAAGATTGCTATCTCTACAAACGGTAAATCGCCTACAGTGGCTAAGCGTCTCAAACAGGTGTTGCAGGAAGCTATTCCGGATACACTGGATGAGGTATTGAATAAATTGTCGCTGATCCGCGATAAACTGAAAGGTGATTTTGCCAGCAAGGTGAAGAAGCTGAATAGCATTACAGATATATTGGTACGGCCAGAAAGTGAAGGGGTATAGCACTATTTCTTTAATAGCTCCAGTAGCACTTGCGCCTGATTGTGTTCTTTATCTTTAGCCCCGTACAACAAGGTTACCCGCTGATGTTGTGTCTTCTTTCTGATGGCGTCCAGCCAGTCTTTCTTATCCTGTAATTCGTGTTTATATTTTGTCCTGAATGCGGAAAATTTTTCCGGTTCATGGTTAAACCATTGGCGTAATTCGTTACTGGGTGCAATTTCTTTTGCCCATTCATCGATGCGCGCGGTTGCTTTAGAAATGCCTCGTGGCCACAATCGATCTACCAGCACGCGATAGCCATCACCTTCTTCATAATTTTCATATACGCGTTTTATCTGTATCATTTTTTGCATTTACCAGTTAACCGGCTCAAAGGCAGCAAACAAATCCTTGAATTCAGGGATCTGTGATGGGGCGATATAGTTACAGGCTGTATGAAATTTGTCCCATAACTCATTCACTATTTTATTATTATGTGCCTGGGTAATGGACTCTGTAGATTTCCATTCAAATATCTCCAGGATGCTGCCGTCTTTTGTGCGCAGGATCAGTGGTGCTCTTTCAGTGGTAAGCCCTTCCCCTCTTAATATCGGTACATGTGCCTGTACCAGTTGTTTTAACATTTCGTCCTGCCCGGCTTTGGGCCTGTATGCTACAATAACAATGACTCCCATATTATAGATTTTAATTGTAATGAATGACAGGAGTATTGCCACAAATAGCATACCGTGTGTATCTTTACGGGATGCAGCAAATCATAGATGAAACAGTAGTATTTGTAAAAAAGGAGCTGGCAGGTGCAGAAGGAGGCCACGACTGGTGGCATATTTACCGGGTATGGCAACAGGCAAAACATATTGCCGCCAAAGAAGCGGTAGATCCTTTGGTAGTGGAACTGGGGGCTTTATTGCACGATATTGCCGATTCCAAATTTCATAATGGCGATGAAAATATTGGCCCTGCAAAAGCGGTGGCTTTCCTGCAAAACCTGGCCGTATCGCCGGAAATCATTGCACATGTGGAAAATATCATCCGTCATATTTCTTTTAAAGGAGGGAATCATGAAAAGGTTTTCTATTCCACTGAACTGGGAGTGGTGCAGGACGCAGACAGGCTGGATGCCATTGGTGCCATTGGTATTGCCCGCGCATTTAATTACGGTGGATTCACAAACAGGTCCTTATACGATCCGGCTGTAGTGCCCAATCTTGAAATGACAAAAGAAGCATATAAAAATAGCACTGCACCAACTATCACGCATTTTTATGAGAAGCTGCTTTTATTGAAGGATCGCATGAATACTGCCACCGGCAAGGAACTGGCAGCCGAAAGACATGCATTCATGGAAATATTTCTGGATAGATTTTATAAAGAGTGGGAAGGAGTGATATAATTAAGATGCAGGCATTTACTGATTTTTGCAGGCAGATATTTGTACTTAAATAACAGTCTGCAAAAATCAGCGGTTCCCGCAAAGGATCAGATCTTCTCAAAAAATAATGCTTTCAGTTCATCCGCATCCTGTGGTTTCATTTTTCCTCCCAGGATCAAACGGAGCTGACGACGGCGCAACGCACCTTCATATAATTTTTTTTCTTCTTCTGTATCGGTGATAATAGCAGGTACCGGCCGGGAGTTACCGTTCGGGTCCAGCGCCACAAAAGTCATGAAGGCTTCGTTGGACTTATAGCGATATTGCTGTACCGGATCTTCTCCCCATACTCTCATGTGTACTTCCATAGAAGTGTTAAAGGCACGGCTCACTTTGGACTCAATATGTACAACATTGCCCAGTTTAATGGGATTTTCAAAGGAGATGTTATCTACTGAAGCAGTTACCACCGGTGCGCTGCAATGTTTCATACAGGCCAGTGCGGCTGCAATGTCCATCCAGTACATCAAACGGCCTCCCATCAGGTTTCCGAATGTATTGGTATCATTCGGTAAAACCAGTTCAGTCATCTGTATCAGCGAGTCTTGTGCTCTCTTAGGCGTTAAAGTCATTATTTATGTATTTCGGACGCAAATTTACTGTTTATATATTTATGGATGGAAAGCATTTGAAAGAACAGATGGCATTTGATGAAGGTTTTTAACAAATAATTTCCTGTACTTGAAAAATCTTTAAAACGCCCTGTGGATCAATGATGAGAGCTGAAGAGAAACCTTGAAAAATTAACAAATAAATAAAGCCATTTCGTAAAAAACTTGGGAGCGAAGCAAATTTGTGTAACTTTGCATGACCTTCGGAAGTAGTTTACTTGATCGGTATTACACCAAACGCAGTCCGGCACTTCCCCGTTTATAGGTCAAGTACTTTTAGCTGAATTTTAGTTTTTATGGCAAAATATATCTTCGTTACGGGAGGTGTTACTTCCTCTTTGGGTAAAGGAATTATAGCTGCCTCGCTGGCAAAATTATTGCAGGCGCGCGGCTTTAGAGTGACTATTCAGAAATTTGATCCATATATCAATGTGGATCCGGGAACATTAAACCCTTATGAACATGGTGAATGTTATGTAACGGAAGATGGCGCAGAAACAGATCTGGATCTTGGGCACTATGAGCGTTTTTTAAATACGCCTACATCTCAAGCCAATAATGTTACTACTGGCCGTATTTATCAAACTGTTATCAACAAGGAAAGAGAAGGTGCCTACCTCGGTAAAACCGTGCAGGTAATTCCTCACATTACGGACGAAATCAAACGCCGTATCCTGTTGTTGGGCAAAGATGGTAAATACGATATCGTGATAACTGAGCTGGGCGGTACCGTGGGTGATATTGAATCACTCCCTTATATTGAGGCGGTTCGTCAGTTGCAGTGGGAGTTAGGTGAAGAAGATTGCCTGGTAGTACATCTTACACTCATTCCGTATCTGCGCGCAGCTAAAGAGCTGAAAACCAAGCCTACGCAACACTCTGTACGCCTGTTAAGTGAATATGGTGTACATCCGGATATCATAGTATGTCGTACGGAAGAACCACTTTACCGCGATCTGAAAAAGAAAATCGCCCTGTTCTGTAATGTACAGGTAGATGCGGTAATTGAGGCTAATGACGTGGCTACTATCTACGAAGTACCACTGGAAATGATGCGGGAAAAACTGGACGTTTCAGTACTGAAAAGATTGAACCTGCCGGTAGAAAAAGAACCGGAACTGATTAAATGGCGCGAATTCCTGGATAAGTTGAAATATCCTAAATCCAAAGTGACCATCGGTTTGATCGGTAAATATGTGGAATTGCAGGATGCCTATAAATCCATCCTGGAATCTTTTATACATGCCGGTTCCCTCAATGAGTGCAAGGTAGTGGTACAAAATATCCACTCTGAACATATTACACCTGAAAATGTATGCGAAAAACTGAAGAACCTCGACGGTCTCTTAGTAGCACCAGGCTTCGGTCATCGCGGTATTGAAGGTAAAATAATAGCTATTCAGTATGCCCGTGAAAATCTGCTGCCGTTCTTCGGTATCTGTCTGGGTATGCAAATGAGTGTGGTAGAATACGCCCGCAATGTACTCGGATGGAAAGATGCGCATTCTGTGGAAATGAATCCTGATACTGCACATCCGGTGATCAATCTCATGGAAGAGCAGAAGAAAATAACCGCTAAAGGTGGTACCATGCGTTTGGGCGCTTATTCCTGCGAACTGGCACCAGCTTCCAAAGCAGCGGAAATCTATGGTAAAACTACCATCAGCGAAAGACACCGTCACCGTTATGAATTTAACAACGACTTCCTGCAGCAATTTGAAGCAGCAGGTTTGGTAGCTTCCGGTAAGAACCCCGAAAGCGGCCTGGTGGAAATCATTGAGTTGCCTGGTCATCCGTTCTTTGTGGGATCACAATTCCACCCAGAGCTGAAAAGTACGGTAGAAAGCCCTGCACCTATTTTTGTTTCCTTTATCAAAGCAGCTAAGCAATATGCTGAAAGCAAGAATGGTAAAGCGAAAATAGCAGAAGAGAAAGTAGCGCAATAAAGCCATTAGCGCTTAGCTATTAGCATTTAGTATAAATAATTAAAGCGAAGATCGAAGCGGAATTAGCCGCTTTTATCTTCGCTAATCTTTTTTAATCATCTTCTAAATCAAAAAGATTAAAAATCAGCAAAATCAGTGCAATCTGCCTAATCCTGGGAAAGATAATTTTAGTATTGATTGTCAGTATATTACGTATTTGTTTTACTTATTTATCATTTTCCCCGCAATTAACAGCGGTTTCACCTAAAAAGCGTGTTCAATTCATAAAATCATGCTTACCTTTGCTGCCTAAATTTTAATTGCATTTCATGGATAGAAATTCGGTCATTGGGTTCTTACTGTTGGGCGTTCTGTTGGTAGGATATATATTCTTCAATCAGAAGCAACAGGCAGGTGCCGCAAAGGAGAAAGCCCGGCAAGATTCCATCGCAGCGCTTAATCAGCCTAAAACACCTATTGCAGATACTGTGAGCCTCGCTACTGCGGCAGCAGGTGGCAAGCTTGATTCAGCCCATCAGGCACAGCTTACGGGAGAATTTGGCGCATTTGCAGCAGCAGCTACCGGTTCGGTGCAAACAACAACACTGGAAAACGATGTGGTGAAAATCGCTTTCTCCAACCAGGGTGGACAACCATCCAGCGTACAGCTGAAACAATATAAAACATACGACGGGGCTCCTTTAATGTTGCTGCAAGGCTCATTTAACCGCCTCTCTATAGAAGTACCTGCCAGTCCTACCAAAGTACTGAATAGTGCTGATCTGTTCTTTACAGCCGGACAACCACAGGAATTAGCAGGTGGTGTTAAAACTATCTCCTATCGCCTCAATACCAGCAATCCGGCTGCTTACCTGGAATTTACCTATTCCCTGAAACCAGGCAGCTACGTAGTGGATTATACCATTCACGCAGTTGGTTTGCAAACAATGCTTCCGGGTAATCAAAACTACCTGGCCTTACAGTGGAACGCGCAGGACGACAAACAGGAACATGATATGCAGAACGAGCGCCTGAACAACCAGGTGCACTACATGTACGAGCACGACAAGCATGATTACTTCACCCTGAACCGTACCAGCCACGAAAAACTGGATAACAAACTGAAATGGGTGAGCGTAAAACAGCAGTTCTTCAATACCACGCTGATCGCTAAAAAAGATAATTTCAATAACGCAGATGTAAATACCAAAGTACCGGAAAGTGCTAACATCGTGGGACAAACATTTACCACTATACAAATTCCGTACAACCGCGCTAATGATTTCTCTTTCCCGATAGAAATTTATTATGGCCCTAACCATTATAAAACACTGCATTCTTTTGATATCGGATTGCAGAAGATCATCCCGCTGGGCACTGGTATTTTTGCCTTTGTGAAGTATGTTAACATCGCTGTTATCATTCCGGTGTTTAACTTCCTGAGTGGATTTATCCACAATTACGGTATTATCATCATCTTACTGACACTCTTTATACGTTTGCTGATAGCGCCTTTCACTTACCAGAGTTATGTATCTCAGGCTAAAATGAAAGTGCTGAAACCTGAAATTGATGCACTGAAAGCTAAATTTGGTGATGATCAGCAAGGTTTTGGTGTGGAACAAATGAAATTGTTCAAAAGTGCTGGTGTAAACCCGCTGGGTGGGTGTTTACCGGCTTTACTGCAGCTGCCTATCCTGGTAGCGATGTACAGCTTCTTCCCATCTTCCATTGAGCTGCGTCAGGAAAGTTTCCTGTGGGCGAAGGATTTATCTACCTATGATTCTATCCTGAGCTTACCGTTCAACGTACCTTTTTATGGTAATCACGTGAGTTTGTTCACCATCCTCATGACTGTTACCAGCTTGATCCTGGCCTTCTACAACCGTGGAATGACTGATCAGAGCAATCCCGTGATGAAGTACATGCCTTACATGATGCCGGTAATGTTGCTGGGTATCTTTAACCGTTTGGCTGCGGCACTGACCTTCTACTACTTCCTGTCCAACGTGATCAGTATCCTGTTGCAGTTTGTGATCCAGAAGTTCATCATTAACCACGATAAGATTCACGCACAGATCCAGGAAAACAAAAAGAAACCCAAGAGCAAATCCAAATGGCAGGAGAAGCTGGAAGAAGTCCAGCAACGACAGCAGGCATCGCAGAAAGGGAAAAAATAAGATTAATACAATCTGAACAATTCAAACATAATTTTTAGCAGAAGGCTTCCTCATTGGGAAGCCTTCTCTATTTTTGACCAGATATGAAGAAGAGACTGTTATTATTGATTTGCGCTATAGGAATGTACGCCGGCGCCCATGCACAGGACACTATACCGAATGCAGGACGCATTCAGGAAATTGTAAATTATCTCGCCTCAGATAAACTGAAGGGCAGGGGGACCGCGGAAAAGGGAGGCATGAAGGCCAGTCGCTATGTGGCCAGGCAGTTTAAAAAGCTGGGGCTGCAAACAGTGAATGGCAGCAGCTATTACCAGGATTTTACGTTTGATAAAAATGCGCATAAAAATATTCCCAGCCGTAATGTGTTAGGTTACCTCGATAACGGTGCCGCACGTACGATAATTATTGCTGCACACTATGATCATCTTGGCACCGCCGGTTTGTTTGATGGGAAGTACCCGATAGGACAGATCCATAACGGGGCAGATGATAATGCTTCCGGTGTAGCTGGTTTACTGGAGCTGGCGCGTCATTATGTGAAGAATAAAAATAAAGAGCCGTTTAATTTCCTCTTTATTGCTTTTGGTGGAGAAGAGCTGGGGCTGCAGGGTTCAAAGTATTACACTGCCAACCCGCTCATGCCGCTGGATAAAGTGCATTTTATGCTCAATATGGACATGATCGGCCGCTATAATCGGGAAAGAGGTATTGGTATAGGCGGTTTTGGCAGTGCAGAAGAATGGCCGGCTGTTTTTAAAGACGTTCAGCAGCCAGGTATTAAATACTTCACTGATGCTGCTGGCAAAGGGGCATCCGATCATCATAATTTTTATATGCATGGAGTGCCGGTGATGTTCTTTCACACAGGCGGACATGATGATTACCATAAGCCAACAGACGACGCACCTAAGTTACAGGCAGTATCAGAAGCGGGCATTCTGCAATTAGGTATACAACTGATTGATAAAGCGATGACTTTTCCGGTATTGCATTATGTGGGTGAGAAGAGTTAACTGGCTAGTTCCACTTCGTAAACAGGACTAAAAAGATAAACTTTATGAGACGCTACCTCTTCACAGCGGTAGCGTTTTCTTATTTTTTCCCCTCTGCGGAAGATGCGCCCATCTTTAGTTTTAAACAGGCCGTGTAATGGTACCTGTTCTACAAAGAAGTGATTTTCCTTTTGGCGGTCGTATTTTTTCAGTACGCGCATGAGGTCTTCATCAGCGCAGGAGCTGGCAGCCGGGTTCATCATGCTTTGGCGCACGGCCAGTTCCACATCTGGCGGCAACAGGTTTTTACCTACAAAGTCACGTAGTATAACCGTGTATTCCTGTTTCCATTCCTTTCCGTGAGAAGGTACCTGGTTGGCGTATTTATTATAAGCAACGAGATGCGCAATTTCGTGCAGCAGCGTAAGGAGAAAGCCGTATTTATTAAGTGATCCGTTGATGCTGATCCGGTGGCCTTTACCCCTGCCATCCGGATGACGGTAGTCGCCCAGAATACTGGAGCGTTCACGGGAAACGGTCAGGTGCACCTTATAGGTGGTGAGAAAATGCATGACCTGCCCAAAAGTACCTTCGGGTAAGTACGACGCTAAAGTATTTAAGGGCGCCTCTTTTTTCACGCTGATTATTTTTTTAACCTCGTTAGCCGGAACAGGCTATAAGTTTCAAATATGGTGTAAACCAGGTACAGGAACAGTAACATGAAAATAGTAAGCTTGCTGACATTAGGCCTGTAAATGAATACATAAGTAGCAATACCTACAACAGAGAGCAGTAGTTTGCTCAGCGTGGAGCCATAAACGGCCCGGATAAATGCATTATGATTGGGAGATGCGAGCCCCTGGCGGCCCATGATATAGGAAACAAGGGATATTAATGCCAAGGCCAGGTTGCCGGCCATGAGCACATAAATATGTACATCAAGGTCCAGTAACCTGGGTTTGAACACTATAATAAGTCCGTTTAAAATTCCAAAAAGGGAAAATAATCTGATAAAAAATCTATCACTCATGCCGTCGGGTATCTTTTATAATTTGCCACAAAAGTAGGGCTAAAGCAACTAAAGAAAAAATGATCAGGAATACAGGGAACCGCCAGCCGGTCCGCTGGTCTAATTTATACCCTGCAAACACTGCCAAACCCAATGTGGCCATCATTTGAAAAGCTAGCCCGGCATATCGTAATAATGGATTACGATTATTCGGCTTCCTGGAGGACGGATTTTCCATGTTTGTGATTATCTGCCGGTTGCTGTTCATCCATATAGCAACGGCCATTGAATTTAACACTCGGCTCCATTTCAAAATGGTTGGTGTAAATATCGCCATTTACCAACGCATTTCCTTTCAGGAACAGCAATTCTTCCACTTTAATAATGCCGGTTACTTTTCCCAGGATATCAGCGCTCTGGCATACCAGGTCACCGACAATGTCGCCTTCAGGACCTACCACTATCTTAGCTTTGGTAGATACCAGGCCATTAACCTGACCATCTATCCGGATATCGCCTTCACATACGATGTCTCCTTGAATAGTAGTGCCGTTGCCTATAATGTTAATAGTAGATGTAGGTAACATGGTCTTGTTGTCACCTTTTGATTTCTGATTGCTGTTAAACATAGGGAGTCAGGTTTTTCAATTTTAATGATGTAAGATAAATAAAATATATAAACATTCGGACATTTAGGTATTTAGCAATTTTCACGCAACGATTTATGCAAATCTTTGCCTCAGATAGTTAAAAAGTAAACATCTAATCAATATTTAGTAGGTGCTGTTATCTACGGCAGGCACCTTTAGTCTGGTTGTGTCTAGTTTTCCGGTAAATTCCCCGCTGATCACCTGTTTAATGTTTTTCAGGTACTGATCACGCGCATTAATGGCTGTTTCCAGGGAATCAGCACGCATTTTAAGGTGGATAAACTCTTTGCGTTGTTTCAGATCACCATAACCGGGTATGTAATAGCGCAAAGGCGTAAATACTACAGTGGCCACAGTAATGGCTACCAGTAATACAAACAGGGTGCTGAAGGCTATGTATACGCTCATTCTTGAGAGTTTGAATGAGGTCACTTCTTCGTACGTATCATCATTCATAATTACCAGGCGGTACTTATGACTGAGCTTTTCAAGATTTCTTCTACTGTTTTTTTTCCCCTTCCTGGCCATGTTGTGGTAATGCTTAAAGAAATTTTTTCCTTTTCAGGCGGGCTAAAGTTAATCATTATTGTAAAACCGAGAATAGTGTTTTATTGTTTGTGTGTGGGAAGATGCGTTTTTATTTGAAAACCAGGATTTTAAAAATAAACTTACTTTGAAAAAAGTCCCGAAATCCGGAATAATGGCAGCAGCCAATCAACTATTTTATCCTATCTTTAAAATATTTTTTTAAACTGTAAGTTATATATATTTAGCCTATACACCCTGGCATCCATGAATTGCATCAAATTGCTACATAAATATCTGGTATTTATTCTTTTTCCGTTTTGCCTGGGCTTACCACCGGCTGTTTGGGCGCAAAATAAGCCCCAAAACCAGCCTTTACAACCACCACCTCAGGATCAAACTCCAAATAACAGACAGCAGAAACCTGTTGCCAAACCCCTGTTCAAGCCAAAGGAACAACAACGGGTGCAGGATCGTCGTCCCCCTTCTGAAGTAATGCTGGAAAAAAAGAAATGGACCTGGAAAAGGAAATTTTTCCAGAACCTGGCTACACGCTACAATTATTATTTCCACGCCAATGTTAAACTGGCAAGGGTGGTAAAAACAGTTAGCCGCGACGGACAGGATAACTACAGGATCCTGCTGCCATTTTACCCGCTTAGTCTTCAAAACCAGGGTTTCAGCAAAGGAGAGCTGGATTCCGTTATTGATAAAGCTTCCATGGGCATTCAACTACACGATCCCCGTGGCAAATGGATAGATGACTGTTTCCTGCTAATGGGACAAGCTTATTTCTACGAAGGAGACCTCGAAAACGCCAATAAAACATTTCAATACATCAATATCGCTTTTGCGCCCAAAAAGAAATCTGAGTATAAAACAGTGGTAGGTTCCAATGAAAAGGATCAGATCTCCATTGCTACCAAAGAAAAATCAAAAGGCATCTTAAAATATTTCAGACATACCAAAGCACGTAATGATGCCTTCCTGTGGCGGGCTAAAACCCTGCTGGAGCAAAAGGAATATGACGAAGTACAGGCACTCCTGAATATACTGAATAATGATCCTAACTTCCCGCATCGCCTCGATGGTGGCCTCGCGGAAGTGCGTGCCTATGGTAATTACATCCAGGGACGCTACGCGGAAACAATTGAACCCCTGAAGGTAGCTATTGACAAGAGCCATAACAGGGTGGCCAAAGCCAGAATGGCGTATATACTGGGGCAATTGTATGTACAACAACAACATGCTGATTCTGCACTGGAACAGTTTCGTACTGTTATCAGCCTGAAACCTGATCCCATGATGGATTTTCAGGCAAGATTACAGATCGCGATAACCAATGCGCAAGCCAATGGCGGCCTGGAAAAAAGCCTGGTAGGACTGCACCACATGTTGAAAAAGGAACGTTTTTTAAGGTTCCGCGACGGCATCCTGTATACAATGGGTACCCTGCAATATCCGAAAGACCCGGAAGCAGCGCTCAATTACATGCAGCAATCGCTGAAAGTGCCCAGCAACAACCTGATACAGCGAACGCTTACCTATAAAGGCATTGCAGATATTTATTACGATCAACGCAAATACCTGGATGCCAAGAAATATTACGACAGCACCGCAGGTGTAATGACGGCTGATTTTGCAGATGCCAAAATTGTACATACCCGCAAGGAAGTACTAACAAGCGTGGCAGCCAAACTGGAGATCATTCGCCGGGAGGACAGTTTACAGCGGATCGCGGCCATGCCTGCATCTGACCGTAATATTTTCCTCTCCAAAATGGCCGCTACCATTAAAAATGAAGCTGCAGAAAAGAAAAAGAAGGATGCCCTGGCAGCAGCCAACCCAATTGGAAATCCGGCTTTTAGTATGAATGGTGGCGCGTATTCACCTAAAGACGAAAAAGGTGACTGGTATTTTTATAATCCGGGCAGTAAATCTTCCGGCTATTCTGAATTTAAACGCAGATGGGGAAACCGGCAACCAGGAGATAACTGGCGCCGTAGCCAGAACGGGGTCGTAAATGCTACCAACAGTAATGCCCCCATAGAAATGCTCGATGCCCCTAAAGAGGCAACAGCAGAAACTATTGCGCCGGATAGTGTAACCGCAGAAAAACTGGCTGTGGGCCTACCGCTCACGCCGGAAAAAATGACCAGCTCAATAAACAAAGCAATGGATGCCTGGTTTGATCTGGGCAAACTGTATCATGATAAACTGGATAATTATCCGCTGGCGATAGAAACTTATGATTCGTTACTGATTGTTTATCCTGCCCATCCGCGTAAAGCGGAAGTGCTGTATTCACTGTATATCTGGCATGGTAAGCAGAATCATACAGCAGCAGCCAACCGGTATAAGGATATGGTGCTTAACCAGTACGGCAATACGAATTTTGCAGACATCATTCGTTCCGGAGGGTTAAAAGATATTAACGGAGAAAAGAAAAAAGAGATCAGTGCCGCATATGATTCGGCCTATACTGCTTTCCGTAATGGTGATTATGCTGGTGCACTGGCGCAGAAGAAAATGGCAGATTCGACTTTCGGGTTCAATTTCCTGCGGCCCAGATTTGACCTGCTCGAGGCGATGATCATCGTAAAAACAGATACCCTGTTTGCTACAGATACCATGCAGCTTTCCCGCAAGGCGGTACAGGCAGTTATTACCAAATATGCCGCTGATGAAGCTATCCGCACACAGGCACAAGCCCTGCTGGATGCGCTGAACCACCGCGGTGAGCTGACAGACTACCTGGCTAAGCTGGAAGTAAGGAAAAGAGATGCCAAAGGTGTATTGCTGGATGAAGATGTCTCGATGCGCTACCCCTGGCAAAATCCGCAGCCGGTGCTGGCTGATAAGATTAATGTAGCGAAGGCGCACGTTGATTCAGCAAAAATAGCGGCGGGCATAGTAGCTCCTACACCCGCTCCCATTGTGCCTGTTAAACCAGTAACACCTTATAAGCTCACTACCAACAACCCGTTTTTTGTGGTGCTGTCGTTTCAGCGTGTATCCAAAGAACTGATGGATGAAGGGCTGAACCAGTTTACCCGTTACAATGCTGCCAAACATGCCAACGACAAAATTGAGGTGGGGAGTTTTGTGCTGACGCCTAATGATGTTATGCTCATTTTCCGGTTGTTTCCTAATGAAGACAAGGCCCTGGCGTACTTTGATGAGATCCGGGATGAGGCTTCAGCCAATATCATTCCCAGGATACGCCCCACGGAGTATTCTTTCTTTGTTATTTCGAGAGATAATTTCATTTTGTTAAATAGCACGAAAGATCTGTCCGGTTACCGGAAGTTTTTTGTAGATAATTATGTTACCCAATAAACGAGCGATTTAGATATTTGGTTATTTAGATATTATATTTTCTGTTTATACATTTATATTTAACTAAATATCTAAATCACAAGACGTCAAAATGTCCAAATTTTAAATAGCTTTGTGGGTCAAATTCTTAATAAACAGGCTTGTTTATTGCTATTGACAGATATTATTGAAAAATTATTTTATATAGCCAACAGATAGTAAGTAACTGTCCATTAAAAAAAGAAATCAGGCGGTTTGGCCATAAAACAAATCATATAGCGCATGAAAAAATCGGTGAAAATATTGTGGCGTGTGGCGTTTGGTATTTTAGCATTACTTGTTCTCTTCGTTTTACTCATTAATTTCCGGGTGATTGGTAGTATGCCTTCAATGGAGGAGCTGGAAAATCCGCGGGCTGCACTGGCAGCTGAAGTGATTGCAGATGATGGCACTATCCTGGGTAAATATTACCAGGTAGATCGTTCCAGTAGTGATTACAATGAGATCTCCAGGAATGTTATTAATGCGCTGATTGCAACAGAAGAAACCCGGTTTTACGATAATTCCGGTATCGATCCTAAAGGCACAATGGCTATTCCTTTTTACCTGCTTATTGGTAAAAAACGTGGCTCCAGTACAATTACCCAACAATTAGCATTGAACCTGCAGGCAGATAACCTGGGGAAATTACGTTCCGGTAATCCAGTTGGCAGAGCCTTTCAGAAGATACAGGAATGGATCATTGCCGTTAAACTGGAAAGAAATTTTACCAAGCAGGAAATCCTGACACTGTATTTGAATACCGTAGCTTTTGGTGATAACGTGTATGGTATTGAAAATGGTGCCCGTACCTTTTTTAGCAAAGATGCCGGTCATTTATCTATAGAAGAAGCGGCTATATTAGTGGGCATGCTCAAGGGTAATACCATGTATAACCCCCGCCGTAATCCGCAAATGGCACTCAACCGCCGTAATACGGTTATTGATAATATGGTGGAATCAGGTTTTATTACACCTGCGGAAGCTGCCGGCGCCAAGAGTAAGCCCATTGTATTACACTACAATAAGATTGACCATAATAAAGGACTGGCGCCTTACTTCCGTGAAGTATTGCGGGATGAACTGAAAGGCTGGTGTAAAACACACAAGAAGTCTGACGGATCAGAGTATAACCTTTACCGTGATGGACTGAAAATATATACTACCATCAATCCACGGATGCAGTTATATGCAGAAGAAGCAGTGGCCAAACATCTGCAGGTATTGCAAAAATCATTATCTGCACAAAATGATATTAAAACAGGTAACATCTGGAAAAAA
This sequence comes from Chitinophaga niastensis, assembly GCF_003014755.1. GTDB lineage: Bacteria > Bacteroidota > Bacteroidia > Chitinophagales > Chitinophagaceae > Chitinophaga > Chitinophaga niastensis. The sequence continues at coordinate 38,559 of NZ_PYAW01000011.1, read as the reverse complement.
TGGCCTCAATTCCTGGACCAGTATACCAAGGAATCAGACAGGTATAAAGCCATGAAAGATGATGAGGCTTCTGACTCCGCCATAACAAGGGCTTTTAATACGCCTACCCGTATGAAGGTATTTGCCTGGAAGAGTTCCACAGAGCCGGATCTGAATGAAATGGATACTATCATGACACCAATAGACTCCATCAAATATATGCGTGCCATATTACAGGCAGGCTTTATGGCTATGGATCCTGAAAGCGGTGAAGTGAAAGCCTGGGTAGGTGGTCCGGATTTCCGTTATTTTAAGAATGATCACGTGGCTAAAACCCGTCGTCAGGTTGGTTCTACCTTTAAACCATTTTTGTATTGTTTTGCTATCATGAATGGTTTTTCACCTAACACCATATTACCCAATGAACCTATTACTATAGGCAACTGGACTCCTCATAACTCAGAAGGTAGTACAGGCGGCTCTATTACGATGGCAGGTGCACTGGCAAAATCATTGAACCTGGTTTCTGCCTATCTGATTAAACAGATAGGGGCAAAGCCATTTGCTGATTTCGCTCAGAATAAAATAGGTTTCACCAGCGAAATCCCGCCGTATCCCTCTATTGCATTGGGTTCTGCCGCTATATCGCTGTATGAAATGTTGCAGGCATATACAATGTTCCCTGCCAGAGGTATTAATACCAAACCAATTTATATTACCCGTATAGAAGATAGAAACGGCAACATCCTGGAAACATTTGCACCGGTAAAACGTGAAGTGATCAGTGAAAAAGAAGCATATACCATGGTGAAAATGATGGAAGGTGTAGTAGGACCGGGAGGTACCGGCGCACGTTTACGTTCCAGGTATAATATGCAGGGTGAAATAGCCGGTAAAACCGGTACTACCAATGATAATACCGATGGCTGGTTCATGGGTTATACACCTAAGCTGCTGGCTGGTGCATGGGTAGGTTGTGAAAATAACTTTATCCACTTCAGCACTACCGGCATTGGACAGGGTGCTAATACCGGTTTACCGATATGGGCTTATTTCATGCAGAAAGTATATGCAGATCCGACGCTCAAGATTGGTAGCAGTGATCATTTCCCGATACCTGCTAATATGAGCGATGACGACGTGCATATGAATTATGAGTCTAACGTTAAACCAGGAGCAGAATCTGAAAATGTGGGTAACGGTTCCGCCGATGATTACGGTTCCGGTGATGCTACCGATTTTGCTGCACCGGGTGCAGAGAAACCAGCTCCGGAGCAAGCTCCCAAGCCAAAGGAAGAACAAAAAAATAATGTTCCAAAGGCAGCTATGCCTCCTCCTCCTAAAAAGGGAGAATAAACCTTACTGATCATAAAAAGAAGGGCGAAGATAAAAGCAAATAAAATCTGCTTTGGTCTTCGCCCTTCTTTTTTAAACCGCCGGTACGCTTTACCAGCCAGTTAAAAAACTGTGTTGTTGGATTACAGTTGTATTCATTAGATTTATCCACAGAAATCGAACCAAACCAAACCAGAACCAAACCATTAAAAATCAAGAAAATGAAGTATGCATTTAAAGCACTGCTGCTAGCAGCGCTATTGCCCTTGACCGCCCTAGCGCAGGACAGCACCCAGTTTATCAAAGGCTCCTGGGAGGAGCTTACAGCCAAAGCTCAAAAAGAGCACAAACCAATTTTTATTGACACTTATTTTGAAGGATGCCACGCTTGTAAAGACATGGAAGTAAAAGTATTTCCACGTCCGGAAGTGAAAAAGTACATGGAAGAAAATTTTGTCTGCACAGGCTATGATGTTTTTAAAGAAGCATTCGGGAAAGACCTGTGCGCAAAATATTTCATGACAGGCTTTCCTACTTACCTGATCATTTCCGGCGAAGGAAAACTGATTAACACGGGAATGGGCTACCAGGAACCTTTCCAGTTCATGCAATTTTTACAGCGCAATACTGAAATGTACAAATCAGACAAATACCTGGCTGGCTTTGGGAACAGCCTGAAAACGGATGATCCTGAATTTTATAAGACGTTCTTTTATGCAAAGGACAGGAAATACCCCGATAGTGCGGTAGTGAAAACCTACCTGGCTGCACAGAAAGACTTTTATAAAGAGTCCGTATTTAAAGCGATGCTGGTATGCAGAAACCTGCCTGCTAATTACCGGGATTTTTATATTAAGAACAGGAATACTTATATAGCGCGCTTTGGTGATGAACTAAACACAAGGATCTTTGAAGGTTTGTTAAGACAGGACCTTTCGGTACTCCCTAAACAACTGGATGAAAAAGTTTTTGCTGCTTTTTTAGCAAAGCAGCAAGCTGGGTATAGTGCTGCAGACTGGCAGTTTGCACAAATGTATTATGCAGAGAACTATTTATATAAGACCTGTGGAAATGCAAAAGCTTTCCTGGAATTTGCCATTGCACACCATGATAATAATGAAAACCGTGTGCGTTATATGACGTTTTATCTGGGATTGGATTTACAAAAAGATCCTTCATTGAAAGATCTCTATGCAAAATGGGCGGAGCCGGTATTAAATGAACATTCGAGCCTGGAAGCCTTACAGTCATTGGCTTATATGTGCAAAGACGGTCACCCGGAACAGGCAAAGAAATACTTTACCTGGGCGATGACTATAGCAGCATCAATGGGAAACTCCACGGAGAACTATCAAAAGGAATTGTCTAAATTGAATTAGAAGCTTTTAGCTTTTAGTAAAAATGCAGCGAAGGCCAAATAATGTTATGATGCCTTCGCTGCATTTTTACTAAAAGCTAAAAGCTAACTGCTAAAAGCTAAGTTATGCGCTAACAGCTTTGTTTACCAGGGCAGCTGCTTCACTGAGCAAGATGGCAGACTGTACTTTCAGGCCGCTTTCTTCGATCAGTACTTTAGCTTCTGCTGCGTTGGTACCTTGTAAACGAACGATGATAGGTACAGTGATGTTACCAATAGATTTGTAAGCATCGATTACACCTTGTGCAACCCTGTCGCAACGAACGATACCACCGAAGATATTGATCAGGATAGCTTTTACTTTAGGATCTTTCAGGATGATGCGGAAACCTGCTTCTACTGTTTGTGCATTAGCAGTACCACCTACGTCCAGGAAGTTGGCTGGTTCACCACCGCTTAATTTGATCATATCCATGGTAGCCATGGCCAGACCAGCGCCGTTTACCATACAACCTACGTTACCGTCGAGTTTAACGAAGTTCAGGTTGTATTTGCTTGCTTCTACTTCTGTAGGATCTTCTTCTGTGATATCACGAAGTGCTTCCAGGTCAGGATGACGCATCAGGGAGTTATCATCCAGGTTTACTTTAGCATCTACGGCAATGATTTTTTCGTCACTGGTTTTGAACAGCGGGTTAATTTCCAGCATGCTGCAATCCAGTCCTACGTAAGCATTGTACAGATTGGTAACAAATTTTACCATGTTTTTGAATGCTTCACCGCTCAAACCGAAGTTGAAGGCGATGTTACGTGCCTGGAAAGGTTGAAGGGGCATATTAGGCTTAACCCATTCTTTAAATATTTTTTCAGGTGTGCTGTGTGCTACTTCTTCGATATCCATACCGCCTTCTGTGGAGTACATGATCACGTTCTGGCTTTTGGCACGATCCAGCAGGATAGAGAGGTATAATTCTTTAACCGGGTTAGCACCTGGATAATAAACATCCTGTGCTACCAGTACTTTGTTTACCAGTTTACCAGCTTCGCCGGTTTGAATGGTAATGAGGGTACCTCCTAATATATTGCCAGCTATGGTTTTAACGTCTTCCGCATTTTTTCCTACTGCTACACCCCTTTGTTCTGTACCACGGATTTTACCCTTACCGCGTCCACCAGCATGGATCTGCGCCTTTACTACGGCAAATTCATTACCAAATTGCACTTTCAGTTGCTTGTAAGCTTCTGCAGCCGCCTCAGGGGTATCTACCGGGATACCTTCCTGTACCGGTACATTATATTTTTTCAACAGTTCTTTAGCCTGGTACTCGTGTAAGTTCATCGGAATAAAATTTGCCGCTAAATTAGGTCATTATGATTTAAATATAAAACTGCAGTCATTTGTGAATTAAAAAATAACTTTGCGCGGGTTTGTTTTTTAAATCCGACTTTTAATTAATGTATAAACAGATGAGTGAACTAACAGCACAGATCACGGCAGCAGGTGAGTATATCAGAAAACATTGGCAGGATGCGCCGGTAGCGGGTATTATATTAGGTAGCGGATTAGGCAACCTGGCACAGGATATTGAAAACAGGATAGAAATTTCATACAGCGATATACCGCATTTTCCGGTATCTACGGTGGAAGGTCACTCTGGCAAATTAATTCTGGGGCATATGCAGGGGAAGCCTGTAGTGGCCATGGCAGGGCGTTTCCATTTTTATGAAGGATTTTCCATGCAACAGGTAACTTTTCCTGTTCGGGTGATGAAAGCCCTGGGAATTCATACTTTATTTATTTCCAACGCAGCAGGTGGCATGAATCCTGCATTTAATGTGGGGGATCTGATGGTCATCAGAGATCATATCAATCTGCAACCAGAGCATCCTTTGCGTGGCAGAAATGAGGATGCACTGGGGCCGCGCTTCCCTGATATGAGCGAGCCTTATGCTAAAACATTGATAGAGGCGGCCTATAAAATTGCCGCAACGAATAAAATATCTTTACACACCGGTGTTTATGTAGGCGTACAAGGCCCTACCTTTGAAACAAGGGCAGAGTATAAGTACATGCATATTATAGGCGGCGACGCTGTAGGAATGAGCACTGTGCCTGAAGTTATTGTAGCAGCACATGCTGGTTTGAAAGTATTTGCCATGAGTGTGATCACCGATATAGGAATCAGAGAGGAAGAAAATGTGATCACCCATGATGAGGTACTGGCAGCAGCCAAAGCGGCTGAACCTAAGCTAACGCTTATTTTTAGTGAATTAATCCGGCAACTATAAACGTTTTTGTCACTTTCGGATGAGGCAACTTTTCATTTTCATAGCCCTGCTGTTTTTTTGCGGGAATCAATTAAAGGCCCAGTATAATACAGGGCGCTTTGGCAGCATGGGTGGCGGAGGCGGTAGTAGTAAAATGCAGCGGGATACTTCCAGGCATGACCACGAACCGGATACGCTTACCCTTACATACCGGCACCTGGGGGAGCCGACGGATTTCGTCATAGATTCTTCTGTGACTGATTTTCAGTTGAATTTCCTGAAGGTACCAGCTACTTATACTACGCTTGGTAACAGTGGTAGTGCTGCGCGTAATCTTATCTACTCACCACTGATGAAGCCTGGCTTTGACGCCGGTTTTCACTCGTATGATGTATACGCCAATACGCACGAAGGTGCCCGTTTTTATTATACTACCCGTCCTTATACGGAACTCCAGTACCTGGTAGGTAGTAAGCAGGAACAGGTTATACAGGTAACACATACCCAGAACCGGACAGGGCGCTTTAACTTTGCTTTTGACTATCGGAAGGTAAACGCACCCGGTTACTTTCGTTCGCAGAATACGAACCACGATACTTACCGCCTTACAGCCCGTTATCAGAGCAAAAACAAACGCGCCAATACCTACTTCAGTTTTTATTACAATAAGCTCAATGGCGGAGAAAACGGAGGGGTCAGGAACGATTCTTTTCTGACCAACCCAAACTATACACAGCGGAAAACCATTCCGGTGTTCCTGGGCAATACTTCTTCACAATCATATGGTTTCTTCGGTACTACCATTCCGGTGAAAACGCAGTACCAGGAAACAGGATTACTGATACAACAGCAGTACGACTGGGGCAAGGGAGACTCTATTCATGTCAACGACACTACGGATATCTACAGATTTGATCCGGTTTTCCGTGTTCAGTATACTTTTAATTACCAGAACAATAATTATCAGTTTATTGATACAAGCCCGGATACCACCTTTTATACGACCCATTATAATCTGGCCTTTATTCCAAATGATACCATCTCTGCGAAACATGTATGGAAAATGATCTCCAATGATCTGTCGCTGATACAGTTTCCGATGCGTGGTAATCTGGGGCACTTTATCAATATAGGAGCGAGGTTTGAAAGCATTACCGGCACCTTTATGGATGCAGATATCAACTTCACCAACCTGGCCCTGCATGGGGAATATCGTAATAAAACCCGTAATAAGAAATGGGACTTTTCTGCTAAAGGAGAGTTTTACCTGGTAGGGCAAAACATGGGTGATTACAGTGTGGCCGGCATGTTGCGGCGACACCTCAGCGACTTGCTGGGAGATATGAAACTGTCGTTTACCAACGTAAACCGGGAGCCGTCTTATGTATACAAGTATTTCAACAGTAGCCGGGATACCTGGTATAATTCCAATCTGGCCAAGGAAAATACTACCCAGCTGCAGTTTGCCACGGATAATAAAAAATTGCAATATAGTTTGGCGGTGAACTATTTTCTGTTTACCAACTACACTTATTTCAAGGATTATTATCACAGCGATCAGTATACTTCTTTGTTTAACCTGTTGCAGGTGGTGTTTAGCAAAAAAATTACCGTGAAACCATTTGCCTGGTACATAGATCTTGCTTTTCAGCAGCTGCATGGCAATGCACCACTGAATGTACCAGCCTTCTGGACCCGCAACCGCTTTGCCTTTGAAAAGAAATTGTATACGAACCTGAACCTGATGACCGGTATTGAAGTGCGCTATAATACTGGTTATTATGCAGATGATTATTCGCCTTTAACCGGACAGTTCATCTATCAGAATAAACAGAAGATCACCTATAATTTTCCCGATCTGGCTGCATTCGCCAACTTCCGTATCAAATCATTCTCTGCCTATGTACGCGCAGAGAATCTGAATACATTCTTTTCTAAAAACAACTATACAGCACCATTATATCCTTACAATAACTTTGATGTGAGGGTGGGCCTGAGATGGTGGTTTATCAATTAAGAAGTTACACAAAGCAATATGCCTCGCCGGGCGTATTGCTTTGTGCTTTCGCCATTTAGGCTTACTTTTGTATTTCATCATGAAACGATTTTTTGCCATATTATTTGCTTTCCTGTATATCACGCTTACCAGCGGGTTTGCAGTAAACGTGCATTATTGTATGGGCAAGCTGGCATCTGTAGAATTGCAGGAGGCTCCGGCTGAAAAATGCAATAAATGCAATAAGCCGGTAAAAAGCATGGGTTGTTGCAAGGATGAATTCAAATTTTGTAAAGTTACCGAATCGCACCAGGCCGCCCAGGCTCTGCAGCAGAACTTTACCATGGCTACAGACCTGCAGTTACCGGTGAAAATATTGCCAGTGCCGGCATTGTCTGTCCAAAAAATATTAACCGGTGGTTATACACATGATCCACCCGATATTACTACTACTCCCATTTTCCTGCAAAACTGCACTTTCCTGATCTGATTCAGCCTTACTTAAAGGTTCTGCTCGCGGAACAACAAAAGTATTGCTGTAATTTCTTCATTTAATAATTAATCAGATCATGAAAACAATATCCATTATACTGTTCGCATTGGGCTTGACTTTCGGCGCACAAGCGCAATTTACCAAGGCCAGTGTACAGGCTACGGGTCTTACCTGTGCGATGTGCTCAAAAGCTACCTATGAAGCATTGGAAACACTGCCTTTTGTTGATAAGATAGATACCGACCTCGATAATACCACCTTTGTTTTATCCTTTAAACCGGGTGTTCCGGTAAGTATTGATGCTATTAAACAGAAGGTGGAAGATGCCGGCTTTTCTGTTGGAAAACTGGTAATGACAGCCAATTTTGATGAGGTAAAAGTGCAGAATGATGCACATGTTGCTTTTGCCGGCAACACCTTACATTTTATGGATGTGAAGAACCAGGTATTAAAAGGAATTAAAGACGTTACTGTTATCGACAAAGGATTCGTTTCCTCAAAAGCATTTAAAAAATTCAGTACTGAAACAAGTATGTCCTGCTACAAAACAGGCATGATAGGGGATTGCTGTAAACCTGCTATTGCACCAGCTTCTAAAAGGGTTTATCACGTTACCATTTAATACTTGTTTGGTTTATGAAGAAATTTTTAATGATAGCAGTGGTCCTCTTTGCCACCAGTGGCTTTGTCACCGCACAGGAATTATACGTAAATACGGAGCCGGCCAGTAATATGCCTGCAAACTCACTGGGAATAAGACTTACCAATAAGTTCTTTAATATGGAGAATAGCGGAACTACGGGTATGCGCTTTGAACCAGAGGTGATGTGGGGCGTTAATAAAAAGCTCATGCTGCATGTAATCGGTTATGCTTCCAATATGATGCAATCCTCCATCAGGGTGGAAGGAGGAAGTTTTTATGCGAAATACCGCTTCCTGTCATCGGACCAGCAGCATGCACATTTTCGTATGGCAGCATATGCAAAAGCTTCCATAATCGACAATCCATATTACCCGGCGTTATCTGACGGCGCACATAATGTACGGCCTTACGATAACAAAGAGCTGGATCTGGAAGGAGCTACTTCTGGTGTTTCAGGTGGAGTAATAGCTACGCAGTTGTTACATAAGCTGGCATTGTCAACTACGTTGGGGTATTCACGTTATATGAACAATGTGAAAGATAATATTCCGGACGATTTCTCTAAGAATTCCGTAAATTATAGCCTTTCTGCAGGGTACCTGGTACTGCCGGTGAAATATAAAAATTTCCAGCAAACCAATTTAAACCTGTACCTGGAATTACTTGGGAAAACCAATACAGATGCGGCAGGCCGTGGTTCGTACCTGGATATTGCCCCTGCTATACAGTTTATTTTTAACAGCACCACACGGCTGGACCTATCTTATCGTACGCAGCTTGCAGGAGATATGCCCCGTAATACATTCAACTCGTTTTTAATAAGATTTGAACATAATATTTTCAACATTAAAAAATAGAATGGCATGCAGACAACCGATCTGTTCATAAAAAATATGGTTTGTCCGCGCTGTATAAAAGTGGTGAAAACAACGCTGGAAACGCAGCATTTCACTGTACAGGATATACAACTGGGAAAAGCGGTAGTTGAAGGAACACTTACTGAGCAACAGTTGCAGCAGGTAGCGCTGGGATTACAGGCAGAAGGATTTCTACTGATAGATGATAAAAAACAACAATTGATTGCCGGTATAAAAAGTATTGTAGTACAAACGGTGCATCATTCAGAACTGGATGAAATGAAGGAAAATTTTTCCACTTTGCTGGCAGGAAAGTTGCAGAAGGACTATCATTATCTCAGTAATCTTTTTTCTGAAACAGAAGGCACTACCATAGAGCAGTATATTATTCAGCAGAAAATTGAAAGGGTGAAGGAGTTACTGGTATACAATGAATTAAGTTTAAGTGAAATTAGTTACAAGATGGGATACAGCAGTGTAGCACATCTTTCAGGACAATTCAAAAAAGTAACCGGTCTTACTCCCAGTCAGTTTAAGCAATTGAAAGCCCCTGAGCGTATACCACTGGACAAGCTTTAGTATATACCGGAAGGACATAAAAGTTAGTTGTTTTAGTTTTAGTTTTAAGAGAGGCTACTGCGCATCGTAGCCTCTTTTTAAAAAATCCGGAAATGAAAAAAATACTTACCAGCATATTGAGGTTTATGCAATCATTATTTATGAAAAAAGATTGTTGTAAATAAATATTTTCAGCACAGTATTTGCAAATCCCTATCTTTACTATAGCGATTTACTGCAGATGAAGAACAAGATTTTTATTATCAGTTTGTTATGCGGATCTGGAATGTGCTTATTGTTAGCCTGTGGAAATAAAAAGAAGCATACCGCCCCCAAACAAAAACAGATTGTAGCAAACATCAGACAAGTGGATGAAGTGATAACAGATAATATCACGGAACGTTTGTCTGCCCTGAAAGACAATGAAGGACAGCTGGAAGACAGTTTACAAGCCTTCAGATCCACAGCCATTCAGGATTTTTACGAGCAAAGCAAACATACCGGCCAATGGTCAAGAGACGGCGTAGCCAATCCCGCTGCGGATTCTATGTTAAACATGATACAGCATGCGGAGGATGTAGGGTTGTTGCCGGCTCAATACCATGAACCAGCCCTCACGGCTGCCTGGCAGCAAATGAGCAACGATGCTACCACAAAAAAAGATGCTGCTTTATGGGCAAAGGTAGATATACTGATGACGGATGCCTTCATGAGAATGGCGTCTGACCTGCATTTCGGTGCAGCACCACGGGATAGTATTACCCTGAAAGCAGATTCATTGTACACAGATAAGGTGCTCATCACAAAATTGCAGCAGGCCTTACAGGAAAAAAATGTGACTAATATCCTGCATGAACTGGAGCCTACCCATGAAGGATATATAGCATTGAAAGAAGGTATACAAACTTTCAAATCAAAATACAACCATCATCATTGGGATACTTTGCCACTGAATTATACTGATACTGCGGCTTTCAAGCAGCTGGTGATGAACCGCCTGGTGCAAAGCGGGCATCTTGATACTACCGGTCATGCAACAGATACAACGATATTAAAATCCGGTATCAAAGCATTTCAGAAAGAATTTAACATTTATCAGGATGGCGTTGCCGGTAAAAGAACGGTGATAGCACTGAACAGATCTATGCACGACTGGATCATGCAGGCAGCTGTAAACATGGACCGGTGGCGGAAATTACCTGATACATTGCCTGCGCGTTATATCATGGTAAATCTTCCTGGTTATATGTTACGGGTGGTAGATAGCGGAGAGGTAATGATGGAATCCCGCGTAATTGTAGGAGCACCACATACACGTACACCGCTGCTGAATTCATACATGACCAACTTCATGCTGTATCCTTACTGGCGTGTACCTTACAGCATTGTGTTTAAGGAAATGTTGCCGGCTATCAGGAAGAATGTAGGATATCTCGCTTCCAAAAACCTGGAAGTAATAGATAAAGATGGTAATACCGTAGATCCGTTAACGATAGACTGGACGAAACTCAGTAAAGGGCATTTCCCTTATGTGCTGCGGCAGATGGACGGAATAGATAATTCACTGGGCATCATGAAATTTAATTTCCGCAATAAATTCAGTGTGTATTTGCATGATACCAACAACCGTGGATTATTCAAGAACTCCATGCGCGCCATGAGTCATGGTTGTGTGCGTGTGCAGCAATGGGATAGTTTAGCACATTACCTGGTGCGTACAGACAGTACAGGGCACAAGGGTGATAGTATCAGTGTGTGGCTGGCCCGCGAAGAAAAGAAACAGGTGGACCTTCCCCAGCATATTCCTATTTACCTGCGTTACTTTACTGCTGAAGGACAGCACGGTACGCTTGTTTTTTATGATGATATTTATGGAGAAGATAAGGTGTTGAGGAAGAAGATGAAGTACTAGTATTTAGCTATTAGCTATTAGCTTTTAGCATAAATGACTGAAGCGAAGATCAAAGCGATTTATTAAATATCCGCTTGTCTCTTCGCTTCAGTCATTTATGCTAAAAGCTAATAGCTAACTGCTAAAAGCTTACGCCAGCTTTGCTTTCAGTGCAGTATCCAGTTCTTGCAGGAATTCTTCAGTATACAGGTAATGTTTACCGTGTTCTACTTTATTACCGTGGATACAAACTGCCAGATCTTTTGTCATTTTACCACTTTCAACAGTTTCAATACAAACCTGTTCCAGGGCATTACAGAAGTTGATCAGTTGTTGGTTGTTGTCCAGTTTACCACGGAATTCCAGACCGCGTGTCCATGCAAAGATGGAAGCAATTGGATTGGTAGAAGTTGGTTTACCTGCCTGATGATCGCGGTAGTGGCGGGTTACAGTGCCGTGTGCAGCTTCTGCTTCCATTGTTTTACCATCAGGAGTGATGAGTGTAGAAGTCATCAGACCGAGGGAGCCAAAACCTTGTGCAACGGTATCAGATTGTACGTCGCCATCGTAGTTTTTACAAGCCCATACAAAGTTACCGTGCCATTTCAGTGCGCTGGCCACCATGTCATCAATGAGGCGGTGCTCATAGGTTAAGCCATTTGCCTGGAATTGAGTTTTAAATTCCTGTTGATAGATTTCTTCGAAGATATCTTTGAAGCGACCATCATATTTTTTCAGGATGGTGTTTTTTGTACTCAGGTACAAAGGCCATTTTTTCATCAGTGCCTGGTTGAAACATGCACGTGCAAAGCCTTTGATAGATTCGTCCGTGTTGTACATAGCCAGTGCTACGCCATCGCCTTTGAAGTTGTATACTTCGTGTTCGATAACTTCACCGTTTTCACCTTCAAATTTGATAGTGAGTTTACCTTTACCTTTTGTTACGAAATCGGTAGCGCGGTACTGATCACCAAAAGCGTGACGACCGATGCAGATAGGAGCTGTCCAGTTAGGCACCAGGCGTGGTACGTTTTTCATTACAATAGGCTCACGGAATACAGTACCATCCAGGATATTACGGATAGTGCCGTTAGGTGATTTCCACATTTGTTTCAGGCTGAATTCCTTTACACGGTCTTCATCCGGAGTGATGGTAGCACATTTGATACCAACACCTACTTCCCTGATAGCATTTGCTGCGTCAATGGTTACCTGATCGTTGGTAGCATCACGATGCTCCATGCCCAAGTCATAGTATTTAATTTCAACATCCAGGTATGGAAGTATCAGTTTGTCCTTGATGAATTTCCAGATGATTCGTGTCATCTCATCACCATCCAGTTCTACAACCGGATTAGCAACTTTAATTTTTCCTGCCATTTCGGGTTTTTTAAAAATTAGATTAAAAGCAATTGTATTGAACAACTATTCAAGCAAGTCCCTGTTAGGGATAATCCCGAAAAATACGAATAGCTGCGAAAAAAACAAAATTAACCGCTAATTAGCACAAAGCTTTTAGCTTTTAGTCATTAGCTATTAGCATAAAAAGATTGAAGCGAAGACTAAAGCGGATGTATAATATCGCCTTAATCTTCGCTTCAATCTTTTTATGCTAATAGCTAAAAGCTAATGCCTAACCACTAATTAGCTTGCATTTGTTTGATCACTTCATCTGCAAATTCGCTGGTTTTAACCAGTGTAGCATCATCCATCAGGTTGTAGAAGTCGATGGTTACACGTTTGCGCATGATAGCAGTGCTGAGGCCATGTACAATAATATCTGCTGCTTCTTTCCAGCCCATATATTCCAGCATCATTACACCACTCAGGATTACTGAAGATGGGTTCATGGTGTTGGTGTTGGCAAAGCGTGGAGCAGTACCATGTGTAGCTTCAAATACAGCGTAGCCGGTATTGTAGTTGATGTTGGCGCCGGGGGCAATACCAATACCACCAACTGCAGCAGCCAATGCATCAGAGATATAGTCACCGTTCAGGTTCAGTGTAGCTACTACAGAGTAGTCCTGTGGTGCCAGCAGAATCTGTTGCAGGAAGTTATCTGCGATCACATCTTTGATCAGCAGTTTACCTTTGGCCATTTCAATCTTCAGTTCTTTGTTAGCTGCTTCTTCGCCTTCTGCTGCTTTGGTTTTTTCCCAATGCTCCCAGGTGTACACATATTCACCGAATTCTTTTTCAGCCAGTGCATAACCCCAGTTTTTGAAACCACCTTCCGTGAATTTCATGATGTTGCCTTTGTGCACCAGTGTAACAGAAGTACGTTTGTGTTCCAGTGCGTAGCTGATCGCAGCACGTACCAGTCTTTCAGTACCTTCTATAGACACGGGTTTGATGCCGAGTGAAGAAGTTTCCGGGAACCTGATTTTTTTAACGCCCATTTCATTTTGCAGAAAATCGAGCAGTTTTTTAGCTTCAGGAGTACCTGTCATGTATTCAATACCAGCATAGATATCTTCCGTGTTTTCGCGGAAAATAACCATGTCTACTTTCTCCGGATGTTTCACAGGAGAAGGTACTTTATTGAACCAACGTACTGGTCTTACACAGGCGTAGAGATCCAGTTCCTGGCGCATTGCTACGTTCAGGGAGCGGATACCGCCACCAACGGGAGTAGATAACGGCCCTTTAATAGACACGAGATATTCTTTCAGTGCATCCAGTGTTACTTTTGGCAGCCATTCGCCAGTCTCCTGGAAGGCTTTCTCGCCTGCCAGTACTTCTTTCCATTCAATTTTCCGATCATTGCCATAGGCTTTCTCCACGGCCGCGTCAAATACACGTACACTGGCTTTCCAGATATCTGGACCAATTCCGTCGCCTTCTATAAATGGAATGATGGGGTGAGTAGGGACCTGTAGCAGGCCATTGTTCATCGATATTTTTTCTGCCGGCATAAAACAGTTTCTTTATGCGTTACGTAATTGTTGTAATCGGGTGCAAAGGTAACGTTTTTCAGTTTAAAGCAGGGCCATGTTTCTTGTCTTTATTCTGCAAAATATTCTCCGGCATATAACTTTTTGCTTATGTTAGGATTAATGTTATTTTGCTGCACATTTTTTTGCAGCAACGAAATCTCAGATACCACTATGACGCCCATATCTTATCTCGCGCTTGGCGATAGTTATACTATCGGTGAACAGGTAGCCGACAAGGAACGCTTCCCGGTTCAGGTAGCGAATATCCTTCGTAGTAAAGGTTATTCTGTAGAAGATCCATTGATAATAGCTACCACCGGATGGACTACAGATGAGCTGGAGCAGGGAATTGCAGCTGCACATATCACCAAAATATATGATATAGTAACCTTGCTGATAGGAGTGAACAACCAATACCGGGGCAGATCTGTAAAAGAATATGAAGGCGAATTTACTGCCCTGCTGAAAAAAGCCATTGTTTTTGCCGGCAACAAATCTTCACACGTGGTAGTATTATCTATTCCGGACTGGGGCGTAACACTATTTGCTGCAGACCGCAACCGCGCACAGATTGCCGCTGAAATAGATGCTTATAACGCCGCCAACAAAGCCATTGCTGATAGTATGCAGGTGCCTTACCTGGATATTACCCCTTTTACCCGCGAAGCCGCGCAGGATAATTCACTGCTGGCAACAGACGGGCTGCATCCTTCTGGAAAAGATTACGGCCGCTGGGCAAAAGCTTTGGCATCTGTGTTGCAACAGGCCTTGCACTAAGGAAAAAAATACCCTACATTCATATTACAGAAAAACCTAGACCAATGGAAAGCCATATTGTAAAAGTGTTGTCCGTTACTCCCGTAACGCATAATGTAAGGCAATTTACTGTGGAAAAACCCGCAGGCTATACATTTGTACCCGGACAGGCCACCGAAGTTTCTCTCAACAAACCCGGATGGGAAGAAGAACGCAGGCCATTTACCTTCACTAGTCTGAATGACTGGGAACACCTGGAGTTTACTATCAAAATATATGATGAACATCACAGTGTAACGCATGAGCTGGGGCAGCTGAAGGCAGGAGATGAACTGATCCTGCACGATGTATGGGGCACTATTCATTATAAAGGAGAAGGTGTGTTTATAGCCGGTGGGGCCGGTGTAACGCCGTTTATAGCCATTTTCCGGGCTTTGCAGCATAAAGGACAACTGGGTAATAACCAGCTTATCTGCTCTAATAAAACCCTGGCCGATATTATTCTGAAAGAAGAGTTTGAAGCTATGCTGGGCAAGCGTTTCATCAATACATTAACCGAAGAAGAAGTGCCGGGCTATGATCATCATATCATTGATGAAAGCTATTTAAAGGAGAAGATTTCCAACTTTAATCAACATTTCTATATCTGCGGCCCCGATCCTATGGTACAGCAATTGAAGAAAATACTCTCCAAACTGGCCGGGGATATGGATTTGGTGATCGTGGAGATATAGCTGTCAGTTTTTAGCCGTTAGCTTTTAGCGCTTTAACAAGAGCTCAATTTATGAAGCACTAAAAGCTAACGGCTAAAAACTAACAGCTTTTTCACCGGTAATTTCCTGCATTTTACCGGTATCTGCACTTTATTAGCCTAAAGGCCCTTGAGAAGAAGTAACAGGCAGTCTACATTTGTATCATAAATAGTAAAACAAATGAAAAACGAAGATATCATTGCATCAAAAAGAAGAAGCCGTGGCATTGGCGGCCTGATATTGATCATCGTTGGTGCGTGCCTGTTATTGCAACGTTTGAATCTTGACATTCCTGACTGGGTATTCTCCTGGCAAATGATCCTGATTGTTGTAGGTCTTTTACTTGGTTTCAAAAAGAATTTCAAGGGTGGTGGATGGATAGCTATGATTGCAGTAGGTGGTATTTTTATGGCAGGAGAAATTCTCCAATGGCCTTATGATACAGCCACCTTTATATGGCCGGTAGCCCTGATAATAGTAGGATTGGTGGTAATATTAAAAAGAAGCCATACAGCTGAGATCTTTTCATATCCTAAGAAAGGTAAGTATGGTAACTATGGCGACTACGGTAACTATGGCAGCCAGGTCCAGGGCTTCAGCGGAGATGACTACATTAACACCTCCGCTATTTTTGGTGGTGTGAATAAGATCATTACCTCAAGGGATTTTAAAGGCGGGCAGGTGACATCTGTCTTTGGTGGTACTGATCTCAACTTTATGAAGGCTGATATTAATGGTGTTGTGGAAATGGAGGTAACAGCTATCTTCGGTGGTTGTGAAATCATTGTGCCATCGAACTGGACTGTTAAGGTAGATATTACCTCTATCATGGGCGGCGTGGAAGATAATCGCTCTATGGACCTGATGGCATCTACCGATAAGGATAAAGTTTTGTTACTCAAAGGTTCCTGTATCATGGGTGGTGTAGACATCAAAAGTTACTGATCAGGAAAATAATTATAGCTACCTGACTATCTCCTCCAACTTTTAAATCATTATTATATGCATTGGTTTGTTGCGAAAGTAGTATATCAGATCATCTGCGGAAATGGCAATCACACCCCGCAATTTGATGAACAACTAAGGCTGATTAGCGCCATTACTAAAAAAGACGCCTGCGAAAAAGCCCGCGAAATAGGGCTGCAGGAACAATACGCCTTTAAAAATCAACAACAGGAACTGGTACAATGGAAGTTTATCAACGTACCAGAGGTGTATACGCTGGATCAGCTCACAGACGGTATGGAACTGTATTCCCGCATTGAAGAACCAGGTGACCCGAATTCCTACATTGCCTGGTTGCAAATGAAATCAGCACAACTGCAGGGACAACAATATTTTGAGCTTAACGTATAATTACTAAATCTGCTCTCTTGGCAAAACAAATAATCAAAGGCAGTGTCTGGTGGACTTTTCTCACATCCTTTACTATATGGATGTTTTTATATGGAGGATTGCTCTACTACTGGTTTCATTTCCCATTATGGCAGGCCATTGCAGACAGCTCCGTGCATGTAATACTGCTGGGAGCTGCCGGTGTAATTATCAGTCATAATGTAGCTTATTATCGTCCTACCGCAGATACTATGAAGTTTGGGTATGTAACAATAGTAAGTCTGGCTTTGGCTGTTTTATGGGTATGTATCAGCCGCTGGGTCTTGATTAACACCTTTGAATCAGAACCAGGGTACCTGGCATGGCTTAACAATGCCATTCCCGTTCACGCTATTGTAGGCTGGATGCTCATTACAGGCATCGGCTTCAGAAGCCAGGTGTGGTATGATGCAGAAGATCAGCAGAAAACCCTTAAAAGAAAAGAAGATGCAGAGAAAATTGTGCGGGAAGCAGAACTGTTTAAATTACGTCAGCAATTACAGCCGCATTTTTTATTCAACAGTTTAAACTCTATCAACGCATTGATCATGCTTCGTCCCAAAGAGGCCAGGGAAATGGTATTGAAGCTTTCTGATTTTTTGCGGGGCTCCCTGAAACGCGAAGATGACCAATGGATTTCGTTAGCAGAAGAATTACAATACCTGCAACTTTACCTGGATATTGAGAAGGTACGTTTCGGGCATCGTTTAACCACCATTATTCATGATGAAGGCGCTGCAAAAATGTTGATGCCACCGATGTTGTTGCAGCCTGTAGTAGAAAATGCCATTAAATTTGGCTTGTATGATACAATAGGAGATATCACCATCAGCATAAAAGCGTGGGCAGAAGAAAATATGTTGTATATCGCTATACAAAACCCATTTGACCACGAATCACAACAACCAAATAAGGGGACAGGATTTGGACTAAACTCTATCCAGAGAAGGCTTTACCTGTTATTTGCCCGACAAGATCTGCTGGAAGTATCCGCCAGCGAAAATATTTATACTACAATCATTAAAGTACCACAAACACATGATAAAAGCAGTAATAATTGATGATGAGCCATTGGCGCGTGAGGTGGTGAAAGAGTATCTGATGAACTTTCCGCAGATACAGGTGATGCAGGAATGTAATGATGGATTTGAAGGTCTGAAAGCCATTCAACAGCATCAACCGGATATTATTTTTCTGGATATACAGATGCCAAAAATCACTGGTTTCGAAATGCTGGAACTGGTAGAAAACATGCCTGCTGTGATTTTTACAACAGCCTTCGAAGAACACGCCATTCGTGCTTTTGAAGTACACGCAGTAGACTATCTGCTAAAACCCTTTTCCAGCGAGCGTTTTGATAAGGCGCTGCAAAAGTGGCTGGATCAGTTTAGTCCCGCAAATACCGCCACTCCTGCCTTGCTGGAAACAGCCGCAGCTACTCCTTTACAAAGTAATCGTGTGGTGATAAAGATCAATGGTAAAATCAAGATTATTCCGGTACAGGACATTCATTACCTGGAGGCAGCAGATGATTATGTAAAAATATTCACCCAGGAAGGTAATTTCCTCAAGAATAAAACGATGTCGTTTTTTGAGCAAACGCTCGACCCGCAACAGTTT
Source organism: Chitinophaga niastensis (assembly GCF_003014755.1). GTDB lineage: Bacteria > Bacteroidota > Bacteroidia > Chitinophagales > Chitinophagaceae > Chitinophaga > Chitinophaga niastensis. The sequence continues at coordinate 19,744 of NZ_PYAW01000011.1, read as the reverse complement.
ACGCGCGTACATCGCTCTTATATCCTCAACGTAAATCAGGTAACGCGTATTGACCCTTATGAGAAGGAAAACCACCTGGCTATTCTGCGCAGTGGTGCGAGAGTGCTGGTAAGTAAAACAGGTTATCCACGGTTGAAATCGGCACTGGGATTATAGTTCACATAATTTGTTCAAATAACTTTTCCAGCTTTTCTCTCTTTAATATCTTCTGCACTTGTATACCGCTGGCAATAAGCCGGGTACCCGTTACCGCTTCATAGCTACAGGTAATTTCATGTTGATGAATGGCAGTGAGAGTAGCTGTAAAATCTACCCGGCTGCCTACGAGTGCAGGAGAGCTGTGTTCTATCGTAAGCCGGGTACCTATTCCTTCCTCTGTTTCCTCTTTCATTTCCAGCACAAATAAACGACAGCACCATTCTGCATCCCGCGCCAATGCAAAAGTAGCGTACACAGGGTGCACGTTGCCATTGTCAAAAGTAGCGCAATCTTCCGGACGCACAATGCGGCTGAAGTGTTTGGTATGGCCGGGTTGGAAGGGATGGTGCATGATGGATTGGAATTAATGCACAGGTAAATTACTGAAATGTAATCATATAAAGCAGCTAGTATAGAATAGTGTTCCCGAATGCGTGTTTTTAGCTAAATTGCAATTAGTATTCAACTAATTCAAATTTATGGAACAAGAACAAACACCTGATTTTGAACGGGCGGAGTTGGAATTGCTAAAAATCGCATTGAAACGAACTTACAAGGAACGGTTTTTAGTGATGACAAAATTGATGAAAAGAACCCACATGTTAAAGAATGCCAGCATTACGCATAAAGCATTACCCGCTCAAAAGAAATAATCATGGATGTTTACGATGAGGAATTACTTGGCTTTTGGAATGCCTTAAATGAAGCCGGGGTACAATACATTATGGTTGGAGGTGTGGCAACGAATTTGCACGGCTATCAAAGAGCTACGGAAGATGTGGATATTTGGTTAAAGGATACAATCGAAAACAGACGAAATCTTCGTAATGCATTTGTCAGATATGAATTGGGTGATTTTGATAGTTTGGAAAGAATACAATTTGTACCAGGGTGGACAACCTTTAACCTGAATAATGGGATTATTCTTGATATTATGACTTCATTAAAAGGAATGGAAGAACATACATTTGATGAATGCTTAGAATATGCTTCAATAGCAGAAATTGAAAATATAAAAATTCCTTTTTTGCACATCAACCACTTAATTGAAGCCAAAAAAGCAGCAAACAGGCCTAAAGATCGGGTAGATATTCAAGCCTTGGAAAGAATTAAATCAATACGGGAAAACGATCCTGATCATTAATATTTAATCTTCACATTCCTCACTGCACCACCAACACCGGCACTTTCACCTGGTGCCGCACCTGGTTCGCAGTTTCTCCATATAACCAATCTTTAAAGCCTTTATGTCCATGCCCGCCTAATACTAAAAATTCGGCTTCTTCTTCTTTTACAATACGGGCAATTTCTTTGGCGCGGTGACGGAAGCCCAGTACACCTTTAGCAGAAATGTTACGTTTTCTCAGGAGGTCAATATAAGTGTCCAGTTGTTCCTGATCTCTGCGTGTTTCCAGGTCATCGGAGTCTTTTCCGAAGTATTTGGCGGAAGCACTTTCTACAATGTGGATGAGAATATATTGCGTGTATGCGTTACCGTGAGCAATGGCATTTGTAATAATTTGTTCATCTTTTTTACTGAAATCCAGCGCCATGGCAATGCGGCGATATTCTGGTTTTTCCAGTTGGCCAAGCGATATGTGCGTGGTGTGTATACCTGCAGCAGCATCTTTCCGGTAGCGGCTGCGAAGCGGATAGATGATGGTGATGAGCAGCAGGGCAATAAAGCCAAGGCCACCTAATATAATAATTCCGTCTACAAAAATATTTCCTGTGCCGGACATATAACCGATGGCTTCTGTGTATACCATCCGCATGTTAAGGTACACCAATAAAACGGTGACAGCCCAGCTGAGGATTTTTGTAATGGGTTTGATAGCGAATATGCCCATGGTATTTTTATCGCTTACAAAGTGGATCAGCGGAATGATGGCAAAGCCCAGTTGCATACTGAGCAGTACCTGGCTGAATACAAGCAGGGCGCCTACTTCACTGTCGCCGGCAATCAGTATGGTGAGCAAGGCCGGGATAATGGCCAGCAGCCTGGTGATGAGCCTTCTTAACCAGGGATTGATGCGTAGTCGCAGGTAGCCTTCCATCACTATTTGTCCGGCGAGGGTACCGGTTACGGTGGAACTTTGTCCGGCAGCAATCAGTGCGACAGCGAATAGGATGGGAGCTAATTTACTGCCGAGTAACTTATCTAATAGTTTGTGCGCATCCTGAATTTCTGCTACATCTGTTCTGCCGCTTTTAAAGAATACTGCGGCGGCAAGTATGAGTATAGCTGCATTAACCAGGAATGCGAGGTTGAGGGCGATGGTGCTGTCCAGAAAATTCATTTTCAGCGCCTGTTTGATGCCTTTCACATCTCTTTTTATTTTCCTTGTTTGTACAAGTGCAGAGTGGAGGTAGAGGTTATGTGGCATTACAGTAGCACCAATGATACCAATGGCAATATACAGGGCCGTATTATCAGGAATAGAGGGTATAAATCCTTTGACTACTTCGTGCATTACTGGTTTTACCAGCATGAGTTCTATCAGGAAAGAGATGCCTACAACAGCCACCAGGGCTATAATGAAAGCCTCCATTTTGCGGATGCCATAACGTTGCAGTATCAGCAGCAGAAAGGTATCCAGTACAGTAAGACTTACACCCCATACGAGTGGGAGGCCGGTGAGCAGTTGTATACCGATAGCCATACCCAATACCTCTGCGAGGTCGGTGGCAGCAATGGCTATTTCTGCGAGAATATATAAGATGAAATTTACCACAGGAGGGTAGGTTTCCCGGTTGGCCTGCGCCAGATCACGGCCACGGACGATACCCAAACGGGCACTCAGACTTTGTAACAATAGCGCCATGAGATTACTCATAAGCAGTACCCACAGCAACTTATAACCGTACTGACTGCCGCCGGCCAGATCAGTGGCCCAGTTGCCAGGGTCCATATAACCTACACTTACCAGGTAGGCCGGACCAAAAAAAGCGAAGATTTTCTTCCATTTCGATTTACCGTTGGTATCTACACTTTGATGTACCTCACTTAAGGACGCTGATGTATGCTCGAAGTTCATAGTTATGAATAATTACAAATTACGAACTGCGAATTGCGGACATCTTCCCGAAGATGTTCATTTGAATTTCCTCACCACTCCGTAATTCGCAATTCGTAATTCGTAATTTTTTAAACGGGTCTGACCATTATATTTTTAGCTACCTGTTCACTGATGGTAAGGGCAGGCAGTTGTTTTAATTTTATTTCTATTGAATTATCGTATTCGTAGTGTGCTACTATTTCCAGTTGCGTGCCCAGCTTAATGCCTTTGGCGTTGAGGAAGGCCAGCAGGGCGGTGGATTGATCTGTTACAGCGGTTACTACCAGCCGTTTTGCATTTGCCTGATCCAGCGATGTTTGCGGGCGCGGCTTAGCCATTTTGCCGTGGGCATCGGGAATAGGATCTCCATGTGGGTCTATAACAGGGTTTCCGAGGTATTCACTCAGGCGGTTGGTGAGTTTTTCACTGCGCACATGTTCCAGTTCTTCGGCCAGTTCGTGTATTTCTTCCCAGCTGAAAGCGAGTTTGTCTACCAGGAAACATTCCCATAGTCGGTGCCGCCTTACAATTTGTAATGCTGCTTTTTTGCCTTCGGCAGATAAGGTGATGCCCTTGTATTTTTCGTAATCGATCAGTTTTTTCGCATTCAGTTTTTTGGCCATATCTGTTACCGATGCCGGTTTAGTATCCAGTTCATAAGCCAATGCGTTGGTGGTGACTACCTCATCACCTTCCTGCAACTTATAAATGGACTTTATATAGTTCTCCTCTGCGATCGATAAATTCATGTGGTCTAAAATATTATTTAGACAAATCTAAATAATTAATTTGAACTTTTACGCATCCGGTATGTTTTTTGATTTTAGCAGCGCACATATAAAAATTATATCTAACTTTTCGCCCAGAATCAAAATTTGTAATGAAGCGTTTTCTCTTAGTAATACTGGCAATTGGTGTTTTAGCGGCCTGCAAATCGAAGAAGAAGTCCGGACATGGCACTGATGAGCCCATGACATTGGAAGATTTTCAGGCGTTGTTTACGCCCGGGACTTTACCCTACAAGCTCACACCAGACACACTGCAGCTTAACATGCCCGACTCTCTTGAATTAGATACTGCTGCGCTGCGGTTCTTAACGGATACGCTTACCAAAGGCGATTTCAGTAAAAACGAAGCGGTGCAATTATTCCCGTTACAGCGCATTCCGGGCAATGTGGTGAACTACATGGTAGTGGAGGCTGCAGGGAAATCCCATATAGTGGGCTACCTCTGTTTCATGAATAAAAAAGGGAAATATCTGAACCGTATACGTGTAGCCAATACCGGTAGTAGCGATGGAACAGTAGCTTCGTTGTCGCTGGATTCAAAAAATGTCATCAAGATCAGCAGCGAGAAAAAGCTGGCTGGTACCCGTTCTGCACTGAAAGAAGATTTTTACATGGTGAATGCGGATGGCACGGTAACGCTGATCATGACGAACTCCAACGGGCCTACCAGCGCCGGACAAATATTTAATCCGATAGATACTTTACAGCGCAAACAGAAGTTCAGCGGTGATTACACCTCAGGTGACATGAGCATCGTATCTATCCGTGATGGTGATGATCCTAAAACATTTCAGTTCTTTATTACCTTCTCTAAAGATAATGGTAACTGTAAAGGAGAGCTGAGCGGTAAAGGTCATTATATTGCCGGTAACAGGGGAGAGTACAAAGACAAAGAATCTTCCTGTGGTATCTCTTTCCAGTTTTCTGCCGGCCGGGTAAGCATTCGGGAAACAGGTGGTTGCGGCGCCTATCGTGGTATCAAATGTTTCTTTGAAGGAGGCTTTGTGAAGAAGGTAGAAAAGAAAGCTGAAAAGAAGAAAAAGAAATAATCATATTAGTTTTTAGAGAGATAAAAAGGCTGGTCTTTGACTAGCCTTTTTGTTTTACTGCTATCAATTATTTTATGCATATTATTGATTTGCGATACACGTAAATGATGAAATGTATTTTGTTGTTTATAAAATTGAAACGTATTTTTGTTCCTCCTGAAACCCTTTACTGTAAGGTGTTGTGAGCATATGTAAGTATAAGGAATGAATGGCTTTTTGACCCTTTTTTCAAAAAATATTTGGTAGAATAAAAATAGTTTATACCTTTGCGATCCAATCGAACGAAAGGGACGATAGGTTAAGAGAAACAAAAGGGGAGTTTAGCTCAGCTGGTTCAGAGCATCTGCCTTACAAGCAGAGGGTCACTGGTTCGAATCCAGTAACTCCCACATCTCCAAATTATTGACATATTTTTAAAGATCTTTAGAGGGAGTTTAGCTCAGCTGGTTCAGAGCATCTGCCTTACAAGCAGAGGGTCACTGGTTCGAATCCAGTAACTCCCACACTGTAATACTATTGAAGATCTTTAAGGGAGTTTAGCTCAGCTGGTTCAGAGCATCTGCCTTACAAGCAGAGGGTCACTGGTTCGAATCCAGTAACTCCCACAACAAAAAAGGTCCTGCATTTGCAGGACCTTTTTTATTTTATCCCCCTTCAGTTATACAGCCTTGATTTTTTATTTTACCCCCTGTTTTTTAGCTTTTACAAATCATTTATTCCGGAGCCCTACGATTATATTGTACGCTTTAACTCTCTACGATAGCACAATGATGACACAGGGAAAGGACTGGGAAAGGACTGGGAAAGCTATTTGTTGGTGATTTTTAGTAAAAAGTTTAAATTTATTAAGAGAAGAGATTGTTATCCATAACCCTGAAATTATATCCTATGGCAAGGCTGCGTGATAATTTCCCTCTCACTGGTACTTTTTCTGGTTGCTGCATTTATAAAATGGCAGGTAAACATTATTTGCGTACAAAGAGTTCTCTCACGGGTAAGCGGGTAAAAAAAGACCCTGCTTTCCATAAAACTATGGAAAACGCCGGGCTATTTGGGACAGCATCAAAGATTGCATCAGCAGTATACCGGCAACTACAAAAAAAGGATAAGGCACACGCTTTATACAGGGAACTTATTGGTAAAGCATTACGCTTATTACGCGAGGGAAAAGACAGCGAAACTATCTTCGTATCCTTACTGGAAGGATGTTTGCCTGTACCTGTCAAAGTTGTAGTAACGCGTGTACGCAAATCAGTTGTTCATCTCAATAAGTTATCCCCGATATGGCGATGCAAACGGGAATACGCCTCTTTCTCCGGAGATATGAGGTTTCCTGGTTTGGCAAATACCAGTTATTTTGTACTCCCAATTGCTCAACCGGATGTTGGTTTTTTTATTGCTACAAGTTTCACTTTTATTTCTTCGGCCCCTTAACTTTAAATATCCGTCTTACCGCTTTTCCCAATTTATTCAGGTTAGCAATCTGTTCCTGTATAGGCGCCAGCGTTAGATCTTCCGGCTGCAAACCAGCTTCCAGCGAATCAAATTCCCTTTGTTCCGGATATAGCAGAATCACATTATTATCTTTAAAATGACGTTCCAGTTTAACCGGGATACCTTCCATGTATGCATGATAGGATAAGGTGCTTTTACGGGCTGTTACCACTACTACCAGATCGTTACGGGTGATCTCGCGGGAGAGGATCAGGAAATCCTCAATGGTATCAAATTGTCTGAAGCTGAGATCTACACTCATTTTGGATTGTACAGAAAAAGCTTCTACAATTATTTGTGTTTTAGCCGTACTGTAAAGAACCAGCCGGGCACCGGCCTGTTTAGCCAGCATAAACATTTTTTGCAGATAGTGGAGAAAGCCCAGTTCGAATTCACCATTAGGAGGAATGACCAACACCATTTTTTGCGTGGTATTGAGCGGATAATGGAAGTTGCAAACATATACTGTTTCCCATACACGCTGCAATACGTTGTCCATGGTGGTACCAAAGATATTCCCGAACCAGCGGTCGGTAGTGCTGGTCCTGTCGGTCCATCCCAATATAACATCACTGATCAGCAATTCTTTTACTGCGCGTGTAATGCCGTCAGATACGTTGAGGTCTATACGTGTTACTACCTGAACATTACTCTCTGTGGCGGCAGCATGTATAACTGCCTTTTCCAGCATTTTGTTGGTGAGATGAATTTTCTCTTTGGCTTCATCATTATCCTGTACTACTGCCAGCGGATAAATAGGTGTGGGCGCATGCGCATCTTTGATCATCACCGCAAAGTCGAGCAATGCCTCAATACGATCGGGATTGGCAATAGGCACCAGTATACGCTCCGGCTGATCCGGTAAATCGGGTTTGCTTTCTGCTTCCTGTATAGCCAGTTTACGCCCGGCATTTTCCGTAACAAAAGATCCTACCAGGCAGGTAATTAAGATCAGTATTACTGTACCGTTCAATACATGTTCATCTACAATACCCATGTTATACCCAATGAGTATTACCGCAATGGTAGCGGCAGCATGGGCACTGCTCAAACCAAATATCACATTGCGTTGTGTGGGACTGTATTTAAAAGTCAGTTGTGTGAAAAATGCGGCGAGCCATTTACTGCTGAGTGCCATCAGGGTTAATGCACCTGCTATGATCAGGGCATCAGGGCCTTTCAGCAATACACGCAGGTCTACCAGCATCCCTACACTGATGAGGAAAAATGGAATGAAAAGGGCATTGCCTACAAACTCAATACGGTTCATTAACGGCGACGTATGTGGTATCAGCTGGTTTAGTGCCAGTCCGGCCAGAAACGCGCCAATAATGCCTTCTACACCCGCCAGCTCGGCCAGAAATGCGGAAGCAAACACGAGTGCCAGCACAAATATGAAATGCGATGTTTTATCGTCTTTTATCTTCTTAAAAAACCATCTTCCTAAAATAGGCATCAGCCACAGGATAATAACTGCAAAAATAGTCAGCGATATACCCAGCTTCACCCAGAAATAAGTATTCAGATTGCCGGCCTGTGCCCCGGTGATAATAGCCAGTATTAATAACACCGCCGTATCTGTGATAATAGTACCGCCTACAGCTACGGTAACTGCTTCATTTTTAGTGATGCCCAGGCGGCTGGCCAGTGGATAAGCCACCAGTGTATGTGTAGCAAACATGCTGGATACCAGCAATGTAGCCATGAAATTGAAATGCAGTACATAAGTACATACTACAAAGCCCATCAGCAACGGAATGAAAAAGGTGAAAGCTCCGAAAACCATGCTACGGTAGCGGTTTTTACGGAATTCCGTCATATCCAGTTCCAATCCTGCGAGGAACATGATATATAATAAGCCAGCCTTACCAAATAAGTCGATGCTGCCTTTTTCTATGATCTTGAAGCCATGATCGCCAATGAGCATTCCTGCTATAATAAGCCCTATGATACTGGGTATCCGGAACTTACGCAGTATAATAGGCGCCAGCAGAATAATAAATAATACCAGTGCAAAAATTGGTATCGGATCTTTCAGCGGTAAATTTGTGTTCATCAATAAAACCAGTCCTTTCATCATAAACCATTTTTAAATTTTCTTGTTTGGTTATCTGATATTTGGCATCAGCGCAGTAGCAGCTACAGCACCTAAATATCAAAATCCCAAAATCAATCAGATCTCAGTCCCTAAATATGGATAAATTAACGAATAATCCATGTAATTTCGCATAAAGCTTTTCTTAAAAATGAGCGATCGTACAAGTACAAAAGGATTACCCGAGGAACAGGATGATGTGCTGGTGGCGGAAGATGAACAGTATCCGTTCAGCCTGGTGGTGTGGAATGATGAGGTAAATACGTTTGATTGGGTTATCTCTTCCCTGATGGAAGTGTGCGGTCATACGCATGAACAGGCGGAACAATGCGCCCTGATTATCCATTTTAACGGGAAATACGCTGTGAAACAAGGTGAATATATTAAACTGCGACCCTTGTGTGAAGCATTGCAGGAAAGAGGCCTTAGCGTTACTATTGAAGAAATGGCAGGCGGATAAATGTTTATATGCCCGTTTTCCGTCTCCATAAAAAACTCATATTCCCTCCTGTACAACTCGCTGAGCCAGACGGGTTACTTGCTGTAGGTGGTGACCTGTCGGTTGAAAGATTATTGCTTGCTTATCATTCCGGCATCTTCCCCTGGTACGACGAACCGCCGATTCTGTGGTGGAGCCCCGATCCACGCTTTGTTTTATTTCCTGAAGACCTGAGAGTTTCTTCCAGTATGAAACAGGTGCTGAAAAAGCAATCCTTCCGTATTTCCTTTAATGAAGATTTTGCCGGTGTAATTGCCCGCTGCAGCCGTATTCCACGAACCGGTCAAAGCGGTACCTGGATTACACCGGAGATGCAGGAAGCTTATATCAGGCTGCATAAAGCCGGACATGCAATGTCGGTGGAGTGTTGGCAGGATGACCAACTCGTAGGCGGACTTTATGGTGTTAAAACCGGCGCTTTCTTTTTTGGTGAATCTATGTTTGCAGAAGTGAGTAATGCATCTAAAGCGGCCTTCATCACGTTTGTGCAGACTTATGCGCATGAGTTAACGATGATCGACTGCCAGGTACATACAGAGCATCTGGCTTCTTTGGGAGCAGGCTTTATTACACGGGAAGAATTTTTAGAGATCATTGGTTTTTCGTAACTTCTCACTCTATTATTAACTCCAATTTTCTGGCACTAAAATTTACCACGATGAAAAAGTTATGTCTATTGCTGGCTATTGCTGCGTTTTCCAGCTTTACAGCACCTAAACATGTTATTCTAAGAGAGGATAGAACACTGCTTATCACACTATTGCAGCAAACCAAAGACAGTCTCCTGAAAGACATAGCGGGTCTTACCGATGCTCAGCTGGAATACAAGCCTGCACCGGATCGCTGGTCAATCATTGAATGCGTGGAGCATATTACCCTGGTAGAAAAAACATTCATGGATATGGAGCAGGGCCTAATGAAACAACCTGCCAATCCTGAAAGAAGAAAAGATATCAAGGTAACAGATGAGAGTTTGCTGAAAAAGATGGAAGATCGCAGCCATAAAGCTAAAGCACCGGAATTTGGTATTCCCAAACATAGTTATTCCTCAGATGCGGAAGCTATCAAAAACTTTACAGAACAAAGGGATAAGCTCATAGATTATGTTACAAATACCCCCGATGAACTGCGTAATCATATAACAGATAACCCAATATTTGGAACGATGGATGGGTATCAGTTGTTGTTGCTGGATGCCGGTCATACCAACCGCCATACGCAACAGCTGGAAGAAGTGAAGGCAGATGCAGGATTCCCGAAATAGCTTTTAGCTTTTAGCAATTAGCTTTTAGTAAAAATGCAGTGGAGAACATAGTTTATATGTTTATCTCCACTGCATTTTTACTAAAAGCTAATTGCTAAAAGCTAAAAGCTATCTCAGCTCCCAGTCTATAATCTGGTTATGCCATTCCTGGCGGAAAGGAGTAGTTACTTTAATGTAGTTATCCGTGTAACCTTCCATCATGCCTTCTTTGTTGAGCGATTCAAACAGTACTTTCCTGGTTTGATTAAGATGTTGTTCTGCAAAGAACTGCATCTTTTTGTGGCTCAGGTTGCGCAGTATTTTATTGCGCTCATGGCGGATGTTAACGGGAACAACCGGTTGTATGTCCAATGCGCCTGTGTTGGCACGTTCAGAGTAAGTGAATACGTGGAGGTAAGATACGTCCAGCTCATGGAGGAAATCGTAGGTTTCGCGGAAGTGTGCTTCGCTTTCGGAAGGAAAGCCTACAATCACATCTACGCCTATAGAACAATGCGGCATGAATTGTTTGATCAGCGCTACTTTGTCGGCGTACAGCTCACGGCGGTAACGGCGACGCATCAACCCTAATATATCATTACTTCCGCTTTGCAACGGGATGTGGAAATGCGGCATAAATTTGCGACTGCTGGCCACAAATTCAATGATCTCATTGCTGAGCAGGTTCGGTTCAATAGAAGAAATGCGATAACGGGAAATGCCTTCTACTTTGTCCAGTTCCTGTGCCAGCTCAAAAAATGTTTCTTCTCTTTTTTTACCACCTTCAAAGCCTTTACCAAAATCGCCCAGGTTTACACCGGTGAGCACAATTTCTTTAACCCCGGTAGCAGCCAATGTATGCGCATGTTCCACTACATTGGCAACACTGTCACTGCGGCTTTTGCCTCTGGCCATAGGAATGGTACAGAAAGCGCAGGTATAGTCACATCCGTCCTGTACTTTCAGGAAAGTACGGGTACGGTCGTTGAGAGAATAAGAAGCATGGAAAGTATTTACATCTTCAATATCGCAGGAACAGATTTTGGTGCTGTCCCCTTTGGTCAGCGCTTTCAGGTGCTCTGCTATATTAAATTTTTCTGCAGCACCCAGCACGAGGTCCACCCCTTCAATGGAGGCGATTTCTTCGGGCTTCAGCTGTGCATAGCAGCCGGTAATTACTACCATACTTTCCGGTGCGCGGCGCTGAATGCGGCGTACCAGCATACGGCATTCCTTATCAGCATTATCTGTAACTGAACAGGTATTGATAACATATACGTCTGCAGTATTATCAAAATCCGTCTTTACAAACCCATCCTGCTCCAGTAACCTGCTCAAAGTGGAGGTTTCTGAAAAATTCAGTTTACAGCCGAGTGTATGAAATGCTACTGTTTTTACCTGTTCCATAAAGGGAGGCAAAGGTAGGAACTTTTTGCGTCATAGTTTGGTAAGGAATTTTGACTATTTTGCGCTGCTTTCTAGTGTTTTATGAAATCCATACAAAAGTACTTTCCAGTATTATTATTAGCACTGTTGCTGATTGCCGGATGGCAGCAGCAATGGTGGAAAGGCGCTCCTGCAGCTGAATCACGCAACAGCAAGCCTATTGTTATCCGTGGAACCGGAACTAACACATCCGTAGCCGGTGGTGTTATTAATCGCCATGCTCACCTGGAATATACCAAGCATGCCATTTGTCGGATGGAATGCCGCCAGGTGACAAGGGCTGAAGTGGAAGAAATTCTCTCTGAAGGTAAAATAAACCCTGAAAAATCAAACCCAAACGATCATCCCTGCCCAACCTACGCGCTGGAAGGATACTCCAGTGAAGGACAGCACCTGCGGATTGTTTTTGCGCCCTGCGATAGCAATAATGCCAAGGTGATTACCTGCATAGACCTGGATAAAGACTGGGCCTGTAGCTGTGAATAAAGCAGGTCATCTATCCGTTCAAATCTCGTGGTAATCCTTAATTCGCAATCCTTAATTCGTAATTTCTTCGTAGTTTTCCGCCATATTAAACAATACAGAGGGGCGTTTATGAATCTTCTAATGAAACCGTTGCGTGTTATTTATGTACTATACGCCGCCATTACTTTTCTGGGCATTATGTTTTTAATATTGCCACCTATTTTTCTGGCGTCCTTATTCGGCAGACAAAAAGGGGGTAATATCATATTTTATTTCCTCCGTTTCTGGGCGCACACCTGGTTTCCGCTGGTGGGTATGTGGGTAACACGTAAGTATTTATGTGAACGGGATAATGATCCCTGCATTTATGTAGTGAATCATCGTTCTTACCTGGATGCGGCCATTGCTGTGAAAGTGATGCGACTCCCTTTTCGCCCGTTGGGAAAAGTAGAAATGTCTAAAATTCCTTTCTTCGGATTTATCTATAAAAATTCTGTAGTGCCGGTAGATCGTTCCAATGCGTCTGCAAGGGCGCGGAGCGTGCGTGAAATGATGACTGCACTCAAAGCCGGTATTTCTATTCTCATGTTTCCGGAAGGAACTACCAATGACAGCGAACTGCCGCTGAAACCCTTTCACAATGGGGCTTTCCGTATGGCCATTGAATTACAGATGCCTATTAAACCAGTGCTGTACTTAGATGCAGGACACCGGTTACCACATAAAGGTCCGATGCATATATCTCCGGGCAAATGCCGTGTTTTATTTCTGCCACCCATTCCTGTTACCGGTCTTACGCTCGATGATATCAACACCCTGAAACAACAGGTGTATGATATCATGGATACGGAATTACGGAAATATCATCATTATCCAACCTTGCAGCCCATAGGATGAAGTACGCAGATGTAATATTGCCATTGGCGTTACCTAAAAATTATACTTACGCTGTTCCTGATAGTATGGAAACTGCATTGCAGGTGGGTAGCCGGGTAGCAGTACAGTTGGGCAAACAAAAAAAATATGCCGGTATTGTAAAGGCTATTCATGAACAGGCGCCGATGTATAAAACCAAGCCCCTGCTGGATATGCTCGATGCTACACCTGTCGTATATCCTACACAGTTAGCCTTCTGGAGTTGGGTAGCCAGTTATTATATGTGTAGTGAAGGCGAAGTACTCAATGCTGCTTTGCCCGCTCACCTCAAGCTTTCCAGCGAAACATTATTGCTTTTCAATGACGCATACGGAGATGATTTTACCGCCCTGGATGACGATGAATACCTGATAGCGGAGGCCCTTCATATCCGTAAAGAGTTGCGTATAGAAGAGGTGCAAATGATTCTTGATAAATCAGAAGTATATTCTGTTATCAAAAAGCTGATAGAAAAGAAAGTGCTGCTGGTATATGAAGAGTTAAAAGAAGTTTATCGCGAAAAGAAAGAAAACTACGTTCAATTACATACCGACTATCAGGAAGAGGCCCAGCTGGCGGCACTTTTCAATGAGATGGGCCGCGCTCCCAAACAAATGGAGTTGCTGCTGGCCTATCTTCATTTACTGAAAACACAGGGCAGCGTTTTGCAAAGTGAATTACTGAAAAAATCAGGTGCTACCACTGCGCAATTAAAAGGATTGGTAGATAAAAATATCCTGTGGGTAGAGAAGCGTACGGTAGACCGTATTCCTACCGGTAAGGTGGAATCGCAGATAGATTTTGACCTCAGCCCTGCCCAGGAAACCGCATTGCAACAGGTACGCACGCACTTTAAAGAAAAGCAGGTAACACTGCTGCATGGGGTTACTTCCAGCGGTAAAACACAGGTATATGTGAAGATGATGGAAGAATGCCTGGCCACCGGCAAACAAGTACTATACCTGTTGCCGGAGATTGCCCTCACCGCACAGATCATTCGTCGCCTGCAGAAACATTTTGGCAGCAGCATCGGTATATATCATTCCCGCTTTAGTAATAATGAGCGGGTAGAAATATGGAACAAGGTAAAAACAGGAGAGATACAAATTATACTGGGCGCGCGTTCCAGCCTGTTGTTACCCTTTAGGGATTTAGGACTCATCATCCTGGATGAAGAACATGATGCTTCCTACAAGCAACAGGACCCGGCTCCCCGCTATCATGCAAGGGATGCTGCCATTTATTATGCAGGTTTGTTCAAAGCCAAAGTGCTGCTGGGTTCTGCTACACCGGCGCTTGAATCTTACTACAATGCACAACAGGGCAAATATGGGTTGGTTGAACTGAACGAACGCTTTGGAGGTATAGAAATGCCGGTTATTGAAATTGTGGATATCAAAAAGGAAATGGCGGATAAAACCATGGACGGCAATTTCACCGCAGCTCTCAAAGCAGCCATCATACAAAGTCTGGCAGAAGGCAAACAGGTGATCCTGTTTCAGAACAGGCGTGGCTATGCGCCCTTCCTGCTGTGTACTACCTGTGGATGGATACCTCATTGCAAACAATGCGATGTGTCGCTCACCTATCATCGCAACCAGGATAAGCTGCATTGTCATTATTGCGGTACCCGTTATCCTTATGTGCATACCTGCACTGCCTGTGGTTCTCAAACGCTGGAGCCTAAAAGCTTTGGTACAGAAAAGATTGAAGATGACCTGCAACTGATTTTTCCGGAAGCCCGCATAGCGCGTATGGACGTGGATGCAGTGAGGAATAAGGACAGTCATAATAAATTAATTCAGTTGCTGGAAGAGCGCAGCATTGATATACTGGTGGGCACACAAATGGTGGTGAAGGGCCTCGACTTTGAGAATGTAAACCTGGTGGGTATTTTGAGTGCAGATAGCTTGTTGAGTTATCCGGATTTCCGTGTAAATGAACGTGCTTTTCAATTGATGGAGCAGGTGAGTGGCCGGGCCGGCCGCAAGCATGGCATTGGCAAGGTGCTGGTACAGGCCAGTAATACCAGGCATCCGATATTACATTATGTGACGGCACATGATTATAAAGGCATGTATGAAGCAGAGATTGCAGAACGCCAGGAGTTTGGCTACCCGCCGTTTTATCGTATCCTTAAATTAACTATCCGCCATAAAAATCAACAGGTAGCTGAGCAGGCCGCACAAATATTGGCGAGTTGGCTGCAACCGCATATAGGCGCGCAACTGGTGGGCCCTGCGGCGCCACTGGTGGCACGGGTACGTAATAATTATTTGCAGGAAATGCTCATTAAATTACCCCGCGAAGCCCGCGTGATAGCACATATCAAGCAGATATTGCAGGAATTTATCATTCAGCTGAAAATAGAAAAAAGGTTCCGCTCTGTTTGGATTGTTCCTGATGTGGATTGCGTGTAAAAAGTTATTTATTCTTTTACCAGTACCAGCTGCTGTTGCTGCAACGTATTTATCCTGTTTAATAATTGCCCGAATACTTTTTTACTTTCTCCTGTAAAATCAGTTTGTCTGTACCATTCAATAAGGAAGATGTGGAGATGATTACCATCCTGTTCACAACGCATCTTAAAGCCCAAAGCTGGCTGTGATGTTGACTTATCGCTGATGTCTGCTGAGAAATCAGCTTTATTCGCCACTTTATATCCTGCGGGAATGTCTATATGTATCCGCTTTTCCTGGTAATATGGAAAAGTGATCTGCACCGGTAATGGTTCGGCCGGAAGAGGTATATTAGTTTGTGTGGTACCGCCCAGCAAGGAGCCGATATGAAGGTTCAGCTGTGTGCCTTTATGTTCCACTATTGTTGGCGTTTGCAGGGTACTGGTAACTACCACGGGTTTGTCCAGCATCCTGGGAGTGAACGTTTCATTATCGGTTTTTATAACGATGGGTTTTCTTACACCGGGTGCAAAAGGTAGTATGGCGTTATACACACTATTCCTTCCTTCCGGGGTGCTGCCGGTTGTTGTAAAGGCAGTCTTTACATTTTCTCCGGGATATCCGCCAAATGATTGTGTTACCTGCCAAACGGGGGCTGTAACAGATGAGAGGGTAGCCTCTGTGGTGATGTTGCTTAATGTATACGGAGGTGTAGGTGTAGTGATGAAATCGGTGAGTACTTTACTTTCCTCGCCTACCAGTGTGTCGCGGCAACGAAGTGCAGGTATGTTTGCCCATGCAGGCGGATAACAAGGAAAACGTGTATTCATTTCCGTTGGTGCAAGGGCCTGTTGTACAGTGGGGAAATATAATAACAGGTTACTGGCCAGCGGTCTGTTTACCAGGTTACTATCCATCAGAATAGTATCACGTGCAGACGTGAACAACATTTGTGTGGGTATGTTGAGTATGTAATAGGCGGCGGTGAGTAAACGTACATAACCGGCCTTTTCAGCGCGCTTATAGCGGATAATGGAGATCAGGTCCGCCGTTTCGCCGGTTTCTGATGGAGCTGTCAGCTCATAGTTTGTTTTGATATAATGTTCTACCAGGTAAATCATTTGTGAAACGGGCAAGCGTTGCTTCACAAAAGGCCATTTATCCAGCTCTTTTTCCAGTTGTTTGTATTCTGCTTTACTAACGGCCACAAAGGGGACATAATTATCTTCGCCGAATTGCTGCCAGGTAACGTTGATAGTATCTTTGTTATCAACTGCCTTATGTAGTGCAAAGTCGACACGTTTCAGTTGCGGCATATAAAAACACAGGTCATTGCTCCTTAACGAAGGCACCTGGGACATGTTGACGCTATAATAGTGATTATTGCCTCTTATGCTATCGCTGATGGCCGGTGCGCCATTCATGCTGTTAAACCTGAATTGCAGCTCTTTTGGTGCTATCAGGGTGAAGTTTACTTTTTCAGCAGCGATATTGGATTGCAGGTATTCCGATCCGGCATAGTCGAGATATATTTTCATGCTTAGCTCATATTCCAGCTCACAGCCGGGTTGCAGCACCAGGTTATGGACTACAATCGCCTTGCGGTCGTCGCTGAGCTGAACGAGCCTTACCTGGTCGTTGAGGTCGGTTATTTGTCCGTTAGGAGCCAGCATGCGCAGCCGCAGGCCACGGAGTGTTTCCGCTTTTTCGAGCGACAGTACCAATTGTGTCAGACTATCTGCGCCGGCTTGGGTATTGATACGTACGTTTTTGTAAATGGTTTTAT
The DNA here is from genome assembly GCF_003014755.1 of Chitinophaga niastensis. Lineage (GTDB taxonomy): Bacteria > Bacteroidota > Bacteroidia > Chitinophagales > Chitinophagaceae > Chitinophaga > Chitinophaga niastensis. The sequence continues at coordinate 2,308 of NZ_PYAW01000011.1, read as the reverse complement.
AGTGGGAAAAAGCATCCGCTTTGTCGCGGTTAGTAACATTAAAATCTCTTACTATCCTGTAATCCAGTACGGTATATGGATTTTCTGTTTGCGGCATGGTATGCAGCTGTGGTTTCTCTTTCCATATTTCAGGAAAGTAGCTGTTGACTTGTGCTTGTATATGCAATGGCAGTGCGGCAATGGCTGCTACAGCCAGGGAAAATAGCAAATTTTTCATACGGGCTAAAGATAAGATAATCTCTATATTCCTATTTGTTGAATGGCATCAGATTCAAAAATATGTATGCCGATATCTTCCTGTCTGGCGGTTCTCACCATGGCGTTGGCAACAGTGGCTGCTTTGATGCCCCGGTATTTTTTCCATCTTCCCTGTAATAAAAAATAAAAGAGCTGGATAAGATATTTTCCTATCCACTCACCTAATCTGAATTCATTTCGATCACCAATCAAAAAGGAAGGTCTGAAAATATAGGTGCCGGGAAAACCTGTTTTAAAAATAGCTTCTTCTGTTTCGCCTTTGGTACGTAAATAAAAATTGCGTGAATGCGGATTAGCACCAATAGAAGATATCATTAGAAATGCCCGTACTCCCTGTGCCTGTGCTATCCTGGCGCATCTTACAGGAATACCATAATCTACTGCGCTGAATTTTTCCTGGCTTCCTGCTTTTTTGATAGTTGTGCCGATGCAGCAAAAGAGTACATCTCCGTGTAACGCTGCAGCCAGATTTTCTTCATCTTCAAAATCAACTATAATGCTTTCCAGTCCGGCCCTGGAATGTGCCCACGGCTTGCGGATGAGTACTTTAACTTTGCCAAAAGCAGGGTCCTGCAGCAATGCTGAAACGAGATGTGTACCGGTAAGCCCTGTTGCACCTATAACAATAGCTGTTTTATTCATGGAGCAGAAAATTGGAATTGCGAATTACGAATTGCGAATTACGGAGTGGAGAGGAGATCTATGAGAAGATTTAAGTTAATCTCCCCACAAATTCGTAATTCGCAATTCGTAATTCGCAATTGCCATCTATCTTTGTTAACCATAAATTTAAGCTATTATGCAGGTATCAGAAAATGTTCTGCTCAAATCATATAATACATTTGGCATTGCTGCCACTGCCCGTTATTTCGCGTCTTTTACCTCGGCAGAGGAACTGATACAGGTATTGGATCAGCCCCTAAGTAATCAGCTGCCGCATATGATCCTGGGAGGTGGTAGTAACATCCTGTTCACACAGGATTATAATGGTTTGCTGCTGAAAAATGAGATCAAAGGAATTGAGTTGTTGGGAGAAGATAACGACTATGTATATGTGAAAGCCGGCGCCGGTGAAAACTGGCATGGGTTCGTGCAGCATTGTATTGCGCAAAACCTGGCCGGACTGGAGAACCTGTCGTTGATACCGGGAAATGTAGGCGCCAGTCCGATGCAGAATATCGGCGCGTATGGTGTAGAAATAAAAGATGTGTTCCACGAGCTGCAAGCCCTGCACCTGCAAGACCGTAGCCTGGTTACTTTTAATAATGCGGATTGCCATTTTGGTTACCGGGAGAGTGTATTTAAAAAAGAATACCGTCAACAGTTTGCGATTCTTTCTGTTACTTATCGTTTAAGTAAACAGCCACATTTTAATACGAGCTACGGCGCTATCAATGAAGAACTGGAACGGATGGGAGTGAAGGAACTTTCTATTCAGGCGGTGAGCCAGGCGGTAATCAATATCCGCTCTTCCAAACTGCCCAATCCTGCGGAGATTGGTAATGCCGGAAGCTTCTTCAAAAATCCAACTGTAGATAAAGAAAAGTATGAAGTCCTGCATGCTGCTTTCCCTAAAATGGTAGCCTATCCTGTAGGTAATGATCAGTACAAACTGGCTGCTGGCTGGCTTATTGAGCAGTGCGGCTGGAAAGGCTACCGGAAAGATGATGCCGGTGTACATGCCAAACAGGCGCTGGTACTGGTGAATTATGGTAACGCCAAAGGCAATGAAATATATACTTTATCGCAGCAGGTGCTGGATAGTGTGCAGGAGAGATTTGGTGTGTTGCTGGAAAGAGAGGTGAATATTGTCTGAACTGGGAGTTTTGTCTTTCTCCCGATTAGGCTGATTATACTGATTACCCTGATTTTCTTTTACTGATTATTAAAAGATTAGCGAGGATCAAAGCGAATAATACCCGCTCTGATCCTCGCTAATCTTTTAAATCTTTCAAAATCATTGTTGTCCGGGAAAACTATAATTTAAAGAGCAAAAAAAGGGCAGTTCAATAGAACCGCCCTAATTAGTTATGTTTGAGTTACCACACAA
>NZ_PYAW01000010.1 GCF_003014755.1 Chitinophaga niastensis | reverse complement strand
GAAGGCTGTCGTGATAAACTACCTGCTTCCGTGCAGGTCATTTCACTGGATGGAGACCAGGCGCTCCTCAGCAGGGCAGATATAGCCACTGCATTACCGCGGCCCACCTCAGCGCAGCTGTTGTATGTAATTTATACTTCCGGCAGCACGGGTACACCCAAAGGTGTGATGATCACCCATGCGAACCTGTCCGATTATTTATCCGGTTTAAAAGCCTCGCTGTCGATAGATTGTTGCCGTTCTTTCGGGCTGTTGTCAAGCATTGCCACAGATCTTGGGAATACTGTTTTATTCAGTGCACTGGCCTGGGGCGGATGCCTGCACTTGTTTTCGAAAGCAGCGATTAATGATGGTGATATCCTTGCTGATTATTTTTCGACCCACGATATTGATTGTATAAAAATAGTACCGTCGCACTGGAAGGCCTTATCGGCAGAACGTTTATTGTTGCCGCAACAGCTGTTGATATTCGGGGGTGAATCCCTGGAAGTAGCAGTAATTGATCGTATCCGGTCGTCCGGTAGCCGCTGTACCGTGGTGAATCATTATGGTCCAACGGAAACGACTATAGGAAAATTGTTACATGTAGTTACAGATAGAGATACTTATCAGCACTATGTACCAATTGGGAAGCCGTTTTCGGATACAAAAATTTATATATTAAATGGCTCGTCTCAGTGGTGCGCTGCGGGCGCTCCGGGTGAACTGTACATAGGAGGCGCCGGAGTTGCACGTGGGTATCTGAATAACCAGGTGTTAACAGATGAACGTTTTATAGCCGATCCTTTTAGTCCCGGCAGCGGAGCTAAGCTATATCGTACCGGTGATCTTGTAAAATATTCACCTGAGGGAGATATCGTTTTTCTTGGTCGCAGCGATGACCAGGTCAGGATCCGTGGTTACCGGGTTGAATTAGGAGAGATAGCGCGGGTATTACAGCAACTGGAACAGGTGGATCAGGCGGTGGTGACTGCCAGTGGAGATAATGGCAGCAACAGGCGTTTGATTGGGTATGTAGTGGTAAAACCAGGGTTTGATAGAGAAGAGGCGTTCTTGTGGCTGCAGGAGCGTTTACCAGGCTATATGGTACCATCGGTATTGGTGGAGTTGCCGCATTTTCCATTGCTGGCCAATGGTAAGATAGACCGTAAATCCTTACCTGACCGGGAAGTGCCGTTATCACAACAAGATTATGTAGCACCTGTAACAGCGCAGGAGCAGGAGGTGGCAGGGATCTGGTCTGAGTTGCTGGAGGTAGCACGTGTAGGGCTATACGATAATTTCTTTTCGTTGGGAGGCCACTCATTACTGGCGATACGGGTGATATCATCCATCCGGAAAAGACTGAACCTGGAAGTGTCTATAGGTGAAATATTTGAATATCCAACGATCTCCTCCCTGCTGGCCCAGGTGAATGCCCGTTCGGCTTTTGCCGTAGTGCCGGCAGTAACAGCGTATGAAAGGCCCGGGCGCATTCCATTATCGTATAGCCAGGAACGTTTGTGGTTTATAGATCAGCTGGAAGGCAGTGTACATTATCACATACCGCATACTTTACGGTTGCAAGGTTCGTTAAACCGGGAGGGTTTGTCTTATGCACTACAGACGATAGTAAACCGTCATGAAGTGCTGCGTACTGTTATAGTGCAGGAATCCGGCATCGCTTATCAGCAGATACAGGACAAAGATAGCTGGCAACTGGAAATCATAGATGTTGCAGCTTATAGAGAGGACGAGACCTTGCTGCACGCCTGTATTGAATCGCTGATCATCCGTCCCTTTGATTTATCGGCTGATCACATGTTGCGGGCGCATTTAATAGTATTGGGGGCCCGGGAGCATATACTTGTGATCACACTGCATCATATCGCGTCAGATGCGTGGTCTGCCGGCATTATCGTAAAAGAGCTGGCCGGTTTTTACAATGCATATATAGAAGGAGTTCCTGCGCAGTTGCCGCTGCCTGCGATTCAATATGCCGACTATGCGATCTGGCAGCGGGCGTATTTATCAGGAGCATTGATGGAACAAAAACTTGCCTATTGGAAAGATAAACTGGCGGATATCACCACCTTGCAGTTACCAGTTGATTATAAACGCCTGGTAACACAAAACAGTCAGGGAACAGTTAAAAGATTCGGGCTGGGTAATAATTTGTCCGGACAGCTAAAAAAATTATCGGACCAGGAGGGTGCAACATTATTCATGACGCTGGTAACTGCCTTAAAAGTATTGCTGTACCGTTATTGCGGACAAACTGATATATGTATAGGCTGTTCCACTGCCGGTCGTCAGCAACAAGAAGTGGAAGAACTGATAGGCTGCTTTGTCAATAGCCTCACGCTACGGAGTGACCTGAGTAATTTTCCATCTTTCATATCCTTATTGCAACAGGTAAAAACAACTACGCTTGAAGCTTATAATCACCAGGACGTACCATTTGAAAAAGTAGTGGATGCAGTAGTTAAAGACAGGGATATCAGTAGAAACCCTTTATTCCAGGTGATGTTTGTAATGCAGAATGTGCAGGATGCGCCGTCTCTTCGTTTGGGAGATATAATATTCTCCGGAGAAGAGGTTGACCATATCGCCGCTAAATTTGATATCACTTTTTCCATCACTGATAAGGACGATGGTTTACATATAAGTATCTCATACCGTAGAGATTTGTTTAACGAGGCAACAATTAACAGGATAGGAGGGCATTATATTCAATTATTACAGTCAATCGTAAAGAATCCATATCAGCAGGTAAGTGTATTACAAATGTTAACTGCATCAGAAGAACAGCAGTTACTGGAATCGTTTAATGAAATAGCTGCAGGGGGCTCATTTCGCAGAGATCTTACATTTTTAGATCTATTCTTTTCACAAGTACAGGAGGTACCGGATGCTGTGGCAATTGTATTTGAAGATAGTGTGCTGACCTATAAAGAACTGGATGAACGTTCTAATCAGCTTGCATATTACCTGCATAGCCAGGGAGTTGAAAAAGGAGCATTGGTGCCGCTTTGTATAGAACGGTCATTGAATATGATTGTTGGTATATTGGGAATTTTAAAAGCAGGAGGTACATATGTGCCGGTTGATCCGGATTATCTGCCCCAGGTAGAACGGATCAATTATATGCTGGCCGATACGGCTGCAACTGTAATATTAAGCAGTAATGCCAGTGCTTCTAAATTGTCAGGTATAACAACAGCAAATATTATACTATTGGATAGTAACCAGACTAATATTAGCTGTCTTACACCCGGGGCGATGCCGGAAATGCCTGCTCCGGATAGCCTGGCCTATGTAATATATACCTCTGGTAGTACAGGTAAGCCTAAGGGTGTGATGATCACGCATGCAAACCTGTTTGATTATCTATCCGGTTTAAAAGCCACGCTGCCTATAGATCAATGCCGTTCTTTCGGGCTACTATCAAGCATTGCCACAGATCTTGGGAATACAGTATTATTTGGTGCGCTCGCATCAGGCGGCAGCTTACATGTGCTTTCAAAAACTGCGATTAATGATAGTGATGTTATGCACAGGTATCTGAAGCGTAATCCATTGGATTGTATAAAAATAGTGCCATCTCATTGGAAAGTCCTGTCAGAACCAGGAAAATTATTGCTGCCGGTAAAGTTGCTGATATTTGGTGGCGAGGTATTACCTTATGAGATAATAGCAGATATCCGGTTATCCGGTAGCAACTGTACAATTGCGAACCATTATGGCCCAACTGAAACGACTATAGGAAAATTGCTGCATATAGTCACGGATGATCTTGAATATCAGCAAAATATTCCTATTGGTAAACCGTTCTCTGATACCCGTATCTATATATTGAACGAAGCAATGCAGCTATGCCCGGTAGGCGTTCCCGGAGAACTATACATAGGTGGTGCCGGTGTGGCACAAGGGTACTTAAATAACCAGCCATTAACAGGTGACCGTTTTATAGCAAATCCTTTTTCACCTGTTGCAAAAGGGAGACTATATCGTACCGGAGATTTTGTAAAATACTTGCCAGATGGAAATATTGTATTTATAGGGCGTAGAGATGACCAGGTAAAAATTCATGGTTACCGGGTGGAATTAGGAGAGATAGAAAGTGTGTTGAGGCAATGTGATTCGGTTAACCAGGCAGTAGTATTGGCCAGAAGAAAAAATGATGCGAATCAAAGCAGTAATAACTTACGGTTGATTGCTTATGTGGTACCGGGGAAGGATTTCGACAGAGAAGTAATGCTGTCTTATCTCAAAAGTAAACTACCGGAATACATGATTCCATCTTTGGTTATTACGTTGGAAAAAATGCCGTTAACAGCAAATGGTAAAATAAACAAGCAGGCATTGCCTGATGTTGATGCAAATGAATGGACGGCTAATGCGTATATTCCACCCCGTAATGAAACAGAGCAAAAGCTAATTGATATTTGTAAGGAAATACTGGAAGAAGACCATATCGGCATGCAGGATAATTTCTTCAAACTAGGTGGCGATTCTATCCTGATCATTAAATTAATTAGCCGGCTGCGTAGCACATTTAATCAATCCGTTAACCTGGCAGATGTATATAATGCTGCTACAATGGAACAGATAGCCGCATTAATTAACGCAGCGTCACCAGTAGATAATGCAGCAGCAGAAGGAGAAGTAAAAAAAGTAGCGGCAGAAATTACTGCGCTGAAAGACTCCCTTTTGAAAAATATTCCTGATGCCAGCCTGATAGAAGATATTTATCCGATGAGTGATATCCAGAGTGGAATGGTGTATGCAGCACTGAAGAACCCTGAGCTAGGTGTTTATCACAACCAGGCAGGATACATGTTGTCTAAAGATCTTGATGTTCCTGTGCTGGAAAAGGCTTTGGCATTGATGGTGCAGAAACACACTATTTTGAGGACTGTGTTTAACTCAGACTTGCATATGGAAGGCGTACAGATTGTATATAAAGAAATGCCTGTCAAAATAGATTATATCGACTTGTCTGATAACGATAATGCAGATGCAAAAAGGGGAATAGAAACATATCTTGAAAAAGAACGTGCCACACCTTTTAAAATTGGTGTAGACCGGTTATGGCGTGCAACTGTTTTTAACCTGCAAAACAGTACTGCTTTTTTATTTCAATGCCATCATGCGATCATAGACGGCTGGAGTGATGCTTCTTTTAATACAGAACTGAATAACCTTTACCTGTCACTGAAAGCGCAACCAGTGCAGCCTGCACTGCCACCTTTAAAGTGTACCTACAAAGATTACGTGATTGAGAATATTGCCGAAAAAAGAAATGCTGCTAACAGGGCATTCTGGAAAAATGAATTGCATGAATATAAACGCCTGGACATAACATCTGATAAAGCAGATCAACAGCGGCTGCTCCAAACTTTCGATCCTGCTTACCTCGGGGAGTTAAAGCGGCGCACGGACAGAGATAACATTTCTCTTAAAGGTTTATTTTTCGGTGCGTTTCTATATACGCTTAGTATGCTTACAAATGAGGATGATATAACCCTTGGATTGGTTGCTAATGGCAGACCTTTGAAAGAGGATGGGGAAAAAGTGCTTGGGTGCTTTCTAAATACAATCCCTTTCCGCTTTAAACTGGATGAATCCCTACTCACATGGGAAAAGTATTTCGAACAAATTGAGAAAAAGCTGGTAGAAATGAAAAAAAGAGACAGGATCAGCCTTTTTGAAATAAGCAGAATTACAGGGGAACAGTTTTTAGGAGAAAATCCATTTTTTGATGCCTTGTTTGGCTTCGTAAATTTTCACGTATATGACAACCTGGACGAAGGACTGTCTGTTCTTGAAGATGAGGAATTACAGGGTGTAATGAGTTATGGAGATGTAAATACAAACCTGAATTGTAATATCAATATCACTGGTAACCGGGCGATAATCAGATATTCTCTTAAAAGAGAATTAAAATGTGGCAAATCCTTATTAGAATTGCATAATTATTTTGATGCCGTAATCAGGAAATACCTGCATAATTATCGCGAACCAATTAATAGAAATGAAATTATACCTGTAGAAGAGTTAAATCAGCTGAAGGTTGTATTTAATAACACAACAGTGGACTATCCTTCCACAGCAGGAAAGACAGTTGTTGATTTGTTTGCAGAACAGGCGCTTCGTACACCCGATGCAACAGCGGTGGTATTTGCAGGTAAAACATTAAGCTACCGCGAACTGGATGAACGATCAAACCAGCTGGCACATTACCTGCGCAATAACGGAGTACTAACAGAAATACTTGTTCCCATCTGCATAGAGCGGTCGCTGGAAATGATTATAGGCATTATAGGAATCATGAAAGCGGGAGGCGCGTATGTGCCAATTGATCCGGATTATCCGTCAGAGCGCATCAGCCATATACTTACAGATACCGCTGCTCCTTTGGTAATAAGCAGCAATGCCTGCAAACCCTTTTTGGAAAATATACTGAGAGGGGCAGATATAATAATTCTGGATGACGACTGGCCGCTCATTAACAAGCATCCAATTACTGCGAAGACTTCATTTCCTGGCCCTCATCACCTGGCCTATGTAATTTATACATCAGGCAGTACGGGTAAGCCCAAAGGCGTAATGCTGGCGCATAGGGGCCTGGTAAATCTGGCTTTAAGTCAGGCTGCCGTATTTGATTTAATACCAGGAATGAAAACTTTGCAGTTTTCTTCATTTGGTTTTGATGCATCCTGCTCTGAAATATTTGTTACACTGTTAAGCGGGGGATGCCTTATTTTACCGGAAAAGGCTGATCTTTTATCAGCAAGTCGTTTCAATGTATTGATAAATAAAGAGGCAGTAGATATTATTACTTTGCCACCTTCTTATCAGCATATTATGAAGGAGGCACTTAGGAACATTAAAACGATTGTATCAGCAGGAGAAGCACTTAATCGGGAAGATGGGGTATATATTCAATCGCAGGGAGTTCGTTTGATCAATGCTTATGGACCAACTGAAAATACGGTATGCATCACAATGTCTGATAACCCTATCAGGGAGAATAATATTACAATAGGCAAACCAATCCCGAATGTGCGTGTATACATGCGCGATAAGTATGGAAGTTTATGCCCTGTTGGTGTACCGGGGGAAATATGCGTTGCCGGTGCAGGTGTGGCTATGGGTTATTTGAATCAGGTGGGATTAACAGCAGAGAAATTTATTCAAAACCCTTATTGCCCGGATACCTATGACCGTATTTACCGTACCGGTGATATTGGACGTTGGCTGCCTGATGGCAATATCGAGTACCTGGGAAGGTTAGACGAACAGGTGAAGATCCGTGGTTATCGCATTGAGTTAAATGAAATTGAGCATGTGCTGCAGGAATGTAGCCTGGTAAATCAGGCAATAGTAGTGGCAAAGCCTGATAGCAGCGGCCAGAAAAGATTGATTGGCTTTGTGGTACCAAATGACGATTTTGACAGGGAAGCGATTTTCACTTATCTAAGAAGCAGGTTGCCAGAATATATGGTGCCTTTGTTACTCCTGGAGCTTGAGAAGCTGCCGTTGACAGCTAATGGTAAGATCGATAAGAATGCCTTGCCAGACCCTGACGCTGGAACACTTTCGGCACAGATGTACGTTGCGCCCCGTAATCAAACAGAACAGGTATTGGCCGATATCTGGCAGCAATTATTGGAGGTGGATAAGGTAGGTGTTTATGATGATTTTTTCCAATTGGGTGGACATTCCCTGGTAGCGATTTCTGCAATTTCAAAAATGAACAGGTTGCTACATGCTAATCTCTCTTTGCTTGATCTGTTTGAACATCCTGTACTGGCTTCATTAGCAGCTATACTGACAGAAAAAATACCAGAGGCGCTTGACCCGATGAATAAATATTGGGGCTTATTAAATGATAAAAAGGATAAGCATGTGATGATGTTTCCTCCCAGGTTGGGTCAGGGGTTGGTATATGCACAGTTATCAAAATTAATCACTTCGCATTCCGTCTACAGTTTCAATTATATTGATGAAGAGAACAGGCTTGATATTTACCTGGAATTGATAGAAAAAATACAAAGAAAAGGACCATATATTCTGTTCGGTTATTCAGGAGGAGGTCATTTAGCTTTTGAAGTAGCCAAAGAATTGATCAAAAACGGGCACCAGGTATCTGATATCATTATAATTGATGCAGTAAGAAGATCCAATAAAAAAGAATCGGGAGAAATTGATAAGGATAAAATCAGGCAGGAAATTGAAGCTGCATTCGAAAAAAATAAGCTTCCTGCAGTGGATGAGGATGTTATGAACGGGTTGGTAAATGATGCTAACGGTTATTCAAAATATCTTTTTGAAATAATAAATGATGGGACCATTAGTGCCAATATACACCTTATTAAAAACGGAGAAACGACCGGCAGGATTTCAACCTATGACTGGGAGAACTCAACAACCGGAAATTACCTGATTTACGAAGGCAACGGAGAGCATATAGAGATGTTAAAGGCTTCAGAAAACCTGGAACATAATGCAACTGTTATTCAGCAGATATTGGATCGGATTGAAAATTCGCATTGAAATTGATGGTGAAAACGGTCCTCTGATAGTAAAGCTAAACTCCATGCTGTACATGGGTTTAGCTTTTTCTTTTAAATTCCTGCAGTAACATTGCAAATGCTATGAAATTTCCAGAGATTCGTTCTCATCATCTCTAAATTATTCTTCATGTTAAAACGCAGTAGCTGGGCAATCCCGACATGGATGTTTGCTACAAAGCCACCATCATGAGGTTATGGGGAATAGAAAAGTCGTATTACTCTTTTGATGAAGGCGGATATCATTTTGCTGTGACAGTGCTGCCAATGATACAATATTACCCAATATTCTTACCACAAGGTTACCACAATGTCAGCCCTTAGTTAGCACAATGTCAGGAATTGGATTTACTGGTTAAAATAATATTATCAGGCTTAAGTCTTGAGAAGAAATGTAAGGTGGGTATTGAACTACGAAAATAAGTAATTTTTTATTATGGAGGTAAAAAATCCTTAGCTAAGTAAAGAGCAGGTTGTGCAATATAAATTACCGGCAACGATAACATTTGATAAATTTTAAGCAGCTGGAGGATTTATAATTACCCAACGGAATTAATTTAAAAAAAAATTAATTTCATTTTTATTAGTTTGTATGCCGCATGCTGCCAAAATCATTTGGATTTATAAAATTAATCGTTTGATCTCTTCAACAATGAATCATTAATGAGCACATTAACAACATTTCCAGTGCAATCCGGAGAAGTATCTGCGGCAATAACCGGTGACGGTGAAAAGAGAGGCCGGCTTTACTCATTAGATGCCCTCCGGGGATTTGATATGTTCTGGATTATGGGCGGGGGCTCCATCTTCCACGAGGTGGCAAAAGCAACGGGGTCGCCTTTCTGGGGCGGGATAGCAGTACAGCTCGAGCATCCCGATTGGAATGGGTTCCATTTTTATGATCTCATTTTCCCGCTTTTCCTGTTTATGGCCGGCGTTTCAACGCCGTATTCTGTCGGTCGTGAGTTGGAGAAAGGCAAAAGCCGGAACTGGCTCCTATGGCGTGTGATAAAAAGGGGGTTGATCCTGGTGTTGCTGGGGATCATTTACAATAATGGCCTGCAACTGCAGCCTATCTCACAGATACGGTTTTGTAGTGTATTGGGCCGGATCGGCTTAGCTTATATGTTCGCCAATATCATTTATTTGTATACAAAGGAACGGACGCAAATGATCTGGTTCGCCAGGATCCTGGTAGCTTATTGGTTGCTGCTAAAGTTTACATCGGCGCCCGGGTTTTCACCAGGCGATCTTACCATGGAAGGGAATTTCGCATCGTACCTGGATCGCTGCATTGTTCCTGGTAAATTGTATCTGGGCATCCACGATCCGGAGGGATTTGCCTCTACCTTCCCGGCCATCAGCACCGCCATGTTGGGAATTCTTACCGGTAATTTATTACGGAACAGTACTATGCTCCCGGTAAAGAAAGTGGGTTTGATGGCTGTTACAGGAGTGGCTTTTTTGGTACTGGCACAGTTATGGAACCTCGACTTTCCCATCAATAAAAATCTGTGGACCAGTTCATTTGTCCTGCAGGTAGGAGGTATAAGCTTGTTGTTGCTCGCGCTTTTTTATTATGTTATTGATATTGCAGGATATAAAAGATGGGCATTCTTCTTTCGGGTTATTGGAATGAACTCTATCCTCATTTACATTTCCGCTCACTTTTTCGACTGGAATTATACCAATAACGTATTTTTTAAATGGCTTGGGCAGTTAATGGGCGATCCCTTTGGTGCAGTGGCGCTCTGTATCTCCCTCGTATTTTTAAAGTGGTTGTTCTTGTATTTTATGTATAAACAGAAGGTATTCCTGAAAGTTTAATCCAACAGTGTTTTATTTTTTTTAGTTATATCTGAATCTAATAATTGGACAATAATATTTCTATAGCCGGCTACTCCAGCCGGCTATTTTTGTTTTCAACAGCACCACACGTTATAGTTTGCCATTTGCTTTTGTACAATGATATTTGTTTAATTTACATACATCAAAAAAAATGGAAGTCATTTGTCCCCGTCCCGGACTTCCAATCGTTATTAGTACATAACAGTAAAACTTATAAAAATGAAAGAGTTCGTATTAATCTTCAGACTAAGCAACAATTCCGATGTGAAGCCCTCGCCTGAACAAATGCAGGAAAGGATGAATTGGCTGGGAAGCATTGCAGCCCAAAACAAACTGGCCGACAAAGGAAATACATTATCTCTTAGCAGCGCAAAAACCGTGAAACCCGATAATATAGTCACTGATGGCCCTTACACGGAAATAAAGGAGTTTATCAGTGGTTACGTGATTGTAAAAACTGCCAATATTGAAGAAGCAATTGAGTTCGCAAAAGCTAACCCCATCTTCAAAATTGGCGGCAGCGTGGAAGTAAGAGAAGTGATAAAACGCGATGAATAACAATTAGCGCTAATGGGAGAAAAGGCTACATCAAACAATGAGTTGCTACCTCACCTGTTCAGGTTGGAGTACGCCAAAATGACGGCTGTGCTGTGTCGTCATTTTGGTCTGCAACACATTGAAATTGCCGAAGACATTGCCAGTGAAACATTTTTAAAAGCAACGGAAGTGTGGGGCATAAATGGCATACCTGAAAACCCAACGGCCTGGCTTTATATGGTTGCTAAAAATAAAACCAAAGATTATCTCAAACGGCTTACGATTTTTGAAACACAGGTTAAAGGGGCCATTGAAGTGAGCGAATTTCAAGCTGAGCAGGACTTTGATTTTACACAGCAAACAATTACCGACAGCCAGTTGGCGATGATCTTTGCTGTTTGTAATCCAACCAACTCAACTGAAACACAAATCTGCCTGGCGCTTCAAATCCTTTGCGGGTTCAGTGTGGAAGAAATTGCTGATGCGTTTCTTTCAAAAAAGGAAACCATAAAAAAACGGCTGCTGAGAGCAAGGACAAACCTTCGCAACGATAATTTCCAAATTAAGTTATTGGAGAAAGCAGCGCTGCAGTCAAGGCATGATGCGGTTTTAAGGACCTTATACCTGTTGTTTAATGAGGGTTATTCTTCCAGGTCGAACAATCATTTAATACGAAAGGACCTTTGTTCAGAAGCTATCAGGCTTGCGCTTATTTTGATTGAAAACCCATTGACAAATACCACTAAAGCCAATGCATTGCTTGCTTTAATGTGTTTTCAAAGCTCAAGGCTTGATGCAAGGGCGAATGACGTGGGAGAGACTATTTTGTATGAACAGCAGGATAAAAACTTGTGGAGTAAGGAACTAATCGAAAAAGGTAATTATTATCTGGTTAATGCCTGTTCAGGAAACGAAATTTCAAAATACCATTTGGAAGCGGGCATTGCTTATTGGCATACTACCCCTACGGATAATAATAAATGGGGACATATTTTACACCTGTACAATCAGCTTATCCTGATGGAATATTCTCCAATAACAGCATTGAACAGGACATTTGCCTTCGCAAAAGTTTATGGAAACGAACAGGCAATAAAAGAAGCGGAAAAACTAAACCTGAGTGAAATTAATTATTACTATGCTTTACTTGGCTATTTATATGCAGATATAGACGTTGATAAAGCTATCGCTCATTACAACAGCGCCATAAACCTGACAAAGTCCATATCAGAAAAGAAAACCCTGACGAAAGAAATGGAACGGCTTCAATCTAAAGGTTGATAGCGTGCTTTAAAGATGAGTCCGGGCTGATTTTTCTATCTCAACAAAATAAAAACAATATGACAACATTTTTTGAGCCATTAAAAACCGAAAGCTTTGCATTAAAAAACCGGATAGTGATGGCGCCGATGACCAGAGGTCGTGCAGATGATGCGGGTAACCAATCGGATATTGCAGCAGCATATTACGCCCAACGCGCTTCCGCAGGCCTGTTGATTACAGAAGCGGTCAACATTTCGTCAATGACAAAAGCTAATGATAACACCCCCGGAATATACACCTCCGAACAAATCGAAAGCTGGAAAACCGTGACCGATGCGGTTCACAAAAAAGGGGGTAAAATATTTATGCAGCTCTATCACACCGGGCGGCTTTCCTTGCCCGATTTTCTGCCTGGAAATGCGCAGCCTGTTTCGGCAAGCGCCATTGCTGCAAAATGGCAAAATTATACCAAGGATGGATTGAAGGATTTAGTAGCGCCGCGCGAATTGACCACTGAAGAAATCAAACAAACCATCAATGATTTTGCAACTGCAGCGAAAAACGCGATAGCAGCCGGGTTTGATGGTGTGGAGCTGCATGCTGCATACGGCTATCTTATTCATCAGTTTTTAGGCACCAATTCAAATTTACGAACCGACGAATATGGTGGAAGTGATGAAAAACGAGCGAGATTTTTGTTTGAAACCGTAGATGCAATTACTGCGGGTATCGGTTCGGAAAGAGTAGGCATAAGACTTTCACCCAGCGTTCCCCTTCACGATATGGAGGATGCCAATGCAAAAGAGTTTTATCCATATATCGTCAACGAATTAAACAGCCGGAACCTGGCCTATCTCCATGTTGCCCTTGCTGTTCCACCTGCAATAAACATTGATTGGCACGAATTCCTGCGCCCGGTTTATAAAGGCATCTATTTTGCCAACGGTGGTTTTACAAAAGAATCCGGTGAAGCATTACTGGCAAAAGACGGAGCCGATGCCATTGTATATGGTAAGCTGTTTATCGCTAATCCCGATTTGCCGGAAAGGTTCGAAAAAAATGCCGCGCTTAATACACCCGATCCATCTACTTTTTACACGCCCGGCGAAAGAGGCTACACAGATTATCCGCGCCTGGAACAATTGGTGACAGTGTGAAATAATGTGAATTTCGGGTTTTGCTAAATACTGCTTAATATGTGCGACATATTGATGTACACCAGAGGGGATACTGGCGTTTTATAAGGCCTGCGCAGTGCGCAGGTCTTCTTTTTATATAGATAATTATTGCAGTGTTTTTCTGAGAAACAATGATGCCTCCAGTTGAGTAGTCTTCGCTTCTGGTAATATTACACTCATTTATAGATGATCATTTGCCTTAAAACTATTTGCCGCCATCCCAATACCCGGCAAAACGCTGAAGGTATTGAAATGACGGCAAATGTTTCAATGACGGAAAATGCTAGCTGAACAGGTTCAGTTTAAAAGTTCCGCTGTGCTTAATTTTCACGGATGACGGTAATAAATCCTTTGAATTGCGGTTTATTATTACCCAGATCTATGATATAGTAATAAGTACCTTCTGCCAGCGGGTGACCGTTTACAGTGCCATTCCAGTTGTTGTTATAGCTGCGTTGGTGATATATCATACGCCCTGAACGATCAAATACCTTTACTTCATTCTGCGGGTACATGTCAATATTCTTTACGATCCAGAGGTCGTTTTTACCATCGCCATTAGGAGTAAGGATATTGGTGGCTTCCAGCTTATAGTCTTCTTTTACCGTGATAGTGATTTCTTTGGTAACGCTGCAACCGGCAATGCTGGTGATGGTTACCTGGTAAGTAGTAGTTGTTGCCGGACGGGCCATCGTTGTTGCTGTAGCCGGGTCGCTCACCCCTGCAGCAGGATCCCATGCATAGGTGTTGCCACCGGAAGCGATGAGTCTTACCGTTTCTCCCTTACTGATAGTAGTATTGCCGTTCACCTGTACATTTCCGACAGGCAATGGATTTACAGTTACGCTTACAGCTGCTGAGCTAATGCTGAAGTTGTTATTATAGATGGCTTTTACTGTATAGCTGCCACTTTCAGTTACTGTCAGTGATCCGCTGGCTGCTCCTGGTATCAGGATGTTGTTGCGATACCATTCATAAGCAGGAGCGGTAGTGGACTGTAATGTTACCGTATTGCCTTCGCATATGATGAGGTTGCCCTGAGCAGTGATCACTGGTGCGCTCCAGGCGGTTACCTGTATCGTTTGTATAACTGTTTGCGCTGGCTCGTAGTTGTTGTCACCAGCTTGTGAAACGCTGATATGAACGGTGCCTGCTACTCCTATGTGAGCGGTATTACCATTGAGGCTGATCACCTGCGTGTTGTCGGTGGTAAAGGTAACCGGTAGTCCGGAATTGCTGGTGGCAGTAAGCATGAAATCAGGATCTCCCTGGTTCTTATTACCTATAGCGCTGAATATGATTTGCTGTGTGGCACGTGCAATATTCAGCTGACCATCTGCATAGGTAATGATATAATTACTACTGGTTAAACCTGCCGGAGTAATGATATAAATGCCTGCATTTACGGCTCCCTGTGAGTTGCCGGTGTAAGTGATACTGCCGTTCAGTTTCGTAGCATCATCTCCGTTAACAAACCCGTTAAAGTCCGCACCGTTGCCACCTGTATAGGCAGTGCCGGTATAGGTACGTGTATCATTTTTGGCTTTAACTGTCAGCGTAGTCTTGTTAACACTAAATGTTTGTGTGGCTTGTGTCGCCGCTGAGTAGTTGCTGTTACCTGGCTGGTTAGCTGCGATGGTTATGCTGCCTGCGCCGGTAATAGTAACTGTGTTGCCGCTGATAGTTGCTGGTCCGCTCACCACACTGTAAGTAACAGGCAGTGCGCTGCTGCTGGTAGCATTGAGCGCAAACGCTGCATCTCCATATGTTTTATTGGAGATAGCCGGGAAGGTGATGGTTTGTGCTGTCAGTGCAACCGTTAATGTACCGTTGACGGTGGTGAAGGTATAATTAGCCGCATTTAAGGTATTCACCGTAACGGTGATCGGATAACTACCCACCCCGCTGCTGTTATTTGCGATGGTGTTGAGTACCGGTGTACCACTTACTACGCTGCTATTATCGCTGTTTACAAAACCGGTGATGGTATAAGTAAGTGCCGGATTATTAGTGCCGTATATTTTCTGTTGATCATCAGCTTTTACCGTCAGGGTAGCAGGAGCTACCAGGAAGGCGTTGCTGACAGGCGTTGCTGCGTTGTAGTTAGCATCACCAGGTTGTGTTGCTGTTACGGTAACATTGCCTGCACCGGTGATGGTGAGGGTGTTGCCGCTGATAGTAGCAGGACCCGATGTAACCGTGTATGTTATTGGTAACCCTGCATCACTGGTGGCGTTGAGCGTAAATGGCGCATTGCCGTATGTTTTGCCGGATAAAGGAGCAAAGGTGATTGTTTGTGCCGCCTGCGTAATGCTGATGGAACCATTTACAAAGCTGAACGAATAATTGGCTGCGTTCAGGTTACCCGCACTCACTGTGATAGGATAAATGGCTGGTACGCTGTTGCTGACAGCAGTCGTATTGATGGCAGCAGTGCCGCTTACTACACTACTATTGTCTGCATTTACAAAACCGGTAATGGTATAGTCAAGCGTAGGATTAGCCTGCAGATAAACCTTTGTTTTATTATTAGCGGTTACGGTCAGCGTAGCCTTGTTAACGCTGAATGTTTGTGTGGACTGTGGCGCCGCTGAGTAGTTGCTGTTACCTGCCTGGTCAGCTGCGATAGTTACGCTGCCTGCGCCGGTGATGGTAACTGTGTTGCCGCTGATAGTTGCTGGTCCGCTTACCACACTGTAAGTAACAGGTAGTCCGCTGTTGCTGGTAGCATTGAGCGCAAACGCTGCATCTCCATATGTTTTATTGGAGATAGCCGGGAAGGTGATGGTCTGTGCTGTCAGTGCAACTGTTAATGTACCGTTGACGGTGGTGAAGGTATAATTAGCCGCATTTAATGTGCCCGTTGTAACGGTGATCGGATAATTACCTACTATGCTGCTGTTATTTGCGATGGTATTGAGTACCGGTGTACCACTTACTACGCTGCTGTTATCGCTGTTTACAAAACCGGTGATGGTGTAAGTAAGTGCCGGATTATTTGCGCCGTATATTTTCTGCAGATCATCAGCTTTTACCGTCAGGGTAGCAGGGGCTACCAGGAAGGCGTTGCTGACAGGCGTAGCTGCGTTGTAGTTGGCATCACCAGGTTGTGTTGCTGTTACGGTAACATTGCCTGCACCGGTGATGGTGAGGGTGTTGCCGCTGATTGTAGCAGGACCCGATGTAACCGTGTACGTTACTGGTAAGCCTGCATCACTGGTGGCGTTGAGCGCAAATGGCGCATTGCCGTATGTTTTGCCGGATAAAGGAGCAAAAGTGATTGTTTGTACTGCCTGTGTAATGCTGATGGAACCATTTACAAAGCTGAACGAATAATTGGCTGCACTCAGGTTACCCGCACTCACTGTAATAGGATAGGTGCCTGGTGCGCTGTTGATGGCAGCTGTTGTATTGATGGTAGCAGTGCCGCTTACTACGCTGTTATTGTCTGCATTTACAAAACCGATAATGGTATAATCAAGCGTAGGATTAGCCTGCAGATAAACCTTTGTTTTATTATTAGCGGTTACGGTCAGCGTAGCCTTGTTAACGCTGAATGTTTGCGTGGACTGTGGCGCTGCTGAGTGGTTGCTGTTACCTGCCTGGTCAGCTGCGATGGTTACACTACCTGTGCCGGTAATGGTAACCGTGTTGCCGCTGATAGTTGCTGGTCCGCTTACCACACTGTAAGTAACAGGCAGTGCGCTGTTGCTGGTAGCATTGAGCGCAAACGCTGCATCTCCATATGTTTTATTGGAGATAGCCGGGAAGGTGATGGTTTGTGCTGCCAGTCCAACCGTTAATGTACCGTTGGCAGTGGTGAAGGTATAATTAGCCGCATTTAATGTGCCCGTTGTAACGGTGATCGGATAATTACCTACTATGCTGCTGTTATTTGCGATGGTATTGAGTACTGGTGTACCACTTACTACACTGCTGTTATCGCTGTTTACAAAACCGGTAATGGTGTAAGTAAGTGCCGGATTATTTGCGCCGTATATTTTCTGCAGATCATCAGCTTTCACCGTCAGGGTAGCAGGAGCTACCAGGAAGGAATTGCTGACAGGCGTTGCTGCGTTGTAGTTAGCATCACCAGGTTGTGTTGCTGTTACGGTAAGATTGCCTGCACCGGTGATGGTGAGGGTGTTGCCGCTGATAGTAGCAGGACCCGATGTAACCGTGTACGTTACTGGTAAGCCTGCATCACTGGTAGCGTTGAGCGTAACCGGCGCATTGCCGTATGTTTTGCCGGATAAAGGAGCAAAGGTGATTGTTTGTGCTGCCTGCGTAATGCTGATGGAACCATTTACAAAGCTGAAGGAATAATTGGCAGCGCTCAGGTTACCTGCACTCACTGTGATAGGATAGGTGCCTGGTGCGCTGTTGCTGACAGCAGTCGTATTGATGGTAGCAGTGCCGCTTACTACGCTGCTATTGTCTGCATTTACAAAACCGGTAATGGTATAGTCAAGCGTAGGATTAGCCTGCAGGTAAGCTTTTGTTTTATTATTAGCGGTTATGGTCAGCGTAGCCTTGTTAATGCTGAATGTTTGTGTGGACTGTGGCGCTGCCGAGTAGTTGCTATTACCTGCCTGGTCAGCTGCGATGGTTACACTACCTGTGCCGGTAATAGTAACTGTGTTGCCGCTGATAGTTGCCGGTCCGCTCACCACACTATAAGTAACAGGCAGTGCGCTGCTGCTGGTAGCATTGAGCGCAAACGCTGCATCTCCATATGTTTTATTGGAGATAGCCGGGAAGGTGATGGTTTGTGCTGCCAGTCCAACCGTTAATGTACCATTGGCAGTGGTGAAGGTATAATTAGCCGCATTTAATGTGCCCGTTGTAACGGTGATCGGATAATTACCCACCACACTGCTGTTATCTGCGATGGTGTTGAGTACCGGTGTACCGCTTACTACGCTGCTGTTATCGCTGTTTACAAAACCAGTGATGGTATAAGTAAGTGCCGGATTATTTGCGCCGTATACTTTCTGTTGATCATCAGCTTTTACCGTCAGGGTAGCAGGAGCTACCAGGAAGGAGTTGCTGACAGGCGTAGCTGCGTTGTAGTTGGCATCACCAGGTTGTGTTGCTGTTACGGTAACATTGCCTGTACCGGTGATGGTGAGGGTGTTGCCGCTGATTGTAGCAGGACCCGATGTAACCGTGTACGTTACGGGTAAGCCTGCATCACTGGTGGCGTTGAGCGTAACTGGCGCATTGCCGTATGTTTTGCCGGATAAAGGAGCAAAGGTGATTGTTTGTGTTGCCTGCGTAATGTTGATGGAACCATTTACAAAGCTGAATAAGTAATTGGCTGCACTCAGGTTACCCGCACTCACTGTAATAGGATAGGTGCCTGGTGCGCTGTTGCTGACAGCAGTCGTATTGATGGTAGCAGTGCCGCTTACTACGCTGCTATTGTCTGCATTTACAAAACCGGTAATGGTATAATCGAGCGCAGGATTAGCCTGCAGATAAGCTTTTGTTTTATTATTAGCGGTTACGGTCAGCGTAGCCTTGTTAACGTTGAATGTTTGCGTGGCCTGCGGCGCCGGGGTATGACCACCATCTCCGGCCTGATCGGCTGTTATGGTTACACTGCCGGTACCGGTGAAAGTAAGCGTATTGCCACTGATAGTAGCTGGTCCGCTTGTTACATTGTAGGTAACAGGTAAACCACTGCTGCTGTTAGCATTGAGCGTAACCGGTGCATCTCCGTATGTTTTATCGGATACTATCGGGAAGTTGATGGTCTGCGGTGCTGTGAGTACGGACAAACTTCCATTAGCAGGGAGTAAAGTGTAATTAGCAGCACTCAGGGAACCCAGGTTGGTAATGGTGATCGGGTAATTACCTGGCATGCTGTTGATATCGGCGGTGGTGCTGAGTGTTGGCGTACCAATTACCACACTGTTATCTTCACCATTAACAAGTCCGCTATAAGTATAAGTAAGTACCGGGTTATTTTGTCCAAATAACCTTTGTTTATCGTCAGGTTTTATTATCAGCATCGCCTTCGTGACAGAAAATCCTCTTAAAACGGGTGTAGCCGCATTGTAATTAGGATCTCCGCTTTGTTGGGCGGTAACAGTGATGCTGCCTGCACCTGTAATGGTGAGGATGTTGCCGCTAATGGTAGCCGGACCTATTATCGAGTAAGTAATTGGCAGACCTCCATCGCTGGTAGCACCAGGATCAAAAGGAGCACTTCCGTATGCCTTAGTGGTGAGATTGGGGAAGGTGATGGTCTGTGCTGCTTTGACAACGATCAGATTACCGTTCGTGAAACTGAACGAATAATTAGCTGCACTTAACGTACCAATGCTTACCAATATCGGATATGCACCTACGTTACTGTTAATGTCTGCTGTAGTGCTGATGTCTGGTATGTTGCTTACTACGCTGCTATTATCTCCGTTCACAAATCCGGTAATGGTATAATCAAGCACCGGGTTGGGTTGCTTATATGGCTTGCTTTTATCATTACCAGCTACTATGAGCACTGCTTTGGCAACAGTGAAAGTTTGACTCACCTGAGCTGCTGCAGCATGATTACCATCTCCCGGTTGATTAGCAGTAATCGTTACATCACCGGCGCCGGTGATGGTAAGGGTATTACCGCTAACAGTAGCCGGCCCGGAAACAACATTGTAAACGATAGCCACTCCTGCGTCGGTATTGAGCGGCAGTGTCAGCGGAGCTGCACCGTAAGTAACGTTGGTTGGAGCAGTGAAAGTGATTGTTTGCGGCTGTGGTGTAATGGTTAATGTACCATTTGCTCCGGACAACGAGTAATTAGCTGCACTGGCGCCGCTTACATCAGTTGTAATAGCATAGGTACCAGCAGGGCTGCCTGCATTACCGCCGTAAGTGGCATTTATTGTGCCGGTGATAACACTTGCATCCTCACTATTTACAAATCCGCTGTAAGTGAATGTAGCAGCCGGATTGGCAGTGCTGTACGGTCGGCTTACATCGTTGGCTGTTACCAGCAGGGCCTTTTTATTTACAGTAATGGTTCGTGTTACAGGAGTTGCTGCCAGGTAACTGCTGGTAGCTGCAGCATTGGCTGTGACCACGGCAGTGCCGACGCCGACAGCTTTGATTTTGTTGCCAATCACCTGTGCTACTGCTGTATTACCGGATGTATAGGTAATAGTGGCATCTCCGGTAGTAGTCGCCTGCGGATCAATGTTTACATCACCATAGATAGCAGTTGAAAAAGCAGGGAAGGTAATTGTTTGCGATTGTGCCTGTAGTTCAAATGCGCCCAGGTCAATAACAGTATTGCTGATGCGTGGTTGGCCGGCAAGATCCGATGTTCCGGCCTGCGCTGCATAGCCGGTATTGTTTGTTTGCGGATCGCCTTTATTGATAGCGAAGTTGCCCGGCGTTAACCGCAGGTCACCGGTGTTGGAGTTTGTAAACTGCACAGGCAGCGTACTTTGCTGGCTGCCGGAACTGGTGTAATACTGATCACTCAGAATGGTATAATTAATGCCGGTGGTAGTACCGGAGAAGTAAGTATCCTTGGAACTATTAGCAGAGGTATTACCTGATATGATACTGTTGTATGCAGTAAAGGTGCCTCCGGTCGTTGCTACACCAGCGCCTTCAGTAGCTGCATTGTTGCCGCTGATAGTAACGTTGGTAAGCTTTAGTGTACTGTTGGACTGAAAGATAGCACCGCCCTGTAGCCCGCTTCGGTTACCAAAGAAAGTACAGTTGGTTAGCTCTATAGTACCAAGGCCATTAAAGGACGCAGCGCCTCCGCTTGAGGGAGCTGAATTACCATAAAATCGTGTATTTGTAATCTTTGCATTGCCATTTGAGCTGTAGATGCCGCCGCCCTGGAATGGGGATGCTCCACCAGTAATAATTACACCATCGAGCAGCGTCAGAGGACCGGTATTGATGAACTTGACCAGCGTATAGCTGTTGGTGCCAGCTATGTCGGACGCTTTTATTACCACACCGGCGGTGTTCACATCATTGCCCTGTAGGTCTCCGGAGAGGATCACCGGGTTGGCAGCAATGTTGCGTGCGGCAACTGTTAGCTCATTGCCCGCAAAACCGCCATAAACAGCGACATTGAAGGGAATTGAAAAGGTGAAGTTCGGATTAAGGTTGGCAGTAGGCTTGTAAACGCCTTTAGCCACCCATATTTGGGTGATGCTGTTGAGTGGATCAGCAGCAGCAATGAGTGCATCACGTAACTCAGGCAAGGGAGAGGTCCAGTTGTGGCCATCGCCAGGTGTGGCAGACTGGTTATTTACATATACAATACCGCTTGCATCCGGATTGACTATTGTCAGGTTGCAGGGCAGTGCTTTTTTCAGGTCATAGGAAATTGGGATGATTGAGGAGAGGGTATTATCCATGCCCCAATAGGTTGTATTCTGGAGATGCTTACGCAGTTGATCAGAAGAGCCGATTTGGATATCGCACAAATACCTTGCGTTTACCGCATTTATACTGGGGAAGTTAAGGACAGCAGTCGTCGCCGGCATTACAGACTGGGAAGAGGTGAAATCGCATGAACCCAGAGATAAATCCCAGAAATTCCTGTTCACATTGATACCCGCTATCAGCGTAGGGCTATTAATATTCCCGGTGAAAGCAAACAGCTGATCACCGGCAAGGCCAAGACTGATATATGCCTTAGTGCCTGCTGATGCGGTGCTGACAGTTGGGGTTCCGGTTTGAATATATCCGATGGAGGCTGTAGGTCCATATTTACAGAAGATGAGCACCTGTTGACCGGCACGTATAACAGTATTACCGGACGACCAGGTGATAACACCATCTGTTTGCGAACCCGTACCTGCTGCACAAGAGAGCGACTGAAAGCCGCTACCGGTCCATCCCAGGTCTGTAAAGTTAATGAGCGTATTGGCCGGGCAATCACGTAGCATGACAAACGAAAAAACATCATTTTGCGTGACGCCATTGGTGTTGTCATCAAATATGTTGATCCCGGTAAACACCAGGTCGCCCGCGCCGATGGCCTGCGCCTGCACGCATTGCGAAATACTGGTGAGCAATAGCAGGGATATTACTGTCCTGAGTAAAGTTAACTTCATATAGGGGGGAAGTCTTTGGTATAAGAAATATATAAGTATACACCCTGTTTTTCAGGATGATAAATTATTTTAAATTACCTTACCGGGCCTTGTTTAGGCGCAGAGGTAGGTGTTGATCCAGCCGGAAGATACGCCCTGTATCTTCTCATTCACAATCTCCTGCCAGATCTGCGCAGTGTTATCTGTTCCTCCGATTATTTCGGGCTCAAACGCCTCGTTAGTTTGCACCAGCCATGCGGGGGCAATCATGTGGTGCGTAGCAGTGTCCATGCAAAGGGAGCCGCGCGGGCTATCCAGCGTAACATCGCTGAGTGCTGCCAGTATATCCCTTGCTTTGAAGTGGTGTATGTTTGCGGTATTGAAAATATGTTCCAGTATAATAGCGGTATCCCACCCGTGCATACCGGGGAGGTTGGCTTCGCGGCCAGTGTGACTTTGGAACTGTGTCTTCAGCAGTTGATTAGCATTGTTATGGAGAGATGATATCCATGGTACGTATCCGCTGATACGGAATGGCAATTTCAGTGCGCCATGCACTGCAGTTAAGCTTTCATCCAGCAACATAGGGCTGCCGAATAGCTGTAAGCCGGGTGTTACATCAGCATCCTGCAGTTGTTGAAGAAAACAATGCGCCAGGTCGCCGTTGAAAAGTGCCAGCAACGTTTGTACGTGCGCGTTAGTCCGCAGAAAATCATGCAGCGGAGCGGAGTTGAATTCTTTCACTTTGTATTGGCCCACGAAGTTATAAGCAACGTTGCCGCCGTTATCCATATATGACTGTACCAGGGCATGATTATGTGAATAACCGCCATCGTAGAACGAGGTACATACAGCAGCATTCTTTGAAATATCAGCTGCATAACGACCGGTAAGTCTGCAATGAATGATGTTGTTAAGCGTGTGTGACAGCACTGTAGGATGAGGTTCCCAGTCGTGCATATATTTAGCACCATTGTGTACTACCAGCACCAGGCGGTTCAATGGTTTTGCCAGGGCTGCTATTTTGCTCACCGCTTCCTGGTCTGCATATACTACCAATACATCCACCTGTTTTTCCAGCAGCATCTTTTCTGCCTGTTCCAGCATCATATCTGCATCTGTACCAAATTCAATATTGGCTGTTAGCAATTCCGCACTTACCTGCCGGTATTGCAGGTAAGCCTGCATGCCTTGCAGGAAATCGTGATGCAAAAGGGGATGAAATGTGGATCTTGGTAAAAGTGCTCCTATCTTCATATTGGTTGGTCCTGAATCATTAAGCTGACGGGAATATGCCGAACAGGGAAATAATAAAATTGACGACAAGGTAAGGCTGCATGTTCTCTATAGGTTGACCATTTCCGGAGGGTTGCACTGTCATCATCGTGTTAATGTCTGATGGGTTTACCAGTAGTGGGGCCAGGCGTTTAGTACCATTTGGGGCGCTACTATATGTCTGTGTTCCATTGGTAATGGCGTAGTAATTGTTATCAGGTGTTGCCAACGTACCGGGGTTTTCACCCAACATAGGCATATACACCGGTCCGGAAACAAGATGGGAGTGCGGTGGAAGATTGTTGGGCGAAAGCGTTACTGTTTCCGTACCATCAATTTGGGCCTGTGCATAGGGAATACCCATATTTGTACCGGGGTGTAAAGGTACTCTTCCCCGCAGGTCCGGCAGGTTAAAGGTATTTATACCGTCACCTCCATAAGTAGTGCCTATCAGGTTGAACAGCGTATCGTAATCTGAAATGGGAAGCGTCTGCCCCTGGCAGAACATCCATCCTACCGGTTCAAAGTTTCCTGCGAATATTCTTATTTCTCCTACAAAAGGCATTGGTAAAATTGTTTTAATATTATCTTATCATTTGGTTGTTAGGTCCTCGCAGGAAATGTTCCTTTCAAAGAGATCAGGAATAATATTGTCAGGTACGGTTGCATGTTGTTTACCGGTACTGGCGAGGCGCTAGGCATTGCCTGTATAGCTGTATTTATGGGCATTGTACCAGCTCCGGCAACAGTATCATACAGTAGTGCGGCACCATTGCCTGGATAATTGCCTACAGGATTGATAGTGTTACTTACGTCTCCTGCCGGTAGCGATAATTGCCGCGTCTTAATGATGTGTGTATGCGAAGGCATTTCATTTACGGATAAAGTAACCGTTTCAACACCACCGGTCATACCAAGATCCCGCTGGCTCATGCCCGGTCCTTGCCCGGTGCCAATAGGTACCATTCCTGCCATATTGGGCAGCGCAAAATTAGCTCTTCCATCTCCGCCATAGGTAGTGCCCAGCAATGAGAAAAGTGCCGTGTTCTGAGATATCGGGAGTAGTTGCCCGTTACATTCGGTAAAATTTATAGGGGCAAAATTAAAAGGAACCATTATAATTTCACCAACAAAAGCTTCATCAGCTGACATAGGGATATATTAATTTCGTGAAGGGAAGACACCCGTCAGGGCAATAATGAAATTGATGCCCAGGTAAGGCATTATATTATTAAAGGGAATCCCTGTGGACACACTGTTTTCTGTTTTAAGCGGACCGTTCTGCGGATCAGTTACGAGTGCATCTACCTGCATAACTTTCATCTGATCATCGGCCTTGTTGCTGTAGTTGGGGGCAACGGTTACTGCGGGAAATGCATTAACAGGTGAGGCAGTAGTAGCTGCACCTGCCGTTTGCATTTTAAGCGTAGCAGTTACTGCGTGCCCATGCTGCGGCATAGTTGATGTATCGATGGTAGTGAAATATGAGCCTCCCTTTTCTCCCAAAGTATGCCCATTACCCTGATGCATAGGGATGCGCCCCTGGAAATTCGGTAACCCAAAATTAATTCTTCCGTCACCGCCATAGGTAGTGCCCAATAAAGAAAATAATGCCTGATTTTGATTGATCGGTAGTATTTGCCCGTTGCAAAGTGAATAATATTTCGGTGCAAAATTAAAGGACACCATAACTATTTCTGACAGGAAGGGAGTAGCCATCTATATATACTTAGTGTGTTATAGGGGATAAAATAATAATAGCGCGCTTGAAAATTGGAGTAAAAGTATATTATATTTTTTTGCGACGCAACATTATTTATTCCGGGGAACAAAAAATCAGGGGGCTGCCTTGCAGAAAGTGCCTATGATCCTGAGAATGACCGGGAACTGAAGATATGGTATATCAATGACTTGCACAGGTAAATCACCCTACTAACGTAAACGCACCTATTAAAATGATCCGTGCCAGGAATAAAGCAGGCTACCTGGTTGCCGCCAAACGCAGAAAAATTATCCCTTCAGGGATAATTTTTCTGCGTTTGGTAGTTTTTTGAAATTATGCTGATAACATATTATAAAACCCAATTCCCTCCATCACGGTAACAACAGGTGCTTCATCGCATCTTTCTTTTATAGAAAGCTGGAACTTTTTGAAGGCCGGTAAGGTTAGTAAAGGATTGTTGTCTTCCATAAAATGCGCAATATGCATATAGCTAACCCCATCTGCCAATTTATAAATTGAGTATTGAAAATCAACAGGCTGGGATGCATGTAGCTCCTGTAATATCTCCCTGCTCAGCTCATCATTTTGCTGTACTTTTTCTGCCTTTACTTTGTAATGAACAATTACTTTTTTCATGATTTTTTTTCTTTTATCTCTCTGAAATATTTTTTATAAAAACTAATGCTGCTGATAAACAAATGCAAACTCTTTGGCGAAATCTGCAAAGCTTATTTTGCCGGAAGCATGCTGCTTATTTTTATAGTAGTCATCAAACAGTGTCCCATTTCTTAAAGCAATGCCTATTTCTACTACATAAACGGATGCCATTTGTTCCGTTAAGCCACTTTGCATCAACCCTTGTAATAATTCTTCGTCAGAAAAACCAACCCAGGCCAAATTTGGCTGGTCAATGGCATGACCTAATATGGCCGCTATTTCCCCGCCATTTTTTTCATCACTCGCTATGTAGCGGACATTCTTTCCTGTAAAAGAAAGTGTATCCAACGCCTCGGCAGCAGCTGCTGCAATATCCTCCGGATGCGACAGCACCATATTAACCGAAGCATCAAAATTATTTCCAATGATATTTTGATGTTTTATCATTTGCATAGCACCAAAGAAGTTGGTATAAAACATACCCGGACGAAGATGCAACACATGCGTATCCTTCAACTCATCTAATTTTTTTTCAACGTAATAGTTGGCACTGGTGGGTCCAAGGCCGTCGGGAATGTGAGCGCCGATGCTACTCAGGTTCACAACGTACCGGACACCTGTTTGCTCAATGGCTTTGGCGTAACCCGCACCCACTGTTTTCATATACGCACGGATATCTGTTGCAGCATAGTTAGGCGGTATCATAATATAAACTGCGTCTGCCTTGTTAAAAGCCTGCAGCAGAAAATCGTGGTCCTCCACCGACCCGATAGCAGGTATCGCATTTAATTGTTCAATAGCTTTCACTCTTTCGGGACTATGACTAACAACGGTTACGTTATGACCTTTTGCGGTTAATTTTTCTGTTAGCTTTTGGCTGATATTGCCCAGCGACCCTGTAATTGTAATGTTCATAATAACTGTTTTAAATTTTCTTTCACAAAAGTAAGAGAGTGCTTACTTTTATACAAGTACTTACCCTAAAGTAAGTACTTGTGATTAAGGTAAAGGAAAGGGCAGTTATCAGGTAAACAGTTGAAGAATGTCTTGTAATGTATATAATGGGAAAGGTCGATGGGTGGGCGATATGAGGATGTTCAACTGGTAGTCCATTGATTCTTTTTGGCGCCTTTAGGTTTCCAGCCAGTGAGCAGTTGACCACCAGCTCCCCAACGCAGTATATCATCATGGCGGAAACCTTCGCAGGCCAGTTCAATGCGTCTTTCACGTCGCACCTCATTGATAATAGGGCTCAGTGAAGGAAACTTCCAGTTAGGATCTGGCGTGATAGCACCCATTACTAAGTTGGGCATTCCAACCCGCTGGCGGAGTTTATTGATACTGAGGTCTATATCTCCCTGGTTAATAATACCCAGTTCAGCTTTTGCTTCTGCATAGTTCAGTAATACTTCTGCATAACGGAAAAGGATCAACGCAGTTGTACCTACATCACCGGCATATTGCTGGTTGTAATCCGGGTTGTGACCCTTGTACACCTGGTAGCCGGCTTGCCTTCATTGGCAGAAGAAAAAGTAGGCAACATGAAATACATGTTGGCAGCGCCTCCCGGCTGATTATTCGTAACCAGGTGTACATTATCATTTACATACATTGTTTGCGCCAGGCGGGGATCCCTTCCACGTACCACGGTGGTAAGTGAATCATCTCCTTTATAAAGCGGACTTGCAGCAATCGGTAATCCGTCAGCGCAAAGATAGTCGTCTACCAGGCCTTTGGTTAAACCAATTGCCTGTTTTTTCCTGCACGGATATAATTCGCAATTTTAAAACGGGTAGCAGCTTTGAGATAATGTTTTAAAGAAATGATCTGTACTTCGCTGCGGTGTTGCCATAACCAGGTGAAAACCTCCTGTATCACGTCCATGGCTTCTTCCTGGTTCCTGAGTATATAAAAGGCGTGTTTAAATAGTTCGGGCCAGTAGCGTGTATAGATGGTATCAAAAGCAAGGACATTACCTTCTTTTAAAAGATGCAAAAGTTCACTGTCTTCCATTGTGGCTCAACCGGACATTATTCTCTATTTTAATAGCAGATACTTACAGGAAATATACCAAACGGCTCTTTCATTGTTCAAATCAGTGCGTGCCTGTTGATGGTATTTACATATCATTGTTAATACACAATATAATCACTATTTGTAAAAAGCGCATGTATTTTACAATCAAATATTGTGAGAATTTTAGCATATGCCAATCCGGTGTACCTTTTTTCCTGATGCCTGATAATTGAAATATTTATATAGCTTCGCTGGTCATATATGCATACTATATCTATTACGGAATTACTGATACTGCTGCTGTTACTGATCACCATGATGGTGGTCTGCATAAAAACAGGGAAACTATCTTTTCCGGCGGCGCTGGCCGCAGGATTGACAGGTGTACTGGTATTTGCCGGCGCCGGTTATACAGGCATCGCCCTGCTGGGTGCTTTTTTTGTGATGGGAGTGGTGGCTACTGCGCACAAAAAGGCGCTGAAAGCAAAGATCACTTCCGACGGGCGTCATCCTGAAAAAAGAAAAGCCAGCCAGGTATTTGCTAATGGCGGTGTGGCCGCAATAACGGCGCTGCTGGCAATCGCTGATCCTGGTCACAAAGCCGTTTATACAGTGATGTTAGCTGCCAGCCTGGCCGCCGCAGCTGCTGATACCCTGTCGTCTGAATTAGGGATGGTATATGGTAGTAATTGTTTTAATATTTTAACTTTCAAAAAAGAACCCAAAGGTCTGGATGGTGTTATCAGCATAGAAGGCACTTTAATGGGAGCAGCCGGGGCATTGGTGATAGCAATTATCTACGCTTTTGCAAACGGCTTTAACCGCAATGGTGTTTTTATTTTACTCGCAGGTATCATCGGAAATTTTGTAGATTCCATACTGGGAGCATCTTTAGAAAGAAAACATTATATCGGCAATGATGTGGTGAATTTCCTGAATACACTGTTTGCTGCGTTGGTAGCATGGGTGTTTTATATAAGTTATTTCAGATAAATTTTCGACCACAAGGTATTATAAAGATTTAATCAGATCTTAAGCTTCAATAAGCGCTGAAAACCATTAAATTGTAGCAGTTTTAATCCCCTGGGCAATGATGAATTTAAAAGAAATAAGCAAAAAAATCAGGAACGGAGACTTTAGTAGTCTGCTTGGTCTTAGCAATGGCAACAAAAGAGTCCACCCGGCGGAAGTGGCGAGAATGCTGGCTTCTGTTTCTACAGATAAATCTGTAGAAGGCTTTATGTCTTTGCCATTGAATAAACAAACGGAGGTCTTCGCTTATCTCGACAGTCCTCTGCAAAAGAGAATTATCAGCACCTTAAATAATACAAAGGCTGCGTATATCCTGAATGAACTTAGTTCAGATGACCGCATTGCTTTCTATTCCTCCTTAACAGGCGTGCAAAGGTCTGCTTATCTGGAGTTCCTGGACGAAAAGAATAAAGAGGTTATTCATAACGTATTAGGCTATCCTAAAAATAGTGTAGCAAGACTGATTAATACCGATTTTGCGACTATCGACCCTGATATTACTATTGCTCAGGCAAACGAACATTTAAGAAAATATCATAGAGATACCGAAGCGGCTAATGTAATTTATGTTGTAGACAAAGACGGAAAACTGGTAGACGATATTCCGATCAGAAGATTTGTATTAAATGATCCTGAAAAAAAAATTTCAGATATCCTGGACGGCTTTTGTGTATCTCTTAAGATGACGGATAAAAAAGAAGATGCCGTAGCTAAATTCAAAGAATACGATAGGGTTGTTTTACCTGTTATTAATACAGATAATATCTTGTTGGGTGTTTTAACCGTTGATGATGTGCTGGATGTAGCAGAACAAAGAGATACAAAAGAAATTCAGAACTTTGGTGGTGTGGAAGGACTGGATTACCCTTACGTTAAAACAGGTTTCTTCTCCCTTATTAAAAAGAGAGCCACCTGGCTGATTGTGCTCTTTATTGGCGAAATGCTGACAGCAACCGCCATGGGGTATTTCGATAAAGAAATTTCAAAGGCAGTTGTACTGGCTTTATTTGTTCCATTAATTATTTCGAGTGGTGGTAACAGCGGCTCCCAGGCGGCAACGCTCATCATCCGTGCTATGGCTTTAAAAGAATTGACGATAAGGAACTGGTGGTTTGTAATGCGCAGAGAGATCCTGTCGGGATTAACGCTGGGATTCATCCTGGGTGCTATCGGCTTTGTAAGAATTGCCGTTTGGCAAAACCTCCATTTTTATGAGTATGGTAGTCATTGGTTCCTGTTAGCACTCACCATTTTCTTCTCATTAATTGGTATCGTTATGTGGGGAACACTGAGCGGCTCTATGATTCCTATTATCTTAAAGAAAGTAAGATTAGACCCTGCCACTTCATCTGCTCCACTGGTAGCAACATTGGTGGATGTTACCGGGCTGGTTATTTATTTTTCAATTGCAGCCATCATATTAAAAGGAACATTGCTCTAATCTGAACATACAACTCAATAATGAAAGCCTCGTGCATCCCGGGATGCACGAGGCTTTCTGTTACAGGTAAATTCCCCGTCTGCAATAACTGTTTTAATTTTTCTTTGGTAAAAATAGATTAGTGCTTACTTTTGTATGTGTACTCACTCAAAAGTACGTATCTATGGCCAAGGTAAAAGAGAGTTCAACTATTCAGGCAAATAAGAAGGCAGCATTTGAAGAATGCCCTGTAACATATGTAATGGAAAAGATCGGTGGGTATTGGAAACCCATCATATTATTTCATTTATTATCAGGCAGCAAACGATACAGCGACTTAAGAAAAGCAATCCCCGACATCACCGAAAAAATGCTGATCCAGCACCTGAAACAACTGGAAGCCGATAAGCTGGTAGCCCGGAAAGCCAAACCAGTAGTGCCTCCCCATGTTACTTACAATCTTACTGACTCCGGTCTGGGGTTAAAATCTGTTTTGTTAGCGATGGCAATATGGGCAGTTGAAGACAGCAAAGAAAATGCAGCAACATTCTCCAGGAATTTAAAAAACTTTCCTGGTATAGGTTGATTTTGTGTTGATAGGAGAGGTGCAGTGCTGAGCAGGATTATTAATATTTTACACGGTATAAAGCAGGAAAGCCTTCAATCCATTGGATTTGAAGGCTTTCCTGTATTCTTTATCTTTTAAGGTATGCAGGCTATTATTATGCTTTCACAATTTACTTCCATGCTGGGACATAATTGCCGGGTAGGACAACGAGGTGCTGAAGTTAATAGCTGACCACCTTGTAACATGTTTTGCTGGGCAGGGCTAAGCGTTGCAATTTTAATTTTACCAAGTTTGAGTTTTCCTGGTTGTTGCTTTTTTTTCATGATTTTGTTGGATTTTTAAATTTAATTTATGTGGGAGCACCTGATCATCAATCAATCGTTTTCGGAATAAACAGCCTTTTTATAGTATTATATCAAGTGCATGGAGCTTTTGGTTGTGATGAAGGGTATTCTTAAAATTAAGTAGTTCCTGGTTTTCAAATCAGGTCATTATCATAGGATGGAAAACTCACGTTAACGACTATTTGTTCCAGTGCCTGTAAACGATTTTAAGTAAGTATGAATAACATTTCATAGGATTGTATGTTGGCTATTCAAATATATCGAAATTTATTTTTGATATAGTATCATTGCCGGAAATTATTAATATTAAATGATGAGTGGATTGTTATACCGGAAGATTTAAAAAAAAATAGACAGCAGCAAACTGATCTTTTGGATTAGTCCTCTGCTGTCTTTTCTGTGAAAGTTATTCCAGCCAACTTATTGCATCACAAACTTAAATTTTTGCGCATTGGACCCGTTGCTGCCCCATATCTCCACTTTAGTACCGTTAGCAGTATTGTTGCTGTATATATCGAGTGATGATGAGGTAGCACATGCAGGCGTAAGATTGTAATAACCGCCGCCAACACTGGTGATGTTCCATTGCTGTGCGCTGCTGCCGCTGTAAGTTAAAATATCTATCTGTGTGCCATCTGCTGATCCGCCGCCGCTTACGTCCAGGGCTTTGGAGGGCGCATTTAATGGTTGTACTTTATAATACCCGTTACCTATGCTGGTTACTACCCATTCCTGATTGGTGCTGGTAGGCGAGTTATTGCTCCATAGTTCTACTTTGGTGCCGTCGGTTGTTCCACCTCCCGTTACATCCAGCACGCTGCTATTATTGGTGGCAGATACGATCTTATACGTGGCCCCCGATACAATGCCGGTGCTGGGATTACTACCATCAAAATAAAAATCGATCTCACCGTTGGAGGTGCTGTTACTTACTATCACTGTATTATTGCCGGATGGTGTAGTTATAGCACCGCCGGAAACAGACCAGTTAAAGGTGGCTGGTGGCGTGCCTGAACGTACAGTAAGATTAATATTGTTCATGGCGGTGTACAGATTTTTGGGCCATTGCGTTACAATGTTCGTATATGCTTCCCAGCATTCTATTACGCCAGTAGCTTCTGTAGGCCGGGTTACGGTAACATCCGCTGCCGGATAGCCGGTAAATGATTCTTTGTACACCCAATTAGTTCCGTCGTAGGAAATGTAGGTGATGACGCCTTGCAGTTGTGTACCGGGAGATACATTCACGTATTGACCATGAAAGTAATTACCTCCAAGAAAATACCAGTTGGCAATAGCATAAAAGGCGCCTCCTGCAGTGCCTCCCCACATCAGTACAGGCTGAAGTGCACCACCATCTATCCCATTCCACAAAAAGGTGGTGGCTGTACTGGTAGACTCCTGCGGTACATCAGGGACGATCCATTTGGTTGAAAAAGATTTGATATTGCTTGCCGCGGCCTGTACGGTATAACCAGGATAATTTGTACCGCCTGAAGCAAGGGCGCTACTGTTAACAGCAGTGGTGGAAGCCTTTCTCGCATTAGCTGCTCCGCTGAACCTGGCAGCATAGGCGTAAGGGTTAGTGGCATGCAGGGCTTCTTCAGATAATTGCCCAAAATCCTGCAGCACTTTTCCTGTACTTACCTGTAATTTTTGAAGATGTCCGTTAACGATTTTTACAGTAGCATTATTATCTACTTCAAAAACCCTTGACGACGGAATCATGCCGTAAGGCGTTAATACCATGCTATCGGATTTTACTGTTTGCATAACAGTTTTTGCTGCACTTTCATTGGCAACAGTTTGATCTTTCTTACAGGAGAGCATTACGCTGGCTAATCCCATAGTGGTGGCAGCCAACCTGGTAAAGTTGTTTTTTTTCATTGTTTTTGATTTTTGGATAGAGAAATTATTATAGATAGTTAATGGTGCTGAGGTAAGTGGTTTTCAATCATTCGTCTTTGGGTTTATTGTTTTAGGATAATTCAATATTCATTACTGATGAAGACAGCAATGCGCATTCAATCTGGTTTGATATGGTTCGGATAGATTATGTACAGTCAACAAGCATCCTTTGTGCCCGTAGACATGTTAGCTGTTTTCAATAACTGAGATCGTGAATGTTGGTTTTTACAATATTTTATGGTTGAATGATTTCATTGTTTGCTCACTGATTTGGGTTGGCGGCTCTATTCCTTTATGGAATGCTGTATCAAAATACTACCTGTTGTGTTTATTAAGATGTTGGGTCATCTTATACTATACAAGTATAATATAAATATTGGGAATAAACAAACCCGGTATCTGGAAATATCGGGATACGAGACTGGTAATATTCCATTCATACGATACTATGATATTGATTTAAGTCATTGAACTTAAACCCTTTTTAGTTAAATTTGCTAATAATAAGCAACGATGAAATGTAGTTATACGTAAACACTAAAAACAACTGTTATGGATACTACATCTTTTTTCCGTCTTTACAGAAAACAGTTGCTGGCGTACAGTTTTGTGGTTACAGCTGCATGGCTGGCCTCTTGTGGTAAAGGTAACGGGTATGGTGGCGGTACTACTCCACCTCCCACTACTTATATGCTTAGCGCTTCTCTGAATGGCGGGCAGGAAACACCTTCCAATGCGACTACCGGTACCGGTACGCTTTCAGGTACTTACGACCCCTCTACATATAAAATCACTTACATGCTTTCATGGACTGGTATTAGTGGTGCGCCTACTGGCATGCACTTTCATGAACCAGCGCTGGCAGGAGCAAGTGCCCCTGTTGTGATTGGTATTACCGGCTTTTCCGTCGCTACTTATCGCAGCGTTTCAGGTAGTGCCGTAGCAACCCAGGCGCAGGGCGACGACCTGTTAGCTGGAAAATGGTATGTAAATATTCATACCAGCGCATATCCTAATGGAGAAATAAGAGGGCAAATTAAACCGGATAAGGTAATGACATATCATAATCCGGGATACTAAGTAATCCCGGTAGCACCCGGTTTATAAGGAAGAGTCTGACCTGAATCAGGGAATAAAGAAAAGGGTTTAAGTCATGCACTTAAACCCTTATTTGTTAATTAGCTATTTAAAAGCAACGATTAAAGGTAATTATACGTAAATACTAAAAACAACTGTTATGGATACTATATCTTTTTTCCGTCTTTACAGGAAACAGTTGCTGGCTTACAGTTTCGTGGTTATAGCTGCATGGCTGGCCTCTTGTGGTAAAAGTAACGGGTACGGTGGCGGTACTACTCCACCTCCCACTACTTATACACTTAGCGCTTCCCTGAATGGCGGGCAGGAAACACCTCCCAATGCTGCTACCGGTACCGGTACGCTTTCAGGTACTTACGACCCCTCCACATATAAAATCACTTATTCGCTTTCATGGACAGGTATTACTGGTGCGGCTACCGGCATGCACTTCCATGAACCAGCGCTGGCAGGATCAAGTGCCCCTGTTGTGATTGGTATTACCGGCTTTTCTTCCGCTACTTATGGCAGCGTTTCAGGTAGTGCCGTAGCAACCCAGGCGCAGGGTGCCGACCTGTTAGCAGGAAAATGGTATGTAAATATTCATACCAGCGCATATCCCAATGGAGAAATAAGAGGACAGATAATGGCCACAAAATGAATGTAGGAACGGAAACTGAATGAAGCAACAAATCCTGCGTTTAACATGTGAGATTTGTTGCTTGTTGTGTGATGTATTTTACCTCGCTTTTCGATTTCCCCCTGCGTTTTTAATGCCAGTAGGCTACGGATGAAAAATAACAAATAATAAAGGCGCCTTCCGGTCAGGAAGGCGCCTTTATTATTTGTTATTCGTAAACTGTATTATTGATTATTAAGCGCTCTTTTTTTCTTTTCATAGTCCACAATAGCACCTGTACCGGCACCTACACCTGCGCCTATCAGGGTTCCGATAGCAGCACCTTTCAAGTGATCTCTATTGATGAGGGCTCCTGTAATGGCACCTGCGCCGGCGCCTACTACAGCTCCTTTAGCAGTATGGCTCCATCCTTTTTTCTTTTTAACAACCGGGGTGGGAGCGGGGGTCGAAGCTACCGTATTGTTATTGGCCTCGTTAGCTGCCGGTGCTGTAGAATATCCGTTCTCATTATTGCTAACACCGGGTGCGTACCTTTCATGCCCTCTTTTTACTGCTCTCATGGAGTCAATTACCTTTTCCCTGGTAGCACTGATGGCACTCACATTGTTCATTGAATCAATTGTCTCTTTTCTGGCTTCTTCTATAGCAGTACCTGTATCAGCATTACTTTTACAGGAAAAGAGAACTACTGCTGTGGCTAAGGCTACAAATACTTGTTTCATGGCTTTAAATTTAAAAATATGGTGTTTATACCTGCACCTACCTAAAATTGTGCCATTTATTATTTTAACGCCTTTTTATTCGCCTTCCGGTAGGCCCCTGGCGTAATTCCGCGGTATTTTTTAAATATCCGGGAGAGATGGCTTTCATCTGTAAAATTCATCTCACTATTGTGTTGGCGATTTTGTTGCTACCGGAAAACAGGATGACCCGGCAACCCAAATTAGATATACCGGGTATGCTGTTGATATCGCTGGTGCTGTTTTTATTTATTTATCCATTGATCAAAGGGCGGGAAGCTGGTTGGCCGGCATGGATATTTGTTTGTATGGGCGCTGCTATACCCGCTTTGATCGTTTTTATTAATGTGGAAAACAGAACGGTTGCACTTGGAAAAGATCCGTTGATAGATCTGCGCCTGTTTCATGATAAACATTTTGTTACCGGTCTTATTATTATCTTTTTGTTCAATGCAACGGCTGCATTTTTTATGATCTATCCTATTTATTTACAAAACGGACTTCATTGGAATGTACTTTCCACAGGAATGGCTGTGCTGCCCTATGCTATCGGATTTTTCACGGGGCCCTTTGCCAGTCCGGTGATGGCCCGTAAGCTGGGAGCCGCTGTGGTATTGCTGGCATTGGGACTATTGGCAATTGGTTTTGGCATAGCTATTTGTGCTACGATGACCTGGCCACCTGGTTACCGGGTGTTTTCGGAACAAAACCGGATTTTATAGCCACTACAGATCAGATGGTAGTGAGATATGCTGTCTCCGGATTAGCTTTGATCACTTACCGCGAAACGCAGCAAACAACCGCCACCACTACAGTGAGAGTGTCCAGTGCTTTATTTATTGCTTGTGCAGATGGAACAGTATTATGGCGGCATTTACAGGAAACATGGGGTGAGCGCTAAACTAAATGAGGAATCTTCCTGTTCAGATATTATATTTATAAGATCAGTTCATTCCCTATTTATTAAATAACATGGTATGAATACTCGTTTCAGGCCTGCTTCAAGGAATATCATCGAAACTATTCTTGTTTTACTGTTACTGCTGGCTTTATTACTGGCACTCTATGATGTATTAAAAATTTTCTTTGGGGTATTAACCTTTGCGCTTATTTTTTCTGTTTCATTTCATCAGCTGTTTGAACGTTTTGCGGGCTTCATGCGTGGGCGCAGGAAGCTGGCTGCGGTCATTTATGCAATTGCCCTGACAGCGGTTATTGCATTGCCATTAACGTATATTATCTCCACGCTGAGCACACATGTAAGGGGAGCGGTAGAATGGATAAGTGTGGCCAGTACAGAGGGGTTACCAGCCTTACCGGCATGGATAACAAACATTCCTTTTGTAGGCAGTGAAATAGTTATTTTCTGGCAACACCTGAAAGAGAGCCCGAAGGAGACGATCAGTGTATATGAGCCGCAGATCAGAATGGTATTACATCATATGATCAACAGCGGCGCCGGTATCATTGGTGTAGCGTTTCAGCTGGTGATCGGCATCGTTATCTCTGCTTTTTTACTGGTAAGTGGTGACAAGGCGGTACAGCCACTTCGGTCTACCATTCAGCATTTGCTGGGGCGTAAAGATGGCTCTGCCTTGCTCAGCGCTACCACACAGGCGGTGAAAGGGGTGGCTATCGGCGTAATGGGTACAGCTTTTATTGCTGCCATCATTGCCTGGGTCGGACTAACCATTGCAGGTATTCCTTTTGCACTGGGGTTATCTGCACTTATATTTTTCCTGGTAGTTATTCAGATAGGACCTTTGGTGGTATGGATACCATTAACCATCTGGATGGCCATGCAGGGGCATACGGGCATGACTGTTTTCCTGATCATCTATGGCATATTGATGGTAGCGGGAGAAGCTGTACTGAAACCACTGCTGATTGCTAAAAGCGGGAAACTCCCTTTCCTGGTGCTTTTCCTGGGTGTAATTGGTGGCCTGGCTGCATGGGGCTTTGCGGGAATGTTTAAAGGAGCCATCATCGTAGCCGTATTTTACACTGTTTTTAATTCCTGGTTAGAAAAGAAAGATGTAGCCTCACCCGCTGAATAGCTGGAATACATAGTAACTTCGCGCTTAGCATCACAACAAATACGGACCTGATATTCATGAAAGCTGCCTCTATTAGCGAAATAAAAAAAGAATTAAATAGTATCCCACCTGCGGAGTTAGCCGCTTTATGTATACGTTTAGCCAAATATAAGGTTGATAATAAAGAACTACTGAACTACCTGCTTTTTGAAGCGCATGATGAACAAAGATATATTGAATCCGTGAAGAGCGAGATAGATAAAGGATTTGCGGATATCGGGAGTGATAAATTATATAATGCAAAAAAGCGTTTGCGTAAAATTCTAAGAATAACCAATAAGCATATCCGTTATACCAGCTCCAAACAGGTGGAGGCTGAACTGCTCATTTATTTTTGTACCAAAATGAAAGATGCAGGGTTACTGTCTACCTACAGTATACAACTCCACAACTTATATGAGCAGCAACTCAAAAAAATCACAAAAGTGATCGCAGTACAGCATGAGGATCTGCAATACGATTATCAGCGGCAATTGGATCGCTTACTACCTGCAAAATAAGGCTGAGCAGCGCTCCTATGGAAAGTTTGAAGGCAGAGCAGATCAATTTGCTTCCGCTACCTTTTCTGTTAACAGTGCTGTTCTGTCGGCCTTACCCCATTGCCATAACTGGTTAAATACTGTTCTGAGAGATTCCCCTCTATCGGTAAGTTTATACTCCACTTTGAGCTGCACTTCCTCATACGCCGTGCGATGAATTAACCCCCGCAGCTCCAGTTCTTTTAATTCGGCTGTCAGCATCCGTTCTGTGATAATAGTAATGACTTTTTTTAATTCGCTGTAGCGGGAAACACCGGAGAACAGCTGATGCAGGATCATGGGCTTCCAGCGGCCTTCAATAAGTGATAAGGTATATGAAATAGGACAGCTGGCAATAATCTTTTGCCTGTTCTCCTGGTTGGTAGATTGTAACTTTTTCATGATGAACTATTTATACAACTGCTGCGCACGAACAATTATGTTCGTTATTGTAAAAGTAAAGATCCCGGCGCACATTTGCATTAAACATTGACATCTGAAACAGGATGGAAAACAAAAACAATTTTTATGAAAAGCTACCATGTTAATTTAGGCGCAGGACTCTCCGGACTTACATTAAAAGAACATAACGAACCAACACCCGGTCTTAATGAAGTAGTGATAAAGATAAAAGCCAGTTCACTGAACTACCGGGAAATAATGATATTAAGGGGTTTTTATCCGTTGCCTGTCCGGCCGGATGTAGTGCCCTTGTGCGATGGCGCTGGTGAAGTGGTTGCAATAGGCGCAGCGGTAACCCGTGTTAAGGTTGGCGACAGGGTAGCAGGGCAGGTTTTTCCTGAATGGCAGGATGGTCCTTTCGCCTGGGAAAATGCAGCACAGCTGGGCGGTTCATTGAATGGTATGCTGACGGAACTGGCCGTGCTACATGAAAATGCAGTGGTACATATACCCGCACATCTTTCATATGTAGCGGCTGCCTCCTTACCTTGTGCTGGTCTTACCGCCTGGAATGCACTCACCGGCGGACGCGGACTGGTTGCAGGTCAAACGGTACTCACGCTTGGTTCCGGCGGCGTTTCATTGTTCGCCGTGCAGCTGGCTAAATTAGCCGGGGCACGTGTAATAGCCACTACTTCCAGCGAAGAAAAAGGCGCGCGGCTCAAAGCACTGGGTGCCGATGAAATCATCAACTATGCTGAAAATACCGACTGGCACCTGCAGGTACGTGAACTAACCAACGGTAAAGGTGTGGATCATGTAGTGGAAGTAGGCGGCGCCGGCACCATGGAAAAATCGATCCGGTCAACTGCTATTGAAGGAGAAGTAGCGATGATTGGCGGCGTAGCCAACGATTCCTCACTGCTCAACGTAAACCTGATCACTTATGGTATGACTAACATGCGGCCTATTGCTATTGGCAGCAAAGCGCAGTTCGTTGCTATGAATAAAGCGATTGCAGTAAATGGTATGCAGCCGGTGATTGATCAGGTGTTTCATTTTAGTGAGGCAGCAGAAGCATTCCGGTATTATATGGAAGGGAAATATTTTGGGAAAGTGGTGATCAGTCATGAATAATTTCCTTATCACCTCATTTCACCAGCAACAAACACACTTCCGTTTCCCGTTGTACCATTTCATTGGCAACACTTCCCATAAACAGATTGGTGAGTGAGGCAGTACCCTTTACGCCCAGGATAATGACATCGGCATGTACATTTATAGCATATTGCAATAGGGTGGCAGCGATACTTTTTTCATGCGCATGTATCAGCTGTAGCGAGCCATGGCCGGGAAACAAGGCCCTCCATTTTTTGAGGTTGTCTGCATCTTCTTTTTTCAGTGAGGCAGCTACTTCTTCATCAGATAAGATAGGGAAGAAGTGATAGCTCATCTTTGATACATAAACAGGGGTCAGTCGCAAAATAGTGCCATGGGGAGCAAATGCATTGATTTGCTGTCCCCATTGAAGTATCGA
The DNA here is from genome assembly GCF_003014755.1 of Chitinophaga niastensis. GTDB lineage: Bacteria > Bacteroidota > Bacteroidia > Chitinophagales > Chitinophagaceae > Chitinophaga > Chitinophaga niastensis. Next base: position 96,490 of record NZ_PYAW01000010.1, on the reverse strand, counting down.
CTGGGTATGCCTGGAAAAATCTATTGCCTGCAGGATATGTGAGGGCATACTCCTGCAGGTTTCGGGTACCAATAGCACTGCTGCAGGCAGCATCCGTATAAGCTGCTGATTTAAGCCGCCGCTGCCTTCCAGATCTTGTTTGTTTCCCAGCAGTACGAGTTCACTACCAGTCTTTTTTAAGACAGCAGTAAAGGCGAGTTCAGAAAATTCTTCTGCTGTGACGATTACTGTGAAACTACCGGATGGGGTATAAGTAGCAGTGATGAGTTGGTTTAATTTTTTTTCAATGCTACCGGCAATTTTGAGCAATTGTACTGGTGCTTTCAGCTCCTGCGGAAGTTCGCTTAGCTTAATATTGTGGAGGAAGGTAATATGCGCAGGTGGCAGCCACTGTTCCAGTAGCCGGATATAGTTAATCAGTATTGCGTCCATGTCAGAAAGATCAAGACCTGCCAGTAAGTTTAGTTTGGGTGCGGTATTCATGGCAGCAGCTTTATGTGTTGGGGTTGTTTTGTTCTTCTATCAGGTCTGCAATAATATTGCGATAACTTTTTTCCTGTTTCTGCCGCCGCTTTTTATTCATGCCGGAAAGTTCTTCCTGCATGCCTTGCCGCAGGCTATAGCACATCAGTAAAATAATAATGGCAAATGGAAATCCGGCAATGATCACGGCTGTTTGCAATGCCTGCAATCCGCCGCCCAACAGCAATACGATGGCAATGATCCCTTGCAGGAAAGCCCAGAATATTCTTTGCAGTGCTGGTGTTTTAGGAGCGCCGCCGGAGGTGATATTGTCAATTACCAGTGAGCCTGAATCGGAGGAGGTGATGAAGAAAAAGGACACCAGCACTACTGCCAAAAGCGAGAGAAAGAAGGTGAAAGGTATCTTTTGCAGGAATACGAAAAGCGCGGTGGAAATATTTTCTTTTACAGCACTAATCATGGTATTATCTCCATGTAATATAAATGACAGGGCGGTGCTGCCAAAGATGGTCATCCAGAGGAAAGTGAGTAATGCCGGTACTATCAGCACGCCCAGTACAAATTCTTTCACAGTCCGGCCTTTGGATATTCTGGCAATGAAGCTGCCTACAAAGGGCGACCATGCAATCCACCAGGCCCAGTAAAATACCGTCCAGCTGTTTTGCCAGCCGGATTGCCGGTAACTATCATTCCAGGTGCTTATCTGGATAAAATCGGCCAGGTAGGAACCGGTATTCTGGATAAAACTTTTAAGCAGATAAATGCTGGGGCCAAAGATAAAAATGAACAACATTAATGCCAGTGCCATCATCATATTGGCATTGCTCAGGATCTTTACGCCTTTATCGAGGCCTGAAAAGACAGAAATGGTGGCGATGGAAGTAACTGCCAGTATGAGTACTGATTGCAGCCCCACTGAAACAGGCCAGCCAAAAAGAAAATTCATCCCTGCATTCATCTGTTGTACACCCAGTCCTAATGAGGTAGATAGCCCAAACAGGGTAGCCATGACCGATAGGATGTCGATGCTATGTCCCCACCATCCATGAATTTTTTCGCCCAGGAAAGGATAAAATAAAGAACGGAAAGTAAGGGGTAATTTTTTATTGAAAGAGAAGAATGCCAGCGCCAGTCCTACCAGTGCATAAATTCCCCAGGCGTGCAGGCCCCAGTGTAAGAAGGTGAAGTCCATAGCTTGTCGTGCTGCTTCTATGGGGTTGCCTACGGGTTTTGGTGGTTTGGCAAAATGTGATACCGGTTCGGCAATGCTGAAGAACATAATGCCTATACCCATGCCGGCACTGAATAACATGGCAAACCACGACATCGTACTGAATTCGGGTTCGGCATTTTCGCCGCCAAGGCGTATGTGACCAAACTTGCCGAATGCCATCGACAAACAAAAGATCAGCACAAAATTAACGGTGAGAATAAAGAACCAGCCCAGGTTTTCTGTTATCAGGTATTGTGTGTGTGCAAACCATTCGTTGGCCGATTCACGAAACAGCAGGCAAAGCAGCAGGCTTACAAATACCAGCAGACAGGAGGTGTAGCAGACAGGTCTATTGATGATGAATGCATTCTTTTTAAGCATTGCGAAATAATTACAGCGACCATGTTTATCCCAATGATGAAGGATACACATGATCGCGTTAGTTATCTCATTAAACGTGCGGTGTAATCATTTTGTTCAGGAACGATGTTTATTCCGACCGGAGGCTCTTCACGGGATTCGCCAGGGCAGCATTTACCGCCTGAAAACTTATAGTGCAGATGGAAATGAAAATGGCCAGCATGCCCGCTGCGGCAAACATCCACCAGCTCACCTCAATCCTGTAAACGTACGCCTGTAACCATTGATTCATGGCCCACCAGGCAATAGGAATAGCTATCACGATGGCAATAAATACTAATTTCAGAAAGTCTTTAGACAATAACTGAACAATACCCGATACACTGGACCCCAGTGCCTTGCGGATGCCTATTTCCTTCCTTCTTTGCTCTGCACTGAAAGCAGCCAGCCCAAATAATCCCAGGCATGAAATGATGATGGCCATCAGCGTAAATGAATTGATGATACGCGACAACGTGATTTCCGTTTCATATTGTTTTTGTACTTCATCATCCATAAATTTATATTCAAAGGGTACATCCGGGAGACGGCTTTGCCAGATACGGCCTATTTTTCCCAGGAGCTCCCTGTAATTTTTACTGCCGGTATTTACTATCACATGGGAAAAATCCGATGGGTCTGTATCGTACATCAGCATAAAAGGTCTTACATTTTCATGCAGCGAGTTGTAATTAAAATCCTTCATAACACCGGCTATTACGATGCTGAAAGGAGGGCCTATATTGCTGGGCTGCGCAAATAACCGGATACCTTCTGCTGTTGCCGGGTCGATGCCCAGCTGTTTTGCCAGCGTTTCATTGATCAGTATACCGGTAGAATCCTGTTGCCGGAAATCCCGGCCACTAACCAGTTTGATGCCGGTAGCTTTTGCAAAGTATTCATCCGTCAGCATATATTGTGCATCCTTGAAGTTGGCTGCATTGCCGCCTGCGAGGTAAACGTCGATATCATTATACACAAACTGGCTGGGGTAATTATTGGCCCTGCCAACAGCTTTTATTTCCGGTAATTGCCGCAGATCATTAACAAAAGCAGCCATTTTACTTTTGGCATCGTTGGTATGAAAACTAAAAACGAGTTGCTGCTCTTTTTCAAATCCGAGATCCTTATTCTTAATATAATTCAACTGGCTATAGATAACGATAATGCCGGAGATGAGCACGATGGATAATACAAACTGAAATACAACCAGCGAACGGCGGATACCCGCGGCTGAAATATGATTGGTAAAGTTTCCCCTGATCACTTTAATGGTTCCGAAGGCGGAAAGATAGAAGGCAGGATAGCTGCCGGCCAACAGGCCTGTTGTAATGATCAGCGTGGCCATCACCAGCCAGAGCCGGTAATCAGTAAGGAATGACAGCTGAATATCTGCCTGTGTAATCTGGTTGAGATAAGGTAATGCCAGCAGGAGTAAAGGCAATGCTACCAGTACACCAATCAAAGACAGTAATAAAGATTCTCCCAGGAACTGTTGTATCAGGTCCTTTCTGTCGGCCCCCATTACTTTGCGCATACCTACTTCCTTGGCCCTTTTGGAGGCACGGGCAGTAGACAGGTTCATAAAGTTGATACAGGCAATCAGCTGAATCAAAGCAGCTATCAGCAGCAAAAGATACAGAAAGGAAGGACTCACTGTTTTGCTGAATTCCATCACATAATCTGTGGTGGTATGGATGCTGCTCACCGGTTGGAGGTGCAGTGTTTTTTCCATACCCATGCTTTTAAGTTGCTGCTGTCCGTGGTAACTCAGAAAGGCAGGTAGCTTCTTTTCGAGCGCGGTTACATTGGTGTTGGGATATAGTTTTACATAAGCATAAGCGAAGTTGTTGGTCGCCCATGAGTCGTTGTTACGCACAAAATCACCCAGGCCGCCACTATTCATCGTGAAAAACATATTGGCGTGAATATGCGATTTCCCTAAGCTTTCATCTACCACGCCGGTTACTTTAAAATCGAATATGCCGCTGGCATTATCTACCTTAATTAATTGGCCAACGGGATCAATATTGCCGAAAAGCTTATCGGCAGTAGCTTTTATCAGTACAACGGAATAAGGTGCGGTTAATGCACCGGCAGGGTCGCCATAGATGAAATGATAGGTAAAAATATCAAAGAAGGTAGAATCCACGAACACGGCCTCTTTCTCGTACATCGACTTTTCCTTGTAATGCAGCAGGTGCTGGTTCACGCTTTTGGAAACTACTACGCGGGTAAACTGCTGCACCTCGCTGAAGTCGTTCTTCATGGCCGGTGCAATAGGAGGGGAACCAGCGGCCGAATGACGCTCGTCGCCCCCGTTCTTCACAAAGGAATTGATACGGTAGATATCTGCTGCGTTCTGGTAATGTTTATCGTAGCTGTACTGTTCCTGCACATACAGCAGTATATATAAACAACATAATGTGCCGATAGCCAGGCCAACAATGTTGATGAAACTGAATGTTTTGTTTTTTTTCAGAAAACGGAATGCAGTTTTGAAATAGCTTTTAAACATAGCAGGGGACTTAATTGTATTAAGTTGCCGGCACTAACATAATGCCAGATATCTTAATATTATTAATCAATTGTTTATACCAGCAGTATTTTTTAAACTGTCCGTTTTTGATACAATGACTGACCGGTATTGATCCCGATTAATTCCTGTTGGCATCCATCAAAAGAAAAATTAAATTTGGATAGAATTGAACATAAGCGACATCTGCATGAAAATATTATTTGAAACACCCAGGTTGATTATCCGCACTTTTGCCGCAGTTGATGATGCATTTATTATGAAGTTGCTAAATACCCCATCATGGCTGCAATATATAGGCGACCGCAATATCAGGACCCTCGCAGATGCACAGCGTTACATCATGAATAACCTCCTGCAGCTGTACGTAGAACAAGGCTATGGCGCATGGGTAGTAGTGCTGAAGGAAACAGGTGCGCCCATTGGTATCTGCGGACTCTTTAAAAGAAAGTACCTGGACCAGCCGGATCTGGGGTTTGCTTTTTTACCGGAAGCAGAAGGCAAAGGTTATGCTTATGAAGCCGCTACCGGCACGCTGGTATATACGCAGGAACAACTGGCCTTATCAGGGTTGTTTGCCATTACACAAAGTGATAACTATAGATCTGTGCGACTATTGGAGAAGACCGGATTTAAGTATAAAGATAAGATACAGCCACCGGGAGAGTCCCAGCAGCTGATGTTATTCAGTATTGAGCTACAGAAAATAAATCCAAACAGCCCCCAGTAAAATAATAAATACCATTCCACTCAGGGGTATCTTTTGTTGTACCCCGTTGTTAGCATAGATTATTTTCACGCGACTGGCAGCAAGGTATACCAGTGATCCCACACACAACACCACAAGCCCTGTACGCAAATATCTGGCAGTAGTAACTGACAATCCTATACCGGTTCCTACAGCTACATATGCGGCTAAACAGAAAGGACACTTAGGTAACAATGCGAGGATAATGCCCGGAATTATCACGCGCATAAAGTTAACAAAGCGCTGTCTGAATGAAAGCCGTTGCCCGGATGGCGCGGAGATTGTTTTGCGAACACTGCTGCCCGTAGCAGTGTTGCAGGAACAATGTGTATTCATGAGGCTACCTCCCCGGAACCGCAACAGGCATCCGGTTTATCTTCATGGTATCTGCCGGTTTCATCTACATGGCCTTTGGCTTCATATTTATCGTGATGACGCACCCAGCCCGTCAGGTCGCCGCGTTCACTATGTTCATTACGTCCCAGTGGTGCGATGTCCAGGTAGTTATAGGTAGACAACTGTAATTCGCCACCACGGGCATAAGTAGAGTAAGTATGATAAATGTTTCCGGCTTCATCTTTATAAAATGCACTGAGCCCCTGCAGATCTTCCATCCTGTTATTGTTGATCATTCCATAGTTGTAAAATGTTTCGCCTTTTGCCAGGTCTTCTTTGGAGAAGGATACATGGTAATCGTAGTTAAAATCGCTGCCGTAGGAAGACACGAATTTAAAGTGCCAGTTCATTCTTTTTTTATAGGCGTTCAGTTTGGCGAGCGGTGCTCTTGCCACTACTACGAGTGATACATCATGGTGTTCCAGGTGGGGAAGTGTGCCTTCAATATGATCTGCTGCAAATGAGCAACCTACGCAACCTTGTTCTTCTTCAGGACCATACATAAAATGCTGAATGATTAACTGGCTGCGTCCGCCGAAAAGATCAGACAATGTTTCCCTGCCGTTGGGACCGTCAAATACATAGTTCTTTTCTACTTTTTCCCAGGGTAGTTCCATACGTTGCCGGGTGAGCTCATCCCGCAGCCGGGTATATTCTTTTTCTTTAGCGAGGAATTGTTTGCGGGCGGCCTGCCACTCTTCTGCAGATACTATGCGGTGGTGCTGTTGCGCTGGTTGGGTTACTTCATCTTTAAAACCAGTCATTGCGTTATCACTCATGATTTTTAGTTTTTGATGTCTTACAAATTTCAGCAGGAAAAACGAAAATTATCCTGTGTGTATATGCCTTGTGTAGGGCGTTTTTGTGCCATATTTTTGTCTATATTCGTATTGTATTACACTATACACAAACCACAACGATGAAAATATCTTTGCTTATTTATGAAGATGCGGTGTTATCAGCTGTGTCCAGTGTTATAGACATCCTTTCAGCTACTAATCAGTTTTTGCAGGAGTCGGGCGTAGCGGTTCCTTTTGAGCTGGAGTTAGTAAGTGAGAAAACAAAGAACATACAATTACAGGCACCTGCACAGTTTTTCTGTTATAGAACAATAGACCAGGTTACAGATACAGACCTGATTATTGTGCCGGCATTTTATGGCCATCCGGATACGGTACTACAGAAAAATAAAGTACTGATAGATTGGATCCGCACGATGTACGGCACCGGAACAGAGGTAGCGAGTTTATGCGTTGGCAGCTATTTCCTGGCGGAGGGAGGTCTGTTATCCGGCAAATCATGTACTTCGCATTGGAATTCGTTGGATAATATGCGTCAAAGATATCCTGAAATAGAAATCTTATCTGATATCGTGATGACCGATCAGGATGGGCTGTATACCAGTGGTGGCGCTTTTATCTCGCTGAACCTGGTACTGTACCTGATAGAAAAATTCTGCGGAAGAGAGGCAAGTATCTGGGCCAGCAAAATGTTTTCTATTGACATGGACCGGATGAATCAATCGCATTTTGCCGTATTCCAGGGACAACGTCAGCATGAAGATGAAGAGATTCTAAAAGCACAGGTATATATAGAGAAACATTTCGATCAGCAGATTTCTGTGGAGCAGATTGCGGAACAAACAAACATGAGCAAGCGTAATTTTATCAGGCGGTTCAAAAGCGCTACACAAAATACGCCATTGGAATATCTGCAACGGGTGAAGATAGAATCTGCAAAAAAAGAGTTGGAAAAAAATGCACTCAATATCAGCACACTGATGTATAATGCCGGTTATAACGACCTGAAAACTTTCCGGCAGGTATTTAAACGACTCACCGGTCTTACGCCCCAGGATTACAGGAGAAAGTACTGCAGATCAGCTGCCTTGCTGAGTAATTGATACGAGTCTATGTTACTTATAATGTTTCATCCGCTCCGTTGCATCATTCAGAAATGCAAAGTCTTCTGATGGGCTGATCAGGATCTTTTTATCTTTATATTCAATCAGGATTAACGTTTCCCTGTTGGTACACCACATCTGGTACCGGCCTATCTTATTGGACATAAAAGTGCCATTATACCCAAACAGACCGCCAGACCCGAATAGCCGGATGCTTCCACCTAAATCGACTTGATTGATCATTGATATATTACGTATATCCTTTAATGGTAGAGATAAATTTTTTAAAGGTCTTTTTATAACAATGGCATCTTCTTTTATTTCATAATATAGAGGACTATATCCCCAGCTGAGGAATATGGCAATGATCAATGCCACAGGGCCTATTGTAACGGGTAATCCTTTTGGAAAGGTGTTAAAGGCGATGGCGAATAATATCAGGGTTAAAATGATGACGCCATGGGTGATAATTTTAGTAAGGAAATCATATTTGGCAGCATATCGCATATTATTAAGTTGGTTTAAAGGCCTAAACAATTTACAGTATTATCTGCAAATTCCCATAAGCTTTACCTACTGGATTAGTTGCCTTTGTAGCATGCGTTCATAGGGCAATGGGGGTGTTAAAATACATTTTTGACAGGCTTTGGCTGCTGAAAAGAAGAAAGGGAATTCATACACTGAATTCCCTTTCTTTGTTGGGTTTAAACACTCCGTTACTTTGCTTTTACTTTTTCTGAATGTTTTTTTGAGGCTTCAACTTCATGTTCTTTAGCCTGAGCTGCATGTCCGTGAGCAGCCTGTGCGTGATGTGCGGCTTTTTCATCATTGCCTTCCTGATGGCTCTTGTGCGCTTCGCGATGGGATTTTGAGGCCAGATCATAATGGAAAGCTGCTTTCTCGTGGTGTTCATGTTTCATAAAATAGTGGTTTAATGTTACATCACTGAAGCAAAATCATGCCTTTAAAACATCCCTTCTGAATCAGGTTTTTACAAAGTAAAAATTTAAACATAAGTGAATTTGTTCCACATAAGCTGGAAATTGTTGGACAAACCTGTTTTTTATAGCCCCGTTTTCTAATCTCGTTTTAATCCTGTGGCCCGCTACAGCACGCTTTTACATTGCTTTATAGGGCTGTTGTGTGAGGTCGTTTAATGCCGGTTTACACAACAAGTAACCAGAATTAATTAACTTCAGATAAATTCATTTTGCTCTCTATACTTTCCCTATTTTTATCCCCGCTAATTTTTGATAACTATGACCAGAATTTTTTCCAGTCTGATCCTGCTGTTGAGTATTGCTACCACAGCGGGCGCACAGGAGCTGTATATGCCACGTAACATAAAACAGGCCTATACCAACGAATCAAGAGATAAGAACGGTGCACCAGGTAAGCACTACTGGCAGAACAAAGGCACTTATAACATACAACTAACGGCCAACCCACCATCCAGGAGGGTAACGGGTACAGAAACGATCAGCTATGTTAATAATAGTCCGGCTCCTTTAAATAGTATTATTATCCGGCTCATATGCAACGTGCATAAGTATGAGTCGCCCCGTTCCGGCTATGTTAATAAAGATGGTTTAACAGCTGGTGTAATAATAGATACCCTGATCATTAACGGGGTACCAGCGAGGTTTGACAATAACGTAGGTACAGTGGCTGGTGTGCCGCTGCAAAATCCGCTGGCAAGTAAGGATAGCCTGCAACTCAGCATCAACTGGCATTATGATTTGTCTGTGGAGGCAGGTAGAGAAGGGGTGATTGACAGTACTACTTTTTTTATGGCATATGCCTACCCAAGAGTATCTGTATATGACGACTATAACGGATGGGACATTATAGAACATACGGGTCGTGTAGAATTTTACAGTGATTTCAACGATTATACCGTCGCCGTAAAAGTACCCAAAAACTATGTGGTATGGGGAACAGGTAATTTGCAGAATGTACCGGAAGTACTACAACCCACATTTGCAAAACGTTTACAACAGTCCTATACTGCCGGTGAATTAATGCATATTGCCACCAAAGCAGATATGCAGCAACAGGTAGTAACGCAACAAAATGACTGGAATACCTGGCGGTTCAAGGCTACACATATTGCAGATGTAACGTTTGGTATAAGCAATCATTATGTATGGGATGCCTCCAGCGTGGTAGTAGACAGTGCAACCATGCGCAGGGCCAGTGTACAGGCGGCTTATAACGATACCGCTTCCGACTTTCATCACTCGGTTGATTTTTCCCGCAATGCATTGGGCTGGTTCTCCACGCATTGGCCTGGGGTACCATATCCCTTTTCTACTATGACAGCCTTTCAGGGTTATGCAGATATGGAATACCCTATGATGGTGAACGATGGGACGATGGGTAATGAGCTTAACTTTGCACAGTTGGTACAGGATCATGAAATAGCCCATACGTATTTTCCTTTTTATATGGGGACCAATGAAAGTCGCTATGCCTTTATGGATGAAGGTTGGGCCACCACTTTTGAATACCTCATCGGGATAGCGGAGAAAGGAAAGGAGCAGGCAGACAGATTTTATAAAATGTTCCGGGTAAACGGCTATACCAATGATCCTTCTGCAGAAGAGGATCAGCCTATTATCTCCATGTCTAACCAGGTAAGTGGAATGGGCTATGGCAGCAACGCTTACGGCAAGCCCTCACTGGCCTATCTTGCATTAAAAGATATGCTCGGCGATGTGCTGTTTAAAAAATGTTTGCACGCATACATGAACAACTGGAACGGCAAGCATCCTATTCCGTGGGATTTCTTTTATTCTTTTAATACCGCTGCCGGGCAAAACCTGGATTGGTTCTGGAGTAACTGGTTCTTCAGTAATAATTATATAGATATTACACTCACAGATGTAAAGTTAAAAGATAAAAAAGCAACAGTGTATATCAGCAACACTGGCGGCTTTGCCAGTCCTTTTGATGTGATCATTACTTATACGGATGGTTCTACAGAACAAGTACATCAAACATCACTTGTATGGAAAAACAATAGCAAAAAGCTGTTGCTCACTATACCTGTCAGCAAAGCAGTAGCGGCTGTGAAGCTGGATGGTAATTTGTTTGTAGATGCCAATCTGAAAGATAATGAGTGGAAGAAGTAATTAATCACGCTTCAACCATCCGGTAATACTCATTCTTGGTTTGTTGGTGAGTAATACTTCGTGTGCTAATTCACTGCTTTTGAAAAAGACCGTTTTACCACCGGTAGGATCAATTTGTTGTTCATTGCCTTCCGCATGATGAATGGAGAGTTGTCCTCCGTCACCAGCTATCCATTCAGTATTCAGATAGATGATCATAGAGTATTGTCTGCTTTGGTTATTACGAAACTGATCCAGGTGTTTCTTATAAAAACTTCCTGTTTCATATAGTGTGTAATGAAATTCATAGCCGGTGATGCCTGTGTAGCAGGAGCTGTTTAAATAAACAACAAAAGCGTCCATCACATCAAAAAAAGCATTTTCATGCTGATTATTATGCTCGCGGTCTAACCAGTGAATCACGTCACCTCTGACGGATTTGTCGTGTGCTACCAGGTTACTGTTGCCAGTACCGGCCGCCAGCATTTGTTTTTCTTTATAGAGATGTATCAAATTGTCTTTTAAGTCTTTAGCCAGTTGGGTACTTAAAAAATTTTCTGAGATGCCTACTTTACTATCAATAAAACTATTGATGAGTATCTCAAAGATCTGTTGCAATAAGGGGGAGATTATAGGGACAGAATTATCCGTATTGCCGTGAAGGTAGGCTTAATTAGCTGTAATTGGGGGTTATACAGAATAATCTGCATCTGTTGTAAAAGTTAAAATTTGCATACAACCGGATAATATCTGTTTGTATTTTGTTTCTCAATCCGCTAATTTCACACCCGAAGCTTCCGTTGCTTTTATTGAAACTGCACCTACTACATGGCCAAAATAATGTGTGTTGATTTGCCGGAACAGGAAAAAGAAAAGATTTTTAAATCTTTGTTTGAGCTGTTTAATAGCCGGTTATTATTATTTGCAGAAAGTATGTTATCTGCCAATGAAGAGGCAGCAGACCTCGTGCAGGAGGCCTTTGTAGCACTATGGCAGCGCATGGATAGCTTTGATAATCTCCAGGCCATCAAAGTATTTTTATATCTCACCGTTAAAAATAAGTGCCTTAACATATTTAAGCATGAAAAAGTAGTCCGCCGGTTTACAGATGGATACATGCCTGAACCCGAAGATAAACATATCATGGCACGGCTTATTGAAGCAGAAGTGCTTGGAGAAGTGCAGCAGGCATTGACTAAACTGCCTGCCGGATGCAGAAACGTGCTTCATCTCAGTTATTTTGAGGGGCTTAGAAATAATGAAATCGCTGACCGTTTAAACATATCCATTAATACGGTGAAAACACAAAAAGCCCGCGCCCTGCGTCTCATGCGGGATCTCCTGAAAAAACAACCTTTTCACTTTCTTTTCTTCTTTGGAAATATTTTTTAAAAAAAGCCACTTTTCTTTTCACCCACTTTGCCCGTCTCGTTGTTTATGTGATATACGTTATGGAAAAAACAGCAAAGAATATAGCGATTGCCAACCTGATAGCACGGCAATTAAAGGGGGAAATCAGCGCTGAAGAAATGGTGCAGCTACAGGTGTGGAGAGCGCAGCAGCCGGGGAATGAACAGTTATGGCAGCAGCTCACAGATCCGGATTACCTTGGCGAACGACTGCTACAGCTGAATAACGACGATCATAGCGAGGCATATGCGCAACTGATGGCAAGGATTAAACAGGAGGTGATTCCGATGCACCGGTCACATAGCCGCAACTGGCTGCGCTATGCTGCAATAGCCTTACCATTGCTGGGAACCACTGCTATCTGCTGGTTCTTCGTGAGCCGGAAGGCACCTGCCACTGTTGTCAGCACCATTACTTATAATGACACTACCGCACAACATCCTCCTGCAAACACCGTACAGCTGTTGATTGCCAACCAGGAAGCAATTCCGCTCAATAAAACAGGGCATCAAACCATCCGGGGGAAGGATGGTACCGTTGCTCAGAATAATGGCAACAGTTTATTATATCCCGTAAATACCCACGTAGCCGAAGGTGTTGCAGTAGCGCAACAGCAACTGATCACACCAAAGGGGATGGACTATAAGGTAGTACTGCCGGATGGTACCAAAGTGTGGGTAGGCGCAGCTTCATCCTTGCGTTTTCCGGCTGCATTCACCGGAAAGGAGCGCAGGGTGGAACTTTCAGGAGAGGCATTCTTTGAAGTAGCAAAAGATGTACAACATCCGTTTATCGTATACACGGCTAAAACCATCACTACCGTATTAGGCACCGCCTTTAATATAAAAGCATATAGTGGTGAACGTTGTGAACACACCACCCTGGTGAATGGTGCCTTGAAAGTAGCCACAGTGAACAATAGTAACGGGACCGGCAATAATAAACTGCTGGAACCGGGCCAGCAGACCGTTGTAAAAGAAGGTAGCATTATAGTACAGGCAGCAGACATGGAATCTGCCCTGGCCTGGAAAAATGGCATGTTCATCTTTCACAGCGAGCCAATGGCTGATATCCTGGACGAACTATCCAGGTGGTATAATGTAATAATAGTGCGGGAACCGGGGGTAGATCTCTCTTCACATTTCACCGGGCGCATGATAAGGAGTCAGCAAATAAATGATATACTGCAATTTCTGGAAGCTACCGGAAAAGTACATTTCACCCAGCAGGGACAGGTATTACGGGTATTACCCGGGCGTAAATAAACCATTACAACCAACATCAATCAGTTATAATTCCATGTAACCAACATCAAAAAAAACCGGGAATGCGCTAACATCCCCGGTAAATAACGCCACACAGCCTGCTTGTATTTGTGAAAAAGGCACAAACAGGTATTGTCTAACTATTATGCTATTCAAAGTTATGAAAAAAAATGTATGCTCCTGGCGCCAGCCGGGCAACAAACTATTGCTGGTACAAATCTTCCGTACAATGCGTATTACATTATTGCTTACGCTGACGTGTATACTACAGCTACACGCAGCCAGCAGCTATTCACAGGAAATTAAATTATCTGTCTCACTGAAAGAGGCTAAGATTTCCAGGCTCTTTAATCTTATTCAGCAAAAAAGCGACTATCAGTTTTTGTATAATGATGAAGATGTACAAAAAGCACCTGCCATCAGTATATCCATGAAAGACGCTACCATCCCGCAGATCCTGGATGCGTGTTTTGCCGGTTCCACGCTGCGTTACCGGATCACCGACAAAAAAGTGGTGGTATATGCTGCTGCAATCAATGAAAATGTAATGCAGGAACGTACCATTACAGGTATCGTGAAAGATGCTGATGGAAAACCATTGCCCGGTGTAACAGTGGCTATCAGTAATACCAGCATTGGTACTACTACCAATGAAAAAGGATTTTATTCATTGAAGCAACCGGATGGTAATCATACGCTTGTTTTTACCAGCATCGGCTTTACACGCCTGGAAGTGAACATCAATGGCCGGTCTGCTGTTAACGTAACCCTGCAAAATAATATCTCTTCCCTGGAAAATGTAGTGGTAGTGGGTTATGGTACCAAAAAACAAGCAACTGTTACAGGTGCTATCTCAACTGTAAAAGGTACAGAACTGAGACAGAGCCCTTCCGCCAACTTGTCCAATTCCTTGGTTGGCCGCATTACCGGAATTATTGCCAACAACAGATCCGGAGAACCAGGCAACGATTATTCAGAGATATTCATCCGCGGTAAGGGTACATTGAATGATAACAGTCCGTTGATTGTTATTGATGGTGTAGCTAACCGGGGCGCTTTCGAAAGATTGAATGCAGACGATATAGAAAGTGTTACGGTGCTGAAAGATGCATCAGCGGCTATTTATGGCGCCCAGGCAGCAAACGGTGTTATCCTGGTAACTACCAAAAGAGGGAAAGCAGGCAAACCTGTTATATCCTATACTGCCAGCTATGGTCTTACACAGCCAACCCGTTTGCCTAAGCTGGTAAATGCTGCGGAATATGCTACCTATATGAATGAAATAAGTGACAGGAGAGGTGAGCCGCATCAGTTTACCAGTGATGATATAAAGAAGTATGCAGATGGATCAGATCCATTGAGCCATCCTAATACTAACTGGTATAATGCTGTGCTCAAAAACCTGTCGCCCCAAACAAGACATGCCTTGTCGCTGAGTGGCGGTACAGATAAAGTGAGTTATTTTCTTTCCGGCGAATATCTTTACCAGGACGGAATTTATCGTAATTCTGCTACGAATTATCGGCAGTATAACCTGCGTTCCAATATTGATGCAAATATTACCTCCAACCTCAAAGTAGGACTGGACCTGTCTGGCAGGCTGGAAGACAGGAAATATTCCAACTACAGCAGCGGATCTATTTTTGGCGAAGTATTATCTGCGTATCCTACTTTACCTGATTATTATCCGAACGGATTACCTGGTCCCGGACTGGAGAACGGCCGCAACCCGGTGCTGATGGCTGCAGGCGCTACCGGTTATAACAAGGTAAAAGACTACTTTGTACAAACCGCACTCACTTTTGAATGGAAGCTGCCGGCTATTACAAAGGGACTGTCGCTGAGCGGATTACTCGCCAACGATTTTCAGTTTAATGCAGGTAAATCACTGTATGATAACTGGGATGCTTATCAGTATGATCAAACTTCCCAACAATACCTTAATATGAAAGGCTCGGAAGGAACGATCAATATCAATCAGAATTTCAGAAACTACAAGCTCAATACTTATAATCTGCGATTGAATTACGCACGCAAGTTTGGAGTGCATGATATCAGCGGGTTTGTGGCCTATGAGCAGAGTGCCGACTATAATGAAGGTATCAATGCTTACCGCAACTCGTTTTTAAGTGATAAGGTAGACCAGCTTTTTTTAGGGGATGATCAGGGAAAAGATAACGGTAGCAATGTAGGCCAGAGCGCAAGACGGAATGTTTTTGGCCGCGCAACCTATGCTTATAATAATAAATACCTGGCAGAAGTAATTCTTCGTTACGATGGTTCTTATAAATTTCCTGCTGACAGCCGTTGGGGCGTTTTCCCTGGTATCTCACTGGGATGGAGACTTTCAGAAGAACCTTTCTTCCAAAATCTATTACCCATGGCTAATCAGTTTAAGCTGAAGGCTTCCTGGGGAAAACTGGGTAATGATAAAATAGATCCTTATCAGTTTATGCAGCAGTATAACCTGGATGCAGGCTATTACCTGGGAGATGGTTATACGCATGTACGTGGTTTGAGTGCAGGTGTAACACCTAATCCGTTTATCACCTGGGAAGTAGCAGAAAACCGCAATGTGGGCGTTGAAACATCCTGGTGGAATGGTAAATTAAATGTAAATGCAGATGTTTTTAAATCGAAAAGATCCAATATCCTCATTCCACGCAATGCGTCTATTCCTACCAGTACCGGTCTGTCTGGCATGTTGCCGCCGGAAAATATCGGTAAGGTAAATAACAGCGGATTTGAACTGGAAGTATTCCATCAGCAGAGAGTAAATGAGCGCTTTTCGTATAACGTTGGATTCAACTACACCTACACACATAATGAAGTAGTGTTCAGGGATGAGGCAGCGGGAACACCGGACTGGCAAAAGATCCAGGGACATCCGATGGATTCCTGGCTGATCTACAAAACTGCCGGCATCTATCATAATCAGGCAGAAATAGATAATTCAGTACATCTTCCCGGCGCACAGCCCGGTGATATCAAATTCCTGGATGTAGATGGTGATAAAAAGATTACCGGAAATGATATGCAAAGAGTTTATTCCAGCCCCACACCACAGGTAATTTATGGTGTAACCATGGGGGTTAATTACCGTGGAATAGGATTGAATGTACTCTGGCAGGGACAGGCAAAAGCAGAACAGCTGATCATACCTGCGAGAAATGGTGGTGCATTAACACCGCCACACTGGATGTTCGACAACCGCTGGACACCTGATAATACCAACGCCAATTTCCCTGCTTCGTTTGATCGCAGAGATAATATTAATACACTTAAATCAGATTTTTTTCTCAAAAATGCTGCTTTCCTGCGTCTGAAAACAGTAGAGCTGTCCTACGTATTACCGCAAACACTGGCTGCTAAACTGAATCTCCAACAGGTACGTGTATACGTAAATGGCTTTAACCTGCTGGTGTTTAGCCAGATAAAGGATTATGATCCTGAATTAAACGGTACTACTTCAAAAGCAGATTATCCCAATATCAGGGCGGCTGTTGGTAGTTACTATCCGCAAACCAGGATCTTCAATGCCGGTATTAATATTTCCCTGTAATTAAATGCTAAACGAACAATCATGAAAAGTAAAATATATGCTCTTGTATTGGCAGGCCTTTGTACAGTGATCGGCGCTGCTTCCTGTCAGAAGGATTTTCTTGACAGAAAACCACTGGATACCTATGCAGACCAGGATGTATGGAGTGATATCCGATTGGTAGAAACCTTTGTTAATTCCAAATACCGCGTATTACCGCATTGTATCAACGGCGACGCTACAGCCAGTGTAACCGGTTATTCTGCCGCATCAGATGAAGGTTATTCCAGGCATAATTATGAAGGCGTATTTACGATAAATCAGGGACAACAAAGCCCGGACAATTTATCGCTGGAGAACTGGTCTGTTGATTATAATTATATCAGAAGCTGCAACCTGTTTCTTAGTAAGATAGATAACGTACAAGGTGATGCAGATATGAAAACGCGGTTGACCGCGGAGATAAAATTTATCCGCGCCTGGTGCTATTTTGATCTGATCAGCCGTTATGGCGGTGTACCAATTATTACAAAAATTTATTCCTTATCAGATGCGAGTTTTGTAGTGAAACGTAATACTTATGATGAATGTGTTGATTTTGTAAATAAAGACCTGGATGCAGCCATCGCAGTATTACCTACTAGTTATGACGGTGCCAACAAGGGCAGGGTTACCAAAGGCGGTGCGCTGGCATTAAAATCGAGGTTGCTGTTATACGCTGCGAGCAAACTGAATAATCCTGGTGGTGAAGCCGGCAGGTGGCAACAGGCAGCAGATGCGGCCAAAGCATTGATTGATCTCGCTGATCAGGGAACTTATTCGCTGGATCAACGAACCGACTACAGTAAAATATTCCTGGATAAAAGCAGCCCGGAAGTGATTATGTCTTTTGGTATGGATGGTACTTTTTATGATCCAACCTTAGGCGATTACGGTTCAAGCCTCGACCTCTACATCTGGCCCAATGGTTTTCACGGATGGTCGGTATACACCCCCTCCCAGAACCTTGTGGATGCATTTGAAATGAATAATGGTAAGATGATCACTGAACCAGGATCGGGATATGATGCTACTGCGCCTTATGTGGGCCGTGATCCCCGGTTTTATGCTGACATTCTTTACAATGGTGCAACGTTCAAAGGCAGGAAACTGGAGTATTTTAAAGGCGGTATGGACAGTCCTCAAAGTTCGGTAGAATCCTGGAATGCGAGTCTTACCGGCTACAGCTGGCGTAAGTATGCCGATGAATCCTATGTAATGGGTTCGCATGGCAGCAACCAGAACTGGATCATTTTCAGACTGGCAGAAATTTACCTGAATTACGCAGAAGCGAAATATCAACTGGGCGACGAAGCTACTGCGCGTAAATACCTGAACCTGGTACGTTCCCGTGCCAGCGTTGGTTTACCTGCTGTAACAGCCACGGGTACAGATCTGATGGATAGGATTGCACATGAAAGAGCTGTTGAATTTTGTTTTGAAGGTATGCGCTTCATGGATGTACGCCGCTGGAAAATAGCCGGACAAACCGATAATAAACCATTGATGGGCGTACAATTGACTAAAAATCCCGATGCCTCTTTTTCCTATACCTATTTTAGTTTACAGAAGCGGAAATTTGATGAATCAAAAAATTATCTGTTGCCAATTTCCCGTGACGAAATAAACAAAAATAACCTGCTGGTGCAGAATCCAGGCTATTAATTCTTAAAGGCGGCCGTGGCGGCACACGGTATTTCATCCATGTTTGTACTCCATCTCTTTAAAAAAGTATTACGTTATGAAACCATTCTTTTTATACGCTGCTATCATCTGTATGTGTTTCACCACACAGCTGCATGCGCAGGATTATCACCTGTCATCTCCGGATGGGAAAATTGTGGTGCAGATTTTTACACGCGACAGTGTGCACTTCACCGTTAGTAACAATGGGCAGGTTTGTGTAACCCGGCTGGATGCAGCCATGGAACTGGCCAGTGGGCAGATGCCTGGTATTGGCGGAAAGGTAACAGCCGCAAAAACAAAGAGCGTACAGCAACAGATTAAGCCGGTAGTAGCCATCAAAAATAATGTCATCACTGATCAGTACAATGAACTGCAACTTAACTTCCGCGATCATTACGCGATAGTAATGCGGGCTTATAATGATGCGGTAGCTTATCGCTTTGAGACAGACTTCCCCGACAGTATTTCCGTGAAATATGAAACCTGCAATGTGCAGGTGCCTGCAGGCAGCGAGGCCTATTTTCAGTGGGTAAACAGGTGGATGAACCATTATGAGCATACCTATGAAAAGAAGGGAATGGATAGCCTGCTGAATACCCGTAATACCCAATTACCTTTATTGATAACAACTCCGCAGGCCGGGAATGTATTGATTACAGAGTCTGACCTGTATGATTATCCCGGTCTGTATTTTACAGGCGGAGAGAAGGGAACCATGAAGGCCATATTCCCACCGGTTGTAAAAACGGAGCGCGAAAATAAACGGGGAGCTAAAGACTGGGACCGTCGTTTCTTTCCGGTTGCTGCGTACGATTATATTGCCCGTACCAGCGGCAAACGCGCGTTCCCATGGCGTATCATGGCATTGGCGAAAGATGATATCCAATTGCTCAATAATGAAATTGTGTACAAACTGGGTACGCCTAACAGGCTGGCAGAAACAGCCTGGATTAAACCCGGACAAGTGGCATGGGACTGGTGGAATAACTGGGACCTGACAGGTGTGGATTTCAGAGCCGGTGTAAATACAGCTACTTATAAATACTACATTGATTTTGCATCAAAAAATCATATCCCTTATATCATTATGGATGAAGGATGGTATGAATTGGGTAACCTGATGAAAATTGTGCCGGACGTAGACGTAAAAGCGCTGATAGCTTATGGAAAAGAAAAAAATGTAGACATCATTTTATGGTGCGTATGGCGTACATTAGATGAGCAACTACAACCGGCTATGCAGCTGTTTCAGGATTGGGGCGTAAAAGGAGTGAAGGTGGATTTTATGGACAGAGATGACCAGGCGGTTGTGAATTTCTATTGGCGTTGTGCGGCGGCAGCAGCCAATCATCATTTACTGGTAGATTTTCATGGTGCACATAAACCATCAGGTATTAATCGTGCTTATCCCAACGTCATTAATTTTGAAGGTGTGCAGGGAATGGAACATAATAAATGGTCTGATAAAAATGCCAGTCCGCAGATGGCAGTAACGCTGCCGTATATACGAATGTTTGCAGGTCCTATGGACTACACACCTGGTGCTATGCGCAACGCACAGCAACGGGATTTTGCCATCGTATATGATAAGCCTATGAGCCAGGGTACCCGTTGCCAGCAGTTAGCCATGTACGTGTTGTATGATGCGCCCCTGCAGATGTTATGCGATAATCCATCGGCTTACGAAAGGGAAAAGGAATGCACCGGATTTATCACCAGCATTCCTACTACCTGGGACCAGACCATTCCGCTGCAAGGTAATACTGGTCAGTATTTGCTGATGGCGCGTAAAAAAGATAACAAATATTACCTGGGAGCGATGACCAACTGGACAGCCCGCGATGTTATAACGGACTTGTCGTTTTTGCCACCCGGTACACATCATATTACCCTGTTCCGCGATGGCATTAATGCAGACAGGAATGCTACTGATTATAAGAAAGAAGAACGGACGGTTACCAGTCAGGATAAGCTGAGTATACACCTGGCTCCTGGTGGCGGTTTCGCAGCTATTATTGATTAATTGAATTTATACAGCAACAGTGAAAAAAAGGAACATCTTATTAAGCGTATTACTGTTATGCCTATACGATGGTGCATTGGCACAGTCGCCCCGCTGGGCATTTGCCGGCGATGGAGGTATTCAATGGACAGTGCAGGCCGGCAATGCCCATACAGATCATATTGAAATGAGCGGCAAACAACTCTCCGCTATTATCACCTATGGTGTGGACGATAAAGGTGCATTGGTGCTGAAAAAGCAGCTGGTATTTCCCATGCTGCGTACCATTCCCAACGATACACATGCCAGCCTTAAAACTACCTTTGATGGCAGCGAATCACCTGCCATTACTGTGAATGGTGTGCTACTGCAAACAGTACCGGTAGATTTTTATCTCAAAGGAATCATATGTATTCATTCCCGCACCAATACTGCACTAACGGTAACGGACATACTTTTTCCATCTGTTGACAAGGCTGTCTTCATTCAGCAACGTCAGTTGGTAAATACTTCCGGGCAAGCATGTACCGTACATATAGATAGTGTTGTAAGGGAGATACATACACCGGCTGATAAAGGCGTATATGGTGAATATATTATTACTGCTGCTGGTAACGGACAAGGCACTTTCACACTGGCTCCCGGCGAAAAGAAAGAATGGACAATCATTTATTCTGCAAGAAAGGTAACCACACCGCCCTGTTATTTTTCATCCGCTTACGAGCTGGCACGCAGAAAAGAATTTGTACAAACGCTGATGCAGGACCTGGTGCTGGAAACACCTAATGACACTATTAACCGTGGTTTTGATTTTGCCAAGATCCGCGCCACGGAAAGTATTTATGATACTAAAGCCGGATTGATGCATGGCCCTGGTGGTGGCGCTTATTATGCGGCTATATGGGCAAACGATCAGGCTGAATATGCTAATCCGTTTTTCCCTTTTCTGGGTAATATCAATGGCAATGAATCTGCAGTAAATAGTTTCCGGTTATTTGCGCAATATATGAATCCGGAGTATAAACCTATTCCGAGTTCTATCATTGCAGAAGGTGATGGTTATTGGAATGGTGCCGGTGATCGTGGCGATCAGGCGATGATTGCTTATGGGGCTGCCCGTTTTGCATTGGCCAGCGGGGATACCGCCACTGCCCGGCAGTTGTATCCGTTGATACAATGGTGCCTGCAATACCTGGAACGTAAAAAACAATCAAACGGCATCATCACGTCTGATGCAGATGAGCTGGAAGGGCGCTTCCCGGCCGGTAAGGCTAATCTTTCTACCAATGTACTGGCTTACGGGGCCTATCAGAGTGCGGCTTATCTGGCCACTGCATTAGGACAAAAAGATACCGCTGCTGTTTATAAAAGCCATGCAGGACAACTATCTGCCGCCATTGAAAAATACTTTGGTCACCAGGTGCAGGGATATAATACTTACCGGTATTATGAAGAAAATAACACCTTACGCTCCTGGATCTGTTTACCACTGGTGATGGGATTATTTGACCGCAAAGATGCTACCATGCAGGCATTGCTGTCGCCTTACCTGTGGACAAACAACGGTATCCTCACCGCTGCAGGAGATCATACTTTCTGGGACAGATCCACGTTGTACGCTTTTCGCGGTCTTTTCTTTGCAGGTGCTACGGATACTACGCTTAAATATTTAGCCTGGTATACCCGTCAGCGATTACTGGGAGAACATGTACCCTATCCTGTAGAAGCATGGCCGGAAGGAGATCAGCGGCATCTCTCAGCGGAAAGTGCACTGTATTGCCGGGTGATAACAGAAGGTCTTTTTGGTATGGTACCAACCGGCCTTCGACAGTTTAACATGTGTCCCCGCTTACCCGTTTCGTGGAATCATATGGCGTTGCGCCACATCAGGGCTTTTGGTGCTGATATGGACATCACTGTAGTACGGCAGCACAAGAACTATAAAGTAACGGTGATGAATAAACGACAGCTGGTGCTTAATAAAGACTGGAATGGAAAAGATGTGATCAGTGTGCGATTGCCGTAAAAATATTACCAACCATTAATTATCTGAACCAGGATTTAACGGATTTAATGGATTACCATGATGGATGTTATGTTGTTTACAATATACGCAAAGATCTTCACTACAATCTTTGGCATCCATCATGGTAATCCATTAAATCTGTTAAATCCTGGTTCAGACAATTCTACTTCAATTAATTCCCCTTTCCAAAATCAGGCGCTGCTTTATCATACCAAACCCTTTGCGAGCTAAGTGTTGTAATATCCTGTGCATTTGGTGTAAATCCTTGTTGTTGCATCGCTGCCATCCAATTGGTGCGGTTTACTTCACCGGGATCCGTAAGCCAGAAACGCCGTGGTATTAACTCGTTGAATGTTTCCCGTGCATAATAGGCAGAACCGGTTTTAGGGTAGCCCGTACGTCTGCAAAATACATACGCTTCATTTGGCTGACGATAAAGACCAAGGTATTGCTGTATGTAGATACGCTCCAGGTCATTAACGCCATTAAATTTCACCACAGGATTATTCAGGTAATTATTGATTTCTGTTTCGCCGGTACCAGTGAAACCCGTTGTGGAGCCAGCGGCTATAGCAATTGTGTTCATGGTTTGTATGGATGACGTAATACCTTTTTTGTACCAGTCGGCTGCAGTACCCTTTGTATCTACTGCGCCGGCATATCCTTTCTGAATGAATTCAGCAATATAAAAGCAGGTCTCTGCATAAGTCACAGATACATCCAGGAAGTTACCGGTTGCCTGGTTTAATTTAGGAGAAAAGAACCTGCGATTGATAGCAGATATCAGGAAATACTTTGTATACTGACTAACAATTAAACTATTACTGATATAGGCCGCTACAGTGGGATTGGTGGTCCAGTCTGCAGGTCCGCCCTGGTAAGAGATCAACGGATCATTGGGGTCAATAAAGGCCGGCAGGGATACGTTGTATTTAGCCAGTGTATCTTTATAACTGCCTACCAGGTCATTCTGCTGAAAATAAATGGGCAAACGCGGATCGTTGCTGTTTTTTAAGAACTGCATAATTGAAGTAGTAGCATAACGGCGACTACGATAATCAATATCACCGCTATTCCCAAAGGGCGTATAGAGATTCATATATTTTACCTGCGCAGCATCTCCATCAATTGGTCCGGTAGCATCCTGCAGTACCTGCTGGAAGATAGCCTGGCATTTTGTTTTATCAGTATTTTCCAGCCGGGCAGCTATGCGTAGCTTAAGTGTGTTGGCCAGTTTCACCCATTTGATCCAATCACTCTGGTAAAAGATATCGGATTTGCCGTAATCAACCTGGTTGGTGACGGAGGCATTTGATAATGTTTTAATGGCATCATTTAACTGGGAGAGCCAATTATCAAACAGTGGTTGTTGCTGATCGTACACCGGACTGTATTTGCTGTCATACCGGCCTTCTATGGCCTGGGAATAAGGAATGGAGCCATTCATGTCTGTTACCTTGATGCCATGCATCACCTGCAATATATAAGTGACCATTTTTACTTTCTGGTATTGCTCTTTTGCCGGCATCAGATCTGCCTGCCTTCTTATTTCAAAAAGATTGGGCAATATATCCAGGTAGTAGGTATTGTATCGGGTATTTACATTGTTGGTGATCTCATAAGGACTGGAAGTCACATGTTGCGTAAAACGCATCAGTTGTTCCATGCTTTCCCATACCCATTCTGTACCCTGGTAGGTGATGATCTTGTCTTCCACATAACTGAGCAGGAATTTCACATCCGGCTTGTTTACCACGCTGGGGCTGGAGTTGATGTCACCAAAGTTTTTTGTACAGGAATCTGCTGTGAGTAGCAACAATAGGCAGGTAACTGTATATCGATTCAATATTTTTTTCATGATCTTGCTATTTAGTGTGTACAAATTTTACTGCGTTATGTTGCTTTACAATCCAATCCTGATAGTACCTGCAATAGATCGTACCATTGGTAAAAAGCCTTGTTCACCTGAAAAGGCGGTGTTGTTGGAGTTGTTGGAAGCAGGATTGTAATTATATGGCAGTGAATTGTACAGGTATAATAAATCGCGTCCTACTATGGCGACACTGAGATTATTCATCTTCATCTTTTTACAAATTTTTTCAGAGAACTGGTACGCCAGGGATACCTGCCGCAGGGAGATCCATGAATTCTTTTTAATCCAGTAGTCTGATACACCGGTAGAAGAAGAGCCGTAACGGTAATAGAACTGCGGAGCGTGTGTAGGTTCTACGTAACCTTTTGCGTAAGCCTGTGCGTAGGTCATGCCGCCAACATCTACCTGTGTGCCATCAGCTTGTTGTATCTTCTGACCTTTAGCAAACACACCATCGGGGATCAGACCGTCGTCATATGTCTGTGAATCGTATTTGCTGGTCCAGGTAATGCCGCCGTGTTCTGCATCCCTGCCCTGTAGGGTGTTGGGGAATACACCGGTATGTGTGCCATAGCGGTAAGTGAGCAGAACAAAGTCGCCGCCAATTTTAGCATCCAGTAATACATTCAGCGAGATGTTTTTGTAGCGGAATGTGTTTCCCCATCCACCGCGGAATTTGGCGTTGATATCACCTACATCTTGCAGTGTATTGCTGCGGGCAGGAAATCCGGCCCTGGCATCTGAGCGCCATGCCAGTTCCGGCTTGCCGTTGTTGGGATCAGCTATGGGATTGCCATTGGCATCAGTAGCCTGGTATGTCTTAGAGTGGATAGTGGTACGGAGTGTACCGTATGACTTACCTACAATTGCCCAGGTGCTTATTTCGCCTATATCTGCTTTCAGGTCAAATTCTGTTCTGCCGGGATATAATTCTTTGATCAGGTTCCTGTTCAGTGAATAATTGAAGGTGCTGTTCCATTCAAAGTTTTTTGTTTTAACGGGTGTACCGTCGAGTAATATTTCGATCCCCCGGTTTTGAATATTTCCTGCATTGATGATAATGCCTTCCAATCCTGATTCAGGCGGTGTGCCGATATTCAGGATCTGATGTTTAGTATTATCCTGGTATACGGAAACATCAATGCCTAACCTGCTTTTAAAGAAACGCATTTCAAGCCCAAGCTCTTTGGCTATCTTTCTTTCTGGTTGCAGATTTGGTACCAGTGCTATGAATTTGCCGGTGAGCGGATCAGGATAACGGGTGTAGGTAGATATCGGCAGGTCCTGCCCGTTAGCGTTGGTATAACCATTAAATGCAAATCCGGGATTGATGGTAAAAGGATCGGTGTCTTTACCCAGTGCCGCGATATTGCCTCTTAATTTACCATAGGAGATCCAGGCCGGCATTTTAAATGTTTCGGAGAACAGCCAGGAAAGGCTCACCGCAGGGTAGTTATAGAAGTTGTTGCCGGAGCCGTTGGTATAGGTAAGTGCAGATGACCAGTCGCCCCTGAAAGTAGCCTGTAAGAACAGTTGATTTTTATACGCGAGATCAGCACTGGCATATAAAGAATTAAATGCTTTTTTTGTAGAGAGTCCACCATCTGCTTTGGGCTTCTGTACTGAGTTCGCCAGGAAATAATTGCCCGGATAGCTCAGTCCTCCTACCGTTTCACTATAGTTAAAAGTGGTTTGGTAACGTTGTGTTTCTCCACCAACATACCCGCTTAGTTCAAGATCTTTTGTGAGTGTTTTATTAATCATCAACATCCATTTCAGGAAGTAACTTTCTTTGCTGGTATGCCCGAGTCCATATAAACCGCCGGTAAAATTCTGTCCCTGTCCTAATTCCTTGTTCTCATTTCTTGTATAAAGATTATTTACATTGCCTTCCAGCAGGAGCTTAGCCCAGGGTGTGAGCGTAGCGGTAAGGGCTACACGACCTCTGATGCTTTGCTCATTCTGCAGATAATCATTTTCAAATAAGTTAAACCAGAAGCGGGACTCCGGCGACTTGTTGGGTTCATTAGGATCAGCAGGATTAGGGGCTCCACCAAACTGACTGGTGTATTTATCTTTCTGCATCCAGTACCTGGTATCATAGTTCCTGGGAAGTATCCATGAAAAAAGTTTACCAAAATTATAGGATGCAAATGCATCCAGGCCGCCGAGCCTTGGTGGATTTTTTCCATCAAAGGCAGTGTAGGTAGCGCTTACGTCTGCATTCAGGAATTTGTTGATCACGTGTGTTACACGAAGATCGATCGCGTTTTTTAGCAAACTGTTTTTACGGACAATTCCCTCACTCTGGTCGCGGGAGTAAGAAAGGCGGAAGGTAGAGCGATCGTTACCGCCATCTATGGATATATTGGTAGCGGAACCATGGCCATTCTGAAAGGCATCCAGGAAGTTGTTTGGTTGCGCTACATATTTGGTAGGGGTGCCGTCGTAGTTAAGCACATCCTGTCCGGAAAAGCGTGGTCCCCAGTTTTCCAGTTCGCGGCCAACCTGCCGGTCTATATAAGGTTTGCCGGTAGCGGGATCTGTAGGAAATACTTTGGTCCTCCAGTTTTCATTAGGTTTATAATTAGGGTCGCGGTTGTCTGTAAAGAAAGCGCCTACTGTTCCGCCGCCATATTCATTTTGAAAATCAGGTCCGGAATACGGTTTAAAAACATTGAATGTCTGGCTAACGTTAACGCCTAAACCTTTTCTTTCATGCCCTTTTTTGGTAGTGATCAGGATAACGCCGTTAATGGCCCTGGAGCCATATAAAGCTGCTGCTGCAGAACCTTTCAGGACAGATACGCTTTCGAAATCTTCCATGTTCAGGTTTTTCAGATCATTACCAAAGTCGCGACCCGTACCGCTAAAGGTGTTATTTTCTATAATCACGCCATCTATCACAAAAATGGGTTGATTATTATTCCCTAATGTAGAGTTGCCACGTATGAGTATTTTGGTGCTGCCAAAAAGGCCTCCGGCGCCCTGGTCTATTTGTACCCCGGCAGCTTTACCCTGTAAAGCATTCACAGGATTTATCTCATTAGTGATAGCAAGATCAGATCCTTTTATCTCTGTAACAGAATATCCCAGGCTCTTTTTTTCCTTCTTTACACCCAGGGCGGTTACTACAATTTCGCCGAGTTGCTTGTTATCTTCCGTAATGATGACATTAAGGGTTGTTTGATTATTAACATCCACTTCTTTTTTGATAAAGCCGATGGAGTTAAATATCAATATACCGTTGCCCGGAACATGGATCACATAATTGCCCAGGTAATCTGTGATAACGCCTGTGGTGGTGCCTTTCAATAATACGGATACGCCCGGCAAGGGCTCGTTGGCCGGAGAAGTTACCTTTCCGCTTACTTTAATGTTTTGGGCGAATACTGCGCTACAACAGCACAGTAACAGGAATAGAGAAATTGTCCTGCGTTGGCAGGAGTGTAGACATTTCCACATACTGTTGGATTTTAGAGGTTGATAATTAAAATGAAAACTGGTTGATTTGCGTGCGTTTGCATTAAATAACCATGACAGCTGATTTTATTGGTGCTTTTGTTACACGTATGCTATATCAATGTTCTGGTTGATTGATTTTGGAAGTTTGTCTGTACAATATAACAGCTGCCGCTTTCTAATGTTCATAGTAGTTTAACTGATTTTAATATTTTTTTACCAGAATATGCCAGTCAGCATACTGTGTAAGTTGTTGCTACTTTTTTTTGAATAAGTTATCAAGTCATTACCACTCAATTTAAATTTGCCGTATTATTACAGGTATGAATCTAATCGGCAACATCCTGTGGCTCATCTTTGGAGGCTTCGTTTCATTTATCCAGTATATGATAAGTGGTTTTTTATTGTGCCTGACTATTATAGGTATCCCTTTCGGGCTGCAGTGTTTTAAAATAGCGTTTTTTGTACTGATGCCGTTTGGCCGCCAGGTGCGGGAAGTACCCGGACAAACAGGTTGTCTGGCTACCTTGTTTAACATTATCTGGATATTTATTGGTGGCCTGTGGATAGCCCTGGGGCATTTTGTATTCGGGCTGCTGTTATGCATCACCATTATTGGTATTCCCTTTGGCCGCCAGCATTTCAAATTGATGAGCCTGAGCTTTACACCTTTCGGGAAAGAAGTATATTAATATTTCTTTCCTTCCTATTCTTTGCTATCTTTAGGGCATATTTACTTTATCTACATATCAAAACCGGATCTCCAAAAATCCGAATTCCTAAAGAGGAAAAAATAACAGCTAATGTCTTAGCATAGGATTGTTATGTCCGTTCCTCTTTCACCCAAATTCATAACATCAACATTTAATCAATTGTATGTCTTCCTGCGCAATAGCGCCATGGACAGACGTTTACCTACTTTTATAAAAGCAAGAAAATGATACAGACTTCAAATAAAGCCATCGTATTAGCCGCATTGAAACACCTGATTGGGCAACTGGATAGTTCCTATATCGATACTTATGTCAGTGACCGGTATATACAGCATAGTCCGACAGTGCCAGATGGCAAGGCCGGTTTATTGCAGGTTTTACACTACCTGAAGCAAATGCCGCAGCCAGCCGAAAGGAAATCGCCGGTAGTAAGGGTGATTGCTGATGGCGACTTTGTAATGCTGCATATGGACCTGGTATTTATGGGCAGCAGAAGGGCTGTTATAGATCTTTATCGTTTGGAGGAGGGTAGATTGGCAGAGCATTGGGATGCCTCACAGGAGCAGCGGGAACAGGCAGCTGGCGATAGTACCATGACCAACGGTACCGTGGATATTACGGACCTCGCCCTAACGGAAGAAAATAAATCTATAGTAAGCCGGTTTTTTCTGGAACCAACAGCAGTACTGTTGAGCGCTGATTATACCGAACATGATCCATTTATTGGCTGGTTAGATACTTATTTGGCTGCACAGGTGAACAGAACAGTGCATCGGGTAATTGGAGAAGGCAATTTTGTATTGGTACAATCAGCAGGAGAGGAAGGGCCGTTTCCTTTTGTTTTTTATGATATCTGTCGTATTGAAAACAAGCAGATTGCTGAGCATTGGCGGGTGATGCAAGCCATTCCTGATGTGATGTCACATGAGAACGGCATGCTATAATCGGTCTTGTTGATAGCCATCCTGTAACAGGGATGGCTATCATTTTTAATGAAACTTTTCCTGTTTTTCCAGCATGGCGATGAATGTTTTTATACGATTGGCACGTGTTTCAGGCTTTTTCGCACTTTGCAGCCGGAAATAAATAGCAAATAAATTTTGCTTATTCAGGGTGTCGAAGAAAGCTTTCGCTTTTTTATTTTTATTGAGTGCGGCCATGAAATCTTCCGGTATAGTGGCATCTTTGGAAGTAGCATAAGCCTTTTCCCAACGTCCGTCGGCTTTAGCTTTCTCTACCTCGTGCATACCGGCAGGTTTCATTTTCCCTTCTGCTGTAAGCCGGGCTATATGTTGTGTATTCCTTTCCGACCATATGCTCTTAGCGCGGCGGGGCGTGAATTTCTGCATAAAGGACACGTCATCGATAGACTTTGATATGCCGTCTATCCATCCGTAGCAGAGGGCTTCTTCCAATGCCTGGGCATAATTGATGGAAACAATATTGGTATGTTTTTTATACATGCGTAGCCAGACACCATCTGGTTGCGCATGGTTTTTTTCCAGCCAGTGGGCCCATTCTTGCTGGGTTTCAAAGGTGAGTAGCGGTAGTTCTTTAGGAGTTGTCATAATTATGAAGATACGATATTGATCAGCGTGTATGCATAGGGGTTATAAAAATTTTTTCTAAAAAAAAATTGGAAGTATGGAATTAATTCCTACTTTTGCACTCCCAATAAATGAAACGATTCCCTAGCTCAGTTGGTAGAGCAATACACTTTTAATGTATGGGTCTTGGGTTCGAGTCCCAAGGGGATCACAAAGGCGCGATTATTCGCGCCTTTTTTCGTTTAAATCCATTGACTACAGCGGGTTTACAAAAAAAAGAAACACAAAGTCGCACAAATAAAATCAATCTGTAAGGGTACCTATTCGGGTACCCTTATTCGTGACGTATATTGGTACCCTTGATTATTCCCACAATTCCGGGAATGTGTGCAGATAGGCGCTTTTAGGCCATTTCAAAACCTAAAAACTTTGTGTTTATGAAAATCAACAAAAACCTTTCAGTTCTTTTTTTATTGGAGTTTTCAAAAAAATCTCAAAATGAAGAAATCGTACCAATTACTGCCCGTCTTACCATTAATGGTTTAAGATCTGAGCTTAGTGTGGGAGCAAAAGTCCATCCTGAATTTTGGGACCAAAAAAGGCAGGAAGTAGTTACTATCAAAAACCCTGGAAAGGATGATGCTTTTTCTATCAATTCCATTCTGAAAAAGACAGTTACCGATTTGCAAACCCATTATTTACGGTTAGAGGCCCAGTACAACACTGTTTCATCTGAACTTTTAAAAGCATCCTATACAGGTACTCTTCATCAGCCGAGTATAGAGACTGAAAAGCCCCCACAAGAAAGAACCCTACTACAAACGTTTAATTTTAAGTACGCAAACTTTGCCCATCTTGCAAAAAAGGGGAAAAGAGCTAAAAGCACATTAAAGAAGTGGGCAACGACCAAACGGAAGATCCGCGAATTTTTGTACTTCAAATTCAAAAAATGGGACGTGCCACTTTCTCAAATTGAATTTCACCATGCGGACGACTTCATGAATTATCTTGTCCTGCATCACAATATTGAAGAAAATACCGCCCGGAAATACTTAAAAAATACTAAGCACCTTTTAAAGTTAGCTACTGAAAGGAAATGGGTACCATCTAACGCATGGAGTACATATGTCGTAGGTTATGACCAGCCCAAGCGGGAGTATTTAACATTATCAGAAATTATTACGATTGCAAATAAATCCCTAATAGGTCGTTTAGATCATGCTCGAAATGTTTTCCTTTTTGCTTGTTTTACGGGCTACGGTTTTCAGGAATTATTGGATTTGACTAGAAATGACTTGTTTATTGGAAACGATGGTAAGAGGTGGATAATGATTGACAGGCAGAAAACAGGTAACCCGGAAGGAATGCCATTATTGCCAATACCTTCTGCTATAGTCGATAAATATGAAAATGATGTATTCTGTATAGCAAACAACAAGCTCTTGCCTGTTAGAAGTTATCATAACTATAGCGGGTACCTGAAAGAAATAGCAGATATTTGCGGTATAAAATTAAATCTTACTAGCCATGTTGCTCGCCATACCTTTGCAACTACGATTTGTCTCGATCATGGTGTACCATTGGAAACCGTAAGTAAATTACTAGGGCATAATAATATCCGATCAACACAAATCTATACAAAAATAACAAAGAGGAAAATTAGCGATAATGTTGCAGATCTTGAAAAGGTCTTGTTTACCACTGAAGGAGATTTGAAATTCGGAAAATTGCCAGTAGTTACTGTTAAAAGGATAAATGATGAACCCGCAGCAATAGCAATTTAGCAACTGTCCTGATTTAGGATATATTATAACTATATTTTAAAAATCAAGGTCATGTTTTAAGCATGACCTTGAAAATAGACATATAAAATTGGTAAATCTAATGCTACGATATGTTCACCAGAATGCTAATATCGGGCGAACCTGCTCTTCCTCTTCTTCCTTTGAAAATATGCACCACCTTGTAAACAGATTCTATTTGTTTTTGCGGACGAGGTAATATATCTAAATTAAGGTCCATTATCCAAGTTCTTTTGTCACTTCTTATCCCTCGAAAAAAATCCTTTGTTCCATCAATAAAAACCCCCATGTAATTCCCGCTATCCATTTCCATAAACTCACGAAATTCAATTTTTATTAATAAAACAATATTGAATTTACGAATTTTAGGAGCATTCAGATTATTGTCAATTATTACATAATGTGTAGCTGTATTCTTTAGCATTAGAAATAATATTAAGTATTAGGATCATTACTGTTTTCGACTTTATTTGAATCGCTAGTAGAAAAATAATAGCCGTAAAATTTGGCTATTTCCCAGTATCGGCTATAATACAATTCAGACCTTTTGTGTTCTCCAATTCTTTTTTGCTTCTGTAAATCTAATTCACTCTTCAGATTTTTATACTTGAGTTTTAAAAGACAATGTTTGTCTTTTAGATCACTGTAACTTAATGACAGTTGGGAATCATTATCAGGGAATTTTGTTTGATACCTACTAAAAACAAACCTTGCAACGTTCCTCATTTTAGTTAATATTGGGCTGAATAATTCCTCTGGTACCTTTTCATTGTGGCGGGATTCAAAGAATATTTCTGTAAGAAACAGTGTGAATGAATCAATATATGATGTATCCCTCATATAAATTTGTTTATATCACGTTCACAATTTGCAAATCGAATCAACAGGTTATCATATTCCTCGTGAAAAACCTCTGCGACTTTTTTCTTTTCAGCATTGCTCAATGACTTAATTGACCTACTCTCCTTATCCTTTATAGTCTTAATTCTTCGATAAAACGTCTGGGTGCTCCAGTTGCATTCCTGACAGATTCTATCTCGAATAATACATGGAAGTTCAGTAACTTGAGAAAACAATTCGTGCAAGAAATTGATCTTTGGCGAATTATTTTTGGCCGGTTGATATACGATTTCAAAACTGTTAAGAAAATCAATTTCATTTTTCATATAGTATTATTTAGTGATTAAGCATCCGAAATAATAGTAGCAATACTTGAACTTTTGCTGAAGTGTATTTTCTGTTTATTAGGTTAATTGAATTTATTTCATCAGATAGAATTACAAGATCCAAAACATATTTACATGGTTTTATCATATTTCCTTTCACCTTATTAAATATTTCAGTTGCTACATTACCATTGCCAAATGTGATTTTAATAAGGAATTTCGATTTATCAAGAGCAGGATTAGTATAAATCGATATGTATATTTTCATATTCATACTTCTTTTTCACTGAAAATGAGAAAGACCGCCTCAACCATTTTGTCAATATTTTCGTAAAGACCAATAATGCCTCCAGCATTAACGCTTTCATTCTGAAATGTATCGACTAGCCAATTCCACAATAAAACTCGAATTTCAGCCTGCTCATACTCCCAACATAGGTTTTTCAGAACCTCTTTGGGGTGCTTTATTTCAGACTTAGTGAGTCGAAAAGGCAAATTGTGCCATTCAGGAAATTTTTTTTCACTCATAATACTTTCATTTGAAAAAACCGATGGTAGAATAATTCAATTATCGGGATTGTTATCTGTATGTCGTTCCACATTTATCGTAGCGTTTTGTAGTCGTCAAAAGTGACCGTTGGTTGAATAAACAATTAACGGGATACAATTTTGCCGTTCCACCTTTATGCAGACTTAAAATATTCTTTACCTTACTTTACTTTCAGATAGTCCAATATTTTTCTCAGGTATGGATATAATAAATTCTGTGCAACCATCTTCTTTACTTTTAATGAAAATAGCACCCCCTATTAATTGAGTGTATAACTGCGCAATGTATAATCCCAATCCGGCGCCGGTTGAATTTGGTGATAATTGTACAAACGGCTCAAAAATCCTTAATCTGTCACTTGCAGGAATGAAGCTGCCTTTGTTTTTAACTTTTATGATTAATGAGTCTTTCCAACAACATTCAATTTGAATTTTACTTTCTGGGAGGCAATGCTTTAAGGCATTCTGAAGTAGATTTGAAATTACCTGATGGAATTTAATTCTATCCGTCTCAATTTCCAATGGCAGATTTGAATGTAGATTTGTGGTAATTTTTACATTGCTTAATGTGGCCTGATATGCAAATGATTCAGGAATAGAGTTTAAAAGACCAGCTATATTGAATTTTGTTTTGGTTAGTGTCATTGCCAATTTCCCTTCACGATACATAACAGTAGTAATTAAATTGTGCAAAGTTTCCATGCCATTAATCAATATTGCTTTTATCGTACTAAAGTAAAACTCATTAGAAGTTGATATTTCATTAGGGAGATCAACAAAATTATTTTCAATCGCTTCAATACAGCTTTTTACTCCTGAAAATTGTGTGTTCATTTCATGAGAAAATATAGCCATAAACCTTTCCATAGCCTCTACTTCAGGCTTGTTGAATTCAGTGGAATTTTTATTTATAACAAATGCTGCCTCAATTACTTTTTCTAAATCAGCCAAAAAATAAATAAATCCGTCTTTTTTTAAATGTTCATGACCACTAAGCACGTAGTGAAGTACTTTGTAATTGTCCCTTAGAGTTGGCAGATCGTAACCAAAGAAGAAATCCTCAAATACCTTTACAGGAGATTTAATCTCTTCCAGTGTTAATTTTAAAGGCTGATTATGCCACTGAGGCCATTTATTTATGTCATCACCCCTTGTTAAATCAATGGAATCCATAAGTTAATTTTTGTGATTAGACAATAGAAATTTGGATCATATGAAATGATCGCACATTGAGATAAAATGTATATGAAAAGGGGATGTGGTTAACAAAAAATGCGCAGGTCACATCCCACCGTCATTGAGGTACTGGTATACCCATGGGACAGGCAGGAGGACCCACGCAGTATTGCATGGGCCTTAACCTAACCTCTTGTCCCATTTTAAAAATTACCAGTTTTCAATGACAAGAATTTAAGCAAAGGCTTCAAATAATTTTGAAGAAGCGCAAATATACTAAGTTTTGCGTGTTACCATTATTTTTGATATTATTTGAGATCAAAATTAAAACAAAATATCAAAATTACAAAAAAATTGTAATAAAATTCAATAAAAGTGTAAAATAATACGGAATTACCATAATGCAATCTGATGATTTACAACGAATTTTCAAATATTTTGCAATATGAAAATTCATATAGGGCAAATTATTCATGAAACTGTTCAAAGACTTGGGATAAAAACTAAAGACCTGGCAAATGGTATTAATGTTGGTGCGACAACAGTATATGATATATACAAAAGAGAATCGCTAGACACTGTACAATTGATTAAAATTTCTGTTTTCCTGAAAACGAATCTATTGCAGTATTACTTTGAAGAACAACCATTGAAGGGGTTAGTGAATAATGATATTTCATCATTGAAAAAGGAGTTTGAAGAATTAAAGTTAACTGTAAAAAGAAAAGATAACCTTATTGAAGAGTTGGAAAAGTTAAATAAAGTATTGCAGAAAAGACTCGATATGAATTGATTCGTGGCATAAAACCCAAGGGAATTTTTGATGCCCTGTTTGATAATTGTAGATTTTGTAAATCCTTTTAAATACTGGTCATCTGCTTTGCTTGTTTTGGAATTAGTAATTATTATTGGAATTATTGATTTATTGCTATTTATATTTATCCTGGTTTATAATTCTCTACTATAAATAAATCTATCTCCGGGAAGTGGCTTGAGATTTCATTTATGGCTGTTTTTACTTCATCCCAATTTAAGCCACCTAAGCCTGCTCCAATTTTAGGCAAAGCAATTTCTTTAATCTTCAATTCTTCTGCTATTCCAAGCATCTTCTGCAAAGCAGACTTAACTGATTTCAGTTCTGCTTTAGTTTTCCAGGTTAATTGTGTGCCTAAATTAAATACATACCCTGCTCCATAGTCAAACAAGAATACCTCGCCTATTTTAAATGTTTCATTCCTACATAGTTCCTTATATTGCTTATACATTTCAGGAAACCGACCTTTAAACTGAATAGCTATACCTTTGCCCATTGCCCCTGTGCAATTACAACCATGTGCATAATTTTTAACATGCGGCAAGTTAAAAATATCTCCAAACTCTATATAAGTAGTCATTACTTTCTATTATTCCAGATTAATTCAAAATCTTCTTCAGTTATAAAATATTTGTCTTCCAGATCAAGTTCATCCAAAGACTGGTCGCATTACATAGAATCACCTTCGGTGGGGTTTTCAGTAGAGAGATATCGTTTCCAATTGGGAGAAATCTCAATTTGCCTTATGGCTGTGCCATCCTCAAAATGTAGATAAAATAGAATATCTGATTCATCCCAATACTTTTTTACAAAGAAATTTTCCAGGATTTTACAGCTTAAGTACTGAAATTCCTCCTAGAAAAAATATGCCTGCAAAATATCTAGCTGTTTAGGACCATAGAAGTTCAGATCTTTTCAACTTCGCAAGGTTAGGGGTTTTGGTTAGTTCTTCGCCTAGCGGGGGCACTCTTCAAACGCCCATTAATTCAACAATATTCATCTAAATGGATTAATTAATATGCTTTCAAATAACCTCCCAATAGCTCTTCTATATTTTCTTTTTCATCATCATAGTACTGGTCATCGAGATCGTCTAAGGATTTAAATAAAACGTCATCATTAAATAAGGTACTAATTTCCTTATTTAATATCCGCTTTCTAAAAACAACATCCGAATCATTATCCTTATTTACTAATTTATATGCTTTCTCCAACAGCGTTGCTTTTCGATTAGCACCAATAGCAATTAGGGCGCGGATTGTTTCAGTTGTAAATTGGCCATATCCGTTTACATAATATTGTTGAAAGCCACCATTGAAAATCTGGTTATCCAAAACAACAATCAGATATGTGGTTTGCAATTTATTAGAAAGTCTGGTTATATATTCATACCATTTGGTATGTTTGCTTATTAACCATTCCTCCATTATCCCTGCTACAGCATCACGATAGTTTTTTTTTATTATCTCTTGATTTGCCATAGCCTAAATCTCAAGCTAAATGTTGCAGTGAATTAAATATAATGGCAGCAATAACTAACAGAAAGTAGAAATTAATTTTAGGTTCCTTGATTTCCTTTAGATTATTCCCAACCATATATCAGACTTAAATAAGCTCATGTAGAAAATCACCGGTTTGATCACTTAATATAGTTTTCTGACCATCTTTCTCATAGATCAGTTTGAGTACCCCTTTATTAGGACCATTCTCTATTGCCATGACCCCATCCAATAGACATAGAAATGTGAAAACTCCTGCCTCAACTGATCTTCTTATTATCCTAGTCACAAACTCTTGATTCGCGCTGTCCAAATTATTGAACCAATTAGATTCTTCAATTGTATCCTTTGCAGGAGACCGGCCAGGAGGGTCCAACAAGTTTTCTTTCACCCCAGAAATAGTTCTTTCTATTGAGCGTAATCTAATGATATCAACGAATTCTTCCTTATTCATATTTTATTATTTAATTTTTTCTAATATTTTTCCATACATTCTTTTGTTCAAATTTAGTATTTCGAACTGACTTGAAAGTGGAGCATTTGTATATTTCCTTAGATTCCAAAGATCATGTGCCAATTGCTGCCTCGCAGTCCCGGCTCCTCCTGTTCCCTTAAAGTTAGGTATCTTTAAATGTTCGCGAGTAGGCAAAGCTATCGAAGGTGCCAAATTCTCATCATACCCAGGGAATGCATTAGGAGCTGGTTTTTTTTGTACAAGGTGGTGTACCGCCAGGTCGTCATAAGTTAATTCCCTTGCCTTTAGGTCTTTAAATAGTCCAACTTCATAGGGCTTTATACCTTTAACAGTGTTTAATTCCTCTGCCTCTCTCGCAACCATTGATAGCTCTTCAATCGCAGCATCTCCAAGGACACCTTCAACTCCTGCAATGCCAGTAACGGCACTCAGAGGATTTTCCGAAAGATCATTAAAAATTACTTGTGGAGTTGTGGTTCCTGTTTCTAATCTATAATTAAAGTTCTGAATTCCTCTTATCGCTAAACTTAATGTGGTAGAAGCACCTTCAATCATATTTCGCTTGAAATTTTCAATGCCAACGCTTATGATCCGTTCAAACAAATTTGGTTGAGCCATTGCCTTTACGCCTATACTCGCAATTTGATTAAACCCATTGGTAGTAAAATGTTGTATTCCCCCTTCTACAAGCCCTTTTCCAGCTAGGTTTTGGCCAAAGACTTCAACCTCATCCAGGAGGATAGAACCATTACCATTTTGCCCAATTCCAAGCTGAAATGCTAGCCAGGTCCATCCAGGATCATTACCATCAGGATCTGTAAAAGAAATGGGGTTATTAAAATTACTGTTATAAGGAGAAACCCCAGGATAAGTATTACCAGAGGGGTCCATTTGCCACCAACGACCTATTTGCGGATCTAAAGTGCGATAAAAGGCATCATACTGATTAAGTCCAATCTCCGTTGTTTGCTCAATGCCATTATAATTATTTTTATTCTCGGCATATGGATTTTTCAAAGCCTTTGAACTGATCCCTGCCATCGAAAGGCCAAACGGGTAATAGTGCGTTTCTTCCAGTAGCGGCCCGCTATTATGTGCAACAACAATATTATCAAAAAACACGTCCTGGATACTTTCATTGCTGGTGTATACATAAAAGAATCCATCCTTTTTAATGACCATTCTATCTGTAGCAAGCGTCTGTAACTCATTGGCGTTACCTTGCACTTGTTTTACACCACTATTTTCATCTACGAGATTCAATAAATCATCAAAAGCAACAAAATTCAGATAGGCTTTGGGTTTCGTGGATTGATTTTGTAACGGATCTTTGTTCTGTAACTGTTGGTAATTGACACTGGTAAAATTACTCGTAATAGGAGATCCTGGCCCCGCCCCATTGCCATGCGCCCCATCTCCAGGCGCAGTACTGGAAGTGAAAGCCTGTAATAAAGCGGTTACCATGTCTGCCGGGGTTGAACTGGAAATATTGGCAGCTGTAGACTTATAGAATGCTTTGGAGCCCAATTGTATCGTATCCCCTGCCATTACCCGCAAGACTATAGAAGGGCCAATTTTTTGTGTGCCGGCAGTAGCATTTAGTTTAGACACATAATCATTGGGAGAAGTGGTGTTATCTACTGGATAGCCAACGGGTTTCACAGTCCGTGTATTATCTATGTTGGAAAATAAAGCATTTTCCTTTGCTGAATTAGCAGTCTCCATAGTGGCTGCATAGGTAGCCGTATTGGTTTGCTCAGTAAGCACCATACGAGTATTATCCAAATGGTCTGATATAAAGTAATCGTATACGAGTGCCGGAGGCTGGCCACTGGCATACAAAACCCTTACCCTCCCTTCATCATGAGCGAAGTATTGTAAACTATCATTCTTATAAACAAACCCGCCAATATAATCTGTAGTTGTAATACTTCCGCCACCTGAAAAGTCTGTTACCTTTTTACGCAATCTATTTCCAGCAGCATCATAGGTGAATGCTATATATCCTTTGCCCAGCACAGTAATACTATCTGATAGGTTTAGGTAATTATAAGGCAAGGGACTCATTAATCTGTTCATGTCCACAGCAAGATTCCCGGATGCATCATAGTTATAATCCTGCGATTCGTCGTTTACGATTTCTTTGAAATCTCCCAATTTGCTTTGAGGGTCGTTTTTCTTATCTGTAACAAAAAATAATTGATTGGTATAAGGTATATATCCGTATTTAAGGCTATCAATTACGGCGATACCTAACCCTTTCATGCCCTTCTGCAGCATGCCGGTTATATTACTATTAGCATCGTAGGCCAGATTACTGACTGAAAAATCTACCTTATCTACCGTCCAATTAATGCTCCCCTGATTTTGCTGCGAAAAATCTGCTTTTAAAAGCCGGTTAGCATTGTCATAACTGTAACCAAATGCCCTGGCAATACCATCTCCACGGCTTTTCCATTTTGCCCCGGCAATGCTGCCATTATACTGGTTTGTATTAAATCCATAATCGTAGGAAAGTTCCTCGCCAAACCAGTTCGATGTACTATTAGAAGTATTTATATAATCTTTGTTCACACTCTTTAGCCAGCCCTGGATCGTAAATTCATAATTTAAGGTCTCAATGGGAACCTGGTTGTTTATGCCAATACTTTTAGTTTTCAGAACGCCACCCTCATCATAATTTAAGTAGGCTAAAATTCTTTTTGAAGGTAAGCTGTCATTTACCGTCATATCTATTTCAAAGGGTTTACCAGTAGGATCATAAATTATTGTTTTAAGAATAGTGGTCTGTGGTGTGACTGCGCTGTGCGGATTGGTATGCCGTAAATAAGTGCTCAGCACTTTACCGGTAAAATCGTATAAATAGGTATTTACCTCTTTACCTGAATTAATATTATCCGTTATTACCTGAATTTTTCTTCCTTTGTCATTATAGTAGATGGTCGCAGCAAGCCATTGATTGGTCCCTATTATTCTTACCCGCAGGCCTGTAACCAGACCTCCTGTACGGTGGCTAATGGCTGAATTGGGTTCCGCATTTGATGCCGCACTTTGAGGTTTGGTAAAATCAGTTGTAACAGCAGCCTGTACTCCTGGAA
The DNA here is from genome assembly GCF_003014755.1 of Chitinophaga niastensis. GTDB lineage: Bacteria > Bacteroidota > Bacteroidia > Chitinophagales > Chitinophagaceae > Chitinophaga > Chitinophaga niastensis. The sequence continues at coordinate 55,556 of NZ_PYAW01000010.1, read as the reverse complement.
AAGCATAATTATCATCGTAATAAATTAAGGATTGATCGCTAAGGTAGGCAGGAGCTATAAATGGAAAGGTACCTGGAGGAGCGCTATTCGTAAGTATTTGCAGGGCATCCCGGTTATTCGCTGATTGATAAATGGCAGTTCTTAATGGTCGGTTTAATCCATCGTAAAAGGTAAGCATCCATTGGCTTTTCGCCTTCATATTGCCATCCCGCTGCATTACCGGCCTATCTAAAGGATCATATACCGTTTCAATTGAATCGGCGCCTGGTGGTTTTGTTACAATATTCCGACCTCTTTCATCATATTTATATTGAGAACATAATCCAGGGGCTACATTAACCGTATTCCAATAACCGTTTACAAAATACGTTGCAAGGGGAGGAATAACGCAGCGTAGATTGCCTAAATCATCATAAACAAAGTAGGTACATAGCCATCCCGTTTGTCCAGTCGCAGGAGTGGCGGATAGCTGTATTTTCTTTAATACAAGCCGTGAATTTTTATCTACGTACTGAATCACCTGGGCACCTGTTTCATCTTTATAGGTGCTTTTAAATAATTGCCCGGCATCAAAACTTTTAGTACTTACAGGAATCCCATTGGAAGGAAAATCCCATACACGCACGGAATCAGCCACCGTATTAACCATAAGGTATTGTTCCTGGGGCTTTTTTCCTCCTTCCTTCGCCCAAGTATTTCCAGGGTTATAGTTTCTTATTGCAGTAGAAGAGGGCGCATCTTCATATTCAATTTGCGCATAAAAAATATTTTCACCTTTACTGCTGGGACTTAAAAAATTATCCTGGTAAAATCCCTGCTGGCTATTAAAGGGGTCCATTTTAAATTTACCATCATTATTATTGCCGCTTTGCTGGGCATAAGGTAAGTACCGGTACTGGGTTCTCCCATAGCTATCATAAACAGAAGATGAAACCAGGTCTTTCCCGGAGCTGCTAACTCCCTTGACGACTGTCTGAATGGGCCTGTTAAGTCCATCCGTATATTGGGTTTGTTGACTGACTTCCTGCACTGTTCTTGAAGCGTTCGTAACTATAAGCGGGTCTGTGATCGCCACCTGGGACACCCAGGTCCTCACATAATTAATCCCAGGATTTTGATATGCAGCAGGTACGGGTACCGGGCTGGCAGCAGGACGTGTCGTGGCAGAAGGTATTACCTGTGCATCTATTATTTTATAAAAGAATAGACAGATACCAATTGCGAGTATATTTTTTATTATCGGGGAAATCATAAAATTGATTGGATAATTTAAAAAATTATTGTTCCTAAAATCGTCAAGGGCAGGTGACGTAGCCGCCTAAATAAGTGGGTCCGTGAGAACCATCGGAATACCGGTACCAATAAGCGCTTTTACAATTGGCTCCTCCATCGACTGCCACTACGAAATCTTCCCGAACACCCAATTCGCAGACACCACCGATGATAGCATGATCAACACCTACACAAGAGCAAGCCGTATTTTGATTGACATAATTTTGTCCATTTTTTAAAATATCTGCCATTGCCATTGCGTAGGCTGCGGTGAAATCATCTGCGGTATATGTTCCTGCCGGAATGGTATATACTCCCGTACCTGGGGTAAATCCTTGTCCACAACCCTGTTTGGTAAAAGTCTGTGATACAGCCAGATTGCTATAGGATTGCCCGCCACAATTTTCCGGTTGCCCGGCATAATTGTAACAGATCCGCTTTAAAATATTTTTATGCTCATCTTTAACAAAACACAGTCTTCCCAGTGGATCATACTCATTAAATACTGTCCGACCATTTTCATCAGTTTCAGAAGTGATACCTATTAGAGGTAGATAGGTATAAGTAGTTATGGTAGCATCCACCGGATACACTCTTACTTCATCAATGCCAACTCCATCACTGAGCACCATATTGTTGGTGTATGGCTTAGACACATAATTCCAATTGCCTGCGGACAAATAACGATAATCAATTTTATAGCTCCGAGAATCAGCTATGTTGAAGGGAACCGTATAACTACCGATGTTATATTTCTTACCTGCATAAGGATTATCGGTGGCAGCATTCGTAATATCTTCAAATCCCTGGTAAAAGAATCCTGCAGGTATGTTTACGGTAGGTTCAGTTGAAAAAGCATAATTCAAAGAAGTACTTGGATTTGGCTGGCCGGAGATAATTTGAAAATTGTTAGCGGTTATCGTGTAGGTACCCGCTGGGAGATTTGAAAATAAAGCGGAACGAGGGTTAGCTATTTTATAGGTATTCCATATATCCGGTACCTGACCTGTGCTAACTACATTACATAAATTACCACTTTTAACAAGAACAAGATTTTTCGAAAGGAAATAGGAACAATACCTGGCTTCACCAGTAGGGGGAGCTACCAATTGCAAATAAATATTTCCGGGTTGAGAAAGGGTGATGGTAGCCGTTTGAGTCTGATTATTTACTGCCGACATGATCCCATTGGTAACATTTCCGACAACTCCTTTTTCGATATGGGCTGCATGTGCATTTTTCACAACTGCTACCACATATTCATTATTGTAACCCCATTGATAACCAATTTCAGGGGCGTTTGGATTCAAAATATGAACAGGACGGCCAGAGGAACTATCAAAACTTAACGCTTGCTGCAGCTTTATATAAGAAGGAAGCCGATTCAAGGTGGTTCCGTCAAATGTTCCAGCAATGGAAGAAGGTAGTGGGCTGGCATTTTGAAAGGTAAGGTTCTGTGTTACTTTCAGGTCACCTGAGCATAGTGGTCTAAAATCTGAGATACTAGCATCTAATAACTGTTGTCCGGTACTGCTTAATTTCCAGGTCTCTTGTGAAATAGGGATATTGATCATGTTGGCATCATTCATTACTTTGAAGGCTATTATATTGGCTGAATTGTAATCCGCGGTATAATAATTTCTCTGCTGAATGGTATCACCAATACTATTGGTAGTGGTAATTTTTTTGGGATAATAATTTATGTTATCATTTGTGAACGTAGTAACAGTTTGCGTAAAATTTCCAGTGCTATCATATTTTTTGTTGGTGACAGATAGTAATTCGGTTCTTCCTACCAATGGTAAATAACTATCATTAATCAACAGCACAGAGCCATTATAACCATTGTACAACCCCTCTGGGCACATGAGCACCTGTTTTGCTTTCCATCGAATGGAGCCCACCCCGTTAGAATTTAATCGTGAAATGGAAGCGTTATAGTTGTTAATGGTCTCAAAACTGGGATTATTATTCTTATTCAATTCTAATTTTCTTTTCAACATTCCATACACCCAAGGCAAACACCTCTGATTGGCTGAGAATGGGGCTTGCTGCAGGGGCACTGAAATCGGAAAGTCTGTTGGGGAAGTAAACTCATAAACGGTTTTGCCGATATTATTTGCAGTGGATCCTTGGTAAACCTCCACTCGGCTATACATGTGGGGTAATAAATTATACTTAGATGGATGGTCGCTCAACTCCTGGTAAGATGGGATTGTCTGGATGGTGGTAGCGGGTGGTGGGGTAAATAAGTTTTGAACAACGGCAACTGCAATGCAAATAAATACATTAAATCCCAATAACTCTGCGATATCAGCCGCTTTAATCTTTTTATCATCCGTTATCACCAGTTTGGCCGAAGATGCCGTGTTATAGCTCATGTTTACCGGTTTATAGGGAGTAGATGAGGGCGGCAAAACCAGGTAATTTGAACTGGTATCCAGTAATAAGGGAGTTTCATAACCCCATCCGGAAGAGCTACTATCTACATTCACATAGCGGTAGTCATTTATTATTTTTTTGGTAGTATCTACCATATCGATTTGTGTAGTGCGCCGGACTCTGATCCCGCCCGACAAAACAGTAGATGCCCCAAAAGCTGCAGTATTATTTTCATAGTCAAATTGGAGCTTTCCCCCTGCCGGATATTGTACTTCTTTTAATGCCCCAATTACAGGGGGACCTACCGCAGCAAACCTATGCGTATTAAGCGTTAAGGCCCTGGTGCTATTCCAGGCTAAATCAGTGGTTGAATAATCCTGCCCCTGGACATCATTATTAAAATATCCAAAATGGTCCCGTCCTCCTGAAGTGCGGGCTGGCATAGATGCGTAGCCATATTTAGTGAAATAGGAAAAAACATAGGGAGGTTCTAATATGGAATACAACCCGGATTTCTGAATTGAATTCAGACATAACCTTGGGTACTGCAGCTCATTAGCGGCAAATGAATAATTAAAAGCACGGAGGGTATCCTTAAAAAAATAGTTGTAATTGAATTGGTATCCCGTTGTCTCTATGCTATCTCTTAGAACAACCATTTGTTTTAATGCCTTTTCTCCAGGCAGGTCCACCAAATCCGTATCAAAATATTTAAACAATACATTTGTTTTTCCACCGGGGAAAGCAATCCCTGTAATCCTTTTTCTTTTACCAGAAAACCTTTGCTGAATACTTTGGGTGGTAGCCTGTCCTGTACCGCCAACTATATTTAAGGCATAGGCACCGGAATAGCCTATTAAATAATCAAGATTGTAATCAGCATAACTAAAAGTAATTTTGTTGGAGGATAAAGGGTCATAGATTTCTGTGAGATACCAACTGGTAATCACGGAATAATTATTTATTTTATATTGCAGATTTATTAAAGTTTGATTAAAGGTTGTCGTTGATGCCGCTCCTCTTTCATAGCTGATGACCTTACTGGTTTCGGGAGCTAAAAAGGTATATCTAATGCCAACTTCATCGGTGATAACAAAACCGCTGATCCTCGTAATAATGCTGTCGGCGGACATATCCTTTTCTAATTTCTCGATTTTCAATTTTGAATTATCCAGCGGAAGGATATTACCATTACTAGCGATAATAAAACTTCCGGTTCTTCCTCCATACTGAAATACGAAAATATCTTGTTCTAAATCTATCATTACCGAGGAATCTGGTTTGTAATAATCGGAACTCCAGTTATAGGGAATAAGTGGTACAAATCCACCCCTGGGAGAAATAGGATTTAATAAATTGGTGTAGGGCGGGTATAAATAGCCGGAGCTGTACCTGTCTCCTGAATATACACCACCTATCTGATCATCCGGTACTCCGTTTGTATTTCTTACAATGACCCCGCCCGCCTGTAAGCGCCAGCCAAGACCTGTGCTAGTCGGAATCTCATCTACTTTAATGCCACTTCCCCCGGTATAATCTAGCGAAATATTAGAGGAAAGGCGGTTGCCATCTGTATACTGAAATAGTGGAACATTGAAGGAGGCGCTTCCTGTCGGAAGATCTACCTGGCAAATAGCGGTAATGGGTAACAATAATTGCAGGAAAATGAAAAAGGGATAAAATTGTTTTTTCATAAAAGGACCGTTGAATTTATTGTTTAATAGATTTGAAATTATAGGTGGATAAATCAAAAATTATAGCCTGTTCGCAGTTTAAAAGGATCTGTCCTCGGCACATGCTGATTGGATAAAAAATCAAAGAGCAAAATGATATTACCCTTTAATTTGCTATTGATGTTATATTTTTTACTGATCCCTATAAGGCCGCTCTGTGTCCACTGCTGACCAAGGCCATTGACTAAGCCAACATAATTAGGTTGATAGTTTTGCTCATAGCCGCCATTAAGGAAAATGGTTCCTTTTATCTTCCAGTCGATAAAGGAACGAATACCTACTCCCTGGTTGGAGAAGTGGATATTATCAAAGCCGGTACCCATGCCCAGCTTGTAGGAAATCCCTACACCCGTACTCCCATTCTTATGGAACTTGTAAGCTACCTGTCCTGCCAGATCTCCGATAGTAGGAAAAAATTTATTACTACGCTGAAACTGAATATTACTACCAAACTCCAATCGTTGCATAAAACTTTTCGATTTCATTTCACTGGGCTTAAAATTGGGCATATCCCCAGCATTATTAAGTTCAGGGAATTTGCTTTTCAATTCATCCATTTTGCTACGGGCTTCCCCCATCTGTTGATTCAGTGCAGCATTAGCATTAGGGCCGCTTCCAATGCGTTGCTGAATCAAATTTTCTACCTGGCATCTGGTTTGCAACCCTTCCAAACTTTGAGTGGAAGCAGCAGTGGTTTGGATATTAAAAAGACTTGCCAGTTGAGAATGCTTCTGCATAAAATCAGTGAAAGCAGGTAACTTTTGAATGATCTCCATTGCTTTCTGTTCTGCCTTCCTTTTATCTTTAAAAACTTCTTTATATTCTCTTAACTGCTGTCCATAATAAAAAGCTTCCTTGTTCATCCTTTGCAGGTCTTTGGAGAAGCCGGTATATTGTTTTAGTTGCTCGGTCAATACTTGCCTACGTTCCCGTATATATGCTTTTATCTCTTCTACCTGTTGTAGTTTATCTTTCAATTGTCCTACTGAGTTAATGGAGCTGCTCAATTTATCAGTGATACCCTTTGACTGATTCAATAAATCTTTGGATTGTTTTAGGAAAGCCAATGAGTTTTGGAGGCTGTCCAGGTAAGGCCCCCCAGATTGCATTAAAGGATGGGATATCTTGCCCAGCTTACCTTGCATGCGTGCTTTTAAATTTCCCAAAGAGTCAATTGAGTTTGAAAAAAGTTGTTTTGCCCTGGTGGAGTCAATTCGGGCGAGTCTTCTTTGCATCCTCCCTTCTTCATTGATAAATCGGGCCAGTGCTTTTTCAGTTCTTTGACTAACCTGTTTTTCTAACTTATCAGACTTCTTATTTACTTGGGAAAAATATTTATCAGGTATCTTATTATGCTTACTGGTAGTACTATCCTGCGCCTGAATTCCCAATAACAGCAACAGTTGAAAAAATATAAGTAAATAAAGAGGTTTCATGTGATCAATAGCTTCAGGGTAAAAGGAAATACGGAGCCTGTCTAAATTCAGTCTTTATTAAATGCCGGTAGTGCCGAGCTAAATTACAATGCCATAATAGATTGAGGCGTATAATTCAAAGTGGTATTTATGCTAATTTTTTGGGTTGTAATATATTTCCACATTTTATGTTAATTCTTACCGGATAAATATTCACCTTTAAACATTCAATGCTTAAAGGTCATCCACGTAAATTAGCGTTCAGTCAAAGGTTACAAGGTGGCTTTCCTTTCAGGACTTCTGCCAATAATGAAAATGTATTTTGTATGATATGTAATGGATACTTATGGTATACAGATACTAGAAAATGGGTGATTTTTAGAATTGACCAAAGTGATTAATTTTCCTGCTATTTTAATTGATTCTAACACATTGTTGTCCGGGTAAAATCGACATAAAATAGCCTGTATCTCTTTGTGAGTAAGTGATACAGAAGGAAAAAATATTATAATAAAATCCGGGGGAGCTCCCCCGGATTTTATTATGGAGAAAAGTCCAGCATTGCATTATGTATTTTTCTCCATGCTTTATAAGTGTCTTTAATGAACTCCAGTAATCCTACATAGCTCATCAGATGAAGTCTTATTACAGTAATCATATTGGAAAAAGACTTTTTGGTTGCAGCTTTTCTCCTTATTACGACCATCAACAGTTGTGCAATCAGCACACAATAGACCTGCATTTTAATGGCATTGGGGCTTTCTCCCCAGAAGTAACGTAACGGAAAGTTCTGTTTGATCTGTTTAAAAAGCAATTCGATCATCCAGCGGTTTTTATAAATGGTAGCTATCTGGCAGGCGGGTAAAGTAAAGTTATTGGTGATGAACATATACACTTTGCCCTCATCTGACTTAAAGGTGATACGTCGCAGTTTTAAGCGCTGGACAACTGTTCCGTTTTGTTTAATTCCTACGGTTACGTATTGCTCCTTCAGCACTGCTTTCCTGTTGTGTTTGCGGGTCCTGTCAATCAGTACTTTGGTCACATGAAAAAGAGCATTATCCCTTTCCCGGGTTACAAACCAAATCTGCTGTTCACTCCATTTAGCGAACCGATGATAGGTTGTATACGCTTTATCGAATACCAGCCAGCTATTTGCGGGCAGCTTCAGGTGATGCAGAAACTTTTGGTCATGTTCACGGGCTTCCGTCAGGCGTACAAATTCAGTAACTCCACTAAAAGCATCCATCATGGCATGGACCTTGAATCCACCTTTCTTTCTGCTGCCATCTCCACGGGCACGGCCTACACCACGCAGTATTTCACTGAAAAGCTGAATTGTACTGCTATCAACCACTTTCAGATTGCGGATACTCAGCCCTTTTAACCGGCTGTCCGAGATAAAGCTGTGATACTGGCGTAGTAGTCCGTAATAAATTGTTTCAAAGACCCGATAACTACGCCTATTATTGGCATCGGAGAGCGTACTGCGGGCAGGAGCTTTATCCAGCCCCAGGTGGCTAAGTTTTCCCTCACAGGCCAGAAGACCCTCACATACTTCACGAAGGCCATTACAATAGCTGAAGACACCATATAACAGACTTACTAAATGAAGCCGAAGTGGTAACCGCTTGTAATAACGGTTCGCGTTATGTTTCCTGCTCGCAGTATGAATTACTGTTGACGGTATTACATTTAATATTTGTGATAAGATCGGCTGTCCGGGAAATTTTTTAAATTCGCTCATTAGTTATTGTTTAGGTGTGGTAACTCAAACATAACTAATTAGGGCGGTTCTATTGAACTGCCCTTTTTTTGCCCTTTAAATTATTGTTTACCCGGACAACAATGATTCTAACAGATAAAAATCACTACATAATGGAGAGTTATCCTGATTAAAATAAATCCATTTACTCTTTTTCGGGAAATACATTACCTGGGGAAATACTAAACTTTATTTTCACAGGGCTTATGCAAAGAATCAGATAACTAAGGTATAGTAATTCCTTATTCGGATTGTTAATCGAATGTAAATAGGTATAAATACGAGAATAGATGCGTATAAATACGCTCATATTGAATAAATGAAATATATTAAATGAACAAAAAAATTCAACCCAATAAATTCAAACCTCTCTTCAGAATTTCAATAGTTTCAATTTTTACTTTTTTGAGTATACAAATTACGCCTATATTTTAGCTTCAAGTCCTCCACATATTTTTTACTTTTTTTTCCTAACTATGAATTGCACTATGAAAAATCACTTTTTCATGCAGTTATATTCGTGCAAGATTTTGTGCGTATATGGCAAATGTGAAAAATAGTATTACTTCTTCCCATCCCATTTTTAGAGATCAGCTCGTAACGGTTGCTGATCTGGAAATTTTAAAAACCGAGTTGCTGATCGCATTTAGGCGAATACTTGCAGAAACTACACCGCAATCTCAAAAGAAGTGGCTTAAAACTCACCAAGCCAGAAAATTTTTAGAATGTTCTGCCGGCACTCTTTTAACCCTACGTCAAAACGGTACCCTGGCTTTTACCAAAGTAGGAGGAACTATTTTTTATTCCAGTGAAGAAATAGAAAAGCTATTATCCTCCCGTATACAACTGCATTCCAAGCAAAAATTGCAACGAATAGTTACTGCCAAAAAGACATAATTATGATAAAGTTTTCCAACAACATACCGCCGAAAATTGAAGCAGTGAAAGCGTATTTTCTCCATCGAGGTATTTCCGATCTGGAAGCTACGCATTTCTTCCTGTTTTATGATAGTAAAAACTGGCGTTCAAAAAAGGGTTGCAGTATACGTAATTGGAAAATTTCAGCCCATAACTGGATCATGAATATGGTGCCTACTAATTCACGTTCAACTTTGAATCCTGCAAAATCCAATATTAGTTTATACATAAAAATTGATGTTATATGTGGATAGTGCGCAAGTTCGATGAGGCCGTTGGTATCTACGATGAGGATACATCATTTGTCCGTATGCTACTAGATGAAGAAATAGAACTGGTGAAAAAAGAATTTCCCGAATTGGAAGAAGAAACCGTTACCTGGATACGGATACCTGAAATTACCAGTATCAACACCGGCTTATTACCACCGAAATCACCATAAAAAAAAGTTTGTGACCGTCAGTTAGGATCAGAAGCAAACCGGCTTCTGATCCTAACTGCCCCGGAATTACCCCGCTCACCTGAGCGACTGGGTGAATTTTCTCTGCACTTGTGCGTGCAGAGCAAGATGTATTGCCGTATACGGCAACGAAAAGCTATCCGCTATTTCTCACAGTGCATAGCACCTTATCACATAAAGTCTACTATATGCCACAGAGAAAATCAAAAACAGAAGCAGAACTTAAATATCATCTCCAAACAAAAGTTGATATATCAAAATACACGGAACTACAAAACCTCCTTTCTCAAAGCGCTAATACTGACATGAGTACTCTGCTTAGAGATATACTACATAACCGGGTGATCAAAACAGTTTGCCACGATCAAAGCCTAGATATTTTAATGGAGGAACTAGCAGCCATTAGGTCGGAAATAAAATCAATAGGTGTGAATATTAATCAAATTACTCGCTTGTTTAATACATATCCTGACGAGAAACGAAAAGCATTTTACGCCCGTATTGCATTTGATAAATATTTATTACTTGATGAGAAAATTTCCACCCTGCTTGATTTAATATCTGTAAATGCAAAAAAATGGTTGTCCGAATGAGTACTGGAAAATCAATCAGAGGCGCATTGCATTACAATGAAAGGAAAGTTGAACTGGGAAATGCAGATTTAATTTTCGCTTCAAAGTTTGCATGTGATACAGACGATTTGACATTTCATCAAAAACTAAAGAGGTTTAAAGCCCTGACAAACAAGAACAGAAAAATAAAAACAAATACCCTTCACATCTCCTTAAACTTTTCTAATAAAGAAGAACTAAGCATAGAAACATTACAAGAACTCTCCCTTGATTATATGAATAGAATCGGTTTTGGTGGTCAACCTTTCCTCGTATACCAACATAGGGATGCCGCCCATCCGCATGTTCATATCGTAACTACTAATGTCCAAGCAAATGGCAAGCCTATAAATCTTCACAATATCGCCAAGATTAAAAGTGAACCTGCACGCAAAGCCATTGAAAAGGAATACAATCTCATTGTTGCAGAAGGCAGTAAAGAATCTATCGGTATACACGCTACAATAGATGATATTGTTTCCAGAGTAACCAGCACTCACTTGTATACAACACTTGATGAGCTGAACGCTATTCTACGTCTGCACAACGTTATTGCTGATCGGGGAGAACCCGGTACGCTGCTTTATGAAAGGAGAGGACTAACATACTCACAGCTCGACAGGTTTGGTGGTAAAACCGGTATACCTATTCCCGCCAGCTCAATTTCATCCTTTCCCGGCCTTGACTATATCGAAAAAAGGATGGCGATTAACGGCCTGAAAATTTTACCAATGCGGCAACGAATGGATAAGATTCTTCAGCAAGGCTTACTTAATTCAAACACCGCCCAACTTCTTCAAAAACAGAATATTTTCTGTCACCTGGCGTATAATCCTGCTGGGCAACTGACCGATGTTATTTTAGTTGATAGCCGTACCCGCGCAGCAGTATCGGTAGCTGATTTGAACTATCATCCATCAGAGTTTTACGACAGGTTAAGATTCGACAGTTCACTGTCCAACAAAGATGCCAGTACAGATACAGCACAAACTATTCATAATAACCATCATACTAATCTCAATACAACGATTGCCATCTATCAGCATCTTTTTTCACACGAAAATACTGGAAACGATCTTTTACCCGAATTTTTGAAAAAGAGGAAGAAAAAAAGAAGAAAATTTTAAACAATATAAATACACCGTTATGCAGACAGGGGAAAATGTGCAGGAGCTACAACGGATCTTAGATTTTATCCGGTTGGGTAGTATCGTAATCCTATTGATACATTTTTACATTGCTTGTTATACTACTTTTCAGTATTACGGAATAAGCAATGACTATGTAGACCGTTTTTTTTATAATCTTACTCGTAGCCTTTTTTTCTTAGCCACCTTAACCAAGCAAAAAATAACAATACTATTACTATTAACAATCTCACTTATCGGCACAAGAGGGAGAAAAGATGATAAACTAACTATAATTCCCATTTTTTTTTGTATTATTTCTGGACTTATCCTGTATTTCACCAGTAACATTTTACTGGCTATTCCGAATTACACACTTGCTGATCCCCTCTATATTGTTACTACTACTTCTGGATACATTACCATACTTGCAGGAGGTACCCGTTTAACAAAAGTGCTAAATCTCCGCTACAAGGGAGATATTTTTAATGAGAAAAATGAATCATTTCCACAATGCGAAACACTTATCGCCAATGAATATTCTGTAAACCTCCCGGCACAATATTATTTGCGTGGAAAACTCCGTAAGTCAATAATTAATCTGTATTGCGTTTTTAGGGGCACCATAATTCTGGGTACTCCTGGATCTGGAAAGACATATTATTTTTTTCGACATATAATAAGCCAACACCTAGAAAAGGGTTTCACCATGTTCATCTTCGATTTCAAGTTTCCTGACTTGACCAAAATAGCATATAACCACCTGCTTAAAAACTGCCATAAATATAAAGTGCCTCCAAAATTCTATATTATCAACTTCGATGATTTAAGCCGCACGCATCGCTGTAATGCTTTGGCACCGGAGCTAATGCACGATATAACAGATGCCACCGAAAGCAGCCGGACATTTATGTTAGCTTTAAACCGCGAGTGGCAACGGAAGGTTGGCGATTTTTTCGTAGAATCCCCAATAAATTTCACTACTGCTCTGTTTTGGTTTCTCAGGAAATATGAAAACGGTAAGTATTGCACTCTTCCCCATGTTATAGAACTCGCCCAAATTGAATACCAGCGTCTATTCCCGGTACTTTCATTGGAGGAAGAAATTTCTGTATTAATTAATCCGTTTTTGAGCGCACTGGCTCATGGCGCGAACGAACAACTTGAAGGGCAGGTAGCGTCAGCAAAAATAGCAATGGCCCGAATCTCATCTCCATCTTTATATTACGTTCTTTCAGGCCACGATTTTAACCTTGACGTAAATAATCCCAATGACCCTAAAATTGTGTGTATTGGTAGTAATCCGGCAAAGGCCCAAACATATGGTGCTGTTATATCACTGTATACAGAACGTATGTTTAAGCTGGTTAACCAGAAAGATAAAATTAAGTCAAGTCTGATTTTCGATGAATTTCCAACACTTTATGCTCCTGCCATAGATACAACCATTGCCACAGCCAGAAGTAACAAGGTAGCCACATTCTTAGGTATACAGGATATGTCGCAGCTTGTAAAAAATTATGGTAAAGAATCAGCAGACGTAATCATGAACATCTGCGGTAATATAATATCAGGACAAGTTATGGGTGACACTGCCCGGCAGGTATCCGACAGGATCGGCAAAATTATGCAGGAAAGAGAATCCATTTCTATCAATGCCAGCGATACTTCAATTTCAAGAAACATGCAACTTGATACAGCGGTCCCACCTTCTAAAATCGCCGGATTATCAAGTGGGCACTTTGTCGGTGTATTAGCAGATGAGCCTAGCCAGCCATTGAAATTAAAAGCCTTTCACTGCGAAGCATTAAACAATCATGAGGCCATACGCATTGAAGAATCCGCATACGTTGACATTCCCATTATACGCAATGACAATGATGTTGTAATGCAAACTTATTTGCAAATAAAAAAAGACGTACTCAACATTATAGATACCGAAATATCAAAAATAAAATCTAATCCGGCATTTACTCAACAGGATCAAAAAGGTAGCAGTAACAAGAAATCCAAAAACAAGAGCTTTTAATATTCACTTTTAAAATACTTTTTATGGTCGAAAAAAATTATTCATTTCTTACAGAAACTATCTCTAACCTGGGATTTGGAAATATTTTTGATGAACCACTTCGCAACGCTATGAAATTAGGGATTCAAGTAGTAGAATTGAAAGCAAATGCCAAAAGGAAAATTGGTGATTATGGTTTTAACGTAGTCGTTGAAAAAGGCAAGGCCATTACACCTTCACAAAATCAGGACGATTTCTATTTCGCAAACCGTATCCACGTACAATTTAAGGAACATGGTATCAATGAAGAAAAAAGTCACACCTTCGGTCTTTATAAGCAAAAAGGTTTTACTGTCGCCCAAATGGAAAGCCTCATGCGCGGAAGGTTTGTTCATAATACCTTCCGTAATACTGATACTAATGAAATGGTAGGCAGGTGGCAGTATATTGATTTCAAAATAACGAAGGAAGATGGTACCCATCCTTTAAAGTCGATTTACGACAACAAAATCGAATTTAACGTTGTAAAGGAAATTGGAAATCTACCCGGATTATCAGCTACACAAGAAGAGAAGGAAAGTATGGCAAGGCGGATGAAAGATGGTAGTGATATTGCTGCTTCCATTAGAGTAAATGGTGTAAAGGAAAATGTGTTACTTAGGGCAAATCCGCGTATTGCCGAAATTGAAGCATATAACCTGCAAGGAGTAAAGATCCCGCTTAAACAAAATAACATGCAGCTGTCCGAATCTACTTTAGCCCTGGCACAAGACAACAATATGGGTAAAGCTGTAAAGCTCCTGATAGATGGGGAAACTGGAAAAAAGAATCAAGGCAAGAAAAATACTCCTGCTGGCAAGAAAACTCCTTCTAAAGGTAAGTAAAAATTACTGCGTTAATGTCCAGATAAAGCAATAACAGTTCTTATTCTCCGCAGTTGATCTTTCCAAAACCCGGTGCAAATCTTTGCACCGGGTTTTTGTATCATATTATATCCTTTAACCTGGCAACTGCCCATTTTCGATGAACCATTATATTTTGTATATCATAACGCCCAATTTTATTTAGGCTCTAATCTATAAGTTTTTAATTATCAAGGATAAGTACGAAGGAGTTGTTTCTGCCGATTCAAAATTTGATGTCTTAATAAATGAATTATTGTTTTCTATAATATTTGCCTATTTCTGAAGGTTTTTAGTTATCTTAATTATAGAATAATACTTTCTGTATATAGCAAAACCCGTTTCAGATTATTTAGCTTTAGCGAAAGTGGTGGTATTATATATTTGCTTTGAAAACCGAAATGATATTTTATTTATTAATTTGTTAATTGTATTACCATGAAAACCCTTCAAAACCCACCTCCACTGCGCCTTCATAAAATAGTTGTAGCAAATCTGAGTAAAGTTAATTATGCTTTTTTGGGAAAAGCAGTTACAACAGTTAAAGAACCTAAACCTAGTCACAGTTGTGCTAGTTGTTCAAGTTTAAACGAATCATGTCTTGGAAGTGCTTTTACATCATTAACTTATTTTTCCATAATCTGTTAATTTATGCGCATTATATTTTTATTTGTTTTGATACTGTGCTCAAAGTCAGCATTTTGTCAATGCAATTGCATTGACAATTTTGACAGTTTAAGTAATAGTGTCGAGAAAAACTATATTGCCTTTCAACAAAAAATTGATTCTATTGGAGATTATATTCAATTCAAAGAGAGCGTTAGAAAACAGGCATTTATGCAGGATGGATTTAAATGTTATACGTTACTGAAATCCTATCTTACGTATTTTGGCGATCCTCACCTTAATATAAATTTAGTTGGTAATAAAGAGAATCAGAGTGCATTGGAATCTTTTTTTAAAAATTGGCCGCGGGCTAAAATAAGTAAGAATGAGGTGATGAAATATTTCCAAAGAAATAAACTTGACAACATTGAAGGAATATGGGAAATGAAATCGCTTAAAACAAAGGTTGCTATTTATCGAAAATCCCCTGGGGTTAGAAATTTTGTAGCTGTCATTTTTGAATCAGATAGTCTCTTATGGGATTGGGGAATGGTAAGAATGGAGATAAAAAAATCCAATAATCTTTATTCGATTGTTTATTACAAAAAGGATCACACCCCTATTAATTCACTTGCATACATTCAAGAGAATAATCTTGTAATAAAGGGGAGTGGAACATGGACTAAAATATACCCCAATCAGGTTAATAGTGGAAATGATAAAGAAGGAATTTCATTTCATACTTTAGGCAATGATGCATCTGTGGTCACAATAAATAGCTTTTGGATTAGTAGGCGTAACGAGATAGACAGTCTTTTTGGAAAAAATGATAGCATTATTTCAAACAGAAAATATTTATTAATTGATTTGAGAAATAATCCTGGTGGTCATATTATGTCCACTTTTTCCATACTGAAATATATATATTCGAACCCAATCCTTTCTGATGGCCTTATAGTGCGATCCTCGCCCGAGAATATTTCAATTTATCAGAAAATAAGAAATACACCTGGATTTAGTTCAGACGATAAGTCTACATTCGATTCTATAATATTGAAGATGCGCCTACATCCTAAAAGTATTGTCCAAGTAACTGAGCGCGATACAATGACATTTGAAAAGAAAATGAGGAATCCAATAAAGGTAGCAATATTGACAAATGAGACAACTTTAAGTGCTGCGGAATTATTTGTTTTATGGGCCAAACAGAGCGCTAAAGTAATAATATTTGGCAGGCAAACTGGTGGAGCCTTAGACTACACAGAAATTGGCAGCGCGAGAAATTTGCCATGTCCGTTATATACATTTTTATGTCCAATGGGAACGACTTACCATGAATTCATTCCCCTTATTGACAATGTTGGCATTAAACCGGATGTTATTTTAAATGTAGGTAATCAGGACTGGATTAAGGTAGCTTATGAATATTTGAGAAAATAGCAATAAAAAATAATACTAATGCAGATAATCGCATTCTTGAAAAAGAACAAACATCTCATATTGCATTTACTTTTCTGGATTATATTGACTGTTCTTAGTTACTTTGTAGCAGTTATTCAAGAAAATGATGGAGGAGTTTTTTTTGAGGATGCACTGGGAAAGTATACAACCTCGAGCTTTATTTTTTATTGCAATGCATTATTTGTTTTCCCAAGACTGTTTGCTCATAAAAGGTACACATTAGTAGTATTTGCCAGTTTCTCAGTGCTTTTTATCTCTTACTTTTTAAAATGCATATTATACATTTATATCTTCCCTGTTTTTGATTATCCCCCAATTCCATATACTTTATTCCAATTTTTTAGTATGCACCTCTGGTGGTGGATACAATACACTCTATTTGGAATTGGCTATTGGTACACAATTCAAGCCCATGATATTGAAAAAAAGAAAATCTACCTGGAAGGGGAAAAAATGAAAACTGAATTTGCGTACCTATCTGCAAAAATTGATCCTCATTTTCTTTTTAATGTTCTTAATGTTTTTTATTCCAAGGCATTATCGCTTTCTGAAGAATTGGCTGATAACATTCTTACCTTGGCTGACATAATGCATTACGCAATATCTGCAGAAGAGGAAGATGGTAAAACTGAAATTTCCAAAGAGCTCGAACAAATAAATAATGTAATTAAAATAAATAAAATGAGGTTTTATGATGACATAGATGTTCAGTTCACAATTGATGGAAACTTTGTTGGAATGCGTATTATTAGATTTGTTTTGATTTCCTTAGTTGAAAATGCCTTCAAGCATGGAGAATTATTAAAAGGGAAAAAGCCTTTAATTATTAATATAGAATTCAATGAATTTTCCAGATCAGTAAATATGATCGTAATTAATAGTAAATCTAATAAACCCAATTGGAGCTCACAAGGAACTGGATTGGAAAATGTTAAGAATAGGTTGACAATTGAGTATGGTAGTAGGTATAGTTTAAATTTAAAAGAAGATGCCAATACTTTTAAAGTTGATCTACTAATTTATCTTTAATTACATAATTTATTTAGTATGTTAAAATGTGTAATAATTGATGATGAAAAATTTGCAATTTCAGTGCTGACCCACCATATTGAAAAGACTGATTATTTGCAGCTTGTTGGATCTGCAACAAATGCTTTAGAAGGACTCGAAATTATCAAAAAACATGATGCTGATCTTGTATTTTTGGATGTGCGAATGCCTGAGCTAACTGGGATTGAGCTATTGAGTTTAATCCCGCAAAGGTGCAAGGTTATACTTACTACGGCCCACGCTGAATATGCAATTGATGGTTTTGAAAATGAAGTTGTTGATTACCTGCTTAAGCCAATTTCTCTTTCTCGGTTCCTTAAAGCATGTTTCAAAGTGAATTCCATCATATTACAGAGTGGATCTCCTATAATAAAGGATCAAGACTATATTTTTGTGAAATCCGGAACAAAAGGGAAACTTATAAAGATTTATCCGTCGCAGGTCTTTTTTCTAGAAAGTTTTAAGAATTTTGTTAAAATATACCTTGAAGAAAATTGCATTTTAGTAGCAGGAAACCTAAAAGACTTTGAAGCAGTTTTTATTAAGCCTATATTCATTAGAGTTCATAGATCCTACATTGTTTCAATCCCCAAAATAAAGATAATCGAACAAGGATTAGCCATATTTCATCCAGACTTGAAGCCTGTTCCCATTGGGGATTCTTATAAAGAAGAATTTTATAATTTAATTGACAGAAATATATTCAGATAATGTTGACCTTTTAAATCTAATACTTTCTGTAATTGATCTTTTTTGGCATTTAATCATAGAATAAGCAATATATTTTAACCAGTGACTTTTTCCCTTATAAACTTTGGTTATGTTACTTGCAGCCGATCTTCTACTGCGTGAACTTACAGCAAAGATTAATATATTTTCGCGCGATCCTGCTTCTACACAAATAAAGAAAACAGAAAAAATAATTCAGCATATAAACAATGCATTGGGGAAATTAAAGATCCTTATTAAAACTCACAGCTTTATTAACCCGGTCGATGAAATTAAATTCTATAAAGAAATTAATCCAGAGTTTTATTCCCTTTACATCTATTTTGGAACAATTTTTAATATTCAAACGCATATAACTCCTGGATCAACTAAATATAGGATTAAATATTTAGAAAATCAACTCATCAAAATTGATGATTATTTTTACCACAATTTAGATTTCTATAAATATTATAGTTCAGGAAAATCTGAACTAGATGAAGAATACTTTATACGCGGCAATGGAAAGGCTGACGTTCCTATGGATTTGTGTCAGGTGGTGATGGATCGAGAGTTTTGCACACCACATAGTTTGAAAATAGCTACTATTCTGGCTAATCAAAAACTGAAGGATTATTTAAATAATGCTATATCAGATGAACTGACACCACTCAAATCGGGCGAAACTGATTATAAGACTGAAACAATGCAATGGACTGAAAGTAAGGTTGGTCTATACGAATTAATTTATGCATTTCATTCCGGAAAAGTTTTCAATAATGGATCTGCTACAATAGAATCTATTACAAGATATTTTGAAAAAATATTTTTTATAGAATTAAAGACACCTACTGTTACATTTCAAGAAATACTCCGTAGGAAAAAGGGGCTAACCTTCTTTTTAGACTTCCTGCGTAACACGTACCTGTTATATATCGAGAAAATTGAAGAACGTAACCGACAGAAAAGAAACAAACCCTAACTTTTTTTAAAAAAAACCTCATAACTAGGAAATACACTATGATATTTTGCTTTTAACCAACTGCATCTTTGCTCTGAAGTTGTTAAAACATAAAAACACAGTGTATGTCAGTATCAATATTCCAATCGTCCCCCGTGCTGTTAGCGTTGTTTTTATCTTTGCTTACCTATGCACTGGTTCAGATCTACATCAAGTTCAAGGGTAAGCTGGAAAACAAAGACAAAGATGGAATGCTGCAAGTAGCTGGACAAGATCCCCATTTTTATAACAATTTACAAGAACGGTCTTATTCTCCATTACATATTCCTGTAGAATCTGAAATGCAAATTATCCTGGAACCAGAAGAAGATGATGAATCTATATTTGAACTTGTTGAGGATGATACCAGCATCCTGTTAAAAGAAGCTGAAAATGTAACAGAACAAATTAGCCACGTCATTAATAACATTGCCAGCAACCCACCTAATCCAGCAGAAGTATTCACAAAGATCAGTGCTATCGTCTCCCAGTATAAAATATTTATGGACACTGAATTTTACGATGCTATTAACCGGTATATCTACATAACGGCCGAACGTGATCTCAAAATTACTTTTACGCAATCCCAGTTGCAGGAAATGTGGTAGTGATAGATGTTTTGGGTAAGTAGTAGTAAGATAAGTTGCCCTGTCAGTGACATTGATATAGTGTAATCCGATTTTGACAGGGCGACTTTTTATGCTACTATGACCAAATAGTCTTGTAGTCCAACATCATTTTTCCAATACCTATTTAAGTTCGTCTCTTCCCTTTACTTCAAAGCCCTGCCAGCCGTTACCCACCTCCTGATCCGGTTCCAGGCAGGGCTATATTTTCTCATTCTTTTTAAATAATCTGATTATGTGCAGCCTGAAAAGTGCGGATAAAGCCCCTCTGTGCGCTACTGTAATTATTGTCTCCCTCCTTATACTCATATCTATTGCCGCCAATGCCCAAGATCCTGCCGATGGCGGAGCTGGTATAGACAAAGCCACAGAGCTTGTGAAAGGATACTTTGAAAAAGGAATCCTGTTGCTTTATGCTATTGGCGCAGTGCTAGGTTTGGTAGGCGCTGTAAAAGTTTATTCAAAATGGTCAAGCGGTGATCCCGACACCAGTAAAACAGCCGCATCATGGTTTGGTAGCTGTATTTTTTTAGTGGTCGTTGCCACCGTGTTGAAATCCTTCTTTGGTATTTAAGGCATATAGCCGTTTACGTTATGTCAACAGTTTATGAAATCAATAAAGGCATTAACAAGAGCATCGAATTTAGAGGTATTAAGGCCCAATATATCGTGTATCTCGCTGCTGGCCTTGTATTCCTGCTACTGTTTTTTACAATCATTTACATTATAGGGATTAATATTTATGTATGTGTTGTAATTATACTCGCATCCGGCGCAGCCTTGTTTACCACCGTCCAACGGTTTTCTAAAAAGTACGGTCAGCATGGCCTCATAAAAAAGGCCGCACAATCCCGATTACCGTCCTTTATATATAGTTCCTCCCGAAAAATATTTTTTCAGTTAAGTGAAAGCGATAAACATGAAGCAGATAAAGAAACTGGAAAACGTACTACCAATCTTTAAAGTAGAAGATGATTTCATTATTTCCAAATCCGGCGACATAACTATAGCATTTTCTGTTACCCTGCCGGAAATATTTACCCTGTCAATAAATGACTACGAAGCTGTGCATCAGGCATTCTTAAAAGCTATTAGAGTATTACCAGACTTTACAGTACTGCATAAACAGGATTGGTTTATTGAATCAAAATTTAAACCCGATTTTACAGATACCGAACAGTCCTTCTTAACCAGATCAAGTAACAGGCATTTTAATGAAAGACCTTTTCTTGATCATGAGTGCTACATCTATCTCACAAAGATCGCCAATCCTTCTAAAGAAGCCACCCCTTTAACTTCCATCCTCATTAAAAATTCTATCGTTCCCTCAAAAATGATAGATGATAAGGAAATTCAGCTCTTTGAGGACAAAGTAGGGCAATTCGCCCGCATTCTCCAGGA
Organism: Chitinophaga niastensis; assembly: GCF_003014755.1. Lineage (GTDB taxonomy): Bacteria > Bacteroidota > Bacteroidia > Chitinophagales > Chitinophagaceae > Chitinophaga > Chitinophaga niastensis. The sequence goes on along the minus strand of NZ_PYAW01000010.1, from coordinate 34,111 downwards.
TAGCACTTATTTCGCATTGCAACGACTGAAAAATGATGAGCTGATAAGCAGTGAAAATAAAGTAGGGTTAATTGAACGGTATTGCTTTTTATTGGGTAGAGGTGAGTTGCCATATCTGGCTGACATTAAAACCGGTAGTGACCTAGCCATTGGTAATAGACAATTGCAGATATTCGCGCTCAGTGACGCCGAGGATCTGCCATCTCTATGCGGTCCCCGCGTCAATCTCGATAAATATTCAACGGATAGAACCAAATTTAGCATTGGCTTTGCAGCTCCATTAGGGCTGTTGCTTTCCTGCAACCATATTTATAATCAGTACCTGATAATCGGCAATGCGCACGATGCTATAAAGAAGCTGGAAAGCAAAAGGCTACGCCTGCAATCATTATCTACATATTCCCGTGAAAATACTATTGCACGCGATGCCACAAACGCCTTTCTCAACGAGGCTATCAGCAAAGGGCGGCTTCCAATACAGGCGCATTTTAATATCGTGGCATGGGACGATGACCCGGCCAAGGCCCGTGATATTAAAAATATCGTTTCTTCTGCTATCGCTGGTATTGACGCCAACACCAAGATTGAAACAGCCAGCGCACCGCAATTATTTTGGGCGGCATTCCCCGGCAATGCTGCTGAAATACCCAACACTGCCAGATTTGATACGTTTGCAGAACAGGCTTCGTGTTTTTTTAACATAGAAACAAATTACCGTACTTCTGTTTCATCAACAGGGTTGCGGTTGGGGGATCGCATCAGTGGCCTTCCCCTTAACGTGGATATTTTTGAAGAACCGATTGCGAAAAATATTATACAAAATAGAAATATTTTTCTATGCGGTCCATCTGGTTCAGGTAAGAGTTTTGCTACCAACCATCTTTTGCGCAGCTGCTGGGAGCAAGGCGCACATGTAGTCATTGTCGATGTCGGCCACAGTTACAAAGGGTTGTGTAGCCTGGCAGAAGGATATTATTTTACCTATGCTGAAGATAATCCAATTGCTTTTAATCCTTTCTATATTCCTGATAATATCCTCGACACTGAAAAGAAGGAATCTATCAAAACACTATTGCTTGCACTTTGGAAAAAAGATGATGAAACCTATTCCCGATCCGAATACATATCCTTATCTAATGCGCTCCAAAATTATTTTGACTTCCTGAAGTCAGACACCGGCCTCTTTCCCTGTTTCAATTCCTTCTATGAATATCTACGTGACATTTTTTTGCCGGACCTCCGTCAGCAAGGAGTGAAAGACAGAGATTTTGATGTTGATAATTTCCTGTATGTTCTGAAACCGTACTATAAAAATGGTGAATATTCATATCTGCTGAATGCCACCACCCAACTTGATTTGCTGGATCAGAGGATGATCGTATTTGAGCTGGATAAAATTAAAGATCATCCAATAATTTTTGCAGTAACAACGCTCACGATTTGCGAAATTTTTATCAGTAAGATGCGCCGGCTAAAGGGAGTAAGGAAAATTATACTTATTGAAGAAGCATGGAAAGCGATAGCCAGACAAGGGATGGCGGAATATATCAAATATTTGTTCAAGACAGTACGTAAGTTTTGGGGGACAGCCATAGTCGTTACACAGGAGGTAGATGACATTATTTCCAGCAGTATAATTAAAGACGCTATCGTAAATAATTCCGATATAAAAATATTACTAGACCAAAGTAAGTACGCCAATAAATTCCAAGCCATACAAGACCTTTTAGGCTTATCAGACAAAGATAGGACGCTCATCTTATCAATGAATAAGGCCAACGATCCCGCAATGAAATACAAAGAGATTTTTATTAGCCTGGGAGGATCTGTAAGTAAAGTTTATCGAACCGAAGTATCACTGGAAGAGTATCTGGCTTATTCTACGGAAGAGAAGGAAAAAGTTTTATTACAACAGTATGCTAAAAAATTCGGCTCCATAAAAAGAGGTATCGCAATGCTCGCAAGCGATATAAGACAAAATAAACTTTAAATGTTTCATCATGAAAAAAGCCATTGTTATATTCTTGTTTCTCACATGTTCCCTTACCATTTTACCTACCAAGAAAAGCCATGCTATCATTTGGGTGGTAGTGAAAGCTGCCATTAAAAAAATCATTAAGGCTATTGATCTACAGGTTCAACGCATCCAGAACAAAACTATTGCTCTTCAAAACGCGCAAAAAGTTTTGGAAAATCAACTTTCCAAATTAAAGCTAAATGAGATTTCCGAATGGACTAATAAACAGAAAGAAATTTATCAGAAATATTTTGATGAATTGTGGAAAATTAAATCCGCTATAGCCTACTTCCAGCGCATAACAGAAATTATCAGTAAACAGAAACAGCTTGTCAGTGACTACAAGAACGCTTACGCATTATTTCAGCAAGACCGGCATTTTACTCCCAGCGAGATTGAGCATATGTATACCGTGTATAGCAATATCATTGCTGAAAGCCTGAAAAGTGTTGATAATATATTATCAGTAGTAGATGCCTTTTCGTTGCAAATGTCAGATGCTCACCGGCTCCAAATAATAGATGAAGCTGCCGCCGAAATTGAAACCTACATAGTTGATCTCCGAAAATTCAATCAACAAAATATCTCCATCAGTATGCAACGTGCAAAGTCTGCCGATGATCTGTTTACCCTCAAACAATTATACGGTGTAAAATAACAATTATGAAAAAAAATCCTTTTATACTGGTCTTTATATTCCTTATTGCTTTTCCCGCTATCTCTTATGCGCAACTACTCGAAGAATGGATAAACCAAAAATCAACTCAAAGAAAATACCTCATTGTGCAAATTGGGGCGTTGCAAACTTACTTAGGCTATATTAAAAAGGGATACAGTGTTGTTGGCACTGGGCTTAAAACTATCGGACAAATAAAAAATGGTGATTTTAATATCCATAATACTTTCTTCTCATCACTACAATCCATCAATCCAAAGATTAAAAAAAGCGCAAAAGTTCTCGAACTTATTGCGGCGCAAATATCCCTTATCCAATATTGCAATCAGTCGTATAAGAATATCTCTGCTATTGGAGGAATAAAACCTGATGACCTTTTACAAGTAAAAAACATCTACTCTGGATTTCTTTCATTTATAGATGCTGACGCAGACCTGCTTACTGACATATTAACCGGCGGACATTATGAAATGACAGATGACCAGCGACTACAGAGGATCGATGAGCTATACGCTGTAATGAAAGACAGAAGGGGTTTTATTCAGAAATATACTTTGCAGGTAACAACTTATGCGCAGCAAGAGAAGCATACAGCAGATGATTTGAAACACACCCTCAAACTACTTTCACAATGAAAAAATACTCCTGCTTTATTATTGTCTGTATCCTGACTTTTACCTTACCGAAATTCGCCAAAGCACAAGCTGATGAGCTTGCACAGCTCGCGTTAAATATCGAAAAGTTAAATCAGTTTAGGCAGATACTATCTGACATGAAAAAAGGATATGAAGTAATATCCAAAGGCTATAATACCGTGAAAAGCCTTACCGAAGGGAATTTTAATATCCATCAAACTTTTTTGGACGGCTTGATGGCTGTTAGCCCTGGCGTGAAAAAATATAGACGTGTAGCCGACATCATTTTACTGCAAAAACAACTTATCTCAAGTTATAAATCAGCCTTCTCTGCTTCAAAAAGCGCGCATGTATTTAATGATAATGAGTTATCTGCTATGGGGAAAGTATATGGAAACCTATTTAACCGGTCACTGAAAAATTTGGATGAATTACTAATGGTGATAACTGCCAATACTTTGCGGATGTCTGATGGTGAAAGGTTACAGGCTATAGATAGAATCTACCTGGACATGAAGGATAAAGTGGAATTTCTACGTGTTTACAACGTCAATAATTATATGCTCTCTATTCAAAAGCAGAAAAAGGCCAGCAGCATACAGGATATTTCCGATTTATATGGCATTCAAAAGGAAAATCTATGAAAAATATAATCTCTCTTCTTTTAGTATCCTTCTTATTACTATGCCCTGCATTGTTATTTGCTCAAACAGTTGAAGGTGAAGTTAAAACTATGCATAGCGTTTTGGCTAAACTGATGGATGACATGATGCCATTATGTAGTAAAATAACAACCATAGCCAGAGGTATAGCAGGTTTTGGAGCCATCCTTTATATTGTTGTCCGCGCTGGCAGAAACATTGCCGCCGCTGAACCGATAGATTTTTTTCCTTTGCTTCGGCCATTCGTTTTAGCCGTATTGATCGGTATGTACCCTACAGTCCTTAGTGTAATTAACGGCATTCTCAAACCAACTGTAGAGGCTACAAATACACTCGCTGATAAAGAGAATAAAGCTGTAATTGATCTGTTGTATCTGGAATATGAGCTGAAAAGTACTGGTAAGGCGCAATTCCCGGCAGGACAAATGAGTAGCGATGAGGCAAAAGAATGGTACCAATATGCTCATCCAGAACAGGCAGGAAATGATGAGCAAAGCATGGGTTTTTGGTCACTTGTTTGGGGTAAAATTGAAGGAACAATAACCTACTGGATCAAACTTGCACTTTCACAAATTTTGCAAATCCTATTTTTTGCAGCTGCCCTTTGCCTGGATGCGATGAGAACTTTCCATTTAGTTATACTCGCCATATTAGGTCCATATGTTTTCGCGCTGTCTGTCTACGATGGTTTTCAACACACCTTATCTATCTGGCTGGCAAGATACATCAACATTTATATGTGGTTGCCTGTTGCGAATCTTTTTAGCGCCATGATTAGCAAGATACAGGGTAATATGATAAAAGCTGATATAGACCGTATGTTGGCTGGTAACTATCAGACCTCATTTGACTACACCGATATGTCCTATCTGATATTTCTTATCGTGGGTATAATCGGTTATTTCTCCGTTCCCAGTATCGCAAATTATATAGTTCATGCCAGTGGTGGCAACGCATTGATGAGCAAAGTAACGGGCATGGCAAAATCTGCTGTTACCATGACTGCCACAGGTGGAGCATCTGGCAGCGGTGGAGCTTCCGGCGCTTCCGGTACCAATGCCGGTAGTATGGCTGGTGATAAACCATATAACGATAAATTGTCCTACTCCTATGCAGATGCAGCCAATTCGGAGAACTATTTACCAGATGGAGGATACCAACAGAAAAGAATAGGTGGATAACTGAAAACTATTTACTATGCTAACACACTTAAAAAATATTGACACCTCTTTTCGGCACATAAGACTGTTTTCCTATGTACTCATTGTTGCAAATGCGCTCACCTGTTGTTATGTAGTATACAGTTGCCAGCAAAGCATTAGGTTAATGCAATCAAAAGTTTTAGTAATAGCAAATTCTAAACTTTTTCAGGCTACCGCCGCCAGTAGAGAGGCTTTTTTACCAATCGAAATAAAGGACCATGTTGAGACATTCCATTTCAATTTCTACACCCTGGCACCGGATGAACTGGTAATAAAGAAAAACGTTACCAAAGCGCTATATCTGGCCGATATTTCAGCAAAAGAGGAATATGACAATCTAAAAGAATCTGGCTACTATAGTTCTATCGTTTCCGCCAATATCTCCCAGACTATTGAACCAGATAGTGTTTCTATTAATCTGGATACTACGCCATATCAGTTTACATACTTCGGAAAAATTAAAATTGTCAGATCATCTTCCATTTTAATTCGATCCCTCATTACAACAGGCACTATCCGTATAACTACTCCGTCCGATAATAATGTACATGGTATGCTCATTGAAAAATGGAGAATTATTGACAACAAGGATTTATCCATTCAAAAAAGATAGTTATGTTTTATCTCTTTAAAAAAAAGATCCAAACAAATAGTAGCCCTATCACAGATGGAATTGCACAACAGATTAATTTATTCCTGCACAAAATACAGGTCATATGTGCAGCTTATCTATCCCAAAAGGAAATGAAATTGAAAATCTCCCATAAAAGAGCCTTACTATTATTGTTTGCTATAATCACATGCACATTTTTTATCTATCTGGTTATAGCTGGTATTTCTGGGAATGATAATGCAATTCCCATACGCCAACCTATTCATCTTCCTCAAATAGATACGCCTACGAAGGCTATTACACCACATGATTAATCCATCTTTTTCATTTTTTTAAATAATTATCATATGCAAGCTAATACTTTGAGCGTGATAGGTAAAGTGAATTGGACTAAAGTATTGCCAGTTTTAATTTTCTTTACAACTATCATTACATACTACCTGTTTTCTTTTGCTACTTTCATAAAACATAGTACACAGCAGGATTCTACTTCCAAAAGTGCTTTTAACGTAAAAATGCCAAGCCCTACACTTGATGAGAAATACAAGAATAAATTAGACGTTTACATGCAGGCAAAGCGCGATAGCCAACTTTTAAAAAAAGAAAAGGAAAAGGATGCCAACACTGCCGGTATTGATTTAAAGGATGACTATTTACCTGTTAGCCAGCTCCCCGTGTCTACTATAAAAAAAACTGCTGTTAAACATACTTTGCCTGTTGCAATGGATGAAAACGAGCGCAAGGTATCCGATAAACTGGATCGCTTGTATAAGGAACTGCAACGAAGTCCTGATACAATTCCCGTTCACAGCATAAAAGAACAACCACTAACGCCTCTCAACTCCCCGGAAATCGAGCAGCTTGAAAAATTAATGACTGCCATTAGTTCACCACAAACCGGTGACCCGGAGATGAAACAACTTTCATCCATGCTCGATAAAATAATTCAAATTCAAAATCCATCCGGGGCAGTTAATAAAAATGCTCAATTGTCAGTTGATAAACCTTTTACAGCTAATGTTAGCTTGTCACCGGGAACTGATATGAAAACTACAGTATCTATTGATGCAGATAATGGATTCTTTGGTTTAGCATCTGATCACCCCGATACTGTCAAGTCCAGGCATCCAGGTATATCAGCGGTTATTCACGATGACCAGACAGTTACGGATGGCGCTACGGTGAAGCTACGCCTGCTGCAAGACGTGTATATTAATAGTAACCTAATCCCTCAGAACTCCTTTATCTATGGGGAATGTTCTTTAGGAAAGCAACGCTTAAATATCGTTATAAAAAATGCTATTGTGGATAACTCCATATTGCCTGTTAAACTGACTGCCTATGATACTGACGGCTTAGAAGGTATTTTTGTTCCAGGAGCGGTTAGCCGCGAAATTTCAAAGCAGGCGCTTAATAATGCGGTCCAGAGCTTAGAGCTATATTCCCCTGATCCATCCATCGCCAGCCAAGCAGCGACAGTTGGCGTTCAAGCTGCAAAATCCTTCATAGGAAAAAAGGCCAAAGCTATAAGCGTGACGCTGAAAGCGAACCATAACGTCATTCTGTATAATCCTCAATATAATTGATAACCTGAAAATTGTGTCTCATGAAAAGTGCTATTATTGTTATCCTAATGCTCATATCTGTATCCGTTTTTTCCCAACCGGTACAATTACCTGCAAAAAGCATTGTCAAGCCGTATGCTTTACCGGTATCATTTAATCATACAACGGTCCTCGTCTTTCCGGCACCGGTAAAAGACGGCGATAGAGGGGATAAAAATATCCTTGCAACCAGACAAACAGGAGTGGACAATGTATTGAAGGTAAAAGCCGCCCGTAAAGGCTTTGATACAACCAACCTTCACGTTTTTACCAGCGATGGCCAGCTGTATTCATTTGAAGTGTTTTATAGTGAAAGTATTACTGATAATACCTATAATCTCAACACCTATAATCTGAAATCAACCAACTATGGTGCTGCGCCTCTAATTTTGGCTGATCTTGTTGAATCCAATGAAAACATACAAACCAACGCCCTGATTGTTAAAAACAGCCGACCACAGTTTCATCTTACAAAGCGAAAGTTTAATATGAAGCTCGCACTAAGAAGCATTCACTATTCAGATGATAAACTATACTTTTCTTACCGTATCACTAATAGATCAAACCTGCCATATATTATTGACTTCTGCCGCATGTATATTTCCGATACCAGAAAAGTTAAACGCACGTCCTCCCAAGAGCAGGAAATCATTCCCCTCTTTAAGAGTAAAGAAGCCTGGGTAAATGGTAGTTCATCTATTGATGTGATCATAGCGGTAAAAAAATTCACTATACCTGATGGTAAAAAATTTAAGATCGAGTTTTTTGAAAAAGGGGGTGGACGCAATATCAATATCGCGCTAAAGAATCGTCACATTTTTAGAGCAAAATCTCTTTAGAATGCTTTAACCCCTTTTTTATGAACGCCAACGCCAATACAAACCGGGTTTCTGATGCAGTTAATCTTTATGCAGAACAGGATGCGCTACTGAAAACCAGCAACCCGGCTGGATGGCGCTCAGATCAAACCGCTATTGAGCTAAAGTATCAGTTCTATAAGAATATTTTAAAAACCTACCAAAAAAAGCCTTCTGACAGTGAGAGAAAGACGCTTTTATACGTCCGGCGCGAGATCCGGCGAATGGATACTGAATTGCGCCCATCGTTGCTAAAAAAATTATGGAATCATCCGGTAGCATCAGCAGTTCGTGCCTTTATCTTTGGAAACTACAAAAATTTAAAACAACAGACTGCCATTGTGCAGGGTATTGAGAAATCCGTAATACGTGATCAGAACTTACAATCTCTCAGGGATGAATTAAAAAAAGCTGAATTTAATATCAGTATAGATACAGCCTTACAGGGTATGATCAGGCATGGCTTTGATAGCTTTCATATCAGGTATGTTGATCCCTTACATTGCAAGAACACCAACTTTGTACTGCACTTTGAAAAGATCCCCGGCTCTGATACCTACTATTTTAAACAATATACGGCATCTGCACAACCTGATTTAAAGTCAGCAATGAAAAATGATCATGCTGTTGTGAAGCAAACCTTTTCCTTACAAAATGACCTTGCCTTTTCGGCACAGGACGCCGCTACTTTGGTAAACAGACGACATATTTGTAAATCCATTAATGGTCGTGAAAAATGGGTGTCTTTAAATTTGTCAAAAATCAATTCTTTTGGCAAAACGCACCTGCATGAGAAAACTTTTGATGTAAGAAAAGCCGTGTCGAAATTACCATTAAAAAACAATAATGCCGATTACATTGAAAAATTGATTTCAACCTTAAAAACGGGCGCCAGTAGGGTAGTAGATCTGGTAGGACAAGGGGGTAGAGCTATAAAATGTACAGTCAAAGCCGCTCCGCATATCGGAAAGCTACTACTTTTTGACGTTAATAATAAAGCCATCGACTTAGGGCAACTAATAAAAGGCGCAGCACTACAGCTTTCCACCGATTTAGGTAAAGTCGTCAATATGACGCCAACTAGTGAGTATGATGATCTGCCGCAACCTAAGCGGAAAGGAAAGCATATGTAGCATTGGGGCTTTGCTGTGTTGTTTTTTCTTTATAGAGTCGTCGCTTTCTCCTTTACGCTGCGTCCGTTGCGACGCTCCGTTTATCGCTGTTGCTACTATTGGGCTTGCCTGTTTCCGTATTCACTTTTAGCCTGGTATCATAGCTATTAACAAACCTGCTTCCGGCTTGCAACAATCCTGCTTCCAGCTTGCAAAAAAAAGTTCAAATTTTCTGAAAAGCAAAAAGGATAAAAAAGGGACGGCAAAAGTAAGCGGAAGGGATCATATGGTCAAATAAATTGGGCCGTTTTAGATACATAAAAAAACCGTGGGTAGTAAGCGCTACCCACGGTTTTTTTTATGTACGGCCAAATTTATTTGACCATATGATCCCTTCCGTTTGCCGCTGTCCTTTCTTTTTTATCCTTTTTTCTTTTCAAAAATTTTTCACCTGCGGAACGGTCCCGTAAAAAAAAATGGTTTATGGAAAATTTTGCTCTTAAATGTTTTAACGTGTCCGCTCCCGGCAAATCTGCGGCGTTTTATCTGCTCTCACGGGGGAAAAATACCGGACGGCCAGCCTTCGAGCCTTACCGCAATTCCTATGCGTTTTTTTGCTCTTCCGCCGAAACAGAGAAATACTACTGGTGTGTATACGCACTGTGGAAATCCGGCTGTTTCCGCCCGATGCTACACGGCACAGTGATAGAATTTATTGGAGTAGGAGAGCTATACACCATCATTTCCACCGCTATAGGAGCATTCCGGGACGTGGATAAACTCATTGCACGCCTTCGCACTATCTATCAACTTGAAATTTCATACAGGGAGAAACTGCGCCTGCTGGAACTACTGCAACAAAGCCTATTACATCAATCATGATTTTTTTATCACATCACATATCCGGGGGTGCAGCCGGTAAAGGGGCACAGCTTAAACATATGAAACATAATTATGAAGAAAGAAAACAAAACCGCATTCTTTATGCCGCTACTATGGCCGGAAAAAAGAACCAAGAAAGCGACACGCTGTATAACAAAGCTAAAAGTATGGCTTCCGTCATACCCTTTGGGCAGCCAATTTTAGTCGGCCATCATAGCGAAATAAGAGACAGACGGTATAGAGCCGGTATTCATAACACATTTGGTAAGGCATTTAAAGCAATGGACACCGCTAAATATTATGAAGAAAAGGCCGAAACCATAGAACACAACAACGCTATTTCTTCTGATGATCCAACTGCAATAGAGAAGCTACAGGAAAAACTTCATGCTACCGAAAAACGACATGCTTTTATGAAGGCTGCAAACAAGGCTGTTAAGAAGAAGGATAAAGAAGGCTTTATGAAGCTGGAAGGTGCGACCGAACCTTTATGGAATCAATTACTTGTTGATGGCGGTTTTGCATGGTATGCGCTCCCATATGCCACCCGTGACATAAAAGCATTGAAAAAACGTATTGCTGAGTTACAAGAGAAAGAGCAACAGGGGGATCAGGAAGCAATGATTAACGGTATTCGCGTGTTTGCAAACGTCACTGCTAACCGTTTACAGCTAATTTATCCAGGTAAGCCGGATTATAACTATAGGAAGAATGTCCTAAAAAAGAATGGTTTTATATGGTGTGGCAGTGAAGGCGCATGGCAAAGAAAACTAAATGGTAATGCGAAATACGCAGCCAGAACGGTTTTAGCATTGCCTATAACATACGAATAAGTCAGGATTATTTACCCGGTGACCTGTGATCAGATTGCCGGGTAACTCTTTTTTATTACTTACTCAGATTTTCACTTTTAAAAATCATTTTATGAAAGCGTTAAATAATCTTTCTCTTATACAGCGGGCAAGGCTGCTTCATCAACTATTTCAGGAACAAATTCCCCTATTCCTACAGCATTTAAAGAATATTTGTGGATTGGGCGCAACATTGGATGCCGACATCGAAAGCGACAGTTACTATAGCATTATGGAGTTAAAGGATATGATGATACGGGTAAATGAAATATTTGCAACACATGATTACCATCTTGAAAAAAGTCGGAAAATATTTAGCGAAAACTTATTTCAGGATAAGATAGCATCGTTGGTTACTGATTGCTTATTAGTATATGTAGCAGATGATATGTCAACCTGTAAGAAATTCGACTTCATGGTAGCTATTTTGTTTATTAATGATGATAATTTTGATGAGGATCCTTTATCTATAGGTATTAAAGAAGGAGGTGAACATGGAGCCGAATAACACAACCTACCAACACAAGCATATTAAGACAATGTTTTGCAAGATCATTTGCTTAACTAAACGCGGCTGTAAAGTATCTCAATGGGATACTACCTATAAAAATGGAAAACCCAAAATACAGTACTATGATAGCTATTACTTTTTACCAAACGGAGTATGGCAGAGGGTAGCGACACTAACAGATTGATATAGCTAATTACTTACTGGCAATTATATAACCGGCAATGAGCAACCATTGCCGGTTTTTTATTCCACTCCCTGTAAAAAACGCTCTTTTATTGCTGGCTGGATTTTGTTTGAAGGAATTGATCACAGGTAAGGTCCGGGGGTAGGTGTGCGCCGCAAGGGAATTGCCGGGAATAAACTTTCCCGTTCCTCCCTTGCGGACGGCCCCCAGCCCCCCGGCCCTTTCTTCCTGTGATCAATTCCTTCAAACAAAATCCTTGAAAAAATGAAACATGTAATCTCAAAGAAACTATACTACAAATTACCATTCCTACCTATATGCATAGCCAACGCACGGGATGATCCACTTATCATTAATAGAGAGATCCTACAAAATTATTTGCAATAACCTTTAAATACGTTTTTATGAAGCAATATAATTTTCAATTCGATGGAGATAACAGCATTGTTGAATGGGACAAAGTAAGAATCAGAACCAAGTATCTACGTAATTGGGAAGATGCCGTTATATTGGCCCGTAGAGTGGCTAGGAGATACCGTGTTATTGTCAGATTGACGGAGGGGAATAGCCCCTTAACTGTATCCGGTACCTATATTTATCACAACATAAACTTTCATTCATGAAATCAATAATTGAATTAACCAATGCTGAAAAAGCAGGACTGATATATTCACTTGTACCGGAAGATATACCCGGATACCTGGATTATATTCAGCAAACATATAATCAACTTTGGGAGAATAAAGCAAGATTTGAAGAACAGTGGGAGGGTGGATTTATAGAGTTCGGCTGTTGGTTGGAGATGGCCGAATGTGTTAATATGAGCATTGAAAACTATGGAAAAGAAATAAGAATGAAGAAAACAGTTTTCATGCGTGAATTATTTGAAAATAACTACGGCTTTTTATTCAGTATTCATTGTTTAGATCAGTATAGTAGGACTGATATTGCCACCTTCCAGTGTACAGCGCTCGTATCTGCGCTGTTTAAATAGATTCAATCGGCTACGCTGCCGGATAAAAAGTGTATTATACCAGCATAGTCTTTCCTATGCTGGTATTCTTGTAAGAAATTAAAATACTGGTAATTATTTTTGCCACCATAGTTTAACTGGAGGTGCTTCAGGCTTTTTTACTTTCAATAGGTCACGAAAAAAAATCATGGACAACTCTTTGCCTTCCACTGTATAAATCCTGTCATCGTATTTAACAAATCCCGCTTCCTTACTTATATATATGTGTACCCCGACAGGCAGGAAATCCATTAACAGGTCAGATTGATAATCTTTTTCTAAAACAAAGGTTGTGCTATTTTCGTAATATGTTGCACCGAACAAGAGGTAGTAGGTAATGCCGTTTATAGTCGGACTTATGCTGACATAGTTCATATTAATGCTTTTTTTCATAAAAGCATTGGATTAGTTGCGTTTATCTGCCGCAATATTACAGAATATCTTTAAAACAAGATAAGTATAATAGCTATAGCAGTAGATTTTAAGGTGAATAATTAATTACCCATAAGGTCGGGGGCTGACGTACACCGGTCAAAAAACGACGGGTAAAAGCGTCCCCTTTGTTTTTTGCCGGATGGCCGCCCTTGCCCCCGGTAGTTGTGTGGGTAATTAATTATTCACCTTAAAATCTACTACAATGAAAAATCCAGATTTAAAAAGTGCAATCGCTCACCTGAAAGTGACTTTTGATCCTGAAATCCCACGTACGGAAAGGTTTAAAGTACGTACTATAAGAGATGTTTATAATTTGTTTTTAGCAAATTGGGATGAAACCGCCATTGATAGCTATGAAGAAGCAAAAGTTATTTATCTGGATGAAGAAGCCACAGTTATAGGCATTTTTGACCTGGCAATGGGAAGTGATTCTGAGGTTGTATTCGACATTAAAGTACTGGCGGCAATAGGGGTTCAAACGCTGGCCAAAGCCTTTGTACTAGCACATAACCACCCCGGTGCACCTATTGTTCCGTCATTTAGCGATATTGCTACAACTTATAATGTGCAGGCTGGCTGCCAGTTACTCAATGTTCATTTGCTGGATCACCTGATAATTAATAAAGAAAACTACTATTCATTTAGGGAAGATGGGCTGTTATTGCAGTTGTGAATATAAAAAAAATAATAATATTACAAAAGAGTGGCTGTCATTGGCAGCCACTCTTTTGTAGTATTTAGTAAACTTTGTAATTCCCTTTATAATAGTACCATGCCGCTATCTCCTGTGTATCTATGATTGGGTATTTTATTCTTTGTCAGCCGATTTTAGTGCTGAACCGACCAATGCTGAACGGAATAAACTTTGTATATATGTAATATGCCAATATTTTGCTGTATCTTTTTATAGCTTTTTAGCCACGTTTTACATTTACATAACCCCTCATTTACTACACTAAAAAACATCTGTAATGGTAGATTTTAAGAAGAAATTAGGAAAAAAAGAACCCGAACGGAAAACTGACCCAATTGAGATTTATAATAATCTGGACCGCAGTAGCGTAACTGGGCCACTGAGGCCTGGTCAGGAAACAATTTTGCAAGAGTGGTACAACAAGCGTCAGAATGATAAGGACTTAATAATCAAGCTACATACTGGCGAAGGCAAAACGTTAATCGGACTGCTGATTTTGCTTTCAAAGCTAAATTCCGGATCTGGACCATCCCTTTACATTTGTCCAAATAAGTACTTGGTAGCACAAGTTTGTGCGGAGGCTGCAAAGTTTGGCATTCCTTATTGCACCTTCGAAGATAATGGAGAAATGCCCAATGACTTTACAGAAGGCAAGAAAATATTAATTACCCATATTCAAAAAGTATTCAACGGAAAGTCTGTATTTGGAACCGGTAACAATTTCCAGCCCGTAAAAAATGTGATTCTTGATGACTCCCACGCCTGTATCGATTCTATCAAGAGTTCTTTTACTATCCGATTGCCAAAGGACCATCCAGCATTTACAGCCTTAGTCAACTTATTTGACGCAGACGTAACAGAACAAGGAGAAGGCACATGGATGGATATTAAAAGTGGGGATTATGATGCTATGCTTCCTATACCATACTGGGGATGGATAGACCGAAAATCTGAAGTATTAAAAATACTATCTAATCATAAAGAAGATTCACTTATCAGGTTTGTTTGGCCAATAATAAAAGATAGGATTGAAAATTGCCAAGCGTTTTTTTCAGGTAGCCAGATAGAGATTTCTCCTTATTTTGTACCTCTGCACCTTTTCAGTTCCTTCAATAAAGCAGAGCAAAGGATTTTGATGTCCGCCACGACTCAGGATGATTCATTCTTTATTAAGGGGTTAGGATTTGAGGTAGAAGCTATCAGAAAGCCGCTGGCAAATGAGAAAAGCCTTTGGTCAGGTGAAAAAATGATCATTTTACCATCCTTAATAGATGATGAACTGGATCGTAACAGGATCGTCAATATGTATGCGCCACCAGAGGCAAACCGTAAATATGGGATAGTTGCATTAGTTCCCAGTTTCCAAAAATCCGAATACTACCAGCAGTTTAAAGCTAAGGTAGCTTCCATTACATCTATATTTGATGACATTACTATTCTTAAAAAGAAGGAGTATAAAGAAACACTGGTCATTGCAAACAGATATGACGGAATTGATTTGCCAGATGATGCCTGCCGGGTATTAATTATTGATTCATTGCCTGTTTCGCTCTCACTTGTTGATCGCTATGAAGAAATGTGTCGGGTAAACAGTGAGCTGATAAGCATAAAAGTAGCTCAAAAAATTGAACAAGGGCTAGGCCGCAGCGTTCGCGGGGAAAAGGATTACAGTGTTATCTTACTTATTGGAGCCGATCTCGTAAGATTTGTAAAGGCATCCCGGACAAATAAACTCTTTTCGCCTCAAACCCGTAAGCAGATAGAAATCGGCCTGGAAATTTCTCGTGAGGCGAGTGTGGAGGTGGACCCGGAAAAGATAACAAAAGTAGTAACAAGCCTGATAAAGCAATCTGTTGAAAGAGATGAAGGTTGGAAAGAATACTACACACGGGAAATGAATACGATTAAGCCGGATGCGCCTAAAGATGATCTATACCAGTTGCTCAAACTTGAACGGGATGCAGAAAACGAGTTTTATAATGGCAAGGTTGAAAAAGCCTGTGAAATTATGCAGAAAATAGTGGACTTATATAACAAGGACGAAGATCAGGAGGAAAAAGGGTGGTATATGCAGTTATTGGCACGCTATAAATATGCTCAATCAAAAATAGAATCAGCTAAAATTCAGGAAGGGGCATTCTCTGCAAACAATGATTTACTTAAACCCATAAAGGGAGTGACTTATAAAAAATTGGAATACATTCATGGAGGTAGACTTAAAAGAATAAAAGACTATTTTAAGAAATTTAGTTCTTATGAGGAACTGATGCTGGCAACTGATGGTATCCTAAATAATCTCTCATTTGGTCAGCGGGCGGAAATTTTTGAACGCGCGCTAAATGATGTAGGAGAACTTATTGGTTTTGTTTGTCAAAGACCAGATAAAACTATCAAAAAAGGTCCAGATAATCTTTGGGGTGGTGTATCAGATAGGTATTTCCTTTTTGAATGTAAAAGTGAGGCAAAAGAGGACAGGACGGCTATAATTAAGCATGAAGCAAACCAAATGAATGGGCATTGTGCTTGGTTTAGGAAAGAATACGGAGCGGATACTCCAGTAACAAGTATTATGGTTATTGAAACAAAAGAGCTGTCCTATCATGGAGATTTTGCAGATCCAGTGGTAATTATGAGGAAAGGCAATCTCAAAAAATTCAAAAATAACGTAAAGTCTTTTATCGGGGAGTTTTACAAATATGATATTCATCACCTAGAGGATGATACTATGCAGGCTTTCCTGATCCGTCATCAGCTATTACCGGAGGATATTGAGACGTTTACGGAACCCGTTAAACATCAATCCAGGATCAACAAATAAATGGTTAAGGGTAAGATTACTATGGAGTAGTATTTCCTGAAAAATTAATCCGCTAAATCCTAGAGAATGTTATAAAATACCAACGTTCCCATAAAACTGAAAAACAATATCGCTTTAGATACAATTGATGAACTATTTACAATTTTTCAACAAAATAAAAACCTCAGAATTTAAGCACAAAACAGGAGACGAGGTTGGCAGAACCAAGGTTGTAAAGGGTGGTCCCACGGCATTTAATGGATATAATGCATCCTATGGCATATTTTCTAAAATAACTGATCTGTATTTAAGAGATGAATTATTGAAGTGCATAAATAAATATTAAAAATATGAATCCCTACATCTCGGTAATATTTTTAGGAATATTAGCCTACCTGGCAATTCATTATTATGAAAAGCAAAATAAAGGACGAAAGAAAGCAGCTGAAATCAAAATAAAATATGATGAGGCTCTGCGCGGTAATGGTAAGGCAGAAGCATTGCGGCTTGGCAGGGAATATTATTCAGCCATACGCGGCAAATTGACCATTTATGATGAGCAGGCTATTACTAACGATTTATCAGCAATGAAATAGAACTGCTATGAAAAAACTGCTATTTCCTCTTTTCGTTTTTATCTCATCCTTCTGCTTTGGACAAAATAATGCAGGAGAAAGAAAAGCTCTTTTAGAACCATTTAAAGGCGCAAAAAAGATATGCCTCACCTTCTCCTTTGGAGCTGATTCCCTGTACGCATTTGTTTCCAAATCATTAATTAAGGCTGGTTATGCTATTGTAAGCAGAGATAAGGAATTAGGAACAATAGCCACAGATGTTAAACACATCAAGTTTATTGATTACAAAATGAACCTGGTGGTTGACGGTAGTACAGTAACTATCACTGGGCAGGGCAACACGGGTATGGGGATGACTTTAGGTACTGCCTATGTCGAACCCTCTTGGGTGGATGCGGATTATCGTAGTAAAGCAGATCTACGCCGAAAGGTCTTTGACGACATAATAAAATTTGCCGAATCTACCCACCCTGATAAGATTGAGTATTCAAAATAGAAAAACTAAAATCCTATGCGAAGCGGCTATTTCACTTGCTACCTTTAGTCCCAAAACTTCGTTTTCGCAGAAACTATGTTATGTATAAAAAATAATTCAATTGTTTATGGTAATAGAGAAAATAAGCGTTTTGGCTAACACTAATAATAATCCAACGATCTCCATCACTTGTCCAGGGTGTGGCCACAGAGGCGTATTTAGGACTTCAGGAGGTGATTTGGTTGATAATAGTAATACTAGAATTTATGGTCAGCGATACTGCCCAGATGATTATTGTAGGACACATATATTTTTTGTTTATAATACTTCCATTGGGTCATTTTATACATATCCAAGTCAGACAATATCGTTTGATAAAGCTAGTATTCCTTCTGGGGTATTGCAGGCATTTGAGGAGTCTGTCATTTGTCATGCAAACAAGTGTTACATAGCATCAGGAATAATGATCAGAAAGACATTGGAAGAAATTTGCACTGATAAGGTGGCGACTGGCGCCAATTTATATCAAAAACTGCAGGCATTGTCACAGTCTATTATGATCCCTCAGGAGTTAAAAGACGCGATGCAAGATCTTAGACTATTGGGCAATGATGCAGCACATATAGAGGCACAAACATATAACCAGGTAGGTAAAGATGAGATCGAAATATCCATAGAATTTACAAAGGAGATATTGAAAGCTGTATATCAGTATGACGGGCTATTGGCGAAATTGCGTAGTTTGAAAAGGACATAATTAGCGTGAGACTCAGAACCACTATGAAGAAACTCACGCCCAAAATTTTTTTTTATGGCCGCATTTGATTATTTCGCAATTGAAAATGGTAATTACGCTGAGACAAGCATCTATTGGCTAATCCAGCAATTGGTAAAGAAGGTTAGATATATAAGGTCCCAGATTCCAGCAGATAAGATACAGGAGCATTTACCTGAATTGCATTCACTGGAAAGAAAAATACAAGAATTGGAAATGGGAATAGGAGAGCCGCGGATAAACTATATAGCTGAGATTAATCAGGTTTTGAAAGCTGACAATATATACTAATTTTATATATACCACTATGAAGAAGCTATTATTCCTATTACTATTCACTCCTTCCTTAATTTTTGCCCAGAAACGACAAGTTGTAATTGATCCCGCCGGGAATCATGGATTGGTAATCTATGATAGTATTATGCAGGGCCTAACGCGACAAGAGGCATATCGCATCAGTGAGTCTAATGCAACGGAGGGATGGCGCCTTCCAACGCCCAAAGAATTAAAGGCTATTTTCGAGTTAACGCTTGATCCGCAAAGATCATATGGAATAATACCATCTGGCTACTACTATTCATCGTCCTATGAGGTTGACCCAATGAGCAAAGACACTGTACCACATGTCGGTAGAATGTATGGTACGTTCGCCTTAACATATGGAGATGCCTATGATTCTTTCGGCGGAAAGAATTTCTATAGTTTATTCCTTGTAAAACCATTTTAATAACCAGTCATAAACAATCATCTATGGAAAACAATGAGGGAAAGAAGCCATCAAGTGCTTTAAAGGCTATTATATCTATCGCTATTGCCATCGGGGCTCTGTGGTTCTTCTTCGGTGGCGGATTAGAGCAAAAAGCAAAAAGTGATCTAAATAAAATAGAGAACCAGGTAGCTGAAGATGCTGTTAAGCAGTATGAAATAGCTAAAAAACAAGGAGATAAGATGCAAACCTATGTTCAGGCTAGCTTGGTGGCTACCGCTTATTTACAGGCAAAGGATGAAGTAAATTATAATAAATGGAAGGATATTGAAAAAGAAGCAGGAGAAGCTGCCGGTGTCAAAGAGCCTTAGTAATATTATGTAAATAATATCGCTGAATCGTCGTTGGGTGATCTGACTATATGCATTATCATTATGTGAATCGATCTAATTGAGAATCATCCGCCGCTCCCTAAAAAATATTAACCATATTCTTCTGAGCTCCTCGATATTAATCACTCCAAAATAATCGCATGAGTAATGTAACCAGGTTCCACATGTTTCAGGTGGCTATAAATCCAAAAGTAGATTCTGAGATAACCACCTTCAAGGATATGCTGGATAATATGCCAGAGATCACGCAGGTAATGGCTAAATATGGAGATAAATTTGATTTATTAGGAAAGACCACAAAACGTGGTCGAATCTATACTGGCACTTTTTGCTTAGTTCAATCAAATGGATTGCCACCAAGAGCTAAATTAGGGGAGTTGCCGCATGATCTGGAATTGGAGGAAGATGAGGGATTGGGACACTATACATCGTTTTTCTATGATCCAGCGAATAATGTAATCCTGGTGCAGTATAATCGAAATGGTATTACCGCAAACGGGATAGCAGCCTACTTCAAAGCTAATTTTAAAGACGACATTCGTAAGGTGGAATTTAGAGTACTCATAAATCCTTATGACATTACCAAGCTACAAGAGATGAGCGAGATTAAAAAGGTCGAGCTATCAGTTGCAGGGATTACCCGGGGAGGTATTCTTGCCAATGACGGGGTAAAACGGTCCTTCTCGGAACTAAATGATATAACCGACAAAACAAATGCGACGGGAATGAATTTAACTCTTTCTGTAGGAAAGGCTGGTGGAGGAATTAGAAGGAGTGTGATCTCACAATTATTCAGATCTCTTATCAATGCTGATACTCATGGAAATATAGTTAAGATGGAAATTACCGGTCGCGAAGAAGATGAAGATGCGTTAAAGGTGATTGATTTTCTCAACAACAAGGTTATAATTGACGTACCTTTAATTAGGACAAGACATCTTAATGAAGCAGCAATAAGGAAAATTATTACTGACGCGATAAGTCAGTATGATCTCATTAAAGATGAAATAGCAATCTCATACCGTGTTAAAGGAGCAGAGGAATGAACTATCATATAGAAAAATATTACCCCATTTACTTATCCAGCGCAATCGCTGCCATATTATTTTTAGGGCATAATCATGTTGCTAAAATTGATCAATTAACCGATAAGGTTTGTGAAAATGCCCTTTCATTATCGGTTACACTTGTGGGGTTTTTCCTGACGATTTTAACTCTCTTAAATTCCATTGAGAGTAGGAGAATGCAGTTTGTAAAAGATGCTGGTATGATGCCTCGTGTGCTCGAATATTTACGAAAAGCAATTAACTATAATATTGGGTTAATTGCCTTTTCATTTATAGTCAAGTTCATTGAACATCGGACACCTTGGTATTTTTATGTGAATGAGGTCAATATCATAGATCTTCTTTATTTATATCTTTTTAGCTATACAGTACTATTGAGTTTTCGTTTTACCCAAATATTTGTTTCACTGCTTACAGATCCTAAAAATAATTCATAGAAAGAAAGGCCGCCGCCGCATACTTCGAATGGTGTGACGCAGGAGTGCTAGGTACCTAAATTAATTAATGGCTTATATTACGCGCATAGGAAAAATAATTTACACTCAGAATTTTGCAGGAGCGGGCGCAGGGCTACTCCAAAAATGGAGCATATCGCCACTTCCTGTTTAAAATTCCGGTATGACATCGCCTATATTATCACCGATACTCACTCCACGGGTACAAAGCGTACGACCACTGTAAACTAATACAGTATTGCCTTTGGAAGGAAAATATTTTTTATTTTGAATGATTTTGAGTAGCTTTGCAGCAATAGTTCTTTCTAAAATTGCTTATTTGTACACAAATACAAAGGGTACCTATTCGGGTACCATTCGAGTATTGTTTTTATTATAGTCGCTACTATGGTGGGTTTCATAGGGATTTTCAAAGTCCCAAGGGGATCACAAAAAGAATATCAAAGACAATTAAAGCCGCTTAAATCGTAGGATTTATGCGGCTTTTCTGCTTTTGGGATATTAAGGTAAACTACATCAAACGAATCTGAAAGGATACATAAAAGGATACAATAACTTTTTCTACTTTAATGTATCCTTTTTCTCCGGAGATGCTTATCTATACTGGGTTTTAGGAACTCAAACCGAACCAATTAACACCAAACAAAACCAATTAATCGGTAACCTAAAACTTTTGGAAGATGAAAGTAAGCCAAGATTTATCAATCCTATTTTTTCTGCGTAGGGATAACGGGAATACAACCGGTAAAGGAACTCTCACCGTTCGATTAACCATAGAAGGCGTACGGGATGGGTTCTCTCTCGGATACCAGATTGACCCTAAGAAATTCGATAAGAAAGCCGCTGCCATTATCGGTAAATCAGCGGAAGCCATAGAAATAAATGCGCAGATCCAGCATGTCAAAAGTGAATTACTCCGTCATTACAACCTGCTAAAAGCCCAGGCCCCCACCGTTACACCCACGATGATTAAGAATGCCCATCTCTGTATTAATCAGGAAAAAAAAACTTTAATACAGGTGGCCGACTTCCACAATGCGAAGTTTAAAGAGAAGGTAGAAAAGGAGAAACGCTCTCCCGACACTTTAAAAAAATGGGTAACTACGAAGGACAAGATTACAATTTTCCTGAAGTCGGTATTTAAAATGCCGGATATTCCACTCGAAAGAATCGAATATGCTTTTGCTGAGGATTTTTTCGATTACATGACACTTACGGAAGGTATTCAGGATAACACTGCCATGAAGTACCTGAAAAACACCAAGCAGCTTTTAAAGTTGGCTGTGCAAAGGAAGTGGTTAACCCATAATCCTTTGGCGGATTTCGTTTGCACTTATATTAACCCTGAGCGGGATATTCTCAGTATGGACGAACTCAGTACACTGTATCAAAAGGAGTTTACAATTCCACGTTTGCAGGAGACAAAAGACGCTTATCTGTTTATGGCTTTGACCGGCTATGCTTATAAGGATGCGTTGATGTTGTCTTCAGATAATGTTGCGAAATTTTTTGATGGAGAGGACTGGATTGTTAAAAATCGTGAAAAGACCTGGTGCCGCGAAAATGTACCCTTGTTACCAATAGCAAAAGAGATCCTACAGAAGTATAAAAACCATCCTTATTGTGTTGCGAATAATGTTCTCCTGCCGATCAACAGCAACCAACGTTTCAACGGCTATCTTAAAGAGGTTGCGGACCTTTGCGGAATTAATAAGAACCTCACTACACATACCGCCCGTCATACATTTGCAACTACAGTAACACTGGCCAACGGGGTACCGTTGGAAACAGTAAGCGCAATGCTGGGCCATAAATCTATCCGGACAACGCAGATCTATGCAAAGATTGTAGCCAGTAAAGTGAGTGTTGACATGAAGACGTTAAAGGGCATCTTTAATCTTGCGTTGCCTGATTCGTTGTTGTACAGTGCTGTTGCATAGTCTAAAATCATCAAGACAGGTACATTTTTCAATGTACCTGTCTTGATAATCAATGCCTTAACAAAGCGTTAACATCGTAAATAACCCCAAAATCATTTATTGCAGACCTTGTTGATACCTGGAGTATCATTTACCCCGTTCATGTGAATCTTTATGACTAACCATTACGGCACCAAAATAATCAATACGCGCGCTCATTCTAAAACCATATACATATGTAGCAGCAGTACCATTTATCCTTTTTCGAAAAACTTATTCACGTTGACCTTTAACAAACATCATAACGGGCGTTAAGGTATGCACCTGCGAGAGTGTCCAATATGCGTTTTTCAGCTCAGTGTTATCTGGAAAGATAGTGTTTAAAATAGGGCTAAAACGACGGGCGTACTTTTTTAAAGCGCAGATTTCACCAGCAAAAAGTAGAAAAATGAGTTGTTGCAAGGAATGCAGAAAAAAAATTAACGGTATTGCGTTATACTAGCTTTAAATGTTGATCTATATCCTGAAGGAATCCGTTACCGCAGATTTGAAAACTTCTGGTGACTAATGCCATATTTTTTAGATGTTCTCTGGAATGCTTTTTTAATCTGACTAACCAATGTCACATAACTTTCATGGCCCAGGTAAATTCTGAAATATTGGCCCTCAATGCTTTCATTATCAAGTTTGCGGCTAGCTTTTAAGTTAATTTTTTTAATTAAAGAGAAGCTGCCGCCATAACTATCTCCGATAGCAATAGCACCGAGAGATGCCAAATAATTCAATAAATATGTTGAATATTGTTCTTTCAATACATCCTGCAGCTTAATTGTTAGTAAACTATTTACACCGGTATAAAGATTCTTCCAGCTGTTATATTGCGGGAAGTTCCGTAAACCAGGGAAGATCACAGTTTTGACCTCCTGGACTTGCAGAAGAGATTCAGCTATTTTATAGGCGACTTCCTGTTGTCTCATCAACCGGTGATCAAGTGAATCTAATGCTTTAGTAGCTGATTGGCAGTCGAGCTGACTAACCCTGTTCCCAACACTCAATGATTTACTTTGCAAGTAATGAAACAGTGTTTTGTCTCTAACAATAATGGCACCCATTGATATGCCTGATATAGCAAAGTGATATTTCCCAAGAGAAGTAACAACGACATCGACTCCCCATTCCAAAGGCTTCAGAAATTTAGAAGCTGACCAGGTATTATCGAAAATAGTTGTAATACCTATTTGCTTTGCCAACAATACAACAGCAGACAAATCCTGTATTTCATATGTATATGAACCAGGTGATTCCAGGAAGATAACTTTTGTATTATGTCTGATCTTCTGCCTTAATTCATTGGCTGTGATATGTGGAGAATAATATTCGATTTCTACTCCAAAGGAATTAAGGTAATTATCACACAGAAAAGATTTAGTACTAAATGCTGCAGTGTCTACAACTAGCGCATGATCTCCACTTCGCAAGAACGCACACATTACCTGAGCTATGGCGGCATGTCCGGTTGGTGTCAGAATAGCATAGTTCCCGCTTTCCATCTCTGCTATTATTTGCGATAGCTGCCTGTCTGCCGGAGTTCCAATACCACCATAATACACACTACTTAATGATAGTTTTGCATCCTCAAATGATTTCAGCGTTGGAAAACCAACTTGGGTAAATAGCTGCAGATTGTGAATAGCATCATCCCCCTCCCGTGGATATACGTCGCCAGTTTCTAACCGGATCTTAGGCGGGTAAAAGTTTGTTCCTTTAGTTCTATAACTAATTTCATCGATTTCCTTCAACAGTAGCTCCTTCTCCTGTTTGTTCAATTCATTGTAATTCTGCATATATACGGTATATATACAATTCTCATGACCATTGCATCTATCATTCTTACAATCAATACTAACAAAACCTGCAAGAGTGGTATCATTTGTGACTATATTCACATTAACTGGTCGCAATACTCCATAAGAATGCTTTTGCAATTGATGCACCAGATCAAATAACCGGCTTCTACGTGTATTAGGCTCATTTATATCAACCCATAACGTCGCAGCAGATTTAATCCTCATTTTCTCTAAGAACAGAACAGCGCTTTTCACATTTCTTTTCCATCCTTTTTTTCTTCTTCCGGCTAGTGATTTTGTGATTTTATGCGGTTCTTCACGAACATCACCTGTTTCAAGATCAATTAAAATATGCTCTAAGCCGTATTCTCGCAGTCGTAGAATGATGTCCTTAAATTTCAATACCAGAGAGGCACTAAGTCTGATGGCAAAGGAAATGTTAACCGGATGGTTTTCTATTAGTTTGCAGAATTCTTCCATCAATATCCGGGAACCTAATAAAAAAACCGGGTCTTCTATTATTGCACATCCCGAACAATCAAAATCCAGCATGATTATCGAACCTGCAGTTATCAATTGGTCTAATAACCTTTCCGCGATACTACCGTTTAGGCTTACAAGCCCATTTTTATTTAAATTAATACACCCCTTGCAATTACAATCAGCTTCAGATACCGATTCGCTAAAAATGTGGGCAGTAGGCTTACCTTCAAAAAGATTACTTACTGAGTCAACTCTAATATTCAATTTGTTGAGCATAAGATAATTGATATAAAGTAAACTAATCATACAGGCATCCACCGATATACCAACGAAATTCCAGTACATGAAAATTGCGATTTAACACCTCATTATTATTGGGGAGGGTAACATCTATAATTGGGGCAACAATTTCATCTGCTGATAAGGGATTAATGCCAGACGATAATTACTAATTTTCACGCTTAAATATTGTGCCTCCTGCCATATTATCACTGTGCATAAAAGTTCGGAAAGCCTATTTTCGAATAGGAAAAATATTAAGTATCAAACATTTAAAGCCGTAAAGTCTCTTTCTCTAATAGCTCCTTAAAATAAGTTCTATCAACCTTGCCATTCCTGTTTAATGGCATCTCATTTAAAATATAGATCTTCCCAGGCACCATATAAGTAGGAAGTAACTTTTTACATTCCATAATAATTGAAGAAGTATCCAACAAATCTTTTGATTCAATGAAGCTCGCAATCCCAGACTGTAGCCCCTTATTGTCATTAAAGGGCATAGAAACCACAACCTCAGATTTCGTAATTTTCCTAATAGCACTGTTGATTTCCTCTTCATCAACACGGTAGCCATTAAATTTGAATTCATAATCCTTCCTCTGCAGAAAAAATAAATATCCTTCTGCATCCTCATAAACAATATCTCCTGTTCTGAAGTATAAAGTTGGATTGGGATCAGCTATCATAACGAACCTATTTCTAAACTTATTACCGGAGAAAGAATAACTCTCAATAACCTGAGATCCCGACAACAAAAGCTCTCCTGATGAATTTTTCTCTAAAATATTGTCATACTCATCCACAATCAGATACTTTTGAGTAGTAAATATCCTTCCGATTGATACACCTCCATTCTTTGCCTTATTCTCCTGGCCCTTCTTCCATGAATAGGAGCTGATACCGACAGTTCCTTCAGTTTGACCATATATATTTATTATTTCAGAATTGGGAGCCGCAATTTCCCATTGATCTAACAAACTAACATTCAACTGCTCTCCTGCAAATAGGCTATAGCGAAGCGTTGGGAATAAATTCGCCTTTAGTAAATTACTTTTCAACAAATGATATCCTAATGATGGTACTGAGAACCAAACAGTTAGGTTATTAGCTTTAGCAAACTTCGCTGGATTAATTATATTCCTTTCAGGAATACATAAGGTTGCACCAGCCTTCCAGGTAACGAACAGGTCATGAACACTGGCATCAAAGCTAAGATCGAAAATTTGTGAACATTTATCATCACTATTTATCTTTAAGTCTGCCAGTATATAATCAAGGTAATCGACCAAGCTATGATGTGAAATCTCTATAGCCTTTGGCTCTCCTGTACTTCCTGTTGTGAACAGTAAATATACGTTGCCATTAATGGGTGCTATTATTTCACTATCGGAACTTGCACTATCGACATCATTGAAATCATAATATCCCACATCGTCATTAGTATCACCATTCACCACTGAATTATATTCCGGCAGAATAAATAGCATATCATCCCTCCTGGATAATCCTGCTATTAATGATTTTGATTCTGAATCTACAACAATGGTTTTCATATTCGTTGCAACCAGAATTTCATCAATCTTACCAGCAGGCAGTTTAGGATTCAGCGGCACATAGGTTTTACCAGCTCGAAGTGTAGCAAGAATACCTATATAAGCTGAATAGGATCTATGGGCCAGAATTCCGATATAATTCGACTGCTCATCATTTAAAAAATTAGCCAGCTTACTGCTAGCAATAAAAACATCCTTATAAGTAAATTCCTTTTCCGGAAAAGAAAGGCAGATCTTATCGGGATACTTTTCGTAAGAAGAAAGAAATAAGTCATAGATATTCTTAACCATAATCAACTTTCTTTGACTTGCACATTTGAAAAAAAGCTTCTTTCTATCTGATTCAAGGTTGAGAAATCAGAAGTAGATACCAACGACATATCAATAATTTGACCTGATAACTGTTCGATTAAGTATACAAGTTCCAAGAAGTGCAGGGATTGGAGAATCCCATGTTCAATAATGTTGAAGTCGTTATCAAAATCTCCAATTCCAGGAGCCTTTGATACAATCCATTCTTTGATTTTAATCATATTGTCATTCATAATTTCAAGTGTTTATGAGTAAATGTTTTTATCTAGTATAATTTCGTAATCATACAGTTTATTCAACATGCCTTTTAAAATTTCCTTGTGCATTTCCCTACGGCCTTCGTTTTCCAAAAGGACATTACGCATAGAAAAGAAGTCTTCGATCCCGGCTGCTTTATAGGCATATGGATTATAAAACATGCCCATTCTATTTTTAATATAATTTTGGGTATATGTTCTTATTGAGTTAATAGTTTCCGAGGATTCTAGTTCCAGTAAATCCTTGAATACAGACTGCAGCAGCTTTCCGCCAAAAGCAATATGCCTGGATTCATCTTTGTGATGCAGACCGTTAATTTCCTGTATAAAAGGATGTAGGCTTTTATCGTTCGCCATTTGAGAATTATAATAATCCACAATCATCTCAAAGGTCCATATGCGCATGAAAACGAAAAAAAGTCGGACATTGCCTGAGGTATTATCTGTTGGATATTTCAGAAACTTATCATCATAAATCTTTCCGGCATATTTTTGACAAAACTTTGCGAAGAAAAACATATGCTCATTCTCTTCATCAATGAAATGATGCAGGAACTCAGATACTACTTCAAACTTTGGTTGATGGATATATTGCATCACATCTAACAACAACTCCCTGATACCATGCACATTCAGGCTAAAGAAATTCACACATTCCTCCTTACTTAATCTATATAACTCTTCTTCAGAAACCTGCTCAATCAGGGGCGTATTATATAAGCTAATAAGGTGTCGGCTTATCCAAAACTGGTTATCATCCAATTGGTCCGGCCAGGATATATCATTAAATACGTCATGCTTATCAGCCTTTGACATACTAACCAGCTTGGTTATCATTTTTTTCAGACCTTCGCCGACAATTTTGCTATGATCTTCCATGATTTTTTTTTGCTTTTATTACAGATAATCCGGTGCCTTTAAGTTTAAAGATTTTTTCAAACTCAAACCCAGTCTCACTTAACAACCGCAAAAGGTCTTGTACTGTACAGCCTTCGCTTTTGTTCCAAATAATGGTTGCATATAAGTTTATGAGAGTAGTGAATAGCGTACTATTGCTAGCATCATCAAGAAAATATCCCTGTATGATGACTTCTCCATCCCATTTTAATGCGTTGTAAGCTTTGGATAAAATAGATTTAGTCGTGGCAAGTGGCTCCTGAAGTAGCATGTTAGATAGCAGGATTGTATCTGCGATTTCTATTCCGAAATCATTGGTAGTATAATCTACTTCTTCCAGCGAAATGCGATCCTGTAGTTCATATTTATTCACAACGCTTTCTGATATTGGCAATACTGATTTTAGTTCCAGTAATCTTACTTTAATTTCAGGATTGGACTGACACAATGCAATTGAATAGGTTCCTGCGCCACCACCAATATCAAGAAGATCTTTTCTACCGGCAACAATTACATTTTGTTTAAAGTCATTTATAGACACAAGAGCTATTTCATGATTAGCAAGAATAAAATCAATCTGATACTCTAGGTCGTCCCCCAGTGATTTATAGTTGATTTCAGCCTGGCGACCTATAGTAACCGCTTCTTCTAAGTAAGTCCAGGGATTGGACCATCTATTCATCAACTTAATCCAATTGACAACTGAGCCAGGACTAGTAGTCACCAAAAGACTACGAGCTATTGGACTATTGGAATAGGAATCCCCATCTTTGACAATCAATCTCAGGGCTATACCTGCTTTCAAGACTACATCTAAGGAAAATGCAGGAATATTAACCTTACTATTTAATTCCTTGAATGATTGTGGCCCATCATCCAGGAATTCAAAAACATGGAGTTTAACAAGTGTGAACAACGGGTGGGAATTCCAATAACCCAGTGCCAGTTGCATAACATACGTAAATTGTAGATCTTCCATTTATACTATTTTTATTACCGGAAACGAAATCAGTACTAAGCTGTAATGAGTTCCCAGGTTGAATTACAGGTTGATGTACATGATAGATTAGTGGAACTATTCTTTATTATTTATCGCAGCACAAATAAGATCGTAGCTTTTATTAAACAGGACATTCATTGTTTCTGGATTTATGGACCAGAATTTTTCATCCCAAAAAAGCTTAAATAGTACTCCGTCACTAAATTGCCGGGCGTGAAAATGGAAACTTCCTATGGATACCATTTTTCCTGTAGACATACTATCCAATCGTTCTGTAAAAAGGGGATTAGGGTATCGAAGCGCATCTTCCTCTAATATAAAATTACACTCCCGTGTCAGGTTCTGATTGCCTTTATTGCTGGTTATAAACGCCAGAATTTTCCGGGAATCGAATTGACTATGAATAATTGCATTAAATAATGTTTCTCTGATCCTGTCTAACATTTGCAGGATCGATTCTTCCGGATTCCATTTAAACCGTACAAACAATGGCATAAAAATATTCGCCACAATAGAATTTTCTTCTTCCCTCAACCTGTTTGAAAACGGCACAGAAAGAATAATATCACTCACCTTTTTTGATTCGTAAATTATTAGTAAGTGTATAGCTGCAATGATTGTTAGACTTGAATATTTAGATTCGGCAGAAATCCTTTTAAAATTGTCTAATTCCTCACAGGAAAAAATCCTGATATAGTTCCCGGCAACAGCCAATGGATTTTTACTCTGTGGTAGATCTAAATATTCAATTCCATTTAAGTTATCGTACCAATACTTTAAATTATTTTCTGCTTTGTTGTTATAATTTGCTTCTTTTAGTATAAGCTTTTCAAATGATTCTGAAGCCAGACATTGCATCAGATTTCCAGCAATAGCTTTCTGGTAGCATTCTACCAACTCCCGTTCAAATAGGCCAAATGATATTTCATCGGCGGCTATATGAGAGATACATAAACTTAAATAGTACTGTTTATTTATTCTGAAAATAGTTAGTCTGATAGGAGATTCCTTTTCAAGATCAATGGCAGGTTTTATATCTTCTCCTATAAGTAACAAACCATACTGTTTCCTGAAAGCTTTTGTTAAACCTCTTACTGTAGTTTCTACAATCGGAGCCGTCTGGTCCACAAATTGCTGCCGCCATCCACTACTAGTTCTAAGTAGTCTTAATCTCAAAGAAGGATGCTTGTTGGTTAAATACCAGATAACTTCTTTAAATGCAACCTGGCTAAAATCGTTTTGAAACTTGTAAACTCGACGAAGAGGAAAGGTGTTCTTGGGATCTGACTCATAGTTTTGTACAAGATGTCGCTGTCCATATGCAAGTGGATATATGCCTTCTTTTATTAATTCCATAGCAGTAATTAATTGAGTAGTTTATACCATCAAATAAATGTTAGCGAAGAATGTTGCTACAGTATTAATCTATCATTAGTGCTTTACTACGCATAGGGCTATGTTTCACAGACGTTTGGGTGTTAAATTGCCTGGAAGTCATAACTGTATAGGAAAACCTGCAGTATTCTATTCGATAGGATAAAAATAGGTCATAGAACTGCAATGGGGTTACGTGTTACCATTCAATTTTGAAATTCATAATTCATGCTGTTATAATAAAACGATGATGCCGTCTCGATAAGATCAAGACGGCATCATTATAATAATCAGTATACTTAGAAATCAGGCAAATCAAATTCTATTGAAAAAGCCGGTAATTATCTCCTTATATTCAGGTCTGCTGCGTAAATCCCCATGACCGCCACCTGCAAGCATTATTAATTCTTTATCTCTGGTACTTAAATTATTGTATATACGATGGGCGTGGTCGGGGGTGATTATATCATCCAAATCTCCATGAATGACCAAAGTCGGGATATTAACAGATTTAACTATTTCTTTATTATCAAGTTTGTAAGAAGGAGCTTTATCACCAAATATTCCTATTTCTGCTATTGACGAATATGCACTTTCTAACACTAAAGCTTTTGCTTTTACTTTAGATGCAAGGTATGTGGCCATTGCAGAACCCATTGAATAACCATAAAACGAAATTTGATCATCATCGTACCCTAATGATTTTGCGTACTCATAAATCTTTTCTGCATCACTATACATTTGGCTCTGTCCACCGAGAACACCATCAGACTTACCAAATCCTCTATAATCAACAACCAGTATAGAATGATTCCATTCCATTGACATATTGTGATTATCCAACCAATTCTGTAAATTTTTAGCATTGCCCTGGAAGTAGATTAACAAGCTTTCGCTAGCAGGATTGTCAAAAAATATCCCATTTAAATTTATCCCTGGTTCAACCGCAATTAATACTTCCTCTAAATGTTCTGGAAGATTAAATTCATAGTCCGGAGCAAGTTTAATAGGCTCGAAGATTACATTGTTTTCGTTTACGATGTTCATAAGTGTATTATATGGAGTTAATAATATCTACTGAATAGTTTTTTTGGGATGCAGAGATCATAGAAGTCTCTCAGCACGTCGTCACATAACAAGTTTAAATACTGACTTAGATAATTACTTTAACTACGCATTCAGCGTTTTCTACGGATGTTGCAGTATAGCATATATAGCCTGGATCAAATTCAATTCGGTTAAGAAAGTAGCTAGTATCACCAATTGAAACTACCTTTCTCATAATTTCAATCGATTCAAAAGGAGCTAGAATACCTCTACCATCGGCTTTGCAAATAGCCTCCCGTCGAACCCAGAAATTAAGAAATGTCTTATCAACATTTACAGAATCCTTTATGCTATTGTAATCACTCTCTGAAATAATTCTTTCATAACCCTTCAAGCTAACGATGGTAATCTGCTGTATATCGATACCGATTTCTCCACCCGCCACTAATGCACAAACAGCCCAATCTCCGGAATGAGAAATATTGAATTTAATAAGACTGGAATCTAAAAACGGTTTTCCATATTCAGTATAACTGATATCATCCAGATCAATATCCTGGTTAAGCATACTCATACCTTTGATCAATAATGAGCGCCCTAGTAATGAAGCTTGAACATCCTGCCAACGTTTATATCTATTCAACCTTTCCTTATATGATAATGGCAGCATTGGTAATGATGACAGTATCATATCAGAATACTCCCGGCCTGGTATTTTTGAGAATAGAACTAACATTGTAAATAAGCTAGTATTCTAGTGATCCTTTAAGCACTGCAGTAGATTTTGGTAGCCTTATTTACTATCAAAATGATGGTTAATTGACAGCTTTGGCTTCCAGAATTTAATTGAAAAATATTTAAATATGATTGTACTATGATCCATAATATTATATTACAAATACATATGAGATTACTAAGGGAGGAAGTTAAGAAAAATTAGTAATCAAACAGTAATTAGGAGGAAGAATTGTTTTAACTACTGATCCGAAGTTCGTATTCCTACCAAAGACAAAATTACTGGTTCCTAAAGTCGGTATTTAAAATGCCGGATATTCCACTCGATAGAATCGAATATGCTTTTGCTGAGGATTTCTTCGATTACATGACACTCACAGAATGCATTCAGGATAACACTGCCATAAAGTACCTGAAAAATACTAAGCAGCTTTTAAAGCTAGCAGTGCAAAGAAAATGGTTAACCTATGATCCGCTGGGAGATTTTGTTTGTACTTACATTAATCCTGACCGGGATATCCTTGATATGGACGAACTCAGTGCATTATATCATAAGGAGTTTACCATACCTCGTTTGCAGGAAACTAAAGACGCTTACCTGTTTATGGCCTTGACCGGCTATGCATATAAGGATGCGTTGATGTTATCTCCTGATAACGTTGCGAAATTTTTGAGGAGAAGACTGGATTGTTAAAAATCGTGAAAAGACCTGGTGTCGTGAGAATGTGCCGTTGTTGCCTATCGCAAAAGAGATTCTGCAGAAGTATAAAAACCATCCTTATTGTGTTGCAAATAATGTTCTCCTGCCTATTAACAGCAACCAACTTTTTAACGGGTATCTCAAGGAGGTTGCGGACCTTTGCGGGATTAGTAAGAGCCTCACTACACATACTGCGCGTCATACATTCGCTACTACAGTAACGCTGGCGAATGGCGTACCGTTGGAAACAGTAAGCGCCATGCTGGGGCATAAATCCATCCGGACAACGCAGATTTACGCAAAAATTGTAGCCAGCAAAGTTAGTGCTGATATGAAGACATTAAAGGGCATCTTTAATCTTGCTTTGCCTGATTCCCTGTTGTATGGTGCCGTTGCATAGTCTAAAGTTATCAAGACAGGCACATTTTTCAATGTACCTGTCTTGATAATCAATGCCTTAACAAAGCGTTAACATCGTAAATAAACCCAAAATCATTTATTGCAGACCTTGTTGATACT
>NZ_PYAW01000009.1 GCF_003014755.1 Chitinophaga niastensis | reverse complement strand
CCATAATAAAATCGGGGGGAGCTCCCCCGATTTTATTACAATGTTTTTTTCTTCTGTATCACTTACTCACAAAGTGATGCAGGGTATTTTATGTCGATTTTACCCGGACAACAATGTCTTATAATCAAAAAAATAAAATCAGTGTAATCAGTTTAATCGGGAGAAAGACTAAAACCGCAGGCTTTATACTACCCTCTTTTCTTTAATGGATTTAATAATTGTGTAAGGCCATTCATCTTAATGACCAGCATTGTTTCCAGGAGTGCACCCAGTTTACCTTTAGGAAAGCCTTTGCGCTGAAACCATTCCAGGTAGCTCACCGGCAAATCACACAGCACCACGTCTTTATATTTGCCAAAGGGCATCTTCATCACTACCAGTTGTTGCAGCATCTCCGGATCGGGCTGTGTCATCTCCATAAAAAATCTGATTTATGTTAGCAGTTAGCTTTTAGAAAATGCAGCGAAGATAAACGTTTTAATAATTTGTTCTTCGCTGCATTTTCTAAAAGCTAACTACTAAAAGCTAATTGCTACTATCTTATTAATCCTGCATCTTTCAATGCCTTGGTAACTGTTTTGGCATAAGCCACTGCAAATGATTCCAGGCTATTGGGGTTATATGTTTCTGATTGTCCTGACCATACCAATTTATCTTCCTGTGTCAGGTCATAGAGATTACTTTCGAGGAAGTAGGTTTTATCTGTGGTGTAATAACCGGGGGTATAAACGGAGCCGTACATATAACCATAGTATCCCCAGAAGTTGCCATACCAGCCATAGGCCGGATACGGCGCGTACATCACTGAACCTGGTACATAACGTCTTTCAGATTCCTTATTGATGAGAGAAACCGTTAACACTGCCTTATAGCCTGCCGCCAATATTTTCTTTTCTGATACTTCTTTTGAGGTTTCAGGATTAAATCCCGGTGGAAATATATCCAGGCTTCTTCCTGCAATTAATCCGTTCTTTTTTAAGGAAGCTGCCAGTTGTGTTTCAATGGTTTGCCTTGCTCCTACATTGGGCGACAAAGAAGTTACCAGTATCTCGTGATAACCCTGTGAGGCTACTGCAGGCGCTTTCCAGGTGCCCGTCATGTGTACGGTAGTGCCGCAGTTGACCAATAACAACGCCATCAATACCAATAACAAAAATGATATCCGGTGTGTGTTTACGCGGGAGATGATTACATGCATAAGATATGTTTTAGTGAAATCTGACAGTGAGTAATAGTTGCAAGACATATGTATCCTCAACAATGTGCTGTTAAAAAAGTTTAACGTATAGCCGTGCTGACCGGCTCTTTATCCGTTATAACATCTATTAAAACATCCTAATCTCCGCAGTTGATAATAAAGTGTACATTTGCAACCTAGCACATCCTTTTATGGATACTAAAAACGACCAGGAAATAACAACGCTGTTACTGGTGGATGACGATCCTGATGATCAGGAATTATTTAAACTTGCCCTCACAGAAATTAAGCGAGCAGTATCATGTGTAACTGCCTCCAATGGCCAGGATGCACTGGATCAGCTTACCACAAGGGCATGTGCTCCTGATCTGATTTTTTTAGATATGAACATGCCGATGATGAATGGCCTTACTTTTCTGGGAAAGATCAAAGAGATTGATGCCCTTAAACGTATACCTGTCATCATTTACTCCACCAGCAACGAACCCCGGGAAATCAGTGCGGCCAAAAAAATGGGCGCCAGTGATTTTATTACCAAACCGACGAAGTTCGCCGACCTCTGCCAACTGCTGCATCATATACTGCTCTTGCATATTAATGTCTGAGCAACTGACTGTTTTTACTCCCTGTTATTTACCGGTATCAGGAATAGCCGGTGATAATTTCGTAAATTAGAGATGCTTATTCCCAGCGTATTTGCCAGGAGTAAATACTTCCTGATTATGTCTAAAATGTGTTGTCATGGAAACGATATATCACCAGGTATGGATGAATACCACTCCCGATAGATTATATGCCGCTATAACCGAACAGGATGGTTTTAACAAATGGTGGGAACCGGCCATCATCGCTAAACCTGAATTGGGTTTTATAAATGAATTTGATATAGGCAGACATGGTATCAACAAAATGCTGATCACTGATCTGAGGCCACTGCTGCGGGTAGAGTGGGAATGTGTTTCTGAAATAACCAATAAACACAGTCCCCTCTCTGAATGGAAAGGCACCTATATCAGCTTTGAGCAGCATTCTGAAAGTGGGGTGGTTATCCTCGACTTCCGCCATGGCGGCTGGGCCGCGCAAACACCCAATTTTGGTCTTTGCAGCTTTCATTGGGCCAGGCACCTGGGCATGCTTAAACATTATTGCGAAACCGGTGAATCTATGATAGACCATGAGGCTGAAGCCAAACAAAGAAATGCTATACTGGACAGAAGACTATAATTCCTTATTTACCGAAAGAAAAAATGCTTTTACCGAAAGAACTATGTGCTTCCTCTTTTAATGATTTTCATACATACCTGTGCCGTTTATTTTTACAGAAAAATAGATGCACATGTTCAATATCACCCTTATCCTCACTGCATTACACCTGATCTACTACCAGGCTACCAACAGGGCAGATCTGTTTCCCTTTAACAATATCCGGCATCACGATATCCGCGAAAGACTGGCCGATACCATGATTAGTTTTATCACCCTCCTCATTCCTTTGCCTGCCTTCATCCTGCACAGTAAAATATGGATAAGCCTTATTACTATTTTAAGTGGTTTATCTATCGCAGAAGAATGGAATACCTGGTGGCATATCTATTTTTGGAATCCGGAAAAAGCATGGGTAAAAACAGCACAACACAATATGATCACCTATGCACGTGCAGCCTGATTTCTCCGTGCATAAGCCACCCTGTAAAACTCATAACCCTTTTCCGTTCTTTCGGGCATATACTTGTTGCGATACTCCATCGCACCTAAATCTTCCAACAGTGTAAAATTATATCGCTGCAAATAATCCTTTAATGCAGCCGGATTAAACCCGAAAGTCCATTTCTCTTCCAGCTCCGACACATCCTGCAATAATTTTTCACCGCCATAAAAAACAGCAGGATTTTCCAGCACTTCCTCATGCACATAAGTGAAGATCACTGCAGATCCGGGAGCGAACTGTTGTAAGAAGGTAAACGTATTATCGATGGCTTCTTTATGCAGGTAATTGGTAACTCCTTCCCAAATGATAGCCGTTTGCAACGAATAATCGAAATGATGCAAAGCCCCCAGCTGATCCAGACTTTGCTCATTAAAATCTATCTGATAATAATGAATTCCTGCCTGTGTTTTCAATGAACCGAGTTTAGCGAGTTTAAACCGGGAAGTATTGGGATGATCAATTTCAATTACCGGTACTGTTTTCAAAAAAGGTAACCGTAATCCGCGGGTATCAAAGCCGGCGCCAAGGATCAATACCTGCTGTGCACCATTGCTAACAGATTGCTGCAACAATTCATCAATATATTTTGTACGTGCGATGCCGGAAGACAATGCCCCCGGAATCTTTTTCCTGATAATACTTTCAGCTATAGATCTCCATCCGGGGATCATGCAAAGCCATACCGCAGCCTTGAGTCCATTGTCCAGAAAAGAGGTGGCATACTTATCTGTGAAGAGCCTTTTTTTGTGTGAGCGGGTTGTTTCCAATGCCCGAAACAGCGCCATGTACTGTGCTGTTCTGCTGGTAGCGGTAGCTTTCATGGGTTATTTAATTAGCGTTTTACCCTATCACAGGGATATAATTTTATCAGTACCACGGCGTGTATACATCACTGATAGTTGTTTGCGGTAATGCTAAAGATACGTTCTCCATGGTCACTATTAGTCATGATAAGGATAGCGGGAAGCATAGATTTTGCTGCTCAGCTTGTTATTAAATTTATTTAAAGAGATAATTTTGCGATTATTTCAAAATAATACCTATTTTTAGAAAATATTCTAAATCGCATTGCGAAAATGAGCCACTCTTTAAATATTGACAAATTAGACTTACAGATCATCTCAGAAATGTCAACCGATGCAGGTATCTCCTATGCTGAGCTGGGAAAGAAATTATTTGTATCCGGCGGAACCATCCATGTACGTATTAAAAAGTTGCATGAAATGGGTGTGATAAAAGGTACGCGGTTGCAGGTAAATCTGCGTGCTATTGGCTACGATGTACTGGCCTTCATAGGCATTTATCTCGAAAAAAGTTCTTTGTACGAAAACGTTGCCAAACAATTATTAAAGATCCCGCAGATAGTACGATTAAACTATACAACGGGTTCCTATAGTATGTTTGCAGAAATTATCTGTAAAGATAGTGGTGAGTTACGTAAAATTTTGCAGGACGATCTGCAACATATCAAAGGCATTGAGCGCACCGAAACAATCATTTCTCTGGAAGAAAGTTTTTCCAGACCTATCAATGTTAGCGAAGTAGTATAACCATCAATTTATGGTATAGTAACGCTGTTCTTTTCAGGGCAGCGTTTTTCATGTTCTTATCTGTTATCATCAGGAAGATGCAGAAGGAATATGACAGTGCTTCAGGGACCTGAGATCCCTGAAGCGATTTATTTTTAAGCCAGCTTTCTCACATCACGGGTACCTGCATACAGTTCATATTCCAGCAGGCGGCAATCGATCGTACTGTTATAGAATTCTATCCTGCGTTTGGCTTTAAGACCTATTTTCTTTGCCAGTTCCAGGTTTCCGGTGAAAACATATCCAAAGTAACCACCACATTTTTGTTTCATGAAATCGCCTATGCGGCCATAGGTTTCTTCCAACGCTTCTATTTCTCCCAGACGCAAACCGTATTCCGGGTTCATGTATACTACGCCGGCAGCGCCTTCCGGCACTTCTGTGTCGGCAAAGTCGCATACCCTGAACTCAATCATATCTTCCACCCCGGCGGCTTTGGCATTCTTACGTGCATTTACGATGGCCATGTCGCTGAGATCTGTAGCAAGGATGCGCAGTTCAGGCACTTCTATGATCTGTTTCTCCAATCGTCCTCTTTCCTCAAGGTATACCGCTTCATCAAAACCACGAAGGTGCATGAAGGCGTAGTTGTCCCTGAAAAGGCCCGGGCGGCTGTTGGTGGCTATCAGCGCCGCTTCTATGGCTACTGTACCGGAACCACACATCGGGTTGATGAAAGGCGATTTCCTGTCCCACTTAGACGCCAGGATAGTAGCCGATACCAGCGCTTCCAGCATGGGGGCGCGACCTGGTATCTTGCGATAACCGTGTCTGGCGAGGGAGTCGCCGGAAGTATCTACAAATATTTCTGCATTTTCATTTTTCCAGAAAAGGTGAATTACCGCACCGGTGAGTTCTGCACCTGAAGAAGGACGGGTGCCAGTTTTTTCACGTAAACGGTCTACCACCGCATCTTTCACACGGAGGTTGGCAAACATGCCATTGTTGATCGTTTCGTTCTGCACGTTGCTGGTAATAGAAAAATAGCCATTATCCGGCAGCACTGTTTCCCATGGATAGGTATTCAGGTTGCTGTAGATTTCATCGGCATCAAGGGCCTCAAATTGTTTCAGGCTGTACAATACCTGGCTGGCGCAGCGAAGGTTGAGGTTAAGGCGGATACATTCATTCAGCGTAGCATTCAGGCGCACACCAGTAACGAAGGTTTCTTCTACAGTAAATCCCAGTTCTTTCACTTCCTGCTCCAGGAAGGGTGTTAAACGCTTGTTACAGGTGATTGTAACGGTTCCCTTTGTTGTATATAAAGACATAAGGCGGCAAATTTACCAATCTTTATGTTAATCCGTACCCATTCATTAATTTAACGCCCACAATTAAATAAAATCCTAATTCAGGCATCGACGCTGTTACTACGTCCAAAGGCTTGCAGGTATTGATTTACAATCCGGCGGTTACTGGAAAGGAATAGTTCAACGGCCGTAATGTTCGCGGGTAGCGGTTTCCGGGATGGTATACTGCAACTGCAGGAATAATTAATTCCATATATCGTTGGCAGCCGTCAATATAACAGGTTTGCCTTCTGTTACCACAATGGTATGTTCGTGTTGCGCTACAAAGCCGCCATTGTTGCCAATGAGCGTCCATCCATCCTTTCCTTCATTGGCGAAAGAAGACTCAGTGGCAATAAATGTTTCTATGGCTACCACCGTATTCTTTTTAAAACGGGTGTTGTTAAAGCGTACGTAGCAATTAAGAATATCATCCGGCGCTTCATGCAAACTTCTGCCAACACCATGACCAGCCAGGTTACGGATCACGCGATAACCTGATTTTTTTGCTTCCGTTTCTATTAACCGGCCTATATCAGATACCTTCACGCCTCCTTTAATGTGGTGTATTGCCTTATAAAGTATTGCTTTGGAAGCGTTGACCAGTGGCTGATGTTGATGAATATCCTTTCCCAACACAAAAGAGCCGCCGTTGTCTGACCAAAAGCCATCCAGTTCTGCAGACACATCTATATTCACCAGGTCACCTTCCTGCAAAACCTTTGTGGCAGAAGGAATACCATGTGCAATTTCTTTATTAACGCTGATGCAGGTCCACCCGGGAAAGCCGTAAGTGAGCCTTGGAGCTGACTTTGCGCCTAGCCTGTTTAAGATATCACCGCCAAAATCATCTACTTCTTTTGCGGTCATACCTGGTTTTGCATAGTTTCTCATTTCCTTCAGGGTGATAGCTACTACCTCACTGATTCTTTTCATCCCCTGCAATTCTGCTTCTGAAGTAATTGACATGATTTTTTATTTAAAAGTACAGATTTATGATTACATCAGAATACCCCATTCATCATCACGTTCCGGGTAATCTTTAAAACGTTCGGTGCCACCTCTGTCTTTCCAGTCGGAGTCAATTACCAGCTTGGAACTGATACCACCTCTGGGATTACAGATGAGCGTAATGCGCAAACGGTCTGCCTCGTAGGTTTCCATCATGTGATCATAAACGATATTGATAAGGCGCTCGTAAGACACAATGATATCACGCAGATGATATACATAATGTTTGAGCGATTTTAGTTCGATGATCTTGTTTTTAGGATAAAAAGTGATGTACAGTTTAGCAAAATCCGGTTGCTCCTGCATGCCCAGGAAGGTAAACTCAGGCACCTTTATCTTCATCTCATATTTTTCTTTCGACGGATTGGGTAATCCTTTCAGGATTGTTTTATCAATGTGGTGATAAAGTTTTTTAGTCATAATAGGCTTATGAATGATAGAATATTACAAATGTAATATCTCTCCCGGACAATAACCAAAGCATGATCCCGGGAATTATATTACCTATAAAATCTATACTTGGGCCTCGTTCATATTATTTTAATTGATCCCTTACCACCATTAACGCGTAACCAAGCAGGTTCTCTCCGCGCCACTGTAAAGGGTTTTCCACGTGTTCGTCAGCAGCTGACATACCAATACCCCAGATGCGATCCATTGGACTGGCTTCTACCAGCACACGTTGATGTGTATTTAATAAAAAATCTTTTAAGGCGGGGTGTTGTGAAAACTTGAGCAGATTGCCAGCTACCACCAGTTCAAACTTATGTGCGTCCCAGATGGCAGGATCAAAATTTTTCACTTGTCGTCCCAGCTTTTTTGCTTCATCCGGTGAATTAGCCAGGAGTATTTTTTCCAGCGTTACATTGTCATTGAATAATTGTGCTTTACCCGCCATCATCCAGTGCTCCGCGGTTTTATAAACAACGCCGTTCTTTTCAAAAGCGGATGGCATCCACTGGCTAAAACAGCTTTGTGTAATGCTTCCATCTGCTGAAGGCTGGTGGCCCCAGAAAAAGATGAATTTAATTTTTTCTTTGGCTGTATATTTTGTTATCAGCCATTCATTATTATACATCACTTTGTTGAAATTTATCTTTGAAAATATTAAAGGTGTCCTGCTTTTCAGATGTATTATATACCACGAATACAATGCCTGAAAATGCTTTGACTATTTCTATTCATGTCATCTTTCTTTTCCACCAGCGTACAGGAATTATAAATTGGAATAACAATTCTTTTGGATAGTGAAGGGTTTATCATTTGTTTACGTCAATATGACGCAAAGTAAAAGAATATTTATTTAACGGCCATATTTTTTTATATCTCGGGATAAAATATACGCAACAGGGTTCTTTCAAAAATAAATTTGGAATTAAATTGTACACAATCTAATTTTACAAAATAAATATAAAACAAACATCATGACATCCATAGAAAAATTATACACGGCACATGCAACCGCTACCGGTGGCAGAAGCGGACACGTAAAATCCTCAGATGGCGCATTAGACCTGGAAGTAAGAATGCCAAAGGAATTAGGCGGCAGCGGCGGCACTTACAGCAACCCGGAACAATTGTTTGCAGCAGGCTATGCGGCTTGTTTTGACAGCGCACTCAACCTGGTTATCAGGACCGCTAAAATTCAGACAGGCACCACTACCGTTGCGGCGGAGGTTAGTCTTGGTAAGAACAATACCGGCGGTTATGGGTTATCTGTAAAGTTAGATGTAGCTATTCCGGATACAGACAGAACGGTAGCGCAGCAATTGATGGAAAAAGCACACCAGGTATGCCCCTACTCTAATGCTACACGAGGTAATATTGAAGTTGAATTAACACTTATTTAAATTTTGATCTCATGAAAGTATTGATTGTACTGACCTCACATAGTGAGTTAGGTAATACTGGTCACAAGACCGGCTTCTGGATTGAAGAATTTGCAGCACCTTATTATGTACTGGCAGACGCGGGTGCGGAAGTAACCATTGCTTCTCCTAAAGGCGGACAACCACCTATTGATCCGAAAAGTGAACTGCCGGACTTTCAAACAGCGGCCACCAAAAGGTTTGATCAGGACGACACTTTAAAGAAAAAACTGGCTAATACAGCGAAACTGAACGAAGTGAACGCTGCAGATTATGATGCCGTGTTTTATCCCGGTGGTCATGGCCCGCTGTGGGACTTAGCCAACGACCCCAGCTCTATTGCACTCATTGAAACTTTTTACAAACAACACAAACCTGTCGCCTTTGTATGTCATGCACCGGGTGCATTGATTAAAGTGAAAGGCCCCAATGGCGAACCGCTGGTAAAAGGCAAAGAAGTAACCGGTTTCAGTAATACGGAAGAAGAAGCAGTACAGTTAACGAACGTTGTGCCGTTCCTGTTAGAAGATGAATTAAAAAAAGAAGGCGGCATTTATAGCAAAGGCCCGGACTGGCAACCTTATGCATTAAAGGACGGATTGTTGATCACTGGCCAGAATCCAGCCTCCTCTGAAGAAGTAGCGAAAATATTACTGGAAACATTAGCTTAATTTCGTGTTGTTAAATTTTTACAATTGAAACAACTAAAGTTATCCAACCAGCTTTGCTTTCCTATTTATGCATTGTCAAGACTGGTCACATCACACTACCTGCCATTGCTCAACGAGCTGGATCTTACCTACCCGCAATACCTGGTAATGCTATTATTATGGGAACACCAGACCTTGTCTGTAAAAGCACTGGGGAAGGAATTACGGCTGGACTCCGGCACTTTAACCCCATTGCTGAAAAGACTGGAAAGTAAAAAGATGATTAAGCGGGTACGCAGTAAAGAAGATGAACGTATTGTGAATATTCATTTAACCGAACAGGGATCGCAACTAAAAATACAGGCAGCAGATATTCCGAATCAGATACAGTGCAGCATGGGATTTACTGCTGAGGAGTTTAAAACATTGAAGTCGGTGATTGGTGGGGTTTTGCGACGGCACGCAGAAGAATAGTTTTTGTCTTTCTCCCGATTAGGCTGATTATACTGATTATCCTGATTTTATTTTGATTATAAAATCAGGGTAATCAGTATAATCAGCCTAATCGGGAGAAAGACAGCTATGATCTTTAACATTAATCTATTATCTTTCTTTCCTGCTTAAACCACGTTATAGTATGCGAAAGATTCCATTTTTATTGCTGCTCCTGGGCTGTGCCCTGCACTTACGTGCACAAAAGGCCGGTTCCTTTAATGGCCTTGACATGCATCTTGGTAACCTGTACCGCTTATCTGATGCGCAGACGCGATCTGTCAGTCCGGAGAATATTACCGGTGAAAAAGGTAAGGGTGGCATGGCTGTACCACAACAAAATGCGGCACCTAATACTGCCAATGCCTCTAATGCCGCCAGGGACCTGGGTCAGGGCTGGAAAGTAAATCCCTTTGTTATTATAAAGCCTGGTCAAACCTTTACCATGGCGGAAATCAGCGGCGCCGGCGCCATTCAGCATATCTGGATGACACCCACCGGCGTATGGCGTTATTCTATTCTGCGTATTTACTGGGATGATGAAACAACACCTTCTGTTGAATGTCCTGCCGGCGATTTCTTTGGCATGGGCTGGAATGAATATGCACCCTTGAATTCATTGCCTGTTACCGTTAATCCGGGTAGCGCCTTTAACTGCTACTGGATGATGCCTTTCCGTAAGAAATGCAGCATTACTATGGAGAATATCAACACAGAACAGATGACGTTATACTACCAGGTAGACTATACGCTCACGCAGGTACCTGATGATGCCGCCTATTTTCATGCACAGTTCCGGCAGTCGAAACCCAATACTACTTCCGATTACGTGCTGCTGGACAATGTCCGTGGCAAAGGGCAATACGTGGGTACATA
Source organism: Chitinophaga niastensis (assembly GCF_003014755.1). GTDB lineage: Bacteria > Bacteroidota > Bacteroidia > Chitinophagales > Chitinophagaceae > Chitinophaga > Chitinophaga niastensis. Next base: position 168,159 of record NZ_PYAW01000009.1, on the reverse strand, counting down.
TATAGCAATGGGTGTAAATAATAACGGCTGGTGGGGAGAAGGTGAAATCAAATTTTTTATGGATGGAGATACGAAGTTCCCTACCATTTGCGGCACAGGTACAGAAGATTATTTTTGCGGCTCCTACAATTTTGACCGCGGTGGTAAGTACACCCCCTTCTGTACACCTTATACGGGTTTGCACCAGGTGATTGGTCCGGATGGCACTTATAAAGCGAGGCAACGTTTTGGAATGTATCGCTGGCATATTATGGACCCCGTGCGTTTCGACAAGGATCTCAAAGTTACTATTCAGGATCTGGGATGGCGCTCCGGTGGCCGTTACCTGAAACAGCAATCGGATATTTCCTCTGTGGTGTACTGGTATCAAAGCGAGCCCCATCAAGCATTTCCGAAGTTACCATCGCGTGAGGAGCTGGAAATATTGTAGGTCATATCGGTTGCAGCAACCAGCGTATAAAATCTTAAATGACAAAGCAATAGCGTCTTTACATAGCCCTCCTGAGCGCATCTGGTCGTTTCCTTAAATCTTTCTGAAAATTTATTTTGATACACTAAGTATACTTATTATATTTACACTTATAATATAACTACTAACTGTAAAACAACAATACTATGTGGTCAAAATCTCACACCATCGTAACAAAAGAAGTTACCAAAGAACAAATGTGGAAGCTGTTTGCAGATGTTAACAGCTGGCATACCTGGGATAAGGGCATCGAATACGCCAGGATAGACGGCGAATTTAAAAAGGGTAACCATTTCCTGCTAAAGCCAAAGAAAGGCCCCAAAGTGAAGATTAAAATATTGGAAACAATAGAGAACAAAAGATTTACAGACCTGACCCATTTCCCGTTAGCTAAAATGTATGGTGATCATACGTTTGAAGAAACAGCAGCCGGCTTAAAGATCACCGTTACCATGACCGTTTCCGGCGTATTAGGATTTTTATGGAGGAAGATTGTAGCACAGGAAATTGTAGACGGTTTACCTGAAGACATGCAGAACCAGGTAACGTTTGCCAGTAAATTATAAATGATGAGTACTACAAAATATTGGGTCGTTGTTGTTTCAAAGGAGCATGCGGGGCGGGGCTGGTGGATTTATGGGGTTATCCTTTCCACACCCGCTTTTTTGAGATCGGGAAAAGGACTTTAATCTTATTTTTGCAAAAATGATAGGGTCATGAAAAAAGATGAAAATGCATTTAGTTTTGAAGCGGCAGAGGAAAGTCCGGGTTTCTTATTGTGGCAGGTAACAAGTCTTTGGCAGAGAGAAATCAGAAAGGCACTTGAAAAATATGACCTTACCCATTCGCAATTTGTTTTGCTGGCCAGCATTATGTGGTTATCGCAACAGCAAGAGCCGGTTACGCAAATACTGCTTTCCGCCCATTCCAAAATAGATCCCATGACTACCTCCACGGTACTTCGCACCTTGCAAACAAAAGGATTGCTGGAACGAAAGGAACACGCCACAGATACAAGAGCCAAAACAGTTGTACTCACCGAAACAGGTATAAAAACAACGAAACAGGCCATTAAAATAGTGGAAAAGTTTGATGCGGAGTTCTTTGAGCCACTGGGTGCGAAAGTGAATGAGTTTAATAAAAAATTAAGGTTGCTGCTGGGGCAGTAAAAAGGTGTAGCCTGCGTTATTCTCTGCCCTCATTTACAGCGGCATCTGTAAAAGGGTTATATTTACGCCCTCGCATGTTACCAAACCTAACCGCATTATGAAAAAGGTTGATTTTCCTGACAGTGGCTTTCATAACACCTGGTATTTTTATGAAGATATACCTGCAGGATATCCAACAATACAAGCACTTCAAAAAGGTGCACCTATACCAGATGCAGTATTTGAAGATATACGGCATGTATTGGCCATTACTATCCAACACGAATTACTGATACCCACCTACATCCGGTTAGATGATGTCATTGAAATAGAGAATGATTCCCTGGATACATTCATGGCCGGGCTGAAAAAAGTGTTGGCCGATAAACAGGTCCTGAGCATTTTCAGCATTGGCGGCTATGGAAAAGTATTACTACCAGATGACGAACCCGGATGGCAACAGGATTTAATAACACTGGAAGATGTGCTTTTTTTTGACAGAGATCTGAATATATCTACCGCCAAAAGTGTGTGGGTACCAATATCTATAGACGATAGTCATCAGTTTCAGTGGCAATTACCACTAGCCAAACTAAATGCCGGCAGATTAGAACTGGCCCTGCAGGAAATTAAGCAGGCTTTGAAAATAAGCGATGCTCCCCCTGATGAACCAGACCCTGATAGCCCCTTTGTAATAAAGGATTTCAAGCTATTTCTCCGCCCGGAAATTATCCGGAATAAAAAAGATTATGATATCCTGGATGTGGATTTGAGCGAGTTTATAGTGGAGGAGTAAACAAATAAATCTCCTTAATCAACACTATGCCATTCATGTGTGATGTTTGTCATTAGAAGGGCATCGTTAATTGTGTTATTATGCCCATTACTTCATAACAGCATAATATTTTAATTCGATAATGTCGTTAGGCAACACTTTGCTATTCCACGATGAATGTATTGCCAGTGCTGCACCTACTGCTGTTGCCTGTGCCATAGAAGCAGCAAAAATTTCTATCTCCGGAAAAAGTGCAGCCAGTAAATTCATGTAGATGGCATTTTTACTGAAACCACCGTCAACGAATATACGTTTTACGCTTACACCTTTTAAAACCAGTCTGGTGGCCTTATACTGCTGAATAGCAATATCCATCATCAGCTGATGATAAGCTTCTGTGTCAGATGAAAAAGTATGCAGATCCCTTTGTGAGAATACTGATGCCTGCAATAGTTTTTTATCCGGCGGCATAGCAGGTGTATCCTGTTTATTCCGTTCTTTTAAACGAGTAACGATGGTTGCATCAAAATCAATGGAACGATAACGTCCGGTATGTTGATTAAAATGTGCCGCAATCCGTTTCACCTGTTGCTCATGCTCATAACCGGCAAATAAGCGGGAAGCCTTTACCGGCTTGCCCTGAAAGGTCATATAACACAGGCAGTCTTCCGCCAGCTCTTCATGGGTGAGGGGCGTATCATTAAAAGGATTAAAGCTGATACACCAGGTACCGGTGGAGAGCAGTACAAAAGGTTCGTGAAAATTTACGAGGTATGGAATAAGTGCTGCGGAGCTGTCGTGTAAACCGATACCCACCGCATAATTATTTCCGGGAAAGGTGGCCGGCAGCACTTCTCCGGAAGAAAAAAGAGGCGCCAGTTTATCCAGCACCCCTTCTTTTGTTACCCACATATGATATTGATTTTTAGAAAAGTCCCATAAGTTAGTATGACACCCGATGCTGGTGATATCAGAACAACCCACACCAGACAACAAATAGCTCATATATTGCGGCAAATGCAATGCATATTTCATCTGACTGAAAATAGCAGGCTGCTCATGCTTTATGCGATACAACTGCATCCCGGAGTTCAGGCTACCCAATACCGGCGAAGCTGTTTGCACGGAAAACTTTTCCGCCCCGCCGTATTTTTTATAAAACTGCTCACTCAATGGAGCAGGATATTCTTTCAGGTAATTGTACAGTGGTGTTAAGGAACGTCCTGCTTCATCTATATATACCAGGCTGGCGCCGTAGGTAGAAAAATTAATTGCTTTTACTGCCAGGTCTTTCCTGCTGAATACTTCTCTTAATGAATCAAACACAGACAGACGGAGGCTTTCCAGGTTTTCACAGGGCGCCCCGTCTTCATCTGTTGTTTCCGTAAAACGAGCTGTTCTTTCAAATATAATACGGTACTGTTCATCAAAGAGGAACAGTTTTTTGTTGGTTTTACCAACATCGAAAATTGCTATAACGGGAATTTCGCTCATAAAGGGAATTATTACGCTACAAACCCGTAGCCACTGTTTTCATACCTCTTTCATGTATCAGCTGTTCTCTTACCTTTTCTGTACGATACAATGCCAGCGGCTGTAAGGCGCCACCAGCCTGCAGGCGCGCTGCTGCCACCAATGCACGCACATCTGTACGAAAGGCATGTTGCAGTACTTCCTGAGCGGTTACCACATCATTGTTTTGTTGCGCTTCGGCTAATTTTTTCCTATCTACCAGCAAAGCCTGCGCATAGGTAATCATGATTGCTTCTATGGATTGCAGCAGATCTTCCAGCGGATCCTTTACATTATGTGAAGCATCAATCATCCAACCCAGGCCGGTGGCGTGGTTCATGCCTTTGGCATCCATACCTTCCACCAGCTCATTAAAGATAAGGAACAGCTGATAGGGTTTGATACTACCGACGGTAAGGTCATCATCACCATATTTGGAATCATTGAAATGGAAGCCTCCTAATTTTCCTTCCATCAGCAGCAGGGAAACAATCTGTTCAATGTTGGCATTGGGTAGATGATGCCCCAGATCCACGAGTGTAAAGGCTTTGGGGCCAAGCTTACTGGTATATAATAATGACTGCCCCCAATCGCCTACTGTGGTGGAATAAAAATTAGGTTCCGCTGCTTTGTATTCTACAAATATTTTCCAATCGTCCGGTAAGGCGGCGTAAATTTCCTGCAAGCTTTCCAGTGTATGCTGAAATGCCTGCCGGAAATTTAGCTGCCCCGGAAAGCAGGACCCATCTGCCAACCACACGGTGAGTGCATCTGAGCCCAGTGCGATACCATGGCGTATGACTTCTATATTGTGTGCTATTGCCTGCTTACGGATGTCTTTATTGACATGTTGCAGGGAACCAAATTTGTAGCTGAATACTTGTCCGGGTTGATCCTGAAAAGTATTGGAATTCATGGCATCAAAGCGCAGTCCATACTGTGCAGCCAGGGCTTTAATATGCGACGGATCTGATGGAATATCCCAGGGAATATGTAAAGAGATGGCACCACTGGATTGATTGAGCTGGTGCAGTAATCCGATGTCGGTAATTTTTTCTTCGAGACAACGCGGCTCACCGCCACCGGGAAAACGACCAAAGCGTGTACCACCGGTACCCAGCGCCCAGCTTGGAATAGCTACCTGGAAGGCGGCTAATTTATTGACAATATCGCCGGCATTTTCCACTTCACCTGCGATGTAATCGAAGGAACGCTGATGAGTGGCCAGTAATACGTCATTATGTATTGCTATCCTTGATTTCTCAATATTCATAAAAGATAATATTACAGCAGATAAAATAATTCTTTTAACGGTATTTTTTATCTGACAAAAGCCATCGTTACGCCACCATCTACATTCAGTACATTTCCGGTAGCCTTGCTGAGTAAGCCGCCAACAAAAACGAAGCAGGCATTGGCAATATCTTCGGGTACAATAATTTCGTTGAGTAAAGTACGTTTAGCATAAAAAGCCGGCAGCTCTTCCACTTTTATACTGTAGGCTTTCGCCCTTCCTTCCGCCCAGGCACCTGCCCATATTTTGCTGTCGGAAATTACTGCGTCCGGGTTGACTACGTTCACGCGTATACGATCTTTTCCCAGCTCGGCAGCATTGAGGCGGCTGAGGTGCAACTGTGCCGCTTTAGCAGAGCCATAGGCGGCGTTATCAGGACCAGACACCAATGCATTCTTACTCACAATATTCAATACATCTCCGCCTTTTCCCTGCTTGCGCATGATCTCTACACCAGCCTGTGTAACCAGGAACTGTCCTTTTACCAATACATCGTACAGCAGATCCCAATCTTTTTCTGTGTGTTCTTCCAATGGTTTTGAAATGGAGAGGCCTGCGCAGTTGACAAGAATATCTATCCCGCCAAAGGCCAGTACAGCTGTGTTACAGGTTTTATGGATAGATTCCACATTTGTTACATCAAGTATATCCGCGGCAAAAACATCTTTTCCATATAGTTTTGTAAATTCTTCTGTAGCCACTGCGAGGCGTTGTACATCATTATCATTGATGACTACCACCGCTCCTTCATCTGCAAATTTTTTAGCGATGGCTTTGCCGATACCGCCTGCGCTACCTGTTACCAGCGCTATGCTGCCAGTCAGCGCTTTAGGCTTAGGCATACGTTGCAGCTTCGCTTCTTCCAGCAGCCAGTATTCGATATTAAATGCTTCCTGACGCGGCAGCGCCATATATTCAGAGATAGCTTCGGCACCTTTCATTACGTTGATAGCATTGATGTAGAACTCTGCTGCTACCCTGGCCGTTTGTTTATCTTTTGCAAAAGTAAACATCCCTACACCGGGATATAATATCACCACCGGGTTAGGATCCCGCATAGCCGGGCTGTTCGGATGTTTGCAGGTATTATAGTAATCCGCATACATCATCCTGTAATCCCCGAACAACGGTGAAAGACAGGCTTTTATCGCAGCTACATCACTGAGATCTGCTGTAGCAGGTAAGTTCAGCACCAGCGGACTAATTTTAGTGCGCAAAAAGTGGTCGGGGCAACTGGTCCCTAATGGTGCCAGTCTGTCCAGGTCGTTGGAGTTAATAAATTCCAATACGCGCTGGTCATCTGTAAAATGACCGATCATCTTCCTGAAAGAAGAACAGTAACCCCGCAATACCGGCGCCAGTGCCACAGCCTGTGCCAGCCGGGCCTCTTTTTCCAGTGACGCTATTTTTGTTCCGCCGAAAACCAGTTTATGCCGGCCGGTGTTTTCCTGCAGGTATTCCGCACAACGTTCTATTACTTCCAGGGTGTTGGTATAGCTTTCATAGGCGGTATCGCCCCAGGTGAACAGTCCGTGCGAGCCCAGCATGATCCCGCGTATACCGGGGTTCTCCGCCAGGCATTGTTTTAATTGCAATCCGAGGTCGAATCCGGGCTTTTGCCAGGGCACCCACCCTATTGTGCCACTGAATAGTTCCTGCGTGATTTTTTTGCCGTCTTTTGCCGCCGCAATAGCAATGGCAGCATCGGGGTGCAGGTGATCAATATGTTTGAATGGCAAAAAGCCATGCAGAGGGGTATCAATAGAAGGCACTTTTGAGTTCAGATCGTAAATGCAGTGGTTAAATAATTCCACCATTTCATCTTCGTGCGCAATGCCCCTGTAAATATGTTGCAGGCTGTGAAGGCGATCTACATATAACGCCGCCAGGCCACTTCTTTTTAATGTGCCGAGGTCGCCGCCGGAGCCCTTTACCCACATCACTTCTGTGGGAGCGCCGGTGAGCGGGTCTTTAGCGATAACTTTGCATGATGTGTTGCCACCGCCATAATTCGTGAGCCGGAGATCAGCACCGAGTAAATTGGAACGATAGATCAGTAAGGCTACTTCATCACCCGCCATGGTAGCGGCGGTTGCGTCATCCCATAAATAGCTGACATGCCTGAATCGTGTAGTGGTTCCATCTATAGACATACAATATAGTTTTAACGTTTTTAAATACGATGGGGACCGGGACATTAATTGTTTAATGAATTGCCATACCCCACCAGGATTACAGAGAGAATGATAGTGATGATGCCGAGGGAAATAGCGCCAACAATTTTTTTGCTGACACCCTTCCATTCTTTCAAAACAAAGCCCCACATACTGGAAACGAGAATAATAAAAGCCATATGCAGGATCCAGGAGCTGGCATCATTGCCTAACTTACTTTCACCCATGCCATAAAAAAAGAATTGCAGGAACCAGGTAGTGCCGGCCAATGCAGCAAATAAATAGTTTTTTGCCAGGGGCGTTTTCCTGTTTGTATAATCAGTAAAAGATTTGTTCCGTGTGTTCAGGATCATGCACCAGATAAAATTAGTGGTAAGGCCACCCAACATGATCACTACAAAAATAACATTGTTTTTAAACAGCGGATTTACATGATTAGCTACTGCTGCTTTGCCCATGGTACCTCCTGCCGTGATAGCAAAACTCATACAGGCACTTAATATACCTGATACAATGGCTACCAGCAGCCCTTTACGAAGATTAAATTCTTTGATACCGGCCGTTTGCTGTTCTGCCGAAAGCTCCCGTTCCTTAAGCATACCCGCCCTGCCGCTGATGGCAATACCCACCAGGCATACTACTACGCCCAATAAAACAAACAGTCCCTTATTGGTGTGGAACATGGCTTCCAGTGTGTTAGGATCGTTTGTGAAGAGCCCTCTGTAAACAGGTGGTATTAAAGCGCCGAAAGCAGCGCAGAAACCCAGTGCCACCGCCATACCCAGCGACATGCCCAGGTAGCGCATAGATAACCCAAAGGTTAAACCACCAATGCCCCATAAAACGCCCAGGAAATATGTCCGGAATAAGATACTGTTGTTTGTGCTGCGGATAATTTCCATAAAGCCCGGAACAGTCCACCACGCAGCAATGAAGGGAACAACCAACCAGGAAAACAGGCCGCCGGCGATCCAATAACTTTCCCAACTCCATCCCTTTACTTTTTTATAGGGGATATAAAAACTTCCGGATGCGAATCCACCAATAAAGTGGAATAAAACTCCCAATAAAGCCTGCATAATTACGACTGAATTTGTAACGTGGAAAACAAAACTTTCATAAAAATAAAGCATGTTCATTTTTAAACTGTCATGCACTGTCATGCTTCCATCATCATGTATCAACTTTACAATTAAATCACTATCATTGTTTACGAAAACAGTAATACCAATACCAGCGTACTATTTCCACGTGATAAATGCCGACTGAACCATGAAACAACATCCGATCTTTAAGTATTTGTTTATTGATGATTTCTCTGCTACACCTAAATACTATCAGCTGGCCAATTCTATTATCAAGGCCATTGTAGACCGGAAGCTGCAGCAGGATGACATTTTACCTTCTATCAATGAAGTAAGCTATGCTTTTGAGATTTCCCGTGATACTGCTGAAAAAGCCTATAAATACCTGAAGGGGCTGGGCATCCTGGGTTCTGTACCCGGCAAAGGCTATTATGTGCAGCATACCAACCTGGATCAACAGTATAAGATACTGCTCTTATTCAACAAACTCAGTGAACATAAAAAATTAATTTATGATTCCTTCGCCGATAAATTAGGCGAACAGGCCAACATCGACTTCTACATCTATAACAGTGATTTCAGTCTCTTTAAGAAACTGCTCTCACAAAAAATCAATGAGTACACACACGTGGTGATCCTGCCGCATTTCCGGGAACGCTGGGAACATGTGGACGAAGTGATTAATACCATTCCAAAAGAGAAACTTATTTTGCTGGATAAAAAGCTCAAAGGTGTTACCGGTGAATATGGCGCTGTATATGAAAATTTTCAGCAGGATATTTACGGTGCACTGGAACAGGCAAAAGATAAGCTGCAACAGTATCATACCATCAAAATCATTTATCCGGAAAACACTTATTATCCGGAAGAGATCTATGAAGGATTCATTCAGTTTTGTCAGAATTATGCCTTTACCAGCAAAATAGTAAATGAGATTGCAGATGAAGATATTCAGCCGGGTGATGTGTACATCAACCTGCGGGAAAGCGACCTGGTAGAGCTGATCGAGAAAATCATCTCCCTGAATTTACAAATCGGGAAAGACGTAGGGGTGATCTCCTACAATGAAACACCGCTGAAAAAATTCATTTTAAGCGGCATCACCACCATCTCTACCGACTTTAAAGCCATGGGAGAAATGGCCGCGCAGCTGATCCTGGATAACTCCAGGGCTCAGATAGAAGTGCCTTTTTATGTGACCATGCGGGCCTCTTTATAGTTTTTCTTTGTTGTTTCTCTTTATCTTTGTGGCGATTAAACGGTAAAGCATGCAAACACAAGGACCATCCAACGACCCACTGCACGGACTCACACTGGAGAAAATAGTTACCCACCTGGTAGAGAGTTATGGCTGGGAAGAGTTGGGACAACAGATCAGAATTAACTGCTTCACAAGCAATCCTTCTATACAAAGCAGTTTAAAATTTTTACGGAAGACGCCATGGGCGCGGACCAAAGTAGAAGATTTTTATAAGTATTCTTTGCGGAAGCATAAATTGAAATAGGGTGTTCAAAATCAGTCTGTAAAAGCAGGATTGGTGAACCCAGTGAAAAGTTTAAAGATGTGAGATGATCTTCTCTAAAACTTAATTTTCAATCCCCGCTCCTTTTTCATCGTTAGCAATGCTTCGGCATTGCCTTTAGCATCATCTACCGGATGATGGGTGTGTTCGGTTTTTCGTAGGTGCTTAAACGTTGTAAATGTATCTTTTTCCAGTCCTTTATATAAGCTGCCAAGGTTTTGTGAGCTATGTCCGAACGGATTAGCGCCAAGGAAGTGATGGAAATACCAGCAGATAAACATCCAGTCGAAACCGTTATTATCACTGATAAAAATGGGCCTGTCCTTGCAAACGGAAGTTATCCAGTTCTTAAAATCAGTCATTACCGCCACCGGATCTTCAAAGGTCAGTGTTTCTTCACGGGTATGTGTGGATACGGCGAGTGCTTCCGGAATGTATTTATCGGATATAGGTTTGAGTTGTCCGTAAAAAGACTGATCCAGCTGTTCATCTACCAGTACAGCGCCAAATGAAATCATAGAATAATCTCCGGGTATAGGTCCGTCACTTTCCATGTCCACCATTATGTAAGCCATAATTTTTTTAATTTTTATTTTGATACAGATTTAATGAGAAAGGCATCCCGGCCAAGCCAGGATGCCTTTAACGCCAAAGCGTTAACAGATTTCTTTGATGGAGAACCCGGCTAAACTAAATTAACCGATGGTGTCCATGAATATTCTGTAGATAGCATGAATACCTCCTTTTCTTTGGTGAATAATGAAATTAAGATAAAATATCCGGATTTGACAGCACCGCAGAAAAAAAATGAGATATGGCAGCAGTCAGAATGGCTATTCCGGTTAACAGCAGCCAATGGAGATGTTTGCGCATATAAGATTTTATTTACTTTTTAAAGCTGCAGCAATAGCCTTTTCGGCCAATGGCCCCATTACCTGGTAGCCTGCTTTATTAGGATGTACACCATCGTAAGTCAGCGCTGCTTTTAATCCTTTTCTTTCATCTGCCATTGCAGTATAATAATCCAGGTAGATGAAGCCTTTTTTAGCAGCATAGCTTTTTATGCGCTGGTTGAGATCTGCAATCTTTTCTACTGGTTGCAGGCCTTTGCGCCAGGGGTAATCAAAAACAGGGAGTACAGAAGACAATACTACTTTAATGCCGTTGGCTTTAGCCAATTCCGCCATAGATGCGAGATTGCCGAAAATAGTTTCTATAGCAGTATAGCCGGTATTACCAGCAATATCATTGGTTCCTGCCAAAATCACCACCACTTTAGGTTTCAGATTAATAACGTCCGGGCGGAAACGAATCAGCATTTGTGGGGTTGTTTGTCCGCTGATGCCTCTGTTGATATAAGGTTTACCGGTGAAATATTCCGGGTCGAGGTTCGCCCATCCGATGGTAATAGAATTGCCCATGAATACCACGCGTTGCTCACCTGGCTTAGGTGCTGCTACCGTAGCATTGGCATCCTGAAAACATTTTAAACAGGCCCAGTCCTGGCTCATTCTTTCTGCGTCCTGTTGCTTTTGACGCGCTGTGGCCTGAGCGGTGGAATCATTGACGTTCTGCGCATATGTAGTTGTTACCAACATAACAGACAATGCCATTAATGGCATCATTACTTTTCTAATTTTCATAAGGCACTTATAAGTTTGGGGTATAAAAATAATTGAAAAAAATTATGAATGGTGTGTTTGTGGGGAAGGCCTTCGGCCTTTGTCTTTTCTTTAGCAGGATTAGACTGATTTAGATGATTTTTCTGATTTCATTTATTTCTAATCATTAACCCATACTAATTTTCTAAAAGCTTACCGTATAGAGATGCCATATTTTACAGAAGAAAACAAAATCAGGGTAATCATCTAAATCAGCCTAATCCTGCTAAAGAAAAGACAAAGGCCGAAGGCCTTCCACCTCGCTAATACAGGACAGTACAGGACAGTACAGGACGCAACAGGACAGGAATCTATGATTCTTCAATTAAATTTATTGCTGTAAAACCAAATGCCCTTTCACCAAATCTAATTCCACTCGTTATGATTAAAGTTCCCATCCTTTATCATAAAGGATATTCCCGTCTTGTTCGTTTCGGGGAAATCTTTTTCGTGCTGTTGTTCATCTGCTCCTATAGCTATGCACAAAAAGGTAATGCTGTTACCGGACAGCTCACCGATGCCGGTAGCGGTCAGCCGCTGCCCAGTGTTACCATCGGCATTAAAGGTACCGGTCAGGGTACTTTCTCTGACGCTAACGGCAGGTATACTATTTCAGCTGCTGCTACAGACTCACTGGTATTTAGTTTTGTAGGATATGTTACAAAGACGGTACATGTAGGCAACCGTACTAAAATTAATATGCCACTGGAATCCAGTAATAAATTGCTGAATCAGGTGGTAGTAGTGGGATATGGTACACAACAAAAAAAGGATGTTACCGGTGCAGTGGGCATTGTTTCCATGAAGAGCATCAAAGACATGCCTGTAGCGGGTCCTGACCAGGCACTCGCCGGGCAGATTGCAGGTATCCAAGTAAGTACTTCCAATGGTATTCCCGGAGGCGGGCCACAGGTACAGGTGAGAGGTATAGGTGCCGTAGGTGCCGGCAGTCAGCCTTTGTATGTAGTAGACGGTTATCCGCTCGCTTCTTCTTCCGAACAGATATCTGATCCGATGAACGCTATTAACCCACAGGATATTGAATCCATGGCGGTGTTGAAAGACGCCTCTGCTACTGCTATCTATGGCTCCAGAGGCGCTAACGGCGTGGTACTGATTACCACTAAAAGAGGATCAGCCGGCATCCCACTGATACAGGTATCTGCCAATTATGGTACACAGGTTATTCCGCAAAAAGGCAGACCCAATCTGATGAACGGGCAGGAATTTGCCCAGTTCAGAAAAGAAGCCATTGAAGATAATATCCGCTTCACCGAACACAGGGAACCTACGGATGCAGATATTCCTGCAATTTATCGCCACCCTGAGCTGATTGGCAAAGGCACCAACTGGTTTGATGCAGTAACACGCGTAGCACCTATGGAAGATATCAATCTTAGTATGAGTGGTGGCAACGAAAAAATCAGGACTTATATTTCTGCCGGATACTTTAACCAGGATGGTGTAATTATTAATAGCGGGTATCAGCGGTTTAGCGTAAGAGCCAATGTGGATGCCACTTTATCAGACAGATTTAAAGTTGGTTTTAATGTGGCGCCCTCCTATACTACCCGGAAAGGCAGTGCCAACGGTGAAGGAAGAGGCGAAGTTTTTGGTATCGCCAGTCCTATTGAACCGGTGTACAATCCTGATGGCACTTACAATGCATTTATTCAAAGCCCCGGTACTTTTGGTTTGCCTAACCCGGTAATGTCGCTGAATGAAACGGTGAACAGGTCAAAAAGCAGTCGTATACTTTTTAATGTTTACGGAGAGTATGAAATACTGAAAAATTTAAAGTTTAAATCCACTTTCAACACAGACTACCAGGAAGGCAGCAGTGAATATTTCAGGCCATCTACATTGGGAAATACCAATGCAGCGCCACCAAGCATTCCCAGTGGCAGTTACGGCAATGGCAACTACTTAAACTGGCTGAATGAAAATACACTGACCTATCAACATACCACTACCAGCGGGCATGCTTTCACCGGATTACTGGGATATACTATCCAGTCGCAGAAAGAGCAGTACGCTGGTTTTAACGGCGCCAATTATCCCGATGATGATATTAAAACCTTAAACGCAGCAGCTACTATTACAGGTGGTACAGATAAAACAGAGTGGGCATTATTATCTTATCTGGCCAGGGTGAATTATGCTTATAAAGATAAATACCTGGTAACAGCTACTGTGAGAAGCGATGGTTCTTCCAGGTTTGGACCCAACAACCGCTGGGGAACGTTCCCTTCTGTAGCCCTTGGCTGGCGTGTATCACAGGAGTCTTTCATGAAATCCCTGACAAACATCAGTGATCTGAAGTTAAGAGCATCCTATGGTTTCTCCGGTAATTTCAACATCGGGAATTATTCCTACATGAGCAGTATCGGTACCAGCGATTATGTATTAGGTGGTTCCCTGGCTGGTGGCCGCGTGATGAATTCACTCGGCAATCCTAAACTGGGCTGGGAAAAAATGAAAGAACTGAATATAGGTATCGATATAGGTTTGTGGAAAGATCGCGTATATATTACTGCAGATATCTACAAAAGAAATACACAGGACCTGTTGTTAAACGTGGAAATACCACAATCCAGTGGATTTGGTACGGTAACAGAAAACAGGGGTGATATGGAAAACAGGGGACTTGAAATAGGTATCAGCTCCCGCAATATTGAAACCAAACGTCTTATCTGGACCACCAACTTCAACATTTCTTTCAACAGAAATAAAGTACTGGCACTTGGAAAAGATAATGCACCAATTTACTCCGGCAACAGCAGTGAAGGTAATCCTACCAACATAAGCATGGTAGGCAAGCCACTGGCTATGCTATACGGTTATGTTTTCGACGGCATTTATCAGAACCAGGGTGAAGTAGATAAGGGCCCTGCTTTTCCCGGTGCTATTCCCGGTAATATCCGTTTTAAAGATATCAATGGTGATGGTGTTATCACACCTGTACAGGATTTCGCTATTATCGGTAACCCCTATCCTGATTTCAACTGGGGCATGACCAACATCCTGAACTACAAAAATTTTGACCTGCGTGTATTGGTGGTTGGTTCTATGGGAGCCGACAGATTACATGCTACCAATGATTACAACGGCAACATAGATGGTGTGTTTAATGTAAGAAAAGATGTAGCCCGGAGATGGAGATCCGAATCTAATCCGGGCAACGGGAAAGTACCTACCACCAATGGTTCCGGCCGTGGCAGGGTAATGTACAGAGATGTTAGTTCGCTCACTGTAGAAAAAAATAATTATGCATGGGTTAAAAATATCACACTTGGTTATAGCATTCCAAGAAGAGGATTTGTACAGAGTGCACGCGTTTATGTGAGTGTACAAAATGTCATTCTTTTCACCAAATACAGCGGCAACCCCGAAGTAACCAACTACCTCGGTAAAGGAGGAAGCGGTGCACTGGTACCGGGTATCGATTATTCCAACTACCCTGTTCCCAGAATTTTTTCACTGGGCACCAACCTCACCTTTTAATTCAGTTTCTAAAAGAATAGCAACATGAAAACGAAAATATCTTTTATTGCGCTGTTGGCGCTCACACTGAATAGTTGTAATAATATGCTGGATGTAAAACCCAATTCGTTCTCCAGCGGTTCTAATTATTATACTACAGAAGCACAGGTACTGCGTGCTGTAAATGGCTGCTATGGCGTATTACAGAATTTTTACACCAGCGACTACTGGGCCCTCTCTGAAATGAGAGCAGACAATACCAACTATCAGTATGATGAAAGTGACCGTGGAGCACAGCAAAGAGAAGAAATCGACGAGTTCCTGATTACTTCCAGTAACAACTATGTAAATATTACTTGGGCGCAGATATACAGGAACATACAACAATCCAATGTGATCATCAGTCGCATTGATGCGGTGAAATTTGCCAGTGATGCTACCAAAAAACAGTACCTCGGTGAAGCTAAATTCCTGCGGGCATTATACTACTTCCACCTGGTGCGCCTATTTGGCGGTGTTCCGTTGCTGGTAAAAGAAGTATCCGGTCCGGAAGATGCTGCCACACCTAAAAGAGCAACCGTAGCAGAAGTATATGCACAGATCATTGCAGATGCTACCGATGCCGCCGCCGGCTTACCGGCAACCCATAGCAGCAGCGAAACAGGAAGAGCTACCAGGGGAGCAGCATTAACACTGTTGGGAGATGTGTATTTAACGATGAAAGATTTTCCCAAAGCTGTAGCTACGCTGCAACAGGTAACCACCCTGAACTATTCGCTGGTACCTGTCTATGGTGATAATTTTGATCCTGCCCAAAAGAACAATGCAGAATCGGTTTTTGCGGTACAATTTAATTCCGGGCTGGAAACAGAAAGCAGCAATTTTATTTTTGTATTTGGTCCGCGTAATGGCAAAAAAGATTTAACCGGCTTCAATGGCAACCTGGGCGGGAATAATATTCCTACACCCAGTATTGTGAATGCTTATGAGGCGGGTGATAAAAGAAAGGATGCATCTATCTATATGTATGATAGTCCTACCAATGCTGCGTTTGCAGAATCTGTTGCTTTTGGTGGCAAAATGCCGTTGATCAAAAAATTCTATCATCCTCCGTATGCGTTGGATGGACGGGCTAATGAAAACTGGCCGGTGTATCGTTACTCGCAGGTATTGCTGATGCTGGCAGAAGCCATCAATGAAACCGGTACCGGCGATCCTAATCAATATATTAATACGGTGCGTGTTCGTGCCGGCCTGGCTCCTTTGCCGGCCTTAAACCAGGCTGCTTTCAGAGATACCGTTTTTCACGAAGAAAGAGTGGAGCTGGCTTTTGAAGATCAGCGCTGGTATCAGCTGCTACGCACCGGTAAAGCAGTATCCATAATGACACAACATGGCACAGAAGAAAAGAAACGGTTATCGCGCCTCAGTGCTGCTTCTTATAATATTCAACCGTTTCAGCTATTGTTTCCTATTCCTGAAAGAGAAGTACGTTTAAATGGATTTGCACAAAATATAGGGTGGTAAAAAATAGTCAAAAAAACAGGAAAACGTTTGCTTATATTACCATAGCGAACAACCCATACCCATTATACCAGATCAGGAAACTTTTTAAGTAAATATTATGACCACGTTACGAAAATCATCACTCAGGCTACTATTGCTGTATGCCGCCGTTATTATTACAGGAGTAGCCTGTCATAACGGGAATGACTCAACGTCAAAAAAGAATAAACCTAAAAACCCGAAAACGGATGCGCTGAAGTTGCCCGACAACTTTGTAGCAGAACATTTGTACAGCCCCGGCGACAACAAGCAGGGCTCCTGGGTTTCCATGGCATTCGACAACAAAGGCCGCCTCATTGTATCCGACCAATATGGCTTCCTGTACCGGCTGCATCTTCCGGCTGTTGGAGAAGATTCCTCTAAATTTAAAATTGAACGGCTGATCATCGGCCATGATACGAGTACACAACACGTATCCATGGGCTATGCACAGGGATTGCTGTATGCATTCAACAGTCTTTATGTAATGGTGAATCATAACAGTGATGATAAATTTAATAAAGGCAGTGGCTTATATCGTTTGCAGGATACTGACGGAGATGATCAGTTTGATAAAGTTACCCTGCTAAAGGCATTGGATGGAGAAGGCGAACACGGGCCACACAGCGTGGTACTGTCGCCTGACAAAAAATCCATTTATGTGATTGCAGGAAATTTCACCAAAATACCGGAGATGAATTCCTATAAGGTGCCCCCTTCCTGGAACATCGACAATATACTGCCATTGATCAGGGACCCTAACGGTCACGACAATACGGTAAATACCCACGGCGGATGGATTGCTCACATAGATTCTACCGGTTCCAACTGGGAGCTGATCAGCTCAGGTTATCGCAATCCTTTTGACCTCACCTTTAATGATGCCGGTGATATGTTTACTTATGATTCAGATATGGAATGGGATTTTGGTACCCCCTGGTATCGTCCTACCCGTATTTGCCAGGTAACCAGCGGCAGTGAATATGGCTGGAGGCCCGGCACCGAAAAATGGTCGCCTGCCTATCCTGATAATTTACCACCGTTATTAAATATAGGCCAGGGCTCTCCTACTAACCTGATCTATGGCGGTAATGCACGGTTTCCGGAGAAATACCGCAAATCATTATTTGCGTTCGACTGGAGCTTTGGAATCATCTATGCTATTCATTTACAGCCGGAAGGCGCTTCTTATAAAGCAGATGCAGAAGAGTTTTTATCCGGTTCTCCGTTGCCTTTAACAGACGGTGTGATTGGTCCTGATGGTGCTTTGTATTTCCTCACCGGTGGCCGCAGACTGGAATCAGATCTATATCGTGTTTATTATAAAGATAACCAGGAGAATGCCACGCAACTCGCTGCCACAGCGCCTAATGAAGCTTCCAAAATCCGCAGACAGCTGGAAACATATCATGGAGGACCAAAGCCAGGTGCAGTAGATTTTGCGTGGCCTTATCTGAAAAACAGTGATCGTTTCATTCGTTTTGCTGCAAGAATTGCGATAGAAAATCAGCCTTTAAGTGAATGGCAAAATAAAGTATTGCAGGAAAAAGATCCGGAAACACTGATCCAGTCGAGCATTGCACTGGCACGCCAGGGAAAGGAAGATGTAAAAAAATTCCTGCTGCCACAACTCATGACCATCAATTATGCGCAGTTATCTCCATCTCAGCAAATAGATCTGCTGCGTGCTTTTGAGCTGGTATTTGTGCGCATGGGAAAACCCGATGCTGCGCTGAGGGACCAGATAGCAGCCTATCTTGATCCACAGTATCCTGCCACCACTAATGACCTGAACCGATCCCTGAGCAAGGTACTGGTATACCTGGATGCTCCAAAGGCAGTAGAAAAAACCATGGCCTTGCTGGCTACAGCAAAAGACGATACCGCTGCCCAAAAAACAGCGATGCAGTCTGCCGATCTGATTCTCCGCAATCCGCAGTACGGACTGGATATAGCCGGCATGTTATCTAAAATGCCGCCACTGCAGCAAACGTGGTACGCCACTGTATTGAGTCAGGCTAAAAATGGCTGGACACCGGAATTACAGGAAGCCTACTTCCAATGGTTTTATCATGCATTTACTTTCAAAGGCGGGCATAGCTTTATTGGCTTCATCAACATTGCCAGGAAAAATGCGTTGAAAAATGCACCTAAAAACCAGTTCGCACATTTTAACAAGCTCTCAGGCGATTCGCTGATAAACAATAGTGGTAGCCTTGCGCAGGGATATCCGCAACCTAAAGGTCCAGGCAGACAGTGGAAACTGGCAGAAGCAGTAGCCGTGGTAGATAGCGGATTAACCCAACGTAATTTTGAACAGGGCAAGGCCATGTTCGCCGTATCGCTGTGCAGCTCCTGTCATGGTATGCGTGGCGAAGGTGGTGTAGCGGGTCCTGATCTAACGCAATTGGGTACACGTTTTTCTACAAAAGATATCCTGGAATCAATTATTGATCCGAGCAAAACAATCTCTGATCAGTATGCTGCTACGGTGTTTTCGCTGAAAGATGGCAGCTCTGTTTTAGGCCGTTTGGTGAGCCAGGATAAGGATAAATATATCATCTCTCAAAATCCTTTTGCCCCACAGGCACAGCGGGAACTGCTGAAAAAAGATGTAGCCGGCACCAAGGTATCTGCCGTTTCTGTAATGCTGCCAGGGCTGATCAACCGTTTAAATGAAGATGAATTAAGGGATCTCATGGCTTACCTGAAATCTGGTGGTAATAAGCAGGATTCTGTATTTATGTCTTCCAGACAGTTGGGCAGTAAATAATATTGTCATTCAGACAATTAATCTGATTTTATTTTATTATTTTTTAGGAAGATAAAAAACGATGCGCGGATGAATTCTAAAAATCAGGATTGGCACCATAAGCTATCACATCATTCGCAGCTGGGTGGCATAGAAACTGCTGTGCTGGATAATGGCGCCGGGCGTGGCACCCGCATTGCCTGGATAAATACGGGAACGGGCCTACGCTATAAAGTAGTCATAGACCGGGCCATGGATATTGCAGATGCTTTTTACAATCAGCATAGCCTGGCCTGGCTGAGTCATGGCGGTATCACCGCCCCGCTGCGTTCATCAGATAAAGGTTTGGACTGGCTCCAAACCTTTGGTGGTGGCCTGATGACCACCTGCGGCCTTATACACGTGGGTGGTCCGGAAACAGATGCCTTCGGGGAACGTGGGCTGCACGGCCCTATCAGCAACACACCGGCAGAAATTATTGCTATCATACAACCCGATCCTGTAGCCGGCCATATGGAAATGAGTATTACCGGTGTTATGCAACAGGCCAGGGTATTGGGCCCGCAGCTGGTATTAAAACGTACCATCTCCGGCACGCTGGGGCAAGCCACCATTCGTATTCGCGACGAAGTGATCAACAGGGGCAATACCATTGCTCCGCATATGCTGCTCTATCATTTTAATTTAGGGTGGCCGTTGGTGAACGAAGGCGCCAGCATCTGCTGGCAGGGCGCCTGGCAGCCCAGAGATGGAAATCCGAATCACATCTTCCAAAATAAAAATAATTACCACTTGTGCCCCGCACCTATGGACAGCCACGCGGGTACAGGAGAAGAAGCCGCTATCATAGACATCCGGGCAGCTGCCGATGGATGGTGCACTTGTGGCATTCATAATCCGGCATTAGGCATCGCGCTCTCTTTACGCTTTCAGAAAAAACAATTGCCCTGGCTCACCAACTGGCAGCATTGGGGCAAAGGCGAATATGTAACCGGGCTGGAACCCGGCACCCATCCACCTGTTGGCCAGTCTAAAGCACGGGAGCAAGGCACGCTCCTGTTTTTGGAACCCGGCGAAAGCAGGTCGTATGAATTGCAAATAGACCTCTTACACAGTGACGATAAAATTGCCTCTTTTTTAACTGATCTATCATAATCCATATTTAATTAAAGCCCATGGAAAAATTAAGTTTAGCCGAAAAAGCACTGGAGCAGGGACAAGGAATTTTGCGTTTGGCGCCCACCTGGGTGCCCAGGTCGTTTTGCGTACCAGGACGGAGAATAAAATTACATCCGGACGATTATTACATATTGGGCGGGCAACGTGGCGGCATTGACGAACGATGGTTATCTTCTACCACACCGGCAAAAAATGGCCCGTTGACCGGCGAAAATGAAGGGCTCAGCAAAGTGATAGTAGATGATGCAACTATTTTATTAAAAGATGCCATCAGCGAATTAAAAGATAAACTGATCGGCAAAAGATTGTGGGATGAACACGGCGCATGGCCTATGTATTCCAAATTCTTTGATAACATGGGACCACTCCCCCATCATATTCATCATAACGATGAAAAGGCCGCCCTCATTGGGCAGGCAGGTAAACCGGAAGCTTATTATTTTCCACCACAACTGAATAATCATGGCGGCGATTTCCCCTATACCTTCATGGGTATTGCACCTGGTACTACCCGCGAACAAATCCGTGAATGCCTGGTAAACTTCACAAAAGGAGATAATAAGATCACCAGTTACTCGCAGGCGTTTAAGCTGGAACCCGGCACCGGATGGGATGTACCGCCTGGACTGTTACACGCACCGGGTAGTATGTGTACTTATGAACCACAAAAAGCATCCGATGTATTTGCGATGTATCAGTCGCTCGTAAATGAGGCCATCATCCCGGAAGAACTACTGTGGAATGGCACCCCCAAAGAAAGCATCGGTGATTTTGAACAACTCCTCGATGTGATTGACTGGGATCTTAATCAGGATCCTGATCTCTACGCCAACCGCTACATGCATCCCAAACCGGTGAAGCCGCTGGCAGAGATAAACGCTAACGGCTATACGGAGAATTGGGTATGCTATAAATCAGATGCTTTCAGTGCGAAAGAGCTTATCATCCAACCTGGTGCCACTGTGGTGATCAAAGACAGTGCTGCCTATGGTATCATCATGATGCAGGGACATGGTAAAATGGGCGTATGGGACATTGAAACACCCGCCCTTATCCGTTACGGACAGCTCACCCATGATGAGTTCTTCATCAGCGAAGCCGCTGCGCTGACAGGTGTGAAAATAGTCAATGCCTCCACTACAGATCCTATTGTAATGCTAAAACATTTTGGTCCGGGTAACCCCGACCTCGTGTTGTAAAATATTCCTGCATTAATGCTACATTATGAAAGAAAATAATTATCCAAAGCTCCACAACGCCACCTGGCCGGGCATTGTAGGCAAAGGGGCTGATTCAGAGCCTGTCATTGCATTTGATACCCTATTGGAAATGACTGCCGCTGCCGAAGTAGACGGCGTTAAATTCGACGGCATAGACATCGGTCTTTTTGATCCTCATTTTCCTGTTGACAGTTCCGCAGACGGCATCAAAAAGCTGGCAGACAAAGTAGCTTCCTTTAACCTGGAGATAGGCAGCCTGGTAGCACCTATCTGGCCACCCAGTGGTGGTTCCGCCATGGGCAGCAAAGAAGAGCGGGCGCAATTTGTAACGCAGGTACGCAAGTCGTGCCAGATAGCTCAACAATTGCGTGAGCTGGGTATTCGTCCCAATGGTGTCATACGCATTGATTCTGCCAGCACACCCGAAAGCTGGACAAAGGACCCTGCTACCAATACCAAACTCATTGCACAAACATTCCGGGAAGCGGGTGATGTAGCCGCTGACTATGGCGAAAAATTAGCAGCAGAGGGCGAAATTTGCTGGGGCGGCATGCATAGCTGGAAAGCTATGATCGAAACATTAGAAGCCGTAAACCGGCCTAATATTGGCTTCCAGGCGGATATGGCACACACTCTGCTCTACCTCCTGGGTTATAATAGTCCAGCAGACCGCATATTACCGGCTGATTTCAACTGGAATGACAGGGACGCACTTGCTGCCGGACTGCGTACATTAACGCAAGCGCTGCGCCCATGGACCACAGATTTTCACGTTGCGCAAAATGATGGCACCGTGCATGGTACCGGTTCACACGATAAAACAGGGCGGCATTGTTTAGCTACTGATCCAAACGGCAAGCTGGATATTGCCACCGATGCGGGCTACTGGCTGCGTGATGATAAAGGTGCGCTCACTAAGGCATTCCGCCACATTTGCTGGGATGGTTGCATGTTCCCTAATGAAGTGATGACGCAACCGAAGACATGGAACGATATTCTGGCGTCGATGGTACAGGTGCGGCAGCTGCATGGATGGTATGAATAGTTTATTAAGGAGAGGCCCGGATGAAAAACATTTCAGGCCACATAATCACTCACAACTATGACAAAAAAGAAAGAACTGAGGATAGGCTTAATAGGATGTGGCTTTATGGGCAGAACACATTCCAATGGTTACCTGCGCGTGGGAAACTTTTTCCCGGAGCTGACTTATCAGCCGGTGCTGAAAGCGGTTTGTTCCCGCACCGAAAACAAAGCGCAGGCTTTTGCCGGTCAATGGGGTTACCAGTCTGTAGAAACAGATTGGAAATCCATGATTGCACGTGACGATATTGATGCTATAGATATTTGTACACCCAATGATAAACACGCAGAAATTGCTATTGCAGCTGCAGCAGCGGGTAAAATGATCCTCTGCGAAAAGCCGCTGGCGCGCACGCTGGACGAATCACGTGGAATGGTGGACGCTATTGAAAAAGCAGGTGTAGCTAATACCGTATGGTATAATTACCGCCGCATCCCGGCAGTTACACTGGCCAAACAAATCATTGATTCGGGTAAGCTGGGCCGTATCTTTCATTATCGTGCTAACTTCCTGCAGGATTGGACCATCAACGCTAATCTGCCACAAGGTGGAGAAGGCTTATGGCGTATGGATGCCGATGTAGCCGGTTCCGGTGTGGTAGGTGATCTGCTCTCCCACTGTATTGACACAGCCATATGGCTTAACGGCAGTATCAAAAATGTGTCCGGCATGACAGAAACATTTGTGAAAGAACGTATGCATCAGCTGACCGGTAAAGTAGAAAAAGTAAATATTGATGATGCGTGCGCTTTCATGTGCCGATTTAACAACGGCTCCCTTGGCCTGTTTGAATCAACCCGTTATGCACGCGGACATAAAGCTTTATATACATTTGAAATCAATGGAGAAAACGCTTCTATCCGCTGGGACTTACACGATTTAAACCGCCTGGAATATTTTGATAACGCAGACGCATCTACGTTACGTGGGTGGCGTTCTATTCATGTTACAGACGGGGATCAGCCTTACATGGATAAATGGTGGGTACCCGGACTGGGTATCGGTTATGAGCATTCGTTTGTACACCAGGTAGCAGATTTTCTCCGGAGCCTGGAAACAGGCACACCATGTTCACCTACCTTCAGGGAGGCATTGGAAACACAGCAGGTATGCCAGGCAGTACTGGATTCTGCAGCTTCCGGCACCTGGAAAAATACCAATGCCTGACAAGGTACCGTTTATGGCTATACGAAAATTAATCATCATCTTAAAAAAATAACTATGCTGAAAAGACCGCATGCTTTATTTGCTCCGCTCGCAGCCATTCCTTTCCTGTTCATGGCGGGCAGCTGTAATACCAGCAACGGCATGGACAATAAAAATGGCTATGTACAAATTTTTGATGGCAAAACATTAAAGGGCTGGGAAGCTGATGGTACTCACTGGCGCGTAGAAAATGGTAATTTAGTAGGTGAAGTGACGCCTGCTACAGCAATAAAAACCAACAACTTTATTATCTGGAAAGGCGGACTGCCAGCTAATTTCGAGCTCACGCTCGAATTTAGGATTTCAAAAGACGGTAACAGCGGTATCAATTACCGCAGTGAAACTTTACCGGATATACCGTATGCTTTAAAAGGCTACCAGGCAGATATAGATGGCGCCAACCATTACACAGGACAGAACTATGAAGAACGCGGACGCACTACACTGGCGTATCGCGGACAAAAAACAACTATCCCGCCGCCAACAACATCTTTACAGGATGGGATAAAAAATAATGCCTGGACCGCCGCCAAACCCACTGCATCACTGGGCAATTCAGATTCCCTGCAAAGGCTTATTAAAAGTGAGGATTGGAATAAATGTCATTTAGTGATAAAGGGCAACCATTTACAGCACTATATCAATGGTGTTTTAATGAGCGACGTGACAGATAATGATAAAGTGAATGGCAAGTCGAAAGGCTTATTGGGCCTGCAAGTACACGTAGGACCTCCTATGAAAGTGGAGTACCGCAATATTATGCTGAAACAAAAATAAACGGTGAATGCTGAGATAGACTGTGTCAGAGGCTAACACCTTTGACGCAGTTTTTTTTGCGGAAATAAAATAAACACCTTCTTTATTATCTGTCCCGGATAACTGCCATTTTCCCGCATTGATCTCAAAAAATAAAAAAAATTTAATACTGGTTACACCCATTTTCTCGTACTGGTTGTTTATGTATCACCGGTATTGTTGAAATACCGGTTGGGCGATCGTTCAAACCAAAATCAAACCTTTTAAAAAATAGTTTCACGTATGAATTTAACTGTCCGGATTTCCGGGCCAGGCATTGCTATGCCGCTGTAACCACTAAAATCCCTTTACAATGAAAATCTATCTACACAAGTGCAGGACGCTGGTTGCGCTCCTGTTATGTTTAACTGTCCACGTAAGTACGGCGCAAAAAAAGATTCCGCCGCTGCCCGATCACTGCGCTTCCAGCAGGGTTATGAAAGATTTGTATCATCAAATTCCATCAACACAAAACGCTGCTAATAAACAGGAGGCTTTTACACGCCAGTTTATCAGCAACAAACAAAATCAGCGCCTCGCGGCAACTGCAGTACCGGTGGAATACGTGATACCGATTGTTTTTCACGTGAATGATGCGGTGAATCCCGAAAAGGTTACCATGGCCCAGATAGAGTCTGCTATGGACATCCTCAATGAAGATTACAGTGCCACCAACTGGGATTTTTCCGCTATTGATCCACGTTTCAAGTCACTGGCAGCCAATCTTCATATCACTTTCAAACTGGCTGATATTGATCCGGATGGTAATCCTACTACAGGTGTCACCTATCATTACAACGACCTCGATGGCCGTTCTCCTGATGGTTACGGCAGCGCCGTGAAGCATATCTCTTACTGGCCAGGTGAAAAATACCTGAACGTATGGGTTGTAAATGAAGTAGAGAAAAAAGGCGTCTTCAATAACTCAGGCTGGGCTTTTCTTCCGGATGACTGGGTATATAACAATAAGCTGGATGGGATTATGTACAACTGCCGGTACCTGGGTGCTGAAGGCGTAGGTTGTTCAGAAGTAGGCTACCCGGGCATGAAACGGGTATTAACGCATGAAATAGGGCACTTCCTTAATTTGCTGCATACCTTCGAGAACGGGTGTAATGCACCCGGTGATTATGTAGACGATACCCCGCCTACTACTGTAAACTCCGGTTGTGACGTGAATGCGCACCCCTGTGGCCCTGTAGCCAATATTGAAAATTACATGGACTACGCTTCCTGTACCAAAATGTTTACCCTGGGGCAGAGCGACAGGATGATAGCTGCACTTAATAGTAATACAGGCCGGCGCAGTAACCTTTGGTCAGCCACTAATCTTGCAGCCACCATTATCACGGCGCCGGCTAAACGATTTTTATTTTCTACTGTACAATTTGTTGAAAGCGATAAAAACGATGGTAGTGTAGGCGTAGATATGGGAAATGGTACATGGGGCAAAGCTACTGTTACTGCCCTTGATGGAGCAAAATTTGTTAACAGCACAGGGCTATTGGTGAGTGGTGTGGATTTCACCACCCAAAACCTGCCTGCTGGTCTTGCTGTTAAAATTGATCTGCAAACAGACAGCACTGCGCTGCTTTCCTTCACTGGTAAAGCGCTTCAACACGGTGTTGCCAACAATACAGACAGCCTGAAAATAACATTCCTGAACCCTGCCATTGCAGGAGGCACAGCCGGTTTGTTTAATCCAACAACTACGCTGAGTATTCACTTTATTGATCCCTATAAGATAGTTTATAAGGACGTGGATGATGTAGTTATTGATCAGAATAATAACTTTGTTTACTTCAGTATGGGTGTGGGAGACGCTAACTATGGAGGATGGTGGTACCAGGGCAAATTAAGATTTGAAACCTACCAGAAAGCAGCGGTATGTGAGGATCGTACCGTAAATATCACACCACTGGAGGCTAATACCCTGATCGGCCTAAATTCAAACTTTGTAAATGGTGGTCCGTTCCCCTTCGAGCATGATATTTATTCCCCTACTTATAATCAATGGGATGGAAAAACAGCCTTCATCGGTGTTCGTTTTACCATTAAAGGAAAGTATCATTATGGCTGGATGAGAATGACCGTCTTCCCCGGAGGCAATAAATATATCATCCGCGACTATGCTTACAATGAAGCTCCGGAGGCAGATATTCGTGCCGGAGAAGTATCGTCAGTCGAAGTATCCTGGTCTGGTGGCAATTACAAGGAAACATTGGCCAACGATGGCAGCATCGGCGATACCACTGATCTTTTCATGTACAGCACCCGGTTTGCTATCGGCACAGGTAATTTCATAAAGAATACGCATTATACGGTGAGTAATTTACCGGCAGGACTGGAAGTACAGCTGGTAGCTACTGACAGGAAAAATGCACGGCTATATTTTAGCGGTAAAGCCTATGACCATACCACTGCCAACAATACCAATAATGTGGTGGTTACATTACTCCCTGCTGCCTTTGAAGGCATCAGTAAAACATTTGGCACTGCTTCCAAAACGTTGAGTATCACCTATCGTAATCCATATATCATCAAGTATGTAGATGTTCCGGATACGACCGTCAGCCCATCCAATCCATGGTCATTCTTCTGGCTGGAAGATGCGCCGGACATAGGTTATGGCATCTGGATACAAAACGGGCAGGCACGTTTTGAAACCTATAACCGTGAAATGGTTTGTGTAAACGGTACAAAAAATATCACCCTGATTCCTGCCAATACCGTCATTGACAGTAGCGCTAATTTTGTAGCCGGTGGTAATTACCCTGATGAACATAATATTAATGCTGCCAATTATACTACCTGGAATGGACAAAACGGCTACGCCGGATTCAGGTATGTAAATGCAGGAGAAACCAATTATGGCTGGTTCCATTTTAGTGTTGCGGCAGACGGGCATTCCTATACCCTGCTGGATTATGCTTATAATACCAAACCTGGTGCCCCTATCACCACAGGACAACATACGATAGACAGCAGCATTATTCCGGTAGCGGCATTCACGGCGGATAGCAGTACTACCATTAAAAAAGGTAAGACCGTTGGCTTTACAGATCAAAGCACCGGCTATGTACTTCACCGCAACTGGACTTTTACAGGCGGTTCTCCTGCTTCAGACACCAGTATGCATCCGGTGGTTACTTATCTTAACAAGGGCGTTTACCTGGTAACGTTAGTTGTAACCGGAAAATCAGGTAACGACACGCTTACCAAAGCAACTTATATCACCGTAACAGATGATTCGCTTGCACACGTTGGTGATTACTGTACAGCCAGTACTGCACTTAATTACAATAGTATTACCAATGTTAAATTTGCAGGGATCGATCAGCCTTCTTTGTGGAATGGATACAGCGACTTCACTACTGATAAAGCAGTAGTTGTTCCGGGACGTTCGTATGACCTGGAAATTAGTACACAGATTGATTACTGGAATGACATTGCGGTAGCGGCATGGATAGACTGGAATGGCGATAAGGTACTGGATGAGGCTACGGAAAAAGTATATGTAAAACGCGGTACCGGTCCGTATAAACAAACCATTACAGTGCCGGCCAATGCTGTAACCGGGCCTACGTTGATGCGTATACGTTTGGGTTACGGCTATGATTTAATCAGCTGTGGCCAGGATGCTTATATGGGAGAGGTAGAAGATTATTCCATCAACATTACTACTGATACCCTCGCCATGGCAACTGCAAGGATGGCTACAACTTCCGTTATTGCCATTGTTCCTCATCTTCAGTCAGTTGATGGTTTGAAAGCAACCAATCCGTTTACAGATAATATCAGTATATGGTATACAGCAAAATCTGAAGGCAAGGCATTGATCAGGTTATTTGATCTGCAAGGGAACATTATAGTTCAAAAAATAAAATATGCTAACAAAGGACAACAGGTCTTCCGGCTGGAAGGATTGTCTGGCTTGCCTGCGGGATTTTATATCATCGATATAAATTCATCCGGAGAACATGCCCGTACGAAGGTGGTGAAATAGATATGTGTGGTTATAAAATGAGGGAGGCCGTCTCAGAACAATGAGACGGCCTTTTTTATTTAAAACAGCCTGATTCCGGGCAAATCAGACCAGACTTACCTGATATTCAAACGCAGATTGATCTCAAAACTATTAGCCATAATAGTGCTATAACCGGTTGTTTGGGTAATATAGACAGCCTGTAAGGCAATAAATGACTTATAATTAAACCCGGCACCGGCACTAACACTGCCACTGCTGTGATACATGCCAAATACATTGGCCCAGTCGTTGAGTAAACCTATGTTGGCACCGGCATCAATAATATTTTCTTCTCCCCTTACACCCCTGTAACAAACTTTAGGCTCAATGCCGCTGATCTCATTACCCAGGTTAAATTTATAGGCAGCAGCGCTGAAGAAAGTGGCCAGTCCTGCTATATTCTTCTCATCGTTCTTAACCTGTCCTATCAGGTTAGGCATAGCCACCTGTATAGTGAAATGATGATCTGTATAGGCCATTCCGAAATCGCTTTCAAAATAATTATCCCTGCGGTTAAAAGCGCCCAGAGACGGGTCATTCATATCTCCGTTCAGGTCTTTGATATTAAGGCGCTGCACTTCAACGGCGAGCGACAAACCAAAACTAAGCGACTGGTCATTCATTCCCACCGGAAGATGGTATGCATAGGTAAGCGCCGCTTTGGTACGCTGTAATAAACCGGCTTTATCGTTGTATACATTGAAGCCCGCTCCTACCCGATGTCCCATGTAAGCATCCACAGAAGCCGTTTGTGTAACCGGTGCACCGGGAATACCATCTGATGGACGGCGGTAAGATACATTGATATGTATACCTGAATCCAGGCCGGCCATAGCCGGGTTAGCCAGGTACTGATTAAAAAAATACTGGGCGGCAGGAGGATCAAACACACTAACAGTCCTGCCTACCGTCTGCGCCTGTAGCGTATGCACAGAGAACGTCATCAGAAAAAAAACAACCGCGTATAGGGGAGTACAAAATTTCATATTGTTTTAATTATTATTAGAAGCATTTTTCTAAGCATAGGAAAGAAATGATGCCAAAATAGCCATGGGACTTGTTTCAACTTAAAATAAATCAGCTGCACTATTGGAGTTCATCTTGGGATATGGGTAAATTTCTTCGACTCTTCAGACTTATAAGGATGGTTGATACTATATGATCCGATAGAAGTGGATGCAAGTTTATGATAAAAACTTACATATACAAGTTTTTAATACAAAAAATAAATGGTAGCCTTATTGCTGCAGGGAGGAAGCAGGAGAAAACAAAACGGGGTATCCTGGCTTTTTAAAAATCTTTACAGGCAGCTACATAAAAATTCCATGCAACTGCCTGTAAAGTAATCTAAAAATTATTTGATAGCCAACATCCTATGGGACACACGGTCAGGAGGCTATTTCTTTTTCAATTTCAGCAGCAGTAGCAGCCAAAGGTCGTCCTAATAAACGGCTGCCAGTTGCTGTTATCAGGAAGTTGTTTTCTACACGCACACCGCCAAAATTTTTATACCCGGCTAATTTTTCATAATTGATGAAATTCGTATGTTTCCCGGCAGCCTGCCATGCATCGGTTAACAGCGGATTAAAATAAATGCCTGGTTCTACGGTTAACACAAAACCGTCTTCCAGTGCACGTCCCAGGCGAAGAGACTTCAGACCGAAATCAGTACTCTTTTTCAGGTCATCTGTATAACCTACGTATTCCTCTCCCAGATTCTCCATATCATGAATATCCAATCCCATCATATGCCCCAGGCCACAGGGAAAAAACAGCGTGTGCGCCCCTGCCTGTACGGCTTCTTTCGCATCACCTTTCATGACACCAATCTGCGCCAGCCCCTCTGCCAGCTTTTCACAGGCCAGCAAATGTACCTCTTTAAATAAAATACCTGGTTTTAATGCATTGACAGCCGTCTGATATGCATTAAATACGATATCATAAATTTCCCGTTGCACAGTACTGAACTTTTTATTTACCGGATGGGTACGGGTAAGATCACCGGCATAGTGCATAGCACTCTCTGCTCCGCAATCACATAAAACTAATTGTCCGTTTTGCAGCACATGATTACCGGGATGATTATGCAAAAACTCTCCGTTCACGGTCAGGATAACAGGAAAAGAGAGGTTGCCCCCTGCCCCTACAGCAACGCCCTGCAACTGACCGGCGATCTCGGTTTCTGTGACACCTGCCTTTGCCAGCTGCATGGCTTTCAATTGCATATCAATAGTTGTATTCACTGCAATTTCAATCTCCTGCACTTCTGCTACCGTTTTTATTGAACGCTGTTTTACGATAGCCTTAATTAAAGTAAGCGATGCCTGCTCCGCTAACAAAGCCACCGGAATATTCAGGTAACCACTCAACATCACTGCGGTATCTGCTTTGTATGGTGGCAGGAAGTGAACAGTTTGTTTTTTACGCAGCGCATTTTCCAGCAAAGAGGCTAGCGCAGACAAAGGCTGTACATCCGTAATCCCCGACCATGCGGCTTGTGCAGCTAATGTATCCGTGGGGCCTGTCCACATGATCTCTTCTATTGTCAGGTCATTGCCAAATAATACTTCCCGGTCGTTATCAACATCAATAACGAAAGTAAGGCCTGGTCTGTCTATTCCAGTAAAATATAAAAAACAGCTATCCTGACGGAAAGGATACAGGTTATCCTTGTAATTCATACTGCTGTCTTCATTTCCGGGGAGTAAGATGATGCCGTTTCCCAGATCTGACTTTAAGCGATTTCTTCTCGAGATATAAGTTTCTTTTGAAAACATACGGATGCTTTTAGATGATATTGCATCAAAAGTATTTAACAAAAATTAATAAACACCAGTTAGGTTAAAATAAGCAGACACCTGGTTAATTATTGCAAACAGATATCTGCGCAGGAAACGCATATTTGAATAAGTATCATCGTACTGCCAAAACACTATGCCTGTAAATATCAACCAGCAACCGCACCCCAAAGGACTTTATATTTTATTTGCAACAGAAATGTGGGAGCGGTTTAACTACTATGGCATGCGTGCTGTACTTATCCTGTTCATGACCAAAGCATTATTATTTAATAAGGTTTTTGCGTCTAATCTTTATGGCAGCTATACCGGGCTTATTTATCTTACACCACTGCTGGGAGGCTATATTGCCGACCGCTACTGGGGTAATTCCCGCGCTATTATTGCAGGCGGGATCGTGATGGTCATAGGAGAAATCATCCTGTTTATGAGCAGCACCGTTTATCATACGATGCCGTCCCTTTCTATCCTGCTCTTTTTCTCCGGATTGGGATGTATGATTGCAGGCAATGGTTTTTTCAAGCCTAACATATCTTCCCTGGTAGGACAGCTGTATCCTGCGGGTGATAAAAGAACAGATGTTGCTTATACTATTTTTTACATGGGCATTAATACCGGTGGCGCCTTAGGTCCTGTTATTTGTGGACTTACCGGAGATACCGGTGATCCTTCGGATTTCAAATGGGCCTTCATGGCTGGCGGTATCAGTATGGCGCTCAGTGTGGTGGTACAAAAAATATTTCATCACAAATATGTAGTTGATCCTGCAGGAAAAGTGCTTGGATTAACGCCGGAAAATGCATCTCCCAAAGCATTACAGCCCCTGTTAATGATCGGCGGGCTAATGCTGACCTCATTCCTGATGATTGGCTTATTATACATCGACGCCAAAGTGGTAAATTACCTGTCATATTTGATGCTGGCGGCGGTAATATTCATTGCGGCAATTATTTTTGGTGACAAATCGCTTACCCGTATTGAGCGACAACGGATCAAGGTTATTTTTATCATCTCTTTCTTTGTTATATTTTTCTGGAGTGCTTTTGAGCAGGCAGGTGCTTCGCTTACCTTTTTTGCAGATGAACAAACCAACAGGCACCTGGGCTGGAAGATCCCGGTCTGGTGTATAGGTATCATATCCTGTTTTTTACTATACATTGTATACCGGCTTTTCAGAAAAGCACAACATCACTTATCATCAGCGGCAGACCGATTATTACGCAATACCATGTATGTATTGTTATTGCTCTTCTTCATTGGTATTGTTGGCATTAATAGTTATCTCTTTTTGCTGCATGGCGCCTATATTTTACTCGACGATGTACCTCCCAGTCTGTTTCTTTCCCTGGGCTCTTTCTTTATCGTAATTTTTGCGCCTCTCTTTGCCTGGTTATGGACGCGATTAGGGAAATATGAACCGTTGCCACCCACCAAAATGGCTATAGGCTTGTTATTCCTATCTCTTGGATATTTATGGATTGCTTTTGGCGTAAAAGAAGTACAGCCCGGTGTTAAGGTGAGTATGATCTGGATTACCGGTATGTATGCCCTGCATACTTTTGGAGAACTGTGTTTGTCGCCGGTTGGGCTTTCACTGGTAAATAAACTCGCACCCATTAAATTTGCTTCCCTGTTGATGGCAGTATGGTTTCTGGCTACAGCGGCGGCCAACAAGCTCGCCGGTGTATTAAGCACCCTGTATCCTGAGAAAAACAAGGTAATTATGCTGATAGGTCATCCTATTCGTAATGCTTACGATTTCTTTATGTTGTTTGTATTTATGGCAAGTTTCGCTGCAGTCATACTTTTGCTGATTACCAAACGGCTAACCGCCATGACAATACTGAAAAAATAGCACAGCGTATGCAGTAATTATTATCTTAGTAGTCATAAAATGATGAACCGATGCAGCTATCTATTGCCATAGACATGGACGAAACCATTGCCGATCCTATTAAAAAAGCCAGAGAATGGTATTACAGAGATTTTGGTAAAACCTTTACTACAGAAGAATTACACGGCAAATCACTAACAGATATATTGCCGGCTGAGCATAAACTCAAAATCAGGGAATACCTGAATACGCCCGGTTTTTTCCGTGATATCGATGTATTTCCGCATGCACAGGAAGTGTTGGAAGAACTGAATAAAAAATACAAATTGTTTATTGTGTCTGCTGCCATGGAGTTTCCTACTTCGCTGAAAGATAAATACGACTGGCTGCAGGATAACTTTCCGTTTCTGAGCTGGAAACAGTTTTGTTTTTGCGGCGACAAATCCATTGTACAAACGGATATTATGATTGACGATCTTACCCGCAACTTTGCGCATTTTAAGGGCAAACCTTATTTATACAGCGGCCATCATAATATTCATGCAGAAGGCTTTGAGCGGATCCTTGACTGGCAGGACGCAGTAGCCAAGCTATTGTAAGCAGCTTTGTCACTGCCTGATAATTTTACCATCTTCCATTTCTATAATCCGGTTAGTATGATCGGCAAAGGTTTGGTCGTGGGTTACGATCAGTAGCGTTTGATTGTATTCTGCCGTCAGTTGCTGAAAAATATCAAATACAATTTGCCCGTTTTTTTTGTCAAGATTGCCAGTAGGCTCATCACCAATAACTATTATAGGATCATTGATGAGTGCCCTGCAAATAGCTACCCTTTGTTTTTCACCACCAGATAACTGGTTTGCATTTTTTAACGCCAGCTGATCAATATGCAACATTTTCAGGCGTTCAATGGCCCGGTGCTCCACTTCTTTTTCTGCATACCTGTTCAGCTTGAGCCCCGGCAGCATTACATTTTTGAGCACACTAAACTCATTCAGTAAATAATGGAACTGAAACACAAAACCTATTTTTTCATTGCGGATACGCGCCAGTTGTTTTTCTTTTTTGTTGGTGATACGTTCCTGATCAATAAATAATTCTCCTTCGTAATCAGTGTCCATAGTAGAAAGGATGTACAGCAGCGTAGACTTACCACAGCCGGATTTCCCTACTACGGAAACAAATTCTCCTTTATTAACAGCAATATTGATATCATGTAGTACCGGTACCGTTACCGGGTCATGAAAAGATTTATTAATATGCCTCGCCTGCAAAATAACCTCGTTCATATTATTTTCCTCTTATAATAATTACAGGATCTACCCTGCTGGCCTTTCTGGCAGGAAAGAAGCCGGCAAAATAAGTAGTGACCAATGAAAACGTTGCGCCTATGAAATAAAAAGCAGGATCATAATTCACCGGATAGGTAGTAATAGTAGGCAATGCAGCCGTTTTAAAGGGGATCTGATCAATGACATTTGACAACAAAAAACCAAAAAACAATCCTACTATTCCGCCAAAAAAACCGATACTCAGCGCTATCACTAAAAACACGCGGTTCACATCACTGCCGGAAAATCCGGTTGCTTTTAAAATGGCGATGGAATCCATCTTCTCATAAATCATCATGTTTAAAATATTATAGATCCCGAATCCGGCTACTATCAATAAGGTGATACCTACTGCATATGAGATGAGTGTTCTGATAAAACTACCTGTTTCAAATTGTGAATTAGCTGTTTGAATATCTTCTGTATCAGCCTGAAACAATGTGCTGTATTCCTTTGCCACAGCGGGCGCCAGGTTTATATCCTTTAACTTTACCTGTATATCAGTAATATAATTATTAGGTTTCCCTAATAATTTTTGTGTGGTATTAATAGATGCATAACATTGCACTTTATCAAAATCCTGTAAGCCGGATTGAAAGAAGCCTACTACTTTTAATGGTACAATGCCGCCCTGGGAAGTGGTTACCTGTACTACATCTCCGGGTTCTGCCAACAATTTCTCCGCTACGCCTTTTCCCAGGATAATACTATTGGGCACATTATTAAGATCAACGGCTGCACCTGTAATGATATAATCATTAAAATGAAACAGGTTACTTTCTGCCAGCACATCAATACCATTAATCACACCAGTGATATCGATGGTACCGGTATTGAAGAGAACAGGCGCCGTTATTCTGGGTGCAAAACCCAGTACACGCAGATCGCTTCTGATAGATTGCATAACAGCGCCGCTGTTGTAGATCTCCTGCCGGCTGCCGGTAGCCTTTATCGACTTAATAAAATTGTAGGATTTTTTATATTGACCAGATACATTTACCGGTTGATTTTTGTTAGGCTTAATTTCATTATAGATACGCACATGAGGTGTTCTGTTCAGAATTAATCCATCCAGCAAACCATTCAATCCTGTCATAAAGCTCAACAAAGTAATGAACATGGTGATACTGAATGTAACGCCAATAGCTGCTACCAGCGTTTGTTTCCAGCGTGCCAGCAACAGTGATGCCGATATATTAAAAATTAATTTGTAATTCATTTCACCGGTTTAATAATTACATCTCCCGCTGTAAGTCCGCTGACTATTTCTACTTTCTGATAATCTTTTAATCCGGTTGTTACTTTTCTTTTTTCCTTATTCTCCAACAAAACGTAGGCATCTTCTACCAGGTAATTACGCGGAATAGTTAATGCTTTATCTTTTGTTTGTATGATGATATTTGCTTCCAGTGTGAGGTTGGGATAGATGACCGGTGGTTGTGTCACAAACCGGGCATCTACTGTAAATGACCTGGAACGTTCGTTCATGATGGGGTATATTTTTTCTACTGTTGCCTCAAAGGCTTGTCCCTTATAGCTATCCAGGGTAATCAATACTTTTTGTCCTAACCTGATCCTGGCAATATCATATTCATCGGCCTGTAATTCCAGGTAAAAGTCGCTGGCATCACCAATAATAGCCACCGGAGCTTGTGTGTTTACCATTTCACCGGCCTTCTTCAACACACTGTATACTTTACCATTGATATCGCTTTTCACTGTATAATCATTG
The DNA here is from genome assembly GCF_003014755.1 of Chitinophaga niastensis. GTDB lineage: Bacteria > Bacteroidota > Bacteroidia > Chitinophagales > Chitinophagaceae > Chitinophaga > Chitinophaga niastensis. Next base: position 131,532 of record NZ_PYAW01000009.1, on the reverse strand, counting down.
CTCATGGTAGTGCTGATCTGCAAATTTTTACTGGATTGTTTAGCTGTAAAGTTCAGCTGCTTCTGCAGGTCGTTGTATTTGAATACCGCTGCATTATATGCGGTGAGTGAGCTTTTATAGGCCAGTTCCGCCTGTTCCACCTGGTGTAAGCTACCAATTTGTTGCTGCCAGAGGCTGCGTTGCCGGAACAGCAACAGGGAGTCATTGGCCAGTTTTACTTTAGCGAGGTCAATATTTATTTTCAGCTCATTGAGTTTATCGGTATTGGCGCTCACGGCTGCATATGCGGCGGATAGCCTGGCATTCTCTGTATTTAATTCCGATGTTTCATTTAAAACCTTCAGGATAGGATCTCCTTTTTTCACCGTATCCCCTTCTGTTACCGCGATGCTTACTATCAGGCCGTTTACCTTAGAATACACCTGGTACTGGTGCCTGCTTTTAATGATGCCGGATGCGTACACCGACTCTGAAATATTTTCTACCACAGGCTGTGTCTTATCCCATTTGCTTTTACAGGAAGCCAGCATAAAAATGACCAGTATAGCGGAAAATAATATTTTCATCGTCTTCATGCAATACATTTTTCCCGGTAAACAGGCTTTTGCCTTCGTTGATACAAGGGCGTTAGTGATCTTTACCGGTTTACCAAATGTAGCGATTATAAGAGAAATAGCGGTCCGGTAAATAGTTAAAACAATACCGCTGACGGCTGGTGTTTCACTATAAATGCAATCAGATCGTCCTGTGCGATGGCTGCGCGTTCGCAGGCATCCTGGATATCATCACGCGATACATTCGCAGCAAAAGATTTTTCTTTCAGTCTTTTTTTAACTCCCTTTACATCCATACTATCATAACCACCAGGGCGCATGAGCGAATAAGCGTGCACCAATCCTGATAGCTCATCGAAGGCATACAGCATCTTATCCATTTGTGTGACGGGATCTACACCAAAATAGGCCGGACCATGGGAGGCAATGGCCCTGATTATTTCCGGGCATATCTTCCGTGATTCCAGTTCTGTAATAATTTTAATACAATGCTGATCCGGCCACTGGTCCCAGTCTGCATCATGTAATAGTCCTGCCATTTCCCAGCGCCATTGTCCCTGCTCATCAAGCCCTTCTTTTTCAGCTGCCCATCGTTGCATCAGGTAACCCACCTGTTGCATATGCACGCGCAGCTTTGTGTTGATTACCCAGCTGAGTAATAGTTCCTGTGCGGCCTCTTTTGTTAATGTATTCCCCGCATTTTCGGGCTGCCCAAATTCATTTCTTCCAAGATTCAAATTCGCCATAACATAGTTGTTTACATCTATCTAAAAATATTGCCGGTACTGGCAATATCTAATTTTTTATCTGTTAAAAAAATTTTATTTTGATTTATGTAGTCAACTACGTAGTTTTGTACTATAAATCCATGGTAATGACTACAGTACCCACTATCACAATGATTGATAATCGATTCTGCAAAGAAATTATTGACATTATCCTGCCTATCCAGCAAATTGAGTTCAACGTGCCTATCACCCTGGAAGATCAGCCGGACCTGTTGGATATTGAGGCTAACTATCATCAGACAGGCGGCGGTTTTTGGGGCGCCAGCGTAGACGATGAGCTGGTGGGCACTATTGCCTTGATTGCCACCGGGCACCAGGCAGGCGCCATCCGCAAAATGTTTGTAAAAAAAGCGTTCCGGGGAAAAGAGCTGGGCCTCGCCCAACAGTTGCTGGAAACCCTCATTGCTTATTGTAAGTCCGTACAGATAACAGATCTTTACCTGGGAACAGTAACCAAGCTACAAGCTGCTATGCGCTTTTATGAACGTAATAATTTTAAAGAGATAAAAAAAGCGGATTTACCATCGTATTTTCCGGTGATGAATGCCGATAATATCTTCTATCATTTACACCTTAACGATTAATAAGCATGATAAATGTTATTGACCAATCGGGTATCCTGGCTATTTCTACCCGGTTACAAAGACTCAGCGACCAGCTACGCAAAGATGGACAGCTGATCTATAAGGCTAATGGCATTGACTTTGAGCCCAAATGGTTCCCCGTCATTTATACCCTGCACCAAAAAAATATTCTCAGCGTGGTGGAAGTAGCCCTTGAAATAGGCTACTCCCATCCTTCCACCATCAGCCTGCTCAAAGAACTGGAGAAACAAAAGCTCATCCGTTCTAAAAAAGATAAAACGGATGAAAGAAAACGTTTGATACAACTCACTGAAAAGGGGAACCTGTTAGTAATACAGATGCAACCGGTATGGAAGAACATGGTAAAAGCGCTGACAGCACTAACGGATACAAAAAACAACCTGATGAAAGCGATTGATGAGGTAGAGAAACAAATGAGGCAACAAAGTTTTTTTGAGCGGGAGCAGTTGATCAATCGGGATAAATAGCCGGCTGTTATTTAGCTTAAAATGCCTTCCACCAATGCCTTCCATTGGATCTTTGATACACTCATCGCACTGGAGGAGCCTATTATTGCATTCCTGATCTTATCGGCTATATCGGCTACTTTGGTATTAGGCACTTCATTGCGCCCGTAAACACTGGCCGTTACGGTGTTATGATCCCTGGTTATTACAAATGAACTGCTGGCTTCCTTGCGTAAAAAATGAGCAATGCCGGAATGCTTTTGAACGGGATGCTCGCTGGGTCTGGCCCTGATGAAAAATACTTCCTGGTGTGTGTTGAGGATCACATGTTCTTTCTGTTCAATCTTTACCCAGTCGAATCCCTTGCCGGCATTGGTTCCCGGACCGGGGATATCTATTCGTATATACATGCCCGTTTCTGCAAAACCATCTATCGGTTTATCGGCAGCATTTACCAGCTGAAATGCAGATAACAAAGTGCCGCACCAGTTTGCCCAATGATTTACATCTACCAGTCGTTCCATTGCCTCCTGAAAAAAACGTCTGGCTGCAGATTCATCCTCCGCCTTCCTTATAGCAGAAGTGGCGGTTTCTTCACCAGTGTACTGTGCAGGTATAAACGGTGCTGCAATATTATTTCCCATATCAAAAATTTTATTAGTGGAAAATATGCGGGCCTGATCAGGCAGAGAGGAGATCAGGGGCTACTACCCTTCCCTCTATCTCAATATAGGCAAATCCTGCGAATCGTTGTACAATAAAGTAGACGCAGCCATACATGTAGCGGCGTTGTTTTACTCACACAGCGTCACTGGCATGCTGCGCCTCTGCCGGGAAACAAGCCAATGCTCCCGGCAACATAAAACGCTTCTTCCTTGTCTGTTTAGTTCAAACCGGCTATCATCATGGATTCTGAGGAAAGTTAGCCGGATCGTTGTGAATATCAATTTCGCTTTGCGGAATAGGGTACAGCAACCGGTTAGCCGTTAGCACCGGTGTTTGTAATCCATACTCTTTCAGCAAATGCGCCTGCATAATAGCTAACCCTTTGGAATAGCGGATGAGATCAAACCAGCGGTTGTTCTCAAAGGCAAGCTCCACGCGCCTTTCGGCAAAGATGGCATCCCGGAAACTGTTCTGGTCCGGTAAGTCGGCGGCCGTTTTTGCATTCAACCCTGCTCGTCGTCTTACCTGGTTCAGGTAATCAAAGGCAGTACCAGCACCGGCAGCGGGGCTATAACCCTGTTCATTTAATGCCTCAGCGGCCAGCAACAGTACATCTGCATAACGCAATATCGGGAAGCTGCTGCCTCCATCTGCGGTAGCACCCGGAGGATCTAAATATTTCTTTACATAATTACCTTTCTGCTGCGTAGTGGCGTTACTGTTAGACACTGTATCCAGCGATGCTATCAGGCGCTTATCACCCCCTTCATAAGCAGCAACGATGTCGTGTGTAGGCCGGTTGTTATTGGAGCCGCCGTAGCTGGCGCCATTAAAGTAAAAGGAAAATGGTACCATATCCGAAAAAAAGTTGTTGCCTTCGGAAGGGCTCAGGCCCTTTTTAAACCGCACGGTAAACAGCACTTCCGGGTTGATAACATTGGCCGGCGTATACAGACTGGCATAATCCGTCAACAACGTATAGCCGTTTACGTTTTTTAATACATTGGTGGCATCACTCCACTTTTTTTCCGTTACGTATACTTTACCCAGCAAACCATTGGCACTGCCTGCGGTAGCTCTCCCATAGTCGTTTGCGTTAGTGTATGCAGCAGGAAGCAGTGTAGCCGCGGATTGCAGATCTTTTTCAATCTGTGCATATACCACTGCTACATCATTTCTTTTATCATTTAAAGCTTCGGAGGTAGATTCTGTTTTAATCACCAGCGGCACCTTGCCGTAGAGCCGTACCAGGTCGAAGTATACGAGGGCTCTCAGAAACAAGGCCTCCCCTTTGAATTGTTTTTTTGAGGAGTCCGGAATACCTGCTGCATCAATATGATCCAGTACTGCATTGGCTCTGGAGATGGTTACATAAGAACCGGCATATACATCTGTAATAAAAGAGTTGCTGCTGGTTTCTGTAAACAGGTCCAGTTGTGAAGCGCCGCCGCCGAGTGCTGCCCTGTCCTGAATATCTGTATTATCACTTCTCACTTCCATCAGGTAATAACTGGATTTACCATAGGTGCGTATGCTCTGTAACCCATCGTAGACGGCATTTACGCCTTGTTGAAAGTCTGAGGCCGACTTAAAAAAAGTAGCCGTCGTTTGATTGGACACGGGTGCCAGGTCAATAAAATCTTTTTTGCAGGAAGATACTACCGTTGCCAGCGACATTGTGATGAATGCGATTGTTATATTAAACTTCATAAGTTCCTGTTTTTAGAATGAAAGATTTAAACCGGCAGTGAATGTTTTGGGTAACGGATACGTACCATAATCTTCTCCCTGTGATAAAGGGCTGTCCGGTCTGGCATTGACTTCCGGGTTATAGCCCGTGTAATGTGTCCAGGTATAAATATTCTGACCGGAGAGATAAATGCGCAGGCCCTGTATTTTGTTATGCACCAGTTTTGGATTGATGGTGTAACCGATCGTCAGGTTACGTAAACGCACATACGAACCATCTTCTACAAAAAAGGAACTGATCTGTGCACTGTTGCCGCTGGTAGCGCGGTTGGCCCGCAAAGAATTACCATCACCGGGGTCTGTAGGGGATTTCCAGTAACCAAGCTCTCCTGCCATCTGGTTAGCATTACCTTCTCCGTTATAAAGATACCTGCGTTGCAGGTTCATCACCTGGTTACCTTGTGTTGCCTGTAGTGCCACTGTCAGATCAAAACCTTTGTACTTAAATTCGTTGGTAAGCCCCCATATAAATTTGGGAAAATAGCTGCCTATATCGGTTCTGTCTTTTGCATCAATTTTATTATCCTGGTTCACGTCTATGAATTTGCGGTCCCCTGGTTTAGTGCTGGCATAATGCGGATAAGCATCTATTGCTGCCTGATCTTTATAAGTGCCTCCGTTCACATAGCCGTAATAGCTGCCTATGGGCGATCCTACCTTAGTGATGAACAATTGAGAGATAGTACCGTTACCGCCATCAGAGATGATAGGTGCGCCGTTAGCACCGAGCTGCAACACTTTGTTTTTATTAGCTGAAATATTGAAACTGGTATTCCAGATAAAAGCATGGGTAAAGTTGCGGGTAGTAAGACCAAACTCCACACCTGTATTCCGTACCTTACCGATATTCTTTAAAGCAGTACCAAAGCCGGAACTCAGCGGCACCGGTACATTCAGTAACAGGTCTGAAGTAGTAGCCCGATAATAATCTGCGCTGAGATAAATTCTGTTGGTGAATAATCCTATATCGATACCTGCATTCAGTTGTACCGTTCTTTCCCAGGTAAGATCTGCATTGGCAGGCTGTGATAAACCTACGCCATTTACCGCAGTACCGGTACCACTGCCTAATACGTAGTTGTTGGATGACAATAAATCATATGATGCATAATTCGCAATCTGGAAATTACCGGAGGTACCATAACTTACCCTGGCCTTCAATTCAGAAATAGCAGGCACTTTAAAGAAAGGCTCATTGCTGATGAGCCATCCGCCTGAAACGGAGGGGAAATAACCCCATTTATTATTAGCACCAAAGCGGGAAGATCCGTCACTACGAATGCTGGCAGATACAAAATATTTATCTGCATAATTATAATTTATTCTTCCCAAAAAAGATAACAACGACCATTGCGATGTGGTGGAAGTACCGCTGGTAATAGTTGCCGCATTCAACGTTTGCACTGCATCGTTAGGAAAACCGGTACCATCTGTTTCGTTGGCTTTGGTGGTATTCTTCTGCGAAGTGTAACCTGCCAATACATCAAACTTATGTTTACTGTTGAGCGCAAACTGGTAGTTCAGGGTATTTTCCCAGAGCCAGTTGGCAGACAATGCTGTTTGCGCAGCACCTTTAGGGATAGTGGGGGCCGACTGCTGCACGGGTTTATAACTACCCAATGTAGAAGGCCGGAAATAATTGCGACTAAAATAATTGATATCTGATCCGAAGAAAGTTTTAAACTTTAATCCTTTTATGATTTCATATTCGCCATATACACTTCCCAGGTTGCGCACATGATCCATTTTATCTTTGATCTGCGTAGCCAGTGCTACCGGGTTTTCGCCACCTGAATAACCATATGCCCAGGAGTTTTGTTTGTTGGTAGCAAAAGAGCCATCGGGGTTATACACGGGGAATACCGGGGAGGCTTTCAGCGCATTACTGAGGATGCCGTCGTAGGTCCATGGTCCTTCTGTATTGATCAGGTCATAGTGATCAAAAGTAGGGTTTAATGACACACCTACTTTTAATTTTGAAGTAAGATCTGCGGTGAGATTTACCCGTACACCATATCGCTTATAACCTGATCCGATAACGATACCGCTCTGATCGAGATAGTTACCGGAGATGTAATACTGAAACTTATCATTACCACCGGAAGCCGACAGCGTATGATTTTGTATAGGTGCTGTTCTGAACAATGCACTTTGCCAGTCGGTGTTTGTTAAGCCGCTGTTACCCGCCAGGTAAGGCAATATTTCAGGCGGGATCTGGAAGTTGGCATTACTGCCACGGGTAGCATTGTCGTCTGTAATTTTACCGGTGGGTATTGCGTCCAGGTAAGCATTGTTTTTGGCATCAAAGGAAAATTTAGACCACTGATATGCGTCCATTACCTTGATCTTTTTAGTTACCTGCTGAAAGCCCGCATACATGCTATAGGAAAAGGCGGGAGGCCCTTCCCGCTTTCCTTTTTTAGTAGTGATCAATACAACACCGTTAGAGGCACGCGAGCCGTAAATAGAGGCGGATGATGCATCTTTCAGGATGTCGATAGATGCAATATCGTCGCTGTTTAAAGTGCTAAGCGGATCAGGTGATTTCTGGAAAGATGCCTGCCCGGTGATGTTTACCACATCTGTGCTGCCCTGTAAACTTTTCAGGTCATTGGAAAGGGGAATGCCATCAATCACGTACAAAGGATCAATGCCTGCGGAGATAGAGTTCAATCCCCTGATGCGTACGCTGATGCTTCCTCCCGGTGCGCCCGTGTTTTGCAACACCTGTACGCCTGGTACTTTGCCCGCTATAGCTTGTTCAAAGCTCGTTACCGGCTGATCTTTCAGGTCGGCGGAGCGGATAGAAGCAACGGCGCCGGTAATTTCCTTGCGGCGTTGTACACCATAACCTACCACCACTACCTGGTTCAGGGAAGAAGTAGATTCTTTCAGCGCGGCAGATACTTGCTGTGGCTTATCGGTGGTTATTGTAACACCTGTTACAATAACCGGTTCGTATCCTACCGAAGTAAATTTAAAACTGTAAGGTCCGCCGGCCGCCAGGTTAGTAAACTGAAAAGCTCCGGCACCATTGGTTTGCGTGGCCGTAGTCACACCCGTACTTTCATTTTTTGCCACCACAGACACGCCCGGCACCACTTCGTTGTGCTCATTTCGTGCCATACCGGTAACGCTTATACGTTTTTCCTGTGCCCATAAGCTTACAGGAGATAGTAGGGTGAGGAGCAGGAAGATGCTCAGCCATTTTTCTTTGAAAGCCCGAAAGTAAAAAAGATCCATAGGTGTTTTTGATTTTAAGCTCTACCCCAGTCCTTTTCCGCCCAAAGCGAAGGTGGTACTCAGATAGTTGCCAGCTGTAAATGCTTACGAATTTTATAAAGGTTGTGTATGATGATTCAGGTTGAATGCGTGCGACAAGAACAACAAATTGATGAATACATGCTAATCATTTTATTATCAATATGGAGATAAAAGTAATAACAACTTTTTAGTCTACCAAATTAATAGACTATTAAACACGAAGATATTTTATGAATGACAGTCGCGCTCCTGTTGAAGGAACAGCAACTGGATAAGATTAGTAACGGCTTGTTACTTTAAGTTACAATATAAGCAACCAGGAAAAAAGAATGATTGATAAATGGCGAAGGCATTCATCGGCACTATCCCGCAGAACAGTGCCTGTAAGGGTTATTCAAATATTGTCGGGAGATTTTTTTGAGGAGATGCTTACTTTGTATAAAGCATGATATCATCTTCGCCGGGTTCAAATGCGGTGAGTTGTTCCTCCCATCCGGCAGGCAACTTAAAGATGGTATGCAAACTGCCCAGCAGTTCCAGCCACCCGCTCATTTCATCGGAAACCTCCAGCGATTCACCATCAGCGGTATCAAACACCAGGAAAGTAACTTCACCGGGATATCCGTACACTTTGTAAGCGGATATACGGGTCACATCTTCCCACATCAATGTATTATCGATGTCCTCATCATATTTTACCGAAAGCTCCTGTTCATCGAAAAGTATGTCCATAGTGCGAAGGTATTAATTTTGGGATAAATCAAAAAGGCAACACTATTGAAATGTCATTGCCACCTTAAACAGGCGGCTCTCTCCGCTATCGTTATCGGATACCAGGTGAAGGAGCAATTCATTGCCACTGATGCGTTCCAGGCAGAGACCTTCAATTTTTTCGCCTTTAAAATCATCACTGATGGCCGGCAAATTGATGAGTCCATCTAATGCAAGTGTGGGCAGATGAAGCTTTTGAGAGATCCCGTTGATCCAGCCGATATAACTATCTCCGATGGCCCCATCATCGTAGGCATTGGTGGTAGCTTCGCTGGACAGGCTCAGCAACAACAGGTCTTTTTCTCCCACATAACACAATTCAGATACGCCCGTAAATACAGGCGTGGACGTTAGTAACGTTAATGGTACTACGAACATCACCTTTCCTGCACCTTGCTGCCAGAAATCAGGCGTGGTGAAGATCAGGTGGTTTACCGGATGCGTTTCATTGCCACGGTTACTTAAAACAAGGGCATCGTGGATAGCAGTAGCCCCTTCTATATTTAATTCATGAATCCCCTTTTTACTTAACTGCTGTATAAATTCATCGGGGTAAGCTGCGGTAAGAAAAGGTGTGTATGCTGCTTCCAATAGCGGAACCAGGATTAATTTTTTCCGCTTTTCTGTAGCGGCAGAGCCTAACACCATCAAGTAGGTTTTACCGGACAGGTTCACGATCACCGATGCTTCGAAATCTGCTTTTTCTGTTTTGGGTATTCTTTTCTCCGGCGCATCAAATAATGGAATGGCAGTGACTTTGTTATAGGCGGTATCCAACACCAGAATATCACAGGCATCATCCCCGATGAGGTATATATTCCCTTCATGATATTCAATGGCTGATCCTGAAGGGAAGCCGGGCAACAGTAAGGAGTGTAATAAGGTAATGTCAGCTTTCATTTGATAGCAGGTTTATTAATCAGATAGATAACCTGTTTTTTATAGCTTTTCCCCATAATAGTCCCAATGCAGCCGCGCCTTTTTCATTGGGATGCAATAGGAAAATACCTGCTTTGCCCTGCTCCTGTTGAAAAAATTCCGGATGTTTTTTAAAGTAAGCAAAGCCTTTCACATCTCCGCTGAAAACCTGTTTGGGATTGGTAAGCTGGTAATCTTTCACTATTTTATCCAGTACAGGAAAATAGCTTTGTAGCCTGGCTAACCCTTCTACCAGGTACCTGGCGCCATTTTGCGTGTTGGGGCTATACCAGATGGGACGATGCAGGATGATGATACAACCCGGATAATCTGCCAGTAAACGGTTCATGATAATTTTTACATTGGCTTCATAATCGGCCGGTGATACGGGAGAACCATTAGGGCCTTCACTGGCGCTATCATTGGTGCCCAATATCATGGAAAAGACGAGCGTTGCATCTTTATCACTTTTAAATGTGTTAGCCGCTTTAATAACATTATTAAACAAGGAATTGGTAGCCGGCAGGAAATCTACGGTGGTGGCCCCGCTCACGCCCTGGTTACTATATGCCACCTGCATAGCCGGCATTTTTTCCCTCAGCCAGTTGCAAGCCTGTACCGGCGGGGCATCCGTAAGTGGATTGGCCAGCCCGGCGCCATGGGTAATACTATTACCAATAAAAACGATATTTAGTTTTTTTGACTGGGCGGCAGCAGTAACGCCTGTCAGCAGGCTAATAACGAGTATAATAAATGGTCGTTTGATCATCATGTGGAATGTGCATTTATAATTAAAATAACACCACAAAATACTCGTTCACCTCAAAGAAATGCCTGCTATCTGAAAAAAAAATTTTACGTAACTAAATGGTTACTTATATTTGTAACCAAATGGTTACCTAATATAAAACAATATTTAGTGAGAAGAGATGTATTTCAGGCGATAGCAGATCCTACCAGGAGAGAAATTATTGGTTTACTGGCGAAAACGTCGTTAAACCTCAATGCCATTGCCGATAACTTTGATATCAGCAGACCGGCCATATCCAAACACATCCGGATCCTGACGGAATGCGGGCTAATAACGATCAAACAAACAGGCAGGGAACGCCATTGCAGTGCGGACTTGCGCAAATTAAAAGCGGTGGCCGACTGGACAGCGCAATACCATGCCTTCTGGTCTAAAAAGCTGGATTCACTGGAAGACTTCCTGGCAAAAGAGCAAAAGCCCCGCAAAAAAAAGGGATAACAATACCGCCATATTCATCTTTAAATAAATTGATCATGAGTAACGAACCTTTTGTAATTGAACGTATGCTGAATGCGCCTTCAAAAGCTGTGTGGGAAGCCATTACAGACAAAGACAAAATGAAACAATGGTATTTTGACATTACTGCATTTGAGCCCAAAGTAGGATTTGAGTTTACTTTTACAGGATCAAAAGATGATACAACTTATGTGCATCTGTGTAAAATAACAGAAGTTATATCTGGCAAAAAACTTAGTTACAGCTGGAGATACAAAGGCTATGAAGGCGATTCTCATTTAACATGGGAATTATTTCCGGAAGGAAACAAAACGAAACTGAAGCTCACCCATGCGGGCTTGCACAGCTTCCCATCTACCATCGACAGTGCTTTTGCAGTAGAAAGTTTTGCCGGCGGTTGGGAATATATTATTGGCAAGAGTTTGCCGGAGTATCTGGAGAAAGCCGCATAATTATTCTCCTGACAAAAAAAATCTGCCCAATCCTTTCTTACCAGGAGCATTGGGCAGATTTTTTACAATTATTTCTTTCGTCTATGCTCCTTGTCTTACTTTGTACTATCATCCATCACCGTTACCAGTAATGGTGAATTAAACATACTCACAGGAGAAATGATTTTTTCCGTTGCAGGAATATGATCTCCATAAATTTCTTTCATCTTCTTTTTAACAGGCGCACTGCTCAAATCGAAATCCTTTAAAGGCTGCAACACGCCTACTTCCAGGCCAGTAGCTTCTTTATAAATTTTCCACACCAGCTCTGAACAGTACATTCTTTCATCTGACCAGCCAAAATAAAAATCGTAATCTTTACCATCGAATCTCTTCCCTGCTTCTTTCATTTTATCTATCACTGAAGGCGTGATCACCGTACCCGCATTTTTGAGGCGTTTGATAACAAAATGTTTATCCTTTCCACGTGCTATCCATGTTGCCAAAGGTGTAAAACGAACCGGCTGCAATGCTTCATAGACATACAACTGATCATCTTTTTCCTTAAAAATTATTCCGCAATGGCTATACTTCGAATGTGTAGCCAACTGAATAGCCGTGCTTAATTCCGACTCAGAAATCTGAAATATAATATCTCCTTCGTGTATATCAGCCTTGGCAGCAGACAATTGTTTTACAATACTTTTACCAACAAATAATTTATCTTTTGCCAATACACCACCAGCAACAATAGCAACCGGTAATACAACTAAAATGATCTTCTTTAATAACAACATACACCAGATATTTATGTAAATTTAAAGGCATTATTTATAAACAGGCTATAAATGAACAGTATTCTTATCGTACCCGCCATCACCGCTGAGGTAGAGCTATTACAACAAATTGGTAAACAAAGCTTTCTGGAAACATATGCTGCTGTAAATACGGTAGAAAACATGGAGCAATATCTCCAGGAAAATTTCAGTATCCAAAACCTGACAGCGGAAATGACCAATCCCAATTCCGAATTCCATTTTGCGATGCTAAACACGCAGGCCATTGGTTATATAAAATTAAATTTCAAAGATGCGCAAACAGACCGGAAAAACTGGCAGGCCATAGAAATAGAAAGGATCTATGTGCTGAAGGCATTTCAGGGGAAAAAAGTAGGTCAGCAACTTTTCGAAAGAGCCCTCGAAATAGCCAGGCAAGCCAGGGCCCCTTATTTGTGGTTAGGCGTTTGGGAAAAAAATACAAACGCAATTGGCTTTTATAAAAGAAATGGATTGGTGGAATTTGGCACCCATACCTTTACTTTGGGTACCGATGAACAAACAGATCTGCTGCTGAAAATTGATTTGCCACTCAGCAAATAAAATTCTACTCCCGATATATTCTCCCTACGGGAGATGTTGTGGTATTATGATATGTATCAATTAGGCGATCAATGATAGATCCAGAGGAGAACCGGTTTGTCTGACTGATCCAGGTAAGGTTGCAAGGTAGCAAAATAAGCCGGATTTAAAGTAGGACAACCATCACTCCGGCAGATGCCCATATCCTGCGCTGTTCCCGGCACACAAACATGACTGTGCAGCACTACAAAACGATCAAAAGCATTACTATTGGTCTTGTCTAATCCGTGCAGCTTATAAGCAGTACCAAAGCGGCCGCTGTACTTAGTGCCGATCCGGTATTTGCCTAACGAAGAACAAAGACTACCTACCTCATTGGAAAAAGGCACTACCTCGGCCCTGAAGTCGGGCCCCTGCCCGTGAGCCACCAGTCCGGTACTCAGCGTTTTATTATGCTCCAGGTCATAACATATAAATCGTTTGCCACCGGAAAAAACACCGAAATCAATGAAGAAGGCATAACGGGTGCTATAACCATGCGTTTGCGCGTACTCCCGCAGCGCTATCACTTTTTGATGTAGTTTTTCTTTATCAGGTGCTGCTGCGTAAGGAAGCCGCTCAGGAGCAGGTGCTGCTTTGGAAGGTGCCGTTTTCTTTTCTTTACAACCGGTTAAGGAGGCCGTAAATAGCAACCAGGCAAAACAAAGCGGTAAGAGTTTTGAAAACAACATGCTTTACAGATGCAACCATTAATTTTTTCCATATCAACCAGCAAAAAAATTTGCTGATTGACAGGAACGATGCTGCTATGCCCAGATATCCCTTACATGAATAAGGATGGAATACCGGCCGGTAGCAGGGTAATCTGCGATGTTCAGTTGTGCTTCGTTAAAGGGCTGCAACAATTTATCCTGGTACTGCTGGTACAGTTCTTCCACTACGGCAATAGCTTCTGCCTTATTTTCCACTACCCAGGATTTTGACGTTTTATTATTATCGAACAACTTATTAAATTCCTTTCTGCTTACTTCAGTGCTTTCAAAAGGAACCACTTTTAATGTCCACACCTCTCCTATTTTTTCCGGTTGTACCGGGGTGTCCAGGTTAATTTTAAACCGCTCCAATCCTGCAGGATCCAGCGCACGCATGATATCCATGGCAACTGACATAACAATAATTTTAGTATCACAAAACAGCTGTAAAAGCTTTCAAACCGCAATATTACGAATTCTTACTCTCCTCCTTTCACCTTCATCTTCAATGTATATATCCCCTGCATGGCAGTAATGAATAAAATATCATTGTTCCTGCCCCCAAAACAGGCGTTGGCGGTCCAGCTCTCCGGAATATCAATATGCCCTATCTCTTTACCAGCTTTATTAATAACTGTAATGCCATTACCGCAGAGGTATAAATTCCCCTGGTTATCCAGTGCAAAGCCATCTGTAAACTTTTCCGCAAATAGCTGCTGGTGGCCCAAGCTGCCGTCTTTATTAACGGTGTATTTATATATTTTGCCGGCACCGATATCTGCTACATACACCAATTTGCCATTGCGGGTACCGATGATGCCATTGGGCTTTTGTATGTCGGCAGCCGCCACCACAGGCTTTTTAGCACCAGGCGCCAGGTAATACACTTTCTGTTCTTTTATATCCGGTTGTTGCCTGTCCCAATAATCGCGCTGATAATAAGGGTCTGTAAAATATATACCGCCGTTGGGGGCTACCCATACATCGTTGGGGCCATTGAGCCGGTGACCGCCAAAATTATTCACCAACACGGTCACCTTTCCTTTTGGAGAGATGGACCACAATTCATCCTTTTCATCGGCACAGGCTATCAGATTGCCTTTAGCATCAAAATACAATCCGTTGGAGCGCCCTGCTTTTTCCAGGAAAACAGACAGTTTACCGTTAGTATCATATTTCCAGATCTTATTATTAGGCTGGTCCGTAAAAAAAATGTTGCCTTTTTTATCTGCTGCCGGGCCTTCCGTAAAAGCAAACTGCTTTGAAATCAGCTCCGGGTGGGCGTTATTAGCAATTATACCAGGAATTGTATCCGGAACAGCGCCCATGGCTGTATAAAAACAGGTAGAAAGGAATATAAACGTGGAATAATATTTAATACGCATACTGACGTCAGTTTCGCAATTGTAATAATTATAGCGGAGAATATTTTCGAAATCTTAAGATGAGCGCTCACTGTAACAGAGTGGATACCTGCATCAAAAAATAATTTGCCGGCCATGGAAATAGCCGGCTTATACAATATTAAGGGTAAATAGACTTTGAATAAGCATTGTGCTTAATTGAATGAGATCTTTGATAATACAATATAAGAGTTGGTGTAAACAGTAAGGTGATGTTGTGCTGCCTGATTCAACAGCTGCAAGGCTGTTGAGCAGTATATAAATATTATTCGGGTAACAAAATTTGGGGCAACTAACGCTGGATAAATTATTATACCTGCATTTAGAATGGCGTTCGCATCAGGTATCTGCTATTCAGTTAACTGATTTCCTGACGGCAAAGCTATCTTGATTATATACCGGTGCATAGTACAAAAGCGACATTTTTGAGGATTATTGCATCAATCCGTGGAGGCGTATGGTGGTCTTCAGCTCTTCTTCCTGAATAAATGAAGGCGTGATACCTGCAAATCTTTTGAAATCCCGGATAAAGTGCATCTGGTCGTAATAACCACTGATATAGGCTATTTCCGTCCAGGTTTTGTGGGGGAACTGTTCTTTTAACTGGTAGGCTTTACAAAACCTGATTAAGCGGGCGTATTGTTTGGGAGGCATACCAAGACGTTCCATACATTTTCTTTCAAACTGGCGCAGGCTCAAACAGGAAAGAGCCGCCAATTGTTCCATGGTTACATTACCGGAAGTCTTTACCATTTCATTCATAGCTATATCAACCGGTAACAAAGGCTTTAGTTGAGATATTTTTTTAAGGAGATAACATTCAACTATATTTATCATGTGATCCCAGTCGCCGGCTTCTTTCAATCGCGCTGTGATTTCAGCTATCTCACTACCCAGTAGTAGCTGGGTATCAAAATCCTGCTCATACATTTCGGACATGGGTATCTTTAATAACCGGAATAATCCACCGGGCTTAAAGGCGATGCACAGGGCCAGGTGTTTGGCGCCCATATCCAATGTAACGGCCTGGTCCTGCGGACCTATGGTTACGCAGGTAGCTTTTTTTACAAATCCCTCCTTACCTGGTTTCATTACCATAATCGGGTCTTCCAGGTAAAAAATAATGTAGCGTTGATAGGCAGGAACGAAGCGGTATATATTGGAAAGTGCAGCAGGTTGGGTAAAATCTGCACTAAAAATACTTATACAACTCACAAATTCCTGCAACGCAGGATGGGGCTTATATACTTTCGCTTTCATTGAAGGCCGACGGATATAGGTTAATGTGTACAGAATTATCCGATCGACAAATATATATAAATCTCAAAAAAAATAACCGGAACTATCCGCCATACATTTTTTTAGTATTTTGGTCACGCAACCAAGATATATAGCGAAGTATGGAGGGATACACGGATGATGCATTAGTAATGCTGCTCAAAAATGAAAACAATGCTGCTTTCGTGGAAATATACAACCGGTATTGGGCCGCATTGTATACTGCTGCGTGTAAGCGTGTAAGATCCAGAGAGCTGGCAGAAGAAATGATCCAGGACCTGTTTACCGCGTTATTATGTAGATAGCATACGCAATACCAGAAGAGTCATGTCCCCAAAGTTGCTTCTCACCGCAGGAAATAGAATGTTTGGAACAACAAATCGAACAATTAGAAGGTAAAACAGAAAAATTAAAAAAACCATATACATCTTCCGATTTGAAAAGATATATATGGGCTATTGCCAGATTAGACGGATGGAAAGGCTACCTCTCCGAACGAAAACCCGGCATCACTACCTTTTGGATGGGGCTACAAAAATTTGCAGCCATCATGCAGGGCTGGATGCTCTTTAGAGATGTGTCCAGACGGTAGCTTTAAGAGCGGGTTTTCTGGTAGAATAAATTACTTCTATTTTCTACTTTGGCATCCCAACGCTTTTACCAAAGCGTATTTAGAAATCCAATAAGAGAATATAATTAATACAGGCAGACCGATGGCCTGCCTGCACAAGATAAACTTTTGCCTCATATAATGGGACCAAAGCCTTCCTTCTGAATACAAAATTCAGATAATTATTTGGAAATTAAAACAGTACCTCTTTTTATTTGTACTTTTAAGAACAATATCTGGATACAAAATGAAATATCAGGATTTAGCAAAACTCATCAAAGACGGCAACTAAATCATTGGCAAGACCATTTGCATCCCGGCCTTCAATTCTGTGTTTGGGGATAAAGGCGACCAGCTCTTGATCTTTAAAAAAGGCAATGGAAGGGGATGATGGTGGGATATCCGCAATGTAATTACGAAAGCGGGCGGTGGCCTCTAAGTCTTGTCCTGCAAATACAGTTGCAATCCTATCCGGTTTTTTGTTATGCTCAAGCGCACGGGCTACTCCCGGGCGAGCTGTACCAGCCGCACATCCGCAAACACTATTAACGACTATCATGGTAGTCCCGGATTTGTCCATTATTTCATCAACATGCTTGGGAGTAGGCAGCTCCTGAATACCTAACATTGTAAGCTCTTCTCTGAATGGTCTTACTAATAAAGGAGAATAAGGCATAAAATATTATTTTGAGATGAAGAAATATTCTTAAAAAGAATCGGTTTTCATATACTCAAATTTGCCATCTCCTTACCAGCAAAGGGTTAATTCTATGTTAATGAAACATTGATTAACAAAATGAGTTTTTGAGACAACTATCAAAAGACACAATGTATCGGTAGCAAAATGATGATTACAAAAAAACTATTTCTTAAACCTTAATTGCCATTTTACAATCCGGCTCTTCTTTGTTTTAATAACTATTCTCATCCACCCTTTTTCAGTTTGAGGTAAAACCTCCATTGTTGCTTCTTCCGGATTTTCAACAATTGTTGCTTTATCAATTTTCCATTCTCCTCCATCATTCATTCCTGCAACACGTAGTTCATAATTGTCACCGGCAATCACTTTACTTATCCCTGAAAGTGTGTTAGTTTTCCATTCTTCCTTAAGTAAATCAATCATGCCTTGTGTTACGTGCTGCGAAGTTGAGACAACAACCGGATGATTTGATTTAGCACGTACAGCGATTATCCGGCACGATTCCGAAGGAAGTTCCAATGCAAACGAACCATAAATATCGGGCAGGGATTTGTTTTCCCAGAAATCGAAAGCATAATAGGCGGTTTTATCGTTTAATCCTGCCCAACCCAATGAGCAACCAATATTTTGAGAAAGGGTTTCCCAATTGAATAAGCCAATTACGTTACGCTGAGTACCGGATTTTTTATCCGTGGCAACCCAAATTGAAGGAAGCGTTTTATCAAAAGCATCAACCGGCCGGGCAATCCCATTATGCGAAGCCATACAACGTTTCATAATTTCAATCCGGTCGTTGGGTAGATCCGGAAGCCAGTCGCTGCTCAGGAAAAACTGACCGGAAACAGCAACGAATGAGGGTAGCAACCGGGCCCTGGTAAGGCAACCAATTCCGGTGCTTGCAGCGTCTGCAGTTGATTTGCCGCTATCTCTCAACATGGAAGGGTCGGGATCATTCCACCAAATTCTTCCGTTCAAAAAATATAGCCGGGATGCGCGGATCGCACCTGTACGAATGTTTTGCCCATCATGATTAAAATCAGGACCAATCCGCATAGAATTGACCAATCCGAAAGAAGCCCCAAACGACCGCATATTCTGGCTTACACAACATCCGGAAAAAAACACCTTGTCTCCAGTTGCTTTTCTCAATATTTTCAACCCATCTCTAAATGCTTCAATCTGTGTTTTAAGTGGATTGAATAGCGGTTTGCAATTACCTATACTGTCGTCTTTATATCCATCATTAATGTAAACCTGTTCTGTAACGGTGCCTGTCCATAGTCCATCCATCTTAAAATAATTAAAGCCCCAATTGCACATCGTTTTGGCAACATAAGCGATATGATGTTGTACTTCAGGATTGGTAAGGTCGAGGGAAGTGCCACCCCAATTGGTTTCGAAAGGTTTTCCATTTTTGCGGTAAGCAAACCAATGCTGCCTGTCTTTGTATTCAGGATCCTGATGATTGCGTGCAAAAGGCATCCACCATATTCCGGCTGTCAGTCCTTCTTTTTTAATGGCAGTTGCCGTGGTTGTCATTCCGTTTGGATAGCCTCCTTTGGGATCAACACGATCGAAACCGCGATGAGGGCCGTTATATTGTCCACCAGCCTGCCATTGGTCATCTATTTGAATAACACCAAGTCCAAAAGGCTTTAAATTGTCTTTGACAAATTTCGCCAGTTCAATGGTAGATGATTCGCTACCGGCGCCTCCGTTTTTTTCGGAATACCAGGTGCAATAAACAGCACTACGGGGTTTTAGTTTGATGTTTTGTTGCTTTGCAATTGCATCGGCAAATTGTTCTTCGCCTAAGCGGGCATCGTCGAAATACCCAATGAGCAAGGTTTCGGTAGTTGCACTTTTCCCCGCAGGCAAACGAAAATGTCCGTAGTCGATTTGAGCTTTTATTTCAACCAAATCATTAGTGATGCCAGAAAACACTACACCACTGCCCTTTTCATTCGTTAACCAACCTGTTACAACCCCGTTTCTGGTGACAGGATCTACTGTTGTAAGAAACACATAACTACCAGGATTTTTGCCGGGATCCAGTAAACCGCCTGTCCCCAACGTTTTTAAGCCAGTTGCCGGTTTTCCAAGGTCAACTGAAAAAGAAACCGGATTCAGCTGCTGAATATCAACGTTATCATGACTTATATTTTTAATTGTTTGCCTCACAAACAAAAACGGTTGTAACGGATAAAGCGTGAAGGATATCGAACCTCCATCAGCAGTATTAAGCACTAATGCAGTCCCTTTTCCAAAAGCAGCACTAATCATCTCCTCCTTTCTGGCTATTCCTGTTGCACCATTGGGAATGATATTTTTCAGAAATATATTATTACCTGATTGGTTTGCTACTTTCAGGTTTTTGCCCACCGGGTTGTAGATTACAGTCAGGAAAGAATTGCTTATAGTGTAATGAGTATCGGAAATGCCATCAGCTTTTTTATTCGTGCCGTGTTTTATTGATGACGGTTGCGCATTAAGAACCGTATAGTGTAGGGTGGTTAAGACAGCTACAATTAAAAATGGAATTCTCATAGGGATAATTTAGTTGTTTGTATAACTTCTATTTTATTCAATCCTTTAATCTGCATTTCTATTTTCAGAATTTTTTCATTGTCAAAAGAACAATCAATAATCATATGTGTGCCGGAAGAACCCACCGGAGGGAGCAGCTAATTAGTGATGGTCGTGGTCGTAATATACAAAATAGCTATTTATTGTAGTAAAGCTGTTATTAAAACTTTATCCGATTTTGAAAAACCAGGAGATAAATATTGTTGGAGTGGGATAATGAATTTAAAACCACCGCCATTTATTTATAGCCTCTGTCTTACTGTGCACCTCGAGTTTAGCATAGATATTCTTAATATGCTTTTTAGTTGTTTCCACAGTTATGTTTAACTGTGCCGCTATTTCTTTATACATTTGGCCGTCTGCCAGCAATCCAATGATCTCTCTTTCTCTGATGGTCAACTGACTATTACATGCTTTGCCAGAAAAATGATTGAAGTGCCGGACAATTTTGCAGGCAATATTCCTGCTTAGGGGCGCACCACCGGCCCACGCTTCTTTTATGCCTAAAATCACGGCATCCAGTCCATCTTCCTTTACCAGGTAACCCGAAGCACCGGCTTTAAGTGCTTCAAACACATCCTCATCTTCCTCAGACATAGTAACCACCAGGAACAGGGTATATGGACAGCTTTTTTTCAGCTGCCTGATACATTCTATCCCACTGATACCAGGCAGATTTATATCGACCAGGAGAATATCCGGCAATATATCAGGAATTGCGCGGATAGCACTTTCAGCATCTTCCCATGAACCAACCAACCGAAATGTAGATGATAGATTTAAAATATTTTCCTGCGCCTGTCTACATAAAAGATCATCTTCTACAATCCCTACACAAATAAAATCAGTCATTCAATACCAAATATAAGTTTACAATGTTTACGTCTGTTTTCGGAAATCAGGGAGGATAACAATCTTACCATCAGCACCAATTTAACAGCTTGTGAGAAAGATTAATAATCAGCATTTTGTTTCAGGTTTTTGTTCAGGTCTATTTCTTTTTGAGGAATAGGCCATAAATAATTTTTGTTTACATTAAACGCACGCGGGCTTCCCACCTGGATGCGTGTAGATGGATCCAGGGTTAAGTTACCGGTATACTCATCTACCGAACCTTTTAAAGTACCATACACCTTTCCCGGCATCACCTGATCACCAATCCGCCAGCGTTGTATATCATACCAGCGCAAACCTTCCATGCCAAATTCAACTCTTCTTTCACGACGGACCAGTTTTCTTAAACTGGTTTGGTTGTTATACAGTGCCTGATTAACAGGTGGCATATTAACGCGGTTTCTTACTTTATTGATAGCGTCGTATACCGATTGATCTATTTGCCCTGCTTCAATTTTTGCTTCTGCATAGGTGAGCAGCACTTCTGCATAACGTATAACCATAAAATCCAAACCGCAATCCCATATATTGCTGAAATCTGTGGTAAGATTAGAGATGAATTTTTTCGATATATACCCGGTAGGGGAACAGTTGTTATTCAGATAATAATCAGCAGAATTAGCGCCCAGCGGATCAAAATACATTCCTTCCCAGGAGGCACCCGGTCGTAATATGGTAGCATCTAAACGTGGATCCCTGTTGATAAATGGTTGTACCGGATTATATTTTGAAGACGGATCATCGATTGTTTTTCCGGTATTCATTTCATAGGCATCCACCAGACTTTGTGTAACGGCTACAGAGCTGTATCCACCTTTTGAATTAGGTACCAGCACACCTAAATCGGCAAAAGAGTTGTAGGTTTTAAGGTATTGTATATCCAATATCTCTTCCTGATTATCTGCAAATCCCGGCCTGAACAAGTTGGTATAATCAGGATATAAACTATAAGAGAAAGGGCTATTCATCAGCTGCTGACAGGTAGCAATGCAATCCGTATATTTTTGATTGAATAGCTCAACACGCGCAGCCAGGGCGAGTGCAGCACCACGTGTTATCCTTCCTGCATCTGCTGCCGGATAGTTAACAGGAAGCATACCGGATATTGTATTTAATTCGTTCAACACAAACAGGGTTACCTCTGCCCTGGGCGTTACTGTTACCAGGTTTGCATGCTCTATGGAGATATTATTGATGATTAGCGGAACATCACTGTATAGCTGACTCATAATAAAATACTGATAGGCTCTTAAAAAGCGGGCCTCTCCCTTCATCCTGGATTTGAGATCATCTGCCATCGGCGTTTTGTCTACATTGGCCAGAAACCAGTTGCAGCGCTGAATGGTGATATAACTCCACCTGTTGGCAGCACCCAAATTAGTAGGTGTGGCATTACCCTGTGCTACCGGTTCATATCCTTCCCACGGAAACTGATCGTATGCATTGTCTGTAAAACAATCATAATAGATGACATGATCTCCGTTTTCCCATCCGCTATAACATCCGTTTAATGCAGTCAGGGCATCATTTGCGGAGGTCCATAATGTGCTGTTGCTATAAGTATCCAACGGCACTTTGTTCAACAAATCTTTTTTACAACCGGTTAATATGATGGTAGCGATAAAAAATATTATTATAGCAAAAGACTTTTTCATCGGGCGTGCTTTGAACATTAAAAGGTTACATTCACTCCAATCGTGTTTATAAGTACCTGCGGGTAAGTGTATCCGCTCTCTCCCACCGGGGCTTCCGGATCAACCCATTTATAAAATTTCGAGATCGTCCAGATATTCTGACCGCTGTAATAAATTTTGAAGTGCCGGATTCCTATTTTTTGCGTCAGCACATCGGGAATATTGTACCCGATCTGTAAGTTCTTTAACCGCAGATAAGAAGCATTTTTCACCCAGAAGGAAGAGGGTGTTCTGGCCGGATCATTGTTGGTATATGAAATCCATAAACGTGGAAAAGTTGCTGTAGGATTGGCGGGGGTCCATCTGTCAAGAAAAATGGTAGTTGGCTTATTAACATTGGCGCCTACTTCACCCAGCATGTTAGCCTGCACATAATTTTTCACTCCTAATGCACCCTGGAAAAAAAAATTTACATCAACACCTTTCCAGCTGATCCCTCCGTTTAAACCATAGGTCATTTTCGGGAAATAACTACCCAGGTAAACCCTGTCTTTCCCATCAATAACGCCATCATTATTGATATCTTTATACATGATATCTCCCGGTGCGATAACACCTCCTCTTTGGGTAGCATGTTTTGCAATTTCATCTTTTGTTTGAAAAATACCTTCACTGATGTAGCCATACAATGAATTAACCGGATAGCCTACCTGTTGGAAGGTACCGGCATTGATATATGGGCCGCTTCCTTTAAGATCCGTAATTTCATTTTTGATGAAGGCGGCATTCATGTTCACATAATAGGAAAATTCATGTACCCTGTTTCTGTACCCGATGGCAAACTCCCATCCTTTATTGGTAACAGCGCCGGCATTCTGATAAGGAGCGGTAAGGCTATAGGGAGCACCAATAGGTAATTGCAGCAAAACGTTATTGGTATTTTTAACAAAATAATCAGCAGTAACAGTGAGTTTATTTTTCAGGAATGTGGCATCCAGCCCGACATCATAAGTAGTAGTGGCTTCCCAGGTGATATTGGGATTAGCCCCAACTACCGGCGCAATGCCGGCAGCTATGGCCTGGCCAAATGAATAATTCAGGCCGGGAGAAACGGTGGCAATGGCAGGATAATTTCCAACTACTGCCTGATTACCCAACATTCCCCAGGAGCCACGTAGCTTTAAACTATTTATTATTGACTGCATCTTTTCAAAAAAATCTTCTCCCGCAATATTCCATCCTGCTGAAAAAGAGGGGAACAGCCCCCATCGGTTAGCAGGCGCAAAACGGGAAGAACCATCATACCTCAAATTGGCTTCCAGCAAGTATTTTTCGTTATAATCGTAGTTGAGCCTTCCGAACACAGATTGCAGGGCCAATTCATTTGCACTGCCTGCATTGGTTTGTCCTGCAGCAGGACCGGCATTTATCTGGGTGATTATATTATTCAGGAAACCCTGGCGGTAAAGTGTATCACTTGTATATCGCTGATATTCCTGTGAATACCCTGCGAGTAATTTAAAGTGATGCAATGCTATATCTTTCTGATACTCCAGTAGTGCCTGCAAATTGGTATAGGTAGCGCTTTCAGCGGTATTGGTCAGGTTATTAGGTCCCTGATATTTAGTTGGTGCGCCGGTTAAATAATCATAGAACTGAATATCTTTTACAAATAATTCTCCCTGAATCATATTCAGTCTGTAACCAAAATTTGGTTTAAAATGTAATCCTTTTACAAATTCCCAATCCGCATTTACATTACCTGCCAGTGTATGGTTGCGTGCTTTGTTGAGGGAGCCTGATTCCAGCCAGGCCATGGGATTACCATCGCCTACATACCCATAATAACCGTTGGCATATTTATAAGGTACCGTATTGGAAACCCGGTAGATCTGACTGATCATTTCGGAAAAAGCAGGTACTCCGAAATAGGCACTCGCAGGCTCTTCAAAGGGAGCATAGATATAACCGAGATTGGCATTAATACTGAATTTCGGGGAGAGTGCTGCATTGATATTAAAGCGGGTAGAATACTTTTTATTATCGGTATGCGGAACAATACCATTCTGATCAAAGTAGCCCAGTGAAAAAAGATATTGCGCTTTGTCATCGCCACCTGTTAAACTCAGATAATGATTCTGCTGCACACCGCTGCCTGCGTAAAACTTCCTGAGCCAGTCTGTATCAGGATGTGCCCCTGTAAGGTCGCTGCCATCTTTAAATTGCCGGATATCAGTATTTGTCCATCTTACATATGCGCCTTCGTTTTTCAGGGCTTCATTGTACAGCGTTGCCTGTTGCCATGATGGTAAATAATCCGGGAGGCGTATCGCCTTCTGTTTACCTGCATAAGCATCATAATGGACCTGCAGATGCCCTTTTTGCCCCCTCTTAGTGGTAATAACCACCACTCCATTGGCAGCCCGTGAGCCATAAATAGCGGCTGATGCAGCATCTTTCAAAACAGAAATATGTTCTATATCGTTGGGATTTACATCTTTCAATGAGCTGATTAAGCCATCCACCACCACCATTGGGGCACTGTTATCAAGTTTTCCGAGTGTTCCAATACCCCGGATATTAATAGTACCCTCATCTCTTCCTGGCTGTCCATTATTTTCCACCACTATAACACCTGCCATAGTACCCTGTAATGCGTTGGTTACATTTGTTACAGGGCGATTATTCAGATCATTGGCAGAGATGGAGGAAACAGCGCCGGTAAGATCTGTTTTCTTTTGTGTACCATAGGCCACCACTACTGTTTCCGTGAGGCTGTTTACTGAAGGTAAAAGTGTAACGGCTAACCGG
This sequence comes from Chitinophaga niastensis, assembly GCF_003014755.1. GTDB lineage: Bacteria > Bacteroidota > Bacteroidia > Chitinophagales > Chitinophagaceae > Chitinophaga > Chitinophaga niastensis. The sequence continues at coordinate 106,047 of NZ_PYAW01000009.1, read as the reverse complement.
GAAACAGGACCATTCACTGTTATCTTTTTCTCATATTTATTATACCCGATGATGCTGATCTCAAGTGTATAACTACCGGGAGGTATATTCTCCAATGAAAACTCACCTTTGGCATTAGTGACAATACCTTTCTGGACATCGTTGCCTTTAATAAATACCGAGGCTCCTTCTATATCGGTTCCATTTTCATCCCTGACGATCCCACTGATAATTTCCTGCGGGATCATCTGCTCTTTCGGACTATGATTTCCATCCTCTTTTTTAATGACAATCACATTGTTCCTGATGGACCAGGTAAGACCAGTACCTTTTAAACAACGGTCAAGGATTTCTGATACAGAAATATTTTTCACGTTAATAGAAACCGGTTTAATCCTGCTCAACAGGGAATTATCACATACCACTGCAAAACTGGTTTGCTGTTCAATGGTGGCAAATATTTGTTTGCAAGTAAGATCTTTACCCGAAATAGTCACATTTTGTGAAAAGGATTTCGCATTTACGAAAAATATGCCCGCGAGCAATATGGCTGCAAATTTCATGGTCCCCAGCATTTTCACCGGCAAAAGCCTGCATAAAGGGCAAACTTTGCCACGTATGATTAGAAGCATACCTTTGTTATGCTTTGGATTTGATTGATGTGAAGATGTCTTTTTTAGTGAGAGCGTCTCTTATCAGTAAACCAAACATTCGCCGGGAGTGGTTCCAAGCACTTCCGGTTTTTTATAGCCTTCCGGAGCTGTCAGATTACAATATTTATTTTGTCTTTCGCCCGGGCATCACGATGATTGTATCGCCTGCAGTTCTGAAATGGACATTCCCTGTTTCTTCCAATATTTCCAGCAATTGGTTGACATTGCTCTTTCGTGGTAACATTCCGTAGAATTTATTTTGCGGGATATTGCCTTCATATTTAACTTTCACATCGTACCAGCGTGCAATCTGACGCATGATGGTGCCTATTCCGGCACCGTCAAATCTGAATTTTCCTTCTTTCCATGCCAGTACCTCATTCATGTTTGCCGTGGTAATTTTAAGATCATTTTCTCCTGCAGATAAGCTGGCTTGTTGTCCGGGTTTGATCAATTTACCCGATGTACCATAAAACACCTTTACAGCGCCCTGCATCAGGGTTGTTTTTATAGTTGCTTCGTCCGCATAGGCATTCACGTTAAAACTGGTTCCCAGCACCTCTACAGTAACTTTACCGGCACTTACCATAAACGGCTGATCTTTACTTTTGGCTACCTCAAAATATCCTTCTCCGGAAAGCGCCACTAACCTGTTACGTTTCCCTGTAAATGCTGTCGGAAAATGCATAGAAGACGCTGAATTCAGGCGTATTGCTGACCCGTCAGACAGTACCACCTCGCATTGACCACCTTTTAGCGTTTCTATATTATTGTAAACTTCCCTCATGTTGTTCGTTCCGGTAATTTCATATAACAACCGGCCGTTGGCTGATTTCACAATCTTTACATCTCCCTGAACAAACACGGTACCATTTGCTACACTGTCCAGGTTAATTTTTGATCCGTTCCCCAACGTGAGAATAACGCTGTTACTTCCGGAAATAATGTGGGCCATCTTTACCGGGGAAAGGCCGGCATCTGTATTCCGCCATTTGAAATATAGCCAGCCTCCTGTAGTAATAACCAGCAATAAAACTGCTGCAGCAACAGTACGAAGCCAGGGGAAAAGCTGTTTTACCCGAACAGCTGCAACCGGTTGCAGCTTACGTCTATTCAAAATCTCCTTCCACATCTGCTGCTCTATCTCTGGTGTCCAGCTGTTTGTTTTATTCTTATTACCATCACTCAACAGATGAAAAAAATCTTCTTCCAACAGATGATCATAGTTATTCTCTGAAATAGCATTGCGCAACTCCTCCCAGCTTTCTTGTGATAGCTGGTTATTTTTTAATAATTCCAATAGCAATAGAAAGCGTTCTTCGGTCATTTATGGCATTTTTCAAGATAAAGACGATCCTCCACCCCAAAAGAGTCAATCAGCAAGAAAAATCAACGGGGAGAAATTAAAAAAGAAGACAATGCGATTGCAATAAGAATATCGTAGTGAAAATTTTGATTTATATAAAGCCGAACAGATTTTCTGGCTAATCCAAGGTGTCTTTTAATAGTTTCTTTAGACAATTGCAATCGGGTGGCAATTTCATCCAGGGAAAGCCCCATCTCGTGGGCAAGCAAGTACACCTGCTTTTGTTGCGGAGGAAGCTGATTAACAGCAGATTGAAACAGGTATTGGGCATCTTTTTCTTCTACTTTCTTTCCTGCATCATTCACCTCTTTCGGTAGCTGATTATACAGCCTGTCCAGTTGTTTCGACTGTGCTACTATCTTTTTTAAATAATCAAATAATGTATTACGGGCAATAATAAACAGGTAATTTTCAAGGCTTTTCACCTTAACCAGGGAAGCCCGATTGTCCCAAATCTTAATAAAAGTTATTTGCACTATTTCCTTAGCCAGGTAACTGTCTTTTACGTAGACAATTACTGCATTGTACAGATCTCTGTTGAACTGATGATATATCGTATTAAAGGCGATCTCACTTCCACATGACAACTGCTCCAATAATTCGTAGCTATTTTCTAATTTGCTCGACAACGCAAAATTATTTTAATTAAATGCACCCTAAAATTAACTAAAAAACGCTGATATATAATATCATTCACCTACAATTACAGGAAAATAGTCGCCTTGGGTACTTGAATAAGATATTTTAATTTTCCTTAATGAATAATTTTTAAATTAAGGCCAGTAAAATGGGCTGATTAACTTCCATTATTTCAGGCTGCATCCCAACAAACAGGAAATACATTAAAAGTGGTTACTTTCCCTCCTCCTATTTTCATAAAGACGGCGTACCTGCTGTCACAGGATTGCCCTATTATTACTTTTTTATTCACGTCCAGTGTAAGTGCCCATTTGAAATTATAAAAACGTGCAGGCCAATTACCTGGTTTATAATTATCCGCTGCACCTGTTAATCTTCCACAACTTATTAAAATGTCACCAGTACCATTTTCCTCTTTAGCCATTACCGGCAATCTGAGGTGTACACCATTGTCCAGCATTTTTTCAAAAACGCTCCATATTCCGCTTTCCCAGGCTTTGAGAAAAGTGATCGCCACCTGTTCTATCATTTCCTGATCATTTTTTTCCGGCATGTTATCCGCTTCATTCAAGTATTGGTACTTCATATTTTATGATTTCACTTTGATTGAATGACAATTGTTCCTGTCATCGTACATGCTCAACGCCAACATGATTATGTTTATGTACTTTCTGCCGGACTATAATAAATATTTTTATTGTTGAAAGATGAAATACCGGCCAGGAATGGCCAGTACGTTCAGCTAACAGTTATGAGCACCCATGCTTATGAAACACAGGAATAACATTCTTTATAAAACATTCAACGTATTGTTTACTTTTACTTTTCACCGGTATATCACTTTCAGACAGGCGCGCCTGTTCTCTCTATGCTGCGCGCCGGTACATGGCACACCAGCTATGCAGCCATTCACAATTCCCTTTTTACCTATATTTTGGTAATACAAACGACCGGGAATAATGCCTCCTTTTCTCAGGTAATCCAATAAAGTGAAACAGCGTAATGCCGAAAGATCTATATTATAAGTATCGGTACCACGACAATCAGTAGCAGCAATAATGAACAGCTTCCAACCAGGATGACGTTTCATGATATCTTCCACCTGTGCCAGCATAGCAACAGATCCCGTCTCCAGTGAAGCACTGTTGTATTTAAAATAGAAATTAAATGATTCCAGCTGGCAGATATCTGCCTGTTCTTCTTTTGTGAGCTGCAGTGGTGCCGCAGGTTTAAGCGGTACCGATACAGCTATATTTGTTCCTTTCCTTTGCCCTGGTGTTCTTACCGGAATAGGTTTCAAATCCGGTAAGACCTGTTTGTAACGTTTAAAATGTAGTATATCCATAAAATAATAAATATCATCACTGCCACAACCCTCCGGGCGGTTGGATGACAGGTAACCTTCTATACCGCTGCTTTTAAGCACCATGCCAAAATCGTCTGCCCCGGAATTGAAGGGTGGTGGTAAATGAAACGGAGAGCCCCAGTGATCCTTATTACCACTCGCAATGTATATATCATATCCGCCCATACCCACTCTTCCTTTACTGGAAAAATATAGCAAGCCGTCTTCGTTTATCACCGGGAAGTTTTCTGCTGCTGCAGTATTAATGCCTTCCCCACAATTTTTTGGCGTTCCCCAATTGCCATCCGGTTGTTTTTCACTGTACCAGATATCTGTTTGCCCGAGGCCACCCGGCTTATCAGAAACAAAATAAAGTGTGTTACCATCATGACTCAGCGCAGCGTGACCGGAAGAAAAACCATCCTGGTCCACACCGGGGATCATCACTGGTTTGCTCCATACACCATTGCGTTTTGCAGACCAGTACAGTTTCAGGCGACGCACCCCATTCACCGGGTCATGGCGTATAGTTCCCTCCTGTACATTCATGGTAAGATATAAGGTATCTCCGGCCATGTTTGCCGCTACCGGGCCTATGTGATAATGATATTTATCCAGCAGCTCAGGATAACATGCATTCCCCTCAAAAAATGTTTTGTCGCCGCTCTTATACGCGCTGTACTGATACGGTTTGTAGAAAGGCTCCTCTGTGCGGTTATCAATAGCAGGATGTAACTCTTTTTTTCCAGCAAACAGCATCCTGCGTCTGCCGTTCGATACCAATATAATATCCTCGTTCTTTATGCTGCAAACCCAATCTGATGCTGCTGTGTTCAGGCTTTCCATGTTAAAGAAAGGAAGGTTATCTGTATCTGATTTCCATATTATCGCGGAATCACAACTTTGCAAAGCCAGTTGTTTTAAGCGTATACTATCAGCATTGAAAGTGATAAATTGTTGAAATTGTGTGCGCGCACTATCATATCGTTCCAGGTTACAAAGCACTGCTCCATATCCGTAATTTGCAGCAGACGGGCATCCTGGCTGTTTAAGCCATTCGCGGTACCAATAAGCGGCCTCATTAAAATGTCCGGTTTCCTGATTACATTTTGCCAGCCGCTCCTGTAAAGCGGCTGTTATTCCTTTTCCATTCTTTACTGCGGCCACCTTATTGTAAAAAATATTTGCCGTTGCATACTCCTGCCGGGCATATGCTTCCGCTGCAAGCTGCAACAGCTCCTTCTGTTCCTGGGCATGTACATGCAGGCTGGAACATACCGCCAGCAGCAATATGGTGCAACAACGTATTATGCGGTATGTAAATCCTATGTACATTTTTTTACTTTTTTGAGAAGATGAATTAAAAATAACGGGGATTAGTAATGTTATACTTTTTAGAAGGAAACAACCACCCCAAAGACAATTCATGCGAACCACCCTGATACCCGGCCATCCTGTTCACGTTCAGATCATAGGAATAACCAATGCGCAACTGGTTTGTAGCATAAAATTCAACCATGATGCTGGCTGCATCCAGGGTATTCAGGTCATTTGGTAATGCTGATTTCCACAACTTCAGGCTGGTGCGATAAGAAGCGCCTACCCATAATTTTTCGCTCAATAACAAAAAGGCATTCAGATCGACGTTGGTAGGACCTTTAAAATCTTCTTTTATCATCACAGAAGGTTTCAGTTTCAGGTTATCACCAACATTAAATACCGTACCTGTGGTAAGATATAAATGCTGGGTTTTACGAATGGTTGCATAGTGGTAAGCTCTCCAGGTGTAATTTGTGACATCTGTATAGAGCGAGAACAGATCCATTACAGACACTCCCAGGTAAAATGAAGGTGTGTAATAATATATCCCGAAACGTGCATCAGGGATAATCGTAGTAGTCTTTCCTGCGGGGATAGCAAAATCATTGTTATCTATATACTGTAAAGCCGTTCCGTCTATGGCATATTGCGTCACCCCTACTCCGATCCCCAGGCAAAGCCTGCGTGTATCTTCATCATCAAATGGTATACGATAAGCATAAGAACTGTATAATGATAACGCTTCCTGCGGCCCCAGGTTATCAAACGATGCCTGTATACCTACGCCTACACGGTTGTCGCGGACACCGGTCAATCCGTCTAATGAGATACCACCTGTACGTGGTGCACCCGGGAAGCCTACCCATTGATGACGGTAAGATGCATTTAAATACCAGCTCTCCTTATAACCTGCATATGCGGGGTTTACGCTCAGGCCATTAAACACGTACTGACTGAACTGCACATTTTGCTGGGCCTTTGCTTTCAATATTCCCGCTCCCAGCAGCAGGATCATTGCGTATGTTTTACATTTGCGTTGCATGGCTTTTAGTGTTTGGTGTTTAACGCAGTATTTCTACCCATCCTTTATAAATTTTCTTTCCATCTGGTGTTCTCACTTCCAGTATGTAGAAATAAGTACCTTCGTTAATGCCGTTACCAGTCCAATCATTGTGATAATCTTTCGACTGGTACACCATACCACCCCAGCGGTTATAGATATAAATTCCTGATCCCGGATATTTTTCCAGTCCACCAATAATGAAGCGATCATTTTTACCATCACCGTTCGGTGTAAACGTATTGGGAATAAACAATGTGAATCCTTCTACTTCAATGGAGGATACAGCTATGTTATTCGCCATATTCGCATCCGGTTCAAAGGAGGTAACGGTAGCCATGTTCACCAGCGGCCCGCCTTCAATGATCCGGCACACCATGGTAAGATGTGTTTCTTCATTACCATTCATTGCACCTGGTTTCCATCTAATGATCTTTTTATTTACATCCACCGCTGCCAATCCTTTTTCCGCTATTAATGATTTCGGCAGCATGAGACCTGCTGGTAAGGTATCCGTTACTACTACATTGGTAAAGTCGATATTACTTTTGTTGGTGACCGTTATCCTGTAGGTAACATCCATGCCTATACGATATGGCGGGTTAAAAGGGTTAATCACTTCTTTGCCAATAGACAGATCTCCTTTTACCTGGATAGGGCTATAATCTACTGACTTGCTGAAATATTCGTTCATGCCCAGTGTGGTAACAAAATCCCTTGCATTCACATAAGTACCCGCCTGCGTAGCACCGGTTGTAAGATTACCGGGTGTTAATACACCTGACGCAGGCACCGTATCCCATACCTGTTTCACATGATCATAACGGGTTACATAACTGGAATCCCTTTTAGTGGTAAACACGCTGCCTTCCAACGCCTGCGGGTGTTGCAGCGTGATGCGGGTAGCAGCAGTTTCATTATTTTCTTTCCCTATACTCCAGGTGATTTGTACAAACGATGTCATACCACTACTGCCCGTAACGGCATGATCGTATACCTGGTTAAATGATCTTACCTTAAAATCCTGCGCAGTGCCTTTGTATAAAATAGCCGCCGGTGTATAAAAATTGCCATCAGCTCCAACTGGAAATACGACCGTACCCGAAGCGCTATTTATTTTCCTGCGGTATAAATAGCCACCATTAATGCCTGAGCCGGTAACAATATACCGGTCTCCTGTGTAGCCGCTTATAGCACCGGGGCCATTATTACCTACCAATAAATTATTATTATTTAACCATAGTTTACCATTGACAAAGCTGAGTGTATTGCGCACCTGGGCATCCGTTGAAGCCACCAAAAAAACATGTTGCGGGTTATCTATTTGCAGATTGGGAAATGCTGCCCCATTACGGGTATCCACATGAAAGCCACCTGATAATGATTGCGGCAGGTTTTGCGAAACGGCAAAATTATTGAACCAGAAAAGTCCTCCTGTACCTGTAAATGAAGCCGGAACAGACGAACCGGCAACATAACTGTTTTCATCCGGCAGTGTAGCATGGCTGTCATTAGTCCATAACAATCCCATAAATCTCACTACAGCACCTGGCTCTGATCCAACATTTCCGTCATTGGTTACATCACAGAACACGCCTACCGTATCTCCGCCATGCACGAATATATTGGCCTGCGGCGCAATGTACAGGCCGGATTGTGCAGCAACAGGTGTACTTACCCAAAGCCCTGCCAGTATAAAAGCAATCAGCTTTATACTGCCGCTGCTTTTTACAACCGGTACCGTCGTTATGCTATGTTCAGTGCTGTTCATGCTGCTGCTTAATTGGTGTATTACTCAATTCAGGATATAAGTAACTGTAGCTCCGGCTAAATAAGCAATGGGCCAATCTCCCGGATAATCATTTGCTACAGCAAGCGTTAATGTAGCATTAGCCACCGGCTTAAACACGCCTGAAACCTTAATGAAATAAGCAATGTAGCCAGGGGTTCCATCCATCTGCCCCTGCATGGGAAGTATATTATTAAGTATAGTGCCTGTGATCACAGCATTGATACCGCCGCCAGTTGGCTCATAAACACAGGCGGAAAAAACATCAGCAGAGGATACTCCCTGAAACCCTACATTGCCTTCTACAGCTGTAGTACCAGTGACAGGATAACTGGGATTAATCAATCCAACGGTAGTAACCGGCAGGTAATATTCAAAAGTACAGACCTGCCCCGCAGCCACCTGGATCTGTAACTCAGACAATCCATAATAACCGTTTCTGTTGTAAGTAGCACTGTTACTGATAGTACTTGCGCTTGCAAGGCCCAGATAAGTACCGGCTGATGTACTGCTACCACCGGTGTTTTGTGTAAGTACATATGTGTTGCTTGTTTTCTTAACAAACGAAGATGCTAAATTCTGTACCCAGCGTACCTGGTCATGATAATACACTTTTCCATCACTGGCGCTGTAGATCATCATTCCTGCAGGTACAGGATTGGCGATACCGGTAGTATCGGTTATACGCGGCAGCAATAATCCTTTTCCATTACCAGCACCGGCAGGAGATGTAAGATCCAGCAGTGCCTTACTGTTAGGTGCATAAATCCCTACTCCTATTGCACTTGCGCTGTCTATGGGTTTACCCTGCATGCGCAGGCTGTCTGTGGCTTTATGATTACCCAGGTTATCGCCCATCTTTATATTCTGCCCAAAACAGATCATGCCCGTTACAGATAAAACTACCGTCATCAGCCATTGCTTTATAAAAATGCGCATAACTTCCATATTTAGTTTTGCAGAACTTTTTCGCCCTTTCATGACTACCTGTGTATGTAGGTTACCACCAGTCGTTTTCCATCAATAGCGGTGGTAGTGCCGGATGCGAAGTTTGCCAGGGTAACCTTTACCGTATTGGTGCCTGTAGCAACAGCCGACAAGATGGCAATAGCTGTGCTGGCAGTATTAAAGGAGGCCAGATCTGCGTTGAGGAAATTAACCGTAATTCCATCATCTGTGGTTGCACCCGGAACGGCTAATGTAACGGTGGTTGCAAAATTGGTGCTGCTGCCGGAAGTATTCAGATTAGCGTCAGTGCCTGCCGGAATAGCCACCGTATCTTTTGCAACAAAACCTGCACTAAAGGAAGCTGTTTTCACAACACCATTGGCATCTCTTACCAATACCAGGTCAGTAGTAGCTGTGCTGGCAATGGGGTTATTGATCTGCAAACTATCATTCGCAATTACATTGTTATTAAAAGTTTTTACACCACTGAAGGCTTGCGTACCGGCAGTAACAACACCGGCATTGGTAGCATTCGCGCCCTGCATATTGAGCTGAAGCGTATTACCTGTAACTGTTGCCGTTATTGCCTTTCCGTCCTGACCACTGGTAGTAACTGCCGTAGTACCCACTGTTGTTATCGCACCTGCTGCCGTAGTAATGGCCGCCACATTGGTTTTCTTTACCACTCCGCTGGACACATCCATCAACAAAAGACTGTCTGTTGCCGTTATTCCTCCGGAGTTGCCTATACCGGTATTGCTTAATGTAAGACTACCACCCAACGTGCTGGCACCTGTTCCTACAGTGAATGTATTGGTACCTGTTACACTTGTATTACCATTGAAAGAGGAGGCACCATTGGCTGTTAATGTGCCTGTGAATATGGTATTTCCGTTGAAAGTTTTATTACCCCCAAAGGTTTGTGCTGCTGTAGTTATCAAACCGGGATTAATTGCATCTGCAGGTTGCAATGTAATGGTTACATCTCCTGTTCCTGAAACAGGGCTGAGAGAAAAGCCGTTGCTGTTTGGTGCACTGCCTCCTGCAGCTGCCAGCAGCGATGTGACTGCCGCGCCAGTGGAGGAAGAAGCAAATGTTACCCAAACACCATTCTGGCGAACATAAAATTTATTATTGTTGCTGTTGTACACAATCATACCGTTCAGGGGAGTAGTGATAGCCGTAGTATCTGTGATACGCGGTATCAGTATGGAGCTGTTGCTGCCATCTACCTGCAATGCAACATTATTGTTGGCCATTACAGCCGTACCGATAGCAACACCTTTGGCATTTACAATAAAATTATTTTGCATTCTCAGCGTATCAGTTGCTTTGTGATTACCAAGATTATCGCCAAAACGTACCTGGGCCTTCACTGTAACTGTTACCATCATTCCTGCCATTATTAAGATCAACAGGGAAAAAAGCTGTTTCAATTTCATAGATGTTGATTTCATAAAATTTGATTTTGTTTGATCATTAATAATAATTAAACCCACTACAGATAAAATACACAGTTGCCTGCGTTATGATTTTTTGCGGAGTACAGCCAACGTGAGCCTAAGGCTTGGTGGAGTAACTATAGCGGATATACCATTTACTACTGTTATTTCAACAGTATCACTGCCTGTTACTTTTGCCTTCGCTATAAATAGTGAATCATTAAAAGTATCCGATGGTGTTACTGCGATGGCATCACCCGGCTTTGCTCCTTTAAGGGTAAATACCAGTTTCACCACTTCATTATTGGTAAAGGTGACATGGCCATCTCCCGGATAAGGCGCCGGTAAAGCGGGAAAGGTAGTGGTGGAAACCACTGCCTGATAGATAGCTATAGGGATAATGAAACCCGTTGCTGTATCCGTTTGCAGGCTATTATCAACGGAAGCTCCCAATTCCATCCATTTTGAATAATGACGTACATACAAATGTTGTCCGTTTACCGGGCTTATAATATAGATCAGCATTCCATCCGGTGGACTTAAGAGATTGATCAGCGAAGTATCCTGCAACCTGGGCAATAATAAACCCTGATTGGCACTCTCTAATTCCAATAGTGATGCCTTTTTGATATTAGTAGGATTACTACCAATTTTAACCTGGGCCATCAATGTATTGCTTTGGCTGATAAGGAAGCATATTAGTACAAGTAATATCGGCAGCTTTGAGATTGCAGTTATTCGCTTTTCAGAGTAGTGAAGCTTTCTCATAGACAATCATTTATTTTTGGTATAGTTACCTGACCTGCATCGCAAGTTTCAATGCATTCCCTGCCGGTAACATATTTCTATGTATCCGAAATGATCCGGGAAATTTAGCCAGGTAATTATATTTGTTTAACAAAAACCAACTGGGGAACTTCTTTATACAGTTACAATATCGTGTGAGATAATTATTTATTGCAAACCCTATCTACCGGCTTCGCTCAACTGATCCGGCAGTTTTACAAACAGGTAATTTTATCATTTTATCCGACCCTCCTTTTAATAAATCCCGATTTAAAATTGCAGCAATGATTTCAGTGTTGTAGGGATGATGTTCTGATTTTTACTATCATCTTAAGAGCAAAATAAAAGATAAAGTATAAGATAAACAATACCCCTTTTTCGGTATATCAAATAAAATATTCTCCTGAACTGTACTGAGCGTAGCATTCAGATAAAGATATCAACAGGCAAATGAGTAAGGGGATCAGGGTTAACAACAATGTTAAAAACTATTTCCGGTTGCAGGAATTTAGTTGACTATATATCCGGGGAATCTAACTTATAAAATCCTACTCCATGTGCAGGAATTGTGGGGGAAAACGTTCCGGTTATTTTACCTGATTCAGATTTATTCCATATATCTTTTACAAGGGCACCTTCCGGAAAACCAATATCTACCAAACCCTGATCAATAACGCGTGAGGTGAGTCCTGTATTGAATATCGCCAGGTATTTAATATTAGTGCCGTGTACTGTACTTATCCACTTTCTTGTTGAAGCATCCCCATAAATTTCTCTTTGCTTCGATCCATTTTTATTTGCATCCAGGGCATCCCTGTTTATCAACACATCTAATGTAAACGCATCATTTGCTCTTACATCACCACCCATGATTAAAGGTGACCGCGATATACAATGAAGCGTCATACACGTTTTTACTTCATCGTTCGTCAGCTTTGTCCAAATTACTTTTCCCGGATCCGGGCCCCAATTATCCCTCAGCTGCCCGAATGGAAGCATATCAAGATCAGCCCATGTACCATTTTTAGTATAAGGGGCCCAATCTCTTGCACTATCAAACTGCTTATATATATCATTCCAATGATCCCATACGTCTGAAGTTACTCTCCACATTTCCATGTTGTTCTGCAAATTGGCCGCATGCTGTAAATTAGGACCTCCCCCAGGCGAACCACTTATTAAGATAGGTCGTTTCAATTTTGCTCTCCCGGTATGATAACCGCTAACCTCAAGGCTTTCGTAAGGGTCCACTAAATCATCAATTTTGAGGAAATCTATACCCCATTGGTTATACAACTCAAATTGCGCATCAATATAGGCCTGAGCACCCGGGTGCTTCATATTTAAACCATAGTTATAGATACACCAGGAACTTACATTACTTGTATCCGTTACATTTTTTGTATGATAAGTAGTTCCCTTGACAGGTGGATTAGCATTATATATATCCTTAAACATGCCTCTGAAAATATGGAACCCAAATTTTAACCCTTTACTATGTATATAATCTGCCAGGGGCTTAAAACCATTACCATTGGCAGATGACGGGAACTTAGTGATATCAGGTATAAGCCGCCCATATTTATCCCAGGCGTTAGTCCTGGTGGTATTATCCTGATACCATTCAGCATCAAGAATTACGTATACATAACCAGCATCCTTCATCCCTGAGCTGACCATATAATCCGCTATTTGTTTTATTATATCTTCGTTTGCTGCCCCCTGGAAACAATCATAAGTATTCCATCCCATAGGAGGTACAGATGCCAGTAAAGGGTTTCCCCTATCAGCAAATGCTTTTTGAACGGAGAATGGCAGCATACCTGAAAGCCCGGCTGCACCTGCCAATAATGCTGATTTTTTTATAAAGTCTCTTCTCGAATCCATCGTAAAAGGTATAAAATTAGTTTGCGTAATTTATATATTTTGTATGAGCGATGCTAGCATTATTTTTAAAAATCATCACTCATTTATTATGCCGGCATATAATCATTCATAGTCAGGATATAATTAGCATTCCTATGTTAATAAAATAATCAACAAGGTTAATATCGGCAAAGAAGTAATCAATTCCTGCATATGCAGCTACCAGGCTATATGTTAAATTCGTGTTGTAGCAATCCATAGCAATTACTGTGACGAGCACCTATGTACTCTTTTCTATGGAATATTCAGTGAACACCATATTATGAAACCAAAAGAATATCAGATCGACCGTAATGAATCTTCTCCGCCCTGCAGGCCACTATAATCAATAATACCATTATCTGAACAATCATTTCATCACCAAAAACAGTCTAATGAGATAACCACCCTCACAACACCACCCTGAGCGCGTACAGCTATATTTTCTTACAATTATCTGTTGCCTCATCCTACGTTTTTTTTTATTGCTGCTCGTAGCATACCGCTACCTGTAATCACACTTATGTCAATATTTTAAACCTGTTTTATGTTACAATTATCCAAAAAGATAATAGGGCTATTGCTATGCCTGACCGTCAGTATAGGGTCTGCGGCGCAGCAAAAGGTACCGGAGGCGCCCTTGCCGGACCATTGTGCTTCTTCCCGGGTTATGCTGGAATTATACAAACAGCATCCTGCCACCAAAATAGCAGCCGGCAATCAGGAAGCCAACATCAAAAAATTCATTGCTAATCTGCGCCAGCAGCGGGTTGCGCAAACTGCACAACCTGTACAGTATACCATACCGGTGGTATTTCATATCAATGATCCGGTAAATCCTTATAAAGTAACGATAGAGCAAATCCGTTCTGCCATGGAGATCCTTAACCAGGATTATAATCTGCAGAATGCTGACTACTCTCAGATTGATCCCCGGTTTATTGGGCTGGCAGCCAATCTGCATATCACTTTCCGTCTTGCTGATATAGATCCGCAAGGTAACCCTACCAACGGTGTTACTTATCATTACAATGATCTGGATGGCCGCTCCCCGGATGGTTCCGGTGCTGCGGTAAAAAGTATTTCCTGGTGGCCTTGTGAGAAATACCTGAATATCTGGATTGTGAGTGAAGTAGAGCAGAAGGGCGTATTTAATAATTCCGGCTGGACTTACCTGCCGGATAATTGGGTGGCTGATAATCACCTGGATGGCGTGATGTATAACTGGCGTTATCTTGGTGCGCCCGGGGTTGGCTGTTCTGAAAACGGTTACCCGAATATGAAACGCGTACTCACGCATGAAGTAGGTCACTACCTTAACCTGTGGCATACTTTTGAGAATGGCTGTAATGCACCCGGTGATTATATTGATGATACCCCGCCTACACAGTCGAACTTCGGCGGTTGTAATTTAAGTGCCAACTGGTGCGGCGTTGTGGCCAACGTTGAAAATTATATGGACTATTCTTCCTGCACCAAAATGTTTACCAACGGCCAGAAAGACCGTATGATGGCGGCGCTGAATGATACGGTGGCACATCGTAGTAATCTATGGTCAGCAGCTAATCTTGCCGCTACGTTATTGTCTAATTTATCCAAAAGGATTGTGCCTGGTTTCTCCATTTTTACCGAAAGTGATGCGAATGATGGAAGTGTAACGGTAACGGATACACTAAGAATGATGGGAGGCGCAAAATTTGCTTTCAGCAGCGGCTACATGACTCAGGGCAGCCACTTTACGGTACAAAATTTACCTGCAGGCCTGGGGACAGTTATCCAGGTTGTTAATGATACTACCGCCGTGCTGTCATTTAATGGCAAGGCTACTCAAAATAATGTTGTCGATAATACAGACAACATAAAGCTGACGTTTCTGGACGCCGCTGTACAGGGAGGGGTAAGTACATTGTATCGCTCAGGTCTTATTACATTAGGTATTCACTTCGTGGATCCGTACAAGATCGTTTATGGTAATCTTCCTAATATTGTGGTCAATACTTCCAGTACATGGACGTATTTCAGTTTTGGTGTGGGAGATGCAACATTCGGCGGATGGTTTGACAACGGAAAATTACGATTGGAAACATACAAGAAGGCAGCAGTATGTGAGGGCGTTACACATAATATCTCCCCGCTGGTTGCAAATACCATAATTGGAGGCAACTCTTCTTTTGTTAATGGTGGCGACTACCCGGATGAACTTGACATTTACAGTAATGCCTATACGAAATGGGCGGGCCAAACAGGTTTTATCGGCGTGAAATTCAGTATTAACGGAAAGCCGCGTTATGGCTGGATACGTATAACTGTGGCTGCTGATGGCAGCAGTTACACCATAAAAGACTATGCCTGGAATGAAGCTCCCAATGGTAGCATCGCAGCAGGAGATGCAGGCTCCTCCACGCTTTCATGGTCTGCCTCGCAAGTTTATGAAGCCAAAGCCAATGATGGCAGCATTACAGATACCGTGGAAGTAGCTGCACTGGGTAGCACTTTTGCGATTAGTTCCGGCAACTTTACACCTGGTGTTCATTATACAGTCAGTAACCTGCCGGCCGGACTGGGTGTACAACTGACTGCACTCAATAATACTACGGCACATTTAACATTTACGGGCAAAGCCTCCAGCAACAATGTGGCCGATAACACTAGCTTTACCGTAAACCTATTACCGGCGGCCTTTAGCAACAACCAGACAGTAGATAATGCCAACAAACAGATCAGCATTAATTTCCGGGATCCATATAAGATCAAATATGTAAAAGTAAATGATACCGTCTTTACCGTTAATCCTACCCATACCTGGTTTTATTTCCTGGTGGATAGTATTAATGATGCGAATTACGGATTATGGGCGGATACCGGGAAGCTAAGGTTGGAAACCTATAATAAGCCAATGGTTTGCAAGGGTAACACCCGGAACATAGCCCTGCTGCCGGCCAATACCAATATCAGTGATACGTCTAACTTTGTACCGGGAGCACCTTTTCCGGATGAACATATTCTTAGCAACGCTGCCTATACTGTATGGAAAGGCCAGACAGGTTATGCCGGCTTCACTTTTACCACCCGTGGAGATACTTACTATGGCTGGTTCAGATTTAAAGTATCGCCTAGCGGTCTCGGATATACGTTGATGGACTATGCATACAATACCCTTCCCGGGGGCAGCATCAGAGCCGGGCAAATGACAGAGCCGGTAGATTCTGCTGTAAATGCGCAGGACTACTGCCCTGCCAGTACTTTGCTGAACTATAACAGCATCACGCGCGTCCGTTTAGCCAACCTCGATAATTCATCACAGTGGGATGGCTACAGAGATTTCACCGCGCAATCTGCTACTGTAACAGCCGGGCAATCATATCAACTGGAAATCAATCTGGGTATTGAATCCTGGCCGGATATATCTGTGGCCGCCTGGGTTGACTGGAATGGTGATAAACAACTCGACGATGCTACAGAAAAAATATTTGTGAAGCGTGGCAGTGGTCCATTTAAACAAACGATTACAGTACCTGCCAACGCAAAAACAGGGTCTACATTATTACGTGTGCGGATGGGTTATGGCAGTAATGTGACACCTTGCGGCATTGACAATTACCAGGGAGAAGTAGAGGACTATACCGTGAAAGTAACCGCAGGCACTGCCTTACAGGAAAAACCTTTGCTTGCTGCTACTTCTTTAACGGCTACCAGTCCTTTTACAGACAGGATCAATATCAGCTATCAATCAACTGTTGAAGGTCCGGTAATGGTTCGTCTTTATAACCTTAATGGTGCTATGATGAAACAACAGACTGGGCATGTAACAAAAGGGGCAAATGCATTACAGTTAAATAATCTGTCTGCATTATTACCCGGATTTTATGTGATTGATATCTCCCATGGTATTAAACACTATTCGGTGAAAGTGGTTAAATAGAGAAGATAATAAACCATACTGCAAGGGCAAATAAATGCGGCTGTTTCCAGATTACTTTTGGGGCAGCCGCCATTTATTTACGGCTTCTGTCCTGCTATGAACCTCCAGTTTAGCGTAGATATTCTTAATATGCTTTTTTGTTGTTTCCACTGATATGCTTAATTGTGCTGCTATTTCTTTATACGTCTGACCTCCGGCCAGCAATACAATTATCTCTCTTTCTCTACTGGTTAATTGATTATTACACACATTACCAGAAAAATGGTTAAAGTGTCTGACAATTTTGCATGCAATATTCCGGCTCAGTGGGGCGCCGCCAGCCCATGCTTCTTTTATGCCTGCAATCAAGGCATCCAATCCGTCTGTTTTTATCAGATAACCTGAAGCACCCGCTCTAAGCGCTTCAAACACATGCTCATCTTCTTCAGATGTAGTCACCACCAGGAACAAGGTATGCGGACAGCTTTTTTTTAAGCGTCTGATACATTCTATCCCATCTATACCAGGCAATTTTATATCAACCAGCAGAATATCAGGTAATATTTCCGGCATTGCAAGAATGGCACTTTCCGCATCTCCCCATGAACCAACCAGGCGAAATGTAGCTGATAAATTTAAAATATTTTCCTGCGCTTGTCTGCATAAAAGATCGTCTTCTATAATTCCTACACAAATAAAGTCAGCCATTCGGTACTAAATATAAGTTTTAAATATTCTACAGGATTGTAAGCAAAAAGAAAGGCTCCGGATTAGACAATCCTAAGCGTTTATTTCTTATTAGATTTATCCAAGTTTTGGGGGAAGTATCTACACCGGATCCGGGATTAAGATTTATGCTTATTCTCCCGGAGTAAGTGCAATGTCAGTCACCATGATATTTGTGCCTGATTTTTTCTTAATATCAAGAATAAGTTTACCATCTAAACAATTTTCTCTTGTTATAGGAAAAGTAACCCATTTACCTCCGGTTTGATTTTCTACAGTTACAGGACTATGATCTTCGCAGGTAACTACACAGGCACACCCTTGTTGATTCCAATCATGCAGCTTAACCTTCAACCTCATCCGCTTTTGCGAAGCCACCATAATTTCAATGTGCAGGTTATCATTTGCATACCATGCAGCACCATTCTCATCTTTCCAAACACCGTCACATACCACTTTGTAATCATAACCACCATCCTTCACAACAGCATCCACGTCAGTGTTCCAGGCAGTATTTCCTTTTACCAGCGGATGATGGCTGCCGGCTTTTACATAAAGAAAAGCATTTTCAAATTCTGCCGGTTTTGCGATTGGCGCATAATTATCCGCAAAGGTCTGGCTCAGCCACGTTTCTGTTACTTCCTGCATTGGATTAAACCTAGCAGAACTGACATAAGAAAGTAAACTATGT
The DNA here is from genome assembly GCF_003014755.1 of Chitinophaga niastensis. Lineage (GTDB taxonomy): Bacteria > Bacteroidota > Bacteroidia > Chitinophagales > Chitinophagaceae > Chitinophaga > Chitinophaga niastensis. The sequence goes on along the minus strand of NZ_PYAW01000009.1, from coordinate 87,497 downwards.
TTTAGTTGCCGGGCTGCCGGTCTGTGTTCCAAATCATCCGTAAGATTAAAACCACAAACCAATAACTTTCCGTTGTCTTTTGTTTTCAGTTCAAACAGCAGCCCTAATTTATTGCCAAAATGAAAATCATTTACGGGCTGGATAATGGGTTGATAGTTCAGGGGCAATCCCTGCAGGTTAAACCCATGCCCCTGTATTTCAAAAACATCTAACCATTGCCAGTCCATCACATCATTTGTTGGAAACCTGTCCAGGGAAGGATGCTGTTGGTTGATAACGGCGCCCAAGGTTTGACAATAATCATCCGTAAACCATACGGCCGACCAAAATACAGGTTTAAAACGGCAGTACATGGTGTTGGTAATATCACCCAATTTATTAGCGAACAATAAAACGCTTTGTCGTTTTTTCAGGGCAGCAAGTGCCTCATCAATTTTTGTAGTGATGATAACGTTAGCTGGAAACCCTTTCTCCACAGGTATTTCAGGCAATACCCAAATATCCCATTCATTATGGTAGTCTGTATTTTTCAGTGACAGGGTCAAATTAAGATGTTCCCCTTTATCATTCCTGCAGGTAAGCAATGTTTCAATTTCTCCAACAGCAGTAAGTGAGCCTTGTGGTATAGTAGTAGTGGCCAATATTCCCTGCGCTACAGTTTTACCTTTTTCATCTTTAAAACGCCACATCAACTCTTTATTTACCAGATCAGCTGGTCCATAGTTGGCAATTTCTACTTCGGCATGAAATGTTTCTCCATGCTGCCATACAAATTTCGGCGTGCGGATAAGTGGTACCGTATGCCCTCCATATTGACGGTATTTTTCGGATGTGAGGAAATTTTTTTGTTTATAGCAAGCATCTACCCAACCAACATAGGCTTCACCCTGCCCCGGATAATCTACCATAGATAACATAGAGTACCCGGCAGCATCAGCACTGCGGAGATTTGCTTCAATATCTGATTTCATAAAAATGCGGTTCATCTGTCCGGACGCTTTTTGAAATATGGTATCTTGTTTATCTACCCCACTTCTGCTGGCCAGTTCACGGAAGTATGCTAAATTACACAAGCGGAAAGGTCCTTTTTTATATGACTCAATTTCACTCCACAAAGGATGCACCACCTGTTGCCCCATTTCGTGTACAAAGTCTGGTTTTGTACCTCGTTTAATAGCGGGCGCGCTGTAAGTATATCCTTCCGACGTATAATAACTTTGATAATCCCAATCATTGCTGGCCGTTGTTTTTTTATCATAAGCTTTATCTCCGTATTCTACAAAATCATCATTGGGAGTTACTTCATGTGCTGCACCTACTGCGTATAAATGCCGGGGGTCATACGCTTTTTCTTCGCCCAGCCACTTACTGCACAGTTTAAAATCCACTCCCAATTCATTGCCATACAGCACCAGCATCATGGAAGGATGGTTGCCGTATGCATCCAGTGCATTACGGAATTCACGACAGGCGAAAGCATCGAGCTCCTTATTTTTTCCTGTTCCAAAAACCGATGGATTTCCCATCCAGCTATCCTGCCAAAAAAATTCCACCTGCAGATAGAGGCCCAACTGGTCTGCTGCCTGGAAGGCTGCTTCAGGTGGGGTGCAGGAATGGAACCGCACTCCATTTAAGCCATGATCTTTATACACTTTGAAAACGCGCAACCAATAAGCGATATCCGTAGCAGGATAACCGGTTAGTGGAAAATGCATGCCTTCATGACTAAACCGGATAAAAGAAGATTTTCCGTTTACAGTGATGTGTGTTCCATTGCTTCCAATATCCCGAAATCCAACATCCGTGACTATTTTTTGGCTGGCATTCTTTTTATATATGGATACTTCTACGGTATATAAGTTCGGTGTAAACTCATCCCAGGGCAGTGGCGTTGCTGATAAGTAAATTTCCTGCTGATGAACAGATGAACCAACCCTTACTTCAATTGCTGCCTGATAATTTGCCACTACTTTACCAGATTTTTTTTCTCTGATTACAATTGAAATCGGGCAGAAAATATTTTTATGGCTATCATTTTGCAAGGTAGTTGCTACATTAATCCTGCGATCTTTAAATGATGGGAAAACGCGAATGAATACAGGAGCCACCATCTCCCTTGCAGTTAATTCCATGCGGCCTGCTACTCCATTCCAGATAGATTGCATATGATTGCAGTAACTATGTCCTGCCTTGCCAATGGAGTAAATTTCCCTGTTATCTATCCTTATGGTTAGCGTGTGTTTTCCGGGCGTTAATGCCCCGATGCTATGTATATGAGGGGTACTCAGATAATCTACTGATTTCCCTGTTTCCCTGCCATCAATAAAAATACGGCTACTCCAAAGAACGCGTTCCAGGGTTAAGGTAATATGTTTCCCTTTCCATGAGGCAGGTATTTCAATTTCGCGCTGATACCAGGCTATACCGATATATTTATGAATACGCGTAAAGCTGCCAATATCTATACTGTCCGGATAGCCTGCAGCCTTTGGCATATTAGACCACTTGTATATGGGATATTGATTTCCTATACCAATTTCATCTGTACTGCCGGGCAACATGATACTGCCTGTTAATGTTTTATTTGCCCAATTTTGGGCAAGTCCTTCCTCTTCAGGATCAGCCTGAAATGCCCATTTACCTGCTAAAGAAAGGGTATCTGCTGCTTTTAAGCCTGATGTCCCGAAAAATATCCAGCATAAAAATGCAGTGCGTAATAACAAAGCAAAAGATTGTTTGGTGAGATATTGTTTTGATGTTTTCACACTTATTGAAGATGGCGACATTAAGTTGGTGTTTTTTAATAAAGCTGAGAAAAAGAGGGAAGTAGAAACTTCCCTCTCTGATCTTAGAACCAGTTTAACTATAGGACATGAAAAATTAATAATTTGGATTTTGTTTCAGGTTTTTATCCAGGTCTATTTCTTTTTGAGGAACAGGCCATAAATAATTTTTGTTGATATCAAAAACCCTGTCTTCTACTTTAATTCTTTCCGGTGTGAGTGCAAGCGCACCATTATTTGGGTTAACAGTGCCCAAACGTGCGCCCATTAATGGCCCTGGCATTACCTGTGGACCAATCTTCCAGCGTTGTACATCAAACCAGCGTAATCCTTCCAGTCCGAGTTCCACCCGTCTTTCTCTACGGATCAATTCTCTCAGTTTGGTTTGGTTATTATATACCGCCTGGTTAGTGGCCGGCATACCAGCCCGGGTCCTCACTGCATCGATTGCGTTATACACGGAACCATCAATACTACCTTTCTCTATTTTGGCTTCTGCATAAGTCAACAATACTTCTGCATAACGTATTACCATAATATTCAGGCCCGTGTTCCATATATCGGCGTAGTCTGACACAAATGGTGCGAATTTTTTTACCAGGTAACCGGTTTTTGAATTACCGTAAGGCGAATAAAAATCAGGTGCACCTGTTTGAATAGGATTATAATAGCTGCCTTCATATTTAGCGCCCGGCACAAGAATAGAGGCAGACAGTCTTGGGTCCCTGTTTTTATACGGATCATTAGGATTATAACCGGATGTTGGATCGTCAATAGTTTTTCCGTTAGTCATTTCATAGGCATCTACTAAATTCTGGTTAGGATTAAGGGAGCACCATCCTCCTAAAGAAGCAGGTAACATAATGCCCACAATATCAAATGGATTATCGTCTTTTTTGTATTGCACATCCAGTATCACTTCAATATTATTATTATTCTGGATCCGGAATAGATCCTGGTAGCTGTTCGTGCTTCTGAAGAGATCATAGCCCAGTTTCATCACCAGCTGGCAATCGGCAATAGCCGCATCATACATGCCCTGATACAATTCTATTCTTGCTTTCAGCGCCAATGCTGCCCCCTGGGTAATACGGCCTTTATCAGACCCCGAATAACTTACAGGCAGGTCCGGTGCAATGGCTGTTAACTCATCTAAGATAAATTTCACCACGTCTGCTCCTGCTGTTCTGGATTGTGTGTTAGCCTCCTGTATGGTTAATGTTTTTGTAACCAATGGTACATCTCCATACAAACGGTTCATAATAAAATACTGGTACGCCCTGATAAATCTTGTTTCTGCTTTCAGACGTTTTCGTAAGTCCTCATCCATTTTAGGTTTACCAATATTTTCCAATACCTCGTTACATTTACGGACAGTTGTAAAATCCCAGCGAACTGCAATATTCCCATTGGTAGGTGTAGCATATCCGCTCCCTAAATCCGTATATCCTTCCCATGGAAACGGGTTATAAGAATTGTCAGCTGCGCAATCCAGGTAAATAATATTGTAACCGGTTTCCCATCCTTTATAGCAGCCATTTACAGCCGCAATAGCATCCTTATCCGAATTCCAGAATGTTGCGTCGCTCAGCGCATCCAGCGGGGCTCTCTGCAGAAAATCTTTTTTGCAGGAAGATAATGCTGCTGCAACAATTATGATATAGCAAAAGTATTTTTTCATAATAAACATTTTGATAGTCAAACTTGCTTGTAACCATTTTTAAAATGTTACAGACAGACCCAGTGTGTGTGTTAATACCTGCGGATAATAATCTCCTCTGCCTACCGGGGCTTCAGGATCAAAACCTTTTGCAAATTTTGTAAGCGTAAGTATATTCTGACCGCTGTAATAAACCCTTGCTTTTTTTATGCCCGCCTTTTCAATGTTCTTTGTAGAAAAATTATATCCCAATTGCAGGTTTTTTAAACGCAGGTACGAGGCATCTTTTACCCATGCTGATGAAGGAGTGCCCAAACCTTCATTCTGCCGGCTGGTGGCCAGTGCGCGGGGAATGGTAGCGGAAGGATTATCAGGTGTCCAGCGTTGCCAGTATAAACTGGTAGGTTTGCCTACTACATCTCCCAGTCCGCCTAATTCAGCACCGCCTATATAACCTTTTACGCCTGCAGCGCCCTGAAAGAAAACCACGAGGTCGAGTTGTTTCCAGCCAACATTAAAATTAGCACCATAGGTCACTTTGGGAAAAGGGCTTCCAAGATAAACCCTGTCAGATCCATCAATTTTACCATCGCCGTTCACATCTTTATACATGAAATCACCCGGTCCTATTTTTCCGCCTGTTTGTTTAGCATGTTTGGTTACTTCGTCCTGTGTTTTAAAAATACCTTCTACTATATAGCCATAGAAGGAATTAACAGGATAACCTTCCTGTAAGAAAGTAGGAGATGTTATGATGGGCCCTGTACCTTTCAGATCAGTGACGGTGTTTTTGATGAAAGAAGCATTTAAGGAAGCCCCATAAGTAAAATCACCTTTGGTATCGTTATATCCTGTAATAAATTCAAACCCTGTGTTCTTCACTTTACCACCATTCTGTTGTGGCGCAGTTAATCCGAAAGGTGCTCCCACAGGAAGTCCCAGCAGAATATCGGATGTATTCCGGACAAAATAATCAGCACTGAAGGTTAATTTATTTTTCAGCAATACAGCGTCTATACCTACTCCATAACTTTCTGTAGTTTCCCATTTTATAGCTTCATTAGGCCCGGCAATATTTGCTACACCGCCAGCGATCGTATTATTTAAAGAGTAGTTCTGACCAGCTTCCAGCGTAGAAATAGCGGGATAATACAGCGAATAATAACTATTTGTACTTGAGCTTAACACCTGGTTACCCAATTTGCCCCAGGAAGTTCTTATTTTTAAACTCTGTACTGCTTTCTTTATATTTTGAAAAAAATCTTCTTCAGATATTTTCCATCCTGCTGAAAGGGAGGGGAAACTACCCCATTGATTTGCTTTTGCAAACCGGGAAGAACCATCCAAACGAATATTTCCTTCTAACAAATACTTCCCTTTGTAATCATAATTAATCCTTCCAAAATAAGACTGCAAGGCAATTTCATAAGCTTGTCCATCGGTGGTTTGCCCGTCTGACGAACCTGCATGCAGCTGATTCAGATTATTATTTAAAAAATTCTTTCTGTATCCTTTCAACAGACTGAAATTGGTATACTCCTGCGAGTAGCCGCCCAGCACATGAAGGTGATGATCCTTCAGGGATTTTTCGTATTCTAAAACAGCCTGGAGTGTAACTATATTTGTTTTATCATCTTCCTCCGTCAATGAATTAGGCCCCTGATAAATGGTTTTCGCGCCAGTTTTCCAGTTATAGTATTGTATGTCTTTTATAAATTCATTCCTTTGACTTGACAATACGGTATAGCCCAAAGTAGGTTTAAAAGAAAGGCCTTTAACTATATTAATATCCAGGCCTGTATTACCTACAAAATTCTGGGATTGTATTTTATTCAGCTGATTTGACTCCAGCCATGCCATGGGATTCCCGTTGGGATAAGCGCCATACACACCATTTGAATATTTATACTGGAACATAGGCGTTACACGCGACATTTCCCTGAAATACTGGGTAAATCCACCTGTATAAGGATTCGTAGGCTCCTTAAAATCTCCTATAGTATAAGCAATATTGGAATGAAAAACACCCCAGTCTGACAATTTCGTATTCAGGTTAAACCTTGCGGTATAACGTTTGTTATCGGTATTTTGTATAATACCCGATTGATCTATATAGCCCAAAGATGCCAGGTATTGGGTATTATCAGTTCCTCCGCTGAAATTCACGTAGTGGTTTTGCTGTATACCGCTCCCTTGAAAAAACAATTTCTCCCAATCTACATTGGGATAATTATCCGGATCGGAGCCATCTTTAAATTTTTGTATTTCTGCGGCAGTATATCTTGGCGCTTTACCTTCGTTAGCCAGCCCCTCATTCAATAAGGTAGCAGCCTGCCAGGAGGGTAAATACTTAGGAAGATTAGTTGGCGTTTGTTTGCCCACATAAGCGTTGTAGGTAATTTGTGTACCCCCTCTTCTGCCTTTTTTAGTAGTGATCAATACAACGCCATTGGCTGCCCTTGAACCATATATAGCTGCCGACGCTGCATCTTTCAATACGGATACAGATTCAACATCATCCGGATTCACATCATTCATGGAGGCAGCCAGTCCATCTACAATTACAAGCGGATTATTGTTATTTAATGTACCTACACCACGTACACGGATAGTACCATTATCCCTGCCTGGCTGGCCGCTACCTTGTGTAATGGTAACCCCTGGCATGGTTCCCTGCAGCGCCGCAGAAACGCTGGTTACAGGCCTGTCTTTGAATCTTTCTGCTGTTACAACAGCTACTGCACCGGTAAGATCTGTTTTCTTTTGTGTGCCGTATGCCACCACTACTGTTTCCGTAAGGCTATTGATGGAAGGAGAAAGGGAGATCGTCAACAGGGCAACAGGACCATTTACGGTTATCTTTTTTTCATACTTACTATAACCGATGATGGTCACCTCCAGTGTATAAGTGCCGGGAGGAACATTTTCCAATGAAAACTCACCTTGTGCGTTGGTGGCAATTCCTTTCCGGAAATCGCTGCCTTTAATAAGTACCGAAGCTCCTGCAATAGCGTTGCCCTTTTCATCTCTGACTATACCCCGGATAATTGCTGCCGGAGATGGGGAGATAGATGGCTCTTTCGGACTATGATCAACGGTTTCATCTTTTATGATGATTACTTTGTTCCGTATAGCATAAGTAAGTCCTGTATGTTTCAGATAGTGGTCGAGTGCTACTGTTAAGGGCACTTCTGTTTCATAAATCGAAACCGGCTTCATCTTATCCAATAAGGAATTATCACATACTATTGCAAAACTGGTTTGCTGTTCAATGAGGGTGAAAATTTGTTTGAATGTGAGATCTTTACCCGAAATGGTTACACTTTGTTGTGAAAACGTTTTCGCATTCAGGATAAATGTTCCCATAAACACAAAAATGGTTGTCAATTTTATAACCCTCCGCAATTTCACCGGCAAAAGCCTTTCTAAAAGGCAAACTTTGCCCTGTACGATTAGATGCATACCTTAATTAGGTTTTGGATTTGATTGATGTGTAGATGTCTTTTTTAGTGAGAGCGTCTTTTATCGGCAAACCAAACATTCGCCGGCAGTGGTTCCAAGCACTTCCGGTTTTTTATGGCCTCCCGATGATCTGTTAGCTTATCATCGTTTTTCATTGTTTAAAAGTGGATAAATAAAAATGGTTCATTGTTCTACGGCGCCGCTGAAACCGGGCCTTTGGCATATAAGTCTATATTCATTTTGTTCACTCCTGAAAGTTCAACTGTCCTTTTATTCTTTCTTATAAACGCCGGCAGGAAATGTATAAAAGTGTACAGTAACATTTGCCTGCGTATCCTGGTTGATTTTTTCTCCTTTTCCCGGTGCATTATTTCCCGGAACAATGCGGACAATCTTTGCCGGGTGATGACTGGTACCTGTGAAATGTTTCCAGCTTCCCGTAGCAAGGGCCAGCAATAAAACGGGTGCCGTAATGGTATGAAGCCGGAGGAAAATATCTTTCACAGCTACATCTGCAACCGGTTGCACCTGACATCTATTTACAATCTCTTTCCTCATCTGTGGCTTTCTACGTGGTGTCCAATAGAAAATGTTCTTCCGTCATTTAAAGCACCTTTCAATATTAAAGACGATCCTCAAATCAAAAAGGGTCAATTGACAACAGAGAAAAATTAAAAAAGAATATAACGCTGATAAACAGGCGCTTTAATCCTGTTTATCAGCAATAGCCCGGATATCTATTTTATATTGTTCTTTAAAAAAACCGATAAGGATATTGTATTTCTTTCTTATAAGCCCGTTAGTATCTGTAGTTGTTGATAAAAGTGTGGCAGACAGTTTCCATTCCGGTGTACTGATGATCGTTTCCAGGTAAACGGCAAAATCATCATACTTACCAGGGACCACCAGCTGATTATTATTATCAGTTGCAAGTGCAAGAAATCCGTATTGATACTTATCTGTATCTGTTAATCCTTTTTTATCATAAGGGCTCACTTCAAAAAATGCAGCAGGGGGAATCAGTTTGGCTGGCGTAAAATCAGAGCTGCCGAAAAAAAGTGATTTCAGGAAAATAATGTTAAGATATGTTTTTAGTGTTTGGCGCTGTTGGCCGGACATTTTATTGAAATTACTGTCAACATTTGGAATGATGATATAATCAAGGCCCGCCATAGGACGGGTAACAGGTATATTAGTAGTGTCGAACCCGTTGTTTGATTCCATCATCAATCCTGCCAGCAGTATTTTGAACGGCAGATATTTTTTGAGAAAATCATCTGTATAAAAACTGAACCAATAGTTTTTCAGGAAATTTATAGCGGCAGGCATAGATGTGGTATCAGCTGTTTTACACAGTACGGCTTGCGGATAGAAACCGGTTATGCCGTATTTGAATTCTTTTTCTGTGAACCGGTACAGCACATAAGTATCATATTTTTTATACCAGTCCAGTATCTGTTGATCAAAAGCTGCATTGCCCTGTGGCAGCTGATAATAGGTGCCCGGTTTTTTTGAGGGGGTGCTGTTGTCGTCATTTTTTTTACAGGCAGGCAACAGGCAAACAAATACAGCACAGCTGCACAGCATTTTCAATAAACGCATTATGATAGTTTTTACATCAGGGATTGGGCTCCAGCAACGGGTTATTCACCAATGCCATATCCGGTATCGGGAGCACATAGCTATTGCTTTTTTCGGGCAACTGGTAAGCGACAGGTTTTTTGTTTTCATCCGTGTAATAAAAATGTGTGATGGCAGGCATACCTAAACGACGAAGATCAAACCAGCGTTGTTCCTCAAAACATAGCTCACGTCTGCGCTCTCCCAGGCATAACTGCAACAACTGCTGCGGATTATTGTAATATCCGGCAGCTGTTTCAGGAACAAAAGTTTTGCTTGAAAACCGGTACTGCCGGAGGTGATTGAGATCAGCCACCGCTTTTTGCAGCAACGCCCCGTCTCCCTGCTGTATATATTTTCTGATACATGCTTCTGCCCTGTTGAGATAAGCTTCCGGTAAGCGAAAAGATTTACCCAGGTGTGCTTTATAATTTACCTTTGAAAACTCGCCGGTCGTTTTCCAGGCATTCAAATAAACATCCGCACGAAGGTCTCCTTTTTCGTAAGATGCATTCAACGCATCAGAGGCACAGTAGCGGGGAGTAGCATTGAACCTGCTCAATCCAAGCAAACTATATTCATCTACACAACCATATAGAAAAAGTATTTCCTTATTGAACGGATTGATATAACATTCCTGGGATTTATCTGCCGTGTCTCTATTCGATATGGAAGCCCAAAACCGCATGTTTTCCAGCTGAAACCGTGCGGCCAGCAGTTTGTCGTTGTACATCATCACGTTATCCCAGTTTTCCATATACAGAAATATACGGCTGGCCAGCAACCAGGCTGCATATTTGTTCATGCTGAAAACATTCGGCTCCCTGTCTGATTTTTCCAGCAGTAAACATCCCCTTGTAATATCACTCACCACCTGGTTGTATACCTGTAATACTGTATTCCGGTGTAAACAGGCATCTGCTACTTTGCCTGACAATACCAGTGGCACACCCAATGCTTTATCCGGCGTATGTAGAGAATCGTTAAACGGCCATCCGTAGAGGTTAATCAGCATGAAATAATAATAAGCCCTTAAGGCTATTGCCTCTCCTTCCAGCTGGTCTTTTTCAGCCTGCCTGCCTTTTACCAGTTGCACGTTATCCAGTATTACATTACACCCTTTGATCCGTTGATAATATTTGCCGTAGGTATCCGGATCATTATCCCCGTTCAGCTGCATTTCGCTATACATTTTTTTGCTCCAGGTAAAGGCGGGTTTCCCCTGTCTCCAGTTGCTGGCGCCTTCATCACGGCCAATGCATTTGATATCATCGTCCAACAGGCTGGCATAAGGATGAAACGACCGGTTAGGTACCGGATACCCTTCATACATCAATATTTTCTGAAGGTCTGCCACAGTAGAAGGCTTAAACTCATCCGGTGATGGCTGCTCCAGGAATTTGGTGCAACTGCTGAGAAAAAGCATCACCATAAACATTATACAGCTGGCATACCTTCCATATTTTTTTCTATGTTTCTTTATATATCTTTTCATATTTCAGAAATATAGTAGTATTCATCTGTCTTATAACCGCAGGTTAATACTCAGCACATAACTCCGGTAACGAGGCAGCGTGGCCGTGTTTTCTGTTGCTGACATACTTTGTATCTCAGGGTCTTGTCCTTTCAACCTTTTATCACATATCACGAAGGCATTATTAACGCTTATCGAAATATCGGCGCTGGTGACTCCTCTCCCCCATTTTGTATTTTTATTCACCAGCTGATATCCTATTGTGATATAGTTACAACGCAAATTGCCGGCATTAACTGATATGAGATCACTATAATTATACAGATCATAGCGATATAATGTATTACCATCTTTACTCAGGGTGAGATCACCAAAATATTTACCGATGGAATAGGCAACAGGATAATACTGGAAGGAGTAAATGGAAGGAATGTTGGTCAGTTTTTCATCACCGGGTTGCTGCCATCGCGCAGTCAGTTCTTTACCTGCATTTTTATCAGGAGCAGGCGGCCGGTAATAACCTCCCGAACCCGCCTGCATCAACGGATTGAGGCGCACGTTATATCCCAGCTGCACGTTAAAGCTGGTAGCCAGTGAAAAACGTCCGTAATACAATGTTGAATGAAGTCCACCTGAAAAAACGGGTTCGCTGCTGCCGCTATACACCAGGTAGTCGGTGGGGCTACCGTGCAGCAAGCGTTCCCGATCTTTATCTATGTCCAGGTATCTGAATAAAGGTTGACCATCTTTAGGAGAAAGGCCCGCATAAGGGAAAGACCACAGGCTGCCCACCGGCTTTCCGTTAACAATAGCGTTGCCTTTTACAAGTGATACCAGCCTTGCATTGGTGCGTGCATCAAAAACCTGGTTGTTGTTCCTCCCTGCAATTACCTGCAGCTCCCAACCCAGCTTTTTCCCGTTAGTAGCTGTCCAGCCCAAGGCTAACTCCCACCCTTTGTTATGTATTTCTCCGCCGTTTATAAACGAATCAGCAACACCATATTCCTCCGGCACGCGCTGTTTCACGATCACATCTGAAGATACTTTGTAATAATAATCCCATACTATCCTGAGCCGGTTGCTGAAGAATGCCACGTCTATGCCGGTATTTACACTACGCGTTCTTTCCCATCGAAGATCGGTATAGGGTAAATTTTTGATGCCCAGATAATGCTGGCCGGTATACGGATCAAAAGACGGGTTCACATTGGTAGCCAGCAAATAGGGGGAAATCGATTCTACCGTATTACCCTGATAGCCGAAAGAAGCCCGCAGTGCCAGGTTATCGAGCCATTGTGTTTTATCGAGCCATTTTTCCTGCTTCATATTCCAACGAACCCCTGCAGACCATACCGGGTTAAAACGATGATGAGAGCCTGCTGCAAAACGATTGGAGGCATCGGTGCGCGCATTAAAACTGACAATATATTTTTGCCGGTAAGCATAAGAAGTGCTCCCATAAAAAGACAAAAAATTAAATATAGAATTGATAGCAATGGGGCTGCTGCTGGTATCATTGCCTGGGTTAGCAGCACTCAGTGATTGTCCTTCGTATATATTCCTGCGCACTTCCATACCGGCCATAGCGTTGATATCATGTTGCAGCCGTTTACCGGCTGCATGGTAAAAATGCAGCGTATTACGCCAGGTAACACTTTTTTTATCAATGGCGTCTGTATTGCATATATTAATATCGGCGATACCGGCACCGCTGCCATATACATCCTCATAGTTCGCTTTGCGTAAAAGAGCCGCCGCAAATGAGCGTTCATCTGCCCAGCGCCTGTTGTTGGTGGCATCATACCCAAACGCATATACGGATTCCCAGCGGAATTTTTGTGCGAACCTGACATTAAGGTTAACAGCCGCATTGATGGATTTGCTGGTGCTGGTATTACCGGAATGAGCCAGCTCATTCAAAAAATTAAACCGCAGCAGCGGTTTGTTATATAAGAAATCAGCAGGTATATAGGTTTCCCCTAAACTGGCGTAATAACGTTCATCTGCTTTAAGCACCCGGTTTGTGTTTAAGGCATATTCAAACGGGTTCAGGCCATCAAAAAAGCCTTTGGTGCGATAGGTAGTACTGCTGAAATTAATACCTGCGTCAACGAACTTCAGTAGTTTAATATCTGCTTTGAAGAGGGTACTTAGTCTGTTCATTTCATTGCCGATAGCATTGCCATTTTCGTTTGTGCGGCCCAGTGAGCCAAAATAACTTATCCGTTTGTTTCCACCACTCATACTTGCGTAGGAGTTAAAGGAAACAGCATTCCTGAACAATACATTGAACCAGTTTGTATTATTCCGTTCCAGTTGTGCTACTTCGCTGTTGAAGTCCTCCTGGCGGATCTCCTTGTTCAGCAGGCGAAAGAGCGCCCCTTCGTAACCTATACGCGGCAGCACATCATCCGGGTAGATGATGCCTTTGTCAAAAATTTCTCTGGACAGGGCTATTCTCTCCGGAGCATCCATCCGGTTCATATTTTTATAACCCGGTTTATCCGTTACCGTTATATCTGTACGGATATTGAATTGCGGAGGCCCGGTCCTTCCTTTTTTTGTAGTGATAACAATCACACCGTTTGCGGCCCTGGAGCCATAAATAGCTGTAGCCGACGCGTCTTTAAGTACCGTTATCTCTGCTATGTCATCCGGGTTGAGGCCAGTGATACCATTGCCAAATATGCTAAGCCCTGCCTGTACTGCAGCCCTGTCTGTAACGTTCATGAGTTCCACCTGGTTCTCCGTTTTATACGGGTAGGGAGATTCCCGTACAATACCATCTACCACCCATATAGGTTCCCGGTTGCCCAGCACGGTAGAAGTACCGCGGATACGTATTTTAGGAGCAGCACCTACGCCGCCTGACGGTGTTATTACGCTTGCGCCGGGGATACGTCCCTGCAGGACCTGGTCTATCCTGTTAATGCCCGGTATGCGCAGCGCTTCCATTTTTGTTTTAAAAACGGCGCCTGTCATCTCCCATCCCTTTACCTGCTGGTAACCGGTGACAATAACTTCATTCACCGCCTGTGAATATTTCTTCAATCGTACCGGCAGCACTGTATCTGCTTTTATGAGTACCCTGCTGCATTCAAAGCCCAGACAGGAAAACAGCAATGTTATGCCAGGCAGTGTTTCCAGTTTATATACACCATTTTCATCTGTCAGCGCACCTTTACCGCTGTTAACATCCACTACGCTAACACGGCACACCGGTTTACCATCTTCGCCGGTGACGGTACCGGATACCCACACAGGCATAAACGTAACGCCGGTATTATGTTTGTTTTTATCGTCACTATCAACCGCCGGCCTGATAATAATAATATTTTTATCTACCAGGTATTCCCACCTGTATTTTTGTAATACCCTATCCAGTACCATTGTTAACGGTACCTGTTTCAGGTGGAGACTGATAGGGCCAGGCAGCTTGTCCGGGCTGCTATTATAAAAGAACTGGAATGCCACTTGTTTTCTCAATACCTGTATCAGCTCATCAAAGGAAACATTTTTCACGGCTACTGTTACCAAAGGAAAGTGCCTTGCAGGATGATCCTGCGAGCATGCGGGGTGGCTGTGCGATAAACACAGGTACAGCACAACCACTGCCCGTAGCAGTAACCTGCCCGGTAATTGGATATGCAGCTTTTTCTGACCTAAGGTGTAAGTTGCCGCAGTACCGAAATTTTTTTTGTATGATGGGTCAACGGTCAAGATTTCGATTTTCTCTGGTTTATTTCAAAGGAAATACGCTAATGGTTATATTAATAAGTAAACATTTGGAATAACATTCAAGGCTGGTTGTTACCTGTAAATGTTATACCAGTAAAACGCAAGGGGCGCAATATTTATGCAGGCTGCTGAATTGCGTGTTATAACTGCTTCCTGTATGGAGTTGGCAATACTTCTAAGTTATAAACGATTATGTATTTATCCAAATCAGGAATTACCCAATACTTACATGATCTTAACCGATGTTACAGACTGGCCGAGGGAAAGATTAAGGTTTGCTCTCCAGTATGAGCGTATTACCATCTTTTGTAACACGGATATTAAGTGCTTTTGATAATAAAGTATCCAGTGAAGCGATATCGGGGGCATCTATTTCAGCGGTAATTTTATAGGAAGCCAGTTCCTGATCTTTGAAAACTACTTTGCAGCCGTAAAAGTCTTCTATGATCTGCGCGACTTCTTTTAAGGGAGTATTCGTAAAAATGAAACGTTGCTGTTTCCAGGAAGTAAACAACAGGGTATCTACCGGTTGCTGCAACAATGATTTTTTTGTTTCGTTATATTCCAGCATTTCACCGGGTAGCAGTTGCCTGGCGGTTTCCCTGTTGTTTTTAAACTGAATAGTAACCCTGCCATGGTTCAGCACTACGCGGGTTAGCTGCCTGCGGGCATATACGTTAAATGCGGTGCCGGTAACCAAAACATCCAGGTCAGTGCTATGCACTATAAAGGGTTGTGATTTACCTTCGCCATCTGTAAATGGTTTTACTGAGAAGAAAGCTTCTCCCTCTATCCATAGTTCTCTTTTGTTATTGGTGTTAAAATCTTTGGCATATTTTAACCGGGAATTAGCGTTGAGGATTACTTCGGAATGATCCGGCAATAATATGCGGGATATTTCGCTGCCGGCAGTATCCTTATATATGAATTGTGTTTTTCTCCATTGCCAGAAACCCAGCACGATGAGCAATAATATACTGGCTGCTGCCAGCATTTTTTTGTAATGCCAGTTGATATGGCGGATGTTATGTTCGGGTGTATGTACATCTATATATTCCCAGATGCGCCTGGTACGGCTTTCATCAGGCGTACGGGTTTTGAACCGCATGCTGCTGAGCAGATCAAATGCCTCCTGTATTACTTTTTTCTTTTCGGGATGCAGTTCCTGCAGTTGCTGCCAGAACATAGCCGTTTCCGGATGATTGTACTTCACCCATTCCTGGAAATACTCATCCGCCAGGAAATCATTTGCATCATACGTTAAATATCCATCGACTGTTGGATGTTGCTTCATACACGTTAATTCAGGAAAAACAAGCGAAAGAAAAGGTAGGTAATCACGGTAATAAGTGTTTCGCGGAGATAACTTAATGCCCTGAAAACATTTTTATAACAAGCCTTTACAGTGGTCCCCATAATCTGTGCAATCTCTTCATAAGATGCATTTTCATAGAAACGCAGATAAATGGCCTCTTTCTGGCGGTGAGGAAGCTGCTGCAGCGCATTTTCCAAACGCTTATCCCTGATGAGTTGCTGTTCTGCATTGATGTGATTTGTTTCTGCAGAAAGCTCTACATCCAAAAAGATATATTCCGATTCATACTTTGACGTTTTCTGCAACTTTGAAAGCTTTCTAAAAAGCAGGTTACGGAATGCCTTGAATAAATAATTTCTGACAGAAGCGGGCATGGACAACCTCTTCCTGGTGGTCCACAAACGGATAAAGAGATCTTGTATGGTATCCTCAATAATATCTTCATCCTGTGTAAACTTTAAACCATAGTTGTATAGGCTTCCAATGAACGTATTGAAGAAATATGCTAAAGCATCTTTATCGCCCGTTTGAAAAGCAAGCCAACGCTCCTGATCTTCGTTGATTCCATTGTTCTCCATTAATTAAAAGTGATTCTTCTCTAATATACAATCATAATAATTAATAATAAATTAAAAAAGATATACATGGCAAGTATAAATATAAAGTAGTAATCGCGGGATAATACCCGCGATTTTTCTCATAATGTAAACAACAACTTTAATCCTGGTTGGTTAATACGATTAATGGAAATAATTAACAACACCTTGGCAGGAGCATTGCCATTTAGAAATTGTAAGTGAATGATAAACTTGCACCACTGTACGCCGGCACCATTCTGCAAATACCGCCCACGCACAATAATCCTGCACGTTGCCTGCCATAGCTCAGCGACACGCGTGCCGCTTTATAATTATAGGCGCCGCCCACACTGAAATAGTGGATCTTCTTTGATTGGTAATTGAGCATATCACCAGCAAAGCATGACCAGCCAGGTGCATAACTGTATTCCAGCAAAGCAGCTGCCCAGTTTTTTTCATCATCCACTGTCCATAAATGCTGCAATTCTACGCGCAATGCATTTTTCCTGTCAAAGTTCAGCAACACATCTGCAATAGCCATATTAGCGTTCACCATTCCATATCCGGGCCCCTGTATATAACCCTGATTGTAATTAAGGTTCATGTAAGAAAAGATTGTTTTTATCTGCGGTGACCATCTTCTTTCCATGCTGATATTTACATCATTGTATAATGCTGTTGGTCCGAACCTCCAGAATGCAGACCTGAATCCTTCTTTTGATTTTAATCTGACCGTATCCAAATTACGATACAGGGAAGCAGTCAGCGAAAGCTTGGTACCATAGCGGCCTCCTAATGTACTTCCTCTTTTGAAGTGATAATATATATCTGCCTTCCCCCCTATTTCGCCCATTGACTGCGCTGCATAAGGATACAGATTAGGTAAAGAATAGGTATACAACTTTGTTAGTGCGGGCAGGTAATTCACCACTGCAATGTTATCCTTTTGGGTCCTGTCTGTCCTGAAATCCATGCTCTCCATCCTGCGGAAAGCAATATCCATGCTCAGGCCCTTATTGGTGGTGATGGTCTGATTAATGTATAACACCGATCCTTTTTTAAAGATATTCTTGTTGAGGTCCGTCGGATCAGCGCTTTTGCTTACATATTCCATATTCAGATCGTAATGTGCATGCGTTAATCCAAACCTGGCTGAATACGCATTTACTTCCGGAGGAAAAACATCATCAGGCCCGGTATATTTCTGATAACGATTCACTACACTACCACCTATTGTAAGACCCCAGTTATGTTTTATTTTCAACAGATCAAGCGGGTCCAGCTCCAGGTCTGCACCACGCACGATACCTTCCCCGTTATCCATCAGTACGCGCTGTAAACCATAGGATGCTTTGAAGCGGATACTTTTTAAGGGAGTGAAGCGCACATTTACACCGTCCATCATATTATCTATTCCGAGCTGCCGTTCTTCATAAGAACGGAAGATGAGTCCATTACCATATTGCTCATAAAAATTACCGGCAGTAATATCTATTTTATCTGTCCGGTACCCGGCAAATCGGTGCGTAAGCTTCGTCCCTTTGAGTCCTTCCGGGTATCCCATCAGCGCCGATAAATAGGATTCCAGCTGAATACCGGCATAAAAATTTTTCAGTGTATAATTAAGTGTAAAGTAGCTGTTGGTCGCTATTTTATCACGGGGTGCTTTTGCCTGGGTTGCTTTATCATCAACATAATATTGATTGTTTGATTCCAGCCCGCCACTTAATTTTCCGGGTATTTCCTGTGCCAATGAAATATGACTGATCCCTGTTATTGTGATGACGATAAATATCATTTTCTTCATAATCCCGATATTTTTTTTACTGCTTCCAGTAAATGATATTCATCTCCGGGATTATAACCGGCATGCCTTTCCACTACTGCCCCATCGCCATTGAGTATAACGGTGTACGGCACATTGGCGATGCCCAGTGCCCGGTACAGCTCTTTATTATAATCATTATACACTTCGTATTGCCATCCACGTGAGGACACCAGTGATTTTATGCCGGCACTGGTCCTTGCATCATCAATGGAGATAGCGATCAGCTTTACTCCAGTCGTTTTCTTCCAGTTATCATAGTCATCGGCAATAGATTCCAGCTCGGAGATACATGGCTTGCACCAGGTGGCCCAGAAACTGATGATCACCGGTTTGCCGTTATTGGAAAAAGTGCTGACGTTCACCAGTTTTCCTTCCAGATCTTTTACCTGTACATTGGGCAGCTTTTGCTGACTTTTATTTTCCTGTGCAACAGCAGTTGATAAACTGAAGCAGATAAGTGCTGCAGCCATCCTATAAATCAATGCCGGTTTCTTTTTCATTTTATTTGTTTTAATACAATAATTACTCCGGCAACCATTGCACTACTATCCTCTTGAAAGACGGGTTTACAGATAATGGTCACCGGAGTATATCGGTATACTATGCTACAGTACAGATACAGGTATTTTATCAATCAAATTTTTGCGATTGTCCGGCAACTACTACTTGTGTGTTGAAGGTATCCACCAGTTTGCCTTCATCATCCTGTCCGTATACCAGTGCAATGAGATGGCAATTGGCAGCCTTATACTTGCTGATGTCAATGCTGTAATCTTTTGAAAAAACAGCACCCTTTATTTTATAGGCAGCAGGTATTTCATCACCTTTCGCATCTGTTAAAACCTTTCTTACCACATGGTTATAAGTGTATCCTGTAATGTAATGTGGCAACAGGGTTAACGCACCAAGATCAGGATCATTCTTATAATCATTTTTCACCTGGTCATCAGAATAATAATTGGTTTGCCGTGGGCCTGTCAGCCCGTCTTCCACAACATATACCATCACTTTTGCTTTAGCAATGTTCAGTGCCTGTCCCATACCTACTTTTACAGTTATATTGAGTATGTTTCCACTGATAGTACTGTTAATACCCAGACCCAGCACGGCTGCCTTCTTCATGTAGGTATTAACCAGAGAATCTGCCTGACCGAAACTGATATTGTTATTATTATCGTACCAGTCGAGATCAGTTACCCTTTCCAACTTGCTGGTGGGATAACCTTGTACGCCCAGTTTATCTTCAATCACTGATCTCACCTCCTTTCCGATATCAAATGTGTCAATGCCATGAAAGGCAGATACAATCAGGTTAGGATATTTTTGATGCAGCTTCTCCAATAGCACGGGCATGCGCGGACACCAGCCACACCAGGTGCCGGTAAATTCTTCTACTAAAACTTTCTTTGTATACGTTTCAGGTGCACCTGTTTCTATATTGGGCTTAGTGGAATCTCCGCCGCCGCCACCGGGAGGATTCGTATTGTCTTTTTTGGTGCACGCAGTAATGAACATGATGCCTAATATCAGCGTAATACCTGACAGGCAATGAATGGATTTTGATTGCATAAAGTACTTTTTTGGTTTAAATGATTGGGTTTTAATTGGGTTTGTTTTTAAATAGCGTTTTACGGGCAAATAATCCCCTCCTGCATTCCAATGTGGTTGCAGTATGATAAGGTTTTGGTTATTTTCTATGTTGTCATTAATAAGTATATACAGCGGTTTGCTGTTTTTACCCTCCGGAATAGATTTTTTTTAGAAATTTTTTCTTTGGGAGATAACGGACAGGTTCCCTGCACTAAAACCTGTTATCTTCATTTTGATAATTCATAATTTTTGTTTAACTTAACCTATACTGTTATAAATAGGACACGCTTATTAGTGTATACGAACCCCGGAACTTCTCTTGATATTTTCTACAACAGATTATAATGATGACGCAAACAGTAGCAGCTGTTTATTTTAATGTTTGATCCAAAACCCCATGCATACCCCGGAAGCCGTTAAACCCGCTGTGGACCCCATCTCTTCAGCCACCGCAGAAAGAACCAGTCCGACAGAAGACAGATTGGAATTCCATACGCAGGCATCCAATGGATGGATGATTATGCCTAAACTTTCTGTCGGGGCGCCTGATGATCCATTGGAGCAGGAAGCAGATAATATGGCGGATAAGGTGATGCGTATGCCGGATACATCGTTCCTTCAACGCAAATGCGCGCATTGCGAAGAAGAAGACAAAGTCAGGTTAAAACCCTTTATTCCTTTCATACAAAAAAAAGAAATGTCCGGAGAGAGAACAGCCGGCGACAATGTAACCACGCAGATACAAGCTACGAGAGGCAATGGAGATAAGTTACCCGGCACTACCCGCAACTTCTTTGAAAATCGTTTCGACTCAGATTTTTCTGATGTACGTATTCATACAGCCAGCTATGCTGTACAGCTGTCACGCGAATTAAATGCACAGGCTTTTACAGTAGGCAATGATATTTATTTCAATGCCGGGAAATTTTCACCGGAAACGAACAGTGGTAAGCACCTGTTGGCACATGAGCTCACACATACCGTACAACAGGGAGGCATCAAAAGGAAAATAAACCGAAAGGCAGCAGAAGAGGAATTACCGGATGTATTCGCATCAGGAACAGTGGCTGAATCTATACAGCGAACTGGTGAAGAAGAGATGTCGCGCAACCAGGAAATCGCATTGTCTGAGTCTTCTGCGGGAGAAGCAGAAGTATCTATGCAGCCGCTGTCAATAAGTCTTTTCAACTTTGCTATCAATAGCTCCCGGCTGAAAACTTTGCACACACAGTTATTGAATGAAATTATCCTCGTACTCAATGACAGGCGTGCACAAAACTGGCGGGTAGAACTGGTTGGTAATGCTGATTCCAGCGGTGAGCCGGTGGTAAATGACCCGCTGTCAGTAAGAAGGGCCAATGAAGTAAGACGTTTTCTGCGTACCCGTCTGGGATCAAGGATTAGCAGCAGAGGAGAAGGTGAAGATAATCCGGCTGTTTCCAATGAAACTGTTTCCGGCAGATCACGAAACAGGAGAGTGGATATTTTACTGGTATCGGATGGAAGTAAAGTAAAGCAACGTAATCAGCAGGATGAAGATAAGGATGATCATAAGCAGGAGCACACCAACAGAGACCCTGGTCCGAAGCCTGCAACACCTACTGAGAAACAAAGGCCACCACGGAAGGAGCCTGAAGTAGATTGGGATTGCTCGCAAACACCTATCCTCTGCGGACTTGTTGGCGGTGGCCTGTTACTGGTCCCTATCATACTTTGTGGTATCTTCTGGGAAGCTTGCCTGTGCTTAGCATTACCATCGGTCTGCACGCCTCCCACTATTCCACCGCCCATACCGGAGGACGATGACAATGACAAGGACAAAAAAGATAAGGATAAAGAAAAACAAAAACCAGCCAGGCACGCCTGCGTGATACGGACACACCTGCCTTCCGGCGATCTGCCTGTATACGCAACGTGGCCCCATTTAATGATGAAGGACAACGCGTTTTTCATGACGATCCTTTTCAGAGGAAGTGCAACGGATGGATGCGATTGCAGCTGCGGCGAATTCCAACAAAATGTAAGGGGCTTTTTTGAAATCGAATATGCGGATGGTACTATTGATAGAAAAAAGAAACTGCTTACGCCCGGTGTATACCTGGATGAGACACTTTACCAGGAAGATGGCGACGGATCTGCCAATTCTGAATATGGTCACAGATCACACATCGCCAGGCCATTGGATGTGTTCCTGCTTACACAAAATGCAGGGTGCACCTATTCAGGCTTAGATAGACCTGGAATGCAGGACCATGGTATTGCACAACAAGGTGAAGTGAGGAGAACCATGATCCTGGAATTTGAGGGCGGACCGGTAGAAAACTGCCAGGGAAGCAGGGTACCCATGTCTGGATACTGGAACAATTGGACCCTGAAGGGAGAAATCAGGAAACCACCAGCTGCCCCACCACAAACCACACCACCACAGGGCAGTTCACCTGGTGGTGGTACACCTCCCCCAAGCGTAGTAAAAACCATACCCAAAAAATCAACTGCGCAAATTACAGGTACGTATCCATCCACGTATGGAGGTGGCCTATCACCGATTGCCAGCACCGGAGAACACTACAATATGCGTTTCTATTTCCGGGTAGACGGCAGATCAGCATCATTTGAAACTACCGTTGGTGTAACAGTAGCTAACGCAGATGCAGATAGCGTTACATTAGTTACAGACAATGATGATACATTGAATATAGCGCCGGATGATGCACCTCCCATTTTATTGGCACCACACCGGAGATTCACTTTGACCAGGCAGTTGCTGCGCAATTTTGAAAGCGGGCGCTGAAGATATATTAGAAAATATAACGAAGGCCCAGTTGCAACTGCCACCTGGAAGGCAAATCAGGGCTGGTAATAAAAGTTTCTTTCTGCGAAGGATCAAACTGGTAAACAGCTTTACCTCCCCCATCTTTACCTATGTAGGTAATCGGCTGATAATAACCAGTGGTGCTGGCGTATTTACGCAGCCCCCATCCGCTATTGATCAGATTCCCCAGGTTCACAACATCAAGGCTCACCTGCAGTGTACTCGTGTTCCCTTTGGAATGGAAATTAAAATCCTGTAGTATACGCAGATCCACCTGGCTAAACCAGGGTGTTACGCCCGCATATTTGCCGGTATACTGACCGCGGTGATGACGCAGGTATTTATCCTGCTCTATAAAGGATTCTAACGCCGCGCCTTGTGCGGCGGCAGTTTGTGTATTACCTGCGGCATCTGTTAAAGGAGCAAAGTTCATGTTGCTGATCTCTGCCTGTGCAGGCACGTATATGAGGTCATTGGCACCGGAGCCGTCGTTGTTTATATCTCCGCCATACACATAAGAGAAACGGTTACCGCTGGTCCAACTGCCGAACATGGAAATAGTAGTAGCATATTTACCCTTGCCATAATTAAATTTCTTAATGCCGGCCAGTATAAAGCGGTGGGTATTTCCATACAAGGACGTAGACTCCACCGCCTTGTTGGCGTTGCCCAACACCGGATTCCGGTCGAAAGCATCACCGGAAATTTCTGCAGAAATAGAGCTGCCATCTTTTGCAATGAGATAGTTATACCCCAGCATCAGGAAGAAGCCTTTCCTGAAAGTTTGCTGCGCCTGGAAAGAGGTATTGAAAGAATAACCCACTTTGGTATTGGTAAACACATAGGTGGAAGTGTTGCCTTTATCAGCAGCCAGGTATACGCTGCGGGTATCGCCGGTGCCGGAGTTAAGTGTACCCGTAGGGATTCCTAATCCATAATCACGTACCATCATCGCGTTCAAATCTTTTGAATAGGACACATCTGTAGTTAAGACAGTACCTGTGGGCAGTTTATAATCTAATCCCACATTAGAGCGCCAGATCTGCGGCCATTTGAAATTACGTGCTGTTACGTCGTAATAACCGGTAAAGGGATTACCGATAGCATTACCTACCCACACAAAAGGGAAACGACCAGTGAAGATGCCAGTACCACCGCGTAACTGTACAGTTTTATCACCTTTGATATCCCAGTTAAAACCTACACGGGGAGATACCAGTATTTTACCACTAGGCATACGGGTATTGTCGATCTCCTCGCCAGGGCCGTTTTTTACCGGGTTGCCGTTTTCATCAAACAATACCAGTTTCTCTTTATTCGGAACAGTAGGAGAACCGGTTTTATTGGTGCCGGCATAAGTACCATCCGGGTTGATATCAGGACTATTATAACTGGCTTTGGAAGGGAAGTAAAGTGCTTTATCCATCCGTACGCCATATGTTATTTTCAGGTTGCCGGTAACATTCCATTCATCCTGTGCATAGGCAGAGAGCTGACCTACGGTCAGGTAATACCAGGTCCACTTATCAACCTCAGCGCGTTTTTTGGCATACGATACGCTGCCATCATAGGCACCGGCTGCTGCAGTAGTAAGGAAGGTATTGATATCTGTTCCTGCAAACACAGAGAAGCCGAAACTGGTAAGATTAAATGAATTACCAAACTTGAACTGTTCAAAGGAAGCGCCTATCGTAATTGTGTGTTTGGGCAGGATAATATTGAAGTTATCCGTTAACTGCAACGCATCCTGGTTAAGCCGGTTATTAATAGAGAACGGTTCGTAACCGGCTACTATGTAGGGCACATTATACTTAGTAATATTGAGTACAGGAAAAGGCGTAGAGAAAGGATTACGTTTATCCCTGAAGGTGGTGAATACTGCACGGAACTTGTTAGCGTAGGTATCGTTAAAATTGGATTTGAGTTCCAGCCCAAAAGAGTGCAGCTTGTTGACCATCTGATAACCGGAGTTGCGGAACTGTAAGGTGATGGCATCCGGGCCGCGACGGTTGATAGCATTGGGATGCGCTGTTTTTTCCTGGGAAGCATCCATTCCATTGTAAGTAAAGGAAAGCGAATGTTTGCTGCTGATAATCCAGTCCAGTTTAGCCAGCCACTTATAGTTGCTGCGCTTCAGATCATAATGCTGGTAAGGACCGGTTACATAACCATAGCGTTCAAACAGTAATGCACTTACTGCTTTCAGATCATCTTCCTGTACACGGGAAGTGGTAATTTCACCTGCATTGGCAACATTTCCGGCCACATAGGGACTGGCTTCATCTTTACGTTGTTCAGATTCGAAGTTGATGAAATAAAACAGTTTATTTTTTTTGATGGCGCCACCCAGCGAAAAGCCGGCCTGTATGTGATCCAGCGTAGGCACCGTAAACTTTTGACCATCTATTTTATTACCAGACAATGCATCATTCCGATAAAAGCCATATACCGTACCTGAGAACTTATTACTTCCGCTTTTGGTAACAGTGTTAACGCCTGCACCAGTGAAGCCTGATTGTGTAACATCATAAGGCGCAATGTTGATCTGTATCTGGTCAATAGCGTCGAGGGAAATAGGCTGCGAATTGGTTTGACCACCAGGCGCAGGTGCATCCAGTCCGAAGGGATTATTAAACACTGCACCATCCAGCGAGAAATTATTATACTGCCCGTTTCTACCGGCAAAGGAAATACCATTATAGGTAGGTGAAGCCGAAGGTGTAAGGCGCAGGTAGTCGTCTGCTGAGCGGGAAATAGTAGGCAGCTGCCGGATCTGTGTAGCACCGATATTGGTGGAAGCACCGGTGCGCTGATCGTTGAAGATGGTAGAACGCCCGCTGATAACTACTTCATTGAGCTTACTGGCAGCTTCAGACAGCCGCAGGTCAAGCGCCGTGTTTTGTCCCAGGTTCAGATAGATGTTGGTAGCTGTTTTGGTGGCAAAGCCGGTAAAAGAAACCGTAACAGTATAAGGTCCGCCTACACGAAGATTAGGCACCAGGAAGCTGCCATCCGATTTGGTGACAAGCCCTTTATTTATACCGGCATCCTCATAGGCAATTTTTACAGTAGCCCCGGGAAGGGACTGTCCTGCTTCATTTTTCACCATACCACTTAGCGTGGCAGTAGTAACCTGCGCTTGTACACTTAACAACAAAAAAAAGGTAACAGAAAGACACAATAATGACCTGGTTAGATTTGGTTGATACATCTTTATAAGATTGATGGTTAATAAGCTAAAAATAACAAACAGGGTATGCTGTATAATAATATAAGATACTATAAAAAAAATCGATTCCAACCAGATATCAAAGGAAAAGACGTGAACCTTATCTAGTTCCCCGGCTAATTCACATAAACAAAAAAAAACCAGTTGTATGGAAAACTATATTTTCTTTTTGAAGCATTTTTTTTATATTTATACAGATGAAGTAAAAAACCTGTAGCCCTGTTTGCAACCCAATCGCAGTGTAATAAGATGAAGCCAACACTTATTACTGCAAGAACCCCGATAAAAAATCAAACATTCAGTTTTAAGAAAAACCCAAACACTTATGACCGTAGCATCATGACCGGACCCTCTATATTTTTCTAACCAAATCTAAACCATTATGAAAAAGACACTATGCCTTTTTGCCATACTTATGGCAATAGCAAACCTATTGCCTGCACAACAGCGACAGGTAACAGGCAAAGTAACAGGTAACAATAATAATGTGCCTGTTCCTTATGCCAGCGTTCAGCTAAAAGGTGCTTCCGCCGGCACTATTACTGACCAGCAGGGTAATTTTAAGCTCAATATTCAAGGTGACGAATCGGTATTAGTTGTAAGAAGTATAGGATACCTAACAAAAGAAGTATCCGTAGGCGCTGCCACCAATATCAGCATTTTGCTGATCATAGATGACAAAACCATGCAGGAAGTAGTAGTTACTGCACTCAATGTAAAAAGAGAAAAGAAATCACTCGGATACTCTGTACAGGAAATAAAAGGCGCAGACATCAATCAATCAAAAGATGCCAACTTTATTAATTCACTCAGCGGAAAAGTGGCAGGGATACAGGTTACAGGCTCCTCCGGCAATATGGGCGGTTCTGCAAGAATTACCATACGCGGTGTTAACTCTATCTATGGAAATAATAATCCCCTCTTTGTAGTAGATGGTGTTCCTATGGACAACAGTAATTTCACCGGTAGTAATGCTACTACCAGTATCGACCAGGAACGGGGCAGAGGTGGTTATGATTATGGCAATGCTATTCAGGATATTAATCCGAATGATATTGAATCCTTATCTGTACTTAAAGGCGCAGCTGCATCTGCACTATACGGCACACGCGGCTCTAATGGCGTTATCGTTATCACTACTAAAAAATCAAAAACCGGGGCAGCAAAAGGGCTTGGGGTAACTTATAATATCGGGGCACAAATAGAGAAAGTATACATTATGCCAAAATACCAGAATGAATATGGTGGTGGATATAACTTTGAGAAACTTTATGTAAATGAGCATCCTGAAGGATTTAAAGATGGAAAGGCTACCTATAACGACAATGACGGCAAAGGACCTTATGACCTGGTCCCTAATTTTGAACCTGATATTTCCTGGGGCCCGAAATTAGATGGTAAATTAGTGCGGCATTGGTGGTCATGGGATAAAAATAAGCAGAACCCCGATTTTGGTGTATCAGCCCCCTGGGAGCCGCATCCTGATAATAACCGCAGCTTCTTTGAAACCGGGTTAACGTTAACAAACAGTGTAGCCGTATCCGGTGCAAATGATAAAGGAGCATTCAGATTATCCTATACCAACCTGGATCAGAAATTTGTATTACCAAATTCCAAACTTAAACGCAACTCACTTGGTTTTAACGGTAATTATTTTATCACCGATCGCCTGGAAGCCTTTATTGGTGTTAATTACGCCGGTACTAATGCTTTAGGCAGACCCGGTACCGGATACCATGGAAGAAATGTGATGCAAGGCTTTTCCGAGTTTGGTCATCGCGACTGGGATATGAACAAACTAAAGGATTATGCTTATCCTTATGATGGTTCTCAGCGGTCGTGGAACCGTGGTGCATGGGATGATCAGCCCCCAAGATATACAGACAACCCTTACTGGACAAGGTATAAAAACTATGAAACGGATCGCAGGGACCGGGTATATGGAAACGCAGGTCTCAATTTTAAGCTGACAGATTATCTTTCCATAACCGGCAAATTCATGACTGACTTTTATACAGACAGCCGTCAGGAAAGAGTAGCCATCGGCTCACAGGGTATTCCATCCTATATTGAAGCAACCCGTTTTGTAAAGGAAAATAATTACGAAGGGCGTATCAATTTTAATAAATCCCTGGGCAATGATTTCTCCCTATCTGCCTTTGCTGGTTTAAACAGAAGAGAGAACTTTTTGCGATTCACCGGAGGAGAAAGCAAAGATGGATTAAATATAGATGGATGGTATAACCTGGCTAACTCCAAACAGCCGGCCAGGGTTTATGACCATGTTGAAAAGCTGAGGGAGAATGGTATTTTCGCCAGCGCCTCCCTGGGTTACCGGGGCATGCTTTATATAGATGCCACCGGCAGGAATGAATGGTCCAGCACCTTACCTGCTGCCAATAATTCTTACTTCTTCCCTTCTGTTTCAGGATCGTTTGTATTCTCAGAACTGAGTAGCCTGAAAAGCGCCACCTGGCTGTCTTTCGGCAAACTAAGGCTTGGATGGGCGCAGGTGGGTAAAGGTACTATTCCTTACAGCACCGCACTTGCCTACCTGGCTGAAGAGAATTTCGGATCTACTGCTAACATTACTGTACCCGACCGGCTGAATAATGAAAAAATAAGACCTGAAATCACCACAGAAGTAGAAGCCGGCCTGGAAGCGCGCTTCCTGCATAACAGGCTGGGCATAGAGTTAAGCGTATATGACAAAAAATCAAAAGATCAGATCATACCATTAACCATTTCCGCTTCTTCCGGTTATACAACCGCCATTATTAATGCAGGGCTGATCCGGAACAAAGGATTGGAGCTGGCATTAACGGGAACGCCCATACGTACTAAAAGCGGCTTCACCTGGGAGCTTGGTTTCAACTTTGCCCATAACAGGAATAAAATTGAAAAACTTTATGAAGATCTGGCCAAAGGTATCCGTGTTACCAACCTGTTACTGGCCAATGCGCCCTTCGCTGTTTCCGTGAATGCACGGGAAGGAGAAACATACGGCTCTATTGTAGGCTATGCGGTAAAGCGGGATGCAAACGGGCATAAGCTGGTGGATGCAAATGGCTTCTACATCAGGGCAGCCCAGCAATCTGTACTCGGCAATGCATTACCTGATTATACCGGTGGTTTCTCAACTGCATTTAATTACAAAGGCATTACGCTGGGACTCAATTTTGATTTCCAGGTGGGAGGAAAATATTTTTCCACCACCACCATGTTTGGCCGTCAGTCCGGCATACTGGCTGAAACCGCAGCAGACGGCATCAGGGAAAAGGGTATCATAGCCGAAGGATATACAGAAGACGGGAAAGTAAATACGAAGGTAATATCTGCCTATGATCATTTTAATAACAACAATGGATATGTTGTTCAGGAGCTGGATATGTGGGATGCCGGTTATCTGTATCTGAAAGAGATCAACCTGGGATATACCTTTGAAAAATCCTTTGTATCAAAGCTGCACCTGCAAAATCTCCGGCTTTCACTCACTGCCAGGAATGTATGGCTGATCCATTCAGCGAACCCGCACCTGGATCCTACCAACCTGGCCATATCTGCCGGCAACGTGCAGGGAATTGAAGCCGCTGCGCTCCCATCTGTACGTTCTTTCGGCGCTAACCTATCTGTTTCCTTCTAAAAAAACTGCCATGAAAAAAACAGCCTATAAATACTATTGCATCACATTTGCAATGATACTCCTGGTAACCAGTTGTACAAAACAATTTGATGAAATTAACCAGGACCCCAATAACCCGAAATCTACAGACCCCGGTTTCCTGCTGGTTTCCGCAGAGAAAAAAGCAATGGATAATATCTGGAACGAATGGAATAACGGGCGTACCGGTATGCATTACGCCCAATACTGGTCTGCCACCACTTATTCCAATGAAAGCCGCTACCAGATCCGCGAAAATCAAAACAATACCTTCTGGAATATTATGTACGCCGGTACTTTAAAAGATCTTAACGAGATCATTAAAATTAACGGAGAAAAAACATTTGACTATTCCACTAACCAGGTAGCCATTGCAGAAATACTGAAAATATGGACCTTTCATATGCTGACGGATGTATATGAAGACATTCCCTATAAATCCGCTTTAGGAGGCCTGGACAAGCCGAACAGCGAATACGACAAAGCAGCGGCCATCTATCCCGATCTGTTGAAAACCCTGGGAGATCAGGTAGCAAAACTGGATCCCGGCAAGGCATCCTTTCCATCCAAAACAGATATTATCTATAGCGGCAATGTAACTAAATGGAAACGTTTTGCCAACTCACTCCGGCTAAGGATCGCCATGAGGATGAGTGATGTTCCTGCCTTGAAAACACTGGTCGGCCAAACAATCAATGATGCCGTGACGGCAGGCGTGTTTACTTCCAATGCAGACAATGCCATATTCAGATATGTGGACGCACCACCCAATAATAATACGCTGAATGAATCCTATAAATCACGCACCGATTTTTGCATGTGTAAAACACTGGTGGATTATATGCAAACAGTACAGGATCCCAGGCTGCCCATTTACGCGGCACCTGCAAAAGACAATGGTAAATACATAGGTAAACCTTATGGATTAAATCAGCAGAACGGAGAAACAATTCCCAACAGTGCGATTTCATTGCCAGGCAGCGCCATACTGGATGCTAAGGCGCCTGGTGTTTATATGGATTACGCCGAAGTGGAATTTATTCTGGCAGAAGCAGTGGAAAGAGGCATTATCAGTGGCTCGGCAGAAGATCATTACAAAAAGGGGATCAGAGCTTCTATGGAAGACCGTGGCGTACCAGCAAATACTATTGATCCATACATGGCAGCGGTTCCTTATAATGGCGGCAACTGGAAAAATGTAATTGGCACCCAAAAATGGATTGCCATGTATATGCAGGGACTGGAAGGCTGGTTTGAAAGATTAAGACTGGATTTCAGGAAACCCAATGGTGAAGAACTGTTCGTAGCGCCTGTTGATGGCTCTCTCGACAGAGATGTTACCCTTGTTCCCACCCGCATGACTTACCCCGTGGATGAACAACAACTGAACAAAAGTAATTACGATAAAGCGGTGCAATCTATTGGCGGAAAAGATACCAAAGCCGCAAAACATTTCTGGGATCTGTATTAAATGAAGCTATGAAGCATAACCTGATTAAGCCGCCTCAAAGCAATGAGGCGGCTTAATCAGGTTTTTTCGAAATCAGCGCTGGTGGCTCTCCTTATACTATTCGTACTAATCTATTGCTTGTAATATTTACTGATCGTCATATACGGCATATCATTTCCCCCAAAAGCGTCAGCTATAAAATCATGCAATGCCCTGTCGTAACTATATAACTGAATCCTGTTGTATATTCCGTTATGTATGCCATCCCCTTTTGTTGACTGGCCTACATTAAAAAATATCTGCACACCCTCTGCGAAATATTCTAAATAGTTGGTGGCCGAATACGTGTTTGCCCATAATCCATTTGCCATAGCTGTGTTATAAGTAGCTTTTAACCGGCGGTCAAAACTGGTATCTATATAATTCATCGCCATTTGATGAAAAGTGTGCGAAAATTCATGCACCGTAATATCCTCTCCTTTATAGCTATCGCCGGGATAACCTAAAAGATTTTCTTCTGCACAGGAAGATAATGGCCGCTCAAGGGTAGCCCCCAATCCCCTGGCACGTGCATCCCAATAATCCTTTGGGGTCAAATCACTGTGTTCAGGCATCGTTGTTGTTTTTTCCTTCACTCCCATCACGCCTATACGAATTTTATTCTTTTTTAGTTCCTTAAATGCCTCAGGTCTTCTGCTGCACATTATTTTAATAATATTATATGCCTGCTGCAATGCTGCATCAGGCACTGCTGCGGAAGACAGGATGGGCAAATCGTTCAGGTCCAGAAATTTCTGATAGAACGGAGACAATTTATAATAGGCAACCACCGACACAGGGACAGCCATCACCTTAGGCGTTAAATTTTCAACGGAATCTTTAATTACATTTCCCGAAGATGTATCATGTGTTTTTGTGCAGGAAAGAGCGCCGGCAATAAGCATAAATGAAGCAATTTTCAACAAATTAATCATAACAGTATATTTGTTTTAAGAGGGATTCATACTCATAACTTTGTTACATTCGGTAACTTCACAATAACCTCGTAAGTACCATTTATCATGATCTGGAAACCGAACCGTGGATTCGCTGACCAGGCTTTGGGGGCAGCGCCATCCATTTTGATAAACCAGGCAGGAATACGGTAATAAATAAGATAATTGGCGTATCCGGGAATCAGTTTGGATGGATATGGCGCAATCGCATAGTCTGTGATTAAAGCCGTATCAGTAACAATCACCGGGTTGAACTTTGCATAGGAAGTAAATGATGGCCGGTTACCACGCACAATCACTTCGCCGTTCCTGGGATTAAACAGTTTTCCATTCTTATCCATTATTTTCAACGTCACTTTGGTACCGGTTGGTGAGATCTGTTTTAATTCCATCGTACCATTTACCTGACCGGGAAAAGTATTGGTTACGGAATCGAAACCGGGTATCACCGGCACTTCTGTCATGCGGATATACTCAGGGTCTGTTATATGCAAACGCGCCAGGTTCTTATAGATCTTGCTCCCATTGACATTGGTGGCCTTTACATCAAATTCATAGACCCCATTGGGAAGATTGATGGAAGGTGTTTTAAACAGGAATCCACCGTTTACCGGGTTGAACTCAAAGGAAGATTCATTCAGACTATCCTGTTTAGCCCTCAGCAAGGCAACGGTGGTATCAGTATCAGGGTTGAATGACATCATATCTTTAAATACCCATACCGGGTATTTTGTGGTAAAGGCAGCAGGCAGCTTGCTTCCATCTACCGGGCGTATATCCAGCATTTCAAATCTTACCGGCGGTGTGGAGCCGTCAAATAAAATACCGGGATAACGGGCAGTAATGCCTTTGGATATAAATATTTCCGGGCTCTTGTAACGTATGCCATCACTTAAAAAACCGTTTTCGACCTTGGTACAACCGGCCACCAGTAAGATAACAGCCAGTGCAGTGAATAAGATATATTTCATAGATCGTTTTTTTAATTTCCTCTGTAAATGTAAAATCCCATATTGGTGCTGGCATCCAGCACATGTACCATACCGGTGGCTGTGCGTACTTCAGATGTTTGTACATAGGAGTAATAGTCCGGCTCCTTGTTCTCTGTTCCTGCGGGTACATCTTCGTCGGGTATTCCAAATATGCGCCGTAGCAAGATCCTGTTGGTAGTAGACCGGATACCACTTACATCGATATAATATTTCTCCAGGCTGATATAATAACTCCCTTCTCCATTGCTGTTGGAAAATAACTTCTTCGTATAACCAAGCGCATTCTTATCTATGACGCCTTTAAAAATATGCCGGCGCAGATAAAATTTAATACTGTCAACAGATAAGCTATCGAAAGTGAATTGCAGATTTTCGTTATTGGTGCGGCGTTGCAGCGCAATGGTTTGCTGTGCCAGGAAATTTGTAACGCCAACATTGGTGGGAGAAAAAAAAGTGATATCTCCATTGATTTCCGTTTTCATACCCGCCTTATCTATCAGCATTACTACAGTATCCAATGCGCGGCTTTCTTTCAAAAAATCGTAGGAAGACATCTTCCTGATCCTCTCCAGATCAGTGCCTCCGGAATTTACGAGGTAATTATCTTTTTTACATCCTGCTATCATCAGTAATAACAGGAGTAACAGTTGAATCATCTTCATAATTAATATTTTTCTGTTAACATTAAATTTTACCTGCCCAGTATTTATTCTGTACCAGTAACCTGTTATTATTAAAGAGCGCGGGATCCAGTGGCATCAGGTAACCCTCCTGATTATAACGTCCCGGTGTAAGCCAGGGCACAAAAGACCGTTTCATCCGTACATTATCGAAGTAAAGTTGTCCTTCCATAAATAATTCGCAGGCCCGTTCGGTCATAATCTCGTCCAGTAGCCGGTTATAGGACAAAGGTGCTTCACTTACAAAAGCAACAGAATCCATTTGCGGCCGGTTGCGGGAATGGCGGAAATCACGCAACTGGGAATAGGCAGCCCCCAACTGTCCGTTGTACACGGCAATTTCCATTCTGGAGAGCAGCAGGTCAGCATAGCGGATCAGGGAAACATTATTATCGAGATAAGGTTCCGTCAATTGATTAGGATTATTGTAGATGATGTTATTGTATTTTATGAAGATGGGGCTGGTCCCGTCCGCATCATACATAAAAAGATTTCTTCGTATATCCGTGTCCGGTATAGTATCTCCTTTATTCGGGCCAGTCTGTATGATACGTGGAAATAAAGTATTTACATAACTGGTTCCGAGTCCGAGTGAGCTGGCATACGTTTTAGCCAATACAGGCACCCGCAGAAACTTCATTGGCATGAGGTTATTGGAGCCTTCGTTATAAGCATATCGTGTGTACAGTTCAAAAATACTTTCGCGGCTGTTGCCCACAAATACTTTCGAATAACGAATACTGTCTACCATTCCGTTTGTCATTGGTAATCCATATAGCCCACTGCCAATGATCTGCTCAATCAATGCGGAGGCTTTACTTACATCGCCCATATCAGGTGTAGCATCAAAAGAAGGCCGTTTGATCACACAGGCACGCCACATATATACCTGTGCCTGCAAAGCCATCACGGCCGCTTTGTTGGGCACTGTTCCCCTATCGGTTTCCACCTGATATTCCATATCCAGGCAGTTGGCAGCAGCGTCGAGATCGTTTAAGATCTGTTGCACCACAAGATTTTTATCTGTGCGGGCCAAAGGTTTATTGGCAATAGGCTCAGGATCTTCCTTTAATACAAGCGGGACATCTCCAAAAGTGCGCAGCAGTTGAAAATACACATAGGAGCGGATAAACAGGGCTTGTCCCGCTATCTGTTTACGTCCTTTTTCAGCGTCATCCTGGAAAGTATTATCCGGTACCAGGGGCAGCTTTTCCAGGATGAGGTTTGTTTGCAGGATCGTACTGTAAAAGCGGGACCAGTTACGAAATACATCGAGGTAATTCATCTCAAATTTACCTATTTGTATATTCCAGTCAGAATTGTAAAAATATGGCGCCGAGCCTGTAATAACAATATACTGGCTCCCTAAGGTCATGTCGCCCAGGTTGTGCAGGTAATCCTGTTCCAGCATATTGGATCGCAAGGCCGCATAAGCACCTGCCAGCGCCTTTTTCATGTCATTCTCCGACTTCCAGAATTTCTCTGCGTAAGTGGTATCCTTCGGCACCTGGTTCAGCATTTTTTTACAACCTGATAAAAATGCCGCAGCTATCATGATGATTATTAAGATCCGTTTCATAAAAAGTGTTTAGCTGGTTTTATAATCCTACATCTACGCCTAATGTATATTTATGCGGGCTCGGATAGCCGGCACCGTTATACTCACCATATGGATTTACATTTTCCGCATCGGGTAATCTTTTAGATGCCTGGAAGATGTATACATTATCCATAAGACCGTAAAAGCGCAGCCGGCTCAGGTGCAATGGTTTCAGTGCTTTGGCGCTTAATGTGTACCCCATTGATACATTTTTGATCCTGAAGTAGTCTCCCTTTTCCAGGAAGAAGGTTTGGTCCGGGCGATAATAATAGCGGTAGGTGCCGATATCCATTCTCGCATATTGTGCTTTATCACCCGGCTTACGCCAGATGTTCATAGCGGAAAGATCTGATACCGCATATTTGGCAAACTGGCTACCATCATCATAGCCATAACGGCCATAGGTATCCGATTCATAGAGGTTCAGTACATCTCTTTTAAAGGTGAATGTGCAAAGAAACCCAAGGGTAAAATTCTTCCAGTAAAAATTTTGTGTAATACCTCCTGTGAGAAAAGGATTTGGATTACCATAAGGAATTTTATCGCCGGTAATACCACCATTAAATGCATCTATGATACCATCGCCGTCTATATCTGCAAATGCAAACTCTCCCGCCCGGAAAGGGTTGTTGGAAGAAGGGTCATTCACGGCTCCTACCTGTAATTTCTTACCGGTATACTTATCAGTAGGAACATCATTATCTGTTGCATATACTCCCAATGTTTTTAACAGGTAGAAAGTATTGACCGCCTGCCCGCGTGTGAGGAGATGCGTAGTATTAAACAGATTACCGAATGTAATATCGCGGTTACCATTGGGCATGCTTACCACCAGGTTTTTATTCATGCTTACGTTCCACAATATCTCCCAGCGCAGGGCGCTTTTTTCCGGCAATACATTCCGTAACTGAAAGTTCAGGTCTATACCAGAATTGCGGATCTGTGCACCATTTGTTTTAGCCGTGGCAATACCAGTGGTGCTTTGCAGGCCCATATCTATCAAGCCTGCCTTACTATTTTTCACATACACATCTGCGCTGAAATAATATTTCCCGTTCATCAGCTCTGCTTCAATACCACCATTCCAGCTACCTGTCTTTTCCCAGCTGATATCCTTTTGTGCTACACCACCAGTGCCAAACTGCGGGGTAATGGTTACGGTGCCATTATAGGTATTGGGATTTAAACTGCTGCCGGAATAACCAGCGCCGCCAATATTATACAGGCTATACTGCAGGTAGTAGTCGCCCGGCAGATTTCCCAGCACGCCATAACTGCCACGGAATTTCAGCATCGTTAACCAACTCGCAGAACGGCTCATGAAGGGCTCATTGCTGATAATCCAGCCTGCAGAAATCGCGGGAAAATATCCCCATTTGTTTTTGGGTCCGAAGCTGGAAGCTGCGTCCCCGCGCAGTGACGCAGAAAACAGGTAGGTGCTTTTATAATCATAATTTACCCTGGAAAATAAAGACAGGATGCCAAAGGCAGAATAGGCAGAACTACCGGAAAGATAAGGTCCTTGTGGAAATCCGTTCACCACCTGTATTTGGTCACTGGCTCCGCGATCACCTCTTGCAAAAGTATTCTGGAAGGTGCTGTATTGTACTTCCTGGCCTATAATAGCATTGATCGTATGTTCTTTTCCTTTGCCCAGTACTACGTTCCAGTTCAGGTCATTGGAAGTGGTATAACTTTGTTGCAGACTGCTGTTGGAGGAGGAAGAATTACCCAGGTCCTGGTTCAGTACACTGGGAACAGCAACATCTCTTCTGCCCATTACCACTGCCACAGAGTTACGTGAGCGGAAAGATAATTGTTTGGATAAACTCAGGTGGAAAGAGATATCTCCATTTACCTGGTTATCTGTGTTAATATCCATATTGCCGGAATATCTGCCCAATACACTTTGCAGGCTGCTTTCATCCGGCGCAAACAGTGAGGAAGGCAAGCTTTGGCCCACTGCGCCGAAAAGATCGGCGCTGCCTGATCCACGCCCTCTTTCTATGCGTGCCAGTCTTATATTAGGTACTACTTCAAATGCCCCGTTTTTGGTACGGATAGAAGAAGAGTAATTCATTGTGTAACGCTTAAATCCGGTAGCCTTTACGATACCATCTTCCATATAAAATCCGGCAGATAAACGGTAGGTGTTATACTCCGTTCCCCCGTATACGTTAAGATCTACATTGCGTACCATACCATTGCGATAGAACATCCTTTGCCAGTCGGTTACCTTATTCAGGTCAGGGTTCAAACTGTCTGTCATGATAAGGCTCCTATGGGTAAGCCGGTACACATTACCATCAAATGCATCATCGTACAAGCGGTTCTTTTCGCGGCGTTCCTGTGCTCCCACCAGTACTGTACGGAGTTTAGGGATTTCTGTGAGGCCACCATAAGCAGAAATATTAAAACGCGGTGCGCCTGTGTGTGCGCGTTTTGTTTTGATGATGATCACACCATTGGCACCACGGGAACCATAAACAGCGGCGGCAGCAGCATCTTTCAATACATCCACTGATTCAATTTCATTCGGATTTAAACCGGCAATATTATTGGTGCCGGTTCCCATATCCGGCCCTGCCATGTCATCATTAAACTGTGGTACATCATCGATCACATACAGTGGTTTGTTTAATATCTTGTATTGATTATTTTGATAGGAAGTACTGATAGCCGTATTTCCCCGCACAGAAATAGTAGGTGCAGCACCGGGTTCGCCGGTGAAATTTTGCACGTTTACACCAGACATGCGGCCTTGCAGGAGCTGCTCAAAACTACCGGCAGGAATATTTTCAATATCCTTACCGCGTATGCTGGAAACTGCCGCGGTAGCCTTCCTCCTGCTTACCGTCTGGTAGCCGATCACTACTACATCTTCCAGCGCGCCACTTTTCTGCGTAAGTACAATGTCCAGATGCGTACGTCCTTTTAGTTTTTGTTCTTGTTTGAGATACCCAATAAAACTGATTTCCAGTGTAGCGTCGGGTAGTACAGCGATAGAGAACTCTCCTTTTTCATTTGTGACGACCCCCTGGCTATTCCCTTTAATTTTTACGGAGGCTCCGGGCAATCGCCCGTTTCTTTCATCTGTAATAGTGCCGCTAACCTTTACGGTTTGGGCAATAGATGGTAAGACCGCCAATAAGGCGATAAAAGCCATGACAATTTTTAGCATGGATTAAGATTTAATGCTGTGTTGAAAAATCCTGGTTGATATACTTTGAAAATGCTGACTGATATACTAATGGTACAGGCCTATT
This sequence comes from Chitinophaga niastensis, assembly GCF_003014755.1. Taxonomy (GTDB): domain Bacteria; phylum Bacteroidota; class Bacteroidia; order Chitinophagales; family Chitinophagaceae; genus Chitinophaga; species Chitinophaga niastensis. The sequence goes on along the minus strand of NZ_PYAW01000009.1, from coordinate 48,764 downwards.
TAAGTGCAACAACTACCAATCAGATACAGTAATCTTTATGCTGTGGGCAGCAGATGGTGAGATCGCCCATAAGGCAATAAAACCATGACAGTTTTCTACATGGACTAAGGTTTAATATAGTGTTGAAAAATCCTGGTTGATATACTTTAAAAATGCTGATTCATATACTAATCATTACAGGTTTGCTCACGGGCCTCAACTACCAATTGGATATGGTAATGGCGAATAGATATCACTGTTCATCCGGCAGCTACTTAATAACTCCAATAAAACAAATTTATCACGAAAGCATAAATATTACTACCAGAAAATTAACTGATAGCATACCGATTTTAACAGAACAATTCAACACAAAAAAAATCCGGATTATTAGTGAAGGTGAAAAACAACAGAGTTAAAATTTGTAAACAAACAGGTAATTTTCGTCAACTACTAATCTAATAAAAGTGGTCTATTTGTAACAGCGAAACAAAAACATCCGCTTAAAAAATATAGATGGCCGGAATAATTCACCGCTCCGGACACTGGTTATGAGAACCTACGGGAAACACCATTACATCGCGTTGCATACTGGTTCCTAAATTATTAACTGTCAATGTACACAGGCATTCCCTGCATAATATATTGTGGCCTTCCCCAACGTGCAGTCGTAGCCTTGATGATTATTTGCATAGACATCACACTCCCGTTTATGCATTGCAAAAGTATCCGCGTTTTATTTTAAATCAATTATAAACAAACTATTCATGAAAAAAGAAGTGTCAAAAAAATTACACCTGGGGAAAATTAAAATTGCTACGCTTCACTATGGTAACGAAGCAATAGCAAAAGGCGGAAAAGTTCCACTGACGCTGCAACCCAGCATATGTCAATGCGATAGCTACCTTCCCTGTATTACACAGAACGCCGGTATTTGTTAATTTTAATACGCTGAAATTTTACTTTTTGTTGTTGATCGATAAGCGCAAATATACTGCCGCTAAAGGCGGTAGTATATTGCACATCAGCGCTATCAACATAATAATGCTAAAAACTGAAATGCCTCATGAATCATTAAAAACATAGCACATACACCGCAAAAAAAAATTAAAATCCGCCTGTGGCAATATTTATCTACTGAAATAATTCTCTCATACCAAAACGCAATTACAACAAAATCGCCTAATAGTTTTCTTCTTCATTATATCTAACCAAAACTAAAAAGTAACACGTATGAAAAAGATCGTACAGTTATTCACCATGCTTATGGTGAGTACCTCCCTGGCATATGCCCAACAGCACCAGGTCTCGGGAAAAGTTACAGGAGAAGACGGATCCCCGGTTCCTTTTGCCACTATCAAAATAAAAAACAATACAACGGGAGCACTGGCTGATAACGATGGCCGGTTTTCCATCACTGTACCGGGTAATGATGCGGTATTACAGGTGCATAGCATTGGCTACCAACCACGTGAAATTACAGCAGGCAATGTGCTCAGCATAACTATTACACTCATCTCCGACTCAAAAAATCTTGGAGAACTCGTAGTTACTGCCATGAATGTGAAAAGGAAAAAAAATGAGCTGGCTTATTCATCGCAGGTTGTTAGCGGCGATGAACTGAACAGAGCAAGAACCAGCAATATTGTGAATTCCCTTTCCGGTAAAGTTGCAGGCCTGCAGGTTAGCCAGAATAACACCATGGGCGGCTCTTCCAACATCGTGCTGCGAGGCAGCAAATCCATTTCGTTCAACAACCAGGCGTTGTTTGTTATTGATGGTGTACCGGTAGACAATTCAAATAAGAATTCAGGAACGCAGATGTTGGGACGCGGAGGATACGACTATGGTAACGCCGCAGCAGATATTAACCAGGATGATGTGGAGTCTGTAAACGTGCTTAAAGGCGCCGCTGCAACAGCGCTTTACGGTTCACGTGCAGCCAATGGCGTTATTATGATAACTACTAAAAAAGGGCGTAAAGGTTTGGGTATTACAGTAAATACAGGCGTAACATTTGGTGCTATTGATAAGAGCACCTTACCCGTTTATCAGAAACAATTCGGAGAAGGATATTATGATCCTCAGGGTGGTACTTATGGTTCTCCCGATGGATATTTTTTTTATGAAGATGTAAATGGTGATGGTGTAAAAGACCTCATATCACCCTTTACAGAAGATGCTTCTTTCGGCGCTCCCTACAATCCTAATTTAATGGTATATGACTGGCGGTCTTTCTACAAGGGCTCTCCTACTTATGGTAAACCACAGCCCTTTGTAGCCCCGAAGCATGACCCCAATAGTTTTTATGAAAACCCGTTAACCACTAACAACAGCATTTTAATAGACGGTGGCGGCGATAATGGTTATTTTAAACTGGGGTATACCAAAACATCAGAAAAGGGAATACTGCCCAACAGCAAGCTGGGTAAGGATATGGTAAACTTTGGTGCTTCGTATAAAATTTCTGATCGGCTGACAGCTTCAGGCAGCATCAATTATACTTTTACCAATGGTAAAGGAAGATACGGTACAGGATATGATCCCAATAATATCATGCGCAGCTTCCGCCAGTTCTATGCGTTGAATGTAGATATGATGGATCTGAAAGCGGCTTATTTCAGTACTGGTAAAAATGCTACCTGGAATATGAAAAGCATCACCGATCCAAGTCCCCTATACGAGAACAATCCCTATTGGACCCGCTATAAAAATTTTGAAACAGATGAACGCTACCGCTACTTCGGAAATGCAGCTTTAAACTATAAGCTGGCCAGCTGGCTGGATGTACTGGGGCGTGTTTCACTAGACTCTTACAGTGAAATGCAGGATGAAAGAATAGCCGTTGGCAGCAAGGGCGTTTCTTCCTTTAACCGGTTCAACCGCATGTTCAGTGAATACAACTACGACCTCCTGCTGAACGTAAATAAGAACATTACAAAAGACCTCAATTTTAAAGGATTGCTGGGTAGCAACATCCGCAGAACCAAAGTGAGCTCTATTTTTGCCGCCACTAACGGAGGCTTATCGGCACCAGACTTATATACCCTTGACAACTCTAAAAATCCGATACTGGCCCCTACCGAATTTTTAAGTGAGGCGCAGGTAGATGGTATTTTTGCAGGTGCTAACCTGGGATATAAAGAAATGTTGTTCCTGGATGCAACCGTGCGCCGGGATCGTTCTTCTACTTTACCGGAGCATAATAATACCTATTATTATCCTTCTATATCCGGAGGCTTTGTGTTCTCACAACTACTTAAAAATATATCGTGGCTAAGTCTTGGTAAAATAAGACTGAATTATGCTGAAGTAGGCAGCGATGCCCCACCTTTAAATGTGCTTACTACCTACGATAAACCTACTCCTTTTGGCAATGCACTCCTTTTCTCTGTTGCCGGCAGACTTAATAATCCTGACCTGCAACCGGAACGGACCAAGAGTGCAGAAGGCGGGCTTGAGCTGTCTTTCTTTCGCAATCGCCTGGGCTTCGATATTACCTGGTATAAAACCAATACCGTAAACCAGATCCTTGCAACGCCCGTATCAACTGCTTCAGGTTATACCAGTAAAGTGGTGAACGCTGGAAATGTAGAAAATAAAGGGATAGAAATTACAGTGAATGCAACGCCCGTTAAAACACCTGATTTTTCATGGACAGTAAACCTTAACTGGGCGCGTAACCGAAATAAAGTGCTTTCCTTACCAGCTGGTATAGATAATGTATTATTGGGAGGAGGCACTTTTCAGAGCGGCATTTCCCTCAACGCTTCTTTAAACCAGCCATATGGTGTTATCAGGGGAACTGACTTTGTAATTGATCCTGCAACCGGACAACGCATTGTGGGAGATAACGGTTATTATAAAATAGGTGGTAACGGGGTTATTGGCAATCCTAATCCTGACTGGATTGGTGGTGTTACCAATACATTTAAATATAAAAATCTCAGTCTGAGTTTCCTCGTGGATATGCGTCAGGGCGGGCAATTATTTTCGCTGGATATGTTTTATGGTACCGGCGCAGGCTTATATCCAAATACAACCGGGCTGAATGAACTGGGTAAATCGGTACGCGATACGGGACCTGATGGCGGAGTTATTTACCAGGGTGTTACCATAGATGCAAATGGTAAAAGTCAGCCTAATACCAAAAGAGTGCCTTATACAGGGCAGAGAGGTTTGGGTTCCAATTCAAGTCCGCATTCCGAATTTATATATGATGCCAGCTATGTAAAACTGAGAGAAGTAGCCATTAATTATACTTTGCCACAAGCACTGATTTCAAAAACAGGTTTGTTTAAAGGAATTGATATTGCTGTTATTGCCCGCAATCTGTGGATCATCCATAAAAATCTCCCTTATGCTGATCCTGAAGATAATTTAGGCGCAGGCAACCTGCAGGGTTTTATGGGCGGCAGCTATCCTACAGCCCGGACATTTGGTTTTAACCTGAAGTTTAGATTCTAAAAATTTAACACCATGAAGAAAATAACAATATTTTTTGGGTTATGTACGATAGCGCTGTTATCCTGTACTAAAACAGACCTCAATACGCCTACCAAAGGTGCAGCTATAGCACCGGGTTCCTCACTGGTTACGGCCGCGCAAAAGAGCCTTGTAGATGCTATGACCAACAGCAATGTATTCAACAATGTATTCCGCTTAATGGCCCAATACTGGGCACAAACTACCTATCCTACCGAAAGCCAGTACCGGTTGCAGGAAAGAAAAGTACCCGATACATTCTGGGATCCGATGTACCACAGCGTGCTGAAAAACCTGGAAGAAGCTAAAACACTTATTCCCAGGGAACCAAATCCGGACCAGGTACAGGTTAAAAACCAGCTGCTGATCATTGATATGTTACAGGTATATACTTATTCTATACTGGTAAGTACCTTCGGTGATATCCCCTATTCACAGGCACTGAACAATACCAACATGTTACCTGCATACGACAAACAGGATGTTATTTTTGCCGATCTGCTAAAAAAGCTGGATACAGATATAAGCGGTCTGAATCCTGCCGGATCAAGCTTTGATAATAACGATATTATTTACAAGGGATCAGTAGCTGCATGGATTAAATTTGGTAATAGTCTTAAATTAAGACTCGGGTTGCAACTGGCAGATGCCGACCCAGTAAAAGCTAAAACAACAGTAGAATCGGCTGTTGCCGACAACGGCGGCTTAATATTAACAGCCACTGATAACGCCCGGTTAAAATACCTGGTTAGCCCACCTAACAATAATCCTGTATGGGCAGATGTTGTTCAGGGAGGACGCACGGATTGGGTGCCTGCCAATACGATCGTTGACATTATGAATAATTTACAGGATCCGAGAAGAAAAGCTTTTTTCACCATGAAAGATGCCGGCTACCTTGGGGGAATATATGGTTCCGCTAATACTTATGGCACCTACTCACATATTAATCCGGCTATTACAGCTGCTGACTTTGAAGCGCTTTTATTTGATAACAGCGAAACAGAGTTTTTACTGGCTGAAGCAAAAGAAAGAGGATTTAATGTGCCCGGCACCGCAATAGCACATTATAATAATGCTGTTAAAGCCTCACTGTTTTATTGGGGATGCACTGACGCAGAATATAACACATATATCAGCAGGAATGATGTTGCCTATGATAAGGCTCCGGGCGATTATAAACGGAAAATAGGAACACAACAGTACCTGGCATTTTATAACCGCGGAGTAGAAGGCTGGCTGGCATGGCGGAGATATGATTATCCTATCTTCAATGTTCCTGTAGACCTTACCTATAACGATATTCCCAAACGTTATATCTACCCGGTTGCGGAAAAGAATTTGAATACCAATAACTACCAGGCCGCATCTGCCAGTATTGGTGGGGATAAACTAACTACCAGGCTTTTCTGGGATAAATTCTGATATTCATTTTCCTATTTGTTTTTATCATTTCCAAAGCATTATAAAATTTTAAGCAGCTGGAAATAAATCTTCCAGCTGCTTAAAATTTATCAAATGTTATCGTTGCCTGTAATTTATATTGAACAACCTGAAACGCTTAGTTGCTCTTTACTTATCTAAATATTTTTTACCTCAATAATAAAAAATCACCTATTTTAGCAACTCAATACTCACCTTACATTTCTCCCCAGAACTTAAGCCTGATAATATTATTTTAACCAGTAAATCCAATTCCTGACATTGTGCTAACTAAGGGCTGACCTTGTGGTAAGAATATTGGGTAATATTGTATCATTGAAACAGGGGTTTATTTTTACTTTTAGCAAATCTGATTACAACTTGTATCTGAGAGTTGTAATGATGAGATATAATAAATGTAAAGGGTCGCAGACAATGTCTGCGACCCTTTACATTTATTATATCTCAATTTTTTATTGTTTGTTCTTCCTTACGTTCACATAAGGTTAACCTACGTATACGATTTATATCAGCCGGAAACCCTCAGGCATCAATGTACCAGAAATTTAGACACTAAATGGTCATCCCTTAAGCAGAGGTTCGAATCCAGTTGCCCCGACTACAGTACAAGTGGGAATAGATGTGACTGAATAGGTTCATTTATTCCCACTTTTGTTTAAAATGCATTGGCTGTTTTAGGCTTTATCCGACTTCACGCCTTTATAAATACTCAGCATGTGACAGCAGAATATAGTACAAAAGTTTAATAGTAGCATAACTGTTGAGCATTTAACGTCAAGCCGCCATATTGCAAATACCCTGTTAGCGGTTCGTTGTTTCAGTTCTTATGCTTCATCTTCGTTACCAAGGTATTTCTCCTGTTTCAGGATTATTTTCCTCACTAAAAAATTTTCCTGTTGGGCCATCATTGGCAATTAGAACATATTTTACTATCCGTTTTCCGGCATCTTTAACAGTTCCGGGCCCACGATGTCCATTGAAATCTGTTTTTGTATATCCCGGGCAAACGGCATTTATTTTGAAGTTGGTATTTTTTAATTCGTATGCCAAAACAACAGTGTACATATTCAAGGCTGATTTTGAAGAAAGATATACAACGCCTTTGTAGTCGTAGTATTTATATGTTGGGTCGCTGTGCAGGGTAATTGACCCCTGACTTGAACTTACATTTACAATACGAGGTTCTGACGACTTTTTCAATAAATCAATAAATGCCTGTGTAACCCGCACCACGCCGTAAACATTTGCATCATAAGTTGCTTTAAACTGATCAATAGTTGAGTCAAGTGCCGTTTGTGGGTAACCACCATAAATACCCGCATTATTAATAAGGATGTCCAACACTTTTGTTTTTTTTCCTATTTCTTTACGGGCTTTAATTACTGATTCGTCATCTGTAATGTCAAGCTGAATAACTTCTACATTGTTTAATCCCTTCGCTTTTAATTTAGCAACGGCTTCAACACCATTTTCTAAATTACGACTACCGAGGTAAACATAAATTCCTTTTTGAGCAAGTTGCTGTGCAACTTCAAAGCCAATGCTTTTGTTAGCTCCTGTTACTAATGCAAATTTCATTTCTTGTATGAATTTTATGAGGCAAAAGTAGCGGGCTAAAAAATAGCGGAGATGGACAATTCATTCTATTTCCCCGACAAATCTTGCTTGGGTAAAAATTCACTTGCACTTTTTCCTGTGCTTTTTTTGAAGAGCTTTGAAAAATAATCAGGGTCATTAAAGCCCAATTCATAGGCCAATTCTTTGATAGAAGTATTAGAATAACGCAATTTTCTCTGGGCTTCGGCCATCAAACGGTTAATAAAATAATCTTTTGGCGATGTTCCGGAACATTCTTTTACAATCCGATATAAACTGTTTGTAGATAAAGCTAATTTTTCTGCAATTACGTTGATAGAAGGTTGCTCTGTAAGGTACGTTTCCACGACTAATTTGAACTCGATAAACTTTGAAAGGTTAGTGTTTAAGATATTGAGGGGTTCTTTGTTTTTGAAATAAGCGCTGTTTAATTCTGATAGCAACGAGTTCAAATAAGCTAATATTATTTCAGTATCGGTCTCATATTTATCTAAGTGAAGTATCTGATTTAAAATTCCAAAAACCTTTATTACTCTTTCTTTTGCAGGACTGTCAAGAACTATGGTTTGTGCGTTTAAAGGGTTGACTAAAAAGGGAAATTGTTGTGGCAACAATGCCAATGTATTTTCATCAAACAGCAGCTTGAAATATTTAAGATTGTCTGTTTTGGCGGGTGGCGTAAAAATTTGATTTGGCATTGCAAAAAGCAAGTGTCCGTCAGTAAGCGTAAAGTCTTGTAAGTCTACATTGTATGTAATTGAACCGCTTTCAATTAATACAATAAAATAAGAAGATAATTTGCGGGGTTGCAGCAATTTTTTTTGAGTATCAACAGAAAGATAAGGATTGTCATTTGAGCGAATCTTTATTCCCAGCTCATCATTCTGTAAACCCTCATATTTCCCTTTTTGTTCTTGCATATTATTTGCTCAAAAGTTTGTGGGTAATTTTTGAATTGAAAATTTGTGTAAGTATAGGCTTTTATAAAATAATATCATCTTCCTAGGGAGGAGGAGGCCAATAAATTTGTTTTTTACAACAGGATTCTTATAGGGCGCTTCATTCGATCCAGATTTTAGTCATAATTGCAACTATCTTTCGCTTCTGATAATTGCAATTGGGGAAAATCATTTAAACAAACTTCGAAGAACTATACAAGTAAGATAAAATAAATATGAGGAACTTCCAAACTAGCCTAAATGTATGAAAAATTATTACACCTTTGACTGAGTGCTAGAAATAGTAATATCATTTAATATAAGACATTAATACCGATTCGCTACTTCATTCCTTTATAAGTGACCTAAGTACAATTTGACTAGTTGTTCAATCTGTGTATTTTATACTGGACTGCGTGAATAAAGTGTCGATTAAAACTAAATCTTCAATTAAAATGTTCGAACTGGGTCCAGTCATCCCGACACTAAAAGAAGAACCCTTCATATCGTTGGATTTGAAGGGTTCTTCTTTTTAAATAATTTCGAATCAATTCAAGTAAAATTTTCTATTTAGTTCAATGTTAATATCTGAGATAAGGTTTGAATCAATTTGGGCTTTTGAAGATTTATGAATAAATTTCAAAAGTGATTCCAGCACCATAGATAAATATTATGCCTTCATCAAATTAAAAGATAGGCTTATCGGGCAGGGCAACGATATAGCCAAATAAAGAAATTATGAAGCTTCTTCTCACTTCCGCCGGCATCAGCAACACGAGCATCCACAACGCGCTGGTTGACCTCCTGGGCAAACCGATTACCGAGGCCAGCGCCCTTTTTGTCCCTACCGCAATATACGCCTTACCCAATGGTGCTGACATAGCACGAAGGGTGATTTGCGGATCATTAGGTGACCCTTTCTGCGAATTGGGTTGGAAGTCGTTGGGAGTGCTTGAACTCACCGCACTGCCCAGCATCAAACAAAAGCTTTGGGTTCCCATGCTCCAGGAGACTGACGCCTTGCTGGTCGGAGGCGGCGACTGCCAGTATCTGTGCTACTGGATGCAGCAGTCCGGACTGGCAGACCTCTTGCCGTCGTTGCTGCGCAAGACGGTCTATGTGGGCTTGAGTGCCGGGAGTATGATAATGACTCGCTTTGGAACGACCTACGGTGACCACACGCTGCCAGCCGAAAGCGCTAAGTCGCTGAGACTGGTAGATTTTGCGCTGCATCCGCATCTGGATCATGAGTGGTTCCCGGAGAATTCCCTTGCCAACCTGGAAAAGTTGGCCGCCACGATACCCGTGCCGTCATATGCGATTGACGATCACACCGCCATTAAAGTGACCGATGGCACCGTTGAAGTCGTATCCGAGGGACACTGGAAGCTGTTTACCCCTAATATCACTCACATCGACGTTTAAAAGACTTTCGATTGTTAGTTGAATTTTATTAATCAACATCATCTTTGCACATTAACAGGGTTCTCTTTGATTAGCCTGATGCGGTTAATAGGAATTTTGCGTTTAGATTTATCGTCTTGCTATTAAGGATTTGTGTTCAACAGATCATCAACAACCTATTCTGTCCAGATTTTTCCTTTGGTGCACGGTGAAGGCAAGGGGGAACTTGACTTTCAGGATGATCAACCGCCAATCTCCATAGGTGACCAAGACCTAAGCTTATTGGACGTGCATCAGGTTTAGCTTGATAGTGTAGATCAAAGAAATGTTCACTTAAGAATGATTCAAAACCTTCATCTTTTCCATGATATAGTTTTTTGAGTTCATCACGTATTTCTGGAATAAGTACTTTCTTTTTGCCTTGTGAATTTGGCAATATTTCACTCGACTCGCCATAGTAGGTACATAAAAAGGTATCAATTGGTATGGGAGAGCGATCTACATGAAAAGAATAAACATCGGTTGGAAAAAATGGGTAGGTATCATCCCGATCATAGTATTTGATCACATTAAGGATTGACGATACGCCATGAGCTTTCAATACCTTCAAGTCATTTAAAAGAATTTCACGGGCAAGTTGCCCTTGTTCACTCAACTGAAGTTCACGAAGTTCCTCTTGTTCAATTGCCGTTACATTTCCGCTTAGCGCTACCTTTTTAACAATCTCAGAAAAATCACCTATTAGTTTACGAGTCCAACAAATCGCATTAATTTCTCCACTAAATGGCGTAGAAACAAGGTCTTGAAAATTCGTGACACAGTGAATGTGTTTCTCAGCATGAGATAAATCAATCATACTAATTGATATAAATATAAAATCATTTGGCAACTAAGTACGGCTATTTTCGTTTATAACTGAAACTTTTCAATAGTCGTCAAATCCTCCATAAACTGATTCGAAATGTATCCAGTTGCCCCGACAAAAAATGAAACCCGCTCTCAGAGTTGGTTTTTAATTCGAATAAATTTGGATTAAAAGTACAGAAATCTTTTAAAAGGCTTACCAGTATTGGATTAGAACAAAGTTCGAAATGGCTGTTTACTTATCTATATTTTTCCTTTTTGCACATGAATAGTTTAAATTGTATTATTCTATATGATTGGCTATAATGTAGTATTTAGTTGAACTACACTGGAGAAAATGAAAAAGGGTGAGAAATACCGGGAATAGCGCTGCGGCCTTTCTCTTAATAAAGTGGCTTACCATCGGACTAACCTGCAACAATTTGCTGTAGGTTAGTCCGCTTTATTTATATGATCAAAGCCCCTACATATAAAACACATTGAACTTATGACCATCCGGGTCAGCAAAAACAAAACCATAATAACCTTCTCCAAATGCTTCCGGCCTGGAAACAACTTTTCCACCTGCCTCTTCCACCTCTTTGGACCAGCTGTCCACCTGGTCCTTCGTTTCAGCGGAAAGCGTAAAAATAACTTCGTTTGCCTGTTGTGAATCGGATATTTCACTTTTAAGGTTGGCTTTGAGTACATCTTTTAAAAAGAAATGTATGACAAAATTGCCCTCACCAAAAAGAAAACTTGTCAGCTCTTTATTAGGTGTGCCATTGGCTTTAAATCCCAGGGTAGTATAAAATTTAGTGGTCCGCTCCAGGTTGCTTACGGCCAAATTTGCCCATATCATTTTTGGTGTCATAATGTTTAAATTTTATAACAGGTTTAAAATCGGGTCTATCTTATTTTAAAGGTGAAAAATTAGCATGATAAAGTATTGTACTACAAAAGTACTTTGATTAGACTAATCTCTCAACCCATGAAAACGACATTTTAAGGGGGTGATTGGTTAGGAATGCATCGATTTTGATCAAATCTTCAATTAAAAAGTTCGAAATGTTTCCAGTGACTCCGAGGCAACAGAAAGGTTTAGTGGCGCAATAATAAAATTCCAATAGACAGCCTACTCGTGTAGATACCTTGACGGGCATAGATATGTCTTCTTCGACTTGAAATTCATTAATGACTTTGCATATTTTTTCTGGTCTGCCATCCCGAAGCCAGCAAAATACTTTTCAGTGGTGGCAACGCTTTGATGTCCCGGATTATCACCGGCGAGTTTTAGAGGAAAGCTGAACGAAGGCGGCAAATGCAATGACTAAACCACCAAATAAAATAATCCAAATAAAATGTCCGGAAACGTTAACTCCAAACGTCTTAGTTCGGCGTGAAGGATTCACGTGTAATTTCTCAACATTAAAAAGAAAAATAATGAATGAATTGAAAGACAGAATTGCAGTGATCTATGGGGCAGGCGGCGAAATCGGCGGCGCTGTCGCACGTGCTTTCGCACGCGAAGGAGCCAGGCTTTTTCTTACCGGGCACCGCTTGGCGCCTGTGGAAGCGGTTGCCAAGGACATCGTGTCTGCTGGCGGCGATGCCGAGGCAGCGGAGGTTGATGCCCTTGATGAGCAGGCTATAGATAAGCATCTGCAGTCTGTAGTGGCTAAGGCAGGCCGTATCGATATTTCGTTCAATGCGATGGGGAACTCGCCCACCAAGTGGCTGGGGGCATCGCTGGTCGATATGGATCTTAAACAATTCTCCATGCCGATCACGAGCTATACCACATCATACTTTCTGACTGCGCGTTTAGCGGCAAGACGCATGCTCCCGAATAAATCCGGGGTGATCATGACCGTTACTGCGCCTCCCGCAAGAATAGGCACGCCAAACGGAGGTTATGGTCCGTCACAGGCTGCCAAGGAGGCGCTTACCCGATACCTGTCGAAAGAACTCGCGCCTCAGGGCATCCGCGTGGTCGGTCTGCAGCCGCACGGCATGCCGGAGACAGAGACATTAAGGGAAATATTTGAAAGTAGGACCAGGACAGCGGGCGTAACCTGGGAACAGTTCACAGGTTATCTTGCAGGCATGAACCATCCCAAACGCTTCATGACACTCGCAGAGATGGCTAATGTAGCGGCCTTTGTGGCTTCCGATAAGGCAAGCGGGATGATGGGAACGACCATCAATCTGACCATGGGAGCCCTGGACGACTAGTATCTGCTGACAAAAACCTATATAATATAAACATCAACATAAAGAAACCTACTATGACTGAATTTGTATACTTCTATCGAGGTTACGAACTACCTGCATCTCCTGAGGAAATGCAGCAAAAAACGGCCAAATGGATGGCCTGGCTTAAGGATCTCAGTGACAAAGGCCATGTGAAATCACTCGGAGAGCCTTTGCAACCTGGTGGCAAGGTAGTCAAAGGCGCAAAAAAGCAGGTCATTGACGGCCCCTATGCCGAAGCTAAAGACGTGGTCGGAGGTTATAGTATCATTGTGGCCAGGGATATCGAACAGGCTGTGGAGTTTTCCCTGGGATGCCCTATTTTCGAGGATGGCGGTTCTGTAGAGGTACGTCCAATCGGACAGTTAGAATTAGGCGATGGATATTGAGGAACATTTTTTCCGGCATGAATTCGGAAGAATTGTTGCCACGCTTACCCGGCTTTTCGGAGTCCGTAACATCGCATTGGCAGAAGACGTCACTCAGGACGCCTTCTGCCGTGCGATGGAGACGTGGAAGTTACGCGGTCTGCCGAAAAATCCTTCCGCATGGCTGATGGCCACTGCCAAGAACCGTGCCTTGGATATCTTGCGCCGGGAGCGCACGGCTAGAGTGTCTGAGCCAGAACTAACGCGGTTTCTTGAATCTGAATGGACGCTGGTTCCGACGGTAGAAGAGGCGTTTAGTGCGTACGCTGTGAAAGATTCCCAGCTACGTATGATGTTTTCCTGCTGCCATCCCCGCCTCTCTGAAGCGGCTCAAATTGCACTTATATTGCACATATTATGTGGATTCAATGTAAAGGAGATTGCACAGGCCTTCGTGAGCAGTCATGCCGGTATTGAAAAACGCATCACCCGGGCAAAGAAAATATTGGCGGAATCCACGAAGCTTTTTGATCTCGCCGATGCAGATTTTCCCTCCAGGCTTTCCTCCGTTCTGCAAGCATTATATTTGCTTTTCAACGAAGGGTATCATGGATCCTCACCTGAGGCTGCAGTGCGCATGGACCTTTGTCAGGAAGCCATGCTGCTTATGAATTTACTCATCGAACAACCTGCTTTAATAACCCCCCAATCATATGCGCTTGCTGCGTTGATGTATCTCAACGCGGCCCGTCTGCCAACTCGTTTAGATGGTTCGGGTAATCTTGTTTCGTTCTTTGAGCAGGATCGGTCCTTATGGAATCATAACCTCATAGCAGAAGGACAAGCGCTTCTTAACCTTTCTGCCTCTGGTACAGAACTGACAAAATATCATATTGAAGCGGCTATTGCTTCAACGCATACCAGTGCCGCTAGAAGCGAAGATACCGATTGGAAACAGATAGTATCGCTTTATGATATGCTTATGGCTATCCATCCTTCTCCGGTCATTGCACTTAACCGTACGATTGCCATCGCACAGCTGGATGGCCCAGAACGGGGATTGCAGGAGATATGCGTCATCCATGACCTTCATCGCCTTTCTGCTTACCCGTTTTACCCGGCTACGCTTGGTGAACTTGAACTCCGTCGAGGAAATTACCCGGTTGCGAAAGCGCACTTCTCCACAGCGCTTTCGTTGGCACGCAATCCTATGGAACGTAATTTCTTGCAACGGCGTATAGATACATGCAAAGAAAGCTAACCAAGGAGTTAATGGATGAAGGGATCGGATCGCAACTCGATAAGATCACGATTAGGTCCATTTTAACATTGCCTGTTTTTGCTGGAAAACTTAGGACTGAAACATCCAGTTTGCCATGGTCGAAGGAAAGGACTAGATATTGAAGAAGTAGTTGAAGATACCAAATTGGCCTCTGCACACATTAAATTTTTCATACACACGTTTTCAGGTTCACATTAATTATGTACAATAAAAAACGGCTTGCAAGCCGTCTTAAATCCATTAAAAATAAGTTCGAAAATTGTACAGGGAGGGCGACAAGCCTTAAAACCAACTCGATAGCTGGTTTTAAGGCTTTTTATTTCCTATTGTTACTACTTTTTTATGGATTGATATCACAAAACCCCAATTTGGGTCGGAGAATGGGATCAATGTCCGCCCGCTAGCGCAATTTTTTTACAAATTCAGCAATTGCTTCCCCAATTTCCATAGGGCTGTCTTCTTGCAAAAAATGTTTTCCCTTTACTGATATCTCTGTTTGATTGGCCCATGTACTGCAAAATTTTCGCATACTGTCATTTTCCACTGCACCAGGGTTACCATGAATCCAAAGCTTGGAAACCGGGCTTTGTTTAAGCCAATTTCCGTATCCGGCCACTATTTCAGCCACTTCTTTTGGCTCTCCGTCCAAAGCAATTTGACGTGGAAATGATAATGTCGGGCGGCGATCCTCCCCCTCATTAAGGTAGGGCCGCCGGTACTCCTCCATTTCTGCATTGCTGAGTTCCCGGAAAATTCCACCCGGCAATACTTTTTCAACAAACACATTGTTTTTTAAAACCAACTCCTCGCCAGCAGGAGCGCGCAATGCCCGGAATAAATCACGTACTTTAGGTTCAAATTCATCCCACTTAAAAGGAATCGCCAATGCTTCCATGTAAACGATACCCTGAACGCGGGAACGGTTTTGATTTGCCCAATCAAAACCCAATACAGAGCCCCAGTCATGAAGCACAAGTATCACGTTTTTTTCCAGTTTCAACTCTTCCCAAAGTGCAAAAAGAAAACTACGTTGCTCTAAATAAGAATATCGTCCGGATCCGGAATCAACGAGCTTTTCTGAGTCACCCATGCCAATCAGATCGCAGGCAATAAGCCGCCCAAGGCCACGGCAATAAGGCATTATATTCCGCCAGAGATAGGATGAAGTAGGATTGCCATGCTGAAATACAATTGGGTCGCCTTCGCCTTCATCAATATAGGCCATCCGGCGGCCTTTTATCTCAATAAATTTCTTTTCGGCAAAGGGCTTTTCGCTGAAAATAGTCTGTACGTTTGCTTTGCGTTCCATATTTTTAATGATTTAATACAGCAAAGCAACGATCATAATATGCGCTAAAAAATAATGTACCTTAAGATTTTTTTCGAAACATATTTGCTTTCATCTGGCTAAAAAATTCTGGCGTAACACCGATATACGAAGCAATATATTTTTGCGGGATCCGGTTTTCAAGATCAGGGTAAGCTTTTGTGAATAGATCATATCTCCCTTCCGCAGGTTGCGAAAGGTTGGCACCTATTCTGTTCTGATGAAAGACAAAGGCGTTTTGAAATAATACTCTGAAAAATCGCTCGAATTTTGGCGCTCGCTCGTATAAAATGTCCAAATTGCCTTTGCTGATTTGTAATAAGGTTGTGGGCTCCAACGCTTCCAGGTTATTGACACTCTTTTGTCCTGACAAAAAGCTATACAAATCGCCGCTACACCACCAATCTTCGGGTGCGAACATCAAAACATGTTCCTTGCCGACTGAGTCAATAGTATAGGTCCGCAGGCAACCATTGAGTACAAAAAACTGATGCCTTGCCACATCGCCTTCCATCAACAAAAACTCTTTTCTTTTAACGGTTTTAGCAACCGCAAGGGATAAAAAAATGGCTATTTCTTCTCTGTTCGGATCAATATGCCGTCGTAGGTTTTTTATAATAATTTCTTGCATTTGTTATTGTTGGAATTTCTTTATTGTTGAGCAGCCTGATAAAATCCTCAAAATCTCCTCCGGCTTCTTCTTCCAATGAACAAGCACAATTCTTTTGCTTTTAGGAATTTGTTGCTTCATGCTAAAATATAACGAATATTACAGTCTTATTTGTCATTAAAATAATAAATAGTGCATATGTTATTTACATTTACATAAATACCTAAACGAATAAAGTTACCAGTTTCTTTAAATCCAATAGAAATAAGTTCGAAAATTGTACAGCCACGTCGACGAGATTGGACAAGGCAGCAGAAATGCTGCCTTATTTATTTTTATCGTTTTCTGAAATGCAGTTCAGGCGTGGAGTTGGCTCAAATATCTCGTTGACTTTTTCAGTTAGAAATGCCCCATTTTTGTAATAATAGGTTACTCTTTGCGGAAACACCAATTTTCGCAGCTCTTCTTTACCCCTACTTTGCCAAAAGTACACATCAACGGGAGTTTCAGCGAAAGTGTGATAGCTTATTCAAACACCTCTTTTGTAGATTGTGGACTATAGTCTCTCCCTGTAATGCTATACACTTTTTTTGACGTAGAAACTATAAAATCAAGAGACCTTCTTCCTGCACCTTCAATTAATAGAAAAAGACAAGTAAGTATTTGGGCATAGTCAGAACGTATTTCATGCAACACAGCCCAAATACCTATTTTGGGTGGGGCAGGCGGCAATGGTAAAGGACTTGTACCGAAATACAAATCAATTTTAGTGCTAAGAATAGCAACGATCATTTGTACAATAAAATAAAATGCTGTTATCCTTGTAAATAACCCAAAGATGAGTAACAAGCCGCCAATTATTTCGCCTACTGCAATAAAATGAGCAGTAATTTCAGGAAATGGAAAACCTAATTTTGTAAACCGGCCTACCCCCTGATTTACATAAACAAATTTTAAAATTCCTTCCCAAAGGAATACGTTTCCTGCCATCAGACGGAGGATTAAAATAGTAGATTGACCTGTAACCGGAGGCTTAAGAAACCAATTGATTGCTTTTTTCATGGTTTTCAATTTAAATAAATGACAATGCAAACATCAATACTACAACGGAGGCATAAAAAATATTTACAGCATCTATCATTTTTTCTTGATTAAACAGGGTTTAATCAAGAAATTTACCTGCATCGTGTAATAAAATTTAATCTCAATTTGCCGTTACTAAATTTGAGAAAACAAAAAATGAAAAACAGAAAATTATTATACCATTCAATTTTTTGGGCAAGCATTTATCTTTTGTGGGTACTTGTTTTTCGCAGTTACTCGTTTTCAATTACTAAAACAATGACGGTAGAGTTCTGCTACCTGATCTTTATTACAGCAGATTTTTATGCCATTAATAATCTCATTGTCCCACAGTTTTTACATAAAAAGCGATATCCTATTTTTGTGGTAGCTACAATAACGATAATTGCTCTTTCTGCATGGCTGAGGGCTTTAGTAGCAGTACAAATAAATCAGCATTTTTTTCATATAACTCCTATTGATTTTGGCACACTATATTTATTTTCATTAATTAATATTTCTATTTGGGTATTAGTGGTTACAATAGTAAAAATGTTAATTGACAGAATACAGATCCAGCAACAACTAGAATTGCTGGAAAAAGAAAGAATTAAAAGCGAATTAGATTATTTAAAAGCACAGATCAGTCCGCATGCACTTTTCAACTCTTTGAACACTATTTACGGTCATATTGATAAAAACAACAAACCCGCCCGGGATGTACTATTACAGTTTTCCGAATTATTAAAATACCAGTTATATGAATGCGGGGCAGAAAAAGTAGATTTAGAAAAAGAGATAGCGTACATAAACAATTATGTCGCTTTTCAGCGATTGCGGAAAGATGATAAATTGGTCGTAAATATTGAAACGGGTGATATTACACCAGGATTAAGAATTGCCCCACTTTTAATAATCGTGCTAATTGAAAATGCTTTCAAGTTTGTAAGTAGTTTTCCTGACAAAGAAAATAAAATTAGTATCAGAATATTTACAAAAGAAAACGTAGTGAATTGCTGTATTTTTAATACAAAAGAAAGGCAACATCATATAATTAATGTAAATTCGGGAGGAATTGGATTTGCGAATTTAAAGCGTAGATTGGAGTTATTGTATGCCACAAAATATACCCTAAGCGTTAATGTCGAACATGATTTTTATGAAACGAACTTAACAATTGACTTAGCATGAAATTAAAATGTATCATTATAGATGATGAACCAATAGCAAGGAAAATATTGCGGGAATTTATTGAAGAAATAGATTTTCTGGAGTTAGTAGCGGAAGTTGAAAATCCTTTGAAAGCAATGAAATTGCTAAGTGTCAACGATGTTGACCTGATTTTTTTAGATATCAATATGCCCAAAATAAATGGCGTTGATTTTCTGAAAAATTCAAAAATTACTGCAAGTGTTATTATGACGACCGCCTATGCTGAATATGCTGTTGAGGCCTATGGCTTAGATGTTTTAGATTATCTGGTAAAGCCAATCGCCTTTGATAGATTCTTGAAAGCTTGTAATAAAGCCAAGGAAATTGGCACATTGAAAAAAAATATACAAAATCAGCCCAATAAACTTAATGACTATTTTTTCATAAAATGTAATAACCAAATTGAGAAAGTATTTTATGATGATTTGTTGTACGCAGAGGCTATGTTAAATTATGTAATGCTGCACACGAGTTCAAATAAAATGATGGTTTATGTTACCATCAAAAACTTAGAAGAACAACTGCCTGCCGACATTTTCATTAAAGTTCACAAGTCTTATATTGTGAACAAAACGAAAATAAAAAGTATAGAGGGCAATATTTTGGACATTGGAAATGACAAAATCCCAATCAGCCAAGGCTTGCGCGAAAAAGTGATAGCAGAAATTGTGAAAGACAAAATGATAAAGCGATGACAGATAAGATTGATCATCAGAATAAATTATTCATAAAAAAAACTCCGTCAACTTTTCTTCATTTTGTCCACGTGGCTTTGCCGTCTTCTGAAATATAAGTCCTGTATTCCGTGTCTTTGAACTGAATTACAATGGCCCGTTTTCCGGTGGCAGCATCATTTATTTTCTGAAATTCCTGCCTGTACACTTTTGGCCACCCGGTGCAATATAGGTTGATGTATCCACCATCAAGGCGCCAGAAACATTTGCTTCCATTATAAGAAAGGGTCGACCCTACAAAAGTTTCATAGGTGCCATCGGCATAAAATTTATACGTGTAGATAAAGCCTGAAGGATCTTTGTCAACCCACGTACCGACCAACCCCGGATCAATCACCCCTTTCATTTCGGGGAGGTTTGGAAGTTCGACTGGCTTATTTGAAACATGTATGGTAGATAAGGGCTCGATATTCGGATTAAGCTTTTCCTCTTTTATCAAACCGACGCCTTTAGCATAAAAATAGTTAATGGAGGTAGCAACTACGCCCTCAAGAATGTCTTGGGACTTTTGGAAAAAGTTTACAACAATCACATCCTTATATGTTGTACCATTCACAGTTGTAGTTAAACCCTTTCCTACTAAAGTGTATTTTAAACGGCTGTACCCTTCGGATCCTAAAAAATTAAGTTTGGTATTGATAACGTGCCACGTAGTTCCGATGGGGACATTACTCATCAGTATGGTATCCGTGGTAATGCCCGTTGTTACTCCATATCCGTTCACTGTAATTACCTTCCTCGTTAAAATGCCATTGTCGCAATTGTAGTAAAAAGTCCCTTCATCGTAATTTATAGCCTTGTATACTACGCCCTGGAAAGTCTTTATGCCATCATATTTACACAAATTAAAATAGCAATTCCTGCAGTCGTCATCTTTTGCAGAGGTTGTAGTATTGTTTTTAAGTTCGGGGGTTTCTTCTTTAACAGGATTCTTGCGTTCCAAAACAATGCCGTTATCATTTATTGTTATAATCTTAAAATAATCTTTCGTGGATTTAGGTAATTCATCCCACAGGTCCTGGGCATTATGTGTAAAACTAAAACTGAGTTTAGCAGTACCTTGTTCGTAACCCGTTTTAACCGATGTTACATTTTTATTCCTTTGAAGACTTCCTTTAAGAAGAAGAAAATAAGGGTTATCATATTCAACGCGAATAACTGAAATACTTATTGTATTAGATTGAGCTATGAGGTATAAAGGACTAAAAAATACCAGCATAGTAAAGAGCATCCCTGTTTGAAAAATATTTGCTTTTTTTCTCATTGGATTACATTCACGATAACAAAGTTATTATTAAATCTTTAACTGGGCTATTTGTCTTTAGTTTATTACTATTCTCAATGGTGAGCTTGTTTCCAATCTTCGACACGGTAAATTAGAGGTTTCGGGCCTTTTGCGTACTGTTCTACAGCTTTGTTATGTAGAATAACTCTTTGATAATTAAGCAACAAGATTCTCCAACCGCCTTAAATCCATAATAAATAAGTTCGAAATTTGTACAGGCAAGACGACTTTTGGCATTGGTTTTCAATTAATTAGAAGCTGTTCGGGTACATTTCGGACAGCTTTTTTGTTTGCATTTATTGACGAATTTCTCATCGCCAGACATAATACGAAAATCTAATATCGCTCCTGTCGCAGATTTTTCTCTCACTGTTTCAAGTAATGAAGCACAACACATCCTGATTTAAAAATCTTTGACTCAACAAGTTTTAATTGTAATTTATCCGGCAGGCTAATGCCTTCCAACAACCGTCTCCCTTTTCCTGCAATTACCGGATGAACGACAATATGATATTCATCCACCAGACCAAGCTGTATAAGTTGCGAGGGAATATCTGCACCACCGGTTAGTATACTTTTACCTTGTTCCTGTTTCAATTTTAGTATTTCGTCTTTAAGGTTAGTACGAACAATTTCTGTGTTTTTTCCTTCAGCTTTGTCTAGCGTTTTTGAAAAAACAATAATTTCCTATGATCATCTTCTGATAAGAACCTTCAGAATATTTAAAATATCAATCATCATTTAAGAAATTTTCGATTATCTGCGCAGGAACTCTTTTATGGTATTTATATAGCGTTCCGGTTGTTCCAGATAAATGAAGTGACCCGCCTGGGGTACAATAACCAATTGATGGTTGGTGAACAGATCCATGAACTCGCGGGTATAGGCCCATTTCTGGTTATCTGCCTGACCTCTCATGATAAGTACAGGGATGGAGGAGTTTTTGAGCTTGGGTCTTGGGTCCTGAACCTGGCGAAAACTAACTAAAGTCATGAGCTGGGAGTAATAACCGTACCCGGACGTGTATTGCAGCATTTTTATTGCAGAGGTGTCAAAGACACAGGATTTGTTGCATTCATAGTTAAGATAGGCGGCAAAATCATCCGCTTCAACATCTGTGGCCAGTTTTTTTACCGAATGTGGTTGCACAATAAAACATGGCCTTCGTCCTCAAATTGCTCGCTTTCTCATACTGCTGCCGGTTCGTATAATAAGGTGCCCTCAAGTGAAGGCTATCAGGGGCTCTTAAGTCAATCGGTTCGATAGGAGCCGGAGGAATGGGGCCGGGCCCTGTAAACACCATCTTTTCCACTTTGGCTGGATTGTCTGCTGCAAATAGCACTCCTAAAATCGTACCCCAGGATTGCCCAATTAGGATTACTTTTTCTGCCCTTGTTTTCTTCACTATCTCTTCCAAATCCTGTCGGTGCCGGTCCGCTGTATAATCTCTGATATTTTGCAATCGCCCTGATAATCCACAGCCAATCTGATCATACAAGTAAATATCGTAACCTTCTTCTGCCAGGGGCATCATCATACGAATAGTCACATCGTCGATCGGCCCTCCCGGCCCACCTTCCAAATAAAAAATCGGATAAGGTTTTTTGACCCCCTTCCCAGGGATCAGTATATAAGCTATTCTTGAGCCTGTCTGCAAGTTCAAAAACTTAGTGCCAGCCCATGTGTGAACTGGCGAGGAACCATATTGCCCCGGCCAAAACACTTCACATAAAAGAATGAGTATGCCCGCAAATGCGGCACCTCTTATAAGCCGGAAAGCATTCCTCTTATATTTATAAGCACTTATCTTTCCAGCTTTAACAATGAAGAAAGTCGGAAGAAATACCAGGATAAACACTGCGTAGCATAGAAAATGCGTAAAATCAGCGAATTGCGAATGCCGCAATTGCAAGTAATACCCTATCAGAAAAGTGAACAGAGAAAATGTTCCACTTATAATTAATATTTTTTTCATCCGAAAATAAACTTAGAAACATTAAGAAATAATACGTTATAAATATAGCTAAGGGTTGTGAAATTTTCAGACATGACCCGCCCTGTAGTACATTTTTTCCGGTTCGCATTTCCGAAATACAGTCAGAAGCAATGTACATAACAGCGAGGCAATTCGATGAATGGGTAAAGGATTAAGACGCAATCACCACCTTGAATTGTCGCTTTTAGCCCCTTTTATATCAAGATGGTGACTTAGTTTTAGGAAACAAATTGTTGAACTATGCGTAAGTTAATAATGAAGATGTCGATCTCTGTCGACGGTTTTGTCGGTGGCCCCAATGCGGAGTCCGACTGGATTTTCAAGAGCTCGGATGAAGCTTCAAGAGCATGGTCCGTCGAACGAATCCGGGAGGCAGGCCTGATTATCATGGGCAGGAAGACCTTTGAGGTGATTGCCTCCTACTGGCCGACTGCAACAGGTCCTTTTGCCGCGCCGATGAACGAGATCCCTAAGGCAGTCTTTACCCAAAATGGATTTAAAGGCAGCATTTTGCCTGATGCAGAGCTGTTGCCCGCTGCGGCGTCCTGGGCGGACGCGCGGGTTTTCGACGGTGATCTTGCCGATGGGATAAAGAAACTCAAATCTGAGCCAGGGAAACCGATCTGTGCGATTGGAGGTGCCGGATTTATGCGGAGCCTGGTAGCGACGGGACTGATAGATGAATACCATTTGGTTACTCATCCCTTGTTTTTGGGCGAGGGTCAGGCGATCTTCAATGGTGTTACACAGCCACTAGATCTCAAGTTGGTGGATGCAAAAGTATTCCCGGGAGGAATTATTGCACACACCTACCGCATCTAAGGACTTATGTTTGAATAAATAAACCGCCATACCCCGTTTTATTTACACTTTGCTGCTACTGCTGTCCACCGCAGCAGGCGCCTATTCGGTGAAGATTTTGCGGGGTGAGCGATTTTGACCTTAGATTTGTAAGATTAACTTTTGACTTGTAACTCCTATTTGTCAGGTCAAGTAGTGACTAATACAACTCAGGCTTGCGTTTAACACACCTGGTCCATATTTGCACCTACGCTTCAACGTGCTGTAAGGAAATAAATGTTTCCAGTCGCCCCGACATATATATCTCCTATATCTCCATCTCTGCAAAATTCTTTATGAAGAATACGTTTCGCTTATGATTATATACATGCTCTTGAATGTATAAATTATAGTTCGGCGCCGGAATCTGAAACCTCCGCGGATGCTGGTCGGCGGATCGTCGCACACAGGGGCCCAATAGTGCCGGAGGACACCGATTTTGTGCCCATGGTCAAAATTCTTGTGAATGCCTCCCGATTTTTTTTATCTTTTTCCCATGAAACCTACTCATCTCCTTTATCTCCTTGCTCTGATCAAACTGATCTTACCCTTCTTCCTTCAGGACCCTCTCTGGGGCCCTCATCGGGACGAATTTCTTTACCTTGCGGAGGCGCGGCATATGGCCTGGGGCTACATGGAGGCGCCGCCTCTGCTCTCGGTCTTCGCCTGGCTGACGAACCTGCTGGGTGGCGCGATGTGGGCGATCAAGATATGGCCTTCTCTGGCGGGCGCCCTGACGTACATCCTCGTGGGCCGTCTGGTGCTCCACCTGGGCGGCCGTTGGTTCGCCCTGGTCCTGGCCTGGATGCCCTTCGTGACAGGTGCCTGGCTCAGGATGCACTTCCTCTTCCAGCCGAACTTCCTGGATATATTCTGCTGGACGGCGATGGCTTATGGGCTGATCAGATTTCAGCAGACGGGAAAGCCCATGCATCTCTATATCGCAGGCGTCAGCTTCGGTCTTGGTATGCTCAGTAAATACACCATGGCCTTCTATGCCACCGGTCTGATGGCCGGCCTCCTCCTCGTCTGGGACCGAAAGGTCCTCACTAACCGCCATTTCTATTGTGCTATCGGCCTGGGCTTCCTGCTTTTCCTACCGAACCTCCTCTGGCAGGCTCGCCACGGCTTTCCGGTCGTCTACCACATGAAGGCTCTTGAGGATGGTCAGCTACAGTACCTGAGTCCCTGGACTTTCCTGAAGGATCAGCTCCTGTACAATGTGGCCACCCTCTTTACCTGGGTGACCGGCCTCGTCTGGGTGGCGCGCACGAAACAATACCGTTTCATAGCCTGGGCATTCTTCGTCACAATCGCACTCCTGATGATGGCCCACGGGAAAAGTTATTACTCGCAAGGGGCTTACCCGATTCTGTTCGCATTCGGTGCTCCCCGGCTGGAAGCCTGGGCGAACAAATGGTGGAAAATAGGTATGCTTGCCTTCAGTCTCTTCATAGGCATCCGCGTGGTTCCCCTCCTCCTTCCCTTCAAGGCCCCGGCTCCCCTGGCCGAATACTACGCCCATCACCCCCTGGCCCGTAAAGTGGGGGCTCTCCGCTGGGAGGACCTCCAGGACCATTCCTTGCCTCAGGACTTCGCGGATATGTTGTCCTGGGAGGAGATGACCCAAAAGGTGGCCAGGGCCTACGCATCCCTTGATAGCACGGAGAAGGCGCACACGCTGCTGTTCTGCGACAATTACGGTGAAGCGGGGGCCGTGAACTATTATGGCCCGAAATACCATCTGCCGCAGGCGTACAGCGACAATGCCAGTTTCCTCTACTGGATGCCCCGCGATTTCGACCGGTTCGAGGTACTACTGCTCGTCACGGACGACAAGCAGGAAATGCAGCACTCCTTCATCAAAGAGTTCAAAGCGGTCCGGCTGGTAGACAGCATCTCGAACCCCCACGCGCGCGAGGACGGCTCGCTGATCATCCTACTGAAGGGACCCAGCGATGCGTTCCGGAAAGCATTCAGGGATAAAATCGACCGGAGCCAACTGAAGACCACCGCACAGGGAGCCGTCCAGACCCTGAAACCCAACGCCCTGGAGGAAGGTGGCGCCATGCACTAAATCCTGCTTGTCAAATCAAATTCGATCAAAGCCTGTAAATAATCACTATTTACAGGCTCTTTTCATTTCCTGCCTAAAAGGCCATAAACTCAATAATGGATACCTGTTGCAGTTTGGACAAGAAATAGCAATTGGGTAAGGGCACAGGCGTTGCGTGCATCCGGAAGTTGTCTACAGCCCCTTAGTTCCCGTTTACTTTTTTAAAATACTGCTCCTGCAGGTCTTTAAGTTCCGCGTCGTATGCTTCCCTATCCATAAAAGCGGAAGGGTTATATCCGCTGCCGGGTTTGTGCTTACTTTCAAGTTCAAACTGGCTGGCATGTGATGCAAGCCAAATATCGAACGATAAGTTTTTCATCGCATTTAACGTATAAGCGTAATCTTTGGCGATATTGGGATAGGCGGGTATATCAGAAAAGCGCTTGTCTGTAACTATAGTCGGCATGTTAGCTATCAGCACCCTATAGGAGCGTTTTGCATCTTTTACATCAAACAAAAAACTACATGATCCTTTGGTATGTCCGGGATGGTGCAACATTACCAGTTGCATGCCACCCAGCTTTATCGTATCACCGTTGTGTAATATTTGGTCAACCTTTACCGGTGCAAAAAGGCTGACGCTACCATCTTTTGAGTAATCCGATCGCCCGCCATCAGCTACTGCACCGGAGTCCCCTTCATCCACCATCATTTTGGCACCTGTCGATTTTTTTATTGCGGCCATTGCCCCCATGTGGTCGTAATGTGCTTGTGTGTTTAAAAGTATCCTAATATCGGCAAGTTTGAAGCCCAAAGCTTCAATATTTGCCTTAATCATAGGTGCAGAGGCGGCCAACCCGGTGTTGATGAGTATATTGCCCTGGTGTGTTACAATAAGATAGGAAGCCAATTCGTAAGTGCCGACATAATAAAGGTTACCGACAATTTGAAAGGACGGATAGGGTTTACTCCATTCGGGATCGGTATTTGCAGGTTCAACTACTTTTTGGGCAGATGCCAAAAAGGCGACAGATAATAAGCTGATTAACAGCAAGTTCTTTTTTGTAAACATATACTGATGATGACGTTCAAAGGTGTGTTTTGTTATTGGGAAGGTACCCCTAAAAATTAGACATTTTTAGGGGCACTAATACAAGCCTTCATCCAATTCCATTCGAGTGCTCATTTGTGTAGATAATTCAGACAAATCTCCGAAAACATTGCTCATATCATAAGTATCCATACCTATTTTGGCGCTAACGCTGCCAATGTGGATTTAAGTAAAATCTATGTTTGAGTGATTGAACTTTTTTTGGTAATATCGTAAACTACTACCTTACTAATATAAGGTCTATCCCCATAAGAAGCAAGGAAATTTATGGCGCAAAGTGTGAAAGTGAGTTTTGCTGTTTTATTTACATTCAGTAGCATCCTGGCGTTTTCCCAACCCCCAAAGGATACAGCTAAAGAAGAACAAAGGACTATTTATCTTTTTAGTGGTCTTGGGGCAGATTCAAGTATATTCATGAACCTGAAACTTCCGGGTTACCATAAAGTTTACATCTCCTGGATTCCCGCGTTGCCAAATGAATCATTAACGCAGTATGCGGGAAGAATAAAGAGCCAGATCACGGTCAAAAATCCATATATAATCGGGCTTTCTTTTGGAGGAATAGTGGCTGTGGAGGTATCCAGGCAAATAAAGGTAGAAAAAATGGTTTTGATATCTTCGGTCAGAACAAAAGATGATTTGAACAAAATGCAATTTTTTTTTATGAGATTGGGGTTATATCGAATCATCCCCGGTTCATTGATAAAACATACCAATTTTCTCATCTATAGTTATTTTGGCGCCCGATCCACAAACGATAAGAAAGCATTAACTCATTTAATGCAGGATACAGATGTTTCTTTTTTTCGTTGGGCATTGAAAAGCATTGCTCTTTGGGATAATAAAGAAGTACCTGAGAGAACTATTCAGATACATGGGACAGCCGACAGGGTTATAGCCAGCAGGCTTGTGCATCCTGATTATCGCATTAAAGGCGGAGGACATCTCATGGTTTTTAATAAAGCAGATACCATTAGCAAAATCATCACGAATTACTTCCGTGATTGATTCGCTTATACGGACTGGAATATCTCCGGGAAAGTCAAAGCTCCCTCTCTCAATTTCTTACCACCATATTTTATTTGCATGTGAATTGAATGTTGAGCAAATAATTATTTACAATATGCAAACCTTCAGTTCTGTAGCTTTCCATATTGTCGAGGGCAATGATTTTGGGATTCAAATCCTGTGAAGGCCAACGATTGCCTCGTTTTGCCTACGAAAATCCTCATTTAGGCTACAAGTAACAATTGGCATCTGCTCACCTTTGCTGTGTTATTCATTTAAAACATAAAATCATGACACATCAAAATGATAATTCAAGTGTAAATAAAGTTTGGTTTATTACAGGTGCTTCCCGGGGTTTTGGGCGCATTTGGGCCGATGCCGCGCTTAAGCGTGGCGATAAGGTTGCAGCTACGGCACGTACATTAGCAAGTATTGCAGATCTCAAAGAAAAGTATGGCGCAAACGTGCTGACGTTGGAGCTTGACGTAACCAGGCCAGACCAGGTAAAGGAGGTTGTGGCGCAAGCGCACGCTCATTTCGGAAGGCTCGATGTCGTACTCAATAATGCCGGCTATTCACTTATCGGCACGATCGAGGAAGCCGAGGCTGAAGATGTCCGCGCGCTCTTTGAGACGAACATCTTCGGTACATTGGCGGTCATCCGGGCTGCCTTACCTTTGTTACGAAAACAAGGAGCGGGTCACATCCTTGGTACATCAAGTGGCCTTGGCCATGTGACGATGCCGGTGATCGGCTATTACTGTTCGTCAAAATGGGCGTTCGAGGCAATCCACGAAAGCCTGGCCGCGGAAGTTAAACCTTTCGGGATAAAAGTAACGATCATAGAACCTGGTGCATATGCTACCGAGTTCGGGAGCCAGGAGTCTTTGAAATTTGCAGTCGGCCTTGATATTTACACGGATTTTAAAACGCAATTTGTCGCGGGGCTGAAAAACACCGAAAGAGGCGATCCTGAGGCAACACCGCACGCCCTCTTCCAGATCGTTGATACCGGGAATCCTCCGCTGAGATTCAATCTCGGTAGTCATAATCTGCCCTTAGTGCGGGCTGCCTATGCAGAGCGGCTGGCAACATGGGAAGCATGGGAATCCGTATCCAATGCTGCACAGGGCAACTCAAAATAAAGAATCATTGATAACTGGTAAAAACATTATCAGTTATCATTGTCTTAATTTTACATTATGAAAAAGGAAGAAAATGTCCCGCTTAAATTTGATTCTTTATCGGACGCACATCGGACCTTAGGCTTACCTAAGCCCCTGCATCCGTTGATAAGTCTGATCAATAGTGCCAATACTCCCGCCGAAGTAACCCAGCCATCGGGTGCTCATGTGCTGAACTTTTATAAAATATCGTACCGGCCAAAACTCAGCGGGAAATTGAAATATGGCCAAGGTTATTATGATTTTGACGAAGGCGGTTTATTGTTCGCTGCTCCTAACCAGGTAGTTGGCAGCAGTAACGATCATGAGGTTAGGGAATGCTCCCTGTATACTTTGCTGATCCACCCGGATTTTTTGTGGAATTATCCTTTAGCCAAAAAGATCAAAAAGTATGGCTTCTTTTCTTATTCTGCCAATGAAGCCTTGCACCTGTCAGAAAATGAGAAAGCAACGATCATTTCTATTTTCAAAATCATGGAAGAGGAGTTAAACAGCAGGATAGATGATTTTAGCCAGGATGTCATGATTTCCCAGATCGAGTTATTATTGAATTACGCTAATCGTTTTTACAAGCGTCAATTCATTACCCGCAAAGTTGTAAGCAGCGACCTGTTACAAAAGCTGGAAGAAATTTTAGATGAATATTTCAACCATGCAAAATCATTAAGCCAGGGGATTCCGACTGTTCAATACCTTTCAGAAAAGATGAATATAACACCAAGTTATTTAAGTGATATGTTGCGTTCCCTGACCGGGCAAAATACACAGCAGCACATACATCATAAACTCATAGAAAAAGCGAAAGAAAAATTATCTACCACCAGCTTATCAGTAAGCGAGGTTGCCTACGAATTGGGATTTGAACATCCGCAATCATTTAGTAAGTTATTCAAAACAAAAACTAATCTTTCTCCCCTGGAATTCAGGCGGTCATTCAATTAATTTTATCCAAAAAGGAATAACCCTTTGCCTACAAGCAAAGAGCTACCAATTTTCTCAAATCATGCAAGTTCGAGATTTGTACAGGCAGGGCCGACGGATAGATAAGCATTGAAGTTGCGTAGCAATAGGGAATTTCAAGGTTCTTTCTTTTTACTTTCTTTCCTCCCCCCTGTCATATACACAATTGAAAAATCAGGAAGAAAGCAATAAACTACTGCAGTAATGCATTTCACTGGCCAGATCAGTTGCTATAGATAATTATTACAATGTTTTTTGAAAAGCGGTTCGGAATGTATAAATTACATAAAGCGTTTTCCTATACCATTATAGCCCTAATTAACCTTATAAGTAATCACCTCATGCCATGTTGAAGTACATTATCCCTTGCTTGTTTCTTTTCATTTCAGGATCCTTATATGCACAGAAAGAACATCTTCCTTCACGGGAGGCACGCCGCTATTTTAATGAGGCCTTTACTTATATTGAGGATACTTATTATTTCACCTATAAAATAAAATGGAATAAGCTAAGAAAAGAGGTATTACCCTTGTTGGCTGATGCAAAAACCAAACAGGATACGTATCCAGCCATTAAGTATGTTTTGGATCATCTCTATGATAAGCATAGCGGCTTTTGGCCCCCGCCGGGTGCTCCCTCCGGAAAGAGACCAGACAGCATATACCATTTTAATGCATCTATGCCCCCGGGTTTCCCGGTCTGTTACATAACGCCGGAAGGGATCGGCTATCTTTTCATTCCTTCAAATTTCTACTTGCCTTATGATGAAAAAAAGCTGCAACAATGGACTGATTCACTTCTTTATCCTATTTTCCGTTTTGATGAAAAAGGGATTAACGGATGGATAATAGACCTGCGATTTAACAGCGGAGGATATATGAATCCTATGCTCAATGGTGTTGCACCTTTAATCGGCAAGGGTTATTTATATACTTTAACTGATAAGTTTGGTAGGGACAAAAATTACAATATTACCAGAGGAGAAATCAATCTTAAAAAGCCTGGTTTGCCCATTGCAGTGCTGACCAGCCCCTTCACGGCCAGTGCAGCAGAATTTACAGCATTGGCTTTGCACAGTTATGATCACGTCCGTTTTTTTGGTGATAGTACAAGAGGAATGTCCACGGGTATGAAGCTTACATATTTATCAGACAGTGCCATGTTGAATGTTACCAATCAGGTATGCTCTGACCGTCACGGAATCAAGTACCTGGGTAAACTTCCACCTGATGTATTAATAAGAGGAAGGCAGCTTTACAGAGGAGATAGCACTACGAAAGTTGCTACCAGGTGGATATTGCAGAAGGATTAATTCAATATAAAATCTGGAGATCACAAATGGCTTGCGAATTTTAATTGAAATTTTATATCCGCTATAAAAATACGATCATGTTCATTTTAGTACAAAAAAATGTACCGTTTTTTGAAATAAACAGATACTATAGATTTAATGCTTTTCGGTCGAGGTATTTTTTATAGGATTATCCTTGTTTATTGGATCATCTTGATTGGAAGTCTTAAATCTCATTAACACTGGATTAACTGCCCGATGCCCACTCCCCAAAAGATAATGTCCAGTAACGGGATCAGGTATTTCGCCATTAAATCTTAGTAGTTGCAGTTTAAACCCTTTCCATTGATCTTTCTTCTCATCAGATGGGTTTTCCTGGTTAAGTTCTTGTTCAGGCATATTTTATGTTTTTTAGTGAGGGAATAATTTTTTTATGAGTACTTATAAATACACGTTTGGTGCTTTACATTGGTTCCATCCAAGATATCGAACATTTTTTGAGACATGTATGAGAAGCAAGGCTAAGAGTTTTGTTCCAGCTTTGCTATGCTAAAATTTTTTTGAGCAGACTGGTAATCCCTTCTTAGAGATAAAAAGGATATAAAGTAAAATCTGCTATAAAGAAATAAAAGTTGTGTCCTCTGGTACATAAGTAAGATAAGTGTATTTTTGAGCTATACC
The DNA here is from genome assembly GCF_003014755.1 of Chitinophaga niastensis. Classification (GTDB taxonomy): domain Bacteria; phylum Bacteroidota; class Bacteroidia; order Chitinophagales; family Chitinophagaceae; genus Chitinophaga; species Chitinophaga niastensis. The sequence continues at coordinate 16,816 of NZ_PYAW01000009.1, read as the reverse complement.
GCATCGATGAATGTTTCGTACCGACTTTGCGGGACCCAAACAATTCTATCCTTTGAGTTAAAAGATTTCCCTTTCTACATATCCCTGCATGTGAAGACTTGCTCAAACAACCTGGTTGGATTTAATCGATGAATAAGTTTACATATAAAATGGCGCCAGAGGAATATACCAATAGTGAGAACACAACCAAATAAAACTAAGTATAAACAAGAGCTGCTTACGGATGTTGTTAACGAATCTGCTTAAATGGTGACGGTAGCCATCGCTTTTTAGTGTTTTATTCTTTTTGTAAAAAAATGCATCAATTTTTTTTTTAAATCAAAAACTTATGCGATCTTTATTGCAAATTCAGACACGCTACAATAAACAACAGGACTTTGCGTTTACCACGAGCGTTGTACTGTATTACCGAATATCTTAACCTACTCTTGTGAACCTCTCTTAGTGGTTGTTTAGAAAAAACGACCTTTCTAATTTTATATTTTAGCCACCTCATGTGAATTCCTTTTAATAGTGTGTTGTATTACCTATTAACCGGTGACACGTTGATGCCATAGCTCTGCTGCAATAGCGGCTATAGGCGCATTGTACCCCCGAGGATAAGCAACCGCTCCTTATCTTAACCTCTCCTTATGACATTCTCTTCCTAGCATGGTTGCATGATCAATAAATCGGTGATCTAATGAGTTATAGCTACATCAAATTGTGGCTAGGGGGCTCATTATTCCTTCAAAAAACAACTGTCCAAGCTTTCATTTTATCAATTATCAAAACAAAAGCTATGAAGCGTAGAATCTTTACGGTGATGTTGTTCTTACTGAGCTCCGCTACAGCATTCGCCCAGTTAAAAGTAGGCTCCAACCCCAGCCAGATCAACAAGTCTTCTATACTGGAACTGGAAAGTACCCGCCAGGGTCTCTTGCTGCCGAGGATACCAGGCGCTAATCTTACCGCCGCACCGTTAAACGCCGCGCCGGATGGTATGATCATTTATGTTACAGATTCTTCCAGCCTCTTTATCAGAAAGAATGGCTTGTGGCAAAAAATGTCGGTAGATAGTGTTGCCGGCAACAATAACTGGAATACAGTAGGTAATGCTGGTCTTGATTCCGCTAAAAATTTCCTTGGAACTACTGACCAGCAGGCGCTGATATTCAAAACAGGTAATGCTGAAAGAATGCGTTTTATGGTGAACGGAAATATTAAAATGGCCGCAGGTACTATCCCTGCCGGTACCAACCAGTTAGAAGTACTTGTGATAGATCCCATCACCGGCGTGCTGTTACAACGTACCATGGCAGCATCTGCATTCAATAATGCCATTGTATCATTAAACGGGCTAAGAGACACTGTACAAACATTTGCAGCAGACAGTCTTGCTGGTAAAGATTTTACCATCACTTCCGCCGCCGGTGTGCATACATTTAATATCCCTACCCAGAGCGGCAACGGCGTCACTTCGCGGGGATTGCTTTCCTATGGCGACTGGCTGCGGTTTGATTCATCTGCCCGGTTCCAGATACTACATACATTATTTTCCACCACACCTGATGTAAACGGAATAAGCGTCAACAATGGTACGCTCACCCTGCATGCAGCGGATGCAACCAATCCCGGTGGTGTTTCTGTCGCCGACCAGACATTTGGTGGCAATAAAACTTTCCAGAACAATGTGCATGTAGTTCAGAATGCAACCATTGATGGCAACGTAGTATTGACTAATGTTGCCAATGCAGTGGCGGCAGACAGCAACAATGTGATAATCAAGCGAACAGACGGCACATTGGTAAAAAGATTCCTCAATGAGAGTGCATTCAAAACCCTGGCTGTCGGTAAAAGCCCTGGTACCGTAAATGACATCAATATCGACAGCACATCTGCCACACAAACCATCATCAACATCCCTGACGCATCCACTACTGTAAGAGGCGTAATAAACCTGCTCAGTGGTCAGACTTTTGCCGGTTACAAAGGCTTCCGTGATTCACTGGCAGTGGGTGTTGCCGAAGGAACCAAAAGCAATTCTACCTTCCAGGTTAATGGTTCAATGGCTACCAATCTTACAAAGGTAACAAGCAGCTATACCGTAACTGTAGCCGACAATACCGTATTGGCAGATGCCACCGGTGGCGCGCTTACCATTACCTTGCCCAGCCCTACCAATATTCCCGGCCGTATTTACACTGTCAAAAAAATCGGTAACGGAGGAATTGATAAAGAAGTCACTATCAGCGCTGCTGGTGGTACTATAGATGGTTCTACCAATTACATCATCTACAACGACTGGACATTTGTAACACTGCAAACAGATGGTACGGACTGGTTTGTGATTAAGAAGTAGCGGTTATCACACAGCTTCTTTCTTCATCATTTAACTAGCTGCTATGAAACGCATATTTCATCTATTCCTACCAGTACCATTAATGTTGTTATTACCCTTGCTATCAGTTGCACAACAGCTGAAGCTGGGTAACAACCCGTCTACCATCAATAAGGCAGCAGTACTGGAACTGGAAAGTAAAATACAGGGATTACTACTGACCAGGATAACGGATACCACAGTTGCTCCACTAACAACTGCACAGGATGGCACTATCCTCTTTTATAAAGGGGATAACAGCCTCAGAGTGCGTAGTGGCGGGGCCTGGAGGAAAACACTGTTTTCAGTAGATACCACTGATATTGTAAATTTTAGCGTGAAAGTGAGGAGCCTGTTCTCCGGAACAGCGCCTATCACTTACAGCAACGGAGTGATCGGGATTAGCCAGGCATCCGGCACTACAAATGGATATCTGAGTAGCACCGACTGGACTACATTCAACAATAAATTAGCAACAGTAGATACTACCAATATTGCCAATTTTAGCGTGAAAGTGAGAAGCCTGTTCTCCGGAACAGCGCCTATCACTTACAACAATGGTGTGATCGGAATCAGCCAGGCATCCGGCACTACAAACGGGTATTTAAGCAGCACCGACTGGACTACATTCAACAATAAATTAGCAACAGTAGATACTACCAATATTGCCAATTTTAGTGTGAAAATGAGAAGCCTGTTCTCCGGAACAGCGCCTATTACTTACAACAATGGTGTGATCGGAATCAGCCAGGCATCCGGCACTACAAACGGGTATTTAAGCAGCACCGACTGGACTACATTCAACAATAAATTAGCGACAGTAGATACTACCAATATTGCCAATTTTAGTGTGAAAGTGAGAAGCCTGTTCTCCGGAACAGCGCCTATCACTTACAGCAATGGTGTGATCGGAATCAGCCAGGCATCCGGCGCCACAAACGGATACCTGAGCAGTGCTGACTGGACTACATTCAACAATAAATTAGCAACAGTAGATACTACCAATATTGCCAATTTTAGTGTGAAGGTGAGAAGCCTGTTCTCCGGAACAGCGCCTATCACTTACAGCAATGGTGTGATTGGAATCAGTAAGGCATCCGGCGCCACAAACGGATACCTGAGCAGTGCTGACTGGACTACATTCAACAATAAATTATCTACAGTAGATACTACTAATATTGCCAGTTTTAGCGTGAAAGTGAGGAGCCTGTTCTCCGGAACAGCTCCTATCACTTACAGCAACGGTGTGATCGGGATCAGCCAGGCGTCTGGCATCACAAACGGATATCTGAGCAGCACCGACTGGACTACATTCAACAATAAATTATCTACAGTAGATACTACTAATATTGCCAGTTTTAGCGTGAAAGTGAGGAGCCTGTTCTCCGGAACAGCTCCTATCACTTACAGCAACGGTGTGATCGGGATCAGCCAGGCGTCTGGCATCACAAACGGATATCTGAGCAGCACCGACTGGACTACATTCAACAATAAATTATCTACAGTAGATACTACCAACATTGCAAATTTTAGCGTGAAAGTAAGGAGCCTGTTCTCCGGAACAGCTCCTATTACTTACAGCAACGGTGTGATCGGGATCAGTAAGTCATCAGGCATCGCAAACGGATATCTGAGCAGCGCAGACTGGACAACATTCAACAATAAATTATCTACAGTAGATACTACCAACATTGCAAATTTCTACGTAAAAGTACGTTCGTTACTGAATGCAGGTAGCGGTATCGCTTACAATAGTGTTACCGGAACCATTTCATTTTCAGGTTCTGTTGGGGGCTGGTTGCTGGGTGGTAACGGAGTTATAGCCGTACAAAGTATGGGCACTACCACCAATTTTGACCTGCCATTCATTACTAATAACACCGAAAGAATGCGTATCAGCAATACCGGAAATGTTGGCATTGCCAACGCTTCCCCGCAGGCTAAGCTGGACGTAGGCGGCAATTTCAAATTGGGCGCCAGCGGTACCGTTGTGAGTAGTATGATCAAATCGAATTTTTCACTTTCTGATAACAGTAATATCAACAGCCAGTCGGACCTGGTGAAGACAGCTACCGTTACCGGGGCCAATGTGAATGCCTCTGTGATCGTGAATCCCCGGACGGCACTACCACAAGGACTGGCTATAGCCTATACTTTTGTGAGCGCCACCAATACCATTACTATAGACTTTCTCAATGGTGGCGCTGATGACCAAAGACTGGGCAGTGTAACTTTTGATGTAACTATTATTAATCCCTGATGAGAATTTTTATACTTCATATTACTGCATGGCTTTTAATAGGAAGCCGGATTTGCCTCGCGCAAACGGGAGTATATGTCCCGCCGGGGGGTAATATCAGCGTACATAAGCATGATACGGTTGCTATTTTCAGTGATGTAAAAAATGACGGCCGGTTTGGCTCTCTGAAAGGAGGAGTAGTAAATTTTTACGGCAGCAAATGGGAAAACAGTAATGATGCTGCTTTACCTGATGAAAACGATTACAACAACAGTCACCTTAAAAATATGGGTGGCAATTTCCGCTTTCTGCAGGTAAAGGGAATTAATGTGGGGGCACAGCATATATACGGAGGCTACAGCGTCAGTGCCGGTGCTGGCGCCAGCTTCCCAAACCTGAGCATAGGTAATAAGAACGGTATACACCTGGATGACTTAAGCGATCTGAAAGTGCGCCACACATTGAATTTTGAAACAGGGCACCTGTTGCTGAACGGATGGAACGTGGTAGTGGGCGATGGCTACGCAGGTAATATCACCGGTTACTCCGACAAAGGATTTGTGGTAACAGGTACGCAGCCCGGCGGCGGTTTCCTGTACCGTGAGCAAATCAGTGCTGCAGACAGCATGGTGGTACTTCCGATAGGCACTACCACCGACAGTTATTCACCTATGGCGTTAAAGAATAACGGCAATACGCCGAAAGATATGCATGCCAGGGTATTTGACAGCGTTTACCAGTATGCCCTTTCAGGCAGCACCAATGCAACAGACTATGTGCTGAAAACATGGCATATAGGGGGCGCATTGAAAGATGTAACGGTATTGGTGCAACATAAGGGAGAAGATGAAGGCGCTGTTTTTTCTGCCGACAGGGACAGCAGCTATATAACCCGCTATGTTAGTGGCATAGGATGGGACACCCTGCCACCTGCCGGAATGGTTACCCCGGGTACGCTTACCAGTGGGGCACCGTTGCGTAATTCGTATATAAACAACCGTACCTTCAACGACGTGTCAGAAGCTAACACCTACCTGTCGGTAGCTACCTATAAAAAGCCAGGATCGGATGTAGCGCTCTTTTTTGAAGCGTATCGGGAAACGATCCGATGGGTAGGTACACATTGGCGCACCACCAAAGAGCTGAACCTTGACCACTATGAGCTGCAGCGGCGCCGTGAAGTAGAAGACAGCTTTTACACAGTGGCCCACATTGCTCCTCATAGCCTGAACGGCACCAGTATTGGCGCGTTGGACTATAACTACCGGGACGATGACCTATACGACAACTGGACCTACTATCGTCTTAAAATATTTGGACGCGATGGGAAGATCTTTTACAGTGCCATACGGCAGGTCCCCTGGCTTATCAAGGTTACCGTATCGCCCAACCCGAACGACGGCAATTTCAGAATCACGTTATTCGGTATACATCATAAACTGCATATGGTTATGCACGACGTAGCAGGCAGGGAACGGGATAACCGCATCATCAGCGGGGATACCAGCATATCAAAGACAGACCTACCGGCCGGTATCTACATACTTACTTTCTATGATACAGAACAATCTAACCAGGTGGTACAATCCGTAAAAGTGGTAATCGTTCATCAATAAACTGGCAGGCATTGAACAATTTTCTGATTAAATGATTAGTACCAAAATGAGATTGAAAAAAACGCCTGTATGGGGTATCATTTTTGAGATAATAACCAATTCGTCAATTCTATTGTATCTACAATGCTCCAGGAATGCGGATGTCTTTTATTGCCTGGCCTCCTATAACCTTTGTTAGTTGTCGTAATTAAAATGGCTTTACTGTTTCCTAATTTTTGTAGCTCGTTAATCATCGCTGCTTGGTCTGTAACATTCAAATAGGAATAATCATACCCCCTTTGGCCTAACCACCATTGAATATCTGGTTCTGTTATAAACATAATAGGAGTCCTAATTAAAGTCTTAACTGCCCTTTGCGTTGTGTCAGAAAATGAGTAAGGGGAGATATTATAGAAATTTTCTAATGCAGTTTCGGGAGTTCCTTTCATTTCCTTTTCAATTCTACCGATCATATAAGTTACTTCATCATTGACTTGCATGGGTACAGAGAGTCTTACAACCCTTTTAGCAGCGTTGTAAGAACGCTCCCAATCAAGCGGAGGATCAACCGCAAACACCGCTTTGGGTTTTATGGGATAATTTTTTTTAACAGCCAATTCAGCATATTTCACGGCACAACTACCACCGATGGAAAATCCACCAATGTAAAAATCTTTTCCATGCAAGCCATACTTAATACTAATATTTTCGATTTGATTATATAATGATTGTTGTGATGCGCTATCAACTCCAAAATATAAAGGCCCGGTTTTCAATATTGGTAAAATGACTAATACGCCCTGCCTGGCTGCGTACCTGGGAAGCTCTGTCTGTAGTAAAACATCCTGAGGTGAAGCGCCAAAACCATCTAATAAAAACATAAAGGCTTTTATTTGTCTATTTTCAGGTATAACCGCTATATACATATTCGCCGTACTATCCTTTGAGTCTAAGTATACTATTTCCAACTTTTGTCCAAATGAAATTGTCGAAACAAGAACTGTCAGTATAAGAATAGCTGTTGTTTTCATACTACGCTGTTGTTTTTTAAGTTTGCATACAACACTAATCTATATATTATGCACAACAATTCAAATAGTATTATTTTTTTCCCAGTTTAAGTAACCAACCGGCAATGCGTCCGATTTTTTTTACCCTGCAGTTGTGAAAAGATGTAAACTGCCACTCACCCGCTGCATTTTTAACCCATACAGTCGTGTTAATGGACTGGCGGCTTTGTGGAGCCTGTTTCTGCCAGCGAAAGCAGATAGCTCCGGTGGCAATAACAATGGCTGTTGTTTCATTTAAAAAACGCACCTGTTCAATTTGCCCTTCCAGTTTTGCACCTCTGAACATAAAATTGTTCATCAGTTCTTCATGTACCCGTATGTATTCCTCCCTGCCTTTCAGATGCATCCCATTAAAGGTGATATAGTCGCAATCTTCAGCCAGGTAACGGCTTGCGGTTCTGAAATCCAATGTTTCAAAGGACTTACAAATTTCAAGATTGGCTTGTTGTATAGCCTCGATGCTTGCCTGGTTATCCATGGTTTATTTTTTAACCTGGAACAAAGTTAGCTGACTACATCTTCGTCTGATAGCACATTTAGGTGAGCCTCCGGGTGGTACCGGTAAAAGAGGGATTATTGCCGGTAAATCATCTTCCGGATATTTGCAGCAGCATTTATTATTGTAGCGGGATAAATGCCAAAAAGCCCACAGATATTGTATCTGCGGGCTTTTCACTTTTACCCATATCATCTTATATCCCTATTTCACCTTCACTTTTGCCGCTTCTACAATCACCTTTGCAACGGCCTGTGGCTGCGACATAAAGATCACATGGCTTCCCTTTACATCTGTAGCTTTTGTATTGGAGCGCTTGTACATGGCGCGTTGGATTTCCGGCGCAATACTCTTGTCTTCCGTTGCGATACAGGCAAATGCGGGCTTATCCCTCCATGCCGCATGGGTGATCAGCGTGGTGAATCCCTTCGCATAGAAAGCACCCTGTGAGTCATACATGAATTCGGCCAGGTCTTTTGGAATGTCAGCACAGAATCCTGCATGATATTTTGCCTTGTCGTAATACACAATACCTCTTTCATCCGGAGGCAAGACACCGTTTTCAGGTGCTGGTTTTGCTGTTTGGAGCCATTGCAAAGCTGATTCCCCGTTGTCCGGCTGGAAGGCCGCTACATAAACAAGTGCTGCCACTTTGGGATGGTTACCTGCCTCCGTAATGACTGCTCCTCCCCAGGAGTGTCCCACCAGTATAGTTGGCCCGTCCTGATTGTCTAATACAACTTTGGTAGCAGCTACGTCATCTTCCAATGAGGTCAGCGGATTTTGCACCACGGAAACGTGAAACCCTTTTTTGGTAAGGGTTTCATAAAGCGCCTTCCAGCCGGAGCCGTCTGCAAATGCGCCATGTACCAATACAACGTTTTTGATTTGCTGCGCCTGGGCACTAACGGCTCCCAGAAGGACTGCGCAGAATGCCAAAGCAAATGCAAGGCAGTTTCTTTTCGCGTTTTTGAATGAACTTTTCATAGTGTTGATGTTTTAATGAACTAACAAGACAAAACTACTCCAGGCCCCCGGCCCGGAGAATGGTGATACTTCCTCAATTGATGTCTTTATTGCTTGTTCTGTCAGCACATCCCTCCGGTTTTCCAAATCCGAATTTTAAATGGCATTTATAGTCTGAAAAAGTTTCACCCGTTACCCGTTTGAATAACTTGCTAAATGCGGATACATCTTCGTACCCCAACTCATACGCTATTTCTTTTAAACACGCACCTGATGCCTGAGCCATTCGTTTGGCCTCCAGCACGATTCTTTGATTGATATGATATGAAGTTGGATAACCCGACTCCATTTTTATGACACTGGATAAGTGTTTGGCGGTGACACACAATTTCCCTGCATAATAGTCCACTGTCTTAGCGATCATAAATGCATCTTCCAATAAAGCAAAAAAACCTTTGATTAATATTCCCTTTCTATTCATCGAAACGAGTACCAGCTCATTTTTCAGTTGAGATTTCAGGTAGAGTAATAAAAGCGAGATGTATCTGTGCACGATCTCCATACGATATTTTTCTTTTGATCCTGCTTCCTTTAATATTCGCGTAACTACCCAGTTCATTTCTTCGGCCGATTCTGCATCCAGGCGAAGACATGGCTGTGTGGTCGCAAACAATCCTTCATATACCACCGTAACACTTTCAAAAACCCTGGTGAGATTTTGCGGGTTAATGCCTAACAAATAACCGACGGTGCCTTCCCCGATATCGAATTGTTGAAAACAATCTGAAAATCCTGTATAGACGGTCTTGTCCTGCAGGTCTATTACTTCTCCCCTGTGCAGGCACTTGCCACTCCCTTTTACTATAAAAAGTATCGACAGTCTTTTCCTGATTGGGCATGAATAAGAGGAACCCGTTTGGGGGGCGGAGATTTGTTCCAATAATTTTATCGTGACTATCTCATCAAGGTTTGCCTGATCTACTGTATGGCGTTCGCGTAGCGTAAACTGTTTGGGACGATAAGGCGGGTATTTCATGGTGGCTATCATTTAGTTTGGTTATGATAGCCATTTTGCTATTAATATGCCGGATTGAATGGACGACAACACACCGATGATAAGCTATTATAAATTGTTGGTCATCAAACATCTCCTGGTTATTTCGTCCACGTTGGTCAGGTGGAGGTAACAATAAAAACTACGAAATTTCGGATATTGTGGCGACTAAACTCCGACGTTTCGGAGTTTTACTGGAAGTCTTCTTTGCGAATCCCTAATCGAATCAGTTTGGATTCCAGGGTGGTGGGTTTAATATCGAGCTTTTCTGCAGCACCCTCAGTACCCCTGATCTTCCCTTTTGATTCACGAAGGGCAGCCTCGATCAGTTCCCTTTCATACTGTTCCTGCCGCTGTTTTATTTCATCTATAGTACTGAATTTCCGGGATGGAGAAAAGGCGTCAACAGGTGTTCTCTTGCTGGTCAGCGGTTGTACCAGGGTCATTGCCTTATTTGGTCCCGAAATGATGAGCGCTCTTTCAATCACATTTTCTAACTCCCGTACATTACCGGGCCAGTCATATTGCTCCAATGCCTCCATCATTTCGGCAGCTACTCCGTAATAGTCCCTGCCCATTACCCTGGCGATTTGCCTGCCGAGATGGTCAACCAGCAAAGGAATATCTTCCTTTCGGTCCCTTAACGCCGGCAACTGGATAGGAAAAACATTTAAGCGAAAATATAAGTCAAGACGGAACCGGTGTTCTGCCACTGCATTCACCAGGTCGCGGTTAGTTGCAGCAATGATCCTGACGTCGGCTTCAATCATTTTATGGCTACCCACCCTTTGCACCTTTTTTTCCTGGAGTACACGTAATAACTTGGCCTGCACATCCATGTCCATTTCTCCGATTTCATCAAGAAATATGGTGCCACCAGACGCCGCTTCGAATTTTCCCATCCTGCTGGTCAATGCCCCGGTAAATGCACCTTTTTCATACCCGAACAATTCCGATTCGATCAACGTGTAAGGGAGGGCTGCACAATTGATCTTAATAAAAGGTTGCCGATTGCGTGGTGACAGCTGGTGAATTGCTTCAGCAAAAAGTTCTTTACCTGTTCCGCTCTCCCCGGTAATCAATACAGAAGTATTCAGCGGCGCCACCTGCGCCACCATGTCAAGGCAATGTGAGATGGATTTGCTCTTTCCAATAAATTTTTTGACAATCGGACCAGTCATATTGCCGGAGTCTGTTCCTACACGGGTAGAAAATATTTTCTTTTCCTGACTCCCCTCCATCATTAATTTTCCCATTAATTCCTGTATCTCTTCCACAACAGACACATGCCGGTCATCGAATCTATTTGCTTCTTTGTTAAAAATATACACCCTGCAATGCGGCGATGCCGGCAAGTCAATATATCCCCGGATAACAGATTGAAAATTATAACAACGATGCAATAAATCAGCGAGCGGGTCTTCTTCCAAAAAATGGATATACGCGTCTTCATTAAACTGTTGCATGGGCTGTGCCGCTGGAGTATTCGATAACAGCAAATCAACTTCACTTATGCTTTTTGAAGCAATGTTGCCCAGGCCTGTTTTGTTTATTTCCTGATACTCATTGAATCCGCTCCGGTATAAGGCGCGAAATTGATGGCCTTCGTGATGGGTTGAGCATGCAAAACATAAAAAATCGAAAGGGACAACCACTTGTAGCGATTCGGCAAATCGGGATAATATCGTAGCCCGATCGTTCTGTTCATTTACCAGCAAGGCCAGCTCACGACGAAGACGATCTTTCCGGAATAAAAAGGATTCAAGACTATGCTCATGCCGGTAACAGGCAATATCAAGGGTTACCAGCAAATCTTTTGGTCTAATCGGTTTAACCAGGAAGCCATAGGGTTCTGTTGCCTTTGCCATTTGCAGGGTCGTTTGATCCGAATTAGCAGATAAGTAAACAAAGGCAATATGCCTTTTCTTAAGCTGCCTGGCCAGGTCTATCCCACTCAAAGTTCCTTGTAGCTGTATATCGAGTAATACTAAATCAGGAATACCTTTCGCTATTTCCTCCATTGCCGCATTTACGGAAACGGCAATGCCCATCGTTTCATAACCAGCCGCTTCGAGCATGATCTCCAGATCGTTGGCTACCACAAATTCGTCCTCAACAATAAGAATTTTTTTTTTCATTTTTCATCAGTTGCTGTCTATACGACGGTGTCATTGAGCACACTTTTTCCAATTTGTGCAGGCGAAAATCTGATCAAAATTTCAACCCCTCTTCCACTGCTGATATCGTAGGTTCCTCCTATCTGAGTGGTGAGTCCTTTTAATAAGCTCATGCCCAGTGATTTTTTGGGGGTTGCCATATTGTTCCCCGATAACCCTATTCCATCATCTGCGATAATAAGCTCCATTAAAGGAGAAACAGGTTTTAAAGAAACCAGGATATGGCCAGCCTGGCCGTCCGGAAAAGCATATTTCAATGAATTGGTAATGGCTTCGTTTAATATCAAACCGAGGGGTACTGCTTTGGAAACGTCTAACACCAGTGGCTGCAGATCGAGAACGAACCGTACATTCGCACCCTCAAAACTGTCTTTTAAATAGTTCACCAGATCCGTAATATAGGTTTGCATATCGATTGTGGACTCGTCTTTTTCGTATAGCCTTTGATGAATAAGCGACATCGCGTGCATCCGTCGCTGACTCTCTCTGATAGCAGCAACAGCATCCTGGTTTGATAGATAGGCAGACTGGCTGTTCAACAGGCTAATCACCATCTGAAGATTGTTCTTAACGCGATGATGAACTTCTTTCACCAGCCATTCTTTTTCCATCAATAGTTTGTCCTTATCACTGATCAGTGCCTGTAACGAAATATTTTTTTGTCTGATCTCTTCCTGTTGTAATGCCAACTTTTCGGATGCGCGTTTTTTTGTTCTATACCTGCTATACACCAGTAGTGACATTAACCCTAACACCAAAGCACCCGAAATAATAACATTGCGTACCATACTGGCCCGCTTTAAATCCGACTCCTGTATCCTGTTGCTTTGTTTCAGCAACGTAATATCTTTCTGTCTGATCACCAGTTCCTGTTGCTGCTTTTCACTGGCAGCATTTTGCAATTGCGTTTGTTTGGTCAATAGCTCAACCTGTTGCTTTTCGGTTATAAAATCTTTTTGTTTCAATTGCAGTGCCTGACGGTTTAACGCAAGCTCCTGATCACTTTTATCAGAAAGCGCCTTTTGAAGTGCTGCCTGTTGAACCAGTATTTGTATGTTTTTTTCCTTCAGTATGATTTCTTTGTCTTTTTTCTCCGTTTCAAACTCAACATGTAATTGATTTAATTGTTTGGCAGTATTTTCATTAAAGACAGCATCCTTTCCTTTTGTGTATAATTGAAAATAACGCAAAGCCGGGGCCAGGTCCCCGCAAGCTGAATCGATTCTAAATTTATAAAAATATGCCTGCGTGCTTTGATCCGGCAACTTAAACTTTTCGGCGATAAGCCGATGTTGTTCTACAAAACGACTTGCTCTTTCATATTGCCCGCTCGCAATAAGAAAGCGATTGAGCTCAGTGTAAATAGCGATTTGATCATACTCATCCGGCTTCATGCTATCGGAATATTTTATTAGTTGTTCCGCATATCGCCCGGCACTGCTTAAATCATTTAACTCCGTGTAGCAACGTACAAACCGGGTTAGCATCTGAATTTTTGCATTGACTGGCAGTCCTTGTCCATATGTTTTCTCAAGAATTTTCAGATTTTCTAATGCTTCTTTGGGCTTGTTTTGACGGATCAAAATATTGGCTAAGTTAGAGCGGAACTGTACAGTGAGCATTGGATCCTGGGCATGGCTTCCTGTGCCAATCGCTTTGTGCAGGTACTGGCCGGATTCTTCCAGTTTTCCCATTTTCATATAAATAATTGCGGTATAATTATATATTTCGGCCATGTGCGAGCTGGTATCACCATATTGTTCCCCTATTTTAATGGCCAGTAATTCATTCTTCAATGCCTCCACCGATTCCCGCCTTTGTATCTGGACTGCGCCAAGTAGACCGTACTGCCACTGTATCCGGTCGATTCCAAGTTCTTTTGACAAGCGAATGCTTTCTTTCAGCATATCCTCAGCAGCTGGTAACTGGGCCTGCATCATTTTGACTTCACTATAGTCGGGAAGGACTGCTGCAATACCCTGCTTATCACCATTTGCCTTTAATAGAGCCAGCGCTTTTTCGTAACAGGCCGCCCGTAGAGAGAGGTCCAGGTCTACTGCGCCCCGAAGGCTATACGTCCTGATGAGATCATCGGTAGAATGAATTTGTTCGAAAATGGCTTCTGCTTTTTTAAGAAAAGGCACTGCTTCTTCAAACTTGTCTAAGCGCTTCAGGCATCCTGCCATCAGCAAAGCGCTTTCCCCCTCTCCTTTCAGATAGCCAATCCGCTGCGATAATGAGTCTGCCTTTTGTGCGTATTCCATAGCTTTAGGGAAATCTCCGCCAGGTTCCAATTGTGCCTTCCCCTGGCGAAGAAGCTGCATCACAACAGCGGTATCCTTTCCTGCATCGTTTGAAACAGGTACTTGTTGCTGCAGATGAGTAGTCCGCGCGAATACTATCAGGGTTGATTGGGTAAGCAGTAGTAAAAGCAAAAAAATTCTTTTATTCATGCAACAGCCATTAATACTTATATTTTTACCAGATACACCAGAACAGGACAATGGGTTTATCAATATAGGCAGAAACGCTTTAAGTTGCAAATTTAAACACCACCTTCCTGAATTTGTTAATGCTTAAAGCGTTGCGGCTTCCTCTATCACGCCCGCTACCAACAAGGGCTGCGACATATAGATCACATGGCTTCCTTTTACTTCTGTAGTTTGATTGAATTTGCCATTTTGATTGAGTTGATAGGTTAATAAAATCAATATGACAAAATTCGATCAGCGAAGCGGTATGTCAGATGGCTAATCTTCGGGAAAACATGTGTCTTTTTCCTTTTTTGAGGTTAACGTAATAAGCAACTTTTCACTACCCTTATACAAAATCTCCATTTTTGAACATTTTTTCTCCATTTTTGAACACTTTAAATCGTGGCTATTCTTCAACTTTGGGTTGTTAACATTGTACTGTAGATGTATGAGCAGGTACCGGCCATGTCATCCCCAGTGATTTCATCACTTTTAAAAACCCAAAAAAATGGCACATTCAACAGACAACGTGATTTTGCAGGGAGCACATGGCACCTTTGCGAAGCAACTTGTATTTCGTCAACGTTTCGGGCAGTCTATTCTCTGTAAACGGCCTAAGAAATCGAACCTCTCTCCTACAGATGCGCAGCTGTCAGTAAGAGCGCGATTCCTGGCTGCTTCAGTTTATGCAAAGTCGGTGAGGGCTAACCCTGAATTACTGGTCCTTCTTGTGAAAGGATTGCAATAAAACACTTCCAAACCTTCCGTTCATAGTAACCGTATCCACAAAAGGCATTAACGTGCCCTGATCATAATGGTCAAACCATTCTATCAAGTGAAATGTATACGTCCAAAACAGCTTGTAACAACGGAATTGATTCCGTTAAAACAAATGCTCCTAATGATAGTCGTTACGAAAAACTAACAGCTAAAAACGGCCAGTATTATTTCAATTTAAAGGCTACGAATGGCCAGGTGATTGGCACAAGTGAAATGTATGAAGCTACATCGGGTAGAGATAATGGAATCGAATCTGTCAAAAAAAATGCCCCAGTGGCAAGTATTATAGAAGAATAAAGAAAATCGGCAAGACTGGTATATCAGTCTTCCCGATTTTAACATTTTTTAATTAGCATTTTATTTTCTCCGACAATAATAAAAAGCTAAATTTTATTTTCAAACTCCTTTATTGCATCTCCTAATGTTTTGCCAACATTAACCTTCACCCAAGCCATAAATTCCCGATTCATTTTAAAATTAGCGCCAAAATGAGATTGGAAAAAGCGCCTAACGTTTTGGGTGTTTTTATAACTTGCTGTAATTATGGTGTTATCCTTTAATGGTTCAGAATGCCAATCGAATTTATTCATACATGAAGCTAAGAAAATTTTGTCAACGTTGTATAAGCATCTGGTAAGGCACATATTGTTCCTACGCACTTTACAGGAAGCATACAGTAATACTATTTGCCACGTATAGCAGCATATTCAATAAATACCGCCAGGTAAAGTTTTAACCCCTTCTCTTACATTTCCTTTTTGTAATTTTATGATACATGTTTATACTGACACCTCAGTAATAGGAGGCTGTTCCCTGAAGGAGAAAGCGATGAGCTAGTTGGCATTAAGGCATCACCAGGGAAAATCTACAAAGCTTTAACACAGGCCGGGAATCTAAACTATGCACAATTAATCACTAAACTAAATCAAAATGGAAAAGAACGATTTTACCAGCAGTATCTCTGCAAAAATTAGCGCGGGCGAAGCGGTCAAAAGGATCAGCAATGTGCCTGAGTGGTGGGGAATAACCTTTAGCGGAAGTGCCGAAAAACAAAATGATAAGTTTATAGTAAAGATGGGAGGTGATTCATTCTTTAACTTTACCGTAGCAGAATTAATTCCCGGTAAGAGAATTGTTTGGTTAATTACGGATTGTAACATGCCCTGGTATTCGGATAAAAAGGAATGGGCTAATACAAAATTAATTTTTGATCTCGCTGAGAATAATGGCGTAACGGAGCTGAAATTTACGCATGAAGGCCTTACGCCGGACGTTGAGTGCTACAAGGACTGTGCACCAGGCTGGACCCATTGGATCAAAACAAGTTTATTTTCCTATTTTACTACAGGGAAAGGCGTTTTTCGACCTCCTAGCCGGTGAAACAAGGCCGAATGAGTGGGCACTACGGGTGCTGAATATAAACTCTTACCGGTTATGACAACGCTAATAGATTGCGTACCGTTCCTTTAATTTTGAATCATCGATCATGATTACCCCTGATTGAAGAATGATACTGCAATTGATTTTAATAAGTATAAACCCGTGACCGTTGCGTATAAATACTGTTTTTTTGAATTGTTTATACTTTGTATTGCATCGCTTTTAT
>NZ_PYAW01000008.1 GCF_003014755.1 Chitinophaga niastensis | reverse complement strand
GTTACACTGGTACCAACCGGGATAGAAATAGTTGCTTTAGGATCTGTATCACTTGAAACAGTCATGCCTGGAGTGGCAGGGTATGTCCATTTACCACTCGCGCCTAACTCGGTAGGAGCTTTGGCAGTCATGGTAAAGCTGGTGTTATTACAGTTTGCCTGGTCCTTGCCTGCATCAGCATTTGCTGGAACTGCATAGTTGCTTAATGTCACCGTTGCAGCAGTAGCGGCACATTTACCGTTGGAAACAGTCCAGGTGAATGTTACACTGGTGCCAACCGGGATAAAAATAGTTGCTTTAGGATCCGTATCACTTGAAACGGTCATACCTACAATAGCAGGGTATGTCCATTTACCGCTCGCGCCTAACTCGGTAGGAGCTTTGGCGGTCATGGTAAAGCTGGTGTTATTACAGTTTACCTGGTCCTTGCCAGCATCAGCATTTGCTGGTACTGCATAGTTGCTTAATGTAACGGTTGCAGCAGTAGCAGCACATTTACCATTGGAAACGGTCCATGTAAATGTTACACTGGTGCCAACCGGGATAGAGATAGTTGCTTTAGGATCTGTATCACTTGAAACGGTCATGCCTGGAGTGGCAGGGTATGTCCATTTACCGCTTGCGCCTAACTCGGTAGGAGCTTTGGCGGTCATGGTAAAGCTGGTGTTATTACAATTTGCCTGGTTCTTGCCGGCATCAGCATTTGCCGGTACTGCAAAGTTGCTTAATGTAACGGTTGCAGCAGTGGCCGGACATGTACCGTTGGAAACAGTCCATGTGAATGTTACACTGGTACCAACCGGAATGGAGATGGTGGCTTTAGGATCTGTATCACTGGAAACAGTCATACCCGCAATAACAGGGTATGTCCATTTACCGCTTGCGCCTAACTCAGCAGGAGCTTTGGCGGTCATGGTAAAGTTGGTGTTATTACAGTTTACCTGGTCTTTGCCGGCATCAGCATTTGCCGGAACCGCATAGTTGCTTAATGTAACCGTTGCAGAAGTGGCCGGACATGTACCATTTGAAACCGTCCATGTGAATACCACGCTGTTACCAACCGGAATAGAGATGGTTGCTTTAGGATCCGTATCACTTGAAACGGTCATACCAGGAATGGCTGGGTATGTCCATTTACCAGCCGCGCCAAACTCAGTAGGAGCTTTGGCGTTCATGATAAAGCTGGTGTTATTACAGTTGGTAATATTTACTCCAGCATCAGCATTTGCAGGAATTGCATAATTCGTAATAATTATTGAAGCACTGGTTGTTAAACAAGGTCCGTTAGAAATCGTCCATACTAATGTTGCAGTCTGGCCTACAGGTACTGTTACAGTTGCATTGGGAAGAGTAGGATTATGAATGGTAGCTAATGCATTAGTTGTGGTCCAGGTTCCACTTAAACCAGGTACACCTGTGGCATTACCATTTAACTGGAAGTCGGTAAGACGATTACATTCACTTTGGTTGCTACCGGCATTTGCTACATTCGGTTGAGCAAACACTGTTACGGTTGCAGACGCACAGTTACTATTACTACATGCTCCTGCACTTTCAGCACGCACATAATAAGTAGTAGTGGTAGTAATATTATTAAAGGTTACAATAGATCCATCGGGTTGTACCAGAACCGGTGATACAGCAACGCTGCCCGGTGTACCCGGACAACCACCTGTGTACCATTTCCACGAAGCATTTGTAGTGCCATTGGGATCGGTACCCAGTACGCCCCCTATTACTTTTAATGTAGCGCTACCTGTTTTACAGATGCTGCTTACACTGGCTGTAACTGATGTAGGTGTTGTAGATGGTGCTTCTACTGAAAGTGTGAAGGGAACGCTCTTGGCACAACCCAGCAGCGTACCTTCCTGTACTGTGAATATAAAATCATAATTACCTACAGGTGTTCCTGCTGGTAATGTTACACTGATATTGCCAGCAGCTCCGCCGGGCCATACGCCATTGGTAATTGCCGTAAATGAAGGCATCTTTCTGGTGGCAACTGCAGCAGGATCTACATTAATCGCGTATTGATTAATAGTTCCTGTTGCATTACTATATTTAACCACAAAAGTGCCACTGGTATTACATACGTTTGGTGCTGTTGCTTTAACATCCGGAGCTGCTTTAAGGCTCAGATTAATTTTAGATGTATTGTCAGCACATACGCCGCCGTTTGAAATAGTCCATGTTAGTACCACATTTGTTGGGAGGGTAGGACTAATAAAAGTAGCTACTGCGTTATATGCAACATCGGAATTAAAGGAAACAGTTGCCGGGTTTGTCGGAGGATTTACTGTCCATTTACCGGTTTCACCAATACCAGGTTGACTACCAGCCAACTGGAAGGTATTATTGGTTAAACCACATTGTACTATATCCGGGCCTGCAATGCTTGCTGTAAGCGGTGGTGTATTCGTTAATGTAGCCTTACAGGTAGCAATACAATCGGGTTTGTAAATATTGGTGATGGTCCAAAGTAGTGTAACTGTTTTACCAGCCGGCACACCTGTTACGGTTGTTGTGGCTGAATTCGGGCTAGTAATGATTGCACCCTGATCTGCACCAATAAATGTCCACTGGCCTTGCATATCTGCAGGGAGCGCCTTTCTGAGGATGGTGAAGTTCTTATTATTACATTGTTTGATAACCGTATCCGCATCCGCTACCGGCATTGACCGCACCCGTATCCTCATAGTATCATAAGCAAAACAGGTAACATTCTGCACAATTACATTATATACCTTGGTACCGGTATCAACAGGTACGTCTGTTATTTTTAATGTATTGGCAGGAAGACCTGGAATAACGGTCGTATTGTTTTGCCAGGTAACACCATTATATGCGCCGATAGGGTTGATTTGTAAGGTGACTCCGGCATTTAAGCATATTTCCGCAGGGCCGCCCACAATTTTTATTTTAGGCACAGTATCTACTATTACCTTAGCCTCTCCACTATCTTTACAGATCCTGTTGTTTCCATAATCTGCTATACCAATTGCTCTGTAAGTAGTAGTAGTATCAGGGACGACATGCAATGTCGGGCCAGTTACGACGGGAATTACCCGCCATTCATACACTGAATAGCCACCGTTAGCTGTTAAGTCTACGCCACTCCCTTTACATATCCTGCCAGATGAAACTGTTACCTGTGGTTTTGGTAAAATTGTCAGCTTGGTAGGATAGGAAGGATTGGCACATGATGCCCCGTTGCCATTTTCAGTGATCTTTACTCTGAACCAGATTAATTTTGGCGCCAAAGGATCTCCTACGAGGTAACCATTTTTAACCTGAAGGATGGAATCTGTGGCGCCGGCGAGTGCCGGACCATTGGACAAGTCAGTCCATGTAACATTATCATCACTCCGTTGCCACTGAAAGGTTGCTTTTGTAAAGTAGTCTGAAGGGGTATAAATAGAAGTCATGTTGATAGGCGAGCCAGCACATATTTTGTCTTCAATAACATGTGTATCAACCTGACCATCTATAAATGCATAAATATTAGGATCACAATACTTAAACTCAATATTGTCAATAGCAATATCATTACCACAACCACCCGGGTTATCATTCTGTATTTCTACTGTTACACTTGTAACGCCCGGTTTTGTTTTAAAGCTTCCACCGTACTGCTGCCATTGATAGGCGGTCAGGTTCATGGAAACGTTATATGTTTTAAATCTTTTTAGTTCTACACCGCTAAGATCTCTTACAATAAATGTTACGCCGGCATATTTGTATCCGGGAGGAGTTTCTGTAGACCTGGCACAAATGCTATTAATTGTTTTGTCTGAGTTGATATTCAGGAACCAGGCACTGAAGTTATAAACAGATCCGGGGCAAAGATTATCTACTTGTCTTTTATAAACTGTTTTTTTATCAACAGAGGAGTTGGCTACCAGCATGCCCCCCGTCCCGGTTTGTGACTTATCCCTGGCATCTACCCAGTCATCTTTCACATCATGTAGTGTAGTATAATAAACGCAATACTCATTATCTGCAAGCGCAGAGGCTGGGTTTCCATTAAATATATAACCTGGAACATAAGGACTGCTTCTCCTCGGATCTCCAACATTGAATGTACCAAAGTCTTCCAGAAAGTTGGAACCAACATTCTGTGTATTCCCTTCACATTTTTGGATAGAACAATCCGCAGCATAAATTACAACGCTTTTCGTCCATGAACTTTTTTTATGGGTATTATTGTCTGTTCCAAAGATGGTAACCTTGAAGGTATATTTACCAACAGAATCCAGTCTGACTGTTACAGCCGTTACGCCTGAATACACCGGGAGCATTGCTGCACCCAGCTTTCCGGACAGTAGTTTTATGGTGGCAGTAGGGTCTGCGGGCGTCACTGTCCAGACCATGTTGTCTACAGTAACAGCATTTTGATCCCATATCATACCGTTCACTGTAGCAAAGCTACCAGCACAGGTGGTGTCTGGGGCATTCATAAAAACGGTTTGGGCCCTGACTTTTTGTGTATTCAGCAGCACAAGCCCCAGCAATAGGTATAGGAAGGTTAATAGTCGTTTCATAGGTGCAAAACAGTTAAGTGAAAAAAGTATCAGGTCTGAGCGCTACAGTTTGCTCATGCCGCTTTGTCTCTCAACTGGTTACGTCGATAAAAATGACCGGCGACCTTTATCCGGTCTACTTGCGAGGGAGTGTAAAATGGTTTCATAGGCGTAAGGTGTTTATACATGGTATGGCTAAAATATTATAATAAATTAAGATTAAAATTAATGATAATATAGAGAAATAAAAAAAGTGTTAATATTTATAATATGAATAAGTGGCTAGATAAGCGCAGAGAAGGCGAAATGAAAATTGATTGTCAATTCGTTACTAAGGGAGAAAAAAGTATTAAAAAAGTTATCCACATTGTGGGTGGGGGCTGAATTATTTACACAGGACTGTGCTTTATTAAATTATTTTCATACCTTTGCAGACCAAATTTGATGTAAGATGCCCAAAGTAAAGACACATTCCCGTGCCAAGAAAACGTTCAAGGTTGGTGGGAACGGACAGATTAAGCGGTTCATGGCCTTCAAAAGCCACTTACTGACTAAAAAATCTACGAAAAGAAAACGTAGTTTAAGAGGTAGTACACTGGTTCACTCTGCAAATCTTAACCTGGTTAAGAGAATGCTCGGAATGCGCTAGTATCTGTCAAAAGAATCGAATTTTATAACCTGAGAAAAAACAAAGCAAATGCCTCGTTCAGTTAACGCCGTAGCTTCAAGAGCCCGGAGAAAAAGGATCTTAAAGCAAGCCAAAGGCTTCTACGGTAAAAGAAAAAATGTTTACACAGTAGCGAAGAACGTCCTCGAGAAAGGACTCACTTATAGCTACGTTGGCCGTAAATTAAAGAAAAGAAACTACCGTCAGCTGTGGATCGCCCGTATCAACGCTGCTGTTAGAGCAGAAGGGTTGACCTATTCTGTGTTTATGAATAAATTAGCTGGTAAAAATATCGACCTGAACAGAAAAGTTCTGGCTGACCTGGCTATGAATGAACCAGAAACTTTCAAAACGCTGGTAGCTTCCGTAAAGTAAGACTTACCGAATTTTAAATACCCGATAGCTGGCATCCCACAAGATGTCAGCTATTTTGTTTTTTGGAAAGATGCCAACCACAGCAGATCCGCTGCCACTCATCGTTGCATACACAGCTCCCCCCATATACATTTTCTCTTTAATGCCTGCCAATACCGGATGTGCCTGAAATACCGGCTCCTCAAAATCATTACTGATGACGCCCTTCCAGGCGGCTACAGGCAACTGTATCTTCTCCCGCAGCGCGTAAGCAGGTAATTGGGGTGTGAGCTGCTTAAATGCCCAACTGGTGCTTACATGAATACCAGGGTGCACCAGCAGGAAGGAGTATCCGGAAAGATCCAGTGTTATTGGCTCCAGCACTTCTCCGCGTCCGGTGGCATAACAAGGTTTGTTGGCTATAAAAAACGGGCAATCACTCCCCAGCTGTGCCGCATAATCTATCAGTTGCGCTTCACTCAACCCTAACTGTGATTTATTATTCAACAACTGTAACATGAAAGCAGCGTCTGCAGAGCCTCCGCCCAATCCTGCACCAATAGGAATATGTTTATGTAAATGAATATTCACGCGTGGTAAAGTGGGGAAGTCTTTTTGCAGCAGGTGAAAAGCCTTCAAACAAAGATTATCATGGGCATTACCCGGAACAGCTATACCACTGCTCCCAAACTGCAAGGTACCCGGACTAATGACTTCCAGTGCATCATTAACAGATAAAGGATAAAAAACAGTTTCCAGATCATGAAAACCGTCGGCTCGCCTGTTGGTAACATGCAGGCCCAGGTTTATTTTGCAGTTAGGAAATACAATCATGTAAAATACATTGCATAGTAAACTCACAGCAACAGACATTACTCCGCCGGCTGCACATACATTACTGAAAGAAATTATTTGCTTTTGCGACTGTTAATCTCATCGCGTATTGCGATGGCGCGGATATAGTCTTCCTGCTCCAGTACTTCCTGCAGCAGTGTGGTCAGCTCATCTACATTCAACGCTTTCAGGTCATCTTCTGCACCTTTTTCATGCTCAGAAATAGTGGGCGTTACAGGTTTGTTACCTTTCTTGCCTCCCGGATCATCCAGTAATATACCGGCGCTGTTGAGGATGTTCTCGAAGGTGTAAATAGGGCAGCCAAAACGCACGGCCAGCGCCAGTGCATCTGATGTGCGGGAATCTATTTCAATCGTTTCTTCGTTGCTGGAACAGATAAGCTTGGAATAAAAAATACCTTCCTGGAGATTACTGATAACTACTTCATGCAATTCAACGTTGAATGCATTCATGAAGTTCTTCATCAAATCATGCGTTAAGGGGCGGCTGGGTTGCATTTTCTCAAGTGCCACTGCGATCGCCTGCGCTTCAAAGCCACCAATCACAATAGGTAAACGGCGTAAGCCATTTACTTCTCCCAGTACCACGGCATATGAATGAGTCTGCGTAATGCTGTGCGATAAAGCAACTATTTCCAGTTCTATTTTTCTCATATCTGTCTTGCGTTGTCGCTGAATATTTTGTAAGACCGTGAAGTTAGAAAAATATTCCTTATCTAAAAAAAATCTATAATGATAAATGGTTAATATGAGGATTACGAATTACGAATTGCGGTTATAAGCAAGATCATTTTGACCCCCTGATTCGCAATTCGTAATTCATAAGTATTATTAGGCCTGCGTCAGCTTATATTTCTTCACAGCTTCCGTTAACTTAGGCACTACTTCAAATGCATCACCTACTATGCCATAATCGGCTGCTTTGAAAAATGGTGCCTCCGGATCTTTATTAATCACCACAATCACTTTACTACCGTTAACACCTGCCAGGTGCTGAATAGCACCGGAAATGCCAATCGCCACGTAGAGATTAGGCCTTACGGTTAAACCAGTCTGACCAACATGCTCGTGATGAGGCCGCCAGCCAGCATCAGCTACCGGACGGGAACTGGCCGTAGCTGCGCCCAGTGCCTTTGCCAGATCTTCCAGGATACCCCAGTTTTCAGGTCCTTTCAATCCACGACCACCACTCACAATTATTTCAGCTTCTGTTAACGGAATATCACCACTCACCGTTTCTACTTTCACCACTTTTACTTTAAAGTCTGCATCACTGATAGCAGGCGTAAAATTGGTTACTGTAGCGGATGCGGTACCTGGTGTAAGCGGGAATGAATTTGGCAACAGTGCAATTACTTTTTTATCAGAAGTGATATTGATGTTTGCAAATGCCTTGCCGGAGAATACACTCTTCTTTACTACAAAACCATTAGAAGTATCAGGGTAGGAGATGGCTCCCGCTACCAGACCAGCTTTCAGTCTTGCTGCTACACGCGGAGCAACGGCTTTACCATCAAAATTATGTGAGAAGATGATCACTTTAGCATCTTCCTGCGCTGCTGCTTCAGCAATAATTTTTGTGTATACAGTGCTTTCTACTTCATGAAGACGGGCATCTGCAGCATGCAATACGTTTTGCGCACCATATTGACCCAGTGCTGCCAACTCCGCTGCATCAACGGGTCCCAGCACCAAAGCCGTAGCGGTAGTACCTAACTGCGCTGCTATTTTTGCACCATATTGCACCGCTTCAAATGAAGCCTTTTTAATTTTTCCCTGTGCCTGATCGGCAAATATTAATATAGACATGAATGAGATAATTAGTAGATGAGAAATGGTTTACCCTTAGATCACTTTCGCTTCTTCGTGTAGTAACTTCACCAGTTCTTCCACGTTATCAGGACTGATCAGTTTTACGCCTGCTTTAGCTGGCGGCAGTTCAAAACTTACGATACCGGTCAGGGTATCAGCTGCAATTGGTTCTACTACTGCCAAAGGCTTTGTTCTGGCAGCCATGATGCCGCGCATGTTAGGGATACGTGCTTCTGCCATTCCTTTCTGACAGGAAACCACAACCGGTAGCGATACTTCGCATATTTCCTCCCCGCCTTCAATTTCTCTGTTAACGGTGGCTACGGTGCCATTCAGCTCAAACTTTGCTGCAATCGATACATAGGGCAGTTCCAGCAGCTCAGCAACCATGCCGCCTATGCCGGAGCCATTATAATCAATGGTTTCCTTACCGGTAAAAATGATATCGTATTGTTTGTCTTTAGCGTGTGCCGCTATTTGTGATGCAATGTAGTAACTGTCTGCACTATCTGCATTTACGCGGAATGCCTCATCGCCACCCAGGGCCAGCGCTTTGCGTATGATCGGATCACAGTCTGCTCCGCCAACAGTAATGAGGTGCACGTCAGCACCTATTGTTTCTTTCAACTCCAGTGCCCTTACCAGTGCATACCATTCATCGTACGGGTTAATAATAAACTGTACACCAGCCTCATTGAATTTCGTGTTATTGTCCGTGAAAGCTATTTTTGCAGTCGTGTCCGGAGTTTTGCTGATACAAACTAAAATCTTCATGGCCTTAAACTGTTTTGTTTAAAAATGCGGTAATAGCAAATATATCTAAATAAAGTACGCCAACCGCAGCTGGTGAAGATGATTTTAATCAGTATTACAATTGACATATTATATTAATAAATAATTATAAACGGCATGGATAGAATCGCGCAAATAAAACAGTTCCTGGAAGGAAGCCCTGATGATAGCTTCCTGAAACATGCACTGGCACTGGAGTATATCAAACTAAATGACGATATCACTGCCCGGCAACTGTTTGAAGAACTGCTGGCACACGAACCAGGCTATGTGGGTTCTTATTACCATCTGGGCAAATTACTGGAGCGCGCAGGTGATCCCGCAGGCGCTATCAGCGTATATGAGAAAGGCATGGCCATGGCCAAAGCAGGTAATGAAAGGCATGCTTATAACGAGTTACAGTCGGCCTTCGAAGATCTGACATATTGATATTTTAAATCCAACAAACAACGCATGCCGCAACATTTAGTAGCAAATTTTTCAGCATATATTACCCAGCATAAACTATTTGATCCTACGCAGAAAGTCTTGCTGGCCGTGAGTGGAGGAGTAGACTCCATTGTGATGGCACATCTTTTTAAGCAGGCAGGTTACCAGGTGGGTATTGCCCATTGTAATTTTCAGTTGCGCGGGGAGGAATCAGTGAGAGATGAACAGTTTGTTCAACAGCTCGCTGTATCACTGACATTGCCGCTGCACACTGTGAAATTTGATACCCAGGCATATGTAACGGAAAATAGGGTAGCTATCCAGGTAGCTGCGAGGGAACTGCGTTATAACTGGCTGGAACAGGTACGGGCAGCAGAAGGGTATGCCTATATCGCTACCGCACATCATATGCAGGATAGTGTGGAAACGGCCCTGATGAATTTTTCAAAAGGCACTGGTATTGCAGGCTTACATGGCATTTTGCCTAAGCAGGAACGTATCATCCGTCCGTTATTATTTACAGAGAAAGATATGCTTGTAGCGTATGCTTCTTTTTATAATATTCCTTTTGTAGAAGATAGTTCGAATATAACGGATAAGTATACACGTAATTATTTCCGTCATCATATTATTCCACAGTTGCAGGAAGTATTTCCCAGTGCTGTGAAGAATATGGCTGCCACCATCGAAAAAATGAAAGAAGCGGAAATACTGTATCAGGAGGCGATAACAAAGCATCGTAAACGTTTATTATTTTCGAAAGATAATACCTGGATGGTGCCTGTTCTGAAACTGCAGCATAGTGTACCGCTGCAAACCATAGCCTGGGAACTGTTTCGGGAATTTGGTTGTTCACCTGCGCAAACACAACAGGTACTGGGACTGCTGGACAGTGAATCTGGTCGTTACGTGGAAACTGCCACACACCGCATTATCCGTAATCGTCAGTGGTTGCTCATAACGCCAACGCCTACACTGGATGCGCCGCTGGTGGTGATTGAAGCATCGCAGCCGAATATTCATTTTGGAGGCGGCCAGTTACACCTGCGCCAGCAGGAGAGAGGTACTGCCAATATTCCAACAGCCCCTGAAGTGGCATGGCTGGATGCCAAACAGGTAAGTTTTCCATTGATTTTAAGAAGATGGAAACAAGGTGATTATTTTTATCCGTTGGGCATGCCAAAGAAGAAAAAACTGAGCCGTTTTCTGATTGATCAGAAGTTATCGTTGCCGCAAAAAGAAAATGTATGGGTGCTGGAGTCAGCTAAGCGTATTGTTTGGGTGCTGGGAATGCGGGTGGATGACAGGGCTAAGATTACACCGGCAACGAAGGAAATGTTATGTATAGAATTTAGTAAATAACAATTTTTTTGGGAGAAGAATACCGGTGCTGGTATACTTCTCCCAAAAAAAAATTATTGTACGAATTGTGAACGGTGCAGGAGCTGATAGATAAATGAAGTGCCGAGTTCGGGATGAAATAACAGCGGAAATACAATGCCAAACAATGCACCCCATAAGTGAGCATCATGGTTTATATTTCCACCACCTTTTCTCGACATATAGGCCGAAATACCAAGGAACAACACACCGTATATAACCGCAGGTATTTTGATGGCAAAGAATAAATAAATAGAAGCCCATGGATTCACCATTATTGCGGTGAAAACAATAGCGGAAATAGCCCCGGAAGCGCCCAGGGAAGAGTATCTTTCATTGTCGCGGTGTTTGATAAACGAGGGTATATCAGAAACGATAATGCCCAGTATATAATAAAGTACATACACCACTTTATTCTGGAATAATTGCGTAAAAACCTGCTCAATAAAACTTCCAAAAAAATACAGTGTAAGCATGTTGAACAACAGATGTTGAAAATCTGCATGTACAAAACCAGACGTAATAAAACGGTAGTATTGTTTGTAGTGTTTCACCATATATGGCTGCATGCTCAGCTTATTCAGCTGATCATAATTTTGCAACGCAGAATAGGAAATGAGGCATGTAATGACGATGATAACAATGCTGATTGAAAAGGTCATAAGTTCGGGTTGTTAGACTATAAATATAGCTATTGATGATGATACTTCTCACGATTTAACACCGTATAAGCACGATATAATTGCTCTGTAAAAATAAGCCGGACCAACTGATGCGGAAAGGTAAGAGGAGACAGTGACATCTGTAATTGTGCCCGTTGTAACAGCGACTGATCAATTCCAAAGGCCCCGCCAATCAGGATGATCAGCTGCCGTGTACCTGCATTATTGCGCTGCTGTAAAAAATCTGCAAATTGTACGGTGGTCATCATCTTTCCTTTCTCATCCAGCGCCAGGAGGAAGTCCGTAGGCTGCAGGAGATCCATGATGATTTTAGCTTCCTGTTTTTTGAGTTCCGGTACAGATAAACTAGCCGCCTGCTTCACGGTAGGTATCAGTTTTACTTCAAAATCTACATAATGCTGTAACCTTTTTTGAAATACAGCAATACCCTCCCTGATGTAGGGATCATGTTCCTTTCCTATGCTCCAGAGTTGAATTTTCACTTCTTATAATAATTAAGCAATTGCTGCAAAAGTAAGTGTAAATCAGGAGATTGCAGAAAATTTCCGCCTAGAATTTGGCATTTTCAAAAAAACGCATACCTTTGCCATCCAATCATATTTATTGGCTCCGTAGCTCAACTGAATAGAGCATTTGACTACGAATCAAAAGGTTTCTGGTTTGAATCCAGACGGAGTCACAAACAAAAAAAGACAAACACGATAATTTCGGTTTGTCTTTTTTTTGTTTGTACATATCCCACAACTTCTTTCTAACGACAGCGGATATACGCACTATAATCAATCAGGTAAAAGGAGGGTATTGAATTGTATAAATAATATATATATTGTAATCATTGCGCCCTCGCGTGTAACCCTTTGACCTATACTATGTTTTTTATTTATGGCCGTAGAAGCCTGTGCCTGAAAGCTTTTCAACTGGCAGATATCGGTATTGCCAGCGATGTACCTGATTTTGTACAGTTTGAAGTAAGACAGGAATATGCCCACCTGTACTGGATTCCCCTTTTTCCTATCGGCAAAATATGGTGCGTGCGCAAAACAGATGATAAACTGTATGAAGTGCATGAAGATTTATTGCCGCTATTAAAGGCATTGCCCCATCCTGCTGTTTCCTGGATCTCTTTTTTAGGACCCATATTAATAGGGGTAGCGCTATTGTATAGTATGGTAGTATTGAAATTTCATTAGCAGCGTTTAATCGTTATTGTTATTTTATTTTTTTTTAGAATATCCCGCAAACAGGCTTTGAATAAGCATCTTGCGGGATATTCTATATTGCGTGTATACGTTGACGGTAGTACGTCAAAAAAATATTTCAAATATTTTTTGTTTAATTTAAAACTAATCCTACATTTGCAATCCCAAACGGGGAAACGGCTTCATAGCTCAACTGAATAGAGCATTTGACTACGAATCAAAAGGTTTCTGGTTTGAATCCAGATGAGGTCACAAAAAGTAAAAAATGCTGCAAAACCTGCAGCATTTTTTATCAAAAATTGGAAATCTGTAGAAAAGCTTACAGATGTAAAAAATTGAAAAATAATTTGTTAGAATAAATAATTGTTCTACATTTGCAATCCCGAAACGGGGAAACGGCTTCATAGCTCAACTGAATAGAGCATTTGACTACGAATCAAAAGGTTTCTGGTTTGAATCCAGATGAGGTCACCAACTAAAGGACGAACACGAGTTACATCGGTTCGTCTTTTTTTATGCCCTGAAATGGCTGCACCACCTGCTATGCGGCATATTATCCGGCAATTAAAACCACTGCCATCTGTATCCCGTACATAAATAGTATGCGCTTATACCGTTGGTTGTTTTGCTGGATACAAGGTCTTATTCCCGTGCTGACAGCCGCACAGGCTATAGACAATACACCTGCATTCAGAAATATCAATAGCAACCACTATGTAAGGATCTACTATGAAAATGATTATTTTACAGGTACAGATCGCGATTATACCCAGGGTGTTTATTTAGAATGTATAAACCCCGCTTTGCAGCATAACCCTTTATCCGCATTATTATGGCGCCCCAAACATGCCACGGTTAATTACGGTCTTGCTGTTGAACATGAGGCTTACACCCCCAATAACCTTAACGAGTACAACATTATATACGGTGATCGTCCTTATGCAGCAGTATTGTTCTTCAAAACCTTTTTAATGGCTACTAATACTGCCCGTCGGGAACGGATCACTACTTTGCTAAGTACCGGGATCATCGGGGCCTGGGCGGGTGGAGAAGATATGCAGAAAACAATTCATCGCTGGATAAACTATATACTGCCACTGGGCTGGCATAATCAGATCAATAATGATATTATACTGAATTACCAACTGAACTATGAACGGGAGTTATATGCCCTTCCAGCTCATTTTTCTGTGGCAGCCTATGGAAGTGCCAGAGTTGGTACGCTGAGCGATAAAGCTACAGCAGGCGTTTCTCTGATGACCGGAAATTTTTATGATCCTTATAAAGATAATGCCACTGCTGTGCACAAAAAGGTGCAGTATTACCTCTATGCACAACCCGTTATGAGCCTGGTGGTATTTGATGCTACCCTGCAAGGTGGGTTATTTGACCGCGGTAGTCCGTATACGATTCCCAATAAAGATGTTAACCGGGTGGTGCTGCTAAACAGATTCGGCTTAGTCATCATCTTTAAAAGGATGTATCTGGAGTATTACCAGTCTATGCAAACAAGAGAATTCCAAACCAGTGTGCCACACAGATCAGGTGGAGTCCAGTTTGGGTTTGGCTTTTAAATGGGATAGCGCGTAAGTAAGTTTAATATTAAACGCAAAATTTAATAGCAACAACAGGATATTCTTTCTGCAAATCAGTAAAAATGAGTAACTTATACAAGCTGGTAACTTTACCGCTTTCTTCAATATTATAAGAAATTATTTTACTGTTATTCCCCATCGGAGGTAAGAAAAGTCATGATAGCAATTAAAAAAGAAGGCATCCTGCTGGAGAAAACCAATTTTACTTTTGAAAATGAAGGTGTCTTAAACCCCGCTGTGATAAGGGTTGGGGAGGAGGTACACATTTTTTACAGGGCTGTACGGCAAGGTAATCATTCCACCATTGGTTATTGCAAACTGAAAGACCCGCTAACAGTATCGGAGCGCGCCGATACACCGCTGCTCTTTCCGCAATTTGATTATGAATCCAAAGGACTTGAAGATCCCCGCATTGTGAAGATAGATGACCTGTATTACCTTACCTATACGGCTTATGACGGGACAACTGCAAGTGGCGCATTGGCTACTTCCAGTGACCTGGTACATTTCGAAAAAAAAGGATTAATCGTTTCCCAGATTAAATACAATGATTTTATAAATCTCGCGGAATGCAGAGAGGAACTGAATGAAAAATACGAACGTTATAATAGCCTGAATACTATTTTATGGAGTAAAGACCTGGTTTTCTTTCCCAGGAAAATCAATAATAAATTTCATTTTCTGCATCGTGTAAAGCCGGATATACAGATTGTTGCTGTAAATGATTTAGCTGAGCTGACCACTGAATTCTGGCAAAATTATTTCCTTCATTTCGATGATTATATTGTACTGGCTCCAAAATATGATCATGAGGTAAGCTATGTTGGTGGCGGCTGCCCGCCCATTGAAACCAAGAGCGGCTGGCTATTAATTTATCACGGGGTGCATGATACTGTAAACGGATATGTGTATGTAGGTTGTGCAGCATTACTGGATCTGGAAAACCCACTGAAGGAAATTGCACGACTACCTTATGCACTCATTACACCGGAGAGTGAATGGGAATTAAAAGGAGATGTAAGTAACGTATGTTTTCCTACAGGAACAGCTGTTTTTGGTGATACTTTATATATCTACTATGGCGCCGGTGATGATGTAATAGCCAGTGCTTCCGTTAGTTTATCTGCATTGTTAACAGAATTATTATCTCATAAAACAGCATAATGCATGTGTTATGTAATACTACCAAGACAAGCGACAATGGCTTCTATCACCCGTTTAGTTTCATCGGGGTCACGCACCTTTATACATTCCACACCTGCTTCTTTTGCCGGGTAATCATTGCCGCCGGGGAAGATAGCATCACCTATAAATATCATTTCGGGGATGGTAATGGATAATATATCTCTCAGCTTTCTGATGCCGTAAGCCTTGTCTATGCCAGGTTTGGTGATATCAACAGAAGTGGTGCCGCCTAAACTGATAGAAAACTCCGGAATAAGTTTTTCCAGCAAAGTTTTCATTTGTTGTCTTTTCGCAAAGTCAGGGTCCCATTTTTTCTTTTCTTCCAAAGGAGCCTCCTGGCCCAATGCTGAAAAGGTAATCTGGCTGCCACGGTCTTCTATAGGCTCCCCCCATAACTGTGGCGCTTTGTAGCCCAATGTGTCTACTACGCTATTTAATGAGTCGATGATCTTTTTTTTCTCTTCGGCCGTAAAATCTTCTGCATAACGTTTGCTCCATCCTGATGTATATTCATAAAACTGAGTGCCACAGGTAGGCAAAATGGACAATCGTTGCAGCAAATCATTTACGGGCAGTTTGGCCAATACCTGTTTGTCGAATTGTGGCCACGCACCGCCGGAAATAATGGCTACGCGGGCTACCTGCAGCAAAGCAGAGAGCAGGGTCCCCATTTCATCATCGATAGAAGATTTGCTTTCAGCAAGGGTGCCATCCAGGTCAAAGACCACCAGTTTTTTCATATACAGGACTTGTTTTTTTCAGCAATGCCAATGCGCGTTCACAAATGTGATCTACCGTAAATCCAAATTCACGCAACATCACAGGACCTGGTGCAGAGGCGCCAAAACGATCTATGGATATTACTTCACCGCTATCACCTGTGTAACGATGCCACCCCTGCGATATCCCCGCTTCCACGGCTATTCTGGCAGGAACATTAGCAGGTATGATGTTATCACGGTATTCCGGGGTTTGTGCGTCAAATAGTTCCCAGCTGGGCATGGAAACAATCCGCACCGCTATGTTTTGTGCTTTTAATTTTTCCTGCGCAGCCACAATGAGGCTCACTTCTGAGCCGGTAGCTATGAGTATCAGTTCTGGATTCCCCTGTGGGGCATCTGCCAGGATATAGGCGCCAAAACGGAGATGATCTGCCGGAGCATATTGTTGCCGGTCAAGCGTAGGTACATTTTGCCGGGATAGCACCAGGGCTACCGGTTTCTTGGGTATTTCCACCGCCATATGCCAGGCTGCAATTGTTTCGTTGGCATCAGCAGGACGGATCATAATCAACTCCGGAATGGCCCGTAAAGCAGCCAGGTGTTCTACCGGCTGATGTGTGGGACCATCTTCTCCCATAGCAATACTATCGTGCGTAAAAACATAGATCACTTTAAGTTCCATTAATGCGGCCAATCGCATAGGAGGCCGCATATAATCAGAGAAGGTGAGGAATGTAGCGCAGAAAGGAATGAGGCCACCATGTGCAGCCAGTCCATTAGAAATGCTTCCCATGGCGTGTTCCCGTACGCCATACTGCACGTTACGACCCGCATAACTCCAGCCGCCGGTAGCGCTGCCCTGCATATCACCTATTGCCATGGCAGGGTTTTCAAAATTGCCGGCATCCTTCAGCTCTGTAAAAGTAGAAGGATTTAGGTCCGCGGAGCCACCAATAAAACCAGGTAGCAGCGGATAAAATGCCTGCATCACTTTTCCGGAAGCGGCCCTGGTAGCAATGCCCTTAACATCTGCCGGAAACGGTGCGATGTTTTTAGCCCAGTCAATTGGGATATGCCCGTGAATAAGCGCATCCAATTCCTGCGCCGATTCCTGGTATTTTTCCTTGTAGCTAATAAATTGCGCTTCCCATGCTGCTGATAATTTGCTCCCAACGTTAACGGCTGTACGAAAATGAGTTTGGGCTGCTTCAGGTACCAGGAACGAAGGCTCCACAGGCCAGCCCAGGTGCTGTTTGGTCAGCTTTACTTCGTCTTCACCCAGTGGGGAGCCATGTGCAGCACAGGTATCCTGTTTGTTAGGAGAACCATATCCTATATGTGTACGTATAAGAATGATAGAGGGACGTTCTGTGTCGGCTTGTGCTGCACGAATAGCGCTATCAATAGCTCCCAGGTCATTGCCGTCTGCTACAATCTGTGTGTGCCAGCCATAGGAACGAAACCGCTCTTCATGATTTTCTGTAAAAGTTACGGGCGTAGCAGATGCCAGTGTGATGCGGTTATCATCATACAAATAAATCAGTTTACCCAGCTTCAGGTGACCCGCCAGGGAAGCCGCTTCGGCAGCAACGCCTTCCATCAGATCGCCATCACTTACCAATGCATAGGTGTAATGATCAATGATGGTTGATCCGGGTTTGTTGTACTGTGCTGCCAGATAGGCTTCTGCCATGGCTATGCCAACGCCGTTGGCAAAACCTTGTCCAAGAGGACCGGTAGTCACTTCTACACCCGGAACGAGTCCGCGTTCAGGATGACCAGGGGTGATGCTGCCCCATTGCCGAAACAGTTTGATTTGTTCCATCGGGATATCGTAACCGGTAAGATGCAGTAAGCTATACAGCAGCATCGAACCATGGCCGGCAGATAATATGAACCGGTCGCGGTTAAACCAATGAGGATCAGATGGATTATGTTTTAGGAATCTTGTCCAGAGCACATAAGCCATGGGAGCAGCGCCCAATGGCAATCCGGGATGCCCGCTATCGGCCTTTTGCACTGCATCCACAGAGAGAAACCGCATTGTATTAATACATAATTGATCCAGTTCAGCTGTAGTAGTTGGTGTACTCATGGCATGTTTTGTTTTTTATTTCAACGTATACATTGCTAAACAAACATCATGCTCATAAGGTTGGCCTAATATTTTTTAAATGAGCAAGCGTTATTCAAACAATGTTAATTCATCGCGCGTAAGCGCATGAAAAAGATTTTGTAACTGATGTACATGTGCTATTGGGCGCCCGTAAGGCACCAGCCCGGTGGGAGCATCCGTCATTGGCTGGAATACATCGTTTTCATATTTGATATGCACACTGTTGAGCCGGTTGTATTTTAAGGAATGCACATTTACGTCTTCTCCATGCTCCTTATCTCCCTTAATAAATCCAAATTTTGCCAGCAGGTAAAGATCCAATACTACCGGATTAGCCTTCTCACAGGAGATCTTACTAAGCGGCAGCCCCGAGTTATAAATAAACCCTTGCAGAATTCCTTCCACCAGAAAGGCTGTTTCTTCCATATTATAATCGAAGTAAGCAACATAGTTGCCTACCCGGATATCTGATTCCTGTATCATGAAAAAGTATGCTTAATAAAAGAGGAACAACAGCAATGTTACCAATGCCGGTAATGCCTGTACGAAAAAGATTTTCTTATCGGCTGTCAATGCGCCATATATCCCGGCTATCACTACACAACTCAGGA
Source organism: Chitinophaga niastensis (assembly GCF_003014755.1). Classification (GTDB taxonomy): domain Bacteria; phylum Bacteroidota; class Bacteroidia; order Chitinophagales; family Chitinophagaceae; genus Chitinophaga; species Chitinophaga niastensis. The sequence goes on along the minus strand of NZ_PYAW01000008.1, from coordinate 180,677 downwards.
AGAAAATAGCTACACGCATGGCCCATAACGGATCCGCGATAAAGAATGTCCAGCATAAGCCGGCCGCCAGAAAGCCATTGTACAAGCCCTGGTTAGCAGCTAATGCTTTGGTAGGAGGGAATAATTCTTTAGGGAGAGATTTAAATACTTTAGGTCCTCTGCTGGTCCAGGCAAACATCTCGAACCATAGTATGTAAAGATGTTCCAGCATGACCACCCCAATGAGTATTTTAATGAGTGTTAACATAAACAGGTTGTTAAATGGTTCATAATAAATATACTTAAATTATCTTTTCTATGAGCCAGGCCAATACAAAAGCGATTACGGTACCTACTGCATAACATACACAATCACTCCACAGGAAGCCATGCCCCAATATAATACCGGCAGGTGTATTACGGAACTTCACCGCCCATTCGGCCTGATATAGCTGCTGCACTTCAATAGCAAAACAAACAATGTAATTGATCAATGCAATTTTCCATAAAGGCTTAACAGGATAGAGGAATCGTATACCCCAAAAGATGCAGGTGGCAGATAATACATCACCACCATATACCCGGATGATTTCTGGAAAATATTGTGGGGTCCACCTGGTAGCTAGTCCCAGCGGAACATTCAATACGATCAGCAGGCAATAGATCCAGCGTCTTTGTGTTTTCATAGATGAAAATGGACAAATATAAGAAAGATAGTTTTATCTTCTTTTCCAAAGGAAATCCGCTATGCAAAGCATATAATGAGTTGCATAGCGATATTAAGCATATTACTGCCCGGATGTTGTAGAGAGCGTTGAAGGAGCTGGAAAGGCATGAATTGATGGAGCGTATTGCCGGTCCGGAAAACGCATAGCCAGCTGCTTACCAGGTAACCGCTTATGGGCATAGCCTGGAGTCATTGCTGCTGGCACTGAAACTTTGGGGGGATGGGCATCGACGGGATTAATCGGCAAAGCTAAAATAACCCGGGCTATGCCGGGTTATTCATGACTATCATTTTCGTTGTTTACTTTCTTTTTGCCGCGATTGGTGCCGCCTTTACGGCCAATAGTAGCCATGTGTTCACGATTCTTGCTCACTGCTTCGCCACCTTTTTTACCTGCTGCACGTGCTTCTTCTGATGTAAATTTATGTGCAACACCTTGCTGATGGGCAGCTTTACCTCCTTCTCTGGAAATGGCACGTTGCTGTTCAGGGTCCATAGAAGCAAATCCACGTTTGCTATGCCTGGCCTTATCTACCGAACTTTTGTCGTGCATAGGAGCAGTTGAAGCAGCTTGTTGATATCTGATGTCTTCCATAATCCTGAATTTTAATAGTGATAGTTGTTGAACATTTACCCTAACGGCGAACAAGATGCATGCCACCGCTTTATTTGTCGGGTGGCGGCCCATATTGGGAATCGATGTAGCAAATGAATGGGGCAATACATTCCACAATCCATAGAATTTTTAACACACTTCCCCGGTTGACTCCACATATTCCCGTCAGGTACCGGGAGAATATGGCTGGCTTATATTTTGTGCCCTAATCCGTGTTATTTCTTTTTTTAACCCATCTAAATTTTTTGTCATGGCAAAGTACTCAAAACTAGCCCAGAAAAAGGTAGAAAGAAGTATGCATGAAATGCATGAGGGGAAACTAAAAAGTGGCAATAGCAATAAAAAAGTAACTAATCCCAAACAAGCTATCGCAATAGGCTTATCTGAAGCAAGAGAAGAGGGGGCCAAAGTTCCCCGTAAGGCCACCCCGATGAAAGCGGCTGCTAAGAAAAAAGTTATTAAAAAAACAGTAAAAAAAGCTACCATAAAAAAAGCAGCACCAAAGAAAAAAGTTACTGCAAAGAAAGCACCGGCTAAAGCAATGGCCAGGTAAAATAGTATGATTTTATCCTTCCATTATATACAAAAAAGGCCGGTAATTGTACAGCGCCGGCCTTTTTAAATGGCATATCACTTGCGGCATTTAAAGTATGGAAAAGCACAGTGTCACTGTGATGATAAAGGGCAAACCTTACGGATTGATCATTACGATCAACAATATAGCGTTGGAAACAGTGTACGAAGTGATCCCGGATGTAAGTGAATATTTACTGGAGGATTACGAACCCCATACAGATAGATTCACTGCCGATCATAAAGATACGCTGGAAGGCAGCATACGTACAGTAGAAACAGAGCAGATAGCCCGCATTATCTGGCTGGAGATCCTTGATAAAATGAAATGATCTCTCACTTATCCTTTTACACCACAGATGTTGGAAGAGCGCCTGCGAAAGGCTGTAGACTCCTATGCACACAGCTTTACACCCGAAAGTTTTTAAACCGCCATCTCTTCTGCTACCATCATGGCTACAAATTCATCTATCTGCTCCTTACTAACGTTAGGCATGCAAATGATATGCGACCAGCCGCTTTCTGAAGCCAGCTGCCACTTCCGGCGGATGCTCCCTGCAGGATCAGGAAACACCACCGTTATGGAGTTGGGGTTACGCCAGGCGGGTATACCGTTTTCATTTAAACGTGCTACCGCGTAGGCGGCTATGGATAAACTATGCCTGGCCCTTTCTTTTAATCCTGCAAGCCCCAGGCTTTTAAGTGCGTACCATAAAAACAACGGACTATGGCCGTTTCTTGAACCGGTAATAGTAGTATCCATACTACCGATATAGGCAACGGATCTGGCGATCCTGTCGCGGTTGGATTTTTTTGCCACTACCACACCACAGGGGATAGGGGAGCCAATAAATTTATGCCCGCTGATGGCAATGCTATCTGCACCATCGGCAAAATCAAATGCTGGTCTGGGGTCTAAAAATGCGCTGTAACTGCCGGACAGTGCACCATCTGCATGAATGTAGTGATGCCGGATCGCGAGGTCTTTCAGGATGCCTTTAATGCGGCCTACATCGTCCCTGGCTTCGGTCATGGTTGTGCCGATATTGGCCAGCATGATGGCCGGGAGGTGCCGGTTCATCCGCATGGTATCTGCCAGGTCTTCATAATCAATTTCACCATTGGGCAATGTGCGGATGATGATGCCTGGCATATTCAGCAGGTGCAGGTTTTTCTGTACACTGTAATGCGTAGCTTCAGAATAATACACCATTCCTTTGGGATATAGCTCCCGCGCGAGGTACAGCCCATATAAATTACCTTCCGAGCCACCGTTGGTGACGTATCCCCACCAGTCATCTGCCGGTGCGCGAAATAGTCTGGCAAAAAATTCCACTACAAATTTTTCCATCTCCCTGGAACCAACGGTATAGGTAGATGATACAAACGGATCGCCGAGGTTATTGAGTGGATACTGCAGGAAGGGTAGCAGTGGTGAATAATCAAAATCTTTAGATACAGGATATCCCAGGAAATCTTTCGTGCAGGTTTGTACCTGTGTCAACAGGTCATTCAGCTGCGTTGCATCAGCGGCAGGTAACCGGTACTCTTTCATAATCGTATATTACAGGTGTATAATGCTGCGAAGCTATGTATTAGCCATTATTTAAAACTACTGTGAGGGTTGATTCAGAAAATATATACTACTTTTATTAAAAAGATAGATAAATCAGACTATTATCATCTGCCAAAAATATCTTTTTCAGATAAAACTAGCTGTGATGGATACACTGGATAAAACAGACCGTAAGATTTTGCAGGTATTGCAGGGCAACGCAAGACTCAACACCAAAGAAATAGCGCATCGTATAGGGTTGTCGGTTACTCCTACCTACGAGCGACTGAAGAAAATTGAGAAGAGCGGCATCATCAAAAACTATGTAACATTACTGCATGGTGAAAAGGTAGGCAAAACCCTGGTAGCCTTTTGTAATGTGTCGCTGCAGCTGCATTCACAGCCACTGATCAAAAAATTTGAGTCAGCTATGGCTAAGATGGAAGAAGTAATGGAATGTTATCACGTGGCAGGCACTTATGATTATCTGTTGAAAGTAGTGGTAGATGATATGCGCAGCTATCAGCATTTTTTAACGAATAAACTGGCGGCTATTGAAAATATAGCGCAGGTGCACAGCTCTTTTGTAATGACGGAAATCAAGCACACAACAGCATTCGGATTGTTGTAATTATCTTCTTAACACACTTACACCACTCACCGGATGGTCCTGTACTACCACCGTATAGCCGCGTGCGGTAGTATCATGTTCTTCCGCTAATGGCAATGTGAAATAGAAGCTGCTCCCATTGTCCGGCTTACTGAGGAACCAGATGCGGCCATGATTACGTTCTACGAAGTCTTTAGAGAGATGTAAACCTAACCCGCAGCCTTTTTCGTTTTGAGTGCCTGTAGTAGAATAGTAGATATTGGAGAATATGCGATGTTGATTTTCCGGTGGAATGCCTTTCCCGTTGTCCCGCACAGTAATTTCCGCCTGGTCTTTTTCCTGGCGTGCCGTAATTACTACCTCACCGCCGGCAGGCGTAAATTTGATAGCATTGTTGATCAGATTCCGCAGTACCAGCCTGATCATATCCGGATCTGCATACACCATAATAGTGTTATTCAGTTCGTGGATCAGGTTCACTTCCTTTTGACGGGCGAGGGTTTGCAATAATTCAAATTCCTGGTTCAACAGCTGGGTTACGTCAAAATCATCTGCTTTCACACCAATGCCTTTCATCTGGTTGCTGGCCCATTGCAGCATATTGTCCATCATATAGGCGGTGTTTTTCACATCTCTCCACAACTCATCTGTATACAGGCGAAACTGCTGGGCATCAATTTTTTCATCTTTTAACAAAAAAAGTAATCCTTCCAGAATGGCCAGGGGAGAGCGAAGATCGTGAGAGATCACGGAAAATATTTTATCCTTCACCTGGTTCAGATTTTCTAAAGTACTATTCTGTTCCAGGATAATCCGGTTTTGCAGGGATACTTCCCGGTTCTTGTTATTGAGTTCCAGGTAGAGTTCCTGCTGCCGCTTGTATAAACGATAAACCATTACGGTAATGAGCAGCAAAGCCAGGAACAGTGCAGCGGCAGACAGTACCAGCACCCGCTGTTGCTGAATGGTGGCCAGGTGCATCTGTTGCTCTTTTTTTAATAACACGTTTTCCCGTTGCTTCTTTTCCGACTCATATTGTTCCTGCGACCGCGATATTTGTTTGCTTTTTTCTACATTGAAATAATCAATGTTGCGTTCACTGAATTCTTTATAATTAGTGAGTGCAGCGGCATAGTCTTTCCTTGCAGAGTCCAGCTCATAGCGGATCTTGTAATAGATCATTTCATTCTTCACATTGCCCAGCTTACTATTGATATCTCTTGCTGCGGCTAAATTTCTCTCTGCATTTTTCATATCACCCAGCATTGTTTGCACTTCCGCCAGGTTCAGACTGGCTTTAGTTAACCCTGGTAAATTATCAGCAGCTTTATAGTAGGCGGCTGATAACTGGTGATAGCGCAGGGCTACATCATACCGATGCTGTAGCATGGCAATGATGCCCATGTTTTCATAAGTATAGGCAAGGCCGCGTTGATCATTGAGTTCCAGTTTTATTTTCTCCGCTTTTTCGAGGAAGTACATGGCGGAATCGTGCATCTGCAGAGAAATATAGGCCGATCCGATATTGTTCAGGGTTTTTCCTATTTCAGGTTTTTCATTCAGCTGCTGCTTAATACGGAGTGATTTTTTCAGGTATACCAGTGCATCGCGGGGACTGTTCTGCTCCGTGAAAATATTCCCTACATCATTATTCAACACCCCCCGCATGGGCAAATCTCCCAGCGATTCTGCCAGTTTCAGGGCAGTCAGGGTGAGTTGCATTTGTTGATCCAGGTGACCTTTGGTATTTTCTACCAGTGCGAGGTTGCGGGTAGCCCATACGATTCCTTTTTTATAATGGAGGCTGTCACTCAGCTGTAAGGCCTCTTTTCCATATGTTTCTGCAATGGAGGCATCTTTGGTAAAATAGATTCTGGCAATCTGATTCAGCAGGTTCACTCTCACGGTATCTTTTCCTGGATGTGCTTTCAGGGAGGCCTGTAAGCTATCCGTAGCAGGTTGCTGTGCTACAACTGCAGGTGATAGCAGAAGTACACATAGGGGAATAAAAACGCATTTAGTCAAAGGACTGGCCGGCAGCATAGTGTATAAAGTTGGCTGTGACGTCAGTGGAGCGATTCGGGGGCGGTCCACTTAAAATATAGGTTAAAATTAAAGATAATGCACCACGATTCAAAGGATGTTGCAATAAAATGTGTAGTTCAGCGTGTGATTTTTGTGTTATACTCCCCATAATTCAAATACCGTTGTATCTTTCGGCAAATTTTTAATTCGTATGACCGTCAAAAGAAACGCTGCGCTGGGCTTTATTTTCGTAACCCTGCTGATAGACGTGATAGGCTTCGGGATTATTATTCCCGTAATGCCTAAACTTATCGAGCAGTTAACCGGCGAAGGACTGAGTGGCGCCTCACAATATGCAGGCTGGCTCACCTTTGCTTATGCTATCACCCAATTTATTTTATCACCGGTAGTGGGCGCGCTGAGCGACCGTTATGGCAGGAGGCCGGTGTTACTATGTTCCCTCATGGGTTTTTGCCTGGATTATATTTTCCTCGCTTTTGCCCCCACTATCCAGTTATTATTTGTAGGAAGAATTATAGCTGGTATAACAGGTGCCAGCATGAGTACTGCTACCGCTTATATTGCAGATATCAGTACACCGGAGAAACGTTCACAGAATTTTGGTATGATCGGCGTCGCCTTTGGCCTGGGCTTTATTATTGGCCCGGGGTTAGGTGCATTATTCAGTCATTGGGGACCGCGCGTACCATTTATGGCCGCTGCAGTACTGAGCTTTCTCAACTTTCTCTATGGCTTTTTCGTACTGCCGGAATCGTTACTGCCTGAAAACCGCCGTGCTTTTGAATGGAAAAGAGCCAACGCGATAGGATCACTCAAAAACCTGAGACGTTATCCGGTAATAGCAGGACTGATTATTTCCTTAGTGCTGGTATACATTGCAGGATATGCTGTACAATCCACCTGGAACTTTTACACGATGGAAAAATTTCACTGGACAGAGAGTTGGGTAGGTTATTCCCTGATGTTTGTAGGTGTGATGGTGGCATTGGTACAGGGCGGATTAATCCGTATCATCATTCCGAAAATAGGTCAGAAGAAGTCTGTTATAATTGGATTGATCCTCTACACCATTGGCTACATCCTGTTTGCCTTTGCTACACAAGGCTGGATGATGTTTGCTTTCCTGGTACCTTATTGCCTGGGTGGTATTTGCGGTCCGGCTTTACAAGGTATTATGAGCAGCCAGGTGCCAGCCAATGAACAGGGAGAATTGCAGGGCGCATTAACAAGTTTAATGAGCGTTACAATGGTAATAGGCCCGCTTTTCATGACCAATATGTTTACCTGGTTTACCAGAACAGGCACACCGGTATATTTTCCCGGCGCACCTTTTATTGCAGGGGGCTTTCTGTTAGTAACAGGTACCGTATTGGCCGCCATTTCATTATCCGGATTTAGGTTTGCCCGTGCAAACAGATAAAATAATAAGCTAATGAAACCTATCATCACAATTGAATATTGTCCAAAGTGCGGCTGGCTGCTGCGGGCAGCCTATATGGCGCAGGAACTGCTGACTACTTTTACAGATGATCTGGGCGGAGTTACATTACGTCCCAGTGAAACTGGCGGAACTTATATAATCTATCTCAATGAAGAAAAAATATTTGACCGTAAAGAAGCCGGGCATTTTCCGGAGATAAAATTTCTCAAACAATTGGTACGGGATCATGTGAACCCGGAGAAAAGCCTTGGGCACTCGGATAATTCTGAACAATGATTTTTGTGATTAGTATGATTATCCTGATGAGCGAAGATTAGATTATCTGAACCAGGATTTTTAGGATTGAATGGATTACCCTGATGGGTGTTATGTTGTTTTATACCGAAGATATCCGCGAAAAACTTCTCTTCGATCTTCAGCACCCATCAGGGTAATCCATTCAATCCTAAAAATCCTGGTTCAGATAATCTAATCTTCGCTCATCAGGATAATCATACTAATCACAAAAATCATTGTTCAGAATTTCCTCTTACATTTGCACCCTATGTGTAAGATCCTCCATATCACGGCTTTATTGATTTTATTGGCGATAGGTGCAAAGGCCCAACAGGACAGCGCTTTAAAGATTGCTACCCCACAGGATAGCATACACGATAGTTTATCATTGCGCAGACGCAGCTTTTTTCCTTTGCCTGTATTGGGCTATTCACAGGAAAAAGGTCTGGAGATAGGCGCGGCTATGTTATATTCTTTTTATACAGATAACAAGCACCCTAATCTGGCTACACGTAATTCTACCCTCAATCTGATTCCTGCTGTTACCACAGAAAAACAGTTTAAAATAGACCTGAAAGCAAATATCTGGACCAGTGGCAACACCTGGCATTTCAAAGGAAACCTGCGTTATCAGAATTACCCGCTTTACTTTTTTGGTATCGGTGATACTACACATTATGATACCCGGTCGCTGGTGAGTAATATCCGTTATAAAGTACAGCTGGAAGGGGAGAAACGCATTACGGGTCATTTCTATGCAGGTGCTTCTGTTTTATATCAGCATGATACTTACAGCAGCAGCGATAATAAAGGAATTTATAATACCATGCCACTGGTAGATAAGGATGGTGGTTATGTTACTTTTCTTGGTCTCACTGGTATCTTTGATAACCGTGATAATGAAAATTATACGCGTCATGGTTGGTGGCTGAAACTCAATGCTGCTTACGCTCCATCATTCCTCAGCAAACAGCCACTCTTTAAGGTGGAAGCGCAGGGTACACACTTTATTGCTTTCTCGCGCAAAAGCACATTGGGCTTTAACGGCATCTTTAATAGTTTACAGGGAAATGCATTACCATTTTATCTACTGCCTGAAATGGGTAATGATAATATTATGCGTGGATACTATACCGGCAGATACCGTAATCAGAATTACCTGGCAGGACAGGCGGAATATCGTTATTTGGTAGATCCTAAAATGCATATTCACATCTGGTTTGTAGATGTGAAACCTAAATTTGCGCTGGCAGCCTTTGCCGGCAGTGGTACTGTATTTGCCAATCATGATTTCCGTTTTTCGGGATTTAAGCCGAGCTGTGGTGCCGGCATCCGGTATTTCTATGATGAAAACGCAAAACTTACTATTCGTATAGACTATGCCGTAGGAGAGAAGCGTACCGGGGAGTCCAGGCAAAAAGGATTATACCTTTCATTGGCAGAAGCGTTTTAGTTTACCGGTTTGGTGTTTGTTATGTGATAACAATTTGTTAACTTTCTGTAGATTGTTTATAACTCACCAAAACCATTGCATATGAAAAGACCTCTCCTGCTTTTTGCAGTCTTGTTTGGATTGACTGTTACAGGAATCGCTCAGGACAAATCCGGTTCTGCTGCACATTCAAGATTTTATCTCAAAGTTACCGGTGGATATTTTTTTAGTGTATCACCCGGGCAATTCCCTAATGTTGGCCCATATCCGCCGGAGGATTTACACAAAGAATTTAATCCTACGCACGCTAACCCGTTTGATACGCTGAGCCGTAAAGTACTCACCGGTTCTTATGGCCAGGGTGTGAGAGGTGGTTTAACAGTTGGTTACGACATCAACAAGTATATGTCTGTAGAAGGAACGTTTAATTACTTCCATAGTCAGAAAAACCTGATGACAAACCAACTCACTACCCTTGTGGGTTCCGGTAAAGAACTTGGACATGTGGAATCACATGGTTACGTAAACGCAATTGATTTTGCTCCCAGCGTGGTGATCAGTCCCGGTATGGAAAAAGTAAATCCATATGTTCGTTTTGGTGTGGTAGTACCGTTATGGGGCCGTCTGTATATTGAAACAGAGGCCAGTCAGTTATCACAACCTACTGTGTTAGTACCTCCCGGTTCTATGATACATACAGTCATCAGCCGTAAAGAGGAAATCAAACCTAATATTACTGTCGGTTTCGAGGGAGCACTGGGTGTTTCATTTAAAGTAGCTTCCCGTTTCGATGTATTTGTAGAAGCTGAATACAGGAACGTACCGGTGAAGAGCAAAGAGAAAGAAGTTACCAGATATAATGAAACTAATACACTCGTTAATGGTAGTACTGGCGCCACTATCCAGGTATTATCTACCCGCTCGGTAGATCAGCTTAGTGTGGCTGAAAAGAAAACAGTTTATGTAACTACACTGGATCAAAATTCCAATACACCCATTAATCAGCAGGGAACGAAAACATTTTATAAAGACGATACCAAACCTTCCAACGATCTTAAGTCATACATTAATATTGGTGGGCTGGGAGTGAACGCAGGGTTGAAGTTTAGACTGTGATTGTCTGAACCAGGATTAGGTTGATTATACTGATTACCCTGATTTTATTTTTTGATTTAGAAAGATTTTAGAAAGATTTTAGGAAGATTTTAAAAAGATTTGCGAAGATCTAAGCAGATATATTCGCTTTAATTTTCGCTAATCTTTTTAAATCACAAAAAAATAAAATCAGGGTAATCAGTATAATCAGCCTAATCCTGGTTCAGACAAAATCCGCTAAAATCTCCACTAATCAGGATAATCCATTCAATCCGTTAAATCCTGGTCCATTTTACTACTTTTGTCCCTCATCGATTATTTTATGCAAAAGCAAGTGCCTGATATTTCGCGGGAAGATTTTAACTGGTTGACATTGACCTATGGAAAGGATAGTGGCTATTCGTACATAGACACTAAAGAAAGTGTGGTACATGAAGTATTCATAGATAAAGTGCTTATCAGCACAGCCTTCCTTAATTACGCTTCTTACGAGCTTTCGTTTAACGCACTGGGATTGCATATCAAAAAACACCGCCTCGATAATTACAAACTGCAAGACAAAGCCAAACTGATCAGCGATGAGATGGATGAGGAAGATGAAGAAGAACTGATGTTGCGCTGGACTACCATGATGCAGGAATTGAAGATGCTGGAAAAATTACAGGGTTTATCCAATGCACGGGATCCGTTGGTACAGCTATACCTGGATATTTTTAATGAAGATACTGCAGAAGAGCAGATCAGCCGGCTACCTGAAATTGTATCTCCGAATGTGATGACGATCTGGGAGGAATTGCATCAGGCATTAGAAAACACCGGCAATGTAGTTGAATTTGAATGGCAGGAGTTTTCCTCCATTGGCATTACTGAATTGAATCAATTAACACCATTGCAGTCGGCAGGTATCACGCTGACGGCGCCTACACCAGCGGCATATGAAGAGATGGTGGCAGCAGATGATTTTGCAAAAGCAATGCTCGACTTCGTAAATGATCAACTGGATGCGCACGAACTGAAAATAGTGGCCATTGGCCCGGCACTGGATGAATATCAGGCCTTTACCTGTTTGTCTATGCAGGATTTCAGACTGGCCAACGCATTACTGAAATTAGAAGAACTATGCCTGGTTTGTTTCTTTTAACATATTAAAATTTGGTTAAAATAGGCTTAAGGATTACCCTAAACCAGCCGGTATTCAATACCTTAGTGCATCCGTAATTTTATACCAGATGAAATTATTCAGGCAATTATTTTTTGTATTGATCGCTGCTTTTATCCTGCCACAGCTGCAGGGTGGGAGTGTGCTCTTACAAAAAAGTGTTGCCGGAAACACCATTCACGCTGCTAATACCGGCATATCTGCGCTGAAAGCACCGAACCTCAGGACTACTGTCACAATATTCAAACGGCGACCTGTTGGTTTAAATGATGGCCACGAAAAAGTCAGTCCTGTTTTTCTGGCAGTAGTAACAGCACGTTATATTTATGTAGATAAGGTTCTTGCCGGTTATCATTATAACCCTTACCTCAGCGTTCCCATTCCGCTGAGAAGCTGGAGAGGCCCACCCACCGCCTGATCTCCCGTTTTTTAATTTCTTTTAATTTCATTTTTTTTGGCGATTTATGAACTTACATATTTCCGCGAAGAAGACGTGTGGGCTATTGCTATGCTTATTACCCATCACAACTTTATTCGCACAATCTGCAGCGGATAGTTTTACACTGCACCAGGCTATAGCGCTTTCGTTGTCGCATTATCCGGCTATCAAGGCTAAACAGGCCCAGGTAAAAGCCGGACAGGCCAACGTTACAGATGTAAAGCATAACTGGTACCCGGCCATAAAACTGCATGAGCAAATAGATGCAGGTACTGATAACAGTATCTACGGCTCGTATTTTACCATGGGCATGATCCCGTCCACCTCCGGTGGGATCCGAAACGAAAATAATAATGCACTGATGAGCGGCAATATAGCGATGGCCAATATGCAGTGGGAAATTTACAACTTCGGTGCTTATGGCAGTGAACAAAAAGAGGCTAAGCAGGCACTCAGAGTGCAGCAAACCGATTTAGATAATACGGCCAATCAACTAACGGTAACGGTTATACAAAATTACCTCGAACTGCTACGGCTGCAGGCACTCAGAAAAATTCAGGCAGATAATATACAACGGAATGCGGAAGTACTGCGGGCAGTAACTGCCATTGTATTGCACGGATTGAAACCGGGTGTAGACAGTGCTGTGGCTGCGGCCGAACTATCAAAAGCACGTCTCAATTATCTGGATGTAAAAAATCAATACAACCAGGTACGTATTCAACTGTCCACTTTTACGGGGCTTGACACGGCTCTGGTACTACCGGATACTACCAATAATGCACATTTGCTGACGCTGCTAACAAAAGAAGAACCAGCCATTAATGGATCACATCCTATGCTGGAGTATTACAATTCCATTTACCTGCAGCAACGGGCAGCGGAACAGGTGATCCGTAAGGCACACCTGCCCAAAGTAAGCCTGATGGCTGCCGGATGGATGCGTGGTTCCAGCGGGTCTTTTAATGATATGTATGATAAAAATCTGTGGAGTGGTATGGGGTATAGCCGCTATAATTATTTACTGGGAATGGGTATCACTTATAATCTCACTGATTTAAAACGCACCCATGAAAAACTGGCTGTACAACGATATAAATCTGAGGTAGCGGAGCAACAGCTGGAAACTACCCGCACTAATCTTTCGGGTCTGCTACAACAGGCGCAGGCGGATATACTAACGTCAAAGGATAAACTAAAAGAACTGCCTTTGCAACTGGCAGCCGCACAAGCTGCAGCTAAACAAAAGATGGCATTATACAAGGCCGGGCTCACCAATATTATTGACGTGACCAACGCGCTTTTTGTATTGAACAGGGCGGAAACGGACCTGGTGCAAACCCGCGATGCAGCCTGGAAAGCTTTGTTCCGGGCTGCTTACGCCGGCAACAGTTTATCACAATTATTACCTGACCTGAATTAAACGGTACCATTATGTCATTTGTTTCATCGGCACTGAAAAAGCCCATTGCTGTGGTGGTAATCACCGGTGGCTTGCTGCTGTTTTCTGTGTTGTCCATCTTCAATATACCCATCGATATTTTCCCGAAACTCAATCTGCCTACTATCTACGTGATAGAGCCATACGGGGGAATGTCGCCGCAACAGATGGAAGGTTTTTTTGCCACCCGATTGCAGGATCAGTTCCTGTATGTCAATGGTGTGAAAAATATTACGACTAAAAACATACAGGGGTTAACGTTATTAAAGCTCACCTTTTATGAAAGTACAGATATGGCGGAAGCCTCTGCACAGGTGGCTTTGCAGGTGAACCGTGCGATGAAATTTTTTCCTCCGGGTGCTTTGCCACCGCAGGTATTGCGCTTTGATGCGTCTTCGCTGCCGGTAGGAGAGCTGGTTTTCAGTAGCCCCAAGAAAACACTCAAGGAAATATACGACCTCGCTGCTACCCGTATCCGGCCAATGTTTGCGGCGGTACCTGGTTTGTCTGCCCCGCCGCCTTTTGGGGCCAACTCCCGTTCTGTGCTGGTGAATGTTGATCCGCAGAAACTACGCAGTTTTAATCTCTCTGCAGATGAAGTGGTGGAAGCTATCGCTAAAAACAATGTGATGACGCCTTCAGGCAATATCCGCATTAATAATACCATGTACGTGACCACGCTCAACTCCCTGGAAAAACAGGTGGCTGATTTTGGTGATATTCCCATTGTTACCAATGGCAACTCCACGGTATTCATCCGGGATGTAGCCAGGGTAGCGGATGGCGCAGATGTAACTGTGGATTACGCATTAGTCAACGGAAAGCGCTCTGTATATATTCCTATTGTAAAAACAGCAGATGCATCTACCTGGGATGTGGTGACGGCACTGAAAGCTAAAATCCCGGAAATGCAAAGCCTGCTGCCGGATGATGTGAAAGTTTCCTACGAGTTTGATCAATCCGTATTTGTTATCAATGCCGTAAAAAGTTTGATTACAGAAGGCGCACTGGGCGCACTCCTTACAGGTTTGATGGTGTTGCTGTTCCTGCGCGACCTGCGTAGTTGCCTCGTGGTAGTAGTTACTATACCGATAGCCATATTGTGCGCTGTAATGGGATTAAAGCTGGCAGGGCAAACCATTAATATCATGACGTTGAGTGGTCTGGCACTGGCTATCGGTATTTTGGTGGATCAGGCTACGGTGACGATAGAAAATATTCACCAGCACCTGGAAATGGGCAAGTCCAAGCGACAAGCCATCTTTGATGCGTGTGAAGAAATTTCGTTTCCGTTACTACTGATCTTACTCTGTATCCTGGCGGTGTTTGCGCCATCTTTTATTATGACAGGTGTACCACGCGCAATGTTTCTGCCTTTATCGCTGTCCATCGGTTTCGCGATGATTGCTTCGTTTTTTGCGGCGCAAACCCTGGTGCCTGTTATCTCTAATTGGTGGCTGAAAGCAGACAGGTATCAGTATCATCATGGTACACCCCATGCGCACGCAGGACTGGCACTGGATACTGCAGAAGTGAATGAGATCAATGTGCATCTTAGCAATGAGCAAAAACATCCGGAAAAGAATGACGGTTTTGAAAGATTTAAATTACGTTTTATGCAGGTGCTCGAAAAGGGCATGAACAAATCGCGTATAATCGTTACCGTATATATTATAGGTTCCTTGCTACTCGCGGGAGGTTGTTATTGGTGGATAGGGAAAGATCTGATGCCACACGTAAATGCGGGTCAGTTTCAGTTGCGTTTACGTGAGCCGGACGGCACCCGCCTGGAACGTACCGAGGCCAAACTACACGAGGTGCTGGCTATAGTAGATAGCACTGTAAACGGCCATGTGGCCATCAGCTCTGCTTATGTGGGTTTAATTCCCAGTAGTTATGGTACGAGCAACCTGTATATTTTCAACAGTGGCACACATGAAGCAGTGCTGCAGGTGAACCTCGAAGAAAATTACAAGGTGAATATAGAATCGCTGAAAGATAAGCTCAGGGCAAATATTGCGGCCAAAATACCTGAAATGCGTCTCTCTTTTGAACCTATTGATCTGACGGAAAAAATTATGAGTCAAGGTGCCGCTACGCCTATCGAAGTGCGGGTGGCCGGAAAAGATATGCAACAGATCTCCGGTTATGCACAGCAGTTGGTGGATCATTTCAAAAAAATATCTTTCCTGCGTGACGTGCAAATAGCCCAGCCGCTTCACTTTCCGGTAATCAGTATTCATATCGATCGGTTTAAGCTGGCACAAATGGGATTGAATATTTACCAGGTAGCCCGCTCTGTGACAGCGTCTACCTCTTCCAGTCGTTTTACAGAAAAGAACCAGTGGCTCGATGAAAAAGTTGCCTACACTTACCAGGTGCAGGTTCAAGTACCTGAATACAACATGACAGCTGTGAATGATCTGAAGGAAATTCCATTGGTGCCTGGTCAGGCAAGGCCTGTGCTGGCTGATGTAGCAACTTTTACTACCAGCGAAATGCCGGGGGAATTTGACCGTGCCGGCCCTCGTAGGTTCGTTACCGTTAGTGCCAATATTTCTGGTATAGATCTGGGTGCGGCTACCGCTGCGGTGCAACAGGCGATTAAAGATATGGGCACACCACCTAAAGGGTTGATTACTGAGCTGAAAGGCGCGTCCAGCTTGCTGGTAGAAACATTAGGGAGTTTGCAGAACGGCCTGATAATAGCGGTGGTAGTGATCTTTTTATTACTGGCGGCCAACTACCAGTCGTTCAAATTATCATTAGTGGTACTCACTACCATACCTGCGGTAATTGCGGGCTCGCTGATAGCCTTACTACTTACAGGCGCAACGCTGAATCTGCAGTCGTATATGGGCATGATCATGTCCACCGGTGTATCAGTAGCCAATGCCATCCTTATTGTTACCAATGCGGAAAAGTTGCGGCTGGAGTATAAAGATGCAGGTAAGGCAGCTATTGTGAGTGCTGGTGTGCGGTTACGTCCTATTCTGATGACCAGTTTGGCAATGGTGGCCGGTATGATCCCGATGGCCAGCGGTTTGGGCGAGGCAGGAGATCAGACGGCTCCGCTGGGTCGTGCGGTGATTGGCGGTTTGATTGCTTCTACTTTAGCCGCATTGTTGATCCTGCCGCAGGTATATGCATTGATGCAACGAAAGTCGGGCTATAATTCTCCTTCATTAATGCCATCGGAAAAAGAAGATTAAAAATAAACAAACCAGGGTAATCATCTTCATGAATCCCGGGTATGACAATTTCAGATCAATAAAAAAGTAATTATGAAAAATTATAAATATTATTTACCAATGTTCGCTGTTATGGTGGGGATGGCAGCCTGTAATTCAGCCGCAATGCCTGAAAAGAAAGTGGCTGATACAAATGGGCGGCAATACACTTTTGCGAAGGTAGTGCAACGGCCGTTAGCCGGAAGTATCCGCCTGCCGGGTGTTTTAGCGGCTTTTCAGAAGGTAAGTATTTACCCGCGTATCAATGGTTTTGTGAAAAGTATACTGGTGGATAGGGGAACCAAAGTAAAAAAAGGCCAGGTGTTGCTGGTGCTGGAAGCACCAGAGGTAGCGCAACAATATTATGCAGCACAGTCTAAGTATATTCAGGCAGCTGCTATGTTTGCTTCGAGCAAAGATAACTATGAGCGTACCTTGGCCACCAGTGAAACACCGGGTACCATTTCTGCGCACGACCTGGAGCTGTCCAAAGCGCGTATGCTGGCGGATAGTGCGTTGATGAACAGTGAGCAGGCCAACTTCAGGGCGCAGGAAGTAAACCGCAGTTATCTCACCGTTACAGCTCCTTTTGATGGTGTGATTACAGAGCGTAATATTCATCCGGGTGCGTTGGTAGGTCCCGATACCAAAGTGGATGATAAACCAATGTTGATGCTGGAGCAGGAAGATCAGTTGAGGTTGGTGCTGCAGATTCCTGAAATGTATAGTGCGCAGCTAATGAAGCAGTCTGTTGTCAACTTTGAGGTGAATGCCATACCTGGTCAGCAGTTTCAGGGGAATATTTCCCGGCAGGCGGGTACGCTCAACGAAAAATACCGTTCTGAAGCAGTGGAGATAGATGTACAAAATGCTGCTCATGTACTCAAATCCGGTATGTATACAGAAGTATCGCTGCCGCTAAATGGCTCTGCGCGGGCGCTGGTGGTGCCGTCTACCGCCATTGTCATGTCTACCGAGAAAAAGTATGTAATAGTGATAAAAGATCACCATACAAAGTGGATTGATATAGAAGAGGGTAATCATCATAATGATTCTACAGAGGTATTTGGCAGTCTGGAGGCTAATGATCAGGTAATTGCCAATGCTACTGATGAAATAAAGGAAGGGGCCAATATTCCCTGATAAATATCAGCCGTCCCGATGAATCGGGACGGCTTTTAGCTAACTGTTCCGTCTATATTGATTTCTTCTGTTCCTATTAAAAAAAGAGAACAAATAACATCCACCTAGTAATCAATAACGGATTTTACCTGTTGTTCAACTAAAAAATTTTTAAGAAGGCAATAGCATATGCTGACACGTTTCCGTGAATGGTATCTGACAGGACAAATTGACTTGGATTGATTTCAGGTTCTCTCGAAAATGTTATTCATAATGGTTATGGCCAGGTTGATGATGCTTTTCTCAGTTCATACTATCAGTGTTACAGTGCTGGTGGTTAATAATCTTCCACTTCAAAGTCTCTGGGTTAATAACACGAAACGATTTCAAATTGTTCTATAAAAGATAATTTAGAAATTGAATAATTCGCGAACACCGAGGGCCAGCATTTGTACACCGATAACAGCGAGGATAAGTCCCATCATTTTGGTAATTACCATCATTACGTTGGTGCCAATAACTTTTACAATGCGTTCACCAGCAATGAAAAGGAGATAGGTGATATAACAGATAATGGCATAAATAGCAATTACAATCATCAGGTGGGTAAGGTCTTTGGCGGCAGAATAGCTCATGGAGGTGGTAATAGTACCCGGACCGGCCAACAAGGGCATTGCCAGTGGGGTAATGGCTACACTAATACCCTGATCTGCTTTTACCGGCTGATCGCCTAGTTTGGCATTTTCCGTTTTACTCTCCTTGCCGCGCACCATTTCATATCCGATAACAAATACCAGGATACCACCTGTTACGCGTAAGGCGGCCAGCGTAATACCAAATACATGGAAGATGAGTTTGCCGGCCACACTGAATACAAGGATGATACAAAATGCAATCAATACTGATTTGGTGGCAATGTTTCGTTTTGCTTTTTTATCCATGTAGGAGGTGAGCTCCATAAATACAGGAATAGCAGAAATTGGATTTACAATCGCCAATAAACCCATGAATACAGTAGTAGCAAATGCAATGTAATTATCGAATAGTACCATCATAGCGGCAATATAGGAAATTTTATTAATTGAGAAATCATCACGCGCGCATACGTGGCAACTGCCAGTTATGACGCAGACTAACAAGTCTTATTACCACTATAACGGTAACGGCTATACCCTGTGCAATATCTCCATGAATACCTGTGTAGAAGCCTGTTACCAGGTATAGTATACCACCGGCAATAGAAGCCGCAGCATATACTTCACGGGTAAAAAGAATAGGTTGTTCACCGCAGATCACGTCGCGCAGCAATCCGCCAAAGGTGCCGGTAATTACACCTAATGCCACACATACGGGCATTGGCAGGCCTATTGCAATGCCTTTGTTGATACCGGTAATGGTAAACATACCGAGACCAATGGCATCAAAGGTGCTGAGCAAACGGGTTAGTTTTTTTACGTAGGAAAAGAATAGCGCAGCAATAATGGCCGCCACAATGATAGCCGTGTTGCTCAATTCATCTGTCATCCAGGCTACCGGTGTAGCCCCGATCAGCAGATCGCGCACAGTACCGCCACCGATGGCTGTAATAAAAGCCAGCGCCAGTAATCCTATTACATCGTATGATTTATTGATAGCGGCTGTTGCCCCGGAAACGGCAAAAGCGAATGTGCCAAGTAATTCTAATACCTGAATAAAGGTGAGATGCATTACCCTTGTCTTAATTTGTGGACTAAGATAAGGATACTTTAAATTACAGGATATGAAAATCTACTGATGGATCAATAATCGTAAGCGGATTCACCACGCAGGGTGCGTTCTATCTGGTTGCGCAGATCATTGCTGAATCCTTCTACTTCAATTTTAGGATGATGATCCAGGTAAATAAGAAAGCGGCCAGCTTCCTTGGTTACGAGGTCGTAAATATCTTCCAGTAATGCGCAAAGGAGCTTTTGGGTATTTTCCGCAATCTGCGCCAGTGAAGTGTCTTCAAACTGCAAATACTCGCGGTTCTTATAAGATAAGGTAATCTGTAACATAATCTATGGTTTTCCTACAGGATAGTTTTTAAAAAGGGCTGGTAGTCTCTAGCTAACCAGCTGGTTTTCATTATTTAAATGTTAATTCTGACATAAAAATAGAAAAAAAGAAATAGATTTTTTCCAACTAAAGTGGGATTTTATCCACAATCTCTAAAAAAGATAAAAAAGATTTTATCTTCCGGAGTTAACCACTTAGCACCATAACACCACCATTCCCATATTGTTCATTCTTTTTCATTTATAATTTGGCTACCATTGTAAATTATTCTAAACCGATGAAGAAAATCTCACTACTAATTGTATTAATTGCGGTGGCTTATATGCCGCTGCAGGCGCAACCCGGGAAAGGTAACAGATGGAGCCGCGACGGTCAGTCTGTTCTGAAAGCAGAAGCCACCGGCATTGTAGCCTATCCCTTATCAGGTAAGCCATCTGAAATAAAAGTGCCGGCCAGCAGCTATACGCCTGCAGGTAGTAGCCACGCACTGGCAGTTAAAGATTTTTATTTTTCTGCAGATGAAAAAAAATTACTCCTCTACACCAATACTAAAAAAGTATGGCGTTATGAAACCAGGGGCGATTACTGGGTGCTGGATATTGCTACCGGCAAACTACAACAGCTGGGGAAAGGTAAGCCAGTGGCTTCTCTGATGTTTGCTAAACTTTCACCAGACGGTAACAAAGCCGCCTACGTAAGTGATCATAATATCTATGTGGAAGATCTCAGCAAAGGAAGTATCACTGCACTTACAACCGATGGTACCCGCCGTTTTATTAATGGTACTTTCGATTGGGCCTATGAAGAAGAATTTGGCTGCCGCGACGGTTTCCGCTGGAGCCCCGATGGCAACAGCATTGCCTACTGGCAGATTGATGCCACCAGGATCCGCGACTTTCTCATGATTAACAATACGGATTCTATTTACTCTTTTACAATACCGGTAGAATACCCTGTAGCAGGTGAGAGCCCTTCTGCTTGTCGTATAGGCGTTGCCGATATACGTACTGCTAAAACAACCTGGATGCAGGTTCCAGGTGATCAGCAACAACATTATATTCCACGTATGGAATGGATGCCCGGTAAAAATGAACTGATCATTCAGCAACTTAACCGCAAACAAAACGATAGCAAGATCATGATTTGTGATGCAGCTAATGGTAAAGCACATACGTTGTATGAAGAAAAGGACAGCGCCTGGATTGATGTAAAATCACGTTGGGATGATGATAATATTGCTGGTTGGGATTTTATCCGCAACGGTAAGTCATTCATCTGGGTAAGTGAGCAGGACGGCTGGCGCCATCTCTATAACATTACAGCAGACGGAGGAAAAGCAACGCTGCTTACACCCGGCAACTACGATGTTATCAGCATTGCTAAAATTGACGAAGCCAATAACGAGATCTATTTCCTGGCCTCACCGGAAAACCCTACACAACAATATCTCTATAAAGTATCATTAAACGGTGGCAAAGCAACACGCATTACACCTGCCAATGAGCCGGGTTCTCATGAATATAAAATTTCTCCTTATGGTACCTGGGCAATACACGAATTCAGCAACGCATTTACTTACCCGGTTTCGGAAAACGTACAGCTGCCGGCACATACCAGCAGCAGCAATGCCGTGTTAAATGCACTGAAAAAATCAGCTGAAGCACCCAATAAAGTAGCATATTTCCAGGTAACAACAGTAGATGGTATTACCATGGATGGCTGGATGAGCAAGCCCGCCAGCTTTGATTCTGCTAAAAAATACCCGGTGGTATTTTATGTATATGGTGAACCTGCCGGTGCTACCACACTCGATGCTATAGGGGCTGGTCGCAACTTCCTGTATGATGGCGACATGTCAGCCGATGGCTACATCTATGTATCCATTGATAACCGTGGTACCCCATTGCCCAAAGGGCGTGACTGGCGGAAATGCGTATATCGTAAAGTAGGGTTGATCAATGCCCGTGATCAGGCAATGGGCGCAAAAGCACTGATGAAAAAATTCCCGTTCATTGACCCGGAACGTACTGCAGTATGGGGCTGGAGCGGCGGAGGTTCTATGACGCTCAACCTGATGTTCCAATATCCGGAGATCTATAAAACAGGGATTGCTATTGCCGCTGTAGGCAATCAGCTTACCTATGATAATATCTACCAGGAACGTTATATGGGCTTACCGGAAGAGAACCGCGAGGACTTTGTGAAAGGTTCTCCCATCACTTACGCCCGCAACCTGAAAGGTAACCTGTTGTATATTCATGGTACCGGCGATGATAACGTGCATTATCAGAATGCTGAAATGCTGCTGAATGAATTGATAAAATACAATAAACAGTTCCAGTTCATGTCCTATCCAAACCGTACCCACGCCATATCTGAAGGTCCGGGTACTTACGAGCACTTATCTACTTTATATACTACTTATCTGCGTGCGCATTGCCAACCAGGTGGGAAATAGCTTTTAGCGATTAGCAATTAGCTTTTAGAAAAAATGCAGCGGAGACCAGCATATGCTTTTATCTCCGCTGCATTTTTTCTAAAAGCTAATTGCTAATCGCTAAAAGCTGTAACTTCGCCTCCCTAAAATGAAAATTATGTCCAAGACAGGTATTATTGGTGTGTTAGCTGCGCTGCTGGTAATTGTATGCGCCTTTTTTCCATGGTCTGTTATCGAAAGCAGGCACCTGGTATTTACGGGCGTTAACGGCACCGGCTCCAGTTATGGAGAACCTGGAAAATTGAATATTGTGCTGTCGGTAATGGCAATTATCCTGTTCCTGGTTAAGAATAGCTGGATTTCTAAAATAAACCTGTTTGTAGGCGGTTTCCTCGCAGCATGGACTTTACGCAATATGTTGTTGTATGCCCGTTGTGAAATGGGAGAGTGTCCACAACCCGGTGTAGCGCTGTATATATCGCTGGCTGCCGCATTGGTGGTATTTGGCTGCGTGTTGTTTACGCGTACCGGTAAATAATATTAAAACAGTTTATGCAACATCCAGGCGCCGAGAAAAACTCCGGCGCCCATTAACCAGTAACGTAAGATAATAGGTAACGGCCGCTGAGCAGTGATTTTAGCTTTCATAAAACTGAAGACAGTTAATCCCAGGAAAACCAGCATGATACTGGTCTGAGAGGCCGCATTGAAATTTTCGTTAGAGAGATAAGGCCCCAGCGACATGGCTCCTCCCAATAAAAAAAAGAATCCCGTAAACAGTGCACTCCTTACAGCACGGGAATGACTAAACGTAGTTTCCCTTACTTTTTCCTGTTCCAACGTATCCTCCCAGGTTTTGGCATCTTTTACCATTTCATGTTCAATATGCGCAATAGTACGGGCATTGATATCAAGGTGTTGTAGCCTGGATCTTTCCTTATCAGACAACAACGCGCTATCATGTTGTGCATCACCCTTATTGGCCTGAAAGGAGCTGAACATCACCAGCACAGCGCCTATCAGCCAGATGCATAAATGAATGGTGTAGAATGTTTGTACTTCAATCGGAAATGTCTGAATGATCTGCGTTGCAAAGAACAACAGGAAAAGCCCGTCGGGAAAGCCGATTAAGAAGTCTGTTTTCCATCCGGAACTGCGGATGGCCTTATGGGATGTTGTCATACAGGTATTAGCTAAAGGCTGCCTCCATACTTTTTTGGATGATTTGTACACAGTCCGCTATCTGTGTGGCGTTAATAGACAGAGGAGGTGCAAACCGTATTTTATCGCCATGTGTTGGCTTGGCCAGCAGGCCATTTTCTTTTAAAGTAAGACAGAGGTCCCAGGCGGCTTCCGGGTCTTTATGCTGGATCACAATGGCATTCAATAGCCCTTTTCCGCGGACCGTTGTAATATAAGGAGATGATAGCTGTTGTAGACCATTGCGGAGCAATTGTCCCATTGCAGTGGCGTTTTCAGCCATATGTTCATCTTTCAATACCTGCAGCGAAGTGATGGCTACTTTACAAGCCAGCGGGTTGCCGCCATAAGTAGAGCCATGTTCACCTGGCTTGATGGTTAGCATAATTTCATCATCTGCTAATACCGCACTTACCGGCAATGTGCCACCGGACAAGGCTTTACCGAGAATTAAAATATCAGGACGCACATTTTCATGATCACAGGCCAGCATCTTACCGGTACGGGCCAATCCTGTTTGTATTTCATCTGCTATAAATAATACGTTGGCATCCTGGCAATATTGTTTTGCTTTGGACAGGTATCCTTCATCGGGCACCATAACGCCTGCCTCTCCCTGTATGGGTTCTACCAGGAAGCCTGCCACATTTTTATCCTGTAAAGCTTGTTCCAGCGCGGTAAGGCTGTTATAAGGAATTACTTCATAACCCGGCATAAAAGGGCCAAAGTTATTACGTGCAGACGGATCAGTACTAAAGGAAATAATATTCAGGGTACGTCCATGGAAGTTATTGGCACAAACAATAATTTTTGCTTTGTTTTCGGGTACACCCTTTACCATATAGGCCCAGCGGCGACAAAGCTTCAGCGCTGTTTCCACCGCTTCCACACCCGTATTCATGGGCAGTACCTTATCGTATCCGAAATAGCTGGTGA
This sequence comes from Chitinophaga niastensis, assembly GCF_003014755.1. Lineage (GTDB taxonomy): Bacteria > Bacteroidota > Bacteroidia > Chitinophagales > Chitinophagaceae > Chitinophaga > Chitinophaga niastensis. The sequence goes on along the minus strand of NZ_PYAW01000008.1, from coordinate 156,326 downwards.
TGTATTGGGAATATTCCCCCAGCAAATCATTATGAAAAGCCCGGGAGGTAAGCGTGAGTTTTTTCGCTTGTTCTATCAGTGTAGCAATGATCTTAGGATGGCAATGTCCCTGGTTTACTGCAGAATAACCTGATAAAAAATCGTAATAACGTTTTCCATCTACATCCCACAGGTAAACACCTTCCCCGCGATCCAGTACAACCGGCAACGGGTGGTAGTTGTGGGCGCCATACTGTTCTTCCAGAGCTAAGTAATGCTGTGACTTTTCGCTAATCGTAAATGAAGGTATCATACCTCAAAAGTAAGGCATTTCGCAGAAAGGCGGAGAGGATTGTAGCGATTTTTGTCTTTCTCCCGATTAGGCTGATTATACTGATTACCCTGATTTTTTTTATGATTTAAAAAGATTAGCGAAGATAAAAGCGGATATACTCGTTTTCATCTTCGCTAATCTTTTTAAATCTTTCAAAATCAGAAAAATGAAAATCAGCGTAATCAGTATAATCAGCCTAATCGGGAGAAAGACAAAATTATCCCTTTAAATTCTTTACAAGATCCACATACTCCTGCATAGCCACCTCTTTTGTTTTTCCTTTTAGCTCCGTCCATGCTTCATGCTTGGCTTTGGCTACAAAATCAAACATATTGGATGGAGGATCGGTGTCCACATCGCCGGTAGTACCTTGTTTGTACAGGGCGTATAACTGCAGCAATATCTCATTAGATGGTTTCTCCGGCAGTGTTTTGCTTTCGGCAACGGCATTCTCAAATTGATTAACAAGTTCCATGGTCGTGATTAATTTTAATTATTTAACAAGGCGGTTTGAGCTGTTCTTTTTTTCTGCTATGTTTATAAAGTTGAGCATTAAAAGTTAATATATCAAAAAAAGCCGTCCCGGCTGTTCCTATCTCCCTAAAAACCAAACAACAAAACATAATCACTAATCGCATTAACTAATGAACTAATTTCAATACCTTTGCCGGCTGAAAAGGTTTAATGGATTACGTTACGATAAGCCTACGGACCAGCAAAACAACATATGAAGAATATTCGCAATTTTTGTATCATTGCCCATATTGACCACGGTAAAAGTACCCTGGCAGATCGCTTACTGGAATTTACCCATACTATTTCTGACCGTGACATGCAGGCCCAGGTGCTGGATGATATGGACCTTGAACGTGAAAAAGGGATCACTATCAAAAGTCACGCTATTCAAATGAGCTATACCGCCAAAAATGGCGAAGAATATATTTTTAACCTGATCGATACGCCCGGACACGTGGATTTCTCTTACGAGGTTTCCCGCGCACTGGCCGCCTGCGAAGGCGCACTGCTGCTGGTAGACGCGGCACAGGGTATCCAGGCACAAACCATTTCCAACTTATACCTGGCATTGGAAAATGATCTCGAAATCATTCCTGTTATCAATAAAATTGATATGCAGGGCGCCATGATCGAGGAAGTGAAAGACCAGATCATTGAGCTGATTGGAGTGAAAGATGAAGATATTCTGCTAGCCTCCGGTAAAACAGGTATCGGTATCGAAGAAATTCTGGAAGCTATCGTTACCCGTATCCCGGCTCCAAAAGGCAGCAATGATGAGCCCCTGCAGGCATTGATCTTCGACAGCGTATTTAACTCTTTCCGTGGAATCATTGCCTATTTCCGCATCTTCAACGGAACCATTAAAAAAGGTGATAAGATCCGCTTTTTTAATAGCGGAGAAGAATATTTTGCAGATGAAGTAGGGATCCTCAAATTAGGACTGGATCCTAAGAAAGAAGTCTTTACCGGTGATGTAGGTTATATCATTACAGGCATCAAGAGCGCTAAGGAAGTAAAAGTAGGTGATACCATCACCCTGGCTAATAATCCTTGTAAGACAGGTATTAACGGATTTCAGGAAGTAAAACCAATGGTATTTGCTGGTATCTATCCTGTGGATACGGATGATTTCGAAGAGCTGCGTGACTGCATGGACAAACTGCAACTCAATGATGCCTCCCTGACCTACGAGCTGGAAACATCCCAGGCTTTGGGCTTCGGCTTCCGTTGCGGATTCCTGGGCATGTTGCACATGGAAATCATCCAGGAACGTCTGGAAAGAGAGTTTAATCAAACGGTGATCACCACTGTTCCGAACGTGGGATTTATTGCACATACCACCAGCGATGGTGTGATCATAGTAAATAACCCGAGTGAAATGCCCGATCCTACCAAACTGGAGAAGATCGAGGAACCTTTCATCCGCGCGCAGATCATCACCAAACCAGAGTACATCGGCAACATCATGACGCTGTGCTTAGGTAAACGTGGTATCCTGCTTAACCAGAGCTACCTCACTACCACGCGTGTAGAGCTGATGTTTGAAATACCACTGACAGAAATCGTATTTGACTTTTATGATAAGCTGAAAAGCCAGACCCGTGGCTACGCTTCCTTCGATTATTCGCCCATCGGTTTCCGCGATAGTGATATCGTGAAAATGGATATCCTGCTGAATAACGAAAAAGTAGATGCCCTGAGTGCGCTGATTCACCGTAGTCGTGCACAGGAATTTGGTCGTAAGCTGACAGAAAAACTGAAGGAACTGTTGCCACGTCAGCAATTCCTTATCGCTATCCAGGCAGCTATCGGTGCTAAGATCGTAGCCCGTGAAAACATCAGCGCTATGCGTAAAGATGTAACTGCGAAATGTTATGGTGGTGATATCTCCCGTAAACGTAAGTTGCTGGAGAAACAGAAAGAAGGTAAAAAACGTATGCGTCAGATAGGTAACGTAGAAATACCACAGGAGGCGTTCCTGGCGGTATTGAAGCTGGACGATTAATAAGCAATTAGCTTTTAGCAAAAATGCAGCGGAGATAACATTATCTCCGCTGCATTTTTGTTAAAAGCTAATTACTAAAAGCTAATTGCTTATTTTGAGGAAAACCAATTTCTTATGCGATCTCTAGTCGTTTCTTTAGCAGTTATATTTTCTATTTTATCCTCAGCAGCATTACGGGCGCAGGAAGCGCCGCTGGCAGCTGACAAGGTAGTAAAAGAAGCCTGTGCCAAGGCTGCCGGCAAACATAAAAAAGTATTCATCATTTTTCACGCCTCCTGGTGTGGATGGTGCCATAAAATGGATACCGCAATGAATGATGTGTCCATTAAAAAATCTTTTGAAGATAATTATGAAATCCGACACATCACGGTGCTGGAAAATGGCGCAAAAAAAACGCTGGAAAACCCCGGGGGTAGTGAATTGCTGCAGAAATACCATGGAGCAGATCAGGGCATTCCCTTCTGGCTGGTTTTAGATACCAATGGTGAACTGCTGGCAGATAGCCGCGTGAAAGGAATGAATGATAAAATGCAGAACGTAGGTTGCCCCAGTCAGAAAGAAGAAGTGGACTACTTTATCAGTGTATTGGAAAAAACGTCTAAAATGAAACCCGCAGCGCTGGAAGCAGTGCGGGTACAATTTAGTAAGATAGGCGGATAAAAGCCATTTATTTATGTTGTGATTTTGAGATGTATATCCGATAAATACCTCTCAAAATCACAACATACTATCATCAATACAGCTTCACTTTAAAGCGGTATTTCCCCTTAAAATATTCCTTTAGTTTTATCATCTCATGTGATTGTTTGGTGATCCAGAAAATGGCATAAGCTTCAGGCTCATACTGAATGCGCATCGTCCAGCATTTAACACCAGCTTCGCCGTTTAAGGCAATTGTTTCTTCTCCTGTAATTTCATATGTGTAATAGGCAGGCTTAGGTCCGTTGGGGTCAAAGAAAGCGATGACAAATTTTTGTCCTGCTTTTTTGATAGGCAACAACCCAAATGTTTCCATATCCATTTCCCAGTTAAAGATAGGGAGATCCAGTTTTGTTATTTTCCCATCGGGCACTTTGTTACCTGCCACCGTATCAGATTTCATCATATAACCATTTTTGAAATCATATGCTAATATTCCCCTTGATGGAAAATAAGTGGATTCAAATATTGGTGCAAAGGTAGCTGCATCTGCAACGCCGGTTACTTCGCGTGCAATACTGTCATGACGATACCATTGCCATTTAAACGCCACTACCGGTTTATTATCGCGGGTAGTAGTACGCAGGGAACGTACCCAGAGGTCTGTGTAACCAGGCTTTTGTGTGGCACTGTCCATCAGGTAAACAAGGTACGAGGCGGTTTGCGTTTTTACGCGCGACATCACTAATTTATGGTTGCTGGCATTGATAGTGTCTGTCTGGGCGAAAACTATGCTGGCAAAAGAACTCAGCGCCGCCACAATTAGGGTGAATTTTCTCATTAGGCTAGTAGATTATGATAATAAATCTACGGTTGCACAAACATAGCATTTGTCAAATTAGGATATATGGTGATCTGTTATGTTAGATGGTAATTCAAACAATTTTTGTACTTTAACGGTCCTATCGCACACCAACCAATCCTCCCGGTTAATCATTTATTACAACAATCTATTCATATGCACCTGACTGCACGGGAAACCGAAAAACTATTACTGCACCTGGCCGGTGAGCTGGCAGAAAAAAGAAAAGCACGTGGCTTGCTGCTCAATTATCCGGAAGCCATTGCACTGATCAGCAGCCGCTTGATGGAAGCTGCCCGCGACGGCAAAACTGTAGCGGAACTCATGAACTACGGTGCTACCATTCTCACCCGTGAAGAGGTGATGGAAGGCATCCCGGAAATGATTCACGAAATACAGATTGAAGCTACTTTTCCAGACGGCACTAAACTGGTGACCGTACATGATCCAATTCGCTAACCATTAAATTTTATGAAGATGATCCCCGGAGAATACTTTTTAAAGCAAGGCGATATCATTGCCAATGCGGGCCGTAAAACGGTAAGGATAAGTGTGGTGAATATAGGCGACCGGCCTGTACAAATTGGTTCCCATTGCCATTTTTTTGAAGTCAACCGTATGATGTCTTTTCCCCGTGAAGCAGCTTTTGGTATGCGGCTTAATATTCCTTCCGGCAATGCAGTGCGTTTTGAGCCGGGAGAAGCCAAAGAGGTGGAACTGGTAGCACTGGGCGGCAACAAACGTGCTATGGGTATCAATAACCTCGTTAATGGTGATACCACTGATCCTGTTGTAAAAGCTGCGAGCCTGGAAAAAGCGGCATTGCTGAACTTTAAATCTGAACAACTATGAGTTTATCTATCAGCAAAACAAAATATGTAAATATGTACGGTCCCACTACCGGCGACCGTGTACGACTGGCAGATACTGATCTGATCATAGAAATAGAAAAGGACTACAACGTATATGGGGATGAAAGCAAATTCGGCGGCGGCAAAAGTGTACGTGATGGTATGGCGCAATCCGCCACAGCCTTGCGTAGCGAAGGGGTGCTTGATTTTGTGATCACCAATGTAATGATCATCGACCATTGGGGAATTGTGAAAGGAGATATAGGTATTAAAGATGGGAAGATTGTGGCCATCGGACAGGCAGGTAATCCCGATACGATGGATGGAGTACATCCGCAGCTCATCATTGGTGCCGCTACGGAAATACACAACGGTGCTAATCTTATTGCTACCGCCGGTGGTATCGACACACATATCCATTTTATTTGTCCGCACCAGATAGATCATGCGCTTTTCAGTGGCATTACCACCCTGATTGGCGGCGGTACAGGGCCGGCCGATGGCACCAGTGCCACTACCGTTACACCCGGTAAATGGAACATACAACGCATGTTACAGGCAGCCGAAGCCTATCCCGTAAACCTGGGTTTCTTTGGCAAAGGTAATTGCGCTACTACCGGGCCTTTGGTGGAACAAATTGCCGCCGGTGCTTTAGGATTAAAGATCCATGAAGACTGGGGCGCCACGCCGGCCGTAATAGATGCCTCCCTGAAAGTGGCCGATGAACTGGATGTGCAGATAGCCATTCATACGGATACATTAAATGAAGCCGGTTTCCTGGAAGATACCCTGAATGCTATCAACGGCCGCGTAATTCATACTTTTCATACAGAAGGCGCCGGTGGCGGCCATGCACCGGATATTATCCGCGCTGCCTCGTTTCCGAATGTATTGCCGGCATCTACCAATCCTACCCGTCCGTATACCGTGAATACCATTGATGAGCACCTGGATATGCTGATGGTATGTCACCACCTGGATAAAAATGTACCGGAAGATGTGGCTTTTGCCGATTCCCGCATTCGTCCGGAAACCATTGCTGCAGAGGATATCCTGCATGATATGGGTGTATTCAGTATCATGAGTTCCGACTCACAGGCAATGGGTCGTATAGGCGAGGTAGTTATACGCACCTGGCAAACAGCAGATAAGATGAAGAAGCAACGTGGCGCTCTGGAAGAAGATAAGGAAAGCGAAAATGATAACTTCCGCGTAAAACGTTACATCGCTAAATATACCATCAACCCCGCTATTACGCATGGCATCTCGGATTACATAGGCTCCCTGGAACCCGGTAAGATGGCGGACCTGGTGCTTTGGAAACCTGCATTTTTTGGTGTGAAACCGGAGATGATCATCAAAGGAGGTATGATTAACGCCAGCAGAATGGGCGACCCCAATGCTTCTATCCCTACGCCACAACCTGTTATCTACCGGCATATGTTTGGTGCCCATGGTAAAGCTTTGTTGCATACAAGTGTATTATTCGTATCTGCGTTGTCGTTAGAAAAAGGAATTGCAGAAGAATACGGTTTGCAAAAGAAATTATTGCCTGTACATAATTGCCGGAATATCTCTAAAAAAGACCTGATCCATAATGATAAAACGCCGGATATACGGGTGAATCCGGAAACTTACGAGGTGCGCGTAGATGGAGAAAAGATTACCTGCGAACCTTTGAAAGAATTGGCAATGGCACAACGGTATTTTTTATTTTAAGCAGCGAAACATATGTTGATACGTGAAATTATTGGTAATACGCTGACGCATACACGCAGTAGTAAGGAAACGGACCTGCTGCCATTGGAATGGTTTGAAACTACCCGTCGTATTCAGCGTAAACATACTACCGGCGGGCGTGAAGTGGCATTGAAATTTACAAAGGAAGGACAGCAACTGCAGCAGAACGACATTCTGTACCAGGACGACGAACTCTCCATTGTAGTAGATATCCTTCCATGTGAGGCTATTGTTATCAGTCCGCGTAACATGCCGGAAATGGCAAAGGTATGCTATGAAATAGGCAATAAACATTTGCCATTATTCCTGGAAGGAGAGCAGCTGCTGATTCCGGCAGACGAGCCACTGTTCCGTTGGCTGCATGCTGCCGGGTATGCTGTAACCAAAGAACATCGTAAGCTGTTAAATATTTTGCGCACTAACGTACAACCACATACGCATGGTTACAACGGCCCTTCTTTTTTTGAGAAGATATTAGAACTGGCATCAAAATAACTGATATGGAACAGCATTACCTGGGAAGCTTATTACACCTGGCAGACAGCACGTTGCCCATTGGAAGTTATGCGCATTCGGCTGGCCTGGAAACCTTTGTGCAGCAGGGATTGGTGCATAATGCCGCTACTGCTGCCACCTTCGTGCGTAATATGCTCCGGAATAGTATACAATTTAATGATGCTGCTTTTATGAGCCTGGCTTATGCTACTGCTGCCCATAACAATATTGAGGAGCTGTTGGAATTACATCAACTGTGTACTGCAGTGAAAGCGCCACGGGAAATCCGGGAAGCCAGCCATAAGCTGGGTGCCCGTCTCACGCGTATTTTCAGCCGTAAATATGATAGCCCTTTAATCACGCAATATGAAACCAGCATTGGTATCGGACCACATTATTGCCTTGTATTTGGCGTGTATGCTTCCCTGTTAGAGATCCCGTTAGCTGCTGCCTTATTCGCCTTTTATTACAATGCTGCCGCCGCTATGGTAACCAATTGTGTAAAGCTGGTTCCCCTCGGACAAATGGATGGACAAGACATTATTTTCGATTTACAACCATTACTAAAAGAATTGACTGCGGCTACCTTGAAGCCGGATAAATCATTGCTGGGCCTGTGTAATCCGGGATTTGATATCCGGAGTATGCAGCATGAAAGATTGTATAGCAGGTTATATATGTCTTAATCTCCCGGAAAAAAAATAACTAGCATGACTACACGTGAATATATAAAAATAGGCGTAGCCGGTCCTGTGGGCTCCGGTAAAACCGCATTGATAGAGCGATTGACACGCCACATGGCAAAAGATTACAACGTGGCGGTGATCACCAACGATATTTATACGAAGGAAGATGCGGAATTTCTCACGCAAAATAGTCTCCTGCCCCCTGAAAAAATTATAGGCGTAGAAACCGGCGGATGCCCGCATACAGCCATCCGCGAGGATGCCAGCATGAACCTGGAAGCAGTGGAAGAAATGGTGCGTCGTTTCCCGGATATTGAAATCATCTTCATTGAAAGCGGAGGTGATAACCTCTCCGCCACCTTTAGTCCTGATCTGGCAGATGTAACCATCTTTGTAATTGATGTAGCAGAAGGAGATAAGATTCCGCGTAAAGGGGGGCCGGGCATTACCCGCTCCAATTTGCTGGTGATCAACAAAATAGACCTGGCTCCTTATGTGCACGCAGACCTGGGTGTTATGGAACGCGATGCGCGTAAAATGCGAGTGGGACAGCCTTTCGTATTCACCGACCTGATGAGCGGGCAGGGGCTGGACGACGTCATTAACTGGATTAAACGATATGCATTATTGGAAGATATTGCCGCACCTAACCTGTTGACATGATCAGTGAGCTAAAAATATTAACAGGTAAAAGAACGGATAGTGCGCATACTTATCTGAAAGAAAGTTATTGTACACGCCCTTTTAAAATTGCCAATGTGCGGGAAGATCGTACAGATCCTGTATTGCGGCTGATGATGATGAGTTCTTCTCCGGGGATGCTGGATAAAGACCATTACCAGCTGGATATAACCGTGGCTGCGGGTACCTCATTACACCTGCAAACGCAGGCGTATCAGCGTTTATTCAGCATGGAAACAGGCGCGCAGCAACAAATGACGGTGCGGCTACAGCCTAGGAGCACCTTTACTTTTTTGCCGCATCCGTTGGTACCGCATGAAAATGCCACCTACACTGCGCACACAGATCTGCACCTGGCGGTAGATTGCCGGCTCATCTGGAGCGAGATCATCACCTGCGGCCGCAAATTAAATGGAGAGGTATTCCTGTTTTCAAAACTGCATAGCATTACACAGGTGTATCACGAAGAACAATTGCTGCTGAGAGACAACCTGCTCATGCAGCCTGGCCTCATGGATTTTGAGGCAATGGGATGGATGGAAGGCTACACCCACCAGGCCACTTTCCTGTTTTTTGATACCCATACAAATACAACATTGAATGAAATTACGGATAGGCTTCACCGTTACCTGGATACGCAGCCGGCGCTACTGGCGGGTGTTTCCCGTACCCATGGAAGTGGCGTGATGGTGAGGCTGCTTGGCCAGGGCGGAGAGCAGCTGCATGCATGTTTGCAGCAATTGGTGGGGCTTTTATCTTCCTAAATAATTATTATGTCGCTCATCAATAACAGCTTATTGCTAACGGCTATCACTATCAGCTGTCTGCATACCGCATCAGGGCCGGATCATTATGTTCCCTTTATTGTTTTTTCACGCACCCGCAAATGGCCGGTGGCTAAAACTATTGGCTGGACGGCACTCTGTGGCCTGGGGCATGTACTCAGTTCCCTGGTGATTGGCATGATAGGCGTAGTGTTGGGCTGGCAGCTGTCGCGCTTTACGGCCATTACGGAAGTACGTGGTGGTATTGCGGGCTGGGCATTACTGACACTGGGGCTTTTTTACCTCATATGGGGAATGTACAAGGCTATCGCCAACAGGCCGCATAAACATTTTGATGTGTATGAAGATGGCGATATGTATGTTTACAAGCATCGGCATAATGAAGCGTATGTGGCGCCACAGCAGCGCATTCGCGTAACACCGTGGATATTGTTTGTCATATTTGTAATGGGGCCTTCGGAGCCATTACTACCACTGTTATTTTATCCTGCTGCGCAGCAGTCGGTAACCGGTATCATTACGCTGGTGGTCACTTTTACCATCTTTACTATCATCACTATGATAGTGATGGTGGTCCTGGGCTATTATGGTTTTTCTATGCTGAAACCTGTTACCACAGAACGTTATATGCCGGCAATCAGTGGCGCAGCAGTTACGCTTTGTGGGGTAGGCATGGTTTTTATGGGTTGGTGAACTGTTTACCCGTTTAACCTGTTAATACCAGATAAACCTTTACCATATGCGAAAATGGCTCAGGATCACGCTTATTACCGGAGGTATATTCGTCGGACTCATTGTATTGTTATTCCTTGGTATGACCTGGTATATACATGCCAACAAAGCCGCTTTTTTAAAGCAAATCACTTCGCAAATGAATGGGCGCCTCAATGGTAATATTACCATTGCAGACATGGAACCCTCGCTGCTAAAGAGTTTTCCCAATGTATCCATCGGATTAAAAAAAGTAGTATTGCAGGATAGCCTCTGGCAACAACACCATCATGCATTGCTGGACGTAGACTATATTTTCGTACGGGTGAACACGTTATCCCTGTTACGCAAGCATATAGACATCACTGATATTAGCCTGCAGAACGGAACCATTTATCTGTATACCGATACAACGGGCTATTCCAATACCTATGTGTTGCAGGCCAAATCTTCCGGAGAAAAAAACGGCAATACAAAAGATGCTAATATCAAGCGACTGATGCTCGAGAATATCAGTTTTGTAATAGACAATAAACAGAAACTCAAACTATTTCACCTGGATGTTAAACGGCTGGATGGCAGGCTGAATAACAATGACAGCAGTATGCAGTTTATTATGTTGTCGGATATACTGGCGAAAGATTTTGCATTTAATACCAACAAAGGCAGTTATCTGAAAGATAAAGAACTGCAATTGAATCTATCCTTATACTTTAACAAGCGTACAAAGATCCTGCAAATACCACAGCAGGAAATCAGGATAGATCATCACCCGATTTTGATAGGCGGGCAATTTACCTTCGGAGAAAAACCGCCGGCATTTCGGCTGAAGATCAATGCCAACCAGGTGTTGCTGCAGGATGCTGCTTCCTGGTTATCGCCTAATATCAATACCAAATTAAGCAACATTGCACTAAGAAAGCCGCTGGATGCAGAAGCTGACCTGGAAGGGCATATGAAATACCGCGATACGCCCCGCGTATTGATTACATGGAAAACTACCAATAATGTACTGGTAAGTACCATGGGAGAGTGGACCAACTGTCATTTTACCGGAAGATTTAATAATGAGGTAATAGCAGGGCAGGGGCATAATGATGAAAATTCTGCTGTCAATATTTTTCAGCTGGGTGCTACACTAGGTGGCATTCCACTGAAGGCGGATGCCATCCGGGTGGTGAATCTGAAACAGCCATTGTTACATGGGCATTTTCGTTCGCAGTTCGCTTTAACCAATCTGAATAATGCGTCGCAAACCGGCCCGATATTGTTTAAAGACGGCAACGCTAATGCGGATCTATATTACACAGGACCAGTGTTAAAAGACGATAACACGGCTTCTTCTCTGCAAGGGAATGTGCAGGTACAGAAAGGCGCCTTTACTTACATACCGCGTAACCTATCTTTTCATAATGCCAATGCCACGTTGCGTTTCACCGGTCAGGATCTGGTGCTGGATGATATACATATTCAAACAGATAAAAGTAGTTTGCAGATGGATGGCATCGTAAAAAATCTGCTGAACTTTTATTTTACCACACCGGATAAAATAGAATTGAATTGGACTATTCGCAGTCCGTTGGTAGACCTCAATGAATTTAAGAGTTTCCTGACGTCACGTCAAAAAGCGAAACTATCTCCCAGCCAACAAAAAGCGAAGATGACGCGCGTATCCAGACAATTGGATGTAGTATTGGAAAACAGCAATGTAAAGATGCAGGTACAGCTGGATAAAGTGATTTATCAGCATTTTATTGCGCAGGGAGTAAAAGCTGCGCTTGCACTAACGAAAACGGATATACTATTAAATCAGATTACGTTACAACATGCCGGCGGCAGCATGCAGCTGGCCGGGAGTGTGCATCAGCAGGGAAATAATAATACTTTTCAGCTGAACACAACTATCAATAATGTACAGATCAATCAACTATTTTATGCCTTTGATAATTTCGGGCTCTCTTCCCTGAAGTCAGAAAATCTGCGGGGGAACGTGTCGGCCAAGGCAAGCATCAAAGGAAATATACTGGATAATGGTACCCTGGCAAAAAACGCTTTATTTGGTACAGTAAGCTTTAACATAAAGAAGGGGGAGTTGCTGAATTTTGGCCCGCTGGCTGATATCGGGAACATCGCCTTTCGCCGGCGGAGATTAGATAGTATTACTTTTGAGAATCTCTCCAACACCTTACAGGTAGAAGGAAATAAAATTATTATTCCGCAGATGCGCATTGCTTCGAGCGCTATTAACATCGACGTAAACGGGGTATATGGTATTAACACCAGTACCAACATCAACCTGGACGTACCACTACGTAATCCTGCCAAAGATTCTGCCATTACAGATAAAGAAGAAAGACGCAAACGTAGCAATAAAGGCATTGTATTGCACCTGCGTGCTGTTTCGGAGAAAGATGGTAAAGTGAAGATTAAATTAGGGAAAGGAAAATCTGAAGAGTGATTTTGTCTTTCTCCCGATTAGGTTGATTATACTGATTACCCCGATTATTTTTTTCTGATTTTGATTTTTTTAAAAAGATTAGCGAAGATGAGAACGGGTATATCGCTCTTATCTTCGCTAATCTTTTTAAATCCTAAAAAATAATCGAGGTAATCAGTATAATCAACCTAATCGGGAGAAAGACAAAATTTTATAAGCCTGGAACTTGGGGCATATACAAAATAATAATATCTTCGGATGATAAATTTAAAAAAGAGAGTTTCTGTGAAGAAATGAAGATTAACCGATGTTACTAACAATTACGACTACACGTTACCCCGCCACTGACCTTGGCTATTTACTGCACAAACACCCCGCTAAAGTCCAGACTGTTGCATTGACTGCCGGTAGTGTACATGTTTTTTATCCGGAAGCTACGGACGATAAATGCACGGCTGCGTTGCTGCTGGACCTGGACCCCGTAGGCTTGGTACGCCGCAGTACCCCTGGCAGCAGTGGATTTGCCCTTGAACAGTATGTAAATGACCGCCCTTATGTGGCCTCCTCATTTATGAGTAATGCAATTGCGCAGGCATACGCAACGGCTATGAATGGACGCTGTAAAGACAAGCCCCACCTGGTGGACGAGGCTATTCCTTTTGAAATTGGTTTGTCGGTATTGCCGGTGAAAGGCGGTGAACCTATACTGCGACAGATTTTTGAGCCATTAGGCTATAAAGTTACAGTTCAGTCACATCAACTGGATGACCAATTTCCGGAGTGGGGAAAGAGCCGGTACTTTAATGTTACACTGCGACATACATTACCGCTTAAAACGGTGTTATGCCAGTTGTATGTGCTCATTCCTGTTTGTGATAACGATAAACATTACTTTGTAGGCGGCCATGAAATAGAAAAACTCATGGAAAAAGGCAATGGCTGGCTGGATACGCATCCTGTCAAAGAATTGATCACCCGTCGCTACCTTAAAAATATTGCGCCGCTGGCACGACAGGCGCTCGAGGTGATCATGAAAGACGAAGTAGTATCACAGGAAGAAAAAGCACCGAAGGATAAGGATAAATTGCGGCTGCATGACCTACGCTTACTAACGGTAAGGGATATACTCCTGCAACACAACGTTAGCTCCGTAGCCGACATGGGCTGCGGCGAAGGTAAACTGCTCCGCTTACTGATGGAAAAAGCATCCTTCAAACGTATACTGGGATTAGATGTGAGCTATCATTCGCTGGAAATTGCGCAGGATAAGCTAAAAATAGACCGCCTGCCGGAAATACAAAAAGCACGTTTGCAGCTTATACAGGGCTCACTAACGTATAAGGATAAACGTTTATCAGGTTTTGATGCAGGTGTATTGGTAGAAGTGATAGAACACCTCGATGAACCACGACTGGCAGCCCTGGAAAAAGTAGTGTTTGAATACGCCCGCCCGCAATTGGTGGTCATCACCACTGTGAATGCAGAATACAACGTAAAGTTCGAAAAGCTGAGCAGCGGCGCCTTCCGGCATAGTGATCACCGTTTTGAATGGACCCGTACTGAGTTTGAAACCTGGGGAAACCGTGTAGCCCAACAATTTGGCTATTCAGTTTCTTATCAGCCATTAGGAGAAACAGATGAAGTAGTAGGAGGCCCCAGCCAACTGGCCTTGTTTAAAAGATAGTTTATGAAAACAATTATTCAGGAAAAAATAAAGGAACTGGAGCAATCACACCAGGTAAAAATATTGTATGCCTGTGAGTCGGGTAGCCGTGCCTGGGGCTTTGCCTCGCCTGACAGCGACTACGATGTGCGTTTTATTTATACCCGCAAAATAGATAGTTATCTGAGTATTATAGAGCAGCGTGATGTAATAGAATTGCAGGTGAACGAGGTGCTGGATATCAGTGGATGGGATATCCGTAAAGGCTTACAACTATTCCTGAAATCTAATGCACCATTGTATGAGTGGCTACAGTCGCCCATTATTTACCAGGAAGTAAGCGATTTCAAACAGGTACTGAATGGACTATCGGATAAGTATTTTTCACCCCGGTCGGGTTGTCATCATTACTTATCCATGGCTTTCAACACCTTTAGTAACGAGTTACAGGGTGAAGAAGTGAAGCTAAAAAAATATTTCTATGTATTGCGCCCCATGCTGGCCTGTCAATGGATATTGGCCGGTAAAGGTGTGCCACCAATGGAATTTAGCACACTACGTACATTGGTTACAGATGATGCGCTGCAGATGGCTATAGATCAGCTGTTGCAAGTTAAGGTAGGTGCAGATGAAAAAACGTTGCTGGCAACGGTGCCCGTATTGCATAACTGGATCGCCTATACGCTGGAAGCCTGTAAACAGCAGGTGGATGATCTGCCACAATTGAGAAACGATACTGTGGAGCTGGACACGCTTTTCAGAAAATATATTCGTCATGACTTTTGAGGCGTTACAACAACAACGTAATTGTATCCTGCTCGAATGTATCAGTGGCAGCAAGGCTTATAACCTGCAGGTACCTACATCGGATACGGATATAAAAGGTGTATTCATATTGCCTCAGCGCGAGTTGTACGGTATGACGTACACCGACCAGGTATCTAACGCTACCAACGATGAAGTGTATTTTGAGATTAAACGTTTCCTGGAATTGTTGGAAAAAAACAATCCCAATATGCTCGAATTGCTTAGCACAGGTGCTGGTAGCCAATTACAGCGTCATCCCCTGATGGACCTGATTCGTCCGCAGGACTTTTTATCGCGGTTATGCCTGGATACTTTCGCAGGTTATGCCAAAACGCAGATTAAAAAAGCACGTGGACTGAATAAGAAAATTAATCAGTCGTATCCCGCTACCAGGAAGGATGTGTCTGAATTTTGCTACGTAGTAGCCGGTGGCAGAAGTATTCCTTTAGCAGCGTGGTTACACGAAAACAACTTGAAACAGCAGGACTGCGGACTCGCAGGTATCGACCACTTCCGGGACGTATATGCGTTGTATCATCCTGTACAATTCAGTACAGTCGCGACTTTTAAAGGTATTTTCTCCGGTGAGAATGCCAATGATGTGCAACTGAGTACCATACCTAAAGGCGTTGATCCATTAGTGATCATGCAGTTCAACAAAGACGGCTATACTGTTTATTGTAAAGACTTTGCCGCCTACTGGCAATGGGTTACACTCCGCAATGATGCACGCTATCAGCACAATAAGGAACTGGGTGCAGATTACGATAGCAAACATATGATGCATACTTTCCGGTTGCTTAACATGGCCGAAGAAATAGCCTTGCATAAAGAAGTACGTGTATATCGTCACGACCGCGATTTTCTGCTACGTATTCGTAATGGTGAATTTACCTATGATGCGTTGCTGGAAATGGCTACCCAAAAATTACATAACATGGAACAGCTGTATGCAAAATCAGATCTGCCGGAACATCCGGACCCACAGCTGGCTGCAGCACTGTTAATAAGAATAAGAGAGGAATATTATGTCCCGAAGAAATAATAAATTATCACATATCTCTATACCAGAATTATCACTGGTATTATTAATCGGCCCATCCGGTGCGGGTAAATCTACCTTTGCGCGTAAATTTTTTAAACCCACAGAAGTAATTTCTTCAGATGTCTGCCGAGGATTGATCAGCGATGATGAAAACAATCAAACGGTTTCGGCTGACGCCTTTGAGCTCGTGAGGTTTATAGCCGCTAAACGTTTGAAGCTCGGGTTGTTGACGGTAATTGATGCCACCAATGTGCAACCGGAATCCCGCAAGGAATGGGTTAAACTGGCCAGGGAATATCATGTGCTGCCGGTAGCCATTGTATTGAATATGCCGGAGCAGCTATGCCAGGAGCGCAATGCTTTACGCAGCGACCGTAACTTTGGCGGACATGTAATACCACAGCAGATCAGTCAGCTGAAGCGTAGTATCCGCTACCTCAGAGAGGAAGGCTTCCGGCATAGTTTTGAACTGCGCACAGAAGAAGAGGTTGCTCAGCTGGAAACCATTACCCGTAATCCTTTATATAATAATAAAAAAGACGAACACGGTCCATTTGATATTATCGGCGATGTACATGGCTGCTATGATGAACTTTGTACACTGCTGGATACGCTCGGTTACAAGATAGATAAAGAAAACGCGCAGTTTATCAGCGCACCGCTCACTACTACCGCCGACGGCTATACGCGGTTTCGTAAGCCTGTTTTTGTAGGCGACCTGGTAGACCGCGGCCCCAAATCCCCGGAGGTACTGCGTTTGGTGATGCATATGGTCAATAACGGATTTGCTTTGTGTGTACCTGGTAATCATGATGCAAAACTCCTGCGTTATTTAAACGGTAAAAATGTGCAGCTCAAACATGGACTGGAACAAACAGCTATGCAGCTGGCCGGCGAATCACCTGAGTTTATTGATGCCGTGAAATCCTTTATCGATGGCCTTGTCAGTCATTATGTGTTAGATGATGGAAAGCTGGTAGTAGCGCATGCAGGCCTGAAAGAAAGCATGCAGGGCCGTGGTTCCGGCGCAGTAAGAGAATTTTGCATGTACGGTGAAACCACCGGAGAAACCGATGAATTTGGTTTGCCTGTGAGATATAACTGGGCCATGGAATATAAAGGAAGGGCGATGGTAGTATATGGGCATACGCCTGTACCTGAGCCACAGTGGCTGAATCATACTATAGATATTGACACCGGTTGTGTATTTGGTGCCACACTCACTGCCCTGCGCTATCCGGAGAAAGAACTGGTATCTGTACCGGCACTGGAACAGTACGCTGTACCTGCACGTCCTATTGGTTATAATGCAGGCAGCGCACTGAGTATTCAACAACAATATGATGATGTACTGGATATTGAGGATTTTACCGGGCGCAAAATACTGCATACCCGTTTTAGTCATAACATTACGATCCGTGAGGAAAACAATATTGCTGCATTGGAAGTGATGAGCCGATTTGCCATCAATCCTAAATGGCTGATCTATTTGCCGCCCACCATGTCACCTGCAGAAACGAGCAAAGAGCCGGGGCTGCTGGAACACCCGGCACAGGGACTACAATACTTTAAAGAGGCTGGTATCCGGAAAGTGGTCTGCGAAGAAAAACACATGGGATCGCGCGCTGTAGTAGTAGTTTGCAGAGATGAGATCGTAGCACAACAGCGTTTTGGTATTGCCGGTGAAGGTAACGGTGTAGTATATACGAGAACAGGCAGAAGCTTTTTCACAGACAAGGAAACAGAACAGGATTTTATAACACGTATCAATACGGCCCTTATCAGTACTGGCTTCTATGAAACCTTTAACACTGATTGGGTATGCCTGGATACAGAACTGATGCCATGGAGTGCCAAGGCACAAACGTTGCTCCAAACGCAGTATGCGGCAACAGGTACGGCTGCTACACAGGCGTTGCCTGTTGTGGTAGCAGCTTTGCAGCGGGCGATACAGCAAAATGTACCTGCACAGGCTTTATTGGATAGATATAGTCAGCGTTTAGCGCAAGCCAAGGATTACGTTACCGCCTACAGGCAATACTGTTGGCCGGTGAACTCGTTGGAAGATTACAAGCTGGCGCCTTTCCATATTATGGCTACAGAAGGCAAGACTTATTTCGATAAAGACCACGAATGGCATATGTCTGCCATAAAAAATATTTGTGCAGGTGATACACAGCTCTTTCGTGCCACTTCTTACCGTTTGGTAGACCTCGGCGATATGGACAGTGAAAATGCAGCCATCAGCTGGTGGGAAGCCTTAACAGCTGCCGGTGGAGAAGGGATGGTAATAAAACCGTATACGTTCCTGAACAAAGATGAAAAAGGGTTGATCCAGCCGGCAATAAAGATCCGTGGTAAAGAATACCTGCGGATCATTTATGGACCGGAATATGATGCCCCGGAAAATCTGGAACGTTTACGTAGCCGTAAGTTAACAGCTAAACGCTCTTTGGCACTGCGTGAATTTGCATTAGGACTGGAAGGATTAGAAAGATTTGTAAATAAAGATCCATTACAGCTGGTACATCAGTGTGTATTTGGTATTTTAGCGTTAGAGAGTGAACCTGTGGACCCACGACTTTAAAAAAACTATGCATGTCTAACAGTAACCCAACAATCTTACAATTGGCTGAAATCGATGAGCTGCTTGCACTGCAGCGCAGTAATCTGGTTCAGCACATCGATGTATTCACCGCTGCTTCGCAGGGATTTCTTACATTCGAGTATAGCGAACCGGTATTGCTGCGTATGATGCAGGATATGCCCCAGCCCATTAGCAGGGTAGATGACGAAATGATAGGCTACGCGCTGGCTATTACCAGGGAAGCGTGCCAGGACATTGAGCTGATGCACCCATTGGCGGAACTGACGCAAACATTGGAGATCAACGGAACAAAGATGTCTGCGTTGAAATATTATTTTATGGGGCAGATATGTGTAAAGGACGGACATCGCGGGAAGGGCGTGTTTGATATGTTATACGAGCATCACCGTGCCTTGTTTTCGGGCGAATATGATTGTCTCGTTACAGAAATTGCCGCCGCTAATCTGCGCTCGCAGGCAGCACATGATCGGGTGGGCTTTGAAGTTATCCATGTTTATACAGATCATAATGATAAAGAATGGCAAGTAGTGGCCTGGGATTGGCGTTAATTTGCCAAGGTAACTGCATCATCATCTTTCTACATAAAAAATTATAATTATGAAAGCCGTAGCCGTATCTAAATTCAAAGACATTCCTGTTGTAATGGATCTTCCCAAACCTGCAGTGAGGGCGGGTACAGTACTGGTAAAAGTAGCCGCCGCCGGCTTGAATCCATTCGACTGGAAAATGATTGATGGTATTCTGGACGGAAAAATGCCGCACCAGTTTCCGCTGATTATGGGCGTAGATGGCGCCGGTACTATAGAAGAAGTAGGAGAAGGGGTTACACGGTTTAAGAAAGGAGACAGGGTTTATGGACAATTTATTCATGCGCCTATTGGAGAAGGCTCTTACGCAGAATATGTTATCGTACCGGAGAAGTCAGGCATCACACATGCACCGGTAAGCCTTAGTGCCGCCGAAGCCGCCGCAGTACCTACCGCCGGCATGACAGCACAACAACTGTTGGACAAGCTGGATTTGCAGGAAGGTGATACAGTCCTCATCAACGGGGCTACTGGTGGAGTAGGATCATTTGCCACACAACTGGCCGCTGCACAAGGTTTACGGGTAATAGCCACTGTGCCGGATGAAGATGCTGCAGAACGCATGCGAAAATTAGGCGCGGCGGTTACTATTAATTATAAACAAGCGCCGTTATACGATCAGGTGAAGGCACAGTTTCCCGGTGGTGTGGATGGATTAATAGACCTGGTAAGTGATGGGGAAGGATTCAAAGCAAATCTCGATTTAATTAAGCCTGGAGGTGCCGCTCTCACCACTGTTTTTGTGGCAGATGAAGAGGCACTGAAAGCAAAAAATATCCGCGGCGGCAACTTTGAAACACAAGGAAGCGCTGCTTCTCTGAACACTTTATCGCTGGTAATTGATCGCGGCGGATTAACGATTCCTGTTGAGAATAAAATTAAACTGGAAGACGTACCTGCTGCAATAGCACTGAGCCGGCAAGCACAAGGAAAGGGAAAAACAGTTATTATAATGTAATAATTAATGTAGATATTTTGTTTCAGTGATATCTCCTTTACTGAAACAAAATATCTACATCTGTTAATAATAAAACCTTAAATATTAGCAGTGGCTTTAAACAGTTCAACGCTGCTATCAGTGCTGATTTGATAAGAAGCACCGTATACTGTCAGCACACATTGCCCTTTCGTTAAAGCAAGGGTATCATCTCCTATGATAGTGGCAGTACCATTGATTACAATCAGGATTTCAGCAGCAGCAGCGGTATGGGTGTATACCTGTCCTGCAGATATATCTATCTTACTCACTTCAAAATCAGGTGCGGGAGAAGGATAAATTCTTTCCAGTCCATCTGTACTCACATCACCTTTAATGATATGTGGTTCAACACCTTCAAAGCGGGTGTGTTTCAGTAGTTCAGGCACATCTACATGTTTGGGCGTAAGACCACCACGCAGTACATTATCTGAATTAGCCATCAGTTCCACGTTCTGTCCTTCCAGGTAGGCATGCGGAACGCCGGCATCCTGGAATACGGCATCACCGGGTTGTACCTGCATAATATTAAAGAAGTAGATAGAGAAAATGCCACGATCTATTTTATCAATGCTGGCCGGATCATTCAACACCGCGCGGGCGGCCCAGAAGCCGGGATCAGTCTTAGCCAGCTTGTTGGCCTTATAAAGCGGTATCATGCGGTCTGTCAGCGGACGAAGAATAATATTCACCAGCGATTGCGGCATTTCCATCACGCTTTTATACAAACCAAAATATCCTTCCTTTTCGTATATGCCTACCAGTGAGGTAAACTCCGGAATGCTGTCCAGCACATGATGTAATTGCTCATGCGGCAAAAAGCCGTGTAGCAGATAGAATTCGCTCAATGCCACCATGATTTCCGGTTTATGGTTGGCATCTTTATAATTACGGTTCGGTGCATTTAAAGGAATACCTTCGGCATTCTCTCTTGCAAAACCTTTCTCCGCTTCGGTTTTATTAGGATGCACTTGTATAGACAACATATCTCTCACATCCAGTATCTTAAAGAGAAAAGGCAACTCTTTAAATTTTTTCCATGTAGCAGGACCTACCAGGTTGGCCGGATCACGTTGAATGAGTTGGTTAAGTGGTATAGGTCCGTTGGCAGTAGTGATGGTGGAAGGAGCGCTCTCGTGCGCACCCATCCAGTATTCTGCAGCCGGTTGATCCGTAGTCGTTATTCCCAGTAGTGCAGGAATATATTTATATCCACCCCAGGCATAGTGCTGTACTTTTCCTTCCAGTCTGAATAAGTTCATATATGGTTATCTGTTTACTTGTTAATTAGCAGAGAAGTGATAATTTTATATGTCTGCAAAAATAGGCGTTAACCGGTAAAATAGCTACGAATAGAAAAGTAAAATATTTCCGGTGTTTGTTTGTTAAAGCCAATAGAACAAAGACATGCTTAACCATCTCTCTTTAGGTCGCCGTGGCGAAATAATAGCACAGGACTATGTAAGTAAACACTGCACCTTGCTACATATTAACTGGAAATCCGGCAGAAAGGAAATAGATATCATCGCCGAAAAAAAAGGAACACTTTATTTTATCGAAGTAAAAACCCGCAGTAACAATCGTTACGGTTGGCCGGAAGAAGCGGTGAATTATAAAAAACAGGAACACATTCAGGAGGTAGCAACTGATTACCTGGAACATTATAACTTGCATCCGATTGCAATCAGATTTGATATTATTGCGATTACATTTATGGGTGAGAAATATGAGTTAATGCACCTGAGAGATGTGTTCTGAGCGGGTTTAGACAGCTGTTTTGTATTAACCAGCTATTAACAAAAAAACACCTATAATTATTCTGTAATAGCATCATATTTTATATCTTTGCACAGCTTTTAGAAACTTAACCCTGTGTTGTTATACACCTCCGGTATTCCGGTAGTTTTCAAGCAAATCATTTCCCTTAAAAACTAATACACTGATTACATATGGTAATCTATGTACTGTGTTTTTATTGCATTATTCAGGAGAGATGATTGACTGGCTATACCATATAACAGGCAGAGAGCAGGGAGGAAAATTAATACACCGAGCGTTTGTTTAACCAATGAAACGCATTCACGCCGTAAAGTAATTGCTTTCGGGAGTCATAGAACTTAATACAAATAAAAAGGCTCCGTTCCGGTTTAAACCGGAACGGAGCCTTACTTTTTTTATTACGACCACAAACCGGTGTAGTTATGTGGAGTGATAGCTTTCAGTTCTTTTTTCAGCGCTGCGCTGATCTTCAGACCTTCAATAAATTTATGCATACTTTTCTGCGTGATCTGTTCTCCGCCCCGGGTCAGCTCTTTCAGCGCCTCATATGGTTGCGGATAGTTTTCACGACGTAATACTGTTTGAATAGCTTCTGCTATCACCGCCCAGTTGTTTTCCAGGTCGGCATTCAGTTTTGCTTCATTCAGGATCAGCTTCTCTAATCCTTTCTGAATAGATTTAGTAGCCAATAAGGTGTGCCCAAATGGAACACCCAAGTTACGCAACACGGTAGAATCTGTGAGATCGCGCTGCAGACGGGAAATAGGCAGCTTGGCACTCAGGTGCTCAAACAACGCGTTAGCCAGTCCGAGATTACCTTCTGCATTTTCAAAATCAATCGGATTCACTTTATGCGGCATCGCGGAAGATCCTACTTCATTCTTTTTAATCTTTTGTTTGAAGTAATCCATGGAGATATAAGTCCATATATCGCGGCAGAAGTCAAGCAAAATGTTATTAATACGTTTCAGTGCATCAAACTGTGCAGCGATGTTATCATAATGCTCAATCTGTGTTGTGTACTTCATACGTTGCAGGCCCAGCGTGGTATTCACGAATTTTTCACCAAATTTCTCCCAGTTAATTTTAGGGAAAGATACATAGTGTGCATTAAAATTGCCGGTAGCTCCGCCGAATTTTGCGGCAAAAGGAATTTGCCCCAGCAGGTTCACCTGGCCTTCCAGTCGTTCTACAAACACCAGTATTTCTTTACCGAGAATGGTAGGCGAAGCAGGTTGTCCGTGGGTACGGGCCAGCATAGGCACTTTCATCCAGGATAATCCCATCTTTTTCAGTTCCAGGATCAAATTTGCCAGTGCCGGCATGTATACATGTTCTACCGCATCCTTCCAGAGCAGGGGGGTAGCGGTATTGTTTACATCCTGTGAAGTAAGACCAAAGTGTACCCACTCCAGTTTATCGTCCAGACCCAGGTTCTTCAGTTCATTCTTCAGAAAATATTCCACTGCCTTCACATCGTGGTTAGTGATTTTTTCTGTTTCCTTGATCAGTTGCGCGTTCTCAATGGTGAACTCCTGGTAAATTTTACGCAGGGAAGGCACCTTGGCTTTAGGCAGTGTAAACAGCTTTTGCTCAGAGAGCGCGATGAAATATTCCACCTCTACCATCACACGGTAACGGATCAACGCAAATTCAGAAAAATAATTGGCCAGCTCGTCCAGTTGCTTACGATAGCGCCCGTCCAGCGGAGAAATGGCAGTTAATGGTTGTAGTTGCATAATGTATGAAATTCCAGTAATTACAATTAACACGTTTATGGGTAACAAGTTCGCTTGAAACCCTGATTTACAGGGAGACAATTATTCATTTGGAACTTGTTAACCGGGATTTAGTTACTTTTGCAGCTTCAAAATTACTGAAATTGGAACGGAAAGTAAAAGTTGCGGCTGTAAGTTATTTGAATACGAAGCCTTTATTGTATGGATTCAGGAATCATCCGGTGATGGAGATGATGGAATTATCGATGGATTATCCGGCTAAAATAGCCCAGCAGCTTATAGATGGAGAGGTAGACGTGGCGTTGGTGCCAGTAGCTATTATTCCCAAATTAAAGGAATATCATATCATAGCAGATTATTGTATTGGTGCGGAAGGACCTGTTGCATCTGTTTGTTTATATAGTGATGTACCCTTAAACGAGATAAAACGTATTTACCTGGATTATCAGAGCCGTACTTCTGTAGCCCTGCTCAAAGTACTGGTGCATGAGTACTGGAAGCTGGATGTGGAGTTTGTACCCACTACCGGTGACTACCAGCAAAATATCAAAGGCACCGATGCGGGCCTGGTGATCGGTGATCGCGCGTTAGCACAACGTAAGGTATCTCCGTATATATATGACCTCGCAGAAAACTGGACGCGCTTTACAAGCTTACCTTTTGTATTTGCTGCCTGGATCAGCAATAAGCCGCTGCCGGCCAAATTTATAAAGGAATTTAACCACGCTACGGGTATTGGTATTCAGAATATTCCTGCTGTAGTAGCAGAAAATCCTTATGATCTCTACGATCTTACCACTTATTATATCCATAACATCAGCTATCCGCTCACACCGGCAAAGCGCCAGGGAATGCAGAAATTCCTGGGATATCTGTTGAAAGAAGATTAAACAACAGGCGAAACATCATTAGCAAGCCATAATATGTGCCTCAGGCATATATTATGGCTTGTTTGCTAATTGCTCCGCTACCTTACGCGGGTTAGACCAAAATTAAGTATCTTCATATTTCACACGTTTATCATCTCTTAATTTAATCTGCGGTCATGAAAATCGGTATCCTGGGTAGTGGTCCGGTCGGGCTTACGCTTGGAAAGGGGCTCATTCAAACAGGCCACCATGTTACTATCGGTACACGTAATCCATCAAAGGAATCTTTGCAGCAATGGGTAAAGAAACAGGGTAAACAAGCCGTAGCAGGCACTTTCAGGCAGGCTGCTGAATTTGGTGAGTTACTATTGATCTGTACCAGCTGGGTGGGCACTAAAAAAGCGATTGAAGCAGCGGGCATCTGGAACTTCAAAACCAAAACAGTCGTGGATGTTACCAACCCTCTGGATGGTAAAGGCCCCGATGAAAACGGTCGCCTGACCTTCATTTTAGGACATAACAACTCTGCCGGCGAACAGATTCAGGCCTGGCTACCGCCAGATGCCAATGTGGTAAAGGCACTTAGCTGTATTGGTCATGAAAGAATGTTGCTGCCCGAACTCAAAGAAGGAGCACCCACCATGTTTATTGCCGGTAATAATGCAGACGCTAAAAAGGAAGTGGTTAATTTATTATACCAGATTGGCTGGCATGATGTAGCAGATATGGGAACGATAGAAATGAGCCGGAGTATAGAACCACTCTCTATTTTATGGGCAGCTTACGGTTTTCTGAATAATAGTACAGCACATGCGTTTAAGTTGCTGAAGAAATAGCTTTTAGCAGTTAGCTTTTAGCTTTTAGACAAATGCAGCGGAGATATATGTATGTCTTCGCTGCATTTGTCTAAAAGCTAAAAGCTAACTGCTAAAAGCTTACTTCACTTGCTTCACATTGATATAATAATTCTTGTCTACCTCAAAATTCTTAATATTATCCAACGTAATATTGGAACTATGCCATAACGTTCCCGGGTATATTAATTTAAAACCATTCTCACTTAATTTTACTTTTACAGGCATATTAAAATCCTTTACATCCGAAACCCAGCGGTACTGCAGCTGTTGTCCGTTAAACCGGTATTCCAGCGTAGGAATAGTAGTATGGCGGAGATATTGATCAAATATTTTACTTAGATCCATACCTACTGCATGGCTCATATACTGCTCTATTTCTTTTGCAGTAACCGTTTGATGATAGAAGGTTTTATTAAGACCTCTTAACATTTGCCGGAAGGCTTCATCATTCTCCATAATCTGACGGATGTTGTGAAGCATGTTGGCGCCTTTGGGATACATATCCCCGCTGCCTTCTGCATTTACGCCGTAAGGTGCAATGATGGGTACGTCGTTTTTAATATTTTTGCGGATGCCCTGTACATACGCGTTGGCAGCTTTAAGCCCATACTGACACTCTGTAAAGAGGGTTTCAGAATAGTTGGTAAACGATTCATGGATCCACATATCAGCGAGGTCTTTGCTGGTAATACTGTTGCCAAACCACTCATGGCCACTTTCATGGATGATCAGGAAGTCCCATTTTAATCCCCAGCCGCTGCCCGAAAGATCGCGGCCACTATAGCCCATCTGGAACTTGTTGCCATATGCCACGGCGCTCTGATGCTCCATGCCCAGGTAAGGTGCTTCTACCAGTTTGTAGCTGTCTTTATAAAATGGATATTTTC
Source organism: Chitinophaga niastensis (assembly GCF_003014755.1). Classification (GTDB taxonomy): domain Bacteria; phylum Bacteroidota; class Bacteroidia; order Chitinophagales; family Chitinophagaceae; genus Chitinophaga; species Chitinophaga niastensis. The sequence continues at coordinate 129,788 of NZ_PYAW01000008.1, read as the reverse complement.
CAAACCAGTATTCAAAACATTTCAACATAGGCTTCACTACTTTGAAATGTTCGCGTGCCTTATCTTCATTATAATCCAATACCCAGAAACCGAGATCCAGCTTACCGCCTTCACCGGAAAAGGTATCTTTCATTTCTATATAATTACCGATGTTAAGTGCTACGTCGTAGTTGTTAATAGGATTATCTACATACCAGCACCAGGTAATGGTACCATCCGGGTTCTCTATTTTCTTTTTTAAGCGGCCATTGGAAACATCTACCAGGTCGTTAGGAACGGTAACGCTGATATGCATGTCTTCCGGTTCATCACTTTGATGATCCTTGTTAGGCCACCATATGCTGGCTCCTAAACCCTGACAGGCAGTAGCTATCCACGGACGGCCCTTTTCATCTTTAGCCCATACTACACCGCCATCCCAGGGTGCATTTTTTGCTCTGCGGGGTTTGCCGCTGTAGAATACGGTTATCTTTTTGGATTTATCTTTTACCTGGCGTGCCTGCATCTTTACAAACCAGGCATTGCCATCATGGGTAACGGACAGTGTTTTTTTATCCTGTACTACGCTGTCAATCACCATAGGTGCCTGCAAGTCTATCTGCATGGTACTATCTGTTTTCAGCACTTTATAGGTAATCGTGTTAAACCCGCTGAAAGTACTGTCTTTGGGATCGACCTGCACATGCAGGTCGTATGTAGTTACATCCCACCATGCACGTTCAGGGGTAATGGTTCCTCTCAACGTGTCAGCCTTTGTAAAGTGCTGTTGAGCCCCGGCTGTAAAGGTTGCCAGCAGGGCCATACAAAGCATTGGTATGCCGCGCATATTTATTCGTATATTTTAAACGGAAAGATATTAATTTACTACCAAATGAAAAGTTGTTATTGTCAGACGGTTATACTCCGGGGATGTTTTGTGGGACTCATCAGCCTATTGTTATGGTCCTGCGGGAGCCCGCAAAAGGAGCAGCGGCAAGTATTCCGATATAATAGTACGGTAGGGGTCTCCAGCCTGGACCCGGCTTTTGCGAAAAGTCAGGAGGTAATATGGGCGGTAAGGCAATTGTATAGTACCCTCGTGGAACCGGATAATGACCTGGTGATACGTCCTTCCCTGGCGAAACAGTGGCATGTATCTGCCGATCATCGTACCTATACTTTTGATCTGAGAACAGATGTATACTTTCATGATAACGACATCTTTCCCGGTGGCAAAGGCCGGCGTATGACCGCGCAGGACGTGGTGTACAGCCTGCGTCGTATTATGGATCCTGCCACCGCATCTCCGGGTGCCTGGATCTTTAATGGTAAGTTGAGCGCCGACAGTGGTTTCAGTGCACCAAACGATTCTACTTTTGAACTCACTTTATATCGTCCTTTCCATCCTGTGATGGGCATTCTCAGCATGCAATATTGTTCTGTAGTACCACATGAAGCTGTAGAGAGATATGGAAAAGATTTCCGCAACCATCCCTGTGGCACCGGACCTTTTCGCTTCTTTTTCTGGGAAGAAGGACAGGCGTTGGTGCTGCATCGTAATCCGGATTATTTTGAAAAAGATAGTACCGGGCAGCGCTTACCCTATCTGGAAGCAGTACAGGTGAGCTTTCTTGAAAGCAAGGCATCTGAGTTCCTGTTATTCCGGCAGGGACAACTGGACTTCATGAACGATATTGATGCTTCCTTTAAAGATGAAGTATTAACGAAACAAGGAAAACTGAGAAAAGAATGGGAGGGGAAGATGGTGCTGAGAAAAAATCCCTATCTGAATACAGAGTACCTTGGTTTTCTGACAGATAGTAACAATACACTGGTGGAACAATCGCCGGTTAGGCTCCGGAAGATACGGCAGGCCATCAACTACGGCATCGACCGTACGAAAATGATGACCTACCTCCGGAATGGTATCGGCACAGCCGCTACAGCGGGTTTTGTGCCGGCAGGCTTACCATCTTTTGATGCGGCAAAAGTGAAAGGTTATCCCTACGATCCGGCTATGGCGCGGCAGTTGCTTCGTGAAGCAGGTTATCCCGAAGGAAATGGATTGCCTGTCATCAAACTATTATCTATTCCTATTTATGCGGACCTGGCAAACTATGTGGCCAATCAATTACAGGAGGTAGGGATTCACATACAGGTAGAGGTAGTACAGAAAAGCCTGTTGCTGGAGCAAACATCTAAATCGCAGGCCCTGTTTTTCCGCGGTAGCTGGATAGCCGATTATCCGGATGCGGAAAGTTATCTCGCTATGTTTTATAGTAAGAACCCTGCGCCACCTAATTACACCCGTTATGCAAACAAGGCATTTGATGTATTATATGAAAAGGCCCTGGAAGAAAACAATGATAGTACCCGTTACGAACTATATCAGCAAATGGACCGGATGGTAATAGCGGACGCCCCGGTAGTACCTCTTTTTTATGACGAAGTGATCCGGTTAGTGCAGCCTAATGTAGCAGGACTTTTTGGTAACGGTATGAACCTGTTGGAGTTACGAAGGGTGAAGAAGAATTAAATTTGTTATTTTTTTAACATTTCCTTCACCAACAAGCGCCATTTTATGATTTTATATCCGTGTAATTAGTTTAACTTTGGCGTTTATTTGTCACTTTACAAAGTATCGAAAATGACGGCGATCCTGATTTTCTTTTGTGTGCACTGGTTCTTTTCATTGTTCTTTCACACATTCTATTTACACAGATATGCATCTCACCAGATGTATACTACCAGCAAGTTCTGGGAACGTTTCTTTTACTTCAGTACCTGGTTCTTCCAGGGTTCATCATACCTGATTCCAAGAGCTTATGGCGTTATGCACCGCATGCACCATGAGTTTAGCGACACTGAACATGATCCGCATTCTCCACATTTCTTTAAAGATGTATGGGCAATGATGGTACAGACCCGTGGTATTTACAACGGTTTTGTTACCCGCACCAGCAAAGTGGATGCTAAGTTCACCGCTGAGCCTTTACCGGAATGGGATGCTATGGATAAATTCGGGGATAGTAATATTACCCGTTTTTCCTGGATGGCTGCTTATGTAGCTTTCTACGTAGTATTTGTTCCTGCAGGTATGTGGTATCTGTATTTACTATTACCTATCCATTTCCTGATGGGACCTGTACAGGGTGCTATCGTTAACTGGTGCGGTCACAAGTATGGTTACAAAAACTTTGATAACGGTGATCATTCCCGCAATACTTCTCCATGGGGTATCGTTTTGATGGGTGAGCTGTTCCAGAATAACCACCACAAGTTTAAAGACAGTCCTAACTTCGCTAAGAAATGGTACGAACTGGATCCTAGCTACCAGGTAATGAAACTGTTGAACTTTGTAGGTATCATCAAGCTGAAACCAGCGATGATTACACCGGCACAGTTGAAGAAAGCCAAAGCGGCTTAATTACGTAGTACAATCAATCTGTTACAATAATAGAAAATGTCTCACTGTAATGGTGAGACATTTTTTATTTAAGGAAGTCTTAATCTCTGAATGGTTTGAACTCTGCATGCTGTGCTAATTCGAGCATGGGTCTATCTCCTTTACTATCTCCATAAGCATATATCTGCTGAAAGTCTTCCAGTCGGTAAGCGCGCCTGATGCGGTTTACCTTTTCTTCTCCGTTACAGTTGAGTCCCAGTATATTACCAGTGATACGTTTATTTTTTACTTCCAGTTCCGTGCCAATGCAGGCAACGTTAGTTGTCTTACACCAGGGGGCTACCCAGTTATGCGCAGAAGCTGTAACAACAACTACCTTGTGTCCCAGTTGCTGATGTTTTCGTATAGCCGTTAACGCTTTTGGGCGAATCATGGAAGGTAATTCCTGTTGGCAAAAGGCTTCGCATTTGGCATTGAAATCCGCGATGGTCATCTCACTAAAAAAATACTGTAATACCTGTTGCTTCATTTCCTGCGCAGTAGTCAGTTTACATTTAAACTGAATCAGTGCCGGCAATAGTTGCACTATGCCGGCATACATCGCTGCACGGCCTCTGTGAAAACGAATGATTTCCCAGAGCGTGTCCTTCCTGGTAATAGTGCCGTCAAAATCAAAAAATGCAATAGTCACAGTTTAAGCTTTTTGAAAACACCTTCCGGTATTGATTTGATAATGAGCATGATGTATTTCCAATGCCATTTTACATACAATATATTCTTTTTCTTTTTCGCAGCTTTGAATACCGCAGTAGCCACTGCTTCCGGTTGGGCTGTGAGCAAAGGAGGCAAGGTTAAATGTTGCGTCATGCGGGTGTTTACGAAACCGGGTTGTACGCTCATCACGTGAACGCCACTACGAAAAAGACGATTACGTAATCCACTCAGGTAAGCTGTAAATCCCGCTTTGGCGCTACCATATATATAATTGCTCTGCCGGCCTCTTTCTCCGGCAACGGAACTGATACCTATGATAGTACCCTGTCCTTTGGCTGCGTAGCTATCTGCTACAATATTTAATATGGAAACAGCACCGGTAAAGTTGGTATTAATAATAGCCGCTGCTTCTTCCCAGTTGCTTTGCGCCTTTTCCTGGTCGCCCAGGTACCCGAATACACAGATAGTAACGTCCGGTTGTACCGGCAGGGAGTTGTAAAAAGCAGGGTGGCTGCCAAAAGAAGTAGCATCAAAGTCGTGTGTAGTAGCTGTTACGCCATAACGAACCTGCAAATCCTGTTGCAGTGGTTGTAAAGCGGCAGCATTACGACCTGCTAATTGTATATCATATTGCTCAGCAGCAAATTTCCTGGCAATGGCTACAGCCATATCCGAACCTGCGCCTAATAATAAAACAGTGGGCATGTGTGGTGTTTGGTTAATGAGGGTAAACTATTTTGTCAATAATAATCTTTCCGATTGCAACGAGACAAACCGGTTGTTGGTATTGTATTGTTGCACAATAGCAGCAAACTTTGCCGCATTTGGATAGCTATTCCAGAATATTTCCTGTTTCATCCGCGCATCTTTCGACAGATATAAACGGCCACCATATTGTAATACAATCTCATCCAGTTCATCGAGGAATGGCAGCAAACCATTGCGCACCGGGAAATCCAGCGCCAGCGTATAACCTTCCATAGGAAAGGAAATCAGGCTGTCCTGTTGACCAAATACCTTGAGTACGGCCAGGAAGGAACCCCAGCCTTTATCGCTGATGCGTTTCAGAATAGTTACCAGACCCTCTTTTTTATTGAGTGGTAAAACAAACTGATATTGTACAAATCCCGCTTTGCCATAACCACGATTCCAATGGAGGATAGCATCCAGTGGATAAAAGAAAGGTTCGTAAGGAATTACCTTATGCATCTCTTTTTTATAATTCTTTCCGTAGTATAACCAATTGAAAGCTTTTACGGTAAAGGTATTCAGCACAAAAGAGGGCAGGTTAAAAGGCACAGATAATTTTCGTTTAGCCGGCAACTTTAGGGGCGCTTCTTTTTGTTTTGCGCTCAGCTCTTCCGGTGCAGCATGTTCACCAACTATTAAGATACTCCGGCCAAAGGAATCGCCTTTTTGCAGACAATCAATCCAGGCCATAGAGTAGGTGTAGTGTTTATATTCATCAAACAAACGGATTACCTCTTCCAGGTTGCTGGCTTTGATTTGTGTTTGTTTTATATAAGCAGTACTTATTTTTTTCAGGGAAAATTTTATACGGGTAATTACGCCGGTAAGCCCCATGCCTCCGCAGGTAGCCCAGAAGAGATCTGTATGCGCTGTATGGCTGCAGCAAATAGTTTCTCCATTGCCTGTAATTATATCCATATCAATAATGTGGCCGGAGAAGGAACCATCTACATGATGATTTTTGCCGTGGACATCTGAAGCAACAGCACCGCCAAGGGTAATATACTTGGTACCAGGGGTAACAGGTAAAAACCAGCCATGTGGTACAATAATATCCAGTATCTGGTCCAGCGTAACGCCGGCCTGTGCTTCCAGTATGCCGTTCTCTTTATCAAAGGCCAGTACCTTATCATATCTCAGCATGGAAATGCTGTGCTCCCCAAGAGAAGCATCACCATAACAACGACCATTACCACGGGCAATCATGTGGGTATTGGATACCACAAATTTCCGTAGTTGCGCCTCCTGCGTAAACACATTTTCATCACTGGCAACAGCAGGGTAGTTTCCCCAGTTTGCTAACCGTTTTTGCATTATTCAAAAAAGCTTTTATTCGTGGGTAAATAAATTATTACGTAAAAACTCAGGACCCACAGGAGTATGGTTAATTGAATAAAACGGTCTTTATATAGGATTTGGGTCGGAGAACCTGTATTGTTCTCTACGAAGGTTATTTGCAAATATCGTAATAATCCGCCAATTACAAAGAGGGAGGTGTAGTAGAGGCGATAAGTATTGAATCTGGTCTGCGTTTCAGGCGATATGGTATACATCAGGTAGGCCACAATAATTACCGCTGAAACCAGTGATAGCATTACATTCATGAAATCCATGTTATAACCTTTGCCTGCCTTCCTCATATCTTTGCCGGATTGTAATTTAATCAGAACATCATCGCGGCGTTTGGCGATCGCCATAAATAATGCCAGCAGGAACACCATGATGATCAACCATTCGGATGTTGCCACATGTACTGCTACGCCACCGGCTTTCACCCGCAACACAAAACCAATGGCCAGTATAAAAATGTCGAGAATAGAAGTATTCTTTAAACCCAGCGAGTAACAAAGGTTCATCACAAAGTAGATGGAAACAACAAAAGCAAACTTCTCTTTTATATATAGCGCCAATGCCATACCAATGATAAAACAGAGGGAGCCGATGATAATGGCTGCTGGCTTGGATACTGCACCTGAGGCCAGGGCGCGTTTCCTTTTTATTGGATGATTTTTATCTGCTTCAATATCGCGGTAATCATTGATAACATAAATAGAACTGGCAACAAGGCTAAAGGATATAAATGCCACTAACAGCTGCAGCAACTTATCAATATTGAATACCTCACCTGCAAAGAAGAGTGGGATAAACAAAAAAGCGTTTTTCGCCCAATGTTTTGGACGCAGTAGTTGTAAATATCGCATAGGGGCCTGGAAGTTGTCGCGACAAGTTACAAATTATTCAAGTACTTTTGATTACGTTAATATTATTACTGTTTCTGTATTTACAGTGAATCCCAATTATGTCTACATCGTTTTTGTCCTTAAAAGGTCGTAAACTGGCTATTACCGAAGTCATTATTATTATAGCATTGGCCCTGGTGCCGCTATTCGTTACATTCCCATATAGGGTAAACATTTTTTTATCCTGGGAAGGTGCTTATCGTATCTCATCCGGGCAAATCCCCTATAAGGATTTCGGTACGCCACTGGGCTACGGATACTGGTTAATACCCGCATTGTTTTTTAAGCTACTGGGCCCCCAGCTGATTACGCTGGTTAAGGCGCAGGTGTTTATTAATATAATGGCAGGTTTAGCTTTCCGTTCTATTTTGAAAAGTGTAGGTACTGCGCCAGGTGTACGTTTGCTGTCGGTGTTAGTGTTTGTATTATCCTATTCTTTTTCTAATTTCTGGCCATGGTACAATCATACCGTGATTGTATTTGAACTGGTAGGTATGAGTTTCCTGTTAAAGGGTATCCTCTCAGACAACAACAGGGGGAGATACACCTGGATGGGGGCAGCTGCACTGTTTATTTTCCTGTCGCTTTTTACCAAACAGGATGGCGGAGGTATGGCACTTATGCTTTGCCTGGCACTCTTGGCGTATGATAGTATAGTAACCCGCCGCTGGTGGAATGTGCCGGTATTCGTTGCCATGTTTACTGTGATTGCATTGATCTTCATAGTACCACTTATGCCGGGATTCGCTTATTGGTTTAATCACGGACAACCACCTCATAACTCACGGTTAGCCATAAACGATTTTACAGATGAGATACTGGGTAGTTCCAATTGGATTAAAGGATATGTAGTGCTGGTAATAGTTTGCATAGTAGCCAAAGTGAAGGATTGGAAGACCTGGATGCAACAGCGCCGCGACGTTTTATTTGCATTGCTCACTATAGGAATGTTGGGAGAAGCAGCTATTTTCCAGGTAACCAGTTACACTCCACCGGATAATAATATCTTCTTTCACAGTTTTGCTTTTGCTTTCATTGCCACGTATTTATGCGACCTGTTGCAAATAAAGATTAATCAGTTTAAGCCATTGCTGGCAGCTACATTACTGGTATTATTCTGGTGGTCTGGTGCATGGTGGAAATATATTGGTCGTTTTACCGACCGGTTATTCCCTGTACAGGAAGCAGCGGCAGGCAACGATCCTAATCGGGAGAATGTAGTATCTAAGCGTAACTATTTGTTGTCTGTCGATTCCACTGATGTACCAGTATCCAACTGGATCTTCTCTAACCTGAAAGTGTTTCATAAAATATACATGCCTGCTGCCACTGTACAAGGTATCGATCGCGTACTGGCATTACCGGTAGTAAAGGAAAAGCAGGGCGACATCAAAGTGTTGAACATGACGGAACTCACCCCGCTGGCGGTGGCGATGCCTTATAAACTGGAAACGGGCGCTGATTACCCGATGTGGTATCATTTGGGCGTAGGTATGTTTAACCGGCAGCTGGCTGCTTTTAAAGAAAAGGTGCAGCAACATCATTATGATCTGATCTTATTTGAATATGCTCCCACGTTAAATAATTTTTACCCCTTTGCTTTGCGCGCCGAGCTGAAGCAGCACTATCACCAGGTAGACTCTTTCCTGGCACCACGCAGACCTACAGATGCCATCATTGAAGTGTATGTGAAACCTTAACATATTAAAATTTTAACATAATAATCTCAAAATCTGTTGCTACCGGCAATGGATTTTGAGATTTATTTTTATAGATTTGCCTGCAACTGTCAACTACAACTGTCAACTAACGAACTACAACCGTCACATAAATGAGTATCATGCCAATGTTAGCCGTGAGAACCCGCTGGCAAGCCTTATGTCAGGCCGTCAGTCGAATTCCGGTCAAATATCTTTACCTCGTATTCCTTTTGATGGCAGTGGCCATTTCCCTTCAATGTTGGTATTCATCAGCAGACATGGAAAGATGGACCCGTTATAACAACTTTCTGATTTTCAAGAATGCCTGGTCGCATCTGATTCATGGTCAGGACCTTTATGTGCTCTATGAAGATCAGTATTATGACCTCTACAAATACAGTCCTTCCTTTGCCATGTGGATGGGTGCCTTTGCCTGGATGCCGGATGTGCCCGCATTGATTTGCTGGAACCTGATGAACGTCATCGTGTTTATTATTGCGGTGAAAACATTGCCCGTTAAGAAAGAACGGTTTCCGGTAATGCTCTTGTTCCTGGCTATTGAGATGATGATTGCGCTTACCAGCTCACAGATCAATGTGATGATAGCAGGTGCCTTTATCCTGGCCTGGCATTTTATGGAAAACAAAAAAGTATGGGCAGCTGCCTTGCTGCTGGTCATTACTATCTATATTAAAGTGTTTGGCATTGTGGCGCTGTCCTTGTTCCTGTTGTACCCGGAACGCTGGAAGGCCGCTTTGTATACCGTATTCTGGACAGTAGTGATCGGATTAATGCCATTACTGGTCATATCTTCCGATCAGCTGGTATTTCTGTACAAGAGCTGGGGGAATCTGCTGGCCAATGATTACAGTGCTTCCTATGGGGTATCTGTAATGGGTTGGTGGCATACCTGGTTTAATATGGATATTTCCAAGCAGCTATTTATACTTTGTGCCGGCCTTGTATTTATGCTGCCATTTACCCGTTTCCGTTATTACAAGGAGCCGGTTTTCCGTTTACATATGCTGGCTTCTATTTTAATATGGGTGGTTATCTTCAATCACAAAGGAGAGTCGCCTACCTATATTATTGCCCTGACAGGGGTGGCCATCTGGTATTTTACACAGGCACCTACCCGTGTAAATACAGTTTTGGTAGTGCTCACTTTAGTGTTCACTTCCTTTTCTTCAACAGATATTATTACCCCTTATTGGATCGCCAGAACCTACATTGAACCATATGCAGTGAAGGCTGTTTTTTGCTCAATCGTATGGATAAAAATTGTGTTGGAACCATTATTTACAGCACCGCAAATAATAATTGCAGCACCGCAAAAAGCTGCTCCGGTAAGAAGGCGTTTAAGTAACGCCATCGGTTAATCAGCTGATTAAAATACTATCAATATGTAATAGAAAACAGCCCTTTTAAGGGCTGTTTTCTATTTATAACAATATTGATTATTAGTGTTTTACGTAAATCTGTTTGAGGGATTGTTTTAGATAGATAAACGCCTTGTTTTTACCCTGTTTTTTATTAACCAGTAAAATTAATTTTGGTGGTTAATAATTAGATTTACCTTTGTCACACAGGTCTTAAAACAGCTATTTATGTCTGTCCAAAAATCCATTACCACCCTCCGGCTCGATGGCGGTATTTTGTGTCTCGATTTTGTGAATACTGTTAGTAAACGGAAAAAGGAAGCGTCTTGTGATTACCTCTCCGGCTTCAAAGATTTGCTTCAATGGTACGGACATACGGGAGCATTGTCTGCCAAAATTATTCACACACTGGAACGACTGGCTAAAGAATATCCGCAAAAGGCCACCGTCGTTTTTGAAAAGAGTATCGTACTACGGGAATTACTATACCGGCTCTTTACCGCAGTAATAGCGCATAAGTCACCGGCACCTGCCGACCTTATACAATTAAACACTTACATAGGCGATGCCTACGCCAATATTGAAATGAGCTGGTCTGCCGGCACCAAAGAAGGTAAGCTGCAGTTTAATGCGCCGGCACCGGAGCAGGTGAATTGGTGGTTGGTTAAGTCGGCGGTGGAGCTTTACACCTCGGATAAATTGTCACAGGTAAAGGAGTGTCCTGCCTGCGGCTGGTTGTTCCTGGATAAAAGCCGTAATAGCTCACGCAAATGGTGCAGCATGAGCACCTGCGGAGATGTCAATAAAGTACAACAATGTTATCAGCGTAATAAACATAAGCATCAATGAAGACTTTAAGTAAACCCGGCAGCCCTCTTTCTTCCAAACTGGTCCTATGTCTGCTGGCGGTGTATATTATCTGGGGCTCTACTTACCTGGGTATGAAAATAGCCACCAAAGTGGTGCCGCCATTTCTGTTATCAGCCCTGCGCTTTTTGCTGGCCGGAAGCCTGTTGTTAGTGATAGGGCACCTGCGGGAAAAAGTATGGCCTACGCGGCAACAGTTTTTGTCGGCTTGTTTTGTGGGCGTGCTACTCATTGGTATTGGCAATACCACGGTAGCACTGGCAGTACATTATATGCCTTCCGGGTTGGTGGCGCTCCTGGTGGCGGCTATGCCAGCCTGGATCATGGGAATAGACTGGGCATTTTTCAGTAAAAAACGACCGTCTGCGCTTACTATGATCGGTATAGCGCTGGGCTTTCTCGGACTCTTTCTGCTCTTTAATCCTTTTGCACAGCATGACGTACGTACGTTTCCGTTATGGCCAATTATAGTGGTGGTAGTGGGTAATATCTGTTGGGCGGTGGGAACACTCTTTGTGCAAAGATTGCCTATGCCTACACAAATAACCAGTACCGCTATACAGATGCTGGCTGGTAGTGTATTTTCCTTCCTGGTGAGCGGCATTTTTGAGCCCGGTGCCTGGAGCACTTTGCCAATGATGACGCCTGAAGGTTGGACGGCTTATTTGTATCTTGTGCTAATAGGTTCCCTGGTAGGGTATACTTCTTACAGCTGGCTCGCGAAGAATGCACCGCCCAAGTTAACAGCTACTTATGCATACATAAATCCGGTAGTTGCCCTATTTCTGGGATGGGCCATCGGGCATGAGGCTATTACTTCCATGATTGGTGTGGCTTCAGCCATCGTTATTTCCGGGGTAGTACTAATGACTTTAGGAAGAAAATAAATAAACCACTTGTATATGGACACGATCAAATGGGGCATTATCGGCTGCGGCAATGTAACAGAAGTGAAAAGCGGTCCGGCTTTCGGATTGGTGCCAAACAGTATGGTATGGGCCGTGATGCGCAGAAATGGTGCACTGGCAAAGGATTATGCAGAAAGACATGGCATCGGTCATTATTATGAAGATGCCAATGCTTTGCTGGATGATCCGGAAGTAAACGCTATTTATATTGCCACGCCGCCCGATAGTCACGAGGAATATGCATTGGGGGCTATTAAGCGGGGATACCCGGTGTATATTGAAAAGCCGGTAGGGCTAAATGCTGCAGCAGCGCATCGTATAGCCGATACCGTAGCTAATACCAATGCAAAAGTGAGTGTGGCGCATTACCGCCGCAAATTACCGGCTTTTACCTGTGTACAGCAGCTGCTCACTGAAGAGCGTATTGGCAAAGTACATGCAGTGGACCTGCGTCTCTGGAAAGCAGCAGCCAAAGAAAATGCAGGCTGGCGCCTGGACCCCGCCATATCAGGCGGCGGCTATTTTCATGACCTGGCGCCGCATCAGCTGGATATAATGCTCCGTTACTTTGGTGAACCACTGCAATGCAGTGGTATTAGCAGGGGAGATGATCAGCGTGTACCCGATATCGTTAGTGGACAGCTGCTCTTTAATAATGATATCATCTTTAATGGCAGTTGGAATTTTATCTCTCCCGAAAACGAAATAACAGACGAATGCATCATCAGTGGGAGTAAAGGAAGTATCCGCTTTCATTTTTTCCGGGATTTTGACCAGGTAACACTGCATACCGCAGGGCATACCCAGGAATTCAGATTTGAAACACCTGCACATATACAGCAGCCCCTTATTGCGGAAGTGGTAAAGTATTTCCGGGGCGAAGGCCCCAATCCCTGTACCGTGGCCGAAGCTGCCATTGGGATGGATATGATGGAACAATTAACCAGTCAAAAATAATAGGGAAGGGGAGATTTCTCTTCCTCTTTCCTTTGATAATCAGTATATTGCGATTTCACGTTACACAGGCATAGCCCATTATCCAACTCTGGATAAACCCTGTTGATGAACCTTAGCCATTGTAGCAGCATTGTATTTATTTATATATAGGTTCCGCTCTTTTGGGTGCATTTTTTGTTTTGTTGGTGCTGTTCCGATTGAATGTAATTAGATAATAGCTTATATAAACTGACTATGCGAAAGACCATTATTGTATCGAACAGGCTACCGGTAAAAATTTCGGAAACAGACGGTGAATTTATATTGCATACCAGCGAAGGCGGATTGGCTACTGGTTTAGGCGCTGTTTACAGAGAAGGAAATAATATCTGGGTAGGCTGGCCAGGGCAGGAAATTATTGATCTGAAGGACCAGGAAAAGGTAACAAAGGAATTACGTAAGACTAACCTCATGCCGGTTTTTCTTACACAGGAGGAGATTAATAATTTTTATGAAGGCTTCTCAAATGAAACACTGTGGCCGGTTTTCCACTATATGGCCGTATATGCACACTATGAACAAGTCAATTGGGATGCTTATTACCAGGTAAACCAGAAATTCAGGGATATTATTTTGAAGGTGGCCGAACCCGGAGATATTATCTGGATTCATGATTATCAATTATTACTCCTGCCCGGTATGATCCGTGCAGCGTTACCGGAAATATCCATCGGCTTCTTCCAGCATATCCCTTTTCCTTCTTACGAATTATTTCGCCTCATCCCATGGCGTGCAGAAATACTGGAAGGTATGCTGGGTGCAGATCTGATGGGCTTTCATACTTTTGATGATACCCGTCATTTTCTGAATGCAGCCAGCCGTATCCTGCCGGTGAACACTTCCGCCAATGTAGTGTCATTTAACGACAGGGCCATTGTTGTGGAAACATTTCCTATGGGCATCGACTACGATAAATTTGTTGCGCTGGGTAGTGACCCGATGGTGCTGCAGCAAATCAAAAATTTAAAAGAGAACTTCCAGGAGGATCGTCTGATACTTTCTATCGATCGCCTGGACTATAGCAAAGGGATCTTACAACGATTGCAGGCATTCGAGTTGCTGCTGCAACTACATCCCGAATACATAGGCAAGGTGGTGTTGTATATGATAGTAGTGCCTTCACGCGATACGGTGCCACAATACAAAGAGCTGCGTGATGAAATAGATAAGCAGGTAGGTAATATCAATGCACGTTTCCGCACGTTGGCCTGGCATCCCATTCAATATTTCTACCGCTCATTCCCTGTAGAAACACTTTCTGCCCTTTATAATTTTGCAGATATCTGCCTGGTTACACCCATGCGCGATGGCATGAACCTCGTGAGTAAAGAGTATGTGGCCAGCCGGAATAATAATGATGGCGTATTGATTTTGAGCGAGATGGCAGGAGCATCTAAAGAACTGATTGATGCCATCATAGTAAACCCCAATAACATTGGCGCCATCACACGTGCCATTGTAGATGCACTGGATATGCCGTTGGCAGAGCAACAGCGCCGGATGAAACAAATGCGGCAGCTGGTTTCCAAATTCAACATCCATCACTGGGTGAAATTGTTCATGACCCGTTTACAGGAAGTAAATGAAATGCAGCAGAACATGCTGGCTCGCCGCGTGAACCAGGAAACAGCCGTGTTTATCAGACAACAATACCGGGAGGCAACAAAACGCATCGTTTTTCTGGACTACGATGGTACGTTGGTAGGCTTTCAGCCTAATATAGACATGGCGTCTCCGGATCCTGATTTGTACCAATTGTTACGTGAACTGGCCAACATACCCGGTAACGACCTGGTAATGATCAGTGGTAGAAAACATGAAACACTGGGAGAGTGGTTTGGTCATTTACGCCTGGATCTTATTGCAGAACATGGTGCCTGGCAAAAAACAAAAGAAGGGGAGTGGTACGAGCTGCCAGGCCTGACTGATAAATGGAAAAAGGAAATTATGCCTATGATGGAACTGGCTACAGACCGTACCCCTGGCTCTTTTATAGAGGAAAAAAGTTATTCCCTCGTTTGGCATTATCGCAAAGTAGAATCCGGTTTGGGTGAATTGCGCGCTAATGAACTGATGAACACTTTACGCTACTACACTGTAGAAAAAGGACTGCAGGTACTGCCCGGTGATAAGGTAATAGAAGTAAAGAATGTTGAAATCAATAAAGGCAAAGCTGCACTCAGCTGGTTAAATCACAAGAAATATGATTTCATCATGGCCATGGGGGATGATATAACTGATGAAGATATTTTTAAGGCACTGCCGCCCAAAGCTATTACCATCAAGGTGGGCAGCCAGGTATCGGCAGCGCAGTATTATTTAAGGAGTTATCATGAGGTGCGGCATTTGTTGCGGACGCTGAAAAATAAGTAGTAGGGAAGGCCTTCGGCCTTTGTCTTTTCTTTAGCAGGATTAGGCTGATTATTATGATTATGCTGATTTCATTTCTTTCTAATCATTAATCCATACTAATTTCTAAAAGATTATTGTATGGAGATGCAAATATTTTTAAGAAGAAAATAAAATCAGGGGAATCATAATAATCAGCCTAATCCTGCTAAAGAAAAGACAAAGGCCGAAGGCCTTTATAAAAAGATAGGCGTATCGAGTTTCATGGAAATCCTATACGCTGCGTTCATTAAACCTACGTGGCTATACGCTTGCGGGAAGTTTCCCCATTGGCTGCCGGTAGTGGCTTCCACATCTTCACTGAATAACAGCAGGTGATTGGAATATTGCAGCAGCTTACCGAATTCGCGTTGGGCATCTTCCAGGCGTCCTACACAGGCCAGGGCTTCTACATACCAGAATGCACATACCAGGAAAGTGGTTTTAGGCTTACCGAAATCATCGGAATGCCGGTAACGATAGAATAAACCTTCCGGTGTTTTAAGTTCTTTTTCCAGTGCGGTCAGGTGGTCGCGGGCACGTTCTGAAGCAGGATCAAGATAATTCATCATGATCAGCTGTAAAGTGCTGGCATCCAGATATTGACTACCAGCTGCATTGGTATATACTTTTCTTACAGGGTCGTAGCAGCTTTCAATATGTGCAGCAGCGCGGCTTTTCAGCTCAACCGCCTTTTGCAGGAGGGCTTCGTTGCCAATGGTGCGGGCCATCTTTTCAGCAGCGGCGCAGCCAGCCCACTGGAAGAGGTTTGTGTAGCAATGGATATCGGCCATATTACGGAACTCCCAGATACCTGCATCTTTTTCATCTATCGTTTTTTCTATCTTCTTCAACAAACGTTCTATCCATCTGTCTGAATCTTTCCGCTCCGAAAAAATAAAACGGTGATCTGTATATAGTGGGAGCATGGAGATCAGTACCTGCCCGTAGATATCGTTCTGGATATGCTCGTATGCCTGGTTCCCCAAACGTACCGGTTTATTTCCCAGGTAGCCGTCGAGGTGAGGGAGGATCGTTTCAGACAATGTTTTCTGCCCGGTAATACCGTATAGTGGCTGGTACCGGAAATCACCTGAGAAAGAGATGTCTGTAATATACCCGAAGTAGCGCTCCATCTCTTCAAAATGACCAATATGGTTTAAGGCCATGATTACATAATATGTGTCACGCATCCAGCAGTAGCGGTAGTCCCAGTTACGGCCACTATCCGGAAACTCGGGTAAACTGGTAGTACTGGCGGCAATGATGGCGCCGGTATCTTCGTACTGATGTATTTTGAGCGCCAGGGCAGAGCGGATTACGTAAGGCTGAAAGTAATTGGCGATTGAGGAGTGTTTGATCCAGGTTCTCCAATAGGTAATGGTTTCCCGTAAAAAACGTTCTGCTGTACTTGCCAGGGGCGCTTCCAGCGGATGGCCGTAGGTGAGAATGAGATAACGGGTATCATTCAACACAAAATATTCTTCTTCAAAAAGATAACTGACGGCAATATTAGTAGTAAGGCGGATATTTTCTTCACAGCCGGTAAATTCAATATGGCTGCTACCGCGCATGGGATGCAGTTGTACCGCACCATAATCACATACCGGGGCACATTTTACACGGATGCGGGGAGAGCCGTCAAGGGGTTCTACCTTGCGAATCAGCATCAGTGGCTTAAAGAAGCGTTCATACTGTAGAAAGCGGGGGGTGAAATCTGTTATACGATAACTACCTTCTGAAGTAGTAATTTCTGTGCAGAGGACATTTGTATTCTCCAGGTAATATTGATGGGAAGAATAATCCGCTTCGGGTAATATGGAAAACTCACCACCTTTCTTTTTGTCGAGCAGTCCGCCAAAGATAAAGGAACTATCCATGCGGGGCCAGCACAGCCAATCTATATTCGTATCCTTGTTAATATGCGCCAGGAAAGCGCAGTTGCCAATAAGCCCGGTCTGATAAGTATGTCTTTCCATAATGATCTGTCGGTGTTTGTTTGAACTACATTTCTTATGTAAAATTGTTCAACCGGAACAAAAGCTGTTCCAATAATGGCGGCCATTACGTCTTCCTAAGTTTATTAACAAATCATAATCATTATAAAGTATTGAAGTAATCACTTATTTTTAAGGATAAGCTCCACTCGATGCAAACACTAAAAAAGCAGCATTATCTTCCACGGTTTATTGCGCCAGCGCATAACGGTGAAAGCAAAACATATTTACTGGCCGGGGATCTGGGCGGTACCAAAACAAATCTGGCACTATACAGTTCAACTAATGGGGTGCTTGATATGATCCGTGAGCAGAAGTATGCATCGCGGGATTATGCAAATTTTTCAGAGATCATCCAGCATTTTATTGGCGAATGCGGGGAAACACCGCCAAAACGTATATGCATTGGCGTAGCCGGACCAGTGGTAAAGGGGAAAGTGGAACTCACTAATTTGTCGAGGGAACTGAGTGAAGACGAAATCCGCCAGAGTACCGGTATCAGTGCTGTGGCGCTGATCAACGACCTGGAAGCCACTGCATACGGACTGGCCACTTTATCGCCGCAACAGCTGACTACTTTACATCGTGGTGCCGCCGATAATACAGGTAATATGACTATCATAGCGCCAGGAACCGGTTTGGGAATGGCTGGACTATATTGGGATGGCAAAAATCATCATCCGTTTCCCACAGAAGGCGGACATACCGATTTTGCGCCCAGAACAGATCTTGATATTTTATTACTCAGATATTTACAGGAAAAATATGATGTCGTAAGCTGGGAGCGCCTGATCAGCGGCCCGGGGTTATATGATATTTACCAGTTTTTACGGGATGTAAAAGGTATGGAAGAACCGGTAGACCTACGTGCAGCGATGAATGCAGGTGATCCATCTGCAGAAATCAGCAAAGCGGCTATGGAAGGAAAGATCCCTGTATGTATAAAAACAATGGAGCTGTTTGTTCGTTACCTGGCACGGGAATCCTGCAACCTGGTATTGAAGATGAAAGCAACGGGTGGCTTGTTCCTGGGTGGCGGTATTCCGCCAAAAATAGCGCCGCTGCTGGAAACAGGAGAATTTTATCATCATTACATGCAAGGCGACCGTATGGCCGAATTGTTGGCAAGTGTGCCCATTCATATTGTTAATAATGATAAGTCAGCCTTGTGGGGCGCCGCATTTTATGCTGAATTATTAGCAGATTAAAGTTATTTTTGTCCGATAACAGGAAATGGTGTCTTCCTGACCCAAACCGTCAACTATTAGTTGACTGATGGCGCCTACAAATATCAATGGTATGATATGCCATTTAACGCTGCTATTTGTAGGATATGAAACAATTTAAAACTTCGCTGGAACAATTTACAGTGGCTTATGAGCTGCTTCGCTGGACTATATTGGTATTACCGGTAGCCCTGATAGTAGGTTCATTGGTGGCCTTATTTCTGTGGCTATTAGATTTCGTTACACATTTCCGTTGGGAACATGAATGGTTATTATACGGACTTCCTTTTGCGGGCGTACTTATTTACTGGTTGTACCGGTTAGGTGGTAAGAATGCAGATAAAGGTAATAACCTGATCATGGAAGAAATACATGAGCCAGGCGGCGGTGTTCCCGCGCGTATGGCGCCACTGGTATTATTGACCACTATCATCACACATCTTTTTGGGGGGTCTGCGGGCCGTGAAGGAACAGCAGTGCAGATTGGCGGCAGCATGGCTGGTTTGATAGGCAAGAAACTCCGGCTAACGCCAGCGGATACACGTATATTATTAATGACAGGTATATCGGCGGGTTTCGGGGCCGTGTTTGGCACACCGCTCACCGGTGCTGTATTTGCTTTGGAAGTACTGGCCATTGGGGTGATGAGTTATGATGCACTGGTACCTTGTTTGATAGCCGCTGTTTTTGCCGATGTGGTGTGCAGTGCCTGGGGCATTC
This sequence comes from Chitinophaga niastensis, assembly GCF_003014755.1. Classification (GTDB taxonomy): domain Bacteria; phylum Bacteroidota; class Bacteroidia; order Chitinophagales; family Chitinophagaceae; genus Chitinophaga; species Chitinophaga niastensis. The sequence continues at coordinate 110,518 of NZ_PYAW01000008.1, read as the reverse complement.
ATCATACGCATTATAGCATTGCTTATATCAGTCAGCCGTTTATCGAAAGTTTACCATTCCTGCATCTGGACCTGTGGTTGTTATGTAAGGTGATTGTATGTGGTGTTGCTTTTGGGTTGAGTAGTTTCCTGTTCTCTAAACTAATACATAGTATTAAGCATAACGCTAACGCTTATATTAAAATACCGTGGCTCATTCCTTTTATTGGTGGTATTGTGATCATTGTGCTGTGTTATGTGGCTGGCACCTTTGACTACCTGGGTTTGGGGGTGAGCAGTAAATCAGCAGGTGGTATCAGTATACTGGCCGCGTTTGATGCAAATAGTGGGGTGAACGACTGGAGTTGGCTCTGGAAGCTGGTTTTCACGGCTATCACCTTAGGAATGGGATTTAAAGGAGGGGAGGTGACCCCCCTATTTTTTATAGGCGCCGCGCTGGGTCATACACTGGCATTGTTGCTGGGTGCACCTGTAGACCTCTTTGCAGGCTTAGGATTCATCGCTGTTTTTGCCGGAGCTACCAATACACCTATTGCCTGCACATTGATGGGCGTGGAATTATTCGGAACCGATCATGTCTTATACTTTGCCGTAGCCTGTTTTACGGCTTATTACTTCAGCGGGCATTCAGGTATTTATGGTTCTCAACGGATAGTAGTTCCTAAATATAACAATGGTGCGGATTGACGCGCTTACAATTTTGTTAGTACCTTTTTTTATGCTTGTCTGCAGGTAAATTTGCAGCATGATAAACATAACAGGTATCCATCACATCGCTTTACAGGCGAAGGATTATAAAGCAACGATAAAATTTTACGAGGCACTTGGTCTGAAGGTGCATCATTCCTGGGCTTTACCGCAGTTTAATATAACATATGCTGCGATATTAAAAATTCCCGGAACCAATTCCTACGTCGAAATATTTGATCAGGGCGCCAATGTAGCAGCCGGAGAATCTCCGGTTACTGGTGCATTGCTGCATTTTGCATTTACCGTGAATATGGACTGGATGGTGAAGTGATTGAATTTGTGGAAACGCATCCTGATTTTTGAGAGATGTTAATTGAGGTTAATGAGACTGCGTTAAAAAAATAATAACCAGGGGCGATTATTTCAGCACCCTCTATTGAATCCGTTTAAAATGGGAGCGAGCTATTCGGTTCTATTTTAAACGGATTTTTGTGCTTAAAACAAGGCGCTGAGCATTGAATATTCCGGGTAGATGTACAGGTATGTATTTCTAAGCCAACCACAGCGCATTCATTTTCAGTGAATTAGTGCCCGAAAACGGCAGAAGGCCAGGCAAAAGTCAAAGTTCGCCCGCCGGACGATAGGGAAAGAAATTCGCTATTAATAAATGGGCTTTAATTATCCTATAATTTACCTTATAGTAATTAGATATAGAAAATATAAAGATATGTATTTAATTACTCTCGATTATCACAGTTTGACAGCTATTTACGATAAGAGATAATGAAGATATTAAAAATTATACATATTTAGTAACTGTTAAAACCTGCGCAGTTTGTGATTTATTTATGTAAATCAGGTTATCTTTTAATCATAGATAAGATTTAAAGATTCCTATACACACACTGTTAGCAAATGACCATTAGCCCAATTTGGAATCATTTAATTCCACAAACGACCCATTCTAAAAGGGTATGTATTAACTGCGGAAGCAATCCATACCGAACAGCGAAAGCCCCCGCTGCCAATGATTACGTTTATCGTCCTTTCCGTGAAATGCCGATGCGATTCTATCAAGTACCAAAATTATATCCGTGGCTTGATATTGACCGTTTAGAGGAGGATGAGCTACGGCAAATTTGTGATCTGTTAGTTACACGGCCAGGAAAAGGAGATTTAAACAAACGCACGTTCACTAGGTTCATGAGGTATCACCATGTACCAGTGATTGCGGCCTATGGCACTAATCGCATTTATTTACATGATGGAAGGTCAATACGCGATCCGAATAGTGAAACAAGGTTATTAGCACCTACGAGTATTTCATTTTCAGACGATGGTTACGCCTCTATTATGCCTGTAGGGGTGCGTTATTCCGTCAATCTTTTATTCGTGGAATCACGTGTGTTTTATAGAAAATTAGCCCGTTACACACAGCTACCACGTTTAGAGGTGACAGAACGTCTTTAACAGACTCCCGTGAAGTACAACGGGAGTAACTCTGCCAATCTACATAGATCAGTAATTCCAAGCAAACGAAGATTAACGCTCACTTTAAGCGCGTTTATCTATGAATTATTGTCACGTCATCGATTGGTTACAAGTCCATGTAAAATGCCCTATCGAAATAGGTGCAAAAGACAATTTCACCTATCACACCGAAAAGACAGATTATCAAACGAGGCAATTTCGTGAAGTCTATGAAATAAGTGTCTTAATGCCCAACGGAACATACGAACGGTGTGCGGTGCTTGCTTGCAAGCCGCACGCCGCGTTCCTGGGAAATGATATGGGGCTATTAAAAATCGAAAATAAATTTCTGTATCAATCCTCTCTGAAAGAGTTTGTAGTTAACCTGTTAGATCAATATAGTTTTCGCTTTCACGCCATCAGCCGTATGGACGTAGCTTTGGACTTCACCCATTTTTCAGGCGGAATGCCGCCTGAAGATTTAATAAAAAATTTCCTACAAGAAAAGTACCTGAAAAAGAATAAAGCCAAGTTTACTATTACCGGTAACCACCTGGAGAAAAACAGTTATGATTACCTGCGCTTCGGTTCAAAAACGAGCGAAATTAATTATTACCTATACAATAAATCCAAAGAGCTTTTAGACAACAAAGATAAGCCATGGATACGCCAAATGTGGTTGGATGCTGGATTCCATAAGGATGCACAAGTATGGAGGATTGAATTTAGCATGAAAAGTTCGTGCAAAGAACTTTTAGATTTTGATTTTGGCGAAACAGTCGCCTGCAAGGCTCTTGCAATAGTGGACAATGAAACTAGTTTTACTTTGTTTAAAACTTTGTTCTTCAAATATTTCTCCTTCGTAGAAAATAACCAGGGGACACGTAAAGATCGAATGAAAGACGTAGTACTGCTTCACCTGGATAAGCCCAATACTGTCATTTTAAGGCTCACGGAGAAGATAGAAAGCAGCCGAATGGACAAGGTTGTCATAAAAAGATTTGAAGCCCATAATCAGTACTTAAAAACGATTGATAAAAACTACTTCCTGTATGGTGCAAAAAGTTTGATGGAGTTTCTTATACAACGCAATCTGATCGAATGGTACCTACAACATTTCCCCGGTGGATCGGCTGAACTATCCGTTTTGGGCCGAAAGGCCGGACTGATTGACGATGAATATATCCAGGAGAAATTATTTGAGTAGTTATAAAATTCGGTAGGCCATGACAAACATTTGCATTAAAGTGCTGACACATAAGGATTACAGGGTAATTTTCGGCGTTTCGGAAAAAACAGCAAAAACGTGGATCGCGGAGGATCGCCGTAAAGTGGGTAGTAAGCGCATTACGGACCACCATCTTAAATACTTGTATGGTGTAACCATTGACCCGCAGGAGGGTAATAATGGGGTTAAAAAGGGTTAAAACGGGTGTGTTTCGTGTATTCATGTAGGTTAGAAGGTAGTTCTTTGTTAAAATATTAAATCACAATGAAACTACTTTCTAATTTTACAGGTTCTAGCAAGGATGATATTTACCTTCAATCCAGCGCTCATGCCGTTGGGTTTTGGCTGGCAGATCCGACCGGGCTTGACTTACATAGTATTAATGTTAAAATTGATTTTTTCTCTAAGAATCGCGGTTCTAAAGAGATTTACCCGCGCCTTCCGCTTTCCGTAGCTCTGGAAATGAACACTTTTGAAGAAGGGTTTTACCTCAGAGATGCCAATATAGCAAAGGGCATGATTAAACTTTCTCCCGATGGCAGCCTGCATCTGGAGGAGGGAGAGTATATAAAAATAAGTTTTGAGGGAGCAAAAGAAACAAATGTGATGAACATTAGTAGCATTGATGCGCCTATACTTTCCGCGACCTACAAGGCTATCAGCGCCGTCACCATTACCGGTCAGACCAAAGATTTGAATGTTCAAGACAGCACAATGCTACATCTGCCATCCAGTAAAATCGATGAAATTGACATCGTGTATCCATCTAAAACCGTGAAATATAGTGGGTTGGAGTTGGAGTATTTAGGCCGCGCGATCAACGATTTAGTGAGCGTTAACGTTGCTGGAACTGCTGTGGTGGCTGGATTTGAGAACTATATAAGCATTAGTTGCTATGATGCTTACAAGGTTGCTATTACCCCCAAAGACTATAACCCTTTCGTGATCTTCACGGAAAAACATAAAACTTTCTAGTATGTCATTTTTAGGCAATCTTTTCAAACGCAAGCCTGGAGGGACTCTCCTTGGTAACATCTTGCGAAAAACGGGCAGCACGGTCGCTGGAATTATTCCTTTTGTCGGTGGCGTGGCTAGTAAAATTGTTGGCCAGGGGGCCATGATGATCAGCCAGGAGGACGCCGACAAAAGAGACATGTCGGATTCAGATTATCAGGCAAAATACGGGGTACAAAAGGATGGCAGGGCAATTCCTGTGTTCAACACCGCCGGACAAACATTACTAACTACTGCGGGTTTAGGTGCTGTTTCTGGTGCCTCTGCTGCGGTTACGTCTTTAGAGGCTGCGAATGCTGCTAAAGATGCAGGTATATGGACCTACTTAAAATGGTTACCTGTCGTAGGTTTGGCGCTTCTGATTTACAAAGTATACACTAACAAAAAACACAAACGCAGATAAAATGCAAAAGATAAAAGAGTTTTTAGCAACAACACCGGGCAAGCTGTCCGCCGCACTGGCTGCGGTTCTTGTGGTAGTTTATTTTATGAAACGTAATAAACGTAGATAAATGGCATACAATAATTTCAATAGGAACTATTCCCGGAGCGCCTATTCAGGCGGTGGCAGTGGCTATGCTAAAAGAACTAATTATAGTTATGCAGGTCGGCCACAAAGACAAGCAAGAAAAAAAAGCGGCTGTAAATTAAAAAACGGTTGGGTATCACGTAAAACAGGTGAAAGGGTTGACGATAATTTACTAACGGGATGGAACAAAAGCCGTTCCCGTGGCTTTATCACCTTCATTGCTGTACCACGGAAAGAGCGGGAAACTAGTAACGCGAATTTTGAACATTGGGTTGTAAGTGTGCAGTTTGCCACTGGTCGTAAGACATTCACGGGGTTCTACAGTATTAGCCGCAGGGTGTTAATTGTCCCTGATTTGCAGATGGTAGCTAATCCGCACGCGCCCAATGGTGGCTATTTTGGTACGTTCAGTAAAAGAAAATAAAACTGCTTAAAATGAAAGGTATTTTTAAAGTCCTGAAATATGCAGGCGTTATTATAATTGTCCTGGAGGCGGTGAAAACCGTTATGACAAAGGTTTCAGAGAATTACCCGGAATTACTGGAAACAAAAGAGAAGCAAGATGTTAAGCAGCTATAACTTAAACCTGCTTTTGCAGGTAGAACAACGTTTGTCTTTTCCTGCATTGTCACTGGTCAAAAGTATCGCCTTTGAAACGGGTGGTACTTTTGATCCTGCTATAAAAAATAAGCAGAGCGGGGCTACTGGCTTAATACAGTTTTTGGAGTCCACCGCGGAAGGTCTTGAAAAGGGTTTGTACCTGCGTTTACCAGGAATGACGTTTGCTGAACAGTTGGTGTATGTAGAGAAATATTTCAAGCAATGGAAAAAGACATTTCCTCAGCCACCAAACGAGCCGTTTGACGTATATGCATTAATGTTACACCCTGTCCTTTTTAATAAACCGGATGATACTGTTTTCGCCATCCAGGGAACAAAGAGATTCGATCAAAACAAAGCCTTTGACCTGGATCACAGCGGCACCATAACAAAAGGTGAGGTTAAAAAGAAGTGGTTATCTGCGACAGAAAAGCTAATGACCGGTAGGGTTCCCATTACTACTATAACGGCAAATGGATTCATCTTTATTTCAATAGCTGTGTTCCTGGCGGCTATGTACTATGTTCTAAATATGCCAAGATGATTAAAAAACAAGATTGGAAAAAGTACCTGTTGTATGGTGGTTTGATATTCGTAGCTTATCACCTGTATAAAGGTGTAAAGTCGGCGGGCGCGGTTGTTAGTAGCATCGCAGAGCTGGACGCCCTGGCGAAAGCTAGTAACGTTAGCACAGAGCGGATCGCGGTTTGTAAAGATGTGGCGGCGAAGTGCGAAAAAGCAATTTGGGATTTCCACAACATGTTTGGGTTTATCCCGGTGACGGACTGGAAATTTACCGAAGACGAACCAGCAGTAATACAGAATCTAAACAGGTTGAACACTGTAGAAGAAGCGAAGCTGACTAGCCAATTTTACGCGCAGGTAGCCCACGGAAAAAGCCTGATGGCTGACGTTAAAAAGTATCTGAGTAGCGGCGATCAATCGCAGATAAAAATCACTATAATTAATTCACTGGAATAATGCACGGACATAGCGATAATTACACGTTTAATGATCAATTTTTTGCCCATATAAGAGCGCCTAAGTACCAGTTACAAAAGACTACAGCGGAAAGATTAGGATTGGGGATTTTTCCGCCGTTAGATGAAATTTGGATTTCGTTTTTAAATAAACCTGATCAGTGGGTAACTGCTGCCAGCGTTGGTGCTTCTGTTTATGATATAGTTTTAGAAAAAGGTTTTATGGGTGCTGGTGATCACTGGACTGCTTTAATGCGTTTAAGTTTACCTGATAGCTTACCCCACGTTCTCCGTGTTAGGGGGTTAGTACTTCCGAATGGTTATGCCTCGGACGACAAGGTTAGCGCCTGGGATGTGATGGGAATGGAGGGAAATATTCACACTATAGAAGCATGGTGGCCATACCGGGGAGGTATGGACTTTGTGCAGTGTGTTCATAGTTCAGCTACTTCACACGTAGATGGTGAAAGTCACCCGTCAGGGCTTATAAGGTTCGGCTTTGTTTTTAAGGAGGTGACAGAAAAACTACCTGAAGGGATATACGAAAAAGACACGTACCAATATACAGTTGACTACAAACATATTTATGTTTCCCCTCTATCTGGATCAATTGTTGAAACGCTGAAAACACAGTGTTGGCCCACGTATCTGGACGTTTCAATATTGCATAGAGATTCAGGAAGCTATATTTGCGAAAAAAAAGGGGAGCATATTTTATTTCGTGTTTTGTAGAAAAAACATATATTCGCCGTGTCAAACAACTATCGAATAAAATAACAGCCTGGTTGCCGCCCCGGAGATATTTAACTTCTGGGGCTTGGCATCGGGTTGCAAGTATCCGAAACCTTCGGCGCCACGGCATCGATGTTGTTTGACAGTGACCAAGCCCCTTTTGTTATGCAACACCAAAATGACCAAAGCAGCCACAATTCGGCGTATATAGAATTGTACGAATGGTTTAACTATCCAGATGCCATAACACGGTTATGGCGTATTACAATCGGTCCAGGTAATAGCAAAGCTTTTTCTTCGCTTCCGCTTCCGGTTCGACAATGTTTCTTAACCTTTACCACACTTTTGACACCGCTTTTGCAATCACATTACTCAGCTCATACTGATATTGTGTTTTGTACGTGCGAACCCTCTGTAATTGAGTTATCACAGGTTTTCAAATTGTCCCAAGCTGATATGGTATTGAAAAGAATGTATACGTGGGTTCGATCTCTCCCTGAATATCGTAGCCTTCCCATTATAGAAATCGAAAATGATGAAATGTTTTTTTCTGCTGTGCAAGGCTTCTTGCACGTCTATTACATTTTAGCCGTAACGGAACAATCGCCCCCCACATTGTTTGGGACCCCAGGCCGGAGGGGGAAGGGGGGTGGCGCGGCCGCAGCGCCCCCCCGGTCTGTTTGACAAATTTCGGAACCTCAAAATAATTTCTGTATGTCTGCTTCACTTCTGCTAACCAGCTCAGATAAAGATTTTGCAATTACTGTTCTATTTGAAACGCTTGAAATCGCGTGCGAGTATGCGTCTTACATGATGACCGATAATCAATTTTCGGAGAAAGAGGATTTTTTCAGGCTACAAATAACCGGGTTAAGTGATTATAGTAACAAGGAAATTACCAGCGTGTATTACGTTGCTGACCCCTTTAAATGGGAAGTTGTTTTATGTCGCCTTTACTGGGAGCGCAGATTTGAAAATCTACAAGTACAATTTAGTAAGCCTGACGACATTCTCAAGTGGAAAACCATAATCTTCGCGTCGAAGGTAGCCAGGATAGTTATGTTCTGGCGGGGGTTGGGTATCTACCTAACCTCCTTTTTTTATGGAGTTAAATACACGTTTTCAATATCCAAAGAGGGCGAAAGCCCCGCTACTACTGATACATATAAATACAACTAAACAATGAGGTGCAAAAGCTGGTTTCCTGGCTTACCAATTCTGCCAGGATTACTGGGAATTTATTACGGGGTTTATTAAACAACAGAGTGGAAACCGGGTTTTGTTTATACTTAACCTGATATTATTTTGTTATTTAATAATACTATTTGAATGATAATTTAGCTATTATTGACAACTTTAATTTGGTAATATGCGAATAGCAGGAGCGGGATTTACGGATTTTGAAGCTAGGACGCTTCAATCTATGAACGAGAGATTTTGGTTTATTTGTAGAAAGCGTTTTAGTGTAGTCGATATAAATGAGTTTAAAAGAAGGTTTAGTGAACCAGAAATAGACCGTCAAGTAACAGACAATCTTGTAGATATGTTTTTTGAGGACTTAATACATAGGCATAGAGTGGTACTATTGAAAGATGGTATCTATCAAACCTTTGATAAATATGGGGTTCCATATAAGGATTCCCCCTAACATTTTTATTGATTTCACTTTGAGGAAAGCACGGGCGGCGTTTATACGCTGCCCTTTTTGTTACCGGTAGCACCTGGTGCGAGGCTCTGAAAACCTTTACCGGTGTGGGTATAAATTTCTATTCTCCTGGACACGGACGGAGGCCCGCCATAGTCGCGGGCTTTATGAGTTTTGACCAGGTGCTCGTCCCTGAAGACCCGCCGCAGTAGGGGGTTTTATATTTGGACTTTTCCGGTTTTGCTTTTATGATAGAATTTTCACCTTTTCGGCATCCAGCGCAAATTATTGGGTTGGATGCTTTTTTATTATATCTTCGGAGCGTTATTATTATTTCGTTAGTTCTTTGATTTGCTGGAAAAAACGTCTAAGATGTAGGCTCAAGGCTGGAAGGCGTAGATTTTAACATGGAACGGGTTGTTCCTTTTTTTGTATCTGACTATTCCTATAATTTATATTATGTTAAATATAAAAACATCCGTACGGTATTACATAATTAACTACTAAGCTCCTCTTTACTTAAGGACCGTCTTAGCGAACTCATATAGAAGCATGTGAGTTACTTTGATTGAAGCTGCGGGACTGGGCTATGCCATAGCTTTAAAATTTAAAGCCTAATTGGGCCCCTCTTTTGCGAGGTAATTGAGAGAATAATCCTCCTATAATAATTGTGGGCTTCTAAAAATATTTCCGCTGATAGCCGCTACTACTTCCAATGGTTTATTATTCATCGGTAAATACACCTCACTTACCTTATGATCTGCTAATTCTTCCAGTATAATTTTCAATCCTGTAGCTGCCGCACTGTATTGTGCTGGCTTCCGGAATACCGGATTATCCGGGTCTATCGGCTGCAAGCCATGGTTTGTCCACACCCAATGACGGCCATCGGCAGGGCTGCCGATCAGATGCTGATAAGTTGACGGGGGCTCTGGGGGCATAGAATGCGGCCATTTTGCATACAATGGATCACAAGGATTATTTAAAGCCGGATTTTTTTCTGTCCCAGTCGAATCGAGCTGTATAAATTGCTGACGTAAATATTCCCAGTCATAAGCATTATACGATACACTATCCGCTCCCTGCCAGGCACCTGTTGTCCAGTTATTCATCACATCCCCCAGGACGCTGGCTGGTGGCTGAGCAGGTAAATATGAAGTTTGCCTGATAAAGTCAAATGCAAAAGGATCTACGACAACTGAATCTTTTGAATGCCCTGGATCATAAGGGTCTTGATAATGTGGAGACCCTACGGGCTCCAATCCGAAATTGTGGCCTATTTCCTGTGCAAAACAAGGTGCTGTCATTTGAAAGCCGTTATAAGGCCCTGCTACACAGGATGCACGTTTCAGATTGGGGTGGTGTTGAGGTCGTCCTGAATTCCCTCCGGGACTAGGGTCTCCAGGAGGATTGTATTGTGGTAGATAGAATCCCCAGCGAAATTCAATTGTCACATCAATATGGTCTCCGGGAGAATTATTGATTTGTATCGTCTGGTTATATACACAGTCTTCGTAACCTGAGGTCCATCCATCACACTTATCACCGACGTTATATCGCAAACCAGCCATTTTGCTGGCATTCAGCGATTGTACACAATCCCTTACAGGAAACATAGCACCCAAACGCAACATGCTACTTGCTATGTCCTTATACCATTCCTGCGTTGGGTCAAATACGCCTTGGTGAGACATAGGCACAACCAATAACCTAAGATCTTTTGTAGGATAGAATACCAGAGGTGCTATAACTGGTTGCGCCAACACTACACCCAGTGCTGATCTCGCAGAAACTGTTACATTATATTGACCGGCTTTAGGGAAGATACATCCCTTCACAATCACTCCAACAGCAGGGCCATCAGGCGTTGTACGGAATATAATAATATTCGCTTTAGGAACAACGATAGCAGTAGTTTTTTTCATCGTATTTCCGGAGATAACAATCACTACAGTATCAACGTCATCCAACTGCGAGGGTTGCATATACACACGGAAAAGACACTGCTTACCGGCCACAAATGTACACCCGGAACCTCCTTGTGTTACAAGAAAAAAATCTCCATTAATGTCCTGATAAAATCCGGAACGCTCAATTACAGACATGGGATTAACATTTTTAAGTTAACAATAAATATCTCCGGGCTAACGTATTTAAATCTGAATGGTTATCTCTAGTATGAATATACACAAATCAAGGCTAGTTTTCAATGGCAGAGATCCCCTGGCTACGCATCTGGCAAAATTCATTGAGGAAATCTATTGATAACTCATTGTTTTACAAATAATATTTGAATAGGGAATTTTATAAGTTTCTCAATCAGTTTATGGTTAATGCCAGTTGCTCAAAAACCGCGCTGTAAAGTCTACTCCATTAAGGTAAACAAAACGGTCTATCATTCTATCTAAATATTGTCCATCAAATGTGCCATCCGCATTATAATGCAGCGCCCTCACACTATCTATTGCTGCATTATCACTGCTGAGATATTTATCTGCAATGGGTATATATTGTTTTAATCCATCACGCAGATTTGAAAGCAGTGCGATGTTATCCAACCGGTTAATAGGATTTATCAATCCGTCAAAATCAGAGCCTATACATATATGATTCCACGGAGAAGTTCCGGCTTCCCAGGCAAGATTTTGATAACCAACGCGTACCGCATAAACGATGTGCATGCACAACAGCATAATATGTCGCTCTGCCCTTGATGGCGCTATGTTTTTCAGGAAATCAAACAATCCTTCTTTTCCTGGCAGCAAGCCATCGCGAAACATTGTTTCCCATTCTTCCTTTGCTATATATTCTCCTTCAAAATATTGTGTCCTGCTACTGTCAATTATCTTATCTGCGCCAAGTATCCGTTGATCAAGACTTATACCAATCATGCCTTTGGAGGTCATTATCTCTACAATATCTTCATCAAACAAATTAATACTCCAGGGATTGCTATACAGTCCGCGGTTTATTCTATCATTAGTGCGTCCGATCTCTTTATTCTCCGGTTCTACCAGGCATACGGCTATTCCATTCTCCACGCTTGTTGTAGCGCGGAATTCTTTTTTATTAAGATACTCACCCAGTGTATTAAAAGTAAAACCCGTATGCGATGAAATAATGGGTAGTCTTGCTATAGTTGGGGTATCATTGATTAGTTGCTCTCTGTAATTATAAAAATCGGCACGGGTATAAGCACTCATATGTTTTACATCAATGAGTATAGGTTTGTCGGGATGCGTTAATGCCTGTTTTACTACCTTCTTACCTAATGCTGTGATGCCCAGACCTGTTTTGGGCATGAAGTCCTCGCTACTGAAGGCAACCTGTGCTACCTTATTAAGTCCTTGTGCAAAACCACCTAACGGCTGCTCGGGAATATAACTCAGGTGACAAAGATTGATGCTTAGAAAATCAACATCTTTTCTATCCTGCAACTGCTGCAGATTTAATTCCGGTGTCCTGGACATGGCTGTACCATGAATAGGCACATCAGACAGGTTATGACCTCCTTCTATGGAGAAAACCAGGTATCTTTTTTCCTGTTCCGCCAGCAGCGCTGCTGCAATGGTGGCAGCGGTTTTCCCCTGCCAATCCTGTCTGCCCGTATAATTAATATGATAAGGTGCAGCAGACAATATCACCTGCTGATCCAGATAAAATTTCAGGTGCTTATTAAACGCTGAAAAATAATCTATCAATCCATCTCTCGTTTGCTGAAACAACACCTGGTCCAATGGCAGAATGCCGGAGAAATCCTTACCCAGTATATTCAGTACCCTATTGGCAAAGGCATGCTCCAGGCTGATAATAGCGGTAACCCCTAAAAATAACTGGCTATCTTTTACCAGTGACGGTGAAGCCTGACTATCAAATGGGCCGCCCATAATATCGTTTAATATCTTTGCTACTCCGTTCGTTCTCACCGCTACTGTTACATCCGGATTGTTGCTGATATAATGCTTGAACAACAAATGAAAATGAAAATCAAATATCTTATTAGCCATGAGAATGAGTTATTTAGCTGAATTTTCTACAATAGACTGAATGGTGTTAAAGCGCGCCAGCAATGTGTTATAGCCAACCGGCGCAACGCTTTCATAGCTGCTGCTAACTGTATGAAAGATAACTTTTTCCAGCAGCTGCGCAGCTGGAGATAATGATAATACTTCCGGTGCCAATGACTCTTGTCCTCCACGTGGCGTACCTGCAATCCAGTTATGCAATTTATTCCAGTACGTTTTTACTATTTCATCGTACCCCTGCACCGTGTCGAGGAATGCACTTTCCGACCAGTTATCGTAGGCATTTTTTAATTCATTGGCAGGTACAGGTGGTGTTGCCAGCAATGCTGCTGCATCCAGCATACCATGACCAAATCCTTTTGTTGGCAGTTGATTATTTCTTCTGGCTGATGATGCCAACGCAGTACGGAAGGCCTCTACCCTTTTCCAGCCTGCATATTCAGGACCTTTTAATACTTCTTTATATTTTGCCAGCCAATAAGCAGCAGCGGCAGCCACATGTGGTGTGGAATAACTGGTACCGTCTCCATAAGCAAAACCTTCCGGGTGTTGTCCTCCCTCCTGCCAGATGGGCACGTATACGTCTTCTCCGGGCGCCGTAATATCTACAGTATCTCCACGGGAAGATCCTGACCAGTCTCTGTCCAGCGGATTAGATGCGGCTACCGCAATGGTACCGGGATATACCGCTGGCGCTACTACTGCCTGTACTTCGTTACCGGCTGCACAACACCAGATCACACCGCTCTCATAAGCCTTCCTGGCCAGGTTGGAGGTAGTAATCGTTGGGGGTAATCCCATACTCATGGTAATAATGTCAAAGCCTGCTGCAACAGCCCTATCCAACGCTGCTGCCAGTTGTTGCTGTCTGTTGATGAGTATTACGGTTTCGGCTATACGAAAAGGAACAAGCTTATAGTTAACGGGTGTGAGTAAGCCACAATTGCCATTATCAGCTGCCGGAGAAAAAGCATTGCCTATGAGAAGGCTTCCGGTGCGCGTACCATGTCCCGGGAACTTGCCAATCCCCACTGTGCGCACGTCTGTGGCATCATCAGTATTATTTAAAAAATTATAATCGTGTGCGCTATCAAAACCTCCCACCACTTTGGAATGATCTGTAAACCCGGTATCAAACTGAACTACACGTATTCCCATTTCATTGGGCGATACCGGCGTAGCATTTATCAGTACTTTATCGAAACCGGTAGCATACCAGTTCCACTGGCGGTTTGCAGCAGACTGCCCTTCATTTACATAAGGACTCTTTGCTTTATTCGTATAGTCGTCGAGAAATCGCGGTTCATTTGGTATACCGTATCCATCGTCAGCAAGAGAAACGGATTCTGTCGCTGTCATCGCCGGACCTCTCCTCACAAGAGCCGTATCTGCATTGAGATACAGGGGCACATCTGCTTCTGCATAATGAATACCCGGTATCTGCGCCAGCTGCTTTGCTTCTTCAAATGGATTATTACGGGATGTAACGGTAAACGTAAATAATTCTTCTTTGCCCGGAACTGCCGTAGCTGGCGTTATCAGCTCAATCTGGACTTGTGGCGGATACTTTGCGGACAGGATGGCTTCAATAGCCGTAATGCTCGCAGGCTTATTGATAACGGCAATAATAAAACTGCTTTGACTGCTTGCAGCAGTGCCTGTGGACAGATCCATAGATGTTTCTTTTACGGGAAGTGATTGAACAGGAGGATGTGGGGATGAATGGTCAGGAAGCTGGCCGGGAGATGACGGAACATTGGAGATATCATCCATCTCCGCTTTTAGTGCAGATTTATCAGGCATGGCCTGTTGTAATTGGGGAGCCGCTTCCTGCGTTGCGCTGAGTAAAGCCTGACGGCCTTTTTCCATGGATGCAGGCAACAACGCATCTCTTACAGCATTTACAATTACACTTACTTTAATACCTTCATTACCTATCCAGTCTATCTCATCGTCGGGTGTGGATGCTGTAGCCAGCTGACCATCTTTGGTAAGTACCCGGTTTTGATCATCTGTGCGGGAAAGGCCACTGTGGTGTAATGCAATTACTTCGCAGGTGCCCAATGCAAATACCGGCGAGCCGGAAGATCCGGGCAGCGTATCTGTTTCATACACCAGCCTGGTACCGGTTTCCGAAAAGAATTTAGTATCCTTTAAGGCTACCTTCTTCGGTAAGCCGCTGGGATGCTGAATGATAATACAGGATTCTCCTTTAATAATTTTACCAACATTACCATCCAGTTTTATAGGCCGGAATTGCAATAAAGGTTCGCCAAAAGTGCCGGTAACATCCACACCAATAAGCGTGAAATCCAGTCCTGTATCAGGTGTCAGCTTACTCACCTCCAGGCTTGAAGTAAGAAAAAACTTACTGGCATCCAGCCGGAACGAAGCTGATTTTTTTAATGTTTTGGAAATCCCATCCAGCTCGTAATTGAACTCTGCCACCATATCATTTGCATCCTGCACAGATTCTATGACATGATGGTTGGTGAGCAAAATATCAGGTGTTACCAGAAAGCCGGTGCCTATGGGAGAACCACCCTTCAGGAGACGGCAGACTGCATGACTGAAATCTGAAAGTCTGTCTAAAATATAATTGTCCTGGAAATCAGCGGTGCCATTAATGCGTTCCATGGCTTCTGCCAATACAGGTGTATTCTCTCTTGCTATACGATAACCAATACGTGTCTGATCATCTTCCAGCTTAACGATGGGAATATTAGCGTCCCGGAATGCACACAGCTTGCGATTGGCGGCCTCAAACTGATCCTGACGGCCGCCAAAACGACTGGCAACTTCCTGTACTACTTGCCAATGAGATATCATGGGGTATATGCTATTGGGAATAAGAGATATGTTCTTTAACGGGATTATCTACTATGAATATACTGGAATTTTAGGTTATTTTAAAATAAAAGCGCCGGCAGCTATCAGCCACCGACGCTATCTATCTCTTATCAACTACTTATTTAACAGGATTTCCATCTGGTGTAAAAAACAACTTTTTTATAGTGTTGCCTTTTGCAATAGTTACCCTGAAATATGTTTTTTTAGATGTTTCACTAACCAAACGGGTATACTTATCTGATTCAATGGTATAGCCCTTATAGTCCTTTTCGATACGCTTCACAATATTATCGGGCAAAGGCACATCTTTTATCTTTACCTGTGTTGCTATCTTCTTTCCTGTTTTGGAATACAGGGCATAATAGGTATCTCCGTTCTTTTCTGCACTTACAGAATAATAATCCGGATGATCCGTAGATTTTGTTTTACCACTGGACGTTACGAGCCAATCTTCTTTTGTGTATTCCGCGGGAACTGCGAAATAAGATGTTATGCTACCATTGGGAAAATCCCTTTCAGCGGTACCGGTCACCTCTACAGGTACCGTTTCTTTGTCTACTCTTCTGAAATTGAGGTTAGCTACATTCTGGCTAAACATAGTTAAAGTGGCACCCATCAGTGCACAAGTTACCAGGATCTTCTTCATACATTAAGTATTAATTGTTTTAGATAGGAAATGCTGTCCGGTAAGATGATGCTGATATGTTTTATGCGCAGGAAGTATTGTAGTTAACAAGATACAAACGTAAATAGTTCAACCTGTTATATTAATTCCTGCACAGATAATCAGTTACGGCCAATTATCTATGCAGGAAAAAGCTTAGAACGTAGCTGCAGCAGGCTGTTTGTACTTCACGTTAATGATCGTGCGATTAATATATGGCGTCATCACAATCAATAACATCACTACCAAAATAAGGATGCCCACCAGCTCATAATAATCCATTGCATATTTTAAGAAGGCCTGTTTTTGAATAGCTTTTTCTAAAAGTCCGGGCGCCAGCTTTGCAGCCTGATCAGGTATCAGTCCCCTGGATTGTAATGCCAACTGATAAGTATTTAATCGTTCTGCTAATCCGTTGTCTACCCTGGAAATGCCATCGCTCATGCGCATGGCATGGATTTTCGAGAAAAACAGCGAGAAATAATTAATAAGCGCTGTACTCAATCCAAAAAAAGCGTAACGGATAAATACCCCCACCGCAGATGCTGAAGGACTCATACTTTCCGGCACAGATGAAATGATGAACAGAATGATAGGCGTCATCAGCATACCGGCTCCCAGCCCTTGTATGATCAATGGCAAAATAAAAGTGATCTTATCTGCCTCTGATGCAAATAAAAAATACATGGAGCTGTGAAATACCAGCAACAGGAAAAAACCTACCAGCCAAATGAATTGCAGTGGTCTTTTTTTAATGACCAGTCTGGCCGATATCGTAGCCCCTATCAAAATACCCACGATGTTATAAGTTAACAATTCATAGGTATTCAACGGGTCCATGCCCAGCACAGTAGAGAAATAACTGGTGGTAATATTAAACGAACCTCTGATGAGGTACAGGCAACCCAGCAACAACAAACCAAATAAGAAAGGTCTGGATTTGAATACTTCCATATGAATGAAAGGTCGCTTCCGGCTGAATTGTCTTATTACAAAAAAAATCGTTAGAAATACAATTCCTGCAATGCTCCATACAATCCGTGCATCCTGCAACCAGTAGTACTGTTGCCCATATATCATAATATATCCAAGTAAAATGAGCATGGGTGCATACAGCAGAAAGCTGGACCAATCCAGTTGATACAAAGGTGTTCTGCGGGCCAGGTGTACCTTATTCATGAGCAGCAATAACAATACAGCGCCAGGTACAAAAGTATAAATGATCATTTTGTACAGTACGTTGTACTCATAATCATCTACCAGTGGTGCGGTTACGAGTGAGGTGAGAGAACCGGAACAAAGGATCATACCATAGAAAATAGCGTAGCCGGTTTCGCGGGCATGTTCAGATGTTAGTCTGCTGAAGAGTAAGGTTAAACAAATACTGGTAACGCCACAATTCAATATCCCCTGTAAAAAACGGCAGATAAAAAGAACAGGCAATTCGCGGGTATGGTAGCACCAAAATGTTACCAATACCTGTAACACCATGCATATGAGAAAGTATTCCTTTGTAGCAATGCGACTAAAAAAACGTTTTTCCAATGGCGTAAAACTGGCCAGGGAGGCGTAATAGATGAGCATGGAAAACTGTATGTCCTGCGGTTCGGCGCCATAGAAACCCGTTGCTGCACTTACATTAGCGGTAGATAAAGCAAACAGCATTACTGTTGGCAACAGCACCAGGAAAATAGTAAAGCGGATCAGCCATTCAGGTATCCACGATCGGAATATGGGTGTGGCTTGACTCATGATTATTTATGTGCTTTAGCTATAGATACATTCACACTCATACCGGCAGAGAGTAATTTCAATTCTTCAGATGTTCCGTCGAGCCGTATGCGTACGGGAATTCTTTGTGCAATTTTCACAAAGTTACCGGTGGCATTATCCGGAGGCAGCAGCGAAAACCGGCTGCCGGTGGCCCCTGACAGCGATTCTATTTTTCCGGTGATCTTTTTACCGGGAAAAGCATCTACGACAATCATAGCGGTTTCTCCTGTAAACATGTGCCGGATCTGTGTTTCCTTAAAGTTGGCGATAACCCATTTACCGGCTTCCCAGTCTACAATATAAGCCAGCACCTGTCCCGCTTGCACCAGCTGTTTAGGCTGAATGGTACGGCGACCCATTTTTCCATTGTATGGTGCGGTGATGATGGTATAGGAAACATTTAGATCATTTTTTGTAACGACTGCTGCTCTCCTTTTGATCTCTGCTTCCAGTGCACTTTGTTGCACCTTAGCATCGTTTATTTTAGCAAGGGATGCCTCATATGCGCCTATAGCAGTATTATAATCAGAGCGTGCTACAGCGAGTGCAGCTTCTACCCGCTCCAATTGCTGTTTAGTAGCAGATTCTACATCATACAGCTTTTTATAGCGATCATATTCCTGTTCCTGATTGGTAAGCTTTGCCTTAGCTGCTGCAATCTGCGACTGATATACTTTAGATGTTTGTGCAGTAGTACTCACGTTGCTTTCCAGCACAGCAATCTGCGCTTTGGCATTTAACAGGGAGGCTGCTGCTTCCTGTTGCTGTGCTGCGTATTCGCTGTTATCAATTATCACCAGTGTATCTCCTTTTTTAACTTCCTGGTTTTCTTCATAGCGGATCTCTTCAACATAGCCGGTCACCTTTGCTACTACGGGATTAATATATTCATCTATCTGTGCATCGTTCGTTTCTTCATACTTCCATTGGTGGAGCAGTGTTTTAATTCCCCAAACGGCAAGGCATACCACAACAATGGATGCAACGATGGTAGTGATCCGTGAAATAAGTCTGTCGGTTCTGTTGGTTGTCGTATTGGTATTCGTCTTATTCATATATTAAAGGTTGCCTGTTGCTTTCAGTAATTGATAGTATTGTAATTGAGCTGTTACCTGTGCTGAAGTGAGATCGAAGCGCGATTGTAAAAGCTGCGTTTCTGCATCCAGCAGGTCTGTTAACAGGGAGAGCTGATTGAAGTAAGTATTATTAACGATCCTGAAATTCTCTTTGGCCTGTACAATATTATCATTGGCCACCTGTATGCGGGTAAGCGCTTCGGTATAACGTACATAGGCTGCTTTTACATCTTGTCGTACCTGATCCTTTGTGTCTGCATGTTCTATCTCTTGTCGTTCCAGGTCAATAGTAGCTGCTTGTTTTTTATGTTTATTCTGATAGAAGGCTGAAATAGGCAAGCCAGCCTTCACACCTACCTGACCCAGACCATATGCACTGATGGCATATGGATAAAAGAGGATCTGCGGATAGGTATAGGCATACTCAGCGTACAGTCCTACTTTAGGCAGTACATTGCTTTTTATATCTCTGAGTTTCAATTCGCTCAGCTGTGTTTCTTTTTCTGAAATTTTAAATGCAAACGAGTGTTCGTAGGCATCTGCAAGATAATCTTCGTAGGTGCGTGAAGGTATGTGCTGCAACACCAGTGTATCCATTGCCACCGGGTTATCGGTGCTATCGGGTTGCCCTATCATGATGTTGAGACGTTGGTTAGCGATAAGGATACCGTTCCGTATCTCCAGCAGGGTCATTTTTTGTTTGGATAGTTTCAGCGCTGCCCTTAGCAGGTCGCTTTTAAGTACTACACCATTCTTGTTCAATTGTCTGATTTCTTCCAATTCCTTTTCTCTTTCAGCAATATCCTGCAGCAGTACTTTTTCGTACATCCGTCCACGATAGATATCGAGATAAAAAGAAGCCGCTTTATATCGTATTTCAGTTACGGAGAGATTTTTCTGCTCTCTTGCGAGTTCACTTTCGGTTTGTCTTATTACTATTTCACGGGAAGTTTTTCCACCGTTGTATACATTGAGATACGCATCTGCTCCTACTTTATAGTAATCATGTACTACAGGATACTGCGTGGGTGCATGAAACAGTCCATCTTCATACATAGCCAGATTGGAAACGCGGGCATATAGGCCATCTGCCTTTATTTCCGGTAGTCGCTCATCTTTCGCGGTTTTTGTTTTCTCGTCCATGCGCTGAATGCGGAGATATTGCATCTGCAATTGTTTGTTGTAGGTTTCTGCTTTTCTCCATACATCCGTTAACGTTAGGGTATTCTTCTCTGGGTCCTGACCAATGGATGTTTCGGTGCTGAATAAAATGGTGAATAACATTCCACCAGCCAGCCACTTATTAGTGATTCTAAACATATTTATTGTAATGAAGATGCAAAGTTCCAATCCTATCAGTTAAATTATTTTCTATAAATTGCCATAAATTTGTTAGATCCGGCCAAATGAAAAATATTAAACCAGAACTGGTACTGGAAGAGGTGGATGCTGTTCCGGATTCCGCTTATATATGGCATTGGAAAACAGAGCGTCACTTCTCATATCATAAGCATAACAAAGGACAGCTCACCTATGTTGAAGGTGGAGCTGCATTTTTATACACAAAAGATAAAACATACTTCCTGCCAGCCCGGCACTACATGTGGGTGCCAGCTGGTGTTGAGCATTATTTTCAGCACCGCTACCCGGCCAATTATATACGCACCATCTACTTCTTCAGCGAGCAGGAAGACAAGGAGGTGCCGTTTTATACTCAAACAGGGATCTATCCTGTTGGTAACCTCCTGCTGGAAATGATCCTGCATACTGCCACCTGGGATGGTGATGTGTATCCTGATGACCGGCGTTTTCCTTTCATCAAGGCTATTAAAAATATGTTGCCGGACATCAGTACCGTTCCACTGCCCATTACACTGCCTACTACAGAAAATCCGCGGCTGCAGCCAGTGCTGAAATATATACAGGAAAATCTCGCGGAACCGCTCACACTGGAAATTGTGGGACATGCTTTTAACTACAGTGAGCGCACACTTACGCGTTTGTTTCGTGCTACAATGGACATCTCTTTTTTTCAATACCTGAAACTGGCACGTATGATCAAAGCCATGGGCTATTTGCTGGAAACGCAAAAGAGTATCAGCGAAATAGCCTGGGATACAGGATACAACAGTGTTTCAGCATTCAGTAATACGTTTTATAAGCTGGTAGGCAAAAGACCGAGTGATTTTCAGCCCTGAGTGTATAGGGGGAAGGCCTTCGGCCTTTGTCTTTTCTTTACCATGATTAGACTGATTCAGATGATTTTTCTGATTTCATTTTCTTTTTAAAAATACCTTTATCGTTTTATAATATGCTTTGGGAAAATCAGTTAGCATATCTATAAGAAAGAAATCTAATCAGGGTAATCATCTGAATCAGTCTAATCATGGTAAAGAAAAGACAAAGGCCGAAGGCCTTCCCTCCCACCGTTTATCCTAAAACGTTTGAATTTATCGGGCTTTTGCACAATCTTTAAAATCAATCAAGCTCTTATTACATGAACAAAATGAGAATGCAGGTGATGTTCCCTTTGCTGCTCGCAAGCACGATCGGACTGCAACAGGTACAGGCTCAACAGCAAAATAAAAAGGCTGCTGCTCCGGTAAATGCTGAAAAAGAGGATGCACTGCAAAAATTGTCTATCAACCTGAATCCGGATACAACGGTAACTACCTTTCATGAGGTAACGGTCAAGGGCCAGAAGATCCCTTATAAAGTGATTGCTGGTACACAACCGGTATGGGATCAGGACGGAAAAGTATTAGCCGGGCTCTTTTACACGTATTATGAAAGAACGGATGTAAAGGACCGTGCTGCACGTCCTTTGGTGATATCCTTTAATGGCGGCCCTGGTACACCTTCTGTATGGATGCAGATTGCTTACACCGGACCACGCCTCCTGAATATTGATGATGAAGGATACCCGGTACAACCTTATGGCATACACGAAAATCCTCAATCTATTCTCGATATCGCTGATATCGTTTATATAGATCCGGCCAATACCGGCTTTTCCCGCATTGTAGGTAAAGACGTTCCCCGGGAGAAATTTTTTGGGGTAAATGCTGATATCAAATACCTGGCGGAATGGATCAATACTTTTGTATCCCGTCGTAGCAGATGGGCATCTCCCAAATACCTGGTTGGCGAAAGCTATGGTACAACCCGTGTATCCGGCCTCGCGCTGGAACTGCAAAATGCACAATGGATGTACCTGAACGGCGTAATACTCGTTTCTCCTACCGATTTGGGCATTGCCCGCAGCGGTCCGGTAGATGCTGCATTACGCCTGCCTTATTTTGCGGCTACTGCCTGGTATCACAAAGCATTGCCGGCTGATCTGCAACAGAAAGATTTAAATGCGGTGTTGCCGGAAGTAGAAGACTTTACTATTCATGAATTGATACCCGCCATGAGTCAGGGTGGATTTCTGGATGAACAGAAACGAAAAGACATTGCGGCTAAAATGGCCCGTTACTCCGGCTTATCTGAAAAAGTAATCCTGCAGCACAACCTCAATGTGCCACCCGGCTTTTTCTGGAAAGAACTGCTGCGTGATAAAGGATTTACGGTAGGTCGCCTTGATTCCCGCTACCGTGGCATGGATAGAGAAGATGCAGGTGATGGTCCGGACTATAATGCAGAACTCACTTCCTGGCTCCACGCGTTTACACCTGCTATCAACATCTACCTGCGGGAAGAACTGAAGTTCGGTACAGACCTCAAATACATGATGTTTGGCCCCGTGCATCCATGGGACCGCAACGGAGATAATACCGGCGAAAATCTGCGGGAAGCGATGGCTGCAAATCCTTATCTCCACGTAATGATACAGTCTGGTTATTATGATGGTGCCTGCGATTACTTTAATGCCAAATACAGCATGTGGCAGTTGGATCCTGGTGGCAAATTAAAAGACCGGCTTTCCTGGCATGGCTACCGCAGTGGTCATATGATGTACCTGCGTAAAGATGACCTGGCTACAGGCAATGATGACATACGGGAATTTATCCGTGCAGCTACTCCTAAAGCAGGACAGTCAGCGAAGTATTAAAAAAAATTACGAATTACGAATTGCGAATTACGACTTTAAGGAAAGATCATCCGCTATAAGCGTAATTCGCAATTCGTAATTTTTTTTTAAGTATTTAGATCTTATACGCTACTCCCAGTGTCAGGTAAATATTATACATCGGGAAATCCATTCCTTTGAAATCACCTGGAAATACAGGGCGCAGTCCCCAGGAGAGATTGCCCATTACACTGAGCTTCTTGCCAACCCGGCGCGAAGCACCCGCCTGCAAACCGCAATCGAAAGTGCGCATTTCTTTTCCGAAATCAAAGGTCGCTTCCGTGATAATTATCTTAGCGCCGAGTGGGCCACCATTACGGATATAACCATCAGAAACAGTACCATAGAAATTGGAACTGAACAACCAGGCCACATAACCACCCAGGCTAAAACGCCAGTTATCATTAGGTGTAAATACTGCACTTACCGGAAAAGATACGTAGGCATTACGAACTGTCGTTTGATTCTGACCACTAAACGTTCCTGCAAAACGGCCGCCATCACTGGTAGTGATAATAGTAGGGAAATATTGTACTTCATCTTTGGTACCCATTCCTTTGTAATCCATTTTAACCGCTACTGATGCCCCCCATTTCTTTGTAGCGCGGTAAGACAACTCATATCCCAGTGAAGGACAGAATTGAGGCCAGTAGCCATTTATTTTACGGATCGTATTGGGGAAATTAACCGGTGCAGTAGCGCCAAAGTTAAATCCTGCCAGGATGCGGTGTTCCAATAGTGGCTTAAAGTCGTTATTTTTCGTTTGTTCGTTTCCGTTATTCTGCGCAAACAACTGAGTGGCAGCAGTAAGCATACCCAACATCAGTCCTGTAATTTTTATATTCATAAGTCTATGATGATCGTCTTTTATTCGTGTACAATTTCAATATTATCCAATACCAGTTTGCTGCCAATGGCTCCTCTGTAAAAATCGCCTTCGCTGCTGGAAGAGGCTATGATAGCCATCATTACCTGCGCATTAGGCGCTACTGGTGTACCCGTAACTTTGAAAGGGATATCAAAATGTGTCCAATCTGCTTTGGCTGATCCATCCGGCAGTATTGCTGTAGCAATTATTCTTTCTGATGTAAGAATATTAGTAGCATCCAGTCGTTCTGTTCCATTAT
Organism: Chitinophaga niastensis; assembly: GCF_003014755.1. Lineage (GTDB taxonomy): Bacteria > Bacteroidota > Bacteroidia > Chitinophagales > Chitinophagaceae > Chitinophaga > Chitinophaga niastensis. The sequence goes on along the minus strand of NZ_PYAW01000008.1, from coordinate 86,044 downwards.
ACAATACCGCGTAGATAGCGCAGGCGTCTGTCTTTCCTGCAATTATATTTTCATTTCTGTCCTGAAATTTAGCGCCCGGTTGATATTTATAATAACCCGTGAAGCTTTTAGGCATTCCCCTGTAGGGTTGTCCAAATTGCGGGCATTTCAGTGGGTTTTGCATCATGGAATCTGTTGTAAAGTTGCCCAGGAACATTGATCCGGGAAATATGTGAATATTCATCCATCCTGATAGTGCGTTACCCGGGCGCGTCTCAATTTCGGCTGCGTACTTTCCTTCGTATGCGTTTGCTGTAGCATGCAAAGGGAAATCTGCAATTTCAGTTACGCCAGTAATAGCGATACCAATATTGCCGGAAGCCCAAACGCTATGCCCATCTTCACCTGCCGGATTCAGATAATGAAAGTCTGCTCCTTCATAGGAAAGTGTATCCCATTTTTCAAAATCAAATTTCCACGTTCCGATATTTATTACTTCAACTGTATAGGTTTTCTTGTTAGCACCGTTATTAGAAGTAACTACATATTTTTTAATGCCATTATTGTCAAATTTCAAAGAATCTCCAGAGGCTGGTGATACCTGCCCTCCTGCACTTACCGTAATAGTGGGTACAATTCCTTTCTGAAATGCTTCTTCTTTCAGGTATAAGCGGATCTTGGCATTTGTCTGATCGATATATACATCTCCGGTCAGATCATCCTTATTTACTGTAAAGCTTACAATATCTGCTTCGGGGTTTTGAGGGGCATCTTTAATGCAAGATTGTAGCGAGCCAAGGATGGCCGCTAAACAACATAGTTTCCGTAAATTCATTTTTCCTGTCTATTTGTTAAAACCGTGCAAAGGTAAGGAAGATCTATTACTGTTAAATCTTCATATTCATAGGATTGTATATTTCATAAAAATGCTAACATTGTAATATGGTTGATAAACAGAGAGTAAAACGACTATTACTTTACGCCACTAAATGTGTTACAGGTGTGCTGGTGGTACTTGGACTGTCATGGGCATTGGACTATAAGGACGTAATATGGGTATTGATTTCCGTAATGCTGGTATTGTCTCCGGATGGCTCAGATGCACTAACATTAGCCATGACACGTATCAAGGCAAATATTGTAGGAGCTACGTCTGGTTTTCTCTTGTTATCTTTACATCCCAATATGGTACTGATGATGTGTGTGGCCGTATTCATTACGGTGATCCTCTGTAATGTGCTCAACCTGGAAGCTGCTACGCGCACCTCGCTGGCGGCAACTATTATAGTGATGACGCATGAAGCAGGGCAGCATCTTTGGGATACCGCAGTGGCAAGGGTTATCTCTGTTTTAACGGGATGTTTGCTGGGTTTGCTGATCACATTTGTTTATCATAATAAGTATACAAAACATACAGTGGAAAGCTTGCTACCCAAATCAGACCGTGGAGGAGAATAACTCAGAATTACTACAGAATTGACCAATATTTTTGATATTTCAAGGAGTGATGCATGAAGAAAATGATATTTTCAGCAGGATTGGCGTTGGGCGCTTTCACCTGCTCTAACAAAGTAACAGCCCAGAAAATTGATTCCCTGCCTGCTGGTAAAGATTCCGTTCACATGGCCACTATAGAGGCTCCTGTTTCAAAAAGAACTACTGGCATTCATCTTACAACTGCAAAAGCAGCACCTTATCATCCTTCTATAGCGGGTATCGCTATTCCTGCGGCTATGATTGGTTACGGCTTTATAGCATTGAACAACCCATCTCTCAGAGATCTGAATCATAGCACCAGTGCGGAGATAAAAGAAGATCACCCTGGATTCAGTGCCCACATAGATAATTATTTACAATACAGCCCAGTAGCGGCTGTTTACATATTGAATGCTGCCGGTGTACATGGCAAACATAACCTGGTTGACCGTACCATTATCCTCGGCATCTCTGCCGTATTAACAGCAGGTAGTGTAGAGGCGGTAAAGAACTGGAGCCACGAACAGCGGCCCGATGGTTCTGATTATCTCTCCTTCCCTTCAGGGCATACAGCTACCGCTTTTGCTTCAGCTGAATTTATGAGGCAGGAATACAAGGATGTGTCTATCTGGTATGGTGTGGGTGGTTATGCTGCGGCAGTTGCTACCGGTGCGCTACGGATGTACAACAACAAACATTGGTTGAGCGATGTAGTAGCCGGTGCTGGTTTTGGAATATTAAGCACCAAAGCGGCTTACTGGATGTATCCATGGGTTCAGCGTAAGGTGGTGAATAAAATCTTTAAAGAAAAAAGCAACAGCGGTACTTCCATGATCATGCCTTACTATAACTCCCAGTTTCGTAGCGCAGGATTAAGTCTTGTCTTCTTCCCTAAATAAATCATTTTGGTTATTGGCTAATAGCCAATAACTATGCAACTGACAGCCTTCACTGCTTATCCGGTAATCCGGGTAAGTTGCGCTGCGCAGGAACATCTGCAGTAAAGAAAATAATGATTATTTTGATTTCGCTCCACATGTAATATATTACATGTATATTAGAGAATGGTCATTCGTATATGGCAAAGACGGAACACTAAAATTGGCGTAGGCTACAAACACCCGTTTTTTCAGTGAGGCAAAAATGCGGGTTTCTATTGATACTTTTTGTTAACGGGCCAAAAAAAATTGCATTTTATAAGATTTCTTGCCTAAAATGTACTGTCAGCACCTTTATCCCAAAATCTTTAACATCCGGTTTACAATTGTTCAGTTGATACTTTTTATTTTAGTTTTATCAAAATGATATTAGCATTATCTATTTTCTGTGGCTGAGTTTATAAAAAAGAATCCCATCCTCAAAGTGATTAACTATGTATGTTCCGGTAATTATTTTCCTTGTTTTTATGACCTGGTATATCAATTTCAGAATACAAAGTATCCGCGCTACTGCTCTTAAAGAAAAGAAATTTAAACCCATGGCGGGAGAAGACGCTATACATGCCGCCAGGATTGTAGGCGTTTCCAACAGTGTTTTCAGCGTATCCAAATATTTGCGTAGTGTTAAAAATATGTCTGATAAAAAGTTTATGACGGTGGCTATTGACCAGGTAATTACTACCACTATGGGTACAACACGGCAGGCACGGCTCATTGAAAACCTGGCTCCGGGAGAAGAACGCAGATTGGGACATTCAGATAATGTAAGAGAAGGCAAATACCAGATTTACATTGGCTATGAAATTTTATGGGCCAGGTATACACCTACGCCACAATGGTATACAGAAAAAACATCCGCACATCCATCTCCGGGACAGTTATACAGCGATATCATGAAGCAGCATCATGATTCTTTAATCCAGGAAATAGAAGAGAAAAAAGACCTATGGTCTTGATATACCATTAGTGCTGACAGCTGCGAAGCTGAGCCAGATCATGCTGACAAATACCCCCAATATAGCACCGGCAGTTACATCTTCCAGGAAATGCTGGCTCATATACATACGGGACCAGGCTACCAGCAAGGCTAAAGAGAGATATAAAAAAGACCAGTATTTATTTTTTGCGTAATAAGATAAAACGGTGGCTGCTGTGAAAGCGCATACACTATGGCCGGAAGGAAAACTCCTGAAGTTATCCAGTATCTCCACACCCGGTACAAAATAAATATCCTGTAGCCGTGCTGCGAAATACCGGTGCGGACGAGGGAACCCCACCAAAAATTTCAACGTAAAACTAATGATAGCCGTAATAATGTAAGCAAGCGCCATTACAATCCCCATCCGCTTATTGATGAAAAAAAGCAACAACGAAAACACTACTGTTGCCGCGGTGCTTCCCAGCTCAGTAATGTAAGGAAACACAAAGTCTCCTGTTGGCGTATGCAGGTGATTGATAAAAAAGTATACATCAGTGCGGCTATATATACAGCGCACAATCAGCACACCCAAAAGCGCTAACCCCAATGGGTATATGAATAACTTCAGCTGTTGATATACCTGTATAAATCTCTGTTGAAAAGGTTCCTTGTACATGTAACAACTACTGCGTTAAGCGGCGATGATAATTGATTTGCCCCAGATGATAATTCAGGTGTGTACTCAAATGCACCAGGAAATGACCGGTAGACATCTCCCCTGATAAAACCTTTTCCGGATACATTTTTTCCAGGTCCTCCGGAGTCAACCCTACTATAACAGTGAGTAATACCCGCCGGGTAATACCAATCTGCTGTAACAATTCTTCTCTGGGTACATCTTTGGCGCTGAACTCCAGCTCCCGGTTACGCACATACCCGTTATGGCCTAATACTGCCCCTACAAAGTGCTGCAGGTTACCGCACAGGTGCAGGCACAGATTCCCGGCTGAATTTTTAATACCGGCAGGGACCCGCCATATTCCTTCTGCTGTTTCATAGGCGGAGATCTCATCTTCCAGTTTGCCCATGTCGCGCTCAAATAAATTGATCAATATATTGGTAAGCATAATCTAAAGATAGGAAAACGTAATCAGGAAAATATATGGTGATCATCTTTTAATATTCTTATAAATCAGTTCCAGGACAGTCTGCGCATACTGCAGATCATGTTTGGAGATACCTTTTTCTGCCATTTCCACTACTGATAACGCTAACGGGTACACGATACGCTTCAGTTTCTTTCCCGCGGCAGTGAGCCATACCCTTTTACTTCGCCGGTCTTTTTCATCCATGGTACGCGTCACCAGACTACGTTTCTCCAGGTTGTCCAATAATTTGGTAAGACTGGCCTTATCTTTATCCGTTTTATCGGCCAGTTCCTGTTGCCGGCAGCCATCCTTCTCTCCCCACAGGTAGCGGAGAATAAAATACATGTCGGGCGTAATATCTACGCCTGCCTGCATAAAAACGCTCAATAATCGCAGCCGGTAAGCTGTATGGGTTTTCGTAACTGCCCGCGCAATATTTGTACGCAATCGGGCCGCAATTTCCGGTTTCTTCATAATATGGTTAAGAAGGATTAAACAATGATTCGCAGAGGGAGTGGACAAAAATACAAAACAGTTGGACCCGCAACTAATTATTTTAGCGATAATTTGTCTTTAAACATAAATAATCGCGGTTTTGTTTAAAGAACATAATGTAGCAGGATGAATAACAATGGCAGTGTGGTCTTCTTTTTCTTTATAGGATTCCTCACCATCGTATCAGGTGCTGGAATCCGTAACCGTGAAAATGTAGATCAACAAATTTGTCCGCATTGTATGCGTGAAGGTCACGATACCAATGCGGACAAATGCAAATTTTGTGGGAATAAACTATAAACTTATTTAATGCTAAAAAGTGGTTTTACATCCAACATGGCTTTCTGGTAAGCCATATCAAAGGCTTCCCATTTACCGGTAATTCCGAAACGGCTTTTGCTACCATCCAACAGATCAAACTCGGCTACTTTTTTATTGAAGCCCTGTTTACCTCTTTTGAAATCAGTAATGTCTGTTAACGGAATTTCATAGGACTTCTTGTTTTTGGTGAGCAACCAACCGATAATACCAAACAAAAAGAACATCATCATGGGTTTGATTTCAAAAACAATTCTTTCACTGGTGATGTAAATAGCGCCTTGTTTAGCTTTCCAGGTACTTTGTAAATGAACAGCGTTTACTTTGAACAATACAGTTTCTTGTGGGTTAAGGGGCCACTTAACTTTGATGTTTTTCATGGTTTCTAACAATGATTAAGACCGCGAAAATATAATATTATTGTGAATTCAAATAACGAAATATGATTTTAACATCTATTCTCGATAACGATTTTTATAAATTCACCATGCAACATGGGGTGATAAAACTATTTCCGAAGGCCCGTGCCCGTTATACTTTCATTAATCGCGGCAAACATGCTTTTCCACCAGGATTTGCAACGGCGTTAAGGGAAGCAGTGAACGATATGCAGCATCTGCAACTAACACAGGAGGAAAAAGAATACCTCGCAGTTACCTGTCCTTACCTGGATCCTACCTATCTTGATTTTTTACAGGGTTATCGTTACAATCCGGCCGAAGTACACATTTCACAACATGGCGATGAGCTGGAAATACATGCCGATGGATATTGGTACCGTACTATCCTATGGGAAGTGCCGCTGATGTCGCTGATCTGTGAATTATATTACCAGCTTACAGAACAGGTACGCTTGTCGGACGAGGAAGTGATCCGTATTACCCGGGAAAAGATAGAGAAATACAAACAGATGGGCATCACCATTGCAGATTTCGGCACCAGGCGCCGCCATTCTCTGGAAGTGCATAAGCTCGTAGTTAAAACCTTACGGCAATACGGAGAAGGTTGTTTCATTGGTAGCAGCAATGTACACCTGGCTATGCGTAATGCCGTAAAACCAGTAGGCACGCATGCGCACGAGTGGTTTATGTTTCATGCAGCCAAATACGGCTTTAAAATGGCTAATATGCTGGGACTGGAAAACTGGGTACAGGTGTATCGCGGCGACCTCGGCATTGCATTGTCTGATACCTATACCACCCCGGTATTTTTTGAACAGTTTGACAAAAAATTCGCGAAGCTGTTTGATGGTGTACGCCATGATAGCGGAGATCCGATATTGTTTGCTGACCGGACTATTATGCACTATAAAGGGAAAGGTGTAGACCCTTTGACTAAAACCATTATCTTCTCTGATGGATTGGATTATGATAAAGTAACTGCTATTGCGGACTATTGCAGGGGTAAAATAGGGATGTCGTTTGGTATTGGCACCAACTTCACCAATGATGTGGGTTTAACAGCGTTGAATATTGTAATCAAAATGTATGAAGCGTTACCCGAAGATGCGCCCAGATGGACGCCGGTAGTGAAGTTGTCAGATATCAGCGGAAAGTATACCGGCGATGCAAAGATGATTACGCTGGCGAAAGAAATGTTGGATATTGTCTGATTTTAGCTATCAGTTTTTAGCAGTTAGCTTTTAGTAAAAATGCAGCGAATATAAAAATGTAAAAACTTCCTTCGCTGCATTTTTACTAAAAGCTAACTGCTAAAAGCTAATAGCTGTTTATCGGTTACCTAATCCGATACCGGTATCTCCCTGCGAGATATCACCTGTATCGAACCCTTTTTTAAACCAAAACATTCGTTGCGCAGAGGTACCATGGGTAAATGCATCCGGCACCACATGCCCTGTACCAGCCTCCTGTAGTTTATCATCTCCTACAGCACTGGCGGCGTTTAAGCCTGATTCAATATCTCCCGGATCTAAAAATTTATTTAATTTATTCTGTTGGTTAGCCCATACGCCGGCGAGAAAATCGGCCTGCAGTTCCAGCATCACAGATAATTTATTATAGTCCTTCTCACTCAACCGGGAACGCATGGATTGTACTTTTTGACTGATACCCAGCAGATTTTGTACATGATGCCCTACTTCATGCGCTATCACGTAAGCTTTGGAAAAATCACCTTTTACGCCGAAACGCTGTTCAAGCTCATTAAAGAATGATACATCCAGGTATACCTCCTGATCTGCAGGGCAGTAAAACGGTCCCATGGCAGATTCCGCAGCACCACATCCAGAGGTAGTACTTCCTTCAAATATGGCCAGATGCGGCTTTACGTAGGTTTTATTCATCTGCTGGAACTCCTGCTGCCATATCCGTTCCGTACTACGTAACACCTTGCCGGAAAATAACTCCAGGGGTGATGCATTGGCTTTTGTTAATTGCTGCGATGTTCCGCTACCGCTACTACTACCAGGCCCCTGTACCTGTTGAACGGCTTGCATTACTTGTTGGGGATCTTGTTTGAAGAGCAAGGCCAGCACTACGATAATAATGCCGCCTATTCCGCCGCCGATACCGATATTGCGCATACCGCCACCAGATCGTTTCTCGACGTTTTCGCTCATTTCTTCGTCATCCAAACGCATAATTGAGATAGGATTTAAGAGTTAAATTTATTACCCCGAAATTACCCCGAAAGTACATTTTTCACTGATATTTCAGCACATCTGAGCTGATTGTATTCATTATTAAACAAAAGGTTCTTTTACCGGTTTATTATAATACTACATTGTTCATCAATAAATGATCAGAAATCATGAAGATTAAACAAATAATTCTGGCCTCCCGTCCTAAGGGAATGCCAGACAAAGATAATTTTAAAACAGTAGAGATAACTCTTCCGGAACTCAAGCCAGGTGAGGTATTGGTGAAACCCCGATATCTTTCTGTAGATCCGTATATGCGTGGCCGTATGAACGATGCCAAATCCTACATCCCTCCCTTCCAGGTAGGCCAGCCCTTAGAGGGCGGCGGTGTAGCAGAAGTAACCGAAAGTAAGGACGCCCAGTTCAAGGCCGGCGACCTGGTAATGTCTACCGGCGTCCGACCCTTTCTGCCCTGGGCTACCGCAGCTATTTTCCCCGGTGGTGATTTGCGCAAAATAGATAGCAGTATTCCTCCCACCACGTACCTGGGCATATTAGGCGTTCCCGGGCTCACTGCTTACTTTGGATTACTGGATATTGGTAAACCAAAGGCTGGTGAAACGGTGGTGATTTCAGGAGCAGCCGGCGCGGTAGGCCTTCTTGTAGGGCAACTAGCCAGGATCCAGGGCTGCCGCGTAGTAGGCATTGCCGGTGGTGCCGAAAAAGTAAAAATGCTGACAGATAACTTCGATTTTGATGCAGCCATTGATTATAAAGGCAATCCTGATATGAGCGCAGCGGTAGCCACTGCTTGTCCTAACGGGGTAGACATTTATTTCGATAATGTAGGTGGTGAAATATCCGATGCTGTTATCACGCACCTGAACTTCTTTGCGCGCATTCCTTTATGCGGGCAGATTGCTTTATATAACAGCACGGAAGTACCTATAGGTCCCCGCATTCAACCTATTATGATTACCCGCAGCATATTGATGCAGGGCTTCACCATTGGCAATTATGCTACACGATTTGGCGAAGGGGTTAAATATCTGTCTGAATTAATTAAAGCTGGTAAATTGAAATATACAGAAACGGTGGAAGAGGGTTTTGAGCTACTGCCAGATGCTTTACTGGGATTATTTTCCGGAAAGAACAGCGGTAAGATGATTGTGAAAGTGTAATTTTGGGCATGACAAATACAGTTGTTCATACCCATATAAAAAAAGTAGAAGCAGGAGGTATAATTGATACCAACGATATACTGGCATCAGAAGAACCTTTGGAAATAAGGCTGGTGCATGGGCTTTCTCATAACCGTCGGCAGCAGAACATATCAGTGACCATGCGTACACCTGGTCAGGATAAGGAACTGGCCGCCGGCTTTTTATTTACAGAAGGCATTATTACAGCACAGGAAGATATTCTGGATATCATTTTATCCGAAAATGAGGATGGCAGTATTGCTACCGTACAGCTGAAAACGATGGTGACCCCAAAACTAGACAATACACAACGTAACTTTAAATCTACTGCTGCCTGTGGTGTTTGTGGTAAAACGGAGATGAGTTCCATTCATACAGGCGTTCACGTTAGTAATGAAAGCGCATCCACTTTTTCCGCCGCGTTATTGTACCAATTGCCCGACAAGCTGCGTCGAGAGCAGGCGGTATTTGAAGCCACCGGCGGATTACATGCTGCCGCCCTTTTTGATACCAGTGGTAACCTGTTAATATTACGGGAAGATATTGGCCGGCATAATGCAGTGGATAAACTCATAGGCGCAGCCATGGCACAACAGTTAATGCCTTTGCATTCACATCTCCTGTTACTAAGCGGCAGGGCCGGATTTGAGCTGATACAAAAAGCAGCTATGGCAAACATTCCTGTTATAGCCGCTGTAGGCGCACCTTCCAGTATGGCTGTAAAAACGGCTGGTGAATGGAATATCACGCTGGTGGGATTTTTGCGGGAACAACGATTTAATATTTACACCGCAGCAGAAAGAATTACGATCACGCATAAAAGCAGTTATCATGGATAGTGCAGAAAACCCCGTGCGGTTTACCGGCCTTAAACTGGGTCCACCAAAAACAGTGGCAGCAGGTATTCCCGCAGTAGTGTATAGTATGCGGCATATCCTGGAAGAGATGAATGTTTTCCGCGGCATGAAAGCCTTGATGAAACTAAACCAGAAAGATGGCTTTGATTGTCCGGGTTGCGCATGGCCAGACCCGGATGATGAAAGGTCCGGCATTGCTGAATATTGTGAAAATGGCGCCAAAGCCATTGCAGAAGAAGCCACTACCAGGAAACTGACACCGGAATTCTTTGCGCAGAACAGCGTTGCCGAGCTGGGATTATTAACCGATTATGAAATAGGCAAAAAAGGCCGCATTGCCCAGCCTATGTATCTGGCAGCGGGCGCTACCCATTACACACCTATATCCTGGACAGCCGCTTATCAAACTATTGCCGGTCATCTGCATAAATTATCCTCTCCCAACGAAGCCATTTTTTACACTTCCGGCAGAACCAGTAATGAAGCGGCTTTCCTCTATCAGCTGATGGTCCGGGAATATGGTACCAACAACCTGCCTGATTGTTCCAATATGTGCCACGAATCCAGTGGTGTAGCACTCGGCGAATCATTAGGGATTGGTAAAGGCTCTGTTACGCTGGAGGATATTTACGAGGCAGAAGTGATTATTATATTGGGACAAAATCCCGGTACCAATCACCCTCGTATGCTTACGGCCCTGCAAAAAGCAAAAGCCAACGGCGCTACGATCATTGCCGTGAATCCCCTGCCGGAAACAGGTTTGCTCAATTTCCTGAATCCGCAAACGGTGAAAGGTATATTAAATATCAAAACCCAACTCACCGATATTTTCCTGCAGGTAAAAATCAATGGCGACATGGCCCTGCTGAAAGCCTTGTCGCTGCTGCTGTTACAGGAAGAAGAAAAAATACCAGGCAGTGTTTTTGACCAGGATTTCATTGAAAAAAATACGATAGACTATGCCGCGTATATTCAACACCTGAAACTGCAACAATTGCCGCAACTGGCTGCTGACAGCGGCGTTCCGCTGGAAATGATACAACAGGCAGCCAATGCGCTCCTGCATAAAAAAAAGATCATTGCCTGTTGGGCAATGGGACTTACGCAGCATAAAAATGCAGTAGCTACTATTAAGGAAGTGGTGAACCTGCTGCTGCTCAAAGGCAGCATTGGCAAGCCCGGAGCAGGTACCTGCCCCGTACGCGGACATAGCAATGTACAGGGCGATCGTACAATGGGTATTTATGAACAACCCTCCGCCGGCCTGTTAAGTAAGCTACATGCAGTGTATGGCTTTACCCCACCGCAGGCCCATGGGTACGATGTAGTAAAAGCCATCCACGCCATGCATCGCGGAGACGCTAAAGTATTTATGGCAATGGGTGGTAACTTCCTCTCCGCCACACCAGACACCCTGTTTACCGCGCAGGCACTCCGCAATTGCGATCTTACCGTACACGTATCTACGAAATTAAACCGTAGTCATGTAGTACACGGCAAAGAGGCGCTGATCCTGCCCTGCCTGGGCCGCAGCGATAAAGATATACAAAACGGGGAACAACAATTTGTGACCTGCGAAAACTCTATGGGCGTAGTCCAGCTATCTAAAGGCAATCTGCATCCCGTATCTGATCAGCTGAAAAGTGAACCGGAGATTGTGTGCGATCTGGCTAAAGCATTGCTGGGAGAAGATTCCCGCGTTCCGTGGGAACAGTATGCCCAACACTATGATTACATCCGTAACGATATAGAAAAAGTAATTCCCGGATTTGATGATTACAATAAACGTGTAAGACATCCCGGAGGTTTTTATCTGCCTAATGGTGCCCGTCAGGGCCGGTTTAATACAAACAGCGGTAAAGCACATTTCCATGTAGCTGATGTATTAACCACGCCACTGGCTGCAGATGAATACATGATGATGACGATCCGTAGTCATGACCAGTTCAACACTACTATTTATGGACTGGACGACCGCTACCGAGGCGTATATCATGAAAGACGCGTAATATTCATGCATCCCGGCGATATTGCTGCTGCAGGCTTTCATCCTGGTGATGTGGTAGACCTGTATAATTATTATGGCCAAACCGAACGCGTAGCACATGGCTTCATTATTGTATCATTTCAAATTCCGGAGAAATGTACCGCCACTTATTTCCCGGAAACAAATGTATTAGTACCGGTAGACAGCGTAGCGGAGAAAAGTAATACGCCTACCTCTAAACTGGTAATCATCAAAATTAAATCGTCCATCATAAAAAAATAGCACATGCAACCCATTATATGGCAGGCTGTGAAATGGCCTGCTACAGAGTATTTCACGTTACAGGGCAACGGGCAAATGAAACTGGCAACCGGCTGTATTAACGGTGTCGTAGAGCAACAACCTTTTTGTATTCACTATGATATTGAAATTACTGCTGATTGGCGGGTATCTTCCTTTCATATCAGGCAGGAAGGCAAAACATCTACAGAACTGAAGCTCACAACGGATTTAAACGGACATTGGTTTGATAAAGATGGTAATCATATAGATGCTTTTGACGGCTGCATCGATATTGACATTGCCCTCACTCCTTTCACGAATACTTTGCCCGTAAAGCGACTGCATTTCGAACCCGGAGAAAGAAAAACGATAGATATGCTGTATATCAAATTACCGGAATTTGAATTACAGAAGGTGCAACAACACTACACCAAACTGGGTGACCGCCTGTATCTATACGAAAATGTGACTACACAGTTTAGTGCAGAATTACCTTTTGATAAACAGGATATCCTGCTTGATTATCCGGGAATATTTACCCGTATTCATTATTAAGGCAAGAGGCATTCCGTTTCCCGGATCAGTTCTGCAAAAATATCAGCCGCACTCCATGCTTTAGCCATGCCGGCTGCCTGTCCGGCCCACATGGCTGTAAATGCCGGGTTATCCAGCTCCTTCGCCACTTTGCTGATGGGCTGGGTAAGGGCGGCCTGGTAAGGATAATCACTGATAGTAAGCCCGGAAGCATCTACTTCATCCATCAGTATATTATGGAGGCCGCGTGCCCAGCGACCGGAGAATGCGCGGGTGAGGTGTGTATCCGTATCCGTTATATCAGCCAAAGCAGCTTTATGTGAAGGCATAGCAGCGCTTTCGTGAGATCGCAGGTATATGCTTCCTGTTTGGGCACCTGCAGCACCCAGCATTCTTGCGGCGGCAATACCTCTTCCGTCCATAATACCCCCTGCCGCTATAACGGGAATGCGTACACGATCCACCATCTGCGGTACTAATGCCATAGTGCCTACCTGCGGCAACTCACCTGAGAGAAAGGCGCCCCGGTGTCCGCCGGCTTCTATACCTTGTGCTACAACCATATCTACACCGGCAGCCTGTATAGCTTCCGCTTCCGCCACACTGGTGGCTGTTCCTATTAATACGGTGTGATGTTCCTTTAGCAATGCTATGGCTGCTGCATCAGGCATCCCGAAAGTAAAGCTCACCAGTTTGATACCTGCTGCCATTACAGCATTCAGCTGATCCCGGTAAGAAATAAGTGTTACTTCCTTAAATGCAACTGGTGCTGCGGCTATACGATTAGCACCATACAGGAATTGCAGGAACTCCTGCATGTCGTTAAAAGCTTTGTGATTGTTAAAATCAGGGAGCTCGTAGGTAAAAAGGTTCACCGCGAAAGGTTGTTGGGTTAAGCCTTTTACCTCCCGGATCAGTGCTGTCACACGCTCCGGTGGTAAGCCTCCTACAGGCAGCGATCCTAGTCCACCGCTGTTACTGATAGCCGCCACCATAGCGGGAGTAGTAATCCCCAACATGGGCGCCTGTATCAACGGATAAGTGATACCAAGCCTTCGGGTTAGTTCATTTTGCCATTGCATAGTCCGTGATTTATAGCTTAAAATTAGCACATCGGCAATAAATAATCACTTGAAGCTTAAAAAAGAAGGAGAGCGTAAAGCGGATACATCAAAACGAAAATCAACAATAGTGGTTATTTCCAGCATCAGTTTCTTCACAGGGTACGGTGCATTAGGGTAATAATATCCGGAAACTTTAATAGTATTCAGTGCCAGGTTTTCATTACGTACACGGAAACCACCTCCCACGCCCAGATACACCGGGTTCCTCAACAGATCATCGTTTTTAGCTGTAATCATAGATGCCTGCAACGAGGTGAAGAAGTTGAACTTAAAGCCCAGTAGTTTGAAAGGACTGTAATATACTGTTTCCGATCCCATGTTCAGCCGTTGGTAGCCATTCAGCCTCGTATTACGAAACCCCAATATGCCGGCATCCATATTGATGTTAAGCGGCTTGAAAAAAAACGGATCGGGGCTGTTAAGGTAGTCAATAGTTAAAAACTGCCGGAAACGTGCTTTTTTAAAACTCACCAACCGGCTGTAATACTCGAGCCTGGCGTGCATTACGGCATCCTCTGTAGCATTATTCAACCAGAAGGTACTAACGCCTACGGTTGTATTAAAAAGCCCCTGTCGTTTGGTGAGCCAGAATTTCTGTGCCTCCATACCGGAGTAAAGCCGGCGTCTGTATTTCCAGCTCTCCCAGCCGGTAGTGGCGCTGATATTGAATCCCAGGGGAATATCCTCTGTACGGCCAAAACCAAAAAAGTAGTGGGCTTTAAAATAATCTATGCGATAAGCCTGTAGTTCCAGCATATAATAGCGGTGGTTATTATATACCGGATCGTCTTTAAACCTTGTTTGTCCAGGTTTTCGCTGAAATGACAGGTTATAGTGTCTGGCCAGTATGGCAAAATTAGGCTTGTGACCAATAGTGCCATCGTGCTTGTAGTTATTGATAAAATTATAACCTATCCAGCCGTCTACCACCGTATAGCGGTAGTCGCGGTACAGGCTATCTTCTTCCTGTGGCTGTGCCCCCCTGATATTGATGGACCAGCTGTTGGCTAGCGTAAATCCTCCCACCAGTTTGGCGGAGTTACGGTATAGTGGCCGGTTTAAGCTAATGAAGTAGGTTCCCTCATACACATTGGTGTCCAGTGGCATGTAGTTGTTCAGGGTGGTATATCCGGCGCTGACATCTATAAAGGAGCCGGCCACGTTATATTTAGTGTAGCGCGCTTCTGTATTCCAGGTGGGGGTAAAGTCACTACGCCATTGCATACCCACTTTGAGCCCCTGCCCTGCTCCAAACAGATCGTTATTGGATACGTTAGCCCTGACATCCTTTTCACTGAATTGCGACAGCTCGGCACCGTATTCATATAGGTCTTTGGTCACTACTTCTATATCCAGGGAGTCGGAAGTAGCATCGGCATTCATCACATAAATACGGGCATCCTGTATAAAAGGGCGGTTACGCAGGTAACGTTCATTATCTGCAAATTCAAAAGGGTCCAGCCGTTGGTCTTCCCGGAAGAAAAGGGATTGCCGGATAACCCACTCCCGGGAATCGTAGTGCAGCCGGTTAGCCAGGTGCACGAGTTGCATACTGGTAGTAAAGGCCGTATCATTAATATTACTCGGACCAAATACCTTCACTTTTCTATAGTAGATATTCCTGATCACTTTGCCAGCAAAGGGGGTAAAATATGCCTCACTTTTTATAATAGTACTGTCGTTATCGTTAGAAGGCTCCCTCACATCCTGCCTTGTAATACGTTTCATAAAAGCCTGCCGGTAGTCTTTATGGCGCATAGAATCCCGGTATTCACCGATCTTTCTGAAGAGGCCATTATTTTTATGGGGCACTGTATCCCTTGAAAGCGGGTACCTTTGGCCAAATGCGTAGCATTGCAGGCATATCAACCAGCAAAAAACAGTTATAGTAGGTAATATTTTCAAATCTCTCCTCAAGGTTAGCCGTAGTTGACAATTATATTGAAAATATTCCAAATTGCAACAATTGCAAATATTGTACTTCCCCGGAATGATAATTGTACGACCTTTGTAAGAACATTAACAGATTGGATAGGACTATATTATTCACCTTAAAACCTACCTCTATGTTACGCTGGGCTTCTATATTTTTTATCGTGGCCATTCTTGCAGCGATATTGGGCTTCGGTGGTTTTGCTGCTGGTCTTGCCTCTATTGCAAAGATTATCTTCTATATTTTTATGGTATTGTTTGCGATTTCTTTTATAACAGGAATGCTAAAAAATAAATGAAAAACAGCAAGGGCCTTCTGATGAAGGCCCTTGCTATATATACTATTTTACAATACTTGTTTCCCATCCATCATACTCTGCATTTACTTGCTGGGCAAGTTCCCAAAGACTCATTACCACGCTGTCGATGATAGACTCGCTGGCTTTATCAGGCCGGGAAATACATAATTTATATGGAAATTCCGGGTTATCCGTTTTCTCATCGTGTACAAGCGAGAAGCCGTTTTCCTTGATATGTTCCCAATAAGCAATTTTATCTTCTTCACTCCTGAAGTGAATCCAATGTTCAATCGGGCGTTCTCTTTCAGAAACATCTCCATGCTGACGAAGCATACGCAATACCTTCCTGTTTTGTATCCGTTGAAACTCGTATACATCAGGAAAAAGGAAATCAAAATATAATTCCCAGTTATTATCTTCCTTTACACCATAGTCAAAACGATAATCCGGAAAATTTATCATTGCATCCGCAATGAATTTATCATGCAGTAATGTAGTGCCTGTATAAAAATAGAAATCACGTACGCCATTTGAAAAAGTACGACCCACGAAATGCGCATCCAGCTTGGTTTGCAACTGTTCAACCAGGCTATCTTCAATGTCACCCATGATAGCAAATTCATCGTTTTGCGGGAATCCGTCTTCACGTGGATTATTCAGATATACTGTGATATATATGGCATTCGGCTTTTCCTTCAATGGCGCAAATCGTCTCAGATCAAGGTCAAGGCCTATTACTGCTGGACTTTCTTCAATATGACACGTGTAAATATCCCAGTCCGGTCGGTAATCCTTATGCATATAAAAAAATTAAAATAACGCAACAGCTGGCTGTAAAGATACGTAGCTCTGCGTTACTATTGAAAAGATAAACTTGTTATGAGCGCTTTTTTATCCACAAAATTTAACGTATGCTTTACATTGAGCACCACACTTTTGCACCGGTTACCACCCAGGCTTAACACTAATTAACAGTTGTGGCATTTTTTCAGCATATTCCTACAACAGGCCAGCAGTAAGAATCCTGCTCAATTCTGTAGTTGAAACCATCCACTGCAAAGGGTTCCATCGAACCTTTCATCCAAAAAACAGGTATTTCTTCCTGCATAAAAACTACTTTTACGACTGCTATAAAATTGTTGTACGCTATTATGAGAAAAATTGTATTGTTATTTACAGGTTGGATGATGTTGTTTTGCTTTACAGCCATGGCACAGCAACCCGGAGGAAAAGGCGGTGCTGCCAGCGCTGGTACTATTTATGGTAAACTATTGGATGCACAAACCGGTAAACCTATTGAATACGCCTCTGTTGCATTGTTACGCGCTGACTCATCTGTGATGACGGGCATGCTCTCTAAAACAAACGGAGATTTTAATTTCGAAAATATCACGCTCAGTAAATATCT
This sequence comes from Chitinophaga niastensis, assembly GCF_003014755.1. Classification (GTDB taxonomy): domain Bacteria; phylum Bacteroidota; class Bacteroidia; order Chitinophagales; family Chitinophagaceae; genus Chitinophaga; species Chitinophaga niastensis. The sequence goes on along the minus strand of NZ_PYAW01000008.1, from coordinate 68,547 downwards.
TCTTAAAATAAATTTTATAGGATATACTACCGTTTATAAAACGGCTACCCTCTCTGCTAAAACCAACAGCATTGATATCGGCAATGTGAAACTGCATGCAAATGTAAAATCACTGGCGGCAGTAAATGTTGTAGGTGAAAAACCTGCCTTTACAATGGCCATTGATAAACGTGTATTTAATGTAGAGAAGAACCTGGCCAGCATTGGTGGTACGGCTACAGACGTACTTAAACAGGTGCCTTCTGTAAACGTGGATATAGATGGTAATGTAACTGTACGTAATGGTACCCCTACTATCTTTATAGATGGCCGTCCTTCTACCCTTACACTGGATCAGATACCTGCAGATGCTATTCAGAATGTTGAAGTAATTACCAACCCATCTGCAAAATACGACGCAGAAGGCATGAGTGGCATCCTGAATATTGTACTTAAAAAAAATAAGAAAGCAGGCATCAACGGTGTACTCAGCGCCGGAGGCAGCTCACAGGGCAGTACCAACGCTGGCATTGATTTTAATTTGCGTCAGGAAAAATTTAATTTCTTCGTAAACTATAACGTCCGTAACCGCGTATCGCCTATGAACAGCCGTCTTTATAGAAAAAATATCGGCAGCGATACGACTACCTACACAGAACAACTGGAGAGCGGTAACTTTTACCGCAGATTCCAGACAGGTCGCATCGGCTTCGACTGGTTCCTGGACAACCGCAACACTATTAGTCTTTCTGAATCACTGACAGGTGGCAACTTCAATAAATACTTTGATCAAACAGTAAATGAGCTGGATATCAAACAAGAGAAAGTACGCTATGGTACCGGTATTGACAATACCCTCAACGGTTTCCGTAATTATACCACCCAGCTCGGATATAAACATACTTTTGCAAAAGAAGGGGCTGAACTGACAGCAGATTTCACCTACAACTATGCTACGGGTGATAACAGCTCCGGCTATTCTTTGCAATACTACGACCTGGCAGGCAAACCTATCTACGATCCTAAGAAGCCTGAAATGCGTAATGGTAGCGGAGCAGGAAAGACTACTTACATCACCGGCCAGATCGATTATGTAAATCCGCTGACGGAAACTTCTAAAATTGAAATGGGCTTGCGCACCAACACCCGCAAATTCGATAACTATACCAATACTTTCGGACAGGATTATCCATCCGGCATTATCAGTATGGACACCGCCCTCTCCAATAATTATCATTACCAGGAGCAGATTAATGCAGGCTACATTAGTTATACAGGCGCAAAAAACAGTTTCGGATACCAGGTAGGTTTAAGGGCTGAACAGTCTAACTACAGCGGTGAAACAAAACTGGGCCAAAAATCATCTTATAAAATAGACTATCCTATCAGTCTGTTTCCAAGCGTATTTTTATCTCAGAAATTTAAAGGAGATCACGAACTGCAACTGAACTATAGCCGTCGTATTCGCCGTCCCTGGTTCAGAGACCTGCTGCCTACTATTGATTACAGCGGTCAAAGTGCCAGCACCGGAAACCCTGACCTGAAGCCGGAATTCACTAACTCTTTTGAGTTATCCTATCTGAAGGATATTGCACATAAGCATAATTTGCTGGTGTCATTATACTACCGCAATACCAATAATGCGATTACAGATTTTTATGTAGATACCACCCTGACTTTAAACGGACAGGTACAGCATGTATTGCTTTCCTACCCTATTAATGCCAACACCCGTAATTCCTACGGCGCAGAGTTTACAGTGAGAAGCCAGCTGACCAGAATATGGGACCTGACTACCAACGTTAACCTTGCACAAACAAAGATCAATGCTACCAGCAGCAATGGCAACAACTTATCTAACCAGGGCTTTACCTGGTTTGGTAAACTGAACAGCAACACCAAACTGCCATGGAATCTCACGTTACAGATAAGCGGAGAATATGAATCCAAACAAATAATGCCACAAGGTGAAAGGGAACCTAAATGGTCTCTTGATGCAGCGATTAAAAAAGATATGCTGAAAAATAAAGCACTGTCTATATCTCTTGGTATCAACGATATTTTCAATACTGATCGTAATCTCAGTTATACTTCTACCAATTTCTCTGAGCAGGAAAGTTACCGCAAACGTCTTACCCGTGAGCTGCGACTCAATGCTACCTGGCGTTTCGGGAAGATGGATACTAATCTCTTCAAACGTAAAAGCAATAAATCGAAAGATAACGGTGGCGGAGATATGGGTGGAGGAGATGGTTATTAATTCGTAATTTGTGATTCGAAAATATCAATTATGGATTCGATTTATCATACCATCACCCTGCGTTTTCTGGCTGAGCCTTCCGATGTTAATTTTGGTGGCAAGGTACATGGCGGCTCTGTTATGAAATGGATTGACCAGGCAGGCTATACCTGTGCAGCCAACTGGAGCGGACAATACGCCGTAACAGTGTATGTAGGGGGCATCCGCTTTTTTAAGCCCATTGCTATCGGAGATCTCGTAGAAATTAATGCCAAAATAATTTATACCGGTAATACCAGCATGCACATCTCTCTGGATGTATTTGCCGGAAACCCGCGTCAGCAGCAGAAAGCCAAGACCACCCACTGCGTAATGGTTTTTGCAGCAGTAGATGATAATGGGAAAACAGTGACCGTTCCTAAATGGACACCGCGTACAGCTAATGAAATCAGCATGGAGGCCTATGCAAAAAAGCTGATGGATTTACGGAAGGATATTGATGAAGAGATGAAACCATATATGTAGGTTGTCTTTCCCAGGATTAGACTGATTGTACTGATTACCCTGATTTTATTTTTAGGATTTTAAAAAGATTAGCGAAGATTTTAGCGGGTGTTGTCTGAACCAGGATTTTTAGGATTGAATGGATTACCATGATGGGTGTTATGTTGTCTTACACAGAAGATATAAGCGAATATCTTCGCTACGATCTTCGGCATCCATCATGGTAATCCATTCAATCCTAAAAATCCTGGTTCAGACAACACCCGCTAAAATCTTCGCTAATCTTTTTAAAATCCTAAAAATAAAAATCAGGGTAATCAGCACAATCAGTCTAATCCTGGGAAAGACAATTTACGAAGCAAACTGCATATCACTCAGTGTCCTGTACAACCCACCATCAAGGCCTATCAACTCGGTGTGTGTACCTTCTTCCACAATATGACCTTTATCTAATACAATAATTTTATCTGCTTGTCTTATGGTAGCCAGTCGGTGCGCAATTACAATGGAGGTACGACCTTCCATAAGTTTATCCAGCGCGTCCTGTACAAGCCTTTCTGATTCAGAATCCAGTGCAGAAGTAGCTTCATCGAGAATCAGTATACGGGGGTTTTTCAGTACTGCGCGTGCAATGGCGATACGTTGGCGTTGTCCACCGGAGAGCTGAATACCACGCTCACCAACAATTGTATCGAGGCCTAACGGGAACCGCTGTATGAATTCCCAGGCATTGGCCTTTTTGGCTGCTTCCTCCATTTCTGCTATTGTTGCATTGGGCTTGCCATAAGCTATATTTTCAGCAATAGTGCCTCCAAAAAGGAATACATCCTGCGGTACTACGGCCATCTGTGCACGAAGTTGCGACAGCGGGATCGTGTGGCTTTCCCTCCCATCAAAAAGAATTTGTCCGTTTACCGGATCGTATAGCCGTAACAGTAAGGATACAATTGTACTCTTACCGGCACCGCTAGGCCCTACCAGCGCCACTTTCTGATCTGCATATACATCAAACGATACGTCGTTCATGATATTCAGATCCGGGCGTGTAGGGTAATGAAACGATATATTACGAAAGCTGATTTGTCCATCCAGTTGATTTTTCAGCGGAATCTCTTCTACGGGTGAAATATCTTCTGTTTGCTCATCCAGTATTTCCAGCAAATGCTCAGTTGCTCCGATGCTCTTTTGCAGATTGGTGTATACCTCTGCCAGGCCGGCAATAGAACCTCCAATGAATACAGAGTATAATACAAATGATAACAGCTGTGGCGTAGAAAGGCCTATAGATACACCTCTCCAGATCACTGCCACCAGTGCACCAAAAATACCCATGATAATAAAGGAAGAGAAGGCACCACGGAATTTGCCTCCTTTCATGCCAATACGTGCCGCTTCGTTGGTACGTTGACGGTAGCGCGCTATTTCAAAAAACTCATTGGCAAATGCTTTTACATTGAGGATACCCTGCAGCGTTTCTTCTACCACTGTATTGGAAGCGGCCACTTGTTCCTGTACCTGTTTGGAAAAGCGGCGGATAAATTTTCCGAAAATGATAGCTGCTATCATCATAACGGGCAAAATGGCCAGCATAAAGGCTGTCAGCTGCCAGGAAGTAATTAGCAGGATGGTTACACCACCTACAATGATGATCATCTGCCTGATAAATTCCGCAAGTGTAGTAGTAAAAGTTTCCTGTAACAGGGAGATATCTGATGAAATACGACTGCTCAATTCTCCTACCCTTCTTTCCAGAAAAAATTTCATGGGCAGTTTGATCAGGTGACTGTAAATCGTTTGCCGGAGGGCTGCCAGCGTCTTCTCTGTTACATTTACAAATAATACTATACGAAAAAAGGAGAAAATCGATTGCCCTATCAGCACCCCCACCAGCAACAATCCTGCTTTGTTCATCCCTTTAATGAGGTTGACAGCATTTTTAGGATCTACGAGGTCACCAATTAATTTAGGAAACGCCAGGCCAGCCAGACTGGAAACAAGCAGAAAAAATAGGCCTAATGAGAATTCCGGCCAATATGGTTTTACATAACGGAACAGACGTAATGTTTTTTTCAGTGACGCCATTTTAATCTTTCCTTTTGGCGCCGGGGTAATGTTTGGGTCGTTTTGCATTAAGATATAGTCTTTATTACAGGGAGACGAAGTACATCCAAATATATTGTAAAAAGCATTATAAATAATGAGAAAGGCCTTCGATGTTTGTCTTTAACAGACGAACATCGAAGGCCTCCTGCGCTCAACCAGGACGAATCTGCCAGAATCAGGTTATTGTAGTTAACAAGCCACCCTGAAACGCATATATTTATTACATATGCGTTGAATCCGGCTTTTATCTACCGGCACTACGCTGGTACTATTTACTTTTTACTTTGGGCATCGCCACTGCAGCATCAGCTTCGCTGCTGGTTTCTTTGGAACTATTTCATGCAAAAAGAAACAGACTAAGGATACCTGCAACACAAAGTGCCATACAAAATTTGTACAAGAAGGGTTTCATGAGGGAATTAAGATTATAATTAGATGGGAACTTATTCATAACACTGGTTTTAGTAAAAGGTTTAATTATTGTTCACTTTTTTACTACAGGAAAGAATTGTGCCAACACGTACATTTGTAACAATATATTTCAGACCAATGAAACAAGTATTGCAAATCATAGAAGAAGACCAGTTGCTGAAAGTGCTGATAGCTTTGCTGATGGGCGCTTTACTGGGGCTCGAAAGAGAATACAAACGGAAAGCTGCCGGTATGCGTACCATGACATTGATATGTATGAGCAGCACCGTATTTACGATTCTCTCCGCCGAGTTGGGATTTCCCGGCTCACCTGATCGTGTGGCCTCCAACATCCTTACGGGCGTGGGGTTTATTGGTGCAGGCGTAATATTTAAAGGGGACTATACCATTGATGGCATCACCACTGCTGCCGCTATATGGATAGCCGCTGCAGTAGGCATGGCTGTAGGTATGAGTCAGTATTGGATAGCTGCGGGAGCCCTTGCAAGCTCGTTATTTGTGTTGATTACCCTGGAATATGTTGAAAGAAAAATAGCGTTTATAAATGATAAGCGCCTTTATACCATTTATTTTTATGAAGAGAAATTTCCACATCTTGATGTTGAACTTACGCTACAGCGTTTTGGGCTGAAATACAAGCGGATGCTGATTGTGAGAAAAGAGAATATGATAGAAGTAAATTATGCTGTGCGCGGGCACCATCGCAAAATGGAACAATTAGATGATTTCCTGCTACAGAACAACAACATATTTCAATACCAGGTACAAACAAATCCATTATAATAAATGCCTTCATACGCTGATCTGCCTTTACATTACGGCCAGGTACCTCCCTGGCTCGCAAAGCGTATGAGCTTATTGGGCGGTGCTATCGTGGAAGCTATCATTACCGATTACGGTAAAGGTGAAGTTGTTAGAAAACTCAGTGACCCCTGTTGGTTTCAGGCACTAGGATGTGTATTGGGCATGGATTGGCACTCTTCCGGTATCACCACCAGTGTTATGGGTGCATTAAAAAAAGCCATCAATCCCCGCTCAAAAGAACTGGGGATCTATATCTGTGGCGGTAAAGGACGGCACAGCAAAGAAACACCTGCTGAACTAATGGCCATTGCCAACAAAACCGGGCTTCCCGGTGATCAGCTGGTATATAGCAGCAAACTAACAGCAAAGGTCGATAATACAGCCATCCAGGACGGCTTTCAGCTGTATCTGCACTCTTTCATTTTATCTGATGAAGGAGAATGGGCGGTAGTGCAACAGGGGATGAATGACGCCAGCAGCATGGCAAGACGCTATCACTGGCATTCTTCCGCTTTTACATCATTTACAGAAGCACCGCATACCTTTATCTATGGCCGAAATCAGGGCATGATCCTGAATCTGACTGATATAAAGGCCGGCGACACCAGGCAAGGCATTTTACAACTAACAAAAGAGAAGCCCGCTCACCTGTTGCCGGAAATACGTAACCTGGTCATGCCTTCACACCATGAACTACGTGCGGAAAACGTGAACCTGAAAAGGCTGGGAAGCGTACTGGCATTGGCACATAATACCAACCCCGCCAACTTCGAATCCTTACTGATGCTGGAAGGATTAGGCCCCAGAACATTACAGTCATTAACACTGGTAAGTGAAGTGATACATGGTACTGCCTCCCGGTTTGAAGACCCGGCCCGGTTTTCGTTTGCCCATGGCGGTAAGGATGGTCACCCCTTTCCGGTACCTACCCGTATTTATGATGAAACCATTGCTACGCTCAAAGACGCGCTGAACAAGGCAAAAATAGGACAGTCCGATAAACAGGATGCGATAAAGAAGTTATCTGTCCTGTCTCAGCAAATAGAAAAAGACTTTGAGCCCAACACCAACTTTGATAACGTAATAGCACAGGAACGTCGTGACTCCTGGCAATATGGTGGCAGAACAGTTTTCGGCAAAGCCGTGAAACCTGCAACACCTAAGGGTGGCGACCAATTGAAACTTTTCTAACAACGGAGATCATGATCAACTACAACGAATTAACAGTACCTGAAGCAACACTGATACAGAAAGAACTACGCAGCCAGGTATTGATCACACCGTTTAAAGGGGCTATACATTACATTGCAGGCGCAGACATCTCTTTCAATAAATTCAGTACGACTGTATACGCCGGTATTGTGCTGCTGCGATTTCCTGAGCTTACACCCGTTGGTTACAGTTTGGTTAAAAAGGAAGTACTTTTCCCCTATGTACCGGGTTTCCTCGCTTTCAGGGAAGTACCCGCCCTGCTAAATGCCTGGGAACAATTACCCATAAAGCCGGATGTATTGATAGTAGATGGCCATGGTATTGCACATCCCCGCCGGATGGGTATTGCCAGCCACTTTGGTGTACTGACTAATCAACCAACTATTGGCAGCGCGAAGAAAAAACTATTTGGCAACTATGAAGAACCTGGTCCTAACCGTGGCGACTATACGCCACTAACCGATAAACAAGGCGAAATAATGGGGAACGTACTACGCAGTAAAGATAAGGTAAAACCTATTTTTGTTTCTCCGGGGCACTTGACGGATGTAGCGGGGAGCCTTCATACCCTGATGCAATGCGTAGGGCGCTATCGTTTACCGGAACCTACGCGGCTGGCTCATAATGCGGTGAACCAGTTCCGGCTGGGCACATTACCGGAAGGCTGGTCGGAAAGCTTTTAGCGCTTAGCTTTTAGCGTTTAGCTACAAACTAAAACTTCACCCACGCTATACATGCTTTCTTTTCTGTACCTTTTCTGGCAATCATAATGGTAGCGTATACACGACTATGCTGATTATAATCTGATGCACCCATCATACAGGCGTATCCTTTTGTTACTTCCGGCACTCCAAATAAATACAATCTTTCCATCTTACCATTGTAAAAACGATAGCAAACAAAATTCGCGTCTGCAGCGTATTTCAGCGGTTTGCGCACCTTATCCTGTCCACCGGTATCGAGGTATTGCAAATAGTCGTTGAAGAGTACAAAAGTTGCTTCCCGAACAGAAATATAATCATACGAGAGATAGGTATTGGTATTCAGTGCAGCAATTTTGTTACGGAAAATCCACTCACTTTTATTGCGGCGTTGCAGCTGAAAAGGTTCACATATGCCTGTTATCACCTGGTATTTGGAAACCGCCAGGGTCATGCTTTCCCGGCCGGCAGTATCCAGCAATGAAATACCTATATCTCCCAGGTTGGTATGTAGTTTGTTGATTTGTGTATTGCCTTGTTTAAAATGTGTGAGGTTTTCCATCAGCAATGTACTGCTGCCATCTTCGTTTAGTAGTAACCGTTGTGGTGTACCCTGGTAGTCATTCTTGTAACCAAGATTAAGTTGTACATTTTTCGACAGCTCCGGGAATGATAGCTGCAAATGCTTGCGCAGTTTGCCTGAAGAGGCATTAAAAGTATTCATAAATATGCCGGAGCTACCATCAGTTTGTTGAGCAGGTACATGTAACAACATACGTACCTGTTCCGCTGCAGAGGCCACCTGTATACAGCCGCTCACATTACCAAAATCCGCCGTATAGTCGAGCACGTGATGCGCAAACGTAGCAGAGTCCGGCGATAACACAGAAAAAATAACTTTAGACCATGGCTCGCTGTCTTTACGCCTGGCATTGAATCCCACGGTTCCCAGGTATACTTTCCCCGGCCCTTGTACCGTCATATTGATATAACTGAAATAGTTATACGAAGTATCCTGTAAATAGAACCAGCCTTTATTAATTATTTCATGTGCCGGTGAAAAGTGTATCACCTGTATACGCTCGTGGATGCTATCATTCTTTTGAATAGCACCTCCCGCAAACAGTGCTACTGCATAATAATCGCTGTTGGGATCTTTCTCCACATAACAATCGTGCGAGGCCAGGTTATCCTGCACAAATACGCTACGATGCTGTATGGTAGGCAATTCACCCAGTTTATCTTCCCGTATAAGTTTACCTGTTTGCCCATCCAGTACTAACCTGTATAGCACCGGAATATATTTTACCAGTTGTTGTAAGAAGATGACCGGCTGCCCGTTTATCTCATAGATACCATCAATTTCCGTTGATTCCATATCGCCGGCATTCCAGAGCTGCCCCCGTACCGTGTCTGCCACTGCCAGCTCCCGCTGTACATTGTATACAGACACCTGCAACCCATCCTTTTTTGAAAAATGCAGATAGATGGTATTACCGTTTTTCAGTTGCATTAGCTTATCCCAGCCGTCTCCCGGCTCTTCAAAAGCAGGCCCCAATGTTACAATCGGTACCTGGGCAAAAGCAGCTGCACCCCATAGCAAAATCCCTAGTAATGCCGGCAATCTTAAATAATTCATCTCTTTATTAATTAATAATTTCAAATATATGAAATAAATTAAATTTCTAACAAGAATAGGTGAAGCGAGTGCTTTTAGCTTCTAGCAGTTAGCTTTTAGCTTTTAGCAAAATGCAGCGAGGATTATTATATTTTAATCTTCGCTGCATTTTGCTAAAAGCTAAAAGCTAACTGCTAAATCCTCCTTCTAATGTCCTTCTTCGTCCCCGCTGTTCTTCAGTTTAGCCAGCAAATCGTAGGCCCCTTTTACCACCACTTCATTGCCAGGCGTATCTTTTGGAAATGACACCTCTGTATAACCTTGCTCACTATTTCCTTTCTGTACTTCCTGCATAGCAAAATGATAGGTACTGTCTGTGGTTGCTTTTTTCAGAAATATATAGGCCTTGTTTTCAAAATTTACGATAGCAGCTTCGGGCAACGCTTTCACACCGGCGGTACCGGTTTCAATCATAGCCTGCAAATAAGTACCGGGAAGCAACTGTGTATCTTCTTTTTCGAGGTGGCAGTGCACCCGCACGGTGCGCTCAGCACTGATTTCACGTCCTATGAGATGCACAGTAGCAGTACGTTGTGCTGATTCATTGGCCAGTGTGAACCGCACCTGCTGCCCTATTTTTAATTTAGGAATGTCTTTTTCAAACACCGTGAGCTCTGCATGCAGATGCGCTGTATTCACAATCCGGAAGAGGATGTCTGCCGGATTCACAAACTGTCCCAGGTTCACATTTACCTGCGTTACATAACCACTGATAGGTGCATACACATTGACGCTGCGTTGTATATTACCTTTTTCCAGCGAGGACATGTTAATGTTCAGCACCGACAATTTTTGTTTTAAGCCATTCTCTTTTGCCTGTAATGTTTGAAACGCCGCCTTCGATTGTTGCAGTGTTTTCAGTGCATTCACATTTTCTCTGGCCAGCTCCTGCTGCCGTTGATACTCTACAGTAGCGTATTCCAGCTGACTTTTCACCTCCAGGTAATCCTGCTGCAGTTGAATGTAATCAAGGTTCTCCAACACAGCAATCACCTGTCCTTGTTTAACAGGCATACCCTGCAACAGGCTGGTTTGTTTTACAAAACCACCCATCGGTACAGATACACTCACCGCCTGTTGCGGTGGTACATCCAGGAAACCATTCACTTTCACGGCACCGCTGATCTGCCTGTTTTCCGGCATACCATAAATAATGCCTGCTGTTTTAAATTGTGCAGCAGTCAGTTCTACTGTGCTGGCCGCTTCCCCGTGGTCATGTGTATCTGCTGTAACATTTGCCACAGGCTTATTTCCGCAGGAAGTTAATAACAGTGTAGCCATTAACGTTATAACTTGAAGGAATATATATTTTTTAAATAATTGCATGATGATAATAGTTTAAAGTTGACGTCCGGCCAGAAAGGCCATATATAATTCTGCCTGCTTCACATCATTTCTGGCTTGCAGATAACCTTGTTGGGCAGACAGCACATGTTCCAGGTTAAGAAAATACTCTGAGTAGCCAATATCCCCACTGGTATAGGATTTGGAAGATTGATTCAATAGCAGTTCCGCATTGGGCAATGCCGTACGCTGATAAAAATCAAGGCTGTTACGTTGTTTGATAAACTGCTGTACTGCCTGTTCGTATTGACTTTGCAGCTGCAGCATGCTATTATCATAATACAAACTGGCTATCTGTCGCTGCTTTTCCTCCGCTCTTACTTTGGCTTTCAGCGGGCCAAACCAAACCGGCAACGACAATCCTACCTGGAATCCCTGGAAACGATTACTGTTAGTGGATAATGGCGTCCCTGTAGCATTCAGCGGGGTACCAATCAGCGATTGATTAAAATACCCTACTGTAATGTCGGGAAGAATAGATGCTTTGAATAATTTCTGCTGCTTTTCTGTAATAACGATCTGCTGCCTGAGATACTGCAGTTGCGGGTTCCCTGACACGGCCACCGAATCATTCTCAAACAACATATTTGCCGCGGGGATCTCCGTTTCCTTAATCCTGATGGGCGCATTGCTGCCTAACAATGCCTGTAGTCTGGCAATATAAATTTTCAGATCGGCTTCATTTTGCCGCAGTGAATTACGCACTTCGTTCAACCGTCCTTCTGCCGCTGTTTTCTCCAGCATACGGCTTTCTCCGGTTTTATACCGCAGGTCCGCGCCACGTGCAAAATTGGTAAACAGGCTGTCCTGGTGTTTAATCAGTTCTCTTACTTCCAAAATATACAACAGCTGTACATACACCTGCTTTACCTGGTAGATCAACTCATTTTGCGTGGTGGCTTTGTACCACACTGCCTTTTCTACCTGTGCATCATTCAGTTGCTTTTTAGCACCAAATACAGATGGGAAAGGAATGGTTTGCGATACACTATAATTATTATCGTTTTTGACGTAGCTGTTCGTTTGCCCATATTGCAGGTTCACGCCTATTTTAGGCAACTCTGTACTGGTACCTGTCAGGTCCCGGTAATAATCAATATTGGTTGCGGCAGATTTTAATCCTTTGTTCTGCTGCAAAGCCAGTTGCACCGCTGTTTCCATGGTGAGTTGCTGCGTTTGTGAAAACGTAGCAACAGGAAACAATAAAAATATTATCAATCGGATATTCATGATTTTTGTTTTGAAAAACCTTTCTCAAAATAAATATATAAACAAGGTAACACCAGGAGGGTGAGTAATGTTGAAGTAATGAGTCCTCCGATGACCACGGTAGCTAATGGCCGTTGCACCTCTGCGCCTGCACTGGTGGCGAGTGCCATCGGTAAGAACCCAAGGGAAGCCACGAAGGCCGTCATGAGTACAGGGCGTAAGCGTGTAGCCGTTCCATTTAGTACAATGCTGTTCAGGTCTGTAAGTCCGTCTTGCTTTAACCGGTTAAATTCTCCTATCAGTACAATACCATTAAGTACCGCCACACCAAACAAGGCAATGAACCCTACACCGGCAGATATACTGAATGGCATTCCTCTCAGCAACAGCGCAAATACGCCACCAATGGCCGCCATAGGGATGGCAGTGAAGATCAGCAATGACTGTTTAACAGAGCGGAAAGTAAAATACAATAACCCAAAAATGAGCAGCAACGCCAGGGGCACGGCAACGGATAAACGCTGATTAGCCTCTTTTAAATTTTCAAACTGGCCACCGTAGCGTATAAAATAGCCTGCAGGCAATTTCACTTCTTTATCAATGGCCGATTCTATATCTTTCACCACACTGGCGATATCACGGCCACGTACGTTAAACCCTACAATGGTGCGGCGTTTGGCGTCTTCCCTTTGTATCTGGTTGGGACCTGTTGTCATTTCCACATTGGCTACTTCCGACAATGGCACCTGGTTGCCCGATGGCGTTGTGATATAAAGATGCTGTACATCTGCGAGGTTTTGCCGGCTTTGCTGATCCAGTCTTACTACCAGCTCAAAACGTTTTTCTCCTTCATATACCAGGCCCGCACTTTGTCCTGCGAAAGCAGTGTTAAGTGTTTGGTTGATAGTGGCAATGTCCAGTCCGTAACGGGCTATCTTGTCCCTGTCTGCCGACACCACTATTTGCGGCAAGCCGCCCGTTTGCTCTACATACAGATCCCTGGCACCCGGTGTGCGGTTAACGATACCTCCTATCTTTTGTGCGAGAGAAGCCAGGGTAGATAAATCTTCTCCGAAAATCTTTATCCCTACATCCTGTCTTACGCCGGAGATGAGCTCATTAAACCGCAACTGAATAGGCTGAGAAAAGCCGAAACTAACCCCTGGTATAGCTTCCAAAGCCTCCTGCATTTTATTTGCCAGCTCTTCCCTGTTTTTGGCGCTGGTCCATTCTTTCTTTGGTTTTAATAAGATCGTAAGATCACAAGCCTCCATAGGCATAGGGTCTGTAGGAATTTCTGCAGCGCCTATCTTACCAATCACTTCTTTTACTTCCGGAAATTGTTTGAGCAAAATGCCGGAGGCAAGACTTACCTTATCAATTGTTTCGGACAAAGAACTACCGGTGAGTAATCGCGTTTCCACCGCAAAATCACCCTCTTCCAGTGTAGGAATAAATTCTCCCCCCATCTTACTAAACAAAAATAATGAAACAAGGAAGAGTAGCACGGCCGCACCTGCCACCAAAGCCTTTGCGCGCAATGCCCCTCTTATAACGGGATCGTATATACGATGAAAGAAACGCATGATACGATCTGATATCGTTACCCTGTTACGAAGGTTTTTACTAAGCAATAAGGCGGATATCATCGGCACATAGGTGAGCGACAAGATGAATGCACCCAGTATAGCAAAGGAAACCGTTTGTGCCATGGGCCGGAACATCTTTCCTTCAATACCTACCAGCGCCAATATAGGCAGATAGACGATCAGGATAATAATTTCGCCGAAAGCCGCTGTACTGCGTATTTTGCTGGCAGACTCAAATACCTCCGTATCCATTTCTGCCTGTGTTAAACGCAGCACACTATTGGTTTTATTTTTACCGGTGAGATGATGTAAAGTTGCTTCCACAATAATAACAGCACCATCTGCGATCAAACCAAAATCTATGGCACCTAAGCTCATCAGGTTCCCGGATACACCAAACAGTTTCATCATGGCGATGGCAAACAACATAGCCAATGGAATAACGGAGGCTACAATCAGCCCTGCGCGGAAGTTTCCGAGGAATAGTACCAGCACAAATATTACAATGAGCGCCCCTTCTACCAGGTTTTTTTGCACCGTGCTAATTGCCCGTCCCACAAACTCACTGCGATCCAGAAAAGCTTCGATGACCACACCATCGGGCAATGTTTTCTGAATCTGCTGCATGCGTATTTTCACAGCCTTCACTACCTCATTGGAATTTTTTCCTTTCAGCATCATCACAATACCTCCCACGGCTTCCCCGCTGGCATTTCGGGTGAGCGCGCCATAGCGGGTAGCGCTACCGGTTTGTACAGTAGCAATATCTCTTACTAAAACAGGTAGTCCGTTGGGGATATTCTTTACTCCAATTTTTTCTATATCTGCCAAACTACCTATCAGTCCTTCACTACGGATAAAATAAGCAGTAGGTTTCTTATCTATATAAGCGCCGCCGGTGTTCTGGTTATTTCGTTCCAGTGCGTTAAATATATCTGTGATACTTAAATTATAACTACGCAGCTTATCAGGATTCAGGGTTACCTGGTATTGTTTCAGCAAGCCACCAAAGCTATTCACCTCCGCTACACCGGGTGTTCCCAGCAACTGCCGGCGTACATACCAATCCTGGATAGTACGCAGTTCCTGCGCATTAAATTTTTCTTCATATCCTTTCTCAGGATGTACCACGTATTGATACACCTCTCCCAGTCCACTGGAAACCGGCGACATTTCAGGTGTACCAATGCCAGGCGGGATATTGGTCCTGGCCTCCCCCAGCTTTTCGTTGACCTGCTGCCGTGCCCAGTAAATATCTACCTCATCATGAAATACAATCGTTACCACCGATAGTCCAAACCGGGAAATAGAACGTACTTCCTTCAGCTCCGGAATCACGGCCATGGTTTGTTCTATCGGAAAAGTGATGAGTCTTTCAACTTCCTGAGCCGCCAGGGAGGGCGATTGTGTAATCACCTGTACCTGGTTGTTGGTAATATCAGGCACCGCATCTACCGGTAGGCGTAATAGCGAAAAAATGCCCCACGCCATCAGCGCAAGCGTGAGTATCCCTATAATCAATTTGTTTCTGATAGAGAAACGAATAATCTTATCCAGCATGATTGGTTAATATGTAATAAAAAGAGGTGCTATAGTGAACCCTGTACCGTATTCCGGCACATCGTACACGCATAACAAAAACATCATTAAAACAATACTAAACCAACTGTGGGGGCTGCCAGATGATAGCAGATAAGGAAGGAAGCGGATTAACGGGCAATAATGGATAACTGATCCGGACCCGGTGATGATAAAAGAGAACGATGATAGCCGCACCCGGCGTTACATGTACATTGCAGCAACTGCAAACACAGAGCGGGGAGCAAAAATCGGGTTGTATATCATGTTCATGCGGGGTGGTCAGCCGGGCCGTTTGCTCAATACCACTACGTACAGCTGCATCGGCATCGTTGCATGGAATGCAAGACAGCACAAGGATGTAGAGACTTAGTATGTACAGCAACCACTTCATATCTGCAAATGTAAAAATTTAAAGCAGAACCAGCACAGGAAAAACTGCATCCTAGTTGCGGGTGAGATGATTTTGTATTACAATTTGTTGTTAAATTAGCCCCATGAATTGCCTGATAGTAGATGATAACAAAATGGCACGTACGGCCATGAAACAGCTTGCCAGCCATGTAGAGCACCTCCACGTAGCCGGCGAATGCAGCAGTGCCATGGAAGCCTACAATATTTTACAGAAAGAAAAGATAGACCTGCTCCTGCTGGACATCGAAATGCCCGGTATGAGCGGATTGGAGCTGACCCGCAATCTGGGTAAAAAGCGACCGGTGATCATTTTTACTACTGTAAAAAAAGAGTATGCTGTAGAAGCGTTTGAGCTGAATGTAGCGGACTACCTGATTAAACCGGTACATCCGGCCCGCTTTATACAGGCCATCGAGAAAGCAAAAGAAATTTGCGATAGTAATAACCGTGAAATACAGGTATCAGACACAGAATTTGTATTTATCCGGGATACAGGCGTATTAAAGAGAATCCGTACAGAAGATATTCTTTTCCTGGAAGCCATGGGCGACTATGTAAAACTAAATACACCCCAGAAGTTTCATGCGATCCATACTACTTTAAAGGCCCTGGAAGAAAAGCTGCCAGCCGGCAGGTTTATGCGGGTACACCGTTCGTACATTGTAGCGCTCGATAAAATAGAATCTATCGAGGACGGTACGATCATTATTCAGAAGAATGCTATACCAGTGGCGGATGCATACAGGGCTGCCCTGAATAATAAACTGAACCTGCTTTGACCTTAACGACACTTTCCCCTTTTTGACCGATAGCTGGGGCCCGTTGGGCCATTTGTTAGTTAATAGCGGTAGTAGTGGATGTATCTTTAGGTCGTCAAACAATTGATCACTAATTAAAGTATACAACCATGAAAAAGTTAGGTATTATCATCGCAGCCGCTATGTTGTTTATGAGTGCATCATCTTTTGCGCAAACAACTACGCCTAAAAAAGAAGTAAAGAAAGCTACAGAAAAGAAAGAAACAGCCGCTACAGAAAAGAAAGAAGAAGCTAAGGAAAAACCAATGGCTTCCCATAAATCGCACGCAAAGCATCATCATCATGCAGCTAAACCTGCTCCTGCTGCTGCTCCAAAAGCGAAATAGTAACATTTTCAGATTTTTTGAATGTAGATATTCAGTTACTGATAAGGTAACCGAATATCTACATTCGTAATTCCGGAATTTTTTTTGTTTATTGAACCGGCTTTCCTATATCAGCGTTTATATGTACTAAAGAGTCATGCAGCCTAAAAGAATGAAATATTACCTCCTTGGCCTGTTCATAACAGGTATGATATTATTCATTGTGCTGCAATTTAATTCCGCCAAAAATATCCGTAAGCTCATCACTGGTAATGAGCAGCTATTGCAGGAACTGAATGTAAAAAATGAATTACAGAAGCTGCAAACAAACATGGCTAAAACCGATAGCAAAGTACGCGGAACAGTCATTTCCCAGGATACCATGCATATTACCGGCATTGAAGCTGACATTGCCATTATCAAAGCCGACCTGAAAGAAATCAATAAAATAGTTAAGAACGATAGTACAGAGAAACTCCTCACCCAACTCAATTATCTCGTAGACGAAAAAAATAATTTTAACCTCCTGGTGCTGGATACCTTCTACAGCAAAGGCAAATGGTCTGCCGAAAGAATGATCAACAACCAGCGGGGAAAACGGCTGGGAGAAGCCATCACCGGCATTTTACACCAACTCGATACGACGCGGCAAACAGAAGTAAACCGAACTACACATCTTATTGATACCAGTGGGCAAAAAGCACAGAGCTGGGGCACCGTGCTCGTATTCTTTGCCTGCCTGACCAGTTTACTGGCGTTTTTATATATCACCAGCCGCATACACCGGCAGGAACAACTCATTGAAGCGCTCGATGAATCACAGCAACAGGAGAAAAAACTGGCGGCTGTGAAGGAGCAATTCCTGGCTAATATGAGCCATGAGATCCGTACGCCTATGAATGCCGTACTGGGTTTCACACATCTGTTACAAGCGCAACCCCTCAATGATAAATCCAAAGAATATGTCAGCGCCATTGAAAACGCCGGGCAAAATCTGCTGGAGATCATCAACGATATTCTGGACATCTCCAAGATAGAATCCGGTATGATGCGCATAGAAGCCACCGCCTTCAGTTTGCGCAGTGTATTGCATTCGCTTAATACCATGTTCAGGCCTAAAGCAGAAGAAAAACAATTGCACCTGTCAGTAACCATCGCTGATGAGGTACCTGATATCCTTTATGGAGATGTGATGCGGTTAACACAGGTATTGGTTAACCTGACCAGCAACGCTATTAAATTTACAGCCGCAGGAGAAGTGAGTATCCGCGTAACAAAAATATGGAGTGAAGATAATGCAGTTCGTATATTGTTTACCGTTAGAGATACGGGTATCGGTATAGAACCGGCTAAACTGGAAAGCATCTTTGATCGCTTTAACCAGGCAGAAGCCTCTACTACACGTAAGTTCGGAGGAACAGGATTAGGTCTTACGATTGTAAAACAATTGATAGAATTGCAAAACGGATTTATCTCCGTAGAGAGTAAACCCGGTGAGGGCGCTATTTTCAAAGTAGAACTGCCCTATACCCTGGGCGATTTTCTTCCTGAAAATGGCGATGATTATTATGCAGAAAACGACCAACTCCCCTTACATCCGGATGTAAGGCTGCTTGTAGCAGAAGATAATAAAATGAATCAGAACCTGCTCCGTCACCTGTTAAGTAGCTGGCAACTACAATATAAAGTGGTGAATAATGGGAAAGAAGTGTTGCAGGCATTAGACAAACAACATTACGACCTGGTACTGATGGATATTCAAATGCCGGAAATGGACGGCTATACAGCAGTACAGATGATCCGGAACGACCGTCATTCCACTATTCCGGTGATTGCCATGACAGCACATGCTATGGCAGGTGAAAGAGAAAAATGTTTGCAGATAGGCATGAATGAATATATTTCAAAGCCTATTGTGGAAGATGAATTGTACAGGATGATACAGGTATACACCGGCAAACTTACCCCACGGGAACTGCCGGCAACACACGCGCATCACCTGCATGAAAATGGGACCCAACAGCTAATTAATATGCAGTACCTGCATGATCTTTCCAAAGGTGACTCCGCCTTTGAAAAAAATATGCTGGAACAATTTATTACCCAACTACCCGAAGAATTATCGCTGTTAAAGAAAGCTGTTGTAGCAGAAGATATAGCAGCGATTCGCGCTACAGCGCATAACCTCAAAACAACAGTATCTTTTATTGGATTGGAGGCACATCTCTATCCTATATTGGAACAGCTGGAACAGCTGCAGGAAAATAATTATCATCCCCACCTCGTTGCAGAAATATTCATGACCCTGAAACAGTTGTGTTTACAGGCCATCCAGGAAGCGATTAATATCCTTTTATAATCGATAACATAAAGGTGAAAACATACAGCTATTGAAACAGTGATATAGGCTAAGAATGACTATGCGCTTATGTTTCACCTCAATAACTTTTTACTTTTTGTTTTACATATGTTACTTTATACCGTGCATTTTACCTTGTTCAACGACAGTAATTCCCTGTTCATCGAAACTTCCTGAAAACGCTGCCATCCTGCATTATTTTTACTGCACAAATTATAAACAACACATTCTTTTAATCTAATCATTTAAAAAGACAATCACATGAAAAAAAGCCTGATCGCCGCTGTAGTAGTAATGAGCATTTCTGCTGCATCTTTCGCACAAGCACCAGCTGCTAAACCAGCTAAGAAAGAAAAAGCTAAAACTGAAGCTGCTAAACCAGCTGCAGACACAACTAAGAAAGCTGCTAAACCAGCTGCTAAAAAAGAAAAAGCTGCTCCTGCTCCTAAAAAAGCATAATTCAATACAGCGTTTGAGTTAATGTCCCGTCTGCGTAAAGCAGACGGGATTTTTTTTGTCTTACTCAGGATTAGGCTGATTATACTGATTACTATGATTTTATTTTTTTGATTTTGGAAGATTTAAAATTTGTCTGAACTGTGATTTTTATGATTAGTGTGATTATCCTGATGAGCGGAGATCTCAGCGGATTTTGTCTGAACCAGGATTTTTAGGATTGAATAGATTACCATGATGGATGCCGAAGATCTTGGCGGAGATATTCGCATATATCTTCTTAATAAAACAAAATAACATCCATCATGGTAATCCATTCAATCCTAAAAATCCTGGTTCAGACAAAATCCGCTGAGATCTCCGCTCATCAGAACAATCACACTAATCATAAAAATCACAGTTCAGACAAACTTTAAATCTCCCAAAATCAAAAAAATAATCATGCTAATCAGTATAATCTGCCTAATCCTGAGTAAGACAAAAAAAAATGTCCGCCATACGGCGGACATTCTCTCAATAATATGTTAGCTATAATAAAGACTTATTTCTGTGTAAGTCCGTCCAGTTTCTTTTTTACTTCTTCTACTTTAGCAGTATTGTTTTTGATAGCATAGATTTTCTGCAATGCATACAAACAGCTTTCGTAGGTTTGTTTGTCGCTCGCTTCGATGCTGCTGCCTTTAGCAGTGAAACCTGCATCAGCTTTTTCGAAGAAAGGCAAAGCCTGATTCATCAGTCCTTCTACTTTAGCCTGCAGTTCTTTTGCTTTAGGAGAAGTTTGTTGTTTGCTATCCAGTTCGTTCAGTTGTTTGTTGAAAACAACCGCGCGGTTGAAATACAGTGCACCCAACTGGAAGTTGGCAGTAGCATCTACAGGATTCATTTCGATTGCTTTCTTGTAAGCTTTTTCTGCTTTACCAATCAGTTCTTCGTAGTTAGCTGGTTTTGGTGCGTCATTACCTTTTTCATCACGGGGATTAGCCAGGTTGTCTACACGAATAGCGTAATCCAGTACAGCTGCTTCATCAGTTGGATTGTCGGCCATTTTCTTTTCCAGCATACCGAGTAATTCGTTGGTTTTACCGGTTTTGCTGTAGAAAGCCATTTCCATATCGTTAAAGCGTTTATCCTTAGGGAATAAAACTTTCGCTTGTTCAATTGTTTTCAACCAGTTAGCCTGATCACCTTTTTCTTCGTACAGTTGACCCAGGATCACATACAGTGCAGGTTCACCTTTAAATTGCAGATCAGCGGCTTTTTTCAGGTAGGTGAAAGCATCGTCTTTTTTACCCGCCTGGTTAGCTGCATAACCTACGTAGAAGGTCAGCGCAGTATCCGGAGGAATAGAACCACCGAGGTTTTTGCTGTTATAGAATTCAGCGATTTCAAATGCGTGTTTAAAATTGGTCAGAGAAGAATCCCATTTCTGCTCATTCAGGTTAGCATAACCGGCGTTAGCAACGGTAGCATATACATTGAACAGAGGCTGGTTCATTTCCAGTACCGCCTCTTTCATTTTAGGATCTAATTCCAATGCTTTTTTGAATGCAGAATAAGCTTCCAGAGCAAGACCTGCATTCTTTTGTTTGGTGCCCATTGCTTCCAGGATCTTACCATCTACCAGCCACGTTTTACCATCATTTTTGGTTTTATCGTTCTGTAACGCTGCATCAATGTCTGCCTTAGCTTTTTCCAGATCTTGCTTCTTCAGGTTCTCGTCTGCACTGCTAACTTTTGCCCGTTGTGCCATCACCGATACTCCGGCCGTGCAAAAGAGAAGAGATACCAATAATTTTTTCATGCTTGTGTGTTTTTTAGTTGCTGATTACATTAAGAGTATGGTGCTCTAATAAATTATAATACAACCAGGAATATAGTTACCACTAAAAGCTGGTTGCATTTTTTATTAGTAATACACAACGGATCTTCTGGAAAATCCGTTGTGTATAAGTTACTTAATACTTAATTATTCTTCCGTTTTTTCTTCCTGGTCAGCTGCTGCTTCCGGCGCTTCATTTTCTTCAGTTGCCGGTGCTTCGTTTGCTACAGTTGTTGGCGTTTCAATGCCTTCCAGTCCTTCTTCATCGTGAACAGGCAGTACTTCCTGTTCATCCAGACGTGCTACTGCTGCGATTTCGTCGCTGTCATCCAGGCGGATGAGACGAACGCCCTGTGTAGCACGGCCTGCTTCGCGAATATCTGCTACTGCCATACGGATGGTGATACCGGATTTACAAGTGATCATCAGATCATGTTTCTCCGTTACATCCAGCACTGCGATCAGGTTACCGGTTTTTTCCGTTATGTTAATGGTTTTCACCCCTTTACCACCTCTGTTGGTGATACGGTATTCATCAATACTGGTACGTTTACCAAAACCTTTCTCAGAAACAACAAGGATTGTTTTTAATTCGTCTTCCTTGTTAACACAAATCATACCAACCACTTCATCGTTCTCACTGTCCACTTCAATTCCTCTTACGCCAATCGCACCGCGACCAGTGTCACGAACGGTTGCTTCAGGGAATCTGATAGCGCGGCCGCTCTGTATGGCCATCATGATCTGGCTGTCGCCGGTAGTCAGTTTTGCTTCCAGCAGCTCATCACCTTCATTGATGGTAATAGCGTTTACACCATTCTGACGTGGGCGGGAGAATTCTTCCACCATCGTTTTCTTGATGATACCTTTCTT
Organism: Chitinophaga niastensis; assembly: GCF_003014755.1. Classification (GTDB taxonomy): domain Bacteria; phylum Bacteroidota; class Bacteroidia; order Chitinophagales; family Chitinophagaceae; genus Chitinophaga; species Chitinophaga niastensis. The sequence goes on along the minus strand of NZ_PYAW01000008.1, from coordinate 46,131 downwards.
GGTACAAAGTACAATATAATGGCTATTGATAAAATCTTTATCTCCCAAATCCTTGATATCAATAATAGCACGGATTTTATCGTCGCCCGGCAATTGAATCATGTTTTGGATGGCGCGGCCTTTACCACTCTTTTCTCCATCAGGAATTTCGTACACCTTTAACCAGTAGCAACGACCTTTTTCTGTGAAGAACAGCATGGTATGGTGTGTGGAGGCCACAAACAGGTGTTCGATGTAATCCTCATCACGTGTTTTACCACCGATAGCGCCACGGCCACCACGTTTCTGCTGACGATAATCATAAGCAGATGTACGTTTGATATAACCCAGGTGAGAAATGGTAATAACCACATCTTCTTCTGCGATGATATCTTCAATCCTCATTTCGCTGGCGAGATACTGGATTTCAGTTTTACGTTCGTCACCGAATTTCTTTTTCACTTCTTCCAGCTCATCTTTGATGATCTGCATACGTAAAACTTCATCATTCAGTACATCTTTCAGGTACCCGATCAGCTTCATGATCTCATCGTATTCAGCGCGGATCTTATCGCGCTCCATACCGGTTAAACGCTGCAAACGCAGTTCCAGTATAGCTTTGGATTGTAATTCAGACAAACCGAATTCGCTCATCAAACCATCTTTCGCTACTTCAGGTGTGTTAGCAGCACGGATCAGGGCAATTACCTTGTCGAGGTGATCCAGGGCAATCAGATAACCAGCGAGAATATGTGCTTTCTCTTCCGCTTTACGCAGATCGTAGCGGGTTCTTCTTACCACTACTTCATGACGGAACTCAATGAACTCTGCGATCATATCTTTCAGGTTCAAAATACGCGGACGGCCTTTTACCAGGGCCACGTTATTGATACCGTAAGATGTTTGCAGTTCAGAATATTTAAATAACTGGTTGATGATCACGTTGGAGATCGCTTCTCTTTTCAGATCAATTACCAGGCGCATACCTTCACGATCACTTTCGTCACGTACATCGGAAATGCCTTCAATAATTTTATCATTTACCAGCTGTGCAATTTTCTGGTGTAATACTGCCTTGTTAATCTGGTAAGGTAATTCGTAGATCACCAGTTTTTCACGACCGTTTTTAGCCGTTTCTGAGGTGATTTTACCACGTACCACTACTCTGCCCCTGCCGGTTTCAAAACCCTGCTTAACACCCTCAAAACCGTAAATAATACCGCCTGTAGGGAAGTCAGGAGCTTTCACGTGTTTGATCAGCTCTTCAATCGTAATATCCCTGTTATCGATATAAGCCATGGCACCATCCACTACCTCGTTGAGGTTATGGGGCATAATGTTGGTGGCCATACCTACTGCGATACCGGAAGCACCGTTTACGAGCAGATTGGGAATACGGGTAGGTAATACTGTTGGTTCTTCGAGGGTATCATCGAAGTTGTGGGTAAAATCTACCGTGTCTTTTTCAATGTCTTCCAGCATGGCTTCTGCGATCTTCTGCAGGCGGATCTCTGTGTAACGCATCGCAGCCGGCATGTCACCGTCTACCGAACCGAAGTTACCCTGACCATCTACCATCGGGTAGCGCATGCTCCAGGGCTGCGCCAGACGTACGATGGTGTCATAAATGGAAGCATCACCGTGTGGGTGATATTTACCCATTACCTCACCCACAATACGCGCTGATTTCTTGTAGGCTTTGTTACTGTGGTTACCGAGTTCATTCATTCCGAATAAAACGCGGCGGTGCACAGGCTTCAAACCATCTCTCACATCGGGTAAGGCGCGGCCTACGATCACGGACATAGAGTAATCTATGTAGGCCGTTTTCATTTGCTCCTCGATATTTATCTGGACAATTCTCCCTTCCTGATGATTTTCCGTATGCTCTGTCATTTTGTGTATTGATTTACAGTTTTTTCTGCTCAAAACAGATAAAGGCAAATATAGCCATTTCGGGCCTTATTTCGGCCTACAAATCAATAAATGTGAATAAAAAGCGCCATAGGGATAATCGATTATATAGCAATATCGATATATGATTATTTTAATCAATGAATGACAACCATTTAGCCCGTTATTACGTTAGTATAAAAAATGTCCTAATTTTACTTTATCTGCAATATGTACACTATTGATAATATACCAGAAAATAAATATTGGCAAAGTATTTGTTTCTAAGATGCTGATAATCAACATATCAGATTAACGGAAATTATATATAATAACAGTCACCACCCGAATTTGTAGCAAAATTCGAACATAAACATCTAAACAGCTGTTATTCCCCTGATTCTTAACACTTTTCTAAAGAATACTATGAAGAACATACTGTTGTTTGGCGCCGGCAAATCGGCCACCAGTCTGATCGACTATCTGCTGACCAATGCTCCGAGACAAAAATGGCACATTACCGTGTCAGATCACGATCTGATGCTGATTAAGTCCAAGATCGGAAAATCATACTACGCAACACCTGCAGCTATCGACATTAAAGACAATGCAGCCAGACAGCAACTCATCCAGGACACTGACCTGGTCATTTCGCTGCTCCCCCCAAATTTGCACATCATTGTGGCTAAAGATTGCCTGCAATTCAAAAAAAACCTGCTCACTGCGTCCTACATTGATCCGGAAGTACGCAAACTACAAGATGATATTAAAAAAGCAGGCGTGCTTTTTATGTATGAAATGGGCCTCGATCCCGGCATTGATCACATGTCGGCCATGAAACTCATTCACTCTATCGAGAAAAAAGGCGGACAAATATTTTCCTTTAAATCCTACTGTGGTGGCCTCATTTCGCCAGACAGCAACGATAATCCATGGCAGTACAAAGTTTCCTGGAATGCCCGTAACATAGTAATGGCAGGCAGTTCCGGCGCCACCTATAAAGAAAAGGGAAAAGTAAAGGAACTTAGTTACGAACATTTATTTGATCACTCCAAAATCATACAGGTGCCTGGCCTGGGCAAGCTGGCCTTCTATCCTAACCGCGACTCTCTCGGCTACATGGAGGCTTATAACCTGCAGGATCTCGCCACATTTATGCGCGCTACGCTCCGCTTCCCGGATTTCTGCGAAGGCTGGAATGCTGTGGTACAGCTGGGTTTGACAGAAGACACGCATAAAATACAAACCGACCAGCTCACTTATAATAAATGGGCTACGCAACACGTTACTCCGGAAAAACAAAGTGGCCCCGAAGAAATGATGGCGCAATACCTGGGCGTAAGTACCAAATCCAAGGTCATCCGGCAACTGAAATATCTGGGCTTATTAAGCACAGATGTCATAAATTTAGGGGAGCAAACGAATGCAGGTATTCTCCAGTTCCTGGTAGAAAACAAACTTAAAATGGAACCCGCCGACAAAGACATGATTGTGATGATGCATGAAATAGAATTCGAGCGGCGTAATATGGCTACCAGGATGCACAGTTACATGATTACACAGGGAGAAGATAATGTGCGTACCGCAATGGCTAAAACAGTAGGACTACCACTGGGTATCATGGCCAAATTAATACTACAGGATAAAGTAACACTAACAGGATTACATATACCAGTCATGCCGGAAATCTATAACCCGGTATTAAAAGAACTGGAAGAATATGACATCAGATTTGAGGAAAGTTTTGAATAGACAAGACATTGTTTTCCTATGATGAACTCGATCCGAGTAGAAAGGACTTGTGATACCTCCCCGGAATTTGGGGAGGTTTTTATTTTTATAAGATGGATAACAGCTCCAGGATCCCTTCTGTTGCGGGCTTTTCAATACGATGAACATTACCGGCAGTATCCATATCCGGAATTTTTCTATCAATGATATACTTCGGCACCTGTGGTTTGGCATATTGGATCAGGTTAGCAGCCGGATACACCTGCAATGAAGTCCCAATGACCACAAAAATATCTGCCCACATAACTTCCTGCATCGCCTGTTCTATCATCGGCACCGCTTCTCCAAACCATACAATATGCGGCCGCAGCTGCCCGCCATCTTCCGCAAGGTCTCCCATTTTTATATCCTCCCGGATATCATAAATAAGCTCCTCATTGGTAACACTGCGCATTTTAAATATTTCTCCATGCAAATGCAGTACACGGGTGGAACCACCGCGCTCATGCAAATCATCAATGTTCTGTGTGATAATGCGTACGTCATATTTTTCTTCCAGCTTCGCAAGCCCGATATGCGCAGCATTAGGCCTGGCGGCCTTTACATCCTGACGGCGGCCATTATAAAATTCCTGTACAAGTGCCGGATTTTTTTGCCAGCCCTTGGGAGAAGCTACTTCGTATACATCATAGCCTTCCCATAATCCATCGGAATCCCTGAAGGTCCGTAGCCCGCTTTCTGCGCTGATGCCGGCTCCCGTCAGCACCACCAATCTTTGTTTCATAGTTCATTTCGTTTATAGGTTCACGTTAGTTGGGGCAGGAATGGTTACAGCACGTAATTTCCGTCTTCTTACCACTCTTTTCATAAAAATAACGAGAAAAACGATACCGGTAATCAACGGCCATATACTTAATAATTCAAGGGCTGTTCCAACCGTCTTTCAGAGATTGTAAGCACTATGGAAATTCCATAAAAAAAACAAAGGTTATCTCTCTTAAGAAAGACAACCTTCGCTGATATCATCGTTATAAAAAAACTTATTTCATCCCGCCCATTTCCATGATCACCTCAAACTCTTCGGGTGTCAGGTCGCAAACAGATAAACGTCCCTGGCGGATCAGTGATAAACCAGCCAGTTTTTTTTCTGCTTTCATTTGTGCCAGGGTCACAAATTGTTTGAAAGGTTTCAGTGGTTTAAGATCCACCACTACCCATTTTGGGTCCGGTGTAGTAGGATCCTGGTAATATTCTTTTGCCACTGTAGCTATCCCTACAACTTCCATCCCTTCATTACTGTGATAAAACAATACCTTGTCACCTTTCTTCATGCCCTGAAGATTGTTGCGCGCCTGATAATTACGCACACCATCCCAGGTGGCAACTTTATCTTTTACAAACTGATCCCACGAATACTTAAAAGGTTCGGACTTCACCAGCCAATAGTTCATGATAATAATTTTTTTGTTCAGGTTTTACCAGCCACTTGCCAGTACATCAGCAATGTGCATTACTTTGATGTTAGTGCCATGTTTACGGATATATCCATCGAGGTGCATGAGGCAGGAAAGATCTGTAGAGATCAGGTAATCTGCACCACTATCCACCGCATTGTTTACTTTCTGCTCACCCATACCCATAGATATAGGTTCAAACTTTACAGAAAAAGTACCACCAAATCCGCAGCATACTTCGCAGTCGTTCATCTCTTTCAGCTCCAGTCCTTTTACTTTCTCCAGCAGCTTTCTCGGGCCTTCCTTGATGTGGCATTCACGCAGTGCACCGCAGGCATCATGGTAGGTACCTACCCCATTGAGGGTAGCCCCCAGGTCTGTTACATGCAGTACATCTGTAAGAAATTCGGTAAACTCGTAGAGGTTCTTTTTGAGCTGCTTTACATCATTATGTGCGGCAGAATTATCGAATAATTTGGTGTAGTAGTTACGCACAAAACCGGTACAGGAACCGCTTGGCGCAACAATGTAATCGAATGTTTTAAAGTCTTTCACAAACTTGGTAGCCACAGAACGACATTCATCCTGGTATCCGGCATTGTAAGCCGGCTGGCCGCAGCAGGTTTGTTCCGTATTATACATCACATTACACCCCAGCTTCTCCAACACTTTTACCATGTTGAATGCTGTTTCCGGAAACAACTGGTCTACAAAACACGGTATAAATAACTGTACATTCATTTTTTAGCTTTTAGCAATCAGCTTTTAGCAATTAGTGTTCTTAATTAGCCTTTAGCAGTCATCTAAATGCTAACAGCTAAAGGCTAAAAGCTAATGGCTCTTAGCTAAATTTCTTTGTAATGAAATCATCTTCAATGCAGTGATCGCAGCTTCTTCACCTTTGTGGCCGTGTACACCACCGAGTCTGTCGAGTGCCTGCTGTTCGTTATCAACTGTCAGAATTCCAAATATAACAGGAACCGGCAGCTGAAGGTTCAATTGCAGTATACCTTCTGTTACAGCTTTGCACACATAGTCAAAGTGTGGCGTTTCACCACGGATCACGCAACCGAAAGCAATAATAGCGCCAGGCTGGTTACCGGTGCCTTGTGTGGCTTCCCAGTACTGTTTACAGGCGTAAGGTAATTCAAATGCGCCTGGTACCAGAATTTTACCTGACTTAGATATATTATACTGTGTAAGGGCTTTCTCGCAGCCGGCTACCAGTTCATTTACAATGGTGTCGTTCCATTCGGTATATACCATAACAACACTGGCATCCTCCAGGTTGAGAATGCCAGCATCGTTTAATAAGCTTTTATTGTGCTCGGACATATTTTTTAGCTTTTGGCTATTAGCCTTTAGCTGTTAGCAAATAACCACGGGCTAAGGACTAACAGCTAGAGGCTATCAGCTAGTTCTTCACATCACCCAGTCTTGCCAGGTACTTGTCCATTTCGCGACCTTCGTTGGTCAGCGGAAATTTCTCTTTTATTTCTTTGTAGATAGTGATCGCATCCTGTGCTTTACCTGCTTTTTCCAGGGCCAGACCGGCACGGAATAAGTATACAGGAGAAGTCAGTTCGTTATCATTATAGTGACCAGCTTTCTTGTAAGATTCAATACCTTCTTCAGTTTTGTTCAGTTCCATGTAAGCATCTCCGATCAAGCCGTATGCAGTAGGCTGTAATAACAGATCACTGGAGCTAAAGGATTTCAGCATATCGATACCTTTCTGGAATTCACCCAGACGGATATAACATACACCTGCACTGTATTTCGCCAGGTTACCGGCTTGTGTGCCGCTGTATTTGTCCACCACCTGTAAAAAACCGTAATTATTACCATCACCGTTCAGGGCCAGTTTGAATGAATCTACTGCAAAGTAGTTCTGTGCATGGAAAACCATTTCCTGCGCTTTATTTTCATTCGGCTGTTTAACAAAACGGTTATAGGCGAAGAAACCGCCTACAAGTACTACAACAGCCACCACTGCGATTGTAATAACATTTTTGTTTTTAAAGAAAAAATCTTCTGCTTTGTGCATGGATTTTTCCAGATCAAAATCTTTTGTAGGTTGCGGTGTAGTGGCTTTATCTTTAGTTTCTGCCATTTTAAGGTGTAATTGTGATTGCTTGGTTATTTAATATAGGGTTTAGCATTTAGCTTTTAGCATTTAGTAAATGCAATGAAGAACATATTATATCATAATCTTCGCTGCATTTACTAAATGCTAAAAGCTAAATGCTAAAATCTTTAATCAACTATGAAAGGATAATCTTCCTGTACGTAAACATCTTTCAGCAGTTCATCATCAGCCGGCCATGGGGATTCTTCCGCAAAAGTAACGCACTCTTCAACTTCCGCTTTAACACGTTCGTTGATGACTTCAATTTCTGCTTCAGTAGCCCATTTATTTTTCTGTATAACTTTCAGTACTTCAGTGATCGGATCTTTCTCCTTGTACTCTTCCAGCTCTTCCTTGGTACGGTATTTAGCCGGATCGCTCATGGAGTGACCACGGTAACGGTAAGTTTTGATTTCCAACAGGGTTGGTCCACCGTTTTCACGCGCACGTTTTACGGCTCTTTCCACGCCATCGTGTACTGCTTCGCAGCTCATACCATCGATAGAGTCGGCTGGCATTTCGTATGCATCAGCAAGCTTATAGATATCCAATACGTTAGAAGTACGTTCTACTGAAGTACCCATAGCGTACATGTTATTCTCACAAATGAAAATTACCGGGAGTTTCCATGTCATAGCCATGTTAAAGGTTTCATGCAGGATACCCTGACGGGCAGCACCATCACCAAAGAAACACAATACTACATTGTCTGTTCCCCTGTACTGTTCTGCCAGTGCCAGTCCGGCACCAGTACCAATCTGAGCTCCAACAATACCATGGCCACCAAAGAACCCATGTTCCTTGGAGAAAAAGTGCATACTGCCTCCCTTTCCTTTCGAACAACCGGTTGCTTTACCATACAGTTCTGCCATACAAGCCTTAGCGGAAATTCCTTTTGCTATTGCCAAAGCATGATCACGATATGCAGTGATGAATTTATCCTCCGGCTTGGTAGCTGTCATTGCACCAGCAGCAATTGCTTCCTGTCCTATGTACAAATGACAAAAGCCACGGATTTTCTGCATCCCGTACAATTGGCCTGTCTTTTCTTCAAAGCGGCGCAGCAAAAGCATCAATTCATACCAGTACAGATATGTCTCTTTGGTGAATTTCGTCTTCACGTCTGTTTTAGTTTGCACTCTTTCTAAATTTGTTCGCAAATATAACAGGAAAATCCTAAAATTTAAATATCAATTCTAATTCCCATTAAATTATGCAAATTCATCAATTTCAAACAGTTTTGCATTTAATTGCAGATAATTCACAGGGGAACGCCCATTAGTGGGGTTCTTTATCACTTATAAAGTGTATTATTTTCGCATATTATTAATAACGCATAATTATTTTCATTGCTGCATATCAATAAAATATCGCTCGTTCAGTTCAAAAATTACGCCCAGCAACACTTTTTATTCGATAAAAGGATCGTTGGCATCACCGGCAGGAACGGTGCGGGCAAAACCAATCTCCTCGATGCGATCTATTACCTGTGTTTTACCCGTAGCTATTTTACCAGCAGCGAAATCCAGAATACCCAATACCAAACCAATGGCTTCCGGCTGGAAGGATTCATGGAAAAGAATGGTCAACCCGAAAAAATTGTCTGTACCGTAAAAGACGGTAGAAAAGAAATTACGCTGAACGAAGAAAAATATGATCGCTTCTCCCGGCATATCGGTCAGTTTCCGGCGGTAATGATAGCGCCGGACGATGCAGAAATTATCCTGGGAGGAAGTGAGGAACGCCGCAAATGGATGGATACCCTCCTGTCTCAGCTCTACCCGGACTATCTCGATCACCTGATCATCTACCAGAAAATATTACTGCAACGAAACAGTTTGCTGAAAAACATGGCAGCTACCGGACAAAACCAGGACAGCCTCCTCGATGTTTTTGACCTGCAACTGATTATGCATGGCACCCCTGTATTTGAAACCCGCCGGGCATTCCTGGAAACTTTCATCCCACAGGTGCAAAGACTATATGACTATATTGCCGGCAGGCATGAAGTGGTGAATATCCGCTATCAATGCACATTACAGGAAGAGGATTATGCCACTCAGCTCAATGCTTCCCGGTATAAGGATATGCAGCTGCAACGCACCACTGCCGGCATCCACCGCGATGACCTCCTCTTTTTGCTGGATGATCATCTCATGAAAACAAGCGCCTCACAAGGTCAGCGCAAAAGTTTTTTATTTGCGCTCAAGCTGGCACAGTTTGAAGTAATCAGACAAAGCAAAAAATTTGCGCCACTCCTGCTATTGGATGATGTATTTGAAAAACTGGACCAGGAACGTGTAACACGGTTAATAGCACTCGTGGCAAGTGACACTTACGGACAGGTATTTATTACAGATACCCATGCAGAACGGCTGCTACAAGCATTTGCGGGGACGAGTGAAACAATACAGCTAATTGAGGTGGAAAATTATCTTGCAGAATAATGTCTGAACTGTGATTTTTATGATTAATATGATTATTCTGATGAGCGAAGATCTTAGCGGGTATTGTCTGAACCAGGATTTTTAAGATTAAATGGATTACCCTGATGGGTGTTGTATTGTTTTATCTGGAAGATATATGCGAATATCTCCGCTATGATCTTCGGCATCCATCGTGGTAATCCATTTAATCTTAAAAATCCTGGTTCAGACAATACCCGCTAAGATCTTCGCTCATCAGAATAATCATATTAATCATAAAAATCACAGTTCAGACATTATTCTGCAAGACAATATCCTCCTTGATCAAACTTTTTAGTAATTTTGCCGGATGCGTCATGGAACTACCAGTATTGGAGATGCCCTTCGGGAATTTATGAATAAGAGCAGGATGAAACCCCGTCTCACAGAAGTGCGCATCCAGGAAAACTGGGAAAAAATTATGGGTAAAACCATTGCCCGATACACACAAAGCATCCAGCTGATCGATAATAAATTGATCGTTACTACAACAGTGGCGCCACTAAAACAGGAATTGACTTATTCTAAAGACAAGATCATCAAACTGGTGAATGAAATGCTGGGAGAAAGCATTGTTAAGGATGTGATGATCCGATAGGTATTAATTAGTTGGAAGCAAATTGATGGATCAGGCTATTGATTTCTGCTATTTTGAGGTTGGTTTCTAAATTTACGATCGTGAAATCATTTCCGTCCTGCACTAACATTACCACCTTACCCAGCTCATCGTCCTTACCTTTATTGAATACATGAACAAGACTACCCTTATCTCTTACTTCCATCAATACATCAAAATGTTCTTTTTGTTCCAGGTTGTTTTTTAACTGCTCGATATCTTCATTTTTTACCGTAGTACCGTTAACGTTAGTGATCGTATACACTTTTACGCGGCGTACATTTTTCAGCAAATGTTTTACTGCCTTGGCATCGGCGTCACCACTATCATCGAACGACAAACACCAGCCGGCCATTTTCATGGAGAAAGAACCCAGTGCTATGGTATGCGTTTCGGCTGATCCACGATATTTGTTACGGAATTCACGCAAACATTTATCCTGTGCCTTAGCAGAAGTGGCGGATAATGCGAAACAACAAGCTGCAATAATTAAAGATTTCATGGGAGTGCTTATTAAAATTTCAATGGTAATTAAAGCCCGGTCTATTTCTTCTTTACATTCTTTAGTTTGTCCATGCCCTGGATGTTGACGGATCCTGCGATCTGCGATATTTCATTGAGGTCAATGTCGCCTACCAGGCTCATTGCCAGAAACTGATCGGCGCTACCTACCAGCATAATCAGCTCATTGATATTGCCTTTGCTGTTTTCCTTTACAAGAAATTTAAGGTCGCTGTCTTTGTCCCGTACCGTCATCAGCTCTTCAAAATCAGCGCTGAGAAAGGCCGCTGCTTCTTTGTACAACCGTGGTCCATCCTTCGTATCTTCTTTGGCCAGGATTCGCAGCCCTTTGAGCTTTTGCACTACCTTCATCAGGTTTTTTGCATCTGCATCGCCGGCATCTACTTTAGCAAACATACTGAACATCTTAGGTGTAATGCTTACCAACGTGAAGTTCCGGTCGTTTTCGTACTTCTGAAAAAAGCGGTCTATTACACTCCCCTGTTGTGCAAACAGGTGCATGCTGGCGAAGACCGCAATTAACAATACAAGTGATCGTTTCATTTTCTAAAATTTATATCAGGTTTTAAAATGGCCGTCGTTAATCTTTCCCTTCAATTACAGCAGTAGCCTCATTGAAATAAGAGAGTTTCTGCATTTTGGAAGTTCCCTTGTTGAGATTTTTCGCTAACAGCTGCAATGCCCGCTTCGTTTCTGCATATGCTTTCTGCGGGTCTTCCATGTCTTGCGCCTTCATGGCTACTATCACCGCCTTTTCTCTGTGTTGATGCTGTTTCAGCGCGTAACCGATGCCAATGGCCATCAGTAATACGGCAGCATACTTCATCCAATGCTGCAGCGGCGACAGCTTCACTACTTTTGCTGATGGCGCTTCCCACACTTTTTCTGCTTCTTCGTGGAAGTATTGAAATAAAGGAGCAGCCTCCTGTAACTCATCCGGTAAATCATGATGAGGCGTACTGAAAAAATTACGTAACAGTGCCTCTTCCTCCAGGGAAGATTCTCCTTCCCAATACTTTTCCAGCAATGCACTGATCTTGTTATAATCCATATACCTGTAGATTTTGTAGTTTTTCCCGCACCGTTTTACGGGCACGGTGCAAATTCACTTTTACATCATTCATGTCAATGTCCAGTATATCGGCGATCTCCTGGTACGATAGTCCGTCCATATCCCGTAGCTGTATGATGGTCCGGTATTTTTCCGGCAGGGCGTTGATAACTACATGCACTTTTTGCATCACATCATTTTGTTCTGCCGCTGCATACGGACTTTTCTGTTGCAGCGAAGGCAGTTCTCCTGCCCTGTCCAGTTCGTCAGCTACCCGGTATTTCCTGGACTTGATTTTGTCCAGTGCCAGGTTGCGGGTGATACGCATGCACCATGCCTCCATATTTTGCAGCTCTGCCATCTTCTCCTGCATCCCCCATACTTTCATGAGGGCATCCTGGGTGATGTCCTGCGCATCCTCCTCATTACCCAACAGGCGGAATGCAAAGCGGTAAAGCTTTTGCCTGACTGGAACTACCTGGGAGAGAAACCTTTCTAATGACATGCAGAATACCACATTTTAAAAGAAGACGACTGGAAAAAGAAGATGTTACAAGAAATCTGAAATATTTTGAATATTTATTTAATTAATGTTTTGGCAAGGTATATACAAACCCAAATGAATCCTTGCCCTCCTCCATCACTTCCATACTTCCCCCCATCTTAATCATAAAATCCTTACAGGTAATCAATATCAGCCTGTCATCCTGCGGGAGGTCCAATAAATACAGCAGAGCGGGTGTAACCACAACAGGGTGCCCTTTGATGGTTACCTGTATTTTCCCTTCAAACAGTAGCGCAGTGATCATCATGGTGCCGCCGGCAGTAATTAATGCTACCGTATGCTGCAGAAGGGTATGGTGCACGAACGCTAACATTTCCTGGTCTGCAGCCATGGTGAGATTATCCGGTATTTCCAGCACTATTTGCAGTTGTTTGCCGGTAGCTTCTGATTGTATACCCTGTATAGCCGCTGCAAGCATTTCCCTGGTATTAAAAGACCCGGGGGTATATATAAAACCCGGAAACTGTGATTTTATCCAGTACAGGATGCCATCAAACAAGCGAAGGGTACGGCGTGAAGCCGTTTCTACCGATGTAATGCTGGTCAGTATTGTATCGTTATCCGGGGAGCCTTGTTGTTGCCATGATTCCGCCGTGCTGATAATTTCGTTTAGTGGTGCCCGGAAATCGCGGGCAACGAAAGACAACAACTTGTTTTTGAAGTCATCGTTGGCCTGTAATCGTATATTCTTTTCCGTTATACCGGTATTCAACATGGCCAGGACGCGCGCGGCTCGCCGGGAGGAATAATAAAACCAGTAATAGATAACGGCATAGATAACCAGTAATAGCAGCAGGGCAGCCAGGAACTTCAGGAGTGTACGATGACCGACCTTATGCAAATCGCTTTCCGCAATGGCTTGTTGTTGCAGCTGGTTACTGAGTTGCAGCTCCTGCATTTGTTGTTCATTCAAAAAATAACCGATGTAATCTGTAGTGGGGAGATTGACAGATTCCGTATGTTCAGAAGCAGCCAGCTCCCGTACCGCATCTCCCAGAGAAGCCAGTTTTGCCTTGTTGCCGCGGGATAAATAATATGGGTATATGATCTCTACGGCATACATCATAAGTATATAGTCGCCGCTTTCCTTTGCCACCGAAAAAAGTTTTTCAGCATAGCGTATAGAATCCGCTTTGTACCCCATAGGTATAATATCTTCCAACATATGCTCATATACATCTGCGGGAATGCGGAGCAATCCTTTTTTATAAGCTTCCTCCGCCAGTTTATTAAGTTGTTGCTCCCCTTCTTTCCCCCTTCCCCCTCTCATTATTTCCATCACTTCAAATATCCTGGCATGATACCATTCATGGGTATACGGCTTATCAGCGGTAAGAGCACATAACCGGTTCATGGCCCATTGCACGGAGTCTTTTTTGGTGGTGTCTCTCCAATAGTCAACCACGTAGTTCATAAGGAGTACACTATAACCCTTGTAACCAGGCAATCGGTTGCCCAGTTGCAACGCCTGCTGCTCATAATATTCCTTCATCACCATGTTACTGTCTGATTCATAATCCATGGACAGGTTGTTCATGAACGTGCAGATACCTGCAGAATCCCTGAGTACATACCTTATTTTTAACGCTTCGTAATCATATAAGATGGCCAGCGTGGCATTGCGTTTTTTTGAGTAAAAGATGCCCAGGTTGTTATATGCATTGGAAAGTTCTCTCTGATTATTCAGGCGGGTAGCCATTTCTTTCGCCTTTACGGCATACCAGAAACAACTGTCTAAATTGCTCATATAATAATAATAGCTCAGGTCATTTAACAGCCTTACATACGTGCTACTGTCTTTAGCAAGACGTAAGCTATCCTGCAGTTCCCGCAGCTTGCTCGTTTGTGCCAAAGCTGCCTGCAGACTGATACTACAAAGCAGCAGCAGTCCGATGTACTTTATGCGCATATATTTAAAAGACCATTGCATCATAACTTATGGTAGCTGTGATATTTTTTACGTGGGGTAAGGTATATGAAAAGATAGCCCCTCCACCAGGCTGATTGCCTGCCTGCAATTGTCCCCTCATCTTGTCCATAAAATCCCGGCAGATGATCAGTGCCAGGCCGGCACCCTGCTTGGTTTCGCGGGTTTCGTTATTTTGGGGATATTCAAACAAATAAGGGAATATGCTCTCTGGTATTCCTGGTCCTTCATCCACCACCGATAATGTTACGCTGCCATTTTCCTCTCCGGCAGTTATGTACAGTTTGCCTCCTTCAGGAGAGAATTTTACAGCATTATGAATAAAGTTCCGGTGTACAAACTGCAACATTTCCTGGTCGGCCCAGACCTGTATCTCCCGGGGTATAGAAATGATTATCTGTAATCGTTTGCTATTGACCATATCTGCCAGGTATTGCAGCGTTTCCGGTATCATGTCTGCGGGTGTACACAGCGCAGGGATATACACAAACCCTGATAGCTGGGAATTGATCCAGGCCAGTATATTATCAAAGGTCTGCAGGGTATTACCTGCGGAGCGTTCTACGTCCATCATCCAATCATAGGCCTCATCAGGAGGGATGTCTCCTGCTTTTAAAAACTCTGTCATACTTATGATACTATGCAGCGGTGATCGGAAATCATGCGCTACTACAGAAACCAGTTTATTTTTGAAATCGTCCTGTTTATGCAACAGATCGTTCTTTGCGCTGATCTCCCGGTTCTTTGCTGCCAGCATAACGGCGCTCTGTCCGGACTCTTTATAAGAGCGATAAAAGTAAAGGCCTACCAGCATTGTAAACACCAACAACAAAAAAAGGAAGCCTATCAGGGCAAGACGGTTCCGTGTTTCCAGCCCTCTCTTTCGCAATAATTCCTGTTGAGTGGCACGTTGTAGTTGCAGGGCGCGCATTTGATGTTGCTGTGTGTAATAGGCAATATAGTCCATCTCACCATTGGATTTGGCGTCATTTCTCTGTTTCAGTATTCCCAGGAGTAAATTGCTGTATAGTATGATGGTATCCTGTTTCCCTTGTTTTTTGTACCAGTCATATAATTGAACGATGTATGGCAGCATTAGATCCTGGTACCCTCCTGTTAGTGAAAGTTTTACCGCCTGCACCAGGTACTGAATGGAATCAGCTTGCTGTTGCCGGGCGCTGGTGGCTGCCATCAACCGGCTGGCTAACATAGCCGGATAGCCGTACCCGTTAGTCGTGACAGCGGATACCAATGCCGACAGTTTATTTCTGGCGGTTGCGATATCACCTTGCCAGAGCAGGGACTGCAGATCAAGCAGGTCCAGTTGCAACAGGTTATACACATCCCGATAACCGGTGGATATATTGCGGGCCTGTTTAAGTGCCCATTGAACGGAGTCCTGTTTTGTCGGGTCTTCCATATTCACACCTGCAAAACGGGATAATATCAGGGCGTAGGTAGAGTCTCCCGGGAGCCGCTGTCCTATATCCATAGCCTTATGAAGGTAGTCCCGGGCAATCTCCATCTGTCCGGACTGCTTATGATAAACACCGAGGCTGGCGTATACCTGACTGATACCGTTACTGTCAGCCAGTTTTTTATATACCTGTAACGCATCCATGTAATAACGGATGGACAGATAACTATTATTACGCAATCCGTAATAGTCGCCCAGCGCCTGCCAGGCGTCCCCTTTGCCTTTCGTATATCCTTGCCGGGTAGCTATTTGCTGGGCTTGCATCACATAAAGAAAACTGGAATCGAGGTTTTTCAATTGATATAAAACAGCGAGGTGGTTAACCTTATCAATATAATGTGTACTGTCCTGCAGTTGGGAAACGGGCACCTGCCATATATCTCCGGTACGGGCGTGTAACATTCCCGCATAACATAACAGGCAGATCACCGTCCATTGCTTCTTTTGTAATAAGCGCAATACCATCGTGTTTTTTGATAAATGAATAACATGTGATCCCCTTATTCAGTTCTCACTTTCTGTGTTTTCAACATATTAAAATAAGCCAAGCGTAGATATGGAATATGTAGTTAGTCAAAAATACCCGTTGGAAGCGTTAATTAGCAGTTAATACATGATCATTAATAAGGAATGATCAATCGGGTTTGATCCGCGGATCAATGAGTGTATACAGCAGGTCCGCAAGTATGTTTACTATTACAAATATAGCGGCAGTAAATAATATGGCCCCCATGACTACGGGAAAATCAAATTTGTCCAATGCATCTACCGTTACCTTACCGATGCCTTTCCAACCAAAGATATACTCTACGAAAAAGGCACCTGCCAGCAATTCAGCAAACCAGCCGGTGATGGCGGTGATTACGGGATTGAGGGCATTCCGCAGGCCGTGGTGCCATATAATACGGGGTTTAGAAAGCCCTTTGGCATAGGCAGTACGGATATAGTCCTGGTGCAGTACATCCAGCATAGCACTGCGCGTGAGCTGCACTATAATGGCCAGTGGACGGATGCCTAGCGTTATAGCGGGCAAAACCAGGTTACAGAGATTCAGTACCCGGCCTTTGAAAGGGTCTACATCAAACAGGCTGCCTGTCATATGTAAGCCTGTGTAATCGCTTAATACAAAACCAAACAGGTAAGCCAGTACAATGCCGGCAAAGAACGAAGGCGCTGAAATACCTACTACACTGGCAAATACAGCACCAGTATCCATCCAGGTATTTTGTTTGACGGCAGATAATACTCCCAGCGAAATACCGACAACGGTAGCAAACAGCATGGCTGCCATAGCCAGCAGCAAAGTTCCCGGCATCGCTTCCGTTAAAATATCCCATACCTGCTTTTTCCCCTGGTAGGAACGGCGTAAATAAGGTGTTTTAAGTACGAGGATCTTTTCTTTTGATATATGCGTTAGCGTTATATAGTGCAGATTATCCTGTGCCTGCTGCCGGGTATGTATCCCTGCAGGCAGCAGGTCGTTCAGGTAAAGCAGGAACTGCATCCCTACCGGTTGGTCGAGATGCAGTTCCTTGCGTACATTTTCCAGCGACGATACATCTGCGCGCTGTCCTAATGTAAGCCTGGCCGGATCGCCGGGCAGTACATTAAACAGGAAGAATACCAGCACCACTACACCGAGTAGTACCAACAGCCCGTATCCTGTTTTGCGAAGGAGAAAGCGCGTCATATAATTAGCTTTTAGCCGTCAGCTTTGGGCTCTTAGTGTAAGCCCTGTATTAGAAAGACTAACAGCTAAGTGCTAAAAGCTAATAGCTTATGGTATATCGTTATAATGCCATTTTCCTTTAATGGTGCCTTTATCCAGCAGGATCAGGCAAGGATTACTTCTTCCGGCAGTTTTGATAGCTACACCGTCCATCTGCACAAAAGGAAATTCCAGTCCATGCTGCTGTTTAAATGCAGCGAGTGCATCTTTGGAGGAAGCAGACACTCCATATATTACTACCTGCTGATCTTTCCATTTTTGCTGCAAAGCTTTCATCTTTGCGTCCCAGCCGCTACCGGCGTTTTCTACATTTTGCACCAGGAATAAATATACCGGTTTTGTTGCTGTTAAGATGGCCTGCGTTTGATTAACCCCATCCAGATCTGTGAGGATAAAATCCTTGATAGCTGGTTCGGCATTACCTTTCTTCACCAGTTTATCTTTACGGTCTACAAACTTCCAGGTACTATCTGACCAGGGGTAATTATCTACCGTAAATTCTTTTTTCTGTCCGTTCTTTTCATAAATGAACATCATCTCATACACGTCTGGCGTAGCTCCTGGCGGCAGTTTCATCTTCTCCGGAATATTATTACCTGCTTTATAAGGCAGACAGTCGATGAAAGGGAGATGTTTTAAAGTATACCACTGTATACCAAAGGATAAAATGGTGGCCAGCAGCAATACAATTCCTGTGCCCTTGAAAAGTGGTTGTATACGTTTACGATAAAAGAAGATCACAAGAATCATCACCAACAGGATCACATCTTTCCAGAACGTTTCTACCGCACTTAGTTTAATGCAGTCGCCGAAACAGCCACATTCGCGGATAGTACCGCTGAACAGGGCATAAGCCGTGAGGAAAGTGAAAAACGTGATCAGCATCAACAGTAATACAGAGAAGATACGCATGCGGTATCCTATCAGTACAGCTACGCCGGCAATAATTTCAAAGGCATTCATGATCACTGAAAAAGCCAGGGAATATGGGGAGAAGAAGGTCATGTGCAAGACCTCAAAAAATTCCTCCATTTTATAACTCAGTCCCAATGGATCATTGGCTTTAATGAGACCGGAAAAAATGAAAAGCACCCCCACAATAATTCGCAACAGGTTCAGGATAAGTTTCATAAAATAGTTTAATGGTTAAGCGATCTGTGAAGATAATGACAATCGTGTTTTACTGCTCACTGATTTTGATGAGCGCAAACAATGCATAGTTTACGATGTCTACATAATTAGCGTCAATACCTTCAGAGATCAGCGTTTTACCCTGGTTACGCAGAATTTGTTTGATACGCAGCAGTTTGGTCAGGATAAGATCTGTAAACGATTCCAGGCTCATATCCCGCCATGCTTCGCCGTAATCATGGTTCTTGGCTTCCATCACTTCCTGCACTTCTGCTATGTATTTGGTGTACAGCCGGTCAGTTTCTGCTACCGGCAAGTCCGTATAGGGGTTACCGTTTTGTTGTAACTGGATCAGTCCTATCACCCCATAATTAACGATGGCTTTGAATTCTCCCTCAATATCATCTGCCACTTTTTGTGTGCCCAGTTCCTGTATATTACGGATACGTTGTGCTTTGATAAAAATCTGGTCTACTACAGAAATAGGGCGTAGTACGCGCCAGGAGGTGCCGTAGTCTTTTGTCTTCTTAATAAAAATGTCCTTACAACCGGCGACAGCGGCTTGATATTGTGCTAATGTATCCATCTTATACTATAATATATGTGCTGATGCAAGTGGAAATTACGAATTACGAAAGTTTCACGCAAAGGCGCAAAGCAGCAAAGCCGCCAGGTTTTTGAAGAATGAAAAAATTTCCTTTGAGGCTTTGCTGCTTTGCGCCTTTGCGTGAAACTTTCGTAATTCGTAATTTTCCTTCTTAGATTTGCAGGGCAAAATAAAGAATTTCGGGTAAACAGCCGGAACTATATGAAAATCCGGGCAAAAGGTACCGGGCACGCCATCACTTTAACGCATTCAAATGAAACCGAACCATATCAGTACTACGCCTCCTCCGGCTATTAATTGCCGGGGACAATTGCTATCACTCGCCACTCCTGTGGTGATGGGTATCATCAATGTAACAGAAGATTCTTTTTATGAAGGCAGCCGTATGCACGGACTGCACCAGGTACTGGAAAAGGCAGGTCAGCATTTACAGGAAGGCGCAGCCATACTGGATATCGGTGCGCAAAGTACACGTCCGGGTGCAGTAGTGGTTGGTGAAGACGAAGAGATACACCGGTTAATACCGGCCATTCATGCCATCATGAATCGTTATCCGCAGGCGATCATTTCAGTGGATACCTGGTATGCTGCTGTAGCTGAAAAAGCAATACTGGCGGGTGCAGCTATCATCAATGATATCAGCGCCGGCGATCTTGATGCCGAAATGATTAATGTTGCGGGAAAACTACAGGTTCCTTATATTGCTATGCATATGCAAGGTAAACCTGCCAACATGCAACATAAGCCACAATATGAAAATGTGGTAACTGAAGTGCTGGACTATTTGAAGCACAAACTGGTGCAATGCCGGGCAGCGGGCATAAAAGATTTTATTGCAGATCCGGGCTTTGGTTTCGGGAAAACACTGGAGCATAATTACGCCTTATTAAAGCACCTGCACCTTTTTTATGACTTACTGGGAACACCGGTACTGACGGGCATTTCCCGTAAGTCTATGATTTATAAGTTATTGGATATTACTCCTGCAGAAGCACTGAATGGAACGACTGTATTGAACACCATTGCCTTACAGCAAGGCACGCATATTTTAAGAGTACATGATGTAAAAGCTGCTGTAGAAGCAGTAAGGATTATGGAGAAAATGAAAGGTAATTAAATCTTGCTATTTTTACAACTATGAAGGAAGTAATAGAATTTTATGGAGTTGAGTTTCGCTGGCTGAATGTTATAGACCTGCTGATTGTTATTTTTTTAATCATTCAATTATACCGTTTATTAAAGGGCAGTCTTGCTTTTAATATATTCGTCGGGCTGTTGATGGTATATGCTGCGTACTTCCTTGTAAGAGCTTTGCAGATGCCGATTCTGACCACCATCCTGCAGAATTTTATTAATGTGGGTATCATTGCCATCATTATCATCTTTCAGCCGGAGATCCGCAAGTTTCTGCTGGTGCTGGGAAAAAAGACGCCATTAAGTAAAGATAGCTTTCTGACAAAGCTCTTTTTACCTGATAAGTTTAAGAGTTATAAAGAAGAAGAGAATATCATCAATGAACTGATTGTTGCCGTAAGCCGTATGCAGAGCACTTCTACCGGCGCACTAATGGTAATAGCCACTACCTATCGTTTGAAGTTTGACTCTGCATCCAGTATTCCCATTGATGGCAACGTAAGTGCCAAGTTGATTGAAAGTATTTTTGAGAAGCATAGCCCGTTGCACGATGGTGCTCTGATCATTGTTGGCAATAAGATCCTGGCAGCAAAAGTGATTTTGCCGGTGTCAGAAAATCCTAATCTGCCTACACGTATTGGCTTACGTCATCGTTCTGCAGTAGGGATTACAGAACACAGTGATAACCTGGCAATTATTGTTTCTGAAGAACGGGGCGCTGTGTCTTATGCCATGGATGGCGTGCTCACACAGGATGTATCGCTGGAAGACCTGAAAGTAAAGCTCTATGAAGTATTGATTGACGGCTACTGAGGTTAGCGATTAGCTTTTAGCGGTTAGCTGTTAGCCTTTAGCTTTTAGTTAACCAGTTCGAAATCTCCTTATAAACCCTAGCTAATGGAAAACGGGATTATATTATTTGACGGTGTTTGCAACTTCTGCAATTCGAGTATCAATTTTGTGATCCGCCATGACAAGCGTGGTCTTTTCCGTTTTGCACCTTTACAATCAGCAACAGCAGATCAGTTATCAGTGCAATATCATTTCAGTGTAACTACGATGGAATCATTTATACTGGTTCAGCACGGGCAGGTATATACGAAAAGCACCGCCGCACTCAGGGTAGTTCGCTGGTTACCATTTCCCTGGAAGCTGGGATATGTATTTATAATAATACCTCCATTTATAAGAAACAGTATCTACAGTTGGATTGCGCGTAACCGTTACCGTTGGTTCGGGAAGAAAGCGGCCTGTATGATACCCACTGCGGAAATACGCAGCAGATTTTTGGGGTAGATTATCTGAACTGTGATTATTATGATTTTTATGATGATCCTGATTAGCGGAGATTTTAGCGGAGATAATCGCGTAAATCTTCGATAAGAATAAAACAACATAACACCCATCAGGGTAATCCATAAAATCTGTTAAATCCTGGTTCAGACAACACCCGCTAAAATCTTCGCTCATCAGGATAATCATATTAATCATAAAAATCACAGTTCAGACAAAAAAAGTCCCCCGGTTATGCCGGGGGACTTTTTTTATACTGTATCAGTAATTCTCTTATTTACCTTTCTTGGCTGGAGCTGGAGCAGCTATAGGAGCCGTTGGAGCCGGAGCACCTGGTTTAATGTCCACTAACTGTACATCAAACACCAGGATAGAGTTACCAGGAATTGCCGGAGGGCTACCTTGTAAACCGTAAGCCAAAGTAGAAGGTATTACCAAAGTAGCTTTGGAACCTTTCTTCAGGCCACTTAAACCAGCATCCCATCCTTTGATCACGAAACCGCGACCGATAGGGAATTTGATTGGCTCTAAAGGCATACCTGGGCGCATAGTTGAATCCTGGCTGGAATCAAATACTTTACCGCTGGTCAGTTTACCTGTGTAGTGTACATAAACAGTATCACCTGGGTTAGGTGTGCTGCCGGTACCTTCCTGAGAAACAGCTACGTAAACACCTTCCGCGTTTTTAGTAGCTTTGATTTTGTTTTTCTCCAGGTATTCTTTAATCAGTTTTTCGTCTTTTTCTTTCTGGCTGGCAGCAGAGAATTTACCTTCTACAGCGAAAGTAATTTTCAGCTTGTCGCCTTTTTTACCAAATGGAGGACGTTCCTGAGCTGGTAATGAATCCCATGGAATGATGAATGTAGCGCTATCACCTTCGTGCAGCAAAGCAATACCTTCCATCAGATCGTACTTCTGCTGTGGTTTAGCAATCAATACCGGAATGGGAGCATGTACAATTTCACGGGAAGAACCCAGCAGGGAATCACGGTCACCGATAGTGATTTTCTGGGTCACGTTCATAAGGGCAGTATCACCCAATTTCAGTTGTGCACCGCTGCCGGCTTTATGAACGATATACTCAATACCGCCCGGTGTTTTTTTAACACCTGTACCACAGCTGGCTATCAGCAGGCCAAAAGCTGCAGTTGCAACTAAAAACTGATTGTTTCTTTTCATTTGATTGTATTAGTAGGTTGAAATACTTTATTTATTTTATTGCAGTAGATCCTCATTTTCTTCCACGGCTTTGATTAACCTGTTCACTGTTTTTTCCAGTGAGTCGGTGCTTCTGCCACCGGAAGCATTAAAATGCCCTCCCCCGTCGAAATATTTGCGGGCAAAGGTGTTTACGTCGAAATCGCCTTTTGAACGGAACGACAACTTTACTTCCGAGTTACGGTCAATCACCAGCGCTGCCATTTTAATGCCCTGTATGGATAACAGGAAATTTACCAGTCCTTCTGTATCGCCGGTTTGCAGATCAAACCTTTTGAGATCGGAATAAGGAATAGCCAGCATAGCGGTGTTGTATTCATAGAACACTTCCATGCGGTTCAGCAAACTATGTCCCAGGAAGCGCAAACGGTTTTCCAGGAAATTATCATAGATCGCCTGATGAATAACCTCATGACGCAGTCCTCTGTCCATCAGATCGGCTACCATGCGGTGCACAGCAGCAGAAGTAGATGCAAAACGGAAAGAACCGGTGTCTGTTACTGTACCTGCATAAATGCATTGTGCAATATCGAGGTTAATATACTGCTCATCTCCCAATTTATATATAGTTTCATAAACTAATTGGGCGGTGGAGCTGGCTTTTGTATCACTTACCCCATAATCAAAACTGGGATGAGGCTCCAGGTGATGATCTATCAGTATTTTAATGCAATCCAGCTTTTCCAGGTGTGGCGCCAGATTTTTGGTGCGATATAATGCGTTGAAATCCAGACAGAACAAGAGTTCTATCCCTTCCAAGGCCTGTATAGCACGGTCCGTAGAGGATTCATAGTCAATGACAGCATCCGCACCAGGCATCCATTTTAAAAAGTCAGGAAAGTTGGTGGGTGATATGACAGTCACATCGTGTCCTTTCTGTATTAAGTAATGGTACAATGCTAAGGAAGATCCCATTGCATCCGCATCCGGCTTCTGATGCATCGTAATAACCACTTTCTTCGGGCTCTCCAGCAAAGGCTTAATTTCCTCGATCGACTTCATTAAAAAACTGTAATGTTAAGAGTTGATATCCAGTCACAACCAAGTGGTTGAACAGAAAACGAAGTGCGAAGATCTTTATTTGAGCCAGAATTTCAAAATTTTTTACCGCTAAAGAAAATGTAATTACTTTTGCGGCCTAATCTGTAATTCGGAATTAAACATTATATGAGCAACAGAACATTTACTATGATCAAGCCTGATGCGGTAGCAAACGGGCATATTGGTGGCATTCTTGACATGATCAATGCTGCAGGCTTTCGTATCGTAGCCATGAAAATGACCCAGTTATCAACTGCTAAAGCAGGTGAATTTTATGCAGTACATGCTGAAAGACCTTTTTACGGTGAACTGGTTGAATTTATGAGCAGCGGTCATATCGTAGCGGCTATCCTGGAAAAAGACAATGCTGTAGAAGATTTTCGTAAACTGATCGGCGCTACCAACCCTGCTAACGCAGAAGAAGGTACTATCCGTAAAAAATACGCTGAGTCTATTGGCCGTAACGCGGTTCATGGTTCTGACTCTGATGAGAATGCTGCAATAGAAGGTAACTTCTTCTTCAGCGGTCTGGAAAAATTCTAGTACTGCATTACAGGTTCTTAAAGAAACTAAAGAAGCCGTCAATGTATTTTGACGGCTTCTTTGTGTTATACCCGAAGTATACGGGGAGTATCTATGGAGTATCTATGGAGTATCTATGGAGTATCTATGGAGTATCTATGGAGTATCTATGCGCTATCCTTGCGCTATTGTTCGATTGTCCCTGAAGTATTAAATAAAGTACCACAAACTTGAATTGTCTTATTTCAATTATCTCATTATCAATTATTTATACCTATTTTCTTAAAGCAACCTGGTAAACAACGACTATCATCTGCCAAAAAGTCTGAATCATATATATATCAATGAAAATATGATAACTGAAAAGGCCGGAAAAGGTAACTTTTTCATTCAAAATCGTCCTAAATTACACACTTCTTAATCATCTCATTATCAAATAATTAATATAGATAGATAAATACCTTACTTTAAACAAACTCTACCTATCTAATTCAATTACTATATCATCCTGTTGTACCATCGTTCCCTCGGTTAAAAGCACTGATTTCACTTTTCCATTTCGGGTAGCCGTTACCGTAGTTTCCATCTTCATCGCTTCAATGATAAACAAGGGCGTGTTTACCAAAACAGCATCGCCGGACTTGATAAGCAGCCTGGATAACTTGCCTTGCAGCGGTGCCCCTATTTCTATTGACGGGTCATTTACTTTCCTGTTGATAGGTGCCACACTGGTCACCGAGCGATCACGGATCTGCACCCTCCGGCCATATCCATTCAGTTCAAACACCACTGTGCGCATACCGTTATCATCTGCCGGCAAAATGTACTGCAGCTTTACAATAATGGTTTTACCCTTGCCTAACGTAATCAGGATCTCTTCTCCCAACCGGAGCCCGTAAAAAAAGGCGGGCGTTGGAATTGCTTCCACATTGCCATACACCATCGCATGATGATAGTATTCCTCAAACACTTTAGGAAACATCTGGTAACTCAGGTAGTCCAGGAATTCCGACTGCGGGTATTTTAACTGGAAAGCCGCAAAGTCGCTGTCGAAGTCCACAGGAGGCAGCTGTGCATTAGGGCTCCCATTTAAGGGCAGTTCCCCTTTCAGTACGATTTGCTGCAGCTTCGTCGGGAAGCCGCCATATGGCACCCCAAGATCCCCCTTAAAGAAGCCCTTCACAGAAGCAGGAAAAGCCAAATGGCGGGTTTCATCCAGCACATCAGCAGCGGTGAGGTTATTACTGGTCATAAATAAAGCCATATCGCCCACCACTTTAGAGCTGGGGGTTACCTTCACAATATCACCGAACAACTCATTTACAACGGTATAATTGCGTTTAATCAGCTCCAGCTTATCACCCAATCCCAGCGATTCTGCCTGTTGCCGCAAATTGGAGTACTGTCCGCCCGGAATTTCATTTTCATACACCTGGGCGGTGCCGGCCTTCATATCAGATTCAAAAGGATAATAATAGTCGCGTACATCTTCCCAGTAATTACTATACTGATTGAGGGAAGATAAATTCATTTCCCGGCTACGCGGATGCCCGTCCAAAATAGCCACCATAGAGTTGAGGTTGGGCTGTGAAGTAAGTCCGCTTAATGAAGCAATCGCACAGTCCACCACATTTACCCCGGCCTCTATGGCCTTCATATAAGTGGCTGCCTGCACCCCGGCAGTATCGTGGGTATGCAGCACGATAGGCAGCTGCACCGCCTCCCGGAGGCTACCAATCAGCACTTCCGCTGCCTGTGGTTTTAACAGACCCGCCATATCTTTTACCGCCAGCATATGTGCCCCGGCATCTTCCAGCCGCTTTGCCAGATCAATATAATATTGCAGGGTGTACTTGTTGCCTGCCGGACGCAGTACATCCCCGGTGTAGCTGATGGCTGCCTGTGCGAGCGCGCTGGTATGCTCCCGCACAAAGCGGATACTGGGCGCCATCGCGTCCACCCAATTGAGGGAGTCAAATATGCGAAACACGTCAATACCATTCTCCCAGGCTTGTTCTATGAACTTTGCCAGCAGGTTTTCCGGATACGCCGAGTAGCCAACACCGTTAGACCCGCGGAAAAGCATTTGCAGTAATACATTAGGCATGGCCTCGCGCATTTGCTGCAACCTGCGCCAGGGACATTCGTGCAGGAAACGCATGGCTACATCAAAAGTAGCGCCGCCCCATACTTCCATAGAAAACAGCTGCGGATTGCTCCTGGCGTAACCGCCCGCCACTGCCAGTATATCTTTGCTGCGCACACGGGTAGCCAGCAGGCTCTGGTGCGCATCGCGGTAAGTAGTATCTGTAAAATATACCGGTGTTTCCTTACGTAACCATTGTGCAAACTTATCCCGCCCCATTTCTTCCAGCAGATTTTTAGTACCGGGCGGGAAAGGTCCCAATTCACTGTATACCGGGATTACCGGCGTACGGAACACGCGGCCGGCATCTTTCTCTTTCACATCTGCATGTCCGTTTACTGTTACATCGGCCAGGTACATCAGTGTCTTGGTGGCACGGTCATGGATCTGTTCCAACTGGAACAATTCAGGATGCTTGTCTATGAATCCTACGGTGCAGTTGCCTTTGCGGAATACGTCGTGTGTAATTACATTTTCCAGGAAGCCGATATTGGTCTTTACCCCACGGATACGGAACTCCCGCAACGTGCGGTGTAAACGGCTGGAAGCGCCGGACAAGGTACGGCCCCAGGCGGTTACCTTTACCAGCATAGAATCAAAGAAGGGCGATATCTTCACCCCGCTGTAAGTGCTGCCTTCATCCAGCCGGATACCGAAGCCCCCTGCGTTGCGGTAGGCGATCACGGTGCCATAGTCCGGTGTAAAATGATTCTCCGGATCTTCGGTGGTAATACGACATTGGATCGCAAAGCCGTTCAGGTGTACATCTTCCTGACCTTTTAAAAATATTTCAGGATCACCCAGGCTATGACCCGCAGCAATCAGGATCTGCGAACGCACAATATCAATCCCGGTCACCTCTTCTGTAACGGTATGCTCTACCTGTATACGTGGATTTACTTCTATAAAATAAACATTGTGCTGCTGATCCACCAGGAACTCTACTGTGCCTACGTTGTTGAAATTCACTTTGCGGGCCAGCCGCAATGCATATTCGTATAGCTGTTCCCGTGTGCGTTCCGGTAAATTAGGTGACGGCGCTATTTCCACCACCTTTTGAAAGCGGCGCTGTACCGAGCAATCGCGTTCATAGAGGTGCACAATGTTGCCATAGGTATCCCCCATGATCTGCACCTCAATATGTTTCGGTTCTACTATAAATTTTTCTATGAACATGGTATCATCACCAAAAGACTTGGCGGCTTCGCTGCGGGCTTCGAGGAACGAACGTTCCAGGTCTTCCTCCCGGTGCACCATCCGCATACCTCTGCCGCCACCACCGGAAGCTGCTTTGAGCATAACGGGAAACCCTATACGTTTGGATTCTGATATGACCGTAGCTACGTCTGTGAGGGGAACGCGACTGTCTTCTATCAACGGTACTCCGGCTTCCCGCGCGATGGCTTTGGCAGCCACCTTATCGCCCAGTTGCGCCATCACTTCCGGAGAAGGACCTATAAAGATGATGCCTTCTTCCCCACACCGCCGGGCAAACTGTACATTTTCACTTAAAAACCCATAACCCGGATGGATAGCATCTACCTCCTGCACTTTAGCCATATGAATGATGCCTTCTATGTCCAGGTATGGTTTCAGCGGATCATCGTCTGCCCCTATCTGGTAGGCCTCATCTGCCTTATAACGATGGAGTGAGTATCTGTCTTCATAAGTAAATATAGCTATGGTGCGGATACGCAATTCAGCTGCAGCCCTTAAAACACGCACCGCTATTTCCCCGCGATTGGCCACT
The DNA here is from genome assembly GCF_003014755.1 of Chitinophaga niastensis. GTDB lineage: Bacteria > Bacteroidota > Bacteroidia > Chitinophagales > Chitinophagaceae > Chitinophaga > Chitinophaga niastensis. The sequence continues at coordinate 17,752 of NZ_PYAW01000008.1, read as the reverse complement.
AGCAGCTTTGAGATCTTTCTAAGTGATGGGTCCGGCATGATTCGAGGTTGTTTTACTAAAAATAGGGTAAAACTTTTAACTTGCCATTTATGTGGGAATCATTCCGAAAACTATTCAAAGGATATTTAAGATTGGAGCGATCTATGTCTGACCACTCTGTGGAAGCATATGTACGCGACGTAGAAAAATTAGAGCAGTATCTCATGGCCCATGGTAAAGAAAAGCTGCGGCCACAAGACGTTACGCTGGAAGATTTACAAGGCTGTGTGCAATGGATTGCGAAACTGGGCATGACGGCTACTTCTCAGGCCAGAACGATTTCCGGTCTCAAAGCATTTTACAAATTCCTCCTGTTGGAAGATATGGCAAAGGAAGATCCGACGCAATTACTGGAGGCACCTAAAGTATTACGTAAGTTGCCGGATGTATTAACTTTCGAGGAGATAGAAAAGATCATTGCGCAGATACCCCTTGACACTGCCGAAGGGCACCGGAACAAGGCTATCCTGGAAACTATGTACAGTTGTGGCCTCCGGGTAAGTGAGGTGATCAATTTACAGATCACCCAGTTGCATATGGATGTAGGGTTTATCCGGGTAATAGGCAAGGGTAATAAAGAAAGGATGGTACCGATTGGTAAAGATGCTATGAAGCAGATTGATCTTTACCGCAGGAATGTCCGCATAGAATTACCTGTTAAATATGGAGAAGAGGATACCTTATTCCTGAATCGCCGCGGCGGTATGCTGAGCCGGGTCATGATATTCCTGGTGGTGAAAGAACTTGCTAAAATGGCAGGGATCAATAAGAATGTGTCGCCGCATACTTTCCGTCATTCTTTTGCCACCCATCTTGTAGAGGGCGGCGCCGATCTGCGTGCCGTGCAGGAGATGCTCGGACATGAAAGTATTACTACTACAGAGATCTATACCCATCTCGACAGAGAATATTTACGTGATACGCTGATGCGGTTTCACCCGAGGTTTTAAAATAAAGACAGCTACCCGGGGAAAGGTAGCTGTTCTTTTTGCTTCAATCGGGTCCCAAACAAAAGGGGATTTAATGCCATAATAACTGCGGGGTCGCAAATAAGGGATGGGTATACAAACAATATGATAATCTCTTACAATAAGCTAAAGTGGGTTAGCAAACGGTATCTGTCGCGTTTATTTTTTCGTGTACCCGTTAGGGTGATCACACCATTGAGCCATGAACCGATATGGTCTGATGCTCTTTTTACAACGGATGGCCTGTACATGATATCCAGGCAGCTACAGGGTGCAACATCCTGCCGGTCCTGATCTTTTGCCCTTTGCTCATCTTCCGACCACAAAAGTTGTTCATTCCTGTAAATCTTGAAATAAATATCGGGTCCCAGGTTTTTACGTCCGGGTATAATGGGCTGCATAAAACCGCTATACAGATTTTTACGAGAAAAATGCAACATGTACCTGCCGGTTTCATTAGTATAAGCCTGCCCTATCAGCTGACCTGATAAAGCATTATACGCTTCTACTTTCAGGCGTGGTGTACCGGCAGCTCTCTGCTGATGTTTTACAAGACCGGTAATCACCCAGGCGCCGGCATTTTGGTAAATGGTACGCCATACTTCAGCCGGAATAACATAAGCATATGCTCCTACATAGCCATTGCTATTGCGTTTCCAGTGAGGCACTAATTTACTGAGATGAAAATTACGTGACTGGTGGCTACCATTTTTGCCAGGCATTTGATCCAGGCAAAGGTCCATTTCCAATGCTTCTGTAAACAAATGAATTTCGTCCCAGGTAAGACTAAAATTACCATTCTCATCCAGGGTCGTTTCTGCCAGTAGTCTGTCTGCCTTCATGAGCACTTCTTTGGCAGATAATTGCTTCATGTCATGAAAGATGCCCTTTACTCCTGCCTCATTATCCGACGGATACCGGGTAGCTGGCAGGTAAATGCGTATCCTTGCATTCACCAAAGGTTCAATACAATCATTACAAATTAGTGCAGAGATGTTGCCGATTAATAGGTAACTCATAATTTTATTTTTTTAAATAAAAAAAAAAGGGGGTTAACGAGCTTAACCTGATGAGCTGTTTATCGGTACAGCCAAACCTCTGCGGACTACTAGCGAAAAAAAACAAACAAGGTAGAAAGGCCAATTACTTTTTTGTGGACAGTGACAATAGATTACTAAGCCGGTTGATGATACAAAGGTTGGGAAGTTTAAGGAGAGAGTCAAGCGTTTTAGAACTGAAAAAAAGGATTCCGTAGAAATACGCATTTCATAATGAGAAGTACGGTATTATGATGAGATGTTTGGGAATATGGGGAGGATGACAGGTGAGAAGTTGCTTATTGTAAAAATAAAATGGCGCAAGGGTAAATCAGGTAGCCAAAAAAACTTTGAACTATTTAACCATAGTTTACTTATCTTCAAACTACCAATTGCTATAATATTCGATCTACACTTATAGCACAATCCTACCATACTAATATTATATTAACCCTTCCAACTAATTCTTGACATTGTGCTATCACAGGGCTATCCTGGACCTAACCTTGTGGTAAGGATATTTGATAATATAGTACCAGTTATATCAAGATATGCTCCTGCTGCAAATAAAAATAGCGCAAGAGTAATCAAGCGCTGTAGATGCTAATTATGCCTAAAACATCAACTCTTTGATTTCAGACCATTGAGGGAACTTATTAACACTTCCTGCACTTCTTTTGCAATTTCACGAATCATCTCCTTTTCGGCATTGCTGAATACCCGGACGAGCCTACCTTTCGCGTCCAGCTTATCTTTATCCTGCATCTTCCTATAAAAAGTAGGTACACTAAAATTGCATTCTTCACAAACGCGCTCCCTAAAATAAATAGCTACATTCGAAAATGTGGCGTGCAGCTCATTAAGCACATTAATTTTGTTATTGTCTACATGCATATTCATTGGCTTTTATTGTTACAGTTTCAATACGCTGTTCTATATCCAGCGAGAGCAATGTCAGGAAAAAGGTTTTAAAATGGCTTGCCGCTATTTCAACCTGGCTTGCTTCTAACAGGCAATGTTCTTCATCAACAATTATTTCTACATATTCATTCATTACCTCCGTCAATTCTTTAACATCAGTGGCTGATGCAAATTCAATCAAATCATCCAGTGGTTCAGCTAATTCCTCCACCAGCGCTTTATTCAAATTTTTCACATGCGCTCTGATCAAAGTATCCCGTATTGTAAAAGCCGCATTTCCATTCATTATAAAGAACTCGCTGAATAACATAAACTGGCCTCGTTTATCTGAAGACCATTTGCCAGCCTCTTTACTGGATATAACATTGTGTAGCTGTAGCCAACAAACTTCAATAAATCCCCGCTGTGAAACGTATGAAGTAATGTTGTTCAAGACGGTAAGCAGATCAATCATAGCATGTTATTTTTTTTGTGTTTATAATATTGTTTCAGGGTATCACAGGTTTTATCGGGCCAAACAATGCCCTATCGGTCGCTTTAACCGATTATCAATGCCTTATATTAAAATGGGAGCTTTATACATGGGCCTATGAGGCAGGCCCATTCCTCAGGATGAGGATAAGCGATAGCCTTAATATGCTAAGGGTCGCTGAATAATTAATTGCACGATTCATTCTCACTTTGTAAAGATAAAGATTTCTTTTAAAAAACTGTGTTATAAACCAGATTTTTTATTGCCTTTTTTCTGATCCTTTGTGATTAATCAGCAAAATGACTACAGAAAGATATTCAGACGAACTTATCAAATTAGGAAAACGCCTGCAGCAACTTAGGAAAGAACGGAAATTAACACAGATGGACATGGAGGTTCGATCAGGGATAAACAATGGAGATATAAGCCGGATTGAAAATGGACAAAAGAATATTGAATTCCACTCTATAGTTAAACTGGCAGCGGCACTTGAAGTAGAACTATACCAGTTATTTCCTAAATGTGATTAAGCGAAACGCTTAAAGCAGGATAAACTTCAAGAGCGCCCCCCTGATATCAAAGGAATAACCACATAACAAATAGTTTGTTTCATTTTCAAAAGCACACGCAAGGATTTGCGTATTTATACGCATTTTGCTGTTACCCCTACGTAAACATTCGTCTATTTTATCGAGTTAAAACCACTTCAAATATAGCATCATATTGCATTACGACCCTATACCCTACAAGACTGCTATGCTATTGCAGGCAAATCACAGCATTGGATAAGTGATAAATTATAATAATTTTACCGCCAAACTAAAACTACACACTATGAGCGATTCTACTAAGAGGCCTATTCCTTCGGATGCAGGCGCTTTCATTTCACTGGAGGAAATGAACACTCTAACGAGAAATCATGATGATGACCATGCTATTGCAAGTGCTAACCAAAAATCTCTTACCGGACATCATATAAAAGCAATGTGTTTTGGTAAAGATAAAGTGCTCGAATTACTTGATCATCCGGATGCCACTGCTTTAAGGATCTACTATGGTTTAAAGGTAGATACTGACGGAAGTGGTGTAAAAGAGAAGAAAATGGTACTGGTAGCTGTAGATAGTGATGGAAATGATATATTGCCCACACCTGAAGTTCCTGCAACTGCAACCGGCGCTGTAGCAAAAAGTATGTCCACAGCAAAAATACTGGATGCTGGTCTTCCATGTCCTGACTATTGCGGCGGTACAAAACCACCAAAACCAGCCCAACCATAACATTAAAATATTAACGTGAATCCAACAATATTCCATTGTATTTTCTATGCTATGCTGGGGGTCGAATGTTTAATTCTGATCCCCTTTGTAGTCAATTTCAAATTGCTCAATCCCCCAGCAAAATGGATTTTCTACTACATAATCAGCAGCATTATTTTTGCAGCAGGGTCATGGCTTCTGTCAGAACTATTTGGTAATAATATGTGGTTTTTTAGCGTCATGTATTTTGTGCAGTTCGTTATACTCTCAGTATTTTATTGGCTAACCATAAAAAATGAAATTGTTCGGACACTCATTAAAATAATGCCGTTCATAATACTACTTATATTCCTGCTGGATTTTTTTAAGCTAGAAGGAATTAAAGCATTTAATTCAATTTCCGGAGGAATAAGGAATATCGTGATTATGGTATATGCTATCATCTTCTTTCTTCAACTGTTAAAAGATAAAGATCTTATTGAAAAAGCAATCTATATAGATTCACTACCCGTTTTTTGGTATAATGCAGGCATATTTATTTTTTTCTGTACCTCATTATTATTTAATATCAGTTACAATATTATCCAGGAATCAGGTATATCAAACATGGGAATGACGTTGACTATATTAGTCATAAATTATATTGTTGGCATTATATCAATGATTCTTTTTTACATTGGGCTCTCAAAAACCAAAAAATTGAGATATGCGAATAGTTGATATTATTGTAATCGGATCTACAGTAATGTTAACCCTGGGGATAATTGTGATATTGCTGGTAATGCTTCAACAAAAACAGGTAATTCAACACAAGCTTGTTATTCGGGATAAAGACTTACAAATCCAACGCGAACGCCTCGTGGCGGTACTCCAGGGTCAGGAACAGGAACGCAAACGTATTGCGGAAGACCTTCATGATGAAGTGGGTGCACAATTATCTGTACTGAAACTTAACCTCGGTGGCTTACAGCCATTACTCAAAACCGGCAACGGCGAAACAGAAAGGCTCAAGGAAACCAAAGATTTCACAGATGTTATTATCCAGCAACTGCGGTTCATCTCCCAAAGTTTGCACCCGCAGGCACTGGAAAACCTGGGTCTGGCACATGCACTGGACTCCTTCTGCAGCCTGATGAATAAGAACAAACAGGTAAAGATCTCTTTTAAAACCGCCAGTAACGGACAAACGGTAGAAAAAGAAAAAGCCCTTAACGTGTACCGCGTGGTGCAGGAAGTACTCAATAATATCCTGAAACATGCCCAGGCATCGGAGGTATGGATTACCTATCAAACCACTCCTTCCCTGCTTACTATCAACGTAGAAGATGACGGAAACGGCGCACTGTTGCCATCTTTAACCGATTCCCGTAAAAAATCGGGCAGCCTCGGACTCAAAAATATTGAGAGCCGCCTGAATATTATCGGTGGAAATATTAACTTCACTAGCAGAACACCAAAAGGTACCATTGCAACGATTAGTGTAGATAATTATCAGTCGCCCGCCCAGAATAGTTGATACTTATGTTGTTTTATTACTAAATTGCCATCCGGTTGTGATGAACCCGCTTGTAACGGCATGACTCATAGTAATTTATTTACAATAAAATAATAGCAAATCTTCTATAAACTGTCCACCTATGGCGCACATTAAAGTGGCCATTGCAGATGATCATAAAATCTTCCGCAGTGGAGTAATAAATACACTGATTCCTTACGAAAATATCAGCTTCATTTTTGAAGCCGATGACGGCCTGCATCTGCTACAGATCATGGAACATCAACAGCCTGATGTTATTCTCATGGATCTCAAAATGCCCAATATGGACGGCATTGAGGCTACTGTTAAGGTAAAAGAAAAGTATCCGGATGTGAAAATCATCATACTTACTATGTATGAAGATGACAACTTCATTGTACACCTGGTGGAAAACGGAGCTAATGCCTATCTGCTTAAAAATGCCGATCCGGAAGAAATTTATGAGGCCATCTGTACTACCTACGAAAAGGGATTTTATTTCAATGAGAATGTAAACCTGGCATTACTCAAAAAAGTACTACACAAAAACAAACAACAGTTCAAGCCTACTTTAAAGAACGAAATACAACTCAACGACCGTGAAAAGGAAGTGCTGAAGCTGATCTGCAACGAATATACCACACAGGAAATTTCTGAACAGATCTTCCTGAGCCCCCGTACGGTAGAGGGGATACGCCAGAAACTGCTGGAAAAGCTCAATGTTAAAAACAGTGTTGGACTCGTGTTGTATGCATTCCGTAATGGTCTGATTGAGTAACTTTGCACCTGTATTACTGTATCAAATCCTGGTAATCCCGGGACCACCAATAAACATAAGCTTATATGAAAACTTTAAGAACCTTTGCTGCAACAGCAGGCGCAATGCTGCTGATGTATGCCGGCGCCGCGATGGCACAAGGCATTAAGATGCCCGCTCCGAGCCCAACACAAACAATTAAACAGGATTTTGCTTTATCTAATGTGGAACTGAACTATTCCCGTCCACTGAAGAATGGCAGGGTAATTATGGGTGACCTGGTTCCCTATAACAAAGTATGGAGAACCGGTGCCAACAATGCTACTACCATTACTTTCGGCGAAGATGTAAAATTTGGCGGCGTAGCGGTGAAAGCAGGTAAATACGGCTTGCTCACTATCCCCGGTGCTAAACAATGGACAGTTATACTGACCAGCAGCCTGGATGTAACCAGCCCTGCAGCTTACAAACAGGAAAATGATATTGCCCGTGTACAGGTTTCCCCGGAAGCAATGCCTTTTTCCCAGGAAAACTTTACCATCGAATTTGAAAAGGTACAGGCTTCTTCTATGATACTGGCTTTAAGCTGGGACAAAACCAAAGTACCGGTAGAGATTACTGCTGATATCGATAATAAAATTGTATCGCAGATAGATGAAGCGATGAAATCCGCTGACAAAAAACCTTACTTCCAGGCAGCAGTATACTATTTTGAAACTGGCAAAGATCTGAAGAAGGCTACAGAATGGATTGATGAAGCAGCCAACCAGAGCCCTGATGCATTTTGGGTTTGGTATCAGAAAGCTCGTATCCATGCTAAAGCAAAAGACGTGAAAGTTGCTAAGGAAGCGGCTTTGAAGTCTATTGAACTGGCTAAAACAGCTAAGAATGATGACTACGTAGCTTTGAATAATAAGTTACTGGCTACATTGAAATAACGGCAAGAATAAGACATTTAAAAAATGATGGAGCTTTCTGTTATTTTTTGAGCAGCTGCCCCGGAATGGCCTAAAGCCTTCCGGGGTTTTAATTTGCCAAAAGCTGCCACACTGAAAATAATCATGATTACAGCGAACAGCTGCAGCCCCAGGAAAACAGCAATACCCAGATGCAATAGTATAATGGCTATAAGTCCGTATTTACGGCTAGCAGTCCCCCACATATAGAAGGGATACCCGATTTCCAATAACAACGTACTCCAGCAAATGATTTTTGCCACCCAGGGGTAATATGCCATCCAGGACATATCGAACTGCTTAAACTGATCCTGCATTAAAGTACGCCAGATAGCCTCTCCGTTCCACCATTGAATACCTACCGCTTTTTCAATGCCCGAAAAAAAATATATTATGCACAGGTGTAGTTGCAATACCCGTACTGATAATGTATTCCATTCATTATCTGCCTGCTTGTTCCCTTTTCTTGCATCGAAAGACCACGCATTGCCCACCGGCATAAAAATACAATAGAACAATATGATGTGTGCAAAGCTCTCCACTCCATAAGCGCTCATAAAGCCTGTATTCACCAGCATATAATGCAATGCCCACACCAGTACAGCCATTACACGGGTAAAAATGCCCAGCAAAAAAACCACCAGCACAAACAGGTAAACGCCGATAAAGATCCAAAGCACGTCATCAGGAGAAATATGCAGATAATCAGCGTAACCAGCCACCCATTCTATATTCGGTGTATAATTTCCCATAATAGCCTGGCTCACCGGCCAGGGAATGAGTGCCTGATGCCCGTATAACAGCGGGAGGCTTTTATAAAGCCATAACAACTGTGTAATAAGCAGCAAGGCAACACTGATCCTTAAAAAGGCCAGTGGGTAAGGAGAAGAAGGCTTGAAGAAAAAATTAAAGATCCTTGCCCGGATAGGTTTTTTCATAGCTTTGTTTTACCTGATCTTTTTTGGCGAAATCTTCATAAAAATACATCCGCCACCGGCATGTTTGTCCGCGTCGAAAATCATACATAGAAGGAATATATTTTCCTAACACCAGCACCCGTATCAGTACTGCATCCCGGTGCTGGTCAAACATATAGGCGGCAGTACATTTCAGGAACAGGTCTTTTGCTTCCCTGATACCAAAAAAAGTATAAATAGTCTGAATACGCAGGTTATGCTCGTGGTTATTATTCTCCAGTCGTAGTACACGCTGATGACCAGCAGCATCTGCCAATGTATAGATCACCTCAGTTTCTTCTGCAAGACCAGGAGCAAAGAAGCTATAAATATTCCCTGCGCCGGAATAATAACCGTAAATATTGACGCTGTGAACCAGTCTGCTTTTCCTGCCCCATTCTTTCATATGTGCAGCATTCAGGACTGCGAGCAGCAGGTGAAAAAAGACAATTCCCAGCCAGAGTTGATGCCGGAGGGTCATAAGAAAAGGATTATAGTAAGGCATGGTGCTTCCTTTCGCAGTACTCACCATGCCTTGTATATACTTAAAATTGGGCTATGTTTATTTGTATACCAGCACCCCTACTCCGCTGCCTACTGACTGAATATTCAAATTACCAAACACATTCTTGTCGTAATTGAGCGCATTCAAACGAATTTTATCCAGGATAATAGGGTCTAAACAGCCAATATATTTCGGGAACATTTTGATATAATCAGACAGATCGCCATTACCTGCTTTCACTCCTTTTATATCACCGGTACCATAAAATAAACGGGTGAAATAAGGCTGCTGCACGTTACCCGGAAGTGCCAGACGAAAACTGTTCAGGGGAATTCCGTTGAGGATTTTATTATCTATGTCGTCAGTTTTAATACTACTTAATTTACTGAAATAGTCTTTGCTTTCCAGGATCATCTGTCCTTGTCCGGCGTCAATAGCTATTACATTATTAAAATAAGGCAGTCCCTGTTGTTTAGCCAGTTGTAACACCTTGTCTGAGACGGTGGGATCATTGATAATATCCATGCAACTGGGGCCGGGTATGATGATAGGCCAGATCCAATGAGGAACCCACCATCCATAGTTCAGGCTGGTGAGAGCTGGAAGGTAGAAATTTTTGATGGGCGCACGGGTAAGATCTGTTAGTGTACCGTACAATGGTTTGGTAATAGCCGGATTTGCAGGCATATTAGGAAATTCCAGCCGGTAAGTACCAACAGGCAGATCTTTCAGAATTAAGTCTAATTGATCAGATGTGGCCGCCGCTGTAACACTACTACTTATTGCTTGTGAGGTTAGTGTTTCATCAGCGCTTTTTTTGACCTGCTCTTTCTGGCAGGCAGTGAGTACCAGAAGGTATAGTAGGAAAGAGGATAATAGGTACCTGTTCATGTGATGATTAGATTTTGAGGGTTATTTAAAGGGGCTGGGTTAGGGCATCCTGCTTTAAAATTACTTCAAATGACTGCACATCCTATCGCATGAATAAGTCGTGTTTTATTATTTATTTATGAAACCCGCAAGCACGATGCGTATTGCCCCAAAAAAGTGAAGAGAAGGTATTTCCTAATTGATAACATTATTCAAAATACTAAAGCTAAAAAAGCCTTTAACTCATAAAATGCAAAAGTCGCAAGTGATTACCTGCGACTTTTGCATTTTATGAGTTATTTGTAATAGCTAATACTTGTATTTTTACTATTTAAGGTCTTGCCAATGTCTTTTCTAGTTATCCTCGTGATAATGTAGTTAGGTTATTTCTCTTTTTGATTTTAAAATATAAAATCAAAAAAATTCTATTTCTTTAAGTAAACCATCCGCAATGAAGATATTGACACAATAATAAACATAATCCCAGAACCAATCATTCCCCAAACATCTTCACTTTCTTTTCCATCATCGTCCAATATGTACCAATCACTTTTGGGATTATAATACAATTTTATTTGATCGCCAACTTTAAACTGCCCACAGCGGTCACGAGTCAGGTTTACTATATGATTATGCCCCCTATGCTTAAATACCAAAGAGCTCTTCCTATTCAGCCTATTACAATCAATATCAGATATTGTAACAGTAATCAGATTCTTATCTTTCAACGTCTCAATACGCACATTATACTTCCAATAACTTAATGTAAAAAGAAAGACAGACGCAGCAACAAGTATTAGCGCTAAAAATAAATTCTTCGACATTCTATTTATCTTATTATTAGAGGTTTAATAACTTTTGTATTATCGCTGGGAGGAGGAGCATTTACTGGATTCAAAGGAGCCGAACCTCTTCCTGATTTACTATTCTCTGCAGCTTTCCTTGTTTCATTAACAACTGTCCTGCCTCCAGCTGCTTTCGCTGACTCTCCAGTTAAATTATAAGTTGCATTTGCTTCGACCTGCCTATTTAATGTGCTCTTAGCTTCCTGAACTGCGTTAATTTTCCGTTGAGGAATTTTCCCTGTGGAAGAATTCAATGAATTTTCCGCCTGCCTTAAAGATTTCTCTGCAGGAGCAGTATTCATAAGATTTCTTGTTTTGCCCTCAGGTATTGGTAAAGCATCAATTACAAGTTCAGTAGGATTCACTGACCCATTTTGAGCCTGTTGCCTCCAAACGCTTTACACTACCATTAACCGCGACAGTTTTAACTGTAAGAGATACTCCAGCTTCTTCTACTGCTGAAAGCCCGCTCGTTATCGCACCCGCAGCCGTTGCTGCTAATGATTGAGTTACGCTGAAGTCACGCGAAATTGTACCGAGTGATACAGGCTCTCCTCTTGCAACTGAACCTACTACAGACGCCGAAACCTGAACTGCAGCATCAACAAAGAAACCAACAACTCCGCCAACTAAGCAATTCGGACATTTACCATCCGGGTCATTATACTTTACAGGATTATTCTTAGCAAAATGATAAGGACTAAGGGTTTCCCGCTCTCCACTTTCAATAAGTGGATCTATTTGTATAAACCGCCCTAACTGTTGATCATAAGTTCTTGCATTGAAGTCAAACCATTCCAGGCCACTACCATCACTAAACTCTTTATTCTGTAATTCATTCCCGTTGTACTTCATCCGGTTCTCCGGATAGTTACTCCCCTTCAATGCATTAGAAGAAATCCCCGCCATCGTCAATCCAAACGAATAGTAATACGTTCTCTTTCAGCACTGGATCTCCAACTACATTTCACTGCTTTACTAATTTGTAATCCGAATATTTCCCATTTAATCCCAGAGGAACTATATATTGATCACAATGCTTCCAATGTTCATTCTCAAATACTCTTTGTTGCTCAACACTTATGTCGAAAAAATTGGTCCGTACACCATTTATGTTGTAAACTGGAGAATGTAATCCTTTTGTATCCACGATGTAAAAAGAGGAAAATTTTCCTGTTGCAGTAGTTTTATCGAACTGATCTTTGAATACAAGGCTGTCTCCCTCGTTTGTGAGAAGGTATATATTATAATAAATCAAATCGTTCTTCATATCCCGAATACGAAATGTAACCTTCCTGTTTTTTTTATACGATTCAGAAACTTTGAGTTTGGTTTTTTGAGGGCTGCTATCCAATACTAAAATACTATCATGCCGTAATTGCCAATTACCATTTATTTCGCTCTTTGTAAACTCTGTCTTTTGATAATACTTGAATGTTCCGTCGTTTAATAAATCAATACTTTCATAATAGTGGGACGACTTATATTGGTATATGCTGCTTGAAGCATTTTGTGAATATATGGGTGCCGATAGTAAAAGTAGCCCATAAAGTATTTTGATCTTTTTCATAAAATCTATTTTTGTCCCTTTTGATAATCTTTTTGCCAACCCTTATATACCTCTTTAACCGTGACCCCTGCTTTACCTGCTTCCATAGTTTGTTGGCGTAATATCTTTCCTTCCTTTGAATTAATATCAATAGGTCCTAAAATGGTTGGCTATTACTTATAATAAAACTAAAAAAGCATACACCCGATAAACGGAAAAACCGCAAGCTCCCGCCTGCGGCCCTCTGTCATTTATTTTATTCTTGACGATTTATTGTTTCATTCTTTTTTCCGTTTTAAAATCACTGCACCAAGTTTCAGTTTATTTTGGCCCAACACAATTATTTTCTTTTGCCTTTCAGTCATGTAGCCTCTTTCAAGACGAGCAGATAAATCCTCATCCCCACAATTTAATAAAATTGTGTCCGCTGATAGGTACTGCCATTTACCTTGGCACATGGAATTAACATCAAAATATTTTTGAGTAAGAGCAAATGAATTATCCTTATTCAAAATTAAGTTGTATTGATAATCCTTACCTGACTTATAGTATTGTCCCGCTATATTTTGAGATACAGCAACACTTCTACAGGAAGTAAAAATTACAACTACTATAAATAGAATGTTATTTTTCATCGTTTATAATAAATTGATGGTATGTCTTTTAAAGTAAATGTTGTTGGTAGTGTGTATAACGTAGTCGCCTGATTAGGGTATGCTTTAATTAAAGCATCTCTATTACTGTTGATATTAACAGGAGTTATTCCTGTATTTGCTGCGCCTCCCAGAGCATAGGGTTTTGTTCCATCAGTTTTTGTTATCCCTTGGACCCAAGAAGTTGTTATAGTTGCAAATGTGTTTGCTGTTGATGTAGATTTCAAACCAGAAACGGATGACGGATCATAAGCATATTGAGCTTTATAAGCTGCTGCCTCATCTTGCACATCTTGCCCTAAAGATTGCCCTGATCTACTGTTAAATGCCATATCTCCTGTTTCAAACTGTCCAGCATGAGTTGTTTCATGTACAAAATTTGAAGTTGTGCCAAAAGTAATCACAACATTTCCTGTTTTAGGATCATAAGTAGTACCGCCTTCTTCTCCCGATGTAGTTGCAAGGCTATAGACCTGCGTACTTTGTTCTAGGCTCCCTAAATTACTAAGGCTGCTATTCAGACCCGATACTCTCTCATTTAAATCGCCGGTCTTATTTGAAAGCTTCTCTGCACTCCATCCTTTCTTTTCTGCTTTGGCGGTTAAATTATCAATCTTCTTTTGTAATTTATTCATCTGATCTGTAACGGCTTTCTTTTGCTTATTCCATTCGGTTTGGCTTGCAGGATCAACAGTTCTCCCATCTGGGTCAATAAAAACAATCGGGTTGTTTAAACAGTATGAGTATGGTGACCAACTTTCATACTTCCCTGCCATTGGGTCTAACGTATGCCATCTCCCTATCTGCGCATCATACATCCTTGCCCCATAATCATACCACTCCAGTCCTGATCCATCTCCGAACTCCTTACTCTGCAACTCCTTTCCATTATACTTCAATCTATTCCCAGCATATGAAGTTCCTTTAAGCGCATTCGAACTTATCCCCGCCATCGTCAACCCAAATGGATAATAATGTGTCTCTTCCAACAGTGGCCCTGACGTTACTCCCAATATAACATTATCAAAGAACACATCCTGCTGACTTTCATTACTGGTATATACATACAGGAAGCCACTCTTCTTAATAGCCATCTTCTCTGTACCTAATGATTGCAATTGATCCGGTTCTCCTTTCACTTGCCGTACCCCGCTATTTTCTTCCACTAATTTAAACTGATCATCGAACAACGCAAAATTTAAGTACGCTTTCGGTTTATCTGATTTATTTTGTTCCGGGTCTTTTTCTTTTAACCGCTTATAATCATTACTATAGAAATTATTGGTAAATGGAGTAGACTGATTCGCGCTCCCTTCACCATGTGCACCTGTGTTATTATCAGCGCCATTAAATGCCCGCACCAAATCAGCCACCATATCCTCTATATGGGGAGGATTATTGGAGTTTTTAGGACCATCAGATTTATAGAATGCTTTACCATCTATTTTAATAGTATCACCGGCCATTACCCGTAATACCAGGGAAGGGCCAATCTTTTGACCGCCTGCTTTGGCATTCAGTTTGGCAACAAACTCATTTTTTTGTGTGGTGTTATCCTGGGGATAACCTACAGGTTTAGCCGTGCGGGTATTGTCAATATTGCTGAACAAAGCAGTTTCTGTTGTCGCGGGTGCTGTTTCCATCGTAGCAGCATACATACTAAAATCACTTTGTTCTGTAAGCACCATACGGATGTCACCCAGGTGGTCTTTTACAAAATAGTCGTACACATAGCTGATAGGTAGCCCTGTTTTCAATACCGGTCGTACCCGTCCTTCTTCATGGGCTAAAAACTGCATGGTGTCATTCTGATATACCATACCGCCGATATAATCAGTAACTGTTGTTTTAGCCGGAGTAACCGTATTATCTGTTACTGTTTTGCGTAGCTTGTTACCAGCTGCATCATACAGGTACTGGATATTACCTTTACCTGTAATCGTTATCCCTGTGGGAAGGTTCAGATGATTATAGCTTATTCCTGATGCCGGTATATTTTTATTTGCGTCTTGTGTAAGGTTACCATTGGCATCATACGCATAATCATTGGTGCCGGTACCATTTACTTCTTTAAAATCCCCCAGGGTAGAGCTGGGATCATTTGCAGCATCGATTACACCCTGCAGTTTGTTGCTGTTAGCCAGATAAACATAACTGAGTTTGTCAATAGGAACACTAGTGGTACCTTTTAACCCCTGTTGGGTCATGCCAAGAATGTTACCATTGGCATCATATGCAGTACTGTAATTAAGTCCGTCTCCCAGCTGCATGCTGAAATTCACGCCAGCTGTATTATTCCAGCCACTGTTGTTTTGAGTAAAATCTCCCTTCAGCAAGCGGTTGGCGGCATCATAACTATATCCATAGGAACGCCACTGATTATCACTTTTACTACGCCAGGTAATGCCTGCTATATTACCGTTGTACTGCGATTGCGTATAGCCGTAATCGTAGTGCAGCTCGGTTCCGAAATAATGTCCGGCGCTCCCGATTTGTGCATAGCTTTTGTTGATCCCTTTGAGCCACCCACGAATGTTGTAATCATAGTTCAGGCTCTCCAGGTTGGCTCCGAGTGTTTTGGTCATCAGTTGTCCCAGCTCATTGTAACTGTTCTGCACAATCACTTTGGCAGCATCATCGTTCACCTGCTTGCTGATGCTCGTTAATCTTCCCACAGCATCATAGCTCATATTGGTCAGCAGCCGCATATCCGGCGTAGCCTTGCTATGCGGGTTGCTATGACGATGGTAGGTACTGAGCTGTTTTCCATTAAAATCATACAGAGATGTCAATACGTCCACACCGCTGTTTATATTCTCCGATAGTACCTGTATAACGCGCCCCTTGTCATTATAATAAGTAGAAGTAGTTAACCAGCTATTAGTCCCCACTACTCTTGCTTTCGTACCTGTTACCAATCCTTTGATCATAGCACTTACCGCAGTTACAGGCTCTGCATAAGGATTACTGCCTGCCTGGGGTTTATTGAAATCCCCGGTTTGAGGAGCCAACACACCGATATAACTGTAATCATCATAAAAAGTATAGGTAAGCGGGGTTAATGTTGATGGATCCAATCCCGGCAATGGATTGGTAGCTGGGAGGGTAGTAATTCCAGCAATAATAGTCGAATCATTCAATACTTCTGTTGTTGCCCCGGTACCAGTATCAAAACCCATTTCAAGGGTAACACTTTTGGTAGCAATATACTGCGGGCGACTATCATAATTATTCACCGATAGATCAGCCACCCCTGGAAAAGTATAAGGAATGTTTTGTGTATTGGAAGTGGCAGTATTCATACGGGTTTGCAGCGCATCCCTGGTATCGGTGGCAATGCCAGTGTACAGGGCTGTCATGGTGGGCCGGTTAAGCCCATCGTAGAACATGACCATCCACTGGTTTTTGCCCTGTAAATTACCATCACGTGTAAATACCAACCGGTCCCTTACATCATATACCATTTCTGTAGGAGCAGTAGTGCCCGGAATCTTTTTTACGATCATCCTGTTACGGCCATCATACTGATATTGATAACATAGCTCATCTGCTACTTGCTGGGAAATAACCCAACTGGTCAAAAGGGCCTGCACTGCTTTGGGGGAAATCACAAAACGCAGGTTGCTCAGGTCATCATATACATAATAAGTACATAACCAGCCGATGTATCCATCTGCTGCCCCGGGAGTGATTTCTACGCGCTTTAATATGACTTTCCCTTCTTTATCTTTAAATTCCGCTACGCGGTTGCCCACTTCATCTTTTACTACATTCTTAAACAGTTGCCCTGAAGCATAAACACCATTTTGTGTGGGAATAGTAGCTCCTGCCGCCATATTCCAGATCACAACAGCATCCGCAGTGGTATTCACCTGGTAACTATTTTCTACTCCGCGTCCGCTGCCCTCCCAGCTATTGCCAGGGGCCAGTGTTTTCAACACCCGGTTTAAGGGAGAGGCTTCAAACTGTGTTTCACCATAATACACCTGTTCTCCGGGATATTGCGTGCCTGAAAAAGTTTGCTGTTCACTAAAAGGATTGAGCTTAAACTTGCCATCACTGGTGGGTGAAACATAGGGAAGATATTTTAATCCTTCTCTTCCAAACTGATCGTATATAACAGGGGCCACCAGGTCCCTGTTATTTATACCGCTGATACCTCTGCTCACTGTTTGTAACGGCCGGCCCAAACCATCTATGTATTGGGTAGTTTGTTTTACTGCTTTAACATCCGTACTGGAAACAACGGCGGCCGAATCGCTGGTAGGCATGGAAGGCTCCCAGGTCCTTACATAATTAATGGTGGAGTTGGTGTAAGCAGCTGGAGCCGGGTTGGCCGTACCTGCCGGCACACCGGTACCTGTAGGTACATTCTGAGCAGACAGCGTTGTGGCAAATACGATAATGAATAATACCCCTGCTGCTTTTTTTATATTGGAATTAATATTAAA
>NZ_PYAW01000007.1 GCF_003014755.1 Chitinophaga niastensis | reverse complement strand
ATCAGCTATGTATACGATTATTTTGTAAAAGACCACCTGGGAGATGTGCGGATGGTGCTTACAGAACAAAGTGATTTTAGTATGTATGCTGCTACAATGGAAACAGCACCTGCGGCAACAGAAACGGCTTTATTCAGCAATATCGATAATACCCGCACTGCTAAACCTGTAGGCTATCCCCAGGATAACACCACGCAAAAAAATGAGTTTGTTGCCAAACTGAATGCCAAAGCAGGCGGTCAAAAAATCGGCCCTTCCCTGGTATTACGGGTAATGGCGGGTGATACTATTAAAATAGATGGTAAAGCATTTTATAAATCTGATGGTCCTAAAAACTCCGATAACCCTCCCCATGTAGAGGATATGGTGGCTGATTTAGTGCGGGCATTTAATGGCGTTGGCAATAACACAGGCGCACATGGTGAAGGTAGCGCTAATCAGTCTACTCCATTTACCAATAATTTCTATAGCAATGATTACAAACGTTTAAAAGAAAAAGACCCGGAACAAAATAAATCAGATAAGCCGAAAGCCTATTTAAATTTTGCGTTGTTCGATGATCAGTTTAAATTAGTGGAAGAGAATAGTGGAGTACGGCAAGTGAAAGGAGAACCTGATCAATTGCAATCATTAGGTACAGAGAAGATGGTTATTAAGAAGAGTGGCTTCCTGTATGTATATACCAGTAATGAAAGTCAGCAGGATGTGTTCTTTGATAATGTTATATTGGGCGTAACGTCAGGGCCGGTGTTAGAGGAAACACATTATTATCCGTTTGGGTTGACGATGGCGGGGATTAGTTCGAATGCGTTGAAGGGGGTGAATTATCCGGAGAATCGTTTGAAATACAATGGGAAGGAGTTGCAGAGTAAGGAGTTTGGAGATGGAAGTGGGTTGGAGTTGTATGACTATGGAGCAAGGATGCAAGATCCCCAAATCGGACGTTGGTGGGTTATTGACCCTTTATCAGAGAAGATGCGCAGGTGGTCACCTTATAGCTATGCTTTTGATAATCCGATAAGATTTATAGATGTAGATGGGATGATACCTGGTGATTTTTATAATCTAGAAGGGAAGAAATTGGGTTCAGATGGAATCAACGACAATAAGACATATGTTGTTTCAACTGTTCGCGATGAAGCAGCTATATCTGTTAGTAATAAAGAAAATGGTAAAGTAAATAAGGATGGTTTAACTTCAGTAGTACAACTCCCAAGTGCTAAGGTAAGAACAGAAATGTCCGCTGCTGTTGACAGGTCCCTTCAACCCAGTGCGGAAGCAGGTGATAAATATGGCGGATTTCACGAGGAGGGAGGTATTTATGGAACTAAAAATG
Source organism: Chitinophaga niastensis (assembly GCF_003014755.1). Classification (GTDB taxonomy): domain Bacteria; phylum Bacteroidota; class Bacteroidia; order Chitinophagales; family Chitinophagaceae; genus Chitinophaga; species Chitinophaga niastensis. The sequence continues at coordinate 318,883 of NZ_PYAW01000007.1, read as the reverse complement.
GTGAAGATGCTGCTATAGCTGCAAAGCCTGGAATGTTTGCAGAGCCAGGTGTAGCCAAGGTTGCAACTGTAGATCCTTACAGTGGAGAAGATCCTAAGGGTAACTATTTGGATGACGTTGCCGGAACGTATCATACTCATCCATCAGGTGCTGTTTCCCGTGCAGATGGGTCTGTAGCATCTTTTAACCAGGAGCCAAGTGATTTTATGAATAACGGTACTCGTCAGGGAGATCTCCCTACAGCTCAATCATTGTCAGAACGACCTGGAGGTTCAGCGGTAAAAGGGAATCATTATGTTTTAGGAACAAGAGATGAGCAAGTACGTGTTTATAATGGTAGCGGAACAATCCTTACTGTTCCCTTCAATGTTTTCTTTAAAATTGGTATGAAATGAGGGGTCAATTATTAACAAAGTGGGTGTTGATTTTTATTTTAGTATTTACACCTTCTTTTACTGCTTTAGCTGGTTTAGAGTATAAGAAAAAGAATGTTATTCATGATCCATATGAATATGTGTTAAAAGATTTACGCAACTATATTGCTATTTACTTTGCTGCCGTTGATGAAGTTAGAATATTAAAGAAAGATTACCTCCCCAAGCGGATGAAGAAGGGTAAACAGGGCCCCCAAATAAGGTTTATTGATCTAAGTGTGGAGAGAGATAAGGCGTTAAGCTTAGACTATGTTTTAGAGATTTTACCTTTAGAAAAAGTCGGAGAAAATTATCAAGTTGGTATAATCTGTTATAAGGTTGACTTAACATCACATCAGGTCAATTTAATGCAGACAAGTAGCTTAATTTATACCTTTGAAAAAAGTGTACATGGCTTTTTGTTTAAAGACGCCTTAAAGCCACTCCCTAAAGATTTTAAATAGTAGAATACAGGTTTAGTGATTACAAATAACTCATAAAAAAGCCACAGGCAACGCTGTAGCTTTTTTATGAGTTAAAGGCTTTTTTGGCTTTAGTATTTTGAATAATATTATCAATAAGGAAATACAAGCAAGTAAATTAAGTCTTAAGCCTATTAATGTTTATGATGACAAAAATTTAAGAGTTTTTAGAAAAGGAATTTATGCCTGGAAAGTGTTTACTGTTTTAAATAAGAATCAATTTACAATTAGCATTGTGGATTTTTATATAACCTATAAAAATCACAATTATAACTTTGCTAATGGCGGAGGATCAAGCACAATATTTGAATATTCCTGCAATGAAAATAAATGGAGAGTAATTTCTTCTCTAAATCGAGGGCTTTAATTTTTGTTGATACGCGTCAGGCATTTTGTATAGCCGCAGGGAGTTTGCCTGCGGCTTTTTTAGTCACTAGTCAGTTTGTCTTTTTCTGGGAAGCCAGCAACCCCTGATTATTTCAATAAAGTCCGCAGGATGTGTTCTTTGATAATATAATACTAGGCCAGAGTACAGGACCTGTTTTGGAAGAGGCGCATTATTATCCGTTTGGACTTACCATGAGTGGGATATCTTCAAACGCACTCAAAGGAAGCAATTATGCAGAGAACAGGTTGAAGTATAATGGGAAGGAATTACAGAGTAAAGAGTTCGGAGATGGATCAGGGTTGGAACTATATGACTATGGGGCGAGAATGCAAGATCCTCAAATCGGTAGATGACATGTAGTTGACCCGAAGGTTGAAAAGTACGAATCAATCTCTCCATATGCTTATGCCTATAATAATCCAATTAGATTTATTGATGTTAAAGGGCAAGATCCTGGTGATGTTGTGGTTGCTTTCGGAGGAGCAGATATTTTTAAGCAAAAGGATAAAGGAGGGGTTCCTTTGATTATTCAACAAGTACAGCAACAATATCTTAGTAAGAAGGGTGGGCAGGGAGAATTTTTTTATTCTCAATATTGGGATACTTTTCATGGTAATGCAGAAAGTATGGATCATGCGACTCAAAGTGCCTATGATTATGTATTAGCAAATTACAATAAAGATGATGGTAAAGATGTTGAGGGAGGAAAAGTAGTATTGCAAGGATATAGCTACGGAGGAGTGATGGCTACGCATTTAGCGGGGAGATTGAAAAAAGCAAATGTTCCCGTTTCTTTATTAGTTACAGTTGATGCTGCAGCTGGCCCTGAATCCGATAATATTGATAGGACAGTGCCCTCTAATGTAGATGAGAATATAAATATATATCAAACTAACCCCTCTATGGTAAGGTCACATGGAGATAAGAATAAAAAGGAAGAAGGAAGTAAAACTAAGGTAGTGAATATAGATGTTACCAGTGTAACAAACGAACATGGTAAGATTGATGATTATGCCTTAAAAGCAGTTGTGAATAGGATTTTAGCTGACCTTAATAAAGATAGAAAATAGAATAATTAAATCATTAGTTATGGTTGCTTCGGTAAAAAAAACGGTTTTAGTTTTCCTGTATATCATTGGGATAGTCATGGTTTATCCAATTTTATTATATTTTTTACAAGATTATAAACCTATTTATAATTACTTCCCATTATTACCACTCCATTCATATATCCAGGTTTTTTTAAGTGGCCCGGTTTTAATTGTTTTAGGAGCGATACTTTTTTTGCATCCAAGCATAAGATATTCGGATTGTGTATTTTTATAATAGGAGCATTATGGATAGGAGCAATTTTTCATGAATTAATAACGAAGAATTGAATAGTGTAAAGGCATAAAACAATGAGGCTGTATCAAAAGTAATTTTTACCCGATTTTATTCGGGTACACCTGATGGAGAGAAAATTCGTTTACGCGATTCTCAAGTCTTTCAAATTACTTTTGATACAGCCTCATTGTTTTATGATACAGCCTCTTTCTATTTATCGTGAGTATGCTTTTTTAGTTTTGTTGTTGGTTCTTATTCTTGCGAAATAATATGTAGGTATCTATACTCGCGTGTAGCGTGATCTCTCTCAAAATAATAGATTTATTGGGGGTATTTTAAAAAATAGTTTGTAAGCGTTTCGTCCTACGTCTTTAATCACAGTAAAGCCATGGCATACAGTATCAAAAGATGGGACAATCTAAGTGCGTATGTGCATAACGGTATGCTTATGCCTGATAATAACGCTGCAGAACGATTTATAAGGTCCGTTGTAATCGGACGTAAAAATTACTTATTTGTAGGATCTCATGAAGCTGCAGCCAGATCCGCCATGTTATATAGTCTTGTCGGCACCTGCAAACTCCACGGTATCAACCCATACACATGGCTCAGACACGTCATGACTGTTATCGCTGATCATCCCATCAACTGCTTCCTCACATCTGGATCACTAAGCAAAAGTAGAATATTCTTACTGTTATACATAGATGCAATTGCTCGTTGGCTTATGTAGGCTTGACTAATTTTGTAAAATTCTTTGCCCGTTCAACATCAGGACTACGATATAAATCCTCAGATATGGATGATAAAGTAGAGACATGCACCTGTTCACCCAGACCATAAAATTGTTGAAAGCTCATTATGAGCGGTCGCCACTTATTCGGGTCAACCCGATTGGAATTTCCTTCCATTAGGATCAATTCATCAAGATATACGCGCTGAATACGTAGCTCAATAGTAACTAGCCGTCCACGCTGTTTCTCCTCGTCCTCCGCAATTCCATGCAAGTTCTCCATTACAGCCTCCATTTGTACCGGACATTCTGCCACTCTTGGTGCACTAACTGTTTCGGATTGTATAGGTGTAAGTTGGGCCAGGTCAAATTTCTTAGCCTCATAGGTGTAGCCTTTCTGTGCTTTGCCGATCGGAACAGGGAAAGTACCGGTTGTTAGCGCTAAGCGATTGACGGCAGCAGCCTGATAAACAGAAGGGAGGTTCAGGGCGCATTCGCCAGTACGACGGATATTTTCAGTTGTTTTCGAGAAAGCCGATATACCGATTATGGCGCGCCAACCAAGCCAGAAAATAGATGAAATAGGTGCAATGTTATATGTCCCGTCGGTATTAGAGGTGGTAATCAACACTACTGGTGTGCCGAAATAGAGAATTGGTGGTTCGCTTAATTGATGCATATAGATATTAATTTATAACCAAATTTACCTTAATGCTTCATTGTAGAAAACCCGATTCTTGCGACTTTACTGAATACCGGGAGTATGCTTTTTTAGTTTTGTTGTACGTAATGGCCATATCGATGAAGTAATAAATTTTTTCTTTCTCCTCTTCCGGTAGGGCTTCAATATATTCTATTCTTTTAAGGAGTTTCTTGTCCAGTAATTTGCACAAAAAAAGGACTAACAGTAGATGACTGGAATAAGCGGTAAAATACATTTCCATGAAATGAAACGGCAGCATGTATTACATGCTGCCGTTTCATTTCATGGAAATGAGTTATTAAAAACAATGCTTCACTTAATACTTTAATGCCAATACACGCCCTGCTATATCCTTACCTGTTTGTTTGCCTGTTTCGCTATCAAACTGGTAATGAATGCCGCCATACACTCTCGAAATGGCAGCTTCGTTTATCATGTCCAGGAAGTTATTAAAAGAGCGGGGAACAAAACCCTCCGGTACTTTCTGGTTATCTGTAAAAGAGAAGCTGTTACCAAAGTAAGCTGCTAAAATATAGCCGGTGGCACCGGTAAAAGTAGCGTGTCCGGAAGTGTAGGAGGGGAAAGGAGGAGTACCTATCAGCGGCGCCCAACTGCTATCTATATTTGCACGGATATAAGTAATCGGGCGAAGCAGGTTGTACTGGTATTTATATTTCCAGCAAAGAATACCTGCATCATTTAATCCAATTCCCACCTGTGCAAAAAGCGTGGCTGCTGCTTCAAGATCAAGCTGCTGGTCGTTTACCAACTGGGCTGTAATAGCAAGCAAGTGTCCGGGAGGAGTGAAAGTACCGCCGCCATCTGCCCAGTATTTGGCAATGAGGGTCTGTTCAGGTGTCAATGTTTTTCTTGTCTGGTATACAAAATGAGCGGCCTGATAAAATGTGGAAGTAGTATCTGTTGAATAGGCAGGCGGTTGTATATCCGCCAAATCCGGTGTTGATGGTTTTACCATTGGGCGGTTGTTTCCCCAATATGGCAGCATGGCACGCTGGAAAGCCGGTGGTGTTGGTATCCAAAGACCAGGACCTACCGGAGGAATATAATCAGTGGGAAAGTTATTCAAATAACCGTCTTTACCGCCATCAGTAGTTGACCACTGGTAAATAGCGCTGGCTACTAACTTACCATAGTTTATGGAACGCGTGGTGACATCCTGCGTGCAGCTATCAGAAAGTGCCTGTAGGTTATCGTTTTCCAGTTGAGTAATCAGGTTAAGATTTTCAACACTCGCATTTGGAAACAAATTTCTGATAATCTGCGCCATGGCGCTATTGGCGGCAATAGCCCAATTATATTTTTTCCATCTTTCAGGTGTGGGAACATATTGCAGACCATTCAGCTGCCCGCTTAAAGCAGGGCCTCTTTTTCCTACTACTACCACTTCATGCAGCGTAATACCGGTATAGGCAATAGCTCTGGCAGCTACCGGCGGACTAAATCCGGTGCTTTCTTTAATGAGTTTTAATTCCAGTTGATACCATGAAAGAGGTACTGCAGCATCTCCTCCCGATAGCTGTGTTAAGGCTTTTAATGCCGATTCTTTCGATACCGGGGCAATGTCTGGAACAGGTGCATCTTTTTTGTTACAGGCCAGCAAACTGACAAGGAAAAAAAGACAAATAAAACGGTAATACAAACAATTTGTTTTCATAGTTGCTATTATTTTGGATGTTAACAATTTACAGATGGGTACAATTAAACTACTATCAGCTAAAACCAGTGCTGAGTGGAGATTCCTCAGTATATCTCTTTAATAATGGTTATTCATTTAGCTAAGGTAACTGGCAACTACGCAGTCTATTAGCGTAGTGTATTCTTGTGGAAATATTTGTTCATTTTTTTAGTATACAACCGGTAATATGCGTCTTGTAAACCTGAAGTGATGGAACCATCTTTACATAAAAACAGATGGATCTTACTGTGCGTATACCTTATTTAAGCATTATCAAAAGATGGAACAAGATAACTCTAGCTGCTATTTTTATATAGTACGTTATCAGAATTTATGTATTTTTAAAAGAAAAGCAACTCCAACTCATTGACAAATTATTATAAAAACTACTGATGTCATTATGGAACATTCCAAATTGCTGAGACGAACCCAATTGTTTGCCCGGATAACAACCAAAATCATATTAAAGAGTGCTCTTATTGGCTTAGTCTTACTTGCAATTATAATTGGCCTGATGTTCCTCGACAGCCGTAGAGATACCGCACTTCCCACGCCTTCAGGCCCATTTGCAGTCGGACGTACATCCTTTGTCTGGAAAGACAGTACAAAGGTGGACTCCATGGCAACTAAACCAGGAACAAAGCGGGAACTCATCGCCTGGATATGGTATCCTGCACTACCACAACAACCTTCTCCATCTTTTGCAGCATATTTACCATTAGCCTGGAGGAAAGCCGTTGAGCACCAACGGGGCATGCTCATAAATAAAATGCTTACGCGCGACTTGTCAAGAGTTCGAACCCACAGTATTCCTGATGCAGACTTATCGCCAGAAAAAAATCATTATCCGGTAATTATCCTGCGAGCCGGGCTGGCAGCCTTAGTAACGGGCTATACAAGCATTGCAGAAGACCTGGCAAGTAATGGCTATGTGGTGGTGGGTTTCGATGCACCTTACAGAAGTGCTGTATCGGTGTTCCCCGATGGACGAGTGGTTGAAATATCTTCAAAAAATAATGCAGATATGTATAGCGGAAGTCAGCAGAAACAACTGGCCGAAAAACTGGTGAAGGCCTGGAGCGCTGACATGAGGTATGCGCTTGATCAGCTCCAACACCTGAATGGATCTGACTCTTCAGGCAAATTTCGTGGCCGGCTGGACATGGAGCGGGTTGGCGTAGTTGGCCATTCGCTTGGCGGAGCTACTGCCTTACAATTCTGTTATGACGATTCCCGATGTAAGGCAGGAATTGATGTGGACGGAGCACCGCAGGGGGAAGTCATTAACGATAGTATTACTCAGCCATTTATGTTCCTGACGAGCGAGCACAGTAGTGATCCGGATTCAGTAACGAGCCAGGTTATTGCGAACATTCGCCTGGTGTACAACCGGCAATCTACTGACCGCAGATCGTGGCTAATGATCCACGGTGCAAGTCACTTTAGGTTTAGTGATGACGGCGCATTGCTAAAGATTCCGATGATAATGAGCGTATTGCATTCATTGGGTATTATACACCTGGATGGACGCCGGCAAATGGCCATAACTACATACTGTATTAACCATTTTTTTGATACCTATTTAAAAGATTCAACCGGTGCAACACTGGAGATTCAAAGGAAATTTCCAGAGATTGAATATTCCCATTAATAGATTAAAAGCATTGTTGTCCGATAGAAGTAAGCCCACGGGGAAATCATGAACCTACATCCCCCTACATGCAAGATGAAGTCTTATCTATAATTTCACATTTGTTAGTTCAAATGATAGCTTTTGCATATTATTTTTTCAGTAGATGTTGAATAGTTCGTTCATCTGTAACAATATCGTCCAGATCAGTGTAGGAGAAGCTTACATCCGTAGATTTAGCTGCGCAGTACAATTCAAGCGTCCATAAATGAACAGTTGATTGTATCATTATCGCACAATTCAACGCCATCGTTACTGTTTAATTCGCTGACAAATAAGCAACTGGAAGCATGGCATTTTTATTGAACAGCCATCTGACCATGTGCCCTTTTGCATCTTAAAAATATAGAACCACTATGTTTAAGAATTATTTAAAAATCGCTTTCAGGAATTTTGCCAGGAACAAAGTGTTCTCGTTCATCAACATCTTTGGTTTATCAGTTGGGTTGGTAACCTGCCTGCTGATCCTGCTTTATATTTTTGATGAAAGCAGTTTTGATAAGCATCATAAAGACGGAGAAAGAATTTTCCGGATTGCATCTGTGTCCAGCAACAACGAAAGTTGGGCAGCCGCCGCTGCACCCGTTGCATGGGACGTGAAAAGTGATTTGCCGGAGGTGGAACAAGTCACACGGTTGTTGACCTTCCCCGACATTGAAAAAATGGTATTGAAATATGAGGATCATTCGGATCGCAAAGAATTCCTTGAACCGAATGGTTATTATGTTGATTCGACCTTCTTCCAGATCTTCACCTATGATTTTACTTATGGCAATACAGCAACGGCACTCAACCAGCCCAACAGCATGGTGATTTCTGATGAACTCGCACATAAATTCTTCGGTAACAATAATCCTATCGGTAAACTTATAATGGTTAATACGCCTATGGGTGGCTTTACCTACACGGTGTATGGTGTTTTTAATAAAAGCAGGTACAAATCCCATATCCCTGCCAACTTCTTCCTTTCCATGCGTAATAACGATATGGGAAAATGGGTGGAAGGGCAGACATCCTGGGCATTCAACAATGTTTTTTTCACTTACGTGAAATTAAAAGAACACACTAACTCAGAGGTGTTTCTACAAAAGCTGAAGCGCCTCTTTGAACTCCGTGCCAGCAAGGACCTGAAAGCAGCCGGTATTTCAAAAAGCCTCTTTATCCAACCGATGCAGGATATCTATTTACATTCTGCTCTCGGAAATGAAATAGCGGCCAACGGAAACATAACCTATTTGTACATACTGGGTTCGATCGCTGTTTTTATACTACTGATTGCCTGTATCAATTTTATGAACCTCTCCACAGCGCGTTCTGAAAAAAGGGGCAAAGAAGTAGGTGTGCGAAAAGTAATGGGTGCAGGAAAGCGTTCCCTGATCCGGCAATTCCTGGGTGAATCCATTGTTATGTCATTGGCAGCACTGGTCATTGCGCTGATCATAGTATCTATATTGCTGCCTGTGTTTAATCGTCTCACGCAAAAACACATGCAGATGATGGATAATCCCCGACTCTTGTTATGTGTTATGGTGCTCACTTTATCCACCGGGTTGCTGGCAGGATTTTACCCGGCTTTCTACCTGTCCGCATTCATGCCGGTTTCCGTACTCAAAGGAAAGATGAAGAATAGTTTATCATCATCAGTAATTCGGAAAGGCCTGGTTGTATTCCAGTTCACTATTTCCATTTGCCTTATCCTGGCTGCCATCGTTATCTGGCAACAATTGGATTTATTTAAAAACCAACAGCTTGGGTTCAATAAAACCCGGCAGATCATATTGCCCCTGCAAGTGGGATTTAATAATTCCGAAAGCAACTACACCCTGCTCAGGGATGAGATCCTGAAAAATCCCCAAATAAAAACGGTCACCTGCGGCTCAACTTATCCGGGTATTCCCAACGTGAACGACCTTCTTTTTTATGGAGAAGGCAAAACAGTCAATGACGTGGTTGATGTTGAGTTGTCTGCAATTGATGGTGGTTATTTTGAGACCCTTGGGATTAAACTGTTGAGCGGCAGAACATTTTCCGGGAATTCCAGGGCTGATTCGACAGGCATTATTCTCAACGAATCAGCAGTTAAAAAATTGGGTTATACCATCGATAATGCCATTGGAAAGAAAATACAATCCGACCTGGCAAACAATCACTTTTCCATGCAAATCATTGGGGTAGTCAGGGATTATAATTTTGAAAGCTTGCATAGCCCAATAAAACCTTTAGGCTTTACGCATGCATTATTCGTCAATAAGTACAGTTACATGATCGCCAATTTCAGCGCAACCGATTATACCGGTCTATTGGCAAACCTGGAGGTATCCTGGAAAAAAGTCATTCCTCAATCCCCCTTTATTTATTCTTTCCTGGACCAGGATTTCCAAAGGAATTATGAAAAGGAGCAACTGACATCCCGCATCGTCATTTATTTCACCGTCATTGCTATTTTGATCGCCTGTCTGGGCCTGTTAGGGCTGGCTATTTTTTCTGCTGAACAACGTACCAAGGAAATAGGCATACGAAAAGTACTCGGTGCATCAGTTAGCTCCGTGACTGCATTACTTTCAAAAGAATTTATCCGGCTGGTAATAATAGCCATCATTATTGCATCTCCTCTTTCCTGGTATATGATGAATAAGTGGTTGGAGAATTTTGCCTACAGAATTCACCTGAGCTGGTGGATGTTTTGTACTGCAGGAGCATTAGCCATTTTTATTACAATGATCACCGTGATTTTCCAATCCGTAAAAGCAGCATTGACGAATCCCATAAAGAGTTTGAAGATGGAGTGATGTTGCTTACAGCCAACGCCTCACCAACACCGCTCAAGTCAGCATCATTTTGTTTTCCTGGAAACTTTCAAAAAATATTTGCGTAGTTAGATAACTACATATATATTTGTAGTCAAATAGCTACGCAATGAATTTGAGACGAGATGTATTTCAGGCCATAGCAGACCCGACAAGAAGGGCTATATTGCTGTTGGTAGCCTCACAATCCATGACAGCAGGTGCAATAGCGGCAAACTTTGACACAGCAAGACCAACAGTTTCAAAACATCTGCAAATACTCACTGAGTGCGAATTGCTTGATCAAAAGCAAAACGGCAGGGAAATTTACTATCACATTAATGCAAAAAAAATGAAAGCAATAGCCGACTTTATTGAACCATTCCGCAATATGTGGGATGACAGGTTTAATAAATTAGAAACCATCATGCAAAAATACAAATCAAAAAAATAGAATAATATGGAACGGAAAACAAAAATCAATGCGGAAGACGGCAAACAGGAATTAGTGATTACAAGGGAATTTGATTTGCCATTGGAATTACTTTTTAAAGCGTATGTAGAGCCAGAAATAGTAGAGCAATGGATGGGAACGAAAGTGCTGAAACTGGAAAGTAAAAAGCATGGCAGTTACCAATTTGAAACAACAGATACTAAAGGAAACGTGGTATTTCAGGCCAATGGGGTAATCCATGAGTTTGTCCCGAACCAGAAAATAACACGGACATTTGAAATGGAGAATGCGCCTTTTGCCGCCCAGCTTGAGTTCTTAGAATTTGAACAACTTACTGACGACACCAGTAAACTCAGGATGCATATAGTATATAAATCAGTCGCACTCAGAGACCAAATGGTACAAATGGGCTTTGCTCCAGGCTTAAATATGGCACATAACCGATTACAGGACATCGTAAGCAAATTAAAATAACACATTATAACAATGAGAAATAAAATTATCTATTGGATTGCTACGATCTGGCTTTCATTAGGAATGGTATCAACCGGAATGGTACAGTTATTCAAAGTGAAAGTGGAAGGAGATTTTATTACACATTTGGGCTATCCTGCCTATTTTCTAACAATACTGGGTGTTTGGAAAATTTTGGGAGTTGCAGTATTGCTTATTCCTAAATTCCCTTTACTAAAGGAATGGGCTTATGCAGGCTTTTTCTTTGCCATGTCGGGAGCGGCATTTTCACATATCGCATCGGGTACCGTGAATGAAATATTTCCTTCGTTACTATTGCTAATCCTGACTGTGGTATCGTGGTATTTCAGACCTACAGATAGAAAAATTATTTCAGTTAATTTTAATAAATGATAGCATGAATCCTAAAGTTGATTTTTATTTTAATAAATCCGAAAAGTGGGAGAAAGAACTGGAGCAATTGAGACTGATCGTTCTTGACTGTGGGCTGACCGAAGATTTGAAATGGGGTGTTCCTTGTTACTCATTTCAGAACAGTAACATAGTTTTAATACACGCGTTTAAAGAATACTGTGCGATTTTGTTTTTCAAAGGTGCCTTGTTAAATGATGCCAATGGTATCCTGATCCAACAAACGGAGAATGTACAGTCGGCGCGCCAGATGCGGTTCGCCAATGTTCGGGAAATAGTTAAGATGAAACCCATCTTGAAAGCCTATATTTATGAAGCCATTGAAATGGAAAAAGCCGGTTTGAAAGTGAATTTTAAAAAGACTACAGCATTCATCATTCCTGAAGAATTTCAAAATAAATTAGATGAAAACCCTGCCTTGAAAGCCGCTTTTGATGCATTGACGCCAGGACGGCAAAGAGGATACAATCTTTATTTTTCTGCACCCAAACAATCTAAAACACGGGAGTCAAGGGTTGAAAAATATATGCAGCAAATTCTCAATGGAAAGGGATTGGATGATTAGTACATTCGATGAGGAAATAAATAAAATTACCATAATTGATATTGTTCCATTCTAAAATTTGCTAACATATTTGCAGCACTGGGCCTTTTTTCGCTATGCCGGTTTATATCTGCACCTGAATTTATTAATGCTTTAAACACAGCTCTTAATTGTTCTAATAGTATTCCATCATTTAGCTCAGCGTTTGGATTGACAATCATTTGTCTTGCGTCCATAATGGCTCTATGCAAGCAGTTGTTACCATAAGAATCGGCAATATTGGGGTCTGCCTTTTGGCGCAGCATTAATTGCAAAAGTGAGATGGCATTATTAAATACGCTAATGTCCTTTTGTAATGTATGCGTATTGAAAATTGTCGCTCTGATGCAGTCATGAAGAACTGGGGTAGTCCACTCATTAATAGCCGATTTTTCAATAAAATTAACTTCAGATCCTTGTGCAATCAACAGTTTTGCAATGTCAAAATTCCCTGTTTTAAATGCGACCTGAAGGCCCGATTGCCCATCGTCTTTCTTAGGCGGCGATACATTGCAAATATTAATGTACGCTTTGTTGGTATCGATAAGTTCAGCTACTTTCTGTAAGTCACTATCCCGGATTGCCTGAAAAAAGGTCTTAATGTTTTTCTTTGTCATAGCGAGGGTATCGTTTTAAAAATAGCATACAGATTTATTCTGATCTCAAACTTTTTACCGGGTTGCTGAACGCTGCTTTTATCGCCTGGAAGCTGACGGTTGTCATTGAAATAAACAAGACGATCAGGCCGGCAAGAGCAAACATCCACCAGCTTATTGTAATATGGTACGGATAATTCTCCAGCCACTTATTGGCAGCTATCCATGCAGTTGGCATTGACACCAGTAGGGCAATGATGACCAACTTTAAAAAGTCGCCGGACAGGGTAGATACTATGCTACTGACAGAAGCGCCCAATACTTTCCGTATACCGATTTCCTTCGTTCGTTTTTCCGTAGATAAGATCGATAGACCAAACAGCCCTATGCAGGAAATAAAAATGGTAAGCACAGCCCCGAATAATACCATTTGCTTCCATTTCTTTTCTGCTTCATAACTTTCCGCATTCACACGGTCTTTATAGTCATAGGAATAAGGTGTCAGTGGGAAAATCTTTTTAAATACACTTTCTATATAGGAAAGACTCTTCTGTTCACTGTGGGGCGCTATTTTTATATAAAACATGCCAAACCGGTTGTCGGGATTCATTGTAAATAACTGAGGGGCTATTTTTGCCGTCAACGGTCTGTAGTGATGATCTTTTACTACGCCCACCACAGTAAACTTCCCTTCGGGGTCGTAAAAACGAACCTCTTGCCCGATTGGATCTTTCCAGCCGGCCTCTTTTACAAAAGTTTCATTCACCAAAACTGAATGTGATGAATCAGCAGGAAAGTCAGGCGAAAAATTTCTTCCCTGCGCAATTGGGATCTTTAACAATGACAGATAAGCCTCATCAACTGTCTCATAAGCAATATTAATGTCCGTTCCATTATTTATCTTAACAGTTGTGCCGGGTGTACCTGGGTTCTTAGGCGCCACGCCAATAATAGCCGGATTTTTCATTAACGCTGTTTTGAACATTTCCGCTTCATTGCGGGTCATGCCCCAGTTTTCTACCATCACCAGGTCAGTATCATTATAGCCTAATTTCTGCAAAGACATATAATTCAACTGAAAGAAAAGGGTGAATGTTGCCATGATCAAAAAGGAGGCAAGTACAAACTGAAATACAACCAGGGATTTCTGCAGATAATTTTTACCGGCCGGCATAAAGCGGCTGTAGAGTGTTTGCACTGGCTGATAGCCAGACAACACCAGCGCCGGATAAATACCTGCTAATGAACCGGTAACCAGGAAAAGTACAATATAGCCTGAAACAAGTTTTGTGTCCAGTAAATAGGAAAAAGCCAGGGCTTTATTTGATAACTGGTTAAACACAGGCAATAATAGCTGGGCTATAAAGATGGCTAACAGGAAGGCTGCAAAACAAAGCAACAACGATTCGCCCAGGAATTGCAGGATTAATTGATTCCTTCCTCCGCCAACCACTTTTCGTATACCGATTTCCTTTGCCCGTTTTAAGGAGTGGGCTACCGTCAGGTTAACAAAATTGATACAGGCAATCAGTAGAATAAAAAGGGCAATCCCGGAAAGGATATAAGAAAACATCGGATCGCTTGCATCGGAAAGACCTCCTTCAGCACTGATTTCTTTATTCAGGTGAATGTCAGTGAGTGGTTGCAGAAAATAAGAGATCCCCAAATTCTTAATGCCGTATTTTTCCCGGATCATTTTTATGGATTCTTTCGCATCTGCCAGAAACACTTTCTGCATTTTGGCGTCTACAGCCTTTGTGTCTGCATCGGCACGAAGCACGACAAATGTATTCAGGTTGAAATTAAACCAGTTTTCGTTCAGATTTTCTGTTGATGCTGATATATTTAGCGGTAATAAAACCTGGAATTTTATAGAAGAGTTCTGCGGACAATTTCTTGCTACTCCGCTAACCACATAAGGTACAAAAGCATCCTTTTCCTTAAGCAACAGGATCTTACCCATTGCGTTCGTAGTGCCAAATTGAGCTTTGGCCATGTCTTCAGTAATCACTACTGAATGGAGTTCCCGCAGGGCGCCCGGGCCCCCGCTTAACAGAGGAAAATTAAATACGGAAAAAAAATCGGGATCGACGTAACTTACTTCCTGCGATTGGATATCCGTTCCCCGCCTGATATCCACCTGGCCTGGCTGCAGGCGAACGAAATCTTCTATTTCCGGTATATCTGCCTTAAACCGTGGTCCCTGGAAATAACCGGTATAACTTCCTTTTGCCATCCCGCCATTTGCCCTGACTATTTTTCTGTCAATGCGATATATCTTCGTAACGTTCCTATGAAAGCGGTCGTAGCTGATCTCGTCTTTTACATATAAAATGATCAGCATTGCACAGGCAAGGCCGAGGCTTAACCCTATCATATTGATGAAGCTATATGCCTTGTTGTGAAGCAGATGCCTGATGGCAGTCCTGAAATAATTCATTAACATGGGTAGTATTTCTTTAGAATCATTCTGTACTTAAACTCTTTACCGGGTTCGTCAACGCTGCTCTTATAGACTGATAGCTCACCGTTAATAAAGTAATTATAACAGCGCTGATGCCTGCTATCGCAAATATCCACCAGGCGATTTCGACCCGGTACAGGTAATTTTGCAGCCAGCGCTGCATCAGATAATAGGCCAGTGGTGTGGCTATGATCAGGGCAGTCATCACCAGCAGTATAAAATCTCTGGTGAGTAAACGCCAAAGATTAAACGTAGATGCACCTAGTACTTTGCGTATACCAATTTCTTTGATACGTTGTGCTGCCATAAAAGTAGCCATACCAAACAATCCGAGACAACTGATAAATATAGCCAGGCCTGCAAAACAACCGGCCAGCCGGCCAATACGTTCTTCAGCATCAAATTTTTTGGCGTATTCTTCATCTGCAAATTTGAATTCAAATGGAGTGGCCGGATCGTATTTCTTTAAAACAGCACTGATTTTTCCCAGGGCTTCGCTGGCGCTGGCATGCGGGTTAATTTTAAGATTGAGATTACTTAACGGACTTAACCCTCCGAGATAAAAAAAAGTTTGTTTAGTAGGCTCATAAGGAGACCGGGTTACGAGGTCTTTAACTACACCAATGATTTTGTAACTCCCATTTTTGCCCCATTTAATCATTTCACCTACCGGATCTTTCAGACCCATAAACTTTACAGCTGCTTCGTTAATAATAAAACCCATGGAATCAGAAGGGAATGCTGCTGAGAAGTCGCGCCCTTCCTTGATTTGCCAGCCCACTGTTTTCCCAAATTCAGACGTAATGCCAAGCGATACAAATTCTTCCTGCAGGCTGGGGTCTTTGCCTTTCCATACCAATCCGCTGTTAGTGATGTATGTTGCAGTAACCGGGTTTTCTGATGCTGCGACTTCGCTCACCGCCCCGCTTTTGAACAAATCATCACGGACAGCCTCATAATGTTTATTGATTTCGTTTGTTCGCAGTGGTATCGTTATCAACCCATTCCTGCTGTAGCCAACAGGACGGTTTTTAGCATATTGTATTTGTTGATATACTACCAGTGTTCCTACCATCAATATCACGGAAACGGTAAACTGTATAACCACCAGCACCTTGCGCGGAACCGCAGCTAACCTGCCCACACGGAAAGTACCTTTCAATACTTTGACAGGTTTAAAAGAAGATAAATATAACGCCGGGTAGCTGCCGGCAATTAACCCCGTGAACAGGCTAAATCCTATTCCCACCAACCAGAACAATGGCCTCGTCCATAAAACAGACATTCTTTTATCGGCTACCTCATTGAAGAAAGGAAGACTCACCTGCACTAAAAGCAATGAAAGCAGAAAAGCAACAAAGGCGATCAACAGGGATTCACAAAAGAACTGTGCAACCAACTGTCCGCGTAGCGAGCCAACAGCTTTACGGATACCTACCTCTTTTGCCCGTTTCTCTGAGCGGGCAGTACTTAGGTTCATAAAATTAATGCAGGCCAGCAGCAGCACAAAAATACCAATAATGCCATACAGCCATACATACTGTATACGGCCTCCTGCTTCCATACCATTTTTAAACTTTGCATACAGATGCCACCTGCTCATAGGATGAAGAAAAATGACAGGCTTAAACCTGGCACTGCTGCTATTCCGGACTTTATTCATTTTGGCGTCCTTTATTTTTGCCGAAGCCTGGCCGATATCTACATGGTTAGCTACCTGTACTAATGTCTGGAACCAACTGGCTCCCCAGGGGTTATCGAGTCTTTCTTTCAGGTTATCGCTTTTTACCATTAATTCAAATGGTGCAATAAAAGTAAGATCAGCAAAGGAGGAGTTATAGGGAAGATCTTTATACACGCCGGTTACCTTTACATTCAGCCGGTGATCAATCTGAACGATTTTATCAATCGGATCAGTATCCTTCCCAAACAATGTGTTAGCTACAGATGCGGAAAGTAAGATGGATGCGGGATCCTGTAAACCGTTCCGGGAGCCTTTCAGCATATTTAATGTCAGCATTTCCGGCGCTTCCGGTTCCATGTAATTGCCGGTTTTAGCGATATGCTTCTCACCAAAAGATAAGATATGGTCATCGGTCCAGGAGGACATGATAACATATTTAAAGTTGCTGCCATAACTATTACGCAGCTCAGCCCCCAATGGCCAGGCTTCTCCCGACCAGGTATCTGTTTCACCGTTAATGAACTGGTTTTGCATTACCCGGGCAATTCTGTCGTAGTTTTGATAACTTTTATTAAACGACAGTTCATCATATATCCACAGGCCGATCAATATAGCTACCGCCATACCCACTGCAAGACCCCCAATATTTATTAAGGAATAAATTTTATTCTTAGAGAGATTACGCCAGGCGATTTGAAAATAGCTTTTGAGCATAGCAGTATTTTAAATTCAATTTTTCAAAAGGGCACAAGAATCCGGCAATCTATACCACTAAGAAAATGCCTGATTTTTACAAGCTAATAATCAATTATTTAATAGCATAGTTATTATGCTAACTGTTCAGTTTTAGTACAAAAGGTGTCCGGTTCCGGACAGTAGGACTTCTATGGATAAATAAATGCTAAAATATAATTTATTCACTTAGCTTTACAAAGCTAATTTAACAAAGTTAAATTTGATAATTTATTATGATCTCTAAAACTGATAAAATTGTAGCCCATGATCTCCGCGACCTGATCACCAGACTATATAAACGGTTGCACAAAGAGATCAGTAACACGGAACAAATGTCTGTCGCTGAACAGAATGTACTTTATCAACTGACGCTCAAAGCACACCTGCTCCCTTCGGAACTATGCGCCCAGTTGAATATATCCTCGCAATATATGTCGCAGGTGCTCAACCGGCTTGAAGATTTAAAATTCATCGCCAGGAAGTCGTCCCCCTCCGACAAACGAAAAACCCAGGTGACCCTGACGAAGAGCGGAAGAATAAAAATAAGCGATAGCAGGAAAGAGCGAGAGCAATGGCTGGCCGACATGCTCAGCAAAAACTACAGCACCGAAGACAAGGCTGCCATCAAAAAAGTCATTACCCTGCTCAATATCCTGACTGAGCAATAACCTTTTCACTTTCCAACAGGATCGCGGAATTGACGACCCTTTTATGTCAAATTTCAAGCATAGCTCATGGACAATAAAATATCGATCCGGCCAATGCGTATTCATATTCCCGATGAGGATATGGAGGATCTTTATCACCGGCTTAAACAGAGTCGATGGCCGGCGCCGGTCGCCGGCTCAGATTGGGCCGATGGCACCGACGGCGAATACCTGCGGGATCTGGCGGGATACTGGCTGTCAAAATATAACTGGAGAGACAGGGAAGCCATGCTTAACCGTTTCGGGCACTTTACTGCGGACATAGAGGATACTCAAATCCATTTCATCCGTGCCGCCGGTCAGGGTCCCAACGCTATTCCCCTGTTATTGATGCAGGGATGGCCCAGTACTTTTGTGCAGATGTTGAAGATCATTCCGCTTCTTACAGCGCAGGGCACCGACGGAACGCCGTGCTTCGATGTTATCGTAGCCTCCATGCCGGGCTACCCCTTCACCCGATTCCCCAGCCAACCCGGCATGAGCTTCTCACGGATTGCTGACCTCCTCAAAAGGTTGATGGTGGAGGGCCTGGGATATCACCGGTTTGCCGCCAGAGGCTCCGACCAGGGCGCTTTGGTCCAGCAACAAATCGGGCTCAAATACCCTGAACACCTTATCGGCCTTCACCGATCCGGTATTACGCCCTTCGCCACGCCGATGCCTGACAACCTAAGCCCCGCAGAAATTGCTTATCAAAAGGAAGTGCAGCAGTGGGCCACGCAGGAAATTGCCTATGCCCGCCTGCAATCTCTCCGTCCGGAAACATTGGCCCCCGCACTCGCAGACTCACCTATCGCACTGGCGAGTTGGATCATCGAAAAATTCCAACGCTGGGGCGACTGTGAAGGTGATGTGGATGCGCACTTCGGGAGGGATGCCTTACTTGACAACATTTCACTCCACTGGTTTACCGGTGCCGGTGCTGCCTCCATAAGGTTATACCGCGAAGCGGCCAGAGATCCCGGTATGACAGGCCGTGTAGCAGTTCCGACCGCGATTATGATGCCCTTGCGGGATGGCGTGACGGTTCCTGCACCCCGCGAATGGGCGGAACGTTACTATAATGTTCAACGCTGGACGGTAATGGAACGCGGTGGTCATTTTCCTGAATGGGAAGTGCCAGATGAAATAGCGAAAGATATAAGACAGTTCTTTGCCGGCCTATAAATTGAGATCAACTAAAGAGGGTGCCTTCAACATAGAAGACACCCTCGTTTGATAGTAATATAAAGCGGGTTGTTAAAGAGACACCCAAACGATATATGCTTTTTTATGACGTCCCTTTCTCTCAATCATCATCGTTGAAAATGATTTTCCGTCAGCATTTTTTGTGATCATTTCCATCTGGCTGAAACGGGATTCCGTTTTATCACCGGGGTCACCAAAAAGATATGTTTTGGTGATTTGTTGCCCATCAACAATAGCGCAAATGGTATTGGTTTTACTGACTGTTTTTACGTTCTTTTTTCTTCTGTAATTTTCAGTATTACTTTCCTTGTTTTCAGGATAATCATTGTAAATGATGTAATCCTTATTATTGGTATTGAAAAAATCATAAGAGTAAAAACCGGATAAATTAGTCTTGCTGCGTTTGCCACGGAAGTTCCAGCTCGACTGATTACGTCTGTTCAGATCAAAAATATCCAGTATTACCGAAGCTTCCTGTGATTTGGCAATAGCATAGCTGTTTATTTCTTTCCCGTTGGCAGCCAGCTGTACAATCCCCATTTCACCCAAACGGGTGGTATAGGTAGTGTGTGAAGTACCCATAGTTATACCGCCCCTTCCATTGGTGTTGGTATTAGTGTAAGTATGTGCAATGATATCCATTTCTTCCAACAATAAATTGATGGTACCATCTGCATTCAAATTAAAATCCTGGATAACACCCTGGTATTTTTTCTTGTATTTAAGATGTTTTTGGGCATACTTGTCCAGCATTGGATGATCTATAAAGTAGTGCTGTTTCACTGTTAAATTTTCCGGATTGATTTCATTCATCAGCAGAGAAAATTTATCTGTTTTGCTCCTGCTCATAATCGGTTCCTCCGGAGATGTTTTTGCAGTGATAGTGGTCAGCAGATAAACGGAGTTATTGAGATTACTGTATTTTAACGCCACATCTCTTAGCTTAAAATCCTCCGTGTAATCCAGCAGCACACTCTTAAATTGGTTGTCGCCTTTTGCTAAGCTGCCAATCACAAAACGGGAATCCTTGCCGCCGGAACTGCGGGTATTGTAGGCAAAGGTGGAAAGGAAAACAAATTTATCGCCCTGCACATACATGTCGGCCAGGTTGATATATTTATAGTCGCCCTTGGGAGTATCAAAGAAAGATTCGTTGATAACCTGGTGCTGCGGATTAAAATGAATCACCTTGATACGTTCGCCGGATTCATGTGCTTTGGAGTTCAGCATGGCTACGGCGTAGTATTCAGAGTTAGGGTCCTTTCTCAAATCAAACTCCGGCATTTTCATCCCGCCGAAAGCAATGGCATAACCTTGCCCCATACCGATTCTTGGCAGGTCGGCAATTAGTTTTTCTTCTATCAGTTTACCGTTTGCTGCATCAAATATAAAACGGAACAAGCAGGGCTTTTTCTTTACGTATTGCTGCAGGAATACAACAGCTTGTCCATTTATTTCATACAAACCTTCCAGCTGCGCTTTGGACATTTGTTTGTTTTTCCAGGAGGTAATGCGGTTTTTCATTACCGGTTTTGACTGATGTTGCTGATCAAAAACAGTAACATCGATCCCTTTTTTGGGTGTGAAACTAAAGAAAAGGGTATTGCCATTTTTCATCAGTAACAAACGGTTGGCACCACGTTCCGGCTCATCAAAAGGCGTACTACGCACTACGGTAGGGGATTCAGCTGCAGGTGCCTGCGATTGTGCACCCTGGAAAAGGAATACGCTCAGGCAGACAAACAATAATTTCTTGAACATAGGGATAATATGGGTTATCTTATAAAAGAGGTGCAAATTAACTGTTTTTTATATATATTATGGTGACTTTTTAAAGTTACATTCACGATATGCTGATCTCTAATATAAAAATCACTTTCCGGCATCTGTTGCAAAACAAACTTTATTCATCCATTAATGTTATTGGTCTGGCAATTGGAATAAGTTGTATGCTGCTGGCTGTTCTTTATTGGAAAGATGAAAGGAGTTTTGATACTTTTCATCAACAGAACCCTCATCTTTATCGCATCACTACCACGCTGATGGAGCATAAAGGAGATAAGATGCATAAGGAGGGTGGTACAGGACAGGTACAGGGACCAGCCTTCAAAGCGGGTATCCCTGAAATAGTGAATTATACGAGAATTTTAGGAGGAGATATTTCCGGAGATGTAGTGGCTAACGATAAAGCATTGCGGCTACAGCTCTTATTTGTGGATGATAGCTTTTTCAATACGTTCTCATTTCAGTTACTCCGTGGAAATCCACAAACCGTTTTAACGGATATTGGTTCGGCTGTTATTACGGAAAGTACCGCTATGCGATATTTTAATAGTATTGACGTAGTAGGCAAGTTGCTTCAACTGGAAGCCGATCCTTCTGCGAAACGTTTAGGTAAGCCAATGGTGATAACAGGTGTGGTAAAAGACCCGCCGGAGCATTCATCTATCAGGTTTGATGTCCTGCTTCCATTTACATTCCTGCAACTTTCGTTTACCGATAACAACTGGCTGGATGCATATCTTGGTACCTATATTACACTTCGTCGGGATGCCAATGTGAAAGCTGTTACGCAAAAAATGGCGGCTATATTTGCTTTACACGCGAAAGAACAACTTGCTGAAAATATAAAACGTTATGGGTTTGAACCAGGCGTACAGTATGACTTGCAACCCATGACTGATATACATCTGGAGCCGCTTGGTAAAAGTGTGGGCAATACAGAATCAGGTATAACAAATGGGAGCAGCCCGCTATATGCCTATATGTTTATAGGGATTGCTGTTTTTATTTTATTGATGGCAGGTATCAATTTTGTTAATATTAGTTTAGCCGCTTCTCTGAATAGAGCAAAAGAAGTAGGGGTAAGGAAACTAATAGGCAGCAGCCGGTTTCAGATTATTAGTCAGTTTTTAGGAGAGTCTGCGTTACTGTGTATGATAGCCTTCCTGATGGCGGTGGTTATAGCATATGTTTCTTTACCTGTTTTCAACAGGTTGACAGGCAAGCACATTTTGTTACACGAAAGCATCGATGTCACCCTGTTAGTATATTTGGTAATTATCCTGACAACAATCACCTTACTGACCGGTTTATACCCGGCAAAGGTTTTATCCAATTTCAAGCCTGGCGCAGTGCTTTACAATACCCCAAAATTATCCGGCCGAAGTTCATTTGGACGCAGTCTGGTGGTGGTGCAGTTTTCACTGGCAGTTTTCATGCTGGTTGCCACACTTGTCTACTATAGACAAATGGATTTTATGCACACGAAAGATCTGGGCTATAATCCCAATGGGGTAATACTGACGTTCATAGGTGGTGACAGGGAAGTGAAGCCTGTTCGCGATTATTTTAGAAATGAACTAAGCAGGGAACCGGCTGTTAAAATGGTGTCTTTTGGTGGCGATCGTGTTGGCAGCTCAGATGTAAAACTAAAAGACAGGACTATTCCGGCAGTACATAAAGTCATTGATGAGAATTATTTGCCTGAGATGGAAATACCATTGAAAGCGGGTCGTAATTTTTCGGCAGCATTTCCAACAGATAAGAACAGCGCAGTGATCGTAAATGAAGCCTTTGTAAAAGCGGCGGGCCTTGAAAATCCAATAGGAGCGCAGGTAAAGACAGATGAGTATTTCGATAAAGCGCTTAAAACGATTGTAGGGGTTGCAAAAGATTTTCATGTTGGCTCCTTACGGGAACCTATTCAGCCCATGGTCATGTTTATGAGCGATTGGTATGGAGGTGCAGTTCTGGTAAAGTTTGAAAAAGCGAAGCAAAAAGAAGCCATGGCTGCGTTGCAAAATATTTACACAAAAATGCTGCCTCAAACAGCTTATCAATATGTTTTCCTGGATGAGCGTAATGCAAAAGCGTATCTACGGGAAGAGCAATGGCAACAGGTTATCTATGTGGCCACCATGCTCTCGGTAGTGATATGCACTTTGGGACTATTCGGACTCGCCCATTTGTCAACCCGCCAGCGGATAAAAGAAATCGGTGTAAGAAAAATATTGGGAGCATCTGTCAGACAGATTATTATGCTACTGGCGGGAGATTTTTTAAAAATGGTGCTGCTCTCTTTTGTGATAGCAGCACCATTTGCATGGCTGGCCATGAACAAGTGGTTGCAGGATTTTGCCTACCGCATTACAATAGGACCGGGCGTTTTTATATTGGCCGGACTAATTGCCATCGTCACGGCTTTTATGGCGGTAAGTGTTCAGTCAATCATTGCTGCTACCGCTAATCCTGTGAAAAGTTTGAGAGCGGAATAAATTGATCATCTACCTTATTCTATAAATTAATTTTCTTATATTACTATCCGGCCGACACATCGACGTGCACTTATCTCTTTATTAATTAGTCTTATTTCTTTATGAGTAATACAGGTTTAAAAAAGGTGCTTACGCCGTTTGCGTTATGGGGACTGGGTGTTGGATACGTTATCTCCGGAATGTATTTTGGCTGGAACCTGGGGCTGGAAAAGGGAGGTACACTGGGAATGGCAATAGCTACAGTGATAATAATGGTGATGTACCTGTTGTTTTCTTTCAGCTATGCAGAACTGGCCTGTGCTATTCCTAAAGCAGGTGGCGTATTTGATTATGCTGAAAAGGCGCTGGGGAAGGAGGTGGCCTTTGTAGCGGGGATCGCACAAACCGTAGAATTTATTTTTGCCCCACCGGCCATAGCCTTTGCCATCGGCGCTTATTTTAATGCATTTTCTCCTCAGATCCCGATATTGGCCAGCGCGGTGACGGTCTACTTCATTTTTACGGCGATCAATATTTTGGGCGTAAAGATTGCTGCTACCTTTGAAATTGTAGTAACCGTATTGGCGGTAGGGGAGCTTTTATTATTTACTGGTATCACAGCGCCGCATTTTCAGGCAGCAAATTTAAGTCATAACGCTTTCCCTCATGGATGGTCGGGTGTTTTGGGCGCCATCCCTTTTGCCATATGGTTTTTTCTGGGTATTGAAGGATTAGCAAATGTGGCCGAAGAGTCGCAGAACCCGCAACGTAACATCATTAAAGGTTTTGGGTCCGCTATTTTTACACTGATCATACTATGTATACTGGTGTTCGTTTTTTCAGTAGGCGTTGGTGGCTGGGAAACGATTGTTTACAGGAACGGTATCAGCGGAGAACCCTCTGATTCTCCATTACCACTTGCCCTGGCAAAGATCACAGGTAGTGATACCCTGATGTATCATTTGCTGATTACGGTCGGTTTATTCGGGCTGATTGCTTCCTTTCACGGGCTGATTCTTGCTGCGGGCCGGTCTACTTATGAAATGGGACGCACCCGGAATATGCCGTCGTTCTTCGGGCATATTTCTTCCCGGTTCCACACACCGGTGAATGCCCTGCTGGGAAATATGGTGATAGGCTTACTGGCACTACTTTCCGGAAGAACAGCTGAAATTATTACGATCTCTGTGCTGGGTGCACTGACGCTCTATATTATTTCCATGGTGTCGCTGATCACCCTGCGAAAAAAACAACCGGACCTGCACCGTCCTTTCCGTGTTCCTGTTTATCCGTTATTCCCGGTAGTGGTACTCATCATCGCTACCATATCATTGATGGCGATGTTTGTATATAACGTTAAACTGAGTCTTATCTACATCGGTATATTGATCCTTTCGTATTGCTTATTCAAAATTTTTAATGCTAAAACATTATATGACAAAGCAGGAAATACTGAAATACATTGAGCAACATCCTTCCGGCAAAGTAAAAGTAGCCGTTGCGGATATAGATGGCGTACTGCGGGGGAAATACATCGCAACGGATAAATTCCTGAGCGTGCTGGCAGGAGGTTTTGGTTTCTGTGATGTGGTATTTGGATGGGATATGAATGATGCCGCCTATGATAATGTAAAGTATACCGGTTGGCATACCGGTTATCCGGATGCCGCTGTAAAGCCGGATGTCAATACTTTCAGGAAAATTCCGTGGGAAAAGGACGTTCCTTTTTTCCTGGGGGAATTTATTGATGGAAAAGGAGATCCTTTGCGTGTTTGTCCACGGCAGCTGCTGCGCAAGGTATTGCAGGATAGTATGGCACAGGGTTATACGCCCAGCTTTGCGCAGGAATTTGAATGGTTCAATTTTTCAGAAACACCTGAAAGTCTGCATGCAAAAGAGTTTAAGCACCTTACCTCGCTTACTCCCGGCATGTTTGGTTATTCAATTTTACGTACTACCCTGAAAAATGATTTTATAAGCGACCTGTTTGAATTATTGAAGAACTTTGATGTACCACTGGAAGGGCTGCATACTGAAACGGGCCCCGGCGTGTATGAGGCGGCCATAGTGCATACGGATATCTTAACAGCTGCCGACAGAGCTGTACTGTTTAAAACAGCGGTGAAAGAAATTGCTTATAAACATGGTATTATAGCTACGTTTATGGCAAAGTGGAATGAATCTTTGCCCGGATGCGGAGGCCATGTACACCAGAGCTTGTGGGATAGCACAGGTAAAAAAAATCTTTTCTACGATCAGCAGGACCCGCAGCATATGAGTGAGATAATGAAGCAGTATGTAGCAGGACAACTGCACTGTTTGCCACATATTTTACCGATGTATGCACCCACTGTCAATAGTTATAAAAGGTTAGTAGAAGGGGCGTGGGCGCCTACTACACTCACCTGGTCGGTGGATAACCGGACCGTTGCATTAAGGGTATTATCCGGAGGTGAAAAATCTGCCAGACTGGAAACACGTGTACCAGGATCAGATACCAATCCTTACCTTGCTATGGCTGCTTGTCTGGCATCAGGATTATATGGCATAAAACATCAGTTAAAACTGGAGCAGCCGGCTACACAGGGTAATGGCTATCGTGATTATACACATGGCGTATTACCACATAACCTGGGAGAAGCCACACAGCTAATGAAACATTCTGCTATTGCCAAAGAAATACTGGGAGAGGAGTTTGTAGAACACTTCAGTCTTAGCAGGGAATGGGAATGGCGCCAATATGCCAAAGTAGTAACGGATTGGGAATTGAAAAGATATTTAGAGATCATATAACATCATTCACTTTTACATAACACACTCATCACACTAAACAGTACAAGTATATGTTGCCAGAGAAAGTATACCAGTATAATTTTCCTACTATCATCCGGTTTGGCATAGGAGCAATAAAGGAATTGCCTGATTATCTAAAACAGCATGGTCTTCAGCATCCGTTGATCGTTACTGATCCAACCGTAGCAGGATTGCCTTTTTTTAAAGATATTACAGCAGCATTACAGCGTAAAAATATCAGTGTGGAAGTCTTCTCTGATATCCATAAAAACCCGGTAAAATCTGATGTTTATAAAGGCACGGATGTATGGGATAATACCCACAGGGACTGTATTATCGGAATAGGGGGAGGCGCTGCTATAGATGTAGCGCGCGCTATTGTATTACGCATCTACCACCGGGAAGATCTGTTTAAGTATGATGATCTTATTGGCGGAGATATATTTGTAACCAACGATGTACCGCATTTTATAGCGGTGCCTACTACGTCCGGTACAGGTAGTGAAGTAGGACGGAGTGCCATTATTGCTGATGATGAAACGCATCAGAAAAAAATTCTCTTCTCTCCTAAACTGATGGCTAAAATTGTTTTTGCTGATCCGGCACTGACAATGGATTTACCTCCACATATTACAGCTGCTACAGGCATGGATGCGCTGACACATAACATGGAAGCTTTTATTGCAAAGAACCCGCATCCTATCTGCGAAGGTATTGCACTGGAAGGTATTACCCTGATCAAAAACTCCCTGGAAAATGCAACGCTGCGGCCGGATGCCGAATCCAGGAGCAGTATGTTGCAGGCTTCTATGATGGGCGCCATTGCTTTTCAGAAAGGACTGGGAGTGGTTCATTCACTGGCGCATCCGCTTTCGTCCCTGTTGGATACCCATCATGGACTGGCCAATGCAATAAATCTTCCTTACGGAATGGCATTCAACATAGCGGGATTTGAAGATAAATTCAAACGGATTGCCCGTGCACTGGATCTTAAAGACGAAAGTGGCGAAGCAGTAGTACAATATTTATTTGATCTGAATACACGTATCAATATACCTACAAAACTGAGAGATATAGGGGTGCAGCAGGATCATATTGAAACACTGGCAGATCTGGCTATCGCGGATTTTGCACATCCGAATAATCCTAAACCGGTGAGCAGGGAAGACTTCAGACAGTTATACCTGAGCGCTTTGTAGGCAGAGATTTAGTAAAGAAAATTGTATAAAGTGGCAGAAAAAAAAACCATAGGCGTTACGGATTGCAGTAAATACAAGATATACCACGACTGGGCAGCGTCTCATGCGCCGGATATGGAAGTGATAAAGCTGAGCTATGCGGAAAACGGATTGGAAAAGATGAAACAATGCCAGGGCATTATACTGACAGGGGGGGAAGATGTACATCCGCGTTTTTATAATAAACCGGAGTACCTGGATTATTGTTACCCGGATGATATAAGTGAAGTGCGGGATGAATTTGAATTATCCATATTATCTCATACTGAAAAACAAGGCATCCCGCTATTGGGTATCTGCAGAGGATTACAGATCGCCAATGTTTTTTTTGGCGGCACACTCATTCCTGATATTCCTTCCTGGGGAAAATTTGATCACGGTAAGTTGCAGGATGGAACAGATAAATATCATGAAGTGTCAGTAAATCACGATTCCTGGTTACATGGGATACTAAAAACGGACGCGGGTACAGTGAACAGCAATCACCACCAGAGCGCAGACAAAATTGGCAGAGGGCTTATTGTAAGTGTGCTTTCACCAGATGGTATTGCAGAGGCAATTGAGCGAAAACACCCGTCAGATGCTGCTTTTCTATGCCTGGTGCAATGGCATCCGGAACGCATGAAAAATCAGCAAAGTTACTTTGTGAAAAACATAGCAGATACATTTATTGCTGCCATTAAAAATATTTGATTAAATCTATTATCCATGCAAATCATTAATCCGGCAACAGAAGCCATCATTGATACAGTTGAAGAAGATGGAAAGGATAGTTTATTGCACAAATTTCAGGTGCTTACAATAGCACAAAAAGCCTGGGCTGCGCATCCATTATCTGACCGGCTGGCAGTTATCAGCAGGTTTCATGCATTGCTGGAGAGCGAGCAGGCAGTATTGGTGGCTACCCTCACTGCGGAAGCAGGCAAACCTTTACAGCAATCTGTTAATGAAATAAATGGTGCCAGTACACGTATTCAATGGATACTCAGCCATGCAGCAAAATACCTGGAAGACGAATACATGACAGATACAGCGGGTATGAAAGAAAAAATATCCTACGAGCCATTGGGTGTTATCTGTAATATTTCTGCCTGGAATTACCCCTGGCTGGTTGGGGTAAATGTTTTTATTCCTGCGCTGATAGCCGGTAATGCAGTGATGTATAAACCATCGGAATATGCCACACTCACTGGTTTTCATATAGCAAGATTGCTGAAAATGGCAGGATTACCGGATGGCGTTTTCCAGGTAGCCATCGGAGGAAAAGGAACGGGCGAAAATTTACTGGATATGGATTTTGCCGGATATTTTTTTACGGGGTCCTATCAGACAGGTAAACATATTTATGAAAGGGTAGCACGCAAAATGGTGCCGTGTCAATTAGAATTAGGAGGTAAGGATCCGGTATATGTAATGGATGATGTGAAAGACATTAAAAATGTTGCTGCCGGCACTGCTGACGGGGCCTTTTATAACAATGGACAAAGCTGCTGTGCGGTAGAACGTATCTACGTCCATGAAAAAATATACGATGAATACCTGAACGAATTTGTGAAAGAAGTCAAATCCTGGAAAACAGGTGATCCAACCGAAGCCGGCGTGTATACGGGACCGTTAACACGGAAAGAACAGCTGGATGAACTGGAAAAACAGGTGGTAGATGCAGTGCAGAAAGGAGCGTCCTTATTAACCGGTGGAAAAAGGATACCTGGGAAAGGCTACTACTTTGAGCCCACTGTTTTTACCAACGTAACGCACGAGATGCGCCTGATGAAGGAAGAAAGCTTCGGCCCCATCATTGGTATTATGAAAGTGAAAAATGATGAGGAAGCATTGGCACTGATGCAGGATACGCCATACGGGCTCACTGCCGCCGTTTATTCTGCCGACAGGGAACGGGCAGCAGCGTTACTGCAACAGGTGAATAGTGGTACTTCCTATTGGAATTGCTGCGACCGCGTAAGCGCCGCTGTACCCTGGAGTGGCAGAAAACATTCCGGTATTGGTGTTACACTTTCACATCAGGGTATCAGGGCATTTACCAAAACTAAATCCTGGCATTTGCGTGGATAACATCCAGCAGGGATATGCAGCAGAGCATAGTAGCGGTAAGTTCGCCATATTTATACAGGTATTTTCTTACAAAAGACATCCCTGCATATAGTTGTTTCTTTACAACAGATTTTGAGATGGATAGTTTTTCGGCTATTTCATCTAATGTTAAGTGGTCCCTGGTACGTAATTCAACAATCAGCTTTCGTTTCTCTGGTAGCAGATTAATCGCTTCCTGTGCTATCTGGTAGTATTGACTGAAGATAATTTTATCGTCTGCATTTTCAGGGCTCTCTTCGGTGTCCTGCTTCAGGATGCCCAGTACTTTTGTGGCTACCTGGTTTCTCCTGATCTCATCCAGTAGTAAGTTTTTAGCAGCCCGGTACAGATAGGCTTTAAAAGACTGAATTTCTTCCAATGATTCCCGTCGTTCCCATATCTTAACAAAAGTATCCTGTATAATTTCTTCACTCGCACCCCTCGACCTGGTGAACAAATAAATGTATTGGTACAAACCATCCAGATATTGCGTATAAAGCATGGTAAATGCTTGCCGGTCGCCTGTAGAGATCCGCTGTATCAGTTCACGCTCATCTGAATATCCCGCCATAGTTGAATATAGTAATTTGATTTGGTTGACCGCTTGCATGGAAACCGGCTACCCGGTTCCGCTAAAAAAAGAAAAATAACGTGTTTTATTGTATTAATAGTAAAAATCTTAGCACACAATTTTTTAAAAAAATAAATTCCTGAGGGGTTCTTTTGATCCGCTGCTTCGTCTTACATACAGATATGGAAGCAACACTAATTAATGAATTCCTGATAAAGTTCGCTGAAAACCGGCATACGGAAGCGGAACATAAGCTATTTATTGGCTGGTTAAAAAGCGCTCCCATAGCGGACGTGCAGGAAGTGATGGACCGCTATCAGCAAATAGCTGCAACCAAAGCGGACTACACCTCCGGCAACCGGCTGGCGTTGATACAGAAAATTGAAGCCAGACTGGATACATTAAGTAGCCACGACGATATAAGTGTACCGGAACAGGTTAGCTGGTGGCATCCGTTGAGGCGGGTGGCGGCAGCAGCTGTATTATTGGTATTGGCAGCTGCTGCGGCATTTTATTTCCTGCCGCGTCACAACAGCGCTAAGGCGCCGGTGGCAGCACTAAACCCTTTATATAAAAATGATGTAGCACCGGGTGGTAATAAAGCTGTCCTGATCCTTGCCAATGGCGTCACCATTCTGCTGGACAGTGCCCAAAACGGCACTATCGCCAGTGAAGGCCATACCGCTATCAATAAAACAAAAGACGGGGAAATTATTTACGAAGCAGGCAAAGGTAAAGCAGATGCGCCGGCAACGGCTTATAACACCATTGTAACGCCTAAGGGCGGGCAGTTCCAGGTTACACTGCCGGATGGCAGCAAGGTGTGGCTCAACGCAGGTTCATCTTTAAAGTTTCCGCCTGTTTTTAATGGGAAGGAACGGTTAGTGGAACTAACCGGGGAAGCATATTTTGAAGTGGCCAAAAATGCTGCTATGCCCTTTAAAGTAACAGCCGGCAATCAAACCGTAGCCGTGTTAGGAACGCATTTTAATATTAATGCCTATACCGATGAAAAAAATAGCAGGACCACCTTGCTGGAAGGCAGTGTAAAAATATTGCATGCCATAACACATCGTTCACAGCTCCTGAAACCAGGCCAGCAGGCGAAAGTAGGAGATGATATATTGGTTTCCAATGTAGATGCAGGAGAGGCGATACAATGGAAGAACGGGTATTTTAATTTTTCTCATGAAGATATTGAAAGCATTATGCGCAAGGTTGCAAGATGGTATGATGTGGATATTCAGTATGAAGGAAATATTACGAAGGAAGAATTTGTAGGAGCTACCTCACGTTTTGAGAAAGTATCGGAAGTACTGGATATGCTGCAGTTAACAGGATTAGTTCACTTTAAAATAAATGGAAGGAGGATTACCGTTATGCCATAAAGTTTACATCGCAAACAATCTGTGAAAGAACCAGGAGCGCTTACGACGCCCCTGGCTGACGTCCGGGTTCCCAAATGATCTATACGCTAATATAACAACCAAATTAAAACCCAAACAATTCAAAGGTATGAAATTCCACGTTCTGTCAGGGCGCCGGCGGGAAGTCCGCGCGCTTAATAAATTCCTGTTGGTTATGAAACTTACGTTTGTTTTATTGATCACTGCCTTTCTTCATGTAGCTGCGTCGTCGTACGCGCAGAAAATTACTATTGCCGGGAAAAATGTATCCCTCGACGAGGTATTAAAGAAGATCAGTACACAAACCGGGTATAACTTTATTTACACGGATCAGATGCTGCAAGACACCAAACCAATGGATGTGCAGTTCCGTAATGCATCGCTGGAAGACGTGCTGGTAAAGTGTTTCGACGGCCAGCCACTTACGTATGCCATTAACCAGAAAACAATTGTCATAAGACGAAAGCCCAAACCCGATGAACCATCGCCGCCACCGGTTATTATTACAGGCAAGGTGACCGCCGTGAATAATGAACCCCTGGTAGGTGTTAGTATCAGGGTGAAAGGAACCACTATAGGCACCAATACAAATGCCGGGGGGACCTATACCCTGAAAGTGCCCGGCAACGAGGCAGTATTGGTATATAGCTATGTGGGCTATATTTCGCAGGAACGCAAGGTCAGCAGCGGGCAGGAAATAAATATCACCCTGGTGGAAGATCCTACGAAGCTGAATGAAGTGATTGTAGTGGCGTATGGCACACAAAAAACAAAATACGTTACCAATGCAGTATCATCTATCAAATCAAAAGATATTGCCAATGTCCCTGTGTCAAGCACTGATGCGTTGTTACAGGGGAGAGCGGCGGGCGTGCAGGTAATACAAAATTCCGGTCAACCCGGTGGCGCCATCACGGTAAGGGTAAGAGGGATCACCTCTATCAATGCGGGCAACAGCCCATTGTATGTGGTAGACGGCGTGCCGGTACAATCAGGCAATCCATCTTCATTGGCTATGGGCACAACTACCAACAGCATCGCGGCTATTAATCCAAATGATATTGAGTCGCTGGAAGTATTAAAAGATGCAAGTGCGGCTTCCCTCTACGGTTCCAGGGCAGCTAACGGCGTAGTATTAATTACTACCAAACGTGGTAAAAGCGGCGCTCCGGCTGTCACCCTGAATTATTATACCGGTTTTCAAAAAGATATTGCCAGCAAACGCCCCAAAAAAATCAACAACTGCCAATACATAGAGCTGATTGAAGAACAACGCGCCAATGCGCTCAGCAGTGGATTGGGGTCGCTGTATGCATTTGTAATACCGGATAGCTCCACTCATATTAATACAGATTGGTTAGGTGCCGTATTAAGATCTGCCCCAATCAGTAATTACGATCTGTCTATCCGCGGAGGGAATGAAAAACTGCGCTATGCTTTGAGTGGTGGCTACTTTAACCAGGATGGGGTAGTACTCGGAACAAATTTTAAACGTTATAACCTGCGCATTAATACCGATTATGAAGCAACACCGAGGCTAAAGATCGGAAACAGTTTATCGCTTTCGCGTTCCGTTTATCAAAGAGTACCGGGAGAAGATGATGGCCGTTCTGTCATCAGGGTATCTTTATACAAAGCAGTGGTATTACCCGTTTACAACGGAGATGGCAGCTACTATGTGGGCGACCCTGCAGGCTATTCCAATCCTGTAATGGTGGCTACGCAGGATAAAATGGCTACTGGTATAAACAGTGTTATCGGTAATGTTTATGGAGAGTACCAGCTATTAAAAGGATTTAATTTCCGTACTACCTGGGGCGTTGATTTTAGTGGATTGAAAGATGATGCTTATAAATCGGCCACTGATTTGAGCCTGGCTTCCGGCATCTCCAATTACAGCCAGTATTTAACCACGATCAATGAAAATACCTTAAACTATAAATTCGCTGTAAAGGATAAACATCATTTTAATACGTTACTGGGTTACAGTATTCAGCAACGACGCGCAGAAAGTACCATGGCCAGCGCCAGTAATTTCAGCACCGGCAGCATTACTACTATCAATGCGGCAGGTACGCTGGTAGGGGCTTCTTCTTTCAACAGCGCCAGTGGTATTGAGTCCATGTTTTCCCGCATTGGATACGACTTTAACAATAAATATCTCGTAGAGCTTAGTTTAAGAAATGATGGCTCTTCCAAATTTGGTAAAAATAATAAATACGCACTTTTCCCCGCTGCATCAGTAGGCTGGCGGGTATCTGATGAGCCGTTCCTGAAAAGGCTGAAGGCGCTCAGCGATTTAAAGATCAGGGCAAGTATTGGTAAAACAGGGAACGACAATATTGGCGATTACAGATCGCAGGGCGTATATGCCACCGGCAGGAATTACAATGGATATGCCGGTGTGGCGCCCAGTGATTTACCAAACGCTGATTTAAAATGGGAAACCACCACGCAATACAATGCGGGGGTAGATGCCTCCTTCTTTGATGCAAGATTAAGTTTTTCGGTAGATGCCTACATTAAAAAAACAAAAGACCTGTTACTGGACGTGGAGTTACCATCTTCTGCAGGTATCAGGTCTTCGCTGCAAAACGTGGGCAGCACAGAGAATAGGGGTGTTGAATTAAATATTAATACTATCAACATCTCTGCCAAACAATTCAAATGGTCTTCCAATTTTAATATCTCCTTTAATAAAAATGTAATCACCGGCCTGGCTGGTGGTGGCAAAGAAATTATTATCAGTAAGGGCGGCAACATACAAGGCGCCAGCAATCCCCTTTCCATCCTGAAAGTAGGAGATGCTATCGGCGCATTTTATGGCTGGCATACTTCAGGCGTATATGCTTACTCGGCAGATAATAAAAAAGGCATCCGGGATTTGAGTAGCACAGGGTACCTGTTCAGAGGTGGAGATGAGATTTTTGAAGACAGGAATGGAGACGGCATCATCGATAATAACGATAGGGTCATCATCGGCAATGCGTTACCAAAGTTCACCGGGGGCTTTAGCAACAACCTCTCTTATAAAGGATTTGAGCTGAATGTATTTACACAGTTCTCTTACGGGAATCAGATCTATAACGGATCGAGGGCAGTGGTAGAAAATATGTACGCCTTTGCTGCAGCAGGTACGGGTGTATTAAAACGGTGGCGGAAAGAAGGAGATGTTACAAACGTGCCAAGAGCGGATCATGGCGATCCGGGTAATAACAGGCGGGCATCTGAAAGATGGATAGAAGACGGTTCTTACCTGCGCATTAAAACGGTAACATTAGGCTACAACCTGTCGCCAGCTATTACTCAAAAAATGAAAATACAAAGCCTGCGGTTTTATGTAACAGCTCAAAATCTGTTCACTTTAACCAGCTACACCGGTTGGGATCCTGAAGTGTCTGCATTTGGTTCTTCTGTAACTGACCTGGGCATTGACTATGGTAATTATCCGCAGTGCAGGACGTTTACATTGGGTGCTACTTTAGGCTTCTAACCAGCCTTTCATCTCAAAAAAATGATTTATGAAACGCAGTATAACTTATATATCAATCCTCATTTTATTTATAGGCACTTTATTATCCTGTAAGCAGGTGATTGACCTGAAACCCGAAAGTGCCATTACAGCAGACGGTTCTTTAAAAAATGAAAGTGCTGCACAAGCGGCTATCATTGGCTGCTACGACGGTGTGCAGGACTTGCCCCGTTCTTTACTATTGTGGGGAGAAGCAAGAGCTGATGTGTACGGTCCAAGCGATCTTTCGATAACAGAAACATTGCAGCTGATAAACGGTAACGTGAATGCAGATATTTCCCTGAGTGCCTGGGGCAGTGTTTACACCACCATCAACAGAGTTAATAATGTATTAAAATATGTGCCGGCAATACCTGATTTTGCTGCAAAAGAAAGGATCTTAGGTGAAGCATATTTTTTAAGAGCACTGTTGTATTTCTATTTGGTGAGAACATTTGAAAATGTACCACTTTTAACAGCACCCTATTATTCAACTACGCAGAATTATTTTCCAAAACAGGCAACACCAGCAGAAGTATATGCATTGGTACTGTCCGATCTGCTGGCAGCAGAAAGCAGGGTGCCGGATACTTATGCCGCGCTGACAGACACCAGGGGAAGGGCCACCAAAGGCGCAGTAAGAGCCCTGTTGGCAGATTATTACATGTGGAAAAAGCAGTACCAGGAAACACTGGATATTACAGATAAAATTGTTACCGGCACTCCGGCTAACTACACATTGGTAGCAGGTGCTGATTATGGCAGTATCTTCTTAGCTAAAAATACTACGGAGTCCATTTTTGAATTGCAATTTAGCAACGGCAACAATGAAAATGGAAATACAGTAGTGAGTTTCTTTTTACCGATTGGTCAAACTTCACCTACCAGTTATCCCGGTGGCAGCTGGCTGGTATGCCCCTCAGAGAAGTTGAAAGCTGCTTTTGAACCCGGTGATTTACGCAAGAGCGCTACCTACACCAATACCGGCAGTCCATCAGCGCCATGGAGAGATGTAAACAAAGATTATGGTACCAAATACCTGGGTACCCTTATTGGCAGCCAGCGATATTTTGACTCCAATTACATCCTGTACAGACTGGCAGATATTATTTTGCTTCGTGCAGAGGCTTACAACGAGTTAACGCAAACAAATAATGCCATCACGGAACTCAATAAAATAAGAACAAGAGCTGGACTAAATGGCACCACAGCCGCCACACAAGCCGATGTAAGAGTAGCTATAGAAAATGAACGGTTAAAAGAACTGGCTTTTGAAGGCAAGCGTTATTTCGATTTGGTACGCAGCGGCCGGTACGCCACCGTTACCGGCAACACTAATCCCGATTGGGTAAGATGGCCCATTGCCAGCAGCGAATTACTGATCAACACCAACCTCGTTCAAAACCACGGGTATTAATGTTATCGCTCACTTACATTTTTAAATTCAAACACATGAAAAACAAGTTATCTTTTATCATATCATGCCTTTCTGTATGCAGCTTGTTACTGACATCTTCCTGCAAAAAAGAGGACCCTGTATATCCCGATGCACCTAAGCGGGTATACACAGTGGCCAAAGTACCCGATGGCACAGTAACATTTACCAACTCGGCTACCGGTAAAAAAAATGCAACCGGCGTAGCCAGGGTTTATTTAAACCAGCTATACACTAAAGATGTAACCGTATCTTTTGCACTGGCCGGTACGGCTGCTGCCGGAGTGGATTATACAGTCCCCCCGTTAAGCGTTACCATCCCTGCCGGCAGCTGGCGGGCAGATATAAATATTGCGGGATTAAATAACGCACTGCAAACCAGTAAAAAAACGGTGATCATCACCTTAAATACAGCTACAGAAGGGTTTGAGATTGGACTGGGATATGCAAATGCATACGGCATATTTACTTATACCATTACTCCCTGACAAAACAGCTATCTGATTTATAATTAATGATGAAAAAAGAAAGCATGAAAAATTATATGATCACTTTATTGTGCATACTGGCCTTTAATATGGTGAGTTTTGCACAGAAAAATACCACCGCCGATATATGTGTGTACGGCGGTACTTCAAGTGGCGTTATAGCAGCATACACCGCGGCTAAATCAGGGAAGACAGTTATTTTGATAGAACCCGGAAAGCACGTAGGAGGGCTGTCATCCGGCGGCCTGGGCTATACTGATATCGGTAATAAATATGCTGTAACAGGACTGGCAAATAATTTTTACCGCCGCATAGGCCAGCATTATGGCAAGTTTGAACAATGGATCTTTGAACCACATGTAGCAGAAGGTATTTTTAATGACTACCTGAAAGCCGTGAAGATAGAAGTGTTATATAGCCACCGCATTATCAAAGCAGTTAAAAATAGGAATGGATATATTCAAAATATAGTAGTAGAAAATGCTGAAAAGCCCAATAGTGCCACCAATAAAACAATTGCTGCTACCGTTTTTATTGATTGCTCCTATGAAGGTGATCTCATGGCTAAAGCAGGCGTGCCTTACACCGTAGGCCGGGAAAGCAATGCGCAGTATGGCGAACATATCAATGGGGTACAGGTGCCTGAATTTCCTGCCAATCATCAATGGACAAATCAATTACCCGATGGAATAGATCCTTATAAAATAGCAGGTAACCCGGCAAGCGGATTGTTATGGGGCATTAGCACTAATACATTACAGCCGCAAGGTTCAGGCGATAAAGCCGTACAGGCGTATAACTACAGGATTTGTTTAACAGATGACAGCACTAACCTGATCCCCATAACAAAGCCGGAAGGATACGATGCATCAAAGTATGAATTGTTACTCCGGGTAATGGAAAAAAAGCCGTGGACTAATCTCAAACTGGATATGAACTGGTCTTTGATGCCCAACAGAAAAACAGACATCAATAATAAAGGCGGTTTTTCTACCGATATGATAGGAGCAAACTATCGTTATCCGGATGCTTCTTACCAGGAACGGAAAGATTTCAATAAAGCGCTGGCATTGCATAATAAAGGATTACTGTATTTTCTGGGGAATGATCCAGAAGTGCCCGCGTTTGTTCGTGCGGAAGTGAAGCGCTGGGGATACCCTAAGGATGAATACACGGATAATGATCATTGGTCGCCGCAACCATATATCAGGGAAGCCCGCAGGATGATCGGGGAATATGTAATGACGGAAAACAACTGCCTGGGCAAAGAGCGTGTAGCCGATGGCGTTGGTACCGGCGCTTATGGCATGGATTCGCATAATTGCCAGCGGTTGGTAGTACTGGACGCCAACGGCAAAGCACAGGTGAAAAATGAAGGGGATGTACAGCAGCATGGATTTTCGCCTTATCCGATTGCTTACCGCGCTATTGTGCCGCCAAAAACAGCCTGCAAAAATTTGCTCGTGCCGGTATGTTTATCTGCCTCTCATATCGCTTATGGCTCTATCAGAATGGAACCGGTGTTTATGGTACTGGGACAATCGTCTGCAGTAGCGGCTACGCTGGCCATCAATACTAAAAAGCCGGTACAGGAAATAGATGTGAAGGAACTGCAACGGATACTCGCAGTTAATCCGTTAGCAGATGGGTCAACACCTGAGATATTAATTGACAATGAAAATGCTGCTAAAGTATCCATCACAGGAGATTGGAAGCTGAAGCAACTCGGCGGGTTCGGTCCTTCTATGTTATATTTTGAAGGCAAAAGTGAGGACGTAAAGAAAGTGAAATTCACGCCAACGATCAAAGAAAAAGGAAACTATGCTGTTTATATTTATTCCTCAAAAATGGAACATGAAAGTTCAGTGAAACATTTCAACGTTTTTGATGGTAAACAATCCAGGGAAATATTTATTAAGTCGGCAGACATCATCGCCTCTGGTCAAACAACCGGCGGCTGGGTGGCTTTGGGAACTTATGATCTTCCTGCCGGAGATAACAGTTTTGTAGAAATCACTAATAAAAACGCAGATGGTATTGTCATTGCAGACGCTGTGTTGTTTGTGCCAATCAGGAATAGCACCGCTAAAAAATAAAAGATAATTTTGAAACAAAAAGTTGGATGCCGCAGTTAACCTAAGCTTAATATGATGGGCGCAGTAGAGTTTATTATATTTAATAATAAATCTATTGTTATGAAAATTCTGACAAATTTTAACCTGTCTATTGTTTGCTGCGGCATCTTACTTTTTGCATCCTGCGCAAAGGAAAAGGGATATAATACCGTCCCGCCGGAGAAATCTGCATGGCATAAAGCTACTACTGAATCCACAGTAGGCGTCTCTGAAAATTTTGATAGTGGCACCAAAGGTTCTTATGCCACCGGCGGTGTAACCCTTAGCTCCGGATCATGGACCTTTACTGATGCCTTGTTAGGTAACCTGAGTAATGATGTTAAGAACGGCACACAGGCCGCCCGCGTAAGAAACAGCGGCAAGCTGACCATGAATTTTGATAACCCCAATGGAGCGGGAACAGTTACCGTTCAACATGCGAAGTTTGGATCTGATGGTAACAGCACCTGGCAATTATGGTACAGCACTAATGGTGGCAGCAACTACACGCAAACGGGGAGCACCATTACCACCAGTGCGAACACATTGCAGGCAGCCACTTTTACCGTTAATGTGGCAGGTAATATTCGTTTTGAAATACGTAAAACGGATGGT
Organism: Chitinophaga niastensis; assembly: GCF_003014755.1. Lineage (GTDB taxonomy): Bacteria > Bacteroidota > Bacteroidia > Chitinophagales > Chitinophagaceae > Chitinophaga > Chitinophaga niastensis. The sequence continues at coordinate 278,852 of NZ_PYAW01000007.1, read as the reverse complement.
GCCAGCAGCAGGATCGACTTTGATGATTTTATCATCAACAATTATGGTACCACTGATACAACAGGAACAGGAACCGGTAAAGGAAAAAAATTCCTGTTTGATGCTACCAAAGCAGAAACGGCGGGTAATGCCGACTGGGTAATTGATGAAGATAACAGTATACCGCAACGTTTCCCAACTCCTGCCCAATCAGGTATCACCGCATCCACTGCGGAAACATATTGGACCGGCGCCATTTCCAGCTGGGGTATTGCGCTGGTTAAGACTGGTAATACTGTAGAAACTTTGCCTTCAGGTACTGCGCTTACTTACGGTAATACTTCCAATCCACAGGACCTCGCTAACTACGATGTATTTGTGGTAGATGAACCTAATATCCTTTTCACAGCTGCAGAAAAAACAGCGATCCTTAATTTCGTGAGTCATGGTGGCGGATTATTTATGATTTCTGATCATACCATGAGCGACCGTAATAACGATGGTTATGATTCCCCGGCTATATGGAATGACCTGATGACGAATAACAGTGTACAGAATAATCCTTTTGGCTTCAGCATTGATCTTACCAATATTTCTGAGATCACCACTAATGTACTTACTAATAGCAGCAGCAATCCCATACTGAATGGCTCACAGGGCAGTGTGTCGAAGCTGGAATTTAATAACGGCGCCACCATTACCATCAATCCTGCTACCAATGCAAGTGTACAGGGATTGATCTGGCAGGGCGGTTATGCGCAGGGCAATACGCACCTCATGAGCGCTTCTTCCACTTTTGGATCCGGACGTATATACGTGGTTACGGATAGCTCTCCTATGGACGATGGTACCGGCGCACCCGGTAATAATCTGTACGTAAGCTGGCCTTTATACAGCCATGCTGCACTGTTTATGAATGCCTCTTTGTGGCTGGCCAAATTGCAATAATTTTTTTGATATAAACCTTCTTATAGTTAGTGAGAATTAGTTTGATAGCTGTCCGGCGCCAATTAATGGTGCCGGATTTCTTATTTTTTCGATAATTTGTTGAAAAATGTGATGTTATGCTATCTAACCGTCACCTCGTTTTTATGGAAGTTGCTCACCAGAAAAGCTTTTCAAAGGCCGCCCAGGAGTTGTTTATTTCCCAGCCGGCTGTAAGTACCCATGTAAAAGGACTGGAAGAACAATACAAAACCAAACTGTTTGAGCGAAAAGGATTGCAGATAGAGTTAACAGAAGCTGGTCTGTTGCTGTATAGCCGGTTATTAACGGTGAAGCTGATACAACAGGAAACAGAATTTGATATTTCTGTGATACACGATACACAGCAGGCTACCGGTATGCTCAACCTCGGCGCCAGCACTACCGCGGCGTTGTACATTTTACCCAAGGTGATGTCTGCCTTTCACCGGGAGTATCCGCTGGTGGATATTTCTTTGCTCAACAGGAACAGTGAAATTGTGCTGCAGGCATTGCTGGACAAGGAAATCAATATAGGCGTTACAGAAGAAAAAGGTAAGCTGACCAACATTACCTATCAGTCTTTCCTGAAAGACCAGATTGTTGCCGTGTGCAGCCGGGATAACCCGCTGGCAAAGAAAAAGAACTATCCGCTGAAAGAGATATTGAACATGCCGGTAGCTATCAGAGAGCGGGGTAGTGGTACACTGGAGGCCATTAAGAACGGCTTGCTGAAAAGTAAAATACGACTGAGCGACCTGAAGATTAAAGTGCGGCTGGGAGGAACGGAGGCGCTGAAAAATTTCCTGCTGGAATCCGGCTGTGTAGGATTCCTTTCAACACGCTCCATCGTGAAGGAATTACAGCACGGAGAGCTTACCATCCTGCAGTTTGAAGGACTGCGGATAGAGCGCACTTTTTACTTTATTCAGCGGAAAGGCGAAACCAGTGAGCTGAACAAACGGTTTATAAAAATGGCAAGATCTATCTATAATTAATAATTATAGGTCATAATATTTTCATATAGCTGCGGTTATACGCTTAAGCCTACATTTGAGCTATACTAAATACGCCTTTATGAACATGCTTTTTTATTATGAAGAATTGTATCATGCTGCTATTAACAGGATGAATAAACTGGTTGGCGTGACCGGAGAACACAAACACAATTTATTACGCCGGTTCAGAAATCATACCCCTTCTTTATTAATTACAACAGAAGATATTGATCTCGTAACACAAAAGATTATGACTTCCTTAGGTGCAGTATTATGCCCGCAGGCAGCTGCAGAATATGCCGGCGTTAGTAAAATGCTGGAAATGGATATGCATGACAACGGGGAATAAAACCGTTGCCCCAAATACTATGTACTACTGTATTAGCCTATTTTCCCATTAATATATGATATGCTTTTGGGATCTCTTGTCCTTTAAACCCATCGGTCAGGCCATAAAGAATGCTGCCCGTTATAATTACTCCTATAATAACCATAATAAGCGATTGTCTTTGAGGTGATACACCAAACAGGGCAATGCGCATTTTCTTTTGGTGTACACATGCCAGGTGCCCGAAAACAGCCAGGACGGCAAACGAATAATAGGGAATAAAGAAAAGGTTGGCAGGGAAAGCATTTAACCCTGCTGCACCAAAATAAAAATTTGTATCAAGGTGTAAAACCAGCCGACCCCCAAAAACAGCACTTAAATGTATGACCAGAAATCCTGCCAGATAACATCCTGTCAGTACTTGCAGCTTATCGAAAGCGGAGTGGGATTGCCTTTTTCTGTTTCGTATGAGTTGTATACCTGAAATGATTTGTACTGCGCAGGCGGCCATCAAGAGTGTTTCTACCAATACATTGCGATAGATTAGCCGCAACCGGTCCATTACATAAATATGTTCACCCGGGCCAAATAAACTCATCAGGTGGTTAAACAAATGCATGGCAATGAAAACTATCAATAGTATCCCTGAGATATAATGTACTTTTTTCATGTTGGCTTATTATTGGGATTAGGTGGGTAGTTGCTAATTTTAATCTTCCTTAATAGTAAATGAAGTGGTTAACCCTACACTGAAGTTTCTTGGTAGTTTATCAACACCGAATATTGCCCTGGAGTGCTTCCCGGCATCTCCGGGGATATTGAGGAACAAGTCTGACGCGCCATTGGCAACAATGGGCCCGTCATCCCAATTTCCCGCCGCCTGATAATAAACATCAATATGATTTAATCCTGTTATTTTATCAAAGCCCACATATTTATTGATTTGCCCGAGTACATTCATGGCAGCGAGTTTGGCAGCTTTGTACCCGTCCTGCGTGGTTAGTTCCTGCCCCAGCCTTCCTGTAAAAAGGAATTGTTCCTGTGCTATCGGAAATTGTATTGCTATATAGGCAATGTTAGCCCGGATATTTACAGATACATAAGATCCTCCGGGTGGTGTGGTGTTTTCAGGAGTAAATCCTTCCGCTTTCAACTGCTCGTGTATTTTCCTGATGTCCATGCTGTTGGCCGTTTTTTAATCTTAAAAAAAATAATTGAAACGAAATTAACTAAAATACACTGCATATAAAGATTTCAGCAATACGTATTATATTAGGGTTTCTTTTCTATATGACTAAACACTGTGTTTTTCTATTCATTGTTATAAAGGCTTTGACGATTAAGACCGCCACTGCACAAACCGGCGTAAAAGGAACTATCTGGGATGTTCCCGGTATCGATGAAACGCCCGCCTTTAAAACAATGGCGGTTGATTCTGCCATTGGTATTATTTATCAGGGTTTGCCTTATAAACAACATGCACAATCTGTTTTTGCTTATTACGCCACACCGGGTACCATCAGCGGAAACCGATCCCTGGATAAACATCTCCCGGCAGTGGTACTGGTACATGGAGGTGGAGGGACAGCCTTCAGAGAATGGGCCCTCATGTGGGCAAAAAAAGGATATGCAGCCATTGCAATGGATCTTCGGGGAAACGGCCCTGAAAGAAAACACCTGGAAAATGGATTGGAAGAAACAAACGGGCAAACACCCTATTTTGATGTTACCCCCGACCTGCATGACCAATGGCTATACCAGGCCGTTGCCAATGTTTTACTGGCGCATAACCTGATCAGGCAATTTCCGGAAATAGACAGTAACCGTATAGCCATTACCGGTATCAGCTGGGGCGGAGTCATTACCTGTATGATGGCCGGTCTGGATAACCGCTACAAGGCCGCCGTACCGGTTTACGGCTGCGGATATTTATGGGAGTGCGGTAATATGGCGAAAGCGGTAGCGGGTATCAGTCTTCAAAACCAGGAAACGTGGATAAAACAATACGACCCGTCCAATTATATTGGTAAAGCCGGCATGCCGGTATTATTTATCAATGGCGCTAATGACGTGCATTTCTGGTTAACGGCGTATGCCCATACTTACGCATTGGTGCGCAACAGGTACCTATGTATCAAAGTTGGCATGAAACACAGCCACCATTATGGATGGGCAAATGATGAGATCTTTACGTTCATCAACCACCTGTTTAATAATACTCCTCCGTTGCCTGTAATAAAAGATTTCCGTATAACAAACGGACAGGTAACTGCCAGTATCAGCAATGCATCCGATAGCGTTCAATCTTTTTTAAACTATACAACAGACACTACCTCTCTTCCCGAAAAAAGGAAATGGGAAAGCATACGGGTATCGGTAAAGAGCAATAAGATAAATTGTCCTGTAGCACCAGCCGGTGCGGTAGTGTGGTATTTATCCCTGTTGGATGGTAACGGGTTGCAGTCTTCCGGTCCGCTGCAGTTTTTAAATTAATTAAATGAACAACCCTTTCTCAAAAAGAACGATTAACATAGCCATTGCTTTGGTCTGGCTTATAAATGGTTTGTTTTGTAAACTATTAAACCTGGTTCCAAGACATCAAATGATTGTTGCCAGCTTGCCAGCATACTTGGCGCTAAATATTCCTATGCAGCTACTAAAATTATTGGGGTGCTGGAAATAGGGATGTTTATATGGATACTGAGCAAGATTAAACCCCGTTGGTGTGCCTGGATGCAGATAGTATTAGTAGCGACCATGAATATCATAGAATTTTTTGCCGTGCCGGACCTCCTTTTATTTGGCCGGGTAAATGTTATCTTAGCGGCCATTTTCATTGTTGTCATATACTTTAATGCATTCAACAATGACAAATCCACATTACGTGCTTAATCTTTTTTGGTAATGCTAACGTTGAAAAATCATCCTTTTGCTGTGGAGGCTTTTTTTGAAAGCTCACTCGTGCTCACGTATGCAGTGCCAAAGGAGGAGATAGAAAAACTGCTTCCTCCCTGCCTTGAACCGGATGTTTTTAATGACCGGTGGGCCTTTATTGCCATCGCACTGGTGCAAACAAAAGATCTGCGTCCAAAAGGCTTTTCGGTGTTTATGGGGAATGATTTTTTTTTGATAGGATGCAGGATTTTTGTCAGATATACTACTAATAGTGGTAAAAAATTGAGAGGGCTATATATTCTGAAATCAGCAACCGATAAAAGAAGAATGGCTTTGTTAGGAAATATCTTTACGCATTATAACTACACCCGCACGGATATTCATTTTCGTACTGATCAGGCCAAAGTAACTATCTCTTCTATAAAATCTGACATTGCCATTGAAGTGAATATTAACCGGTCCGACGTAAGCCTGCCGGAAGGTTCCCCCTTTAAAGACTGGAAAGAAGCAAGGCGGTTTGCCGGTCCTTTACCTTTTACATTCACTTACAACGAAAAAAAAGGAACGGTATTAATCATTGAAGGTGTCAGGGAAAACTGGACACCCCGGCCAGTGGAAGTGGTAAAACATCACATCGGTTTTATCAATCAAAAAGCATTGAACGGAATAGTACTGGCCAATGCTTTTATTATTGAAAATATACCCTATCACTGGAAAAAAGGCAAAACGGAAGTATGGAAACGTTGAGCAGGAAACCTTTTCAGGGAATTACCAATATCATACGATTTAATTGGCAGTATTATGTTATTGCCTTTTGCTCAATCATCCTGCTCTTTACCGTTAAAGGTTTTCTTCCTTATTATTCGCAGCTGACGGCAGCTATAGTCGCACTGTTCACCCTTTTAAGTACAGTGGTATCTTTAATTGTATCCTGGTATATTTATGATTATACTGGCTTATATAGTTTAAATTGGTTGCCTGTTTTAAATGGGAGGTCTTCCGGAAATATAGTAAACATGCATGCAGGTTTTGATGAAACCAGTGCCATACTGGCAAAAAAATATCCTGCTGCCAAACTGCTTGTATTCGATTTCTATGATCCGCTCAGGCATACGGAAGTTTCTATTGAAAGGGCCCGCAAAGCATATCCGGCGTTCCCGGCAACAAAAGTAATCAGCACAAGCAAGGTGCCGTTAAACGAAAATTCGGCAGACTGTATCTGCCTTATATTTTCTGCGCATGAAATAAGGAACGATGAAGAACGGGTTCATTTTTTTCAACAGTTGAAGAATGCGTTGCGTGCCGATGGCCAAATAATTTTAGTAGAACATCTGAGAGATATCAATAATTTTGTTGCCTATAATATTGGTTTTTTACATTTTCTTTCAAAAAGAAAATGGATGCAAACCCTTACTAATGCAGGATTGTCAGTTGATAAGGTGTTTAAATTAACGCCTTTTGTTTCTACCTATATACTTAAAAAGTGATGGAATTACAGCTTAAAATAATTGGTGTTGTTTTAATATTTTTATCAATCATACATATCGTATTCCCGAAATATTTTAACTGGAAAAAAGAATTGCAGCCATTAAGTCTTATTAATAGTCAGATGATGTATGTGCATACATTTTTTGTAGCATTGATGGTGTTTTTAATCGGAGTGCTTTGTCTTTGTTGTACACATGACATCATCTTCACCAAATTAGGCAGACAAATATCATTGGGTCTTTTTGTTTTTTGGGGAATACGTTTGGTATTTCAATTTTTTGTTTATTCGCCGGAATTATGGAAAGGAAAACTATTTGAAACGGTTGTGCATGTTAGCTTTTCCATGCTTTGGTTATATCTGACTGTGGTATTTTTGTTGGTTTACCTGGATAAATAAATGTTTTATCAGGTATGCACATGAAAAAGAGTGGTTACATACCCCTTTGCAATTGTTTTAATGGAACTAAATTTGAGCTGATAGCCATATGGATTTATTTTTCACGTAATAAACTTCAGCGCTATGTTCAAGCAAACCAAGGCATTCAGCAGCTTTTCCGTAAATGATCTGCAGCAGGCAAAAAAATTTTACCACCAAACATTAGGACTGGATGTGGTGGAGGAAGAGTACATGTTAACGTTACAGATGGCAGGAGGCGGCAGGATATTGCTCTACTCCAAACCCAATCATACACCGGCAACTTTTACCACTTTAAATTTCCCGGTGAAAAATGTGGAAGAAACGGTAGACGAGCTGACCAAACGTGGTGTGAAATTTCTACAATATGAGGGCGAGTTGAAGACAGATGAAAAAGGTATTTTCCGCGGCGGAGGACCCGTTATAGCCTGGTTTACGGACCCTGCCGGGAATATCCTGTCAGTAGTGGAAGAACAATGATTTTTTTATAACACAATGAATGCAGGTAAGTACCGGCCAATGCGGGTACCTATTTTTTCTGTGCAATTGTTTTATCCAGTTTTTCTTTGGTGGAGATTACATATTTGATGGCTAACGCTTTCTCCCAATAAGCGATAGCCTTGGCCTGGTCGTTTCTCGCTATGTAATAATCTCCCATGCTATCGTAAGTATTAAAGCTCTCCGGGAAATAATCAATATTCAGCTGAAAGAACATTTGTGCTTTATCGAAATTATTTTGTTGAAGATGCATATAGCCAAATTGATTGAAGGCTATTTCTGAAGGACGTACTGTATATCCCATTTCTCGTGATAGCTGCTGATAGTGAGCTATGATAAGCTTTTTTAGGGAATCTGGACTGCCGTTTTTGTCAAAATACAGGTAGGTCGGAAACCTGTTATTATGAAAAATAAACCGCAGCGCATCATATGCTGCAATCAATGGTATAGAGTTATGGTCATCATCTTCATAATATTTACTTTTCCATCTTAAATTATTGCCGGAATACTTTTTTAATTGCTCCGATAATTGCAGGATAGCAGTAGTATGTATGGAGCCTAATGCAGTGTCTTTTCTTATCTGCACCGTATCCAAAGCGGGATTCATGGTATGGGCGATGGCCAGGAAGAAACTTTTTCCTTTATAATTATTTTGTTGCAGCTGGTGATCAGCCTCTTTTAAGAGATGACTATTATCCCACCACAGGCTGGGGTCAATAGCAACATAGGCATTAAATATACCAGGGTGGCTGATCAGCGTATTGGCCACCAGCAGGCCGCCGAGAGAATGTCCTATAAATATCCTGTAAGGCGCTGTGGCATAATGGTTGTCGATATAAGGGATTAATTCTTTTTCCAGGAATGCTGTGAATTTTTCACCGCCACCGGAAGTCTTGTCCGATGCATTGCTAAAGGGCGTAAGATCCCTGCTGCGGTTCCTGCTTGTATTGGGAATGCCTACTATAATCATTTGCGGCAATGCTGTGTTGCCGTTAATAACGCTTAATTGAAATATCATTGTCATCAGAGAGGCAAAATGAGCATCACCATCTAACACGTACAACACAGGGTAGGCGGGCTTTGCAAAGATGCTGGTATCAACAGGAGGGGAGTACACCCATAAAGGTCTTTGCTCTTTTAAAATATCAGAGGTAACACTATCCGCTTGTCCGAAGGAAACCAGGTTCTTGGGAGATTGGGCATTTGCCAAAAAGGGAAGGCTTAGGAAGAATGCCAATAAAATATGTTTGTTCATATGGGATGGATGTTTACACCAAGGTGAAATTATTATAAGATTGCTATGGGTAAATGTGATGTAGTGGATTATAAATGTGATGGAAACCTGCTTTTATGATGTTGGTGGGGAATGCAGCTGGAGGCAGGCAAGCCGGGGGAATGGTGACGAAAGCCACACAAAAGAATCAGAGGAGCTTCACTTAAGGAGATAACAATATTTACCAGAGATTACGCTTAATTAAAGCGCTGGTAAATTATAGATCAATGCCGGAGCCATTATTCAACAGCTCCGGCATTGATAAAAAATAGCTTAACCACGTTTAACAAGCCGGACAATCCAAATCAGGATTACCGCTCCTAAAAACGCAACAATCAATTCTCCGATTTTTCCATTACCAAAATGGAGGCCCAATATACCAAAGAGCCAGCCACCCAGCCAACCACCTACAATACCTACGAGAATATCTACTATAATACCAAACCCATCACCGCGCATTACTTTGCCGGCAAGCCAACCAGCAATACCGCCGATAATCAGCGTCCATATAAGTGTCATAAAGTGTGATTTTAATGCATGTTGAATGTACCATTTTTTTTTAATAAATACCCAAATCATATTTAAAAACGGGAATCTTAATAAAACTATTGTTATACCACTTTATCTCCAGCGGCACCTGTGCATCAGCTATGGTTTCACTGCTCACATCCTTTCCTGTACCGTAATTTATCTGGTCGTGCGGGTGTTTGTTTGCATTTAATACGATCACTAATCTGCTCCCTTTACTGATTTTCCGGCTTGTAAAATAAGTATTACTAAAGGGGATGCCTGTTACAACACCGGGTTGTAATAAGTGTCTTTGGGTGATGTCTGTGGCATAACTGGCCCGCCCCAGGAAATAGGACAGGAAGAAATATTTTCCATCCGGCATCAATTCATACAGGTCTACACTATAATCCAGGTCTTTTTTATTGATCGCTATCTTTATCTCTCCTGAAAAAGATCCGTTGATTTCAAATGAGGAACGAAACGGCTTACTGATAAACGAAAGCCCGTTACCGGCATCAAATGCTGTGTCTATAAGGGATGAGGTGGCGTAATTGTTTTGGGTGGACCTGTCCGCAAAATCAACCTTTTGCGAAAAAAACAGCTGCTTTGAGGGCTTTTGCCCGGTGAGGCTATGATGTATACCGGATATGGTATCACTCAGATAAAACGTCAGGGTATCATTATTCATTTGCTGTAACGATGGGGCATGTTTCCATTCATTGCTGCCCATTACCTGGTAGTTGATCTTGTCTTTCAGTATAGCGGGTTTAGTGCCACCTCTCAATATATAATCAAACCATTGATAAATAATTGCATGAATGTTGATGTTGGCAACATCATCAATTTTATATCCTCTCAGATATGGTGTTGGCAGGCGCTGCGAGCCAAAATGATCAAAAGGACCAATTAATAAATAGTGATTAGCATGCTGATTATATTGATGATGCTGATTAAAATAATACATCGCACCAACTTGTGCTCCATCGTAATAGCCGGTGGTAGACAGGATGGGTATATTGATGTTCGCAAAATCCTGCTGATAAGCAGTCATGTTTTGCCAATATTCGTCATACGCAGGATGATCCAGCCAGCGCTGAAATATTTTATTGGGATGCCCGTCAATACTATCTAAGGAGCGATACGCAGCACCGGAAGCAAACCATTTTTGCTTTAAATCATTCCATCTGGCATTATCATCGTAAGTAACATCATCCAGAAATTTATTGTTGGTAACGTAAGGAATCCACGAATAAACAAAATTCATAAACACATTATTCATCTTGGGCACATCGTAGCCGGGTACTACCGCCGCCGATGGCACAATGGTTTTCAGGGCAGGATGCACACCATGTTTGGTAGATGCCCACTGGGTAAAGCCGCAGTAGCTCCCCTGGTACATGCCTACTTTACCGTTGCACCAGGGTTGTTTACTGATCCAGTCTATCACATCATAGGCATCGTTGCCGTCGTGCTCATAGGGTACTATTTCATCCGGACTTAACCGCTTTCCGCGGGTGTTGGCTACTACACCTACATAACCATTTGCGGCGGCTTCACGGGCATCGGAGATGTCCCTGGTCCTGGCATAGATGTTAAATACAAACACTACAGGCAAAGCATGCGTCATTGCTTTTTTTCTGACTACTACTACGGAAATAAATGCACCATCCCGCGTTTTGATCAGCACACTGCCCTGTATGATATAATGTTTCCGGTCTTCTGCCGCCAGTAGGGGCTTTGCCAGTGGTACAATGGTTTTAAATACCTGCAGGGCATTATATTTTGAGCAAAGAAAGATAGCAGCAACAAGCGGAATACTGTCTGTGGTATGTTGTTTTTCCAGTGCGCTGTTAAATTCAGTTTCCAATGTACTTATACGCTGCAGAAACCTGCTGTCGGTATCAAAGTTGTCCTTTTCAGATAAACGGTGAAAGGCGTCAAGGAAGACGGTTTTAAATGCCAGTGCAAAGGGTTCATGCATGCTTCCCGCCCTTATTTTTGCTTTACAGAATGTTTGATAAGGCATCAGTAATTTAGCTGCATAATCAGGGTTTCTCGCGCGATAAATATCCTGGCAGGCACTGATCGTTTTAATGGCAGCAGTATATTGTGCGGCCACCATTTGTGCTGTCATTAAATTAGTGAGATGAAATTCCTGGTCGCCGTCAGGAATGAGCCAGGCGCCTTCCTTTTTAAGCTGCGTGGCTACCTGTGTGGCCAAAGCCGGCATAGACACGGTTAAGGCTTCATTTTTTGGAAAAAATAATTGTTGTCCCCTTGCATCATCATTGACAACAATGCACAGCAAGGCCAGGTACAGTAGTTTTTTCATACTGAGTAGCATTTTAAAGTAAGTGGGTAAATGAATTTATATGGTATGCCAGTTTTTAAACTTCACGGATTGCCGGCTGGAAACTTCCAGGCGCATACCTTGCTGTAAACTGATTTGTAATTTGCCTCCCGGCATGGCATGTATCTGTGCAATGAAACCGGCATTAATCAGCTGTGTTCTGTTGATCCGGAAGAAGATAGTAGCATCCAGTTTTTCTTCTAATTGATTAAGCGAACTTTTTAGCAATACTTTTTTTTCATTAAAATATAAGCGGGCATAATTATCAACGGACTCAATTAAATAAATATCAGAGAGGGGAATAAAAAAGCATTGGTCCCTGTCTTTTACGAAGATCCTGCGATCTGTAGTGGCCCTATCTGTAAACTGTTTCCTGATTTTTTCTATAGCTCTGGTGAAACGCTCTTCCCGTATAGGTTTCATCAGGTAGTCCAGCGCATTGTTATCAAAAGCCTGTAGGGCATATTGATCATAAGCAGTAGTGAATATTACTTCCGGCACATCTTCCAGTGATGCCAAAAGATCAAACCCGGATTTTTCAGGCATCTGTATATCTAAAAAAATCAGATCAGGCTTTTTTGTCTCAATGAGTTCTTTCGCTTCATCTGCATTTTTTGCTTCTCCGGTTACCTCAAAATCAGGATAGGGGGCAAGTGCCCGTTTAATTTCTTCACGGGCGGAGCGTTCATCGTCGATGATAATTACCTGGATCTTTTTCATGCGACAGGAATTAAAATAGTGGTCAGTACTTTTTCTCCGGATACCTGTACAATAGACAGGGTGGCTTTGTTATTGAATTCCAATTGGAGTCTTTCGGAGAGGTTCTTAAGCCCTAACCCGTTCATAGGCGTGGTTTTGCTGAGTATTCCCGGATTCTCTACACAAATTTTCAGGAGGCCATCGGAGGATGTTACCTGTACATCAATCAGGCCACCATCTTTACATTTATCAATGCCATGTTTTATGGCATTTTCCACCAGGGTTTGAATGCTTAAAGGTGGAATGCGTGTTTGTACCAGGTGCATATCTACTGAGAAACGCACCTGCAGCCGTTCTTCCATCCGTAGTTTTTCCAGTTCAAGGTAATCCTTTACCAGGCTCAGTTCATCCTGTACTGCAATTAATTTATCTGTTTTGCCATAGAGCGCTGTGCGTAATAAATCTGATAATAAATCAATCGCCCTTCGGGCAGATACCGGATTTTCAATGACCAGCGCCTTAATATTATTCAATGAATTAAAAAAGAAATGCGGATTGAGTTGGGCAGATAAATTACTTAACTGCGCTTCCTTTGCTATTATTGCCAGTCGCGCGTTTTCTTTTGTGGTATTGATTTCGCGTTGTGCGTACTGATACATATGATAAGCCAATACCCAGATAGACATCAATCTTACACCGCCGATAAAAGTATTTGGCCCATATACCAACAGGTATTGCCAGAAGGAATCTTTAGGCCCTGGTGCCAGGTACCAATAAAAAAGATAAAACCGGATGTTGACGGTCAGCGTAAAAGCAGTGGCCAGTATCAGTATAGCAGGAATAATCTTCCATACCAGTGCTTTAGGTCCTAAGGCATTCCAGTTTTGCTGCAGCACATAATTTCTATAGATATGTGTTAACAGGATATTGATGGTTACATCCGCAATAAAGTGGAAAATGCCAATCAGTAAATTAAAATTTGGCCCGGTCAGGCCGGTGTAGCCCCAGTACAAGCTGGCAACAGACCAGCCTATCAGCTGGCATTTCCAATAAAGGGAGATAGATAAATGCTTTTTCAAGGGCTGTTGTTGGGTGATTGATGGAACAAAACAATAACATCTCTCCCAAATATAAAAACAAAAGTAGCGGGATGCAGTAATTTGGGGATGAGCGCTTTGGCCTGCGGGTGAGATATTTCTCCCGTGGGGTGGTTTAGTTTTCCTATTTTTGCAGGCTAAATTAAAAACATACATGGCTTCTACTAAAATTACGGTGAATAACAACGGCTCTCTTAAAATTGAAGGCGATTTTGAAATTGTTGACAGGAACGGTAATGCATACGACCTTGCAGGACGTGATACAGTGGCTATCTGTCGCTGCGGACTCTCCGCCAATAAACCATTTTGCGATGGATCGCACAAGGGTCATTTTGAACATGATGCAGTAGCTTTTGCATTGCCTCCGAAGAAAGTGGTTTAATAATTGTAGTCCGGATAAGAGAGTACAACATATGCAAAGTCGCATAAATCATATGATTTATGCGACTTTGCTATTTTTAGGGCGTAATAGTAAATATTATTACATTTAAGCATAAAAAATAAATAATGAGAATCCAGGTGTTTTTTTTCTTATGCTGTTCCTTTACCCAAACCCTGGCACAGGGTACACATGTTGACTCAAAGATGGCAGATAAAATTATATCCTTAACAGCAGTGAATGATACTTTCCCGCTAAAGTCACGCTTACAGCCATTTATAGATACGATAGGAGGAGCAAGTATTATTGGCCTGGGAGAAGGTACTCACGGCACAAAAGAGTTTACACGGGTTAGAGCCATACTTACTGAGATGTTGGTTGAAGAGAAGGGGTATAAACTTATTTTTCTTGAAAACCCATATGGCGACACCTATTATCTCAACAAAAGAATAAATGATCCGGCTGAAGACATCTCTCTTATAATGAAAGATAACCTGCTTTCCATATATCAGACCACTGAATTTAAGGATTTTCTCTCCTGGGTGAGGAAGCATAATTTATCAGCTGCTGTCAAGGTTAATATTGTAGGAATTGATTTTGTATTTATTCAGAAAACAACACAGATCTTCAGAAAGGAGATCAATACCCTACAGATACCCAGACTGGATCAGATAGCGGACAGTATTGAATATGAGGCCGCTTTCCAGGATTCTATGTGGCAGCATATTAACGATAGACAGTTTAAATATGATGCCATGGCCACAGTCATCAATGCTATTGATATTTATAAAAAAATCAGGCAGATAAAAGAGTATGTAGTCACTAATAACATTCATTTAAGTGAAACAGCGGAAGAATGTATTTTAAATTGCCTGCATGGCATAGATGCTTTTTATAAACCATCCTATAAACAACAGGTATTATCCAGGGATCAGTTAATGAGCGAGATGGTGTTGCATGTGGCTAACATAAACAAAACGAAGGCGCTGGTGTGGGCGCACAATGCCCATATAGCTTATGCACCAGGATTTGGAGATGATAATGGAGGCGGAATGGGCGGTTATATTAAAAAAGATCATGCTGATTATTATAACATAGGTACCATCACCGCTATGGGTACATATAGTGCCACAAAAGACAGGTTCGACAACAGGGATAACATCTTCACATCATACAAACTAAATATACCTTCAAAAAATTCCTGGGAAGCATTATTGAATAAAATGACGCCGGATGTTTTTTTATTTTATACGAATAATATTCCATCAGATGGTTTTGGAGGTCTGGAGCATAGATTAATAGGTTATACCGAAGAAAAAAAGCGTGGTTCATATACTACAAAAGACATTAAGGAATTATATGATGCAGTTATTTTTATCAGGGAAACAAGTGCGGCTGATCATCATCTTTTAAACTAATTTTTTTAAACAGTAATGTCATTTCCCCTTTTAGAGGCATCGGGAGTAATATATTATCTATGGAATCAATAGCTGTTTTAGGTCTTGGTAGAATGGGGCACGGCATTGCGTCGTGTCTCCTTGCACGTGGTTATCACGTAACAGTATGGAACCGTAGCCGTGCTAAGGCTGCTTCTCTGTTGCAAGCAGGTGCTGTATGGTCGGATAGTCCCGCAGCAGCGGCCCGTGAAGCATCGGTGGTTATTGCTATGTTAGCAGATGATGCCGCCTCAGCTGCGGTATGGCTGGGTGCAGCAGGAGCATTAGAAAATATGCAGCCCGGATCATTTGTAATAGAATGTTCTACGATATCTGCGGTGCATGTAACAAAGCTGGCTGCTACGGCAAAAGAGCACGATCTTATTTATATCGACTGCCCCGTTACCGGTTTGCCGGAAGCTGCAGCAGCAGGCAATCTTACACTTTTAGTGGGCGCTGATCCGGTTGATCTGGAACGTATACGGCCGGTGCTGACATCTATGTCTGCTGTGATCCGGCATTTTGGGCCGGTAGGTACCGGCACTGCCTATAAGCTGCTGATCAATTTAATGGGCGCCGTACAAATTGCGGCATTGGCAGAAGGATTAGCCTTGGCAGAAAGTCTTGGCCTGGACCGGGAAACGGTTATAACAGCCATAGAAAATAGTGCAGCCGCCAGTCCGCAAGTGGTAAGGTATACACGCCGTATGGCGGAACGCAATTTTGCGGAGCAACCAGCCTTTACAACATCGTTGCGGCATAAGGATGCGGCTTATGGTGTGGCACTTGCTACCAGTGCAGGAAGCCCGGCTCTGTTAGGAGAAGTGGCAACATCCTGGTTTGCAGCTGCCAGTGTAATAAAACCTGACCAGGATGAAGCAGCAGTGCTCAACGTGATGAAGCAGCCTTCGTGATTCATTAACAATGGGGAAAATTACGTAAGTTTATAATGTTATATTGTATGTTATAAAACCCCTCTGAAAGATGAATAAAAAAACATTGAAACTAGTTGCAAAAGGCTTTTTAGTGCTTGGTTTTTTGTTGCTCATCATTAGTGGATTTATGTATATCAGTGCTAAAAAATTCCGGGCAAATGCTGCACAAACCGAAGGTACTGTTATTGAAATGAAAGAGTCACAAAGCACCAGTGGCAAAGGTGCGGAACAGAAGACTTTTTCAACATATGCCCCGGTAGTAAGTTATCTGGCTGCAGACGGTTCCTCACACACTTATGTATCTTCCGTTTCCTCTTATCCACCAGATTATAAGGTAGGAGAGAAAGTGCCCGTTTATTATGATAAAACCAACCCGGATAATGTACAACTAGGAGGCGCAGATGAGTATGCAGGTCCTTTTGCCGTAGCTGCTATGGGGTTAGCATTTATTTTGTTTGTGGGTGTTTTTTTTATCATCAGTGCCAGGAAAAGCGCATCGGAGCAGTGGTTGAAGCAAAACGGAAAAGCGGTAGCTGCCGATTTTGTAAAGGTGGTAGTAAATGATTTTGAAGGAAGAGAAATAAATTATTTTATTCTTGGCAGCTGGCAGGATAATACAACTAATAAGTTACATTTCTATAATAGTGAATTAGTCCGGTTTGATCCTACTCCTTTTATCAACGATAAAAAAATAGATGTTTATATAGATCCGAAGAATCCTGAAAAATATTATATGGATATTTCCTTCTTGCCAGAGAGCAAGTAAAATATTTATACCTACCGCTTCTTCTTATTAATCAGGATATAAAAGCAAGGATACTGTTGGCTACCAGCCTGGGGGCTTCCAGCATAGATAAATGCCCTGTGCCGGGTAATACCTCCATCACGGCGTTGGGTATAAAAGGTAACAGTTCCTTTTGCAATCTTGTTACCGGATCTACTTTATCATGCTCACCGGATAGTACTAAAACAGGCACATTTATATGCTGTACTGCTTTCGAAATATCTTCCGGCATGGCTATTTCGGGCCATCCGGCCTGCGATGCAGGCGAATGTTGCAAACTATCTGCAATGGTTCTTTCCAGGATGTGCGGTGGCAGCGGAGTTGCTGTGAGCGCATTATCCAGCGCCAGTTGAATGTTTTCACGGTTGTCGTAAGCATGTAATAAAAATGCTTTTTCTGCCGCGGGTAATATGGTAGGCACTGGAGGAGAGGGGGCTACGAGTATTAGCTTTTCCAACCCCGGCAATTGCCTGGATGCCAGCAACTGCGCTACTTTTCCGCCCATAGAATGCCCTGCCAGGATAAATCGTTGTAGCTGTAACTGTTGAATGAGTGCGACAGCATCATTAGCCAGGCTCTCAATACTATAGCCCGTTTCAGGTTTATCCGACTGCCCCCAGCCGCGAAGATCATAGCTGATACAATGATACGCATCCTGCAATATATCGATCACCTCCGTCCATGTACGGGACGATCCGCCGTAATAATGCAGAAAAAGTATGGACACGGAACCGTTGCCGGCTGACTGCACCTGCAGCTCAATGCCGTTAATGTTATATTTCATAGAAAATTTAATTAAGAAGGATTACATTTTTTCTTTTATAAGGATGGCCCTGATAGTATCCAGTGTTGCTGCCGGTGTATTATATCGCGGGATAGTTGTAAACAGCTGTTTGGTTTTATCTACAATACGATCCAGCTTTTGCAGCAGCTGTAAACTTTCACCATCATGAGCGTAACGTAACTGTTGTGTATTTACCATGCCCGATTGTACGGCGCGGTTAATGGCTTTATTGCAGGAACAGGCAGCGGCCGTATTTACCAGGCCGCAATACTGACCGGCAAAAGCTGTGATCTTTTTCCTGGCCCGGGCAAGCTGCTGCCGGAAATTTTCACTGCTGATATTCATAATAACAGCACCCTGTATACTGTTGATACCAATGATTTCTCCCAGGATGTAAACCAGCCTGCCGCCATTATCCAGGCATTGCAGCATGCCGAGGCTACACCCGATCTTCACTTCCTCTGCCATTATCTTCCTCTCCAGATCTGATGCTACAACCGGTTCTGATAAGTTTTCATTGAGCAGAGCACCCAGTGCATCAAAGGAAAGCGTGGCTGCAGCCCTTTTATCCTGCTTTATTTTGTGGTTAAGCAGGTGGTTGGAGGCAACCCTGTAGTACCAGGTTTTAAAGGAACTATGGCCCTGAAAACTGCTGATACTGCCAAGAATACGAATGAGTATATCCTGCGTGCAATCTTTAGCTTCATCCGGATTCCATAACATCCGGAGCGAAAGATTGTAAATATCCGGCTGAATGGCTGTCATCAGGCTGTTGAGGGCTTTTTTATCGCCCCCGGCAGCTTGTGATACCAGTAATGTTATGTCAACTTTTTCTTCCAACGTTATAATAATTGAATGAATATGCTCCAGGTAGTAAATGTATTGATTTGATGCTAACCTGCCTGTTTATTATTTAGACAAGCAGCTGTGACGAGTGTGACAATATTCAGTATTATTTTTTTCTCCGGCTCCGTCATTTTAAAATCTGATATGGTCGAAATTGAAAGTTTTGTATCTGTTTTTGTATGTTAAATTATCGCACTTTTGTGTTGTTCTTTTATAATATTAACCACATGAAGATCAGATTTTTCCAGGTTGATGCCTTCACCAGGGTGCCCTTTAAAGGTAACCAGGCAGGTGTATGTTTATTGGATAGTATGCCGGAAGATGCTTTGCTAAAGGCTATTGCAGCAGAGAATAACCTCGCAGAAACCGCGTTTTTGTTGCCAACAGAAAACGGATATCACCTGCGTTGGTTTTCGCCAAAGGTGGAAATGAAGTTGTGTGGACATGCTACCCTGGCCAGCGCACACGTACTCTGGGAAGCAGGACTGGTGCGGGTGCACGACACTATCCGGTTTGACACATTGAGCGGGGTACTTACTGCCCGTCAGCAGGATGGCTGGATAGAACTGAATTTCCCTGCCAGGGATCATGAGCCCGCCACCTTACCTGCTCCGTTGCAGGAACTATTTAAGGATAATTATGTGAATGTAACGTATAGCTTTGACCGTTATATCGTGGAATTAAAGTCCGCAGAGGCTGTAGCTGGTTTTATACCCGATGAAAAATTGTTGAAAGATCATCTGTGTATTATCACCGCCAGGGCAGGAGAAGATGCTCCCTATGATTTTGTTTCCCGTTATTTCGCAGGACCGGTGGGCGTTTCCGAAGATCCGGTAACAGGTTCGGCACATTGCAGTTTAGCCCCTTACTGGTCGGCACGATTGCACAAAAATGAATTCTTCGCTTACCAGGCATCTGCACGTGGCGGCGAATTGAAAGTAGTATTGCAACAGGATCGGGTGCTGCTGAGAGGAGAAGCGGTAACCGTTATCAACGGCATCTTCACCATATAATTAATTTTTCACGTAATAATAAATCGGACTATGAGTAATTACAGTCTATTCAAGGAACTACATCAGCAAAACGAACCACTTTTATTGGGCAACGCCTGGAATGCAGCCAGTGCGCGTATCCTGCAGGAAAATGGTATCAAGGCTATCGGCACTTCCAGCTCTGCAATTGCAGATACCCTGGGTTATGAAGATGGAGAACGTATTCCTTTTGCAGAACTATTTTTTATCGTTGAGAAAATTGCCAAACAGGCAACAGTACCGCTCTCTGCAGACATTGAAAGAGGATATAGTGAAGATGTAAACGTAGTAGTAAAACATATTGAGCAGCTGCATGATATCGGCGTAGTGGGTATCAACCTGGAAGATTCTGTACAGGCAGAAAAGCTGATCCTTGGGCCAACAGATACCTTCCGCAAAAAACTGGCATTCATAAAAAATCAGCTCGCCCAAAAAAATATTGACCTGTTCATTAATGTCAGAAC
The DNA here is from genome assembly GCF_003014755.1 of Chitinophaga niastensis. GTDB lineage: Bacteria > Bacteroidota > Bacteroidia > Chitinophagales > Chitinophagaceae > Chitinophaga > Chitinophaga niastensis. The sequence goes on along the minus strand of NZ_PYAW01000007.1, from coordinate 258,700 downwards.
AGATACTTTTTTATTGCAGGTGCCTGATGCGCTGAATGAAACACTGGCACGTATCAAAGCTTATGAGGAAGCAGGTGCCGATAGTATCTTTGTTCCATTTATTAAAGTGCCGGCAGATATACGCCATGTAACAACCGCTACTTCGTTGCCCGTTAATGTGCTGGCAATGCCCGACCTGCCTTCATTTGATATATTAAAAGATGCAGGCGTAAAAAGGATCAGTATGGGTGGAAGTGTGTATCGTTCAGTAAATAATCACCTGAAAAAGGTGGTGAATGAGATCAGCAGCTATGGATCGTTTGGTGGGATATAATATTTTTTAGCAGGTACTTGCAGACCTTACTGCCGGGAAAGATTGATCGTCTTTTCCGGCAGCTATAAAATGGATTATTTTAATACCCAATAGCCCAGTGCCAGCCATATCAGGCCTTTTACCAGGAAGAAAATAAAGCCCCAGAAGCCTATCTTCTTTAACCACTTGATAATTTGTGCTTTTCTGTTATTATTTGCTGACATAACAGGGTCAAAAATACCGATTTTTTCTACAATTTTTTGCACCCGCCGGTAATGCAAAGGACGATGTTTAATGCAGCTGATGACGCGCTATAAAGTTCCGGGTTTCCTGCCACCAGGGCATATCATTACTCCACTGAATGGTACCGTTCACACCTTTATTGCCACTCCATATCACACAACCATCTGCCAGCTGATAAAGTGTTTCCAGCTCGCAACGCCATATAACGGGGTCCACGAATTGTAAAGAAAGCGGTGTACCATCATGATACTGTGGCCAGATGTAGGCATATACCGGTTTTCCGGGAGCATATCTTCTTGCTTCACGGATAGAAGCTGCAGTAAATTGTTTCCACGCGGTAGTATCTGTGTCAAAGGTGTAAACAGCCGGGAAGAAAAGATCTACAGACTGTGCTACAGGTATCATGGCATCGTTTAATCGCTGCCACTGCAGGTAGTTGCTGCCGCCAACCGGTTGTATGTTATTCCAGTCGTATCTGTCGTTTGGCACTACTCCATAAAAGCCCAGTTTAACAGCGGGGTTTATGTTTTTGAAAGTATTGACTACTTGTTTGAATTTACTGATAGTAGCAGGGAGCGCATTGGTTGCGTAAGACCAGCTTTCAATATCTAATGTAACAGGTACATTTGGCTGCGTCAGGTATTGTGTGGCTACTGCCTTTATTTTTACTGTATCCGGTAAAAATTGTGTGTTATCTGCCGGATTCGGCGACACTAACCTGTTGGCATATACAAGATTCAACGGAAGCAGTCCTTCAGGCTGCAGGTCAGGCTTGTTAGCATAATGTATACCGTCAAAAATCAGGAAGGAATGGCCGCCCGGTTGGGGTTGCGGTGTATTGTTTGATTTGCTGCAACCCGCCATCATGAGCATGGTGAATAGCAAAGAAATGCTGCGTTTATTCATGGACACTGCTTTAGAAATATCTTAGTTAGACGTTTTTCTTTTTTAAAGTTTAACCGGCATTAATATTTCAGAGGGAGATTAGCGTATTGTTCTTCGGTTATGCAGGCAACTTCGTATATGCGTTGCAGTAAGCGGGCTATTTTTTTGGTGGATAATCAATCCCCGCTTCTTTTATTAGTTCGTATCCATATTTCATAATATGTTCAATAACAGGTATTGCCTGTAATCCTTTGGGAGTAATGCTGTATTCTACTTTGGGAGGCACCACCGGATATACAGTACGTGTGATCAATCCTTTTTCTTCCAGCTCCTTTAATTGGGATGTCAGCATTTTATGTGTAATGTGCGGGATATCTTTTTTTAACTCACCATAACGCAATATTGTTTTTTGCAACCGCCACAAAATGGGCATCTTCCAGGTACCTCCAATATGGTTGAGTGCAAATTCAATAGGGGTATAGTATAGCTTGTTATCGTGAAAAAACTCTGGCATGGCTGTGTAAATGATTGATAATTAATATACTTTCCTAAAAGTGTGTATCATACATAAAGGTGTATATCATAAATTTTGATGGTGTCTGCTGCAAATTTGCATAAAATTTCCATCAATAGAAAAATTTATGAAACGAACACTTTATGTACTTGCATTGGGCATCTTTGGTATTGCTACTACTGAATTTGGAGTTATTGGTATTTTACCGCAGATCGCATCCGCCTTTAAAATAAGCATAGATAAAGCAGGCTGGTTGTTGAGTGCATTTGCCATTATCATTGCTGTATTTGGTCCTTTTACAACATTGTTGTTTTCCGGTATGGACAGAAAAAAAGCAATGACTTTTGTGCTGGCTGTTTTTACTATTTCCAACATCATTTCTGCACTGGCTACTACTTTCCCGGTTTTATTATTTGCGAGGATATTACCGGCATTTTTGCATCCCGTATTCTGGTCGATAGGATTGGCGACAGCAGCGGCAGCAGTACCTTCGGCGGAATCTCCCCGCGCAGTAAGTATTGTATTTGGAGGATTCACGATTGCCAGTGTGTTAGGTATTCCATTAGCTACTTTTATGGCAGCTATGTTTAACTGGCAGGCGGCTTTTGTGCTTTGTGCGATGGTGAATGGTATTTCATTAATTGGATTATTGGTATTGCTGCCACCCATGCCGGCTATAGCGCGCATCAGTTACGGTACGCAACTGCAAATCTTTCGTAAGCCTGCTTTGTGGAGTGGTTTGTTACTGGCCTTTTTAATGATCACCGCCATGTATGCTACTTATGGTTATCTGGCAGCTTACCTGGGCACCGTCACTAAAATGAATGGTTCACAAATCAGCTTAATGCTGCTGGTTTTCGGCATCAGCGGAGTAGGCGGCAATTGGCTGGCAGGAAAGCTCTTGAGTAAAAATATAGTTACTACTACACTTGTTTTTATTGTGCTGTTATGTCTTGCGCATGTATTGGTGTATATAGCAGGCTTTCAGTTTGTGCCTATGCTGGTAACGATTTGTGTATGGGGATTTATTCATACCGGTGGTTTTCTGATCAGCAATGTGAATGTTACCATCCATGCAAGGGAAGCGCCTGCCTTTGTAAACAGCATCTTTACTTCCTGCGGCAACCTGGCGGTTACTATCGGCGCTGCTATTGGTGGTATGGCCATTGCGCGTATTGGTGTACATCAGATCGTATGGACAAGTGTAGGCTTGTTGTTACTGGCGCTGCTGGTAGGCCTTTTTTCGAGGGTAATGATATTAAGAAAGACACGAATTATTGAACCAATAATTTAATGCGTACTTTTGCGCTCTTTTTTAGCAATTATTGTAAAGATGCGCATAGCTGTTTCGAATAATAAAATTCTTGTATTCCTTTTCCTTGGCCTGTGTAGCCGTGCAGCGGCGCAACAGCGTACTGATACCACCCTCATCTCACATCACCTCGATGAAGTGATTGTGCAGGAAAACAGGCTGGCAGCGCCGTTAAAGGCGGGTAACCGTAATGTCACTATTATCAGCCGTAAACAGATAGATGCCATGGCGGTGTCGTCTGTAACGGAAGTGTTGGCATATGTACCCGGACTGGATGTACGGCAACGCGGCCCTGGCGGGATTCAGGCGGATATAGGCATTGATGGTGGTACGTTTGACCAGACGCTTGTACTGCTCAACGGTATCAAGATCACCGATCCGCAAACAGGTCACAATATCATGAACCTGCCCATTTCCCTTTCTGATGTGGATCATATTGAGGTGCTGCGCGGTGCAGCAGCCCGCATATACGGTATTAACGCACTGAACGGGGCTATCAATATCATTACCCGCAAAGCCACCGAAAGTGGTGTAATGGTGAACGGCAGCGGCGGCAGCAGCTTTAAAAAGAATGAGAAAGGTAATTTATACGGCGCCTATGGCATAGGTGCTACCGGCTCCCTGGTAAAGGATGGTAGCAGCCAGTTGCTGTCGCTGGGCCGTAATGAGGGCAATGGCTACCGTTACAACACAGCATACGACAACTACAGGGCTTTTTACCAGGCGGCATTTAACAGGGATAGTCTGCATCAGTACAATGTGCTGGCAGGTTTCGTAAATAATAAATATGGTGCCAACGGGTTTTATGCACCTCCGGGTGATAAGGAATCGGAAGAAACTGTGAAAACATTCCTGGCGGCGGTGAGTAACACCTCTAAGATTACCCCGGCATGGGTAATGACACCAAGGATCAGCTATCGTTATACGAAAGATGATTATATATACATTAAGCCGGATCAGTTCCGTAATCTTCATAATACCCAGGTGCTCGATGCTGAACTGAATAATAGTTTTGCTACCAGTATCGGCTCCTTCGGTGCCGGCGTGGAAGCACGGTACGAGCATATTAAAAGCAGCAACCTTGGTAACCACGACAGAACCAACCTGGGTCTGTTTGGGGAGTACAAATCAATAGCTGATCGTCGTTTTAATTTCACGCTCGGTGGGTATCTCAACTATAATTCTTTTTATGGCTGGCAGTTTTTTCCCGGCGCAGATGTTGGTTTTAATATTACACCTGACCTGAAACTCTTTGCCAATGTAGGTACGGCACAGCGACTACCTACCTATACAGATCTGTATTATAAAAGCCGCGCTATCGTTGGTAATGATAAGCTGGGCCCTGAAAAAGCAGTTTATGCAGAAGCCGGTATCCGCAAATTCAGCGGGAAATTCTCTTTTGCAGGATCAGCCTTTTACAGACAGATTACTGATTTCATAGATTATGTAAAAGATACTGCCGGTGTAAAAGATCCGAATAGTATTCCGTGGCAACCACAAAATTTCCATCGTGCAGATATGAAGGGACTTACCTTCAATGCTGGTTACAGCACTGCTTTGCAGCCGAATGGAATATTTAACAGTGTAGGTGTAAATGCAGGTTACAACTATCTCTCTCCTGAATTTAAAGGAGATGGCATCACTACAAAAATGTCTAGGTATGTGATTGAGAGTTTACGTCATCAGTTTACTGCCAACGTGCGTACGCAGCTGTTGCAGCATTTCAGCATATCAGCTGCCGCACGTTATTGTATGCGTATTAATTACAAAGACTACACCGTAATAGACGCACGTATTGCGTATAGGCGATCCCGTTACCAGATCTATGCAGATGCCAATAACCTGCTCGATGTTACTTATATAGAAGCAAGTGCAGTACCCATGCCGGGTAGGTGGGTGACATTGGGAGCGAGTGTTAAACTTTGATTATTATGGTTATCCTGATGAGCGGAGATTGTCTGAACTGTGATTTTGTCTTTCCCAGGATTAGGCTGATTATACTGATTATATTTTTTTGATTTTGGAAGATTCAAAAAGATTAGCGAAGATTAAAGCGGATACAATCGCTTTAATCTTCGCTAATCTTTTTATAATCAGTAAAATAAAATCAGAATAATCAGTATAATCAGCCTAATCCTGGGAAAGACAATAACCACAGTTCGGACAATTTGAACTAAATTTGCGCTTTAAATAATTTGACTTGAGTAATTCTGTTTTTTTAATAACACCACCATTTACACAGCTAAACACGCCATATCCGGCCACTGCTTATCTGAAAGGATTTCTGAATACTAAAAATATTTCTTCCTTTCAGGCAGACCTGGGTATTGAAGTAACGTTGCGCTTATTTTCAAAACAGGGTTTGGAGCAATTGTTTACACACATCGCCGCAGCGCCGCCGGCAGCGGTATCAGAAAACGTAGCCCGCATGTTGGTGTTGCAGGATGATTATGTGCATACCATTGATGCCGTCATTTTATTTTTACAGGGTAAAAACCCCACTTTAGCGCACCTGATCTGCAAACGGGATTATTTACCGGAAGCATCGCGCTTTGCACAACTGGACGATCTCAACTGGGCCTTTGGTTCCATGGGTACCCAGGATAAGGCCAAACACCTGGCCACCATGTACCTGGAAGATCTCTCCGACCTGATCATGGAATGTGTGGACCCGCATTTTGGATTCAGTCGCTATGCTGAACGCCTGAGCCGCTCTGCCAACAGCTTTGACGAGTTGTATGCAGCACTGCACGCAGCGTATACTTATATAGACAACATCTTAATTGATATATTATCTGCACGTATGGCTACGGTACAACCAGCCATGCTGGCTATTTCTGTTCCATTTCCAGGCAACCTGTACGCCGCTTTCCGCTGCGGACAGTGGGTCAAAAAAAATTATCCTGCGGTTAAAGTAGCCATGGGCGGTGGTTTTCCTAATACAGAACTGCGTGCACTCGCAGATGCCCGCGTATTTGAATTTGTGGATTTTATTACGCTGGATGATGGAGAAGCGCCGGTAGAGAACCTTGTACAGTTTTTGGAAGGGAAGAAAACAGCGGAAGAACTGAAACGCACTTTTTTGCTGGCAGATGGAAAAGTAACATATGTCAATAACAAAGCTACACACGATTATAAACAGGCGCAGCTGGGCACACCGGACTACAGCGATCTGTTGCTGGACGGGTACATCTCTGCTATTGAAGTCGTGAATCCTATGCACAGTTTATGGAGCGATGGGCGCTGGAACAAGCTCACCATGGCACATGGCTGTTATTGGGGTAAATGTACTTTCTGCGATATATCTCTCGACTACATAAAAATTTACGAGCCAATCACCGCATCGCTGCTGTGCGATCGTATGGAAACCATCATTGCGCAAACAGGACAAAACGGTTTTCATTTTGTGGATGAAGCCGCGCCACCCGCGCTGATGAGGGCTTTGGCGCTGGAAATCATCCGCCGCAAACTCACCGTTAGCTGGTGGACGAATATCCGCTTTGAGAAAAGCTTCACACGCGACCTCTGTTTGTTGCTCAAAGCATCGGGTTGTATCGCTGTTTCAGGAGGATTGGAGGTAGCGTCTGATCGTTTGCTGGGATTGATTCAGAAGGGCATTACAGTGGCCCAGGTGGCCCGCGTAAACCGTCATTTTACGGAAGCCGGTATTATGGTGCATGCTTACCTTATGTACGGCTTTCCTACACAAACAGCACAGGAAACAATAGACGCACTGGAGATGGTACGGCAGATGTTCCAGGCAGGTATCCTGCAATCCGCATTCTGGCACCAGTTTACCATGACGGCGCATAGCCCGGTAGGACTGGAACCCGCTAAATTCAATGTACAAAAGGAAACAGACGAAGTGGGTGCTTTTGCTAATAATGATATTATGCATATTGACCCTACCGGTGCAGATCATGAAACATTCAGCTACGGATTAAAAAAATCCCTGCTCAACTATATGCATGGCGCCTGCTTTGATTATCCGTTATCCAAATGGTTTGAGTTTAAAGTGCCCAAAACCAGTGTACATCCGGATTATATCACTACGGCACTCACGGAAGAAGAGGTGGGTACCATCAAACCAACTTCCAAAGTAGTGTTCCTCGGTAAACAACCCGCGATGGAAGTGATCACCAAATCCAAGAAAGGAGCTACCTGGGAAATGTCTTCCCTAACTTTTCAGAGTAAAAAAGAAAAAGTAAATATCAGCGTACAACCACCGCAGGGCGTATGGCTGGCAGAGATGCTGCAACACCTGGCAGTAAGCAATCCTAAAACATATACTTTACAGGAGGTCAAAGAAAGCTATGAAGCCGCCGGCCTGGAAGACTTTGAGTTGTTCTGGGATAATAAGCCCGTGAACGCGCTGCACAAGCTGGGGTTGTTAAAATTATAATCAGGAGTTGACCACCTGTTGTAATGCCACATTTTTATTACGTAAGTCTAAACCACCTTCCAGCAAGGATTTCAGGTTGGCCAGGTAAAAGGTCCAGCCATTGGAGCAGCCAATGTAATAATTGACCCTGGAAGTTTCATCGAGCGGAATACTTTCCTGTTGCAATTCCACTATGGTGCTTCCTTCTGCCGCACTGATACGTACAGTTACAATACCAGCCTTCCCGAATAAAAATTGCAGATAGTCGTGACCGTTAGTGGCCAGTATTTCCCCATGTTCTGCGCTTTCGTCTGTAAAGCCATGCCAGTACCAGCTGAATTCGTCGCCTTTTTCAAGAGGACTGTGTGCAGCCCGTTGTTCTCCTGCTTCATTTGTAAAATCTGCCCGGCGCAGGAACCAGCTTTCCAGTGCTGCGGGGGAGTTCCAGGCATCAAAAGCCTGCTGAATAGTGGATTTAACCGGTATTTTCAATACAAACCGGCTCCAGTCATAGTTTTCCATAAAATGAAATTTAATACGATAAGATTCTCTTTCCTAAAATTACTAAAATATCGGGCTTTACCGGGGAAAACCCCGGTATCAGGCATGAAGAAAAATATAAATATTTGTTTCCACTAAACTATGAAACATGAGTGATCTAATGTCCTTATCCGGTTATGATTGTAACAACCAGGGCCACCTGAATCCTACGCCTGAGCAGCTGGACTATCACATGCCTTTTACCGGAGGCACTGATACCTTTGGTATGCCCATAACTTTTGCTGCCTATTTAGGTATGCTCAATAATTTTTACACCATGTTGTTGAACAACCCGGCAGCGTTGGAGATTTTTCAGGGTATCTTTAGTATAGATTTCAGTAAAGCATCTTTGCTACGTATTCTTAGCCAGCCAGGTTGCGAATTTATACGTTTTTATTTTGCCATACCCGAAGCCAATCAAAAATTAAGTTTATTGGCAGAAGGAATTGATATTTTTGGGGCACAGATCGGATATGATCAATTGCTCACAAAAGCTACCACCAATGATATGGTGCATAGTTCAAGTGATCCCTCTATTGAAGAAAGAGGTAACGGTGGTGGTGGCGGACCATTACCTCCTTTAAGACAACTTTTTGATTTACTGAGAGCCCAGGGATCGCCATTAGCCACAGCGGACCTGAGTCAATTATCTTAAGAAATAAAGCTTTATAATCTGCGTACTGATGAATGGATGGATCTATGCTTATTACGTATTGCTGGTAGCCTGTTTTGTAATTAGTTTATTTCACCTGGATGTGAAAGAGATCAGGTTACTGGCTATACTATTAGGAGTTTCTATCATCACGGAAGTGATTGTGGAAATAATCGGAACGCAGGGTTTTGCTTTTTTTATAGTGTATCATTTTTTCGTGGTGCTGGAATATAGTCTGATAACAATCATTTTACGATCAGGCATCAGGGCTCCCCGCTGGAGATTATTAATGGGCATTTCCATTATTATTTTTGGATTGGTTTCCCTGTTCTACAGCTTTGTATTAGGAGGATGGCGGGTTTTCCCCGGTATAAACATCACAATAGAAAGCTTCCTGGTCATCTGCTGGTGCCTTTTATCCTTTTTTTCAATAACCCCGGATAGCGAAGCGTCTATATTCCGGCACCCTTTTTTTTGGTTAACCCTTGCTTTCTTTATTTATTTCTCTGCTTCTATGAGTGTAAATGGATTTTATAACCTGCTGCTGGAAAGCGACGCTCATAAAGCGCCTTACTTTTTTGCAGTTTTAAACTCTTTATCCAATTACCTGTTGTATATTATGCTGATAAAAGGCATACTATGCTTCCGGTCAAACAAGATCTCTTTGTAGGTGTAATTTTTATTTCTTTGCTGGTTACCATACTGGGACTTGTAGTAGTAGCGGCGGTGATTAATTATAAAAAGAAGCAGGATGCTTATTTACACCAGCTTAAATTAATGAAAGAAGATTACGACAAACAATTGATGTGGTCTCAAATAGAAATGCAGGAAGAGGCCTTTGCCCACCTCGGACAAGAACTGCATGACGATATAGGACAGTTACTGAGCAGTACTAAATTGTTAATCAATGTAACCCAACGAAACATGTCAGTAGTACCCAATACCCTGCGTACTGCTGAAGAAACCCTCAGTACAGCTATTCATCATCTGCGGGCGCTATCTAAATCTTTCAGTCGTCAATGGCTGGATCAGTTCAGTTTGATAGATAACCTGAAAGTAGAAATAGACAGAATCAATGCCAGCAGGGCTATACAGGTGAAGTTCACCTATGAGCTGCTGGAGTTGCCGTTACAGGCAGAACCTCAGATCATACTGTTCCGCATTATCCAGGAGGCCATGCAAAATTGTATCAGACATGCACAGCCCCAGGTGATAGACATCAGTATAAGACTGGCAGAGAAAAAACTGATTCTGATCATTGCAGATGATGGAGCAGGCTTTGATAAACAGAATATGTCATCCATGGGGATGGGTATTCGTAACATGCAACACCGCACTAACCTGCTGGGAGGAGAGATCCGCTGGGAAGTAACCACCGCCGGCGGTACAGCAGTATTGATCACATTACCCGTTGAATAATTATTGTGTATGAACATCAACATTGGCATTGCAGACGATCACCAGTTATTCCTTAAATCCCTTAGTTTACTGATCAGCAGTTTTAGCGGCTTTAATATAGTAGTGGAAGCAATGAACGGAAAAGAAATGCTGGATAAATTAGCTAATCTGCCATCACTACCGGATGTGCTGTTACTGGATGTAAATATGCCCGTAATGGATGGCGCCAAAACCGCGGCTGCTGTGTTTAAATTATATCCCGGTGTGAAGATGGCTGCCCTGTCTATGAAAGACAATGACGCTACTATCATTGAAATGCTGAAAGCCGGTTGCTGCGCATATCTCCTGAAAGATATACATCCCACAGAACTGGAAAAATCCCTGCGCGATATACACACCACCGGCCAGTATCATAACGATGCCGCAAATGTAAATTACCGTCGCCTCATCCTTCAATCCGAACAAAAACAAACACTCACTGACCGGGAACAGGAATTTCTTAGTCTCGCCTGCAGCGACCTTACCTATAAAGCCATCGCTGTTAAGATGAATGTAACCGAAAGAACGGTAGACGGCTACCGCGAAATCCTGTTTAATAAACTGAACGTGCAAAGCCGCACTGGTATGGTGCTGGAAGCGCTACGCAGACAATTAGTATCGTTGTAAAGCTATTGTCCGGTTTCGAACATTTGTTGATCAATTGCGGACACTTATTGTACGGAAAAATAAATTAAACCATTGGTAATCATAGTACCGGTAAGGTGGCATTTATTTGGTAAACAGTAACGTGCATGTATATTAATGTCCGATAATTCTCAACCAGTCAGCTATGTTTATTAATTATTTTAAAACGGCTTTTCGCAGTCTGCGTAAAAATAAAGGCTACAGTTTTTTGAATATCACCGGGCTTGCCATTGGCATTACCTGTGCGGCACTCATTGGTTTGTGGATAGAGTCGGAGATGACCGTTAATCACGACATTACCAAAAGAAATTACCTGTACAGGGTAATGGAAAATCAAACCTATAACGGTAAAACAGGTACTTTTTCTGCTACACCCGGCCCCATGGCAAAGGCAATACTACAGGAGGTTCCAGGCATCGCTAACGCTGCCAGGACTACCATGGGCGACAGGGAGCTCTTCTCCCTGCAGGATAAAAATATGAATGAGAGCGGATTTTATGCAGATGCGAACCTGTTCTCTATGCTGGGACTTCAATTCATCAGCGGCAATCCGGCCAATGCTTTTAAGCAACTTCATTCCGTTGTTATCAGTGAAAAGATGGCCGGCAACTTCTTTGGTAAAACAGATCCCGTAGGCAGGATGCTGAAGGTGAACAACAAAGAAGATTATATGGTCAGTGGTGTATTTAAGAATCTTCCTGAAAATAGCACCATTAAATTTCAATGGCTGGCGCCTTTTGAAATAGCAGAAGCTGAAAGTAGCTGGATGAAAGGTTGGGGCGAAAATGGTTTACGCACCTTTGTGGAATTAGCACCCACCGCTAATGTAGCGGCAGTGAATAAACAATTATTTGCTTACCTCCGTACCAAAGGCAACATAGACACTAAGTGCTTTTTATTTTCCATGAACGACTGGAACCTGCGTGACCGGTTTGTAGATGGTAAAATGGCGGGAGGCAGGATACAATATGTGCAACTCTTTTCTGCCATTGCCCTCATCATTCTGCTCATTGCCTGTATTAATTTTATGAACCTGGTGACTGCACATTCTGAGAAAAGGGCTAAAGAAGTAGGTGTACGAAAAGTAATGGGAGCCGGCAGAGGCAGGCTGATAAGTCAGTTCATGCTGGAATCGCTGGTGATAGCCTTTATGGCTATTACGCTGGCAGTGCTGATGCTTTATTTGGTACTTCCGTTTTTTAATGCCATCGTGGAAAAACAGCTGTCGGTAAATATATTGCGGCCATTACATCTGTGTTCATTATTAGCCATTGGCCTGATGACAGGTCTGATTGCAGGAAGTTATCCTGCCTTGTACCTGTCTTCTTTTAATCCACTTGGCGCGTTAAAGCAGATGCGCATGAAAACGGCTCTGGCGGCAGGTTTCATCAGAAGGGGACTGGTAGTAACACAATTCTCTGTTTCTATCATTCTTATTATAGCCACCGTAATCGTTTACCAGCAGATAGAACATGTGAAGGCCCGCAACCTGGGCTTTAACATGAATAATTTAATCAGCATGCAAGCACAAGGCAACATCAGCAAACATTTTGATGTGATCCACCATGATCTGATAGCAACCGGTGTGGTAGCCAATGCCACGCTGAGCGGATCTGCTATGTTGAGTATCTGGAATAATACAGATAATTATACCTGGAAAGGAAAAGATCCCCGGAAAAATGTCCTGATTACAAATGAATTTGCTACGCCGCAGTATTTGTCTACCATGGATATACGTTTAATAGAGGGCCGTGACTTTTATGCCAACATTGCTGCCGATAGTAATAACGTGATCATCAACCAGACATTTGCCAAACAAATGGGTGCTGAAGGCAGGATAGGAGGCATTATCCGGAATAACAACCGGCAGCTTCAGATAGTAGGTATCATGGGGAATTTTTCTTACAATAATATGTATGCCAGTGGTGCTTCGTTTATGCTTTACAGTAGTGTGGGTGAAAATGCCAATTATATGAGCATCCGTTTGAAGCCCGGTACAGATCTTACCGCTGCCCTGGACAAAGTAGAAAAAGTAATGCGTCTGCAGAATCCCAGTTATCCTTTTGAATATAAATTTACAGACGTCGAATTTAATAACCTGTTCAAGGTGGAAGCGCTGATAGGTAAGCTGGCTGGCATTTTCGCAGGACTCGCCATTTTTATTTCCTGCCTCGGATTATTTGGACTGGCAGCTTACACGGCAGAGCGCAGAACAAAAGAGATCGGTATCCGTAAAGTAATGGGAGCTTCTATAACCGGACTGGTAGGGCTTTTGTCAAAAGAGTTTGTAAAGCTGGTAGCGACCTCCTGTTTGATAGCATTTCCGCTGGCCTGGTGGCTGATGTATCGTTGGCTCAATAATTATGAGTATCGGGTTGCTATCAACTGGTGGATATTTCTTATTGCCGGTACTGCTGCCATGGCTATTGCACTGATCACAGTAAGCTATCAGGCTGTACGGGTGGCATTACTGAACCCTGTGAAGAGTTTGAAGGCAGAATAGACGAACAGGTTGAATCACTTATTATAGCGGGCAATTAATTGCGCAATAACGGTGAGGTGGTAATTATCATGCTCACCTACAAAGTAGAGCAGGTCTACCAGGCTAACCTGTTGCTGCAATCGCGGATGCAACCCTTTTTTATCCAGAAGGTCCGGATCTATTGATAGTAGCTTTTGGATATAGGCGCCTCTCACTTCCCTGAAATGGTGAAGGAGTTCCCCGATAGGGAACTGGTTATAATGTGCCTCCGTCGTTTTTTTATTTTGCATGTCTGCTGCACGTAAATCATAACCCTGCAGCAGGTCTTCCACCCGTCCTTCATGTAAGGATTCTATATCGATCAGGTGGCCTATGTTTTCTTTTACAGACCAGTGCCCGGGTTCTTTTTCCTCCAGCATTTCTTCCTGTATAAGTACCGTCATCTCCTCTAAACGCGCTGCAGTGGCATGCAATCGCTCGATAAAAAATGGGAAATATTCTTTTCTGAAACCAAAATGAAATTGAAAGTCGGCCCATTTTAAAAGTTCCATGATCTGTTTTGTTATTGAAATGAGGGATAGTTAAAATCAGTTGTTGGATCTGTTTACACAACCAATACAAGGTACAGTTTTCATGGCGTAAAACCATACTGCTGCGTCGTTGCTGACCTCACCGGTTTTACCGGTAATACCTCCGTGTTTACCGATCTTTCACTATTATTCACCTTTTAGTACCTGCACATCAGCGGGCTTGTTGTATTTTCGATCGTCCATTAAAACTAAATACCGCTTTAGATGAACAATCAACAACAAGCTCCTATCCTGGAGGTAGATCAGCTGAATGTGCGCTATGGCTCTTTTCAGGCAGTGAAAGACGTTTCTTTCAGTGTGCATTCCGGCGAAATTTTCGGCTTGCTGGGGCCAAACGGTGCCGGCAAAACAAGTACGCTCAGCTCCATAGAAGGACTATTGAAGCCACTTTCAGGGAACATTACCGTAGCGGGGTTTAATACGCAGGAGAAGCCTTTGCACGCGCATGCTAATATGGGCGTACAGTTGCAGGCTACCAGCTTTCAGCCTGAGCTGACCATTGCAGAAATTATCCGGCTCTTTGCTGGTATCTATGGTGTTGACCTCAACAATGAAACCGTGAAAGAAAAACTGGTAGAAATTAATTTACTGGATGCCGCCGGTAAAAAGTTTGGTGAACTCTCCGGTGGGCAGCAGCAAAGGGTTTCCCTGGTGATTTCTACTATTCATGATCCGCAGCTGGTGCTGCTGGATGAACCTACTTCAGGCCTGGATCCACAGTCACGCCGACAACTATGGGAACGCATAGAAGGTATTCGTGGCAAAGGTAATGCGGTGCTGCTGACCACACATTCCATGGAAGAGGCGGAGGCGGTATGTGATCGTATCGCTATCATTGATCATGGCCGCATCATTGCTATTAATACGCCACAGGCGCTGATAGATCTGCATCGTAACGATCCGGAAGTGCTCAGTGTAGTGCGAAAAGGAAAAGTAACACTGGAAGATGTGTTTATTGGTCTTACCGGACGGGCTGTCCGTTCATAACAAAATACTTCACTCATGGAAACAAGAATACCTAAAACTACTGCCGTGATGTCTGCTTTGCTGCGCGCGGATTTCACCACTTTATGGCGCAATCGTCGTTCTGTCAGACTGGTGTTGCTGGTGCCGCTTGTTATCTTAATTTCCTGGAAAGGACTGGTAGATAAACTGGGCGGCGTATTTGTATTGTCTTCCTGTATTACGATTGGTCTTACGAGCATTGGGCTCATGGGTTATTCCAGTGCTATAGCACGCGACCGCGACAAGGGCGTATTCCAGCGCCTTCGTGTAGGGCCTGTATCTTCCTGGACCATTATGATCAGTCGTTTGTCTGCACAAATTGCTATGATCGTATTGATGACCATATTGATTTTCATCGTCGGGTTTTATGTAGATAAAATTTCTATCACGCCAATAGGTTATGTAGCCGGTTTGCTGATGGCCATGGTAGGAGGGGCGGTGTATCTGAGTCTCGGGCAGGCCATCGTAGGCCGCGTTAAAAATCCTGAAACGGTAAATTCCACTACACGCCTGGTATATTTTGTTTTTATTATGGTGGGAATGTTTGGTGAGTTGGAGATGCTGGGAAATGAAATAGGACAGGTAGTTGCATGGTCGCCCTATGGAGTAGTAAGAAAGATCCAGGCAGGCAGCCTGGCACCAGGGGCATGGAAGCTGGAAACTACTTATGCATTATTGTTGTCTCTTGGTTACACGCTGGTGTTTGCCGTGTTGGGGATTAAGTGGTTTAAATGGGATAGTAAATAGGGAAGTAAACATACTCACGTAGCAGGCTGCATGCGGATAATTACTTCATCAATGCGGTGATGATCCATTTTGCGTATTTCAAAAACCACCTGGTACAGCACTATTTTTTCGCCTGTTTTAGGTATATGTTTAAGTTTATCGATGAGTAATCCTGCTACGGTACTATCTTCTTTTTCATATTCCCGCAGCCATTCATAGCCTAGTGTTTCGCGGACATAACTCAAACGGGTATAACCATAGGTGAGCCAGCTTTTATCGGGTTGTTGTGCCAGGTAACGTTCTTTGGTATTGTAGCCGGGCAGGCTGCCCAGCAGGCCTGATACAATATCATGATAGGTGATGATGCCCTCGCATTCGCCGTATTCATTTACCACTACGCCCATACTTGTTTTTTCACGACGCAGTTGTTGAAAGATATCATATACTTCCTGGTTCAGTGATAAGAAGGATACCGGTGTAATATTGTCTGACAGGGCTTTTTCAGGGAGAAGGAAAAAGTCTTTCACCATGAGGGCGCCTATTATTTCATCTTTATTACCTGACACTGGAAAGGTGCGGTGGATACTACGTTTAATCGTGTCCGTTATCTCTTCCCAACTCATACTTTCATTCACGCTGGTGACCATACTGGCGGGTGTCATAATGTTTTCCGCAGTGAGATCATAGGCAGAGAAGATATTTTTATGCAGGAGAAATTCTCCTTTATCTATCAGTCCCTGTTTGTAAGCTGTTGTCAGCATACTCCGCAGGTCATTCTCTGTCAGCTTTTCTTCGTGGATAGTATTAATAGAGAAGATGCCCAGGATGAATTTGGTGCTAACGGTAAGCAGTTTAATAAAAGGGAAGGCAATTTTAGAGAAGATGATCATCGATGGTGTGATGATCGAAGATACTTTTTCCGGATTCAGCAATGCCAGGGTTTTAGGGATGAGTTCACCTATAACGATGGTGAGATAAGTGATAGTACCCACGCCCACCAATAACGCTGTGAGGTGTGCCAATGCATTGTTCATATGCCAGGAGAGAAAGATGGGTTCCAGCCAGGTTGCCATCAGATCACCTCCGTATAGCCCTTCCAGTATGCCCACGAGTGTAATGCCTACCTGCACCGCACTGAGAAATACATCGGGCTCTTTAATGAGACTCAGTATCTGCGCTGCTTTTTTATTGCCGCTATCAGCGGCCTGTTGCAGACTGTTTTTATCTACTGATATTAATCCGATTTCTGCTATAGAGAAATAGAAATTCAGCGCGATGAGCAGGAGGATGATGAGGATAGAAGTCATATGGAGGGCGGTTGTGCATAGATAACAACCTGTAGGGCTTATTGTTTATAACGCTGGTTTTCAGGGGCTATGCTAAGCTTTACTGAAAAAATAGTTCAGTAAAATTTTGGAAAAATAAAATGGGTGCTTATATTTGCACCCCTGACACAATATCAGTTGCCCAGATGGCGAAATTGGTAGACGCACTGTGTTCAGGTCGCAGCGCTCGCAAGGGTGTGCTGGTTCGAATCCAGTTCTGGGCACGTAAGAGGCTTGTAAGTAATTGACTTACAAGCCTTTTTTAATTTTGTCAAGTGTCAATTTTCGCGCTTTTTCACGCTTTCTCCCACTATTGTTGACACACAATTGACACACCAAATGACACACCAATTTATTCACCTACTACAGGGTAATAATCTGTACTTGTGTTTGCGAAAAAAGCGATTTAATAATTCTTCCAACCAAAGTATGAGTGAAAAGGCATTAGCTTTTATGGCTCTGTTTCGTATCTTGTGCCACATTTTTAATGCCTGCTGAACATGAAGTCGCGTTGCTATCACCTTATATTCTTACTTATTATATTTCAAACAGGATTTGCCCAACAGCAAGTTAAACTAACGCTAGACAGCTTGCTTTTTGCAGATAACCAATCCCAGACGGAAGACAGAAACAAGCTGGAACGCTACGTAAAGATCTATAAGAGTTATGGCAAGCTTGGTGAGATCGA
Source organism: Chitinophaga niastensis (assembly GCF_003014755.1). Classification (GTDB taxonomy): domain Bacteria; phylum Bacteroidota; class Bacteroidia; order Chitinophagales; family Chitinophagaceae; genus Chitinophaga; species Chitinophaga niastensis. Next base: position 240,983 of record NZ_PYAW01000007.1, on the reverse strand, counting down.
TAAGGCAGAAACCTATGTAGACAGGACAATTAAGCTTGCCGAAAAATTAAAGCTGCAATCTTTTATTGGTCGTGCCTACTATTCCCTGGGATTTTATTATCAAAGTCAAGGACATTATATTCAGGCGGAAGATACCTATAACAAAGGGATAAGGAAATCCCAGGAAATTGGTGATAAACGGTTGTATGGAGATATCTATTATAACCTGGGCGCCATGTACGCCAGTTGGTCGGATTTCGATAAGGCACTAAGCGCTAATCTGAAAGCAGTTTCCGTTTATAATGAGCTCGATAATAAATTAAATGCTGCAGGATGTTATGTTAATATTGCCGATGCTTATAAAAGCCTGGAACAGTATAAAACTGCCATTACTTATTTAGAACAGGCAGTGCAGGTTTTTAAACAATCTAAGGGGGAAGAATATGGCTTAGCACTTAGTTATGCAAGTATTGGGGCCAATTATTTCCTGGCTGATGAGAAGGAGTTGGGAATGAGTAAGACAGAAAAGTATCAGGTGGCACTTAACTTCCTGGATCTTTCCCTGGGCTTTGCTAATCAGCTCCAGGATTATTCTCTTTTTGGTACCATTTACCGTACGCGTGCGAAGATATTGAGTGTAAATGGATCTTCTGAACAAGCCCTGGAGGCATTTCAGAAGGCCATAGTATCTAATAAGCATTTATATAATAAAAAAGAGTCTGCACTGGATCTGTTAGCCCTGGCTGACTTCTATATCGAACATGCACAATATCATGAGGCAACTCCTTTGCTAACAGAAGCACTGAATATTGGTGAGGAGAATCACTTTCCTGCCTTGCAAAGAGATGCCAATCTTGCACTGAGCAAGACGGCAGAAAAACAACGACAATTCACAAAAGCACTTGAATATTTTAAAGCCTACATTCGTTTTCGCGATCAGATTTTTAATGAGGAAAAGGAACGGGAAATAACCCGTAAACGCTTGCAACTGGATTTTTTGATCAAAGAAAATGATTATAAGAGCAGGCAGCATGTGATGAGTCTTGCGCTGCAAAAAAGAACCTTGGAGGCAAGAGAAAGAAAGCAACAGCTGGAATTGAAGGAAAAGGAAATGCGAATCGAGAAATTGGCGTTCTTACAAAAACAGGCAATTTTGGAAAAGGAAAAGTTGCAGAAGGAGAGTGAACTGGAACGGCAACACCTAAATGCCAGTTTGGACAGAAAGTATCGGGATGAAAAGATCCTAAAGCAAGAAACAAAGGCCAAACTAAATAGGAACCTCGCTATATTTTTAGGATTATTGGTATTGGGATTGTCGGGTGCAGCGTTACTGGTTTACCGGGCACACCGCAAAACGCAGCAATTAAATCACCTGGTATTAATACAAAAGACCGAACTGGAAGAGTTAGGGAAAGTCAAAGATCGTATTTTAGGGGTGGTAAGTCATGACATGCGTGCACCGGTGAATTCTCTAATATCCTTTTCCAAACTATTGGAACATGGGAATCTTGGTGAGGAAAAGCTAAGAGCATACACGCTCAGTATAAGTCAAACATTAGGGCATACCTCCTCCATGATGGAAAACCTGTTAAACTGGGCGTATAGTCAAATGCAAGGATTTAAACCGGATTTAAAGATACTGGAGATTAGTAATCTGGTGCAGGAGCTGGTGACTGCAGCAGAAGGAGATGCATCCCATAAGCATCTTCGCATATCTTTCTCTCAGGATAGCGAAGCTAAGGCGTTTGGTGATTTGAATATGATCTCTTTAATCGTTAGAAATCTGTTGAACAATGCGGTAAAATTTACCCCGGAAGGAGGACGTATCGATGTTAAGATTCAACACGACTTCCATCTGGTCAGGCTTTATATAGCCGATACAGGTATTGGTCTGGGAGAAGCGCAGTTACAACGGTTCAATAGCCACAACAGTATTGAACTTGGCCGCAGCACAGCTGGTACAAATAGAGAAAAAGGTACAGGTCTTGGACTCACATTGTGTAAAACATTTGCAGCGATGATGAATGCCCAATTAACCGCTTCACCCAATGATAAACAAGGGACTGTTTTTATACTATCTATGCCGTCTAAAGCCTCCGCTCCTAAAGAATTGAAGGAGTTTGTTTAAAATAACTAAATGTCGGAATTCTTCGCTATCCTGTTGAGCGTTCGGTTGTTGATCAATTGGAGTAACTCCTCGCGATAGGAAGGACTGAGTGGTATATTTGCACCGCTTTCCAGAATAATTTCGTGGGTGCTCACACTCATAATTTTGTTGAAATTGATAAGGTACTGTTTGTGAACCCTGACAAAGAAGCCTGGCAACTGAAGTATAAAGTTTTTAAGATTGATTAATGCAGTGTAGGTATGTCCATCGAAAGTGTGTAGTTTGGAAAAATCTCCAAAGCTCTCCATATAGATGACTTCCTCGTAGTTGATACGTGCATATCCCTTGCTGTCTTTGATGAAGAAAAAATCGGGATCACTTTTCTGTTCCGATGCTAAAGTCTGTACCTTTTTTCTGAGATCGAGGTGTTCTATCGCTTTATTTACCGATTTTATAAACCGTTCTATGCTAACTGGCTTAGGGATGAAATCCATTACGTCGAGTTCAAAACTCTCCGCAGCATATTCCGGATGAGAGGTGATGAAGATGAAAATTGGTGGGTTTCTAAGACCTTTCAATAGCTCAATACCTGAAATGTCGGGCATATCTATATCTGAAAATATAATATCAACCTTTGTAGTGGATAGTATTTTAAATGCTTCAGCAGCATGTTTACAGATAGCTTTAATTTCAAGGATATTGATTTTGTCGAGATACATTTCTAAAAGATCCCTCTCTATTATGTTATCCTCTATAACCAGGCAAGTATACTTCATCGCATCCAAAATACATTAATTATTAGTAAATATATAAAGCTGCGACAAATTCGTAAGTTAGGAAATAATGCAATCTGTGGTAATTGACAGTGAAATCCCCCTTTCTATCTATTTTGAAATGCTTTTATGTAAGCTGGTGCCAATATTTTCATATACTGGTTGATACGTTTGATAGATTATTCGCCTAAGGTTATCTACTGGGTGATTTTTTAATTCCTTTTTTTCCCACTTTTGAGCTAATAAAGCATTTTTGATGTCATTGGCAGTCAGATGGAGCGTTCGGGAAACAAAGTATTCAATACCTGCTTTGATTCGTAATTCATTACCATCTATACTATATGTATCCTGTAAAACCAACATGTTTCGTATAACCTGTCAAAGAAAATATCGTATTAAGAAACTATGGCTAAACAGAATACCATATTCTGAAAATTACTTCGCAGAAAAAATGTAACGAAATAGCCGGAATCGTACCCCTAATGACGACGGTTATTGGCCAATTCAACATAGACGGTAGTTTGAATGAATCGTCAAGATGCGCTTATGTGGTCTGTAACTAGCATAATTATTAAACAATAAGGAATTAAAATATGGACATCAGAATAATTGCAGCCGGGCTAGTAGCAATACCTACAATTTATTTTTGTAATAAACTTATTCGAAAGAAAAATGTGGTGGATAGCGCAACAGAAAGCATAAATGCTGCTCTGCAAGACCGTTACGATTTAATCCCTGAATTGATAGATACCGTAAAATCTTATATGTATTGCGAATGTGATGCACTGATCAAATTGACGAGAATGCATGCGAATGCACTTTCCTATAATATTGGTGAAATTGAAAAAATAGAACTCAATAACAGCATAACTGGCACATTAAAACAAATTATGGAGGCAGCAGAAAATTACCCTGATCTCAAGTTCAGCGATAATTTTCTCCAACTGCAGAAAAGGTGGACAGATATTGAGGACCGCCTTTCTGCCTCCGGGTGGATTTATAATAATGTAGTAATGGACTATAACAATGCCATCATTTCTTTCCCAGGAAACTTATTTGCCGATTTACTGGGGTACAAAACAAAAACAATTATTGAAATCAGAAGGAAATTCCTGAATATAAAACTACAAAGTCTGTCTTACAATTAGAGATAATGATTTAACAACGCTATTAATTGTATTTAACCTGTGAGGAACCAACAACTGTTATTCTAGCCAGGAAAAATTGTCCCATACCTATAAACCTAATACTATCAATCCGGCAATCATGGAATGTAATGCAGTACCCAATCCCTGTTTACGTCCGTGTGAGATGCTAATTATGCTCGCTATTAATAATTACTTAATACTTATGAAAAAAAGAATGATGTTAAAAATGGCTGCAGGCGCAGCAATGCTTGCTCTTGTAATGACCAGTTGCGGAAAGAAAGATAAAGATGATAATACCCCCTCCGTTCAGCAATATCTGCCGCTAACAGTTGTAGATAATGGATCCGGACAGGCTATTGATAGCTTTGCTTTTAAGAATAATATTATCCAGAGTCTGTTTACTGATAATACAGGAAATGGCAACTGGGGTTACCGCTACAATTTCATATATGGTGCTGACGGTAGATGCAAAAAAGTTGAATATGTAGATATTCAAAATAACAAGGTGCAATACAACGATAGTGTGGTATATAATAATGACAAAATCACGATGATCTCATGGACTACTGGAAATCCTTCTAAATCGACTTTAGAATTTACCATGAAGAATAACCAGGCGGTCTTAATGGGAAGCAAAGATACTATTACCAACGATAAGATCAAATATGTAGGTTACACTGAGTACACTATATCTGGTGGCAACCTGACTACCAAAAATATTGTCTATGGTAGAAGAAACATCGATGGCAGCAATAAATATACTGTCATAAATACCAATAATTACTTCTACGACAATAAGCCAAATGGATTCCAGTATGCATTTGAGAAGAATCCGTTCCTGTATTTGTACATGGTGACTTATGATGAGCTCCTTGATGTACCTCTTGGTGCCGGCAATTACGCTAAATGGACCAATTCCAACAATGCAAACGGTAACACAATCAATAATACATTTGAGGCTATTAACACTTATAATGCTGAAACCGGATTCCTGCTGACGCAGAAAGTCAATGATGGAGATGGAGTTGCCTGGGATTTTAAATATACCTTCAGAAAAGCGGACTAAAATTGCTTGCCATTGCTAATGAAAATTTCCAACAGCAATAGTAATTGATACTGTGCTGATTGAACTCCAGTTGGGGAAATTTCGAAGAAGGCCTGTAAGTTGGACTTACAGGCCTTCTTATTTGCAGTACCCTAGCCTTCACATAAATCCATTATCCTCAAATTCAACTGCCAACAAAAAAGCCTTACAACGCATCGTTGTAAGGCTTTTTCAGCTTCGTCGGGCTGACAGGATTCGAACCTGATATATTGATTTAAATCTCCTAGTAATCACGCGCATTTAACTAATGAATAAAAGATCAAAATATCTTCTACCTTTTAGTGGGGAAGGACAAGAAGAGACTCCAACTATCAAAATAATAACTTATAATTTATAAAGTCACCCCCTATATAATTTAAATGTCTATATAGATCCAACTTGTTCTTCATAAACGGATAGAGTACCAAATGTGCTATAGAGGAGTCTCATTACCTATTGAAAGGATATATTTTTCATGTGGACATCTTTTCACTATTTTTGTAACGATAGGGAGGAAGGGGTTAAAAACGTGGAAAAACAGAAATGTTTTTAATTGACGACACAAAGTTGACACACTTTATTTACAAAGTATTCATATCCAGAACATAAGGAATCCAGTTCTGGGCACGAGAGTGGACAAATCGAGATTGATCTTGGTTTGTCCATTTTTATTTTGGGGAAACCCCTTGTCCAGCGCGAATATTTCTGACATCTCTCTTCTTAGCTGAACTGACTCAGATCAATTGGCGTTTGGGTATCAAAATTTTGATATACCAGTCCAAAGCCAAATCCTTTTGAATTAGCAGTTAAGTGATTGTTAGCTATATTTTTTTGGTATATCTCCTGATTTACAGACATTCTGTATAACATGACCGCTTTGTTTACACCTTCCGTTTCGGTAAGGCGCATCAGGTACAACTGCTCACCTTGACCGGATAACAGGTAATTTTCTTTCTCATCAATAACTTGTAACTGCAATGTTTCTCCACCTGTTGGTCTGAGGGTAAAAGTTCCATCTGCGTTATGTTCCCACTCACCGCAAGGTCCTTCATCATAACCGAACTGGAAGTTTTCTTTTTCGTAGCGCCCTGTTATAGCCGTTCCCCTGATATACCGTCGGTCGTCCGTCAGGATCAGCAGCTCAAGGCCGCCCTCCTTCGAACCGATAAATATAGCATGATGCTTCTGCACAAGCCAGTCGTTAACTACCCGCTCCTCATCACTATGATTGAGCACAGCGAGTAGTCCAGCATTATCAATTACACATTTTTCCCGCCCGAGCCGGCTAATACGCTTATAAAGATCCACGTCTTCGAATCCATATCCGACTATACTCTCGTCGTATCCTCCTACCTGTATAAAGTCGTTCCTCCTGCAACAAAATCGTCCTACCGCGTCTCTCATATCATACTTCTCTTTGGAGAGATCGGTTACAATTAATACTTCCGGGTTCCGTCGGTATTGTGCCATGATATGCTCGGTAAACTCTCCATAGACAATATTATCAGCGTCTACATTGCAAATAATGTCATTTTTTGACAGCCTGAAAAGCATGTTCCTGGAATGGGAGGCATTAAAAAAAGGAGCATCGTGATACTTGTAGTAAGTGAGCTTCCCTGAAAGGATGTGCTCCTCCAAATTCTCACGTACCCATTCTTCCAATCCATCAGAAGAATTATAATCCAATAACAGGAATTTTAAATTACTAAACCTTTCGTTTTCCTTTATGTTAAGTGGCAATGTCACTTTTACCTGCTCAATCCTGTTCATACTTACTGTACAGTATGATATGCTGAGCATTTCATGAGTTGAAGGAGTCATAGATAATATCAATTTTGGGTGAAATTTATATCGTTTGTAGCTTGCTGTCATGCCAGAAAAAAGGTGTTGGATGACTATAAAACGGAACGGCTGGATTCCCCCGTATCATGAAAAACGGTGTACCTGAAAATGAGTTGATATGTATCAGTCAAATAAAGGAATACATGGGCTATTGGGTAAACCAAATAGAATCTCGTAAACCAGTTTGGGCTTATAATAGACGGGGTTGGGTCTACCGTACATAAGCTACAAATCAGCTTTAACCTAATAATTTTGATAAATGTGAATTAGGAATAGACAATGAATTCATTTCAAGTCAGCATATGATATCGATTGTACTTCCCTTATATACACGCTACTCCATTTATGTGTTACTTAGCTTCATATGTATGATTAACAACTATCGTGATTATTTTCTAGTACCCTTGAATTATAAATCCCTATTAAGATACTAAAAATTTGAAATTGATAAAAAAAACTTAATTTAATTATGTAATTATTCATTTAACCATCAAGTAATAAATTTAGATTGACGCTATAGAAAGGGTTAATTCCTTGCTTTACCAACTCCACCAAACTGAATTTCCAAAACTTATTATTTACACGCAATCAGGAAATAATTGGAAGTGGTTCGAGAAAAGTACACTCCAGTGCACATAGAAGCTTTGTAAATAAATCACAAAAACGACAAAACCCGCTCTTATAGCGGGTTTTGTCGTTTTTGTGATTTATTTACAAAGATCACCAAGGGGTACAGCCAAATGTACAATCCATAGTACATGCCTGATATTGTGATGCACATGGATCAGGTTGTACTGTAGTGGGGCCTGTAGGACCTACAGGCCCGGAAATTGCATTACCACCCCGAATTAATTGAGCTGCGTTACTGCTTAAGCGGGTAACCTTGATCATGCTCAGACTTAACTTTTTTACTGATTCTTTTTTCATGTTAATGATTATTTATAATTAGTGATAAAAAATACGGTAACGGGTATACGATTTTATAGTTGTAAATACTACAGCAACATTCCTGTTAACAGGAAATAATAGTTTAGTGGTATTTTTTTGAATTGGAATGATGGGTTTAGCTACAGGGATAACCAGCTCCCTCCGCATGAAATAGTGCTATTGCCACCACACCCGTCGCATATCTGGATAGAAGAAGTAACAAGTCCTCTGGCTCCTTGTATGGCTTCCAGGTTAGTCAGTTGTATTCTGGACAGTTTTATTTTCCTCAGGCTCAGCTTTTTTGATACTTTTTTTATAACTGATAATTGTTTTTGGGTAAAAGAATGAGCATATTTTCCTGCCTCGGATAAGGCAGTGCTTACAGTATAACTACATGGCATTTTCAGGTTATCAGCCTGGCATCAGGTGATAACGTGCGTATGTTTAATGGAGGAATTTCACATGAAAGCAAGGCAGTATAAGCAAATAATTCGTTCTCGCTTCATGAATAAAACCTATGGGCAGATTCAGAGATCACATTTTAAATAAATGCTACACTGATCTCTTGAAGGGTCAATATATGATATCTTTATTGTCAACGGGTTTTAAAACTTATCCAATAGGGTTTATATCTGACATCAAATGTTGACACAAATATGATGTTTTTTGGACGTTCGCATTTGATATAAATTACCAGATTGTTTACGGATTTTATCCATTTAGCACGAATATTATTTTGACCATTTGATTGAATAATTAGAAAACACATAAGACATTATCTTTATTACCGAATTTTGTCAAAAAAGAGGCTGTATCAAAAGTAATTTTTACCCGATTTTATCCGGGTGCCTGATGGAGAGAAATTTCGTTTACGCGATTCTCAAGCCCATCAAATTACTTTTGATACAACCTCTTTCCTATTTTGGGTCCAGTCCGGGGCGGATCAGATAGCTTTATCCGGACAAATATGTTCTAAAATATCCGGACCTGTAAAACTTACAGCTACCTCAATTAGGGCAGGTATCTGTATAACAATTGCCTGGGCTGGAAGGAAATTATCCAGCTGCTTAAAATGTTCTTATTTTTCATTTCCACCCAACTTTTCAGCCTGGTCCGTTGTTACAATTATGGAAGGGGTGGAAGAAACAATACATTTATTGACGTGGCTTTTCGACCATATATTTTCACAGTAGTGTTCAATGCAGGTAATTGTCATGGCGGCGGCTGTTAAAAAACTGATTTCGATGACGCTTGAGATTGACAGAAAAACACCCGTTATTGCCGATGCAGATACCATATTGGAAAAATGGCGACAACTATTATGCATGGTCAAACATTTAATTGTGGACAATGCAGCAACCAAAGAACGAAAATGGCATTCAGCAGCGTTTTGATGCAGGGAACAAAAGGATATAACCTACTGCTCTTAACGATACCTCAAAAGATGCATTAATCATGTTGAATGAAGTTTTTGGTCTATACCTGCTGTATTGAATTTTGGACTATAAAAGAAGTGATTGGCTACATTAATCCCCCACAAATAATCCCCAGGTTATCTCCTTATCCATCAATGCAAAAGAGTCATAGGATATATTCTTTCACATCGCTCATCCAGTAAAGATTCCCGTATCGTCAAATGACAAGATAAATGCGAAAGAAAGCACTATGACTTCGGGTAAACACAACTGCTTTTGCATATGCCTTTCTGGTTTTGCCAGCTGGAAAGGATGAATGTTTGAAATTTTACAACCATCTAATTTTTTACTATGAAAAACGAACAAAGACTAATCCCAAAAAAAATCGGGTTCATTGCTTTCCTCATACCTTTATTTGCCTCAGGGTGGATCACAATATGTTCCGCACAAAATATAGATTCGGGCCCAGGTATAAAAAAAAGCAAACCTTACACACTCAGGATTAACAAAGGTGATTTTTGGATTGGCGGTGGATTGGGATTAACTGGCTCTGTGGCGCCATTTGGTCAATATATTGGTACAGCTGCCACACTATCCATGAAAGGAGGCTACCATATTATTGACAAGTTATCTGTTGGGTTTACCGTAACAGGTGGGCTTTCCATTTCTGATAAAAAGAGTAAAGGAATATACACCCGGGGTACAAGTTTATTAGTCGGACCTATTGTTCAGTATATGTTTCCACTCTCAAAAACATTTTTTTTATCTCCGTTAGGTGGTGTAAACTTCGGGCCACTAAGCGTTAAAGCTATGACTTCCGCTGCGGGCGCACCGGAACAATATATCAGAATAAAGGGGAATGCTTTATGCGAGTTTATCGGTATCGGTCCTTTTTTTGAGGTAATACCCCAAAGAGCGAGTTTTGGCGCACATTTTCTTTATACTTTTCTACAGCAAACAACCAATGTTTATAATAATAGTGGTGATCATATTCCTGGCACCAAAATAACAGATAAGAAAAACGGTCCTGGTATGGTGATGGAATTCAGATTACATTTTTAATTGTTTGTCCGCAGGACAGTAAAGAGAAATTTAATACAGATTATTTACATTCATATCCGGAACATAAGGAATCCAGTTCTGGGCACAAAACGACAAAACACAATCTTAGAGCGGGTTTTGTCGTTCTGTATTTTTGGCCAGGTATTATTTTGTATATTAGTAATGTTCATTGTCCTGGCGATATTATGAACTTCATTCACTACAATAATGGTAGGCCCGGTGAAATTGCTGTTGGTCTAAATACTTATTCCTCATATTAACCGTCCAGTAAAATGTCTCCGGAACATACCCCCATCCAGACTAACACCACCCAAAGGAGTAACTGCATGCAGGAAAATATTGGGGCAAAAGGTATTCAGTTGCCGGCGGTAGTAGCACCCTTACAGCGCGTGATCATACCGGATTTCGGTAAAAAGCCGTTGCCTGATGAGGAGGTATGGGACGAAGTAAAACTTTTTTTGGAAGACGTACCTATTTCCAGGGATCATGAGCAATGGATGAGAAAGTACATGGGGAGTAGTGAGATGAAAAATAAATCGTTTGAAACCTATGAGGATGTAGGAGAATTTCTGCTGAAAAAGGTGAATGCCCAGTTTAATACTTCCTATACGGTTGCCGAAGAAGAAGACGCGCAGGAGGAACAGGAGCCAAAGAAGCAGGGCTTATTAAGTGCAGGGATGTCAGGCCTGGTAAAATACCTGGCTATTTTCAGTGCTGTTCAGGCAATTGGAAGTGCCATCCCGGGAGCTGAAGCGCATGGGTTACCTGCCGTCGTGAAGCCCTCTGTTCCTGCATTGGGGGCGGGAAGCCATGGCACACCTGGCAGCATGAATCCCATTCCTCTATCTAATGTATGTCCGCCGCCTACTGCGTTTGGAAACTCCTCCGTTGTGCCGGCAAGTTTGCCCGTGTGTCCTGTTCCGCAAGCAATTCCTTCCCCTTCTTACAATGTGGGTTCTTTGGCCAACCTGGTACCTTTTAACAGTATACTGACAACAGAGACGGGGGCAGGCGCGATAAGAAATTCTGCTACTTACCGGGATAAGATCGGATTGGATAAACCTGCTGAGGACCGAAGTATTGCCCCGGAGGAAGTAGACTATCTGCAAGGCGCCAGTTCCGAAGAATTTATAGGACGGTTTACGCCCTATGCATTAGCGATATTGAAGAGCAACCGGGTAGCTCAGACGGAGAAGGCGAATGCCATGTCCCATTTCAACTACCAGGCCTATATGACTACAAACCAGGGTGCTGAGCAGGCTAAAGTGCTCGGAGATGCACATGAGCGATTTGAAAAGGGCCGGCCCCAGGAAGGTGTAAAATCTGAGGAGCTGCCGGACTCCATCGCCGATAAGATCAATAATGCAAGGGCTCGTGTGCTGGCAGAGGCATATAAGTCGCAGATGCCTGGCATTAATGAGCAGATCGCCCTGGCTGCGATGCATAAATTAAAGCTCTCTTTTGATGCCCTGCGCGAAAAGGTCACCGCTTCCCCTAGAATTTCCCTGGAGCCTTTTGTTCAGCGGGACTTTGTAGATGTGCTTTTTCAATACTCCTGGGAGCGTGGCCACCTGGCCAAGGCTGTACCCCATGACAAGGACTATATCAAAAAACTGTCTCCTGCAGCATTCCAGGAGCATTTCATCACTCCGTTGTCCCGTCTATGGCATGACTATGGTGTAACCGGGCTGTTTACCAAAGTGGAAATGGAAGAATTGCTGACTAAAGATCCTAAGTTCCCGGAAAGAGAGCAGATACCCGTAGACCGGTTAATGCTGCCGGATAAGGCTGTACCGAAGTAAATACCTGGTGAAAAAGGTCATAAGGGAATAGAACACGCAAAAAGGTAGATCGGATTAATTATCTGATCTACCTTTTTATGTTATACTTTTTTATCTGCCCAACACATTTTGTAACCTGTTTGTTTTCTGGTTCAAATCCATCTGGCAGGTTGTTTTAGTCGCATCAGATCATAATGTTGTCGTTGTATTACAGGAAATTATGGTCGCAGCAACTGTTCCACAGACATCTATGCAGGTTTTACGTCCGGTAGGGCATAGATTTGGATCTGATGTAATCACATCATTCAGCCGGCTAATTTTAATCTTAGAAAGTGACAGTTTTTTTTCGATTTTCTGTTTCATAAAGGTGGTGTTTTAATAATTGAATAAAATAGTTTTATGTTTAGATCGGAGCGTGCAACTGATCATCACAGCATTTTGCCGGACCTCGTTGGATAGGTTGAGTATTTTAATTTACTCAGTTTAAATTTTTAACAGATTGCTTTTTTATAATTCAATTTGTTTGAAGATGAAAATGTACTGATCATTGAATTTACTTAAAAAAAAGCAGGAAAAAATCACACGAAAGGATAATTATGGAGAATAAAAAAACAAAAAAAATCACTGCAATAATACGGCACTTATTTATGTAGAATATTAATTACGGCTAACCAGGAAGATAATTCCATTAATTGTACTTAATTGTTTTAATATCAAGAATATTGGGTTCCATAATCGTTCAGTTCCGGGCACAAAAGTGGATAAATTAAAATTACACCGGGGTTGTCCATTTTTATTTTGGTAACAGCAAAGGATAAAGTCCTCTCAAAAAAATATCTCAAAAGGTTTTTCCTGATTATCGTGTTACTGAAAAATCTATATCTGAAAAGCCTATACGAAAACAACAGATTGCTCAATTAGTAACAGCCTTGAAAAAAAATAGCAGTTACGGGATAGTGCATAATTAACACATTGTTTTGGCAGGCTACTTTAAAGCTGGAATTAACGGTGGGCTTCGGTTACCTCCTTAATTTTAACCGGATAATGCTGTGGAAAAAGCTTAAATTCGTTGCTCCATCGTTTGTTTTATTTAAAACTTATGTTATGGAAGCTATTAAAGATTTCAGGGAAAGTTTGAGAGGTGGTTTAATAATGCCTCAGGATGCGGGATATGATGATGCCCGCAAAGTATATAATGCGATGATAAGCAAACATCCACGTATGATTGCCTGCTGTACGGATGTGGCTGACGTGATACGGTCAGTGAATTTTGCAAGAGAAAATAATATGCTACTTTCCATTCGCAGTGGCGGACACAATGCCGGAGGTTTAGGGATTTGTGAGGATGGATTGGTGATTGATCTTTCATTGATGAAATATACCCGCATTGATCTACAGGCGAAAACCGTAGTGGCTGGTGGAGGATGTACCTGGGGAGATATTGACCATGCCACGCATGCGTTTGGAATGGCAACACCAAGCGGAATTATTTCTACAACCGGTGTTGGAGGATTAACTACCGGTGGAGGTATTGGCTATTTAACCCGCAAATATGGGCTGAGCATTGATAATCTCTTGGCTGTAGACATGGTATTGGCCGATGGAAGTTTTGTCGTTGCAAATGCAAATCAAAATCAGGACTTATTTTGGGCGGTGAGAGGAGGTGGTGGAAATTTTGGTGTAGTCACTTCTTTTACATTTAAACTGCACCCTGTATCGATGGTATACGGCGGCCCTATATTATATGAGTTAAGCGAATCGGCAACGGTGATGAAATGGTATAGTAAACTGATAAAGGATGCACCGGATGACTTGAACGGTTTTTTTGCATTCCTCACGGTTCCTCCTGTAGCTCCTTTCCCGGAGCATCTTCATCTAAAAAAAATGTGCGGCATTGTGTGGGCCTATACAGGACCTATGGAAAACGCTGAAGAAGCCTTTAAGCCTATTCGGTCATTCAAAACTCCCGCACTTGATTTTGTTGGACCCTTATCACAACCAGCTTTGCAAAGTATGTTTGATGGCTTGTATCCTACCGGGTTACAGTGGTATTGGCGCGCCGACTTTGTGAAAGAATTAAGTGAGGAAGCAATTGCTGCGCATATTAAGTTTGGTAATGAACTGCCTACTATGCATTCCACCATGCACCTGTATCCGGTTAATGGTGCAGCGTCAAGGGTAAGCAATACATCCACTCCCTGGAGTTACCGCGATGCTACATGGGCAATGGTGATCGTAGGTGTTGATCCTGACCCTGCAAACAAAGAAAAAATTACGAACTGGACTAAACAATATTGGGAAACGCTACATCCTTATTCTGCTGGTGGTGCTTATGTGAATTTTATGATGGATGAAGGAGAAGCACGTGTGAAAGCAACTTATGGTGAGAATTATGAAAGATTAGTAACGATTAAGAATAAGTACGACCCCAATAATTTATTTAGGGTGAATCAAAATATAAAACCAACATGAATTTCATTATAATCTATACACCATTATTCAGTAATAGCCCTAACTTCTGAAAGCCAATGAAAGATGCAGGCTTTGAGTAATTCCCGTCTTATACTGCTATTCTTTTGCGCTATGTAAAGGTTTTTTTTAGTGTATTAGGACTTCTTCAATTTCTTTAACTTGTCTACTGCATTTTGATTCTTCGGGTTTAATACCAGTGATTTTTCATAATACTGAATGGCCAGTGTTGTATTTCCCTGACCCATATAGGCTTCCGCAAGGCTATCCCACACATTATAGGAATCGGGATAGTCTTTTGTATTCTGTGTGAACACGGCAATCGCATCAGTTATATTTTTATCACGCAACAAAAGATAACCCATGCTATTCAGCTGGTTCTCACCAATTACGTGGGTGCGTTGACGTTGGTATGTCTGTAAAGCCGAAGTGGCGCCATCGTGTTTTATTGCTTTCACCAGGTCTGCTGCAGCAGGATCAAATTTGCCATAATCGAGCCACGCCAGTATTTCATGTTGGTGGCCTCCAATAGAGAGTTCCAGCATTTCGGAAGCAATCGACATCCCATTGGCACTATTAGTAAAATACAGGATGGCATCGCGGGTATCGATATTAGCAGTGAAACAGGCTTTGCTATCTCCCTGATCGCCCCAATGCCAGCAATAGCGGGCATCTGGTGTGATTTCTAATCCTATGCCTAATCCCCAGGCCAACTGTGGCTGCTTCACGGAATCTACTTTGATCTGTGGTGTCAGCATCGCTTCATGTGTTGCCTTTTTAAGCCCTTTACCATCAAGCACTGCGATGAGGAAGGCGGCATAATCTTTAGCTGTTGTACGAAGACTGGCGGCAGCATTGGCTTGTGGGTAATCCGCGAGTGTCGATACATTTCCCAGCCAATCATGGCGGTAGGCCTGTAAATGCTGGAAAGCAGGTTCCCATACCATGCTGCTGTGCGTCATGCCAAGGGGCCCGAAGACGGTTTGCACAATCAGTTTTTCATAAGGCAGGTGCGTGATTTTTTCCATCACTTTGGCCAGGTATACAAATCCCTCACCGGAATAACTGAACCGCTCTCCGGGAGTAAAGTTGATAGGCAGCAAAGAATCGCCTTTACTACGCCAGTTTGGAAAGCCGGCGGAGTGCGACAATACACGGCGCGCCGTAATAAGGTGGATACGGGGATCGTTGCCTATATCGTAATTATTGCCGAGGTAAGTATTGAGTGGGGTATCAAGATTAAGCAGGCCGGCATCTACGAGTTTAAGGGCAGCATATGCCGTCACTACTTTACTGAGCGACGCTGCCTCGAACAGCGTGGAATCCGTTACGGGCATTTTCGTAGCTGCATTGGCTACCCCGAAGTGGTGAATCCATACCAGCTTACCATGATGGATATAAGCAGCAGTTAAACCAGGGATGTAATCTCTTTGCATCAGCACCGGGATGTTTTTCTCCAGGCGGGCTGTTACTGTGTTGGCAGAGGGTTGTTGGGCATGAAGAGGAACAACAAAGAGCAACCAACTTGTCAGGATCAGAAGGATGTTTTTCATATGCTTACTAAGTTCGGGATTTCGATCTGATTTTGTATCAACAGGAATAAATAACATAATCCTTTTCCTGCTTTCTGTTTAAAAAGTATCTTTGGTTGCCGGTGCTACCTAAAGGAAAGCGGCGGAAGTTTATGAGCATTATTTTATCACCTGGTAATTATTTTGGTAAAGAACAACAGTTTAACGAGAATGCCTTGTTCCGGTTAAACATTACGGCATATCAGCCTCATGTGCATATTCATGAGCACTATCACGAAAATGCCTACCTGAGCCTACTGATCAATGGCAGCTACAAAGAAGTGAACCAAAGAACGGATAGTGCGGTCATCCCGGGTGAAGTGCTGTTCAGGCCTGCGGGATATAGCCATGCTAACCACTTTCAGGATAGTGGCGGCAAATGCCTGAACATCGAGTTTAAACAAACAGGGCTGCAACAGTTGGAGTTGCGCGGTATACTGCCTGAAACAATGATGGTTTATAAAGCCGGCACTTTTGATTACCTATACCGGCTTTTGTATTCCTTTGTTCATGAACCGGAGGTGTCTTTTTCTGAAGAATATATCTTCAGCTGGCTCTCGGAGTATGCTACAGATAAGATTCCGATGCGCCTGCCCTGGTTACCCCAGGTAAAGGCCATCCTGGAAAATGAATTTGAAACACATCATACCATCAAATCCATTGCGTCCAGGGTATTTGTACATCCCATTTACCTGGCACGTGCCTTTAAAGAAAAAGAGGGGATGACCATCGGCGAATACCAGCTGAAGATGAGGGTCAGAAAAGCGATGATGCTGCTCTTTACTACTACGCTGCCAGTCACTGATATTGCTTTCTCCGCGGGCTTTTCAGACGCATCGCACCTGGTAAGATCATTTCGTTTATACTACAACGCAACTCCCCATAAGTTCAGGGCCCTCCTGAAAAGTTAATCTGATACCATTTTAATTGTTGTCCTGGTTGTTACTTTGTGTAAAAAAGTATGCATCGACTTATTACTTGTATCTGCCTGTTGTTTCCGGTGCTTTTATTTGCGCAGCATAAATTGGATTACCAGCTGCAGGTACATGTTGATCTGGTGAAGAAAACGTTTGCTGTGCAGGGGAGCCTTTCTTTTGAAACGGAAGCCAATACCGCAGATTCTGTTGATATTGTGATCAGCAAAGGGGTGGGGGCAGTAACGCTTCAGCTGGATGGAGCCACCGCCCGAATGGATACCAGTGTAAATGAATCCGGTGATATCGTTTATCGCTGGAGATTTAATCATGCCATGCCCACTGGTAGTCCGCTACACTTTACTTATGCTTATGAGCGGGGCGACGCGCCTGCTTTTCAATATTATCTCGATAGTGCTTTCTGTATGGCTGGTGGCTATGGCTCGGCATGGTATCCACAGGTGATTACCCGCTCTGAAGATGGTACTGGTAAATATACCCGTGGTACTGGCACCATCAAGGTTACTACGCCGGCAAACCTGATGGCAGTGATGGCTGCCTGTACGCTTAACACTACTGCGACTACAGGCAACCGCACATTTGAATTCCATTATACGCAACCCGATATCTTCTCATTATATATCGGAGATTATTCAAGACAGGAATACAAAGGTCATCGTTCTTTTTATACTTATAGCTTCAGCAAAGCTGTTAATGGCGATGACTTATCCCGCAAAGCCGCTTCTGTACTGGATTTTCTGTCTATCCAATTTGGCCCGCTGGTTATCCCGAACTTTTCCATCATTGAATTTCCCGAATATGTTTCTGATCGCACCGGCATTGGTGGCGCCAGTATTTTAGGTGGGGTAGTGATGCCCACCGGGGCACTCAGGAAATTTAATTATGCACTCTTTGGCCATGAAATAGGCCACCAGTGGTGGGGGAATAAAGTGTTGTCAGTAGGTAACAAGGGCGAGGCTATGCTCTCCGAAGGACTGGCACAATATGGCTCCCTGCAGGTAGTAAATCATTTCGACAGTGTACATGCTATTGATTACCGTAAAACCGGCTATCCTGGCTATATCAATGATCAGTGCGGACTTGGATACCTGAAGAATGCTGCCGCCGGAAACGACCAGCCGCTCTCCGATCTATCTGGTGACAATAGTCATATTATAGGTGATAGTAAAGGTTTCCTGGCGCTGGAATTGTTATCGGCCACCGTCGGGAAGTCGGTGTTTAATAAGGCGCTGCAAACCATTGGTGAAAAGTATAGTCGTGATGGAGTAACCTGGGAGGATTTTCAGCGGGAGGTAGAAAAGGCGCATGGTAGCAGTTTGCAGTGGTTTTATCACCAATGGTTTGAACGCGTGGGGGTACCAGCCTGGCAAAGCAGCTGGCAGCAGCAACAAAATAAATTGCAGCTCACCGTTACACAAAAAGATAGTATTTACCGGCTGTCACTGGAAGTGATGCTCACCTATAGCGATGGTACAAAGTCACTGCAACACATCACTATCAATGATCGCAGTACTGGCCTGCAACTACCGGTTAATGGCCGTGTGGTGGATGTTCAGATAGATCCTTACTTTAAAGTGCTGCACCAGGATGATACGTTAATGCTTATGGCTACAGCACAGGCAAAAGTAGTGCAGGTAGTGAATCTGCGCATACAACAAAAAAATGAGGAAGCCATTAGTCTGGCACAGTCATATATCCGCGCAGGCATTCCCGGAGACCATTACGGCGTGGAGTTTTCATTACTCTATCAGCTGGGCCGCATAGCGGGAATACAAAATAAATCAGATGAAGCACTGGCTTATTACCAACGCTCGCTGCAATGCGTGTCACGTGCACCGGAACTGCTGGCCTATGTGTATTATCGTATTGCGCAAATTGCTGCGGCAAAAAACGATCAGGTATTGCTGCAATGGGCCTGTACCAATGCAGTTAAAGCAGATGGGATCAACAATGAAGCAGATGGGATGGAAGCCAAGGTGGCACAGTTATCCCATTTATAAAGAGGCTCCGTCAATGAAGCGTAATGGGTGATGTGCTTTTTTGAGGCGGATCACTTTTTAAGTAACAAGGTTACATTAATTAATATAAGGTATTCATATCCAGTGCTTTGGAATCAGGTTCCGGGGTGCTAAAGTAAAAAGGCAGGAGATTCTCCTGCCTTTTTACTTTAGGGGCTGGCGCAGGATCTTTATATGGGCATATCTATTCACTCACGTACGGATACCGGATTTAGGTACAGTGGTGATCGTTAAAAGAAAGTAATTCAAATTGTTAACACATTATGTTATAGTTTTACTTTTTTAGTATATTTAGAAATTATTGTAATTTTAGATTAATATTCCCCCCAGATCCTATTTGAGAACCATGTAATCCTCCTAATAATCGTTTATGAAACCTGGCAACCATACATCTGTTTACGCAATGAAAGAATTTCTTCTTAAACCGGTATACGCGGGAACAAAAGGTTTGGAGAAAGCTGAGGAGAAACGTCAAATAGTTATTGTTAATTTAATATCGCTGGTACTGAGTTTCCTGGTGCTGAGTATTGGAACATATTTCTATCTGCTGAAAAACTCCATCGTCTTTATTATTGGAGTTCCACTGGAAACGATCGGTTTTTTTACTGTTATTGGGTTTAACCACTACAAAAAATATTTTCAGGCAAATCTTTTACTGCTTTGTGTTAACGCCATCTTTATTGCCTATTGGGGATCAGTACTTGGTGCTGGTATATCGATGGAGTTGCTTTTAGTATTTGTTACCCTCATTATAGTACATTTAAGTGGTGGTTTTTTTCTGTATAAAGAACGTAGAGCCGTACTTGTATGTCTGATCGGAACAATTTTGTTAGCAATTTTAGTGTTGCTAAATTCTTATTATAAATTGATCCAGCCCATTAGTTTAAGCCCTGGCGTTACTAACACTATGCGGTGGTTTACTAATATCACCCTATTAGTATTTATAGTATTTATCATGTCGTCATATTTGACACAAATCAATAACCTCTTATCATCAGAAAGAAAATTAAAAGAGATCTCGGAAAGGAAAAGCATTTTTTTGCGGGAAACCTATCACGAATTAAGAACCCCGCTAAATGCAATATTCTCAATTGCACAATTATTTCAACTCAAGCGGGATAAGTATGTGGATCCTGAAAAAAAGCAATTGGATGACTTGTATTCTTCCTGCTATATAGCCCGCAACATTGTTAATAATGTCCTGGATATGTCCAGGATTGAATCTGGTCGATTCTATAATGTTATTAAAGAGCCGATTAATTTAAGGGAATGCATCTCTCATTGCGTAGCTATGAATAGTTACCTTGCTGCATCAAGGGGAATAGTTATTAACGTTGAGTTTGACAACCAGCTGGATAAGCCCATCAACAGTGATGATCTGTTGTTGAAAAAGATTTTCAACAACGTTTTGTCTAATGCTGTAAAGTTTTCATCTGGCAATAGCATTGTAGAATTCAGTTGTTTAAGAGAAGAGCAGCAAATTATTTTTAAAATTAAGAATGAGGGTGTTGTGGATACAAAAATAGCCAGTAATATTTTCGATAATTTTGTATCTCAGCGAAATCAATTAGAAGGTACGGGTCTTGGATTATCAATAACCAAGCACCTTGTTGAGCTGTTAGGTGGAACTATTGCATTAGAACCAGATGAATCAAGTCCACATACTACTACCATAGCATTCAATATTCCGTTAGAGTTAAGTACAGGTAAAGTTCGGACACAATCGGCCTTTCAGTTCAGAAAAGACTGTTTTTCCGGTGCAACCGTGTTAATTATCGAAGATGAACAGTTAAGTTCAGATTTCCTGATTAAAATACTAGCAGAAATGGGAATACATTCAATTTTGTGCCAGGACGGAGAAAGTGCTGCCAACTTAATTAGATTGGAAAAACCTAATGTAATTATCTCAGACTTAAATATGCCAAAATTTGATAGCAAACAACTGTTACAGTATTTACACAATGATGCTGAACTAAAAGGCATCCCCGTTTTGATTGTATCAGGAGATGCCTTTTTAAAAGATGAAATGCTGGACGCAGGCGCTGAAGCTTTCATAACAAAGCCGGTCCATTTCAAGGAATTGTACCTGGAACTATCCAAACATCTGCCTCATCATATACTTTCGTAACGTCCGGTATCTATCACTGCCCAATCATCGTAACCCTTAACTATTGTATATAAACCCTGGATGTATTGATCCAATTGGTTATTGATACTTTCGCTCCAAAAAGGAATTTCCTTACGGCATTGTTCAAGTTTGAGCAGGTATTCATCGTGGTAATCTACAACGTACTGGATGGCTTCTTCATGTGTTAAATTCAATTCTCTTTGTGCAATAAATATTAAATTGAATCCAGCTATTTCAAGACTTTCTTCCCGCGCAACTGAATGCAAATCATTTGCAAGACAACCTAAAAGATTTAAGATAAGTTCAATTTCCTTTACAATCTTGTGTTCATATACTTCGTCCGGTAAATTTAGTTTTTCGAAAATTGCGACGAGAGGGAACATAATATAGAATCCTGTAAAAGGACGCATTTCAAAATACTTTTCTATCGACGGAATATACCTATCTAACTGCATATCGATTTCAAAAAAACACTCCCTCAGGTAATCCGTCATATGGTCGCAATACTGATTATATAGGTATACCGGACTAATAGCCTGAAAGCGTTCCAGAATATTTGCTAAACCTGTACTCAGATTATTATCCTTGGGGTGTCCCGCGTTCTCTAAGATATCTATGAATTCATAAAGCATGTTTTTCATTGTTAGCGCTGCTTCGGCGCCATCAGATCCTCGGTCACAGGTATCGTCAACAGTAAATAACCAGGTGAGCAAATCACCTGCAAGGCATATCTGATCAAAAGTAGCTTTAGGGTATTCCCGCGCCGCCTGTAGCCCAAACCGGGCTTTGGTATACCAGGCTATCGATTTAAACTGTGGCGCTAAATCAAAATTTTGTACCCACTTTAAAGTATTCATTTGAACTTCTTCAGAAAAAGAATTGATTTCGGATTGGCCTGGTAGCGTAACGCAGGCACGTGCTAAATTGGACATAATCGTTGGATTTAATTGTTATGAAAAAAATATATAATTAATATTCATAATATAATAGAAATGCAGCTTTAGTATCAATAATGATAAAGTGTGCAGTTTTAAGCTATAATATATTATCGTCGTTTACATTCAGAGAGATTCATCAGTATAGTGCGAGATTATTTGTATTGTACTATCTGAAGATAACAACCTATAAAAGTTGGTTACAATGTAGCTAAAATGGACAATCTTTTTGCACGAAAAATAGCTACTATGCATTGTTTTTGAAGTTAATAGCTTATTCCGGTGTAGTTGCTCCCATTCCGAAAGAACGGTGATTATTAAAGACAATTTTGGCGTAATTTATAGACTCTTTATATATAATGATTTAGCAATCTTTCTGATTATTATATTATTTTTATTTCTATTATATGTATTGTAACCGGTCTTTATTTTGAAAGCCGGGTAACTGTGTATGCGGCATCACCCCACATTTATCTTATGTACGTATTTGGATAATGCCTGTATTTCCCGGAGGAATAAAAGCCACAAGTCTTTAAACGAATAAATTTTCACTAATTTATTATTTTTATATATTTGTTTCTCCTAATCTCGTTAGTACTAAGCAATTCTTAACTCAATTATCCCTAAATGGAAAAAAAATTCGGCCTATTTTCTTTTGCAGGTATCATCCTGCTGTTTTCCTCATGTGTTAAAACAGAACCAGACAAAGAAACCCCTCCTGTACCTCCTGTAAAAAAAGAGCCTATTGAACTGATTAAGGACATGGGATTCAGCACTGCCAACGTTGTTCAAAAGAGCGGAGGCTATCTTGTGGAAGGTGATATTTTTATACCGACAACTGAGCTGGATAAAAAACATGAAACCAAAATTTTAAGGGTAGGACCAGTAGAGCAATATCATACTGCTGAACTGGTAGCTAACTGTCCGCGGACTTTAAAAATATATGTATCGGCTCTCGGAGCAGCATACGAATCATATGTGGATGATGCCATTAACCGTTTTAATGGTGCCAGAACAAGCCTGAGATTTGCACGCACCAGTAATGCTGCAGAGGCAAACATCACTGTATATGGATATGCTGAAGCAACTGCCACTAACGGTTACGCCGGTTTGCCTTCTGGAGGTGAGCCCTATCCGGCTATCTACTTAAATACCACCAGGTTTTCTGCTGTTAACAATGCAGGATGGGCGGTATCTATCGTTTTTCATGAAATGGGCCACTGCGTTGGCTTTCGTCATACTGATTTAGTGAAAGGTGGCGTTACCGGTTGCCTGGCTGTTAATGAAGGAACAGTAAAAGCAGACACTATACAACTTCAGAGTACAATCATTACTGAAAAAGCACCAACATCTTTTATGTTGCCCTGCATGCCTGAGCGCACCAGCAGATCAGTTTCTTCCTCTGATGTTTTTGCATTAAGCTATTTATATTCACCCGGAGGCGTACCAGGCCCACAGGCTTTCTTTCAGTTCTATAATTCAGGAACACAGGACCATTATATGTGGATTAATGCAAATATGCAATACATATACCCTTTATACGGCTATGTTGAGCATACGCACAGAGTATATGCTTCACAGGTACCCGGTACAGTGGCGTTATACCAGTTCTACAAAGACAATGATCCTGATCACATTTACTCTACCAACATTCATATCCTCGATGGCAACACGGAGTGGCATAATGAAGGTATTTCCTGCTACGTATATACTACACCGGTAGCAGGTACTGTGCCTGTTTACGGTTACTATAACGCGTCAGTATCAGATCATATATATACCACTAATGCCAGCATAAGCTTTAATGGTTATGTCAGTATGGGTATAGCTTATTATGGTATTATGCCGCAACTATAAATTTATTATTGATCAATAGATCAACGCAAACTAAATACCCACTTAAAAGGAAAGGACGGAGATTTCTCCGTCCTTTCCTTTTTCAATTTCCCCCATTTGCTAAATCAATGATTTTTTACAATGATTTGGTGGCTGTAATCCTGAATTTTGTGTAAATAATAACTCAGAAAAATGAAAGCAGCCATCAACATAGGGCTTATCCTATCCGGAGCATTACTCATAAGTATGCCATCGTTTTCACAAGTAGAAACAGATCATTTATTAAACAAATCAAAAACAGCAGCAATGGAAGTAAGTCAAAATCTGGATAATAACAAGGCAGCAGTTCGTAAACTTTACGAAGAGATCCTTAACACCGGCAAACTGGAATTATTAAACCAGGTTATTGGGGAAGAATATGTAGGGGGGCTTGGAGAAAAAGGGCCCGCTGGATTTGCAGAAGCAATTACTCCCGTAAGGAATGCATTTCCGGACATCAAATGGACTATTGAAGATTTGATCGCAGAAGGAAATGAAGTGATGGTAAGATGGTCATGGAAAGGAACCAATAAAGGCTCATTCAACGGTTTCCCGGCGAGCAACAAAGTGGTTACGCACCATGCCATTTCCATCTTTCAGTTTAGTGCCGGCAAAATCATTGGCACATGGATGCAGTCCGACAGATTAGGCTTCTTTCAGCAAATTGGTGTTATAGCACCGGATGCAATAAAACCACCGGCTAAAAAATAATTATTCAGATACGCAAACAAGATTATAAATACTTAAATAAAAATATCATGAGACAAATTTTCATTGACAAATTTCTCGTTCCCGGAAAAGCGAAACAGGAATTTAAAGAAAGAGTAAGCATCAACAGAAATTTGATTAAAAACATAACAGGTTTTATAGAAGATGCAGCCTATGAACGCACCGATGAACATGGAAACCTGGTTTATGTAACTACAGCAGTGTGGGAAAGCGAGGCTGCGCTGAAGAAAGCAAAAGAAATTGTGCAGGCTGAATACAAACAACAGGGATTTAATCTTGTTGAAATGTTTGAAAGATTAAATATTACAATGGACAGAGGAATCTATAACGAAGCAATATAGTAGTTGAACCCGGGTCAGAGAGGCTTTGTAATCGAATGATTGCAAAGCCTCTTTTATTCCCGTACTAGTTGTTATAAAAATCCACCAGTACCGGTGCAAGCACCTCTGGTGGTACATTATGCACCTGGCCTTTCAATGATCTTCGTTGTGCATTAGGTAATGTTTCAGCTACCACCTGCGCTGGTTTACGCAATGCTTCCGGGCTTTTTTCACTATCTATTACAATGGTTGGCACTTTAACAGCGGATACCTGGTCTATGGGCATCAAAAAATTGCCCATAATGGCCGCATCATATGGGAGTGAGTTGGCATTCGCCTTCATCTTTGACCAGTTGGGTGTTAATTGCATGATAAACGGAACTATTGCCGGCAGCCCGATCACTTTTGTCAGATAAAACTTAACAGCATCGCTTTTTTTATGGGCAGCGATCATTTTTGTAAGCTGCTCTTCCCCATCTGCCGGTGGTTGGCGTTGTCTGCTTCCAATGTTAAAAGGAGGCTCAAATAAGGCAAGCTTTGTAATGTTTAAGCCGCTGGCTACTGCCTTGATGCAAAGCACTGCTCCGGATGATATGCCAAACAGGTAGGCAAATCCACCGGCTACTTTTATCAACGCATCAATATCTTCAATCTCCCGCTGAATGGCGTAAGGTTGGGTATCCCCACTGTCGCCACGGGCACGGCGATCATAAGTAAAAACGGTGAAGCTTTTAGCTAACAGCGGAGTGAGTTTGGGCATAGGGCCAAAATTTCTGCTGCAAAATGCACCGTCTACCAGGATAACAGCCGGCCCATTACCGGTTTTATCATATACTATTGTAGTGCCGTCTTTTGATATAACCTTATTCATTGTAGTGGCTGTTTTGAGCCATCACAAAGATACTTTTGTTAAAAGTAGCAAACAGGGTGTAATAACGGCAAATTAAAGGGGGGATTTACGACACCCTTTATCATTAACTTTACATCATGAAACATATTTCCATACTTGTATTACAGGATGCAGTCCTAAGCAGTATTGATGCAACCCGGCAGTTGTTTACCAGGGTAAATGACTTTTCGGTCATGCAGGGAAAATCACCGGTTTGTGAGATCCACCTGGTGGGCGTTTCAAAGGACACGGCTATTAATGATGGGGCCTATACCATTCATTGTGATCAGTTAATACAGGATGTCGAACAAACTGATCTTATCATTATCCCTATGATCTGTGGTAATTTTGCCAACATCATAGCAGCCAACAAAGCGTTTGCACCATGGGTAATCAAACAATACAAACATAATGCAGAGATTGGGTGCCTTTGCAGCGGCTCATTTTTCCTTGCCTCTACAGGGTTACTCAATGGGAAAGCATGCGCTACACACTGGGCAGCCGCAAATGAATTCAGAAAAATGTTTCCTGCTGTGAAAGTGGTAGACGATAAAATCATTACTTATGAGCAGGGAATCTATACCAGCGGCGGATCATTCTCTTATCTGAATCTTCTCCTGTATCTGATAGAAAAAAATGCCGGCAGAGAAATGTCTGTTCTTGTTTCAAAAATGTTTGAGATAGAGATTGAACGGAAAAGCCAGGCCTCTTTTTCTATTTTCATCGGACAAAAAGATCATGAAGATGAGCCGATAAAAGAAGCACAGGAATTTATAGAAAACAATTATTGTGAGAAAATAACAATAGATCAATTAACATCTATGTTAGCACTCAGCAGAAGAAATTTCGAACGCAGGTTTAAAAAAGCGACTTTAAATACAGTGGTTGAATATATCCAGCGGGTTAGGGTGGAAGCGGTGAAAAAAGGGCTGGAATCGAGCAGAAAAACCATTATTGACCTGATGTATGATGTTGGTTACTCCGATGTCAAAGCGTTTAGAACAACCTTTAAAAAAGTAACAGGGTTATCGCCGGTTGAATACAGGAACAAGTACTGCGATAACTGATGGTTTTTTAATATCCCTAAACGTTTTCGCCCCTACTACCCCTGAATTTTAGTAAATTACATACAGCTTTTACGACACAATAGACTGTGCTTCATTTGATTTAGAAATATTCTTATGAATCAGCGTGCTTTTTTTTCAGTGTTGTTATTTTTCCTGCCATCACTGCTTGCCGCACAAACAGTTATTTCACTGAAAATTGACGGTAACATTAACCCCGTTACTGCTGAGTTTATTCATCGTGGAATTGAATCTGCCTGCCACCAAAAAGCCGAATGCCTGGTTATTGAACTCAATACGCCAGGCGGCTTGTTGAAATCTACACGTGTTATAGTCAGCGATATGTTGGAATCACCGATGCCCATCGTCGTTTTTGTTGCGCCTGGCGGTGCACATGCCGGTTCTGCGGGCGTTTTCATCACGCTGGCTGCCAATATTGCTGCAATGGCTCCGGGAACAAATATTGGTGCTGCACATCCTGTTAGTCTGCAAGGGGAGAGCGATTCAATTATGAATGGTAAAGTTACCAATGATGCCGCCGCTTTTATCCGGACCATTGCTGAAAAACGAAAACGAAACGCGGAATGGGCAGAGGAAGCTGTGCGTAAGAGTCTTTCTATTACGGCAAACGAAGCACTGGAAAAGAAAGTGATAAACCTTGTTGCAGTCAATATGCAGGAACTACTCAATCGTATTGACGGGCAAACCGTTGAGACGGCTACCGGAACCATTACGCTTCACACCAGGAATGCTCATATAACATCATTGGAAATGGGTACGGAAGAAAAAATACTGGATGTGCTC
Organism: Chitinophaga niastensis; assembly: GCF_003014755.1. Classification (GTDB taxonomy): domain Bacteria; phylum Bacteroidota; class Bacteroidia; order Chitinophagales; family Chitinophagaceae; genus Chitinophaga; species Chitinophaga niastensis. The sequence goes on along the minus strand of NZ_PYAW01000007.1, from coordinate 213,128 downwards.
AGCGACCCCAATTTTGCATACATCCTCTTACTGCTGGGATTATATGGTATGCTGTTCGAATTATACAATCCAGGCGCTATTCTTCCGGGTATAGTTGGTGTTATCAGCCTTATTCTTGCATTTTATTCGCTTCATACATTACCGGTTAATTTTGCCGGCCTGGCATTGATTATTTTCGGCATCATTCTTTTTTTACTGGAGATAAAAATAGTCAGTCATGGATTGCTGACTATCGGAGGTATTGTTGCGCTTTTCCTCGGTTCATTGATGTTGATCCGTGCAGATCCAACTTCTCCGGACATTAAAATTTCCCGTACAATTATAATCAGCGCCACGCTTGTTTCTACCTTGTTTTTCCTTTTTATACTGGGGTTTGGGCTGAAGGCACAACGGTTAAAACCCGTTAGTGGTATCGACGGGTTAGTAGGGAAAACAGGGGAGTCGCTGGAGGTGCTCAATCCTAACGGTACCATCCGGGTGCATGGAGAAACATGGAATGCAACATCCATCAGCGGAAAAATTGAGAAGGGCGAAAAGGTGCAGGTAGTGGGAATAGTAGGTCTTCAGTTACGTGTAGAACATATTCATTAAGCACTCATTTTAAATAAAATGTTTATGCAAAATTTCCCAGTGGCATTTGTTGTTATTACATTCTTTGCTATCATTATTCTCGCCAATGCAGTGAGGATACTGCGTGAATATGAGCGTGGAGTGGTATTCCGGCTTGGACGACTGCAAGGTAGCGGTGTTCGGGGCCCCGGACTCATTCTTCTTATTCCTATCATTGATAAGATGGTGAAAGTAACTTTGCGCACTGTCGTGATGGATGTGCCACCACAGGATGTGATCACGCAGGATAATGTTTCCATTAAAGTGAATGCCGTTATTTATTTCCGCGTTATTCAACCGGAGAAAGCAATTGTAGAAGTGGAGAACTACCTTGTGGCTACCTCCCAGCTCTCACAAACAACATTGCGTAGTGTATTAGGACAATCTGAACTGGACGACCTGTTGTCGCAACGGGAAAAAATCAATCACAGGTTGCAACAGATCATCGATGCAAATACTGAACCATGGGGAATTAAAGTTTCCAATGTAGAAGTGAAGCAGATTGATCTGCCACAGGAAATGCAGCGGGCAATGGCTAAACAGGCAGAAGCTGAACGTGAACGCCGTTCAAAAGTTATTGCAGCAGAAGGAGAATTCCAGGCGTCACAACGTTTGGCTGATGCGGCAAGAATTCTGAGTGAGCAGCCAAGTGCCTTGACGCTACGTTATCTCCAAACACTGCGGGAGATTGCAACAGAGAAAAATTCAACCACCATTTTCCCTATTCCTATTGATTTGCTGAAGCCATTTTTGAGTGGTTATGAGAAGAAGAAAGAATAACGATTTCAGGAATGATAAGGCCGCCCGGCGGCCAGGTTGTTAATGGCAGCTGCCATGCGTTGTATCCTTACTTCAATAACAGTTGCCTCCATGAGCCAATGAAAACATTGCTGTTGGTCTGCTTCCGGGAGTTGTTGAAATGAGCGCCACGCGGCTGGTTCATCACGCAGGCATTCCATAAAATCTTCCGGCACTATCTTCACTTGCTGGTTAGTATAAGGATACAGTATAATCCTTACGTAATCACCTTCCTGTTTGCCTATCTGTTTGCGTATAGCTGCTTTGACGGGGAGAAACAACATGCCATTGCCCATAGGCATCAGGTTACACTGTTCTATTTCATAGCTATCAATAAAACCTTTCACTTTGGGCCATCCAAAAAAATTGCGTTTATCCCGGGGAATTGCCGGCAGGCGCGCATAGGTCCACCCGCCTTTCCCAGGGGACTTCTCCAGTAATACATCTATATCAATCAAGGGTAATTGTTCCATATTGTTCGGATAGGCAGCTGTGTTACCTGCAAAAGTAGGATGTCTTAATTAACATTTACTGGTTTTAAAAAAGCGGCGACAGTATTTGGCATAAAGATATAAATTTGACTTCTTATGAAAGAGAACAAATATGATGATCCTGCTTTCTTTGCGAACTACAGCCAGATGCGTCGTTCTATTGATGGGCTGACGGCCGCAGGGGAGTGGTATGCTTTCAGGGAAATGCTGCCTGATCTGCAAGGTAAAAAAGTACTTGATCTTGGCTGTGGCTTTGGCTGGCACTGTCGGTATGCGCGTGAACAAGGAGCGCTGTCGGTGGTTGGTGTAGATATTTCTGAAAATATGTTGGCGCGTGCCAGGGAGAGCGCCCATGATGCTGCAATTGAGTATCGCCGCGAAGCAATTGAGGATATAGACTTTGCCGAAGGAGCATTTGATGTAGTGATAAGCTCACTGGCGCTTCACTATGTTGAGCATTTCGACATCGTTTGCAATAAAGTGAATCACTGTCTCGTAGCCGGAGGTGCATTTGTTCTTTCCGTGGAGCATCCTGTTTTTACTGCACTTGCTGCGCAAGACTGGTATTACGATGCAGAAGGCAAGCGTCTGCATTGGCCCGTTGACGGCTACCAGGATGAAGGGCTGCGACAAACAAACTTTCTCAATAATGATGTGATCAAATATCACCGGACTATCACCACTCTCATTAATTCCCTGATTGATGCCGGTTTCAGCATTACAAAATTATCTGAACCACAACCCGCCGCTGAAGTATTGGCCAGGTATCCTGAAATGAAGGATGAAACCCGCCGTCCGATTTTTCTTTTGATAGCTGCAGTTAAGAAGAGGTAAATTTTACATACTCTTTTTTATCAGGCTTACTTTTTCTGATATCAGAACGGCAGACTACGCAGTCATTTAATAAACGACAGATTAAAAAATGGTTTAAACACTGTAGGAGTGTTACAAATCGGCGATAAGCTTATCCTGGTTATGTGTATTAATTTTTTCTTCCTCTTAATCCGTAAACAATTACAACAAGAGAAAAAACCATCGTCAATCCCACAGAAATAAATCCCACAGTAACAATATTTTCATGGAACATTGTGCCCGTATATCCCTGGCCTGTAATGGGCGTCATCTTAGATGTTCCGAGATGCGCTGCGAGCAAAGTGATAAACCAGTTAACGAATGTGCCATAGACCAGTGACCAGCAAGTAATTTTTTTTAAGGGTTCGGAAATTTTTAAATCGTTCCAAATCAAGCCGGCAACGACCAGAAAAGTTCCATTCATAACGCCCTCAAGATGGGCAGCCAAGGCCATTCGAGGGTTTTTAAAATTCATCATTACAAAACCCGTTATCAAACCAAACAGGAATAATAACATACCTAACATCTTCAATTTTCTTGAAATTTGGGGATCCATAAACTGAGGTTTTATTTAAGTTATAAACGGTAAAAGATCACCATGGTCTTTGTTCTCAATTAGTGTATACGCTTCAGAAAGGTATGGAATTCTGTTCAAACTTCAGCTGGACGTTTGGTCTTCCTTATATCATCATCTGAAAAGAAAATAAAAAATAATTCAAAAAATATTTGCGCAACTGAATGGTTGCTCTTATATTTGCAACTGAACGGTTGCGTAACTGGCAAAAGATATAAAATGAGAAGAGATGTATTTCAGGCAATTGCAGACCCTACCAGGCGGGAGATTATTAATCTCATCGCCCATCAATCACTGACGCCAAATGCGGTGGCAGATAGTTTTGATGTGAGCAGGCAGGCAATTTCAAAGCATATAAAGATCCTGACGGAATGTGGGATTATTATTATTAATCAGCAGGGGAGAGAACGCTACTGTAGCGTTCAGCCACAAAAGCTGAGTGAGGTAACTGACTGGTTGGATAATTTCAAAAAATTATGGGAGCATCGCTTTGAAAAGTTGGATAACATATTAATCGGAATGCAAACAAAAAAAAATAAAAAAAGATGACAAAGAAAAACCAAATGCACGTCACAGCCGAACCTGGCAAACAAGAACTATTCATCACGAGAGAATTTGAGGCACCTCGTGAATTGGTGTTTAAAGCATTTTCAGACCCGGCTATTTTAGTACAGTTTTTGGGCCCCGACAATTTAAAAATGAAAATTAATCATTACGATTTTAAAAGTGGTGGTTCCTATCGGTATACGAGTACTGATGAAAAAGGTAATGAATATAGTTTCAACGGTGCGGTGCACGAAGTAACAGCGCCTGAAAGATGTATTCAAACTTTTGAGTTTGAAGGAATGCCTGAACGGGGACACGTTAGCCTTGATACCTCTATATTTGAAGTATTACCCAACAACAGAACAAAACTTACTATTCAATCGGTATTCAGGTCAGTGGCCGACCGGGATGGAATAATTAAATCCGGTATGGAGCAGGGTTTAAGTGAAGGGCTTAACAGGCTTGATGTACTGCTGGAAAAAGGATTTTAATTATCGCGTTTATATTAATAACAAATCAATTAAAACAAACTTAGTATGAAACAGTTTTGGATCAACCTGCCAGTGAAAGATGTCAATAAGTCAAAATCGTTTTTCACTGAACTCGGATTTAAATTGAATACAAATCATGGGAACACTGCAAACTCAGCCAGCTTGCTGCTCGGCGACAAAGATGTAGTTGTGATGCTTTTTGATGAGCCAACTTTTAAAGGGTTCACCAATAACGATATTACGAGCACCCAACAATCAACAGAAGTACTGCTTTCGATTGATGCAGCAAGCAAAGAAGAAGTAGATGAAATGGCCAAAAAGGCAATCGCAGCAGGTGGTGCAAGTAACCACAAACCATCCGCTATGCAGGGTTGGATGTATGGTTGTGTTTTTTCTGACATTGATGGACATCGCTGGAATGTGCTGTATATGGATATGAGCAAAATGCCCCAGTGATAAATATATTTTTGATAACGGGGATGTAACGGGTACGCCTATATTAAGCTGTATACACTTACCGGTTCATTGCATCCATCAGGGTGGAAAGCCTCGCTGTGAGCACCGCTCTTTCGGGTTGCGTGCCCACGAGGGTCAGTGCCTGTTCAAGATGCCAGATCGCCATCGCGTCATCAATATCTGTAAAAAGTTCTCCGAGCAGACTGTGGTAAAAGAGGTTGCCGGACAACTGAAGGCTTTCTGCTTCCACGATTGCCTTTTCCTTGCCGTATACCCTGGAAAAGGCATAAGCCCTGTTTAAAGCGGCCATGGGTGAGTATTCTATTATTAACAGCTGGTTATAAAGCCGGAGGATGTTTTCCCATTTTTCCCGGGTATCGGCCTGATGTGTATGCCACCAGGCAATGGCGGCTTCAACATGATATCTCGATATTTCACCTGTGGCGGAAGCCTTTACGAAAAAGTAATTTCCCCGGTTAATAAGATCAGTGTCCCATAGGCTACTGTCCTGCTTTTCATACAGGACCAGGTCTCCGCTTTGAGTGATTCGTGCATCAAAACGGGAAGCCTGGAAACACATCAGGGAAAGCAGGGCATGTACACCGGGCTTGCGGGTTTGAGGATGTTCGGCCAGCAATAAAGCCAGGCGCATGGCTTCCAGGCAGAAGTCCTTACGCAATACTTTATCAGGACTTGCAGAATAATATCCTTCGTTGAAGAGCAGGTAAAGGGTTATTAAAACTGTTTGAAGCCGGGCATCTATTGCGGTGCTTTCGGGGAAGCTGATCTTCACATTCCCCGTTCTTAATTTTTCCTTTGCCCGAAAGAGGCGTTTATTTATGGTTCCTTTGTTGGTCAGCAAGGCGCTCGCTATTTCGTCTATAGTAAATCCACAAAGGATACGCAGGGCAAGGCTCACCTGGGCTTCAGGAGGTATCAAAGGATGGCAGATGGCAAACATCATTTGTAACTGGCTGTCGGTGATGTTTTGTGGCGACAGGTCTATCTCCATTTCAAAGCTTTGATCGCTACTATGCGACGGGTCGCTTTTAAGTTGCTTTTCAATTACCCGGTTATGTTTCAGGTAATTGATGGCTTTGTTCTTTGCCACTGTATATAGCCAGGCGGCCGGGTTTTCAGGCACACCTTTCATTCCCCAGGTTTCTGCTGCCGTCAAAAAGGTATCACTGACAATATCCTCTGCAGCTTCGATAAAGGTTATTCCCAAACGGCTGCAAAGCACGGTTACCATTTTACTGTACTCTTTGCGATAGAGTTCCGGTATGAGTTGCTGCTTTTCCATCTTAAAAAAGGTCACTGTAAAGATACGGTGACCAACGTATGTTATCCACTGAAATCCTCTGGAGTAACTACACCCCTTACCTCTACCTTACCGCCACCATTAAGCATCGGACATCCTTTGGCTATTTCAACAGCCTCTTCAATGGAATTGGATCTTATAGTGATGTAACCATTGATAAATTCTTTTACCTCTGTGTATGGTCCGTCAGTAACTACGTTGCCCGACATCACTGTCTTTGCTTCTTTTATTCCCAGCCGGTTGCCGCTGTTAACCAGTTTGTCCCTGGCAGCAATACTGCCCATCCAGTTTGTCCAGCTGGTCATCACTTCCTGCATCTGTGCAGGAGTTGGTCTGAAGTCAGCATTGTTACTCATCCTGAATATTAAAACATACTCTTTCATCGTAATAGATTTTTAAGGTTATTATATACTTCTATAACACCCTGGTTCTTCAGAATAGGACAAAGGAGGATCAATTTTTTGGGAAAGTCCTTCAGTAATCATCAGCTGTTTGCTATTTGCGCTATGTAGCGCAACCCGGTCATTTCCCCTTCTACACCGTATCTCACAAAGTTGAGTTGTTCCGCGGCCTGATCGCCGTACAGAAAATTAAATATGATATTATAGTCTTTGCTATCCTGGTGTTGATGATAGTATTCAGCTACTTTTTTGAAATTATTCACGCCGCTTTTGTCCTGGTAATTTACTTTGGCGGCAACAAATTTTTCCTGATCGCAATGCTCTTTCAGTGTGGCTGGTGCTGAATGAGATAACCAGTATAATGTCCGGTAGCAGGATGCTAAAGTTCTCTCGGTGATGATATTTTCGTTGCATATTTCGCTGGTCCAGAATACAGGGATACAAAAATTACGGACTACCAGCGGGTTGAGTTTAAACCTGTTGTCGTAGTCAGCTGTGTAATGATTGGTCCATGCGCCTTTTAAATCATCTGATAAATTTAATGCTACTTTGAAAACCGTTTCATTTTTATCACTGATTAATTTTTTATTGAGATTTGCTAATGTAGCAGCTATTATTTGTTCTGCATTCAGCTCTTTTAAGGCCGTAAGCTTTGCATAAACATGTTCCTTTCCCATTGGATTAAAGCCTCCCAATGGCATGATCAGCTCTCCCTTTGTATTACCCTGGAGTAGCTTTAAATAGGCAGTAAACCTGTCGATGTTGGCAGGTTTTTTATACAGGTCAAGCATTATTTCTATAACAGGTAATAGCTCAAATTTCATGGCTGATAGTCTTAATGTAAATGGTAGTTGCTGGTATTTTAATACTACTGTGTACGATTTATCAATTTGCGCTTACTGAAGGTATGGGCAAATTTGATGTTTTTCCTGAACAGGGGTATACTAAAAGCTAAAAAAATGCTTTTCTTTGTTACAAACAGTGAGAACAATGAACAATAAAGTACCATCGTGTATCCTATTCTTGTTGCTTTTAGGCAGTATGGCCTATGCCCAGCCTACGCGGCAACATAATCTCCATTTCAGTACACTTGCCAAAACATGGGATGAAGGTATTCCTTTAGGCAATGGCATGTTGGGTGCGTTAATATGGCAAAAAGAGGGGAAGCTGCGTTTTTCACTGGACCGCGCCGACCTTTGGGACCTGCGGCCTATGAAAGGGCTCGACAGACCCGAGTTCCGCTACCGCTGGGTAGATGAGCAGGCACGCAAAAAAGATTACGGCATTGTACAGGAATATTTCGATGCCCCTTACGAAGAACAGCCAGCGCCCTGCAAAATACCTGGTGGCGCATTGGAATTTGATACCAATGGCTGGGGGCCGGCTACCGACGTAGAACTGGATATAAAAACAGCGGTCTGCCAGGTAAAATGGCAAAACGGTGTTACACTCAAAACCTTTGTACATGCCACACAGCCGGTAGGCTGGTTCCGCTTTGAACATATCGGGGCCAACTTTGTACCGCAACTACAGGCCCCTAAATACGCCGGCAATAAGCAGCAGGCGGCAGGTGGCTCTGTTGATGGCGACGACCTGGCCCGGCTGGGGTACAAACAAGGCACCGTTAACGGCAACGGACAAACGATTATTTACCGGCAGGAAGGCTGGGGTGGTTTTCAATACGAAATAGCCGTTACCTGGAAACGAACCGCCACCAATACCGTAAAAGGTACATGGAGCATTTCTTCCCACTATCCCGGTACTGCTGCATCCATACCAGCTACCACCGTGGTAAAGCAGACCATCGCGCATACTTACGCTAACGACTATACGCAGCATAAAGACTGGTGGCAACACTACTGGCAACAATCGGCTATACAGCTGCCCGACTCCCTCATTGAAAAACAATGGTACCTGGAGCAATATAAGTTTGGATCAGCAGCCCGCAGTAACACACCGGTCATTACCTTACAGGCAGTATGGACAGCCGATAATGGCAGGCTGCCACCATGGAAAGGGGATGTACATAACGATCTTAACACCCAACTGAGCTACTGGCCGGCCTATAGCGCCAACCACCTCGAAGAGGCATCGTCGTATACCAACTGGTTAGGCAAAACAAAAGCTATCAGTAAAAAATATACACAACAATATTTCGAATCCCCTGGCATCAATGTGCCAGGTGTACAAACAATGGACGGACAACCCATGGGCGGATGGATACAATATTCCTGCTCACCTACAGTTTCCGCCTGGTTATCGCAGCATTTTTACTGGCAGTGGAAGTATAGCATGGACAGCAGTTTCCTGCGTAAACAAGCATGGCCCTGGGTAAAAGAAACCGCACAATTCCTGGAAAAAGTAACACAGAAAAATGCAGCCGGACAGCGTCAACTGCCTATCAGCTCCAGTCCAGAAATGAATGACAACGATATCAGCGCGTGGTTCAGACAAAACACTAACTACGACCTCTCGCTCATGAAATACGCTTTTACAGTGGCCGCTGACATGGCGCATTCCTTGTCCCTGCCACAGGAAGAAGCCCACTGGCGCAGTATATTAGCGGAATTGCCACCGCTGGCTGTTTCCGGCAACCAGGAACTGATGGTAACACCTGCCATGGCATACACCCACTCGCACCGCCACTTCTCGCATATGATGTCTATTTATCCACTGGGATTAATACGATGGGAAAATGGTCCGGCAGATCAGGCTATCATCCGCAATTCCATTCATCTGCTGGATAGCATTGGCCCGAGTGCCTGGTGTGGCTACTCCTATGCATGGCTGGCCAATATGAAAGCCCGTGCGCACGATGGAGAAGGTGCCGCCAATGCGTTGCGCATCTTTGCCAAAGCATTTTGTTTACCTAATAGTTTCCATGCCAATGGAGATCAAACCAAATCAGGCTATTCCGGATTTACCTATCGTCCGTTTACACTGGAAGGAAACTTCGCTTTTGCCAGCGGTGTACAGGAAATGTTGCTGCAAAGTTATGCTGGTTACATTCACCTGTTTCCGGCTGTACCGGATAGCTGGAAAAGCCTGGCTTTTGAAAAGTTGCGCACAGAAGGCGCTTTTTTGGTAAGTGCACGCAGGAGCGGGAGACAAACAACTGAAGTGGAAATCGTTGCAGAAAAAGGCGGCAAAGCCACGCTGTTATTGCCTTTCAAAACATGGATAGCTGCAAAGGAGAAAGGTGTGAAATCAAAAAAAGTAAAAGATGGGTGGATGGAAATTACTTTTGAAAAAGGTGGCAGTATTTTATTGAAGAACGGCTACGAATAAATAATAGTATCTGGAAAAGAGAGCTCAATAAAGAAGGTGATAGCTGAAGAGCTATCACCTTCCTGGTTATAACATCCTTACCCGATTAACCAACAGGTATTTTGTGCTGCACGCCTTCTTTACCTTCTATAACAGGTAAACTTACCAGCAACACGCCATCTGTGTATTTTGCGCTGATGGCGGTTGCGTCTATTGATTCATCCAGCGTAAAAGTTCTTACGAATCCCCCACGGCTGTATTCGCGTTTGATCCATTCCGGTCTTGGAAACCCTTCTGGCGGAACATACGAAATGGTGAGCTCGTTTCCCTTTACATCCAAATTAAAATTTTCCCGGATTCTGCCTGGCGCAAATACAAGCATTTCGTAACTGTTGCCTGTTTTGTAAATGTTTACGGCAGCCCTTTCCATTGAACGGTTAAACAGGTGCTGGTGTCTGTTTCCGTAGTTGCCTTTTGCGGCGCATGACTGATTGTAGTTCATGATTCTTCGTTTTTAGTTAAATAATAGAAGTATTATTAGGTAGACGAATGATCAAAAGAAATATTTTAGATGTCGGTTTCAAATTTCAATTCATGACAAATAACGGCATAAGTACACAGGATTTATTGAACGCAAGTAAGGTAAAGGGACTTATCCTTTCATTAGGGGCGCCTAATGACCTATCCGGAAATCTCAGTTTGATGGCACAGGAGCGGCTGAATGCTGTGCTGAATATCTATCAGTACAATACAGCGCTGCAGATTGCCTGTACAGGAGGGATCGGAAAACACTTTAATGAAACTGCGCATCCACATTATTACTATTCACACCTGTACCTGCAAAAGCATGGTGTTCCGGTAAGCGCACTGGCAACCCCCGTAAATTCCACTAATACGATAGAAGACTTTACCCTTTCGAGGGAACTTATATACGCGCTTTCTCCCGCAGTACTGATCATTGTTACATCCGATTTTCATGTAGAAAGAGTGAAGATCATACACGGGAAATTTGTAAATTATCCAAACACTATTTTCTGGGGAGCAACCACTGCTGTTACTGATGATGTACTGCATCAGCTGAAGCAGCACGAAAAGAAGGCTATTGAAAGACTCGCTTTGCCATCTTAGCAAGATAATATATCATATGGAAAAGCCAGCAAGTGTACGCTTGCTGGCTTTTTTATTAATCCGCTGAGATCATTATATAAAATTCGTTGCGCTAATTTTTGATAATAGTGGTGGCAGGTATTTTCCGGTATTGGTCACTGGTGATTTTTAATATCCAGATACCTGTTGGAAGGTGGCTTACATCCAGTTGAACAGTGTTGTTGCCTTTATGTGCTGCCACATAGTTTTTTTGCAACAAAGGTTGCAGGGTAGTTATATGCAGCAATGCGAGTTGCAGCTTTTCTCCCGGCGTGGCCTGGAAGGTTATATGCAATATGTTTCCGTTCACCGGGTTCGGATAAACCACCGGATTTTGCTGGTTGGGAATATCTTCCTTGCGCATGGCTGCCGCACCACAGTTACGCATATACGTCCATGGTTTACCATCTCCATTATTAAGATCCGGCGCATTATTTTGTGTCCACCATTTTGCCTGGTATATTTTGTTTGCGTATGCTACCTGATCGTTAGTGACATATGCTTTTGATGCGGACCATGCAGCAATACCACTGCAACCGGTATCAGTTCGCGGCTGACCGGTACAGGCGCCAAGCAGCTCCCAGGTATCATTGGTGCCGGGGATACTGGTGCTTCCTGCCCACCATTTATTGCGGTAGATATTATTGTTGTATAGTACAATATTGTTGGCTGTTGTATAGTTTTGAGCGGATTGCCAGGCAGGTAAATTACTGCATCCTTCAAATGTTTGATTGTTCCATACCGCAAAAGTGAGCATAGTGGTGAGGGTATCCATATCATTTCGTATAGCCGTGGCCGTAGCTGTATATTGTTTATAGCCAGGTGGTGTCCACAGCGCCACAGAATCGTTGTAACGCTGCCCGTTAACGGTGATGTATATTTTTGAGATCTCCCGGCGGGGATCGTTCCTGGAAACAGCCAGCGTAACAGGTATTAAAGCTGTAGTTGTAATAAGGCCATTGGCTGGTTGAGAGAAGGTAATGGAAGTCAGGCTGCTGCACTCCGTATTATCTATAGAAAACCTGGCCATATTTGCACAGCCGCAGTTGGCGGTATTGTTACCACCATTCAATTCCAGGCTTACCTGCTTAATGGTGGCATAACGTTGATAATGGCCAATACGGCTCAACACTTTCGTATTTTCCTGCGGTCCTCCACATTCCACACCTCCGTTGATAATATTCACAGTAGCACCAAAACCAGGCTTTAGTCCACCTGCCTGCTGCGTTGCAGTGGGCGTCCATTTACCTGGCACCATTACATCATGGCAAGAGGGTTTCGGGTATTGTGGTGTCATCCAGAACCAAAGGGCCGTTTGAAAGGAAAGCGCTCCATCCTGAATCACCATTTCGGGGTTGGCTAACAGGATATTTTTATTGCCAAATAATAATTCACTGGCTTGTCCGTAATTGTAATTGTAGCTTATTTGTATCGGACCTCTGCCATGGTATGATTTTCCCGGCGCCGGAGGATATAGGGTATCGCTTTCATCACGATAGCCAATGTTGTTGGTACCCTCATATCCCTGCTCTTCCCGGAAGTATAGTCCCCAGGCAAATTGTCCGCCCGGAGCAGTAGGCCAGCCACCAGTAGTTTCCTGGGATATGTTGGCCAGGAATGCCACCAGCTCCCGTTTACGGGCCGTTACATCCCCTTCATTGGCAAAGGTGCCGTAATCTACTTGTTGACTGATGATGGCGTTAGTACTCCATTGAGGATCATTAAAACCGGCATCGTTACGGATCACAACAGCTGCTCCCGTTGTTTTATCAATACGGGTGATCTTATAGTAATTAGTGCCGCAGCGACGTTCCAGTAATGCTTTTATGTTAGACATACGCAGTACTGCTGTTACAAAATTATTATAGGAATAAAAATCTTTGGCAGCAGTAGTGGGCAAGGTACCTGTGCCGGTTCGATCATCCGGATTGAAACGATGTGGAAATATTACATCCCATTCTGCACTGCTGATAATAGCGGTCACAGGATTTCCTGTATCAGTAGCTATGCCTGTAAAGTAATGTGAGAGCCTGTTTACAGCTTTTACAGGAAGAACACTATACAACAGGCAACAGATAATGCAAGGCAAAAGTTTTAGATAACGTGTGTGGGTTTTCATAAATATTGGGTTTGATAGATTGATGATTAAATGAAAACTACAACATGTTATTGCTACATTATCTCAGTACAGGCTTGGATTATATGGCTATTCCTCCCTACTGCTGCGGATTACAGCGCATTTGTTTTTATTGTGGCTGCTACTGTTCGCTGAATATAAAATGCAACCGATATTTATTTGATACTAAAGAAAAGTTAACAGATTCAAAAAAGATAATTTTTTTTCATCTTAAAAAGTGATAATTTAATATAGTATTTAGTGTTCTACATTCTTCAACCCATTTAGCACTTTCAGTTTTCAGGTAGCAAATTTTCTGAGCAACGATAAGCCGAGGGAGCCCTTTTTGAATTCATATCCTCCCCATATAGCGCAATGCTTTGACAAAAGCAGCGATTCAAACGAAACTATTTTAATGGTGGTCTTGCTTGCACAAGCCTTCAGGAGAAAGGTATTGCCTTTACTGATCGTTAATGGCAGAAAGCCACTTGTTGGAGTAATGAGATATAAGCAATGGCATGTTCATGATGTGCCATCAGTAATATTTATTGCCCATATAAAACCAGATCTTATGAATGAGCATCCATAAAGCCCATCATTAGTATAGCCCGGCATATAAGTAACAACGATGATTGAAAAACCTGTATCCATTTTGTAATCCATGAAACTCAATTAAACCCGAAAACAAAATCTAAACAAACTCTCCATGAAAAAAGAATTCTCGTTATTGCTACTGATAGCAATCGTCCTTGGCATGTCAGCCTGTAAGAAAAATAATGAAGCAGCTGCCCCTGTTGCTCCTGAAAAAACGACTGCCGTAGGCAAACACGGATTAGGCGCTGTCCTTAACCCTGGCGCTTTTAAGAATATGCGTCATATTAATTTTGATGAAGTAAAAGCGCGTATGATCAAACAGGGATTTGGCGCAAAAATATCAAATGAAAGAAGTGGCGGACCAGCTGCTTTACCCAGCAGCATTATCTTAAATCACCCTGCTATTGGTGATCAGGGACAAACAGGCACCTGTGTTTCCTGGTCTTCCGGCTGGGCACTCAGCGGTACATTGAATAATGAATTTCCAACTGCTGGTGTATCTAACCCAAGAAGTCCCTGGTATGTTTATCAAAAAGATCACTCTGCACAAGGAGACTGTGACCCGAATGATGGTATGTACATAGCGCCGGGCCTGGATATTCTGGTGAATTCCGGTGTGCCTTCCTATGCTGCAGATCCCGATTTAGGCTCACCCTGTGACGCGCCTACTTATGCGCAGGACCAGGATGCAGCATCAGATATGGTGGTGAATTATGCTGCCCTGTCTACTGTTGCCGATGTTAAAAAAGCTTTAAGTATGCACCTGCCTGTTGAAATGGGTTTTAATGTATACAGCAGCTTTGAAACTGCTTTTAGCAATGGCACCACATTTAAAAGAGTATCCGGACAACTGTTAGGCGGACACGCCATCTGTATCATCGGATATAGTGATGCTAAAAATGCGGTATTGATACAAAACAGCTGGGGTACCGGTGGAGGTGATCCTTCCCACCCAGGCTGTATGTGGCTGGATTATAGTACACTCACCAACCCTAACATGGGTGTAGAACTGTATTCAGTTTGGAAATAACATAATACGCCGGATTACAGGATGGATATAAAAAACGGTTGCTCTCTGCCTGGGAGCAACCGTTTTTTTAATGCATTAACAATAATTAGAAATTGGTGATCAGGTAATTTCTGCAATCGGGATCTAAAGAACTCAGCGTGGCCGCATCATAGGGCGGTCTGTTGGTGTTACAATAGTTTGCTTCCGAAGATACTGCCAGGTATTCTGCCTGATTCGTCATCACATAATCGCCGGGCGAATAAACTCCTGAATAGTAGGCATTACTGTAAAGATTGTAAATGGTGGAATTGTTAAAGCCCCCAGACACCCAACGGTCGTGCAGGTAGTGAAACAATTCATGGAAGATAACATTACCCGGGCCGGTATGTACACTGCGATAGGTCGCAAAATTTACAATGTATACGTTCCCGTTAGTGTAGAACAAATCTCCGCTGCCGGGGCTGGAGTATACATTGATAGGAGCACCGGTCATGTGCGATTTAGTGGTACTGGTAATGCCGGTAGTGTAGAGCTGATCTATTTCTCCGTTCACCAACGCTTTTATGTCGTTAGGAACACTACCTGAATAATTAATCGTAAAAGAACGGTAACTGGCAGCTGCTACCGCACCCGAGGCGTCTCCGCGGGCATTTTTGTTCCTGTTAAAAAAGTCGATCACCTTTTGCCGCTCCGGCGTGATGGTAAGGTGATCTTCTACAGCTTGCGTCACTACAGGTTTTTCCGGTGCTACAGGTCTCGTTTCCAGGTTTTCTTTTTTACAACTTGTAATGGTTACAATTGTTAACAGCAGGGCAAGGGTTGAGTTAACATAGATTTTGGTGTGTTTCATAAAACAGAATTTAGGTTTTAAGGTTATTCCAAATATATATTTATTCCTACTAAATCTATGGTATAAGTGAATTATTTTCTGAAGAAATAAAAAAATATGATATTATCTGTAATGCTTGCTGCTATTGTGTTACAGTGCATATACATTCTCTCTGCGATAACACAGCACTACCATTCCAAAAATAATAAACAGATGGCCGGGTGAGTCAATATATTGGTAATAGTATCGGCCGGAATTTTTATTTTCCTTAATTTGACCATGATTCAATCAACAATTCATGACGAGCCAGGAAATGATCGCTTTTAAAACCAGCTTAAAACAAACAGGGCAGCAGCTGATAGCACAACGTATTGCAATGGCAAAATCAGCTATTGATAATGCGCAGGAGGCTGCCAATAGCGAAGGGAAAAGTTCAGCAGGTGATAAATACGAAACAGGAAGAGCCATGGGGCACCTGGAAAAAAATATGTATGCCCGGCAACAGGCAGAAAATATAAAAGAGCTGGCCAGGTTACAGGAAGTAAATACGGATATCATTTACACGCAAGCCCAAACAGGCGCCCTGGTGCGGTGTGCGGAGCAATCATTTTTTATAGCAGCAGGATTGGGTAAACAGCTGATAGAAGGGCAGCATATATTTTATTTGTCTCCATATACCCCACTTGCAAAATTGCTGCAACACAAAAAAGCAGGGGATAGCTTTCTCTTCAATAAAATGGAAATTGTTATTCTGGAAATTTATTAGCGTCACACAGAAAAAGGGAATAACTGAACAATGAGCGTTCAATTATTCCCTTAGATATAAGTGGTGATAGGGTATCTTTTATACCACATCGCCGGTTTTTAGTATTATTTATTCTACCGGTTGCAGGTATTGTGCATAAGCATAACCTTCTTCGCCAGCATCGGTACGAATAAGCCACCACTGGTCGCTTTGTTTGCTGATCAGCGATACGGTTTCTCCTTTTGCTGCTTTACCTACTATAGGCTGGTCGGTACCTGGTCCTTTACGAATGTTAAGGTTGGTAGAATCAGTGATTACTTCCAGTTTAGCACCTGCTACCGCGGTAGCTACATTGATGTTCATCACTACATCGCCGGTGAGAAAGTTAGGATCAATCTTTCCATAGATGTCCCAAAGTTGATCCTTTACAGCACCGGTAGGCGCTTCACCATCTATGTGCAATACACCATCCTGTTCATTTACCTGCAGGTTAGTGGTGCCTGAAGATTGTGCTGCATCAATCAGCTCTTTGTATTTTTCCTGTAATGCCATGATTGTTATTTTTGAAGTAAAGAATTATTTTACTTTAAGACCAGAAGCGTCTACTCTTTTAGGTTTCAGTGCATCCAGCGCCATTTTCAGCGTTTTCCATTTGGCAGCAGTTGATTCTCCTTTGATGCTGATAATACCATCTTTTACATCAGCAGTGATGCCAGGGAAATCTTTAACTACAGCAGCTACACCAGTCTTAAGTGCATCATCTGCGGTAATTGCTACCTGTGGCGTAGCTGCTACAGGAGCTGCTACAGTAATGTTGTTGGTAACGCTTTTTACATCTTTACTGGCTTTTGCAGCAGCTTCAGCAGCTGTTTTGTCGGCTTCACTGGCTACCTGGCCGGAAAGAGTTACAGCACCATCCTTTACATCAGCGGTTACGCCAGGGATTGCGGTCAGCGATGATGTTACAGCTGCCTGTATATCGGCATCTTTCGGTTTTCCTTTACAGGCCACCATTAACATAAGTCCCATTACAAGGACAATACTGGCAAGTTGCTTAATTCTCATAGTCATGACGAGGTTGTTTAATAAATGAAATGAAATTTTTGATAAGTTAAGTATCTTTTTTGGATACCGTCAAATTTCAGCATAAAAATAATTTTGTCCATTAAATTAGGTAGCATGAAATATTGCCAATATTTATAGTATTTTGACAAACGTATTCCACTAATCAATTATTCCGCGTATTCCTCTTATCAATAATAAATACGATTGTGATGGCTTTCTTTGAAACATTATACCAGGAACTTATCGGCTTTCTCGGCATCGGGCAATTAATAGAAATGTATCAGACCGGCAATTACAAGGCATTGCTCACACTGAATGGTATTTTTTCTGTTATCTCGCCTGTAATTCCTTTCTTATTACTGCTCGAAATTGTGCGGGCCTTAGTGTACAAAAAATTTAAGATAGA
The DNA here is from genome assembly GCF_003014755.1 of Chitinophaga niastensis. GTDB lineage: Bacteria > Bacteroidota > Bacteroidia > Chitinophagales > Chitinophagaceae > Chitinophaga > Chitinophaga niastensis. Next base: position 195,412 of record NZ_PYAW01000007.1, on the reverse strand, counting down.
AGATTATAAGATGCCTTTTCTGATCTTTGTGATAAATCGATTTATATCAAGGTTTATTTCTATTGCAGCAGTTGCGTTTTGTATTGGTGTGCTGGAAAAATATGCGTTGATTGGTACCACCCTCAAATGGTACTGGTTTATTTATGGCTATGTGGTATGGGAGTTTTCACATTTTATCTATCATTACTTCGGACATAAAGTAAGACTATTCTGGTGCCTGCATTCCACCCATCATGCACCACAAACAATGAACCTGTCGGTTACCTATGCACATTTCTTTTTAGAAGCACCTTATGCAGATGTCATCCGCACCAGCATCTGTATTTTATTAGGTGTCAATCCGCCATTACTATTCATCATCATGTTTATAGACGGCACCTGGGGATCGTTTATTCATGTGGGAGAAAACCTCATCAAAGACGGCCGCTTAGGGTTTTTAAACAGGATTGTCCTCACGCCTTCGCATCATCGCGTGCATCATGCCAAGAACCCGCTTTATATGGATACTAACTTTTGCAATCTCCTTAATATCTGGGATAAAGTATTCGGTACTTTTCAGCAGGAGAAAAAGGATATGGTGATTGAATACGGTATCTCCAGGGAAATGAACCCCGGTAATTTCTGGGATGTTTATTTCGGTGAATTGTATTGCCTGTGGAAGGATATAAGGAAAGCACCCGGCATTAAAAGCAAACTGCTGTACATCGTTATGCCACCGGGATGGAGTCATACCGGTGATCATAAAACAGCTAAGCTGGTAAAGCAGGCTTTTCTGCAACAGGAACAGCATTAATCCCGGCGAAATGATTTTTTATGTCAGATTAACAAAACAGCATATCTCTTGCAGAGAGATATGCTGTTTTGTTATCACCTTACTTCTTCACCTGCTGCACATGTAACAGCCCGATTGACAACAGCATCATTGTTATACCAATCCATTGCAGCAACACTACCTGTTCTTTCAGTATAATATGCGAACATAATACGGCTACCGGCATTTCTGCTGTCATAACAATGGCGGCTATACCTGCTCCTGTTTTAGGGATGCCTTTGGCAAATAAAACAGGTGGAATGATAGTGCCAAATAACGAAAGAAAAGCAGCCCATTTTAACAAGGCAATATTATAATGCGTGCTCACCACCAGGCTATGTGCATTGACGATAAATATGCCCAATGTAGCGCCACTTGTCATGATCACACTTTTTTTCAGGGGATGCAGCTGCCTGCCAACCCTGCTGTTGGCAATAATATAAATGGCATATAGCAATGCAGAAAGTGCTGCCAACAGTATACCGGCAACAGATATTTCATGTATACCGGTTTGTGCTAATCCACTCGCCAGCGCGGTTCCTGCCAATATGATCACCGTAATGATGAGCTGCATCAGGCCGGGTTTCTTCTTAAAGAAAATCCAATCCAGCAAAATACCTATCCAGGTAAACTGCATCAATATAACGATCGCTATGGAGGCGGGTATGTACCTGACAGACCAGTAATAAACGAAAGTGGTTAACCCCATGGCGGCCCCGGTTAGTAAAAGCGGCCACTGTGCGGCCCATTTAAGCCGAAGAGAAGCGGTTTCAGTTTTATGCTTTCCATAGATCAGTGTCCCGATCCACAACACCAGCATACCTGCAAAAGCTTGCGTAACGGAGATTTCAGCCGCCGTAAATCCTTCCTGGTAAGCTAATTTGACAAAAGTTGATAGTATACCGAAGCTGCATGCGCCGGCAAACACCATTAATATATACCTGGTCATTATTTTCGATTGTTTTATAAGAGATACATCAATAAACAGGAATGTTCCTGTGAGATATTGGTGCACGCGAAAACAACCAGGTCAACAGACTTAGCTACAAATTTCTTCAGGAGAAAAAGCCATGAAGCAAACTATGTTGCTGGTTATTTTGCTTGCAAAACAACCAGTGGAGGAGGTGTGTTGGAGAATATGAACTGCATACAGGATCAAATATTTGCTACAAGTTAGCAATATATCTCTAAAAAAGAAATCAAGAAATGATATCAAAAAATATAAGGATTGTTACGCGTAAAGCGATTTCTTACCCAGTTTTTTTAGCATCCTGCCATGTTCCAGCAGGGCGCGGAAAAAAGTTGGCTGCTCATGATAAGGCAGTTTAAATGCCGCTGTGGTAGCCTTTACAATAGGCGCAATCTTTTTGTAATGTACGTGGCAAACACCAGTGAACAAATGATGTTCTATTTGAAAGTTAAGTCCGCCAATAAACCAGGATAACATCCGATTGTTGGGTGCAAAGTTGGTGGTATTGGCTAACTCATGTATTGCCCAGGAGTCTTCCATGTGTTTGGTGCCATCAATTGTTACCGGCAATGAAAATGCAGAAGCTTCCATGATGTGGGAAGGTTGAAAAACAGAAGAAAGAAAAAGTCCTGCGATAAAGTGCATAATGAAAAATCCGGTCAATACATAATACCAGGGCTGGCCGGAAAACAGCAGCGGTAATACCAGTACGTAGCCGTAATAAAACAGTTTATACAACGTAATATGAAAGATCGCCTGTTTCAATGAAACTTTTTGTTTGATCAGTAGATCATGATGTTTGTAACGGACTACCTGCAGATAATCTTTTGCTGTCATCCAAAACAATGTCATGATCATATAAAAGAACCAGGTGTAAATATATTGATAGCGATGGAACCAATGCCATGGCTGCCTGGGAGATAAACGCAATAATACAATACTATTAATATCGTCATCAAGACCGGCAATATTGGTGTAGGTATGATGCAGCACATTATGCTGAATTTTCCAGGTAACGGTATAACCACCTATGATTTCAAGAATATAACCTATTGTGGTATTTACTTTTTTGTTGGGGGAATAAGTGCCGTGATTGGCGTCATGCATAACAGAAGTACCCAGGCCGATCATGCCCCATCCCATGAGGAACCATAGCCCAAAGAACAGCCATATATTATTTGCACCAAAACCGGTAACTATGAAAATATAGGGGACAAAATACAAGAGCAGCATCACGATTGTTTTTACCCACATACCCGTGTTGGCATAGGGAGAGATATCATTCGTTTCGAAGTATGCTTTAACTTTTGAGGTGACTGCTTCAATAAAGCTATCCTTGCCGCGTGGGGCAAAGCGGACAATATCAATTTTTTCGATCTTCATATAATAAGGGTTATTGTATATATGAAATGGTCCTGAAAAGGACCTCAAAAATCTTGTAAAAGTAGGTTGCTAATAATCTACCACGCACAAAAATGAGCGGTTATGGTTAACCGCTCAGATTATATTTATTTCAAAAAAATTAAACCGTTACGGCTTAACTTTTAACTTCCTTTTTCACATTTACGGCACTCGGACCTTTCTGTCCTCTCTCCACTTCAAAAGTAACCTTGTCTTTTTCTTTAATAAGCTCGGTTAACTGGTTGATGTGTACAAAAACACTATCCTGAGTTTGCTGATCAATAATAAATCCGTAACCTTTAGATTCATTAAAGAACTTTACTACACCTCTACGAATCAATTCAACCGGCTCTTCAGGCTCATGCTTGGTAGCACCTAATTGAATGTCTTCTGCATTAATTACTTTTTTCTTTCTTGGGTCCGGAGGAGTTGCACAGATGTTTCCATTTTCATCAATGTAAGCCATCATGTCTTCAAGACTCTTACCTTTACCGCTGTTAGCTTTCCGCTCTTCTTTTCTTTCTTGTTTATCCTGGCGTTGCTTTGCTTTTTTCTTTTCTTTTTCTTTTTTACCAACTGTTTCCTGGGATCTAGCCATATTTTGATTATATATTTTGATTAATGCAAAGATCGGCTTTTTTTGCGTAAGCAGCCGTAAATATAACTGCATCAGCCTTTTAATTAGCGGCTTATAACTCCAGGACTCCCCACAGGGGCTATTCTATCTTTTTAGTAAAGACGCAAATAATCAGAAAAGCGGCTTACCATGCGCTGTGTGGGCCCTATATATATAATTTAACCATTATGCGGGAACAGTTGAGGTTAGCTTTCCTGCTAATAGTTGTTTTGGATATTCTGTAAAATTATAATATATTCATCTGCTTATAATACCCCAAACTTTACCAGCACCTGTAAAATCTACCACCTATGAAAAAGTCCTACATGATCGGTTTAATCAGTCTCTTTATCATCGCTGTCAGCATTGCCGGTTATGCCATGCTAAACAACAGCAGTAAATATGCTACCTGCTCCGGTGATAAGGGTTGTAATGCCTGTAAGAATTGCAAATACTGTAAACACTGCAGCAAAGATGGAGGCACCTGCGGGGTGTGTAAATAAGATACCTTTCTTATAGCAAACATTTTTTTCATAGATTAGACTATCAGGATAAATGGGGGATAGCTAACTGCTTTCCCCTATACTCAAAATTTTATAATCGCTTATGATGAAAAAAATAACCCTTATCTTTTTCGCATGCTGTGCGGGCATACATGCTATGGCACAGGTGGATGCAGGCCTGTTTCGTTACCCAGACGTATCCCGGTCACAGATTGCATTTTCCTATGCCAACGACATCTGGATAGTTCCCAAAGCAGGTGGCAATGCCATCAAATTAATTTCTCCTCCAGGCGTGGAAACCTTCCCGAAGTTTTCGCCGGATGGCAGCAAATTAGCCTACACTGCCAACTACGATGGTACTAACGACGTATATGTGTTACCGGTAGCTGGTGGCATACCACTCCGCCTGACCCAATACGGCGGCCCGGACAGGGTAGTGGACTGGACCCCCGACGGCAAACAGGTACTCTTTGCTTCCGGCAGGGAAAGTACAAAAGAACGTTTCAACCAATTTTACACGATCCCGGAAACAGGCGGCGCTCCTACCAAATTACCACTGGCCTATGCGGAATTCGGATCGTATTCGCCCGATGGTAAAAGTATGGCACTCACCACCCGTACCCAAAGCTTCCGTAACTGGAAACGATATCGCGGTGGCATGAAAGCAGATATCCATGTCTTCGACTTCGATAAACAAGTGTCGGAAAATATTTCTGCTAAAAGCGAAGCCGGCGACGAGTTTCCGATGTGGTATAAAAATTTTATCTACTTCCTCTCTGACCGTGGCATAGAAAAAAGAATGAACCTCTGGCGCTATAACGTAGACGGTAAAACGTTTGAACAGATAACTAACTACAAGGATTTTGATGTTCATTTTCCATCACTGGGGCCAGCTGATATTGTATATGAAGCTGCTGGAAAATTATACCTGCTCTCTTTAAATACACAGCAGTCTACCGAAGTGAAAATCACAATAACCACAGACCTCAGTGCATTAAAACCGCATTCACAAAAAACTGCGAAGTTCATACAAGCTGCTGCTATCAGTCCGGATGGTGAGCGTGCACTGATCAGCGCCCGTGGAGATGTATTTTCCGTACCCGCCATAAACGGCTATGTAAAAGACATTACCCGCAGCAGCGGTGTGGCAGAACGTTATGCTGTTTGGTCGCCCGATGGTAAAAACATTGCCTACTGGAGCGATAAATCCGGTGATTATGAACTGTGGCTCGCTACAGCCGGCAAAGAAAATGAAGCAAAACAAATTACGCATTACGGTCCGGGTTTCCGCTATCGCCCTTACTGGTCACCAGATAGCAAGCAGTTGGCGTTTATAGACCAGGGACAAAAGATCTGGGTACTCAATCTTACAACGGGCAAAACTACTGCAGTAGACAATTCACTGCACTATTCGCCGGATGTATTTGATGGCTTCCGGTTCAGCTGGTCGCCAGACAGTCGCTGGGTTACGTATAGCCGTGACCTCGACAATTTACATGAAGCAGTTTTTCTTTTTGATACAAAAAACAATCAGCGTCACCAGGTAACAAGTGGCTTCTATGACTGCAGCCGGCCGGTATTTGACGAGGAAGGTAAATACCTCTATGTATTAACAGATCAATCTTTCAATCCCACTTACAGTGGTATCGACAATACATTTATCTATGCCAACAGCACCGTCATTGGTGTAATAGGACTGCAAAAAAATACGCCTTCATTGCTAGGCACAAAGAATGATACAGTGGTTGTTAAAGCAGAAAAAACAACACCGGCATCTTCCAAAAAAGAAGAGAAGAAAAAAATAACACCGGCAGTAACTAAGCCGGAAGCCAATGAAATAGACCTCGACAATATGGAAGCGCGGTTAACTTTATTACCCATACCCGGTGGTAAATACTCCCGCCTCGGTGCTGTTAAAGGCAAAATCTTATACCTCAGCAAATCCAATGTGGCCACAGAAGAAGATGATGGCGGCGCTGCCACACTGAAATATTATGATGTAGCAACCAAAGAGGTGAAGACCATCATCAAAGATGCCGGCCAGTACGAATTATCAGCCAGTGGAAATAAGATACTGGTTACTGGTGGCACATATGGCGTAATAAACGTAGCAGAAAATCAGAAGGTAGATACCGCGCTGAGAGTGGAAGATATGGAGATGACCGTGAATCCGGTGGAGGAATGGAAACAAATATTCAACGATGCCTGGCGTATGGAACGCGATTTTTTCTATGATCCGCATATGCACGGAGTGGATTGGAACCTGGTGAAGGAAAAGTACGGGCATCTGCTGGAAGGCGCCCGCACCCGCGAAGAAGTAAGCTTTGTGATCAATGAAATGATTGGAGAAATGAATGCCTCCCATACTTATAATTCCGGTGGTGATGTAGAAAATAGTAAAGTGGAAAGTGTTGGCTACCTGGGGGTAGACTGGCAGGCAGACGGACAATATTATAAGATCAAACGCATCATCCGTGGTGCCCCCTGGAACGCGGAAGTGCGCAACCCGCTGGATGAACCATGCGTGAATATCCATGAAGGCGATTATATTCTGGCAGTGAATGGTATACCACTTACTACTGCACAGGAGCCATATAGCGCTTTTCAAACGCAGGCAAATAAAGTAGTAGAGCTTACTTATAATACCCGTCCTTCTTTTGATGGGGCTAAAACTGCTATTGTTAAAACGTTGAGAAAGGATTACCGGCTGCGTCATTTAGCATGGATAGAAAATAACCGCAAACACATTGCGGAGGCCACCAACAACCAGGTGGGTTACATCTATGTGCCTAGTACGGGCATCGACGGACAGGATGAATTGATGCGTCAGTTTAATGCACAGTGGGATAAGGCAGCATTGATCATTGATGAACGTTTTAATAATGGCGGACAAATTCCTGATCGTTTCATTGAAATGCTGAACCGTAAGCCCCTGGCTTACTGGGCTTCCCGTAACAGCCAACCTTCACCATGGCCAGGTTATGCGCACTTTGGTCCCAAAGTAATGCTGATCAATGGCTGGAGCGGTTCAGGAGGCGATGCCTTTCCGGACTTCTTCCGTAAAGCCGGCCTGGGACCTATTATCGGTACACGTACCTGGGGTGGTTTGATTGGTATCAGCGACATACCTGGAATGGTAGATGGCGGCACTATTACAGCGCCTTCATTCCGTATGTTCAATAACGATGGTACCTGGTTCCGCGAAGGATATGGAGTAGATCCTGATATTGCAGTAGATGAAAATCTGGGAGATATGGCCAAAGGTATTGATCCACAAATTGAACGTGCCATTTCAGAGGTGAAAACATTGTTGCAAACAAAACCATATAAAGCACCGGCTCAGCCGCCTTATGAAGTAAGATAGTAATTAGCTTTTAGCTTTTAGCGATTAGCTTTTAGTAAAATGCAGCGAAGACATTCGCGAATAGTAAAATCACTCGTTAATGTCTTCGCTGCATTTTACTAAAAGCTAATCGCTAACAGCTAAAAGCTAACAGCTTCTCCAACTGGTTGTTTATACATCACAACTGGTTGTTGGTAAGTTTTTTTCAATGAATCTTTTGTTTTTTCCGATTTTTGAGAGAGATGAAGAGAGTACACTTACATATTCTGTTCTGGCTGGCTTACCTGTTTCAGGATTCGCTGCTGGAGTTTGTATGGATAGGTCCCGCATTGCCCGGATTAACTGAAAGTCAACGTTTGGCGACGGGTATAGCAGCAGCAGCCACGCTACTGATCCCAAAAATGCTCTTCACTTATTTTATGCTCCTGGTAGCTGTAAAAGGACTACTGAGAGATAGTCGCCCGCTATGGCAGATCGTAGTGGAATCCGCCATTGCACTTATGTTCAGCATACTGCTGTACCGGATCATTTTTAATTATTACCTGGATCCCTACATGTATCATGGCATGCTGAAAAGAAAGCCACTGCTTGATCTTAGCCATATCCTGCTGGCTGTAATGGATATTGGGTTTGTAAGCGGAACTGCTGTGATACTTAGTTTATTACGATCGCAGTTAGCCGGAAAAGAAAGGGAGAAGAGTTTGATCAAAGAAAAGCTGGAAACAGAATTGAAATTTTTGCGTAACCAGATCAATCCTCATTTTCTCTTCAACACCCTTAATAATATATATGCGCTAGCCAGAAAAAAATCTGATAAAACTGCTGAGATAGTCATGAAGCTATCTAAGCTGCTGCGTTTTATGTTATATGAGTCCAGGAAAGATTTTATTCCTATTTCAGAAGAATTAAAAATGCTGGATGATTGCCTGGAGTTGGAAAAGATCCGTTATAACGAAAGGCTTACTATCACTTTTTTGAAGTATATTGATAATGATACACAATTTATAGCACCATTGCTGTTGTTACCTTTTGTAGAAAATGCCTTTAAGCATGGAGTGAGTGAAACGCGCTTTGAATCGTTTATACATATGGTGATAAAACTGGATAAAGGACAACTTACTTTCACCATTGAAAACAGCAAGGAGAGCGGAGAATCTAACATTGTAACAGATAATATCGGACTGAGCAACGTAAGGCGGCAATTGGAACTGATGTATAAAGACTACCACCTGCAGGTAGATAATCAGCCCGTCGTGTTTAAAGTAGTGCTTACCATAAATCTGAATAGCCATGCAACGATATAGCTGCATTATAGTAGAAGATGAGCCGCTGGCAGCCGAAGTGCTGAGTGACTATATCCAACAGGTCCCTTTTCTGCTGTTGAAAGGTATTTGCAACGATGCCATCTACGCTATGGAAACACTGCAGGAGAACAATATTGATCTTATCTTTCTGGATATTCATCTACCTAAATTAAAAGGATTACCCTTTATACGGTCATTAAAAAATCCACCACAGATTATTATTACCACCGCTTACCAGGAATATGCTTTGCAGGGGTATGAGTACAATGTAGTTGACTATCTCCTGAAACCTATAGAGTTCAGCCGTTTCCTGATGGCAGTGAATAAACTGAAACCACACCATACACCCCCACAGGAAACAGCCGCCGTAACCAGCGAAAGACCTTACCTCTTCTTTAATGTGAGCAAGAAGAAGGTTAAAATTTATCTCGATGAAATTTTATATATCGAAAGCCTGAAAGAATATATCAGCATCACCACAAAAGAAAAAACCATTCTCACCAAATTTCCATTAGGACAAATTGAAGAGCTGCTGGCGAGGAATAACTTCCTGCGTATTCATCGCTCTTTTATCGTAGCTAAAGATAAAGTGGACGCCTTTACCGCCACAGATATTGAGATTAACAATAAGGTCTTACCTATTGGCCGAAGTTATAAGGAATTGGTGATGAGTTTGCTCTCGCCTCCCATGCGGGATTTATAGCCATCAATTAAATATTGCAAAATTTAATGTGTGCTGCTGGCATACCTGTAGATAGCGTCATTTAATTGATTAGGTATTTTTAAAAAAGCAATATGTGCCGCAGGCACAGCGTATCGGGAGCAAATGACAGGTATAACGGCTGTTTCCCTGTAAAAATTGCATACTCGTAAAACACGTTTCCGCCCTATCAACAACACTTATCTCCCTATTAAAACCTTTCTGCTACCATAATCTGTCGTGTGTTTACAATGATATGCTGTTGGTGGATTCATTGAACAAAATTTCCTGTAGCGCAATAACTTCAGCATCTATAGAACCAAAATCAGTAGGCCATGCAACAAAATAACTGCGTGATACAGCCATACTTCCATGCTGTTGACACGATCGCTTTTACAACGATGCTAAACAACCTGCCTCTTTCTTTTACCCAAATAAAAATCAGGAAATGAAAAGAATATTACACAGCGTTTTACTGGTTTTAATAGTCTGTGCACTTCCATTGTTAGGTTTTGCGCAACATACTATTACCGGTACGGTCACTTCCAAAACGGACCGGCAGCCTATCCCCGGGGCTACCGTGAAAATCAAAAACAGTAATACGGGAACACAAACTAATGCGGACGGACGCTTTACTTTAACTGCATCAGCAGGCAATACACTGGAAATTAGTTTTGTTGGTTTTGCCACACAAGACTTGCTGGTGGGAGCAAGCCGGGAATACAATGTTATTATGTCGCTTGCAGAAACTGCTTTAACAGAAATTGTTGTAACCAGCCAGGGCATTAAAAAGGAAAAAAGAAGCCTGGGGTATGCAGTAGCTACAATTAACAGTTCGGAAATTGGTGAAAACAGCAGCCCCATTAATGCCTTGCAAGGAAAAGTAGCAGGTCTTAATATTACTTCCGGTAATGCACCTGGCTCTGCTTCCCGCATTGTATTACGCGGACCAACTTCTTTCACAGGTAATAACCAGCCGGTCTTTATTATTGATGGTGTACCGGTGAGTAATGATAACGAACGTAATACCGACTTCCTGAATGACCAGGTAGATTACGGTAACCGCGGAAATGACCTCAACCCGAATGAAATTGAAAGTGTAACTGTGCTGAAAGGTCCTGCTGCAGCGGCTTTGTACGGAAGTATCGCTTCTAACGGTGCTATTTTGATTGTTACTAAAAAGGGCAAGAAAAATAGTCGCGCGCAAATAAACTTCAGTACCAGCTACCAGTTATCCAGCATCCTCAAACTGCCCGATTTCCAGAATAAATTCGGAGAAGGTAACCTGGATGCAATACCCAATGACCCGAGAGAAAACTTTAGCTGGGGTGAACCTTTTGACGGAAAGGAAAGACCTTTCGGACAAGTCATCAACGGCAAACAACAGCTCAAAAAATATGTAGCATTACCTCATAACGTGAGGGACTTCTTCGATAAAGGACAAACATGGAACAATAACTTATCCCTTACCGGTGGTAATGATAAATCCACGTATTACTTATCGGTGGCTGCTTTGAACAACAAAGGCATTGTACCGGGAACCAATTTCAATAAATACAATATACGTTTAAGTGGTACTTCTGATTTCTCAGAAAAGTTTTCCAGTAGTGCTACTATCGGGTATTCCAATATCTCCAGTAAATTACCACTGGGCGGACAGAGTAATTCTGTATACACCTCCATCTTCCAACAACCGAGGGATGCACCTATTACAAGTTTCAAAGACCTGAGTAATCCATATAACGGTACTTTTACGGGACCAGACGGAACCCAGTACTATGGCTACTATGGGGCTTATACTAAAAACCCTTATTTCCTGTTACAGAATTATACCAACACCAATACAGTAGATCGTATCACAGGTAATTTTTCAGTTTCTTACAAGCCGTTAGAAGGCCTGGATATTACGGAACGTATAGGTGCGGATATTTATACAGACAGGCGTTATGAACAGGGCGCAAAATATAACTTTGTACCTTTTGATCCTTTCTATGTTCCTAACAACTGGACGGATAACGGTAAGTATTCTCAGGATATTTTTAACTATATGCAGTTCAATCATGACCTGATTATTACTTACGGCCGGAAAATTGCGAAAGACCTGGACATGAAGCTGCTGGCGGGTAATAACGTACGGATGGAAAAACGTACAGAGCTTTTTGCTACTACTAATTCTTCCGGAGGTTTGATTATTCCTGGTTTTTACAGCCTCACTAATTCCAACGGGCCTGTAAGTACAACAAACTTATTGTCTAATAAAAGGCTGTATGGCTTTTATTTTTCTGCCGATTTTGAATATAAGAACATGTTGTTCCTGGGTGTTACCGGTAGAAATGATATCTCCTCTACATTGCCGACAAATAATAATTCATACTTCTATCCCAGTGTTAATGGCGCCTTTGTATTCACTGAATTGTTTAAGAAACAATCTCTCAGTGATGTGCTTAGCTTCGGTAAAATACGTGCAAGCTATGCTAAGGTGGGCGCGGATGCCAATCCCTATCTGCTGTCTACCAGTTATTCATCAACAGCTATCAGCTCAGATTTTGGGCAGTTAACATTCCCGATAACCAGCAATGGTACGCTCATACCAGGCTTTACACGGAATGACCAGATAGGTAACAGCAAAATAAAACCGGAATTTACACAGTCGGCTGAATTGGGACTGGAACTGTCATTCTTCCGCGATAAGCTGGGACTGGATGTTTCCGTTTACAACACCAAATCTACCAACCAGATTGTGAGAGTGCCTATTGCGCCTATTACCGGTTATACTTCTATTATCATCAATACAGGAGAGATGAATAATAAAGGACTGGAAATAGGAGTGCGCGGTATTCCTGTGAATACCAGCTATGGTTTGAAGGTAGAAGTCTTTGGTACTTACAACAGGGTAAAGAGTAATGTGGTGAGCATTTCCCCTGGCCTTACACAGATCTCTATCGGAAACGGTATCACCAGTATGGGTGAAGTTGCTGCAGTAGGTAAGCCTTATGGTACTTTCTACGGACAGGGCTTTGTAACTGATTCCGCTTCAGGGAGAATAATTGTAGATAAAAGCACTGGTTTGCCATTGAATAACGGTACCAACTATTACAAGACCTATCTGCCGGATTACATGGCATCACTGGGTACTACTATATCTTTTAAAGGTATTATTCTGCGTGTATTATTTGATACCAAACAAGGCGGACAGTTTTATTCCAATACAAAAAGTACTATTTCATTTGGTGGTTATACCAAAGAAACAGCTTTCAACGACCGGAAAGATTATGTATGGCCTAATTCCGTGTATGCGGATGCTAACGGGAAATACGTGAATAATACAAGCGTAACATTCCATCCATATACCTATTGGACATCGGTTGCACCATCTGCTGCTTATCTCATTGATGCCAGTTATATAAAATTAAGAGAAGCATCATTGCAATATGATTTGCCGCATCAGTGGATAAAACGTACAGGCATTGGAAATCTTTCCGTAACGATTTATGGCAATAACCTGTTTATCTGGACACCCAAATCCAATCAGTTTGCTGATCCGGAAATTAATGGCCAGGGAGCTGCTAACGTGCAGGGATATGAGTTTTTATCTAACCCATCTCTCCGTAACTACGGTATCAAGTTGAATGCTACCTTATGATTATTTCATGAAATAATTTTTATCTGATGAAAAAGATATTATTGCCGATAACGTTTTTGTTATCCATCATCATACTGCAGACGGGATGTAAAAAATTTCTGGATATTAATCAGGACCCTAACAACGCAGCAGATGTCCCCGTACCTCTTCTGTTGCCCTCTGCGGAGTCAGGCCTTACTTTTGCATTGGGTAATACACTTGCCATTGATGGAGGTGTCTGGAGTCAGTACTGGACGCAGAATCCTTCTTCCTCACAGTACCGTAACCTGGATCAGTATTCACCAGACCCCGGCGCCTTTGGAAATGTGTGGCAAAATATTACCTCCGATGCGATGGAGGATTTGCAACAGGTAATCATAAAAGGAAGGGCTACCAAGCAGCTGCAGTATGTAGCTATAGCTACGCTCCTCAAAGCCTATGCATTTCAGCTAACCACCGACTGCTGGGGAGATATTCCCTTTTCAGAAGCATTGCAGGGAGAAGCTAATATTACACCCAAGTATGACAAACAAACAGATATTTATGACGGGTTGGCAAAGATGGTAGATACTGCTATTGCACTGATCAATCCCAATGATCCGAATGCGCCTGGTAGTGATGATCTTATTTACCAGGGAGATATGAATAAATGGTTGCATTTTGCCAATACATTGAAATTAAAAATTGGCTTGCGCCTGGCATTAAAAGATCCTGCCCGTGCTGCTGCCATCGTTGGTACAGTGGCCGAAAAAACTTTTATACAGCCAGGTGAAACAGCACTGCAAAATTTCAATGCTACCGGCGGACAACAAAACCCTTTGTATGGCGCTATTGCAGGTGCTGTGCTGAATAAAACACAAAACCTGGTGGCCAGTGCTACTACTGTCGATTTTTTCAACAAATACTCCGATCCAAGACTGGCGGCTTTTTATGCCCCAATAGCCAATGGTACTTTTGTAGCTATTCCGCAGGGTAGTTTTAATACGGGTACTCCTGGTGCACCTATATCAGTTCCTTCGGCTGCTACCGGTGGAAATGCCAATGATACAAAATCGGCCAGCGCACCAGTGAAGCTCATGACAGATTATGAAGCTGATTTTCTGCAGGCAGAAGCCATCGCAAGAGGCTGGCTCTCCGGCGATGCAGGGGCCATGTATAACGAAGGTATCTATAGAAGCTTTGAAGCATACGGTGTTGCAGGCGATACGGGGTATGCTGCACAAACCGGAATAGCATTTCCTGTAGCAGGTACTATCAATGAGAAAGTAGGTGCTATCATCACACAAAAATGGGCAGCCATGTGTGGTAATCAGGGGATAGAAGCATGGACAGAATGGAGAAGAACCGGTTTTCCTTCTTTCTTTATCGTTTCACAGGCTTCTATTATTGGACCGGGACGTTTCCCTGAAGTATTCTTATATCCTATTTCAGAACTGACCCGCAACCCCAAAGCACCGCCACAGCACAATATCTATGATAAAGTATGGTGGGCAACTTTCTGATTTTCTGATCACTTAAATGCTGTTTATTATGAAGCGTTATTATATTTTTCTACTGATCATCATACTCATAGGTGCCTGCAAAAAAGAAACGACATCTACCAGGCTGGTCACGCCCACATTTCCGGTCATTACCCTGAAGGGCAGTGCATTGGTATCTGCTGGTGTTGGGGGCACCTACACTGATCCGGGAGCTACTGTATTTGATAGTATAACGAATACAACCTCCCCGCTTGCGCCCACATCCAATAATGTGGACCTTTCTACAACGGGTTTTTATTCTGTAAGTTTTAATGCTATAAATGTATGGGGATACAGGTCCGCTGCCAGCAGGATGGTACTGGTGACTACTGTTAGCCCCGCTGATGATATCAGCGGTGTTTATCATCGTACTTCAAATGGTGCCACTGTTAATATAGTGAAGGTGGGTACAGGTGCTTATCAACTGGATAATGTAGGGGGAGTACTGAACAATCCTGCTTTTGTTTTCCCATTCTTTATCGGATTTACGGATGCGTCGACCTTCCAGGGGCCACCGCAGAATACTCCACTTGGTCAACTAAGCATAGACAATACCTCCATTACCAGGAGCGGGAGCACTATTAAACTGAAATATGTAGTGCATAACCCTAACTTCGGTACCAGTGTAAGAACATTTATCAGGAATTAAAGATCTTAAAACACGAAAAACTAAAAAGCAGAAGAGAGTATTGTCCCGTTTTAACGGGACAATTTTTTTGAGTGAGCTTTTCGCTTACACTTGTTAAGCCGCGCTGCATCAGCGTTTGTTTTTTAAGAAGAGAAATTATTGCTATAATACAAAAGAGGATTGATATTACTCAACCCTCTTCTTTTTTTTGCCATACTGAATCACACTACTTTGTTGAAACTATTTAATGCTTTGGCTGGAAATTCCATCTCAAACCTGTGCTGAAAAAGTAATTAGTAGCAAAACGATGTAATGGTTTTTCCCCGAACATTTCAGAGAGCTTTTTCTCCTGGAAGGTAGCGCCGCTATAAAGAATACTTCCGCCAGCAGCCACAAAATCCAGGTGCTTATTCAGGTGCCAGGTATTTTCAAGGCCCAGGCTCATTTCGGAGTAGCCCATCAATCGTTTGTTATCGGGATGTTTTTCTACATCATAGGCGGAACCCCTCAAACGAAACGCCAGTGCAAGGTCCGTTTGTTTGCTTAATGAGCTGGCAACACTTATTTTTTCGGGGAAGTTGATATCTATTCTGAACTTATTATCCGTTTGCCACCTGATAAAAAAAGCGGGTAATAACATAGGCGTGCCAAAGGAATTAGTGAACATAGCACCAATGCCATATGAAAATCTGCGGTTGTGTTGTTTCACAAACAAAACACCTCCATTTACAAATATATCTTCTCCATCAATCTTTTCCATATCCGTAAAAAGCCCTACAGATAAGAGGCCTACCATACTCCACCGGTTATGTAAACTGCGGTAATGTTGCAATGCCAGTTGTGTGCCGAGCAGCTCCGATGGGAAAATCTGGTGGTCGTAATTTTCGTTCGTTAATTTGGTGTAGCTGCCACTAGCCGCAAGTGTCCAGTTTCTTACCTTGCCGGTAGCGGTATCCACCTTGTTACTGAGTAAAAAGCTGGCGCCAAAATTATAGCGTTGCTGTGAAGTAGTGGATTTGGTTTTTACACTATCTTCCGGCCTGATGTAATGAGATGCCGGTAAATAATCAACGCTCACGGCTATTCCCGGTCCGTTTAAAGAAGTGGCGCCGAGCTGCGCCCATAGGCGTTTTGCCGGAGTTAATAAAAACAAGACAATTAACAAACTGATATACCATCTCTTGTGCTGTGGCATAGCCAATCCTGACTGTTGTAGGTGTGTAGGTCCTTCTGTTTTGATAAAAACGATGTCCATAAATGACGATTGTATTAAAATAATTTTTTAAACCTTTAGAGATAGACACCATGTCCCCTGTTCACCCCTACGTGGAATTATTTTTTATTTACAGCAGAGAGGAGGCGACTTTTATTTGATACTCATTATATTTCATGAGGATCCTGGCTTATTACAGTTGAAGAGGAGAACCGTTACGAGGAAGATACAATGGGCTATAGCAGTGATGTAGAATACCTTTGAGGTTAGATGGAATAGCTGTATTTTTAGTATATTATAGAAAGGTATTTATGTTAGTCCGCAATTACTGTCCTTCGGTTTTTTTATTTCACATAAATCAATCTAAAATGAAAAAAGTATCTGAAAAAAAGTTAAGCCTGACAAAAATAAAAATTTCAAAATTGAGCCAAAGCGTTAATAACGCTGCACTACCAACTACAACAGTGTTCTCATTATTTCATTGCCCTACGCATCCAAATTGTCTGACATCGTATCAAACATGTTAGCGGCATTTACCGGTTAGTCAGCTGGTATTTCACCTGTGATTTTTTTATAGTACAGGCTGCCTCTCAGAGGCAGCCTGTACTGTTTTATATCTTCCTGAACACTACAATCCCATTATGCCCGCCAAATCCAAAAGTATTACTCATGGCTACATTCACTTTTTTATCCATTGCCTCCGATAAAACAATTTGCAGGCCTGCAGGAATGGCGGCATCCAGCTGTTTTGTATTGATAGTAGGAGGGATGATGCCTTTTTGTATGCTCATGATACTGGCAATGGCTTCTATCGCCCCTGCGGCGCCCAGTAAATGCCCTGTCATGGATTTGGTGGCACTGATGTGCAACTGAGCCGGAGCCGTGCCAAATAGCTTGCCAATGGCCGCTATTTCACTAAGATCACCCACAGGAGTAGAAGTAGCGTGGGCATTCAGATAGTCTACTTCTTCCTTATTTATACCTGCATCTTCCAACGCAAACTTCATTGCCTGAAAAGCCCCCAGGCCTTCAGGATGTGTGGCAGTCATGTGGTATGCATCGGCGGTCATGGAGGCGCCTACGAGTTCTGCGTAGATGTGTGCACCCCTGGCTTTGGCATGTTCGTATTCTTCCAGTACCAGTGCACCTGCGCCTTCGCTCATTACAAAACCATCCCGGTCTGCATCAAAAGGGCGGGAGGCGGTGGCAGGGTCGTTATTGCGCACAGACATCGCTTTCATGGCACAGAAACCACCTACAGAAGCCGCAGTGATAGGCGCTTCGGAGCCACCTGTGATAATTACTTTGGCCTTACCTATACGGATATACGTTAATGCATCCATAATAGCGGTATTGGAGGTAGCACAGGCTGAAACAGTGGTATAGTTGATGCCCATCAGACCATGCCTGATGGATATCAGCCCGGAGGCCATGTTGGTAATCAGCTTCGGTACAAAATAAGGACTGAACCGCGGATTAAAATCCCCTTCAACATATTCTGTTACCTGCTCTTCAAAAGTTTGCATACCACCCTGACCGGAGCCCCAGATTACGCCGGTATCAAAAGGGTCCATGCTTTTGAAATCCAGCCCGGAATCCCGGATGGCCTGATCAGCAGTTACCAGTGCATATTGTGTAAACGGATCTGTTTTCCGCACATCGCCTTTATCCAATAGTGCCGATGCATCAAAGCCTTTAAGCTCCCCTGCAAACTTTGTCCGGAAGCGACTGGCATCAAAGCGGGTGATGGTAGCAGGACCGCTTATGCCGGCTACCAGGTTATTCCATAAATCCGTTACATTATTCCCGATGGGTGATAATGCTCCCATTCCTGTAATGACAACTCTTTTCATAGTTTTTATTTTTTTTAACAGAGGTCTGCTAATAACTGGGCGGCGATCTTTTTAAAAGCCGCCGGACCTAATACCCTGGATAATAACAAAGAAGATTGCAAATTGGACATAATCATTAATGCCCGTGCCTCTGCTGTTCCTTTAAAGTGTATACGTTTATTTTTTCTGCCTTGTTCAAGACAATTCGTTAACCATTGCAAAATACTACTGCCCATCTGGTGCACCCTTTGCTGCATCTCCGGCGAGAGCGTTTCGTAATCCGTTGCCAGCGATCCCATTAAACAGATATTACCAGCATGATTGTGTTTACGGAATACATCAAATAGTTTAACAAGCTGCTCATCTTCCGGCAACTTTTTCCATTTTGCAGTGCTGGCAGCAAACTTTGTGATCTCGTTATCAATCACACCTATGCCCAGATCTGACTTGGCAGGAAAATGATAATGTATGGCTGCATTTTTAACGTCTAAGGGGGCAGCAATGTCCTTATAGCTAAAGGCATTGAACCCTTTTGTTCTTACCAGGCGATCGGCCATGGCAACAATCTTTTCTTTTGTTGCTGACATAATTAATTGCTTGACAGGGCGCAATATACTTACTTAGTAGTAAGTAAGCAAATATTGATAGTTACCGGCTATGTCAACCAATAGCTTTGTTGATAATAAAAGCTTATATTGTATATATAATTTATAACCTCGTTATGTCAACCAACACATCTAACCGTATCGTTTCCATCGATATTCTTCGGGGCATTGTAATGATCGTAATGGCACTGGATCATACACGTGACTATTTTCATAAAACAGTTATAGCAGATCCCCTGGACCCCGCCACTACTACCGTCTGGTTATATTTTACGAGGTGGATAACACATTTTTGTGCCCCTACCTTTGTTTTACTGTCGGGTATGTCTGCCTACCTGGCGGCACAAAACAGAACGAAACCAGTGGCCAGCCTGTTTTTAATCAAACGGGGCTTATGGCTGGTGCTGATGGAAATCACCATTGTCACCCTGGGAATAACTTTTAATCCCTCCTATAGCTTCATCTTATTGCAGGTAATATGGGCCATCGGCTGGAGTATGGTGGTACTGGGAGTATTAAGCCGGATTTCTTTTAATACGGTGCTGATCGCCGGATTGATATTGTTTTTCGGGCATAACCTGCTGGATGCAATGCCCTTGCCTGCATCCGGGGCTGCTAATATCTGGTGGAAGGTATTATTTACCTCACAGTTCACTCCGGTGCCTATTGATGCAAATCACACGGCGGGCGACTTTTACGCCATATTTCCATGGACAGGCATCATGTTGCTGGGTTATTGCCTGGGATATTTTTTCAGAAAAGATGCCGACCCGGAAAAGAGGAAACGCATATTGGCGTATACCGGTGCGTCACTGATCGTATTGTTTATTGTTCTGCGCTTTATTAATAGCTACGGAAATCCACAGCCATGGGAATTACAGCGTAATTTTGGGAGAGATATACTTGCGTTTTTAAACACCAGCAAGTATCCGCCTTCCTTACAATTTGCGTCCATGACGATTGGCCCGGCTTTGCTGGCCATGGCTTTTATGGAGCATGTAAAAGGGGCGTGGGCAAGGATTGCATCAGTATACGGCAGTGTACCGTTCTTTTATTATATCCTGCATTTTTACATGCTGCATTGTCTTTTGGTAATCGTTTTTTTTGCATCAGGTCATACCATGCAACAGGCTTATTCCCCAAATTCTATTTTGGGATTCAGGCCCGATGATTTTGGATACGGACTGCCTGTTGTTTATGGGATATGGTTGCTGACAGTAGCCACGCTATATGCTCCCTGTAAATGGTTTGCAGCCTGGAAGAAGGCAAGGCGTGGCTACTGGTGGCTGAGTTATGTATAAAAGGTTATTCTGCTTTCAGACTTACAACAGGATTCATCAGTGCGGCTTTAACCGACTGGAAACCGATGGTGAGCAAGGCAATTGCAATAGCCAATATGCCCGCTAATCCAAATACCCAGTAGTGAATTTCCACGCGGTAATTATACTGTTGCAACCAGCGATCCATCACATACCAGGCAATAGGGAAGGCGATGACTGCAGAAAGACCTATCAGTTTCAGAAAATCTTTGGAGAGTAAACCCGTGATACCGCTAACACTGGCACCCAATACCTTGCGGATGCCTATTTCTTTTGTTCTGCGTTCTGCAGTATAAGCAGCAAGGCCAAATAAACCAAGACAGCTGATAATAATAGCCAGTGCGGCAAATAGCCGGGATAATTTCTGTATCAGTGCTTCATTAACAAAGATGGCATTGAACTGATCATCCACAAATTGGTAGGAGAAAGGATAGCCTGGATTATTGTGCTTCAGTACTGCTTCTATTTTACCTAATGCTTTTTCCTTGTCTATACCGGCATTCATACGCACATAAAGCAGTGTGGCAGCCTGGGGCATACAGTAAAACATAACAGGATCCGGTTTGCCATACATATTGCCATATACGTAATCTTTTACTACACCAACCACTTTTGAGCGATACACGGTATCCTTATCAGGCGTCAGCAATATTTTACCGAGCGCACTTCCTTTACCCATCACCTTTTCCAAAGATTCGGTGATCAATACATCCATGCCATTGGAGGCAGCCACCGGGTTAAAGTCCCTGCCTGACACTATTTTCATCCCGGAAGTACTAATGAACTCAGGGCTTATTAATCGTTGTGAAATAAGAATTTTATCTGTTGCAGGCTTTCCTGCCCAATCAATAGCACTGGTGTTATTGCCGTCATAAATAGTACCATGATCTGCCAGTGCTGCATTTTGCACCATCCCTGTGTTCATCAGTGCTTCTCTTATGGCAGCAAAGCTTTGCACCATATTTCCCTGCGTTTCAGTAACAATCAGGTTCTCTTTATTAAATCCAAGGTTCCTGTTTTTTACATGTTGTATTTGTTGGAAAATAATAATAGTACTAATGATCAATACAATGGAAATTGTAAATTGCGCTACCACCAAACCTTTGCGGATAAAGGCTGCACTACCTGTTTTTAATTTAATACCTTTTAAAACAAAGATAGGATTGAAAGAAGATAAATACAGCGAAGGATAACTACCTGCTACAAGTCCGCATATAACTGTTATAGCCAACAGGAGCAATTGATGCAGCGGATTCTCCAGGCTTACCGACAGATTTTTTTCTACTAAAGCATTGAATACGGGCAATACCAGATAGAGGATCAGCACAGCGATACAGGCGGCCAGGAAAGACAGGAACAATGCTTCGCTGATAAACTGTGTTACCAGCTTACCTTTTCCTGCACCCATTACCTTGCGGATACCCACTTCTTTGGCCCGCTTTTCACTACGTGCTGTCGCCAGGTTCATGAAATTGATGCAAGCAATAAGAAGAATGATCCAGGCGATGAGAGAAAATAAATGTACATATTCAATACGGCCACCACTTTGCTTTCCACCAACAAACCGGCCATGCAGGCGCCAGTCATTCATGCCAAATAAAAAGGCATGGTTAATAGCTGCGGGTTCCCTGTTTTGGATATAATTGAGGAGTGATTTATTAATGGCTGCTACATTGGCCGTGGGAGATAGTTCTACATAAGTGCTCAACGCATTGGCCGTCCAATGAATCAGGTAAGGATTGGCATGGTAATAAATTTCAATAGGCGCTACCCATTCAAACTGAAGGGTAGAATTTTCAGGTATATCTTTTATAACACCTGATACTACATAAGGCTGCTTGTTATCTAAAACGATGGTTTTACCGATTACATTTTTATCTTCTCCAAAAAATTTCTTTGACGTTTTCTCCGTGATTACAATAGCGTACAATTGCGGGAAAGGATTACCGGCACTGCCTTGCACAAAGGGGAGCGTAAATATATTAAACAACGTTGCATCTGCATAAAGTCCCTGGGCATAGAGCGTCTTGTCTCCTATGGTAAACAATTTGGAAGTGGGATCTTCCGTAGTACGACAAGTAGTTTTGATCCCCGGAATATCAGATTTGATAGAAGGAGCGAGCACATAAGGGGTAGAGGAGAAGGTGCGGATACTGGCATCATATACCCAGTTTCCCATCACCTGGTAAATCCTGTCCTTTTTTACATGAGAATTATCAAAGGTCATTTCATCTTCTACCCATAAAAAAATCACACTGGCGCAAACAATACCAATAGCTAAACCAAAGATGTTCAGAAAACTATAGGTCTTATTTTTCCAAAGACCTCTTAAAGTTGTTTTGAAGTAATTTTTAAACATGCCGCGGTATTTACACAATTAGTAAATATAATATAATTCCACCTGGCGCTAAGATAATGCCATGGCTGTAACAGTTGATAATGAATAATTTGAATAACTGCTGATGTCCGTTTTTAAACGAATAGTGTCCGTTTCTGAACAGATAAACAGCACCGGGTCAAGATCCGGTTTGTCGTTTTTCAGATGTAAGTCTATGTAATGTTTTCTGAAATCATAAAATTCCCTATCGCGTAAATCTAATTCCTGATCGGACATAATACCCGGTTATGCTTTCATCAATTTTGCATTTCTAAAATGTGTATTATATGAAAAAACAGACCGGCTTCGGGTTGATAATAACAATTCTTCTTTTTATTCCTTCTATAATTTTTGCAACAGATGAAAATACCGGCACCATCAAAGGCAAGGTGTTGACGACCGACGGGAAATCCGCCACCGACGTGGTTGTACTATTAAAAGAAACCAATGAAACAGTGATTACGGAAACAGATGGTTCCTTTGTATTTGATCAGTTGAAACCAGGCAATTATCACCTGGAAGTAACGCTCATGGGTTATAAAACAGTGGTGGAGCAGGTGCTGGTTGTTGCCAGCAAAACAAACACTATTAAGCTAAAACTGGACGTATCCAGCAAAGCCCTGAAGGAGGTGGTGGTTACCGGTAATCATAATAAACTGATCAGAACATCCAGTTATGATGTTGCAAAGATGCCACTGAAAAACCTGGAGAATCCACAGGTATACAGCACTATTACCAAAGACCTGTTGCAGCAGCAGCTGGTGTTTTCAGTAGATGATGCCATGAAAAACGCACCTGGTATCACAAAAATGTGGGATGCTACCGGCCGCGTTGGCGATGGTGGCAGTTATTTTAACTCCCGTGGCTTTATTGTACAGAGCCAGCTACGCAACGGTATAGCAGGTAATGTAAGCGCGCAGATAGATGCAGCTAACCTGGAGCGGGTTGAGGTCATTAAAGGCCCTTCTGCAACGTTATTTGGAAGTACCTTAACATCCTATGGTGGCCTCATTAACCGGGTTACTAAAAAGCCTTATGATCATTTTGGCGGGGAAATGGCATATGCCATCGGTAGCTACGGCTTCAACCGCGTGAGTGCAGATGTAAATACACCGCTGGATAAAAACAATGATGTACTGCTCCGCATAAATACTGCTTACGATTACGAAGGCAGCTTCCAGGATTACGGTTTTCATAAAGGCTTCGCATTTGCACCCAGCTTGTCTTACCGCGTAAATGACCGCCTGTCATTTCTCTTTGATGCAGAATATTTCTCCGGACAAAATACCGGGTTGAATGTATTTTTCTTCCCTTATATGCAGCCTATTGCTGATCTGGGTGCTAATCGTGCAGATCAGTTAAAGATAGACTACAAGCGGCACTACGCCGGTAATGATTTATTCCAGGTAGGCCGTAGTACCAATTTATTCGGGCAGATGAACTATAAACTGTCGGATCAATGGAACATGAATACTAATATTACTTCCACCAACAGTTTTTCAAATGGCCCTTCTCCGTACGCTTATTTGTTGTCGGATGCGGCAGCAACGGGAGTTGCAGGCGCTGTGGGCAGTAACTATATTTCCCGCAACGATCAGTTCACGGATAATGCTACTGATCGTGTAATAGAAATCCAGCATAATTTTAATGGCGATTTTAAGATCGGCAGTTTAAGGAACCGTTTCACCGGTGGACTTGATTTCTTCCATCATAATTCTAACCAGATATTTGCTGGTGGCGTATTTGATACTATTCCTTCTCATGGCGTTATTTCAGGATATGCAAACTTTAATCGCCGTAACCTGGATAAAGTATACGATAAATACGGAATAGGGAGTCCTTATGTCAATCGTTTCATCTCTAATACTTACAGCGCCTACGCGTCGGACGTGTTAAATATTACAGATAACCTGATGGTACTGGCCGCACTGCGCATAGATTATTTTGATAACAAAGGTGCTTACGTAGATTCGCTTGGAGCGTATACCGGTGGGTACAACCAGACTGCTTTTTCTCCCAAACTCGGAATCGTATACCAACTTATTAAAGATAAAATATCCATTTTTGGTAACTATCAGAATGGCTTCAAAAATCAGCCGGGAGTAAGTGCCGCCAATAAAACCTTTAAGCCGGAACAGGCTAATCAGCTGGAAGGTGGCGTAAAGCTGTATCTGCTGGATGGTAAAATCACCAGTACAGTAAGTTATTACAGCATCAAAGTGAAAGACATCCTGCGCCCGGATCTGGAGCATGTTAATTTTTCTATACAGAATGGAACACAGATCAGCAAAGGATTTGAAGCAGAAGTGATTGCCAACCCCGTACAAGGATTAAATATAGTGGCCGGATATGCTTACAACGATTCAAAGTATGAAGCATCAGCAAAAGATGTGGAAGGCCTGCGTCCTGCAACTGCGGGTGCACCTGCTTCCGCTAATCTCTGGATCAGTTATCGGATATCCACAGGCGCTGTAAGAGGCCTGGGATTTGGTTTTGGCGGTAATTATGCGAGCGATAATAAAGTGGTGAATGATAAAACCATAGGTACATTTATACTACCTGCCTACACTGTGCTGAACGGTAGTATCTTTTATGATCATGCACGTTTTCGTGTAGGCGTGAAGATGGATAATATTACAGATAAGCATTACTGGATTGGTTATACAACCGTAAATCCGCAGAAGCTGAGAAGCTTTACCGGTAGTATGGCATTTAAGTTCTAAAAAGAATAACACATTGTATTGAACGTATTGTGCTATTTAGCACAATACGTTCGTAATATTAAGGAAGAGGACCTGATGTTATTATAGATACCAATGCATTGCACATCATCTTTATCTCTTCTTCCATATTATACCCGGTTTACCAATTGTATACGCATCAGTTTCGGAATACCTTATGATGATCGGATAGCATTAGGATTTTGGGAGAATTGATAAAGAACTTTGAAAGAAGCGCTACGCGATGATCTCCCTATTATTGCGTAATTCGCAATTCGTAATTCGTAATTTTTTTCTCTGGTAGGAAACAAATACGACGGTAGCTACAGTGCCTGTTACACCCGCTATACATACCGTTAACCGCGGACCCACAAAATGAGCCAGCACACCGGTGAGCAGGCTACCTAACGGTATCATGCCCTGGTATGCCATGATATAGTAGCTGATAGCTCTCGCACGCATTTTGGGAATGGCATGTGTTTGTATATAAGTATTAATGGCAGATGTTTGTGCCATCATACCTATGCCGGATAATAACATGAACAGCAGGGCCAGTGGCAGCCAGGCCGCATAGGAGAGCAGTATCAGGCTCAATGCAAATATGAGGCTGGCAGTGATCATAATCTTCACCATGTCTTTGCCGCCTTTCAGATTGGCCATATAAATAGCAGAAATGATGGAACCCAGTCCTGCAGCACTTTCGAACCAACTAAACGTTTTGGCGTCGCCGTTAAAAAGATCCTTTGCAAATACCGGCATCAGGGTGTTGAAGGGGATCACAAATAAACTACTCGCTGTGAGCATCAGTAGTAATGATGACAGGTCATTATCTCCCGAAATATAATTAAAACCTTCCCGTAATTCCATCCAGATACTCCGTTCGGACTTTACTACCGGCGGTAATACAATCTTCATCATAAACAGGGAAATTAATACGGGCACATAACTCAGGAAGTTACTGAGGAAACAAAAGTCCTCTCCAAAGGTGCTCAGTATAATACCTGCGAGCGCAGGGCCCGCAATACGGGCGAAATTAGCCATGGTAGAGTTTAAGGCAATGGCATTGGGCAAATCGTCTTTTTCTTCTACCATCTCCGCCATCATAGACTGCCGGCAGGTAACATCAAATGCGTTGATAATCCCCTGTACCAGCGACAGCAGGATGATGCCCGGAATATTATAATTACGGAAAAGGATCATCATGGCCAGTGCACCGGCCTGTATCATGGAAATTATCTGTGTAATCACGAGTATGCGGTAACGGTTATGGCGTTCTATATAACTACCCGCATAGGGTGATAAAAGCAGGGAAGGAATCAGGCTGACAAAACTAACAACGCCGAGTAACAATGCGGAGTTGGTTAAGCGATAAACCAGCCAGCATACGGCGGTTTTTTGCATCCAGGTGCCTATGAGAGAAACTGATTGTCCGTAAAAGAATAACCGGAAGTTCCGGGATTTTAATGAGCGAAAAATATTCATCTGATTATCATATTTATAAAGGCAGTATGCCTTTTGTCATCATGATGCAAATTTCGGTAAGATGGGTATATTTGTAAAATAGATTGTTTTAATCATATCCATTAGTAAAAACGATTGATCAATGGAACTCCGTCAACTGACCTATTTTGTAAAAGCCGCTGAAATAGCCCATTTCACGGATGCTGCTGCGGCATTGTATATAACACAGTCTACTTTATCGCAACAAATCAAGCAGCTGGAAAATGAATTGGGCATGTTGCTCTTTGACCGGGTAGGGAAACATGTGCAGCTAACGGAAGCAGGTGGTGTTTTCCTGCTGCATGCCCGGCAAATCCTGCTGGATGTGGAAAAGGGGAGACAGGCGATACAGGACCTGCAAAATATGCTCAGCGGGGATCTTCGTATAGGCGTAACATATGCCTTTACTTCTTTGCTGCTGCCTATCTTAACTTCTTTCCCGGAAAAGTATCCGGGCATCAGGATATACATTGAATACGGTACTACGGAAGTACTGGAACGTAAGCTGCGGGCATCGGAGCTGGATTTTGTACTGGCTTTTCACCAGGAGGCATTTTATAAAGACCTGGAAACGCAGGAGCTTTTCAGTTCCAAAATTGTAATGGTGGTATCTAAAAAGCATAAGCTGGCTACTTTAAAAAAGGTGAGCCTGCAAAGCCTGAAAGGGATGGACCTGATCCGCGCAACCAAAGGCTTTAGTGCGCGTGATTCTATGGATGAAGTGATGCTGAAGCATAAGATCCAACTCACGGTAAAAATAGAGTTAAATGATGTGCATTCCATTCTCTCGCTGGTAGAAAAGGGACATTGGGGTGCTTTGCTCAATGAGCGTGCACTGATTGGATGGAAGAACCTGGTAGCTATTCCCATTGAAGGCAGGGAGTTACTACGGCGTGCTTACATCATCTGGCAAAAGGGCACTTACCGCAAAAAGGCGGCTGATCTGTTTGCTAATGAGTTGGTGAAAATAATACAGGACACAGTTAAATAACAGGTATTTTAGTTATTCCCGCCCTTATCACAAAATCAGCCAATGAGATGTTGAACTCCTGTTCAAACGGGACTTCCAGCAGTTCTTTTGCTACCTGGAATTCCATACAGAGGTGTTCCACTATATCGGGTTGTTCGGGATACCTGGTAATGTACTTTGCTATTTCATTTAGTTTTGCCTGGTATTTTCTGTGCAGCATAATCGGTTGGTAAGGTTTCACGGGGAATATGACTTTTGAGTGGTCCATCATATTTACTTCGGTTTTTGGTGGTTGATAATATTATTTGGATCGCCTGATTATTTTGATCACATCCAGCCACGGAGCCGGCTCAGTAGATGCTTTGAGCTGATAGATACCTTTCCATTTTTCACCCACTATAGGGTCTTCTTCCATTATTTCATCCAGCAACTGTTCATCTACAGCGGAGATTTCTCCAGCGAGCTTCTCTGTCATTAACCGGTATATTTCATCCGAGCTGTTCATACAATCTATTAACAGCTTATTTAATTTGACGGGGTATTAAAATTGCATTTTTCTTAAGTAGGCGCGTAAGGTTTTGAGGGCGTTGGCTACTTGTTTTTTTACTGTTTCTTCACTGATTTGCATAGAAGCCGCTATTTCTTTGCGTGTTTTGTGCTCCTGGTAAGCCAGCCGGAATACCTGTGATTGTCGTTCCGGTAATTGATTGATGGCGCCTTCCAGGAGTTCTTTTAATTCATTGTTCTCTAATTTATTATTGGGAAGGGTATATTCTTCAGGAAGCATAATGTCTTTCATCCTTCTTTTGCGGGTAGCATCTTTGGCTATTTGGTTGAGGCAACGGTTCTTGATACTTACAAAAAGAAAATTCTTTAATGTCTGAATGTTGGTAAGATCAATTTTTTGATAACGATCATTTTGCCAGAAATCGATAAAAAACTCCTGGACCAGTTCCTGTGATTCTATTTCATCTTTTAGTATAGTCATGGCCGTTAGAAACAGCCAATGCCGGTAGGTGAAATAAAAATGACGGAAAGCCTGAAGACTGCCTGTCTTCAAGTATGCAAGCAATGCGGTATCGTTATCTGAGGTACTCATGCTTAGCTTTAAATTGATAATATGCAGAATGGTGTGATTCCTGCCATGTCGGAAAATGTATTCGATTAATTGGTTGAAAAATGATATGTATCAGCTGAAAGGCCCGCTACTGTTATATATAAGTACTGTCAGCCAAAAAAGGAATTCAAATAGACAATCAATGACGCTCTAGGGTATATTCGATTGGTTTGCAAGGACGGATTCCGGATTATCAAAGGTTTTTGTTAATTAGTTGTTAATCGGACAGTTAAGCTTAAAATCAGGATTGAAGCATGTATTTGTGGAGCGGAGGCAACAATTATGTGCGGGATGCATTAAGCTGCGTGGCTAAAAGCGCCAGGTATATGCAGTGGGAGATCCTGCGTTAATATTTCCGGATTTTTTGATGTTGAATTTTATTTCAAATGCAGATCTCTCTGCATGTATAAATTCAACATCAAAAAATCCGGATACCTGTTGATTTATTTCTTCTTGGCGCCTCTTTTCTTAGGCTTACCATACTTCAACATCATTTTCTCTTTATGTGTAACCTTGTTGTTCCGCTTCAGATTTTTGGCCAGCTTCTGATGGAAAGCAGGGCCTGCATCTTCACGTTTGGGAGCCTTCACCAATGTATTACGCATGTGAATTTTCGGTTTCTCATCTTCCGTAAGCACATCAGAAATAACCAGGTCTTCCGGTAAAGGTTGCACTGGTATAGCGTAGTTCATCAGGCTTTCTATCCTTTCGAGGTCTTCCTGTTCTGCATCTTTGGTCAGCAAAATGGAAATACCTTTTTTATCCGCTCTACCGGTTCTGCCTATACGATGTATGTAGCTTTCCGGTACCTCGGGGGTATCAAAGTTGATGACATGTGTTACTTCTGCAATATCTAATCCACGGGCAATAATATCTGTAGCAATCAGAAAACGGTATTCTCCGTTCTGGAAGCTATTTACCGTCCTGAAACGGTGGTTCTGTTCCTTGTTGGAGTGGATAATCCCTACTTTGCCCGGAAACTCTTTCTCCAGCTGTTCGTGCAGGTCATCTGCCAGTTGTTTGGTAGCGGCAAAGATGAGGGTCTTTGTCATGCTGGCATCTTCTGTAATCAGCAGTTCCAGCAGGTTTACCTTAGTATAGAAGTTAGGTACCTTGTACACAATCTGGTCGATATTTTCCAGCGGCGTACCAGTTGGTGCTGCTTCTATCATTACCGGATTGGCAAAGTGAGTCTGTATCATTTTCTCTACCTCTTCAGTAATAGTAGCAGAAAACATCAGGTTCTGTCTTTTTTGAGGAAGCAGGTCCATAATGTTCCGCAACTGTGTCCGGAAGCCCAGGTTGAGCATTTCATCCACCTCGTCAATAATCAGTCGCTTAATGGATTTAACTTTCAACGCACCGCTGAGAATGATGTCGTAGAGCCTTCCGGGAGTAGCTACGAGTATATCCAGCTTATCTTTTACTGCCTCCATCTGGGGGTTCATGTTCACACCGCCATATACACCCAACACCTCTACGTTCATGTAGGTGGTGAGTTTTTTTACCGCTTCTACTACCTGTACTACCAGTTCCCTCGTGGGTACAATGATCAGCACCTGTGGGTATTTCTCTTTCGTATACTTAAATTGACGAAGGGTGGGAAGCAGGTAAGCAAATGTTTTACCGGTACCGGTTTGCGCAATTCCGCATACATCCTGACCGGACATGATGACGGAGAAAGCCCGCTGTTGTATAGTGGTAGGCCTTTTATAGCCTAATTCATCTAAAGCGTTTAATAAAGGAGTATTCAGGTTTAAATCACCAAAAGTCATTGTGCTACTATAATATGAAGGACAAAGGTAAAAAATAATGTCCGAACTGCCGTTTATGTGATTGGTATGCAATGCTTATCTCCTTACTTTTCCCTATTTTTAATTACATAAAAACGAAACCCATGCGAAACCTTCATATACCTGCTATTCGTGTACACGCCTATGGTGCATCCGATCAGCTCTTTTTGGAAGAGGTGCCGGTTCCAGTACCGGCGAAGGACGAAGTGCTCCTGAAAATTGTTGCCAGTGGCGTAAATCCTATAGATTGGAAGATAAGAGAAGGTATGATGCAGCATCCATTGCCTTTTACGCCCGGTGTAGAAGCGTCCGGCGTTGTTACTGCTGTTGGTGATGGCGTATTTGGAATGAAGATAGGAGATGAAGTGTATGGTGCGGTAGACGGTTCCTACGCTGCTTATGCAGTAGCACCGGCCGTTCAGTTGTACCACAAACCACTGCATTTGTCTTTTGAAGAAGCGGCAGCCATGGGTGGCGGCAAAACCGCCTGGGGCGCCTTGTTTGATGTAGCTAAACTTACAAAAGGGCAACGTATCCTGATCCATGCAGGGGCAGGTGGGGTTGGTCTTTTTGCAGTACAACTGGCTTTTAATGCCGGGGCTTATGTAATAGCCACTGCCAGCGCGGAGAACATGGATTTTGTAACTTCCCTGGGAGCCAATGAAGTGATTGATTATAAAGCGGCCCCTTTTGAAACACAGATGTCACCAGTGGACATCGTGTTTGATACAGTAGGGGGAGAAACCACCAATCGGTCTATTGCGGTGGTTAAACCCGGTGGACTACTACTATGTATCGTTAATATGCCAACACCTGAAAAGGTGGAAGCAGCGGGTATCCGGGCGTTATGGGGCGGCACCAAAACAGTTACAGCTATGAAAGAAATAGATAAGTTGCTGCACAAGGAACTGATCAAACCTTATGTTCGCAAGGTGTTTAAGTCTTTGTCGCACGCAGCAGCAGCGCAGGATTACAGTCAAAATGGTGGTCCCGGCAGAGGGAAGATTGTATTGAGGATATCTGAGGAGTAATATAATAATTACGAATTACGGATATAAG
Organism: Chitinophaga niastensis; assembly: GCF_003014755.1. Taxonomy (GTDB): domain Bacteria; phylum Bacteroidota; class Bacteroidia; order Chitinophagales; family Chitinophagaceae; genus Chitinophaga; species Chitinophaga niastensis. Next base: position 163,489 of record NZ_PYAW01000007.1, on the reverse strand, counting down.
CGAAGATTGCTCCGATCCGTAATTCGCAATTCGTAATTTATTTCCCAATGATCTTCTTCCGGTGCTGCAAGCCCCATTGTTGCAGAGCGTTTATCACGCTATCCAGTGTATCTGCATAAGCCGTGAGGGTATATTCTACAGATACCGGCTGACTATCGTACACCGTGCGTTTTACCAGTTTATGTGCTTCTAGGTCTTTCAGTTCTTTGGAAAGTACCTTGGAAGTGATTTTGGGAATACTGCGTTCAATATCCCGGAAACGTTTATGTCCCCTGGAAACTGCAATAATGATAGGCAGCTTCCATTTGCCGCTGATCACGTCCAGCGCATCTCTTACAGGCATTATTACCTTGTGGCAATCTGTATGTAGTTCGGTAGCTGTTTCACCACAGCCTCCATGTAGTACTGTCTTCATTTTCAATATAGGTTGGTTACCTCTTGTAAAGCACTTACTTTAAGGTAACTGGTTACTTTTTGATAGCAAATATATTAACTTTGCAGCTGGATGCTAAATAAAATATATGAAAGTAGAAATATGGTCTGACATCATGTGCCCGTTTTGCTATATCGGCAAACGGAAGTTTGAAGCAGCACTGGAACAATTTCCCGGCAAAGATAAAATTGAAGTGGAATGGAAGAGCTTTCAGCTGAATCCTGCACTGAAATCACAACCGGATAAGGATGTTTACGATTACGTAGCAGAAATGAAAGGACAATCCCGTGATTGGTCCTTGTCTGTACACGCACAACTCACCAACACCGCTAAAGAAGTAGGGCTGACCTATAATTTTGATAAAGCAGTTATTGCTAATTCATTTGATGCCCATCGCCTGATACAGCTGGCTAAAAAGCACCAACTGGGTGATGCCGCAGAAGAAAGATTGTTTACTGCCTACTTCACAGAAGGCAAAGACATGAGCAATCAGCAAACGCTCCTGGAATTAGGCGCAGAAATAGGCCTGGATAAAACCGAAGTAGCTGCTGTTCTCCAGTCAAATGACTATGCCGCTGCTGTAAATGAAGATGTAAACGAAGCACAACAGTTAGGTATCAGAGGCGTTCCTTTTTTTGTACTGGACCGTAAGCTGGGCGTATCAGGTGCGCAGCCGGTAGAAGCATTTTCAAAGGCATTGGAACAGGCCTTTACAGAATGGAAAAAAACACAACCGGTGATAGAACTGGAAACGTTATCAGGACAGGTTTGTACGCCTGATGGGGAGTGTAATTAAATTTATTATTACGAGAGAAAATAAAAAGCGTGCAGGTATTATCTGCACGCTTTTTTATACGAGTTTTACTTATATGGTAAAAATTATAATGACTTTAATATTGTCATAAATATATGCGCTTGTTCTTTGGTTTTGATTGCCTTACCCAGAGAACTTGTTTCCCCTGACTTCAAGGTATCCTTGATGTTACGATCTTCACATTGCTTCGCTTTGAGAAGAAGGGCATGAACTTTTTTCTGCGTTTCTTTATCCATAATAATAAAGTTAAGAAAAATTTATTTTCAAGTTAAGAGCCATTGGTCTGAAAATTTCTTATGCAAGAAATTGAAATTATTTTCTGCATTTGTAAATTGAATCTTAATAGAAAAAAATAACAGAAGAAAATTTCTATTACATTCCAATCTTCAGTTGCAAAAATCGGGAATGTAATTTCTGGATTGGTATAATTTGTAATCCTTTTTCGCACCAATCCCCCAGGAGATAATTAATAAATATCTTCTTAGCTTTACGCCATAAATAATCCGTTATGGCGCTCCTGAAAAGAATCAACCCTTTCTCCAGAAAAAATGATGACACTGGTTTTGGTACCAATCCAAATGGCTTTGGTGGCCGTTTTATTAATCGTGACGGGAGTTTTAATATACGCCGCGAAGGCCGCCCATTTATGTACAGGTTTAATATCTATCATGCATTACTGAATTTACCGGCATGGAAATTCGGTTGTGTGATTCTGCTTTTTTATTTCTCCATCAACCTGCTGTATACCAGCATTTACTGGATGTTAGGACCGGAGCAACTGCAGGGCATCATAGGGCAAACCACCTGGGCTAAATTTAAAGAGCTGTTTTTCTTCAGTACAGAAACCTTTACTACTGTGGGTTATGGCCGTGTAAATCCAATAGGTGATGGCGCTAACATGACGGCCGCCATAGAAGCCATGAGCGGCTTCTTATCGTTTGCAGTAGCTACAGGTCTTATCTATGGCCGCTTCTCCAGACCAAGAGCTCACCTGTTGTTCAGCGATGAGGCACTCATTGCGCCCTTTAAGGGTAAAACAGCGCTGATGTTCCGGTTCGCCTCCTATAAGGAACACCATACGCTCACTAATGTGGAAGTACTGGTTACAGCAGGATTACAGATCCAGGATAATGGCAATGCGGTGTACCAGTTTTATACACTCTCCCTGGAAAGAAATAAAATAGAATCCTTGTCCATGAACTGGACAGTAGTGCATACTATCGATGACGATAGCCCACTGCTGGGCTTCTCAGCGCAGGACCTGGAAAATGCAGATGTGGAGATTTATGTAACCGTAAGAGGTTTCAACGATGTATATGCCAATACGGTTATACAACGTACTTCTTATACATACCAGGAAATAACGTTCAACAGGAAGTTTATACCGATGTACCGCGAAAGTGAAAATGGGAAGACAACAATTCTGGAATTACATCACCTGAATACATCAAAACCAATAGAAGATCCAGGGGCTTAAAGCGCCCTGGGATCTTCTTTATGAGATATTAGTAATAATCCGATAAAAGTAAATAACCCATTAATGATCAGTAATTCCAGGCCTATCTGAAAATTGCCCAGGAAGAACGACTGGTATTTGTCTACCACAAAACACAGCAAGGGAGCGGCTACACATACTACCGGCACCAGTGCATCATTCACACGACGCTTCGTTAAAATACCAAATGCAAAAAGACCCAGCAAAGGTCCGTAGGTATAGGTGGCTACTTTCAGGATCACCCCAATCATACTCTGGTTATTCACCCACTCAAATACCATCACAAATAACAGGAATATAAATGCCATCAGCAGGTGTATACGTTGACGGTACTTTTTCTTCTCCGCTTCTGTCCAGTCCGTTCTGCGCTGCATATCCAGTATGTCGATGCAGAAAGAAGAAGTGAGTGCTGTCATGGCACCATCTGCACTGGGAAACAGTGCAGAGATCAGCGCCACAATAAAGATTACGGAAATCACTGGTGGCATATGATGCAGCGCCAGTTCAGGAAATAATTTATCACCATCTACTGTTACCTGTTGTTGAGCAGCGTAGAGGTGCAGCAGTCCTCCCAGGAACAGGAACAGGCCTATCACAATTAACATGATAAAAGCCAGCGACACCATATTTTTCTTAGCGTCTTTTAAAGTTTTTACAGAGATATTTTTCTGCATCATTTCCTGATCAAGACCTGTCATCGTAATAGTGATAAAGGCGCCGGCCAGTATCTGTTTTATAAAAAATAATTTGTCGTTGGGATCTGTATTAAAGATCCTTGTCAATCCTTTCTGCTGCATGGCTACAATACTTTCGCCAAAGCCAAGGTTCATCGTATGCAGGATAAATCCTACACAGATCACGAGCCCCGCCAGCATACACGTAGTTTGCAGGGTATCGGTGTATACAATGGTTTTTACCCCGCCTTCATAAGTGTAGAGCAGTATCATAAATAATATGATAAGGGTCGTCAGCCAGAAGGGCACACCAAAGCTGGAAAGGATCGCATCCTGTAATATTCTTACCACGAGGTATAATCTTGCAGTGGCGCCCAGTGTACGGGAAAGAATAAAAAAGGAAGCCCCCGTTTTATAAGATTTTCTCCCAAAGCGGGTATCCAGGTAATTATAGATAGAAGTGAGCTGTAGCCGGTAATAGAGTGGTATCAATACATAGGCAATAGTGATGTAACCAATGAAATATCCCAGTGTGATCTGAAAATAGGAGAATGCATCTTTGCCAACAGCTCCCGGTACACTAACAAAAGTTACCCCGCTCAGCGAAGTACCAATCATCCCAAAGGCCACCAGCATCCAGTTACTGTTGCGGTTACCGATAAAAAATGATTCATTGTTGGAATTGCGGCCCGTATACCACGCAACAATCAGTAGAATGACAAAGTAGGCAATGACGAATGAGAATAATAATCCTGGCGACATAAATCAAATTTAATCAAGATACTACTTTCCCGCAAAGGCGCAAAAGAGCAAAGACGCAAAGATAATATCTTCGCGTCTTTGCTACATGTTTGATTTTATACAGGGATTATAATTGTTTTTCCAGCCACTCAGCCGCCAGGGAAGCCGATTTGTCTACTGTTGCAGGTGTTATGTAAAAATCCATTTGGTTATATTCATTCAGCCAGGTAATATTTTTTTCGCCTGGCAGCTGGTCGTAAAACAACTGCGCACCATCCGGTATAACGGCGCTCTGACTATGAATAAGTAGCGCAGGTTGTGTTACCTGTGTAGCTGCGGCAATGCCATCAAAGCGCAACCAGGGGCCCCAGCTCATTACGGCGAGTCGGTTCTTCCATTCCGGGATAGCGCCTTTGGCAGGATTGAGGTAATAATCAAAGCCACTGCCTGGCATGTACATGGCAGCACTGGCATCTGTTTCACTGGCCGCAGGAATATAGATTGTTTCGCCGGTAGCAGCATATGTTTTGGCTGCTGCTTCGGAAGCGGCCAGCAAACCGGCAACGCCACCATCCTTACCGCTGTATATGGCGGTGATAAAGGCTTCATTGTGCAACCAGCCGGCAATGCTTACAAATGCACTGATGCGGTTATCGGCTGCTGCGGCATGTGCCATATAGGCCGCGCTCGCGCACACACCTACGTAGGCAATCTTGTCAACAAAGGAGAGCCCCCTCAAATAGCTTACCGCCGCCTGCAGATCCGCAATTTTTTCAACAGGATTTTCAAATTCTCTTGGCAGGCCTTCACTTTCTCCATAATGACGATAATCAAATATCAATGCTACAAATCCACGTGCTGCCAGTTGCTCCGCGTATAAAGTGGCCATCTGTTCCTTTACAGTCGTCCAGCTGCCGGTAACAATAACTGTGGGATAGGTGGCATTTTCCTGGAAAGATGCAGGGAGATACAGCTTTCCTTTTATTACCAGCCCGTCGCTGGAAAAGCTGGCCGGACGGATACTTACAGCATTGCTATTGTTCAGGCTTTGAAAGAACCGGTCTGCTGTATTTGCAGGTGCGGTAAATGAAATCCAGGTTTTACCTTCCTGTACGCGTTGCTGCGCCAGTGCGGGTAATTGCAGGTTGCCGGTTTGTTCTTCCAGGTGAAAGGTCATTTTATTTACCTGCCAGCCATTATGATTATTTTCCAAAGAAAAATCATAAGAGCCGGTAATAACCCATATTTCACCTCCGGGGGCACCAGGTAAGTAATGCAGGGCAAGGCCACGCGCATTTACTGCCGCTGTATTTTCGTGTATACTTACCCGGTAGTCGGATATCTGGTGGTGTGTACTTTTGAATCCGGGCATTAATCCGGCCCAGGCGCCGGTGATCTGTGCGGGTGTTAAAGTGGCTGGTGTGCCACCTGCCAGAGAGGTGTAATCCAGTACCACAGCAGGTGCAAAGGATGCCTGTACTTTTTCCCAAAGGCGGGCATCTGTACTTTCAAATATATTGTGAACGATGTTAATGAGTGTTGCGTTTTCCATTTTGTTTGCATTTTGGTTTGTGATACAAAGATGCTGCAATCGTTATACTGCTGTAGAACGACAAATAAATAAAAAATGATAAATTTCAACTATTTACCCTTTTTTGCGCCCGGTACTGTGCAGGGGAAAGTTGTAACTGCTTTTTAAAAAAAGCGCTGAAATGTGTAGCCTCACTGAAATGTAGCTCCCATGATATTTCCTTGATACTTTTATCTGATTGTATCAGTAGCTGGCTGGCCAGATCTGTCAGGTGCTGCTGAATATGCTGACTGGCCGTTTTGCCACTGAGGCGCTTACACGCAGCATTCAGGTAATTGGGATGTACATGCAGCAGGTTGGCATAATAAGATGGAGAGTGAAGGTCAGTACCCGTTTTATCGCCGGAATGAAAAAACTCGCTGGCAATCAATGTCTGGAAACGTGATACCAGCTGTATATCTGCTGTACGGTTTTGTTCCAGGGCCTCGCCGGTACCAAAAGAATACTGGTCATAAAAACGTTTTACATATTGCATCAGTAAATGCGTATAAGCGTAAATGAATGCAAATTTATCCGGGGCATCTCCGTGGTATTCGCTGAAAATTTTTTCAAGCAACATCGCTATGTGCGTAGCTGTTTCTTCAGGGATATTAAAAGGGATGGATTTATCCAGCCGGAAATATGGGAAGTCCGCCATCAGGTGCTGCCACAGCGGATAGGCTTTTACAAAATCTGCATCAAAAATGATATAATATCCCTGCCAGTCATCTACAATATCCCAGGAAATTACCTGGTAAGGAGAATTGAAAAAAAGATTGGCCAGCATAGGGGCGCCATTTACCTGTTTGTTGCCGCCCGCAAGCCGGAGGGCAATAGCATAACACTCATGCCGGAACGGAGCTACCTGCTGATGTACCGTTTTCATGTTGTCCGCAAAACGTCGGATATCAAAATGAGGGTGCAGCGGTGGTGGGATATTAATATTACGGCAATAGGATTCAATATCGGGAATGAGTTCCATCACATAAGGATTTTGATATACGCAAGATCGGGCATTTTTTGATGCAGATAAATATTCATTCAACAGATTAAAATTAGGTCCATAAGTAGTATTTATCTCTCAAAAAAAATACTTGACTCTGGCAAATAATAAATTTGCTTTTGTCAAGTATTTTAGTAATTTTGGTTGATAAACAATACCCTATGTCAGCTGATATTCAAACAATAGGTGATATCCGCCGTTTTAACCGCTTTTATACGGGCATGATCGGATTACTGAACCAGCACATCCTGGAAAGTAATTTGTCGCTATCAGAAGTACGCGTTTTATATGAGATCGGGCAACAGGATAAGTGCACTGCCGGTCAATTAATCGCTGCCCTGAAAATTGACGGGGGATACCTCAGCCGCATGCTGAAGAAGTTTGAAAAAGAAGGATGGCTGAGCCGGCAGCAGTCTACCGGCGACGGACGTACATTTTTTCTGCACCTGACCAATAGTGGCAAAAAGATGCTGGCGGGACTGGATGAAAAATCAACGGAAGAGATCCGCCAGTTAGTGGACCCCTTGCCTGAAAAGCAGCAACAGCAGGTGGCCGGCGCCATGAAAACCATTCAGGAGGTATTATCAGCGCCTTCAGTAGCCCCTGTTGCGGATATCCATTTCCGTTATAACCTGCTCCCCGGAGATGTTGGCTACCTGATTTACCTGCATGGTCATTTATATGCACGGGAATCGGGCTATAACCTGGAGTTTGAGGCATATGTATGCAAAACATTTTATGAATTTTTACCCACTTATAACCCGGCCAAGGATCGTATTTTTTTGGCCACTGTGGATAATCAGATAGTAGGAGCAGTAGCTATTCTGGGCTCTTCCCGCCACCTGGCGCAGCTGCGCTGGTTCATCATCCATCCGGATTACAGGGGTAGAGGCCTTGGCAAAAAACTCCTGGAACAGGCACTGGATTTTTGCCGGGAAAAACATTATCAGAAAGTATACCTGATGACCACCAGCATGCAGGAAACAGCGATTGCATTGTACAAAAGAGCAGGCTTCCGCAAAACAGGCGAAAAATATTTGCAGCAATGGGGACAACAGCTGTATGAACAGCGCTATGATATGGAGTTGTTTTAATTACGAATTACGAATTGCGAATTACGGATATGAGCGAAGACCGCTCCGATCCGTAATTCGCAATTCGTAATTCGTAATTCTTTCAGGTGTATTTATGCAATAACACTATTTGTCCCAAATGGTATGCATCATGTTCAGCAATGCCCTGTATATAATAGATCGCTTTTTGTTTTGTACCAGGGAAAGTATCAAATAACTTATCCTCCGGAAATAGGCGGATGGTGGCGGCCATCTGTTCAAAAGAGTGTTCCAGCCGGTGTATGGTGGACTGCCAGTTTTCTTCTCCATGATTTTCAGGCATGTAAAAATCGGGGAGGTCGCCATCCTGTTCAGGTGCTTCGTTGTGCATATAACGTTGCACCCGCTGATGCCAGTAGATAACATGATTCACCACCTGCCAGATGGAATTGGATGTCTGGAACTGTTTCACCGCCTGTTGTGCGTTAACGCGGGAAAGATGCTCCTGGAAATTAACATCTATCCAGGGATCGCCATTGTAGAGGTTTTCCACCGAAGTGGCTAAGTGTTCAGTCAGTTGCATGTAAGTAGCCATTTTGTAGGTGAGCAGATATGAAAACTAATTTAACACTTAATAAACGAATAAACAATCGGCATTAACGGTCCGCAATGATTCTTTCCCTATTTTTAGAAAATATAAAAACCCATCGTTATGGATCAGCAGGAATTGGAAATCAACAAAAATGAAGATGCCATGCGGATGGCCATCAGCACCATGAAACAACGCCTGGGAGTAATAGAACAGGGCGGAGGAAAGAAAAGTCTTGAGAAAGTACGGCAACGTGGCAAGCTCACAGCCAGGGAGCGCATTCAATACCTCACAGATGCAGATAGCCCCTTTACTGAAATAGGTGCCTTTGCAGCCTACGACATGTATGCGGAATATGGTGGATGTCCCGCGGCAGGCACCGTTGGCGGTATAGGCTATGTAAGCGGCCGCCAGTGCATGATTGTAGCCAATGATATGACTGTGAAAGCAGGGGCCTGGTTTCCGTTGACCGGCAAAAAAAATCTCCGGTTACAGGAAATCGCGATGGAAAACCGGTTGCCCGTCATCTACCTGGTAGACAGCGCAGGTGTGTTCCTGCCCATGCAGGATGAAATATTTCCGGATAAAGAACACTTTGGCCGCATCTTCCGTAATAACGCCCGCATGAGTGCTATGGGCATCACACAAATTGCTGCAGTAATGGGTAGTTGTGTGGCCGGCGGCGCCTATCTGCCTATCATGAGCGATGAAGTGCTGATGGTGGAAGGAAACGGCTCTATCTTTTTAGCAGGCCCTTACCTCGTGAAGGCCGCTATTGGAGAGGAAGTAGATGCCGAAACATTAGGAGGTGCTATTACGCACACAGAAATTTCCGGCATTGCAGATTATAAATTTAAGACAGATGAAGAATGCCTGGATCAGATAAAACGTATTGTTGGTAAGTTAGGACATACGCCTGTTGCCGGTTTTGATCGGATTACACCGGTATTACCCGCTAAACCAATGGCAGAACTGGACAGCATTTTACCGTCTGATAGCTCCCGTCCTTATGATATGCTGGAAGTGATTGCGCGCATAGTAGACGATTCGGCCTTTGATCAGTACAAACAGGATTATGGCAAGAGCATTTTATGTGGCTACGCCCGCATAGATGGCTGGGCTGTAGGCATTGTAGCCAACCAGCGTAAAATAGTGAAGAGCCGCAAAGGTGAAATGCAAATGGGCGGTGTTATTTACAACGACAGCGCAGATAAGGCGGCACGTTTTATTATGAACTGTAACCAGAAAAAGATTCCGCTGGTATTTTTGCAGGATGTTACCGGCTTTATGGTGGGCAGCAGGAGTGAACATGCCGGTATCATTAAAGATGGGGCAAAACTTGTGAATGCAGTAGCTAATTCTGTAGTACCTAAAATTACCATCATCATCGGTAATTCATATGGTGCCGGCAACTACGCCATGTGTGGCAAAGCCTACGACCCACGCTTCATTTACGCCTGGCCTACCGCTAAGATAGCTGTAATGGGCGGCGAACAGGCGGCCAAAACACTATTGCAGATCCAGGTAGCTTCTCTCAAAGCAAAAGGAGAGGTGATTACACCAGAAGACGAAGCCCGGCTGCTGAAAGAAATCACCGATAAATATACTGCGCAAACCAGCCCTTATTACGCAGCGTCCAGGCTTTGGGTAGATGATATCATTGATCCTGTAGATACCCGTATACGTATCGCGGAAGCCATAAAAGCAGCGAATAATGCGCCGATAGAACAGGCGTTTAATGTAGGGGTGTTCCAGGTGTAGCCTTTAGCATTTAGTTGTTAGCATTTAGCATGTGATCTTTGATAAGCCATCATTTCTGACATACTAAATGCTAAAAGCTAAATGCTAAAAGCTATATTCGCATTTTTTTAGGAACCAATATGGCAGAACTGGTAGTATATACAGATGGTGCATCCCGCGGCAATCCTGGCCCGGGTGGATATGGTGTAGTGTTAATATGGGGAAGCATCCGAAAGGAATTATCACAGGGATATCGTAAAACCACCAACAACCGGATGGAGCTCCTGGCTGTTATTACTGCATTGGAAGCCCTGAAAAAAGATGGTTTACCCGTTACTATTTTTACAGACAGTAAGTATGTGGTAGACAGTATTGAGAAAGGATGGTTATGGAACTGGGTAAAAACTAATTTTAAAGAGAAAAAAAATAAAGACCTTTGGCTACGTTTTATTCCATTGTATAAAAAGCATCGTGTAAAAATGCAATGGGTAAAAGGCCACGCCAGTAACCCCTTTAACAACCGCTGCGATGAATTGGCCACAGCCGCCGCCGATAGTGGTAACTGGCTCATAGACGAAGGATTCGAGAACGGTCAATAACACACCCCGGGAAAAAGACTAACAGCAAGGAATTAAGCCAGGTATTTGTTTGATTAAACAATATCATATGCTCCTGCCACCGGTTCACGTTAATGTGGTGATTTTTGTCATTGTGATGATAGAATTCGCCATATTCTTCACCCAGCTCTTATCTTTTCTTGCCAGGCCTTACGAAAAGAACAGGCTTTGGCATGTGGTCCTCACCGGCTTATTGATCATTTACAACCTGGGTGAAAACCTGCTGGTGCTACCGGATAAAAATATCCCGCTCTCTGTAATAGCACAAAATATCATTTACGAAACCCCTGGTTACTTTGTAACCATGTACATCCCGTTTTATTGTTATAAAACGCTGGATTTAGACAGGCTGCGCTTTCACGGCAGGTATGGCTTTTTATTCCTGCTGATACCTACCATCTTCTTTTTCTTTATCTGGTATCCCCTGAACGGAAACCTGGAACAAACAATGCAATACGCATACATTATACCCGGATGTTATGCCTTTGTTGCGCTCTATGCCACCCGCAGGGCCATCATCCTTAAGTACAGGGAAGAAAAAAACAAAACTGCTTATCGGGAAAGGATGTGGATTTACATGGCAGTAGTGGTATGGGCCATTTCTCCATTGATTGAGATGTTCTCTCAACAACCTAAATGGATATCAGGCGCATTATTCAATAATTTTAATTTTTTGGTATTATATGTCCTGCTGACAAGGCAAACCGTAAAAAGATTTCTTGCAGAATATAATCAGTTACAGGAATCAAATAAAACACTGACGGAGAAAGTAAAAGAGAGAACAATGCAATTGGAAAAAGCCAATGAGCAAAGAACAAATACTTTTGTTAACCTGGTACATGAAACTAAAACCCCACTTACCTTAATCAATAATTATTTAGAAGAATATATCAATAAATACGGGCATCGAAAAGAATTGATGATCGTAAAAAACAGCGTCGATAAATTGAATAAAGATATCAGTAACCTGTTTGACCTGGAGAGGTATAATAAAGGCTTTATTATCTATAACCACGATCAGGTGGCCAACTTCAGCCAGATCCTTTCGGACAACCTTATTCTGTTTAAAATTTATTGCCGGAAGAAAAACGTGGAATTGCAGGGTGCTATAGAAGAAGATGTGTTGATAAAAGCAGATCCCGGCGCCATTAACGGTATTGTAATTAACCTGATCGAAAATGCGGTTAAGTATACCAGTGCCAACGGAGAAATAAATATAGCCCTGGAAACAGACGATAGTAAGATCCGGTTTACCGTTAAAGACAACGGCATTGGGATCAAAGAGGAATTACACGATAAAATATTTGAACCCTACTACCAGATTAATTCACAAAAAGGTGGTTTCCAGGGCATGGGACTGGGTTTGCCTATCGTTAAAAAAACAGTCAACGACCTGAAAGGTTGGATCACCATTGGCAGTAATCCCGAAAAAAAACAGGGAACAAAAATAACCATATCGCTGAACAGGCATATCACCGTGGAAAATGAGGCAACTGCATCAGATTACCTGGTCAATAATTATGCTGCCCTGGACATGGAAATGGCTATAGTGCCTGATTCTGACTACAACGATAAAAAACAAACCGTTTTAATCATTGAGGATAATATAGCAATGGTTAATTATCTCTCTAAAAAATTAAGTGAGAAATATAACGTGGCAGCTGCGCTGAACGGAAATGAGGCATTGGCAAAAATAAAAAGTTACGCCGCCTTGCCGGACCTCATTGTTTCAGATGTGATGATGGATAAGATGGATGGATTTAAGTTTGCTAAGATTATGTCAGAAGCGCCCGATTGCCGGCATATCCCTTTTATTTTCCTCTCCGCCAAGGCTGCCAGTAGAGACAGGTTCCAGGGCTTGAAACTGGGCGCTGTTGATTTTATACAAAAGCCCTTCAATACGGAAGAGCTGATCCTGAAAATTGGCGCAGTACTGGAAAATGCCGCCAAACAAAAACGGATGTTATTTGATAACGCCCTGAGAAACATGAAAAGAGGTAACATCCCTGAAGTGATACAAGCCGCTCCCGTTGCCCAGGTAACCCCCAACAGGTTCGAACAAAATTGTAGTACCTATCAACTCACTATCAGGGAAATAGCTATTTCAAAACTAATCCGGGAAGGATTTTCCTACAAACAAATTGCCGAAACACTCTTCATTGCAGAGAAGACGGTGCAAAAACATGTGCAAAATATATTTGAAAAAGTTGAAATATCAAATAAGGTACAATTGATTAATAAGTTAGAAGCCTGATGCTTTCAAACCCTTACCGGTAGGCATCTCTACTTAATTATACGTATAAAAATACTGCCAACCCCTTATTGTCTTTTAGCAGCAAATGGGTGAGATTTGCTTACATGTCCTAACCAGACACAGATCACTTCACCTGTAAAAAACGGAGCATGTTACCTGATAAAAAAACGGAACAGCCGTCTGCTGAAATGCTGACATCCATCTTTCATAATACCTTACATGAAATAGGGACCCCTTTAAATGCGGTGGTGTCGGCTTCCCGGTTATTGAAAAATGAAATAGAAAGAGGGGATACGGAGTTTGCACATGAATTGCTGGAGATGATAGTATCTTCTTCCAATTACCTGTTTGATATATTTGAGCGGGTAAGACAAGTAACCCGGCAGGAAAAACTGAGCAAGTTTGAACTGGATGAAGCCATTTTTGATTTCAGAAAATGGATCAACAACTTATTATATTCACTCACCTCACTCTTCCTGGAGAAAGAAATTACTATTGAAAAAAAGGTGGCAGATGATTTTCCACGCACGATTTTTTCTGATAAAACATATTTAACACAGATCGTTTATAATATTTTGATGAATGCCTTGAAATACAGTCCTGCCACCACTACGGTGTCTGTAAACTGTTTTATTGAGGAAGGAAGATGTTGTATTGCGGTAACTGATCAGGGTATTGGTATTTCTGCGCTGGAGATCCCTAACATATTTAAGGAATACCACCAGGTAGCGAAAGACTTTAAATCAAAATTTGGCGGTATGGGCTTAGGCTTATCCATCGCAAAAAACCTGGTAGAGTTAATGGACGGCCATATTTATGTGGAAAGTGAAGTGAGCATTGGCAGCACCTTTACGGTATCTGTGCCATTGAAAAAATTTGATCTTACTTTTTTATAAGTGCACGGATATTAACCGGTATACCTGTTTGATCGAACCAATAGGGGAGAATAATTGTATTATTAACGCAAACTCAATTTTCGTTTATGCTCACCTGGCTGATAGAAACACTGCAGAAATACCCGGAGATAGCTGTTATGCTCACCTTACTTATCGGGTTCGCTATTGGAAAGACGCATATAAAGGGTTTTACGTTGGGTACTGTTACCGGGGTGTTGCTGGTGGGCATCGCTATTGGAAGTCTTCATATTGAGATTCCATCTGCTACTAAATCTATCTTCTTCCTGTTCTTTTTGTTTTGTACCGGTTATGGAATAGGACCACAATTTTTTCAAGGGCTGCGAAAAGACGGGTTACCCATTGCCTTGTTTTCATTTATAGTTTGTTGCAGCAGCCTGTTATTTTGCTGGGGTATTGCTTCTTTATTACACTTCGATACCGGTACTACAGCAGGTTTAATGTCTGGCGCCAACACCTGCTCCGCCATTATTGGCGTAGCTTCCAATACCATTAACGAACTTAACATCAGCGATGAAGATAAAGCCAAACTGGTAAATCAGATCCCGGTGGCATATGCCGTTACATATATTTTTGGTACTGCCGGTACCAGTTGGTTCCTGTCTGTAATAGGCCCCTGGTTTATGTCTGGCAGCCGCGCCAAACTAATAGAAGAAACCAAAGAAATGGAAGCGAAGATCAATGAGGCCACCAGCGAAGGAGAGCAAAACATGAAAACTGCATACGATCATGTTGCCTTCAGGGCGTACCTGGTAAATGGAGAATTAACGGGAACAGGCAAGTCTGTAAAGGATATTGAGCAAATGTTTTATCAGAAAAAAAGAGTGTTGTACATCCTGCGCGTAAGAAGAAGTGGCAAATTGCTGGATATTTCGCCCGACTTTATTATTACACCGGGAGATATTATTGGTGTAGGCGGACAGCGGGATGCGGCTATTGCTTCGGAGTCCTTACTGGGAAAGGAAGTAGCGGACGCTGAGTTACTGACTTTCCCGGTGCAAACCATCAATGTAATTATTACCAACAAAAAAACGATTAACAGACCGATTAAATTATTACTTAAAAATAATGATTTTCATGGCATCAGTGTACGGAAGATAACCCGTACTGGTATTGAGATACCACTGAATGCACATACCATTTTGCAAAAAGGAGATATGATAGAATTAGTAGGTATACAGGAAGAATTGGACAAAGCAGTTCCGCTTTTGGGCTACAAAGAAAGAGGAGGGGTGGAAACCGACATTATTTATCTCGCCGGAGGTATAGTACTGGGTACTTTATTTGGTGCGCTGAGTTTTCGTGTAGGCAACGTGCCTTTGGAGCTTAGTACCAGTGGCGGTGCACTCATTGCCGGTTTGTTTTTTGGCTGGCTGCGGGGAGTATATCCCCGCTACGGTTATATTCCGGCTGCATCACAATGGGTACTGGCTAAACTCGGATTGCATGTATTTATAGCTATCGTGGGACTCTCTGCCAGTGCAGGTTTTCTCAAAGGATTGAGAGAAGAAGGAGTGACTTTGTTCCTGGCCGGTATGGTGTTAAGTTTGCTGCCCATGACGCTGGCCTTGTTCCTCTCTAAATATGTTTTCAAATTCCATCCGGCTATTGGTCTTGGTGCCTGTGCCGGTGCACATGATGAATCAGCGCCCTTGCTGGCTGTGCAGGATGCGCTGAATAGTAAAGTGCCTGCATTAGGTTATACAGTAGCCTACGCGGTAGCAAACATTACACTCACTACTTCGGGCGTGATCATTGTTCTCCTGATGCATAAGGGAGGATAATTAATATAAATGATTACTCAAAAACAAATTATCTTGATAGGAAAAATCACCATTCCCATTGTCCGGTTATCTGTTCACATCTCCGCTCATCACAAATAAAACACGCGAAATGCCCACCCATATTGCGTTTGATTTGACTGCTAAATGACTTCATGAAACTTTTTTAACTTTTCTTTTGTTTTTAAAACTGAAAGCATATAGCTTTGCATCCCATTAGTCTATAAAAGTAATAGGGTAATAAAGAATCAACATTTACTAATTAAAGGGAAACAGCTTATGGAAAGAAGTAACCAACCACATTTTAGCATCAACAAAAGTTGTTGTAGCTGATAATATTCACCTCGTCCAACAGATCATTCGTAGTAGCGGGTTACAACAATCAATAGCCGTTCCGGAACGTATCTGTTCCTGGTATTAAAACAACAATGGGATACTAAGCTGTAATACCTGTGCATAACGGGTGGGGCATTGTATTGCCTGCAAATTCAACAAACCAAATCCATTTAACATTTTTGCTTATGTTACAACGATTACTCATCTTATTATTGCTGCTGGGGCCATTGGCGGTATTCGCGCAAACGCGGACAGTTACTGGCAGCATTCACTCCGCCAAAGATAAGGAGCCACTCCCCGGGGCTTCAATAGTTATCAAAGGAACAACAAAAGGTGCTGTTAGTGGTCCTGACGGTAATTTTAAACTGGAAGTAACAGACCCTGCTGCCACCACACTCGTGATTCGTTTTATTGGTATGCAGCCACAGGAAGTGCCTATCAGCACAACGCCTGTCAATATTGTACTCCAGTCTGCAGGAAAAGATATTGATGAAATAGTAATAGTAGCCTATGGTACTGCTAAAAAGAATTCCTATACCGGTTCCGTTGCACAAATCAAAGGGGATGAGCTGGTAAACCGCCAGGTATCCAACGTTTCCAAGGCTTTGCAGGGCCTGGCAGCAGGGGTGCAGAGTGCATCTTCCAGCGGACAACCTGGTTCTGAAGCTACCATCCGTATTCGCGGAGTAGGGTCTATTAATGCTTCCGCAGATCCTTTGTACGTGGTAGACGGTGTGCCTTATGGAGGTACTATCAGCTCTATCAATCCATATGATATAGAATCTGTGAGTGTATTAAAAGATGCCGCTTCCAGTGCGCTGTATGGCTCCCGTGGCGCAAATGGCGTGATTATCATTACCACCAAAAAAGGAAAGAAACAAGGAAATAATATAGACGTTCGCGTTAGTCAGGGCTTTTCTAAAAGAGCGGTGAAAGACTATGAAACGGTAAACATAGACCAGTATTTTCAAATGTACTGGCAGGCACTGCGCAATGCTGATCAGTCTGGTGACCCTACCATTGCGGCTCAGCAAGCCAGTGGCAACCTGGTGAATGAATTAGGTATCAATCCTTACGGTAACGCCTATCCGGAGCCGGTAGGAGTAGATGGAAAACTGAAAGCCGGTGCACGCGCGCTTTGGAACGACAACTGGGATAAAGCGATGCAACGCACAGGACATCGTACAGAAGCAGATCTCAGTATCAGCGGAGCCACTGAAAAAACACGCTACTTTATTTCCGGCGGCTACCTCGATGATCAGGGTATTTACCTGGGCTCCGGCTTTAAACGCTATAACGTACGCAGCAATGTTGATATTGATGCAAAAAAATGGCTGAAAATAGGACTGAACCTGAGTGGGACACATTCTGATCAGGATGCACCACCATCAGAAGACAGCCGCTCTGATAACTATGTGAACTACGGCCGTTTAATGCCCGATTTCTACCCTATTTATCAACGTGATCCCAATACCGGTGCATATGTACTGGATGCAAAGGGTAACAAAATTTTTGACTACGGTGATTATCGTGCCAGTGCTGGAAACCCTAACACCAACCTGGTGCAAACATCCGGCATTGACAAACACAATGTATTACAGGACGACATCTCCGCACGTGTATATGGAGAGGCTACTATCTGGCGTGGCCTGAAGTTTAAGTCGAGCTATAATGCAGACTATGCCGCCCGTCAAACGCATGATTACACCAACCCAACACTTGGTTTTGATGCGGAAGTAGGAGGAACAGTAGACAGGGCCAACTATCGCACTTTCAGCTGGACCTTCAACAATATCCTCACGTATGAACAGATTTTTAATGAGAAACATCACCTGAACCTGCTGGCAGGCCAGGAAGCATATAAGTATACAACTACTTTTATTGATGGTCAGCGCTCAGGTTTTTCACTGCCTGGTTTGGATGAACTGTCAGCTGCTTCACTCATCAAGGATTTGCAGGGATACACAGATACGTATAGCCTTTCCAGTTACCTCGGCCGTGCAGAATATGACTACGACGGAAAGTATTTCCTGTCAGGTTCATTACGCACAGATGGTTCTTCCCGTTTCGCGCCGGATCGCCGCTGGGGTACCTTCTGGTCTGTTGGCGGTTCCTGGAAAGCTACACAGGAAGCATTCCTGAAAGACGTTTCCTGGCTTAATCTGCTGACGTTACGCGCCAGCTACGGTGGACAGGGAAATGATAACCTGGGAACAAGTGCCTACTACAATTATTTGCCTTTGTTTGATGTAAATAGTAACCTGGGTGCCGGCGGTACTTTTCGCCGGAAAATTTATAACCCGCAACTCAAATGGGAGACTAACCTAAATCTCAACGTAGGCGTGGATTTCGGTTTGTTTGCTAATCGTTTGGGTGGTAGTGTGGAATTCTTCGAACGTAAATCAAAAGACCTGTTGTTTTCCCTGCCCAAAGCACCTTCCACTGGCTATTCTGCCCTGGATGCAAACATTGGCGCACTGAAAAATACAGGCGTAGAGGTTACACTGCGTGGTGTGCCTGTTAAAACAAAAGACTTTAGCTGGGTGGTAGATCTGAATATGACACACTACACCAATAAAGTCACCGAATTGCCGCAAAAAGAAATCATCAGCGGCACCAAAAAACTGATGGTGGGTAAATCTATTTACGATTTCTATATCAGACAATGGGCGGGTGTTGATAAAGAAACCGGCGCTCCTTTATGGTATACTTCGAATGCAAGCGGTGTGAAAGGAACTACCAGTAACTATAGTTTAGCCAGTCAGTATTATTCCGGTTCGGCTTTACCGGATGTATATGGTGGCTTCACCAATACATTTAACTATAAAGGTTTCAGCTTCTCTTTTCTGGTTGTTTACAGTATTGGTGGTAAAGTGCTGGATCAGGATTATACGCTCCTGATGAGCTCAGGTAATGCTGGCGGGCGCGCCTGGTCTGCCGAAATGCTCAATGCCTGGACACCCGAAAATAAAAATACGGACGTGCCTAAGCTGACAACCATCAATAACAGCTGGACCAGCACCTCTACACGCTTCCTCTACGATGCCAGCTATGCACGACTGAAAAGCATAAACCTGAGTTATAATCTGCCTAAATCATTACTCGATAAAGCTCATCTGAATAATGTACTGGTGTATTTGCAGGGAGAGAATGTTTTCACCCTGTATAATCACAAAGGAATGGATCCTGAGCAAACAGTAGGAGGAACTACCTATTTCCGTTACCCAGCCGTGCAATCCATATCTGCCGGCATTAATCTGAGCTTCTAAAAAATAGTATTATGAAAAAGTACAGACTTATACTCTTAACAATATTTGCCACAGCAATACTGGTAGCGTGCAAGAAAGATTTTCTGGACACCAAACCTACCAATGCAGTGCCGGAAGACCAGGTTTTTAGCACCGCAGACAATGTGGAAACAGTGATCAATGGTACCTGGAGCTACATGTTTGAGGAATTTTTCACGTATGCAGTGCCTGGTTATAAATCCATTCATCTCACCAGCGACGCTATGGGCAACGATGTGGCTATTACCAGCAAATATGGTTTACGTGATGCCTACACATTTACCGAAATGGTGGATCCTACCAAAAATCGTGTAGGTGCTTTCTGGACCATCCTCTACAAGGTAATTGATAACTGTAATAACATTATCGCCAAGGTAGATAATGCTACCGGAGATGCTAATAAAAAAGCCTACCTGAAGGGACAGGCATATGCATTGCGCGCAAATTGTTATCTCACACTTGCTTCTTTTTATCAGTTTGGTGTGTCCGTAAATCCGGGTGCCAAAGCAGTACCTATCTATACGGAGCCTTCTGGTCCTGCAACACAGGGCAAGCCACGGGCAACCATTACACAGGTATATCAACAGGTGATTGATGATTTGCTGAAGGCAGAACCACTGCTGCAGAACTATCAACGTAATGCAACACAAAAATGGCGGATCGATCTGAATGTAGTGGAAGGATTACTGGCGCGCGCTTACCTGTATAGTGGCCAATATAGCCTTGCACCGGCCAAAGCAGTGGCCGCACGTAATGGTTATCCGTTAATGTCTGGTGATGATTACAATAAAGGATTTAACGATATCAGCAATGCAGAGTGGATTTGGGGACATGCCCAAACGCCCAACCAGAGCAATGCGAGCTACAACTTTAATTTCCTGGATGTATCTTCTCCTGTATCTTATTACTATAGCTTCATGGCAGATCCTTATTTCAAAAGCCATTTTGATAATAGTGATGTACGTACCCGCTTGTTTGATTGGGACACATTACCCAGCCAGGAAGGATTTCTGCGGTATAAGAAATTCCGTTTCCGTGATCCGGGAGCAATGGTAGGAGACCTTGTGCTGATGCGTTCCGCAGAAATGTACCTGGTGGAAGCCGAAGCATATGCACGTAGCAGCAATACAGGCAAAGCTATAACAGCACTGAATACATTGCGTGTAGCCCGTAACGCAGCACCGTATGCTGGTGGCGGCAACCTGGTGGATACAATTATGCTGGAAAGAAGGAAAGAATTATGGGGAGAAGGATTTTCACTGTCTGATATTATTCGTACAGGCGGTACCGTAGTCAGAAAAGCATTTTTATCTTATCAGAATACGGATAGCTTAATTTCAGTACCTCGTGCAGATGGCACTTTCAAAGTGGTGAAGGCCCGTGGCCATCGTACGCTGAAATTCCCTGATAAGAGCGCTTTCCAACCCAACAGTCCTTACTATTTATTTGCTATTCCAGTAACAGAACAACAGAATAATCCCAATCTGAATAATTAAGTTAGATGGCATAAAAAAACCTCCCGGATATACCGGGAGGTTTTTTTATAATATATTTAATAAATCCACGGAATCACTCTGCTGGTGTGCTTCATATAATCTTTATACTCCTCTCCGAATTGTGCTGTCAGCATTTTTTCTTCTATATTCATCCTGTAAATGAATACGGCAAACACCGGAATAAATACGGTAACCAGGCTTAACCAGTTATTGGTTGATAACCCGAATCCAAGGAAAGATAACAGCGAGCCTGCATAGGAGGGATGACGCAATATGCTGTAGATACCATCCTGTTTTATTTTATGGTCTTTACGGATAGTAACTACTACGGTAAACAATCGTCCCAGTTGCGCAATTGATACAAAGCGTAATATCATTCCCAGCAGTATAACGGATAAGCCTATATGATTCATTAATATACCCTCCTTAATAGGATGATGAGTCCTGTAGGCAAGGATTTCAGCGATATTAATAAATACGATGATGACTATCCAGATAAAAGCCAGACTACCTCTGTCCTGCTTTTTTTTATCTGCTGCATCACCGCCACGGAGAATACGATGTAACAGGATTTCAGATAGGAACCAAACCAGGTAAATGACGGAAGATAACCAGTTCATATATCAAAAGGGATTAAGGGCTGATATATGTAATATATGTTATGTTTTTCAATCTTCAAAAAGTCCGTACTTTGTAAATGGAATAAAATCGTGTGTTATGGAAAATCTGCAAGCTATGCTGCAATCTTCTACTCCTGTATTGATAGATTTTTTTGCTACCTGGTGTGGTCCCTGTCAGATGGTACCACCTATTTTAAAAGAAGTGAAAGACAAATTGGGTGAGCAATTGAGAATTGTGAAGATAGATATAGATAAAAATCCCCAACTCGCTGCGCAATGGCAAATCAGCAGTGTACCTACTTTATTGCTTTTCCGCGATGGCAAACCAGTATGGCGGCAGAGCGGGGTAGTACCGGCGCATCAGCTGGTACCCTTATTAGAATCGCATATTTAGTAATTAGCTTTTAGCAGTTAGCTTTTAGTTCAAAGCGAAGATCAAAGCAATTTATAAAATGATTCGCTTTGATCTTCGCTTTGAACTAAAAGCTAACTGCTAAAAGCTAATTGCTAAATATGATCTTCGCGTTAAACTAAAAGCTAACTGCTAAAAGCTAAAACCTATTATAAAAGCTTTGCAGGTCCCGCTCCAGCTGATCATAAATAGGGCGGGTAAATTCCATAAAAAGATCCTGTGGCGGTGGTGGTGGTTCATCGCGTCCACCTATCAATCGTTTATCTTCTTCACTTAAAGCCCTTTCATCACCACGGAAAGTACCATATTGATTTAACCAGGTGTAGCTGCCGGGAATGCGGTCAGTTCGCAGGGTTTGGCCATTATTATTAGTATCTGTAATGCGGTAATCCAGCACTCCTTTTGAAACAACGGTTTTCTTGGTGATAAACAAGGTGGCTTTTACGGTTTGGTAGATATTAATTTCCCTGCCGGTAGAATCTTTATAGGTGCCGGTAACAATTTCCTTTGAAACATCGCGCTGGATGCGGTCTACATAGGTTTGTCCGACTACAAAATCATAAAAGCGTAATTCAAGATATTCATCTGGTCGCAGGTTTTGACTGCGGGCGATGCGTTCATCATGAAAGAGAACAAAGCGGTTGATATTACGCTGTTGCAGATTTCTCACCAGGTAATCCCTGAACTGATCTGCACTGAATTGAAAATATGGGGAACGCACTTCAATTTCACTGATCACTACATTGATAACGCCCATTTGGTAGGCTTCATCCATGCGTTGTTTGGTATCACGGTAATTGCTGATCAGTTTGAGGGTAGCTCCAAACTCGTCGTAAGCCTTACGTGCACTGGCTTTGTCGCCTTTGTCGAGGAGTGCCATACCACGATCGTAACGGATCTCTGCGGCATTTTCCTGTGCGCCGGTAATGGCATCCCGGTAATCCTTGGGTTGCACTACTCTCAGGGCAGCGGGGGAGTTATGAATAACGTTGTAGAGGTTTTGCAGGGTCCGGTATTCATTACGCACCGATTCCCATTTCAATTGGTTATTGGAGCGCAGGTACTCATTTACACGGTCTTCATGTGCCTGTTGGGCCTTTGTATAGGCATCGGGCAGCATTCGCAGCGCTGTGGCATCCTGTGGCCTTCGTTGCAGCTTCTTTACAAAGGTGGTCACAGCTTCATCGTACCTGCCTTTGTTGTATAATTTTTCACCTGATTTGCAGGAAAAGAGTAAGATGCACAGCAGTATGCCGGAAACAAAGAGCTGCTGCGTTGATCGGATTGATGCACTGAATGTTTTCAAGGGATTATGTTTATAAGGATATATCCGCTACAGTTCTCTTGCGCTATTTATTTATATTGACGTCTGAGTTCTCTGTCGGCTTCCCTCTCTTTGATGGAATCACGTTTATCATGCAGCTTCTTACCTTTACCAATGCCTATTTCTATCTTCGCCAGGCTTTTATCTGTGATAAACATACGCAGGGGTACGATGGTGTAGCCGCGTTCCTTCATTTTGTTTTCCAACTTTCTCAGCTCACGTTTTGTCAGCAACAGTTTGCGTTCACGCAGGGGATCGTGATTGGAGGAGGTACCATGAGAGTATTCCGCAATGTGCAAACTTTTTACATATAATTCTCCTTTAGAAAAATAGCAGAATGAATCATTAAAACTCACCTTATTAGCACGTACGGACTTGATCTCTGTTCCCAGCAATACCATGCCTGCAATATATTTATCTTCTATTGCGTATTCGAAATATGCCGATCTGTTCTTTAATTCTGCCATTAACTATTAGCTTTTAGCCATTAGCCCTTAGCAGTTAGCTTTTAGCACAACAGATAAAGGTTATCTTTTCTGGTACTAAAAGCTAACTGCTAAAAGCTAAGAGATTAGTTTTTGAAGACGGTCAGCAAGCTGCCCAGCTTCGTTTTGAGTTCTTTTCTATCCATAATGAAATCCAGGAAACCGTGATCCAGCAGGAACTCAGCGCTTTGGAAACCAGCAGGGAGGTCTTTTTTAATGGTTTCTTTAATGATCCTCGGACCGGCAAAACCAATCAGCGCGCCAGGTTCAGCAATGTTCAGGTCGCCCAGCATAGCATAGGAAGCCGTTACACCACCGGTAGTGGGATCAGTCATTAAAGAGATGTATGGTTGTCTCGCATTTGCCAGCTGTGTGAGCTTGGCAGCTGTTTTGGCCATTTGCATCAGGGAGAAGGCACTTTCCATCATACGTGCGCCACCGGACTTGGAAATGATCATCAAAGGCATTTTGTGGAAGATGCAATAGTCGATAGAACGTGCGATCTTTTCACCTACTACAGATCCCATAGAACCGCCAATGAAGGTAAAATCCATACAGGCTACTACCAGGTCATTACCCAGCACTTTGCCGGCACCAACCGTCATAGCATCCTTCAACCCGGATTTTTTCTGCGCATCCTTCAATCTGTCGCCGTATGGCTTCAAATCTTTAAAGCCCAGGAAGTCCGTTGGGTAAATATTTGGAAACAGTTCCTCGAACTGATTGTTATCAAATATGATCTCGAAATACTCTGAAGAGTTAATACGATTGTGGTAATTGCATTTATCACAAACATAAAAATGCTCCTTCAGATCCTTTACAGTGGTGGTTTTTTTACAGTTAGGACACTTATGCCACAATCCATCCGGTGCTTCTTTCTTTTCACTGGTGGTAGTGGAGATGCCTTGTTTAATTCGCTTAAACCAGCTTGACATATTTTACTATTAGATTAGAAAATAGTGGTGCAAGATACGAATTATAGCATAAAGCCAAAAACATATGGAGAAAAGGTTTTAGCTGTTAGCAATTAGCTGTTAGCAGTTAGCTTTTAGCTGTTAGTAAACAAAACGGAGACAAAAGCGATAATTTAATATCATTCGCTCTTGTCTCCGCTTACTAACTGCTAAAAGCTAACTGCTAAAAGCTATTATGCGTTCCTGTTGATACAGTTCAGGTCATGGAAAGCTTCTTCCAGACGCTTAACAAAGGTTTCTTCCCCTTTGCGTAACCATATACGCGGATCGTAATATTTTTTATTTGGCTTATCAGCACCTTCCGGATTACCCAGCTGTGCCTGCAGATAAGCTTTCTTTTCTTCGTAGAAATCATGTACACCTTCCCAGAATGCCCACTGCATATCTGTATCAATGTTCATTTTGATGACACCATAACCCAGGGCTTCTGTAATCTGGTGCTTAGGAGAACCGCTACCACCATGGAATACATAGTATACTGGTTTAGCAGCAGTCTTGAATTTAGACTGGATGAATTCCTGGCTGTTATGCAGGATCACCGGACGCAGTTCCACATTACCAGGTGTATATACACCGTGTACGTTACCAAAAGCAGCAGCTACGGTAAAGCGGGAACCTACTGTAGATAAGGTTTCGTAAGCGTAGGCCACCTCTTCAGGCTGCGTATATAATTTGGAATTGTCGATGCCGGAGTTATCTACCCCATCTTCTTCACCACCTGTTACGCCCAGCTCAATTTCGATGGACATACCCAGTTTATTCATTCTTTCGAAATATTTATGGGAAATTTCGATGTTTTCAGCAATCGGTTCTTCAGACAGATCCAGCATGTGAGAGCTGTACAGTGGCTGACCGTGCAGTTTAAAATGCGCTTCACCTGCATCCAGTAAACCATCGATCCATGGCAACCATTTTTTGGCAGCATGGTCAGTATGTAATACTACTGGTACACCGTAATGTTTAGCTACTTCATGTACATGTTTAGCACCGGAAATACCACCCGCAATGTTCGCCTGCAGCTTGTCGTTAGGCATGCCCTTACCAGCAAAAAATTGTGCGCCACCGTTGGAAAACTGTATAATAACCGGTGAATTTACCTTTGCAGCTGTTTCCAGTACCGCGTTCACGGAGTTAGTTCCTATAACATTCACGGCAGGCATAGCAAATCCGTTGTCTTTGGCATCGTTATACAGCGCATCCAGCTCTTCGCCGAATAATACGCCAGCTCTGTATTTTCCCATACTCTAAAATGTATTTGTTTTTTAGGAAAGCAAATATAAGGAGTTAAACAGAAGATTTATAGCGAAAAAAATCGCCGGGAAGAAAATCTCCTTTTTTAACTCCTCACTTTCATACATATAAATAAAGGGAAAATATCAAAACCGCTACCACACCGGATCAGCCGGGAAGGAGCAACAGCCGTAGGTTTAGCTTACCGTGAGCGAATTGCCATCTACTTTTACGGTATAAGCCGTTAATGGATTGCCAGCCGGTCCTGTATTCACAGCGCCGGTAGCAGTAAACCTGCTACCATGGCCACATGGAGCGTTACATTCAATTAATTTGGAAGCATTATTATAATTGGCCACTGTACATCCCTGATGGGTGCAGGTGCTCGACAGTGCCGTGAAAGCCGCTGCTGTATTGCCTGTGCCGGTACGAATAATGATCACACCATTGGATATTTTAAAATCGCCGGGATTCAACAGGTCACTGCCTAAATTGAGGGTTAACTTATTAGTTGTACCACCACCTGGTGGCGGAACCGGAGGAGTATTGTCGTTGCCACCTTTGCTACAGGCAGCCAAACCCGCTGTACACGCCAGCGCCAGCGTAAGACCAATATTAGAAACAAAATCTCTTCTTTCCATAGAATGCGTTTTATTTTAGATGATCAGATATCCTTGTTTACGCAAAAGGAAAGAAAGAGGTTGCCTCTTAAAATCTAATTTGATAAGATGGATTGAAAATAAGCAGGTGCTTCGAGCAGGCGACTGCCGTACCAGGAAAATAATTCGCCGTCTACCAGTTGAATACGGGCATCCGGCAATATTTCCTGCAGTTCTGCCATATGTTTTTCTTTGAAAGGATAAGGCTCGGAAGATAACAGCACCAGCTTACAGCCGCTGCTGGCCAGTTGTGCAGCCTCAATGGAAGGATAACGCATTTGATCACCGAACACATTATGTAACCCGCAAACACGCAGCATATCATGTATAAAAGTATCACCACCCGCTACCATCCAGGGATTGCGCCAAATGAAATAGGCAGTGGGTACCGGTACTGCAGCCGGTACTAATGCGGCAAAACCGGATTTAATTTCAGTAAGCAGCGCCGCTGCCTGTGCAGCGCGGTCAGTAATGGCGCCTATGGAAGCAATCATATCGTAAGCATCTTCCAGCGATTGTATATTGCTTACCCATACAGGAAACTCGGCCATCAGGGCCTGTATATCCGTTGCCAGATTTTCTTCTTTGTTGGCAATAATCAGGTCAGGAGCCAGTTGCCGCACAATATCCAGGTGCACATTTTTAGTACCACCAACGCGTGTTTTACTACGAAACCACGTTGACGGATGTACGCAGAATTTTGTAATACCTGCCACTTCCTCGTCCAGCCCCAGTGTATATAATAATTCTGTTTGCGAAGGCACCAGGGAAATGATTCTCCCCGGCGGCTTCGCTAATGTTATTTGTCTGTTTAACTGATCAGTAAAAACCATTACAATTTATGATTACTATCTTCCCAACGCCTGTATAATATCATATTTCGTTACAATGTGGTGGTTGCCGCTATCATCTTTAGTCAGCACAGCACCATTTTCTCTGTTGATATATACCGTTAGTTTTTCTATCGGCGTATCCTGGCCTACCAGTGGGAATGGGGAGTGCATCACCTGCCGTATCTGTGCGTCTTTTAAATTGGCATCATCAATCAGGCGGTTGAATAATCCGTTTTCTGAGATGGCGCCGATAATGTCGCCACCTTGTTCTACAGGGATATGTTCAATATCAAATTTTTTCATTTTGGCGATGGCTTCGCTCACTTTTGCATCGGCGCTAATGGTTACCAGTGGCTGATTACGACGGCCATTCACTACATCTTTCACGGTTTTAACATCCAGGAAACCACGTTCCATCATCCATTGATCATTGTATATTTTGCCTACATAACGACTGCCATGGTCATGGAAAATAACCACTACCAGATCTGTAGGTTTTAATCCTGCCTTCAGCTGTAAAAGTCCGGCGATAGCGGATCCTGCGGAGTAGCCCACAAAAATACCTTCTTCTTTGGTGATACGGCGCGCCATCACAGCAGCATCTTTATCCGTAACTTTTTCAAACTTGTCGATCACACTCATATCGTAGTTCTCCGGCACAAAATCTTCCCCAATACCCTCTGTGATATAGGGATACACTTCTGTCATATCCAGTTCACCCGTTTCAAAATATTTTTTCAGCAAAGAACCGTAACTGTCGATGGCCCAAACTTTTATTGCCGGATTTTTCTCTTTCAGGTATTTACCTGTTCCGGTAACAGTGCCACCAGTACCGGTTGCCACTACCAGGTGCGTGATCTTACCGTCTGTTTGTTCCCATATTTCGGGACCGGTTTGTTCATAATGCGCATCCCTGTTAGCGAGGTTATCATATTGATTTACATAAAATGAATTGGGCACCTCGGTAGCCAGTCTTTTGGATACAGAGTAGTAGGAGCGCGGATCTTCAGGCTCCACATTGGTAGGACATACAATTACTTCTGCACCTACAGCTTTCAGGATATCCACTTTTTCCTTGGATTGTTTATCTGTAGTGGTAAAAATACATTTGTACCCCCTGATGATGGCTGCCAGTGCCAGCCCCATACCGGTATTGCCGGAAGTGCCTTCAATAAGGGTGCCGCCGGGTTTCAGCAGTCCGTTCTTTTCAGCCACATCTATCATTTTTACCGCCATACGGTCTTTAATAGAGTTGCCGGGATTAAAAAACTCAACCTTGGCCAACACCGTACAAGGCAGGGTAGCCGTTACGCGGTGCAACTTTACCATCGGGGTATTTCCTATCGTTTCGAGAATATTATCACAGTATTTCATAAAAAAATGAGGTTGTATGGTTACGAAAATACGGAATTGATGGGAGCAGATTGTCAGAACTGTGATTTTTATGATTTTTGTGATTATCCTGATTAGCGAAGATCTCAGCGGATATTGTCTGAACCAGGATTTTTAGGATTGAATGGATTACCTTGATGGGTGTTATATTGTTTGATTAGAAAAAAGATATACGTGAATATTTTCGTTATGATCTTCGGCACCCATCAAGGTAATCCATTCAATCCTAAAAATCCTGGTTCAGACAATATCCGCTGAGATCTTCGCTAATCAGGATAATCACAAAAATCATAAAAATCACAGTTATATTTGCTCCTGATGAGTGAAAGAATATTTATTACCGGCATAGGCACCGGTGTGGGAAAAACCGTTGCGGCTGCATGTATTACCGAAGCATTACAGGCAGATTACTGGAAGCCTGTGCAAGCCGGACTGACGGAAGGAACGGATACGCAAACGATACTGCGTTTGGTAGCTAACGGCGTGTCGGTTTGTCATCCCGAAGCATATTGTCTGGATACACCCGCATCCCCTCATCTGGCTGCCCGGCTGGAAAATATTACAATAGATATCAATGTTATTCTTGCGCAGGCAAACGAATTGCAGCCGCCATTACGCCCTTTGATCATAGAAGGCGCAGGCGGACTGATGGTGCCTGTTAACGAAGAAATATTTACGCTGGACCTCATCCGGCAGCTGCATGCACGGGTAATTATTGTGGCCACCAATTACCTGGGCAGCATTAATCACGCCCTGCTCACTGCCAGGGTACTGCAACATACAGGCGTTCCCGTTATAGGCTGGATTTTTGGCGGAGATTATCATAGTAATGAAGATGATGTGGTGAGATGGAGCGGTTATCCCAAAATAGGCCATATTCCACAAACCGATCATGTCGATAAGGCATTCGTAAGGCAACAGGCACAGTTGTTGACAGCATCGCTGCATACTTTACTGGCATGACCACGAAAAAGGATATACGAAAACATTTTCTGGAGCTGCGGCTAAACCTGGACGACGATACGGCCATTACCCTCAATGAGCGGCTGCTGGCCAATTCCCGGCAGCTGGATTATAGCGGTATCCGGCAGGCACACATCTTCCTGCCTATCTCTGAAAAAAAAGAAGCAGATACCTGGCCGCTGATAAAATGGCTGCGGGATACCTGGCCCAACATGCAATGGGTGCTGTCTAAAGCAGATATGAAAACAGGAGAGATGACCCACTATCGCTGGAAAACCAATACCATTCTCGTTAAAAACCGCTTTGGCATTCCGGAGCCGGATCATGGGGAAGAAGTACTGCCGACAGATATAGACCTGGTATTTGTACCTTTGCTGGCTTTTGATCTGCAAGGGCACAGGGTGGGATATGGCAAGGGAATGTACGACCGGTTCCTCCAACAATGTCGCCCGGATGTACGTACCATCGGCCTTTCGCTGTTTGAACCGGTAGCGAAAATAGAAGATGCGGACACCTGGGATGTACCCCTGCAAACAGTGGTAACCCCGGATCAGATTTATCAATTTAAATAAACAACAGTGCTTAAATACCTGAATTTTCTTTTATATCCCTTTTCTCTCCTGTATGGCCTGGTGATGTGGTTGCGCAACCGCTTTTATGATAAGGGACTGCTTACTGCAGTGGAATTTGATCTCCCTATTATTGCCGCCGGTAACCTCTCTGTAGGCGGCACGGGCAAAACGCCACACGTAGAATATATGATCCGCTTACTGAAAGATCATTATAAAACGGCTACCCTCAGCCGGGGCTATAATCGCCGTACCAGTGGTTATATCCTGGCAGATGAAAATAGTACTGCATCGGACATTGGTGATGAACCCATGCAGTTCCATGATAAGTTTCCGGACATCAGGGTATGTGTAGGAGAAGAGCGCATGCTGGCCATTCCACAGCTGCTGGGTGATGAGCCCGATACGCAGGTGGTACTGCTCGATGATGCCTTCCAGCACCGGTCCATCAAGCCGGGTATGAACATCCTGATCACGGATTACCGGCGCCTTTTTACCCGTGATCACGTGGTCCCTTTTGGCCGTTTACGGGAAGGACGCAAGGGTTATATGCGTGCCAATTGTATCATTGTGTCCAAATGTCCACCTGCAATGAGCGTCGCAGAAAAGCAGGCGCTGGAAAAAGAAATTGCCCCTTTGCCTCATCAGCGGCTCTTTTTCACTACCTTGCAATACGGCGCCTTGTTTGATATGATTACCCATCAGCCGGTGGAAATCCCAAAATCAGCAACCGTATTGCTGGCATGCGGCATAGCAAGGCCCGAACCATTGCTCGACGAACTGAGACAACGTTACGATCAGGTATACCTGTTGTCTTTTCCCGATCATTATTACTATTCAGAAAAAGATATTGCGAAAATCAAGAAAGAATGCAGCGATTTGCCAGGCACGGAAAAGGTTGTCATTACCACAGAGAAAGATGCAGTGAGACTACATCTACTTAAAGGAGCCCTGGCAGAACAAAACCTGCAAATTGCTGTTATGCCTGTAGAGATTTCATTCCTCTTCGGAGAAGCAGAATTATTTAATAACTTTATTTTTGACTACATAGGCAGGCATTTGCCCGCGCCTGGTCAATGATAACTTACGACTAACATGAGTAAAAAGAAGAAAGATAAAAGAAGCAGTAGTAACATTAGCCAAAAGAAAACCTTTAAAGGCATATTGGAAGTAACAAGGTCTGGAATGGCCTTTGTGATTGTAGACGGCCTTACAAAGGATATCATGGTGAAGCAGAAAAATCTGCAAACTGCCCTTGATAAAGATGAAGTGCTGGTTGATGTGTTGAAACAAGCCCACCACGAGGGCCGCATGGAAGGAGTAATAACGGATATCCTTAAACGAAATAAGACTGAATTTACCGGTACACTGCAGGTAAGCAAAGGTTTTGCTTTCCTCATCCCTGAAAAAGGGCTGTTCATGCCGGATATATACATCCCCGCCAACTCCGTTGGAGAAGCAAAGAGCGGCGATAAAGCCGTGGTGAAAATAGTAGCCTGGGGAGAAAAATCACGTAAACCGGTAGGAGAAATCGTTGAAATTCTCGATGCCAGCGATACCAACGATCTGGCAATGAAGGAAATCCTTATTGAAGCAGGATTCCCGCTCAGCTTCCCTAAAGAAGTAGTGGAAGAATTAAATACCATTCAGGAAAATATATCAGAAGCGGAAGTACAAAAGCGTAAAGATATCCGTAAGATCCTCACCATGACCATCGATCCGGTGGATGCAAAAGACTTTGATGATGCCATTTCTATCCGTCCCCTGAAAAACGGACTGTACGAAATAGGCGTACACATTGCCGATGTGAGTCATTACGTACTGCCAGGCACGGAACTGGACAAGGAAGCCGATAAAAGGGCTACCTCCGTATACCTGCCTGATCGCGTACTCCCCATGTTGCCGGAAAAAATATCCAATGAGCTGTGTTCTCTCCGTCCGCATGAAGATAAACTGACCTTCTCTGCAATGTTCCAGATGAATGAGAAGGGAGAAGTAAAGCAACACTGGATAGGCCGTACAGTCATCCATTCCAACCATCGCTTTACCTACGAAGAAGTACAGGAGATCATAGAAAACAAGGAAGGACCGTATCAGGAAGAAGTACTGCTGCTGAATAAAATTGCGCAAACCCTGCGTGCACAACGTTTCGCGCATGGTGCTATTAATTTCTCTTCACAGGAAGTACGCTTTAAGCTGGATGAAACCGGCAGGCCTATCGGCATTGTAATTAAAGAAAGTAAAGAAGCACATCAGCTGATTGAGGAATTTATGTTGATGGCCAACAAAACCATCGCAGCATACGTATCCAAGCTGAAAGTAAATAAACAACCCGTGCCTTTCCCTTACCGGGTGCACGATACACCAGATCCTGAAAAACTTAAAGTGTTCGCCTTATTTGCAGGCAAGTTCGGGTACAAGTTTGATCTGACCACACCAGACAGCATTGCACGCTCTTTCAACAAGATGCTGCAAATGGTGAAAGGCAAGCCGGAACAGCCTGTACTGGAAACACTGGGTATACGTACCATGGCAAAGGCCATCTATACGGTAAACAATGTAGGACACTACGGTCTTGGATTTGAAGACTATTGTCACTTTACATCTCCTATCCGCCGTTACCCCGATGTACTCGTACATCGTGTACTGGCAGAGTCTTTGGCCAATACTGTGAAGCCAGACAAACAAATGGAGCAGAAATGCAAACATAGCTCTGAAATGGAACGCAAAGCCATGGAAGCTGAAAGAGCAGGCAACAAATACAAACAGGTGGAATATATGCAGCAGTTCATTGGTCACACCTTTGATGGCGTGATCAGCGGGGTAGCGCATTTTGGTTTCTGGGTAGAAACCGTAGATACCAAGTGTGAAGGCCTGATAAGCATCCACAACCTGAATAAAAGAGAAGAGTTCCAATATAACGAAGGAGAATACGCCCTGGTGGGACAAAGCAGCGGTCGTAAGTTTCGTATAGGCGAAAAGGTGAGTATCAGGATTGTATCAGCCAATCTGGCCAAACGTCAGCTGGACTATGATCTGGAAGATGAACTCACCGGCACCGGCGAAGCAAGAGCTGCACAGCCTAAACGTCATGATGACAGAAGAGGTGACAGGAGAGAAGGTCACAGAGATGACAGAAGAGACGACCGGAAGAAAAAGAAAGAAAAACAACACGGAAATTATAATCAGCAGCAGCCATGGAAACAGGGTGCGCAGCGGTCGAGAGATCAGCGGCCTGCAGGCATGTCATCGCCGGAACCTGCACCATTACCAGTGGTAGACCAGGTAATCGTTGAAACGCATGTAGTGCCGGTTATACCAATACCAGCTCCTAAACCTAAGCCCGCAGCTCCTCATAAGAAAACGGAAGTAGCAATAATGAAGGCTGCAGCACCAGTAGAAGTGAAAGCGGTGGTAGAAGAAAAAGCAGTGGTAACGAAAGCACCGGCTGTTAAAGCGCCAGCGAAGAAAGAAGTTGTTATAGCAACACCCGTGAAGAAGGAAGTTGTTGCGAAAGCACCGGCTAAGAAAGAAGTCGCTAAAAAAGAGGTAGTAGACAAACAACCCGTGAAGAAGGAAGTGCCCGCACCCGCTAAAAAAGCACCTGCGAAGAAAGCGGTTGTTGCAGCAAAACCTGCGCCCAAGGCTAAGAAAGCGGCTGTAAAGAGTACCAGGGCTGCACCCGCACCTGCTAAAAAAGCAACCGCCAAAAAAGCAGCCGTGGCATCAGCTCCTGCAGCTAAGAAAGCTACCGCTAAAAAAGCCGTAACACCAGCACCTGCTAAGAAGGCAACGGCTAAGAAGGCGGCGGTTACACCAGCGCCCAAGGCTAAAAAGGCTACTGCAAAAAAGGCTACGCCGGCACCTGCTAAAAAAGCGGCAGTGAAAAAAGTGGATACCAAACCAGTACCAGCGCCTAAAGCAAAAGCAGTACCTGCAAAAAAAGCAGCAGCAAAACCAACTACGGCAGCTAAAAACAAAACAAAAAAGAGTAAATAACAAAACACGATCGACCTGAGATGCAGTCATTCAAAGATTTAATAGCGCAGTTTAGCCAACAGTTTGAGCAGCAACATTTTC
Source organism: Chitinophaga niastensis (assembly GCF_003014755.1). Lineage (GTDB taxonomy): Bacteria > Bacteroidota > Bacteroidia > Chitinophagales > Chitinophagaceae > Chitinophaga > Chitinophaga niastensis. The sequence continues at coordinate 129,152 of NZ_PYAW01000007.1, read as the reverse complement.
CGGAACAGCCCAGTCAATTATACAATGCAGCATCCCATATACTGGGAATTGGCGGAAAACGGATACGTCCGGTATTATGCCTGATGGGGAACGAATTGTTTGACACCCTGCATCCGGATGCATTCCAGGTGGGTAATGCGGTAGAGCTTTTTCATAATTTTACCCTCATCCATGATGATATTATGGACAAAGCCCCGCTTCGTCGTGGTAAACCTACTGTACATACTATTTACGGCGACCCTGCGGCCATCCTGGCGGGGGATGTGATGCTGATCAGTGTATATGAGCGCCTGAATAAGGTACAGCCGCATTACAAGCAAAAGATCATCTCTGTATTCAATAAAGCTGCCATCGAAGTATGTGAAGGGCAGCAGCTGGACATGGATTTTGAAGCCTTGGACCCCGAAAAGGTACAATATGATGATTATGTACATATGATTGGCCTCAAAACCTCTGTATTACTGGCAGCCAGCTTACAGTTGGGCGGTATTATCGGTGGTGCCAGTGAGGGCAATCAGCAGCATTTATACGCTTTCGGTAAAAACATTGGTATTGCCTTCCAGATCCAGGATGATTACCTGGATGCCTTTGGAGATCCTGACAAATTCGGTAAACAACAGGGAGGGGATATCCTTGTCAACAAAAAGACATTCCTGCTGCTGAAAGCACTGGAACTTTGTAATCCGGTGCAGCGTGCCGAGTTAAAAAGACTCATGGAAACATCTCCCTCAGATAAAGTAGAAAAAGTGCTGGAACTGTTCCGTAGTTGTAAAGTAGACGAGTGGGCAGAGAAGGAAAAAGATCGTTTTCAACAGCTTGCGTTCCGGCGTTTAGATGACATTGCAGTTTTATCTAACCGCAAAACACCATTGATGGAGTTAGCTGATTATCTCTTAAACCGTCAGCAATAAGGTTTGTATTTAAAATCGCATTATATTCGCGCACTGTCAATCTAAACAACTGTAAAACGTAATTCCTCGCCAATGTCTAATTCGCTGTTTCGGAAAAAATCGCTTGCCACAATTATCAAAGATGCCAAAGATGGATTGGCAGACGGCCATGAAACAGGGGGGATGAACAAGGTGCTGAAGGTGAAAGACCTTACAGCCATGGGAATTGCAGCAGTTATTGGTGCAGGTATTTTTTCCACCATCGGAGAGGCATCTTTCCATGGCGGACCTGGTGTTTCACTGCTTTTTGTCATCACTGCTATCACCTGCGGCTTCTCAGCCCTTTGTTATGCGGAATTTGCATCCCGTGTACCGGTTTCCGGCAGTGCTTATACTTACTCTTACGTTACATTTGGTGAGCTTGCAGCCTGGGTAATAGGCTGGGCGCTCATCCTGGAATATGCCATCGGGAATATTGCAGTGGCCATATCCTGGAGTGGTTATTTTAATAACCTGCTGGGAGGGATAGGATTAAGTTTACCATCCTGGCTGGCCAGCAACTATGATAGTGCTACACCAGCTATTGTTGCTGCGGCACCTCATATTGCCGGTATCCCTGTGATCCTCAATTTACCGGCGTTTATCATCGTGGTACTGGTAACTTACCTGGCCTATGTAGGCATACAGGAAAGTAAGCGGAGTGCTAATTTTATGGTGGCCCTGAAGATACTGGTGATCCTGTTTGTCATTGTGGTAGGCTTCTTTTATGTAAATAAAGCTAACTGGCATCCCTTTATGCCCAATGGTTTTTCGGGTGTACTAAAAGGCGTGTCGGCAGTGTTTTTTGCCTACATCGGCTTTGATGCTATAAGCACCACTGCGGAAGAATGTGAGAATCCACAAAGGGATCTGCCTAAAGGTATGATCTACTCACTGATCATCTGTACGGTGCTATATATCCTGATTTCTTTTGTGTTAACAGGGATGGTGCCTTTTTATAAATTAAAAGTAGATGATCCGCTGGCTTTCGTATTTGACCAGGTACATTTACCCTGGATCAGCTACCTGATCTCTGTCAGTGCGGTAGTAGCTACTACCAGCGTGTTACTGGTGTTTCAGATAGGGCAGCCCCGCATCTGGATGAGCATGAGCCGTGATGGCCTGTTGCCAAAGCGTTTCGGTAAAATACATCCGCGTTTTCAAACACCTTCGTATGCCACTATCGTTACCGGTTTGCTGGTAGGTGTACCGGCATTATTTCTGAACCTGACCATCGTAACGGATCTGACCAGTATAGGTACCCTGTTTGCCTTTATCCTCGTTTGTGGCGGGGTTTTAATCCTGCCAAGAGAAGACAAGGCAGTGGTGAAACGGTTTCAGTTGCCTTATATCAACGGACAAATCATTGTGCCTGTACTGATCATCGGTTTGGCTATATTTTTCCGTCAGGAGATAGGGCAGAAATTTTCCTTTACCGGTGGCTGGGAAATCTGGAAACACAATATTCCATTCTATATTTTTGTATTGGTGACCCTCATCATGACAATGATGTCTGCCACCCGCAAACTCTCCCTGATACCCGTATTGGGTATGCTGAGCTGTTTCTATCTGATGACAGAAATAGCCCTTAAAAACTGGATTGTTTTTTCCATCTGGCTGGCCATTGGTTTAACCATCTATTTCCTCTACAGTTACTCACATAGTAAGTTGGGCAAAAAGGCATAATTCTTCGTAACTTCATAGTAGCTCTTTGATCTTAAAATTTGTATTTTATGAACAAGCTACAACAGATTGAACACTGGGGTAATGTGCACCATCCTAAATGGCTGGACATCGTACGTATGCTGCTGGGTGTAATCATTATGGGAATGGGTATTCTCTTTGTGCAACACAGAAATGACCTGGAAGCTATGATTAATGTAAATCCTGCACTCACAGTATTTACATTCTTTATTGCCCACTACATTGTATTTGTACATACAGTAGGCGGGTTGTTCATTGCAATGGGGCTTTATACCCGATTGTGCTCATTCCTCAACATCCCGGTACTGTTGGGGGCGGTATTCTTTGTTCACTCACCTACGGGCTTATTTGGGGCGTATCCTATGATGGGACTTTCGATCGTGGTCCTGTTCCTGCTGATCGTTTTCCTGATAGAGGGAAGTGGCCGCATTTCGGTGGATGAGTATATGCGCAGGCATCCGGAAAAACATGATTTTATGCATCCGGACAAGGAACATGTTTAGCATTTAAAATTTTCGTACTGCCATTCCTGTGAGTATTACCATTTTAATGGCATGGGAAACGTGTATCTCTGTCTAATTCTGCGAATATCAAATCTCTTCCATACAAATCCCCGTCAAATTTCTATTTTTGCAGTTCAGAAGAATGCAATTATGAAATACCAAATAGGCGACAAGATCCTACTGTTGAGTTCAAAAGAAGAGGGTACAGTAGTAGACCTGGTGAATGATAACATGGTGATGATAGAAGTGAAAGGCACATCTTTCCCGGTTTACCTGGATCAGATTGACTTCCCTTATTTTCACCGCTTCAGCCAGCAAAAGCTTGTGAAAGACAAGCCACGCCTGATTCCAGGTGATGAGATCAAAGTGGATAGAAGTAAGTATGAAGTGTTTAAAACAGATAAAGGCATGTTCCTGTCTGTTTTACCGGTATACCAGATGGAGGGTTTGGATGAAACAGTGAAGCTGATGAAGTTTCACCTGTTTAATGATACCCCCCATGCCATGCGCTTTTACTTCCAGATCTGGCTCAATAACCAGATGGATCTGGAAATAAAGAACGAGATACTGCCTTATAACCATTTTTATCTGGCAGATCTGATATTTGAATCACTGAATGATAACCCGCGATTTGAATTTACTTTTTTCCTGAAAGAGCCGGAACCCAAGCTGGCTACTTCTGTACAGAAGACATGGAAAATCAAACCAAAGCAAATGTTTGTGCAGCTGGAACAGTTGCGCACCAAGGCAGAAGCTACCATCACTTATCCTTTATTCGACAAATTTCCGGAGAGAGCACCTGAGCCGCCAGCTGCTGCAGAGCAGTCTAAAAAGAAGGCGCCAGTTACTACATTAGGTTCCGGAAATTTTGCCAGTTTACTGAGTAAAATTCAACTGCAACCGGAAACATCTCTTACACCTAAACAGGAAGTAGATCTCCATATTGAAGCATTGGAAAAGAACTGGAAAGGACTGAGCAATATTGCCATCCTTGCCATACAACTCAATGCCTTCCAGCGTTACATGGAGCTGGCTATTAGTCATCATCAGCATAGTTTGATTGTGATACATGGTGTTGGTAAAGGTAAACTGCGTGATGAAATTCACCAGGTACTCAAACAAACACCAGAGGTAGCTAACTTTGTAAACCAATACCATGCACGGTATGGATATGGTGCTACGGAGATTACATTTAAATAGCCAGGGAAGGCCTTCGGCCTTTGTCTTTTCTTTAGCAGGATTAGGCTGATTAGGCTGATTATGCTGATTTTATTTTCTTTTAAAAGATATCTATATCGTTTATAATATGCTTTTAGAAATCAGTAAGAATATTGATTGGAAAGAAATGAAATCAGCATAATCATCTTAATCAGCCTAATCCTGCTAAAGAAAAGACAAAGGCCGAAGGCCTTATTTTTCCGCTAAAATCTTAGCGTGTATTTAGCTTTCATTCCTTACCTTTGCGCTCCAACTACAAACCGTGCTATCGTTTCGCTGCCTTGTGCAGCGGGAAGGAAAGTCCGGACAGCGCAGAGCAACGCACCACCTAACGGGTGGGGCCTGGTGCATAACCGGGAACAGCAAGTGCCACAGAAAATAACCGTCCGCCTTCGGGCAGATAAGGGTGAAAATGTGGGGTAAGAGCCCACGGTGCAGGCAGGCAACTGTTTGTGCGGGTAAACCTTGCGTGCTGAAATGCCATGTATACGGTCGCTTGAGGGCTGCTCGTCCGATGACCGAGGGTAGGCAGATAAAGATGGTGTGTGAACGTCATCGCAGATAAATGGTAGCAGTTCATTCCGGCGTTGCCGGGGTGGGAACAGAATCCGGCTTATAGGTTTGTAGTTTTTTTCCTCTCTTCGCTTTTGATATGCAAAAATAAGCAGTTAACTTCCCGTTCATATTTAATCTCTATTTTATGAATCAAAAAGAAGAACGCACCTGGGGAACCCTTGTACACCTTGGAGGTATTATTGGAATGGCTATTTTACCTACGGTGGGTAATATCATTGGTGTACTGGTATTATGGCTCATCAAACGCAATGAATCCAAATTTGTTGATGATCAGGGTAAAGAAGCCATCAATTTTCAGATCACACTGAGCATTGCGGCAGTGATCATCAATATCATCAATAATATCAGTTTGGGATTGTGGTCATTGGCTAATTTCTGGCGACATACACGCGGGGATTTCTTCGAATTTTCCTGGGGTTGGACAGACCTGATAGGGGTGATATGGATAATTAACGTGATCTTCAGTGTTATTGCTGCGGTGAAGGCGAATAATGGTATCTCTTACAAATATCCATTGAGTCTGCGTATTGTTAAGTAATTTTTCAGCGGCAGCTATTACGTTTTGGAATAGCTGCCGCTGAAAATATGTTTAGTTCTTTTTAATTGCTTTAAGCTTCGCTCTGTGCTGTTTCTTACCCTTCACATTTTCTCCTTTGATAGTGGCAGCCAGTTTTAACGCATCATAAGCGTTTACCAATCCACCTGTAACAGACAAATCTGCAAAGTTTATTTTTTCATCCTGTGTACCAGGTTTGTTTACTTCTGTACTGCCGTCCGGTAAAGGCGAAGCGCTCTTTTCCAGGATGTACTTTAGTTGACGCGCACTCAGTTCCGGATAGTAGGAGAGTACCAAAGCGGCCACACCCACTACCACAGGTGCTGCCATACTGGTGCCACTGGCACTGCCGTATTTGTTGCCACCAGGAACAGTTGAATAAATCTGTACACCAGGTGCAAAAAGGTCTACTCCTTTTTTACCGTAGTTGGAGAAGCTGGCTACCTTATCATTACCTCTTCCGGTGCCGCTGGCACCTACTGTAATAATGTTGGTGGCTACTGTGCCATCCAGGTAATTGGGGTTCGGGAAATTGGGTACAGAATCGTTATTGTTGCCATCGTTACCGGCTGCATGCACCAGTAATACGCCTTTTTCCTCTGCATATTTTACAGCAGCATCTACCCAGTCTTTATGCGGTGAAAATGGTTTGCCAAAGCTCATATTGATGATCTGTGCGCCATTATCCACAGCGTAACGAATAGCCAGGGCTACATCTTTATCTCTTTCATCGCCATCCGGTACGGCTTTTACGGCCATAATGCGAACATTATCAGCGATGCCGTCTATACCCACGCCATTGTTCCTTGCAGCGGCAATAATGCCGGATACGTGTGTGCCATGGAAGGCAAACTTACCCATTACATCATTGTTGCCGTATTTGTTGTCTTTGATATCCTCGATGTTATCGCCTACAATTTTCTCTCTGTTGGTATTCGGCATTACATCTGTGCTTTCTGCTTTACGCTTCAGCTCATTCATGTATTCGTCAAACTCCATCTTGAAATCGCCGAAAGAAGCGGGTTCGTCACCGGCGCTTTTTAACAAACGGGTCATGAAGTTACGTGCCAGCAGTACATCCTGGTTAGTAGTCTGGATGCTGTCCAGCTGTGCTACGTTAAAATCATCTTTGTTGAGATATGTTTTCAGGATAGATTCACATTTGTTAACGTTCTCCTGAAGTTTAGCCATGCTTTTGTATTGCAGTTTAAACTGAGAATTAGGTTTCTCAATTTTCTCCTGCAATTTCTGCCAGGTGCCATATTCTTTAGAATCTTTTGCCAGTGCAGAATCCGGATTGCCATACTTGTTTTTATAACGGTAGTATTCACGGGTAGCTTCGTCGGAGTCTTCCTTTAAGCTGCTGCCGTCTTTACCTCCCAGGAAATTCCAGCCATGTATATCATCGACGTAACCGTTGTGGTCATCATCGATTCCGTTACCGGGTATTTCACGCGGATTGGTCCACAGTATGCCTTTCAGGTCTTCATGGGTAGTGTCAATACCGGAATCGATCACGGCCACAATAACGGGCGTGCTCTTTTTTCCTTTCAGTAATTCCTTGTAAGCTTTTTCTGTAGATGTACCGAATACGCTGTCGGTATCGTAACTAAGCAGGTGCCAGTTTTTTGGGGCCGGGCTTTTACTTTGTGCAACAGTGTTCGTTGTAACAGCAGTCATCAATGCAACACATCCCGCCAGGACTGCAACCTCTCGACTTAACAATTTCATATTCAACAATTTTCCCTATAAAATATAATAAACGACTTGAATATCATGATAAGGTTAAAGGTATATAAAAAGCGGTATAACATTAAATATTAATGATAAGCGCGCTATATATTGGTTGATTGGGAGATTCGCAGTGATTAACCAAAACGGGTAATCAGCCCATCATTATAACGGTTGTAACCATCTTATCCTGATTTGTTTGCTAAACAGATAAGGCAACCATCTGTCATAATACCCTTTGCCAATCAATCAGCTTGTCCTAGATTTAGTCAGTAGTTCCTTTCTTTCCCATACCTGCTCATCTGCCAAGTCTTGCTCCGGGACCTCTTTTCCCATTGGTAATGTATTGTCTCATTTTAATTAAAATTTGTCAGTCATGTTGAAAACTGCGATCATAGCCACTTTGCTGGCTTCCGGTGTGCAAGCATTTGCTACAGAACCGGATGTAACCACCATTATTTTTGTGAATGCTGCTGAAGTGGAAACTTCTCCATCTGCTGATCCGGGCTTAAGTGTAGCCGGATTGGAGCAAGCCAATCAGCTTACTACTTCCCTGGCGGATGTAGATATTGCAACTATTTATACTACATATGCAAATCGAGCAGTCCAAACTGTTACGCCGCTGTCTAAAGCCAGGCAACGCGGCCTTGATTATTTCCGGATTAACGACGATCCTGAGCTGATGAACAGTGTTATGAAAGACATGTTAAAGCGGAATAAAGGCAAAACCATCGTTATTTGTAGCGATCCTGAAAATATTCCTGCTATGGTACGGCACCTGGGTGTAAGGGGTAAAGATGTGAAAACCCTTTATGATAAAGGATGTGGACAGGTTTTGGTTGTGAAAGTCAGTGGGAATAATACGGCAGTAGCACAAAAGTTGAATATGAATATTCAGAAAAAAGTTTAATATTTATATCCGGAAGAGTATTTGATGGCTTCCCGCTATTGAATACTTTTCTCATAAGCATGGTTTCCGTTTAACGAAAAGCGGGGTTCTCTAACCTCGCTACTATTTTTAGAACCATGATAAGTCGGTGTATGTAGAAGAAAGTATGGCAGTGTTATTTTGTTTATGCTGCTCAAACGATTTTGTAATAAGAGTTTTATCAACCGCTTTTAAAAATCTGATCGGGTAGCACTTCCTGACATGAAAATTAAAAGCTCCGGGGCAGATGCCTCGGAGCTGAAGAAGTCGAAAAATTATTATCTTTTTTAGAGATCAAATTTAATACCCTGTGCCAGTGGTAAACTGGTGGAGTAATTGATGGTATTGGTTTGACGGCGCATATATGCCTTCCACGCATCAGAGCCACTTTCACGACCACCACCGGTTTCTTTTTCACCACCAAAAGCACCACCAATTTCAGCACCCGAAGTACCGATGTTGACATTCGCAATACCACAATCAGAACCAGCCTGGGAGAGGAATTGTTCTGCCTCACGCAGGTTCAGTGTCATGATGGCGGAGGAAAGTCCCTGTGGTACATCGTTTTGCATGGCAATGGCTTCTGTAAGTGTTTGATATTTCATCACGTACAAAATAGGTGCAAATGTTTCATGCTGTACAATGCGGTATACATTTTCTACTGCAGCAATACATGGCTTCACATAACAACCGGACTCAAACCCTGCACCAGACAGCACGCCACCCTCTACGAGGAAAGTACCGCCCTGTTGTTTCACCTGCTCAATAGACTGCTGATAAGCAGCTACTGCAGCTGTGTCAATCAACGGACCCACATGGTTATGCTGATCCAGCGGATTACCTATGCGCAGTTGCGAATAAGCCTTTACCAGCCTGGCGGTGAAGGCATCGTATACACTTTCGTGAATGATCAGTCTGCGGGTAGAAGTGCAACGTTGACCGGCAGTACCTACCGCACCAAATACTGCACCTATCAGTGACATGTCCAGGTCGGCATCCTGCGAAATGATGATGGCATTGTTACCACCCAATTCCAGCAGGGAACGTCCCAAACGCTCACCCACAGCAGCACCTACGCTCTTGCCCATACGGGTGGAACCGGTAGCGGAAACAAGTGGTACACGTGTATCATGTGCCATCCATTCACCTACTTCACGGTTGCCTGTAACCAGGGAACAAACGCCTTCAGGTACATTATTTGCCACAAATACGGTCTCGACTATACGTTGACAAGCCAACGCGGTTATCGGTGTTTTTTCTGATGGTTTCCATATGCAAACATTTCCGCTCACCCATGCCAGCATGGAGTTCCAGCTCCAAACCGCCACGGGAAAGTTAAAGGCAGAAATAATGCCGGTAATACCCAGCGGATGCCATTGCTCATACATACGGTGACCCGGACGTTCAGAGTGCATCGTTAATCCGTGCAGCTGACGCGATAATCCCACTGCAAAATCGCAAATGTCGATCATCTCCTGTACCTCACCATATCCTTCCTGCAGGCTCTTTCCCATTTCATAAGAAACAAGTTTTCCCAGCTGTTCTTTATGTTGACGCAGTGCTTCACCTACCTGGCGCACTACTTCACCTCTGTGTGGTGCCGGCCACATACGCCATACTTTAAAGGCTTCCTGTGCTACCGCCACTACCAGGTCGTAATCCTCACGGGAAGCGCTTTTCACGGTGGCAATCTTTTTATTATCTACGGGAGAAACCGAGATAATATCTGCTCCATGAGCCGGCAGCCAGTGTTTGCCGGTGCTTACACCACTCTGCTGTGCAGTGATGCCAAATACTTTTAAGATGTCTTCTACCATTGTCGGTGTATTATTAGACTAAATTAGGAACTTTTTTTTGTTTGAGCAGCGTAGGTGCTTTCAAAGATCTTATCGGCATTACCTGCTTCAAAACCTTCCCGCCTGTGCTGTCGCTGTATTTCAGCCGCCGGTAAATGTGCAAATTGCGGCAATACTTTCCGTTCGGCAAACTCTACATAAGAGCCCGCGATCTTAAATTTTTCGCCACCGGCAAATTCGGCTTCTATCATACGCGCAATGGTAGCGCTTTGTAACAGTCTGCCATCCGGGCTGGTTTTTATCTTACCGCCGGAATCATTTAATTTAAAGCCATGGTGCTCCAGGAACGTGTTGAAATCCGCTACGGTATTGTATCCTGTAGGCAGGTTGTGTACACTCACCGTAAAGTGATTCAGGTAATAACGGTTATAAATTACCCATGCCGCGTATTCACTTTCTGTTGCCAGCGCCTTGTAATCCGCTAGGGTAGGGGTACGCCACAGGGCACTATGTAAAAAAGTGTCTACTGCTTTACTATCATTAAAATCGAGTGTATTAACCGGATCTGTTTTTACTTCACTGGTATAACTGTGGATGATGTTTTGCGCTTCCTGACTCAATTCACTTACCCGCAGTTCGCTGATAAAGATGCGTGGGTACTGTGGCTCAGGAGGTGCATACCACCAGGCATCCAGCTTCTTGGCAGGAAAGTGATAAGTGTCCATTTTCGTATAGCCGTAGTGGAGAAAAATTTTCTCCAGCGACTGTACACCTAATTGCGGCACCCCCATTGTTCTGAAAGCGATATGATCGTTTTCAATATCATCCGCATTTTTGATGATGCCTTCCTGTATCATGGCAGCTATTACTGCTGCTACATCCGGCACCCGCTGCTGATAGCGGTCCATCAGACCCTTTAATACCTCTTTTAACATGGCACTTTTTTTTGAGCTGTTAGTTATTAGCTTTTAGTTTAGCCATTGGTCTTCAACTAAAAGCTAATGACTAAAAGCTAATAGCTAATTATAATATACCGCGAAGCGGTTGTTGATTAAATCTTTGAATTCCACATCTTCCTGGCGTACAAAGCCACTGGCCGGCAGTTTGCCTTTTGCATGGAGGTCTATTACTGCACAGGCTGCACCTGCTGTGGTGAGCTGTATAGCAGTAAAATCTTTTCCTGCTATCTCCTGGTTATAGATCTTACGGGAGTAGGAACGCTGCACAGAACGGCCGTTGACCATTCCCGAAACAGACACAAAAACTAATACTACATCCTGCGGAGTGAAAGGTATGCTATCTTCCATAATCTCCTTCAATAAATCCCGCTTTTTATTGAGTTTCAGCTCGTTCAGCAGTACTTTCATGAGACTGCAATGGCCAGGGTAGCGCACGGTTTTATAGTCCAGGTTGTACACTTTATCTTCCAGTATTTCCGCTAATGCGCCTAATCCACCGGAGGTGTTAAAAGCTTCGTATTCTACGCCATCCAATGCAAAGCGCTCATAACCTTCCATCGGCATTACTTCCTTGCGTTCGCCTTCGTAGATGGCATCACAGGGATTGCAGTATTCATTAATGAGACCATCGGTGCTCCAGGTAAGATTATACATCAAACTGTTGGTAGGAAACTGCGGTAAAGCGCCTACACGCAAGCGAACGGCGTCCAGTGTATCAAATTGTTTAGCGATATCAAAAGCTGCGATGCTGATGAAACCCGGTGCCAGTCCACATTGTGGCATGAAGCTTACATTGGCTTTGCTGGCTATTTCACGAATAGCATTGGTAGTAGCCACATCTTCTGTTAAATCAAAATAATGCGTTTGCGCTTTGGCAGCAGCAGTAGCAATTTTTACATTCAGGAAAAAGGGACAGGCACTCAATACCATGTCCTGCGCTTCCAGGGCTTGTTCCAGCTCTGTGGCGTTGTTTACATCCAGTTTTGTTTTACGGATACCTTCATCCGTACATTTCTGCAATAATGCTTCGTTACTGTCTGCCAGTGTTACCTGGTAGTCGCCGGACTGCTGCAATAAGAAGGCTGCTGTTTCGCCGATCTTACCGGCACCGATAATCATAACACGTTTCATAATCTGAATGGGAATTATAGTGATGAATGAAGCAATTGTTGCTTCCTGTTCAGTGAATAAAAATCAACTGCATCACTGTAAAACGTATGGGCATGATCGTGCCTTCTCTGATATAAGAGGCCCTTGCCGGGTAAAATTTACCAAAGCAATTAAAATAATTACAGCAGCCATTAATAAAATTAATGTCAGCGTAGCCAATACGTGTCACAGTGAACCGCTTACCGCGGTAATGCAAAAAAATGTAAGGAAGAATTAACTGCCCTTGTGCTACCTATGGCACATGGGAGCAGGTGCTCCGTAGATAGGAGAGTAGAGAAAGCTGTATGTTTAACAGATGATTCATTAAACTTATAAAAGTGCGCAGCGAATATAGGGAAAAAAATTGTCTTTCTCAGGATTTGACTGGAAAATATCTGAACTGTGATTTCACTGATTAGTATGATTATCCTGATGAGCGAAGATTAAATAGAAGATAGATAGAGAATTTTTCATCTCGCTTTCTATCTTCGCTCATCAGGATAATCATACTAATCAGTGAAATCACAGTTCAGACAATCGTGTCAGCGAAGCTGACTAATATTGCTCATTTTCATTCGGAAAATCTTTCGCTTTTACATCGTTGATATATGATTGCGTAGCATCAAAGATCTGGCTGTAAAGGTCCAGGTAACGGCGAAGGAAACGTGGTTTGAATTCTTTGTTGATGCCTAGCATATCATGCATAACCAGTACTTGTCCGTCTACATATTTACCGGCACCGATACCAATGATGGGAATTTCTACTGCTTCAGCTACTATTTTAGCCAGTGATGCAGGAATCTTTTCCAGTACGATAGCAAAACAACCTGTTGCCTGCAAGAGTTTGGCGTCGCTGATCAGTTTATTGGCTTCCGCTTCTTCAGTAGCACGTACTGCGTAAGTACCAAATTTGTAAATAGACTGAGGGGTAAGACCAAGATGCCCCATTACCGGTACACCGGCAGAGATAATGCGTTTCACGGATTCAATGACCTCTTCACCACCTTCAATTTTCACCCCATGCGCACCGGTTTCTTTCATGATGCGGATGGTAGAACTGAGTGCTTCCTTGGAATTGCCCTGGTAGGAACCAAATGGAAGATCTACAATGACAAAGCAGCGCTTGATGGCTCTCACCACGGAAGCAGCATGATAAATCATCTGGTCAAGTGTAATAGGCAAAGTCGTTTCATGGCCTGCCATTACATTGGAAGCAGAATCACCTACAAGCAGAATATCTATACCTGCATCATCAAAAATACGGGCCATGGAGTAATCATATGCAGTGAGCATTGATATTTTTTCTCCATCCACCTTCATCTTCTGCAGTATATGCGTAGTGATGCGCTTTATTTCTTTATTCACGGACATAAGCAGTTAGCTTTAAGCCTTTTAGCTGTTAGCAATAACTACAAAGGTGATAATATAAAAAGATAAAAGGAAATGTTTTTTATGTGTGGTGTACAGCTAATGGCTGGCGATGGCGATCTCTCCATATAATGCATGGATAAGACCATCTGCCAATCCGATTTTAGGCACATAGATCTCAGGTGCATCTGCCCAGCGCATTACATTTACATAGATCTGGAGGGCAGGTACGATTACGTCTGCGCGGTCTTCCCGCAGGTTGTACAGGTGAATGCGTTCTTCTACTGTGAAGCTGTTAAATTCCTTGTAGTAATCTTTCAGTGTATCCAGCGAAAGTGGTTTACCTTCTTTGCGTTTGGAGAGAGAAAATATTTTGTTGATGTTGCCACCGGAACCGATGGCTATAACGGGTCCTATGTTTTTCAGTTGTTGTTTCAGGAAGTCTTTCATTTGCTGCCATGCAGCCTCTGTAACCTGTTGTTGTAACAACCGGATGGTGCCAATATTAAAAGATTCCTTGAAGATTTGTTTGTCGCCGCTGAAGAGGGTGAGTTCCGTACTACCGCCGCCTACATCTATATACAGATAGGACTTTGTTTTATCCATGTTTTCGGCCACATGGTTTTCGTAGATGAAAGAAGCTTCTTCCTGACCGGAAATAATTTTGATATCAATACCGGTTTGCGCTTTTACTTCCTGCAGTAATACAGTACCATTGCTGGCATCACGCATGGCGGAAGTGGCGCAGGCTTTGAGATACTTTACTTCATATACATCCAGCAGGAGTTTGTAAGCCCTGATAGTGTCTATGAGATGTGTTGCTTTCTTATCAGAAATACTATTGTTGGTAAATACATCAAATCCAAGTCGCAACGGTACCCTTACCAGGTTTAATTTGGTAAAGTCCATAACTCCTGCGCTGTTGGGGGATGCTTCTGAAATAAGCAGCCTGGCAGCATTAGAGCCGATATCAATAGCAGCTAATTTCATCTTTGAATCGTTATTTAAAAGAGCAAAAGTAAAACATTTTACCAGTTTGTTATGCAGATATTTAGTTTATCAGCAGCTATTGATTGGTAACAAAATAGCCGCATAACAAAAAAGTAAAAAAATAAAGTCTTATTGGTATTGCTTTTCATGCAAATACTTATAGATCTCCAATTGTGTTCTTATCTTTTTATCACCTTCCTTTTTATATTCATTTTTCTGTGCATTATCCAGTATACGCGCTTTCACATTACCACTCAGCTGGATTTGCATGATATCTATCAGTTCTTTACGTATAGCCGGGTCCGTTATAGGCACTGCGGCCTCTACGCGGTGATCAAGGTTTCGTACCATCCAGTCGCAGGAAGCGATGTATACTTTTTCCTGGCCTCCATGGTGAAAGATGAATACCCTGGCATGTTCCAGGTATTCGTCTACGATACTTACACCGGTGATATTTTTTTTCCATTTTTTGTTTTCCGTATAGGCGCAACAGATACCTCTGATAACCATTTTAACATCTACACCTACTTTAGCAGCTTCGTAGAGTTTGGCTATCAATATTGCATCGGAGAGCGAATTCATCTTAACGGTGATGCCGGCTTTCTTTTTATGTTTGGCATTTTTGATCTCGCGGTCTATCAGTCGCAGGAACGTATCGCGCATGTTAAGCGGACTTACCGGCAACGTTTTGCAGCCTTCCAGTATTTTAACATCATGGCGGGGGCTTTCCAGGTAAGCAAAGAGCCGGTTCATATCTGCTATGATAGCGCGGTTGGTGGTGAGCAGGCAATGATCGCCGTATACACGGGCAGTTTTTTCATTGAGGTTACCGGTGCTTACAAAGCCACACTGCAGGGTTTTGGTACCTATCCGTTTTTTGATCACACATAATTTAGCGTGTACTTTCATATTGGGGATTCCCAACAATACTTTCACGCCTTCTTCTTCCAGTCTTGATTTCCAATCGATGTTAGCTGCTTCGTCAAAGCGGGCGCGGAGTTCCAGTACTACCGTTACCTGTTTACCGTTGCGAACGGCATTGATCAATGCATTTATTATCTTGGAATTACGGGCAAGCCTATACGCAGTTATTTTAATAGAAGATACATTGGGATCAATGGCAGCTTCTCTTAACAGATCAATGATGGTATCGAAGGAATGATAAGGGAAATGCAGCATTACATCCTGCTGTTGAATCACATGCATCACGCTGGGTGCATTCATGAAAAGCGGATGTATAAAGGTTTTGCGTTGTGTATGTGGTGGGAAAATGGATTCCGGGAAATCCATAAAATCCTTGAAGTTATGGATACGTGCACCGGGAATGAGGTTGTCTTTTCCTGACAATCCTTGCCGGCGCATCAGGTATTCCAGTAGCAGGGGATCAATATCTTTATCGTATACAAACCGTACCGGCTTGCCTTTTCGGCGATCTTTCAGTCCTTTTTCGATTTGATGAATAAGGCTGTCTGAGATATCATTATCAATATCCAGTTCCGCGTCCCGTGTTACTTTGATGATGTGCGCAGAAAATTTATCATAACCGAAATAAGAGAAGACATTAGGTAAACAGAAGCGTACCAGGTCTTCCAACAGAATTATATCATGCTCACCTTCTTTGGAAGGCAGGATAATAAAGCGGGGGAGTACAGTGGTAGGTATTTCGATGAGGGCAAATTTTTGTCGCACTGAATTATCCTGACGGGCCAGTACTACGGCCAGGTAGATGGATTTATCGCGAAGGATCGGGAACTGTTGTATACTTTCGATCATCAGGGGGATGATATTTGTACGTACCTGTTCGTTGAAAAAGTTCTGTACAAATTTTTGTTGTTCCCTACTGAGGTGTTTTTCTGTGCGCAGAAAAATATGCTGTGCTTCCATTTCGTTCGCGATGTCTTTCCATACCCGGTCAAACTCGCGCTGCTGGTCTATTACATTGACCTGAATTTCTTCCAGTATTTTATCCGGATTTTCTTCAAGATGCATTTTGGAGGATTTGCCAAAAGACATCATTCTTTTTAGGGTGGCTACTCTTACTCTGAAAAATTCATCGAGGTTGTTGGAAAAGATACCTAAAAAACGGATGCGTTCATGTAATGGTACGCTTTCATCTGCTGCTTCCTGTAGTACTCTTGCATTAAAAGACAGCCAGCTGATATCTCTGGCAATCATTTTTTTCTTCTCTACAATGGGCTTCTTCTTTGTTATCTTTTTGGTTAAAATTGCTTCGGGCATTGTCATAATATCTAGGTTCTCACCATTCGGCAAACGCATACAAACTTATTTACATTCAAAAAATTCACGTCATCTAAGCTACGATGATACAGCTTTCAGTTAAAACGGAGTATTAAATTAAAGTTAATGAAAAGCAGGGAGAATGAGTGTGTTTGTATTGTCTGAACTGTGATTAATATGATTTTTATGATTATCCTGATGAGCGAAGATTTTAGCGGATATTGTCTGAACCAGGATTTTTAAGATTGAATGGATTACCCTGATGGGTGCAGAAGCTCAAAGCAAAGATATTCGCGTATATCATCCGGATAAAATAAGATAACACCCATCAGGGTAATCCATTCAATCTTAAAAATCCTGGTTCAGACAATATCCGCTAAAATCTTCGCTCATCAGGATAATCATAAAAATCATATTAATCACAGTTCAGACAATTACACTTTTTTAGGCTGCTTATTGTAAATAGGCAACGCCACCAGGCTGATGAAGCCCAGCAAAATAACAAGCAGTGTTTGTGCCACCCAGATGATCCATCCAAAGGCAAATCCGATAGCATACGGGATACCATAGAGCTCCAGGGCTTTTTGCACCAGTGGCTGATATGCGCCGATACCACCGGGGGTAACGATCATGCCTACACTACCAATCATGAGCACTGCCAGAGCGGCACTGATACCCAGGTGAGTGGTTTCGGTAAGGCAGAAGAAGCCGATGTATACCTGTGAGAGGTAGCAGGACCAGATAAGAACGGTTTGCACCAGGAACCAGCCTTTGTTTTCCATTTTGCCGATAGAGAAAATACCTTCCATAACGCCTCTGGCGAGGTTTCTGATAGTGATGGCAACTTTGGATCTGGCAAAGCGGCGCAGCAGCCAGAGAAAGAAAACGATGAACAATGCCAGTATTACTATGCCGATGAGTAGTTGTGTGCCATTGGCATTAGCTACTTTACGGGAGAGTGGCTGAAAAATATCATGATTCACGTAGGTGCCGAGTACATCCAGCTGGGTTAAAACCGTGATGGCCATGAGCAGGAGCAAACAAACCATATCCACTGCTCTTTCCGCGATCATAGTGCCTACCAGTTTATCGGCAGGTACTTTTTCGTATTGTGCCAGTATGCCGCAGCGGGTAACTTCCCCGAGGCGTGGTACAGCGAGGTTGGCCAGATAACCCACCATAACGGCAAAAAAAGTGTTCAGGGTAGAGGGCTGATGTCCCAGTGGTTTCATCAATAGTTTCCAGCGGATAGCGCGGAACCAGTGACTGGCAACACCTATTACCATAGCCGGTATTACAAGCCAGTAGTTGGCTTTACGAAATGCGGTATAGATCTGGTCCCACATGACATTCGTGATGTCTTTTGTGAAGAGCCATATTAGCAGCACCCCAATGCCGAAAAAGCAAATAAACTTAATGACGTTCTTAAGCATTTTGGGCATAATCCAAAGTTATTTTAGGGTGTTAATACTGTAATCAGGGTTTAGAGTTTATTCCCTTCTTTAGGGAATACGGCAATAGGTTTGTATTTTTTAGCTTCTTCAAAATCCATTGTTGCATAGGAAATAATGATCACAACGTCGCCCGGGGCTACGAGGCGGGCAGCAGGGCCATTCATACAGATTACACCGGAACCGCGTTTGCCTTTAATGACATAGGTTTCCAGTCTTTCTCCGTTATTTACGTTTACTACCTGTACTTTTTCATATTCGATTAAACCAGCTGCATCAATCAGGTCTTCGTCAATCGTAATGCTTCCAACATATTGAAGATTGGCTTCCGTAACTACCGCGCGGTGAATCTTACACTTTAAAATTTCGATTTGCATAATTATACTGGCTTAACGCTGTAAAATAGTGTCTGCAAATGTAGGAAAAAAATACCGAAGATCGAACAAGGTATGCAGCAGGAATGCAGTGTGGGGCTGCATACCTTGTTAAATTTGTTATAGATTTCCCTGTAGCACCATATTGTCGATGAGCCTTACGCCATCCAGCCAGGCAGCAACCGCAGCAATTACGGGGCTGTTTCCGGGTGGTTGGTCGATGTGGTGGAGTGTGTTATCATCCAGTGTGAGGATCTCCACGTATTCGGGCTCAAAACCCTTTTTTTGGAGGTCTTCAAATGCTTCATGGGCACCTTCGAGGAAGTGGAGGCCTTTACCAAAATTACTTTTGAGGGTTTCCAGTGCCTGGAAGATAGCCACCGCCTTTTTGCGGGCAGCGGGAGAGAGGCGGGCATTACGGCTGCTCATGGCCAATCCGTCTTTTTCGCGTTCTGTGGGACAAATCATCAACGCTACAGAAGAGGTTGTTATAGTGAGTAAACGCCGGATAATGAGGCATTGCTGCAAATCTTTTTGTCCCATAAAAAGCTTATCAGGTTGCACAATGTCCAATAATTTGTGTACTATGCGGCCAACACCCTGGAAATGTCCGGGACGAAACTTACCTTCGAGAATGGTTTCGAGGTTACCGAAATCGTACTGAACGTCACTTTCCAACCCTTCCGGGTACATTTCTTCAACGGATGGTAAAAAAAGTATATCCGTTGAGGCATCATTTAATTTTTTAATATCTTCTTCAATTGTAATAGGATATTTTTCAAAATCTTTTGGGTCATTAAACTGTGTTGGATTGACAAAGATGCTGCAAACGACCACATCATTTTTTTTCCTGGCGGACTGAATAAGTGACAGGTGCCCATTGTGTAAGGCTCCCATAGTTGGCACAAAACCAATGCTTTTGTTACTTTTTCTTACCAGGTCCAGGTGCTTCTTAAGGTCGGTGCTGCGCTTAAATAGATACATAAATCATTGCTTAAAAGGATGTTAAAACTGACAGATTGGCCAATATTCCGTAAAAAATCCGTAATTTTGCAAGCCAAATTAAAAATTACTGCATTAATAATCAGCGTTAAATGTCCACAAAGAAAAGAATTCTTTTTATTGCCCAGGAGATGTCGCCGTATCTGGAATTAAGTGATTACGCGGCAATGGTCAATAAAATGGCAATTAAGTCCAATGAGGCTGGCCTGGAAGTGAGAGTGATCATGCCTAGATTTGGAATTATTAATGAGAGAAGACACCGTTTGCACGAGGTCGTAAGATTGTCGGGGATCAACATTGTGATAGACGGGGACGACTACCCGTTGATCATCAAGGTGGCTTCGCTTCCTAATGCACGACTGCAGGTTTACTTCCTGGATAATGAAGATTATTTCAAGCGTAAAACTGTATTTGCTGACGAAAACGAAGCGTTTTTTGACGACAATGCGGCCAGATCTGTCTTCTTTTGCAAAGGTGCACTGGAAACGGTGAAGAAATTCGGATGGCCTCCGGACATTATTCATTGTAGTGGCTGGATGACTTCCCTGATACCTATGTATCTGAAAACGGCTTATAAAAAAGAACCGGTTTTTGCCAATTCGAAAATCATCTATTCGATGTTGCCGAACACTTTCAAGGAAAAACTAGGTACTACTTTTGTTAAAAAGGCTACTATCAGCAACCAGATCAAAGAAAAAGATATGGAGTTGTTTAAAGAAGGAACAAATACTGCTTTGAACAGAGGTGCCAGTAAGTATGCAGATGCTGTAGTACTGGCAGGTGATAAACTGGAAAAGAAAGTCGTGGATGAAGTAAAGGCGGAAAAAGGAAAGATTATTTTACCTTACAAAAAGGATAATGAAGATCTTGGCGATTACCTGCAATTGTATAATCAATTGCTTGGTAAATAGCTGTTTTGAAGCATGTCTGGCAGTTTAAACAACACTCACTAACAACATAACGCGTGAAGATCAATTTCAGGAACCTTAGCTTCTTAGCCACCTTTATTACTGTACTGTACGGGGCATCTGGTTGTAATAAGTCTACTATTCTGGGTACAGGCCTTATTCCTCCGGGCGACTTCGTTAATGCGAAGGATACTACTATCTCAGGAATCATTGCCAACAATATACTGCGATACGATTCTTCTATCTTAAACGGAAGAAATGCCTACAAAAAAATCCTTGGTTCCATCACAACGGATCCTGTTTTTGGCAGAACTAACGCTTTCATATACACGCAGGTATCGTTACCCAAAAGTGCTTTTACTTTTGACGGTACAGGCGTTACACTGGATTCTGTAGTATTGTCGCTCAGTTACCTTGGTTATGCCGGGGACTCTTCCACACCGCAAACTTTCCGTGTATACCGTATGTCTGAACCAAACTTCAGAATAGACTCCAACTATGCCTACAATAAGCCCCTGCAATACAATACGGGCGAATTGCTGGGTACAGCAACGGTTACACCACTGCAAGTACGTGATTCCGTGAATATATACGGCAACAAAGAAACTGCACAGCTGCGCATCAAACTGAGCAACGCATTCGGAAACGAACTGCTGCAACAGAAGTCTGATGGCGCTTTTGCAACAGATTCCAGCTTCAGGGCTTACCTGAAAGGCTTTGCTATCGTACCGGATACGAACCTGGGTACTAACAGGAATATGTTTTATATAGATCTGAACAACAGCAATACCAAGCTGACAGTATTCTATAAAAACTCTACCAGTGATTCCCTGCGTGCTACGATGAGTTTTTACCAGTACGCCAGTGCGCACGCCAACTACTTTGTACGCAACTACAATGGTTCAGAAGCCAGCAGATTTATTAACACAGGCAACCCTAAAGGCGACAGTATCCTGTTCCTGAATGCCAGTCCTGGTTTGTATACGAAGCTCACCATCCCTGGTCTGGAAAATTTCCCGAATGCGCTTATTAATAAAGCGGAACTGGTCATTACGCAAATAACTACCGGGCCTGCTGATATGAATAATATATTTACTGAACCACAAAGCTTATCTTTGCGTCAATATACAAACGGTGACTCCACCAAAGTCCCTATTGACTATAATACCGGCGGTGCCGCTTACTTTGGAGGTACCAGGCAGGTAGTGACTAACTTTGGAGGTGTACAGATTGTACAGTACACTTTTAATCTGGGACGTTACATGCAAATGCTGATAAAGAAGCTGGAAACCAACCAGGGTTTTAAACTGGAAGGATATTCCCCGCTTTATATGGACGTAAATCGTCTGAAAGCTGGTGGCAGCAACAAATCGCAGTATAATATCAAGTTCAGAATTATTTATACAAAACCATAAAACTACTAATCCAATAAGTTTTTTATGCCTTATTTATTTACATCTGAATCCGTTTCAGAAGGACATCCTGATAAAGTAGCTGATCAGATATCTGATGCTTTGATCGATAATTTTCTGGCATACGATGCAAAATCCAAAGTTGCCTGCGAAACTCTCGTTACCACTGGTCAGGTTGTGCTGGCAGGAGAGGTGAAATCAGAGGCATACCTGGATGTGCAGGATATTGCACGTGAAGTGATCCGTAAAATAGGATACACTAAGAGTGAATACATGTTTGAAGCTAATTCATGCGGTATCCTCTCTGCTATTCACGAACAATCTCCCGATATTAACCAGGGTGTTGATCGTAAATCACCGGAAGAACAAGGTGCAGGTGATCAGGGAATGATGTTTGGTTACGCTACCCGCGAAACTGATAACTACATGCCGCTGGCACTGGATCTGGCGCATAAACTGCTGCTGGAACTGGCGGTACTCCGTCGTGAAAATAATGAAATCAAGTACCTGCGTCCGGATGCTAAATCCCAGGTTACTATTGAATATTCTGATGATAACAAACCGGTAAGGATTGATACCATCGTGATTTCTACACAGCACGATGATTTTGATGAGGATGAAAAGATGCTCGCGAAGATCAAGGATGATATGATAAAGATCCTGATCCCACGTGTTAAAGCGCAATTGAAACCATCACTGCAAAAGTTGTTTGACGGTTTTGATATCAATCACCACATCAACCCAACCGGTAAGTTTGTAATCGGTGGTCCTCACGGTGATACCGGCTTAACAGGTCGTAAGATCATTGTGGATACCTACGGTGGTAAAGGTGCTCACGGTGGTGGTGCTTTTTCCGGTAAAGATCCTTCCAAAGTAGACCGCTCTGCGGCTTATGCTACCCGTCATATCGCTAAAAACCTGGTAGCTGCTGGTGTTTGCGACGAAATACTGGTACAGGTATCTTACGCTATTGGTGTGGCTAAACCTTGCGGTTTGTATGTAAATACTAACGGTACCTCTAAAGTGAAACTGAACGATGGTGAAATTGCAAAGAAAATAGAAGAGATCTTTGACCTGCGTCCTTACGCTATTGAGCAAAGATTGAAACTGCGCAATCCTATCTACAGCGAAACTGCTGCTTATGGTCACATGGGCCGCGAACCTAAAACGGTTACCAAGGTATTCAACAAAGGTAAGAAGCATGAGAAGACAGTAGAGGTAGAATTGTTTACCTGGGAGAAGCTGGATTACGTTGATAAAGTGAAAGCCGCATTCGGTTTATAAGCAACTGAATGTTATATTGATAGTAGCAGCCGTTTCAAATTTTGAAACGGCTGTTTTGTTTATAGATATCTATGGTCTGAAAAAATAATTACATCCCTATTTCCTCACCCGGTGTTTCATATTCTAAAAAAAAAATTTCAAAAAAATTTCAAAATTTCTCAAAATTATTTATATATAATTAAAATAAATACAGTATATTTATTAGTAATATGGTTGATTAGCTTGGGTTTCAAGACAGATAAGCGAACTGGGTTTCCGATCCTGGCTTTTGGGATAAAAACGCATCTCATTTTATTTTATTCTGAAAATGATAACTTATTACGTATGTTTTTTGCTGGATAATAATTCAATATCGGCTGTCGTTAAGATGCTGTTTTGTATTTAAAATATTAGATATTCGCAAGCAGAAATTAATGAAAGCCCGCTTAATTATTTTCCGGAGATAGTTATCATGAGGTGCCTTTTTTTATTTTAATCTTGAATTACCTAAACCATATCAGAAGAAACATGTTGTAATTACCATGAGGTAGTTGCGCGCTTTTTATTGAAACCATATAAATAATTTTGAAGAACCATGACGCACCACATCACCTCACGACTGTCTATGTTGATAATCGCATTAGCACTTATTTTTTCTCTGGGAAGCTGCACTAAAGCGCAATTGGATGAGATTAAAAAACCAGCTACTTCTGCTGTCACACCAGTAACTCCGCCTCCTGCCAAAGGAACAGAATATACATTGGTGGCAGATAAGGATGGAAGACTGATCATTGATGCCTCCAAGGGTCCTTATAAAGGAGGAGATATAATTAACCTGAAGGGTAATTTTTCAGCAGTGTACATATCCAATCTTAACGGTGCTGCCGGTAATCCGATTATTATCCGCAATCTCAGCGGAACAGTTACAAAAATTGGTAATCCACTGTGGAGTGGCGGTTCCTGGTCAACTGCCATGAACTTTACGAACTGCCATTATATTAAGTTAGGAGGTCAAACATCAAGATCAGAATTTATTTTTGATTGTACTACCAAAACAGGTAGGGATGCTTACATGGATCTTACCTTGAGCAGGCATACTGATAATTTTGAGATCAGCAACATTACCATACTCAATGGAGGCACTGGTATCTGGGCTAAAACTGATCCGATTAAAGGAGATCTCAGCACATATTATCCTAATTCACAGATGGAGAACCTGCTGATACATGATGTTTCTATCAGCGGCACCTACAACGAAGCTATGTATATTGGCCATACTGCACTGTATTGGAATTTAACTGCCAATGCACCTTATTATGGCGCTCAATCAGGATTTACACCCGGACAGGAATATGTACAGCCTATTAAATGGCATAACGTTAAGATCTATAATAACCTGGTAAAAGACGGTGGTAAAGATGGTATTCAAACCGCGGCTATGGACCAGTTAGAAATATATGGCAATGAAGTAACTAACTGGGCTACGGAGCATGATTATGGTAATAATGGCGGTATCTTAGTAGGTGGCCGCACCACTAATACCAATGTGCACGACAACTACGTACATGATGCATGGGGTGAGCTTTTCCAGTTTTATGGTTCCGGCGAAAATGGTGCTACGCACATTGTTCGTAACAACCTTTTCAGAGATAGCCAGGGTGATGGTATGAGTTTAAGAGGTACTGCCAATGCGGTTATTCAGATCAGCAATAATACTGTTGCAAGAGTAAACGGTGTATTACTGCGTGTTAATGGCTACCTGGGCATGCGGGCACCGCAAATTGTTAAAGGAAATGCTTTCATTCAGCCTCGTTTGAGCGGTGCTACTATATACCCTAACGCGTATATATACACTGAAAATGGCGGTACTGTTACTGAAGGTACCGGCAAAGACGCTAATACCAGATTTGCTACTGTTGCCGCTGCAGGAGTAGATATCTATAATTTTTACCTGCCTAAATCCGGTTCCGCATTGCTGACCACCGGTTACAGAAAGATTTAGTATTATACAGACATTCGCATAATTTTTATAGCAGTAAATTAATAAGCTAAGGCTGTTCCGGATACCGGAACAGCCTTAGCTTATTAATATTAGCCGTGTATTTACACTCAAAGATTTCCTTTCTTCAGTTCATTTACAGCATAATCGCAGGCTCTTGCGGTTAATGCCATATAGGTAAGGGAAGGGTTTTGACAAGCGGAAGAAGTCATGCAACTGCCATCAGTGATAAAAACATTTTTAACGTCATGCAGTTGGTTTTGTCCGTTTAGCACGGATGTTTTAGGATCATTCCCCATTCTTGCAGTACCCATTTCATGTACACATTCTCCGCCTACATAATTATAGTCAAAGCCCGTTACATTGGTAAAACCACTGTTGTCGAGCATTTCAGCTGCACTATGCTGCATATCTTTTCGCATAGCTTTTTCATTTTCATGTATTTCAAATGAAATCTTTGCTAAAGGCAAGCCCCATTGATCCTTTTGTATTTTGTCAAGCGTAACCCGGTTATCAGCATAGGGTAGCGTTTCTCCCCAGGCCCCCAGCCACATAGCCCATTTACCCGGTGCAGCTAACTTGTTTTTGAAGTCTTTTCCAAATCCGTCTGCTGTAAGGCCGGTATCCATCCAGGCTTCCCGCTCTCCATATCCCTGGAATCCAAATCCCCTGATGTAATCCTTTCTTTGTGTATCTGCATTGATATTTCTGAATCGCGGGATATATATACCTGTAGGCCTTCTGCCCACATAGTATTTATCTTGCAGCCCCGTATAATCAGCCATTGCACCTACTTTGAAATGGTGGTCCATTAAATGGCGGCCTACCAGGTCGTTATTATTGCCTAAGCCATCAGGAAAAGCAGCCGAAGTTGAGTTCAGCAATACCAGCGAAGAGCCGATAGTAGATGCATTGAGAAAAATGACACGGGCATAGTATTCAAATACTTCTTTTGTTTCGGCGTCTATTACCCGCACACCGGTAGCTCTTTTTTTGTCCTTATCATAAATGATTGCTGAAACAACAGAAAATGGTCTCAGCGTAAAATTGCCAGTCGCCATCGCAGCAGGGAGTGTAGCAGCATTACTACTGAAATAGCCGCCATACGGGCATCCCCGGCTACATAAATTCCTGTGTTGACAAGGAATCCGGCCATTCCAGCCTTTGGTAAGATTGGCTACTCTTCCCATTGTTACACAGCGCCCATCGAACCGTTTTTTTACCTGGTCCCGGAAATGTTGTTCCAGGCAGTTAAACTCCATGGGGGGGAGGAACTGTCCATCGGGCAAGTGTGATAATCCTTCTGCCTGTCCGCTGATACCGGCAAAATGTTCTACATAGTCATACCAGGGAGCAATATCTTTATAACGGATAGGCCAGTCTACTCCATGACCGTCTTTTTGGTTAGCTTCAAAATCAAGATCACTGAGCCGGTAACACTGTCTGCCCCATGTTAGTGACCTGCCACCCACCTGGTATCCTCTGATCCAGCTAAAGGGTTTTTCCTGTATATAAGGATTCTCTTTATCCCTTACAAAAAAGTGCCGGCTGCCTTCGTCATATACGGTGCTTTGAATAGGGTCTTCTGCTTTATCCTTTTCTGTATTATTGAGACCATGTTTAAAATCCCATGGATTCAGCATAGTGGTAACATAATCTTTTACATGTTCCACATTTCTGCCCCTTTCCAGCACAAGCGTTTTTAATCCCTTTTCGCATAATTCTTTGGCGGCCCATCCACCACTGATACCAGAGCCAATAACAATGGCATCATAGGTGTTTTGCTGTGTAACTTTAATGTTCAGATGCATGAAGTAGAAATTAAGATTAATCTGTTGCCCAGCATTTTTGTCCGGGTTGTAATGTTACACAGCCTATGTATTTACCTGGTACATAATCATAAGCCAAACCACGGGTAGCGCCTATCTGAGAAGTACAGTAACCCATCACGGTATACTTCTTTAATATGATAAAAAAAGAATCTCCCATGAGTTTATGCGATACTTTCCCTGCTATCCCTTTGTAAGGCCTGTCGCGTTTCTCAAAATAGGCTGCAACGGCCTGCTGTTCGTTTGCCGAAGAGTCAACAAAAGAACGGTGGTATTTCCTGTAGGTGTATGCAGTCACTTCATCCAGGCCTTCAATAAATTTATTCTGCTCCTTTTTGGAGGTACAATCCATGACCATATTAATGATAAAAGCATCTACACCTGCTGCCTTTGCGCCAGGAGTATCTGTTTCAGGTATAATCGTTTCCGCCAGGGCAGCAATGAGCGCCCGGTATTCCGATAATTTACGCAGGTCAGGTGTTTTATAAAGTTGATGAAACCTGAAGCCTGATATGACGGCAGTACCTGCCCCTGCGAGTAAAAGAATACTACCAATTGCTTTTCTTCTGTTCATGTTGTATACATTGGGGGAAACAATAATCAGCTTTTTTTATACTGTAAGAGCCATTGATAGATACTCATTCCATCTGTACTATCGCGATAGGCAGGGTTATAGAATTCACTCCAGCAGCAATGTTTATGCTCATGGCGGGTAATCTTTACCAATCCTTTTTTATGATTATTGGTGCTGTCTATGCACCGCACGCTATTTTCAAGGTATTGCGGTTCTGCGGTACCAAAAAAGTACCAGGCATGAATATTTGCGTCAGCAACGTTTTTAAACTGCGTATAGTTAACCGGGTCCATAGGAGCCGGCGACATAGGAATAGTGGCCGCAATCATGCTGGAAAGTGCCTTGTTATCTGTCATTGCCATAGTAGTGCACCAGCCTCCGGCACTATACCCTGTTAAGTATATGCGTGAGCGGTCTATAGGATAACGTTTTAATACATCATCCAGTATAGATTTAAGGTGGGCGGGATTGATCCCCCAGTTTTCTGCCAGCGGAGCTAATACAATAAACTTATACAGCTTACCATCTGCTTTGTTAATGGCCTCAATTTTTTTTCCTTCATGTATTTCTCTGGCTACTCCTTCTCTGAATAATTTATTGATATCATGGCCGGCAATACTTTTGCCATGAAAACAAACGATTAACGGAAATTTTTCTTTTGGAGATCCTTTGGGTAGATGAAGCAATGCCGGCACATTATGCCATTGATCTGTTGGAACTGTTATCTCTATAAAATCCCCCAGGGTGTTTGTACTTTTTGAACTTAAACTTAAACTCGCCAACAGGCAAATCATTAAAACAAATTTCATACGGGTGCTATACTATTTACATTAATAAATGATTTTCACAGGGGGCTTAGTACCGGTGAGTTTATCTTTTAAACGGGTAAACCGTTGCTCTATGAAGTGAAAACTTAACCAGGCGCATAGGTACACCAGGGGAATATCTACTATAAATATCCAATATTTATTGGTATCATTTACCGGGATCCATCTTTCGATCAACTGTGTTTGAATAATCCAATGGAAAATGTACATGCCATAAGATACCTTTCCAATGGCCACCAGTTGATTGTTTTCCATCACTACCTGCAGCCAGGTGGCTAACCGGTTTTTATGAACAGTAACAAGTAGTAACAGCAAGGCTGCAAAGAAAATATTCAGCATTGTGTAATACCATACCTGCTGGTATTGTTCTGTATCACCAAAGTTATAGCCGAAGGATATGGCGAAAGAATGCCCGTGATGATCCAGGATGTAAGTGACTATACCAGCACACAGCATTACTATTAATATGCCTGTAAATGCCAGCTGTGGTCGTTTTATACGGTTGGCTAATTGAAACAGATTGATTGCGGTGCCCGCAAAAAATGCGTCCAGATGACTCAACGGGAACCAATAAATAATATCAAATATTTCGAATGATGATTTTCCGGATTGTAAAAGATAAGTGGAAAATAACCAGCGGAATATGGGCGTTGCAAATAATACAATAACCGTTAATACCCGGAGTGAAGATCTGGATAACAGGAAGATGATGAAAGGAAAAAATAAATAAAATTGTTCTTCCACGCAAAGTGACCAGAAATGAGTGTACACCGGGCTTTCATGCCAACTGCTGCTAATGCGCGTTAGATTAAAAGTATAAGAAAATAAATAGGGCAGATCATGCAGGTAATGCATGGGAAAAGCCGTAAACAGATATACTGCCAGGAATAAAACCAGGTATATATAGTAGATAGGAAATATCCGGAGAGAACGTCGTATCCAGAATTTTTTTAGCCTGGCGCCCAGTGATTCAGGCTTGTCCTTTTCTTTCAGGAGGATACTGCTGATAAGATATCCTGAAAGTACAAAGAACAATTGAACGCCTATCCATCCAAAACGGATGATATCAAAATGAAAGGCCATCACCAGCAATATTGCAATGGCGCGTATTCCATCCAGGCTTTTAATATAAGTTCTTTGCATTTATTCCAGGTTATTGAAAATAGGTAACACGTACATCTCGCGGTAATTGTCCGCTGAAATTTTTTAAGCGGTCAGCCAGACTTCCTGTCCAGGCAGGATCTATCGCATAAAAGGAAACCTCATCTGAACCACAGATCACATTATCACTGATCTTCCAGGTAGCCACTTTTTTCCACTGGTGCAGTAATGTACTATCAAACCAGCTATCGTATACGATGGCTATTTTTATTTGTTGTTTTTGCGTAAACTGTTGCAGAAAAGAGGAAGTATAATGCCCCTGTAATTTACTGGTAGCAACAATATTATTTCCCAATCCCCACATATCCAGTATCCGGTTATCTGACATATAGCTGACAGCACCGATATCATTCACTGCAATGGCAGTATGATGATAGCTTTGCTGTAGAAATCTCCCTATTTGATGTTGTTGTTCATATATATTCCGGCATGCCTTCGGCAGATTATTATAAGCACTCATGGCACGCAAGGGCAGGGGAGCCAGTGTAAATATTACCAGGAATAGAAGAACAAGCCGTTCCAGTAGTGATTGCGCAAATAATTTTGCCCTGCCATTTATCAGTTGCGGATAAAGTAGCAGGCTACCTGTTATTATACCCATCACTACCAGGTAAGCTTCATAACGGAATAACCAACCCACAGCAGCCAGTGCCAAATGTAAGAAGCAGGTAATGATAAATATACAGCCCAGTTGTTTCACCAGTTTTCCCGAAAATGTTTTCTGGGCATCTGTCTTTAATGTTAACAGTAAAACAGGAATGACAATGAGTAACCGGACCAGCACAGTACCCGATAGGGAAGATGCTCCTTCCGGAGCATACTGGTCAGAGAAAATATTCATCATGGTATTATTGCCATAAATAAGTTTATAGAGTACTATTTCCTGCAAACTGTTTTTGAGCTGTTCCAGGCCACCGCCTATATGGCTGGCCTTTAATAAAACGGAGTTCGGCAAAAAATAACCTCCCTGCTGCAGAGAGAGATAACCAAATAATACCATTGGTATCAGTGCGATAACCAGCAAGGCAAAGGTGGAAAGCCATTTTTTATTGTATATCCCCAGGATTACAATGGCTGCCAGTAAAAAAAGCGCTTCAAAACGTGCAAGGATAGCTAATCCGGCAATTAAAGCCGTTATGACCACTGTTTTCAGATCAGGGCTGTCTTGCCGCAAAAAATGAATTGTTTTATAAAGCAGCAGTACAGCCAACCACGCGTGCAGCGTATGTTCCATACCACATACTATCATTACGGTTAATGGTGTTAATATCACTATCAATAGTAAAATAATACACTGTGCTACGGGGCTCACATTAAATTGTCGTAATAGTTTGCCAGATGTTATCAGCAGCAGACATGCAAAAAAGGCATTTACAAAAAACGGCATCCACATACTGTTTATACTTAGCTTGAAGAGCCCCGCCAGAATGAGTGTATAAAGCGGCGAAGAACTTGCGGAACTAAATTCCTGCGGATTAATGCCCCAGGTACCATTTAGTGCAAAGTTTTTTGCAATGGTCATATGAATAAAAGTGTCATCCAGCGGATAGCAAAAATAGTCATTGGTAGCAAGTAAAATCTGTTGACAGGAAATAAATAATAACAGCGCCAGTACCAGCAATGCGATAAAAACGGGATAACGCTTTTGTATAAATAATTTCATTTTATTGTATGAATGCCATTTGAAAATTAAACAAGATTAAAAACAGGTGATTATTATTTTATACCTGCTTCTGCCTGTGATTGTAAAATAGCTTCTTCCAGTGAAATGCCAATGAGCCTTTCTACTTCATTTTTTGCCAGTCGTAATTCTTTTTCCACCATTACTTTTCTCACCATTTCTCCATTGTAATTCCTGTAGGCGGTATTATATTCTTCAACTGTAATGCCTTTTTCTCCCTTTGAGAATTTCTCTTCAATTTGTTTATACTGTGTCAAAACATCTTCAAGTAAAGGAGCCTGCAGTTCCAGCAATTTCTTAGCAGAAGCATACTGTTCATATGCATCCAGTACATCCGCTTTCAGCTTGCGCCTTGCTTCGTCCTGGGTATAATTAATTACTTTTTTATTGGTCTTCGCAATTTTCACATCATTGGGAATAGTAATGAAATTGCCCAACGGAATCATTAGCGAAAAGTTATATCGGGGAAAGAAGGCATTATTACTGGTGGCCTGGTTTTTAATCGTGTATTCATTAAGGTTACCTGCTGCAGTAAGTGTATTTAGCCAGGCGGCTTTTGCTTTAGTGACTTCATATGAATTGATTTCCCTTTTTGCGTCAAATACCGACAAGCCGGGATTCTCCATCGCTAACTGCACCAGCTTAGCTTTTAAGCGCGTTACTTCAGGGGCATCATTCAACTTCAGATACAGGCTGGACGCTTTATCCTGGGCTTGGGCAAATACACTGAAACAAATGCTGACGATAACAAAAAATACTTTTTTCATGCCTTATTGTTTAGAATTATTAAGATTATATTTTATTTTAACAGAGATAGCCAGCAGTGCATTTAAAAAAAGGGATGTTTCTACGAGGCCAGCTGCTTCTTGTGCATATTGTGCTACTATAATGGCAAACATGACTGATGCAATACCAATTAGCAGCAGTTTATTTAGTGGGTCATCATTTTTGAAATAGTTACTGACAGCATACTGCAGCCCTATGTACATATACAGGCAAATGATAATTAATCCTATCCAGCCAAGTTCAAGTACTGTATGTAAATATCCGCTATCCGTCTGGAAACCTGCCAGGGGGTGCCCCGGGTTAAAAAGCGTACCGTCATTTCCGGTGGTCATTATACCACCGCCAATAGGATGTGCGTAAATATATGGTTGTACACTATGTCTGTTTACATCCCGAAGGTTGAGTGATTCATCCTTTGTGCCTACAAAGGCAGAACGAATACGTACAACGGTAGCATTACCATAAAATGGTCCGAACAAAAGCGCAAGCATCCCCATAACAGATATACAGGCTGCTATAATTGTATTTCTGTTGTGCAGATTTACGAGAAAGAATAACATCAATCCCATCGGCAACATTACATATGCAGTACGGGTTCCTGAGAAACCTAATGCCAGGAGATGAACGCCGGTCATAAACAGCAGCAAGCATTTTTTTTGCATGCTGATCACTTCTCTGCCGGCGGTAAGCAATACCATCCCTATAATAGCGCCGCAAGCCATGAGTACACCAAATGCCGCCGGATCTGCCATAAAGGAAAATATCCGTGGTCTTCCCTGTATCATTACCGTGATAAATTTGTCCGGATATCTGTTGATATATGCCTGCTCAAAAGGTAATAGTCCTACTATTTGTTGCAAACAACCATATAAAGCCGCCAGGGTTGAAATGGTTAGCCAGAATTTAAAAAAAGCATGCACATCCTGCCAGCTATTTATCATGCGCATGGTGATGAACAGGAAGATCAGGTTGCGGATAAATACCCGTATGTAAACAACCCATCCCTGCATGGAAAACATGTTTGGATTAAAACATTGAATAAGCAGATAACATGTATACAAGTAGAGAATCAGTAATAATGGGTCTCTGAGATAATCTATATTTGATTTAGTACGTACTTTTTTGTCAAAAATAATTCCCATGAGAATCGTCAGTAGTAGCCCATCAAGGAATATTCCCACTGGCAGCTCTGCGCCACTCATGCGTTCCAATGCATGCACACTTAGAGATACAGTAATAAGTATGTAGTAACCTGCCCTGTAGTTTAGTAAACTAATCACGGCTACTACTAAACCCACTACACCTGCAAATACCGCAACGCTGATTTTATAATCCAGGGAAGATATATATGCGATAGCAGGTATTGCCAGTATCCATAGCACTATGATCAGATAATTTAAAATATTTTTTTTACCTCTGGGCATGTTAATGGGCGGAATAAGTTTATAAAAACATGATTTTTATAAAAATCATGATCATTGTTAATCCCGCAAAAATCAACACCAATAACTGGTGCAGCCGGGTGTTGATACTTTTTTCAGGTTTTTTTACTGCTTTGCTCATGCTGTTGGGTTTAATGTTTCACCATCAAATTGCGCTTTTGTTTTCTGTTTAAATGGGCCTATAAATAGAAAGTTCAGTTTCAGCATCCTGCATAAGCGATAGGTGATAATAGAAAGAAACACCGCCAGGGAGATCAGCACTATCATTAACAACGGAATGTTTGAAAGCGTGAAATTCCTTAATAAAAAATAACGGATGAAGGATACTATTGGTACATGTAAAACATAAATGTATAAAGAATAGTGTCCTGTTATTCTCAGAAAAGGCAGCCATTTATGTTTGTCCAGCAGGAAAGACAGCATAATTGTAAAAAGGCTGCCTACTACTGCTATAAAAGCATACATGAAAAGGTTCATATCCTGGTGATAAAGAAAATAATATTGTAATGAAATGAATACCGGTAACAGCATCAATAATGCATATCCGGAGGATAGCTTATGCTGAATTTTTTCATCAAAGAAATAAGGTGCGGCCAGATTTCCCAGGCAGAAAAAAATGTAATGGATCATAATATCATAGAAGGTACTGATCCTGTTTGCAAAAGGAGCCAGTGCTATAAATATTACAGCCAGTAATAATTGCCAGTAGTTGTTGTTTTTAAACAATTTGGACATGAACAGGTATAACAACGTAACATTAAACAAGGCAAACAAATACCAAAGCTGATTATTGGCACGTGGCTGAATGATAATATTGAGGTAATCCGCAACACCCCGTTGTGCGTGCGCTACTTCATGAAAAACCATCTGCAGGGTTATCTGCAGTATTGACCATAAAATATAAGGGTACAAAAGGGTATTTACTTTTGTTAATATGAAACCTCCCGTACCCCTTTTTGTCATGCTTTTGCCAAAGAACAATCCTGATAAAATAAAGAAAAGTGGCATTCTGAAACTATAAAACATATCGTTCAGATCCAGTATCCATTGATTTACATTGGCTCCATTGCTCTTCAGTCCAAATCCTACGTGGCGGTAAACAACCAATATAATGGCTATTCCTTTTGCATAGTCTATCCAGCCAAACCTGTTTGTCTGAGTGGAGCTGAAATTTAAAAGGTTCTTTATGCCGCTTTTGTTATTCATGAGGGATCAGATATTATAGTTCCAGGTATTCCTCCTGTACATTGTTAAGTACAGCACCAACAAATTTGCCATTTAAATTATGCAAAAATTCTATTGAATCCTTATCGGTTTGAGTTAATGCTACTTTGGAGGAGAATATCGCAATTACACCGTCTACATATGTAACTAATTCTTTGCTATCGGTGTAAGCATTTAAAGGCGCTCCTTCCATCAGAATAAAATCATAATGTTGTTTTAAGAAGCCTAAATGATTCAATAAATTATTTTGTGGTAATATTTCAGAGGGTGTATAATCGCCTCCTTTGCAGCCTATCACCTCAATTCCCGGGATAGGATAAGTAGTTACGATAGCTTTTATTTTCTCAATATTTATATCTTCCGGTGCTACTGAAAATGTTTCCAATGTTGGTTGTGCCTTCATTTGAACGGTAAGGTCATTATTACAGAAGTTGGTATCTATGACCAATACTTTTTTATTGCTCAAACTAAGGCTGTATGCGAGCGCCTGCATCAGGGTAGTTTTACCCTGCTGTGCTTCGGTACTGGTTAAAAGAAATACCTGCTTTCCGCTTTGTTCTACTTCATAACGCAGTTTGCGTAGTAACTCCCGGAATATATTCTGTCTTTTTTTAGATGTGTTCTGATCTTTAACGGATTGCTGTAATACGTCCAGGATGCTATATCTATGAAGATCTGCATGATTAACAGTGCTGATCAGTTTCAAGTCAATATGTCTTCCAAAAACGGATGGTGATTTAAGGGAAGAATCAAGGAATTCAAATAATAAAATAATGAATGCCGCGAGCATAAATGCAGAGATGCCTGCCATGCCCATTATGATCACCCTTTTGGATGATTCTGGTTTAAAGGATGGCTGTCCTTTCAGTATTTGTTTAAAGTTATTATTGGGTGCTGTCTGGTTATCCAGTGCCGCATTCAGCTTTTCTTTTAATTTATTGTATTCATCCTGCGCCATCGTGAGTTCATGTTGCAAACTGCTTACCGTAGCTTCTTTGGTGGCATAAGAACCTACTGAACCTTTGAGGGTATTAATCCTGCCTTCCAGGCTTTTAATATTCATGGAAGAGGCGCTCAACTGTGCCGAGAGGGTTGTTTTTTGTTGCACCAGTTGTTCTTTGGACAGTTCGGAACCGGTGGTAACAGTGGTGCTGGCAATAAGGTTTTGTAATTGTCCGCGTAAGGAGGTTATTTTATTTTTAATCGCGTCATCATTTGATCCTTTTTGAACATACTGATCATTCAGGTCATTGATCTGCTTCCGTAACGCAATAATTTCACTATTGGAATTACCGTACACCGGTTTTCCTTTGCTGCTTTCTGCGATTTGCTGTACCACACTTTGCAGCGAAGCGTTAAGTGTATTATAATTGGCTCTCTCATCGGACAAGCTTTTTTCAAACTGCTTGATCAGATCCAGTTGGTTGCCACTGGCTACTTCCACATTTAAGAGGCCTTCAGATGATTTGTACATCCGGAGTGCTTCTACTTTTTTATCCAGCTCTTCTTTCTTTTGTTTTACCAGTTCTCCAAATGATTCCACACTTTCAACAGATCTTTCAGACCGCAGGCTGCCATAATACCTGATAAACTCTCTGTAAAGGGTGTTTACCGTAAAAGCAGAAAGCTCCGGGTCTTCAGATTTAAACATGATTTCCAGGTAATCTGTACGCTGCATACGCGCCACGCTCAATTGTTTCCGGATGGATTCGTAATCATATTTATAGAGCTTTAGCAAAGCAAGTATGCTTCTTTCTGTTGTGTTATAGGAGGAGAGGACTTGTAAGGAATCCAGTTTGTCCTGGCATACTCTTATCGCATCTGCTGTATTAACAGCGGTGTAATCTTCTTTACTCCTGTCTGCTTCATTCAGTATTTTAAATGGCTTGTTATTTTTCAGATCGTGCAGCAGTAAGTTGTAAGATAGCATGCCAATTACTACGGGCGAGTTAATGGTTTCAATGACGTTGTCAAATTTAATATCTGCTTCAAACACATTAATATTTTCATCACGCAGTTTTATCTGATCATTTGTGGTGAACCCGGTTGAAATCTGAGTATTTGATACGTATAACTTTGGCTTACCTAATGTAAAAGCGAAAGCCCCTGCTATCGCGAGTAATGAGCTGATGATGATCCACCACTTTTTCTTCAATAGCGCCTTAATGAAATATATTATATCCATATTAATTAAAATTATTTAACACTTGTGCTGCCCAAAAAAATCCGGAGCAAGTCCGGATTTTTTTGGGACAGTCAGCGTAACCTATTTATTGCTTGAATAATTTGACAACTTTTGGATTATTTGAATTACCTGTTATCCTAAGTATATACATCCCCGTTGTTTGCACACTGTGTGCAGTATTGATACGAAGGGTAGAGATACCTGTTTGTACTGATGGTGTAAATACTGTCTGTAATAACTTGCCGGAGAGATCGAAAATTTCGACTTTAACACTGGTGGCTTTCTTCAGTTCAATATCCACATTAAACTGAGTGGTGAAAGGATTTGGATAAACCTTAACAGTGCCAAATTCTTCTTTCTCTTCATTTTTACTCACTACTACCGGAGCAGCTGATAGCAAAGTATTGCGTGCTAATGGTTGCAGTGATGACGGACCATTTTCATGCTGTGTAGCCGGATCAAGGTGTCCCTGAATAGTCAGCGCTGCAATCAGGCCATAACCGGAGGTTGCTGTACCCGGATCAATATCAATAACAATGTTGCCGTTCTGGTCAGGCGCAATGTCATACAAGGTAACTGTACCACTCTTATTCAACGCAGCATTCAGGTAAGTCATCCTGGTACCGTTTACGGTATACTTTGTTGTAATGTCTGTCACTTCAACTGAGCTGGAAAAGAATACCAGGTTATATCTCAACGTTTGATTAAGACCGGTAACATTGAACCGGGCATGGTTTCCAGGGAATACACCATAGTTTTCAATCATCACATTATCAGGATAGATACCGCTGTTATTACCTGTATTGATGCCTGCAGCATATGTACCATCAAAGTTATTGATAATTTCGATACCCACACCTGTTGGGGCACTATTACCATCTTTCATGTTGCTGAGCACTACACCAAGCTGAGGGGGTACATTGGTATTATTCCATGGTGCCGGTGCGGCTTTCGACTGGCTGAAATTCACCAGTATCTTAAATGCCAGGGTAGTAGCTGAGCTCATATTGCTATAGCCAGACTGCCCCCCCCCGTTTATTGCACGTACTTTATAATAGTATTTTGTATTGGCAAGTAAGCCATTGTCTGTATAACCAGTTACATTGGCGCCTACTGTGGTTACCAGTGCGTAACTGCTACCGGAAACAGCTCTCCATACTTCATACCCGGTTTCGTTATTGGCCCTGTCTGACCAGGTCAGTGTGATCTGTTTGGGATCATTGGCGCGGGCTACGAGGTTCAACGGATTTACTATTGCCAAGGTATTGTCGTAAGACTCTACCACCATTGCATTCAGGTAGGCGTAACTAGCGCCGCTGGCTTTGCTTACCTGTATGTTTACTTCACCACTGCTATTAGCCGTAATACGATTTATCTGAACAGTTTTGCTGGTGTTATAGGAAGCATTCAGTGTCAGCGTAGTACCATTGATGACAAAAGTAGTGGTGCCGTTAATGCCATAGTTTACACTGCTAAAGAATACGAAGTTGTACCGTTTGTTCTGATCCAATCCGGTCACCTTAATGGTATGTAAAGTACTGCTACCTTCATATATAGCAGATTGCATTACTGCATCAGGGTAAATACCGGTGTTTTCGGAAGTGCTCATACCAATGTTAGGTGCATCATTTTCCCAGTTTTCCAGGAAGGTCATGCCCATGTTGGTGATAGTACCAGTTTCATCTACTGCATTTGTGATTTTAACGCCTCCGTACGGGAAGCCTGAAATATTATTCCATGGCGCACCGGCAGGATTGGTAGATGCAAAGTTGAAATAAGTGCTGGTAGTATTGGCATCGGTTACGTTTACGTTGAATGTTTGTTGTGCAGATGCACCCAGGTTATCTGTAGCAGTAACTGTTATCGGATAGCTGCCAAGATTGTCAACAGAAGGATTGAAGGTAAATGTACCTGCACCGCCGCCGTTATCTGTGAACGAGCCAAAGTTTGGTAAGCCGGTAACACTGAGGGTAACTACATTTTGTCCGTCGCCCTTTGCAGTTATGTTAACCGTTTGTGTAGCACCTGCTCTTACTTTAACATCTGCAATTGTAGTAATTACCGGAGGTTTAGCTGGTATGCTTACACCTGCAATATTTGAAAATGCTGAAACACCGTTACTATTTACTGCTCGGACCTTATAGTAATAGACATGACTACCTTGTGTGGTGCTGTCGTTATAGCTGGTAACACTTGTCCCTGGAAGACTTTGCAGTAAAGTATAGGTCCCCAGACTATCAGCAGCGCGATGTACTTCGTAACTGGTAGCATTGTAGGCCAAATTGGTCCAGTTCAACAAGGCCACGCCATTCTGTTGTGTTACTGTCAGATTGTTAGATGCAGCAGGTTTGGTGCCGTCATTTAATATGGCGTCTACTTCAAAGCCATTCAAATAACCTACCAGCGTACCATTGGCTACTGATGCAGTAAAAGTGATTTCACCGCTGAGATTAGGTCTGATGGTATCAAAATTCACAGTAGTGGATGTATTGCCCTGTACTGCTACTGACTTGCTTACGCCATTCATCGTAAATACGGTAGTACCATTGTTTGCCTGGACAGACCAGTTACTGCCGGCCATGAACTTGAAGGAATACTGTCTTGTTGTATCCAGGCCAGTCAGCTTCATGTCAATACTGTTGGCAGAAGTGAATATGCCAGGATATGAACCGAAGAAGTAGTATTCTTTTAATACAACATCCGGGAACACACCACTATTGTTGCCTGTGTTGCTACCTTCATTCCAGGTAAACCAGTTGTCGCTTTGGATCCGCAGGTTTGCGCTGGTAGCATCTCCATTATCATTCAACAGACCGTAGGTATCTTTTCCGGTGATATTGTTCCATGGCGCTGGCGCGTCTGTCTGGTGCTTGAAGCGAACAAACAGTTTGTAGTTAGGATTTTTAGTAATTACAGTAACGGTTAATGTTTTAGTGTCTATTCCGCCATTATTATCATCTGTTTTTACTTTCACGGTGTAAGTACCGGCATCAGCATAACCAGGTTGTATATTCAGTGTAGCTGTGCGGTTATTGCCGGTGATAGTGATGAAAGAAGGGAAACCGATACCACTCCATCTTAAGCTGTCACCTGCATTCTGATCAGTTGCACTCAGCGAAAGTTGTTGTTTATCGCCTTCATTCAGTGTTACGTTAGGAATGGCAGCAATAACAGGACTGTAGTTATCATTAATCGTGAGATTGAATACTGTAGAGTCTTTTCCGCCATGATTATCTGCTGCATACACAGTCAGGTTAATATAAGTGCCCTGTAATGTAACAGATGGTGCTACATTCAGATAAACGCCTGTGATATCCTGTACCAGTGTTACAAAGGCCGGCAAATTAGCCGTCGTATAAGTAATAGGATCTCCATCAGCATCTTTTGCATTTATATTAATGCGGCTTACCACATCATATCGTGCAGACTGATTAGCAATAGGATCAAGTACAGGCGGTGTGTTCAATGTTTGACCTGTAGCATTTGCTGTGAAAGCAGAGTTGCCACCATCGCCTGTAGCTCTTATTCTGTATACGTACTGCTGATTAGCAAAGAGTGCAGAATCTTTGTAGGCGCCGTTACCATTGGTTGCAGGACCTACGTTGGTGAGCAACAAAAAATTATTGGTAGCGCCAAAGGAACGTTCAATCCTGAAACCGGTAGCATTGGTAGCATTATCTTTCCATGTAAGATTGATAGTGTTGGGAGAAGTTCCTGTAGCTACCAGGTTACTAGGCGCAGCTGGTGGTGCCGGCAATGGTGCAGTTAACGCAGTAGGCAACGGTAATGAATTAGTTGCCAACTGGCCAATTTCACCCTGGCTGAGTGCCTGGTTTATAACGGTGAAATAATCAATATTACCATTGTAAAAGACACCAGTGCTGTTGAAGGCATTGGTGCCGTTATTTTGACCGACCCTTGAATCGTTTGTGGTTGTATTTACTATACTGAAGCTGGTATTAGCAGACGCTGATAATGCACCGTTTATATACAGGCGTAAAGAACTGCCTGTGTAAACAACGGCCACATGTGTCCAGTCGGTGCTGGTAAATGCTGCTGAAGCGGTTACGCTTGTATTGCCGCTTGCAATAGCTGCTTCCAGTTTATTGGCATTAATGCGAAGCGCCAGGCCATTGTCGCTGCCTCCCATATCAAAAATGATACGGTTGTTGTCCAGTGCATTTGCTTTGATCCACAAGGCTACTGTTCTGACACTAAATGTATCATGCAGGAACCCTGAAGCAGTGCCGCCGATAGATGCATAATTGCTGGTGCCGTTAAATGCGAGAGAATTAGTACCTTCTTTACTGATGGTGCTGAAAGTAGTACCGGATCCGGTCATAGCGTTGTTACTATAACTTACATCTTCGTACGAGTTGTTCAACAGCCATACAGCGGTATAAGGATACCCACCTACCATTGCTGATTCACCAAATTTGCCTATTGCTTTTATTTTATAGAAATAACGGGTACCAGGTGCAACATTGATATCATCGAAGGTGGTAACCTTCGCATTTACTTTTCCGATAATACCAAAGGTGCCGGTATTGGTAAGGCTCCGGTATATTTCAAAGCCGGTTTCATTATTACTGTTATCTACCCAGTTGAGCGTAATCTTATTGAAGCTCACTGCTGTAGCACCCAGGTTACCTGGCGCTGCCGGTGCATTTCCCGGAATAGTAAGTGTATCGCCGAGGTATTGATTAGGAATCGTTGTAAGTGAATTGATGCCTAATTGTGTACATTTCCAGCGCAGTATCATTGACTCACCGCCACCTGCCTGGAAGTAAGTAGCTGCTATTGGATATACGCCTGGCTGCAGGTTGAGTGGTGCACTGCTCACAGAAACAGCTCCGTGTAATCCGTCATTGTTTACGGTTGGAACAGCTGACGCGGTGTAGGCTTTATTAAAATAAAACCGGCTGCCATCGTCTGAAGTTGTTTCAAATGTATAGGTGCCCGCTATTGGTATAGTAATGAAACCTTGCCAGAGGAGTCCGTAATTGACATCCTGCAGGCGAGGGGTAAGGTCTACATTGGCAACATTACCTGTAGTTATTGGTGTCAGGGCATTAAAATCAGGTAAGGTACTCCAGGAGCCCTGGTAGTATTTATAGGTTAAGCCTTTATTAACGGTACCGGCAGTTACCTGGCCACTTGGAGTTGACTGGTTACCGGCAGCATCTCTGGCTATCACATAAAAGTTATAAACCTGACGTGTTACTAAGCCGTAAGCAGTGGCAGTTAAAATATTACCTGCAAAAGAATAGGCTTTCATATTGTTGATATACAGATCGTAACCGGTTACCGCAATATTATCAGTGGCTGCGGCCCAGGTTAAGGTAACGGAATTGTTGGTAGTGCCTGTTACGGTGAGGTTGGCAGGCGCTGTAGGAGCCGTTGTATCCGCTGATGTTTTACCATTTGCTTCTACTGAAACAGGTGCTGCACCATTACCATTTATTGGCCGTATAACGTAGTAATAGGTGGTATTAGGATTAAGACCATTATCGGTATAGGTAAGCACATCAGTGTTTACTTTTGCCACCAGCTTGTAAGGCCCGCCGGTAGTAGCACTGCGATATACTTCAAAGGCAGTTTCGTTGTATACCGGATTGGGTTTATCGATCCAGTTAAGAAGAAGTGATGTTTGTGATTGTGTGCTTACTGTTAAGCCGCTGATGGCGTCAGGAGGATTAGCGCCTGAAGCACTGACAACAGTGTAAGGAGCAGAGAAATTACTGCTGCAGCCGTATTGTTCCGTAACACGTGCAATGTAACTACCAGGGCCTACTGCAATAGAAGGAGTAGTTCCAATGTCCTGAGGATTACCTGTTTTCTGCCATTCATAAGTAACGTAACCGGCAGGTAGGTGCAGCGTAACGGTGGTACTGCCATCCGGAGCCGGTAATACATTACTGGCCAAAGGATCAATAGTGATTGGCGGTGTTTGGGTAGCTGTTTTAGGCGTTATCTGCAACGGGGTAGGAGAGAATTCAGACCATACAGTACCTCTCTTTACTCTTACGCTATAGGTACCAAATGCGGTAACGGTGGTTTGGTTAGTAGTGGCGCCATTAATGGTAACGCCATCTTTTTGCCATTCATAACCATCAAACCCTGGCGCAATACCGATTACAACATTGATCGTGTCGTTGGGACAAAATGTGGTACGCCCAAAAAGCGCCCAGGGCTTGAGTATACTGGCCCTGTTCATGAAAGGAATAAAGTCTGGTTCCTGCCATGCAGAGTCCCAGGTATTGTGCCCTAAAGTAGGGTATAGCTTATAAGTGAAATTACCTCCTGCAGTGTGTTCTGTGTTGACCATTTGTTGTGCTGTATAGGGTGCCGGCGCACCATCTTTTCCACCCTGGAATAGCCATACAGGCGTAAACTTGAAACTATTAATACCAGAATTATAGCCGATAGCTATTCCACTCATAGGTAAAGCACCAGCTACTAATTTTGGATATCTCAGCATGAATTCCCAGGTAGCATAACCACCTTCAGAAAGCCCATTCACGGTTACCCTGTTAAGGTCCGCTTTCACCTCTGTAGCCATGATGTTCAGTAATTCGGCTACGTTATCATAATAGTTAGTACCCCATGTGCCATCTGTACTCTGTGGATATAATAGAAATCCATCATAGAGGCCGTTATTTACGGCAGCATTAAAAACATCTCCGCCATGAGACAGTTGAAAGTCATTATCATAAATAGGAGCGCCTTCCCCACGTCCGTGGTAGAAGACATAAACAGGATATTTTTTTCCATCCACCACACCAGGTTGGTAGGTTTTAGGGAATTTCAAACGAAAAGCCATTCCCTTATAAAAGTAGGCTTTGAACCCATTGGTATTCCACCACGTTACCCTGACGGTTTTCACCCATTTACCAATCTGCCCGTAAGGAGGTTGTGCTGGTGGGGAGGCGGAATTATATATAACTATTGGATCATTCGGATTCAATACCGATTGTGCAATAGTTTTTCCTGTTATAAATAATAACAGGAAACTAATAATCAGGGGTAAAAGTCTTTTCATAATAGTTTGTTATATGAACACGTATGACAAATGCCAAATTAAAATCAGGAAAATGCGGCATGCGCTTACAGCAAGTACCGTTGGCAAATCAGAGGAGATGGTAAAAATAAATTCAGGTTGTGGAAATATGGCACAACTACCAGTGGCTTTGTCTAAGGAAGAGGTCTCAAAACTATTAAGTGTATGAACCAGGAATGCACATTGATAAAGCTAAACAAGCACTGGCAAGAGATGGCAGCCCGCTTTGCATTATTAATGTATTCGGTTTGGAAGCAAAAGTAAGCGTATCTTTTTTACACGTTCTGTTTTTCTAGTGAAAGGCTGTATTTAATTGGTAAACGTCATAAAATGAGTGGCGAAGTTAAATAATTAACTAGTAAAGTTGCCATTTGATCAGGTAATGGTTATTTGTCGCTGTGACCGCTCCCAAACTGCGGATTGCTTCT
Source organism: Chitinophaga niastensis (assembly GCF_003014755.1). GTDB lineage: Bacteria > Bacteroidota > Bacteroidia > Chitinophagales > Chitinophagaceae > Chitinophaga > Chitinophaga niastensis. The sequence continues at coordinate 84,901 of NZ_PYAW01000007.1, read as the reverse complement.
TTTTCAGGTATCTTATAAAGCCATGGAACACGGCTACATTCATGAATACAAAGTAAAAGGGAACATAAAAATACCGGCTTTTCATCTGTCGTATTGCCATCAGGTAACCAATAAAGGCCAATGTATAAAAAACAGACTGCAGTATTAATACATAACGATACACAGGAGCAGAGGTGGCGATACATAAACCGATGTTGGTGAGCAGCAGTAGTAGCAAACACAAAGGGGCAACTGTCCAGCGAAATACGCGGTGAGAAACAAACTGCCAGGTAATTTTCGGATACCTGAAAAAATTAAACAGTGCTGATAGCCTGTACATCGCCTGAAACCCTCCCGCACTGATTCTTACCTTCCTTTTATACTCTTCCTGTAAAGAAGAGGAGGGTGCTTCCCGGGCATAGGCATCCGGTGCGTATGCTACCTTATATCCCTTTTTATTTACCCCAAAGGAAATCGTAAAATCATCAAGAATGGTATCAGCCGGAACATTTTCGTACAGGGAAGTACGTATGGCAAATAATTCACCGGCCGCTCCCATTACACTATATAGCGCAGCGTCCCATTTTTTTAATAAAGACTCATACTTCCAATACATGCCCTCTCCGGCGCCTTCTGCGTCTGCAGCATTATCTGAAATTACTTTTTTTTCACCTGCGACAGCGCCTACCTCTGCTGCAGAAAAATGGCTGATCATACAATTAACAGCCTGTGGATTCAGCAAGGTATTGGCATCAGAAAAAATAACAAAAGGCGTGGTAACATGCGCCATTGCCCGGTTGATAGCTACTGTCTTGCCACTGCGCTGTGGTTCATACAATAGTTGTGTTTGAGGGTATTCTTTTATAATGCTGTTGGTGTCATCTGATGAGCCATCTGTAACAAAAATGATCGTCAGTTTTTCAACCGGGTAATCCAGCTCCAGCGTATTTTCAATTTTATGCCTGATAAAATCTGCTTCATTATAGGCGGCCACCATAAAAGTAACTTCCGGCTGGAAACCCGCTTCCTTCGCGGGAAGAGGCTTCACTACCAACTGTTTTATCTTTACCAGTATATATAATAGCAGACCATATCCGATATAACTATAGAAAACAAAGAATAAGCTTATCCAGAAAAAAAGCACCAAAATAGTCATACTAATAATTTAGGGGTAATTACTGCAGGGAAGCATAATTATGTAAGTAATATCAAATTCCGGAAGCAAAACTATAATAATCAGGCAAATTTTTATCAGAAATCATTTTTTATGTTTCCGGATGCATTGCTTAAAATTCGTTTACTTAAATTTTCCTTGCATTCACCAGCTAAATTCCGCCGTTTACAAAATAGAGAATAAACTACTCTTAAAGTATTATAGATTTGCGTCTATTGAGAATAAGTTGCATTTCATCGGGTAGTTTTTAAGAATTAATTTAATAATACCTGATTTGAAAATTACTTTGTAAATTCGATGCAGCATTCTAGGCTATACATTCAAGTATGCTTACCTGTGTCCCCAATGTCCCCTGAAGAACCAGTTTAATTTCTTGAACCTTATCCAATTTAAAGCCTTCTAGTGGTTCCCTGCGCCCTATAAGCGTTGGTATTAATTGTATTAAAAAGAAAGAAGGTGAAAAAAAATGTTTTAGTTATTGATGATAGTTTACCCATAAGATACTTATTGGAGGCTGTTCTGAGCCGAAAACACAAGGTGACTTCGGCAGGTGATGGATTGTCTGCAATGGCATGGTTAACCAAAGGGAATGTCCCGGATCTTATCATTACAGATCTGCAAATGCCAAATATAGATGGCTGGGAATTAATAGACTATCTAAGCACCAGTAATTTGTACCAGCAAATTCCGGTAATTGTTCTTTCCGGCATTATTAACTCAAAAGAAACTTTTCAGAATAAGCATTATGATAATGTTAGAGGGATTCTTACTAAACCTTTTGATCCTGTGATGTTATTGGATAAAGTGGATGGAATATTTGATAACCGGTTTATGTATGTTTTTTCTTAGTCTTATTCTTGCGTCCATCAATATTAATTCCAAATTATCATGAGAATGACTACTACACCTGAACTGAATTTACTGACCGAAATCGACACCTCAAGGCATATCAGCAATGAGCGGATCATCATTTTTATAGGAAATCTTCATGCTGAACTAGGTGAGATTAAAACGGGATGCAAATCTTTGTTTGTGTCAAATTTTGAAGAAGCTGCGCATACAATGAAACAATTGATGCACTCCTTCCGCAAACAACCATCCCTTATTATTTATAAGGCAGATAACAATTATGAGGCAAGCCTTGCTGCCTGGCAGCAGTACTTTAAAGGACACCCGATTTCCCGTGTTGTCCCGTTCTTTTTGTACACGGACCAAATATCTGATTCGTTGAAAGCGTGTATCAGAAAGTATTCGTTTGTAGATGAAATTATTACCAAAGATTGTTTTTGCAATCAGTTGCATCAGAAAATTTCATTTGTAAATAAATACAAAAAACTGGTAGCCTTATCTCCGGTATTAGCTGTGGAAAAGACACCCGTAGATCGTAAACAACAAGTCAACACTATTCTGAAAAGAACCTTTGATATTGTTGTAGCCGGATGTTTGTTAGTGCTGATCAGTCCGTTCCTGCTGATTATTGCAGCGATCGTAAAACTGGAATCGAAAGGAGCCGTTTTTTATGCAGCACGCCGCGCCGGAAAAAATTACCAGGTATTTAAGTTCTATAAGTTTAGAACCATGGTGGCGAATGCAGACAAACAATTACAGCAACTCACGCATCTGAATCAATATGATGCTAACGGTGGAGCTGTTTTTTACAAAGTATCAAATGATCCACGCGTTACCCGGTTCGGTTCCTTTTTGCGCAATACCAGCCTCGACGAAATTCCTCAGCTATTTAATGTATTAATAGGCGATATGTCGCTGGTAGGTAACAGACCATTACCTTTGTATGAGGCTACTGCCCTTACTACCGACGATTGGGCGCAACGGTTTCTGGCGCCGGCTGGTATTACAGGCCTCTGGCAAATCAGTAAACGTGGTAAAAAAGAAATGTCTGCCGCTGAAAGAATTGAACTCGATATCAACTATTCCCAAAAACACACCTTTTCATACGACATGTGGATTATGATGAATACTCCTATGGCATTGGTTCAAAAAGATAACGTATAATGATAGCCGCCCTGGAGATAATAGTATTTGCCTACCTGGCATTTTGTGTCCTTTACAACCTGATTTTCTCCGTTGCCGGAAAATTAAGTTTTAACAAAGGAAAGAATTATCATACTACAAAAGTATTTAGTCGCATTGCTATATTAATACCTGCATATAAAGAAGATGATATCATTATTTCTGCTGTAAAAAGCTATGAACAACTGGAGTACCCGGAAGATCTGTACGATGTTGTTGTTATTGCTGATTCATTGCAACCAGCTACCATAAAGGATCTGAAAGTGCATAGGAATGTGATTGTTATTCCGGTTTCCTTTGAAAAAAGTACAAAGGCCAGGTCATTGAATACCGCTTTCGCACAACTGGACGATGTATATGATATAGCCGTGATTGCTGATGCTGATAATATACTGGAAGCCGATTTTTTGTTGAAAGTAAACCATGCATATGTAACAGAAGGTAAACATGCCATGCAGGCACAACGGGTCGCCAAAAATCTGGATACTCCTTTTGCCATCATGGATGCTGCCAATGAAATAATAGCAAATCATATTAACCGGAAAGGCGCTAACGCATTGGGTTTGTCTGCCTCTCTGATCGGATCGGGTATTGCTTTTCATTATCCGCTTATTAAACAGGCACTGAAAGAAACAGCAGCAATAGGAGGGTTCGATAAAGTATTACAGCAGCTGTTGGTATATAAGGGTTATACCATTCATTACCTGGAAGATGCCCTCATCTTCGATGAAAAAGTAGAAAACGCTGCTGCTTTTGAAAATCAGCGTAAAAGATGGTTATCCAGCCAGTTTGTTTATCTGAAAAAATATTTCAATAAAGGATGTCGGGCATTGTTGAAGGGAAGGGTCGATTATTTTTACATGGCGGTAGGTCAGAATATGCTGCTGCCCAGAATGCTGTTATTGGCTGGCCTCATATTCATGACGGCCATCTATCTTATTTTCGGAGGTATACTCTGGATCTCTGTATATATGTGGCTGTTGTTATCCCTGGGATATGCTATCAGTTTATTGTTGCCATTACCCGGTAAATTTTATTCGAAGTATTTCTTTAAGATATTACTGCATCTGCCGGGGGCAATAGGTATTATGCTGTCGCTGGTGTTTAAGTTGAAAGGCGCTAATAAAACATTTATACATACCAAACATTCTAAAACAGACATTGATAATCCTCTAATAAATGTTGCCAGGAAATAATAATACACCGCTTGTATCAATTGTAACCGTTAACTATAACACCGCTGCTGTAACATGTGAATTACTCACTTCTATTGCTAAAAACAGTTATAGTCATCTGGAAGTAATTGTTGTGGATAATGCTTCCATAGAAGATCCAACAGCTGCCTTATTGCAGGCATATCCTGCAGCGAAGGTCATCAGAAGTGAAGTTAACAAAGGATTTGCAGGTGGTAATAACCTGGGGATCCTGGCTGCTACCGGTTCCTATATTTTCCTGGTAAATAATGATACGGAATTTACAGATGGTTTGATAGAAGGATTGCTGGATATTTTTTCCCTGCATCCGGATGCAGGCATCGTAAGTCCCAAATTCCATTATTATTTTCATCCCGGCACTATTGAGTACGCAGGATATAATGCAGTAGATACTTTCACGGGCAGGAACAGTATGATAGGATGCAAGGAAACGGATAAAGGACAATATGATCAGATTACCTCCACTAATTATGCACATGGCGGTGCCATGATGATTCCTGTCAGCATATTAAAAGAAGTAGGGCTGATGCCGGAAATATATTTTTTATATTATGAAGAGTTTGATTGGTGCGAGCAATTTAAACGTAAACACTACAAAATTTATTACCAGTACCAATCGCTGATATATCATAAAGAATCAATGACGACGGGCAAAAACAGCCCTTTAAAAACTTATTATTTAACCAGGAACAGGATACTGTTTATGCGGAGAAATGTAAAATTATCCGCCCGTATTTTTTTCCTGTTCTATCTGATGGTGTTTACCATTCCGAAAAATACTTTGTCTTTTATTGCCAGAAAAGAAATAGCGCATTTAAAAGCATTTTGGAAAGGGATATTCTGGAATATAAAACATCATCGACTAAATTTAGTACCATGTGTGGCATAGCTGGTTTTGTTGATTTTTCAAAGAATGCAGATTTGAGTATGTTGAAGTCCATGACAGATGTGCTGCAGCATCGTGGACCCAATGACGCCGGATACGAAGTATATGAACACGCCCAGGCCAGTGTAGGACTGGGACAACGTCGTCTTTCTATCCTGGACCTTTCCAGTTCAGGACACCAGCCCATGCATTATAATCAGTATTCCATGATCTTCAATGGCGAAGTTTACAACTTCATGGAGATCCGTAAGGAACTGGAAAAAAATGGATATACGTTTGTTTCAAATTCAGATACTGAAGTATTACTGAAAGGATATGACCTCTGGAAAGAAAAGGTGGTGGATAGATGTATTGGAATGTTTGCTTTTGTTATTTATGATAAAGACAAAGGACAGTTAATATTGTGCAGAGACAGAGCAGGCGTGAAGCCACTTTATTATTACTGGCATAATAATGTGTTGCTGTTTGGCTCTGAATTAAAGAGCCTGTGCAGCTATCCCGGTTTTCCCAAAGAAATAGATGTGAACAGTGTGTCACTGTTTTTGCAATATAGCTACATCCCCGCGCCTTATACCATTTATAAAAATACACACAAATTAAAGCCTGGTCATTGGCTGCATTTATCATTACATACAAAAGAACCGGTACTGACAGAATACTGGAATGTACTGAATGCCTATCGCCAGCCGCTTACAGATATGTCTGAATCAGCCATTATTCAGCATACAGAATCATTAATGAAAAGTGCCTACAAATACCGGATGGTAGCAGATGTACCGGTAGGTGTTTTTTTAAGCGGAGGATATGACAGCAGTAGCGTAGCAGCTATTTTACAGGCTTCTTCCGGCAGCCGTATCAAAACATTTACCATAGGTTATAAAGAGCAGGCATTTGATGAATCAAAAGAGGCCCGGAAAATAGCGCTGCACCTGGGTACCGATCACAATGAATGGATCATAGGGGCTGCTGAGGCAAGAGAAATATTGCATCAGTTGCCGGATATATACGACGAACCATTTGCCGATAATTCCACCGTTCCTACTACACTGGTGAGTAAGTTGGCCAGCAGCCAGGTGAAAGTGGCATTGTCTGCTGATGGCGGCGATGAATTGTTTGCTGGATATAATAAATTTAATCAGTCACTCCGTTATAGCAGCAGTTTCCCGAAAGGTGTACAAGGCCTGGTGAGTAAAGTAATGGGATGGGTAGATCCGGCCACTATTCCGTATTTTAACAAACAATATAATTTTGCCAGCCGTTATGAAAAAATGAAATTGATATGGGCATCCGGCAAACCGCAGGAAGCCATGAAATATATCAGCCAGTATATCACAGAAAGTGAAGCAGCCGGATTCCTCGGAACACCTGTTTCTGCCTACAAAACTAACTTTGATATGAACGGCGAGCTGAATGATATCAATGACCCGCTAAATCGCCTCTTATCTGTTGATTACAAAACATTCCTGGTAGACAATAACCTGGTGAAAGTGGATCGTGCTACCATGTCTGTTGGGATTGAGGGGAGAGAACCAATGCTGGACCACCGGTTGGTGGAATTTTTAGCCACTGTTCCGGCAGCGGTGAAAGTAAAGGATAATGTGAATAAATATATACTGAAAGAAATTGTACATAAGTATATTCCAAAATCATTGATGGATCGCCCTAAACGGCCATTCATTGCACCTTTGACACATTGGTTTAAAGAGGAACTGAAAGAACAGATGTCATATTATCTTTCACCGGCCAAACTTGAACAAAGTGGTATCTTTAATGTAGAACATGTACAACAATTATTAAACAACTATTTCGCTGGTGGCAAAGTAAGTCACCAGAAGCTATGGAATATACTGGTATTCCAGCTTTGGTATAGCAGATGGATTTCAGGATTATAATTACCGAATGACACAAACACCAAAAAAAATAAATGTGCTGGAAGCCATCCGGCAAGGGAAAATAGGGGGAGGGGAAAGTCATGTACTGGACCTGGTGAGCTACCTCGACAAACAACGTTTTAAACCCGTTGTGCTTTCCTTTACAGATGGTCCCATGATGCAGTCTCTGCAACAAATGGGTGTGCCGGGTTATGTGATACATACAGAGAAACCATTTGATATCAGGGTATGGAAACAGGTAAAAGATTTTTTGCGTAAACAGGAAATCGATATCGTACATGTTCATGGTACCCGTGCAAATACAAATGTATTATGGGCTGCGCGCACGCTTAAATTACCAGTAATATATACTATTCACGGCTGGTCATTTCATGATGACCTGCCGTTTTTTAAACGTATGGCGAGGATAGTGGCGGAGAAAATTATTACTTTCAATACCCGGCTCAATATTACTGTTTCTGATGCCAACCAGTATACAGGCCATAAAGCGCTGGGTGCCTTTAAATCTGTGGTGGTTAAAAATGGGGTGAATTTGCGTAGATTTAATGCCTCCGCCACCTACCCTGATGTAAAAGCTGCGTACGGAATACCGGAACATCACCTGGTATTGGGTTATATTGTGAGGATAACAGGGCAGAAGGATCCGCTGGGTATGATCAGGGCATTTGCAGCAGTGTATGCTGCCCGGCCGGATGTTACCCTGCTGATGATAGGCGAAGGGGACCTTAAAGATGCTGCTGTTCAACTGGCGAAAGACCTGCAGGTAGATAGCCGCATTGTATTCGATAACTTCCGGACAGATGTACCTGCTGTGTTACATGCAATAGATATCTACTGTCTGCCGTCTTTGTGGGAGGGTTTTCCGATAGGTGTACTGGAAGCAATGGCTATGGGGAAAGCCGTGATAGCCAGTGATGTGGATGGTACCAAAGAAGCAATACAGCATGAGGTAACCGGTTTGTTGGTGCCACCTAAGGATACACCTGCCCTTGCGGAGGCAATTATCCGGCTGGTAGATGATACGCAGCTACGGCAGGAGTTACAGACCAATGCAAGGAACAGCATCATTGCAAACTTTGACGCAAAAATCATGACGGGTAAAATTGAAACACTTTATCAACAGCTACTGACGCCAACGGGCGTGGATTGAAAATAATAATTTAATTAGTTAACCGAATACCAGATAAATAAATTAGACGCATGAAAATCAGAAATCCCCGTTCTCGTTTTGACCTTAACATAAAAAAAGGTGACAGGGTACTGGAAGTAGGAGGAGGGCACAATCCACATCCAAGAGCGAATGTGGTAGTAGATAAATATGTTGATGATAACACACATCGTAGCGGTGATATTAAAGTGCTGAATAACCAGCAGTTTCTGAATGCGGATGGAGAACATTTGCCATTCAAAGACAAAGAATTTGATTATGTTATTTGTAACCAGGTATTGGAACATGTGGAAGATCCGGTAGCCTTCTTGCAGGAACAATTCCGCGTGGCTAAAAGAGGTTATATTGAAACACCCTCTTTGCTGGGTGAGCACCTGTTTCCTAAAAAATCACATAAATGGGCCATCCTGGAAGTAAATGGTGAAGTAGTGCTTGTAGATAAGGCGAAAATGAATTTTCCTACTAACTTCGATTTTGGAGATCTGTTCCTTGAATATTTACCCCGGCATTCAATAGGCTATAAAATACTGGAAAGAACACATCCTAACCTGCACACTATGCGGTTGGAGTGGGAAGACGATTTTAAATATGTTATCAATCCGGAAGATAAAAACATACTGAAATATTTTGAAGCACCCTGGACCCGTGAAATGGTATTACATTATTTTCCTCAGCGCTCACTTGGTAAAGAGCTGGCAGATGCTACCCTGGCATTTACAGACATCTGCAAGAGTATCATAAAATCAAGAGTGCTGAGAAAAAAATAGTAAAAACAAAAACCTTATACGCCACCAGTTGCCATGTAGATGGATCCAAGACTGGTGGCTTTTTTATGTGGTTAAGGTCTGGTAGTGGTGACGGATTTGCCGGATTTGAAAAACAGCTTTCCTGTAATTTTTTCAAGCATCAGGATACATTCTGTCCAGCCGAGTTTTATGATATCTGCTATTGTAAAGTGTACATGTTTTTTCAGCATGTAATAACCCACAATTACACAAACAACCATGTTTATCAGGGAGCCTATTGCCACCCAGCGGATATCATGAAACAGCAGTATGAAAATAATATCTCCTACAATATTCAGCACCAGCTTCAAAAAGTTTTTATAAAAATTGGTCAGGGGTTGATTAATCATATCCAGCGCTACACCAATAAAACGATCTACCGGGTATAGGATAGCCGAGAACAGAAAAATTCTTACAACGTCTGTAGCCGGGAGATATGCTTTGCTGGCAAGTATAATGATCAATGGTTTTGTAAACAGGATCAGACAGATAATAAACGGAATAATAATAATAGTAACCGCGCCCACATAACGGGAAAAAGAACGGGCTACCCCGGCCCAGTCATTTTTGTTGGCCGCACCGGAGAGGGTAGGTTGTGCAGTGGCCACAAAACTGCGAAGTATAATTTCAATTACTTCCATAAATTTCTGCGGTATGCTGTATATAGCCACCGCAGCAGGATTGATCATCGTTCTTATCAGGAAATTATCAGAATAGTTGATAAGACCGGAAGAGAGCATACTCCCTACTATCAGCCAGCCATACCGGTAAAGCACTTTAATCTGCTCTTTTGTGCTATAAACAATTGTCTGCACATATGTCCACTTACGTAACAAGGTATATACACTGGTGATGGCCAGGCCTCCTGTATATGCATATAGCGTATTAGCTAAAGTTACCTTGCCAACTAAATAAAGTAATACAATCAAAACAAGGAAGCAGCCGTTTTGCCATAACCTGATCTGTACAATCCTATCAAACCGGTGCTCTGCCTGCAATACCCAGCTGGCAAAATTAAAAGGAACGGATACTAACGTCATAATCCCCAGCCACTTAATAAAGAAGCGCCAGGTATCGTCGAAATAATTATAACATATCAGCCCAACAACGAGGTTGAGTACAAGGAAAATACCTGTTAGCACCAGGGCAATATACCACGCACTCCCGGCTACTTTTCTGGCTGTTGTTTCATCAGTACCTGCATAAAATTTTATGACACCCGACTGCAATAATGCAGTACGTATCTGATCAAGAATAGTATAGGTGCCGATGAATAAAACCCATTCACCAAAAGCGGATAATGGTAATAATCTAACCAGGATAGCAAATGAAAGTAGATTCAGGAAGGCGGATACCAGGTTACCCAGTAAAGAATGAAAATGCCTGTTATTTAAAGCTGACAATAATTTAAAACCCATGTAACATGTTGTAATTAAATACTTAATGTGCGTGTGAGGCTTTTAATAGAGGATAAGGTTTTTTACCGTCGCGTAAGGGGCTATAGAATATTGAAAACGTTGCCTGAATCAATATTATAAGTCTTCGCAAAAGTATAATTTAAAATAGGGGCAGCAAAATTTAATTCGTTATTTGATAGTATTATTTATTGATCATGTATTTACACTTACCAGAAAAAAATACTTTATTTAAAAGTGTAATTATATGTATAATATTTCTTATCTATACGATGAAAAATATCCTACCTTAGCGACAATATTAATATTTGCAGTGGTTTAGTGGTAAATCCTATACCTTAAAATCAACAACTTAAACCCCTCCTATGTGAAAACTATCGGGACTTTGTAATTACTATTCCCTGCTCCTGGTAACACATCGGCGGTATCCTATAATGTAATCAGCCCCGTTGGCAAGTTATTTTACAGTGGAAAACCAGGCATTGCTAAATAAGTGAATTACTTAGTCATGCTATACCATATAACAATTGAAAATACCTCACATGAAGTTGGGATACTTTTTAAGTAAGAGGATGTTATTTGCCCTGATAACACTATCTTTTTTATTAACACAACAAAGTTACGCGCAGCAGGTAGCTAAATCAACCAAGGGTACCTCAGTAACTAATTGCGGAGGATATTATGAATATATCCCTCCAGCTTATGCTGCCAGTAAAGACTCTTTTCCGCTGATCGTCTTCATTCATGGTATTGGAGAGTTAGGAGATGGGGTAACAAATTTACCCGCCGTATTAAAAAACGGTATTCCGGCACGCATCAATGATGGTACACTCCCGGCTTCGTTTACGGTGAATAATCAAACCTTCTCTTTTATAATATTATCCCCGCAGTTTAAAACATCTCCCAGTCCCCTCGATATACTTAGCCTGATCAATTATATAAAAACCCAGTACAGGATAGATAATAACAGGATCTATATAACCGGATTGAGTATGGGCGGTGGTTCCACCGAAGATTTTGCATCTGCCAACGACGCCTTTGCACAAATTCCTGCAGCAGTGGTAGCGGTGTCCGGAAATATGAATCCGGTACAATTTCCCAATGCACCCAGGGTGGTTGCAAAAAACAATGTACCTGCCTGGTTTTTCCATAATAATGGAGATGGTACAGTGCCCTCTCAATATTCAAAAGATTGGGTGGCTATGATATCCGCTTATCAACCAGCTCCAACACCATTACCTAAACTCACTATTTTCCCCGTTTCAGGTCACAATGCCTGGGACAAGGCATACGATCCCAATTACAGGGAAAATGGTATGAATGTATATGAATGGATGTTGCAGTATAAAAAGGGAGGTACAACTGTTACTCCGCCACCACCACCTCCTCCTTCAGGGAATAAGCGCGTGATTGCAAAAACCAATATAGGCAACGGTATGTATTATACTGATGCCATGAGTGCTTTTCAGCTTAACCCCGGAGATACACTTTGTATTCCGGCTGGCGACTACGAATTTGTTCAACTGGGAAAATTGACCGGAACAAAAGCCAAACCAATTGTAATTACTAACTGCGGAGGACTCGTCCGACTGGGCATTAATACACATAAGAGTGATATCGCCTTCAATTTTATGTCGGGTCAGTTTATAGAAGTTTCCGGATCAGGTACCCCCGGCCTGGAATATGGATTTGATATCAACGGCAAAAACCTGGATGGTGTTCAAATGCAGGGTATGTACTTTGGTAGTGGCAGCACAGACTTTAATGTACATAACATGTACATTCATGATGCTAACATACTGCTGGTAGCTAAAACTACCCAGGCCTGCGACAATCCCCAGTACTGGGAAGGTAACTATGTAATGAGGAATGCCAAAATCCACCACATCAAAGGACGCTATTCAGAATATGAAGGTTTTTATATCGGTAACACACATTATATCATCAATTTTCCGGCATGCGGAGGTGATGTAAAATCACATCACCTCGAAAACCTGGAAGTATATGATAACGATATACAAAATACAGGATATGATGGCATACAGGTAGCGATGGCGGATATGGGAGATAATAAAGTGTACAATAATGTTGTACGCAATTATGGAATGCAAAAGCTGGATGCACAAAGCTATGGCCTGTTGATGGGCGGCGGCACCGCCGTAAAGGTGTATAATAACGTAGTAGATAGTGGTTATCTACCTGGTATAGCCTTGTTTGGCTCTGGTATTTCTTATGTGTATAATAATGTGATATCTAATATTTCCAATGGAGAAGGTATTAATGTGTCAGATAAATTTATCATTGAACCTGTAACCGCTTACATTTATAACAATACGATCTATAACACCGGCCCTGATGGTATTAAAATCTACGCATATCTCACACAATTAGGTCATAAAGTATATAATAACCTCGTTATCAACACCGGATCTTCCGGCGATTATCCCATGGGCGGTTATTACATACGGGGTGCCCAACAAATCAAGTTTGATTTTAGTAATAATCTTTTTGCTAAAACACCCGCAGAAGCAAATGTGATAGATGCAGCTGCCGGTAATTTTCGTCTTGCCAAAGGTGCTGCTGCAATAGATGCCGGCCGCGACATGTCAGATATGGGATTAACCACAGATGCAGATGGTTTTGTAAGACCACAAAATGGCAAATATGATGTGGGTGCCTATGAGTACAGCAGTAACGGTCCTCATAGGCCGCCGGTAGCCAACGCAGGTAATGACATTAATATTACATTGCCGGTAAATTCAGCACAACTGGATGGCAGCGCCTCCACAGACCCCGACGGTACTATCGTAAAATGGCAGTGGAAAAAAACAGGCGGACCAGCAGGTGGCTCACTTGGCAGTTCAACAACAGCAAAAACCCAGGTAACCGGTTTATTGGAAGGTACCTATGCTTTTGAACTCACTGTTACAAATAATGCGGGTGTCACTGCTGTGGCAACAGTAAGTATAATAGTTTCACCGGTAACAAATAACCAGGTTCCTGTAGCAGTAGTAAGTGCTGACAAAACGGTACAACTGCCTACATCTTATTTATCAGCAGATGGATCAACATCTTATGACATGGGTGGCAGCATTGACAAATTTGGATGGAAGCAATTATCCGGACCAGCCAATGCATTCATCGCCACGCCCGATGCTGCAAGAACATTAATTACAAAACTGCAGCAGGGGGCTTACACTTTTCAGCTCACTGTTACTGATAATAAACAAGCCACCGGCATAACTACTTTTGCGGTAGATGTGCTGGAAAGTAAGCCGGTAGATCATACACCTGATTCTGTATCACTGGTGCCCAATCCGGTCAGCGCTATAGCAAGATTAAATGTAGCGCGCGATGGTAATAACTTCATCCATGTTAAAATTTATGACATGAGCGGTCGGTTGGTGCAGCAAAAATCATATACTTTCAGTGGCGCTTTTCAAACAGACATTGACGTTAGTGTGATACCCAATGGCCACTACATCATGGAAGTGTCCGGAACAAACTTCAAATGGACTAAAAGATTTATTAAAGTAAGGAGCTAAGGTTTTTCCCATTTTCCAGTGGCTGCCTGGTATTGCCGGATTACACGGGCGGGGTTGCCCGCTACCACACTATAGGCGGGTACGTCTTTTGTTACTACGCTGCCGCCAGCCACTACCGCATGTTTGCCAATATGTACGCCCGCAGTGATAACACTGTTGGCTCCTATCCAGCAATCGTCATCCACCTGGATGGCAGCAATACTGCAGGGTTGCAGGGAAACAGGGACATCAGGATCCGTGTAGCCATGGTTCAACCCGGACAATACCACATGCTGCGCCATGATCACATTATTACCTATCGTTACCGGACCTATCAGCACATTGCCAATACCCACCCTTACATTATCACCAATTGTTACCGCCCCCATACCATTATTTATAGTGGCAAAGTCTTCGATGGTGGAGTAACGGCCAAGACTAAACGAATTAAAAGGTAATACATCCATACGTGTACGGCGGCGTATAAGGGCACCTTTACCTTTTTTATGTAGGAAAGGATTCACCAGCCATCGCACCCAGGTACGTGGTCTGGCCTGATTCCGGGGCATCAGCATATACAAAACAAGTTGTTTAAGCCTGGGGCTCTGTTTTATTTTATCTTTAAAACTCATGACGATGGGGTGATGTAAGAATAGCTTTATAAATGGCGGCAACCGAATTTTCCCAGGTATGTTCACCGGCAAACCGGATACGCTGCTGAGCTAAAACCGGGGTATGATCACGTAGTGCTTCTTCTATCAACGGAATATATCCGGCAGCGGAAGTGGCAAGGTATACATGACCCCGGAATAATTCCATGGTTTGCGTAGCTGTTGCTACTACCGGTTTACCCATGGCCAGGTACTCATCTATTTTTAACGGATAGTTACCTGCTGTAACCTCGTTAACCACCTGCGGATTTAAACACACATCAAATGCCTGGATGTATGCAGGTAGCAGCTGCATGTCTTTTTTACCTGGAAAATACACATTGGGAAGCTGATGTAATGACGATTCCCTGAAAGCATCATCTTCCGGACCCACCAACACCAGTTGCCATTCCGGATGCGCGGTGGCTATTGCCTGCAATATAGTAATGTCCAGCCGGAGGGTGTTCAATGCACCTACATAGCCGATCAGCGGACGGTTGCCTTCAGGAAGATCTGCCGGCCGCTCACGTTGCACTGTTGGATCAAAGAGTCTTAAATCACAACCCTGACCTACATAAAAACTATTGGGATTATATTGTTGCAGCATCTCCGCGAGGTAAAGAGAATTGGCTACAGCTACATCTGCTTTGGCGATATGCCTGGGCTCAAGGATTTTACCATGCTTCCTCCAGTAATCTACTCCCAGTAAATAATCCCGGCTATAATACACATAACTGGCCGGCTTAAGAAATTCTTTCAGGTAATATCCCCTGAATATATCGTTGTCATTAAACAGGATCACATCCTTAAAATTCATTTCCCGGATGGCTGCTGCTATACTGTTGGCAAACCGGCGGTTGTTGCGACGGTTCAGCCAGGAAAAAACGGTGGTAGAAGGTATCCAGTTGATAGATTCCAGAATGGTAGCGGGGTAAAGGTTCCAGAGATTGTCCTCTACCTGCACCACGGTTTTCTCTTTGCCTTCCAGTGCTTTCAGCTGATACTGAACATGCGGATCATCTTTCTCTTTTATAATAGTACGCCGGTCGAGTGGCGAATTAACATACAACACCCGGTTATGTCGTGCAAATTCCAGCGCAATATTTTTACAGTTGCTGCCAATTTTTGTGTACCAGGGCTGAAGGCCCACGATAACAATATCCCGGTTATAAACAGACATAATAATGATCAGTAGGTTGAATAATATTTGGTGGTTGTTCCAGAAGAAGATGGGTAAAATCAGTCGGAAGTGTAAAGTAAATAAAATACTGTTGCTATTACAAATATACTTTATTAGCGCGAAAAGAGTTAATTTAACTGCCGAATAATCAGATCATTATATGTCAGAAACTGTAGAAATCAGAAAGCTTACTGTAGAGGACTACCTGGATCTGAAAGAGTCCATGGTGTCGGCATATGCAGACATGGCCGGGAGCTATTGGCGGGAGCCTACTATCCAGCGGTTGATCAAACTTTTTCCGGAAGGACAGATCGCCGTGACAATGAATGACAAAGTGGTGGGCTGCGCCCTGTCGATTATTGTTGACTATGAGAAATTTGGTGATAATCATACCTACGAGCAGATCACCGGCTATTATACTTTCAGTACACATGACCCTAAAGGAGATGTTTTGTATGGTATCGAAGTGTTTGTGCATCCTGATTTTCGTGGTAAGCGCCTGGCGCGCCGGCTGTACGATGCCCGCAAAAATCTCTGTGAACAATTGAACCTGCAGGGTATTATTGCCGGCGGACGAATCCCTAACTATGAAAAGTTTTCGGATAAAATGTCGCCCAGAGAATACATTGAAAAAGTACAGGACAGAGAGATCTATGATCCTACTTTAACGTTTCAGTTCTCCAACGATTTCCTGGTAAAGAAGATCCTGAAAAATTACCTGCCCAACGACGAAGCCTCCAAAGGCTTTGCTACTTTGTTGCAGTGGTTTAATATCTACTACGAAAAGGACCTGGATACCATTCGTTATAATAAGTCTACGGTACGTATAGGACTGGTACAGTGGCAGATGAGGGATTACGGCAGCCTCGATGGCTTTCTGCAGCAGGTGGAGTACTTTATTGATGCGGTGAGTGATTACGGGTCCGACTTTGTAGTGTTCCCCGAATTGTTTAATGCGCCACTGATGAAGGAGTTTAACCAGATGGACCCTGCGGGAGCTATCCGTGGTGTGGCCAGGTATACGGAGCAGCTAAGGAAGGTATTTCAGCAACATGCAGTAGCTTATAATGTAAATATTATCTCAGGTAGTATGCCCATCGTCATTGATGAAGTGCTATACAATATTTCCTATCTGTGCCGTCGTGATGGTACCTACGAGCAGTACATCAAAATACATCCTACTCCGGGTGAAGTATCTGCCTGGGGAATTAAAGGCGGTAATGAAATCAAAGTGTTTGATACCGATTGTGGCAAGATAGGTATTCAGATTTGTTATGATGTGGAGTTTCCGGAGCCATCCCGCATTTTGGCCCAGCAGGGTATGCAGATCCTGTTTGTACCATTTATGACGGATACGCAGCATGCTTATAACCGGGTTCGTTTTTGCGCGCAGGCCCGTGCGGTTGAAAATGAGTGCTATGTAGCTATTGCCGGTTGCATTGGTAACCTGCCAAAAGTAAACAATATGGATTTGCAATATGCACAATCCTGTGTATTCACACCTTCCGATTTTGCCTTCCCGGTAACAGGTATCAAAGCTGAGTCAACTCCCAATACCGAGATGGTAGTGATCGCAGATGTGGACCTGGTATTGTTGAAAGAATTACATGCTTTTGGGAGTGTACAAACCCTGAAAGACATACGACATGACTTATACCAGGTAGTGAAAAATCCCCAGGATAAATTATAAAATATAGTATTTATATAGTTGATTTTTAGATAGATGTGATGGATAATTATAGGGTTACTTTAAACTAAAAATCGCTTTAATACAGCTTACAAAATTTTAACAGTAAATTTGAATGAAGTTTATTTAAATAAACATAATAAATAAACTTCAGAAAATATTAGTAACCAGTAATTTATGAAATCTATAAAAGATGAGTAAGAAGATAAATTTAGCCCTCCAAATCATCCCTTCTGTGCCTTCTGAGCAGGTATATGCGGTAGTAGATGAAGCCATTGCAGTGATCAAAGCATCCGGTGTAAAATACAGGGTATGCCCCTTCGAAACAGTGATGGAAGGAACCTACGAAGAGCTCATGGAAGTAGTACGTCAAACCCAGGAAGTGTGTTTTAAAGCCGGTGCATCCCAGTTATTAGTGTATATAAAAATGCAGATAAGAAAAGACCAGGATGTAACCATAGAAGAAAAAACCGGAAAGTACGACACCATATAGTTAAATTTTATTATCTTACTTTTCGAAATAAACGATAGGAGCTTATGCGATATGCAGCCACACTGGATGATAACTCAAAGATTGTTACAAATCTGATCATCATTCTCACACTCGTCATTTCATTCAGACAGATCACCGATATCTCCCATGATGCTACTGTTACTACCACCATGTTGTTTATCCTGGTTCCCGCGATCCTGATAGCCTGGTGTTTAAGTCCGCAGTATTATACTATTACGGCAACAGAAATCCTGATTAAGCGCCCCCTGGTGAGTATCAGCATCAGTTTGCAGGATGTTGTAAGGTTGCGCAGCATTACAGAAGAAGAGCTGGGCAGCAGCTCCCGTTTACTGGCCGTTGGTGGTGTATTCGGCTACCTGGGTACTTACCGCTCCAGCGAAATAGGCAAGTATGAACGCTGGTGTACCAACCGCGAAAACCTGGTATTGATTGAATCCTATAATAAGAAATGGATTATCAGTCCATCCGAAGCAGATGATTTTGTGAAAAGCGTCAATAAGATCATTAACGTGGTCGAACAAAGTAGTTAGCTTTTAGCCCTTAGCTCTTAGCAAAAAATGCAGCGGAGGTAAAGTATGATCATCATACTTTACCTCCGCTGCATTTTTATCAAGCACTAAAAGTCAACTACTAAAAGCTATCTACTAAATGCTTTTTGCAGTATATTTATTTCGAAACTTAATAACCAAAATCTAACGCTATGAAGTCTGTTTACACTATGACCATAGTGGGCGCTTTCCTGTTCCTTCCATATTTGTTGCTCGCTCAATCACGCATTATCAACGGAAGGGTTATTGCTGCCGGCAACAAGGATGCACTGCCTGGTGTTACCGTACAGGTAAAGGGTGGTGTTAAAGGAACTACCACGGGTCCGGATGGTTCCTATCACCTGGAAGTGCCTGCCGCCAATTCGGTCCTTATTTTCAGTTATATAGGTTTCCTGCAGCAGGAGCAATTCCTCAATGGACGCACTACACTGGATATATCTCTGGAAGCCGATACCCGCAACCTGGAACAGGTCGTGGTAACAGCCATGGGTATCAAAAAGGAAAAACGTGCACTGGGTTATGCGGTGCAGGATGTTAGCGGTGCGGATCTGATGCAGTCCAAACAATCCAATGTGGTGAACGCACTGCAAGGGAAAGTGGCCGGAGTACAAATCTCCAGCGGGGGCGGTGCACCGGGACAAGGTTCCCGTATCATCATCCGCGGAATCAACTCACTGGATCCCAACAGAAACAATCAGCCCTTGTTTGTAGTAGATGGTATTATCATCAACAATGATACAGATACTACGGGTGGCTCACAAACCAGGGGTATGAGCAATGGCGCTTCTGATCTTAATCCCGATGATATAGAAAGTGTATCCATTTTGAGGGGCGGACCCGCCACAGCTTTATACGGTCAACTTGCTGCTACCGGCGCGGTGATCATCACCACCAAATCCGGCAAAGCAGGTCGTTTAAAATTAAATTTCTCCACTACTGCAGGATTTGAAAGAGTAGGCAAAACACCGGATGTGCAGAACCGCTATACACAGGGGAATAATGGTGTCTATGATAACCAGAGCTTCTGGCCCTCCTGGGGCCCCACAGTAGATGATGCCCGTAAGCTGGATTCAACACACCCCGCCGAACTATATGAGAAATACAACCAGGCCTATAATACCGGCAGCCAGTTTCGTAATACATTGGGACTCACAGGAGGAACGGAGAAATTCGTATATGCGGCCTCGTTATCCCAGTTCAATCAGAATGGTATCATCCCTTTCAGCAACTATAAAAACTATTCGGCGCGGGTAAGCGGCAACGTTACATTCAGTGAGAAATTCAAGATGGGCGTCTCCCTTAATTACATCAACTCAGGCGGTAACCGTGCTAATGCAGACCGCTACGGTGAGCAACTGATTTACTGGTCGCCGCGCTGGAATATGCGTGACTACATTAAACCGGATGGCACACAACAAACCTACGGTACTACAGATAATCCTATTTATACCTTGTATAGTAACCGCTTTGAAGATAATGTGAACAGGGTGATCGGTAGCGTCAACTTTACCTGGTCCCCATTTAAATGGCTGGATGTATTCTATCGGGCAGGAACAGATTATTATAACAGTGGGCTAACGCACGCTGCACCGGGGCCTAAAGGAATAGCAGGGGAAGTACCCAGTACCGACAATTCATTTGGCTTTGTAGATGAATATTCATTAAATAAGCGTGCACTGAGTTCTACCCTGATACTCAACTTTAAAAACAACATTGGCTCCAAATTAACTTCTGATCTGAAATTAGGTCATGATCTATATGACAGGAAACTGAAACGTGTTTCCACAGAAGCAGATACGCTGGATATTCCTGATCTCCTGATCCTGCAGAATGCTAAAAAAGTAGTGACAAAACAATACCTGGAGAATTATTACCTGGTTGGTGTATTTGGCGACTGGACCCTTGCCTGGGATCATTGGCTGTACCTTGGCCTGTCTGGCAGAACAGACATCAGCTCTACTTTGCCGGTAAATCATCGCGCTTTCTTTTATCCTTCTGTAAGTCTCTCCTACATATTTACTGAACACCTCAAGGTGCCTGAAAACATCTTGTCGTACGGTAAACTGAGAGCATCCTGGGCCAGGGTAGGTAAAGATGCCACACCTTATAACACAGGCTCCGGCTATATACCATTGCCAGGTGGCCCAATAGGTAACAGCGTTATTGGTTGGACCCGGGCCGATCGGTTAGGTGATCCTAATCTGAAACCGGAATTTACCAACACTTTTGAATTGGGTACGGAACTGCGTTTCTGGAATAATCGTATAGGCGTTGACTTTTCCTGGTACACTTCTAAAAGTACTGATTTGCTGATCCCTTTAAAACTATCCAATACTACCGGCTACGATGATTTTTATACCAATGTGGGCGCTATCCGCAACAGGGGCATTGAATTGTCGCTCAATGGTACATTAATTCAAACGAAGCAGTTTAGCTGGGATATGCGTATTAACTATTCTGCTAATCGTAATGAAGTACTTAGTTTAGGAAAAGGATTAACATCGGTGCCGGTAGCATCGCACTTTGGCTATTCAGGTTCCACCGCCACTATGGAATATATCCCCGGATACCCGGTAGGGGCCATTTTCGGGACCAGCTACAAACGGTATTACGGCAGCGGCAAAGAAGATCCCTTACAGATAGATTACAGCAAACCTATTTTAATAGGAGCAGATGGTTTCCCGGTGATTAATACCACGCAGAAATACCTGGGCAACTCACAGCCTAAATGGATAGGTAGTGTCACCAACACATTTAACTATGGTCCTTTGAGTTTGTCTGTATTAATTGATACCCGGCAGGGACCAAAAAAATATAACCAGCTGGCCAATTTCTTAGCTGCCTTTGGAGAATCTGCCATCACTGATAATCGTTTCGACCAGGTGGTTATTCCAGGTGTGCTGGCTGATGGTAGTCCCAATACAAAGAAAGTATACCTGCAACAGTCAGTGGCTCCCGATGGGCATAACTATGGTGCCGGTTATTACAGGAATGTATATCGTAAGGTAACAGAAAATTTTGTGGAGGATGCTTCCTGGGTAAGGCTGCGTACCGTTAGCTTTACTTACCAGCTGCCGTCAGCCATGCTGAAGAGTACCCGTTTGATTTCAGCTGCCAGCATTACGCTCACCGGAAACAATATTTGGTTGCATACTAAATACACCGGTTTTGATCCGGAATCCAGTTCCTTTGATTCGGGTAGTAATGTGGATGCTTTTGCAGGATTCACGTATCCGGCTACACGCAGTTTTCTCGCCACGCTCAATGTTACCTTCTAAACCTGCCGATCATGAAAAGATTACACACCATAATATATATAGCATTGCTGGGGATATGGATAACCGGTTGCAAAAAAGAACTGGATATTAATACAAATCCCAATCAGGCGGCCATTCCACCTATGAATGGATTGCTGGCTACCACTACTTATAATACTTCGTTGAATGTATACCATGTCAGTAATATCACCTCCTATTTTGTACAATACCTGGCATCTCCTAACGCTAACGGTGCTACGGATACTTATGAGTCAACGGATTATAGTACCACCTGGCAGTTGCTGTACTACAACATGCGGGATATTCATGACCTGATAGAACAGGCTACTGCGGCAGGTGCTACAAAACACGTAGGTGCTGCGGAAGTAATGATGGCTATTAACCTGGAAATGGTCAACGATCTGTGGGGGAGCGGGCCTTACACACAGGCATTTAATGTAAATATCCTGCAACCCGCTTACACAGCGGATGACAGCATTTATACCCGTTGCCTGTTGTTACTGGATGATGGTATCGCCCAGTTGAACAAAACCGGCTCCAGGTATGACCTGGATGCATCCAAAGACCTCATCCACGGAGGAGTTACCAGCGCCTGGATTAAAACAGCCTACGCGGTTAAAGCACGTATATTCAATCATCTTACTAAAAAAAGTAACTATGATCCTACTGCTGTATTGACAGCTATCGCCAACGCCTATACGGGAAATGCGGATGATGCGCAATTACTGCGTTTCCAGTCACTCAGCCCATGGAATGGCGTGGCCATCAATAATGCCAACAACTCCCTTGATGGTTGGTTGAGTACACATTTTATAAATGCATTGAACGGGAAAACCTTTGGCATATTTGATCCACGTCTCCCTTTGATGACGGATACCACCAAATTTGGTGATTACCGGGGCACTATTAATGGTGCCGGCCGTATAGGATCGGGTACCAATAAGGAAGAATGTTACCTTACTAAAAATGGTTTCTATTCTAAATCCGGTGCTCCTTTACTGGTGGTTACCAATGCTGAGTGTCGCTTTATTGAGGCCGAAGCAGCTTTCAGAAGCGGAGATAAAAACAGGGCATACCAGGCATATGTCCGGGGCATTACTGCTAACATGGATAAGATAGGGGTAGATACTGCCAAACGTAATGCTTACCTGCTTAACCCGGCAGTGGGCGTGGGTATGACCAATATCACCCTGGACCTCATCCTGAAAGAAAAGTATGTTGCCCAGTTCCTGCATCCGGATACCTGGAACGATGCCCGTCGCTATGACTATCAGTATAAGGATTTTAAACTACCAGTGAATGCACAATTGCCAGCATTCATCCGAAGAGTCGCATATCCCGATACAGAAAAAAGCCGCAACGGTGACCATGTACCGGCCGTGCAGCTAACGGATCATATCTGGTGGGACGGGAATTAGGAAGAAGGCCTTCGGCCTTTGTCTTTTCTTTAGCAGGATTAGACTGATTTAGATGATTTTTCTGATTTTATTTTCTTCTTAAAAACATTTGCCTCTCCATACAATAAGCTTTTAGAAAATTAGTATGGATTTCTGATCAGATAGAAATGAAATCAGGGTAATCATCTAAATCAGTCTAATCCTGCTAAAGAAAAGACAAAGGCCGAAGGCCTTCCTCAGCTGCTCATAATCCCTCTTGCCACCTTATCAAATACCAGGTAAGAAACAATAAGGGTAAAGAAGATATTGAATAACTGTGCAATAATGAATGCCAGTGCGGGTTTGCCGTTCTCTATCTTAAAAATATCTGTAAACTTTGTTTCAAGACCAATACATGTAAAGGCCAGTGCAAACCAATAGGTTTGCAGTTCTTTCAGCGGACCTTTGCTGGCAGCTACTACCGGTGACGGCAGTACGAAAGAAAACAGGAGAGAAGCAGCAATGAAGCCCAGCACAAATTTGGGGAAACGATCCCAGATCGTACGCCATGTGGGCTTTTCAAAACCTGCTTTTTTATTGTTGTACGACCAGTATATGGAGATGAGGAAAGCGGCGAGCCCCAACAGCACATTCTGCGAAAACTTTACGATGGTAGCATATTTCAGCGCTTCTTTGCCTAACATGGTGCCTGCAGCTACTACTGCACCGGAGGTATCGATGGTGCCACCCAGCCAGGCGCCCGCCACAGCCGGCGACATGCCCGCCCAGATGGCAATGTAGGGCATAAACAACATCATTGGGATGGCAACAATCATCACCAGTGAAATTACATGCGACAATTTTTTATTATCTCCCTCAATAGCACCTGCGGTAGCTATGGCAGCAGATACGCCACAGATGGACACTGCACTGGAAATCATCATCCTGAACTCATCGTCCAGCCCCAGCATTTTACATAGCCAGAAAGAAAAATACCATACGGTAAACACTACCAGCACCGACTGTATAATCCCCAGCATGCCGGCTTCCATGATATCGCCGAAAATGATATTGGTGCCCAGCAGTACCAGCCCAATTTTGATATAGAGCTCTGTTTGCAAAGCTGGTTTTATCCAGTTGGGCAAGCCGATTACGTTGCTGATAAACAATCCGAGTATTAAGCTGAACAGCACCACTTCTATACCAAGGTCTTTTACCCATTTGTTGGAAGTGATCAATTGTGCCAGCAGGGAAATTAATACAATGGCTATCAGTCCGGTGAACAGGGCTTTGGGTTTGTAGTCGCCCGCCAATAGCCGCGCCAGGAGCAAACTACCAAGCACCCAGATAAACAAGGTGCCCATGTGGAGCAGGTTCGCACTGTTGGCTATCTGTCCCCACAGGTCCTGACTATTTGTCCAGCTGAATGTTGGTAATGCCGGTCGCAATCCGGCCACCACCAATCCAATAGTGAGGAATGCGATGATGACCGCAATCCAGTCTTCATGTAGTTTTTTCTGCTGTAACATAGGATCAAAGCATAGTGGCAAATAACCTCCGGCTATCTGCGCATTAATGGAAAAAGAGATATCCTAATAATATGGCTGACAACATCCCGAAGAAGTCGGCGATCAAACCTGCTACAAGTGCATATCGGGTGAATTTAATATTTACAGAACCAAAATATACTGCCAGTACATAAAACGTAGTTTCGGTAGTTCCCTGTATAACACTGGCTAATTTTCCCTGGAAAGAATCTACACCATATGTTTTCATTATTTCTATCATTAATCCGCGTGCACCGCCGCCACTCAAAGGTTTCATGAAGGCTACCGGTAACGTGGGTACGAAATCAGTATTGCAACCCATCCAGGCAAAAACGGCACCTATGCCATTGGTCACATAATCCATACAGCCGGTGGTACGGAATACACTGATGGCTACCAACATCCCCACCAGGTAAGGGATAATGCGTATGGATACCTGGAACCCTTCTTTGGCGCCTTCAATAAAGGCATCATATACATTTATCTTCTTCACCATTCCCGCTACCAGGAAAATAATAACAATAGTAAATATGATGCCACCACCCAGAGAAGCCGTTTTGGTGCCGATCTCATTTGCCGGTAAGCTGCGCACCCAGAACCAAAGTGCCGTTACCACTGCTGCAAATCCACTGAGAAATATCAGTACAGGGAGTTTGAAGAGGTTGATCTTTTGGAAGATAGCCACCGTAAACATCCCGATAATAAATGCAATAAATGTAGATATGAGCGTAGGGATGAAGATATCTGCCGGATTAGCAGCACCTGCAGCCATTCTCAGGGCAATTACAGAGGTGGGTATCAATACCACGCCAGCGGTATTCAGTACCAGGAACATGATCTGCGGATTACTGGCAGCTTCCGGTTGCGGGTTAATTTCCTGTAATTCCTTCATTGCCTTAAGGCCCAATGGTGTGGCTGCATTATCCAGTCCAAGCATGGTGGCAGAGAAGTTCATCATCATCGCTCCCATAGCAGGATGGCCTTTGGGTACATCCGGGAATAATTTAGAGAAAAAGGGGTTCACCATCCGGGAAAAACGGTTAATCATGCCCGCTACTTCGCCGATACGCATAATACCCAGCCACAGCGTCATGATACCGGCCAGTCCCAGTGAGATCTCTGCTCCGCTTTTGGCGCTGGAAAACATGCCATTCATGATCTCGCCAAAGATGGCGGTATCCTGTAAAAAAACCGACTTGAAAACCGCTACAACAAATGCAATCAGGAAAAAGCCCAGCCATACGTAGTTTAATGCCATTAGATTATTGGTTTATTCAATCAACAAATAAACTAAAATAAACCTATCTTTGCGCAAATTTTAAAAAATGGCTTTGCAAGTTGGAATTGTAGGATTGCCGAATGTAGGAAAATCGACTTTGTTTAATGCGGTGAGCAACAGCGCTAAGGCGCAGGCCAGCAATTACCGCTTTTGTACTATAGAACCTAACGTAGGACAGGTAGATGTACCTGACCATCGTATGTATAAACTGGAAGAGCTGGTAAAACCGGAAAGGGTAGTGCCCACTTCTATTGAGTTTGTGGACATTGCCGGACTGGTGAAAGGCGCCAGTAAAGGAGAAGGTCTGGGAAACAAGTTCCTGGCCAACATCCGCGAAGTAGATGCGATTGTTCACGTGATCCGCTGCTTTGAAGATGACAACATCCTCCGTGAAGAAGGTGAAATCAATCCCGTATCCGATAAGGAAATCATCGATACTGAATTACAGCTGAAAGATCTCGAAAGTGTGGAACGTAAAGTGGCCCGTACCGAGAAAATGGCTAAAACCGGTGGCGATCCCAAAGCTAAAGTAGAGTTTGAAATACTGAAAAAATGCCAGGAGCACCTGGAAAAAGGTCGTAATATCCGTGAACTGGGCCTGAGTAAGGAAGATCGCGTGGCTATTGCAGACCTGTTCCTGTTAACTGAAAAGCCCGTATTATACGTGGCTAACGTTGACGAAGCGTCGCTCCATACCGGCAATAAATACTCACAAATTCTGCAGGAATCCGTAAAAGCGGAACATGCATTAGTAATTGTGATGAACAATAGCATTGAAGCCCAGATCTCTGAACTGGAAGATCCTGCTGATAAAGAACTGTTCCTTGGTGAATATGGTCTTACTGAACCAGGTTTGAATCGCCTCATCCGTTCTGCTTACAATCTGCTGGAGTTGATCACTTACTTTACTGCCGGTGTACAGGAAGTTCGTGCCTGGACTATCCACAAAGGATGGAAAGCACCTCAGGCTGCAAGTGTAATCCACACTGATTTTGAAAAAGGATTTATTAAAGCAGAAGTAATTGCGTACGATGATTTCGTAAAATATGGTTCCGAAGCATCCTGCCGCGATAATGGTCGTTTGCGTATTGAAGGGAAAGAATATGTAGTAGCCGACGGAGATGTAATGCACTTCCGTTTCAACGTATAATCATTACCGTAGTGACACATAATTAAAAATACTTCATGATATTTTCAATGAAGGTTACAACAATTGATGGGCCGGAGTAAATCCGGCCCATCGCTATTTAGGGAAAGCCTTCGGCTTTTGTCTTTTCTTTAGCAGGATTAGACTGATTATTATGATTACTCTGATTTTATTTTCTGCTGAAAAATATTTGCATCTCTATACAATAATCTTTTAGAAATTAGTATGGATTAATTCTTAGAAAGAAATGAAATCAGCATAATCATAATAATCAGTCTAATCCTGCTAAAGAAAAGACAAAGGCCGAAGGCCTTCATCTCCCCGTAAAAATTATCTTCCTAAAAAATAAACTTGCTGAGTTAGCTTAATTTATTAGTTTAGCCGACTATTTTAATGTTAGCTCATGCGAATTGTCAGGAACGTAAAACTCTTTTTCCGGGAAGGGAACTCGGATAAGACCTATGAAATAGACCTTTGTGAAGTTGGCCCGGAGCAGTATATTGTTAACTTTCGATACGGAAAACGATTTGGTGCACTCAAAGAAGGAACCAAAACTGTAGCCCCCGTAGCGTTATCCGCCGCCACCACTATATTTGATGCCCTTGAAAAAGAAAAGCGCAGCAAAGGCTATCTAGGAGAACAGGAAGCTGTTCAGGATCTTGCATTTGTACCGGTAGATACTACCCTGGTAACAGATGCGAGACACCGTGTCATATTAAAACGACTGCAGGATACTGTGGAAGGAAAGTCCAGCTATAAAACAGTATGGAAAACTTCCCGTGTCATCTGGAAAGCCGGTGAATTAAAAATAGGGGAAGCCATACCTTATCTGATTAAACTGGTGGAAAGAGGTGATGCCTTACAGCGTTACTCTGCCTTGTGGTCATTAGGCAAGTGCGCAGACCCTGCTGCTATACCGGTGTTGCGGTCATATGCTGATAACGGCTCTTATCCATTGAATATACGCATGCTCGCAGCCAATGCGCTGCTGCTGGTATTGCCGGAAGAAGAACGTAAAGCACATATTCAATCGTATCTGCAACGCCTGCCCGAAATTTTCCAGGAAACTATTGCTAAAAATGATCCGGGAGAAATTTATGTACTCATGTACCAGCGCGTGTTTACACAACAGCAACTGAATTATCCTTTGCTGGAAGATTTACACCTGGTGGCATATGAAAATGCTGCGGTGAAACAGGCACTGGTATCATTGTTAACAGAACTGCCATTCCGCCCGTCTTATTTCCAGCACATACGGCACATCTTCAAACAGGCAGAACTACGGGGTGATCAGGGCATTGTAGCGGTGCTGGCAGGCCGTTTTGAAAGGGAAACGCCAATGTTTACGAATCCGGGTACCAGGATAAATTACGACGATGAGGAATACGTCCCGGATACATATATTCCCGAGCTGCAGGAGTATTTTAAAGCAGATAAAGAGCTGAAAAAACCTGCGAGCAAATTATCTTTTTCCAATAGAACACGTGCTTACCTGCATCGTCGTGTGCTGCGCACCATGCGTTTGTACGGGCATGAAAATGATATACAATACGTGCGCCTGGCTACTGCCTTGTTATTGCAATACGAGGAAGCAAGAGATGCCACTAAAGAATACCAGCTGATGCAATGGGGATATGTTAACGGACGGTATCTTGCTACCTACAAACAGTTTCCGGCCAACTCCCGCGCAGTATATCTGAACTACGTCCTCAGAGGTAATACTGCAAATATGCGCCTGACTACTGATGGGGGAGAATGGTTTTTTGAAGAACCAAAGGGTACTAACGGTAAAGCACCTACGCAAACGGTATCAAAGGCAAATCCGGATGAAGTAAAACCGGGCGATAAAGAGAACCTCCTGAAAAAATTATTCGGGTGGTTGGGGAATGGGAAAACGGCAGCAGCAACTACCGGTATACCAAAAGAATACAATCCCGCACCTGCAGCCTCTAATGAAATAGTAAGTGATATACCTTTCCTGCATTTATGGCAGCAATTACCGCAGGCCTTCATACAGTTGCTGGTATCTGCACGTATGGATGTTGTGCACATCTTTGCCATGGAGCAATTGAAAGCACACCCGGATTATAACAGCCTGAAAGAAAAAATGGATGAAGGAGTGATATCAGGGTTATTAATCAATGCATTCAGCATTCCTGCTATGTTTGGTCTGGAGCTGGCCAAAGAAAAATATAGTCCGGCTAATCCTTCCCTGTTCTTATTGTATTCACTTACGGCAAGTCCGCTGGCATTGGCCCGTATACAGGGTTTGCAATGGATCAGCGATCATCAGTCCATATGCCTGGGAGATGAGGAGTTTGTAATGCGGATGATTTTCTCCGGATATCCTGATGTCCGTAACTTTGCCCGCAAGCAACTCAACGCAGATTACCTGCCGCTGGAGAAAGCCCGCGTACTCTGTGCCAAATCTGTTGCAGCACTGCTGGCATTAAAAACAACTACACCGGAACAAAATGATAACCTGAATGACGGCTGTAGCATACTGGAACTACATTGCGCGCACGCACTAACGGAAACGGGTATACCGGTTATTGAAGATCTCTTGAAAAGCCCGGTACAAGCCAATCACGCCTTTGCGGCAAGATTACTGTTGCTGAAAAAGGGTCACTTTAATTTCAGTGAAGTATCTGATAACCTGCTGGAGAACCTGCTCTCTAATACATATGAACCGGTGAGAGCCGCTGGTGTAGGTATTCTGAATGCGA
The DNA here is from genome assembly GCF_003014755.1 of Chitinophaga niastensis. Taxonomy (GTDB): domain Bacteria; phylum Bacteroidota; class Bacteroidia; order Chitinophagales; family Chitinophagaceae; genus Chitinophaga; species Chitinophaga niastensis. The sequence goes on along the minus strand of NZ_PYAW01000007.1, from coordinate 54,901 downwards.
TGAATGCAGATGAGTTATTAAAAAGACCGGAATTACTCCTGTTTACAATACTGGCTACGCACACGGACGTACGAAATACTGTACGCCCGCTGATTCATAAACTGGTAAAGCACGATAGCCGTCTTGCGGTGTACCTGGTGAATGAACTGGTACCAAGACTCATGCGCAAAGAAACCGTGGAAGGCATCCATGAAGATATTGCGAAGATCCTCAGTAATGAACTGGTGAATTTTTTGCATGACGTAGACATCGCTACTGCATTGCGTTTGCTGTACTCCAATTATAGGTCTGCACAGGAATTTGGCATAGTCGTACTGGAAAAATATATTCCTGCTGAAGCATTGTCACTCAAACAGGTGATAGCTGCCGGCAGCCATGAACTCCTTGCTGTGAGAACCTGGAGTTGGGCCTTCTACAATAACAATGTAGCCCGTATCCGCTATGAGCGCGAGGCTGCCATGGGCTTGCTGGACGCCAAATGGGACGATACCCGTCACATGGCCATGGAATTTTTCCGTACACAGTTTACAGAAAATGACTGGACACCAGATACGCTGGTAGCTGTGGCCGACAGTGTGCGGCCAGACATACAGGCATTTGGCCGCGAGCTGCTGATGCGCTTTTTCAAGGAAGCAGACGGGCAAACCTATCTGCTGAAACTGAGCCAGCATCCAAGTGTAAACATGCAGTTATTTGCTACCAACTACCTGGAAGCCTATGCTGCCGGGAACCTGGAATACCTGAAAGAGCTGGAGCCTTATTTCCGCTCTGTGCTTAGCAGGGTTAATAAAGCCCGCGCTGCCAAAGAAAGAATTTTCCTCTTCCTCGAAAAAGAGGCGTGGAAAAACTGGGCTGCTGCGGATTATATCGGACAAATTATTGCACATATATCGGTCACTGTTGCTATTGGTGATAAAGCCCGTTGTATTGCCATCATGCGTAAGATCCAGGAGCGGTACATTGTAAAGTTGCCTATTAAAGTAGAAACAGCAGCAATAAGAGTATCTTAAAAAGTGAATCCATTTTATGTTATTTAACTACAGATATAGCGGTAACTCACAAGTGCATAGTAATGCCAATTCTGCCGGCATCTCCTTTGCACCGGATACCCGCCGTGACCCAACTTTTTTTGTGGGTAAGCTGCATAAAAAAATAGCTTTCCGCGAAGCCATATCTGCCCTGCATGATGTAGTGGTATCTGATCTGCGTTTCAAACCCAAAGATAAAACCGCCTATAAAGAATGGGCCGCCCAGCAGGAATCCTTATGGCTGGCAGAATTTATGGGCGCATATGATATGCAGGCAACAGACAGCCGCATAAAAACACTCAAAGAAGAACTGCATACGATCTCGGCGGAAAAAGACCGCGTGATGGGACCCTTTTATAAGGCACGAAAGAACTATTTTGATTTTCTATATCAGAAAGACCGGGATGCCTGGTTTGTACTGGACCCCGTGATCAGCGTGCATCCGGATGAAATGTTTTTTGAATGTTTTAGCCAGGATGAATCTACCTACGGTAAGCTGAGTGCCAGTTATAACGTGTTTAAAGAAGTGAATGAATTTGAGTGCGGCACTACCAATATTGATTATTCCGCTGCACTGTATAATGAATTTCAGAAGATAAGAGATTATAAGGAAACAGATTTTAAGATTGACCCGGCTGGCTTCCAGGTACAAACTTCACAGGAAGAACTGTACCATGAAGTGAAAATAGATTTGCCGGATAGCTGGGTGCGTGGCTTCCTGCAGGTTAGTTCTGCGATGACGTTGCCCGCTGCTACTTTTGATCTGCATCCTATGGATGTATATAATTTCTGTTCCTGGTTACGCCGGTTTAAAGAGAAACAGGGGCCACGATCCATCCGTTTTATACTGGAGCCCGGAAAGCCCGTGCGTGCAGTGTTTGAGCCATGGAATCATGAAATCGTATGTGCGAGATCGTTATACACCGGTCCGCAAACCAGGGAAATCAGGATATGGGGGAGAAGGAGAATGCTGATCCTCGAAAGACTGATTCCTATCGCTAAAAAATTCACCGTGCATCTTACTGGCAACGGTTTGCCTTCCTTCTACATCGCGGATCTGGGTGATATGCAATTTACACTGGGATTGAGTGGCTGGACGGCCAACGACTGGTCGCGCGCCGGACAGTTTGACCTGATGGCACCCCGTGCAATAGTGGATGATAGCGCTAAGCTGAAAGTATTTGCTGACCTGAAAACCAGGTGGATGGCCAAACCGGAAACCATTGCAACGGCTACTGGTTTGGATAAAGCCACCGTACTGGGAGCATTGGGCATTTATACACAGGCAGGTAAAGTGATCTTTGATTTGCATACAGGGTTTTACCGCCTGCGCGAATTAAGTCGTGAGCCACTGCCATTGGAAGAACTGCGTTTTTCCAATCCACAGGAAGCAGCAGCCAATAAACTGGTACAGGAAAAGCGTATACAATTTACTGAACAGGATATTCCGGGTGTGGGCTTACAATTAAAAGGAACGGTAAAAAGCCCGCATCGTGTATACCATCCCGTTATAGTGATTGATGCAGATGAAAGATTGAGTGAAGCGCATTGCGATTGTAGTTTTTATAGCACAAATAAATTGTACAAAGGCCCCTGCGAACACATGCTGGCACTGCGTATAGCACATACAGAAAAAATAATTCCTGAAAATAATTCTGTGAAATAAATTTTATTTTCAGGAATTATTTTCTAACTTGCTGACTCGTTAATAACAAAGATCTTTGTAAAGAGGAATTGATTGCACTTGCGCCCGAAAAGGGATGAATGATGTTTCGTCATTCAGGTATATTGACTATACATGCTTCACTAAATGCAATCTTTACTTTGGGAGGGGCGTACTATGGTGATATTTACTGTACGCGCCCCGGGGGCTGAAATATCACCATAGTACGCCCCTCCCTGGAGTTGATTGATTTAGTCATAGGTTTGCACGAAGGCCTTTTCCTCTTTACAAAATTTTGTTTTTTCTCCTGTCAGTCAAGGCTACATAGCCGGACTCATTAGCACTCCCGCTATCAAATAATTTGGATTTTTTCCCTTTCATCAAAAATGTAAAAGCCAATATTATGGCCGAAGGCTTAACCCGTCAACAGCTGTACGATAGAATACGTGCATCCTCCAAAGAGGAACTTATACTGGAAGAAATGACACGCCTGGGCTTCTGGGCGAATAATACTTCCCAGCCATCTCCGTCTGAAAGCCTTATCCGCCAGGAAGGAGTGCTGCGCCGTGAACTGGATGAACTCATTAAAGAAAAACAAAAATACCGCAACAAAGAAAAGATGCTGCAGGACATGCGTAAAGAGCGCATGGCCAAAGCAAAACTGAAAAGAGCGGAAACAAAAAAGCGTCGCGAAGAAGAAAGAAAAGCCCGTGCCATCGCCTGGGCAGCGGAAAAAAATCAAAGCATTGTTTATCTCGGGGAAGACGTTTCCGCAGGATTAAATAAGGTTGTTTCCAACACAGAACAACTCGCAAAATTTGGTTTACCGGTATGGCATGATGCGGTAGCATTGGCCAACGCCATGGGCGTTACTTTAGGCAAATTGCGTTATTTATCTTTCAACCGTAAAGTAGGCCACCATACCCATTATCAGCGTTTTCAAATTCCTAAAAAGTCCGGCGGTACCCGCGTTATTTCCGCACCGATGCCACAGCTGAAAGCAGCGCAGCACTGGATCCTGGAAAATATTCTCTATAAAATAAAAAACAGCGAAGCCGCACATGGCTTTGTACCGGGTAAATCAATTGTTACCAATGCCGCGCCACACGTGGGACAAGACATTGTTATCAATATCGATCTGCGCGATTTCTTTCCTTCTATTGCATACAAACGGGTGAAAGGATTATTCTGCAAACTGGGATATTCAGAACAGGTAGCTACCATTCTGGGCCTCATCTGTACAGAACCGGAAGTAGAAGAGATAACACTGGATAACCGCAAATATTATGTGGCTGCTACAGCACGTCATTTGCCGCAAGGTGCACCTACCAGCCCTGCTATCACTAATCTGATCTGTTATAAACTGGACAAACGTTTCGAAGGATTGTCCGCAAAATACGGTTACGCCTATACGCGCTATGCAGATGACATGACTTTTTCCGCAAAAGGAGCTGCCGCCGATAAAGCCGGACAATTACTCTGGGCTATCAAATTAGTAGTAAAAGAAGAAGGATTTACCATTCACCCGGATAAGCTGAAAGTGATGCGCAAAGGTGATAAGCGCGAAGTAACCGGTATTGTGGTAAATGATAAATTAAGCCTCGATAGAGTAACTTTGCGCAAATTCCGCGCACTGTTGCACCAGATCTCCACTACCGGCTTATCCAACAAAAGCTGGGGTAAAGGGAAAAATATCATCAGTAGCATAGAAGGCTACGCCAACTATGTATACATGGTTAAACCCGAACAGGGAGCTAAGCTGAAAGCCACGCTGGCCGCATTATTGCAACGGGAAGATATTAAAGCAGCATCCCGCAGCATCTGGACAGGAGAGACGCTTGCAGCAGCACCCGTTGTTACAACAGTGACGGCTGAAACACCAGCCAGTAAACCAATAATAAAGGAAACACCGCCGGCGTCTAAGGATAAGCCCTGGTGGGATGTATTGTAAATGTCTGAACTGTGATTTTTATGATTAGTATGATTATCCTGATAAGCGAAAATAAAAAGGGAGATGAAATTTTTCATCTCCCTTTTTATCTTTTATTTAATCCTTGCTCATCAGGATAATCATACTAATCATAAAAATCATAGTTCAGACATTTGCTCTTTATAAATTATACCCCAAAGACACATACCACTGAGCACCCACTGTTGGGTTACCCCATGACTGCACATATCCTTTGTTCAGAATATTTGCACCGCCCAGTTTCACTGTAGTTTTTGCTTTCGGGAAAAACTTACTCACCATGGCATCCAGCGTACCATAAGATGGTATTTCACTTAAAGCACCTGCATAAACATTCGGTCCTACAAAAGAAGATTGCCATACAAAGGCATCCTGCCATTTCCAGATAACGTTGAAGGCTATATTGGAATTGGCAATATTACGGTTGCCAAAATTTAAGCTATAACGAACTTTCGGTGTGTTGAATTCCGCAAAGAAATTTTTCAGGTTCTTTTCGTTGTTGAGCTCATTGTAGGAAACATTACCGCCTGCAGTGAAATGAAGTGGTAAGCTGTAATCCAGTCCTATAGCCCATCCCCAAGACTGAATAGTTTCTGCTGCACTCACTGGTATAGAGAAAATATTTTGCTGGGTAGCAGAAACCGGTTGTACTAATACCTGGTTGCCATTCAGATTTTTGAAATTATTATGGTAGATGTAAGCATCAATTAATAATTTCTGTGCAATGAGGGATTTATAACCCAATTCAAATGCCTGTATTTTTTCCGGTTCAAAATCACGGAAGGTATATTGCTGCGGATTGCCGGCCAGCACAGATTGCAGGGTGTACACCGGACCTGTGTTCAGGTGATAGCGGTCGCGGAAAAATGGCAAGCCGCCAATCAGATGTGCCTGTGGTGTTACCAGGTCTATATACTGATTCTGATTGTTCGGAATACGGAAACCTGTTTGGTATGATACACGGATATTATGTGTATTCAGGAAGGTGTACACAGCTGATAACCGCGGACTGAACTGTCCTTTGAAGTTCATGTTCTTATCATAACGGATAGATCCGGTGAGCTTTATATGATCATCCACCAGCTTTTTCATGATCTGGAGATAGCCACCATATTCTTTAATCCGGAATTCATTTCCATTATCATCTAATGCAAATAATGTTTTTTCTGAATTAAGGGTATAGAGGCGATAGTCGCCACCCACCAGTATTTCAGCAAAATGTATCAGGTTATGAAAGTTGTACATGGCTTCGGCCTGGTACAAATTGGTTTTATCTGTGAACTTGGCACCTACACCATTGGCATCACCGGGAATAGGTTTGCCTTTTACTTTATCAGCGGCATTATTAAAGGCAGCGGTACCGGGGAGGTATCGGCCGCTATCAGCTTTTGCTCTTGCATTTTGATAAAAGGTGCCACGTCCTGTATTAACCGCATTTTGTGCAGCAGTTAAGGCATCAGCAGGTGTAGCGCCACCAGCCAACGCTGCACCATATGCCTGTGCAAATGTGCCTATAGATTGGGTTGCATAAGTAGAGAAGTACTCTCCATACCATTGCTGACTGCTTTTCCAGGCTTCATTAACACCGGCTGCCAGTGTACCGGCGGCATAACTGTCACCGGATCTTTCCTGTGTGGTATATAATCTTACATAAAAGTCAGGGCTTTTCAACTCCACTTTGTACTGACCCATATTAAAATTCTTCAGGGAATAACGGTCGGCGCCTGTATATACTGTAGTACCGGAACCATAACTACCCTGTATTAATGCTTCCAGGTTCTCATGGATCTTGTAATGCAGTGCTCCATTGAGTTTCAGGTTTTTGGTACCATAATCTACCACATCAGCTTCGTTATAGCCGGTACGGGTAACACTGGAGGCACCAGCTCCGGGAATAGCACCGTTAAAGATCTGTGTAGGTGTAATAGTGCCTTTAAAAGCGACAGCTGATAAGAAAGCTAATTGATTGGCGAGCGGGGAGCCAGGAGTCATAAATTGTGAATTCAGCACGTTGTGCATATTTACGGTGTTTTCATCTCCATAAATATTCACACCATTATAGCCCTCGTTATTAGCCCTGGTACCATCTTGCAGCGTATGACCGTTGGCAAGGCTCTGATCGCGCTTATCGTAGGCCTGCCAGTCATCTGCTTTCAGGTAGCCGATATTGAGTTTAAAGGCCCATTTATTATTGAATGCATGGGCGTAACGTACGGCCACATCATAGAAGCCGGTGTTTGTTTTGGTACGACCGGCATCACTTAGGATACCGGTTTTTACCTGGGCACTTAAACCCTGGTATTGAAAGGGATTTTTGCTGTTCATCAGCAAAATGCCATTGAGTGCATTAGGACCATACAGGGCAGAAGCTGCACCTGGTATAAGTTCTACGTTGTCCAGATCCAGTTCGGGAATACCCACCATATTACCTACGGCGAAGTTAAGGCCCGGTGCCTGGTTGTCCATACCATCATTCAATTGCAGTACACGGGTATTACCATTGCTGTTAAAACCACGGGTGTTTACTGATTTGAATGTTAAACTTTGTGTGCTCATTTCTACCCCTTTCAGGTTACCAATGGCATCATAAAAGTTAGGAGCCGGAGAAGTTTTCAGGGTGCGGGCATCTATTTTCTCAATAGATACCGGTGATTGCAGAATGCTTTCCTGTACACGGCTGGCGGCTACCACAAATTCCTGTCCGAGGATTTCTGTGGTGGCTAATTGCACGTTTACTTTTTCATCGGCGCTGCTTATCTGTCTTTCTTCTGATTTGTAACCCACATAAGAAAAGATAAGGGTCAGGGGCAATGTATGGGTGGTTTTAAGCTGAAATCCGCCGCTATTGCTGGTAATAGTACCTGCAGTGGCGCCTTTAATGCTTACGGTCACACCAGATAGCCCATTGCCGGATGTTTTGTCTGTTACGGTACCGCTGATTGTTGCTGGGGTTTGTGCCAAGATTACCTGGGATAGGGATAATAATAGCAACAGTGAGCCCAAACAAGCTTTAACTAGAATGCTTTTCATACACAGTGGGAATTAAATGGATTTAGACTTGGTTCAATCTAAATATAGGGAAAAAACAGATACAAAATACAGCTACTGGCCTTTAGCAGTTAGTGGCTGGTTATCGGGGCGAATAATTTAGCGGTTTCAACATCCGCTTAGCTCTTGGGCACGATAACTAACTGCTTGCTGCTAACAGCTAATAGCTACTTATTACATCCAGTCGCGGAGTATGTGCCCTATTTTTTCAAATTCGATCAGGAAACCATCATGTCCGTACGAAGAATCAATTTCGTGATAGGTGGCATTGGGAAGATGCGCTGCCAGAAGCTGTTGCTCTTCCGGCGGACATAAAATATCGCTGCTGATGCCAATAAGCAAGGCAGGCTGTTGTATATGCGATAGGGAAGTGGTAATGTCTTCATGACGGCCACGGGCAATATTGTGGCTATCCATGGCTTTGGTGAGCAGCCAGTACGACTGGGCATTAAAACGTTTCACCAGTTTATCGCCCTGGTAGTTGATATAGGAAGATGCCCGGAAATCGTCCGTTTTTTCTTTATCCGGCTCAGATTGTGCGCGCACAAATGTCTGATAGTTGCGGTAGGTAAGCATTCCGATGGCTCTCGCGGCTTTCAGTCCTCTTGAACCGGCGCTGTGGGAGTCATATTTCCAGGTGTTATCGGCTTCTATAGATAGTCGCTGTGCGGTATGTATGGCAATACCCCAGGCACTTTCAGCCGCACCGGTGCACAGCAGGAACAAATTACCAATGACCGTTGGTTCTATAAGTGCCCATTCCAGTACCTGGTAACCGCCCATAGAGCCACCAATAAGTAAACGGATGCGCGGTATCTGTAAATGCTGACGTAGTAACATATGTGCCTGTACCATATCCCGGATTGTAACCGCCGGAAAGCTGTAGTACCAGGGATGCCCGGTTTCGGGATTGGTGGTATGCGGACCGCTGCTGCCATAACAGGAGCCGATGATATTGGCACATACAATAAAATGCTTCGAAGGATCTATTACCCTGTCTGTTCCTATCAAACCTGCCCACCAGTCGGCTACATCACTGTTGGCCGTTAAGGCATGACATACCCACACCACATTACTGCCATCCGCTTTCATCGTACCATATGTATGATACGCGATGTGTAATTCGGGTAATACCTCGCCGGACTCTAACCGGAATGCTGCTTTACTGTGAAATACCTTTGCCGACAATGCTTCTTTGAATTTGCGCAAAACTACAATATCAGATTCAAAAATTACGAATTACTCATGGGAATTACGGAGGCCTTCCTCCCCGTAATTCGTAATTCGCAATTGATTTAATTATATTTGCTTCAGAAAATAACTCACTATGAAGATAGCATTACAAAGAGTTGACGACGGATTCAACATGGAGGCAGTAGATGAAGGCGGCCACAAAGTATTGATGGACTCATCTCTGGAAAATGGGGGTAAAAACAATGGGGTAAGACCCATGCAAATGGTGATCATGGGCCTTGGTGGCTGTTCTGCCATCGATGTGCTGATGATCCTGAAGAAACAACGCCAGGAAGTAACTGATTTTCGGATCGAAATTGAGGCCGATAGAGAAAAAGATAAAGAACCTTCTTTGTGGGAAACTGCACACATCATATTTCACCTCACCGGTAATATCGATGCAGATAAAGCCGCACGTGCCGTGGAATTGTCCATGAATAAATATTGCTCAGTAGCGGAAACCCTGCGTCAGGCTAATACCAAGCTGACCTGGGAAGTGAAACTGAACGCATAAACTGCTGAAACCACCAATATCCATGAACAAAAAAAATCATTACCAACCGGATACCAATGCCGTAAGAATCCAAACTGCAAGAACGAATGAGATGGAACACTCTACACCAATGTTCCTGACCTCCAGCTTTTGTTTTGATGATGCGGAAGAAATGCGTGCTACCTTTGCAGATGAAACGGACTTCAATATCTACAGCCGTTTCAGCAATCCCAATGTAGACGAGTTTGTACAGAAGATGTGTGCCCTGGAAGGTGCAGAAGCAGGTTATGCTACTGCCTCCGGCATGAGTGCTATCTTCGCCAGCTTTATGGCGCTACTGAAAGCCGGGGATCATTTGTTGTCTGCCCGCTCTATTTTTGGTTCTACGCATACTGTGGTGACTAAGTTCCTGCCTAAGTGGGGTATTGAATCATCCTACTTCGATATGAATGATCCGGGCGGTATTGAGGCGATGATAAAACCCAATACCCGTATGATCTTCGTGGAAACACCATCCAATCCCGGACTGGAGATCATCGACATGGAACTGCTGGCCAAAATTGCCAATAAGCATAATATCATTCTCAACGTAGATAACTGCTTTGCTACACCAGTGCTGCAAAGACCTATTGAAGCAGGTGCTCACCTTGTCACGCATTCGGCCACCAAATGGATCGACGGACAAGGACGCGTACTTGGCGGTGCTGTTGTTGGTAAAAAAGAACTGATTAAAGAAATTCATACTTTTTGCAGAAGTACCGGCCCGGCTATGTCGCCATTTAACGCCTGGGTGCTGAGCAAAAGCATGGAAACACTGTACGTACGGATGGAACGCCACTCTGAGAGTGCGCTCAAACTGGCGCAGGCACTGGAAAGTAATCCGTATTTGTCGTCCGTAAAATATCCTTTTCTGCCCAGTCATCCGCAATATGCTATAGCTAAAAAGCAAATGAGTGGCGGCGGCGGCATCGTGTGCTTTGAGCTCAAAGGCGGTCTGGCTCAGGGAGTACGCTTCCTGAATGCCTTGCAACTGTTGTCCCTCACCGCTAATCTGGGCGATAGCCGTAGTATTGCCTCTCATCCGGCCAGTACCACACATGCCAAACTCACCGATCAGGAAAGAGCTATTGTGGGTATAACGCCAGGGCTTATACGAATTTCTGTAGGGCTGGAAAATATTAAAGATATTTTAGAAGATATTGAACAGGCATTAGAGAAAAGTAAATAATAGGAGCTTTTTATAATAAGGAGGAAGGCCTTCGGCCTTTGTCTTTCTCTCGATTAGCCTGATTTAGATGATTTTTCTGATTTCATTTTTTTCTTATAAAGATTCAAATCTCATTTCAATAAGCTTACTGAATAAGGTATGGATATTTTTTAAGGAAAGATGAAATCAGAAAAATCATCTAAATCAGGCTAATCGAGAGAAAGACAAAGGCCGAAGGCCTTCCCATACTACTCAAATCTTCGCTATTCAAATAATTCTCATTATATTAGAATTATGAAATCCTTTGCCCATTTTCTCCTGATCCTGATCCTCGCATACCTTGCCGGTATGGTATTACCGTGGTGGAGCGCACCGCTCACGGCTTTCCTTGTTACGTTGCTGTTGCCGCTATCGCCGGGTAAATCATTCTTCAGTGCATTTATGAGCATCTTTGTATTGTGGCTGGTACTCGCTTTTTATATGGACGTGCGCAACGATCACCTGTTGGCAAATCGTATGAGTGAGATGATCCTGCACGTAAAAAGTGCACCGCTGATGGGTGTGGTGAGTGCCTTCCTTGGAGCACTGGTAGCCGGTTTGGCTGCAAGCACTGCTGCCTTTGTTCGGGCAGTGAAAACAGCTGCCTGATTACTTATCTAGGCTGTTAAATTTCTGGTAAAACAGTCTGTGCATCTATCATGTTAGCTGCTGGAAGTTACATTTGGGATATGATGAAATATTTATCCACCCTGTTTTGCTTATTCATCACCAGCTATTGCCAGGCCAACGTGGTCAAAGGCAGCGTGACGGATGAAAAAAATCACCCCCTTCCTTTTGCTACCGTATTAATTAAAGGTACTACTACCGGTACTACCACCAACGCTGCTGGACAATATCAGCTGGACCTGGCACCTGGTCAGTATACTGTGGTATGTCAGTATATAGGTTTTCGTAAAACGGAAACGCCGCTTAACGTGAACGCACCTACGCAAACACTGGACTTCAGGCTGCAACCCATTAACCTGCAGATAAAAGAAGTAGTAGTGAAAGCAGGTGGCGAAGATCCTGCCTACGCCATCATCCGGCAAGCCATAAAGAAAAGACGTTTTTATCAGGAACAGGTGAAGGAATATACTTGTATGTCCTATATCAAAGGAACAGTAGGTATGAAAGATGTGCCCAAAAAATTTATGGGACAGAAGGTAGATAAAAAAGAAATGGGTGTAGATAGCACAGGCAAGGGCATGATATTTCTTTCCGAATCTGTTACAAAAATATCTGCACGTCAACCGGATAAAATGAAACTGGAAGTAATCTCTTCCCGCAAAAGCGGTGGAGGATTCGGTTTGAGTTTCCCCGCCATCATTAGTTTTTATGACAACAATGTAGCGGCAGTGATTACGCAAATGGGGCCACGGGGCTACATTTCACCCATTGCGGAAAATGCATTGTTCTATTATAAATATAGATTGGAAGGAGAATTTTTGGAAGATGGTAAAACAGTTAATAAGATCAAAGTAATACCCCGGCGCAAACAGGAGCCGCTGTTTTCCGGTTATATCTTCATCACAGATGACGATTGGCGCATTCATAGCACAGACCTTATCCTCACCGGCGAATACCAGCTGGAGCTGATGGATACACTGGAAATAAGACAAACACATGTACCTGTAACGGCTAATATCTGGCGCGTGAAAGACCAGGTGATGTATATGTCATTCAATAAATTTGGCTTTGCCATGGCCGGAAATTTTGTGAATGTATATTCAGATTATAATGTGCATCCAAACTTCCCGCCCAAATTTTTTGACAATACTTTTCTGAAATACGATTCCGCTTTTGATAAAAAACGGATTGCTTACTGGGACAGTATCCGGCCGGTGCCGCTGGAAATTGCGGAGGCAAAGGATTACCACGAAAAAGACAGCACTGCCAAAGCGGAACGCGACTCTTCGTTTTCCCGTTACAGGCTGGACTCTCTGCAGAAAAAACAAAAGCGCATTAAAGTAACGGATGTATTATGGGGTGGTGTAAGACGCAATTATTATTTCCGCCGTGATAGCGCCATTCAATATAATGAGTTGCGGGTAAGAGGACTGTTGAAGTCTATGAAATATAATACAGTAGAAGGTTTGGTGCTGGCACTGGAACCTACCATGAACTATAACCTGGGAGGAGAAAAGAACCTGCGGATATCGCCGTTTATCCGTTACGGTCTAAGCAATACTCACCTTAACGCCTACACGCAAATTGATTTCAGCAATGGCAGCCGCGTGCGTAAACGTTTCGGCCGCAACGACTGGAGCCTGGCAGGAGGGAAGCGTGTTTCCCAGTTCAACCAGGATAATCCGATTGATAACCTCACCAATGAATTTTATACCCTGCTCCTGAAAGAGAACTACATGAAGCTGTACGAGAACTGGTTTGGGCATTTACAATACAGCCGTACTTTCCAGACAAACGATAAGCTCTCGCTGGGCGTTACCTACGAGAGCAGGATGCCGGTAGAAAACACAACCGACTTTGTTATCTTCCAGAATAACCGCAAAACATTTACACCTAATCATCCGTATGAATTAGCGAATGTTCCGTTCAAAAAACACCAGGCACTGGTATTGGATATGAGTTTTCGTTTCCAGCCAGGGCAACAATTTATAGAACTACCTGATCATAAAATTCCCTTCGGCTCCAAATACCCCACCTTTGAAGTAGGCTACAGTAAAGGGATTCCGAATATCGGCAATAGTATTGTTGATTTTGATAAATGGAATTTTTCCATACAGGATAATATGAACTTCAAATTGTTTGGCGAATTCCGTTATCATGTTGGGGTAGGCGGTTTTATAAATGACCGGAACGTACAGATTCCGGATTACCAGCACTTCAATGGTAACCAGACATTTTATAACATAAAGTACCTGAACAGTTTTCAGCTGGCACCTTATTATAAATACAGTACTACTGCTCCTTTTTATGCCATGGCAAATGTGGAGCATCACTTTAATGGTTTATTAACCAATAAAATTCCTTTGTTTAACAGGCTGAAATGGAATCTGGTAGCGGGTTCTAATGCTTTCTATGTAAACAGTGATAATAATTATGTAGAAGTATTTGGGGGTATTGAAAATATCCTGAAAATGATCAGGGTAGATGTAGTAGCCGGTTATCAGAGTAAGGACGCTACACGTGTAGGCGTGAGAGTTGGTTTTGGAGGAATATTAGGTAATGCAGTAAAATTTAAGACGAACTGATAAACGATGACGGAGATCTTGTTATCACCATATGGTATGATAGCTTGCCAGGTAACAAAATCTCCGTATCTCCACACGCACATAATCAATTAAAACTTCACTGATTTTTTTCTGCCTTTCAGCTCCTTCTTCTCATCAAAGAAGTACGCCAGTAATCTGTAGATCCAGATAGCGACAATCGCATAAATAAAGTAAGAAATGTAAATACTCATCATAACATAACATTTTCGGGTTAAACAATATTGCTTCTCAAACTAATTTTCAAAAAGGGTGCCAATCAGGGGTCGTAACTTAATTACAAAGATATATACAATAATTATCAAATAGTTATAAAAGAATAATTATTTTTTTTAGCGATTGTAAACCTTTGATAGAGGTTTTACGTTAGTAAGGTAAGTAATATTTGGAGTAGCGATGTGCACATTTTACTCACACGTAAGTACCAAATTTAAGATCACCTTCGAAACCGTATGCGCTATGAAACGTATAGCCCTTTTTGCACTCCTGTCAGGTATCCTGATGGCTGCTGCAGCCTATATTACAGAAATAAACGACCTGCCGGGAGCAGTGGAACTGCGAACGCCCGGATTTATTGGTTACATCTTCATTATCAGTGCTATAGCCTGGTTTTCTTTACATACGCTGTATCAATGGAGTAAAGAATCAGACCCTTACCACTCCTGATATTCCCTGAATTATGCTACCTTTGCGCACTAATCAATTTTTTCTTTTATAATCAGGAAGGATTGGTTGAAGTTTTGTTCACAACGCAAGTGTCCTTAAAATTTCAGGCAAACTATGGCATTACATAACAGAGTATCCGCCGCCGAGTTGAAACAACGGCTGGTATTGGAAACATTCAAACGTGTTACTATTTCTTTCTACCAGTACGCGAAAATTCCCGACCCAAAGGTTTTCCGGGATGAATTGTACGAGTTCCTTTTCAAATTGAATGCATTCGGACGTATTTACGTAGCACATGAAGGTATAAATGCCCAATTGAGCGTTCCTGAGCAGCACTTTGAGGCATTTAAGCAACAGCTGTATGCCATTGACATCCTCAATGGTATCCGCCTTAATGTAGCTGTAGACGACGACGGCAAATCCTTTTTCGTATTAAAGATCAAAGTGCGCGATAAGATTGTGGCCGATGGCATCGAAGATCCCGCTTTTGATATGGCCAACCGTGGCCGTTACGTAGATGCTAAAACATTCAACGAATTGTCTGCCGATCCGGATACCGTGATCGTGGATATGCGCAACCACTATGAATATGAGGTAGGGCATTTTGAAGGCGCCATTGAAGTTCCCTCAGATACCTTCCGTGATCAGCTGCCAATGGCAGTAGATATGCTGGCAGATAAAAAAGATAAGAATATCATCATGTATTGTACCGGAGGTATCCGCTGCGAGAAAGCATCTGCCTATATGCTGCATAATGGTTTCAATAATGTTTACCACCTGGAAGGTGGTATTATTGAATACACTAACAAAGCCCGTCAGCAAGGACTTCCCATTAAATTTAAAGGTAAAAACTTTGTATTTGATGACCGGCTTGGCGAACGTATCAGTGAGGATATCATCAGCCATTGTCATCAGTGTGGAGAACCATGTGATACACATACCAACTGTTTGAACGAAGGTTGTCACCTTTTATTCATTCAATGTGAATCCTGTGCTAAAAAATATGATGGTTGTTGCAGTGAAGCTTGTCAGACGGTACATGCACTGCCGGTAGAAGAGCAGGCGGAAATGCGCAAGGGAGTAGAAAAAGGACTGATGTTCAATAAATCAAGACGAAGAAAAATCAACGAATAAAAAATCCGCCCCGCGTTGTATCTTTTCCGGCGGGGCGGAGTAGAGATCATAAAAAGAGTCCGGCCAGATAGTATCTGGCTTTTCTTTTTTATGACCATTCTATCAACCTATATGCGAACTAAAAAGGTAGCTGTTAGCTTTTAGCGATTAGCTGTTAGTAAATGCAGCGAAGACAACATTATAATTCTTAATCTTCGCTGCATTTACTAAAAACTAACAGCTAATCGCTAAAAGCTTTACAAAAGTTCTTTCTTGTTTTTATAAGCACTGTAGAAAATGATAGGGAACACCAGTAAGGTCAATACCGTTGCGGTGATCAATCCACCTATTACTACAATTGCCAGTGGCTTCTGCGTTTCAGAACCAATACCATGCGATAACGCTGCCGGCACCAGGCCGATAGCAGCCATCAGGGCAGTCATTACAACCGGACGAATACGGCTCTGCACACCCAGTTTAATTGATTCATTTAAACTGATCCGCGACTCCAGATTTTTATGGAAAACGGAAATGAGAATTACCCCATTTTGTATACAGATCCCGAAAAGTGCAATGAAACCTACGCCGGCAGAAATACCGAAATTCATATTGGTTACATGCAAAGCCAGGATACCACCAATCAATGCAAACGGTACGTTCATTAATACCAGTCCCGCATCTTTCACATTACCCAGCATGATAAACAATACCATAAAAATGGCTACGATACTGATAGGGACAACCTGTCCTAAACGTTGTGTAGCACGCACCTGGTTTTCAAATTCACCTGTCCAGCCAATGCTGTAGCCTTTTGGCAGCTTAATCGCTTTATTGATTTTTGCCTGTGCTTCTGCAATGGTACCACCAAGATCACGGTCACGTACAGAGAATTTCACCCCAATAAAACGTTTGTTGCTATCTCGGTAAATGAAAGCCGGACCAGTAATAGTCTTGATTTCAGCGATCTCTTTCAATGGTACTTTGTTGTTATTGATAGTAGGCACCATCAGGTTGGCGAGATCATCTTCCGTTTTACGATAATTTTCATCATAACGGATACGGATATCAAATTTTTTCTCGCCTTCATACAGCTGTGTTGCGGTTTTACCACCAATAGCCATTTCAATAACTGCCTGTGCATCACCGGTAGATACACCGTATTGCGCCATTTTATTATCGTCCAGGTTGATGCTCATTTCCGGCTGACCAATATTGCGGATAACTCCCAGATCTTTGATACCTTCTACATGCTTCAACTGCGCAACTACCTGCTGCGACAATGCTTCCAGCTTCACGAGGTCATCACCAAATATCTTTACCCCATTGGCTGCCTTAAAGCCTGCCACTGCTTCTGATACGTTGTCACTGATCGGTTGTGAGAAGTTCAGGATAATGCCCGGATATTTCTTTAAACGCTGCTCCATCTGAGAGATCAGTTCGTCTTGTGTAATCTTGCGGGTCCACTCAGCTTTTGGCGCCAGATCTACCTGGTACTGTATAAAATAGAAACCGTTAGGATCCGTACCATCATTGGAACGGCCTACCTGAGATAATACCCTTTTTACTTCCGGGAAGTCGCCAAGGTCCTGACGTATAGCATGTGCCATCTTGGTACTTTCGGTAAGCGACATACTCATCGGCAATTCTGTAGTCACCCACAGCGAGCCTTCATTCAGCTGGGGCAGGAACTCTGTTCCCAGGAATTTAGCAGAGAAAAATGTGATTACCATGAAAGTCAATGCCAGTGTAAGACTTAAACGTTTATTACGATAAGTCCAGCCAAAGCCATTCATTACAATGCGGTCAAAGAAATTAACCAGGAAGTTATTTTTCTCTTTCACATTTTTGTTGAGCAGGATAGAACACAGCACCGGCACCAGTGTTAAGGTGAAGAGGAGTGCGCCTAATAATGCAAAGCCCAACGTCCATGCAAGCGGAGAAAACATTTTACCTTCTACTTTCTGGAAAGAGAAGATAGGAATGAGAGAGATAATGATAATGAGTTTTGAGAAGAAGATAGCTTTGGCTAATTCTCCACCGGTTTGTTTGATCCAGCCCAGTTTGGCCATCTTATTAAACCGCTCCATGCCATATTTATGGGCCTTATGGTCCAGCATTACAAATACTCCTTCTACCATTACCACCGCACCATCTATGATGATACCGAAGTCGATAGCGCCCATTGACAGCAGGTTAGCGCTCATACCTTTTATGCGCAAACACATGAAGGCAAAAAGCAACGCCAGCGGAATGATGATAGATACAATCACTGTAGTACGCCAGTCGGCCATAAAGAGGAATACAATCACCGTTACAAAAATGATCCCTTCCAGCAGGTTGTGCATTACCGTTTTGGTACAGAACGCCATCAGGGTATCACGATCGTAGAAGGTTTCCATTTTAATGTCATCTGGCAGGATCGTTTCATTCAGCTCCTTCAGCTTGTCTTTCAGGCGTGCCAGTACTTCGGTGGGGTTTTCACCCTTACGCATTACTACAATGCCTTCTACGAGATCATCATTTTTATCAAGACCTACCTGTCCCACACGTGGCGAAGATGCTTCGTGTACATTGGCCAGATCCTTTACCAGCAACGGTACGCCGTTGATATTCTGGATGATAATGTTATTGATATCCTGTATGCTATTGAGCAAACCAATACCACGTACTACATATGCCTGGCCGTTCTTTTCAATAACATCCCCTCCCACATTCACATTACTTTTGGTAACGGCCTGGTATAATTCCAGCGGCGTGATATCATATTTAGCGAGTCTTACCGGATCAGCAGAGATCTCGTAGATTTTATCCTGTCCGCCAAAAGCTACCACATCGGCCACACCGGGCACGCTGCGGATCTGACGATCTATCACCCAGTTTTGCCAGGTGAGCAGATCGCGGGAATCGCGTTTACTGCTTTTCAGATAATAGCGGAAGATTTCACCGGTAGGGCCGTAGGGTGGCTGTACTTCCGGGGAGGCACCTTCAGGTAGACTAATATTTGCGAGCATGTTGTTTACCTGTTGCCGCGCAAAAAAGTCTTCCACATCATCGTCAAAAATTATTTTTACCACAGATAAACCGAACATGGTAACGGAACGCACACTGGTTTTCCTTTGTACCGCATTCATAGATACTTCTATGGGCAGCGTTACAAAACGTTCTACTTCCTGTGCACTACGACCGTTCCATTTGGTAACAATTACAATCTGCGTATTGGTCACATCCGGAAATGCTTCAATAGGCGTATGCAAAAAGGAAAACACACCTGCGATGATCAGCGTAACAACGCTGATAAAGACAAACAGTTTATTCCTTAGCGAAAAAGCTACAATATTTCTGATGAATTTATTCATAACTCCTGTTCTTTAGAATGCCACTCTGGTCCTTAATCCTATAATATTTACCGGTCCGCGGTCCTTGTTGTATCCCGGATGCAACACAAACTGGTAATCAGGGCTTAAAGCAATATGTAGCCTGGTAATGTTACATTGATAGAAAACTTCGGCAATCATTTCCGGGGCATAGTTCAGCTGGCTGTCGCCAACCATGAAGCCACTGCCGCCGGCTGCGAGGTAGTGGCGGTGGTCTTCGGATAAACCGTTTACCACTACTGCGATACCAGCATTATCCTGCGCGCGGTGCCAGCTACGGCCATTTTGTAGCCAACCAGCACTTACTGACCGGTCAATTTCTGTATAGGCCCATGTTTCATTATGACCATCACTCCAGGATGCTTTCAAAAAAGCGCCGCCTTCTTTGGTAAATTCCTGGTCTGCATTGATAGCGAAACCATATTTAGTACGACCATTCTTGCGTACAGCAGTAATGTCGGGTGTATCTATATGTGCTTTCAGCGCTTCATTGTAACTCCCCATAGGCGCCTGGTTAATGAAAGCCATTACGCGTATATTCCCTTCATGTTTATTTAGTATATGCGTATGCGTTACCTCCACTACTTCACCATTGGATTGACCATAATGATAATTTAGCTTCGGACCATTTGCTTCCAGTGGTTCCAGGGAAGTAGCTGCCTGTACCTGCCAGTTATCTTTCCGGTATTGTAATGTAAGCGCCATGGTATAACCACGTACATCAGCAGGATAATCCCAGGCCGCATTACTCATGAGCGACCAGTTTAAAAACTGGGTGCGCGGATCATGACTGTAATTGTTCTGGTCGAAGAAGTCTGCCAGGCAGTACTTACCGCCAATAAAGCGCAGATAATGCGTAGGCGTAGTGCCGGCCACATTATTCAGATCGTCTTCATCCACTTGTGTAGTGGCATTTAACGGTAACGTATATACGGCAAAAGCACGCGCCAGATAAATTTTTGGTTTCGGATCACCTACGCGAAAGGTTTCACCATTAGGGAAACCCGCAATGCCGGTGGCATGGCTGAGACCTTCACCACCAGCGAGTTCCGGGTTTACATATAATTCGAGGTTCTTCAGCGGGCGAATACCTGCGTAGAACGTGCTGGTAATAGATGTTTTACCGTCTTCGTGTGTACGGAAACTGTTGGGGCCTGAATACTTCGCAGAGAAGTCAGGATGCCACTGCGTTACAAGGGTTTGCTGGAAATGGAAAGAGTAGGGGATAATGCTATCCGTCTTTTTATCCTGTGCAAATAGTCTGGTGGCGCTCAATGCCAGTATTCCTATAGAAAATAATTGCTTCATTGCAGGCTTTAGTCTTTAAGTGCGTCGTAAATAAGCAATTGGTTTTTAGAAATCACTTTCTCATCTGCTTTTAAGCCGGATGACAAATACGTAATATCTCCTGAAGTTTTTGCTACTTCTACCTGGCGTACTGCAATGTTGAATTTATCTTTAAACACCAGCACAAAATTCTTGCTATTATCAAAAATTACTGCTGCAGAAGGCACCGCTATTTTCTCTTCATTATCTTTATACTTCACATACACAGTAGCAAACATTTCCGGCTTCAGCAACATGTTTTTATTATCAATGCTAACCCTGACCTGCATGGTTTTAGTGGCGGGATCGAGGAAGTTATAGATCTTGTCAATCTTGCCACGGAAGGGCTGATCAGGGTAACTCACAGTCACCACATCAGCTTCGTATCCTTCTTTAATACGGGCGATATCTGTTTCAAAAACATTGGCCATTACCCATACATCATCCAGTTCAGAAATAGTAAAAATGTTCGCACTGTTATCCGTACGAATAACGGTGCTGTTATTGATATTTTTTTCGATGATATAGCCGGAGATGGGCGCTGTTACGAGGTAAGTAGCACCTTTACCTTTACGGTATATTTTAAACAGGTCATTCAAACGCCTCATTTCAGCCTCCGACTTTTGTAACTCACCTTTTGCAATAACAACATCTTTTTCTGTGCTAAGGCGGCTATCATACAGGTCTTGCGCTACTTTCAGATTTTTATCTGCCACGTTGTGATCGGAGGTAGCCTGTGCCTGTTGCTTTTCGTAATCAGCAATTTCCGCACTATGGATCACTGCCAGTACCTGGCCTTTCTTCACGTAATCGCCCAGTTGTACTTTAATATCTTCTACATAACCACTTACCAGCGGGTATACTTTCAATACTTTACCACCATTAGGTGTTACTTTACCAGAGAGGCGCAGTTGATTGAGTACCGGTTGCAGGTGTGCCGTATCGATACGTATATTTTTCAGCATAGTATCACTGAGAACAAAAGTTGTCTTCTCTGAATCTTCTGCCTGGCTGTGTTTGCAACCACTCCATACAATTGCTGCCAGCAGTGAAAAGCCAAGGAATAAAATAGGCCGTTTCATGTGCTTAATTTTTAAATAATTCTTGTCCTGTTGCATAATTAAGTTCTTCGTAGGCACTAACCCTGTTGGATAAAAACTTGTTTATATTTTTTGCGTTATCGCTATAGCTGTTGAAATAATCGATAAACTGGAGCAGGGAGATATTCCCCTTGCTGAAATTTTTGGCTACTTCATCAATAAGTGCATCAAATTCATGTTGGAACAGGTGCAGGTCAAATCCTTTGTAACGCTTTTCCAGTGCTACTATGCGCTGATAGGCATTTAACACTTCTGTTTCCGCGATAGATTGTTGCTGCAGCAGTTGTTGCTTTTCAGAACCAATCTGTAATTGTGCAGCGCGGATATTGCCCTGGTTACGATTCCAAACCGGAAGATCAATACCCAATGTTAAACCCACAAAATTGTTGATGTAGCTACCTTGTTTATCATAGGTACCACCCAAATGCAGATCGGGTACTGCCAGCGATTTCTGGAGGCGGTAATTGAGTTGCGCAGTTTGGTACTGAACAGCTGCAATCCTTACATCCGGGCGATTTTGAGTAGCACTGTCCAGTAATTGTGGTAACTGGATTTTATCCAGGTTATATGAAGCCAGGTCTGCTGGTTGCAGTGTGGCCTCATAAAAATCCCGGGTATGTAGCAACTGCTGTAGGTTTTTCTGAGAGGCTAATTCCTGTTGTTTCAGGTCTGCATAGTCGTTTTCGATGCCTACCTGCAAAGCCTGTAGCCTTACCAGGTCTGAATGCGCTACGCTACCTTTTTTATCTGCTGTAACATAAGCATCTACAATTTTCTGCAGGTTGCCCAGCTGTTCATCCAGCACTTTTTCTGTTTGTTGCTGATAATATATGTTGTAGAAGTTCTCGCGTAGTTGCAAACGTAGTGTGCGTACCAGCTCATCAAAAGTAGCTTCGCTCATTTTAGCAGCTGCAGCTGCAATTTGTATGCTCTTGTTTCTTTTGCCTGCCAGCTGTATCAACTGGTCTACGTTGTATTGCGTTTCCCCGCCTGATCCCACATCGAATGGCTTAAAATGATCAGTGCTGCCAAAACCAAGTACAGTGCTGAAGGATGGATTACTCCACATTTTAGCCTGACGTATCAGCGCTTTGGAAGCATCTACCTGGTAGCGTTGTGCCAGCAGTAAATAATTTTTTACGAGAAAGGAATCTTCCACTGTTTGCAGTGAAACCTGTTTGGAAGGTGATTGTGCCTGTGAAGGTTGAATAAAGCCCAGGCAGGAAACGCATCCTGATAGGATCAGCATCCTGATAGTTCGCATAATGCCAAA
This sequence comes from Chitinophaga niastensis, assembly GCF_003014755.1. Classification (GTDB taxonomy): domain Bacteria; phylum Bacteroidota; class Bacteroidia; order Chitinophagales; family Chitinophagaceae; genus Chitinophaga; species Chitinophaga niastensis. The sequence goes on along the minus strand of NZ_PYAW01000007.1, from coordinate 32,139 downwards.
TTTCATAGCACAAAGCTCCCTAAGAATAATTAAAGATCCCTTTAAAGGGCATTAAAAAGAGATTAAAAATTAAAATGAGATTAAATCAAAATGAGAGCAAGATTAAATCTTCGATTATAAATGAGGTAAAATTACAGTAAATGTAGTGCCTTCTGCTGGGGTAGAGGTGACCGTAATATGCCCGCTATGTATCTGTACTATTTTTTTGCAGATAGATAAACCAAGGCCATGGCCGCGGATTTGGAGGGCATTTTGTCCACGATAAAAAGGCTCAAATATTTTATTGATTTCATCCGGAAGGATACCAATGCCGTTATCTTTTATTTGTACAAGAATGTACTGCGTAAAAAAATCAATGGAAACATGCGCAATATTATCATGTGAAAATTTACAGGCATTATCCACCAGGTTCAGAAATAATACTTTCAGCAAGCTTTCATTACCAAAGCAGGTTACCAGCAAATCATTGTCGGGTACTTTGATAAACCGGATATCCACTTTGCTGGGGGTCTTTTGTTTAAGCCGGATGAGTGTGGTCATCTCCATAAGTAACTCATCAATCCGTACATCACTGAAAACAAATTCCTGTTGACGCATTTCAGATTGGGCCAGCTGTAATAGGCCATTGGAGAGATCTGACAGGTTTTCTGCGTCTTCCAGCACAGACTCCAGTAGTGCCAGGTATTCTTCTTTACTTCTGTCTTTAGATAAAGTAACCTGTAATTGGCTGATAATGGCTGCCAGGGGAGTGCGCAGCTCATGTGAGGCATTACTTACAAAACTTTTCTGCAGGTGAAATGATTCGCTGAGACGCTGCAGCATAGTGTTGAAGTTGGCGCCCAGCTTGGCTATTTCATCTTTTCCTTTCACGGCCACCTGTGTATCCTGCATGTTATTGGCATTGATACTGTCTACCTGTTGTACCAGCTGATCAATGGGCTGCACCATTTTGCGGGCAAAAAAGTAACCTACACCCACCAATACCAGTACTGCGGTAATCAGTTCCAGGAGCAGGATCTGCCGCAGGTTCAGGAGGTTCTGAAAACCGTACCGGTCAAAAGACGATACAATTACAATAACAGATACATTGTCTTCTGTATAATAAACACCCACCACTTCACCACTGCCTTTATCGTAACTGTATTGTTTGTTTTCAGTGATATATTTCAGCAAACTGGGATGTGTGCGGATAGTAGTGTCTTTCAGATTGCTGTAAAGTAAGTCGTAGTTGGTATTGTATACAAGTATGGTTTCTTTATAAAGATCCTGAAAGGTAGTTCTGTCCAGCTTCCGCAGCAGATCAACTTTTATATTTCCATCTTCAATAATCACATTGGCTATAGAACGGGCACGGTATTCCAGTCTTTCCAGGTATTCTGCTTTGCGTGATTTGGCCGAGAAATAATAGGCCAGCACAGCAAATGCAATGAGCATAAGTGTGGCTGAAATGGTGTAGTAGAGTGCTATCTTATACTTTATCTTCAACCAATGAAAGTTTGATATCTTAAATAATCAAATAAAAAACAGCTACATGAAATTATTCTTCAGAGAGGTAGTATCCCATCCCGGTTTTGGTATGCAATAATTTCTGTTCAAAATCCTTGTCTATTTTCTTGCGGAGGAAATTCATATACACTTCAATCACGTTGGTGCCGGTGTCAAAGTCAATGTCCCATACCTTTTCAGCAATAGTGAGTTTGGAGATCACTTTGCCTTTATGCATAGCCAGAAACTCCAGTAGCTGATATTCTTTGGCGGTGAGTGCTATTTTTTTGCCGCCCCTGGTCACGTCTTTTTTCTCACGGTCTATTTCCAGGTCGGCAATACTGATTTTGTATTGCGTACCATGTGTGGCATCAGAACCGGCACGTTTGAGGAATACCCGGATGCGGGCCAGCAGTTCACGGAAGTCGAATGGTTTTACCAGGTAATCATCGGCGCCGAGTTCAAAGGCCTGCATTTTATCTTCCATACCACCGAGTGCGGTTAGCATAATAACCGGTACCCGGTTGTTCTTGCGGCGAATGACTTCACACAATTCATAACCATTGTTATGTGGCAGATTCAGATCGAGTATCACGAGATCGTAATTGTTGCTGGCAGCCAAACCCTTTCCCATGCGGCCATCGTAGGCAACATCCACTTCAAAACCATTTTCTTCCAATCCCTTCTTAACGGCATTAGCTACTTTTACTTCGTCTTCAACTACCAGGATTTTTTGCATATGGAAAGGAATAATAATTACGAATTGCGAATTACGGATCGAAGCGATCTTCGCTTCGATCCGTAATTCGCAATTCGTAATTTTCAGTTAAATTAGCTGCCTATTAAATTTGCTTCCAGCTTCATTATCTTTTCAAATAATTGCTCATATTGTTCATTTGCCCTGTCCAGGTACTTTTGTACATCCTGGTATTCATTTTCTACCTGCGCATATTTTGTTTTATCATTATAGATCTCAGGTGTGCCTAAACTGGCTTCCAGGTTAGCTTTGCGTTCTTTCAAACTGGCTACCTGACCTTCTACGGTTGAAAACTGTTTTTGTTGTTTCTGCAGTTCACGCTGTACATCTTTGTTGATAGCGCCTTTAGCGGTATCAGCAGGAGCAGCCGCTTGCTGACGGCTATCTTTTTTTGCATCTGCGTTAGCTGCTTTTGTATTTAATTGCGGGTTCTGTGCAGCCATTCTCTTTTTCCATTCTTCCCATTCGCCGTAGCTGCCTTTGAATTCCTTGATCTCGCCATCAACGATCTCCCAGATTTTATTAGCTGTTTGGCTTACAAAATAACGATCATGCGATACAAGTACGAGGCTACCGTCGTATTTATTAAGGGCATCAATCAGCATCTGCACAGAGTTCATGTCCAGGTGATTCGTAGGCTCATCCAGCATCAGGAAGTTAGCCTGACTGATAATGGTTTTAGCCAGTGCAACACGGGCTTTTTCACCTCCGGACAAGATCTTGATCTTCTTAAACACATCATCCCCTGAAAAGAGGAAGCAACCCAGTAACTGGCGTAATTCCAACTCTGTACGGCCACTACCGAAGTTCTTCAGTTCGTCCAGTATTTCGCTGTTCATGTCCAGAGATTCCAGCTGATGCTGTGCATAGAAGCTGGTCACTACGTTATGACCCGGAACACGTTCACCTTCCATTGGTTCCATACCAAAGATGATACGGAGCAATGTGGATTTACCTTTACCGTTGGCACCAATCAAAGCGATTTTGTCGCCACGGTTGATCTCTGCACTGGTATTTTTTAAGATCTCGATATTACCGTAGCTCTTGCTGATATTGTTCAGGGTACATAAAATCTTACCCGGTGTTTTATCTACAGTAAAGTTGATCTTGATTTTAGAAGGACCATTGTCTGTTTGTTCCACACGATCCAGCTTATCCAGTCTTTTCGCGATACTCTGTGCCTGTGCGGCTTTGGAGGCTTTCGCTTTAAAACGTTCAATGAAACGTTCCTGTTGGCGGATATAGTCCTGTTGATTTTCGTAAGCACGTTGCTGCATTTCGCGGCGCAGTTCTTTTTCCACTTCGTAGTCAGCGTAAGAGCCGGCGTAGTGGTGCAATTGCTGCTGATACACTTCCACGATCTTATTCACCATACGGTCCAGGAAGAAACGGTCATGCGATACAATGATCACCGCACCGTTGTATCCTACCAGGTATCTTTCCAGCCATTCAATGGAGGGAAGATCCAGGTGGTTCGTCGGTTCATCGAGCATGAGTACATCCGGTTGCTGAAGGATCAGCCTGGCCAGGAGTACACGCATGCGCCATCCACCGGAAAACTGGCTGTAAGGACGATCCAGATCAGGTGTGGTGAAGCCTAAGCCTTCCAGTACCTGTGCTGTTTTGTGCTTCATGTTATAGCCATCGAGGGCTTCAAATTCATGGAGCGTATCGCTGAATTGATGTAATAATTCCTCTGTTTGGCTGTGTTCCAGCTCTTTGGTGATGCGGTCAATATCCTTCTCCAGCTCAAGCGCTTTACCAAAGGCCATCATGCCCACTGTAAGAATGGATTCATCCGTTTCAAAGCTGAGCAGGTCCTGGTTAAAGAAACCTATCGTCAAACTTTTACTTTTATTTACACTCCCTTTTGAAATGGAATATTCGCCATTGATAATGCGCAGCAGGGTAGATTTGCCGGTTCCATTCAAACCGATTAGTCCCACTCGGTCACCTGGCTCTATATGCCAGGAAGAATCTTCCAGTATCACCCTGGATCCAAACTCAAACGTAATGTCCTGTAATGCGATCAACATAATAAATAAAAAAAATGGTCTAAAAAACGTGCAAAGTTAAGCATAAATGTCTGAACTGTGATGATTATGATTATCCTGATGTGAAGATAGGAGCGGAGATAAGTATTTATGAACTGGCTAAGGTAGCCGTGAATAAGGTTTTTACTGTAATTTGCTGCAATCACATTGATTGATAATGTAATATAAATTTATCTCTGCAGGAGCCTCCTGGTGATCTCCGCTCATCAGGATTATCATAAAAATCACAAAAATCACAGTTACTTTTGCTATAAAGCACAACACTATGAATCTTAAAGCATGCATACCCTTAGGAACATTTTTATTAGCATCCGCTTTATTTGCCTGTCATCAGGCTGCCCCAAAGGAAGAACAGCAGCAATCAGCCGCTACAGTGGCTTTGCAGGCGCCTTACAGCCAGGTGTTTTATGATTCTCTACAGGTAACTATGCAGGCTTATTATCAGCTGTCCGCAGCATTCGTGAAGGCAGACAGTACAGCTGCAACCGCTGCAGGCGCGGCATTAAAGCAACATGTTGATAGTTTGCCGGTACATACCCTGCAGATGGATAGTAGTCATCTTGGTAATATTACCGGCATCACCGGCAGTATCAGCGCAGAATTGACAGGATTAGCCGGAGAAGCCGGACTGGAAGGCAAACGGGCCTCTTTTCAGATGGTATCGGACATGCTGTTTGACCTGCTTAAAAGTACGGGCTTAAAAGGTCAGACAATCTATCATCAGTATTGCCCGATGGCTTTTGAAGACAAAGGTGCTTACTGGCTGAGCGATAAAGCGGAAATACAAAATCCTTATTTTGGTCATAAGATGCTGAGCTGTGGGGAAACAAGAGATACTTTGATTTACAAATAAGTTAATAGGAAATCGTGGACAGTAATCGTAAATTACCGTTACTTATTATTGTTCACGATTTAGCCATATGTTTAAAAGGCATCGTTCCTTCTTTCTTTTATTTTTTTTGCTGTGTGGTTGTATACAAGTGCAGGCACAGCGATATACTGTTAGTGGCTATATAAAAGACAGTACCAACGGCGAATCCATGCCAGGGGCCACTATACAGATACTGCACAGCACCAACGGTGTACAAACAAACAACTACGGATTTTATTCCATCACGCTGCCCGCAGGAAATTATATCCTGCTCTTTTCTTTTCTGGGTTACGAATCCAAAGCACTTGCATTATCATTAAATGAAAATATCTCCGAAAACCTGGAGCTGGTGCCGCATGCCTACCAGGCGAAAGAGGTGGTGATCACCGATAAACGGAAAGATGCCAATGTTAAAAGCACGGATATGGGCCGGGTGGAGCTAACGTCTGTACAGGTAAAGAAATTGCCCGCGCTGATGGGAGAGGTGGATGTACTCAAAGCGCTGCAGCTGATGCCCGGTGTACAGGCCGCCGGCGAAGGCAATGCGGGTTTTTATGTACGTGGCGGTGGCCCCGACCAGAACCTTATTCTGTTGGATGAGGCCCCGGTTTACAATACTGGTCACCTTTTCGGCTTTTTCTCTGTATTCAATGCAGATGCCATTAAAAATACGACCCTCATCAAAGGCGGCATGCCGGCTAATTACGGCGGACGGCTGTCCTCCGTAGTGGATATTTCCATGAAAGAAGGGAATAATAAAAATTTTCAGGGAGAAGGCGGACTGGGGGCCATTGCCTCCCGGTTGTCATTTCAGGGACCAATAAAGAAAGATAAGGCATCCTTTATTGTTTCCGGCAGACGCACCTATATTGATCTTATAACAAAACCATTTGTCAATGGTACTTCGTATAACGGTTCGGGTTATTACTTCTACGACCTGAATGCGAAGATGAATTATATTTTTTCAGATAAAGACCGGTTATACCTGAGCGGCTATCTGGGAAAAGATGTCTTCGCCTTCAATAACGGCGATAGATCTTTCAAAGTAAAGATCCCCTGGGGCAATACCACCGCCACTTTGCGATGGAATCACGTTTTTAATAAGAAGCTGTTTGCCAACACTTCTCTGCTTTATAATGATTATCGTTTTCAGTTCAATGCCTTGCAGAACAATTTTACTATCGGCTTGTCATCCGGCATCAGTGATGGCAATGCCAAAATGGATTTCGACTATTATGTAAACCCTAAACATCATATAAAATTTGGCGGTAATTATATCTTTCATACGTTCACCCCTTCAACCGTTACTGGTCATCAGGACTCTACAAAGTTCTCTCCGGAAAATGCCTATAAAAAGTATGCGCATGAAGTAGCGCTTTATCTGATGGATGACTGGGAGATATCTCCCAGCTTTCAATTGAACGCTGGTATCCGTTACAGTGGCTTTATGCAGGTTGGACCCTATACCCGTTACCAGCGCGATGCTGCCGGCAATAAAACGGACAGTACAGTGTATCGCAGATGGGAACCTGTTACTTATTATGGTGGCTTTGAGCCAAGGATTATTCTGCGTTGGGCATGGAATGATAATAATTCATTGAAGGCATCCGTTACACGTAATTATCAGTTCATACATCTTGTTACCAATGCAGGCACTACGTTACCTACGGATGTATGGGTGCCCAGCACTTACCTGGTAAGGCCACAAATGTCGTGGCAATACTCCGCAGGCTACTTCCGTAATTTCAGGGATAACAGCTACGAAGCCTCCGCAGAAGTCTATTACAAGGATATGCAGCATCAGATCGAATACAGGCAAGGTTATACGCCATCGCTGAATGATCCGGAGCTGGACTTTGTATTTGGGAAAGGGCAGGCATATGGGCTGGAGTTGTTTGTAAATAAGAAAAGAGGGCGTTTCACCGGATGGGTAGGATATACGCTGGCCTGGACCTTGCGGCAGTTTCCGGATCTGAACAACGGAAAACAGTATCCGGCCAAGTATGATCGTCGCCACGACCTGGTGGTAGTGAGTACCTATGATTTGAATAAACACTGGACACTTTCAGGTGTATTTATTTATGGTTCAGGCAATACCACTACGGTACCGGAGCGGTTTTATTTCATGGAAGGTACACTGGTACAGAGTTATGGCAGTATTAATTCCTATCGTATGGCAGCCTATAACCGCCTGGATCTGGCAGCTATTTATACAAGAACACCTAAGAAGCCCAACAAGCGCATTAAAGGGAGTTGGACATTTTCTGTTTATAATGTATACAGTAGAAAAAATCCTTACTTTATTTATTTTGATCAGCAGGGAAATGCGGCGGATGGCTCGTTGACAGTGAAAGCCAAGCAGGTGTCGTTGTTTCCGATTATACCATCGGTCACGTATAATTTTAAATTTTAGGGGAGATGGGGATGTAAGAAAAGAGATAAGGTGGACTACGGGGTAGGGGGTTATTTCTTAATCATGAAATTAACAACGGCTATCAATGTGCCAATAATAGCAATGAATTGAACTATGCCAACAACATACATGCTGGTTTTAATTCTTCCTTCCAGCTCTTTGAGCTCAGATTTAGTGGCTAACTGTGCAACGGGAGCATCCAGCTGCTTTCCCAAAGATTCATCCAGTGTGTCAACCAGCTCCCTGGCTTTGTCATCTGACAAATGCAGGTCCTTCCTGAAGATGTCATAAAGTTTTAAATTTACTCCAAACATGTGTAATTGTTTTTTATTACAAAAATGAAATTAAGCAATTTTTTAACTGAATCCACATCGCCGTATAAATATTTATTTTTAAAATCCTTTGATCCAATGACATAGTTATCAAAAAGCTAACAAACTATTTCTTAACTTCGCAAACATTTTATAAAGGAAATATAGCCCATATGAAAAAGTATGGTGCTAACAGCAAAACGTATGATAAATATCACTTTTCCGGATGGCGCAGTTCGTCAGTATGAACCAGGGGTAACTGCATTGGACATTGCCAAATCCATCAGCGAAGGATTGGCACGTAAAGTATTGGCAGCAAAAGTTAACGGGCAGGTAGTGGATGCTACACGCCCGATATTAACGGATAGCACGCTTCAACTGCTCACATGGGTAGACACGGATGGTAAAGCAACTATGTGGCATTCCTCTGCGCATTTAATGGCGGAAGCCCTGGAAGCCCTGTATCCCGGCGTAAAGCTTGGCTATGGCCCTTCTATTGAGAATGGATTCTACTACGATATAGACCTGGGCGACCGCACAATCTCGGAAGAAGACCTGAAAAAGGTAGAAGCCAAGATGGTGGAGTTGTCTAAACAAAACAGTGAATATGTGCGTAAAGAAGTAAGCAAAGCGGATGCATTGACTTACTTTACGGAAAAAGGAGATCAATACAAACTGGAAACAATCAACGAACTGGCAGATGGAAGTATTTCCTTCTACACCCAGGGAGGGTTTACAGATTTGTGTCGTGGACCGCATATCCCGCATACCGGTTTCATCAAATCAATCAAGCTCACCAGCATTGCCGGCGCTTACTGGCGTGGTAATGAGAAAAATAAGATGCTTACCCGCATCTATGGTATCACCTTCCCTAACCAGAAGGAACTGGATGAGTACCTGACACTGATAGAAGAAGCCAAGAAACGTGATCACCGTAAGCTGGGTAAGGAACTGGAGTTGTTTGCCTTCTCTGAAAAGGTTGGCTTGGGATTGCCTATGTGGCTGCCTAAAGGAGCCATGCTCCGCGAGCGCCTGCAACGTTTTTTACAGGAAGCACAACTGGCCAGCGGTTACCTGCCGGTAGTAACCCCTCATATTGGTAATAAAAATCTGTACGTGACTTCCGGTCACTACGAAAAATATGGTAAAGACAGTTTCCAGCCCATGCACACACCTGAAGAAGGTGAGGAGTTTATGCTGAAACCTATGAACTGTCCGCATCACTGCGAATTGTATAAAGTATCTCCTAAGTCTTACAAGGATTTGCCGGTACGCTTCGCAGAGTTTGGTACCGTATATCGTTACGAGCAACATGGCGAGCTACATGGTTTAACCCGTGTAAGAGGATTTACCCAGGATGATGCGCATTTGTTTTGCCGTCCTGACCAGGTAAAAGAAGAGTTCCAGAAGGTGATCGACCTGGTAATGTATGTATTCAATAGTTTAAGTTTTACTGATTTTACTGCGCAGATCTCTCTTCGTGATAAAGAGGATCGCAGTAAATACATTGGTACGGATGAGAACTGGGAACTGGCGGAAAGGGCCATCATTGAATCTGCTGCTGAGAAAGGTTTGAGAACGGTAACGGAGTACGGCGAAGCGGCCTTCTACGGTCCTAAGCTGGATTTCATGGTGAAAGATGCACTGGGTCGTAAATGGCAGCTGGGAACTATCCAGGTGGATTATAACCTGCCGGAGCGTTTTGAACTGGAGTACATTGGTGCAGATAACATGAAGCATCGCCCGGTAATGATTCACCGTGCGCCATTTGGTTCACTGGAAAGATTCATTGCGGTATTGATTGAGCATTGTGCAGGTAAATTCCCGTTGTGGTTAGCGCCTACACAGGTTAAAATCCTGCCAATCAGTGACAAGAGCCAGGAGTATGCAGAAAAAGTCGCAGAATTGCTAAAAAAAGCGGAAATTCGCGCAGAGATAGATGACAGAAGCGAAAAAATAGGCAAAAAGATTCGTGAAGCAGAGCTGGCAAAGATTCCATACATGCTGGTGCTGGGAGAGAAAGAAGCTGCCGATAATGTCGTTGCTGTTCGTCGTCAATCAAAAGGTGATCTTGGTACCATGCAGCTCGAACAATTTACTTCAATGATAAATGAAGAGGTGGCAAACAAGAAGCCAATTGAATAGCCAGGTAATGAATGTGGAAAAGAAGTATATAAAAGAATGAACATTACTGAATTGAGGTATGTTATTTGCTTTAATTTTCCCCTTATTTTTGTAAAAATTGTTTTTGGTCCATGGAACGAAATATGGACCATGGACTATGGACAATTAATTAATTAATTTTATTTTTCTTAATGCAACAAAGACCCAGACCAACAAGTTTTGGCGGTAACAATCGGGGAAGAAACCCGAACTTCCGCAGGGAACAACAACAAGAACATCGCACCAACAGGATGATACGCGTTCCTGAGGTTCGACTTGTAGGCGAAAATATTGAGGTAGGTGTCTACAAAACTGAGGATGCGCTGCGTATGGCAGAAGAACAGGGTTTAGACCTGGTGGAAATTTCTCCAAATGCAGTCCCCCCCGTTTGTCGTATCATCGACTACAATAAATTCCTCTACGAAAAGAAGAAGAAGGAAAAGGAAATGAAGGCAAAGGCCCACAAAAGCGAAGTGAAAGAAATTCGTTTTACGCCTAACACCGATGACCATGACTTCGACTTCAAAGCCAAACATGCTGAAAGCTTCCTGAAAGACGGTAATAAGGTGAAAACCTACGTACAGTTTAAAGGTCGTGCGATCATGTTTAAAGAACGCGGTGAATTGATTCTTCTGAAGTTTGCAGAAAGGTTAGCAGAAGTAGGTGGTCTGGAAAGTATGCCTACCATGGAAGGTAAGCGTATGATTGCCATCTTTGCGCCTAAAGCAGCCAAGAAGAAGGAAAAGGAACCTAAGGAGCCAAGAGAACCCAGAGAGCCAAGGGAACCGAGAGAACCAAAAGAAGTAAAGGAACAGCCATCTGCTCCCGCTGCTGAAAGCAAGCCGGAAGAAGATAAAGCTTAATCTTTTTATATGTATTAAAAATGCAGCACAGGAAGGTGTTATACCTTGTTGTGCTGCATTTTTTGTTGTTGGTTGCAGTACAGTTATCTGCAGTTATTCCGTCTTTATACCTGTATTTCCTTCAATACTTTTTTAGCCCTTGATCTGAATCCTGCCGTAGGACTATTTTCCAGTTGATCTTCTATCAACAGCCTGATTTCGTTTTTAATTTCCGGATAGTCTTTAGCCAGATTGGCGAGCACCGTCATTGAGAAAGCTTTCACCGCCACTGTTTCTGTTGGCTCTTCTAAAAAGGTAAAGCAGGTATTCATCACGGCACCGTGTAGGTCTGACGGAATGGGGAGATATTGTAATACCCGCAGCACATTTCGTTTAACCGCTACCGGTAGACCGGCAGCTTCCATTTTTGTTACCATGGCCGGCAGGTGAGGAGTTAGCAACGCCGGGTGTTTTGCTGCTACAAAGCTTACTACCCAGGCCGCCCGCTGTACAACCCGGTAGTCGTCCTCCAGGAACAAGGTAATGAGCGTTTTAAAACGCGATGCATTGCCGCCTATCCAGGCCGCGATGCGCAATGATTGCGCACGAGAGTGTTCTGTTAATATTTCGCTCCGTAAATCCATACAGGCAGCAATTTAATGCGAAGCTTGCTAATCCTGTTATATTACGCTGCATTTGTTGTGTGAGCTAACAGATATTGGTAGGTTTTTTCCCGCATTCTTTCCATGTCTGCCGGGAGTACAGGCATGTCTGCCTCTTTTCCCATATCATCCCAGATCCTGATTTCGATGTATTGGTGAAATAATGGATCACTGCGGAATGCAGCTGCTTCTTCATCATTCATCGGGCCTCCCTGGTAGGTAAGGGTTTCTTTGCTGGCTTCTGAAAGCGTGTCGTAGTAGGCACTATCTGACCAGGTGAGGTAGCGCTTGGCAGCTACATGGCTGGATACCAGCTTTGCCATTCTTTCAGGAAAGCCGCACTCAATAAGGAAAGCCGCGCCTAAATGATCATGGGCGTGCGTGCCGTATGTACCCATTTGCTCACCCTGTTCAAAAAAATGACCAACATCATGCAGAAAAGCCGCCACAATCATTTCATCATCAAAACCTGTAGTTTCCGCTATCAGTGCGGATTGCATCATATGCATCAGCATAGTTACCTGTTCTCCATATGTTTGATTTCCATGGATGGCATACAGATCAAAGATCTTATTAACTACGGTGTTGACTTGTAATTCCTTGTTGGTCATTTTCGTGCATTGATAAACGTTAGTGTTTGTTTTTATCTCTCTCCAAATCAGTATCCTACAAAAATAACTGGTGTTACCAGTAAGTAAGCATCGGTATTGTTATGTTTATATTAATATCGGCATATCTATCATACACCAATAATCCATTACCTTTGACCTTTACAATCCATTCAAATCTGAGCCCTTGCTAAAAAAAGAACTGCGCGTCATCCTGGTATCGCTGATCGTTAGTTTCGTCCTCACCGTTGCTAAGTTCTCAGCGTATTTTATGACCCATTCAGTCGCCATCTTATCGGATGCACTGGAATCTATTATTAATGTAGTAGCGGGTGGCTTTGCGTGTTATAGTATTTACCTGGCCAGTAAACCCAAAGATGCTAATCACCCTTATGGACATGGTAAAGTAGAGTTTTTCTCCATCGGATTTGAAGGAGCGATGATTTTCATTGCGGGTATATTGATCCTGGTAAAAGCCGCACAGTATTTTCTTTATCCGCGTGACTTGCATCAAATCGAAAATGGTTTGTGGATTGTAGGAGTTACTACTATTGCTAACCTGTTTCTTGGTTTGTACCTGGTACGTTCAGGTAAACAATTGCCGTCTATTACCATCACCGGCAACGGACAACATATCATGACGGATGTTTACAGCAGTACGGGCTTAATAATTGCTTTAAGTGTCATTCATTTTACAGGCTGGAACTGGCTGGATCCTGCAGTATCAGTACTGATGGGCGGATTGATCCTGACCAAGGGCTATCAACTGATGCGCCGGTCCATCTCCGGACTGATGGATGAAACAGATATGAAAATAGTGGACAAAATAATTGTTATTTTATCTTCCCATCGTCGGCATAACTGGATAGATATACATAATATGCGTGTGCAGCAATACGGTAATAATTATCATATTGACTGTCATGTTACATTACCTTATTACCTGGAACTGACGGCAGCCCATGATGAAATGAAATACATTGAAAAGCTTGTCAATAGTGAGTTTAAGGGCAGTGAGGTGGAATTTTTTATTCACATGGATCCATGTATTCCTTCCTGTTGTCATTATTGTTTAAAAGAAGAATGTGCTGTGAGGAGTCACGATTTTATAGGAGAGATTGCGTGGACGAGGGATAACGTTTTGCCCAATAGAAAACATGGATAATATTTGTATCTGTAGATATTTTGTTTCAGAGATAAATGTTTTGCTAAAACAAAATATCTACAGATGAAAATGATTTTTATTCTTCTCCGGTTGCTTCATCACCATCTCCATGTCCGAGTATCTCACGGATTGGTTTTACTGCCTGGTAAATACCCCGGTCATATTTATTTCCTAAGATAATCAGCGTAGTAGAATCCTGCACAAAGCGATAGAATACAGTATTATTTCCATGCCACCAGCCGTTATGATAAATGATATTTTTAGTGCTGTCGGGATATACCATGAGTCGCCATCCGAGGCCGTAGTTACGTATACCTGGCTTTTCGTGGCTATATGGAGTATAGGCTTCCTTTAGTGTTGCTGCATTCAGCAGTTGACCGGAATACAATGCCTGATCCCATTTAAGCATATCCTTTGCCGTGCTGTAGATGCCTTTGTCGCCCATTACACCATCAAAGTAGGTATCTGGTTCAAACTGACCATTGTACTTATGACTTTGGGTTTGATGGGGGCGTGCAGCACCTCCCGGATTAAATACGAATGTATTGACCATGCCCAGGGGCTTGAAAATTGTTTGCTGCATGAATTCCGCATACTTCTGTCCGCTTACCTTTTCAATAATAGAAGCCAACAATAAATAATTGGTATTACAATATTGAAAATGTGTGCCCGGAAGATGCTGGATAGGCGGCTTATGTGTTTCCATTAACTTTATCACCTGATCATTGGTGATGAAGTTGGATTGATCATTCCAAAGACTGTCGCAGAAATAAAGATAATTAGGCAAGCCGCTACGGTGGCTTAACAACATGCGAATATTGATACCTTTATATGGAAATTCGGGAAAGAATTTTTGCAGCGAGTCATCCAGACTTAGTTTTTCCTTTTGTACCAATGTCAGCACAGCTGCGCCGGTAAAGGTTTTGGATACAGATGCCAGCTGAAAGGCGGAGCTATCTATTACCGGTATTTTAGTTCTGGAGTTTTCATATCCGTGGTATTGTTCGAAGATGATAACGCCTTTTCTTGCTACCAATATAGCTCCGTTGAAGCCGGAGTGTAATAGTTTACCGTTATAAAAAGCCTCCAGCTCGCGTTGCATTTGCACGGTGCGGGGGGATTTAAGAATGGCTTCCTTTTGTGCATCTGTCAAGCCTACTGTGTAGAGCGTACTGTCTGCAGTACGTTTTTTATTGTTCGCTTCCTTACGTGCTGCATTGCTCTGACAACTTGATACTATTGCAATTCCCGTTATGGTTAAGATAATACTTACCGCTTTCAATCGCTTCATTAGAGGAGTGTGACTACTTTCTTAATTCAATTTGACCCACAAAAAATACAAAGCGCTAAATTTAGACTCAATGTAAAAGATCGCCAAATAAAAACCATTGTTCCGGACCCTTTTAACATGTTTTTAAGCTATAATGCTAAAGAAACTTCAAAAAATGACCCTGATATGCTCTTTTTTTGATGAAAATCGAATTTGATGGTGGTAGTATTTGATTATTCCCAAACATCGAGTAGGTTTGTGCCTTGTTTTCCCCGCTATCAGCAATTATTAAGCCAATTGCAACACAGCAATACACATATAACTTAGTATAATATTATGGACCAGCAAAAGTCGACAAGTTATCCGAAAGAGAAGATCAGCATTTTATTGTTGGAGAACATCAGTGACGCCGCGGTGGCTGAATTTACCTCGGCAGGGTATAGTGTGCGCAAATTAACCGGCGCACTGAGCGAGGAAGACCTGATAAAGGAAATAAAGGATGTACATCTCCTGGGTATCCGTTCTAAAACACATGTTACCAGCAAGGTACTGGAAGCTGCCAGGAAGCTGCAGGCCATCGGTTGTTTCTGTATTGGTACCAACCAGGTAGACCTGAAATCCGCTACCCAGCATGGTGTAGCCGTATTTAATGCACCCTATTCCAACACCCGTTCAGTAGCGGAGTTGGTAATTGGATTATCCATCATACTCATCCGTCGCATTGTAGATAAAAATGCAGCTGCGCACAATGGGGTATGGATGAAGGAAGCCACCGGCAGTTATGAACTCCGTGGTAAAACACTTGGTATTGTGGGTTATGGTAACATCGGTAGCCAGGTAAGCGTACTCGCAGAAGGAATGGGAATGAACGTCATGTATTATGATGCAGAAACCAAACTGCCGCTGGGTAACGCCGTACAACAGCGTACCCTGAAGGAACTTTTCCAGGTAGCTGACATCATTTCCCTGCACGTACCTTCCAGCAAAACAACCACCAATATGATCACCAGGGAAGTATTGGCAGATGTGAAACCCGGCGCTATCTTCATCAATTATGCACGTGGTGAAGTAGTAGACCTCGATGCGCTGAAAGACGCACTGGTAAGCGGACAGCTGTCAGGTGCAGCTATTGACGTATTCCCCGTAGAACCCGAAAAAAATGGCGCTGCATTCAGCACACCACTGCAAAAATTATCTAACGTAATCCTCACACCGCACATTGGCGGCAGTACGGAAGAAGCACAACATAATATTGGCCTGGATGTGAGCAGTAAAATGCTGAACTACCTGGAAAAGGGCGCCAGCTTTGGCTCACACACTGTGCCCGCTATCAGTGTACCTCCAATTGAAAATACACATCGTATCCTGCACGTACACGAAAACGTACCGGGTGTGTTGTCGGCTATTAACACGGCGCTGTCAGCCAATAAAATTAATATCCTGGGGCAGTATCTTAAAACCAACGACCAGATTGGTTATGTAGTGCTTGATGTAGATACACAGTTGTCGCAGGAAGCGATTGCATTGCTGAAAGAAGTGAAGCATACGATTAAGACCCGTTTGCTGTATTAATAATTGTTATGAGTTTACGAAAAAGCAGGGAGAGATCCTTGCTTTTTCTATGTTGCATTATAATTTACCCTCTTTTTATACCCGTTCACCGACTCTTTTCCCCCTTATACGCTTTTTCTGCTTATTGTATCAGATTTCTTTGTTAACCTTGTAGTGCAACTGAAAAAAAGTAACGCATGAAAATGACCAGGGCACTGATAACAGGAGCGGGGCTGATAACCGGGCTTCTGCTATCTATAAATGTTTCCGCACAAGATAGTGAACCCAATAAATGGGCTCCAGCCAATATTAAAATTGACGGACAGGCTACTGAATGGCCTAAACCACTGCAGTTCTATAACAACGTAACTAAGTTATTTTACACAATAGCCAACGATAAGGAAAATTTGTACGTAATAATAAGCGTGCCTGATCAACAAAGCCAGGTGAAAATTATGCGTTCAGGTTTTACATTTTCTGTTAATCCTTCCGGTAAAAAGAAGGGTGGTGCTTCTATCACTTTTCCGCTTACAGCTAATGTAAATACAGGTGCACCGGATGTACCAGAAGCCTCCCGTGCACTGATTGCAGGCGAGTTGAAAAAACAGATACTTGCTAATTTGAAGGAAATTAAAGTAGATGGATTTGACAGTATTCCGGATGGCAATATTCCTGTTCAGAATACGTTTGGTATTCAGACAGCTGCTACATTTGACGCCGCCGGCAACCTGGTTTGTGAATTGGGTATACCGTTGAAAGTGCTTGGAATAACAGCGGGGAGCGATAAACCAATAGCTTACCGTTTTAAAGTAAATGCCCTGAAAAGAGAAGATAAGAAAGAGCAAGAGGCTAAACGTGCTAAAGGACAACCACCTCCAATGCCAGGTCAGGGTCCCGACACATTTGCTATGTATTATTCCGCAGACTTCTGGACCAGACAAACTTTGGCAACCCATTAGTTAGCACCCCATTTCATATAGTCTTAACCGTTGTTATGGATAAAAAATTGATTTCTGCTGCAACCAGGGCCATGCTGGCCGGTTTGTTATGCACCGCATTATTGATAGCTTGTCGTAAAAAAGATGTACCAGCTCCATCCGTAAACCCCGGTGGTGGCGTTACGGATACTATTTCAGATGCAGTGGCGGAGGATTCCCTGAAGTACCTGATGTATCAAATTATGCAGGTAACTTATGGTGATGGTGGAAGAACTGCTGCTGGTGGACTGCCTACCTATTATTGGTATTCCCAGATTCCAAAACTGAATCCTTTTGACAGTCAATATCCCAATGCAGATACACTGTTAGCCGTGATGAAACGTTATGCGATCAATTCTGCCACCGGAAGACCTTATGATCATTACAGTTTTCTGGACCGCACCGGCGCGCTGACAAATAAATTGATGAATGGGGTATCTGCACGGGCATTAGAGGCCAATAACAGTGATTTTGGATTAGAATATGCACCTGTGTTGTCCGGTAATAATAATAATGGGGTACAGCTTTTTGTATTGTATGCAGATAAAAATGGCCCTGCCGGAAGAGTTGGTGTTTCAAAAGGATGGGAAATTACGTCCGTAAATGGTACCACCTCTTTCACTAATACATATGCATCTTTAAGGTATGTATATGATGCTATCTTTGGCTCTACCTCCAGCGTAACGCTTGGTTTTAGAAGGCCAGATAGTACGCTATTCACCGCTACGCTCAGTCCGGGTCCGTACAATATAAATCCGGTGCTTTTTGACACCGTATTTACAGTGAAGAATCAGGTTGGAGCTAGTCAAAAAGTTGGCTACTTTTCAATGTATACCTTTGCTAGTGTGATCAATGATAAGGGGCAACCAACCAATACCAAAACGGTGCTGGATCAAACTTTCAGCAAGTTTGCTTCACAGGGTATCAGGAACCTGATTGTAGATTTACGGTATAACGGTGGAGGCTCTACGAATACTGCGGAATACCTGGATAGCGCCATTGCACCAGCATCTGCCGCAGGCAAAACAATGTATACCTATAAGTATAACGATAAGCTGATGGCTACCCTGAATGACAACAAGCTAACTACACAGGTTAATTTTGCTGCTCAAACCAGTGGACTATTACTGGACCATGTATTTTTTATTACAAGCAGAAATACAGCTTCTGCCAGTGAGCTTACACTGAACAACCTGAAACCTTACATGAGTGTAAAACTGGTAGGAGATACTACTTACGGTAAACCGGTAGGCTTTATTGATTTTAATATTTCCGCATATCAGAAAACGGGCGCTAAAAAATATCTGGCAGATCTTTATGCAATTAATTTTGCTACACATAATGCAAAAGGCGAAGGAGACTACTATACAGGTATTCCTGTAGATGGATTGGCAGTTGATTATGTAGATGTTCCCTGGGGAGACAAGAGGGATGCAAACCTGATACAAGTATTTAATTATATCAATAATGGTGCATTTAAAGCGAGAATTGCACAGGCAAGGGTAAGTGCAGCAGTCGGTGGTAATTTACACACGGCTATTCCAAATGCTAAACCACTGAATAATTTTAATGGTATGGTGGATTACAGATTGAGCAGAGCAGTATCAAGAATAAAATAAATTTTTAGAGAGATATTTAGTTTCGGTGGAAGATGTGTTGCTGAAACTAAATATCTCTCTAAAATATCAAAATCAATAAATAATTATCTCGTCTGCGAACATAAATCCATGTTGTGTGTTCTTCGCATAAATCCTTATATAGCGTGCTTTCTGACCGCTGAGATCAAATCTGAAATCTTTAAAAGTAAGTGTAGCTGTAGTCGTTGGAACATCATTGTTTACACGATCAATCTGCCTGAACTTTTTCCCATCTGCAGAAATTGATACTTCCACAAAAGCCGGCATGTATACACCCGGACCAGTGAGTTGCATAAAGCTTACAGATAAATTATTGAGTGGAATTTCCTGATCCATATCAATGGTTACATCCATCGCTTCGCCATCAAATCCTTGCCACTGGCCATCTCCATAAGTGAGTGAACCACGATAGCCATTTACCAATGTTGCTTCTTTTTGTGCAGGATAGCTTTTGCTATAAGGGAGATTATAGATTACTTTTTTACCAATTGCTTTATGATCATCTATTGGAAGAACGGCTGGCTTTCCCTGTAGCACAGTGTCTTTGAAAATGGCAGCTGTAACCGTGGCAGACCCGGAAACATCGAACGTGCCGGTATACAATTTTGAATGATTCCCAGGTATAGTGCCGTCTAATGTATAACGGATTTGCGGCTGGTATTGCTCTGTGCTGAAAGAAACCGCTGTACGTTTATGCGCATAATCGATGTTGGGATGAATAGTAACATCGTACGAAGGACGATAATAATTTACGTTTAGCCGTTGGAGTAAGAGATAATGTGATTGTAATCTCTTCCTGAAATCATCTATATTTTTATGTACAGTATCTGACCATACCACTTCTGATAATGCCAGCAAACGTGGATAGGTCATGTATTCCAGGTGGGAAGGAATAGGGATGTATTCCGTCCAGATATTAGCTTGTGCACCCAGTACATGTGCAGCTTCAGTAGCATTCAGTTCTTTTGGTACCGGTTCATAACTGTACACTTTATCTACCGGAAGATAACCGCCAATGGCTGCTGGTTGTGTAGCAGGATCTGCCTGATAACTGTCGAAGTAGCAATAGCCGCCAGGTGTCATGATTACGTCGTGGCCTTCTTTTGCAGCAGCAATGCCACCGCTTTCACCACGCCACGACATAACCGTAGCTTCCGGTGCGAGGCCACCCTCAAGGATTTCATCCCAACCCAGGAGTTTACGTTTATGTTTTATAAGAAACTTTTCCATGCGGCGCACACCATAACTCTGTAATCCGTTTTCATCTTTCAGGTTTTCTGTATGAATACGCTGCTGGCATTTGGGGCATGTTTTCCATGCTTTTTTATTTGCCTCGTCACCACCTATATGGATATACGTAGATGGGAAAATATCCATGACTTCTGATAAAACATTTTCCAGAAAAGTAAAAGTACTGTCGTTGCCGAGGCAAAATTCCGAGTTCTTATAAGGTATGCCGGAGCAGGACAGTTGCGGATATACGGCCAGCACTTCTTCCGAATGCCCGGGCATTTCTATTTCAGGAATAACTGTGATGCCACGCTGTGCTGCATATGCAACTATTTCGCGGGCCTCTGCCTGTGTATAATAACCACCATATGCGTTAGGATCACCTTCATGGGAATAACGACGCCCTTTTGCCCACCAATCTTTCCATACTGCGTAGTCGCGCCAGGCTGCTATTTGCGTTAGTGCGGGATAATGTTTTATTTCCAGTCGCCAGCCGGCGCCGTCAGTCAGATGCCAGTGAAAGGTGTTCATCTTGTATAATGCCATCAGGTCTATGAAACGCTTGATATAACTGGCCGGGAAGAAATTCCGCGACACATCCAGGTGTACACCTCTGTAGGAGAAACGGGGATGGTCCGTGATTTCTGCACATGGAAGGGTAGACTGATCCGGTTGCAGGAGTATCAGCTGCAATAAGGTCTGCACCGCATTAAGCGCTCCGGTTTGGGTGCAGGCAGTAATGAATACAGCATGCGGCGTGATCTTAATCTGATAGCCAGCCGAATCCGGCAAAACGGTTTTGTCTACCGGAAGAAATATGAAACACTGTACAGATCTGGTCTTTAGTGGGGAAAATTGCGGTTTGGGCAAATGTGCCGCTTCCGCAAAGAGTGCTGCCACAGGAGTAAACACCGGGGAAGTGTACACTTTACTTTGCGCCGTGATGGCAAAAGTTCCCTGGGTAACCACTATCGAAGAAGGTCTTGGAATTAGATCCAGGTTGCCGGTAGACTGAGCATGGGAAGACATTCCATAACATGCTATAAATAATAATACACTGGCACAACGTTTTAACATACGCACAAAACTTTATTGAATTTACAGGAAGGGCGTGAAAGTAGGGAGTTTTTTGTGAAAAGCAAAAAGCATAAAGCCAACCGGCTTTATGCTTTTTGCAAATTTTATAATCGTTTACCGGATTAGCGGACTACGGTTACTTCTCCTTTGAGTACATTGGATTTACCGCCGGCTACTTTTTTGTAAGAGAGCCACCATACGTAGGTGCCTACATCTACAGGAGTGCCTTTGTATTTACCATCCCATCCTCTGTGGTCATCTGAAGTGATAAAGATTAATTCTCCCCAACGGTTAAAGATGCGCAGTTCATATTCGAACATTTGTCCTCTTACTATTGGTCTGAATACATCATTACGTCCATCGCCATTTGGTGAGAAGGCATTTGGTACCGTTGGTTTTGGTTCACATTGTATAAAGTCTACTGTGATATTATCAGTAGCTGTACCACAATCGTTGAACACAGTTACGGTGTAAGTACCACCATTGGTTACTGTGAGGGTAGGACCTGAAGTCCCATTATCCCAGCGGGCACCTGTTATACCACCGCCTTCTGCGCGCAGTATAAGTGTTTCGCCTTTACACAGCGTGGTATCTCTACCCAGATCTATTTTCGGCAAACCAGTGATATTTACTTTTACACTATCCATGAACACTTGTTGACAGAATCTGTCCATCACCGCCAGTTTGTATTTACCGGCTTGCGTTACTTGTTTAACCGGATTAGGATCACCATCATTCCAGAGGTAAGAGATAGCATCCGGGTTAGTACCGTCTAAGGTAACTGTTGCACCAGGACAAATGTTTTTGTCTGGTCCCAGATCTAATTTGATGGTAGGTTTCATTCTCACATTTACCGTATCTCTCACCACACAATTATCTCTGCTAACTGCTACCCAGTAACCGCCTGGTTTGTTTACAACGATAGAGTTGCTGGTTTCACCTGTTTGCCATTGGATACGGCCACCATTTGAATTAACGGTGAGCATGATAGACTGATCAGGGCAGATCGCTGTATCACGACTCAGGCTGATATCTGGTGGAGGATTCACACTCACTTTGATGGTATCGATAGTGATACATCCTGTCTTCATCACTTTCACCCAGAATTGTTCCTGTGTGCTTACCAGTATGGAAGATGCGGTAGAACCATTGCTCCAGAGGTATTGTGCACCGTCTACATAAGCATCCAGTTTCACGGATTGACCACGACAGATGGTAGTATCAGGGATAGTTACCAGTGGCGTTGGTACCAGACCTACGTGAATGGTGTCAGTAGTTGAACATTGACCGTTGCTTACATTTACCCAGTAAGTACCCGCTGCAGTGATATTGATCCTTTGCGTGGTTGCGCCGGTAGACCATTTGATACTGTAGGCGAAGTTAGCTGCACCTGCATCCAGTACCAGGCTGTTGCCGCCGCAGATAGTGGTATCGTTACCGAGGTTCACTACCGGTTTCTGGATGTATGTCAGGTTGTAAGTCATGGTATCAGAAGAACAACCGGTAACACCATCTGTTATGATGAACGATGCAGATGTAGCACCATTCAGGTTGAACACGTTATTATTTTGTGTCATTGGCAGGCCGGTCACCGCATTAGCAGGTGTTACGCTTACCAACGTATAAGTTGGTATAGAAACGTTACCTACTGCGTGTAAGGCTATGTTCGGCATGTCCGAGCAATTAGCCGGCAGGTTAGCCTCTAATTGTGGTTTAGCGCAAGGCTTTACAATAACACGTTGTGTTACGTCATCAGCTCTGTTACCGCATGCATCCATGATAGACCATCTTCTTACAATCGTATAGCCGTTACAGATATCTTTCACAAACGGATCTTCCGTATAGATAGCTCTTTTCGGGAAGGCAGCATCACAGTTGTCTGTAGCAGTTAATACCGGAGGTGTAGGAATTTTATCCTGGCAGAAGATCACCACATCAGCAGGTGCCGGCATAATTACCGGTCTGGTGGTATCTTTTACGGTCACCACCTGTGTGACGGTGGAGGTATTACCACATGCATCTTTCGCAGTCCATAATCTGATGATGCGATAGTTGCTGGCACATGCACCAGGGATACTTTCTGTATAGATCTTACGGCTCAGTGTAAGGCCGTTACCAATAGTGCTGCAATTATCGCTCACCTTCACATCTGTTGCCGGTGCAGGAATATTATCGCAGCTCACAGTGGTATCTGCAGGAGGTTTCACGGTGAATACCGGTTTAGTGGTATCCTGTACAGTGATGATCTGTTGTATAGATGTATTGTTACCACAGTCATCTGTAGCCGTCCAGGTGCGGATTTCCTGATAGTTACCTGCGCAGCTTCCTGGTAATTTCACTGTTTTAGAGCTGGTGAATACCTGGATATTACTGGTACAGTTATCAGTTGCAGTGATGGTAGTCCATGCCGGTACTTTATCACAGTCTACTACGGTGTCTTTCGGTGTAGGCATGTTGAATACTGGTTTAGTAGTATCCTGTACACTGATGATTTGCTGTACTGCCCTGGCATTACCACATTCATCAAAGGCTGTCCATTTGCGATAGATGAGGTAGTTGCTGGCACAATTGCTGGTATTACGAACGATAGAATCTTTCGGTACCACTGTGATAACACCTGGTGTGCAGTTGTCCTTCGCAGTAAGATTGATTCCTGTTGGTATTTTATCACAATCCACTGTTGTATCTGCAGGAGCTGGCATATCAAATACAGGTGCTGTCATGTCTTTTACAGTGATGACCTGTCTCAATGTAACACCTGTGTTGCAGGCATCTTTTGCCGTCCATGTGCGGATCAGTTGATAGTTATTGCTACAGCTGCCTGGCATATCCTGGCGTACTTCCACAACAGGTACAATGATATCACCTGCGCAATCGTCTTTCGCCGTCAGATCTACTTTAGCAGGTACTTTATCACAATCCACCGTGATATCGGCAGGAGCGGAGGTAGTGAATACCGGCGCTTTTGTATCCCTGATCGTAATGGTTTGCGAAGCAGTTACCATCAATCCGCATCTGTCTTTTGCTGTCCAGGTACGGGTGATAGTAGAGAGACATGCAGAACTAACTACGGTTGCATCATTGTAGGTGATAGTGAGATTTTCATTATTATAAGGTGCGTGACTGAACACCGGTGTACTAAACAGTGTGGTATAATCCTTACCCTGTATACATTCAGTAGTGATAGCAGGAGGTACGGAAGTTACTATTGGGCTTAGTGTAACCACGGTAATCTTAACAGCATTGCTGGTGTTATCGATACATGCACCGGAAGCTACTACTCTTCTGTACCAGGTATTCGCAGTGAGTACAGGCGGCTGATAAGTATCGCCGGTAGCACCGGTAATATTGGTAAATGGTCCGGTAGCACTGGTGGTGCTTTTCTGCCATTGGTAAGTGTAAATACCATTGCCGCCGGTCAATACATTACTACTTATAGCCATTGGCGTTTCAGTAGCACATACTGTTTGATCAGCCGTGATAGTATTACCCAGTATCGGTTTACGGTTAATCAGCGTAACGCTGGAGCTGGTAGCATCGCATACGCCGTTGCTTACCACCCAGGTGAGCTGTGCTGTTTCACCGGCAGGTACTGTTACGATAGCATCTTTTTTATTGATTCCTGCGATGTTGATCAGTGATGCATTGCTGCTGGTAACAACCCAGGTGCCTATTGCACCGGCTACACCAGGATCGCTTGCATGCATATGGAAAGTATCCACATTACAATGTTCGCTGTTGGCTCCTGCATTGGCTTTTACCGGCGATCTGTAGTTGATCAGTGTCACATCATCCCAGGTAGCACTACATACGCCATTGGTAACGGTCCAACGTAAGGTAACAGTATCACCCACGTTCACATTTACACCGGAAGCAGGGTTGTTAATTGATTTGATAACAGCACTTCCTTTGACAATAGACCAGAAGCCTTTTGCACTTGGAACTGATAAAGCATCTGCAGCCATGGTGAAGTCACCGGTAGCATTACACATTTCCTGATCAGGACCTGCATTTGCATCAGCAGCTTTCGCATAATTGATAAGGGTTACAGTGCTGCTGCTGCTTGCGCATGCACCATTTGTAACAGTCCATTTCAATATAACGGTATCGCCTAAAGGAACCGTCACTGCCGTAAGCGGATTATTTGGTTCCTTAATGCTGGCAAGGCTAGGAATGCGGCTTACATCTGTCCATACACCTGTGGCACTTGTAGCTCCCGGTGCGCTGGCGCTCATTTTGAAGTCAGCCGTAGTATTACATTTTTCCTGGTCAGGACCAGCGTTTGCTGTTGTAGCGGTTTTGTAATTGATGATAGTAACTCTGCTGAAAGTGGAGTCACATACACCGTTGCCAATCGCCCATTGTAATACCACTGTATCACCTATTGGAACGGTTACATTGGTAAACGGATCGTTCGGTGATTTAATGGTTGCCTTGCCTGGTATGCGGCTGATGTCTGTCCATATTCCTTTGGCAGTAGCTACACTTGGTGTATTTGCTGCCATTTTGAAATCATCTGTTTTGCCACAGATTTTTTGGTCAGGACCAGCATTGGCTTTATTGGCGGTAGCATAGTTGGTGATTACTACCTTGTCAGCTGTTGCCGCACAAGTACCATTGGTGATGGTCCAGGTGAAGGTTACACTTTGACCGGCAGTTACCGTTACTGTGGTATTAGCCTGATTTGGATTGGTGATGGTTACTCCGGTAGTACCCGCTGGAACTGTCCATGTACCCACTGCTCCGTATTCGGTAGGAGCGTTGCCATTCAATGTGAAGGATGGGTTGTTACAGTTTTCCTGGTCTTTGCCAGCTTTGGCAACAGCAGGGATAGCGTAATTGGTTAAGATTACCTGATCCGAAGTGGCAGCACAAGTACCATTGGAAACGGTCCAGGTAAATGTTATGCTGGTACCAACCGGAATGGAGATGGTTGCTTTAGGATCTGTATTACTTGAAACGGTCATACCTGGAGTGGCAGGGTATGTCCATTTACCAGCCGCGCCTAACTCAGTAGGAGCTTTGGCATTCATGGTAAAGCTGGTGTTATTACAGTTTTTCTGGTCTAATCCGGCATCTGCTTTTGCAGGAACCGCATAGTTGCTTAATGTGATCGTTGCGGAAGTAGCAGCACATTTACCATTTGAAACAGTCCATGTGAATTTCACACTATTACCAACTGGTATAGAGATGGTTGCTTTAGGATCTGTATCACTGGAAACGGTCATGCCCGCAATAACAGGATATGTCCATTTGCCTGCAGCACCTAACTCAGTAGGGGCCTTGGCGTTCATGGTAAAGCTGGTGCTGTTACAGTTTACCTGGTCTTTCCCAGCATCAGCGATTGCCGGAACTGCATAGTTGCTTAATGTAACCGTTGCAGCAGTAGCCGCACATATACCATTTGAAACCGTCCACGTGAATTTCACGCTGTTGCCCACCGGGATAGAGATGGTTGCTTTAGGATCTGTATCACTTGAAACGGTCATACCAGCAATAACAGGGTATGTCCATTTACCGCTCGCGCCTAATTCAGTAGGAGCTTTGGCAGTCATTGTAAAGCTGGTGCTATTACAATTTACCTGATCCTTGCCGGCATCAGCGATTGCTGGAACTGCATAGTTGCTTAATGTGATTGTTGCAGAAGTGGCAGCACATGTACCATTTGAAACCGTCCACGTGAATTTCACGCTATTGCCCACCGGTATAGAGATGGTGGCTTTAGGATCAGTATCACTTGAAACTGTCATGCCTGTTACTACAGGGTATGTCCATTTACCAGCCGCGCCTAACTCAGTAGGAGCCTTGGCGTTCATAATGAAGCCGGTGCTGTTACAGTTTACCTGATTTTTACCGGCATCGGCAATTGCCGGAACCGCATAGTTGCTTAATGTAACCGTTGCAGTAGTAGCGGCACATTTACCGTTGGAAACCGTCCAAGTGAATTTCACGCTGTTGCCCACCGGTATAGAGATGGTTGCTTTAGGATCTGTATCACTTGAAACGGTCATACCAGCAATAACAGGGTATGTCCATTTACCAGACGCGCCTAATTCAGTAGGAGCTTTGGCATTCATTGTAAAGCTGGTGCTATTACAATTTACCTGATCCTTGCCGGCATCGGCAATTGCAGGAATCGCATAGTTGCTTAATGTAACCGTTGCAGCAGTAGCAGCACATGTACCGTTGGAAACCGTCCACGTGAATTTCACGCTATTGCCAACCGGAATAGAGATGGTGGCTTTAGGATCCGTATCACTTGAAACGGTCATACCCACAATAACAGGGTATGTCCATTTACCGCTCGCGCCTAATTCAGTAGGAGCTTTGGCGGTCATGGTAAAGCTGGTGTTATTACAGTTAACCTGGTCTTTGCCGGCATCAGCGATTGCTGGAACCGCATAGTTGCTTAATGTAACTGTTGCAGAAGTGGCAGCACATTTACCATTGGAAACCGTCCATGTGAATGTTACGCTAGTACCAACCGGAATAGAGATGGTTGCTTTAGGATCTGTATCACTTGAAACGGTCATACCTACAATAACAGGGTATGTCCATTTACCGCTCGCGCCTAACTCAGTAGGAGCTTTAGCAGTCATGGTAAAGTTGGTGTTATTACAGTTAACCTGGTCTTTGCCGGCATCAGCATTTGCTGGAACTGCATAGTTGCTTAATGTAACGGTTGCAGCAGTAGCGGCACATTTACCATTGGAAACCGTCCAGGTAAATGTTACACTGGTACCAACCGGAATAGAGATGGTTGCTTTAGGATCTGTATCACTTGAAACGGTCATACCCACAATAACAGGGTATGTCCATTTACCGCTCGCGCCTAACTCAGTAGGAGCTTTGGCGGTCATGGTAAAGTTGGTATTGTTACAGTTTACCTGGTTTTTACCGGCATCAGCGATCGCAGGAACCGCATAGTTGCTTAATGTCACCGTAGCAGAAGTAGCAGCACATGTACCATTGGAAACCGTCCATGTAAACTTCACGCTATTGCCCATCGGAATAGAGATGGTTGCTTTAGGGTCTGTATCACTTGAAACGGTCATACCTACAATAACAGGGTATGTCCATTTACCGCTTGCGCCTAACTCAGTAGGAGCTTTGGCGGTCATGGTAAAGTTGGTGCTGTTACAATTTACCTGGTCTTTGCCGGCATCAGCGATTGCAGGAACCGCATAGTTGCTTAATGTCACCGTTGCAGAAGTGGCCGCACATATACCATTGGAAACCGTCCATGTAAACTTCACGCTAGTACCAACCGGAATAGAGATGGTTGCTTTAGGATCCGTATCACTTGAAACGGTCATACCCACAATAACAGGGTATGTCCATTTACCGCTTGCGCCTAACTCGGTAGGAGCTTTGGCGGTCATGGTAAAGCTGGTATTATTACAGTTTACCTGATCCTTGCCGGCATCAGCACTTGCAGGTACCGCATAGTTGCTCAAGGTCACTTTATCCGAAGTGGCCGCACATATACCATTTGAAACAGTCCAGGTAAATGTTACACTGGTACCTACTGGTATAGAAATAGTTGCTTTAGGATCCGTATCACTTGAAACGGTCATGCCTGGAGTGGCAGGGTATGTCCATTTACCGCTTGCGCCTAACTCGGTAGGAGCTTTGGCAGTCATTGTAAAGCCGGTGCTGTTACAATTTACCTGGTCTTTGCCGGCATCGGCAATTGCCGGAACTGCATAGTTGCTTAATGTAACTGTTGCAGCAGTAGCCGCACATTTACCGTTGGAAACCGTCCAGGTAAATGTTACACTGGTGCCAACCGGGATAGAGATCGTTGCTTTAGGATCCGTATCACTTGAAACGGTCATACCCACAATAACAGGATATGTCCATTTGCCTGAAGCGCCTAACTCAGTAGGAGCTTTGGCGGTCATTGTAAAGCTGGTGTTATTACAGTTTACCTGGTTTTTACCGGCATCAGCGATCGCTGGTACTGCAAAGTTGCTTAATGTAACCGTTGCAGTAGTAGCCGCACATTTACCGTTGGAAACGGTCCAGGTAAATGTTACACTGGTACCAACCGGAATAGAGATCGTTGCTTTAGGATCCGTATCACTTGAAACGGTCATACCGGGAATGGCAGGGTATGTCCATTTACCAGCCGCGCCTAACTCGGTAGGAGCTTTGGCGGTCATGGTAAAGCTGGTATTATTACAGTTTGCCTGGTCTTTACCGGCATCAGCGATTGCCGGAACCGCATAGTTGCTCAATGTCACTGTTGCAGCAGTAGCCGCACATTTACCGTTAGAAACCGTCCATGTGAATGTCACACTGGTACCAACCGGGATAGAGATAGTTGCTTTAGGATCTGTATCACTTGAAACGGTCATGCCAGGAGTGGCAGGGTATGTCCATTTACCGCTTGCGCCTAACTCAGTAGGAGCTTTGGCGGTCATGGTAAAGCTGGTATTGTTACAATTAGCCTGGTCTTTGCCAGCATCAGCGATTGCCGGTACTGCATAGTTGCTCAATGTCACCGTTGCAGCAGTAGCAGCACATTTACCGTTGGAAACGGTCCATGTGAATGTTACACTGGTGCCAACCGGTATAGAGATGGTTGCTTTAGGATCCGTGTCACTTGAAACGGTCATACCTACAATAACAGGGTATGTCCATTTACCGCTCGCGCCTAACTCAGTAGGAGCTTTGGCGGTCATGGTAAAGTTGGTGTTATTACAGTTAACCTGATCCTTGCCGGCATCAGCGATCGCCGGAACCGCATAGTTGCTTAAGGTTACTTTATCCGAAGTGGCAGCACATGTACCATTGGAAACGGTCCAGGTAAATGTTACACTGGTGCCCACTGGAATGGAAATGGTTGCTTTAGGATCTGTATCACTTGAAACGGTCATACCTACAATAGCAGGGTATGTCCATTTACCGCTCGCGCCTAACTCAGTAGGAGCTTTGGCAGTCATGGTAAAGCTGGTGTTATTACAGTTTACCTGATCTTTACCGGCATCAGCACTTGCCGGAACCGCATAGTTGCTTAATGTAACGGTTGCAGCAGTAGCGGCACATTTACCATTGGAAACGGTCCATGTGAATGTTACACTGGTGCCTACCGGAATAGAAATAGTTGCTTTAGGATCTGTATCACTTGAAACAGTCATACCTGGAGTGGCAGGGTATGTCCATTTACCGCTTGCGCCTAACTCGGTAGGAGCTTTGGCGGTCATGGTAAAGCTGGTATTGTTACAGTTAATCTGGTCTTTGCCGGCATCAGCGATTGCTGGAACCGCATAGTTGCTTAATGTAACGGTTGCAGCAGTAGCGGCACATTTACCGTTAGAAACAGTCCAGGTAAATGTTACACTGGTACCTACTGGTATAGAAATAGTTGCTTTAGGATCTGTATCACTTGAAACCGTCATACCCACAATAACAGGGTATGTCCATTTACCGCTTGCGCCTAACTCAGTAGGAGCTTTGGCGGTCATGGTAAAGCTGGTGTTATTACAATTTACCTGGTCTTTGCCTGCATCAGCGATCGCTGGTACTGCATAGTTGCTTAATGTAACTGTTGCAGCAGTAGCGGCACATTTACCGTTGGAAACGGTCCAGGTAAATGTTACACTGGTACCAACCGGAATAGAGATAGTTGCTTTAGGATCCGTATCACTTGAAACCGTCATACCAGTTACTACAGGGTATGTCCATTTGCCTGAAGCGCCTAACTCGGTAGGAGCCTTGGCAGTCATGGTAAAGCTGGTGTTATTACAGTTTACCTGGTTTTTACCGGCATCAGCATTTGCTGGAACTGCATAGTTGCTTAATGTAACGGTTGCAGAGGTAGCCGCACATTTACCATTTGAAACCGTCCATGTGAATGTTACACTGGTACCAACCGGGATAGAGATGGTTGCTTTAGGATCTGTATCACTTGAAACGGTCATACCCACAATAACAGGGTATGTCCATTTACCGCTCGCGCCTAACTCAGTAGGAGCTTTGGCGGTCATAGTAAAGTTGGTATTGTTACAGTTTACCTGGTTTTTACCGGCATCAGCGATCGCAGGAACCGCATAGTTGCTTAATGTCACCGTAGCAGAAGTAGCAGCGCATGTACCATTGGAAACAGTCCATGTAAATGTTACACTGGTACCAACCGGTATAGAGATGGTTGCTTTAGGATCCGTATCACTTGAAACAGTCATACCCACAATAACAGGGTATGTCCATTTACCGCTCGCGCCTAACTCTGTAGGGGCTTTGGCGGTCATGGTAAAGCTGGTGTTATTACAGTTAACCTGGTCTTTGCCGGCATCAGCGATTGCCGGAACCGCATAGTTGCTTAATGTAACTGTTGCAGCAGTAGCGGCACATTTACCATTGGAAACCGTCCAGGTAAATGTTACACTGGTACCAACCGGGATAGAAATAGTTGCTTTAGGATCCGTATCACTTGAAACCGTCATGCCTGGAGTGGCAGGGTATGTCCATTTACCGCTCGCACCTAACTCTGTAGGAGCTTTGGCAGTCATGGTAAAGCTGGTGTTATTACAGTTAACCTGGTTTTTACCGGCATCAGCGATTGCCGGAACTGCATAGTTGCTTAATGTCACCGTTGCAGCAGTAGCGGCACATTTACCATTGGAAACCGTCCATGTGAATGTTACACTGGTACCAACCGGGATAGAGATAGTTGCTTTAGGATCTGTATCACTTGAAACGGTCATGCCTGGAGTGGCAGGGTATGTCCATTTACCGCTCGCGCCTAACTCAGTAGGAGCTTTGGCAGTCATGGTAAAGCTGGTGTTATTACAGTTTACCTGATCCTTGCCGGCATCAGCACTTGCCGGAACCGCATAGTTGCTTAATGTAACTGTTGCAGCAGTAGCGGCACATTTACCATTGGAAACGGTCCATGTGAATGTTACACTGGTGCCTACCGGAATAGAAATAGTTGCTTTAGGATCTGTATCACTTGAAACAGTCATACCTGGAGTGGCAGGGTATGTCCATTTACCGCTTGCGCCTAACTCAGTAGGAGCTTTGGCGGTCATGGTAAAGCTGGTGTTATTACAGTTTGCCTG
>NZ_PYAW01000006.1 GCF_003014755.1 Chitinophaga niastensis | reverse complement strand
GCAGGTCTTTGAAAAAAAATGTGTCGCTGACGGGAGGCGATCAGTGAAAATGCTGACGGGCCGTTGTGGGAAGAGACACATTACTATCCGTTTGGGTTGACGATGGCAGGGATTAGTTCGAATGCGTTGAAGGGGGCGAATTACTCAAAGAACAGGAAAGAGTTTAACGGAATAGAGCATACGACGGATTTAGATATGAATCAATATGATGCTTTTTACCGTACCCTTGATCCGCAGTTGGGAAGATGGTGGCAGATTGACCCGAAACCAGATTATATGTGGAGCCCATATTCAGCAATGAATGATAATCCGATTTCGAAAGCGGATTTTCTTGGAGATACGGCTAGGTTTGGAGCCTCATTAAGCCAGGCATTTTCATATAATGGGAAACAGGTTAATGGAAGTGATCTAGCACAAAAAACTGTAAAGGAATGGAGTAAGATAGGGGGTGTTAAACTTGGAATAAATGCCACGACAGGAGAAGTTGAATTTAAAGGGAATGCTAAGGGGAAATATAGCGAGACAGGCAGACAGGAAGTTATGGCGTTGGTAACCGGACAAGGGCAAGTAACAGTTGACTTTTCTACAGGCGATGGTTCTCACACTAGCGGAAATAATATTTTTATTAATCCTTCAGAAGTGGGATCAATAGTTAAAGGAACGTCATCTGATTTAGATCCTCTCACACTAAGTTTTGGTATGGTTGGCCTTCATGAGTTTGGTCATACAAAAGCTGGAGGGGGAGACTTTCACGGGCCGCAGACTTTGTCTAGATTTGGGCAGATTGATATGCTCGATATCAAAGGGAATGCAATACGTCAGGAAATGAGTGCTATCACAGGGTCTGACTGGGGACAAAGATCATCTTATTCTCCGATGTCTATTAATGGGGTAAATTATTTACCTTTTTCGTTCTCAGCCAAACAAGCTCTTGAACGTTCGAAGTTAGTCGAGGGCAGAATGGGGGGAGATTTAGTCGCCCCAATTCCAACAAAACAAATAATAGCGATTTCAGCATATTAATTAATATTATGAATATTCTACTTTTATATTTTATAATGCAGTCTAATCCTGTAACTCAGGATAAATTATACTCTCATACAGAAACTGAATGTTCCGTATGGTATACAATAAAAAAGAAATGGAGCCTGAATTTGAAGGAGCATGGTACATTTAGCCTCAAGTTTAGTAAGGAGGATACTCGTTATAAGAAAGGAACTGAATCAGATTTTTTAGGCACTTGGGTAAATAAGAATGATACCATCCTATTAACAGTATCTGCTCCTTTGCCGAATGACTGTGGGTTTAAAAATGCTAGTTATATTTTATCAAAGGATACCCTTAAATCGCTAATGACTGGTAATATCTGTTTGCCTGCAATATTAGAGCCTGTTAAAATAGGTACTGGGAATTGATTAATAGAGATAGAGTTTACAGATGTAAATAAGCCGTAGGCAATGCCTGCGGCTTATTTACATCTGTTTAAGTTTGACACTTTTAATAAGAGCATCCAGTGTATATAAAATATGTTGTTTATCTTCTTCCGGGAAACCAGCAATATCGTTCAGGCGTTTAAGCATAGCCTGGTCTTTAAGTACATCCTGCTTTTTAGTCTCCCCCAGTAGAAAGCCAACTGTTGTCTCTAGGACGTTGGCAATATTTTTAACCACATCAATAGTGGGCTTTACTTCATCACGTTCATACTTGCCTATTATAGAATGATGTACGCCTAGTTGTCTGGCCAGTTCGGCCTGCGATAAGCCTTTATCATCCCTGCACTCTCTTAGTTTTTTACCAAAACTGCTCATAAATAGTAGTATTGACCTCCTCCCACCCGGATAGGACGAGCAGGATCATTTATAAAGCGAATCGGCGCTGGAAGTTAGAATTATGAATATAGATGGCTTGATAACTAAAATATGGTTACCGTATTATTTTAGCTCGACTCGCATTCTACAGTTTAAAGGTTAGTTCTTCAATTCAAAAACCGTCATAACCGCTGCATGGTCCGATGGGAACATTACCGGGTGATAATCAATTACACGTGATTCTATTGGTTGCAGGTTTATTCCCTTATAATAAATAAAATCAATCCGATCCCTTACACCGTATTTGGTGGAAGAAGTGGCTGCTCTCGGTGTCCAGGTTAAGCCCGGATCCAGGAGGGGATTAATGTGCAATTTCCGGTAACTGTCAATGAACCCGGCATTCATCATTGCCTTGCTTTCGGGCCATTCTATCACCCGATCATAGTGAATGGCACTGGTGGCAGCTATCCAATCCAGATGTGAGCCACTATTAAAATCGCCGACCATGATAGCAGGTGTTTTATCCGTGTTCCTAACGATTGGCTGAACATATTTAAGTATGGTGGTGATTTCAGTTTGTCTTGTTGGTGCTTCATCCTCCATCAATGCTGCAGCAGTCTTATTCCCGCTGACGATGCTATCAGCATAATCCGGCAGATAGTGTAACCAGGTATCAAAAAATAAAAGATCTCTGTTGGCATCTAATTTCAACTTTACCCCACCAAAATTAGATGGCCTAAAAGCAGTAATCGTTTCTACAATCGGATACCTGCTCATGATAGAAAGATTCGCGCTGATCAGATAGAAATAATATCCTAAAGAGTCTGCAATAACTTCGCCGGAACCATATGTTTCTATTAAGCCAATAATATCTGCATTGGTTGATTTTATAGTTTCAATGAGCCGTTGCAATCCTAGATACTGGCCGTACCTGTGACCGCCATGCCATATATTCCAGGATAAGACCTTCAAATGCTTTGGTTCATATGGTTCGCTGGCAGCTGTGTCCGGAAAGTACTTTGTATAAAGCTGATGTACCTCATCCGGAGCAATGGCAGTATCCCATATTTTTACGTCATCTATGTAACCATTAAAAGCATTCCATTGTGCATTGGACCCATATTCCCATTTCTCATCTGATCCACCAACAACAGTAGCCAGATCACTTTCAAAACTGCCTGCACCGGGTGTATTATACACAGCCATATTCCTTCCATCCAGGTAAATCCATACTTCCTGCTTTGCCCTGTTTACCGTAAAAACAATCTGATGCCATTGGCCGTCGTTGATCTTTTGCCGTTGGGCAGTAGGCTTATAATCATATCGGTTTTTACCATCGTTTAAAATCAACGCCCATGCTCCATTTTCCTGTGAATAGATCTGCCATCCTGCTGTCGTAAGATCATCTGCTAGTTTATTGCCCATTACAGGCGTACCCATTAGTGCTCCGGGTAGGGTTTTAAGCCATATCTGAACTGAGAATGAATTTTTTTCATTAAAGGAAGGCAGCGCCCCTTTTTCCAATTTAACCGGCCGTCTTAAAATAGCATTTGCAGAAAGGTCCAGCGCATATCCAGCGAGTCCTTTTGAAAACTGTGGCTGCTGCAGATCAACGGTGTATACTGCTTCCGCCTCAGGTGTAACAACCTTCTTAAAACTATATTTATCAAAATCCAGGATGTATGCCGGTTGCTGTGCAGCGACATTGCTATAATAAGCAATGCAAGCTATTATCAGCACAATACTATTCTTTATCAGTTTCATATTTAAGTTCCTTTTTTTCTCAGCGTGTCTGACCGTCCTTATCTTTTGATGCTGTAATCTGAGATAACCGGTGTGCATTCATTTCCGTAAATATCCTTTGGAACACCTGTGTCATAGGGCGAAGGAGGTACCCAGGTACTGCGTACTCCCTTAACAGTGAGCGTACTGTTACTGATGGTCACAAAAGCATACAGGGGATCTTTGTACATGGCAATATTCGGTAAGGATTTATATTCCTCATACAGTTTCTTCTCATAACGGTCCAGGTTTTTAACACCAAACCACTGGTAGGATAAACTGTTGATCTCAAAATAATTTATTCCATTCATCTCCCGGTGCAGGTCAATATGATCATGCCCGTTAAAGCACGCAAATACTTTTTTAAAGCCGGCTTTCCGGTTTTCTTCTTCCATTATTAACTGCAATGCCAGTCTGTTCTTCACGCCGTACAGATAATGGGACAGGCTTTGATGAGAAAATACAATAACAGGTTTCCCGGTTGCAGCAATATCCGCTTTGAACCACTCTATTTGCTGGTCGTCAATGAACTCACGAAAGGCATCATCCACATAAAAATTACCATGTTGATAATCGATAAATTTTCCATCCTGGTACAAATGGTTGGCATCTAACACTACAAAATGATAATCTTTGCAATCAAAAGAGTAATACCGGTTACTCATTCCCAGGAATCCCACCATTTCTGCCTTTGTGTTCATATCCATATCGTGATTACCCAGTACATGATAGCCGGGGCCTGTAAACTGTCTGAAACGTTGCAGGAAGGATTTGTTCTTTTCTTTTCCGAAACAGAAATCTCCCAGGTTGATAATAAAATCAGGTTTTTCCAGATCTGCCTGTTCCATAAATGCATCAAGACGCCTGTCGGCATCCGGAATGAGATCCCGGTGAGGATCAGCTACCATTCCAAATTTCAGCGAACGGGCAACGGATTGGCCTGTTAGAGCTACAGATGTAAAAGGTAACATCATGGCAGCAGCACCCATGCTAAGCTGTTGCACGAATTTCCTTCTGTTATGCATAGTATCTGGTTTTAACTGTCTGTGTTTTTCTTGTTACCGCAGGCACAATATATCGGTAGCAAAATCATGAATATAACATGAGCTATCCTATGGGGAAAACTTTTATTTTGCTACCGATATATTATCTCCCGCATTTAATAATTAATTCTTGCCAAACGGTTATTCTGTTTAAGATCCAGCTTATTAAAACTACCTGTCAGGATAGTAGAATGCCCGTCATCAGCATTCACCCCATCCATAAGCGGCACAGTGAAAAAAGGCTGTGTAAAGCCGAATCCCCCGATATTATTATATACTGTGCTGAGTTTACCGGTGGGCTCCAGTATAGCACAACCGTATCTGTTAATACCGTTGTAATGCTGAAAATCGCCGGTAACAAGGATACGGCCATTGCCCAGCTCCATCGACTTGTATACATATCCATCCGGACCAGTTTCAGTGCCGGTATCAAAGCCTGTATCCAGTGAACCGTCTGCATTGATCACAGCAACTCTATTGCGGGACGCGCCATTGTATTTCAGAAATCTGCCCGTAATCAGGAATTTGCCATTGCGCAAAGGAGATACATAATTGACTACATCATCAGGCCCGCTACCAATCTGAAAAGACGGATCCAGTGTACCATCGGCATTAATACGGAATAAATTATTCACCGTAGTGGCCCCATTTTTAGTGAAGCTGCCGGATACAATCAGTTTATCATCCGCCTGCAGATAGGTATTACTGATATACCCGTTCATCATTTCTTTTCCACGGTGCGCCGCCAGGTCATAGTTGTAAGTAGAATCAAATGAGCCATCTGCATGCAATCTCACTACACCTGATACACGCACAGAATCAGTAATCACGGTATCCTTGCCTGCCGGATAATAATGTTTGCCCAGGTAGTAGTTAAACCCTCCTATCGCAATCACATCACCATTGGATTGTACACGCAGCTGGTATACAGCTCCGTCAAAAGCGGCTTTGAATAGCGGCACCGTATCTATAACAGGATCTCCATTTTTATTGATATGACTACCACTACCTGATACCAAAGCTCCTTTTGAGGTGAGCAACGCCAGGCCGCTCACGATACCTGCCGTATAACCGTTCACGTTAAAAGTGCCGCATATCAGCAATTGCCCACTCTTCATGAGCTGCACATCATTAACAATACCTTTTATCCTGCCTTCCGTTTTAAATGATTTATCCAGGTTACCATCAGCCAGAATAGCGGCGATACCACTGTTGCCGGCACGCGCGCCCCCATTGTTATAATCCGTAAAAGCACCTGCAATAATATACCTGCCGTCCGGCAGCGGGAGTATCCGGTATATACCATTGTTTGCTCCTACAAAAGAGGCGAAAGTGTTATCCACCTGCATCAGACCATTAACGGTAAACAACGGCCCAGGGAACACCTGGTTGCCTACATTCATTGTAACCATGCCACTACTGGCCAGCTCCGGCACCTGCACCTGCAGGGTGGTATCTGACATTGTTTTAATAATAGCCGGCTGCCCGTTAAATTTTATGACAATACTATCCTTGTACTTAAGGAACCCATTACCGGTCAAACTGATAACATCTCCGTAGCTGCCCGCTCCCGGCGATGCTGCGGTAGTATTGAGTTTTATCTTCAGCTGTTCTTTTGCGTCTCCATAAGGATCTTTTCCTACGGATGTATCTTTTTTGCAGGCGCCTGCTCCCAGTAAAAACAAGACTAACAGCACCGCTAACATATTTTTATTCATGCGCATAAATTTGAATTAAACAATTAATGCCTGCCGGATTGCTGTAAATAATCCTGTACAGCCTGCGTAAAAGCGAAAGCATCAAAACCGAAAAAATGATCATCATCCAGCACATGTACAACCTCATTTTTACATTGCAGATCAGAAGTTGCTACCAGGTTAGTGATACCTGCCGGATTAGCAAGATCTCCAATGGCAGTGATGACTACGGTGCGGGGACCTACATCTTTTGTTTTGCTGTAGTCGCTGAATTGTACACCCAGGTTCATGATATAGCCATTATATGATTCCATATTCTGACCAGGAAAAACCGGTAGTTGCAGCTTATCGCGGCGGGCTATATCTTTCAGCATATACCTGCCACGAAAAATATAATGTGATAAAAACCGCTTCCAGATATCACCCGGAATATCCCGGATATACACAGAATCCTTGTTCTGCATATAACGGGCGCTGTTCAGCACATCCATTGTTTTCTTAATGGCATGATTGGTAGGTGCAAAAAAAGTAACCGTTTCCTTTTGCAGCACATCCTGTAATCCGGCACTGTCAATGATATTGATCAGCGTATCAAAAAAGAGCGGTCTTGCTTTCAGAAAATCATAGGCACCTATATCGTACACACCAACCTGTTTTCCGCTGTCTTTATAATAGTTATCTTTTTTACAGGATAGGGTGAGCACCATCAACACCACTACCAGTAAAGGGAATAAACGTGTTCCTGTTTTCATATCACAACATTTATTTTTTTTATTTAACCCAATATTTGTTTAATACAATATTGGGATTATTTACCTGTGCAGCCGATGAAATAGGCCATGTCCATGCACCTTGTTTAAACTGGTCAGGTGTGAGATAATTTTTACACTGCGCCGGATCAGTGACCCTGCCGGTACGTACCAGGTCATACCATCTTACCCCTTCCCCTATCAGCTCTTTTTGTTCTTCCAGGAAAATGGCATCTTTAAGATTTCCCTCCGCAGGACTATACTGTAAAGCACCCGCCCTGTCACGTACCATATTCATCAATGCAGTTGCCTCATCATCCCTGTTGAGATTGGCCAGTGCTTCTGCTCCCAGTAAGAGTACACCGGAATAGCGGAAGATGATCATATCATCATCAAAATAAAAAGTCTGTGGATTGGTAACATTGGAATATTTGAGGAACATAGCAGTGGTATTGTTTACATACGGCAGATAAAACCACAGGTCGCGGCGTTTATCCGGATTAGCAGGCGGGTATAATCTCGTCAGATAATTTGCCTCATAAAAACAATCACTATTGGAACCATATACCACAATCGGATCGTGGGTAGTCCATTGTCCGAGTGAGACGTATTTGGTTTCAGTACCATAATTCTTATTTACAGAAAATTCGAAGATGCTTTCACGCGTACGGCCCTTAAAAACTTTCTTGAAATCTTCAATTGGCAATAACTGGAACATGCCACTATTCTTAACGGCTAATGCCGCCTCCGCTGCCTGTTTCCAGTACTCCTGCAAATTACTTTTATCAAAGCCTGCCATCCACATATAACAATTAGCAATCAGTGCATAGGCGGAAGCGCGTGATGCACGCACGCCCCAGTTGGTAGGATCATCATATTGCCAGGGCAGATCATCTTTTACCTCATTCATTTCTTTGATACAGAATTTCAATACATCAATGAAACTACTGCGCGGACGAGCTGTTGCATCGTAAGGCAATGTATACAACGGTACATCTCCATAAATCCGTACAATATAGAAGTAGGTAAACGCTCTTACAAAACGGACTTCCGCGAGATAACGTTTTCTGTCTGCATCCGACAAACTACTTACACCCGGAATACGGTCAATAGCAATATTACAGGCAGCAATAGACTGATAATAAGGATACCAGTCATCCAGCTGATACACTTTGTAACGTTCCGGATTTTTGAGATCAGTGGTATTCATCAGGTCATTTTTAGCTACTGCCTTAAATGATACTACCCAGTTACCATTAAATTCTCCGGCCCTGATGTCTCCATTAATATTATGAAAAGGGCCATAGGTAAGTTTATCGTAAATCAGGCCGTAAGTGTCTGCTACGGCGGATTCTACATCAGACTGTGTTTTCCAGAATGAGTTGGCGCCAAGGCGGTCAACCGGTTCTACCTCCAGGAATTTTTTGCAGGAGCTTACCAGTACACAAGTACCGGTCAACAGCAAAGTCCATATCCACTTTTTGCTATGCATAACGGTAATAGTTTAGAATTCAAGATTTAAACCAAGGGTATAAGATGGTGATGAGGGATAAGAATCAAGACGGTCGCGACCCAACGTAGTTACATTCTCCGGATTAGGTCCTGAATACTTTGATAACATGAGCACATTAGCGCCGGTAAAGTATACACGGGCATTATTCAATTTTGCTTTTTTGATCAGTTCCCTGTTAAAGGTGTAACCAAGCGTAACGCTGTTAATTTTGAAGAAAGATCCGTCTTCCTGGAATAAGCTCTGGGAAGGATTATAGTTATCTGTGTTCCCATTGTAATTAAGCGGGTTCGGATACTTTGCCTGGTCACCTGCTTTCTTCCAATAGTTATACTGGCTCACATCAGGTAAGGTAAGCGGCCCGTCAGTATTTGGCTTATTGCCAAACGGGTAATACAGGTTCCCTAAACGCTCAGACAATGCATTGTTTAGCAGATCACGATGATACAAAATGGTACCGCTGACAGCAAAGCTGAAATTCTTATAGGTCATGGTAGAATAAAATCCTCCATTCAGACGTGGTACCGGGTTTCCTGCTATCTGCAGATCACGGGTATCAACAATATAGTTTCCGTCTACATCTTTGTATTTTGTATCACCGGCGTGAAAATAGCCACCGCTGCTACTCCGCATACGCAGGCCTGTAATCGGATCAATGGGCACATCATCATTGCTGCTATACACACCATCTGTTAAGTACAAAAAGTTACTGAGGGTATTACGTCCTACTTTATTAATAACAGGACCGTTATCAGAAGAATAAATTACCTGTGTGGCGCCTCCTGGCAGTTCCAGCAGGATATCTTTTGAAACCGCCCAGTTGAGGCTAAGGTTCCAGAAAAATTTAGAGGATGCGGGTAACGGGCGGATACTGATAGTCACTTCGTACCCCTTATTCATCATAGATGACTCATTGGTAACTGTTTTGGTAAAACCGGTAGAAGTAGACAGATTCCTGTCATACAACATATTGGAAATGACTTTCTGATAAGTTTCTACGGTAAAAGCAAAACGTCCTTTAAGCAGGCTCAGATCTATACCCAGATTATATTGCTCCACTCTTTCCGGCTTCAGGTAAGGGTTTGGCATGATGCCCAGTTTGGGTGTGATACG
Organism: Chitinophaga niastensis; assembly: GCF_003014755.1. GTDB lineage: Bacteria > Bacteroidota > Bacteroidia > Chitinophagales > Chitinophagaceae > Chitinophaga > Chitinophaga niastensis. Next base: position 325,652 of record NZ_PYAW01000006.1, on the reverse strand, counting down.
CGAAACGTTGTTATAATTTCCATTAACGAGATAAGAACCAAGGGAAGCAAATACATTCGTGGAAGGACGTAAGTTTACGCCATAGGTAGCACGCAGATCTCCAAAATCCAGCCAGCTCAAACCTTTCATAAATTCTTCTTTATCAAAATTCCATTTCAACCCCAGGGAAGGGCTTTTTGCCCAACGATCTTTCACACCGGCATAAGAATTACCATCAGCGCGATAGTTAAAGTTGATGACGTACTTCTTGCTAAAGTCATAGGTAAGGTTAGCCGCCAGGCCCACAGAATGTGTTTCCAGGTATCCCCCATTCACTTCTATTCCGGAATAACCACCATAATAAGAGGAAAAACCTAACGGACCATGATACACATCATTAGGGCCATTATTAAGATTAATTTCCCTGGCCTGTGTCTGGCCAACAATCAGTTCTGAAAAGACAGATGCGTATAATGTATGCTTCTCTTTAAAAGTATTTGAATACGTAAGAGAACTGCGGTCATATAAGTTGGCAGTATGTCCGCTGTAACCATACACAGCGCTTTGATCACCATTTGCCAGTGCCGGAATAAAATTATCTTCCGTATCATCCGTATAGTCGTAACTGATATTATTACCTATGCGCACATGCGGCAGAAATTCATAGGTACCATCAATATAAGTGCGGAAGTTATACGTTTTGGAATCACTCTTACGATTGATAGCCCCGGTAAAACGTGATACATTCAAAAAGTAAGATGGCCCTGGCAACAGAGAAGAAGCCACACCGGAGCCCGCTCCCACATCTGTCAAACCATTGCCACTACCTTTCAGTTTTTTACCAAGACCGGCAGTAACGGATCCGGAAATCTTAAATTTTTCGCTGGGATTGTAATCAAGATTCAGTGATGCAGCATAACGGTCAAAGCCGGTATTTTTTATCACCCCACGTTCCCGGTAATAATTAAAATTGGTTTTATAACTCAATACCTGCGTGCCTCCACTTACGGAGAGGTTATGTGTCTGGTTGAAAGTAGGCTTGTAATATAGTGCCTGCCAGTTAGTAGAGTTATTAAAAAACGGGTTCAGACTATCTGATAAAAAAGGTGTTTTGGAAATCTTGTTAATCTCATCCTGGCTGTAGGTAGACAGGATCTCGTTCACCAAAAAATCGCGCTCTGAAAGCCCGCCAACAGTTTTGCGCAGCGGTGGTGTGGTGTTCATAAAAAAACTGCTGAATAACCTTACAATAGGTACCGCAGATTTACCACGTTTGGTAGTGATAACAATGACACCATTTGCACCACGTGAACCGTAAAGTGCAGCAGCATCGGCATCTTTCATAATGTCTATGGTAGCAATGTCTTCAGGCGGAATCATAGATAAAGGGCTGGTACCAGGTCCTTTGGACTGAAAGCCGTATTCATAACCCGCATTGGCATCCACCGGTACCCCGTCTATCACATACAACGGGGAGGCAGGTGTGAGATAGGCATTATTGCCGGAACCGGAAACAGCAATCTGCGAAAGGCCACGCAAAACCGTGCTCCCCCTGAACCCCGGAGAACCGGTATTGTTCTGGATACTTAGTCCGGCTACTTTACCCTGCAATAATTGCTCTACATTAGATACCGGTACATCTTTAATCTCATCAGCCGTAATACGTGTAACCGATCCCGTTATCACTTCTTTTGTTTTGCGCTGATAGCCTACTACCACTGCCTCTTTCAGGCTTTTAGAGGAAGGCCTCATGGCTACAACCAGGTGTACTTTTCCCTTTACCGGTATCTGCCTGGATTCAAATCCCACGTAGGTAAATTCCAGTATATCCGTAGCCGATACGCTCACGGTAAATTCACCGTTGTTGTTAGTAATACCTATACCCTGTTTGTGTGTAGCGTCTTTCTTTAGCATGATAGTAACGCCCGGCATAGGAGCATTATCATCTGTCAACACTTTACCGGTTACTATAATTGCCTGTGCATGCAGTAACGCCGGCAGCGTCAGCAACACTGCTATGAATAGCCACCTGCGTATTGTAAATTTTAACAGCATATGGAATGATTAGGTAATTAAAAAATTGATTTGCGTCTGTTGCAGTTTTGATCATTCGTCCTGGAAACGCGGTGTGCGATAAAACCGGAAAATCATCTCCCAATCACCCTCCTGCCATATTGCAAAGCTGAGCCCGAAGGAAGAAGTGTTACGGAAACCTCCGGTTCCCTTGCGGGTATAGCCGAATGTTACATTTGCATTGCCGGCAACAGCGTATTTGGTATCCAGTGATGTTAAAGGGATAGGATAAGCTACGTTATAAGTCACCTGTGTTTTGGTAAACTGCGCATCAAAACCATGTAGCAGTACATCCCATTTGGTAGCGTTTAATTTCAGCGGATCTATAGGCATAGAGTCCTGGTCGTAGAATTTGAAGGTAAGCGAATGACCATTTCCGGTTTTACGGAAATATACCACTGCCGCAGAATCGGCCATCAGGGTATCTTTAGACACATTCACATTCACTAAGTTAGGGTGAATGGAAAATGGTGCATTGTAGTTGTTACCACGGACATCTGTACGCGTTTCTGTTTTACGCTGACGGGTAGCATAATCATACTCATATGGTTCATAGGGCACTTCCTGGAGGGGCTGCAGCCGTAGCTTTGTGAATAAAAGCTCGTTACCTTTGTTCTGCACTTTCACATCAAATAAATACCCGCTATCCGGATAAGCCCGGATCTGGGCGGAAGTAGTCTGGCGGAAGATAAAGTCTCCGGCACCGGGGCGTATTTCAAAGAAAGGGTGCTGCACCGTTTTTCTTTTATCTTCTATTTCCTGGTATGTTTTCTCTGCGCCATCATAATCCTTTACCCATTCTTTTACCGTAACGTTCTGTGTTAATTCAGGAGCAGGGGTACCATCGGCATGGCGGAGGTTCTGGAGTGTGAACAGTAAAGGAAAACTGGAACCATCTGCCTGGAAATTTGTCTTATATAAAAAAGTTCTGCCAAGGACAGGCGAGTATGTATCCACCTGTTCAAATCCTGCTTTATTGCTCAGGTAATCTCTTTCCTGCGGTGCTTTTTTGCATGATGAAATGCTGCCCGCAAGTATCCCTGTGCATAAGATCAAACATGATATTGAGCGATATTTTTTCAGCATCATAAAAAATTTTCTGTCAATTAAAAAATTAGAAATTACGCAGGCTGATGACTTCATCGATATGACGTTTACCGCTGGATCCTGTATATTTATAATGGAGAACAAATGCCTGCAATGCATCATCGTATTTGCAATTCCCATCGTTACGCAGTGTATGATTGGCAGATTGCGGTGCAGGTGTAACCGTCACCGTATTATCCGGTGCCACGGTCAGGCGGATGATATAACTGCTGCTCAATAAATCGGCACCTTCCACATCGCAGGTCACACTATCCACTGCTGTTACCACTTTCAGCCGGTCGTACCAGGGACGGTTAGTACCCGTAGGAAAAAAGATCGTGCCGGTAGCCAGGTAATAATCCGAATATTTATTTTGCAGTATAGTTGCTTTTTCAACGAATGATTTAAAACCAAATACGTGGGTAGGTTCCAGTATATGCAAGGTCCCATTGGTGCACTGAATATCTGCTGTATTGACATAGGAGAAAATCCAGTCTTTCACAAAACGGGAACCGTTCATGTCGCTGTATTTAAGCAGGTAGGCGCCGGATTGTACAACACCTTCTGTATTGGATTGCACACCGTCTACATGCAACCTGCGCCGGTTAAGTGTATTTACATCCAGCCCATCTTTTAAAGAAAAGCTGGCAGCTGTTTTATTCCCGGTGATCATATAACGCAGGAGCAATGTACGCCATACAAAGGGTGCAACACTGTCCAGCGTGGCATTTGCGAGGTGCTGTGCCCTGCGGTATAAATTCAGGTTTTGCATAGCTACAGCGATGTTCTGATCTATGGGCGCTATAAAAGTGACCGTACTATTCTTTAGCGTATCTGCCAGCCCGGCTTTGTTAATGATATAGATAAGTGTATCAAAATTCTCCTGCTGTTTGCTGAGGTAATCATAGATGCTTGTATTCACTTTCGCCGCCGTTTTCACGGTACGATAAGTATTATCTTTCCTGCATGCACTGTTGCCTAACATCATTCCCGACAGCACGCAAAAGCATAAAACATGTTTTAAAAACATAAGGAACGATTTATTTTTTCCAGAAATTATTTTGTATCAGTGTAGGATTATTAGCCAGCGCACTTTTTGAAACAGGCCACAAAGTGGCGCCGTTATCTACGTCTGTCTGAGACAGGGTGGTATACGCAGCTACCTGCTTAAACTGAACCAGGTCAAACCAGCGCCAGCCTTCTCCCAGCAGCTCTCTTCTCCTTTCCTTCAGGATATAGCTCAGTATTTCATTGCCATCTTTTGATGCAAGATTTCCGAGGCCCCGCTGACTACGGATCATATTCAGATAATCCTGCGCATGCGACACGTCGTTGATACGTATAGCAGCTGCAGCGCGTAACAGGATGATTTCTTCGTAGCGGAAAATGATAATAGCAGATTCATAGCTGCGTAAAACAGGTGCCTGTGTTATTGCACGCACTTTTATTTTACTGAACATGGGAGCCGAGTTATTGAAATTGGTAAAAAAATTACCGCTGGAGGTTCCATCTTGATTTAACGAGAACCGCTCATCTCCTGCTTCATCAAAAATAGCCAGCACACTGTCTTTAGGCACATATATATCCGCAGTTTTCTTTGGTACAAATGGTTCACTCAATGTCCAGTCTTCCACATGACCACTAACAGAAGCTTCCTGATAATCAGCGGAGAAACTCAGAGAGAAGATCACATCAAGGCCTTTACCTTTAAACACGCCATCTTCCGCAGTAAGCTGACTGGTAGTTGCTACGGTGTATCCGCCATTTCCACTATTATCCATTACCAGCCGGCAGTATTTTTCTGTCATGGCATAATCCTGTTGCCATGCTGCAATATGTGCCAGCAGTGCATAACAGGAGGCTTTGGTACCAACGGTCGAATGCCAGTAATCATCATTCTGATTCCAGTAATTGCCTTGTTGTTCCGGCCAGGTACCATCATATCGCCAGGGCAGGTCAGTAACAGCGGCGGCGGCTTCATTGGCAGCGAAGGCTAGTACAGTGGCCTGCGGAGTGGCAGGTAACCCTTTAAAATATCCGGCAGCATTAGTGGTAATGAGCGGTACATCTCCCCATATCCGGGCCAGGTAGAAATAGGTAAGCGCTCTTAGATAGCGGATATTAGCGATATCGAGTTTCAGGTCTTCCGGCCGGTAACGGAAATCATTTTTGCTGACCAGTTGCAATTTTTCTATACAGAGGTTGGCTTGTGCAATCACTGCATAAAAGCGCTGCCAATCTTTCCATTCTTCCAGTGCGCTATAGTTTGCATTTAAGTTATTAGACAGTACGGCGTTCAGATCCTGTCTGCTGCTGATCCGGAAGTCGCCGCCACGTAGCTCTCCGTAAGCCATGAAGGCGTTGCTGTTTGCGAGTGCTGCGCGCAATAACCCATAGGTAGCAAATACGGCAGAACGTGCGTCATTCTTTACCTGCCACATATTGGCCTCGGGCACCAGGCTGGTAACATCCGTGGTGAGCGTTTTCTTGCAGGAAAGTACACTGCAGGTAATTGTCAGCAGGATGATAAAAGAAAATCTGTTTCTCATGAATGCTGTTTTTAGAATTCCAGGGTAAAGCCCAGCGTATAAGTTTTAGGAATGGGCATGCCATAGCCGTTGTCGTAACCTGTAAAGTCTGCCAGTTCAGGATCTGCGCCGCTATACCTCGTAATGGTAAAAAGATTATTGACGGTAGCATATACTTTGCATTGTGTGAAACTGCGTTTACGTGCCCATTTCATGCCTGTCAGGCTGTAAGACAGGGTAAGTGAGCGGAGTTTTGCAAAGGAAGCATCCTCGAGAAACAACGTCTGATCGGCCTGATAAGGATTTACATAACTCCATGGATTATACATCGGGTATTTGCTGTAATCACCAACGCGTTGCCAAAAGGTGAGTTCTTTTACACCATTGATATTATCCACACCTTCCCGGTTTACAAAGTCAAAGCGACCGGCCATACGTGCATTAATCACCTGGCGGCCCAGGGAATACGCCATTACAACATTGAGTGATAGTTGTTTGTAAGTAAACGTATTGCTGAAGCCTCCGCTTATCGCAGGATTGATATGCCCTTTCATAATACGGTCGTCATCATTGATTACATTATCTCCGGTCATATCTTCCCATTTAGGATCACCAACTTTGAAAGGAATACCGTTGAAACTGAGTGGCTGTCCGTTTTTTACCGGTATGTCACTTTCTTTTGTATAGATCCCGTTGTTCTGCAGCAGCCAGTAACGGTCTATAGGCTTACCTACCTTCAACCTGCGGTTACCATAAGTGATAGATGATAAATTATCAGGCAGGGCCAATAGTTTATTCTGGTTGGTTTGCATGATCAGCTGGGGTTGCCAGGAGAAAGCACCATTACTAACGGTGGCGGCTATACTGAGTTCTGCGCCATAGTTCCGTACACTCATGCCATTTTTATTCGTTTGTTTAAAACCGTATTCAGAAGGTACCGGTACAGCTATTACCCCGTTTTTATCGGTTTTGGAATAAATGTCCCCGCTGATAGCAATTTTATCATGCCATAGGGAAAGGTCTGCGCCCAGGTTCCATTGATCGGTATAAGGCCAGCGTGTACCCCAGCCACTGTAGCCTTTTCCGAAAGGAAGTCCGAGTGTGGGAATACCATTGTAACCTGCAATATTCCTGTTACCGGACCAGCCAATGTCAACAGTATAATAGGGGCCATTACCAATATTATCATCCAGGAATAACCTGCCTTCACGTCCCCAGCTGGCACGCAGCAAAAGGCGGCTGATCGTACTGCTGTTACGCAGGAAATTTTCTTCTGATAATTTATAGGACGCTGCTATTGTAGGAGATACAAACCACGTATATCCATTGGCGTTAATATTGGAGGAGCCATCGCTGCGAAGCAGCATACTGAGGTTGAGCTTATTATTAAAATCGTAGGTGGCACTGCCATAAAAAGATACCAGGTTAAAATTGATATAGTCTTTGTAACTATACACCATACGGGCATCGTAGGTATTGTTTTCCGGCGTAACCTTATCTCCTGCGCGAATGATTTTGATAAAATCAGATGGACCACGATACCCTTTGGTATAGTCATATTTGCGGCTATCCAGCTGTACCGACTGGCCCAGCTTCAAAGAGATGGTATGCTTTGCGGAAAAATTATTCGTGTAGGCAATAGCGTTATCAACCGTAATGCGCCTGTTAAGACCGGTATAATAAGAGATATAACTATTGCCTTCATTGATGCTGCCGGGTATAAAATAATCGCGGTTCTGATCATTATAATCTATTGCCAGCAAAGAGGTGAAAGTGAAATGTGGTATAAAATTATAGTTTACAGATAGAGATGCCTGTATGGCATTGCTTTTATTCTTATCTACCACACGATCATATTCTGTAATATACTTACTGAGATAATCTTTATTGGGTGGCAGCGGATCTGTGAGGGAAGGCAGGTATTCTTCTTCCGCAAAGCGGTCGCGCAGCGAATGATTATTTTTTCGATCCATGAGTGTACCGCTGATGCTGGTAAGTACCTGCATATTTTTCACCGGTTCAATGTTCAGTTTAAAATAAACATTGTATTTATTGAGGCCACTTTTATCAGCTATGCCCGGATCATGCTGTTCTCCCAGGCCAAAGATAAAGTTGGACCTTGGCCCACCACCATTGATAGCTGCGCTGACACCCTGCACCATGCGGTTCTGATAATAAGTATCATCCCAGTTGGACGGGCCATAATAAGCAGGCTGCATGGAATCTGCGAGGTATCGGGGAAATGCGGCCCATTGACCGGCGTTTGCATATTTGTTATAAAAGGGCAAACGAAAATCCCGTTCAAATGCAGCGTTAATGGTATGTACAAATGGTTTGGCAGTTACGCCAAAGTACGTGTTGATGCTAACCTTTTGTTTGCCTGCCTGTGGTTTTCTGGTGGTGATACGGATAACACCATTTACACCACGAGGGCCATACATAGCAGTTGCACCAAAATCTTTCAGTACTTCAATTGATTCAATGTTGTTTATATCTATGGCAGCAGCCATGTTGATATTGGGTCCCGGGCGTGTGTAATCATACTGTTTGATATCAAACGCATAGGGATGTTCCATTACTAATGGTACACCATCTACTACATACAGTGGTTGCGCATAATAGCTGCTCTTAGCGCCATTCAGCGGAATAGCAGTACCACGAATAATAGTGAGACCAGGTATACCCGGTTCTCCGGTGGTATTTCTTACTTCCACACCACTAATGCGTGCCTGCAATAGCTGATCGATGCTGGAATAAGGTAATAGTTTAACAGGTGATGCATCCATTACTGAAATGGCTCCTGGCATGACGGTTCCGTGAATAGGGGATTCCGGCACGATGGGTGTACCATTTACAGGGAGAGTTGTATCAGCAGTGTTGCTCCGGCTAACTGTTTTTTCCTGTCCATAGGCATAAGGAACGGACAAAGCAGTAGCTAATAGCAGCATTAATAATGCTCCCCTGAATGCATGAGTGTACAGAGTCGTCATGCATGAAAATTTACAAGGTCAAGAAAAAATTGTCTGGCTAATAAATTGTTTAAATCGCTGTTAAGAATTGTTCACTTCTACTAAACAAGGCAGATCAAATATAGTCTGGCTGAAAATAATCCGGTTGATATTGCTGATTAAATCAATGTTAAGAATTTCACTTATACTAAACAAGGTAGATTCAAATGTAATAATCAAATTTTAGTTTTACTAAACTTTTTTATAACTATTAACAGTAAAACGGGGATAATTGTATAGTAATGCTAAAATAAAACCAAAAATGCATTTTGTATTAAAAGTACAGAGGAGATATTTGCACAAACAAATATTTAGCATAACTTAACACCACTAAACAAGGCGCATGTATCAAAATTCACATCTCACACGATTTCAAAAACAATAATATGCTTCACCGCTACCAACAATTGCTACACCATTCTTTGCTGTTTGCAACTACGATAGCCTTTACCATGGCCTGTAACAAGCCGGTCATGCAAACTGTAAAAGCACCGGAAGAATATAAGATAACCACAGCGCCTCAAAGAAAAGTATTACTGATAGGAATAGACGGCTGCAAGGCTAATGCCCTGAAAGCCGCTACAGCACCAAATATACAAGCCTTACTACCACATGCAGTGTATAGTTATGATGCCCTCACACAACCACCTACCTGGAGTGGTCCGGGTTGGTCATCTATGTTAACAGGTGTGTGGGGTAATAAACATGGGGTAAGTGATAACAGCTTTTCCGGCAGCAATTTTTCACAGTATCCCATGATCTTTAAATACATCAAAGCTACCAGGCCATCACTACGCACCATCTCTATTGTATCCTGGCCTCCTATCAACGATAAAATTGTGAATAATGCGGATGTCACCATTACAGCAAATGATAACGACCAGGCCGTAAAAGACAGTGCTGTCGCCCATTTAGCCAGCGACAACCCGGATGTAATGTTCGTAGATTTCAACGGCGTAGATGACGCAGGGCATAAATTCGGATTCGATACTTCCGTACCACAATACCTGCAGGCAATTACAAAAATTGATGACTATGTAGGTAGCATCATCCAGGCTTTAGGCAAACGAAATAATATTGATAAAGAAGATTGGCTCATCATTCTCTCTACAGACCATGGAGGCAATATGGCTGGCCACGGAGGCAACTCTTACGAAGAACAAAATATCTTTACCATTTATTACAATAAAAATTTTGAAACAAAAGAGATAAAAAAACCACAGACAGCATCCACTTTTGTAAAATTCCTGCAATCTGGTCAACGCGCCTGGACTGGCAACCCCTTCTACAACTTTGATAATTTTACACAATTCACTGTTGAATTCAAAGTGCGCAGCAGCGGCCTTAGCAGCGATCCGCCATTTATTACAAATAAAAACTGGAACAGCGGAAGGAACAAAGGCTGGGTAATATGCGTAGCTGGTCAGAGCTGGAAATTTAATGCAGGCGATGGCAGCAAGCGCGTAGATGTATCTTCCGGCGGCGCCCCTCTCAATGATAACAACTGGCATCATATAGCCGTAAGCGTTAATCGTGCCGGTTTAGTAAAACTTTATCAGGATGGCGCTTTCCTGAAATCAGGCAACATGACAGGTTTCAGCACACTTGATCCCGGATCCTCCATTAAACTCACTATGTCGGAAGACATTACTACTACCTATGGCGATGATAATGGCAACGCAATTTTTAGTATCGCTGATATAAGATTATGGAATGCGGAAGTAGATGCACAAACAATTAAAGACTATTCAAAATGCGATACTACTATCACAACAGATCATCCTTACTACAGTAATCTTATCGGATGGTGGAAAGGCAATGAAGGCAAAGGCAACGTACTAAAAGATGCCAGCCCTAAAAAAGCAGATCTGCAACTGGATAAAAATACGCCCTGGGAAGAAACAGGCAAAGATATTTGCGGCAATGCGGTATCCAGTGATGTACCTAAAATAGTAGACATCCCGGTGCGCATCCTTACCTGGCTCAATATTCCTGTGAATCCTGCATGGGGACTCGATGGAAAGTTATGGCAGTAATCCAATAAAAAAATGGGGTGTATCAAAAGTACGATACACCCCATTTTTATTGCAGATAGTAAACGTGAGATCATCCGCTATTATCTCCACACAAATGCTTAATGCTTAATTTCTGTACCAGTCGCGCAGGCGTACCTCTATACCTTTGTTGCCTGCATCTACCAGGCTTTTAAACTTATTTACATCACTTAATCCATCTTTTCCACGGTAGTGGTACGGGTATACTATTTTGGGTTTAAATGCCAGCACTGCATCTGCTGCTTCGGCTACATCCATGGTGTAAGGCAGGTTCATACATACAAAGGCTACATCTATATTCTTCAGGGCACGCATTTCCGGAATGCCTTGTGTATCTCCGGAAAGATAGATCAACTTTTTGCCGATAGTCAATATATAACCATTGCCCCTGCCTTTTGTATGCATGGCATTAGCACTTTCCGGGAGATTATACATAGGGATAGCAGTAATAGCGATATCAGATTCCGTATGCTGATCACCGTTTTTCATCACTACCACATTGGCTTTATAGGCAGCCGGCAATTTATCTGCCACTACCTGGGGTACAATGATGATGGTTTTGGCAGTTTTGATAGCTGCAATGGTAACCGGATCAAAATGATCGCCGTGTATATCGGTGATCAGGATAATATCCGGCGCCGCCAGGCCTTTATACTTTTCGGCGCTACCGCTTGGATCAGCATAAATAGTTTTTTCGTTTGCCTGCAATACAAGGCTGGCATGTTCAATAGGCTGTATGGTGAGTGAGCCCGTAGCGGTTGGAATAACATCTGGCTTAACCCGCTGTGCGGATACAATGCCGGCCACAAAAACAAAGAGTACTGTAAGGATATTGATTTTCATAAAAGCAGATTATAACTGATAAATTTAGACATTCTTTTTCACTCTCTTTACTTTTCCAGGAAAACTTCCCCTTCTCTTGTCTTTATAAATCTTTGACTATTTAAGCGGTTTTCTTGCTTCAGTAATGTTTCTCAGTACTCTCTGAAAAATATCATATTTTACAATTATTTGCAAGTCCCGGCTAAGCGTATTCCAGATGAAAATAGCGATAACAGGAGCAACAGGCTATATAGGATCAGTATTAACACCGCTGTTACAGACAGCAGCGCACCAATTGCGACTAATGGTACGCCAACAGGTACCTGGGCAGGCAGGTGTTGAATTCGTATATGGGCACCTGTTAGACGAGGATGCGGTGACCCGGCTGGTTAGTGGCGCCGATGTGGTAATACACCTGGCCGCTATGATATCTGTCAGTGATCGCCCGGATGAACAGCTTTTCCGGGTTAATACCAACGGCACCCGTTTACTGGCGGCTGCTGCGCGGGCAGCAGGTGTAAAAAGATTGATCCATGTGAGTTCCATTACCGCATATGATCAGTCGCCGTTTGACGAACGGCTCGATGAAAACCGCCGGCCGGTATCTGCCCAACAATACAGCTACGATCACTCCAAAGCCGTGTCACAGGCCATAGCACTGGAACATAATGGCAATGGCATGGAAGTAATTGTATTGGCTCCGACAGCAGTAATTGGTCCTTACGATCAACGGCCTTCGCTGATCGGTAAAGCGGTGGTGAATATTTATAACGGTAAATTACCGGCACTGTTTCCCGGTGGTGTTGACTTTGTAGATGTGCGGGATGTGGCACAAGCCATTGCAAATGCATTAACCATGGGCGTACCCGGACAGGCCTATCTGCTCAGTGGTGAATGGTATTCGCTGACTGCTTTCAGTGAACTGATTGGTGTGATAAAAGGAAAAAAAATTGCGCTGCCTGTGCTGCCGGTATGGCTCGTAATGGGTATGTTGCCGCTGGTAGGTGCGCTGGCAAGGATCAGCGGCGGGCCACCATTTTATACGCGGACATCTGTATACAATCTTATCTACAGTAATAAAAAAATTGATAATGCCAAAGCACGTGCTGCATTACTATTCCGGCCGCGTGTTTTAAAGGAAACCTTACAGGATACCATTGATTGGTTCATATTAACAGGCGCATTAAAATGATAGCACATATACCACTACAAGGATACTTCGTATTTATATATTGCTGGGCAGCAACAGGCATTTGTGCCGGCATTTATCTGCTGCAAAGGGAAGCTCCATATGGCCGTTATACCAGCGAAAAATGGGGCCCTATGGTCAGCAATAAACTGGGATGGCTACTGATGGAAGCCACGGTACTGGTTTCTTTTTTCATCTGGCTTCCATGGCAACAGTACCATTGGTGTTCGCCGGCGGGTACGATGATCCTGTTATTTGTAATCCACTATCTGCATCGCAGCTTCGTATATCCGTTCATGATACGTACCAAAGGTAAAAGAATGCCTTTGGTGATTATGCTCTCTGCCATATTATTCAACACAGTAAACGGCTCGTTGCTGGGCATATGGTTTACTGCTTTTGCGCATTATCCGGATAGCTGGTATACTACGCCTGCATTTATAACAGGCAGCGCTTTTTTTGTTGCAGGGATGATCATCAACTGGAGCGCTGATTACCGGTTGATACGTTTACGAAAAAAAGGCGAAACAGGCTACAAGATACCACCGGGTGCTCTTTTCAGGTATGTCTCCTCTCCTAACCTGCTGGGAGAAATCATGGAATGGGGAGGTTACACCCTGCTTACCTGGAGCTTACCGGCGCTGGCCTTTTTCATCTGGACCTGCGCCAACCTGATACCTCGGGCATTGGCAAATCATCGCTGGTACCAGCAAACGTTCCCTGGTTATCCTGCCGGGCGGAAAGCATTATTACCCTTTATCTGGTAGAATTATTTAGATTTGGTACGTATGTCCAAAAAGTATAGTCAGTTCAAAGCAGCTTCGGTTTTAGCAAAGGCAAGTTTGATTGCCACTTTGCGTAGTCCTACCTCCGTAGTGTTTGCGTTGTTGTTTCCCATTATTTTCGTGACAGTATTTGGTGCGATGGTAGATAACACTGCCGTGAATGTAAAGATCATGTTGTCGCCTCATAGTGATACCAGCAGCCCGGTTTACAAAGCGGTAAAAGCCATAAAAATATTCCATCTTTCACAAGGCAGTGATTCTGCTGCCATGATAGCTGAATTAAAAAAGGGAAGGATAGCCGGCATCCTCTATATACATCCGCCGGCACAATTAAATGGTTTGCCACGCTTTGATGTGGACCTGCTGAGTTCCAGCTCTGTGGCAGATAAGTTGCCCTTGATACAAGCTGCCTTGCAGGAAGCCACCAATCAGGTAAACCGGCAGGTGCTGCCTGATCAGCCTGTGGCAGCGGCGTTGCGAATGGTAAAGGTACCGGGAAGAGTATACCGGCAGATTGATTTTATTTTACCCGGACAATTAGGTTTTTCCTTATTGATGGCAGGGGTTTTCGGGTCTGCTTTCCTGCTGTTTAACCTGCGGCATACACTGGTGCTGAAGCGGATTTTTGTGACACCAATTAAACGCCCCTACCTGTTGCTGGGAGAAATGCTCAGCCGCCTGTTGTTCCAGGTAATCTGCTTCATCGTTATCACCGGCCTGGGATATTTTGCCTTTGATTTTACCTTAGTCAATGGTCTGTTCACCTTCATAGAAATGTTGGTGTTATCTGTTTTCGGGCTGATCATTTTTATGGGCATCGGCTTTATTATCAGTGGTCTGATCCGCAACGAGAGTTCTATTGCACCGGTAGCTAATACCCTCACGGTGCCACAAATATTATTATGCGGACTGTTCTTTCCAATAGAAAATTACCCGGTGTGGCTGCGCACTTTCTGCGAGCTGCTACCGCTCACTTTTTTTGTAGACGGACTACGAAAGATCGCTTTTGAAGGTTTGCATATATGGCAAATACCAGTACAGGTGGCGGGTTTGGTGATATGGGGCGGTATAATAGCGATACTATCCGTGAAGCTTTTTAAATGGGAATAAAAAAGCGTCGCCTTACGAAATCATTCCGGATCAGGTAAAACTTCTTCTGCTTGTAGTACCGGCACTGCCGGTTTTTTTTCATATTGCTTACGCAAGGCCAGCATGATAAATGGGATCGTCACCAGTAATATGCGACTCATTCCAAAATAAGGGAAAGGAATTAAAAGACCTATCAAAAAAACAATTAAAAAAGCAACCGGCACTGTCAATGCTCTTTTTTGCATGTATTTCACATATAAAACATTCTCCAACCCCTCACTCAGTCTACGTTTTTGATTACTTATATATCCCCACAAAGCCGCAATCATATACCCGGCAAATAATATATTTAAGGTATACACTAAAAAAGGAGATCTTAAATTACTTCCTGAGTATTCGCTATCCAATGCTGTACTAAACGGCAGCAATACAATGGAAACCAAATACAGCAGATTAATCCATAACAATCGCTGATCATAATTCACCAGGTAACTCATTAACTGATGATGTACTGTCCAATATAATCCTATAAAGAAAAAGCTGGTAAAAAATCCCAGGAATTTAGGACCGAGTTCCATGTAAGCGTTTATGATAGCCTTATTACTATATTCCGGTTGCAGATGTGGTACTTTGATTTCAATGATCAGCAAGGTAATGGCAATGGCAAATACTGCATCACTAAAGAATATCATTCGTTCAATCTGAGTGGCTGTTTTTGATTTGTGGGAGTGACCAGACATGTTGTTCGTATAGGTTTGGTTGAATATTTATATTGTAAGATGATAATCCCTTCCGGCTTATTTAAAATATCTGAAGTTAAACAAATATGTGCAAACTCCTTATACAGCATCAATTAAACATCGAAAAAATATTGTGATATATTTAATTCGGTTGTTATCAAATGTTTTCTTAATTTCATAGGCCCTCCTATGTTATAAATTATGGTGAATGCGATTCGCTACATTGATTAACCAATAAATTTTAACCATCATGAAGCCGCAAACAGTGATGATTATTGACGATGATGCAGATGACAGGTTCTTTTTCCAGGAAGCTGTCAGCCGGTTACCATCCATAAAACAAACACATATTTGTGATAGTGGATCACAGGCGCTGGCATTGCTCCAGGACAGCAAAACCGGCATGCCCGATTATATCTTCCTTGACTTAAATATGCCCTTAATGAATGGCAAGGAATGCCTCATTGAGCTCAAAAAAATCCTCTGTGAAAAATTTACCCAGATCATCATTCTAAGCACGTCTGATTTAAAGCAGGATATAGATGATGTGATGGAACTTGGGGCCAAATTATTTCTCACCAAACCAAATACGTTTGAAGGGCTGTATAATATGCTGAAAAGTGTATTGGAAGGCAGATGGCATAGGAAATCCCTTACATGATGCTTAAAGCCTCTTTGCTAAGGTTTCTTAATAAAACACAGGCACAATGATTGTGGTTATTTCTTAAACTTAGCAATATGGGACCATTCACAATTACCTTCGAGGGAAATAAACTGGAAGTCCGGGTGCAAAGTGAAAACGTTTTTATTGTCCGGATTCCTGAAAAAATGATACATATCGTAAGGCGACAGGACAATGAAGGTGCCAGTCATTGGTTTGAAGATGGTAAAGACAATGAAACCGAGCAAATACAAAGTTTAGGAGAAACCATAGATACTTATTTGCAAAAAAACAGCGGCTCCTGAAAGTAAAAAGAAAAGCCAATATCATGGCATGCCCACGACTGATTAGTAGCATTGGGCTGATTATATATTGCGCATCATTTGATATTATTTTATTTTCAATACCATTTGCAACGCACGATCCTGGCCGGTGATAAAGTCCGCAAAAGTAGGTTCTATGTAAATATCCGGCGCCGTCCATGTGCGGTTATCCAGCGGATGCGAAGATTGCCAGTATAAGGTAGAAAAATTTACTATTAGTTTACTGTAAGGCAATGTAAACGGATGATCTTCTCCGATAAAATTTGGATTTGAGCCGGAAGGCTCTCCTGCAAAAGTGATCTCTGTATTACGTTCCAGCTGCGTGGTCAGATTTTGTGCAGCAGAAAAAGTTCCCCTGCCAATGATACCGAAGAGTTTACCTTTCTGATTGATCTTGCTTTTGATCAATCCCTGGATAAGTGGCTTCAGCATAAAAGTATTACCACCACCATTCCATCTCAGGTCAATCACTAGTTTATCCACATCATTATCATCGATGAACTTAAACAGCCTGGTTATAAAATCTTTAAAAGCCTCTGCGGTGTCTTGTCTCACGCGGTTAAACTGAAAATATACTGTTTTATTTTCCGGTATCAATTGAAACCAGTATGGCTTTTCGATGTGTTGCAGGTATAACGGTGTTTTATCTTTCAGATAGGCGTTTACGTTAGTCCAGCCTGCCGGTGTATGGTGAAAGGCCAGAAAATCATCCGGCTGCGATTGTACCTTCACTGTTTGCAAAATACCATTGATATCTTTGATAGTGAGTGTTATTTCACCAATGGAATCAATGACATGTAATCCTTTCAGCAAACCCGCTACACGCATATAATTGGGCGCCATCCGTTTTAACCACATACTGTTTTGTCTGTCGGTGGCAATAAGCGGATACACTGCCTCCAGGACTTTACTGACTGATGTATGATCAAAGTTGAGTACCTGGGCACCTACGAGGTGTTCATACTTTTTATCTGCCTGAATCACATACAATCCTTCTTTAAACAGGAAGAACTTTAAAGGAAGATATTGATCGAATCCCGGCTGTGGCGGTATCTTCATCATATTAAAGAACGCAAAAAAGCGGGTGTGTCCATCCGCTGATTTGCCCAGTATCTTTGCCAGTTCAATCGTGATCTCTGCATCTGTGAGGTGATTAATATGATCGTTAATAACAGCGATCGCTTCATCAAAATCTTTCTCCGGCATTTTTTGAAAAGGCGCATAGCTAAGCCTTTTGTACTCTTTGGCAAAAAGCCGGATATCCGACAGCCATCCTTCTCTGCGCGAAAGTTTATTGACAGGACAGATGTCAAGCACTTTTTTGAACCGGGGCTGCTGCTGCAATGAGGTGAAAAGAGTATCATGCTGCGCATATTCCCGCAAGTAGGAACCTTCTTTCATTGCTCTTTCGAGATAGTCCAATGCTTTTTCCGGTTGCCCCGATTGAGCATAACAACCCGCTATATGATACAGCGCCATATGGGGAAGATCATACCCCAGCCGGTAAGATTGTTCATAGGCGACGATGGCGTATTCATAATGATGTTCATGCATGCAGGCTTCCCCCAGGTTATCCCAGTATTCGCCTTGCAGGGGGTTTATAGTAACTATCTCTCCCCAGGCCATAGCAGCTTCTTTCCACGATCCGGCTGTTGTATAATCGTTGGCATTTTTAAGTGTGGTAATGAATTTATTAATGTCGTAATCGTTGTGCTGTTGTGCTTGTGTTTTGGTAGTAATGCATATGGTGAGCAGGAAACAGGCTATTGACAATGTCCTCATAAGTGAATTTATATAGATAATATTCAAATATAAGGAAGATCTGTTATCGGGGAATAATTAGTACTTAGTCCCTACATAAAACACATCACCAATTATAGCAGCTGATTTGGGTTGATAAAAGCCAGTCACTCCTGAGATCGATCTGATCATTCGGGCGTATTTTAAGGGAAGATAATGCTCCCCGTGCTTTGTTGCAAGTATGTAAACTAAATAAATATTGTATTTTTACCTGACCGTCAACCAATCCCCCTATCCCAAAAAAATACAGCATATTGCAAATCATATGGTAACAACGATAGAACACCTGCCAGCTTTACCTTTGCGTAATTATATCCGATGTTATTGTTTGCGTGAAATTGATACCCACGGTACAGATCTGCTGAAAGCCATTCATGCTATTGATCAATCCTTTATGACTTTCTGGTTAAGCAATACCCCGTTATTATATGAAACCGATAAAGGTGTACAGCAAATCAACATTAAGCAGCGTCAATTATTGGGTATTCCGAGTTGCTTTCAGGGGCATCAGACTTACAATGGCAAGTACTGTTTTTTTACCGTGCATTTCAGGGCAAATGGTTTCTTCCGCATTTTCAACATCCCCATGTGTCATTTGAGTGATCATTTATTACATAGTGATGATTTAATCGGGAAAAATGTACAATTTTTACAGGAGCAATTAGAGGAAGCTGGTAACATGGAGGAAATGACAAGCGCTGCTGATCAATATTTTTTAACGGCATTATTAAAAAACAAGGCGAAGAATACTGTAGACAATATTACCGCTGCCGCTAATACGATCCTTAGACATCATGATACCGTGAATATCAAAGCCCTGGCCCAACAGGTAAATATGAGCCTGAGAGGGTTTGAACAACATTTTGCTGAGCAGGTAGGCATTACACCCCGGTTGTTTGCCAGAGTAGTAAGGTTTAATAAAGTATTGCTATTAAAAACAATGCATCCGCATAAAAACTGGACAGATATTGCACATAGCTGTGGCTATTTTGACCAGATGCACCTGGTAAAAGATTTCAAAGTCTTTTCCGGACATTCTCCCCGCTCATTTCTACAACAGCTTCCACCACCAAGGGAAAATTTTATTAAGACTGTAGATGGCTATTAAATCTCATCGCCAGCAGTCATAATTGCGATTTTTTACTATTCCGGCTTTCCCCATAGCGCTAATTTTATCCGGCAAAATTATATTACTATAACCTAAATACACAGCATGGTGATCTTTATCATATGGCTGTTTATTTCTGTTATACTGTAATGATTTCTCAATTATCTATGAAAAACATATAAGCTACTACCGTACGTTTTGCCAGGTTTAAATAAAATTGAATGCATAAAAATTTCATACGGATAATTATAGTTACTAAAGCATTGTTTTATCGGCCGCTTGCTTTTTCTCCTCTTAACGTCATCACAGTACTGGTTACCACTGCTATTGTTTTGCCGTCTTCGCGCCTGATCTCGCACAAATAATGAGTGATAGTTTTACCGCTCTGTATAGGTTTTGCCATTGCCGTAAGGGTGGCTTTCCATACAGGGCGGTAAAAATTTATTTTCAGTTCAATGCTGGTAAAAGATTCGCCTTCACTCATCAGGGTAGAATGTGCTGTACCGATGGCAGCATCTGCCAACTCACTTAAAAGCCCGCCATGCACCGTTCCCTGCTGATTGCCATGAATCTCATCATTGGCGTCAATTGCCACAGTGGCTGTTCCTGTGCCGATATCAACCAACCGGATGCCCAGCGTTTGGGAAATGGCTGTCGGGTATTTCATGTATGTTTCCATGTCCGTTGTTAATGTACCTGCTAATTGTTTTTCGAGGTATTCCAATACTGGTATCATTGCCATATCATTTATTATTTAGTTTATGCTATTAATGACTGATCGTTCAATAAATAGAGAAAAAAATTAATCGAGTATTTTTAATGTCAACGCCACCACCTGCTTTAGCTCCCGCTCTGAATATACCTTCCCTACTACCCGCATACCCTGGATCATACATAACAGGAAATTGGCGGTGGCCTTGCTATCCAATCCGGCATTAAACGCAGCAGTAGTTTGCCCCTGTACGATAGCATCTGCAAGCAACGCAGACATCTTCCTGAAAACTGCTTCAATTTTCCCGCTAATCTCTTCATCCTGTGGCAACATTTCCAGGGCGGTATTGGTAATCAGGCATCCCCGTTTGCGGGTAACGGAGGTGGCTACACGTGTATAATGCAGCAATGCTTTATGTATGCCTTCCCTTCCGGGTTCACTTTTAAGATTATCGGAGAGCCGCGTCAGTGCACCTTGTGTAAACAGCTCCAGGGCTGCCAGCAACATTTTTTTCTTGTCGCCGAATACACCGTACAGGCTTCCACGTGCCAGTCCTGTAGCTTTACAGAGATCATCAATAGAAGTGGCATGATAGCCTTGCTGAAAAAAGGTATTACTTGTTGCCGCAATCACTTTATCTACATCAAACTCCCGCGGGCGCCCACGTTCATGCCCCGAATCATAAGCAGCTGCCTGTTGCTTTTTGTTCATGCAGCCAATTTATGACTAATCGTTCAATAAATAAAAAATACATTGTTTTGATCTGCTCCAAAGCAAAAAATACCGGGTTAAATTGAGCAGCCTTCTACCGGGCGACAGGAATATCCAAATATTTTAAATAATTACCCAGCAAGCGCTTATTAAATACCGGCTCTTTTATATCAGTGTCTTTAAGAAAATCAATTACGTTCTGACAATCCCATATATAAGTATGCTGATAAAGCTCCATTGTAGAAAGACCTTCATGCATATTATCCCTGAACAGGCTGGTTAAGGGAAACAGGCGGTTGCTGCTATCGTCTTCCCACTGCTTCCTCCATTCTTTATATGGCAGCCCTTTTAATTTGAAAGGATAATATTGCTGTAACAGGCAGAAAAAATCTTCCAGTGTAAGATTTGTTTGCGGAGAAGCGATCAGGTTGAACTTCATGCCTATAGCGGCTTTGTTCTTAGAGATGTGTGCAATGGCCTTAGTCATATAGTCTACTGTGATGAGCCCTTCCCTCAGCTGCGTGAGCAAAGGATAAGATCCTAATTCAATACAGTTCTTTACCAGTCTTGCCCACCACTGATAAGGCGCGCTGGCACCGGATACACTATGGCACATAGCTAACCCGAGACGACAGGTGATTACCGGCAAACCCTGAGCAGCTGCCAGATCGGCAATAGCCTCCATTACCCATTTGCTTCTTACATAACCAATGTCTTTACTTACTGCCAGCAAGTTCTGTGCAATATCATCTGTTTCCTTCATCAATGTTTTCCCGGTGAACACATGCCCCCAGCTATATACAGAAATAGTAGACAACAGCACCAGGCATTTTGTTTTGCGTGCAGTAGCCAAGCGGATGATTTCCCGTAGCCCATTTACATTGGGTGATTTCATGTATGAATATGGCTCAATAAAATTCACTGAGCTGCCGGAGTGATAAATGACATCTATCATTTCAGCTAAAAAGCTAAACTGTGCTTCCGTCAACCCAAGGCATGTTTTGGAGAAATCTCCCACCACCGGAATGATCCGCTGCCGGTGTTCTGCTGTTATGGTAATTTTGAATTCAGTAAAACAGCTGTTAATCTTTTCCATTACATGATGTTCGTCCTGCGCCCGCACCAGGCAGTAAATATCAGCCGTTGTTTTGTCTAACAGCTCCTGCAATAAATGAATCCCTACAAAACCTGTAGCACCGGTAAGCAATATGGCGGACGGATGGCTTAAATGATGTTCGTCAAATTCTTTGGTAATGATAGTCCCCGGCGCCAGGTATACGTCCTGCTGCAATTCTACATAGGGTTCCACATCTTCACTGGATAATACCTGTTCTCCCCTCTTTATTAATACAGCCGCCAATTCCTGTAAAACAGGATATTGGTACAGATCTCTTATATACACCTTGACAGATAGTCTGCTATTGATAGCCGCCACAACAGTGGCCACCAGTAAAGAGTCTCCTCCGATATCGAAAAAATTGTCAGAGATATTCCTCACCGGATACTCCAGCACCTGCGACCATACCGCTGCAATAACGCGCTCTGTTTCATTTGTGGGCGGTTCAGCCGCAAATGCTTCCGCGCTGTACTGTGCTGCTATGTCAGCTAACTGTGTGCTGTTTATCTTGCTGTTTTCGGTTAGCGCTATTTCCTGTATCACAGCAAATCTTGCCGGGATCATATAACCTGGTAACTCCAGTTTGAGCTGCTGCTTTATAAAGGTGATATCAGGTTCTTCCTGTAAATTTTCAAATACAATAAAAGCAATGAGGTATTTATTATTCCCTGCATTCTCTCTCACAATGACAGCAGCATTACTGATGTTAGGGAGCCTGAGCAATGCCCGCTCTATCTCTCCCAGCTCTACCCGGCATCCCCTTATTTTAACCTGGTTATCTGTCCTGCCTAAAAACTGAATATTCCCATCGGGTAACCAGCGGGCCTGATCACCGGTGAGATAGAGCTTTTGACCCTGCAGAAAGGGATGTGTTATAAACTTATTTTTAGTAAGTGCTTCATTATTCAGATAACCAGCAGCCAAACCGGCTCCGCTGATGCAAAGCTCTCCTGTTGCACCTATCGGCAGCACTTCCTGTTGCTGGTTCAGGATATACACCTGCGTGTTGGCAACAGGTGTTCCTATGGAAGCAATGAATTGTCCGTCTTTTTCCTTTACCTCGCGATAAGTAGCAAAGACGGTACATTCTGTAGGTCCGTAATAATCTATCAATTGGTAAGGCAGCCCGTTGGTATAAACAGGTTTCAACTGTTCACCTCCGGTAAACAGGTACTTTAAACGCAAGCCGGTTTCCTCTTTGCTGTGCTTTACAATAGCCGGCACCAATACCGTGGGGGCAAAACCGTGTGTAATATAGTTGCTGCGGAAATATGCCAGCAGGGAAACAGCATCCGTTCTTTCCTCATTGTCTGCAACATACAGGGTAGCACCCGATAGTAATGCAGACCAGATCTCCCACACAGATAGATCAAATGAGAGCCCTGCCACCAGGGCAAGTCTGCATGTTTCATTTACATTAAACCGTTGATTATGCCAGGTAACCAGGTGCTGAATTGACTGGTGCGTAATCATGACGCCCTTGGGATTACCGGTAGAACCGGAAGTATAAATAATATAAGCCAGCGATTGTTCCTGCAATCGTATGCCCGTTGACGTTACCGGCTGCGAACTAACCGCAGCAAGGCTATCCAGGCAAAAAATTGCCGCATTCGCCGTATCTCTTAACAGGATTGCTGATGCAGCACTGGTAATAACAATCCGGGCATGTGCATCTGCTATTATATGCACGGCTCTTTTTAGCGGATAAACAGGATCAATGGGGATATAGGCAGCACCTGTCTTTAATATACCGATAACAGCTGCGAGCCACTCCAGCGAGCGATCCAGCCAAATGGGCACAAACATACCGGGCTTTACGTCCCGCGAAAGCAGGTAATGTGCTACCTGGTTACTTTTCTCATCCAGCTCTTTGTAGGTCATGTGCAAGCCGCGGAATACTACTGCGGTGTGCTCAGGTGTATTACTCACCTGTTTTTCAAATAATGAAACAAGGGTTTCCTGTGGTGCATAATTCCAAAACGTATCATTAAATTCATAAAGGATGGTATTTTTTTCTTCAGCGGTCATAATAATACCCGGTGCAGTATCCCCGCTGCCTGAAAAGGAAGTTTTCCATGTGGACATAAGCTTGATTATTTTGAGGGTTTCAGCTAATGATTAATCAGTCCGGTGAAATAGCGTTGCATTTAACGAAAATAACAAAGCGTATCGTATTCACACATCAGTATAATTAATGCGAAGATCACCATTTGCAGGTTGTAGCCGAAGGTTCAGGGCATGCAATTTCTCAATGGCGCAAATTCAGTACATTAGCATTTACAGACATGATTATCTTACGCCGTTAACTGGACAGTATGGAAACCACACATCGCGACTACAGTACAATCAGCCCTTCTGCCAAATCATTACTGCTGCTGAAAGGGCTTACAAATATTCCTTTTGCAAGGGAGGCTGCTGCACTCATGTTATCTCCCGAACAATATCATCCCGACTTCAGTAACAAAGAAGTGCCTTTCTGGGCAAGGGTGGTACATTTTGAAAACAGGTACTGGAGCATCAACCAGCTGCTGACGGAATTACCGATAAAAAATATTCTCGAATTATCATCAGGATTTTCCTTCCGCGGATTGGAAACCATCAAACAGGATGGCTATCATTATATCGATACAGATCTCCCGGAGCTGATGACTACCAAGCAGGATTTCATTGTTCCTTTACAGGATAAAACGCTGCATACCACCAGCATCCTGGAATTGCTGCCATTAAATGCATTGGATGAAACAGCATTTACAGCCGTAGTTGACCGCTTCCCTGAGGGAGAAATTGTTATTGTAAATGAAGGGCTGCTGATGTACCTGGACGATGCAGAAAAAGAAAAACTCTGCCGCATTATTCATAAAATATTGCAGCTACGCGGCGGATACTGGATAACAGCAGATATCTACATTAAACGAAAAGAGGTAAGAGATAGTGCAGTAAAAGATGAGCAGTGGAAGGAATTTTATGCACAGCACCAAATCCATGAAAAGATGTTCGACAGCTTTGAGGCAGCCACCGCATTTTTTACGAAAGCAGGATTTGTTATTGATAAAGAAGCCGCTGCAGACCCTTCCAGGCTCTCCGCTTTAACTCATTTAACAGCCAACGCCACTGAAGCACAGTTATTAAAGATGCGGCAGATGGGCAAAATAAGGGCTACCTGGCGGTTAAAAGTTGGGGCTTAAAAATAAAATTTATTTCACCTTTAAAAGCAGCATACATGACGTTTCAGCATCGTACTATTTTCATTACAGGCGGCAGCCGGGGCATCGGCGAAGCGATTGCGCTAAAACTTGCCGCAGCAGGAGCCAATATAGTTATTGCAGCAAAAAGTGTAGAAGAAGACCCTCGCCTGGGAGGCACCATCTTTTCTGTAGCTGCAGCAGTAGAAAAGGCCGGCGGTAAAGCTTTACCGATACAGGTAGATATACGTGATGAAGCACAGATACAGGCAGCCGTGCAACAAGCTGCCGATAAATTTGGCGGGATAGATGTACTGATCAACAATGCATCTGCCATACAGTTAACCAATACAGAACAAACTCCCGCCAAACGATTTGACCTGATGTATGATATTAATGTGCGGGGCACCTTCCTTGTAACCCAGCACTGTATCCCTTATTTAAAAAAGGGTACCAATCCGCATATCCTTACTTTATCTCCTCCTGTTAACATTGCGCCGCAGTGGCTGGGTGCACATGTAGCCTATACCATCAGCAAGTATAATATGAGCCTGCTGGCCTTAGGCTGGGCAGAAGAATTAAAACAGTATGGTGTTGCCGCCAATTCGCTCTGGCCGGCTACCACCATTGCCACTGCGGCTGTCAGGAACCTGCTGGGAGGTGAAGCACTCATTAACAGAAGCCGCAAACCGGAAATTATTGCGGATGCAGTATCCTATATTCTCAGCAGGCCCTCCGCCACCTGCACCGGCAATAATTTCATTGATGAAGAAGTGCTGAAGGCAGCAGGTATTACCGACCTGGAAAAATATGCTGTAACACCCGGTGGAAAATTGCAGGCAGACCTGTTCCTTTAAACTCATTGTTGCGCCTTGCTGCCAGGGCGTATATGCCGGAGTGAAATAAATGCGAATACTGCCAGTAGCGCAAAAATAAGTGCTGCTATCAGCGTTGCAACGTGGAGTCCGGCAGTAAAGGCTTCGCGGGCAGCCAGCAACAGTGAACTGCCCGATGGTCCGGGAATTTTTCCAGCTACTGATAAAGCACCAACAAGACTTTCCTGCGCGACCTTTGTAGTAGCAGCAGGCACACCATCCGGGAAATGATGTACTATCTGCGCCCGGTATATAACGATGCCGATGCTGCCCAAAGCGGCCACGCCTAATGCAATACCTAACTGATTACTTGTTTCCGACATAGATGCTGCAGAACCTGCCTTTTCCGGTGGTGCAGAACCTATCACCAGGTCTGTTCCCAGTACTACGATCGGTGTAACGCCAATAGCAGCAAAAACAAATCCTGTTATTAAAAAGGGCAATCCGCCGCTAACCGGTACCTGTGTAAGCAATATCATACCAGCTGTGGTGAGTAAGAATCCACCGGTGATAACATAAGCCGGCCGCGTACGATGTGCCATCACCGGTGTTAACATCGCACCAATGATCATCCCGATGGATTGTGGCACCATCCATAGTCCTGCCTGTAACGGTGAAAGCCCCAATACCATTTGCAGGAACTGCGCAATAAAAAACCCAATTCCGCCCATCAGAACGGCCGTAAGCAGCATCAGGATGAGGGTAGCACTAAAGGCATGATTTTTAAAAAGATGTAAATCCAGCAGCGGGTCTTTTAATTTTAGTTGCCGGTAAACGAAGACCACACCAAAAATTCCACCTACCAATATAGCAGCCAACGGCACAAGCAACCAACCTTCCCTGGCTACTTCCGTGAACCCATATATAAACGGCAGGATAGCCGCCAAAGACAATGCAACATCTAACAGATCAAGTTGCCCGGCTTGTGGATTTTGGTATTCGGGCAATATAACGGAGCCAATAGCCAGTAGTATAACCATTACCGGTACTCCCAGCAGGAATACAGATCCCCACCAGAATTTTTCCAGCATCGCTCCACCGATCAACGGACCGGCAATCATGCCCACCATAAAACAACTCATCCATATAGAAATAGCGGTGGCCCTTTGCCGTGCGTTCAGGAACATGTTACTGATCAAAGCCAGTGTGGAAGGCATTAATGTAGCACCCGCAACACCCATTAGTGCACGGGCTGCAATCAACATCCCGGCTGTTGTAGAAAAAGCTGCCATCACAGATGCAGCGCCAAAAGCAGCGGCCCCGATTAATAATAATTTACGGCGACCGATACGATCACCAAGGGTACCCATTGTAATCAGAAATCCGGCGATCATGAATCCATAGATGTCCATGATCCATAATTGCTGTGTGCTACTGGCCCCGAGGTCGGTGCTTAGATGCGGCAACGCAAGATACAGCACACTGGTATCTATTGAGAGCAGCAGCGTTGGCATAGCCAGTGAGGCTAATCCCAGCCATTCCCGTCTACCGGCCTTTAATTCCGTCATTACTAAACTATTTGTATTCATTGGATATCTGTTTGAATAATTGCAACTGAAGAACTGTTACAAAGCTAGTATCCCTATGCATAACAAATAGGGTGTGAAAGCGGCAAATTAAGGTGCTGATTACGTCATGTATGGGGTTTGGTATTGAATTTTAAAAATTGATACTTACAGGGGTTGTCGCTACAATTACCCTTCCTGTCGATTCATCTTCCCGAAAAACATTTGATACGGGTAGTTTTGGAAAGTGATGGTACCAATTGTAGTAAAGCGTATAAAAAAATCAGTAGCTTTATCGCTACGACAAATGAAAGGACTTCTTAAATCAAAAAGTATCAGTATTTCGCTCCATATTCTGATATGGGGCATCCTGTTGTCGCTACCCTATTTTGTTTCTTCAGCAGACCATGCCTATAAAATAGGTAGCTTACCCGGATTATTCTTTACCGTATGTGGCGTCATCCATATGGTTATTTTTTATACCAATGCCTATTTCTTATGTCCTAATTTTTTAAACCGGCGGCGCTGGTGGATTTATATCCCCGGTGTGATCCTGCTTATTGCGGGATCGTTCCAGTTGAAATATTTTATAATGGCGCACTGGTTCCCGGAACTACTGGGAAATATTGCCGCCTATAAATTTGTTTTTGCTCCTTCTATTGGTACATACATCATCAGCCTTGTTTATCGCAAAGTGCTTGATAAAATAAATTATGAAAAAGAACAAAAAGAAAAACAGGCAGAGCAGCTTACCACAGAACTAAAATTTCTTCGGTCGCAGGTCAGTCCGCATTTCCTGTTTAATGTTTTGACCAACCTGGTTTCTCTCGCCAGAAAAAAGTCTGATCAGCTGGAACCTGCGCTGATAAGACTTTCTGAGCTGATGCGATATATGTTGTATGATACACAGGGTAAAAAAGTAATGCTCACCAAAGAAATAGCATATCTCAACAGTTATATTGAATTACAAAAACTGCGTTTTGGCAGCGATGTGCAGATTGAAAACAATATGCAATTGGAGGATACAGATAGTCATTATACCATAGAACCTATGCTGCTGATCCCTTTTGTAGAGAATGCCTTTAAACACGGGATGGGTAACATTCAACAACCAAAGATCAACATACAATTAGCTGTTGCTAACGATATACTGACTTTTGAAGTATGGAATCAATTTGATAATGATCCGGATAGCAGTAAAGATGAAAATTCCGGTATTGGCCTTTCCAACGTCAGATCCCGCTTGGATTTACTGTATAAAGGCCGGCATAAATTAATCATCAGCGATCAGAATAATTTGTTTCATATTACTTTAACTTTGGAACTGACATGATACGTTGTATTGCTATAGATGATGAACAACTGGTTCGTGAACTGTTGGAAGATAATATCCGGCAGCTACCATTTTTGCAGCTCATCAAAACATGCAAAAATGCACTGGAGGCATACGAAGTACTGCAAGAGGAGCAGGTAGACCTCATTTTCCTGGACATACAGATGCCGAGGCTGAACGGATTGCAGTTTCTGCAGTCGCTGCAAAACCCGCCCATGGTTATCCTGGTAACCGCTTACGAACAATATGCCCTGGAGGCATTTAATCTTCATGTGGTAGACTATCTGTTGAAACCTTTCTCCTTTGAACGTTTCCTGAAAGCATGTAATCGCGCCAACGAATTATTCCGGTTAAAGCAGGTACAGGCAGCGGCCACAAATGAAGTATCCGATTTTTTTGTGAACGTGGAATACACGCTGGTAAAAATTGTAGTAGCAGATATTGAATACATAGAAGGCTTAAAAGACTATATCAAAATCCATTTATCCTCCTCCCCTCAGCCGGTGCTTACCCGCATGACCATCAAAGCACTGGAAGAAAAGCTCTCTCCAACGGCTTTTATACGCACGCATAAATCTTACCTCGTAGCTGTTGCAAAGATCACTACCGTTAAACGTGATTTCGTTTGTATCGGGAAAAAGGAAGTGCCCGTAAGTGAGTTTTATAAAGAAAATGTGACCCGTATTCTTAACCGTTTTGAAAATTAAATTCCCGCAATTTCCTTTTTTGTCGCTACACTTTCCTGTCGGGTCTATTCTCCAAAATAGTGCTTGTTCTTCGCTATAGCTTTGCCTGTAAATCATATCACAGGTAATGAAAACAAATGCAAAACAATACCGGATACCGGCAATTTTACTACTCTTCTTCAGCCAGGTAGTGTTCGCACAACATAAGGTAGCAGCTACCGTGAATGGTGATACCTCCATAAAAAAAGATACGATCCCGTCCGATTCTGCTATTAAAGCAGATACTGTTATTCATAAAGCTACGCATGCCTTACATGAAGTAATTATCAGTGCCGGTGCTTTTGAAGCGAGCGACAAGGCCAAAGGCGCCGCTCTCACACCTATAGACGCCGTTACCGTTGCGGGCAGTTATGGAGACATCAGCCAGGCACTGCGCTCGTTGCCTGGCGCACAGCAAATCGGGGAACAGGAAGGCCTGTTTGTACGCGGTGGTACCGGTGATGAAACAAAACAATTCATTGACGGCACGTTGCTGAAAAACCCCAACTATCCTTCTGTACCCGGCATACAACAATATGCGCGGATTAACCCCTTCCTGTTTAAAGGCATATTGTTCAGCTCCGGAGGATACTCTGCGTTGTATGGTCAGGCAATGAGCAGTGCTTTAATTCTGGAAAGCGTTGATCTGCCGGAAAAAACATCTGCTTCTTTACACATCTTCCCTGCTAACATCGGCACCGGATTTCAACACCTGGCTACCAATAATAAAAGCAGTTATGGCGTAAATATTAATTACAGTAATCAATCGCTTTATAATTCCATCGTATCTCAAAAGCCTGATTATTTCAGCGGACCGGAATACCTGGAAGGCGATGCCAACTTCCGGATTAAAACGGGAAAAACAGGTATGCTGAAGTTTTATACCAACTGGAACATCAGCAATGTTGGCATGAATAATCCTGATATAGACAGCCCTGCTTTACGCGCCGGGTACCAGGTTAAAGGCAGGAACAATTATAACAATCTCAGCTATCGCACTTATCTCACGGATGACTGGAGAATGGATGCAGGCGTAGCTTATAGCTATAACCAGCGTGATGTAACCAACACCCTCAGGGATGGCGCAGGACATACTATCAGTATCCCTTATGCCCCATTCAGCGATAAAAATAATCACCTGCATGTAGCATCTGATTTTGCACAGGCCAGGGTGTTATTTACCCGGCTCTTTTCCCGTAACCAGGCATTACGTTTTGGTGGAGAACATTTTTATTCCAAAGACAATGGCATATCTGATGATACTGCGTTGCGGCTCACCGATCATTTAACCGCCGCCTTTGTGGAAGGAGATATTTATTTAGCAGATAACCTGGCCGCTAAAGCAGGGCTACGGCTGGAATACTCCGGGGTATTGGGTAAAACAGTGCTGGCACCGCGACTGAGCCTCGCTTATCGTCTTCCTGATGGTGGTCAGTTTAATCTGGCTTATGGTATTTTTTACCAGGAACCGCTGAACGATTTTCTGTATCAAACCCATCAGCTTACTTTTTCCAATGCCACCCATTATGTGCTCAATTACACCAGGAAGGCCAGCAACCGCTTCTTTAGAGTGGAAGCCTATTATAAGCAGTACAAAAACCTGGTTAAAACCGTTCCGGTACTCAGTAATAACGGGAAGGGATATGCGCAGGGGGTGGAATTATTCTGGCGGGATAAAAAGTCGGTCAAAAACCTGGACTACTGGGTAACGTACACCTACCTGGATACCAAACGGGATTACCTGGATTATCCGGAGGTGATGCGCCCTTCTTTTGCCGCACCGCATACCGCTACAGTAGCCATTAAAAAGTTTTTCGCGGATATCTCCACCAGCTTTAACCTGTCTTATTCGCTGGCCGCCGGCAGGCCCTATTACGACATCCGCTACAATGCCGCCGACAAGGGCACACAAATTTCTGATCAGGGAACTACCAGGGCCTATAGCGTCATGAACCTGCATGTAGCCTATTTGTGCGCTTTCTTTAAAAACTGGAAACGAAAAGACTTCTCAGGGTTTGCCTTTGGCGTGAATAACCTGCTGGGTACCAAACAGGTGTTTGGCTATAACTACAGTTTTGATGGCACTAATAAAGTGCCTGTAACCCTACCGGCTACACGAAGCTTTTTTATAGGTTTATGGATGAGTTTCGGCATAGATCGTACAGATGATTTTCTTAATAAAAATTTATAACAAATCGTAAAACAAAAAAAATGAAAAAACAAATCATTACTGCCCTGGCCCTTGTATTATTCAGCATTGCCGGCTTTGCTCAAACAACAGCAGCTGCCGATGCTTTGCAAAATGCCGTAACAAAACTCGACCAGGCGCAAACTGCCAGAGATTACGAAGTCCTGGAAAAAACGTTTGCCGGTATTGCCGCACAAAGTAATGCCTGGCTGCCTTATTATTACGCTGCTTTCTGCAATGCCAAAATCGGATTTCTTTACCAGGATGATGGCGATAAGATTGAACCCTATAGTAACCGTGGTGAAGAGCAGGCTAAAAAAGCAGCGTCATTGCTGGATACTGTTCGTCAGAAAAATGAATTGTCTGAAGTATACACGGTGCTGAGCATGGTATATCGCACTAAGGTGTTCATTAATCCTATGACTTATGGCAGAAAATATGGCATGTTATCAGATCAGTACCTCCGGCAGGCAACACAGCTGTATCCACAAAATCCGAGGGCTGCTTATGTGGCAGCATGGGTAAAATATAATACACCAAAAATGTGGGGTGGAGATAAGCAACTGGCTAAACAACTGGCTACAGAGAGTTTACAGCATCTGGGAAATGCATCCGCAGGCGTTAACCCACATTGGGGTAAAGCAGAAGATACGGAGCTCCTGAGTAAATACAAATAATTCATCTTTAAAAATTTCATACCATGGGATTTGCATTCATCATCATCATACGAATATTGTTTATTACTTGTATGGTGTTCATTATCGGGTACGTTTTCGGAGGATTCTCAAAGAAAAAATCCTTGACTACCATTACAAAAATCGCCACTATCCTGGCTATTGTGTTGTTTATTGCTGCAAATGTGATGTTGATGCGGATGGCTTTCATGCATCATGGTCAGTGGCAACGGTGCGGTTACCAACATGAAATGGTGTCGGATTCTTCTATTGACAAACATTAACCGGCACCTTTTTTGACGCCCTGCTGGCCATGTGGACTCAATTTTTAGAAAAAACAGACCAATTGCCGGATTTTTTGTGGGATTTGATGCTGGTTGGCATTTCAGTAATAGTAGGATGGCTGATCAAGTTTTTGCTGTCTTTATTCTTACGCCGGCCAGCACAGTCCCAGGGCGAATTTTCCCTGGTACATAGTGTAATGTACCACCTGGGCAAGGCTTTCAATTATTTCTTACCCTTGCTCATACTCAATATGATGATGCCTTTGATGCGGGTAAGTCCACAGTACATCCCCACATTGAGCAAACTGGCAGAGATAGCCTTAACCCTGTCATTTGCCGCGTTGGTAATAGGCATCATAAAAGTAATGGAAGATTATGTGTATCATGCGTATGACCTCAACAAAGCCAACAACCTCAAAGAGCGGAAAATACGCACCCAGCTACAGTTTATACGGAAACTATCCGTTGCCATCATCCTGATATTAACAGCCTGTATTATATTATTGAGCTTTGACAGTATGCGTAAGTTGGGCGCTGGTTTACTTACGGGTGTGGGTGTAGGCGGTATTATTATTGGTTTTGCTGCACAAAAATCGCTCGGTAACTTACTCGCTGGTTTTCAGATCGCATTTACACAACCTATCCGTATTGATGATGTGTTAGTAGTGGAAGGAGAATGGGGACGTGTGGAAGAAATTACCCTAACTTATGTGGTGTTGAATATATGGGATCAGCGTAAACTGATTTTACCTATCAACTATTTTATAGAAAAGCCCTTTCAAAACTGGACCCGTACCGGTGCTGAAATACTGGGTACTGCATTTTTCTATATGGATTACACCATTCCGGTTGACAAACTAAGAATGGAACTGGACAGGCTGCTGAATGCTTCTCCCCTTTGGGATAAACGGGTGAATACACTGCAGGTAACTAATACAACTGAACGTACCATAGAAGTAAGGGCTTTGATGAGTGCTGCTAATTCGGGAAACGCTTTTGATCTGCGTTGTTATGTCCGGGAAAATCTCATCAAATATGTCAAAGAAAATTATCCGGATTGTTTGCCTAAAACAAGGGCTTATATCGAAAGTGATACACCACCACCTGCGTTTATTTCATAATTTTTTGTAAGATAAATAGTTTTGCTTCACAAAATGTTATCTTCTCTTAACATCATTAAAAACTCACCTCTCTTTGGCAGGAGGGGTGAGTTTTTATTAGTATCCTCATTTTAATCTTATCTCAAACAAACTCGAAGAACCACCCCTGTAATGAGCAGGCAAACCATCACTATCCCCCAGTGTTGTAATACCCAGGTAAGTAAATCCGCAACTGATATAGTAATTATTTAATCGCTCATTACCACTACCAGTATCCATTCTGATGAAATCCTTATTAATATTCCGGGCATACTCTTTTGCCCAGGTAATGATATGTTTTACATAACTATTACCACGAAACAGCGGATTGGTGGCTATGCGATGAATATAAACAGCCGGATCGTTATCTTTTTCTTTCCAGATCAAAGGATCATTAAATGCGATAGCAAAAACACAAACTACCTGCTCATCTGCAATTATTTTCCATTGCCTTTTTTCCTTAATTTCATTTTCTACCAATGATCGCTCAAAGCCCTGCCAATGCTTCTTTGCTACTGATTTTTGATAATGGGTACCCTCATCATACAGCTTGAAGATAGTGTCAACATCCGCTAATGTGCTGTTTTCAATTCTCATAGATAACTTTTTTATTGTATGTTTATTGATCACAAAATTCCATTAAAGGGATGAATTAAAACAGATGCACTTTTTTTAATTTAGACCGTAACAGTTTAAAAACACCTAAACCAAAATCATGAAATTAACTACAGAAAAGAAACTTAGCTTCTTAATGGGTTATACAGTTGTCAGTTCACTGGTATTCATTTTCTTCATGGTATCCTCCTTCCGTGAAAAAGACAAAGAGCAAAAGCTGGATGAACTAACCGTAAAACGTATTAATGTTATTGGAGAAGATGGAAGTTACAGAATGGTGATCAGTAATGAGGTAAGACAACATCCCGGAAGAGTGGTGGGAAAAAACCTCCCCAAAAGAGACCGGCCGGCCGGATTAATTTTTTTTAATAATGAAGGAGATGAATGTGGAGGACTCACTTATACCGCTGAAACAAAAAACGGGAAAGCCAGTAACGATTTGTCTTTTACCATGGATCAATATCATGAAGATCAGGTAGTACAGATCTTAAACGCAGAAGAATTTGACAACGATAAAGTAACTATCAAACGTGGAGTAGTGATCAACGACTATCCTGCCGGAGGTGATATCTATGAAAGAGTAGAGAAAATTAAAGCCATTCAGCAAATAAAGGATACCACCGTCAGAGCAGAAAAGCTAAAAGCGCTGGCACAGGCCATTGGCGTAAAAAACAGGTTATTCATCGGAAGAACCAGGGAAAACAGTTCCGGGCTTTTCTTAGCTGATCCGACCGGAAAAGTAAGAATGAAGATTTACGTAGACGATAAAGGAAATCCGAAAATAGAAACACTCAACGATAAAGGAGAATTTAAAGATTATTTAGCAGGAAAATAACAAACCATACCGGCAGCTGCAAAACTGATTGTGCTGCCGGTAATGATGGCATTTAAGAAACAGTAAAATCCCCTGTTTCAGGAGCGATAAATACCTAAACAATAAGTATATCTAACATATCGCACATTAAACAAGAATTCTTATATTAGCTGACGCTTAGTTTAAATATTAATATTTGTTAAACCTGCCTAAGGGCGACGAAACCATGTCTTCATGCTTGTCAGCAATAAACATTTCATACCTGTTATTGGATTGGACATACACATTGTTATCCTGTTTGGATTTCCCATTCCACTGCCACACCCGTATATAGGTCTGGTAATAGATCCTATGGACTGGATACCGTTTATCGGTGCTACCACCAAAATAAATCATGTGCCAAGGGGAAAAAGTGACACCAACGGCAAACTGGTTTTCCTGTTTCATATTCCTATGGGCGGACCATTCCTGCTGGCCCCCATGATAGGACATGATTCCGTTAATTTTTTCGGTAGCAAAAAGGTGAAAGTAGAGGGTAATCTCATGAGTCCTTCGGGGCATATGCTGATGACGTGCAACGACATTGGTATTCCTTTGTCGCTTACACCGGGGAAAAAATTCATTCCTATTCCCAGCCTGTATCTGCCTACCTCCTATTCCATCCCGCTGTCTTTTGGTAAACCCGTAATGGTGGGCGGTCCTTTTGTACCTGACTGGGCCGGTGTGATTATGAATCTTATCATGTCTTATGGTTTTGGTGCTGCCCTGAAAGGACTAGGCAAGCTAGGCAAGAAAGTGCTCACAAAATTTAATCATGCCCTGAAAGGTAAGCTGGGCAGTAATAAGCTCAGTAAAGCCCTCTGCAAAAAAGGCTTTGAACCGGTAGACCTGGTGCAGGGCATCGTTATCTACGATGGGATTGACTTTGAGCTGCCAGGACCTATTCCGTTGAAATGGATGCGTTCCTGGAACAGTGACAGTCCGTTTAAAGGCCTGCTCGGGCATGGCAATCACGGCTGCTATGATATGCGCGTGCAGGAATTCCCTGCGGAAAATGCTACGGTAGTATTACTGGGTGATGGCCGCAGTGCTGTTTTTGACGCCCTGCCATATAATGGCAACAGTGAATATAACCGTCATGAAAAACTATTGCTGACACGCTCACACGCCGACGAATACGCGCTGTTTGATTATGAAAGCAGATTAACATACACCTTCCGCCTGTCACATCCCCGGGATGAACAATACCGGCTCATCAACATTACAGATGAAGCCGGGTTTATGATCAGCTTTCATTACAACGCCAATGGGCATCTGCTGCGCATAATAGACAGCGCCGGCAGGCACCTGCTGATACTGAACGATGAAGGAGGCCGGATCATACAGGTTACAGCGCAGCATCGTGGGGAACAGCGTTTGCTGGTGCGCTATACTTATAATGAAACCGGCGACCTGACCGGGATCACCGACGCACTGGATCAAACTACGTTTATCCAATACCGTGATCATCTCATGATAAAAAAGACAGACCGCAACGGACAATCTTTTTACTGGGAGTATGATCAAAAAAAACGCTGCACCCACACCTATGGCGATGGCGGCTTAATGGAAGGAACACTCGAATATCATCCCAAAGAAGGATTCAATCGTATCACCAATTCACAGGGACATAGTACTACCTTATATTATACCCCTGATTTTGTTGTTACGCAGATCAAAGCTCCGCTGGGCAACTCCATCTTCTTCGCATATACAGCCGATATGGAAATATACCGGGTAATAGATGCGGAAGGTAACGTTACCGGCTATACGTACGATGAACTGGGTAACCGTACCAGTGTAGTATTTCCCGATGGATCAGCTACCAGCGCCACTTATAACAGGGAGGGCAAACTGGTGTTAAGTGCTGATCCGGAAGGCAACAGCCGTACTTATATTTACTATGAAAAAACAGGATTGCTGCATACACTTACCGAAGCAGATGGCCGCATACGCATCTTCCGTTATAACGATAACAACCTGGTTCGTAAAATAGAAGACGAAACCGAAAATCATACCCTGCTGGCTTATGATGAAGACTTCAACTTAAATAGTATCACGCTGCCTGATGGCGGCAAAACCACCTGGGAATACAATACCTGGGGGCAATGCCTGCGGCTCCGCAATCCTTTGCGGGAAGAGCAAACCTTCCAGTATGATACCCTGGGACGCGTGACCGATATAAGATTGCCTGACAACCATATCAAACTACGCTACAATGCCTATAAAGAAATTGTAGCAGCACAGGATAAACAGCATGTGGTGCAATTCGCCTACACACCCATGGGAAATATAAAACTGAGAGAGGAAAAAGGTATTAAAACACATTTCCTGTATAATAATGAAGAAGAACTGACCGGACTTGTAAATGAGCATGGAGAGATGTATCGCTTGATGCGCAATGCCAATGGTGATATCATCAGTGAAACAGGGTTTGATGGCATTACCAGGCGCTATGACCGCGATTCAGCAGGCAAAGTAATTAAAGTGCACCGCCCGGGTAATAAGTGGACAAACTACGAATACAACTACAATGGTTTGCTCGCACGTACAGAACATAGTGACGGTACCTGGGAGGCCTTCAGTTATAATCGTAACGGCAAACTGCTGGAAGTTGCCACACCCGACAATACCGTGAAATTTGTGCGGGATGCTATGGGCAGGATGATCAGTGAATCACAGAACGGGCATATCGTAACCAGCCGGTATGATAATGAAGGCAGACGCACAACTGTACAAAGCAGTCTGGGTGCCAATATCCAAACCCGGTGGAATGCCATGGATGACCTTACCGGTATAAGCGCCATGGCCAATGGTACTATCGATCCATGGACTGCAGAGATACAGCGTAACCTGCTGGGGCTGGAGATAGAACGTACCTTACCCGGTGGCGTAAAAAGCAGTTGGACGTATCACCCCGGCTCTTCTGCCAGCAATACGCCGGATGCACATACCGTTACCAGTGGCAGTAAAATAACACGCAGCCACCAATATCATTGGGATGCCAATATGCGGCTCAAACAGATCGTTAAAGGGCTGAGTGAAGGCATTGTAAAATTCGGGCACGATGATATTGGCAACCTTGCCTGGGCGCAGTATGAAAACGGACAATATGATTACCGCTTACCTGATAAAGCAGGCAATCTCTATAAAACACAAACCCGCACGGACCGGAAATACGCTGCAGGAGGCCGTTTACTGGAATCAGACCAGGCACGTTTCATCTATGATGAGGAAGGTAATCTTATTAAAAAAATTATTACCAACGCTGCGCTCCCGGTAACCTGGGAATATGAGTGGTATGGCAACGGCCTGTTGAAACAGGTACGGCGCCCCGATCAGAAAACGATCACCTTTCAGTACGATGGTCTTGGACGAAGAACCCAAAAAACTTTCAGCGGGCAAGTAACACGCTTTGTATGGGACGGTCATAAACCGTTGCATGAATGGACCTATCCTGAAAAAGAGCAACCACAAACCATCATTGACGAATATGGAGAAATAAGTAGTAGTCACCGGGAGCCGGTACCTGCCGAAACACTGACCACATGGGTATTTGAGGAGAAAACTTTTAAGCTTGCAGCAAAGATCACTGATCAGCAGCAATATTCTGTTATCACCGATCACCTGGGCACTCCCTGTGAAGCTTACGATACAACCGGACAAAAATTGTGGAGCGCAGAACTGGACATTGATGGAAATGTGCGCAAGCTGGAAGGCAGCAAAGACTTTGTACCATTCCGCTACCAGGGGCAGTATGAAGATGTAGAAACAGGATTGCACTACAACCGTTTCAGATATTATTCTCCGCAGGAAGGCATGTATATAAGTCAGGATCCAATAGGGGTTGCAGGCGGCTGGAATAATTACGCCTATGTAAAAGATACCAATTGTTATATAGATATCTGGGGATGGGAAGATATCTGGTTCCGCGCGCTGCATCCTAATGATATGACCAGTCTTGATGCCGGCAACGGTATTATTCCTAAAGCCCCCGGGGCAACAGAAACACCCATGAGCCATGTACTGAACGGATCTACCCCTGGTTATGGAGATCAGTATGTATCACTTACAAAAGACAGGAGCTTCGCAGAAAGATGGGCCAGAAAAGCTGGTACAGAAGTAGGAGAAATAGATCTGGATAAATTAAATAACACTAAATTGGATCTGAGCACTACAGAAGGCAGATTAGAACACCTGGGAGACGTATCAAGGGCCCCGGTAGGTTCCGATCTCCATAAGGCCAATAAATATGCGAAAGGAGCAAAAGAATTGTTAGTAGAAGGCACCATGGCAAATGAAGCTGTGGTACATCGTTATAATCCACCATGTTTATAAATATGAAAGAATCACTGAAAAAATACCTGGAATACGCAGAATCAGAAGATGAATTTACTTACCGGGTAAGAATGGAAAGAGCGTGGGATGATCCCGCATACCTTGCATTTATTGCCCTGATAATGGATGTTATTAATGATTACAAAGAAACAGATGTAGTGCCGATACCCATTGTATTATTTTTCACATCCGGACTGGATCAGTTGGTGGGCACTATTTCCAATCCTGATTTCTTTTTAAATACTTCTAAAACATACCAGGATCTTGTTGAGGCAAGACGTTTAGAGTTGCTGGCACTTCAAAAAATATTCTTTTCAGGAGAATTATTTATGAAGGAATAATAATGTTGCTCCACAACATAAGAAAGGCCACAGCGATGCGGCCTTTCTTATGTACTGTATCTAATATTTCTATTTACTCTACTCCCCAGCGCTTATTAGGCTTAGGCCCCATAAACAATTCCAGGGTTCCGCCAGCTACAAGTTGCTGATGTGTAAACGTTGGCTTATTGAGTGGTTGCCCGTTGAATTTTGCCTGCTGAATATATTTGTTTACCACTGAACTGTTGTGTGCCAGCACCGTAAATTTCTTTTTACCGGGCAATGCAATGGTAACCTTTTCAAATACAGGGCTACCAATTGTATACACCGGAATACCCGGTGTAACAGGATAAAAACCCATGGAAGAAAACACAACAAAAGCAGACATACCGCCACCATCTTCATCACCGGGGATACCGAAGATGTTGTCTTTAAACCAGGTATCCAGCAGAAAACGTATATGCTTTTGCGTTTTCCAGGGCGCTCCGGTAAAGTTATATAAATAAGGAATGTGGAAGCTCGGCTCATTACCCATAGAATACTGACCTACGAGGCCGGTAGCATCCGGAAATTTATTCCAGAAAGTATTGCGCGGCATATCCAACGACTCACGAAACAACTGATCCAGTTTTGCTTCAAAAGCCGGCTTCCCTCCCATTAAACTGATCAGCCCCGGTATATCCTGCTGCACCTGCCATAAGTAAGTCCAGCCATTGTTTTCATCATAATAATCGCGTCCACCCGGACCGCCATCATATTTAACATCAATATCAATCCAGTTGCCCTTATCATCTTTGGGCATAAAGAATTTTTTATCTGCATTCCAGAGATTTTTATAATGCTGTCCCCGCGGAGCAAACAACTGCTGATCATCTTTTTTATTAAGATCGCCGGCTAACTGAGACAATGCCCAGTCGTCATAACTGCCACCCAATGTAACAGCTACTGCCTGTCTTTTTTCGAAGGGATCCACTTCCGCAACGGTTTCTTTTTCACCTATGTGCAAGGCAGGGAAATATCCCTTTTCCTGATAATAATCATCCAGCTTTGTTTTGTTACCGTTCCGCCATGGCAGTATAGTAGCATCAGTTGCATTTTTGCGCATGCCTTCATACGCTTTCTCAATATCAAAATTTTTCAATCCTTTTCTCCAGGCGTCCAGCATCACTACAGAAGAATGAAAACCATTCATACAGGCATGATCTCCGAAGAGCACCGGAAAAGTAGGCAGCCAGCCACTTTGCTCATACATGTGTACATAAGATTGTAACATGTCTTCTTCCTTCGCAGGATTGAGGATCATTCTCAGCGGATGCAGTGCCAGATACGTATCCCACGACCAGTCATCTACATAAAAAGGCCGGGCATCTCTATGTATCTGTTTATCAAATCCACTGTAATAAAGAGAATCTTCTGTGATATCTACTGCTCTTTCATAACAACGATATAATGCTGTGTAAAAGGAACGTTGCTGAGCAATGGTACCTCCTTTTACTTCAATCTGCGATATGACGTCTGACCATACTTTTTTCCCGTTGCCGGCTACTGCTGCAAAATCTTTTTTGCTGATCTCTTCTTCATAATTTTTCTTTGCCTGTGCCGCACTAACATAGCTGATCGCATACTTAAATGTTACTTCTTTAGTAGCAGCAGGAAAACTGATATAGGCTTTAATTCCTTTACCAGCAATGATCTTACTATTGCTCAACTGATTATTTTCCCATACACCAGGTGTTCCCTTTTGATTAAAAACACCATACATATATACTTTGATATCACCGTTATATGTTTCTATACCAGTTATTTCATTGCCCGATAAAAAATGATATGCTGCGGGGCCATCGTTGTATACATCAAACAACACTGATTTATTTTCCCCCTCCGGAAAACGAAAACGATAATAGCCTGTTTTTTTCCCGGCCGTAAA
This sequence comes from Chitinophaga niastensis, assembly GCF_003014755.1. Classification (GTDB taxonomy): domain Bacteria; phylum Bacteroidota; class Bacteroidia; order Chitinophagales; family Chitinophagaceae; genus Chitinophaga; species Chitinophaga niastensis. The sequence continues at coordinate 283,909 of NZ_PYAW01000006.1, read as the reverse complement.
TTCAACATTGATTTCATCCTCAATTAACCAGGTAGAATAGTACCATGGCTTGTTGATTTCGAGATCATGATCATACGCCTTTTTTGATGCCCAGGCACTCTTTCCAGGTGCTGCCACAGAAGGTTTCAGCGCAAACACCTGCCCCAGCCTGTGCGACACAATAGTGAGCGGAAAACTGGATATCTGATCATCCATATAATCCTTTCGCTGCGGTGTAAAACGGATCAGCTGATTAGGTAACTGTACGGTAGGCCGGGTAGGTTCCAGTAATTGTCCCACGTTACCAATGGTAGGATCAATCAGGTCAATGGCTTGCCTGTTGCGTGGAATACTATCGTTGGCCAATAGTTTGTTGGTGCTACATAAGAATACTACAGGTGTCAGCAAACAAAGGCTACACAGTTTCCATATTATTTTTTTCATTCACTATAGTTTATACTCAGGGAAAAATTCTTTTCAAAAATAGTTTAATCATGCACAAGGCATGATTAAACTATTTATAGGCCAAACAAAAAATGCTTAGTACGTTGGATTCTGTGACCATCCCGGGCTCAGGCTCAGATCACTGAATGGAATCGGAGCAAGATATTTAGGAGCCGGATTACTTGCATCACCAGCGTCAATTTTATTTTGTTCCATCGTTTGGCTACGTGCTGCCAATACTTTTGGTAATAACTGCATCCGCACAATATCAAACCAGCGCATACCAAATTCACCGGCAAATTCGTAGGCACGCTCATTTACAACGGAGTCACGGAATGCAGCAGCAGATAAGCCAGGAGTCAGGTTAGATAACCCTGCACGTTGTCTTACGAGGTTTACTGCGTTATATGCGTCAGCAGAAGGCGTACCGGTAGCCATAGCAGCTGCTTCTGCAAAGGTGAGCAGTGTTTCAGCAAAGCGGATGATATCTGTTGTTTTATTGGTACTGGGATGAATGGAGCTGTAGCTGCATTTTTCTTCATCAACAGATGGTATCAACTGCAAAAAGCACCTTACAATGGTTGCATAGGATCACTGTAACTTAGTACAATTATTAACCGAAAAAATACACGCTTATGATGCCCGATTGGAAAGAATATAAAAGTCAGTTAATGACAAATATTGCGGCAACAGGCCGTGTTAGTCCGGAAACTGTTCGTGGTTACCGTGGATTAATTGAGGCTGACAGCAAGACGCTACGGGAAGCCAACACTCATTCTAATAATTGATTATCAATCAAATAGAAATTAATAAATAACCCCCTCCTTCCACATCTCCCTATTTATTTCTACGTTTTCAGCAACATTATTAGAAGAAATATCGAGAAAAAACAGATTATGTGGATATTTTTTAACAATTTAGCAACTACTTTTAAAATTATACAAAATGAGCAATATACCCGCTACATTATTTGACAAAGTATGGGATTCGCATGTTGTCAGGAAAATTGAGGATGGTCCGGATGTATTTTTTATCGACCGGCATTTTATTCATGAAGTAACCAGCCCTGTTGCCTTTCTTGGATTGGAAGGCAGACACCTTAGTGTCATCTTTCCCGAAAAAACATTTGCCACAGCGGATCATAATACACCTACCATTAATCAGCATTTGCCAGTTGCAGATCCACTTTCAGCTAATCAACTTAAAGCACTGGAAACCAACTCGGCTAAGTATGGTATCTCTCATTGGGGTTTAGGTAATCCAAAGAATGGGATTGTGCATGTGGTAGGTCCTGAAAACGGGATTACACAACCAGGTATGACCATTGTTTGTGGTGATTCACATACTTCCACACATGGTGCATTTGGTGCCATTGCATTTGGTATTGGCACCTCTGAAGTGGAAATGGTACTTACTTCACAGTGTATCATGCAACCCAAGCCAAAGAAAATGCGCATCAGGGTAAATGGTAAACTGGGCAAAGGCATCACACCAAAAGATGTTACGCTCTATATCATTTCCAAATTAACAGCAGCCGGTGCTACCGGTTATTTCGTGGAATACGCCGGTGATGTGTTTGAGAACATGAGCATGGAAGGCCGCATGACGGTTTGTAATATGAGCATTGAAATGGGTGCCCGTGGCGGTATCATCGCACCGGATGAAACCACCTTTGCGTATATCAAAGGCCGTGAAAAAGCTCCTAAAGGCGAAGCCTGGGATAAAGCGCTGGCTTACTGGAAAACATTGAAAACAGAAGAAGGCGCCAGTTTTGACCTGGAATATAATTATGATGCAGCAGATATAGCACCTATGATTACTTACGGTACTAATCCGGGTATGGGCATGAGCATCACCAGCCATATTCCTGCTGCACAGGATGCCGGTGGCAGCAAAGCCAGTTATGAAAAGTCGCTTAACTACATGGGCTTTCATGAAGAAGAAGCCATGCTGGGCAAACAAGTGGATTATGTATTTATCGGCAGCTGCACCAACGGACGTATTGAAGATTTCCGCGCATTTGCCTCTATTGTAAAAGGCCGGAAAAAAGCAGCACATGTTACGGCATGGATCGTTCCTGGTTCACATATAGTAGAACAACAGATTAAAGAAGAAGGTATACTGGATATATTAACAGAAGCAGGGTTTCAGCTGCGTCAGCCCGGATGTTCCGCCTGCCTGGCCATGAATGATGATAAAATTCCTGCAGGTAAATATGCGGTGAGCACCAGTAACCGCAACTTTGAAGGCAGACAGGGCCCAGGCTCCAGAACGATGCTGGCCAGTCCTTTGGTGGCAGCAGCAGCGGCAGTAACAGGCGTTGTAACAGACCCGAGAGAGCTGATCGCGTAATGACAACTTCTCTTTGAAACCAGCAACAAAAAACTTTAAACGATACTATTAAAAATGGCTTACGATAAATTCACCTTATTGAGCAGTTCAGCGGTGCCAATGCCAATTGAGAATGTGGACACCGACCAGATCATTCCTGCCCGTTTCTTAAAGGCAACCGAGCGTAAGGGGTTTGGTGATAATCTGTTTCGTGATTGGCGCTATGATACAGATGGCACGCCTAAAAAAGACTTCGTTTTAAATAACCCTATTTACTCAGGAAAAATCCTGGTAGGTGGTAGAAACTTTGGCAGTGGCAGCAGCCGCGAACATGCGGCATGGGCAATATACGACTACGGCTTCCGCTGTGTAGTATCCAGTTTTTTTGCCGATATCTTCAAAAACAATGCTTTAAATATTGGCATCTTACCCGTACAGGTAAGCGCTGAATTTTTAGATAAAATATTTACTGCTATTGAAGCTGATCCTCATGCGGAACTTGTAATAGATCTTCCGGGTCAGACGATTACCATCTCAGCAACAAAGGAAAGCGAATCATTTGCCATCAACAGCTATAAAAAGCACAACATGATAAATGGTTTTGATGATATCGATTACCTGCAAACCATGAAAGACGAAATTAAATTGTTCGCTTCCAAGAGCATGTATTAAAAAAACAGCCCATTACTATTATGCCAGTTACCCAGCGCCACGTAGAGATAATGGACACCACACTCCGTGATGGTGAGCAAACCAGCGGTGTCTCTTTTTCGCCATCTGAAAAATTAACCATTGCACAGCTTTTACTTACCGAAGTAAAAGTTGACAGGATCGAAATTGCCTCCGCCCGCGTGTCGGAAGGCGAATTTGCTGCAGTAAAGTCAATTACCGAATGGGCTAAGGCAAATGGTTTTTTAAACAGGGTGGAAGTATTAACCTTTGTTGATGGCGATGTTTCTGTACGGTGGATGCAGGAAGCAGGTGCCAAAGTAATGAACCTGCTTACCAAAGGTTCCCTTAATCATTTAACGCATCAGCTAAAGAAAAAACCGGAAGAGCACTTTGCAGAAGTGGCAGCCGTTATTGCCCTCGCAACGGAAAAAGGACTGGCATGCAACGTGTACCTGGAAGACTGGAGCAATGGTATGCGCCATTCAAAAGCCTATGTTTTTCAATACCTGGATTTCCTGCAGCATCAACCTGTAAAAAGGATCATGCTACCGGATACCCTGGGTGTTCTCACTCCTGCTGAAGTATCTGAATATGTAGGAGAGATTGTTCAACGCTATCCAGCTATTCATTTCGATTTTCATGCACACAATGATTATGACCTGGGTACTGCCAATGTATTGGAAGGTGTAAAAGCTGGTGCACAGGGCATTCATCTTACTATTAACGGTATGGGTGAAAGAGCCGGTAATGCCTCCTTAGCCAGTGCGGTGGCTGTATTACATGATTTTATACCGGCAGTAAAAACAGCTGTCGTAGAGGAATCATTGTACACAGTGAGTAAACTGGTGGAAACATTTTCCGGTTTCCGTATTCCGGCTAATAAACCGATTGTCGGAGAAAATGTGTTTACACAAACAGCCGGCATTCATGCAGATGGTGATAAAAAGAATAAGCTGTACTTCAGTGACCTGATGCCCGAACGGTTTGGTCGGCAGCGGATATACGCTTTGGGTAAAACAAGTGGCAAAGCCAATATTGAAAATAATTTACAGCAACTTGGCATACAACTGTCTGAGCCCGATCTGAAAAAGGTAACGCAGCGTGTGATTGAACTGGGCGACCGGAAAGAAGTGGTTACACAGGCTGATTTACCTTATATCATTTCTGATGTATTGGACAGTAACAGGATTGAAGAGAAGGTGAAAATAGAGAACTATGTGCTTACCCATTCAAAAAATCTCAATCCGTCTGTTACACTGAGCATTTCTATTAATGGCGAACTCTTTGAAGAACACTCTCAGGGCGACGGGCAATACGATGCCTTCATGAATGCACTGAAGATCGTGTATAAAAAGCTGAAGCGGGAATTGCCCGCCCTGGCCGATTATCACGTTCACATCCCTCCCGGTGGTAAAAGTGATGCCTTGTGCGAAACAATCATTACCTGGAGCTTTAATAACAAAGAGTTCAAAACAAGAGGACTCGACAGCGATCAGACTGTATCAGCTATAAAGGCAACACAAAAAATGTTGAACTTAATATAACTACCTGGTACAGCATATTTTTCATCTTAATAAAAAACGAATGGCCACCAAACATATATTAATTGTTCCTGGCGATGGAATAGGACAAGAAGTAACAGCAGTTGGTAAAAAAGTGCTGGATAAGATAGCCGCAAAATTCGGGCATACATTTACCTATGATGAGGCATTGATCGGACATGTGGCTATTGAAGCAACAGGAAATCCTTTACCGGATGAGTCGCTGGAGAAAATGCGGAAATCGGATGCTGTATTATTTGGTGCGGTAGGCCATCCTAAATACGATAACGACCCTTCTGCCAAAGTAAGACCAGAACAAGGTTTACTGAGGATGCGCAAAGAACTGGGATTGTATGCCAATCTCCGTCCTATCAAACTATTTGATGAATTACTGAATGCTTCCAGCATCAAGCCGGAAATATTAAAAGGCGCTGATATCTTATTTTTCCGTGAACTGACCGGTGATATTTATTTTGGCGAAAAAGGGAGAAAAAATAATGGGGATACCGCCTATGATGTGGCTGAATACAGTCGCTATGAAGTAGAACGTATTGCCCGAAAAGCATTTGATGCCGCCAGGACCAGGCGGAAAAAATTATGTTCTGTAGATAAGGCAAATGTTATTGAAACATCCAGGTTGTGGAGAGAAGTAGTGCAGAAAGTAGCCCTGGAATATCCTGATGTAGAAGTAGAACATCAGTTTGTGGATGCCACTGCTATGTTGCTGATAAAAGATCCGCGTCGTTTTGATGTAGTGGTTACCGCCAATCTCTTTGGTGATATTCTTACGGATGAAGCATCGCAGATAGCAGGTTCTATGGGCATGCTGGCATCTGCCTCCATCGGCGACGGTACAGGCGTTTATGAGCCTATTCATGGTTCAGCACATGACATTACCGGCAAAGGGATCGCTAATCCATTAGCATCCATTTTATCCGCTGCTTTATTATTAGATATTTCTTTTGGTATGAAAGCAGAATCCGAAGCGGTGATTAATGCGGTAGACAAAGTATTAAAAGCTGGTTTCCGTACCAGGGATATCGCCGATCAACATACACCGGCAGATAAAATACTGGGCACAACCGCCATGGGCGAAGAAGTGCTGAAATTAGTGTAAACAGGTCCTTCTTAATAAAAAAAGCGATCAAATCCTTTATAATAAAGGGTTTGATCGCTTTTTTATTAATCTTTTATGAGCGCTGCTTACCTGTGTCCGGGAAATTTTCATCTTCAAACGGGCCTGTGGATAAGTTGAATACAAATTTTAATAGAAAAAGGGATATTTTGAATACTCAACAATAACAATTAAACCAAAAAAATGTCATTGCCAAACATCTTTACCCAAACTGTTGCTGAGAATATCATCTCCAGAATTAATCAACTTACACCAGGTACAAAACCAAACTGGGGAAAAATGAATGTAGCTCAAATGCTGGCGCATTGCAATGTAACGTACGAATTAATCTATGAAGATAAACATCCCCAGCCTAATTTTTTCATGAAATTCATTTTGAAATCATTCATAAAAAAAGTTGTGGTATCTGAGCAACCATACAAACATAGTTCACAAACAGCACCCGCATTTCTGATTAAGGATGACAGAGATTTTGAAAAAGAAAAAAATCGCCTGATTAATTATATCAACAAAACGAAAGATCTGGGCGAAACATACTTCGAAAACAAATCCTCCCATTCCTTCGGACCACTGAATAAGCATGAATGGAATAATATGTTTTACAAACATTTAGACCACCATTTAACGCAGTTTGGTGTGTAAATTTTGAAAGGTCCCTGTTTAAAACAGCGTACAGTAAGACTATTACTGTACGCTGCTAAAGTATTTTACGTTATTCAAACAACTACACTTCCGGTGCGGCTTCCAGGTTTGTTACCAGGTTCAGGTGGAATATATTTTCTTTCTTAAAAATTTCCAGCACGGCTTTTATTTTCGGGTAAGGAGTTGCATTATCCGCCTTGATACAAAACTTCAATTTTTTGGTGCTTTTATGTTGGTCCACAACAGCATATGCATATTTCAACCATATGCCCAGTTCATTGCTGGCAGAGTCAGTAGGGATACCTGTTTCTATAGATGCATCTTTTCTGGCGTCCGGCTTCATGGCGAGATAGCTTTTCAGATTTTTCATGTCAGTTCCCACGCTGGCGCCCAACGCAAAGCTTTTCATTTCTGTTCCGCTCAATTTCAGTTTAAAATTTTTGTTCACATCCTGTATCAGCTCCTGCCGGTATGATTGCCCGGGCATGTCAAAGAAAACCCTGCCTTTTTTATCTATCGTCAGCAGGATCACATTCGCATCAGGCAGGGTCGTTGTATTGATGGAGGAAGGAGTTACTACAGCAACTGGTTCACTGGGTTTGAATTTGGTAGCGAGCATGAAAAAAGTCAGTAACAGGAAAGCAACATCAGTCATAGCGGTCATGTCTACCAACGTGCTTTTGCGGGCCATTTTAATTCTGGGCATATCGTTGTTTTAAAATTCAGGTGGTGCATGTATTCCCTGTCAACATATGTCTATGTTAATATTACGGGGAGATGATTGTCTTTTACCTGATACAAATTTCCTTTTCTGCGCTGATAATAGAAAGGTGCATTTGCGTTCTTCTATTATACTTTTCAGAAATCAGTTGTGACTTTCTTTCGAAAATCTGTTGGAGACAGGCCGGTGTGTTTAATAAAATATTTAATGAAGTTAGAGGGTTGCTGAAAGCCCAGTTCATAACCAATTTCTTTTATTAACTGGCTACTATGGGCAATCTGTCGTTTGGCTTCCTGTATTACTTTTTCATCAATCAGTTGTTTGGGTGCTTTGCCCAATATGCTTGTAGTAGCCAGGTGTAGCCTTTTTTCTGAGATGTGCAGCATGGAGGCATAAGCAGCTACTTTTTTCTGGTGACTGAATTCATTTTGCAGCATGCTGATATATTGTTGTGTATAAACGGCGTCCCTGTTTAATGAATCACGATAAAGATGTACGGTTCCTTTTTCGCGTGTGGCCAACATCAGGAAGTAGCGGAGCAGGTTACGGAGAATATCGGTTGTAAACTTATCTGGCGGGCCATCTATCTCTTCCTGCATAGTAGTCAGTATCCCAATAAAAGTATCCAGTCTTTCTCCGGGCTGAATGCCGGTAAGGGCAGCATGGTTGCTGAACAGCGCATTGTCCTGCAAAAAATACTGGTCTGTGATGGTCTGGCAAAAGAAATTTTCTGTAAAACTAATGGACAGTCCCTCATAGTTATTATCGCTGCCGAGCAGGTGAATGCTATCTTTTCGCACAAATAAAATGGTATCGGCAACAATATCTACAGCGCTGAAGTTAATTTGCAGGCGGTGACCACCGGTTTTAAACCAAAAAATGTGAAAGGCGTTGGTACGTATGGGGTTATCCAATAATGCCCTGTTCTCTTCCATTAAACTTTGCATGGTTGCAATCCGGATGCCGGGAATATTTTCATCCAGTAGTTGCATGTAATGTATAGGGCTGCTGATAGTTCTTTTGGTGTGTCTGTCTGCCGGCATAGCAAATCATTTATTGTACTAACTAAGATGTATTATCCATTATAATCCATAAAGGTTTAGGCTCCCAACCATTTTTTGAACAACGCTGATTTTTCCCGGCTTACATCTATCTGTTGGTGTTGTCCGGGTAGCAGTGCTACAGACATTTTGCCGGTACTATATGGTACAACATGGTGTACTGCATTTATATTGATAATATACTGACGGTTGGTTCTGAAAAACTGTGCGGGGTGCAGTAATGACTCTAGCTCTTCCAGGCTGTCGTGGTCCAGTATATATTCTTCTCCGTTAAATGTGTGTGCGTAGATCAGTATTTCTTTACGGAAGTAAGCTATATCCACTGTATTTACAGGTATCAGCTGGTGCCGGTAAGCTACCAGGAATTTTTCCTTGTAATAAGGCGTTCCGGGTGTGGCCAGGACTTTTTGCACTTCCTGCATAGATGCCCGATAATGCAGTCCCCTGTTTTTTCTGAACTTTGTGATGGCATGTTCCAGGGCTTCTTTGTCTACCGGCTTCAGGAGATAATCAATACTATTTACTTTAAAGGCGCGGATGGCGTATTCGCTGTAGGCAGTCGTAAAAATAACCGGGCAATTAATTTCAAATTTATCAAACAGTTCAAAGATGACGCCATCAGACAACTGGATATCCATGAAAAACAAGTCGGGCATGGGCTGCTGCTGTAACCAGCGACTGCTTTGCTTTAAGCTGGATAATACAGCCAGCACTTCCACATCAGGTGTATGGCGATGCAGTAATTGTGCTAATTCCTCTGCTATCAGCACTTCATCTTCAATGATCACTACTTTCATAACAATGGAATTTTTACTGAAAAAATATTATCTGCCGTATTTATTACTACGGGCTGGTGACTATAATATGCGTATAAATTTTTCAGATTGTTTAATCCCTGTTTATTGCTGTATTCTACATTGGTCTTCATTTGTATATTATTCTCTATGACCAGGTAAATACTTTCTTCCACGTTTATTTTTATGATCAACGGTTGTTCTGCATCAATAATATTATGCTTGATAGCGTTTTCTACCAGCACCTGCAAAGTTACAGGTACAATGCTGCGTTGCAGGTATTGTTCCGGTATGATGATCATCACTTCAAGTCCTTGCTGAAACCTGGTAGTTTGTAACGCAATATAATTGTTGACGAAAGTAATTTCTTCCTGTAATGATACCAGGGCATTGCTCCCGCTTTGTAATATATGCCGGTATACTTTTGACAGCTGTTGTAAAAAACGCTGGGCCAGAAAAGGGTCTTTAGTGATCAGACTATTGAGAGAAGTGAAGCTGTTAAAAAGAAAATGTGGATTTAACTGGTTCTTCAGATTTTCATATTGTACGGTTGTTTTCTCCTGCTCCAGCCGGGCAGCCTGCACCTGAAGCCTGGTTTTTTCTATAAGGGTGGACTGCCAGTTCCGGAACAGGTAACGTGCATAAAAAGCAAGATTCAGGATAGATACCAGGGCACCATAAGAATAATACGTAAACGCTTTGTAAATCTTGTCAGACATCAGCATTTGCGTATTATCATTTACAAGATGATTATATACAGGGAGTTTTAACTGGAGGTTCAGGAATTTCATCATAACTATTCCAAAACCTATGAACAGCAGGTTTTGTATGATAAAACGTTTCATTCCCCACGTTTCATAAGGCATCACCTTGTTCATGAGGTGGTTGATCCATTGCAGGGCATAGAAAAAGAGCGGAAGATATATAAGAGAGAAAATATAGGATATCAGGAATAACTGGCGACCAAACTCAGGAAAGAAATACCATCGTATAACGAAAGCAATAGTGGCAAGTACCCAGATAAAAGCCAATGTAAGGAGAAGGTTATTTCTGCGTGTGAATAATGGTCCCATCTGACATTTCTATTATTCGGTCTGAATTTCCGGCAAATGTTTCATCATGTGTTACTGTAATGATAGTTTGATGAAAATCCCGGCTTAATGCTTTAAATATACCAAATACTACGGAGGTATTGCCGGTATCGAGATTACCGGTAGGTTCGTCTGCCACAATTATGGCCGGCTCATTAATGAGTGCGCGGGCAATGGCCACCCGTTGCTGCTGCCCGCCCGAAAGCCGGGAAGACAGCTGACCTGCATAGTTATCCATATCCAGCAGTTTTAATTTTTCATGTGCTTTTTGTTCAATTACTTCCTGGGACCATTTTTTAAGCTTCAATGCCGGCAGCATTACATTTTCCAGTGCGGTAAACTCAGGCAGCAGGTAGTGAAACTGAAATACAAAGCCCAGGTGCTCGTTGCGAAACTTTGCCAGCTGGTCCTTCTTTTTCCCACTGAGTTTTTCTCCCTGTATCCATAGCTCTCCTTCATAAGCGGTGTCCATAGTAGACAAGATATAGAGCAGTGTTGATTTACCGGAGCCCGACTTTCCAACAATGCTCAGGAATTCACCCTGCTTTACCTCAAACCCAATATTGTGGAGTACCTGGAACTTTGCCGGTTGTTCGAAATATTTATTGATATGCCTGGCTTCCAGGATAATGTTGTTGTTCATGCAAATAAAGTTTATCCCCTTAATATTTCTACCGGGTCTATTTTTGATGCGCGCTTTGACGGGAACCAGGCTGCCAGGAAAGTAGTGATCACCCCGAATACCAGGCCTGTGATATAGGCAGATGGTTTAAATGCTACCGGGAGGTGTGTGATATCCATGTATTCGCCGCCATTAAAGGGCATACGCACCATCCAGCTACAGATGAGCCAACCCAGCGACAGTCCCAGGATGGCGCCTATAATACCTACTGCAAGCGACTGGAACAGGAAGATGCGTTTTACATCCTTACCGGAAAAACCGGTGGCTTTCATGATAGCGATATCCTTCATTTTATTCAGGATAGTCATGTTCATGATATTGTAAATACCGAATCCTGCTACCGTCAATAAGGTAAAGGAAACAACATATTTCATCATACTCCGGATCTTATTGCCCGCCATCAGGGTTTGGTTAGCGGTTTCCCAGTCTTCTACTATACAGCCATATCGTTGCTGCATTACCGGCGCCAATATGCTGGCTTTATCAGGTTCATATAACTGCACTACTATTTCCGTAATGTATGCAGCATCTTTTCTCAGCATTTGCTGAGCGGAGTTAAAGTTGACATAACTTTTTACATTGTCAATATTCCCCATGCCCAAACTGAAAATGCCGGTGACTTTAAGGTTCAGGAATGCCCCGTCGGGCGAAGTTACCGTGATGTGGTCACCGGTATGCAGGTTCATCTTTTCTGCCAGTCCTTTCCCCATGATCACTCCATTGGATGTACGCAGCAGGTCGTCCATATTACCGCTTTTCATTTTTGTATGGATACCAAAGAGATGATCTTCATCCCGGATGTTCACACCACTCAGGGTACCGCTTATTTTTGTTGCCCCATAATTAAAAACAACAGACGAAGTGACATGTGCAGTGATGCCTTTTACCTCCGGCAGTTGCCTGAGCGATTCCATGATAGCAGCAGCCTGCCGGATCTTTTCCTGTGCCGCGCGGGGGCGCTGATGCGCTACTGACAACAAGGTGTGCAACGAATCATATACCACCGACAACACCGGTGGGCGGATAGCTTTTGACTCATTATACAGGCGAATGTGCGGGGTGGTTTTAAACTGGGTATCTTCCAGCAGCTGGTTGGTGCCATCCATTACCCCACTCATGATAATGAACATGGAAATACCAAAAGTAACTCCCAGTATAGCGATCATCGTTTGCTTCTTTTTAGAAAGCAGGTGTCTTTTAGCAATGAGTATATTTACTGACTGTAGCATATGAAATTAGCTGCCGGGAAGGATTACCGAGTTATCATTTAAGCCGCTGCGTATTTCTACTTCATCCATTGTTTCAATACCTTTTACCACCGCGATCTTTGTTTTCTTACCATTTGTTTTTACGAACACCGAATCTGGTCCGGATAACCAGGCTTTAGGAATAACCATTCCCCGCTCCCGTTTTTGAATAACAATATTTGCTTCCAGTGCGCCATAGGCTACCTGCTCCGGCATTGTGTCCAGTATGCGGGCATCTACACGGAAAGATTGTTTATCGCGCTGAATAACCAGATAAATACGGCTTACCTGTGCCTTGTATGTTTTACCAGGGAAAGCATCTATTTTCATCCATAACAACTGCCCTGTACGGACCCTGGAAAAATCATTTTCATCCAGCCATAATTGCGCGTATAGTGCGCCTGCTTTCCCCATGGTAGCGATCCATTCATTTTGCATAACCACTTCGCCGGGTTGTTTCAATAGTTCAAACACGCGCCCCTGGATGGAGCTGCGAACAGCAGTCTGTTGCAGCTGCTCAACAGCATCTGCCTGTTTGCTTTGTGCATCTTTTACCAGTAGCCGGGTTTGTTGTTGTTGCTGGATGAGCCTTTGCTGTTTGGCTTCATAGTCGTTTTGTGAAGACAGGTACTGCAGCCGTACATGGTCATAATCAATCTTTGCAATGGCTTTTTGATTTAAGAGGTTTTCGTACCGGACAAAGTTTACCGAATCGTTGTAGCGCTGCATGGTGGCTGTTTTAACGGCCTGCTCCAGTTCTTTCAGCACAGCACTTTGCGGACCGGCATTCAGCGTTGCGTTATTGTAAGCAGCCGTGGTGGCTGCCTGCCGCGCTGCCGCCACAGCCGATTGGATGCGGTACAGCAACTGACCGGCATTCACCGTATCTCCTTCCTGTACCATTTTTGCTACAATCACCCCGTTCGTTTGTGCATATACCCGGTATTCATTTTCGGGAATTAAATACCCTGACGCATATACGGCGTCAATAATATCTTTCCTGTAAGGATGATGCTCAGCGGCCGGTTTGCAGGCAAAGCATAATAAGATGATACCGGGGAGTATACCAAATGTTTTTTTCATTGGTTAGCATTCGTTATAAGTGAAAGGGAATGATCAGCTGTTTCACTTTTAAGTAAAATGGCTGTCTGGTATAACTGAATTAATATTTGCTGGGCCTGCCACTGCGCCTGTAGTGCATCTTTGTAGCGCTCAATGGCTTTTTCAACGCCTATGATACCGCTATCAAACTGCAATAATGTTTTGTGGTAGTTGTCGGTGGCCAATGCCATTGATTCCCGCGCATGAGGCAAACTTTGCAGGCAGCGGATATATTGTTCATACCAGTTATTCCATTGTATTTCTTCTTTTAATGCAGTTTGCGATCCTGCTACAAGGCTCATTTCATACTGCAGCTGTGCTTCTTTCACATCAGATTTTTGGCGGGCCGGCGCAAAAATGGGAATATCCAGCCGGAGCCCCACTACTCCCAATCCAAACCAGGTAGCATCTTTTGCCGTAAAATCAAACGAATTTCTTTGGGCAATTTTGCCATACCTGGCGTAAGCACTCAGCTCCGGTAAATTGCGGGCACGTCTTTGTTGCCATTGAGCATAGTTCACCGCCTGGTTTAATTGCTGCACTTTAATAGCGGCTACATTGCCTGCTTTCCAATCTTCTCTTGAAACAGGCAACCCGGTGGTGGATAAAGTATCCTGTATCACAAGGCTGTCAGCAGGTGATACCTGTAAGATGAGGCGGAGATCATTCAGGCGCTGTTGCCATACTGACCATTGCTCCTGTTGTGTAATCAGTGCATTGATGGCCAGCTGTTTCACCTCTTGCTGTTCTACCGGCGATACCAATCCCTGGTTGTAACGCCTGCTAACAACAGCATGAAGGCTGTCGGCCAGCGATTGTTGCTCCTGTGCAATAGTATAGCTTTTATATGCCAGCAACGACTGGTAATACGCCACCGTGAGCTGCTGTTCCATTTGCTGTTGCTGATGTTGTAGTTCCATGCCGGCATATTGTTCTTTAACACGGGCTACATTTACCTCCTTCCATTTTCCCGGACTTACCAGCGGCATGCTGGCTTCTCCAATGGCAGCCAGGTTATATCGGGTACCAAATTGTACAGGGATCAGCGTTCCCTTTGGTTGGTTAAATATTTCGCCCGGTAATAACTGGGTTTGCAATGTAAAATTATATTCCAGTGTGCTATACGCGTTGAGCTGCGGTAATATCTGGTACCAGGCCCGTTGTAAATTATTTTCCTGTATAGCTACCTGCTGCCGGGCAATAGCCACATCCGGATTATGCTGCCAGGCGTACCTGATACAGGCATCCAGCGACGTAAAAACAACCTGGGCTTTTGATGTGGATACGGTACAAATCAATATGAATAGCATAATGCCCCGCATAGTTTAACATTTGACTGTAAAACTGGAAATTGTGCATCGCTAAAAAAAATAAATCCGGGGGAAGCGTAGAAAATGAAATGCGAAGTGTAAGTTTTCAGGGTTGAAGTAAGTGCATAAAAAAACCGTTATAAAAGCGGCTTTCATTATTTATGACCAGTAAAGGTGATACCTATCGCTGATTAAGTAGTTGTTTTTCTGTATGAACTATCAAAGGGTTTTTCTTTGATAGCGGTTCAATCCGGAGCTTGAAAAGTTTAGGCTCCTTCAAATTGTTTAATGCTGCACATTTCTACCCATGCAAAGATAATTTAGTTTTGTGTAGAGAAATAATTCAATCTTTAATAAGAAAAAATAATAAATATGGAACATGTTTTCTCTGACAATGAGATCGATTTTTTTAGAAATGATACAACCGGGTGTGCGCATGTTACTCATCTGAATAATGCAGGCGCGGGTTTAATGCCTAAGCCGGTGACAGCAGCTATCATCAACCATCTTACACTGGAAGCTGAAATTGGTGGCTACGAAGCTTCGAACCTCAGGGCGCCTGAAATAAAAGCCTTTTATCACGCTGCCGCAAAAATGTTGAACTGCAAACCAACAAATATTGCTTTTACAGCCAATGCAACGGATGCGTTTGACCGGGCTATTTCGTCTATCCTTTTTAAAGCGGGTGATGTCATTCTCACTACCAATGAAGATTATATTTCTAACCAGATCACTTACCTGGTTTTTGAAAAAAGATTTGGCGTAAAACTAGTGCGGGCAGCCAGTCATAGCAGCGGTGGTGTTGATCTTGCGGACCTTGAAAGATGCCTCATTCAATACAAGCCCAAACTGGTAGCTGTCACCCACATCCCTACTAACTCCGGACTTATTCAGCCGGTGGCGGAAATCGGGACCTTATGCGAAAAGTATAAAACAATTTACCTCATTGACGCCTGCCAATCTGCCGGCCAGTTGCCGCTGGATGTACAGCAACTGAAATGTGATTTTATGAGCATTACTTCCAGGAAATTTCTGAGAGGCCCGAGAGGTGCAGGTTTCCTTTATGTATCTGATAAAATGCTGGAAGAGGGATATGAACCGTTGTTTATTGATATGCGGGGAGCAGATTGGGTAGCGGATAATAAATATATCCCAAGAAAAGATGCCACCCGCTTTGAAGATTGGGAGTTTGCTTATGCCCTTTTATTGGGAACAGCTGCTGCCATTGATTATTATCTGCAAATTGATGCTATCAAAATAGAAAAACAGGTGAAATATTTAGCCGGCTATCTCAGAACAGCACTGCAAAAAATTGATGGCATTACCATCTGCGATAAAGGCCCGGATTTAGGCGGACTGGTAACCTTCCATTTAAAAGGAGCGGCACCTGAACAGATTAAAAAATATCTTTTAGAAAAGAAAATAAATGTGGTAACCAGCTACCGGAATTTTGCCGTTTTAGATTTTGATGAAAAGCAGGTGGATTGGGCTATCCGGGTATCACCACATTATTATAATACTATTATGGAGGCAGATCTATTGATTCAGGCAGTGAGAGAACTATCAAAGTAATCAGCAGCAGATCAAAGCATAATGATGTTTTGATCTGCTGTTATATTTTCACCTATATCCCGCCCCTGTCATTCATTTTTTTCTGCAGCAGATTTTTTTCTGCAGATGATTGTGTCATGTTAAAAGCGATCTGATAATATTCCTTCGATCTTTCGGGAGCCGTTTTTGCATAAATATCTCCCAATAAAGCATAATACAGATAGTTTTTCTCCCAGTCTTTTTTATACACCGCAGCGTCCATCTCTTCCAGCGTTTTGGCGGCGCCAAAAACTTTATAGATAACCGTAAGACGATGCAGCATAACAACAGCATTCGGATGAACAGCAACGAGCATGTCGTAATAAGCCAGGATATTTTGCCAGTTGGTTTGCTCAAAGGTTTCGGCAATACAATGCTCGTACGCAATGGCAGCTTCTATATGGTAACTGCTGATGACATCGCCATATGCAGCTTTGTTCATAAAGGCATTCCCTTCTTCAATCAGCTGACGATTCCATTTACTGCGATCCTGCTGTGCAAGCAAAACGATCTCCCCCTGTTCGTTAATACGACCGTTGATCCGGGAGGAATGAAAACACATCAAAGCCATAGCTGCAAATACTTCCGGCAACCGGGTGTTGGCATTTTCTGCCAGTAATTTACACAGGTACATCGCCTGATCCAGCAGATCTTTCCGGATCAGATCATTGGCATGGGTAGCATTATATCCCTCATTAAATATCAAGTAAATGGCCTTCAAAACTGCTTCTATGCTATATTTCAATTGTGCAGGCGCAGGAAATTCCGGTTTGATTTTCTTTTCCCTGAAAAAGTTTTTTGTGCGGTATAATCTTTTGGAAACAGTATCTTCTGAGGTAAGAAAAGCTTTGGCAATTTCGCTGGTAGAAAATCCGCAAAGTGTTTTTAATATTAATGTGATCTGGTTTTCTTCCGCAATATCAGGATGGCAACAGGCAAACATCATCCTTAACAGATCATCTTGTATTTCATCATCGCGCCATAGTTTTTCTACTGCTGCGGTCAGTGTATATTCCGATTGCAGCAAGGTCCTTTCAGGATCATTAAAATCGATCTGCCTCGAAAACTTATTCCTGCGCAATACATCAATGGCCTTGTTTTTTGCGACCCTGAATAACCAGCCGGAAGGATTATCTGGCACTCCTTTTAATGGCCATACCTGCATGGCGTTAATAAAGGTGTCCTGTACCACATCTTCTGATATATCTAAATTCTCTGTCCCGAAAATTTTTGTCAATAAAGCAACCATCTTTCCGGCTTCATGCCTGAAAAGTTGATCTGTCAGTTTGCTGATGGTAAACGATGCGTTCAATGGCTCTCCAGGATTGATTTAATCTTTTTCAAATCTTTTTTATTGGCAGCTCTCATCGCCATTGACATAAACGGTGCAAACAATTTTGAGAACCCGGAAGGGCTTCCCGTGTTTCGTAAAACCATTTTGGTGGTGTAGTCGTCAACAGCGGTCCAGGAATACCTCGTTTGCATAGGAAAAGGCCCCTGGGCAGTCTGCATCACCAGTGTTTCATTGGGCAGATAAGCCACTACTTCATACACATATTCCAGTTTTTTACCCAGGAAATGTGCCACAAAAGCCATTTGCGAACCAACTTTCATCGGTTTTACTGTTTTCCATTCAACAGATTTTATGTTCTGATACCATTCGGGGGCGTTATCAGGATTGGCAGCATAAGCTGCTACCATGGCCAACGGCTTGTTGATGACTATTATTGTTGAGATATCAACCATTTGTATTTTAATCTTTTGCCATCATTATTTGTGCTTGCTTTGGATCATCGTTATATTAAATGCAGGTACCTGATATTAAAATTGCATAGTAGGGTACTATGCAATTTTAATATCGGTAATGCCTGTAACATCGATTACATTTAATGAGCCAGGCTATTAATTTCCCTTACTTCCACAATGCCATCATGTTCCAGTACCGGACATCCTTTGGATATCTCCACCGCTTCTTCAAGGCTTTCTGCTTTGCATATCAGGTAGCCGCCTACCATTTCTTTTCCTTCTACAAAAGGTCCGTCAGTAACCACTTTTCCGGTTCCTGTTACAACTCTGCCGGCTACTTTCAGCGGCTGCGCTCCTACAAATTTTCCCTGTTCGGTTAAAGCACCCATCCATTGCATCCATTTTTCCATGTGTGCCTGCCATCTCTCCGGTGATTGTTGCTCTTCCTCCCGGGCTGCATCTCCACCACGAAATATTAAAAGGTATTCTGCCATTATTTTATTTATTATTCCTAAAGTTAATTAATTAGCTGCATGTAATGCCAGGCGGTTACCCTCCGTATCAATAAAAAAGGCCATATAGCCGATCTGTTCGTTGATCAATGTTCTTGGCATAATTACCTTACCTCCTGCAGCTTCAATTTTATCTACTACCGTTTGAATAGCAGGATTAGCATTGAGGTAAATAACAGGTCCGTCTGCGCCCGGCTTGTGCATTTCTCCTTTTACCAGGGCGCCGGAAACCTTACCGGAATTAGATTGCATGTCGTATGGAAACATAGTCATTTCCATACCCATCATTTCCTGGGATTCCATTTGCACATCCAGGATAGTTTCATAAAATTTCTTTGCCCTTGCAGTGTCTGTAACCGGTATTTCAAACCAGTTTAATGCATTTGTGTTTGCGCTGATCTTTTCCATTTGATTATTTTTTAAGATTGTTATAAAATAAAAAACACCATCAATACTGGTCAACATCCGTTCAACAATGAAAGCTATCTTTGATAACACATTTTCTTAAAAAATGATTAATAAGCCATCGCTTTACTGGTATAATATTTTTTCAGGAAGCCTATCTGGCCGATGTCATAACTTTCGTGCTGGGCCAGGAAGGCAATAGTACCGCCATTGGTAAAGTCGCCGATCGGGCTTTTCAGGGGCGAGTCTGCTGCCAGCTGTTCTTCTGTTACTGCTTCCAGGGCACTTTTTAACAGGGTGCTGGCTTTTTTCCATTCTTCTTTTACCACGTCCAATGTAGGATACTTATCGGCAGGATCATAGGCTTTAAATTTTTCGAACATGCCTTCAAACGGATTTTTAGCTGGCTGGCCCAGGAATGTCAGCGCATTATATCTGGCCCATACCGTATGGGTAGCAATCCAGATAAGGGGATTGTTGTGGTCGCTGAGGCGTTCCCGGGTCTGATCATCAGTAAGACCTTCCAGCGCATTGAGGAATAAGCGTTCGTTCATGTTGAACATCAACTGTGACTGATAAATTGATTTTTTCATTTTCTTGGTTTTATGATTGAATACAGACAAGACGAACGAATTGTTATCATTTGGACACTACGGGGAAAAATATTTTTAACGACCCTGGTCATAGGTGAAGGCCCGACAAGTAACTTAAAAGGGGACCAATTACCCCCAAAACAAAAAACCTGCGCCGGGCGCAGGTTTTCAGTCTTTCTAATAATCAACTACTTCATTTTATCCATTAACGCTTGTCTGCCAGGGCTGCTATAATTTTTTCAGCCACTGCCTCAGCGGAAGCCGGGTTCTGCCCTGTGATTAAGTTACCGGATGCAACCACAAATGGATGCCAATCTTCTCCCTTCACATAATTTGCTCCTTTTTCCTTCAACATATCTTCCAGCAAAAAAGGAGTTTCAGCAGTGGTTTGTCCGGCTGTTTCTTCACTGTTGCTATAACCGGCAACCTGTTTACCTTTAATCAATGGCTCCCCGCTTTTATCCTTCACGTTTTTAAGCGCTGCCGGAGCATGGCATACCAGTGCCACCGGCTTTCCTGCCTCGTAAAAAGAGGCAATGAGGTGAATAGATAATGGATTTTCCGGAAGATCCCACATAGGGCCATGGCCACCGGGATAAAAAACAGCGTCATAATCTTTAGCGTGTACTTCATTCAACTTAACCGTTTGGTCCAGCCTTTTCTGAGCTACCTTATCGCTGTAAAACCTTTTCACCGCAGCAGTACTGAACTCAGGTTTTGCGCTCTTAGGATCAATGGGGGCTTTTCCTCCGTTGGGAGAAGCAATGGTTACTTCGATCCCCTTATCTGTGAGCAAATAATAGGGCGTAGCAAATTCTTCTATCCAGGTGCCGGTTTTTATGCCCGTACTTTTTACTTCATCAAAGGAAGTAACTACGATCAATACCTTTTTTGATGCCAGTTTGTTCATGACTTGTTTAATTGAATTTGTTTTACTCTGACTGTATCCCTGAAAGGCCATTAGCAATAGCAGCAAGCAACTTATTTTAATCTTCATGTCATTTATTTTATGCAAAATTGGCGCTTAAGAACTCCTTGTACAAGGAAACATATCACCATTTTTTAGTGACATAGATCACAGGGTATACAGGAAGTCATCTTTAAATATTAATTTGTGCCAGCAAATCCGATTTTTGAAGATCTTCCTATTATTAAACAATTATGAGTATTGCACTAAGACAACATTTTGAAGAAATCATTACTTTAACTGACGCCGAATTTGATTATATCCTGTCTTACTTTACTCCTAAAAAATTAAAGAAACACCAGTTTTTAGTGCAGGAAGGCGACGCTGTAACAAATGAATATTTCGTAGTCAGCGGCTTGCTGAAGGCGGCTTACACGAATGAAGCCGGGAAGGAGCATATTATACAGTTTGCCATGGAGAACTGGTGGATTACAGATTACCAGGCTGTGGCCAATCAATCAAAAGCAAATCTGAATATTGATTGTATGGAAGAAGTAGATCTGTTATGTATCTCTTTTGCAGATAAAAATAAACTTTGCGATGAGTTTCATAAAATAGAACATTTTTTCAGGATAAAAACCGGTTTAGGATATATCGCTTTGCAAAAACGGATCTTGTCTCTTTTAAACAATGATGCACAGTCCCGTTATGAGCAGCTCCTGAAACAATATCCTGCTCTTTTTCAGCGGGTACCCAAATCTTTGATCGCTTCTTTCCTCGGCGTGTCCAGGGAAACATTAAGTCGTTTTTCCCGTAAAAATCAGGACTGATTAACATTTCACAGATAACCAATCCTGATTTATCCATTTAATCTACAATAGACCCGTATATTACTGAAGTCTGTTAAATTTATATGACCTGGAAATCGCTGGAACCGATGATGGTAACCGGGCTTGCCACAGGAAGCTCCTCACAGCGATCTTTTATATTTGCCTGAAAATTTTTGAAGGCGGGCAAATTACTAAATGCTGTATTGGCTTCTTCGGTATCAGCAAATGCAATGTGAACAAAGCTTACGCCATCTCCCAGTTTAAAAGTGCAATAATGAAAGCCATCAATTTTATTTTCATTTAATTGTTTGTACACCTCTTTCACGAGGGTTTCATTTTCAGTTACTTTATCTGCTTTTACTTTGTAACGAACTAATACTTTTTTCATTTTGATGCTATTTTTATGTTTTATTAATTGTGATTTTTATGCTATAGATTCCTTTTCTCTTTTGCCATTTCATCCAGTAAAACTTTGATGTCTTTTTCCAATTTGTTTACTTCCGCGCTATCAGTGCCATTATAGTATCCCCGTATGATGCGGTGGTTATCTACCAAAACAAACTTTTCGCTGTACTCAAAGCTTTCGGGGCTGTCGGTATTGGCTGACAGCTGTTGGATTCATATTCTATTATTTATTGGTGGCGAAAGAAGTGTGGATTGTTTCCATTAAATTTGTACTGCTTTCAAAAAGCAACTGGTTGCAAAGTACAAAACAAATTGCAAAATGCAACTGGTTTTAAAGTAAAAGTTGTAATTATATGGAAAAGCACAGGTCGTTTTGCCCGGTAAACCTTACGCTTGAAGTGTTTGGAGATAAATGGAGCTTAATTATTATCAGGGATATTATGTTTGAGGGGAAACGATATTTCAGAGAATTGCTTCAATCCGAGGAAAAAATAGCGTCTAATATCTTAACAGACAGGCTCGTCATGCTGGAACGGGAAGGAATAATCAGTAAAGCAGATGATCCGGGGCATAAACAAAAATACATTTACAGTCTTACCGAAAAGGGTATTGACCTATTGCCGATTATGGTTGAAATTGGTGCATGGAGCATTAAGCATAGACCCGTGGATCTGAAAAAGCATAAACATGCAGTAGATTTAGTAAAAGGCGGCAAAGAATTGCAAAAAGAAATAAGAAAAGATTTAGTCAAGCAACACATAAAATAAATCCACGTGCAAGATTATAGTCGTTGATTAGCGGAGAATGGTTATTTTCAATCCGGAAAAAAATCAGCATGAAAAAAACAGTATTAATACCCGCTTTATTTATTTCAATGATGGCTTTCGCTCAAACAAAGCCCTCCATTGTACAAATGACCAATCCGGCTGCTGTAGCTACTCCTCATGGATATTCCCAGGCAGCTGTTATTGATCTGGGCAATTGTAAGATGATCATTATTTCGGGACAGGTAGCGTTAGATAAGCAAGGTATTCTTATAGGAAAAGATGATGCAGGAAAACAAACAGAACAGTCTTTCCTGAACATTAAAAACATTATTGAAGAAGCCGGTGGCACAATGGACAATATTGTTAAGCTGGGTTATTTTGTAACTGATGTGGCGCAAATTCAAACTATCCGGAGCGTAAGGGATAAATTTATCAATACCGAAAAACCGCCTACCAGTACATTGGTGCAAGTAAATAAACTATTCAGGAATGATGTGTTGATAGAAATTGAAGCAACTGCCATCATTCCTAAGAAACAGGGATAGACAATCTGTAAAGCATATTATTTATTACATATTACACTTCACGTCAGATACTTCTCCCTTGTCTGTATAAAATTGCTCAATGGTTTTGGTGCCAACACAATCCACCGACTGTATGCTGGTTTCCAGCGCATCTTTCAGCATCTGGTCAAAGGCCAGTACACTACTTTCATAGGTAGCTAAGCCTGTTTCAAACGGCGTTTTGGGGTCATTTACTTTACCGGTGAATACAGGGAATGGATGTGCAGCAATATTATTACTGATAAAATTGATGAATGCGGTGCCGTGTGAGCCTTCATGCCCGCGTAAAGTTTTGTTGATGCCCGTATCTCCCGGGCGGGTACCTACCCCATAACCCGAAGTGTTATCGGGACCGCTTTTAGTGCCGTAATGAGATTGTATTGTATAAACCAACTGTGGCACATGAGTAGCTCCCACTTCTGTTATTTTCTCTCCTTTATAATTATATTTGGGACGTGAGTTGTAAGTATCACTATCTGTACGCAAAATTTGGGTGTGCGCGGCATCTTCTTTCACCTCCTTAGAATTCAATACATCTGGTTTCACTACGATCTTTATATTTTTGAACTGTACGGTATAGCCACCATCCCTGGTAGCTGTGGCACCTGCTGGTAGCGCCGTACTAGGCATCATCTTCCTGATGAACTCCAGTATATCCTTGTTCGCTACAAACTGCTGTTTTGCCATCTTGTTAGCGTAATCCGTTTTTTCTGATATCGTTAATGCTTTGATCTTGCTCATTACTGCAGGGTTGTTTAGATCCTGGTCATCGATCAGCGCATTATCATACCGGTATTTATCTATTTTCTCCAGCTCTGTTTTGATGAGTGCTTTTCGTTTATCAGCATTCTGTTCTGCCAGGTATTTTTTCCCGACATATACCATGGGAACACTGTTTTCTGTACCATCCGGATCTGGTTTATTATCCAGGTTAGTGAAGAGATAATCTATGCTATCATCATAACCGCTACCGGCAATTTTACGGCCGTCGTCCGGAAACCAGTTTTTCAGGTCTTTCCAGAACTGGAACTCCGCCTGCATCTCCTTCCTGTTTTTCTCTTTCTCTTCCGGAGAAATTTGTACCGGCGCGGCTGGTTGGGCCGGCGCGCGCTGTATCTGCTCTGTGCCACGCTGCTGCACCACATGCGTCAGCTCATGTGCCAGCAGGTGTTTCCCTTCTGTAGTGTCCGGAGCAAATTTACCTTCGTTAAAATAGATGTCGTGCCCATGGGTAAACGCCTGTGCGCTGACATCGCGGCTCAGCTGCACCGCATTGGCATCTGTATGTATCCTGACATGCCCGAAAGTAGTACCAAAACGGTTTTCCATCCAGCTGCGGGTACGATCCGGCAAAGCCTCGCTGCTACCTTTGCTGTGCTGTAAAGCAGCGGCAACCGATTCGCCGGCAGCCTGGCCCTCTCCTCCTTCTTTTCGTTGTACCATTGACGTTATATCCGCTGCAAGTGGTTTAAGTTGTAGATGTTTATCCTTTTCCTCCTCTTCACAGGTGGCACATTTGCGCTGAATGGCTGGCGCAGCGATTTCCGGCATCCGCATCACTTTATCGGCCACGCTGTCGGCCTCCTGTTCGTAAGTATCGCCCGGCGTATTGACGGTCAGTTTGGCCTGCACAGGAGCGGTATGCGTACACACAGGTTCCCTGACAGCAGCGGATTGGGTAAGAGGATTTGTTATTTTCCGGGGATAATACATGTCGGATGATTTGGAATGATAAAAACCTGTTGTATGGCTACGCGTCTATTCACCAATCGGGGAATTGCAACTGCAAATATGGCAAATGCTTTATAACAGCAAAAATACACTCTTTATCCTGATTATCCTCCGGATTTGTCGCAATCAGCCCTCATAAAAGTCGCTTCAACACATCGTCTCATTGCGTTATTCAAAATAACTTTGGTATACCGTACATTACTTTATAAACAGGTTAAATACATAGGGTATGTTGAACAAACAATTTAAAGCAACACTGCAAAAAAGCCCCAGCAAAGGCGGCTGGACCTATTTGATCTGGCCTGATTCTGTTGCGTTTTTTGGCACCAGGGGGCTTGTAAAAGTACAGGGAACGATTGACGGGCATCCATTCCGGAGTTCATTTATGGCTTTGGGCGATGGTACACACAAACTGCCCGTAAAGGCGGAGTTACGGAAAGTAATTAAAAAAGATGTTGGGGACATTGTTACCGTTAAGCTGGAAGAACGGGTGCATTAACCACCAAATGAAAAAATACACTGATCCCTTTGAAAAAATATCAAACACAAAAAAGCCTTCAAATCAAACGACTTGAAGGCTGCCATATTTTTTCATCACCGGTTACTTTGATGTAGCAGTTGATTGCGCTTGCTGCGGATTCATAAAAACGGTCGTTACTTCCTGCCCAACAGGATGTTGTTTGCTTGTAAAATTGAATCCTAAAAAAGCCGCCAGCGTTTTGGCAAATTGATCCTGGTAAAGCTGCTGTGGTCCTTTCATTTCACCAAGTGGTGGTGTATCCGGCCCAAAAACAAGCAGCCAGGTATCGTTAGCATGAGGAATGGATGATCCATGACTGGTCCATTGATGATCATCTCCACGGCCGTGGTCGGGCACAATAATGAAAGTAGTTTTATTTTTATAGAAGTCGTCCTGCTGCAATCCCTGCCAGAGATGACCGATCATCTTATCTATATTATGAATAGCCTGCAAGTAGGCATCATATTTCCCGTCATGTCCATAATCATCGGTATCTGCGAGGTCCAGGTACACGACCCTGGGGTGATGCGCGAAAATATAAGACCGTGCTATCGCATATGTATTGGCATCGAGCCGCTCATCATCGCCCCATATTTTGGGCGCATAATGCTGTGTTTCATTGGCTAGTTTTTCGGCTTCAGACAGGTTATTTCCCTGCAGGTTCTCAAAGGGAATATTTACCAGCATCCCATTACGGTTCCTGTTTACAATCCTTCCTACTACATCCCAGGAAGCAAAGGTGACCACCTTTCCCTTGAATCCTTTCTGATTGTTGAGGAATTCCAGCACATTGTCATTGGGGTTATCCGGATAACTGTTGGTAGTAATAGCCGGATCGGCATATCCTGTAAGGCTTTCAGCGCGGCCCGGGTAAGAAATCCATGCTTTGTTACGCACATTCACGTTATTATCAAGATCGCGGTTGCCATATAATTGTCCGTGTTTCTCTATAACATCCCATGTAAAAGGCATCAGCAACTTTCTTCTTTCCTTTATATCATCCGACCAATAATGCTTCAGGTTATCAGTAGTGTCTGTTGAATTATATTTTTTACTAACCAGCAGTGCATGTTCTGCTCCCCTGAAAAGTTCTTTCCAACGGTAACCATCTATAGAGATATAAATGATGTTTTGTGTATGGTACTTTTGTTGAGCATCCGTTGCTGTACACATCAGCAAAGAAGCTAAGAGTAATAATGATTTCATTTTCATTGTTCAATAAAATTTAAGTAGATAGATCTGAGATGAATTTTTCTGACTGCGACTCAACCGCTTTTCTTTGCAGACCTTGCCCTGGCGCACTTATCCAGCCATTCCTGGCTAAAAGGATCTATCTCTCCAAACCTGTTAATATCAAAGCTGCTAAAGTCGTAAGGATTGGGTCTTCCTGCAGCCATTTCTGCAAAGGCATGTCCTACTCCACCGGAAACCGCGATACCGGCGCCTACGCATCCTGTAGCCAGCAACAAATTTGCTATACCATGCGCTGCTCCCATCGTGAGATTATTATCCGGCGTATATCCGGAAAAACCAGCCACGTAATATTTTAGCCCCGTTTCATACACAGCAGGAAAAAAACGCGTCAGCCTGTCTATTACTTCCGACAGATCCTGCATTCCTTTGTCAGGGCTGAAGGAAAAGCTGTTGATCTCAGCAGGGATCTCTTTCGGAGA
Organism: Chitinophaga niastensis; assembly: GCF_003014755.1. Classification (GTDB taxonomy): domain Bacteria; phylum Bacteroidota; class Bacteroidia; order Chitinophagales; family Chitinophagaceae; genus Chitinophaga; species Chitinophaga niastensis. The sequence goes on along the minus strand of NZ_PYAW01000006.1, from coordinate 256,916 downwards.
AGCACTAAATGAATTTTTTTCTCTTATACCAAATAACAGGCTTCCTCCTTCAGGCCTTGCATAGGCCTGCGCATCGGGCAACAACACAATAGGGGCATCTACCCGGAACTCCGGTGCTTTTTCTGTGATCCAGTATTGGCTTCTTACAGGAGCCATTGGTAAACCGATACCTGCCTGGGCAGCAAACAGCGGCGCCCAGGCGCCTGCTGCCACAATTACTTTGTTGGCCCTTATCACGCCATCCTTTGTGTGTACACCTGCTGCAACGTTTCCTTCCATCAACAATGAGGTAACTTCAACTCCCTGGCGGATATCAGCCCCCTGCATCTTTGCGCAGCGTGCATAAAAAGTTCCTAAAAGATAAGGATCGCAATAAGCTTCTCCCGGCATATAACCAATACGAATAGCTTCGTCTGTTTTCAACCATGGTGCTTTGTTATGCGCCTCACCAGCGGTAATATAAGTGGCAGGTTCACCAAACTCCGTGGCGATTGACATTAATACTTCCAGGTCTTTTACACTACTTTCTTCTGCCGCCACATGCATTACTCCCACTGTCTTTACATCCATACTTTCTCCCAGCTGCTGTTCCATAGCTGTTACTGCGTTGTAGGTTTCCAGGGAGAGGGGTATAAATGCTTTTTTAGAACGGATCCTTGTCATTAAGGCAGCAGCGCGACTGGTAGCGGCATTACAAAGTTCATTACGTTCCAGCACAATGATCTTTTCCCCCGGGTTGTCACGGGTATAATAATAAGCTATAGCGCAGCCAAATATACCTCCGCCTATTATTACTACATCGGCTTTTTCATTGTTCATGTTACTATTTTTTTAGGTTTATTATTACCGGGGTAATGCGCATGTTTTAAGAAAAGAAAAACAGCGGCATCGGGCTACGCTGCCTATAGGCAGGGCAAGTAATAGCGTTGATTGCATAAAAAAAACTTGTTTTGAACGCGAATAATTCTTTAAAAAAACGTGGCTAATAATCGATGGATGATTTTTTCATGTAAACTTTTGTTTAGTAATATTATACAAAATATCGAGACATTGTTTATTTATACTAAACTTTTTTTTCAAAGGAGATAATATCTATAGCAGATAAACGCAAAATTTAACCCGAAACAGCTGATAGCTGAATGGATGAATAATGAGAAGAAACCGGAAGGAGGTGCAGATAACAAATATAGCAGCTGCAACTGCCATACATTTATACCAGGTGGTGTGTTTTCAGGTCCACCGTAATCGTTTTATCAAAGGCACTTTTTTTACCGGCAGCATCTACCTGGGTAAAATTGAATACAATGTTTTTCGCGGTCACATCAATGGTGAGATAACCATAACCCATATACGAAGCATCATAACTTACATCACCTGTTTTTTTGCCATTGGCTGCTTTTACTGGGCTGCTGCCACGACCACCGGTACCCACCACAAAATAAGGGATCTGCCAGTTTTCAGTACCCGATTTAACATAGCGGGTAAAACGCTGATAGTTATGCGCGTGTGCTGTCAGCACAGCATCCGGCAGGATGTTCGCTTTTTTGCAGGCATCATCAATATCGGCCAGCATAATGTCACTGGCGCTATGTCCTCCTTCACTGTAAAGCGGGTGATGCACTGCCAGCACCAAGGCTTTCCGGGCGCCTGTATTCCTGCTCTTCGCAATAGTGGTGAGTGTTTTAATTAACCAGTCCTTCTGTGACTGCCCGATAACACTACCTGATATAAAGCCGGGGCCTTCACCTATATTGGAATAAAGACCTACTATATCTACCAGGGGTGCATCCAGGTACCAGTACACGCCCGGCTGACTCACCATTTCGCGGTAAATGGTGCCCGCATCGGGTGGTACACCGGGTTTGGGCTGACAAAAATTACGCTGAAAAGCCGCCAGCGTTACCTTTTGACCAGTAGGCGTGCCGTCGAATTTGAATAGTTCACCATCATGATTGCCAGGGATGGCGATTATCTTTCCGGGGTATTTTTTATAGGGAATATAAAATTGCGACTGGTAACCCTTATCGGTGTTATCATAATAAATAACATCCCCCAGGTGCAGTAAAAATGCAGGGGAAGTAACAGGATGCGCAATATCATAATCTGTGATCATTGCTGCTGCTACCAATTCCTGCATCAAACCATTTTCATGGCCGGTATCACCAATCGAATGAAAACGAATACGGCCGGCAGCTGCAATTTCTGCAGCACCCGCTGAACCGATGATTTCATCCAGGGTTAGTGCGGTATTCCGCTGTGGCGCAGGAAAAGGTAATAGCTTATTTTGTATATAGTCAGTCATTTGTTTGCCTACACCAGGTACTACAGGCCTGGAAGCAGGAGGAACAGCAGTAAAGAAAGGGTGGGCAAAACGAAGCGTTTTGTGCACAGCTTTTTTCTTTTTCGGAGGAGTGATGGTTTTGCGGGGCATAAGTTGGAGGTTATTCATTCAAATTTACGACGATCGCTTTAATTTTCTATGGAAGCCCTTGTTTTAAAATCTACTGCTGCTGCTATTTAATGCAGCAGCTTAATCCTCACACCACCATTAACAACCACTCCGTCCAGCGGCGCATAAATATCCCTGAAGTTGGGATGCGTGATGCTACCCGTATAAATATTTTCCCAACGGGTTTGCCTGCGGTCTGTTAAGTTTTCGGCATTAATAAATACATCCAGGTGCTTCCACATTTTTTGCACCAGCAAACCAAATGTGATGTACCCTTTACCCATTGTTCCATCACTTAATAATTGCGGGCTGGTGTAAAAGCTCTCTACACCAAACCTGAAGCTATTTTCAATTTCATAGGTAGCATCAAAGCTGATCCTGTTTTGTGGTGTAAGCGGCTGCCGGGTTGTTTGACCATTAAAATGCTGTTTGGTATCAGTATAAGTATATCCCAGGTAAAACACCAGTTCATCCATGGTCAGTTTAATATTGGTTTCTGTTCCTTGTGTACTGATATGCCCCGGCGCATTGATGAAGGTATTGTTTTGTAAAATAAGGGGCTTATCTACATAAGTATAAAAGAACAATTGGTTAATACTGATAGCAGCATCACCGATAACACTACGGTAGTTAAGATCACCATTAAAACCATAGGATTGTTCTGCTTTGGTACTGCCTGTACTAAGGGGTTGAATGTTTTGATATCCTTCCTGCTCACCCTGATTATTAAAAAGTGTTGGCATTTTGTAGCCTGCACCTCCACCTATACGACTGGTAAAATGTTCATCTAATTTGAACAGGGCATTTATACGGGGTAAAATAAAAAGTCCATTTGAATGATTGCCGGGTGCGGGTGTGTTGTAGTCCAATCTTACACCACTTTCCAGCGAAAACCAATCCGTCGCCTTAAAGGTATTTTGTACAAAAGCCCCCAGGGTTGTCAGGCTATAATTCAGGTTGTTTAATGGCGGTTCGGCGGTGAAATGATCAGTTATGGCATTACCCCCTGCTACCCAATTGGCGCGTTCTCCATTGTTAACATAATTTATTTCACTGAATGAGGATAGCTGTTTCCCGCTAAAATTAAAACCGGGTTCCGTTAGTTGACGATCAAAGTAACCAATGGAATTTTTAAAGTTGATCCGGCTTTCTTCATTGATTTTATGGGTAAAGGACAGCTGGGTGGATAACCTGAACGTTTTGTTGCGCTCAAAGTATTGGTGTGTATTATCGCCCTTCCCATCAATCACCTGCATGTCGCCACCGTAACGATCTTCATAAGTGGTATTTACCCCAAACCATCCGGCGTTCCGGTCATCTATATATAAAAATACTTTCGGCTTAACGGTAAAACGTTTCGTTTGCGGTATAGCTGTAAAGCCGGTTGAGGAAGGATCGTAGGCGCCATTGTAATTGTATGCACCAAATATAGTGGTGCCGATATGCTTCCATTTTTGCGAATAAAAACCGCTGGCATCAGCTCCCTTAGTGCTGGTACCATTTAATAAAAAGGTGAGCTCCGGTGCCTTGGCAGGAGTTTTGCTGATCAGGTTTACCAAACCGGCAATTGCTCCGCCACCATACAAAGTAGATGCCGCACCTTTAATAAATTCTACTTGTTTTAAGTCAAGCGGACTAATCTGCAATAAGCTCAGGCCACCTGAAAAGCCCTGGTACAAAGGCATACCATCCTGCAACAGCTGTGTATAGCGACTATCTAATCCCTGAATGCGGAAGTTTGTTGTGCCGCTCACAGCAGAGACTTGTTGCACATGGATACCTGTAGCTTCCCCCAGCAACATTTTGATGTCGCCAGGCCTCATGGTGCTTTTTTCATCCAGTTCTTCCAGGGGCAGCACTTCTATCCTTGTTGGTATATCACGAAGGTTTTGATTGGTTCGGGTGGTTTGTATGGTCACTTCTGCCAATTCCCCTACAGCAGGCTCCAGGCCTATCTCTACCAGCTGATCAGGGTTCTTTAACGGGAAACCATATACTTTTTCCTGCCGGCTATAGCCGACATAAGTAATTTCAATTTCAAATTTGCCATCCGGAATATTATGGATGATAATCAACCCGCTGGTGTCTGCGGCAACAACAATTTTTAAATCCGGGATAGTGGCTGTGGCACCTTTTAATATTTCTTTGGTTTTATCGTTTCGGATAATGGCTTTAAACGAATTTTGAGCCACTACAACATGAGATAATAAAACACACGATATAATGATGAAAATAGTTTTCACGTACTTAATTTTAAGCCCGCTGTTATTCTGCTATGCTAACAGGCATAGCAAGACAGGCGCTTTTGAATAATGTAATAGTTGATGGCTATAATGAAAGGAGATAAAAGGTTCAGGCAAGAGGCGGCCTGAAAAGCTTGTCCCGGTAACCGGAAGTATGGAACGATTCTTTTGAAAGCGGGTATTTTTTGGGATATTCCGGAATCGATGTTAAAGTTAAAGAACGGTATAAAAAAACAACATTCAAAGGATTGGCCTGGTGCTGGAACTGTACACTGTTATCGTTATTTTGAGGTTTATCATGTTTGTTATGATCAAACATTTCCTTTCCGTGAAGCAGGTAATCTCCTATAAAGTCAATTACCCCAAATTCTTCTGTAGTGGTTATATAGGAATAGTTACGGAACATACCGGGAATATCCTCCATTAATGAAAAATCACTTAACGGCAGCAATGTACTTCCTGTTAAAAACAGACAGGCAAAAAATAAACTAACGATTTTTTTAACCATGCTAAAGGCAAAGATATGAAATGTACTATGCAGTACACCCTTAAATATTGCGTTGTTCCCGGAGGCCTGGTTAAATAAATTTATTATTATCGCACTGTCAAAAACAAAAGTTATAGGATACTATATGAAAAGTAAAAAAGCTTCAGATGACCATACCAATAACATCCACAGCGATCTCCTTGCAGCCAGGGAGCTTGTTTATGATAAATGTGGCTACGAATACACTCCTCCGTTAATGGAAGCGGAAAGCGCTGAATATGGCGCCTGTACATTTGAGCTGAATGGTTTGTCTGTTCTGTTTCGTGTGGCTAAAATCACTCCAACAAAAACAGGGCAATTTGTTACTATCTGGAAACGGCATCAAAACGGCCCCATTGAGCCATATGACATGTCTGATCCGGTAGATTTATTTATTATCAGCACACGGAATGGCAATCATTTTGGACAGTTTATATTTCCAATAGCTGTGCTATGCGAACATGATATAGTAGCCAATAATAACAAAGGCGGTAAGCGGGCAATACGGGTATACCCGCCATGGGATAAAACTATGAACAGGCAGGCACAAAAAACGCAACAATGGCAATTGGATTTTTTCTTAGAAATACCTGATGATAAGCCAACAGATCTTGTCCGTTTGAAAAAACTTTATTGCCAGGAAGGCTAGAAACCCTTGTAGAATAAGCTTCTACAAGGGTTTGATCGCTTATATACGTTCACTAATAAGTAGCATCAACTAATAATGGCTCCCCCATTACCCTCATAAACAATTCTTCATTCAGCAGATCCTTAATAGATTTAATGATGAAATCAGGAGAATAACCAAAATGTGCCAGATCATCTTCTTTTGTTACCCCTGAAAGCGTCAGTACAGTGGTAAAGCCCATTGATCCGGCGCCCAGTATGTCTGTACCCATGGTATCTCCTATCATCACTGTTTCATCTGTTGTAAGCTGCAATGCTTTCCTGGCCATGCGCATCATAACAGGACTGGGCTTACCAACGCTAAACGCTTTTATGCCGCTGGCAAATTCAAGCATCGCTACCAGCGCGCCACATCCTACTCTGTATTTCCCTTCTCCCATCGGACAGTTAGCATCCAGGTTGGTGGCAATTAATTTGGCGCCTTTCATCACCATGTTGATTGCCTTATCAACAGATTCCAGCATAATAGTTCTTCCTTCACCTATAATAACATAATCGGGCTGATCATCCACAATAGAATAACCTGCATTATAAAGCTCGGTAAGCAGGCCGCCTTCACCAATAACATAGGCAGTACCATTTTCTTTTTTAGAAGCCAGGTACCTGGCAGTGGCCATCGCACAGGTAAAGATGTCCGTATCATTTACCCGGAATCCCATTTTATTCAGCTTGTAGCAAACATCCCTGCTGGTTCTTTGGCTATTGTTTGTCAGGAACAGAAAAGGTAGCCCTCTATCTCTGAGGCCATTAATAAACTCCACAGCTCCCGGAATAGGTTCACTGCCCTTGTAGATTACTCCATCCATGTCAATAAGAAATCCCTTTTTTTTCATAGCAATTCGATGTTGGTTACACATTATTTGTTGGTCAATAAAAAAACGCTAATAAGAAAAATAACGGAATGTATAAAGGCAGGAAACTGCGTAGATGCAGCTATGAATGTTATATTGATATCCCGAAGACTGGGTATCTCAGCTAAAGATAATAATAAATTCCGGGATTTTTATTTTTTTTAAGATGAACACCTGAACCTGTCATTAAAACAAAAAGCCTTCAAATCGTTGGATTTGAAGGCTGCAAAAATTTATCGGATACACTGTTTATTTAACCGGGATTTCCCTGAGTATATGCAGTAGATAATTATAAAACCTGCCAACGGAAGAAATCTGCACGCATTCATCCGGAGAATGGGCGCCATGGATGGTTGGACCAAAAGATATCATATCCAAACCGGCAAAGTGACCGCCTAAAATACCACATTCCAATCCTGCATGACAAGCGCCTACCTGGGGATCATGTTCAAAATGATCTTTATACAAATTCAACAGCAATCTTAGTACAGCGGAATCAGCATCTGGCTTCCATCCCGGGTAAGCCCCGCCCCGTATTACTTCGCAACCAATATTATCAAATGCTGCGCCGACAGCAAACGCAACATCTTCTTTCGTGCTTTCCACACTGCTTCGCTGAAGAGATTGTGTAATAAAACTCCCGTCTTTAACCACTACCCTGGCCAGGTTACTGGAAGCTTCTACCAAACGGTCAATATCAGGACTCATCCGGAATACGCCGTTGGGAACTGCATAAATAGCACGTACCATCTTAGTGAAATAATCAGTATCCATCACCAGGGAAGGAATTGCTACCGGGTTTATCTCCAGTATGAGATTGGTTTCAATGGTTTTATATTCTTCCTTGATAGTAGCTGTAAACTCACTCACAAAAGCTAAGAACCTTTCTTTATCTGTTGCCGGTATGATAACCTGTGCCTGAGATTCCCGCGGAATGGCGTTCCGGAGACTTCCCCCATTCAGATTTGCCAACTGAATGGCAAAGGATTGTTGTGCTTTATACAACAACCGGTTCATCAGTTTATTTGCATTTGCCCTTCCCCGATGTATATCCATACCGGAATGCCCGCCCAGCAATCCTTTTATTTTGATTTCGAATGAAACAAAACCATCTCCTACAGGAACTTCTTTATAAGACCCTTTTGTATTGGTATCAATTCCACCGGCACACCCGATCGTTAATTCCGTTTCTTCCTCTGTATCCATGTTGAGAAGAATAGTACCGGTAAAATTGGCGGGATCTAATTGTTTAGCTCCCGTCATACCCGTTTCCTCATCAATGGTAAACATCGCTTCGATGGCAGGATGCGGTACATCTTCAGCAGATAATACCGACATGATAGCCGCTACGCCAATCCCGTTATCAGCTCCCAGTGTAGTGCCTTTTGCTTTTACCCAGTCGCCGTCAACATACATTTCAATGCCCTGGGTGTCAAAATCAAATACAGCATCTCCGTTTTTTTGGTGTACCATATCCAGGTGAGCTTGCAGGATAACTGTTTGACGGTCTTCCATTCCTGGTGTGGCGGGTTTCTTAATGCGCACATTTCCTATAGCATCCTTTTTTGTTTCAAGTCCTAAACTTTTACCAAAATCTAAAATGAATGCTATTACCCGTTCTTCTTTTTTAGAAGCCCTGGGGACTGCATTTAAGCCGGCAAAATTTTTCCATAGGTGTTGCGGAGATAAATCTTTTAGTTCCATTCAATTATTTATTAAAAGCTGATAGTAATCTTCCTGGTACAGATAGTTTTACAGGATCTGTCAAATCTATCATCAGTAAGATGCTAATTAACTTCACCAAAGTATACAAATCATTTCAAACCGGCAAAAAAGCTATTGCGGGTTTTCCCTAAACCCGAATCGTTTTATTATGGATTTACTACTTTCATACAAAAAAGAACAGCAATGGTTACGAAAAGAGGTTTACTGGAACTCATTTTTAACAAGGATAAGGTAACCGCTCCGCAGCAGTACCCTTTTAATATTCCTGCGTTGAAAAATTTTTCCTCCCTGAAATTTCATCCAAAAGTAACTTATCTGTCAGGTGAAAATGGAATGGGCAAATCGACCTTGATCGAAGCCATTGCCGTTGCCTGTGGATTTAACCCGGAAGGTGGTTCCATCAATTTCAACTTTGCCACCCGGACTTCCCATTCTGTGTTGCATGAGTATATCAGAATAGCTAAAGCCCCTATCCGGCCAAAGGATGGCTTCTTTCTCAGAGGTGAGAGCTTTTTTAATGTGGCTACAAATATTGAACAATTGGATGAAGGACCCGGCGGAAAATTGATCCGTAATTATGGTGGTGTGTCTTTACATGAACAATCACATGGAGAAGCATTTTGGTCTTTGTTTATGCATCGTTTTTCAGGTAATGGCTTATACATACTGGATGAACCGGAGGCAGCTCTCTCTCCCACCCGCCAAATGGCCATGCTCGCGAGAATGCATGAACTGATCCAACAGGATTCTCAGTTTATCATAGCTACACATTCACCTATTGTGATGGCTTATCCCGATGCTGTTATTTACGAACTGACAGAAAATGGTTTGCAAAAAACCAAATATGCAGAAACAGAGAACTATAAAGTATCTCATCAGTTTATTAATAATTATCAAAACATGGTGAAGATCTTATTAGCATAATCATTGATCTACATCACATAAAATCCTTATCAAATGTTATTGGAAGAACGTTTGGTACACTGAAAAAATAAATTAATGTTAACGCCATCATTTTTAAAACGAGGGCAAAGCATAGATCTTATTAAAGTAAATGTTTAATACCCCGTTTAAAACATCATCCATAGCATACCGCTGACCGTTAGCACTGTAAGCAATGGCTACACCATTCTCCGGGAAATAGGCCAGGGTTGACCAATAGCCATCCATCCTCCCCGTATGGCCTAATGCCAGGTGATCATCGAAGCGCATTTCTACCAGGTCCATACCATAGTTGTCTGTAATGGTTTTCATCTGATCTAAACTTTTTGGACTGATCAGTTTTCCGGAAAACAAACAAGTAATAAATTTTGCCATATCAGCAGTGGTGGATAATATGCCGCCTGCACCTGTAGGGATACTCCAATCAGTTTCTGCTACCGGCTTCCAGCCTTCCTGAAATTCATAGCTATAACTTTCATGCGGACGGGTATTTCTTTTTTCCGAATAATAGGTTTCGCTTAATCCTATTTTTTTACAGATGCGTACCTGTAATACTTGTGCATACGGCTGATGGCATACTCTTTCTATAATATAGCTTAGCAAAATAAACCCCGAGTTGCTATATGCTGCTTTAGTGCCAGGTGAAAATTCAACGGTGCTTTGGGAAATCACTTTCAATATATCTTCTTCCGACTTTGGAGACTGGGTCCAGGAGGTAAAATCAGGAATAGATTTGAGGTCACTTAGTCCGCCATGGTGATTGAGTAAATTCCCGATTGTGATCAGTTTAGCATTTGGAACCGAGGGGAAAAATTGATCCAGCTTAGTGTTCAGTGTCAGCTTGTTTTCATCAATCAGTTGAAAAATGATGGTGGCCGTAAATAATTTGGAGATGGAACCGATTCTATATTTAGAGTGTTCAGTAGCGGGGGTTTGCCCGTGGTCATTTAATTGTTCGTACCCACTGATCTTACTGTAAATTACATGCCCGTTCCGGGTGATAGTGAGGCTACCCATAAATTGATTATTTGCACTCAGTATATTCAGCAGGCTGTCCAGTTTTTTATTTACCTGGGCATACAGGCTCCCCGACAAAATAAATAACCCGGTCAGTAAAACAATCCCTTTCATATCGTTTTTATTTTTGTACAGCTATACAATTTTATTTGAAAGAGATACAGCTTACTGGTGATCAAAGCTGATCTCGCGGGTGATCTTCCAGTGTCCATCTTTTTTTTGCCAAAGTGTTACAAATCTGGCGGTAGCTTCCAGCCTTTCCTGGCCGTTCTGTTTCCCATAAAAGCGATGTACACCCATTTCCACTGCGCCGTAACCATTCATCGGATAAACTTCCAGGCTGCCTTCCACCAATTCTCTGCGCGTGTACAGGGAAGGATCTTCCAGGTGTTTTTTGAAATTGTCCATATTCCAGGCATAGCCGGTGAAGCCTGTCTTGTCCTGGTAAAATTCCATGTCTTCTGAGAACACCGATTTGAGTGTTTTAAAATCATGTTGATTGAATGCATTAAATAGTACACTGTCCATGTGTGCGATTTCTATATAAACGGTTTGTTCCTTCATCGCTGCATTTTGATGCTGTGGCATGTCCAGCACGTTGTCCAGCTCCCGCTGTATTTTCCAATCCCCGTTTTTGGATACCCATACCCGGGAAAAGCGGGATACCTCCATCAGTTGATCAGCCTTACCGGGCACCAAAAGATAAAAACGTTGTATACCGGTTTGCATGGCACCATCATCCTTCAGAGGAAAAGTCTGCACATTGCTGGCCACTCTTTTTATTTGCATGCCGCCATTCCCTCTTTCGCATTTTCTTTTGATATTTCCTATAAATTCTGACCGGGAGGTGAGAGATACGGATTGCTGATCTCCTTTGTCCTGGTAATATTCAAAGTCGGGTGTAAATACGGATTCAACATCCTGCAACTTGCAGGTATGAAACACTACATCGAATAAAAGACTGTCTTTAGCATTTAATTGATCTTCCAATGAAATTGATGGAATTGTTTTTGTAGAGGACTGCGCCTGAACAGTCACATTAATTAATACATTAAAGCACAATATGGAAATCAGCACCCGTATGGATTTCATGTTCAGTTATTTTAGATTGTTTGAATCATAAATATTAAAATCTCCTGATGAATAAATTTCAGGGTTACTTACGTTTCATGATAAAGTAATACAGCAGAAATCCCGCTGAAAGGAACATGATCTCCAGGCCAAAAGGCAGGGAGGATTTTTCAGCGTTATAGGGAATAAATTCAAGGACAACCAGTCCCAGTCCCCCGAAAAACAGGATCAGGCCCCATTTCAGTGCTTCCCCGCTTGCGCCGGGCAAACGATTTAAAAATTGTATGGTGTGTTCATCCACCGGTCCTGATTCCAGTAGCCTTTTCCTAAGCCGGTAATGAAACATGCTGATGATAACAACAGCGATGACGATCAGAACAGCAATCATGCAGATAAAGGGTGCGATTTGTTTCATGTTTAATTTTTATGGCTTTGAACCTGGTATTTACCCAGTAGTCAGTTAAAATGGGGTACTGGTTGCAGTTTATTTAAAAAAATTTGCAACCTTTAGAGAACAAACGTTGACTACTAGGTTATGTTTGATGAAAAACAAGTGGTTTCCAGGATACTCATTGGGGATTTCCGGGCTTTTGAATCGCTGGTAAAACAATATGAGCACCTGGTTTTTTTTGTCATCAACCGGCTGGTCAGGGAAAAAGAAGACCAGGAGGATATCTGCCAGGAAGTGTTTATCAAAGTACATCATAGCTTGCCCCGCTTTGCCTTTGCCTCCAGGCTATCTACCTGGATCGCAAGGATCGCTTATTTGACGGCCATCAATCATATAAAAAAAAACAATAAACACCGGAACACCGATTATCCGGCAGATCTGGATCAGTTTCATTTCACCAGCGAAAACCCGGAGGGCTTGCTGACCCGCAAAGACCTGGGGCAATACCTGGAAGAACTGATATCACAAATGCCTGAGAAGTACAGGATCACCATAACCCTCTATCACCTGAATGAGTTCTCCTGTGCGGAAATCGAAAGCATTACAGGGATACCGGAAACCACTATAAAAACGTACCTGTTCCGCGGCCGTAAACTATTAAAACAGAAAATTGAACACCACTTTAAAAACCAACAGCTATGAATCAAAACGATGAAAGGCTCCAGGAATGGCTGGATAAAGGAGGACAAGGAGTATTCGGGGATGTATCTTCCCAGGATATTGAATCATACCGGTTTTTATTTGAAAAACTGAAGGAGTCCCCTTCCGAAGGGCTACCCTACAATTTTTCTTCGAAACTAACCGCAAGGCTGAAGGAAAAGGTTTACCGCAAAAGTAATCTCCGGTTTTATATATCGACAGTTGCAATATTTATAGTTGGTCTTACGCTTTCCTATGGTTGTATGCTGGTGGTGAACCAACGATATGCGAATGAGCTTTTAGCGGCTGTTTGGGGCTATAAATGGGTTTGCGTCTTAGCTTTGATATGCGTATTAACTGTTCAATGGGTGGATAATGAGCTGTTAAGAGACGGAAGTCAAAATTAATAAAGTAACATCTCATGATTGCTCCATGCACACTATATCTGCATATAAAAGTTGGTTTCCTTCTTAATTTTGCAAATATCTTTGCAATCCTGCTTTATCTTTATCTTCAAATATTTTACATTAAATGGATGCAAAAAATATTTTCATTGTATGCGGGCGATATATAGGCCGCATTAAATGGGAGATGATACAAGGCAATGAATGGAGTTACATTGGTATTGGCGACGACTACAATGAAAGCAAAGTAAAGGAACTCATTGAACGGGTATTTGGTAGCGCTGAAATATATTTAGTAATGGATAGGCATAACTCTTTCCTCACTGATACTAAAAATGCTACCGAATCTATCAGCGAATTACTTAAAAAAAATGAGGTCACACTCAGTAACAAAGATTTTACAAAAATGATGGTATTTGGCAAAATAGGAATTGTAAAACATGGGGAGAGAATGTAGTAGTGAAGACCGCAGTAAAATGTGTATCAAATATGCTAACCTCAGAACAGCAGTATGCTATATTATCAGGCGTTTTAGTTGCTTTTTAGCGTCATTATGTCCTAATTTGTTTGCTTTCTCAAAATAATATTTTGCCCATCGGTTAGATTGTCCAACTCCGTGACCATGTTTATAACAAAGTCCCAAATTGTAAAATGATTTGGGATCATTCTTTCTTGCTGCTTTTTTATACCAATAAACAGCTTTTCTAAAGTCTTCTTTAACACCTTCACCATAGAAATAGCAAACCCCCAAATCTCTCTGGGCTTCTGTGTCGCCCTGTTCCGCAGATAATGTAAACCATTTTACTGCTTTTTTATGATCTTGTTTCACAAGCTCCCCCTTCCGATAAAAAAAGCCAATATTATACTGGGATTCCATATGCCCTTGAGCCGCTGCCTGCAAATACCATTTAAAGGCGCCTTCAATATCCTTCTCAACACCTAAACCATTGTCATAACAAGTGCCAAGATAAAACTGAGATCTTTTATGTCCACTGCCAGCTGCTGAATACCACAGCGCAAAAATATTTTTCCAATTTTTCCTTTTTGATGACGCTTGAAAAGCATACCAATATCCTAACCGGAACCGTCTATTCTGTTCTGCCTTACTTAGAAAATTTATCATCTTTTCAAACTAATGATTTTAATATGAAAGTACAATTAGCTCAGGGATTATAATTTTTAGTGCTCCTGATGGAACAAATAAAGAACCAGGAGGTTTTAAATTTACGATTTTTGGCAAAAATTAGCTGCATTATCCAGATGTATTCCCAATTCAATATTTAAGCTATACAATTTGCTTATCTTTATTAAACCCCATACGTCCGACGTAATACTATTACTTTTAAAGATGATACACACCATCGACTTATTACATTACATCGGGATGAACTTTTAAAAGCTATATTACTGAACACACAAGGCATTCATGCATTTCCTCACCCTTATTTCTAAATACAATGCTAAAAGAAAATGAAAAAGAGAAAATCCAGCTGGAAGAACAATACCGGAATGAAGTAAGAAAAAGTATTCCAGCACCTAAATCATTTTTTGACCGTTTTGATGGCCCCATCAAATTTTTCCAGTTCATTGCTATTGCCCTCGGAATCTTCGCGACTGTCTGGCAATATAAACTGAACAGTGACAATGCACAAATTGCTGCTGCACGTGAGTACCAGAAATCGTTTTATCAGGCGCAGATGAGTGTTTATGCAGAAGCTGTAAATGAAGTCTCGATCCTTTCTAATGTTGATGCTGATTCTACAGAATATGCGCAGGCACGAAAGATATTTTTTCAATTATTCTGGGGCCGAATGAGCATATTCGAAGATAAATGTGTAGAAGCAAAGATGGTGGAATTCCAGAGATTACTGATCAAATTTGAACAACAAGATTTCAGACCTATCAGCTTCAATGATTCGTGTTCTGCAAATATCTGCGTTTATGATACCGTTACCCAGGAAACCCTTAGACTGGCAGCTTTAAGATTAGCACATCAGTGCAGAATATATACTCTCAAAACCTGGTTGCCTGAATCGGAACAAAAAAACTACAATATTGTTGAGGAAGAACCTTGTAAAACCAACTGATTTATATGCTTTCCATGTAGGGAAGCATATAAATCAGTATCGTTCAATCCTTCCTTGCTTAATAAGAAAAACCCGCTCTAATGTAGTGCCCCAAAAAAGTTAGACACTTCTTGGGGGCACTACAATCCCTGTGGTATTGAATTTTTCAGTAACCAACTACAGACAAACTGCCGAAACTATATCTCTGAAAATAATTGCATTAGCGTAAACTTATAGTTTTATGATCTGCCATTGCTGGTTAGTATTTCCGCTCCAGGGCCATTGTATAATGCCGGCACCATTAGTGCCGGATGCACCGTTTACATCCAACGACTGGCTACTGTTTGCGTTAATTACCTGGAAATAACCAAAGCCCATATCCACAATTTTCCATTGCTGATTAACGCCTCCCCAATAATCCCATTGGATAATACCAGTACCGCCGGTAGTGGAGCTGTTATTTACATCTAATGCTTTACCGCTATTACGATTAATGATACTGAAAAGGCCATTACCTAAACTGGTTAATTTCCATTGCTGATTATTGCCACCCCAGTAGTCCCATTGAATAATATTACCGCCATTAATGGTGGAGGAACCATAAACATCCAGCGACTTATTACTTTGGCGGCAAATAATTTTATACCATGCATTGCCATCAAATGTTCCGTAGGGCTGGGTAATGGTCGCATTGCCCCATGCGTATTGCAACCTGGAAAGACCGGAAGCATTGTTTGTAGTAAGCGTAGTACCGTTTAATGTTAATAAGCTATAACTATCTCCGGTCCTTAATCCGGGCCAGTAAACACTGCCTATGCTGCGGGAAAGCACCCGGTTTGTTATTCCCTGGAAATAGGCAATCTCCCTATCCTGACCAGGTGCTCCAAGATAGTCTTTTCCGTTAGTCATGGGAATGCCGAATTCAGTTACAATAGTTCGTTCAGGATAGTTGATAGCTGTTATAGCTGCTTCCCAATCGGCTACTGTTGTTTTGTTATTATCAAACCAGGTATAGTTGTGATAAGATAATAAACATGCGCTCAACCGGCTGTCGGCGCCTACGCCATTCACATCTGTCGCATATCCTGCGCCATCCAGCAATACCCTGTTTTTGGGTACAGTAGGGTAATGGGTGAGCCAGTCGGCATAAAGATTATTCAGATCCGATAAACTATAACCATGCGGCTCATTAAATACTTCAAAATAAACGTTGCTGTTATTACCGTATTTATTAACAACGGTCTGCCACATATTCCAGAACAGGGTATAATCATCCACTAACCCATTCCTGGAACTGCTGCCTTCCCAACAACCCAGGATCACTTTCATCCCTGCATTGGCGGCGGTGTCAATAGCTCCTGTATAGCTGCCCCACCATGCTTCCAATACAGTAGGCGGGTTAATGGGTATACGTATGGTATTGATACCTCTTTGCTGAAAACCATTGATAATGTTTGCTGCCTTGATTTGAGTGGTAACATAATTATCGGAAGAACTCAATCCGCTTGGCACCACCCAGCCATCTTTAAAATTATCGGCCGGATCCGCCCAGTTGACACCTTTAAAACCGGAGGTACCTGTTGCCGCCAATGCTGTTGCAGACATATGCTTACCTGGCAATGTGTTTGAAGAAATCTTTTCCTGTAATGCTTTTGAACAGCCAGATAAAAATGTAATCAGCAGGAGATAAAATAGTAATCTTCTCATCGTTAATAATTTTAGGAATTAATATCAGTGGAATTACCGGGTATACCGTGGAATTATCTTTTGCAAAATAGGGCTATTAGCATTGGTGACCAGGGGAGTAAATCGCTAAAAAAGGGGGGTAAAATAATAATATTTTAAGGGGAGTCAGCTAAACTTAATCATCCTTCGGGAGAATATGTGGCAGAACAGATATTAAAAAATATCATAAATAACATTTGCCCATCAGTACGCTACTGATCATCTTTTCGGGAAAATTCCTTATATTCAATTATACCAAATCATTTTGCTATGAAAAGAATAACCATGCTGTTACTGGCGTGCACTCTTTTGTTTGGAACTATAAAAGGTTATGCACAAACACCTGGCAGTACAACACAGCAAACTACAGAAAAGGCTACCAAAGCCGGAAAGAAGAAAAAGAAACAGGCTGAAGATAAAGTTACCAGTACCAAAGATGAAAGCACGGCAGACGTGAAAAAAAAGACAAAAACAAAAGCATCTAAAGTCACAGCTACTACCCCACCCGATGTCCCCCCTGCTGTAACAACAGCAGCCCCAAAAAAGGCAAAAGCAAATGCATCTAAAGCCATAACTACTACTACCCCCCGAACTTACCCCCCCATAATTATAGACGCCACAAAAAAGACGAGAACAAAAAAAGCCAAGGACATCACCAACACGCCTGCCACAACCCCTGCAGCAACTGCGAGTCCAACAACTGTAGCACCCAAGCCTACTACAACTCCAGCTGCTACCACCGTTAAAAAACCGGCTACCGTCAACACACAACCGGCTACCACTGGTGACAACGTGGTGGGTACAGATGCTAAAGGGAGAACCATTTATCAGGGTCCACGGGGCGGGCAATATTACATTAACAAAAACGGCAATAAAACTTATCTGAAGAAGGGAACAAATTAAAAGGTCCCCATAAATACCAGCATCCACCGTTATATTAAGATCTGATAATTCAATGTTGCACCGATCTTCAGATTGGTGCAACATTGCTCTGCTTCTTCGAATAACAAAACTTCGTTTATATATTGCTTACGCATACAGCAATACGTTCCCATCCTCATCTATATAATATAACTTCTCTTTATTCTCAAAAGGTAAAATCCTTAGCGTACGAAAATCATTTTCATCTCTGCACTTTTGCAGGTAGGTGATAATATCTTTCTGCTTCGCCATAACAGACATCCCGGTGAATATTACTTTTTTCCCCTTAATAAAACTTACATCATGCAATACCCAATAGGAATCATATGAAAAAGTAGCCTGCAGCTGATTGGTGTCGAAATCGATTAAAGTATATGGGTTTTTAATTAGTTTTTCAGAAAGTACTATCAATTCATTTCGTTCCTCTGCAGTCAGTGTTATATAAATTAAATCCTTAAATCTATACATGAAAAATTAGTTTGGCCAATCTTAAAATGCAGTAGGTTGTTTTACAAGTTATACTTTATCAGCGCCCAAACGAAAGTCGCACAGCTACTTTTTCCCATTCTAAAGAAAAACCTTTTGATGTGATATTATAAACCAGTTTTTCCTGTATATCCTTCAATGTCTTTGGCTGTACATCTACACGTAACTGATCCATGGATTCATTGTATTTGAAAGCTCCCCATTGTTTAGGTTCCTTATTAAAGATGGCTGTCCATGCCATACCTTCTTTAGGAATAAGAAAAAAACTATACTTTCCGGCTGGTAATAATTTACCCTGCACTTTAATGTCTTTATCTGTTTCAAACGTGGTGGCTTCATTTGCGCCGGCACGCCATACTTTATCATAGGAAACAAGAGCGCCCCATATCTTACGATCCTTTACAGATGGACTACTGTAATTAATGGTGATGTTTGCATGCTTACTTTTTCCGCTGATAGATTCAGCCGGACTTACCCTGGGCTTAGCTTGCCGGGCAAATGCTGTTGCAGACGCAATAATTACTGTAAAAAGCAGCGTTATAGTTAAGGAATTTTTCATACTTTTTAGATGATAATATTAAAATTTTTATGTTGGAACCGGAACAAAGGTAGGTGACTGTTGAGATCTGATGCTGTACAATTTTTCACTAAATCTGTATTTTCAGGGCATAAAAAAAGAGTACTTACACCATCCCTCCGGGATCGAATGCATGATATCTGACCGGTATCATAAAGGCGCAAGACATAATAATTTCTGTCGTGTTCCTCGTATTATTTGTTCTTATGCTGCAACTTTGCCTGCAAATTAGCTTTGAGGTTTAATTCGACTTCTTGTTTTGTTTCTGCTAAAACAAACAGGCTACGGATCTTATAAATGTTATCCAGCGTTGAAAGTTTACGAACATTAAATACCTCATACTCTTCCATATCTGCTACCAATACTTTCAGCAAATAGTCGAACTGACCATTCATTTTATAACACTCCATCACCTCGGGAAAGGTGTTGATCTTCTGCTCAAAGGCAAGCAGTCTGTCGTGTCCATGCTCTTTGAGCGTTACACTGGTATAGGCTACCAGGTTTTTGCCAAGTTTATTTTTATTAAGTACGGCAATATAGCGCATGATATATTGTTCTGCTTCCAGGCGTTTTACTCTTTCAAATACTAAAGTAACAGACTTTCCCAACCGGGAGGCAATCTCCTTGTTTGTTGTGCGTGCATCTTCCTGTAATATGTCCATTATACACATATCAATCTGGTCAGGTATGTAACTCATGTCCGTTTTTTTATCAAAAATAGGGATACTGTCAATGATTTATTGAAAAAAAGACGCTAATAACATCTTTTTTCCGTTTTGTTTTCGCTGTTTGTGCTTACGATGAACATTCCTTTCCTTCATATAATACTTTGCTTTCACAAAAGCAGCTTCCTGGGAAGCTAACACGTAAATGGTGCCGGCCGGCTGTTTACCTACTTTACCACGTTTGGAAAGCGAAAGCATTCCACCAGGTATTTCATTTTTATTCTTTACTTACTAAACTCATTTTATATGAGAGAAAGCATTGTACTTCCATTGGAAGCGGCAGGCATGAAACACATTGCACTTGTGGGCGGCAAATCTGCGTCACTTGGAGAGATGATTACCAACTTATCCAAAGCAGGAGTAGCTGTACCATCAGGTTTTGCCATTACTACAAAGGCTTACTACGACTTCATAAAGGATAGCGGGTTGGAACAGTTTATACGTGAACAGATAGCCACTATCGATTTCAATGATCTTATTACATTACGTCGTGCAGGACAGAAAATAAGACAGGCCGTCAGCAGCACCCGGTTTCCGCAAAACCTGAGTATAGAAATCATTGCTGCTTATAATGCATTATCGCTGAAATATGGCCAGGAACAAACAGATGTAGCTGTAAGGTCATCCGCTACAGCAGAAGACCTTCCCGATGCATCATTTGCCGGGCAGCAGGAAACATTCCTGAATGTAAGAGGTCCGGCTGCATTAATAGATGCAGTAAGAAATTGCTTTGCGTCCTTATTTACAGATCGTGCCATTAGTTACCGCGAGAATTTTGGCTTCGATCATTTTAGTATAGGCTTATCCGTATGTGTGCAAAAGATGGTGCGCTCCGATCTGGGATCTGCCGGGGTGGCCTTTTCACTCGATACCGAATCTGGCTTCAAAGACGTGGTTGTTATAAATGGATCATTCGGACTAGGGGAAATGGTGGTACAAGGTGCTGTTTCTCCTGATGAGTTTATTGTTTTCAAGCCCTGCATGCAACCAGGCTATACACCCATCATAGAAAAGAAACCGGGCATAAAGGACAAGATGATGGTATACGGTGAAAGCAGTGATGAAAGAACCAGGATAATACCTGTTGAAAAAATACACCAACAACAATTTTGCTTAAGCGATACCCAAATCATGCAATTGACAAAATGGGTCATTTGTATTGAAGAATATTACACTGCACAAAAAAGCCGGTGGTGCCCTATGGACGTGGAGTGGGCTCTGGACGGATTAACCAATGAGCTGTTTATAGTACAGGCCCGCCCGGAAACGATCCATTCACGAAAAAACCATACATTGATCACCACGCATACAATGAGTACCACTACAGCTACCAAACAATTGCTAAAAGGCATAGCAGTGGGCGATAAAATTGCTGCCGGGAAGGTAAACATCCTTTTCTCTCTTGATAACCGCCTTACAGAAGGAAATGAATTTAAACCGGGTGACGTGTTGGTAACAGATATGACTGATCCCGACTGGGAGCCTATCATGAAAATGGCTGCGGCGATAGTTACCAATAAGGGTGGGCGCACCTGCCATGCAGCCATTGTTGCACGGGAAATGGGGATCCCCGCTATCGTAGGTTGTGGCGATGCCACCGAAAAATTAAATGTTGGTCAGGAAATTACAGTCAACTGTGCAGAAGGTAGTGAAGGCATTATTTATGAAGGCATACTACCCTTTCAGGAGGAACAATTGGACCTGACAACATTACCCGACATCAACACGCCATTGATGCTGAACGTAGGCTCCCCTTCCATGGCATTCCAGTTTACCCATTTACCCAACAAGGGCGTAGGTCTTGCCAGGGAAGAGTTTATTATCAATAATTACATCAAAGTACACCCGCTTGCCTTACTAAAACACAGGGAACTGAATGATCCTGCTCTCTCGGCAAAGATAGCCGTCCTCATTCATGGACATGCTAATGAAGAAGATTATTTCGTGAGCAAACTAGCCTATGGTATTGGTAAAATTGCGGCTTCCTTTTACCCGGAAAAAGTGATTGTACGCTTTTCTGATTTTAAAAGCAATGAATATTTTAATCTGCTGGGAGGAAAATATTTTGAACCTTCTGAAGAGAATCCAATGTTAGGCTGGAGGGGTGCTTCCAGGTATTATTCAGAACAGTATAAACCAGCGTTTGCGCTTGAGTGTAAGGCCATCAAAAAAGTGAGACAGGAAATGGGATTAAAAAATGTGGTAGTAATGATCCCTTTTTGCAGGACGGTGGAAGAACTACAGCTGGTACTGGCCGTGATGAATGAATATGGCTTAAAGCGTGGTGAAGAGGGACTGGAAGTATACCTGATGGCCGAACTGCCTTCTAATATTATGATGGCCGAAGAATTCTCCGCATTCATAGATGGATTCTCTATTGGCTCCAATGACCTTACTCAGCTTACACTTGGCCTGGACAGGGATTCAGCGCTGGTAGCAAACATCTACGATGAGCGTAATCCTGCAGTCCTCCGTATGATAGCCCACCTGATCAAAGTTGCCAAACAACAAAAAGTAAAAGTGGGCATCTGCGGGCAGGGGCCATCAGACTTTCCTGAGTTCACCAGGTTCCTGGTGGAGCAGGGTATTGATAGTATTTCGGTAACACCGGATGCCGTCATCAAAACTGTCAAAGCAATACACGAGGCTGAGCAAAAAATATTAACCAGCCGTTTATTACCCGCAGAGGCATAATTTAAAGTGCCCTTCATTTAAAAGCTACAAAAGCCATGCTATGCAAGGCTTTTGTAGCTTTTAAATCCGTGTAAAATATTTTTATGAAAATGACCTCAATTGTAAAGTAGCCCGGAATAATTATACGGATTGTCTTGTCCGGATATACTATTATGACCGCGGCCAATATGCCCATAGCACAGCAAAGAAACAAGCAATCAGTGTAACGCTGAATTCCATTCCGTCTGTTCCGCCTCCCACTACAAACCAACCATCAGCGGCATGAATGAGCACAATTCCTGCAGTGAGAATACAGATATGACCAATGCAGCCAGGTACAACCAGCCGGCGGAAAATCAAGGCAAGACTACAGGCAATTTGCATGAGCGTGATAAACCAGGCAAAGGCTAAACCAAAAGGGAGTCCCCAGGAATCCATATCTCTCCCGAACAGCGCGACATGTCCTGTGTATATCCGTTCTATAGGATGCACGATCAGAATGAGGGCTACCACGATGCGGATAATATCCACGCTACGGTTAGATTGGCTGGGAGACGTCTTATACCATTTCTTTAGCATAAACTATTTTTATTTATCTGGTAAGAAAAATTTATGATGATGATCATATCATAAATCTACTTTTTCGATAATAAGAGATATGTGCAGAAATGCTCAATTTAATCAGCTTTCATTCTGAAATAAAGGGGAGATACACCATATACCGCCTTGAATACACGGCAAAAGGCACTGGTATTTTCAAAACCGGACATCCAGGTGATCTCCTGTACGGGTGTCGCGGTATGTTTCAATAATCTGGCGGCATGGGCAAGCCTTATCCGGGTAAGGTATTGATGGGGCGTTGTCCTGAAAACAGCTTTGAACTGCCGGATTAACTGGGGAACGGACAAACAGGCAGTATTACTGATTAAAGACAGGTCCGGCTTGTCCATAAAGGTGGAATGCAGGATGTCTTTGACAATGCATAAACGCTTATAAATTTCTGTTCTTGTATTCACTTTAACTGCACTTACCCGGTCTGTATACACTGTCTCCGTTTTATGTAACCGGATCAAATGATGCAGCAAAAAAACCAGGTGCTCATCCACCATGTTATCATGTCCATATCTATTCAGCATTGTTTGAAGGCTCATCAGTTTCTGCTCCAGGCCGGGATCAGTATCATTCAGCTTCTGAAAAAATTCAAGCGCCTGCCCGTTTGTTTCAAAGGGGTTATCAAGTAATGCTTCTTCACTGTATAAAGCATCCCGGAATACAGCTGTGGCGAAGTCTTTTCTGAAAAAAACAGACAGGACCCTTACTTTCTCAGTAGCATCAATCCTGCAGGAATAGTCCTGATCATCGTTTAAGATCAGGAATTTTCCCGGTCTTACCACCAGCTGTTGATTATCTACACCATACCATTCTTCCCCGCTTAATATCGTTTTAATAGAGAGACAACCTACATGACGGTCACAATGACTCTTACTCGATACCGCATTGAAAATGATATTGTGCTGTTTGAATTTGCTGAAATGCAACGCTTCATCAAACCCCGGACTAGTGTGATCAGGCAAACTTGTAAAGTACATACAGATTTATTTGTGAAGGTTTTCGGGTAACCCCGGGTGCATGCCATAACAAATTCACCTATATAGCACGCAAACATTATAAAACAAAGAGTTCGGATATCTGATAGTCCCTATAATCAAATATAGGCAAAGATTCGCCTATACCCCTATATTTTAATGGAAATCGCCTGCAAATAAAAAGCTGTGGAAATCGAATTTTTCAAACACGGATTGGGAACAATTGACCAACTTTGATAGCTCATGATTATTCATCAATAATAAAAAAATCTTGTTCAATTCAATTTGTAATTGAACAAGATTTTTTTATTACTAGCTTTATCCCCTCCCCGCTCCAATACCTGCTTGCTTTTCCCACTCAGGAACATTCACGCCCTTCACAATGAGCCATAAACAAAAAGACGATTCTGCAATAAAGGCAGGTATCATTATCGTGGGGAATATCAAATCTGCGAATTTTGGGGCAAGAATCATTGCAAAACTATTCGTCAGATAGCTCAAGCCAGCAATTGGCATCAGAATGCCCAGCGCTTTTGGTAAATAGCCTGATCTAAAAATCAAGTACCCCAGGATAAGGCACTCAAAGCCAAAAAATATGAGCCCAAGGCCAAAGCCGTATCCATCTGCCTTGATAGAAAGATACATTAGCGCGTGTAGCTGATGTGGCTCGAATGCCTTCAGGTAATCTCCGCTCTCCAGTAGAAACAATACTGTAAAAAGATTTAACTTGGCGGCCACCAAAACGGCGGTCTGTATCAAACAGAAAAATACCGCAAGCAAAGCAAGGTTTTTGTTTACTGGTCTGAGCAGTACATAAAAGATCAACATTAAAGGAAGATCACACACGTGCGCTATCAGGTCGCCGGCAATGCCAATGCGCCACAGCAACTGAGAAGCCATAATATTATTGGCCGTGGCCGTAGCATCACCTAATACAATAAGCTTATTTCTGACGAATGCCTCACCAAAGATACCGGTGACGATGATAATCAGGTATAGCAAGCCGCCGGTTCTTGCATAAACTTGTGGCGAAATTTTAACATTGTGACCTGTCATTGGGGTTCCATTATATGTGTAAAATGAGGCAAAGAGCGAACAACGCAACCCACCTGATATCTTAGTTTATGCGTATGATACACAGATTTTTTCTTAAAAAAAGCTACTGAAAATAAATATTTAGTGTATACGTGTTGAATAACTGAAGACATGCTATTCGTTTTCCATGATGGACATTGCATCAGAAACCATTGCATATACCAGGATAAACAGCAGCGTTTCGCGGGATTCACTCAATGCAGCATATTCGCAGTGATTATTGGTAAATTTCCGTAAAATAAAATATTCATCTTATGAAAAAGAAACTGTCACGCAAATTAAAACTGGGAAAAATTGTTGTCGCCAATATGGGTAAAACTACGGCAGGTGCTAAGGAACCGACCACCTCTATATTTTGGCTTACAAAAATCGAGTGCTAAAAAACGAGTGTAAATTAAAATTATGAAAGGGTGCCTCAAAAGGGCATCCTTTTTTTTGTATTGTTACGCTGCTATGTGCATGTTTAAGACAACTTCACATTATTTATCCATCATGAGCCAATGTATCGCCTCATCAAACGTCCTGACAGCAGTTTCCATATGAGAAAAATCGGAATAAACCTCACTTTTGATATTGACCTCCCCCTGTCTCTTTGTTGACAACCGCCGGATAAAAGAATTAAATTCTTCAGGCATTTCTATGCTGTTTACCTCGTCCTCATTTTCAAGTCCCCCAACAGTTACATATAATGTCCGGGGCATTGCGATCTGCTTATTTTCGGGCATGTCCGCCAATATTCCAAGCAGGTATTCATTATGATATGATAAAGAAGGACTTGCAGCAACAAAGTTCCTGAATAAATTGTGCTTTTCGATAATCTCCCGCTCCATAGCATATAAAGTAAAATATCCTCCTAATGAATGTCCCATAATGGTACGATTACTGGTGTCCACCCGATAAGTGCTATCGATAAATGGAATGAGTTCTTTTTCAAGAAAATTTAAAAACTTATTCGCGCCCCCACTCACCTTGAAACTATCTGCTGGCAACGCTATCGGATAAGTGTAATCCCTATCTCTCAAAGAATCATTCTGAATAAAATCAGCATATCCAATACCAACCAGGATCGGTTCTACCGGGAATTTATTCTTATCCTTATCACTAATAAAATCACTTACGTGATCAAAATATGCATTGGCATCTAAAAGATAAACTATAGGATAGTGCTTGAACTTGTTTTTAACATAATTCTGCGGAACTTTTATAAAAACAGAGAATGTATCCTGCACAGATGCTGAGAATAAGCGGGCTGCCGGTAGCGTTTCCTTTTCTTCAGCATTGTCCCGGTGCCATTTCTGAACATTGTCTGTTGCCAAAGCTGTCACAAACATGCGATAATGATGTGGTGGAATTCTCCAGTCACCCTGACTTTGGGACCTCGAAAAGCTTTTGGCAGACCCACCTAACTTTACTTCATAAGAAATTGATTCCGCTTTTTTCTCTGAGGGAAGAAACTCTATCGCTACAACAAAGTCGCCTTTTAAGTAAATACCATATTTTTTCAAATCAAACTTTAACCAGCCTTTATTAATCAGATGAGTTTGTATAATACTTTTCTCAAAAATGCTGTTCGTAGGATGCCTGCCGTCAAAACCATAAAAATTGATCCTGAAAACACCACTGTCTTTTCTGGCCGCACCTATGTACAGATTAACTGAAGTTATTTTAGAAAGAGTAGTATCTAGTTTTATTAATTGGGCAATCTCAAAAATATCATTTTGATTTGTGCTCCCATCGATGAAATGAACAAGTGGGTGATACTTTACTATACCAAATTTCTCTTCAACCAATTTTTTACCGGGGACAATAACTGTGTTCAATTGGCTTGTTTTTTCCCTCAATTCAAATTCGTTAACCGCCCCAATATTATTTATCGCGATATTTAACGCTGTATACCCAACCATTGAAAAAGTCAGTGTATCACTTTCATTTTGTTGCGGAATATTAACAGAGAAAGCACCGTCGCTATGCGAAATGGTCCCGATACTTTTATGCCTGATACCTATATTTACGTAAGGAAGTGCTTTTTTACTAACTGCATCAATGGTAGTCCCTTTTATGGTAATCTGACTAAATGCAGCAGAACCTGCAATGAAGACGAGTAAAGTTGTAGTTAACAATCCATACCTGAGCATGAGCGTAATTTTAAAAAGGATAAGGAGGCGTCCTGCAAAGCCCTTGATTAAGAGAGTGTATGTTGTAAATTTTGTGATGCAGGTAAGTGAAATTAACCTTATAGCTGCAAAAAGAAAGTTAAAGTTGTTCAAAATATATTTAATATGAAGTATAATGAAGCACTACTTTATGCTCCCTTTTATAATTAGCATAAAACATTTCTAATTGTGGCATAAATACTGATGAGAAAAAATAAAATAGGTACAATAGCAAGCTATCACAAGACTTATGCACCCCGGCAGCATAGTGCAGTTAAGTAACCTAAAGTATGGACTAAATGGTAAAATGATAAGTCCCACCTTAAAATTCCATTAAAATAAGTAATTTAACCCTACCATTTTGACAGAGGTACGCTGCTTATCGTACTTTCGCGGCTGATTTACACCAGGGGGATCAAACCCTGTTTTTAAAATACCGGATAGTCAGCGTTTGGGCTGGCATATTCCCATACTTACAACCAGCTACATGGATGCGCATCACCATCATTTTAAACGGATCACTACTGCAGGTCTGTTAATTGCCCTCGGAATTATTTATGGCGATATCGGAACTTCGCCACTGTACACATTTCAAACCATCATGAATGATGGTGGTTTTATTGATGAGCACCTGGTATTTGGTGCCATTTCCTGTATCTTCTGGACACTCACGCTGCAAACGACTTTTAAGTACGTAATCATTACCCTCCAGGCCGATAACAAGGGTGAGGGTGGTGTATTTTCACTTTATGCGCTGGTAAGGCGATTTGGTCCTAAGCTCGTATTCCCCGCCATCATAGGCGCAGGTACCTTATTAGCCGACGGGATTATTACGCCCCCTATCACGGTCTCTTCCGCTATAGAAGGGTTAAACATGGTGAAGGGACTGGAAAATGTGATCGTGCCGGGTAACAATCTGGTGGTGGAAATTGTGCTGGTGATCATCTTATTACTCTTTATTTTCCAACGTTTTGGTACCAAAGTAGTTGGTGCCGCATTCGGACCGGTGATGTTTCTGTGGTTTATGATGCTGGGCGTACTGGGTGTCAGCCAGATCATTCACTACCCCTATATTTTCCAGGCACTTAACCCTAAGTATGGTCTTTCATTGCTCACTGAGCACCCTAAAGGGTTCTGGCTGCTCGGTGCGGTATTCCTTTGTACAACCGGTGCCGAAGCTTTGTATTCTGACCTGGGGCATTGTGGTAAAAAGAATATACAGGCAACCTGGATATTTGTAAAAACCACGCTGGTGCTCAATTATCTGGGACAGGGTGCCTGGACACTGGCACAACATAAAAGTACGCTGGGAGGAGCTAATCCGTTTTTCGCAATTGTGCCTCACTGGTTCCTGCTACCTTCTATCCTCATTGCTACCTGCGCGTCCATCATTGCCAGCCAGGCATTGATCAGCGGCTCTTTTACTTTGATCAGTGAAGCCATCAGTCTGAACTTCTGGCCCAAGGTTACAGTGAAATTCCCTACCAACATCCGCGGACAGATCTATATCCCGAGCATTAACTGGATATTGTGTACAGGCTGCTTCCTGGTGGTACTATATTTCCGCACCAGTGAATCAATGACGGCAGCCTATGGCTTTTCCATTACCATTGCCATGTTGATGACAACCATCCTCATGTTCTATTTCCTCCGCTATGTAAAGCATTATCCTTTATGGATCGTGTCATTGATAATGGTATTATTCATTGCTGTTGAATCTTCTTTCTTTGTGGCTAATGCTGTAAAGATCGTAAAACGATTATTCTTCCTGGTGTTTGAAATAGGACTGATTTCTACCATGTACATCTGGTTTAATGCCCGTAAGATCACCAACCGTTTCCTCAGTTTCGTTAACTTAAATAAATATTTAGATAAAATAGAAGCGCTGAGTAATGACACCAGTATTCAAAAGACCACTTCCCACCTGATCTATCTGACAAAAGCCGATCATTCCAACCAGATTGAAAAAAGGGTACTCACCTCTATCTTCCAGCATCATCCCAAGCGGGCAGATATGTACTGGCTGATACATATTGAACGTACCGATGAACCCTTTACAATGGAATACGGGGTGGAAGAAATGAACGATGGTAAGGTGATCCGGATAGACTTTATGCTGGGTTTCCGTGTGCAACCGAGAATAGGCCTGATGTTCAGGAATGTGGTTAAAGATATGGTCCACAATAAGGAATTGGATGCATTAAAACGTTTTCCTGCGCTGGACGCTGAAAATCTGAGTAATTATAAGTTTGTTATTTTTGAAAATGTGTTGTCATACGATAATGAATTTTCAGTACGGGAAGGATTCATCCTCAACAGTTATTTTTCGATCAATAAATTAGCTACCTCGGATAGTAAAGCATTTGGACTGGACAGCAGTCAAATACTGGTAGAAAAAATACCGCTCGTAGTAACACCCAAATCCTGTGACGGTCTTAAACAGGTTTTTTATAAAAAACGGCAGGAATAAACAGATCCCTTCATAACAGCTATTTTCAGGGCAGATGTAATAATGATCAAATGTCTCTGATGCACTTATAGCAACGCCGGCAGATATCTGCCGGCGTTGCTATAAGTGCGAAAGCTATTTTGTACGTTGAAGCCACCCTTTACTGCTATATAACAACAAAGGGTGGCCTGGGAATTAGTAACCTATCGTAAATCTTCTCTGAACAAAAGCAGGTAATTCAGCTTCGTTGATAAGTGCTACAGCGCAGTCTTCAAAACTGATGCGGCTTTTACCTTCCCCATCCAGCACAGGCTGATCACCTCCCAACCGGAAACGTCCTGTACGTTCTCCCGCATAAATCTGTTCAGCAGGGCTAAGATACGTCCATAGCCGGTTTGAAAGCCGGTAGGTATTTAAGGCATCCCGATGCCCACGTACCGCAGCCTCATAGGCTTCAGGAAGACCCAGCTCCCTGAGTGTAGCCCGCAGTTCATCCGATAAATCCGCGCGTGTATATCCTGGCCTCACTTCCAGGCTACCTGCACCACCTACCACAATCAACCTTAATGCAGGATATGATTCCATAGCTTTTAACAGGTTGGTAGCCACGGTGGCATATACTTCCGGATGACGGATAGATTGCGCAATTGTATCGCTCATATCTTTTGAAGCATTGCCAGGCTGATATAAACTGATCAGCACATCAAGTCCTCTCAGGGCTGTCGTAATGGTGTTGGTGTCAAATACGTCCATGTTCTTCCAGCTGACATCACTACCTTTATCTGTTACAGTTGATGTGTTACGGGTGAATGCCGTAACGTTATGCCCGCGGCTAATTGCTTCTGCAAGAACGCGCTGACCGATATTTCCGGTTGCGCCAATGATTCCAATATTCATGTTATCGTGTTTTAAAATTCATACAAAATTCGTAAAGTTTTATGCCACAGCAGGTTGGCATAATTGACAATTTATATGCAAAAACGGACAACCTATCAGCACAAGATGTATATTTGACTTTCCATATTTATTTCACTATGTCAAAGAAGTGTATTCACACTGTTATTTACCTGCCTCCTAATTTCTATTCAGCGATAGCCTCCTCTGTTGCGGAAACACTTTCGGCTATTAATGAGATCTCCGGAAGAAAAATGTTTTCAATAGAATTTGTTTCACAGCACGCCAATGCCGTTTCACGGTCTGGCATTACTTTTCCTACCAGGAAAAAGCCTTCTGAAAAGATGGATCTGCTGATTCTCTTGGCAGGCATCAGTCTGGACACCACAGATATTCCTAAAATATTAACACGGGAAAGCAAATTTGCTGCCCCACTGGTAAATCTGGCCATCAAACAAGGAGCTATCATCGCCGGAACATGCGGGGCAGGGCTACTAATGGCAAAACTCGGCATCCTTAATAACAGGAAAGCAACGATTGCCTGGTGGGCCAAAAATGAAGCAGCCCGTCTTTTTCCCCAGGTTCGCTGGGAGCCCTCCAGAATGGTAATAAAACAGGGAAAAATTTATACTTCGGGAGCCGTTTATGCCGGCATCGATCTGCTGTCAATCATATTGCTTGATATAGGCATGGCCACAGAAGAAAGGCAGGTGAGAAAAGTCATGGCATTACCTCCTGTTCGTCAATTGCAGAGTCCTTATGAAATGCCACTGCCGGAAACAGAAAAAGGTGCTTTTGAAAAACAACTAAAAAAAATACCTCCGGAAGAATTAAATATTGAGATGATAGCCCGCAAACTATGTATTTCACCACGCACCCTGTCAAGGAAGTTTACGAATGAAATGCGCATGAGCCCGGGAAAGTGGATACAGCACAGACGCCTCGAAACCGCAAGAACCTTACTGGAACAAACTACATTAAGCATTGCTGAAATCTGCTACCAGGTAGGTTATCAGGATATTGCCTCATTTTCACGCCTCTTCTCAAAAACAACAGGTATGCCTCCTGGCGCTTTTCGTAAAGAGCTTCAGTCAAATTAAAACGGTAAAATAGCCATGCAAGGGCAGTATGTTTTTTAATCACAAATAGTCTACCTTTACGTGTATAATCCCCTTTTACAAAGGCATTACGAGAAGTTTATCCTGGCAGGCAAATATTTTCGCGAATCACCTGCAGCACATATTCCTGGTTAAATCTTTTTTTATGCGATACAAAGTTTTTATACCCCAATTACTTATTCTTTTATCTATTCTTTTTGCCACTGGTTGTAAGAATGGAGGCAAAGATAAAGTTTACTGTCAGACCTTTATTCAACGGGAGACTATCCATGATAAAAATCATAAGGAACTGTCCACTAAATATAAATTGCTTTGTACTGGCCATTGCCCGGGCAAAGACAGCTGTGAAAAAATTACGATCACTTATAATCCACCATTAAAGAACGGATTAATTAAAAAACAATGGTGCGGTTGCAATGGAGATACAATTCCACAAGCATGCGATGTAGTTTTATACACTTATAATTTTGATGGCAGGATCGTTCAAACGGCAGACTGCACCGCGTTCAACACTTGTCCTGTAGCTACCGATTCCTGTATCCAGCAAAACCGGGATATCGGAACAGATACCATCCGTTCAGCTGATCATAAAGACAGTCTTTATATCTACCATACTCAAATCTCCTGTGAATGCATGAACCGGAAGTAAGACAAGAATAATTAGCGCTGCATTTAATGCTCAATACTATTTCTTTTTGACGGTATTAGTGTTAATATCAAAATGCTTATCCTTAGGCACATCATTTATCGGAATATATTTGGTTACGGTATCTTTCTTTTTTTCATAGACAAATATTTTCACTTTATCAGGGCCACCCGCATCGCAATCTTCAGACCCTTCAATAGATCCGCAGATGAGGTGAATAGTATGGTCGTTGGTGATGACATGGGTCACTGAATCCAGCTTCAAAGAATTATCGATGTTACTTTTCTTCGAATCAGCTTCACAGCAGGCCAGGTATATTTTGGCCACATCCCCGTAAGCCGGATCCTTTAAATGAATTAAAACGGAGTCCACAAAATCAGATTCCTCCCGTGGCCCCTGCACGATCTTTGTCCCTTTCCTTATCCATATTGGCTTAGGATCGTGGTGGTAAAGAAACTGCAATTTTATCCTGGCGCCCTTAGGGCATTTTACTTTTTGAGAATCTATCTCTGCAAATACCGCATGCGTAATCAGGGTATCGTTAAAATTCGGGATAGCAGGGTTTCTATTGGCTTTTACAGCCCAATCGGTATTGACTTTGTTCGAGATGCTGAAGATATCAATACAGATCAGGCAGGTAGCTCCGTCAAAAACTGGTAACACATCTACCACGCTATCTTTCCGGATCAAAGTAGTGGGCGGATTTTTAGTTCCCTGACAACCAAACATGCAAATCAGGCAAAGAAGAAATACAGGCAATTTAAAGGGGTTCATATAACATGTAGTTTAAAGGTTATTATAAAGCCGTTGGGGCCGGCCATGAAATTGCTGAAAGGAAGATAAAATATAATGACGCTTTATTCTTCTAACGTAATCGGGGTGACAGTTGTTCGTACCTGATGCAAAACTAAGATTTCTTTCAATTATCCCGGGATCATTTTGACAATTTTTCAACAGCCAGCTCCAGCGAACCCAGGAAATTGACCTGCCTTCCTTTATTGCTTTCGTAAATAAAATCTTTGATGCTCTTGCCCGGATATTTTGTGAATTCGCCGATGATAACCAGTTGTGCTCTGTAATTGGAGAATTTCTGCAGGATTTCTCCTGCTACACCGGTTTTCAGGTCAAAGAAATCGGGTGTGATATTTTTTTCACGGATAATTATTTTGCTAAAGTCCTGGTAATAGAGGTCAACTATTAATTGAAGCGCTTCTTCCGGATTTTTAATCAGTATTTCTTCTGAAATCACTTCTGCTATTTTGATATCACCGGTCTCGTGTGTTGCTATGTTCATTGTGAGTTAAATAAGGACAAAAATATTATCTGCAAAAATAAAACAAAATCGATCTCCCGGGGAAATAAATTCTTCACTTTCGCGTATGATTAAAATCCAGGAGCAGTGAAATAATGTGTGCGGTCAATTGGTCGGAACGTTTATAAAATGCATATCTTAACTCCATATCCTGAAAACTGTATTTACCAAATAACGGTTTGAAAAGAGAATATCTTGCGGTCAGCGCCAGTTTGTAGCTATTAAAATGGCTCAGGTCATAATCAGAGGTATAAAATGATTCCTGTATATCATGTTGTTTGTACGGTCTGAAATATCGTACAGCCGTTTGCGTATAAAAACGCGCCAGTGGTGATAGGGTAAATGCAGGACTGATCTTTACCGGTGTTTCCACCTGCAGGGTATGTGCGGTAATACCAAAATTATCCCGGTAAAAACGGTAATAGGAGCGGATAATCACGTTGTTACCGGTAAAAACGTTCAGTTGAATACCCAGCGGTATCTTCCACCTTTCACGCGGGAGATTTTCCACTTTCAGTGTATGATCATTATCATTAAAATACACCCGGTGATACGGAGTGGATAATAACCCTCTCTGATATACGAGTTCCGGGAATATAGCCAGTTGCATTCTTTTGTTGATCACCTGGTAAAAAGCGAAGCTGAGATTAAAGGATCGTCTGAGGTATATATCAAACCATTGTTTGTAGCGCAGTTCATCGGGATATATCAACATAAGCGTTTCACCGGATCTCCCGCCCAGGCGCCCCCAGCGCAGATCGTCGAAGAAACATTGCAGAGAAGCGCTGATTTCCCTTGTGCGGGTAATATTGACATGCGAGATGGATATGCCTAATGGTAGCGACAGATAGGCGGATTCTATAGAAAAACCGGTATTGATCCCGGCGCGGATACGGCTTCTTTTCAGCAGGCGGCTGTAACCCAGGTTCATATATATCCTGCTGTCTACCCGGGAGGCAGAAGATAAAACAAAATCTATCCTGTCTTTAGAGGCAGAAGTGATCACATCTACTCCTGCATTGAATTGTATAGCATCAAGAGAATCACGTTGATGCGTGATCGTGAAGCCGGGCGCATATACCTGTAATGCCTCCGTACCGATGCCTCCGGTAACGGCAGAGTGATTACCATCCTGTGTATAGTAAGAGAACAATACCTGGATATCTGTTTTTGAGAGCCGTTGCTTTTTATACACCGTGCTATCATCCGTTTTTTGTCCGCATGCCGATAAATAGGCTGCTATTAGGCTGGTTGCAATAAATCTCCTTTTCACCTTTTTTAGTTTACCGGTTTAGTTACAACCACATCCGCCGCTGCCTTTCCCGTTACCTCCGCCACTGGCCCCTTCGCGATAAGTATGTACGCTCTCATCAAATTTTTCAATATCTGCTTTTCCCAGTTTCATATTTGCATCATTGAGGTATATCCGCTGGTAAGGCTTTACAGTAGCGCATGCGGCAAGCAGGGAGGTTACGGCAATGCATACGCAGAAAGCAGGTATACGGTTGATATTATGCTTTGGCATGAATGTGAATTTTTTCTGATTGAAAAATTTGATTCTTTTCATCAATGATGATACAATGCACATCCGGCAACTGGTTGATCAGGTCCAGTCCTACCTCTTTTCCCATCACAGTAACTGCAGTAGCCAATGCATCCGACAATTCCGCGCTGGAGCTGATCACTGTAACGCTTTTGATATAGGGCACCGGTAATCCTTTCCGGGGGTCAATGTTATGCGAATAACGTATCCCTTTCCACTCAAAATATTGTTCATAATTACCTGAAGTAGCTACTGATGCATTTTCTACCGGCAGCCATAATAGTATTTGGGAAATATCATCCGGATGGGCAATGCCTATTTTCCAGGGAGTGCCGTCAGGCTGAGTACCCCAGGCGGTAAGGTCCCCGCTGGCATTGATCACGCCACTGCCGGCACCTTTTGCTTTCCATAACACCTTTACACGATCGGCCGCATACCCTTTACCAATGGCGCCAAAGCCGATATGCATCCTTTTCTGCTGCAGGTACACGTAATTGTTTTCCAGTAATGCAATATGCCGGTACCCGGTTTGCTGCAAGGTAGCGGCAAGGGTGGCGGAATCCGGCATCCGGAAATTTTGTTGTTTGAAGTTATAAAGCCGTTTTAATGCCCCGGCGGAAATATCAAAGGCGCCCTGTGTTAGCCGGGAGAGTTTTATACAACGCTGTATCAGCTGATACACTTCGGTGGCTACCTGTACCGGCGCTATACCCGCATGCTGATTTAACTGCGCCGTTTGAGAGTCATCGCTGAATTCTGTCAGCAGTGTTTCGATACGCCGTATTTCTGTAATACCTTCGTTTAACCGTTCCCGTAATACTTCCTCATTTTCACCCACTGCTATGAGCTCAAATTCAGAACCCATCAAACGTGTATTGATTTTACTGCTGTGCATATGTGCTATTTTAGGAGCGCGCTCACGGCTGTAATAAATGCTGCTGGTGTTTGTTGATCAAAAGGTACTTTCGCTATCAGCTTTTTTTCCGGACTTAATAATACTACCTGTGGAAACTCGCCATCGGGGTTGAATTGTTCTGCAAGAACATCATATTGTGAGCGAAGTGGCTCCGGTATCTTTTTGTGTTGTGGGAAATCTGCTTCCAGCAATACCAGGTATTCACTGGCAAAATGTTGAAAAGTGCTGTCGGAAAGTATCTTTTTATGAAATCGTATACAGGGAATACACCAGTCGGAACCGGAGAATATCAGTAGTATTTTCTTTCCCGTTTGCTGCGCCTGATCAAAGGCAATAACGGGATTATTGATTACCTGTGCATGGACAGGTTCACAAGACAATACTACGCATGCTAACATTAACAGTATATATCTGTACATGTTTTAATGGATTATTGTTAGCATGGTTACCTGGCAAAAGTAAGGAATAGTTTTGCGAAAATGAGTTTTTCATCTTTCGGGTTCAATTGTAAGCATCGCTGTTATGAGCCTTATTCAGACATGTTCAGGTGAATAATAACTGGTTAAACATCTGTTAAGAATATTTTAAAGGAGTAGGGGTTTTTCCGATTTCTGCGTTTTGATGATAAGAAGGCAATATTTAGCCAGGTAGCATGGCTAAATATAAATACATAAAGCGGAGGCTGTTAACATCAGGTTGCTTTCTCCTCAAAACCTTACTAAGAAGCTGTACTATGTCTAATTTCTGTGCTGGAAAAAACCTAAAGATTATATTGCTGACAACTTTTTTGCTCTTCACCATTTCATTTGGATGTAAAAAACAAAGCTATGGCAATGCAGATAATTTTTATAAAGATGACATCCCCTTTACTGATCTGATTAACGGTCATGACTGGCAACATTTTTCAGGAGCTACCGTAAAGCCCGAAGGCATCCTTATTCAGGCTTTAAACAGGGGTATTGTCCCTAAAATAAGGGTTCCCGGCGAAACTGCCATTGAACAGGAAAAGGAACCACTAACAAAAAATCCCCCTTATAATCTTCAGGGCCCCTATTTAAAGGTGCAGGGTGATTTTTTACTGGTCGCTACCGTTACTCCGCCATCAGAAAAAGGAGCGCTTATTTATTTTTGCGGTCAACTCCCGGATATATATGACGAATG
Organism: Chitinophaga niastensis; assembly: GCF_003014755.1. Classification (GTDB taxonomy): domain Bacteria; phylum Bacteroidota; class Bacteroidia; order Chitinophagales; family Chitinophagaceae; genus Chitinophaga; species Chitinophaga niastensis. Next base: position 219,865 of record NZ_PYAW01000006.1, on the reverse strand, counting down.
GAAACAGGAAGGTAAATCAATTGCTATCGGCATAAAAAACCAATTACTTCAGCTGATCATCCATGACGGTACCTCCATCATACCTAAAACAGCAGCCTTTATTGGTAGTTTACAAAATGTACAACTTGCCATAAAAAGAAGTGGCAATAAAATTGAATGGTATGTCAACAATATTTTTGCCGGTAATTTCGAAGATACCTATAACATTTTTGGGGAAGGGAAAATATATTTTGGTGCGGAGGCTGAAGCAGGCAGCAGTTTCCTGCTCAATGCACTGGTAGTAAAGCCTGTTAACTTATTAAGTAAAGTAGAAGTAGTAGATAATAAAATCTGTACAATATCTGCGTTGTCCAATACGCTTCGTTCTACTGCCAATCTACTGCCAAGACCCATACACATAGGTACCGCAGTTGCTGTAAACCCGCTGATGACTGACACCCTTTATGCCAGAACAGTGGCCAGCCAATATAGCATGGTGACACCGGAAAATGATATGAAATTTCAGTTCATTCATCCGCAACCCAATATCTACGCCTTTGCAGAAGCAGATGCTATAGTAGATTTTGCCAGGCAAAATAAAATAGCGGTGCATGGACATACACTTGCCTGGCATGAGGCAATACCTCAATGGGTAAGTGCCATGGAAAATGATCCGGCGAAAATAACAGCAATATTCAGAGATCATATAATAACAGTAACCTCACACTACAAAGGAAAGATTACAGAATGGGATGTTGTAAATGAACCTGTCCGTGATTTAAACATGGATGAAAATGCAGGCCTCAGAGGCTCTTCTCCATGGTTTAAGGCTATGGGAGAAGAATACATAGATATTGCCTTTAACCTGGTGCATAACATCGATCCTGCTGCAAAACTCTATATCAATGAGTATGGCGTAGAAGAACTGGATGAAACTGATCCTGATAATAAATGCAATGTTTTATATCGATTGGTAAAAAGATTACAAAAACGCCATGTTCCTATACATGGTATCGCTTTTCAGGTGCATGAAGATATGGGAAAAGGTAAAACACCTGTAACTCCTGACGCACTGGCGCGCACCATGAAAAAATTCACTGACTTAGGACTGGAAGTACGGGTATCTGAAATGGATGTTAGCCTCCATGGAACGGAAACAGCGCCGTTATTATCCAGGCAGGCGGCGTATTATAAAGCCATTCTTGCTGTTTGTATGGCCAACCCGAAATGTTCAGGTTTCAGTACATGGGGCTTCACCGATCGATACTCCTCGCTGGGGTGGCGCGATAATGAAACCGGAAAAGTAAACTACGGAAATGGATTACCATTCGATGAAAGATCGCAGCCTAAAGAAGCATATTATGCCCTGCTCTCTCAATTAAAAGGATCCCGGTAGGTCATTGCAACCATAATATTATAAAAATACACTGCTTGCGCAAAAACACGCTATACGAACAATTTCACATCATCTTTGAACAGCATTACAATCCGCTTTGTAATTATGCCTTAACGTTCGTGAAATCAGAACAGGCCAGTGAGGACATTGTACAGGAAGTTTTCATGAAGATATGGGAAAACGGGGAAAATATAATCCGCGCAGATGGCATCAGGTATTACTTGTTTACCGCCGTACGCAACAACAGTCTTACCTATTTACGGAAAGCAGGCAAACATCCGGTTGTTGCGCTCACTGACGAGGACGTAGTGGAAGAACAGCTCCTGTTTTCCGGGGAAGTGATCAAAGAGGTGGATTACAGGGCTGCATTAAACAATGCTATCAGCACCCTGCCGCCAAAATGCAGGGATGTTTTTATCATGAGCCGTGTAAGTAAGCTCAGCTACCAGCAAATAGCCACCAGTCAGGGAATATCCATTAAAACGGTAGAAAATCAAATAGGTAAGGCACTTAAAATGCTGCGCGCATTCGCTAAAAGCATTCATTTTTGGATGTTACTGGAAATTTTTGCTCTTATAAACTGGTAGAATAGAGGTGATTCCTCTTTTCTGCGTTATTCAAACAGTATGACATTTATGGAACCTGATATACATATAGCCAATATTATAGGGAAACATCTAAATCACGAAGCCTCAGCGGAAGAAAATGCCTGTCTCCAGGAATGGCTGATGGCAGATCCGGTGAACCAGGAGGAATATGCTGCCTATCAAAGCATATGGCAGAACAGCGACATGCTGCTGACCAACAAAATGTTCGACATACAGCAGGCCTGGACTAAGATAAATACCAGGATACATACCTCTGGCAGGATCTTTAACATGCATACCTGGAAAAAACTCGGGGCTGCTGCTGCTGTTATCACCATTATTGCTATGGTGGCCTGGGGGTTTCAGCGCATGTACGGCCCGGCTGCCATACAACATCTTTCTGCCAGGTATGATAATCAGCAGGTGGTACTACCGGATGGTACCCTGGTGCATTTACGCAAAGGTACCATGCTTAGCTATCCCCGTTCCTTTGATACAAAAGAGCGCTTAATAAGCCTTGAAGGGGAAGGATTTTTTGAAGTAGCCGCCCGGGCCGCCGCTCCTTTCCGTATTAGTACTCCCCTTGCGATGGTGGAAGTGCTGGGAACCTCCTTTTTTGTAAATACAGCTGCATCAACAGACAAAATAACTGTATCCAGCGGGAAAGTGATGTTTGCAGAAAAAAACAACAGGCAGCACCACATTATCCTTTCTGCAGGGCAAACAGCCACATTATCCGGTAAACAATTTACAGAAGGGAATGTTACTGATGCTAATGACCAGTCCTGGCAAACGGGTATCCTGGAATTCAGAAACACCTTACTGCAGGAGGTGGTAAATAAACTAAGCGATTATTACCACGTAAATATTGTTTTATCAGATGAAGTAAAAGATGTACAGTCACAGTTGCGCATAAATGTCCGTTTTGTACATCAGCCACTGGAAGAAGCACTGGAGGAAATAAAACTCACCACCGGGCTTGGTATCAAAAAGGAGCATCAGCGTATTATACTATATCGTCCCTGAATAAACAGGCATAATAATTTAGCGCGCATCTTAAATAAACATTAAAAAAATACGCAGCGGCTTATGGCGGATACCTGAATGAGAAGAGTAACAATGATAGCAGTGCTTATTATGCTGGTGGCCACACAGGTAAAAGCACAGGATACCAGTATTCTTTCCCGTCCGTTTCACCCTTCTCTTAAAAAAGGTAGCATACGGGAATTCCTGGAGGACCTTGCAAAACAGGGTGGCATCGATGTGGAATATTCTTCCACTTTCCTTGAAATAAAGAAAGTAATTACACTCAACGGAAAAGAAGCTACCGTAGCGGATCTGTTACGGCAACTACTGGTGAACCAGGAAGTCAAAGCGGTGGAAATAAATAATAAACTCATTATCGTTCGTGCAAACGGCACTTCCCCACAGCCTGTATATGCTTTATATGGTTTTATTAAAGAAGATGGAAGTAAAGAACCCTTAATTAATGCCACCATACGGGAGTCTGCAACCGGAAAAGGAACTATTACCAATACCTATGGCTATTTCTCATTACCATTGACAGCAGGCAATCATACTTTGCTTGTTTCATATATAGGATATACTACAAAAACAGTGGACGTAAAGCTATCCGGCAATACGAGAACAGACATCCCGCTTTCACTTAATGGTATTGTACAGGAAATAATCGTTACTGCCGGCAACAGCCTGAAAAAAGGCACAGGTGCCAATATCAGAACAGATGAATATGAGGCTAACAATAATCTCATTGGTGAAAACGATCCCGTGCGCTCCCGGGATCTCCAACCGGGTGTTATAAATATACAGGAATCTACAGATGGCGTGTTAGTAAGGGGCGGAAATCCGGATCAGAATTTGTTTTTACTGGATGGCAACGAGGTGTTTAATCCTACACATCTGCTGGGGGCGCTCTCCATCGTTAATAAAACATCTTTCAAATCCATGATGTTTTACAAATCAGATTTCCCCTCCCGCTTCGGAGGACTAATATCTTCTGTAACAGATGTATATACGAAAGACGGAAATATGTCTCAATGGAAAGGCGAAGCCAACCTGGGCTTCCTGGCAGGATCAGCGACCATTGAAGGCCCATTAATAAAAAATAAAACGGCTGTAATGGTCTCCTTCCGGCACAACTGGATGAGCCCCAGGTTAAAGCTGGACCAGGAAAGCTTTAGTACGCGCTTTTACGATTTTCATTTTAAGATTACCCATTTACTAAATAATAATAATAAGCTGATGCTGAACATTTATAACGGAAACGACCGTATAAGTGTTAAAGAAGATTACAATAACAACCTTCAGAAATGGGGTAATAAGCTGGCATCATTAGGCTGGAATCATGTACTGGGGCCACGTTCATTTGTTAATACCTCCTTTAATCTAAGTCATTATAATAACCTGGCAGGATTTCAGTATACGATATATGATGATTCTACCAGCTTCCCTGTAGCAAACCGTGTTTATAGCACTTATTCATCCATAGCGCATTACAATCTCAAAACGCAGTTCGAAGTATACGCTAATAATAATATCAAATTCAATTTTGGTGCTAAAGCTGCTTATACTAAAATCAAACCTTTTAGTATAGATATATCTAAAGAATTCCAGGAAGATATAGGCGATTTCAAGGCGATAACACCCCTGCCCTTCATGGATTACACGCTTTATTATGAAAACGAAATCAATATTAATCATCGTTTATTAATACGGCCCGGCATTCATTTTACTACCTATAAGTTCAGGGATTATCACTTCAGCTCTTTCCAGCCACGATTTTTTGCGGCTTACAAAATTAATGCAACGCAGCAATTTTACGTTGCTTACAATAAGCTTACCCAATACCTCCACCTGCTCAACAATCCTTTTCTGGGCATGAACAATATGGTGTGGGTGCCCAGTACCCGGTTGCTGAAGCCGGAAGAAAGCACCTCTGCAAGTGTTGGTTATACCTACAAGGATAAAACCAACACAACAGTGTCTGCTGAAGTGTATTGGAAGAAAATGTACAATATTACCAACTATGTAGATGGTGGAAATATTTTTTCCAATGATTCTACCTGGGAAGAAAATATCCTTACCGGCAAAGGGTGGAGCTATGGGCTGGAACTACTTACAGAAAAGAAGCTGCGCAAGTGGCTGTTTACACTGTCTTACACGTTATCATGGAACTGGCGCCAGTTTGATGACCTCAACAACGGCAGAAAATTTCCTTACAAATATGACAGGCGACATGTGGTAAACTTAGCTGTTGCGTACAAACCAAATAAAAACTGGGATATTTCTGCAGCAGGTAGTATTTCATCAGGTGATGTATTTACGATGCCGGAAAAGATCTATCCCGATTTCGACAATTCCCAGCACATTATTGATCCTGAAGACCCGGTACAAACGTATCGGTTCATATACTACAATTCGGCACTAAACCAGTTCCGCACATTACCTTATTACCGAATGGATATAGCCGCCAATTATTATTTAACAACAAAAAAGAGATGGCAGCATAAGTTCACTGCTGGTATCTATAATTTATTAGGGTCTGCCAGTAAATATAACTACGACCTGCAGGCTTCAATAGATGGAAAATTCAATGTAGTCCTGTCAAAGAATAAGCTGTTTGGCGTATCCCCTTTTCTATCATACACGATCAATTTTTAAGTAAGATATTATGTACGTACCCTTTCTTAAATACAGATACAAACAATCAACAGGACTATCCTGGTGGCTGTTCATGATAGCAGGTATGTTACAATGCACCGCATGTAAAAAGACCTATACCCCTTCCACGCATTTAACCAATAAACTCGTTATACTGGCAGAGTTAACAGCCGGAGATACTATTAAAATACCTGTCGGGAAGAGTACACTGATAGAAAATGGCAGCACTATTAATTTTGAAAAGATAACAAATGCCAGTGTTCATCTACAGGATGCGCTGGGCCATTTCTGGCTGTTGCCCTTTAATGCTTCTCCTGAGTATTCCAATGGGCCAACCAGCATTTACTCTTATCCGCAAAAAATCATAGCTGACCAAACATATACAATTGATATAAGTCAGCCTGACCTGGAAGCAGTGAAGGCTACCACACATATCCCGGCTGCATTTACGATCACGGAAGTAGATACCCTACGGGAAATGTACACTGATCAGCCTGTGTTAACATTCAATTTTACTATTAATGATGTACCCGGCGAAGAAGATTTTTACATTATAGAAGCGTTGAAACAGGTCGTTAAAATATACCGGCATTTTACCTGGCAGAACATCACTTACAACTATGACACCCCGGACGGAAAAGCCCTCTACGACCGCCTAAAGGACCAATATCCACTGCCTTTGTTAAAAGATACGATCCCTACAAATACATTCATCAGGTTAAATATGTTTAACCGGGATATGCTAACAGATAATAGTGCTATCAATTATAACGGGGATTCATTTCACAGAATATTCCTGTCGGATGCCAGTTTCGACGGGGAGGCATACAGAACAACCGTATCTGTTAATACCCAATATTTCACATCCGATAATACCATGATGCAAGGTAGCGTATTGTTTATGGTAAAATCTGTAAGCAGGGGTTATTATGACTATCTCTTTCAATACGAAAAAAATAAAATAGATTTCGGCACACTTCCCTCCAGTCATTCAGTTACCCCGTCAGGAAATATCACTAATGGCCTCGGAATATTAGGAGGGGTATACAAAAATCAGCTGACCTATTATTTTGATACCTTTTAAATCTGGTCACTGATGGTGATCTTCTCCAGCTAATTATTCTTCCAATAAAAAGTTCAGCGTAGGGGTTTTCAATCTTTTCGTGTTTTATAATCAATAGCGTGTTATAAATAATCCACGACTAAAGGTTAACATGGAAATAAGTAAACTTCTATTGCTGTTATGCAGCGTATTTATTTACGCTCCATTACGCGCGCAGTTAATAAAGGTGGAAGCTGGTGCTGCGCTATCCACACAAGCATTAACGGGATACTATGTAAACAGGAAAACATTTGCTAAAAAGAAAATCTCTTTTCCGGCATCAGGAAAGATGTAAGCAGATGACATCCATATATTTAAAAAAATCACCAAACAAATACTATAAAATGAAAATTATGAAAAGAGGTATTGTGCTCAATAGTAGCCTATTGTTCCTGGCAGCAGCCATGATAGTATTTACGTCCTGTAAAAAAAACGATAAGGAACAAACAGCTCCTCCATCCGCTAATCTCGCTATTATACATGCTGCACCTAAAGTTGCTGCGTTTGATGTATTTGTAGCCGGGAAAAAAGTATCTCAAAAAGTTGCTTATGCCAGTCATACTGGCGCACCAGGTACACCTTACCTGTCTGTAGCCTCCGATGTTAATACTTTTAAGCTGGTAGTTGATCCCGCTTCAGTTATTGCTGAAGACAAACTTACATTGAAGGCTAACAAAAATTATTCATTGATAGCTTACGATACCTTACCTAAAACAGGTGCACCAAAGGTGAAATACGTTTTACTGGAAGATGACCTGTCCGTTCCGGTTGATGGCAAAGCCAATGTACGTTTTCTTCACTTGTCTCCCAACATGCCTGCGGTGGATATTGTTATTTATAAAGGCACTGATAGTCTAACCCTGACAACGGCCTCCACAGCGTATATTGCCGCCTCGCCCATTACAGCAGACCTGGCAAAATTCAAAACCATCAGCAGTGGTAGTTATAAGCTAAAGGTAAAAACAAAAGATGGCACTAAGGTAAAAACCATACTGGAAATACCTGTTGTAGCGCTTACCGCCAAAAATGTTTTTACTATTTACCTGAAAGGAATTGCAGGAGAAAGTGGCATCAATGCGCCCGGCATACAACTAATACAGCATAAATAACATCCCCTTCTCACTAAAGGACGATAATGCTAAATAATACAAACTGCATCTTAAACAGGCCTGTAAAGCCTGTTTAAGATGCAGTTTACAGGAACAGGCGGCTGAACGCAACCATCAGAACGGGTGATGACGCAGTCCGCCATCGACAACGGCGACGGTGCCGGTGATGTATCGCGCACGAGGCGATACCAGGAAAGTGGCCATGTTGGCTATGTCCTGCGGCTCACCGAAATCACCCAGTGGGATCTCATGCTCGGCAAATTTCCTGCGTTCGTCACCAGGGAAGAAACGGCGGACATTCTCAGTATCTATGAGGCCCGGCTGCAGGCAGTTGACTGTAATACCATACTGCCCCAGTTGTCCGGAGAGCTGCTTGGACCACACAACGATGGACGCTTTGGCAACCGCCGAAACATTGATCGTGCGTAACTCATAAGTGCTGGTGATGTTCAGGATGGCGCCCTGCTTACGCGCCATAAAATGGGGCAAAAGCTGTTGTGTCAGTTGCCGGTGACGGTCGAAGTCCAGCGTCATGGACTCGGCCCACGCCTCTTCCGCACCGATGACATCCAATGGACGACTACGGCCCGCATTGTTAATGAGAATATCGATGTGTCCCAGGCTGGAAAGCCCCGCAGCCGCAATCTTTTGCGGCCCGTCGGGTGCAACAAAATCCTGGATGAGCGTAACGGGTTCCACGCCGCCTGCAGCGGCGACTTCAGCTTTGAGGCTATTCAGCAAATCTTCGTTTCTTGCAACAGCAAAGACTTTCACGCCCTCTATCGCCAATTCTTTTGCGATTGCCCGGCCAAGTCCCTGGCTGGCGCCTGTCACCACCGCAGTTTTTCCTTTTAAATACAGATCCATAATTTCTCTTTTAATGATGATTAATGAAATGATAATTTTTTTAGCGGATATATCCGGCTTTGAAAATTTCTTTGCAAAAGTAGCTGGTAGCATCTAATTTACGGGTTGTACAATCAATTGTACGGTACTTACAAATATGTAACTAATGGCAACCAGGAAGGAAAACTCGACTTATACCCGTAACGAAAAATGTATCATTGAATGTGATCTTACCTATGCTGTTAATAAGATTGGGGGTAGATGGAAAATACTGATACTAAGTAAGCTGGAAAGCAAAAAATTCAGGTTCAGTGAACTAAAGAAGGAATTTTCTTTTATTACAGAACGCATGCTAACTTTACAATTGCGGGCATTAGAGCAGGATGGCCTGGTTAAGCGAACAGTCTATGCGGAAGTTCCCCCAAGGGTAGAATATGAACTCACTGAGATGGCATTAGCGTTCGGGCCTATTTTTAAACAATTAAGTGATTGGGGTGGCAAACACCGGAATTTAACAAAGCAGGACAGTAAAATTTCCCCATCGGAAGCAAGGGGCAAATTATAAATAAAAAACGTGCTTGTTATTATAGCAACAAGCACGTTAGTGTAAGCTGGTATTGAATTATTAATTGTCTTATTTAACCCTTAATAGTTTAGCATTAATCGCCACTACTATTGTACTAATACTCATTAAAACTGCTCCCATAGCAGGGCTTAACATAAAGTGAGGATACAATATCCCTGCTGCAAGTGGAATAGCTATTACGTTGTAACCTACAGCCCATATTAAATTCTGGATCATTTTACGATAAGTGGCCTTACCGAAAGTAATCATTTGAACTACATCTCCCGGATCGCTGTTTACAAGAATAATATCTGCTGTTTCTGCGGCAACGTCAGTACCAGACCCTATAGCGATACCCACATCAGCCTGCGCCAGCGCAGGTGCATCATTTACACCGTCACCAGTCATGGCAACAATTTCACCCTTATCCTGGAACTCCTTTACCTTATTTTGTTTTTCATGCGGTAAAACATTGGCCAGATAACCGTCCATATTGAGTTTCTTCGCCACAGCCGCAGCTACCTGCTCATTATCACCGGTCAACAGGAAGGATTTTATATTCATTTTCTTTAAAGCAGCTATCGCTTCCGCCGCTGTTTCCCGGATTGCGTCAGCTAAAGTGATAATACCTACAGGTACATTATCTATCAATACGAAAGTTACGGTATCCGTTGCCTGATCCACTTCTGCTGGAATAACAGGGGCATCTTTCTTTTCCTGCTTAAAGTAGTTAGGGCCGGCAGCAACAACCCTTTTCCCATTTACAATACCTGTTACGCCAATGCCCTGCATGTACTGGAAATCAGCAATCTTCCACAATTCAAGATTATTATTCTTTAATTTCCGCATGATGCCATGTGCAATATGGTGTTCAGAGTTCTGTTGAACAGCGGCAGCATATTGCAGTATTTGGTCAGCATTAAACTGGTCATTCAAAGGGATGATTTGTTGCACTTCATGTGCTCCTTTCGTCAGCGTTCCTGTTTTATCGAAAATAATAGTAGTGAGCTTTCTTGCATTTTCAAATGCAGTACGGTTACGGATCAGCAAGCCATGTACGGCTGACAGTGTTGTAGAAGTAGCAACCACCAATGGAATAGCAACACCTAATGCATGTGGACAGGAAGTTACCATCACTGTCACCATTCTTTCCAGTGCAAAAGACAACTCTCTGCCGGCAGAAAGCCATACAATAAAGGTAACTATCCCAACACTAATGGAAACAATGGTGAGCCATTTAGCCACCTTATTAGCCAGGTTTTGGGTATTGGATTTGGCTCGCTGTGCAGATTGCACCATACCAATTACCTTGTTCAAATAACTATCATTACCAGCACCCGTGACCTGCACTTTCAACGCGCCGTCTCCATTTACAGCACCACCGATCACCTTAGCATCTTTTGCTTTCTTCACTGGTACGCTTTCACCGGTAAGCATACTTTCATTTACATCAGAACTACCCTCCAGGATAAGCCCATCTGCCGGAACTTTTTCACCTGGTTTAATAAGGATCACATCATTATTCTGCAATTCCTTTAAAGGAATGTCGGATACCTGACCATTACGTTCCACATGCACCACAGCAGGGAGAAGTTCTACCAGCGATTCCAATGCGCGGGAAGCCGCCATTTGTGATTTCATTTCTAACCAGTGACCCATCAGCATGATATCAATCAAAGTAGCCAGTTCCCAGAAGAAGTCCATTCCCGGAAGCCCAAAAACAACAGCTACACTATAAATGTACGCTGTAGTAATGGCCACTGCTACCAGTGTCATCATTCCCGGATTCCAAAATTTCAACTCCCTTACCAAACCTGCCAGGAAAGGCCATCCTCCATAGAAGTAAATAAAGCTGCTCAGTGTCAGCAACACATATTTATCACCCGGAAAAGTAAGCTCCATTCCTATCCATTGCTGTATCATGTGAGATAACAGTAGAACAGGAACGGTAATAACCAGACATAACCAAAATCTTTTTAAAAAGTCTGCTGTATGATGCCCGGCATGTTCATCGTGTCCGCCTGTGCTGTCATGTTCTTTATGGTGATCGTGTTTGCCTGTATCCATAGCACTGTGATCATGCCCGGTATGTTCGTGTTTATGTGACATCGGCAAATCTTTATTAACATCATGTGCTGTATGTTGCCCATGCTCATGTTCGTGATGGCTATGCTGGTTTTCCATAGTAATTATTTTGATTTCAGCACAAAAATAGCGGCAATCCTATAGTCCACTATTATATAATTTTGTATTTATTTTACATTTTAATAATGTAATCTACCGGTTTATGATTGCTATAAAGGGATAAGAAAATGTAAAACTTCTTATTATCAAAGTTTTAATTTCAATCCTCCATTCACTACAAAACCATCCAGTGGAGCGTAAATGTCCCTGAATACAGGATGCGTAACAGTTCCGGTGTAAATGCTGTCAAACCTTGTCTGGCGGGTATCTGTAAAGTTTTCAAAATTTACAAATAATGAAAACCGTTCCCATATTTTCTCCGCCATGAAACCAAACGTCCAGTAAGGCTTTCCGGTGGTGCCATCATTCAGTGGCTGACTGCTGTAATAATATGCTTCCAGTCCTATTTTCCATTTGTCCTCTATTTCATACATCAACACATTATTCAGTCGATGCTTTGCTGTCAGCGGGTTTTCTCTCTTCCTGCCTCCTTCGTTCAATTGAGCATCCGTGAAAGTATATCCTATGAACAATTTAAAATCTTCATACCCCAATTTGACATTGGTTTCCCATCCTTTGGTATCCAAATATCCATCTGCATTTACAAGTTGATAGATATTTCCCGGTACATTCTCCAGTAATAGCGGATCGTTGATGCGGGTATAAAAGAAAAGCTGGTTGATACTGACACTCAATTTATCAAATAAAGAAGTGCGATAGTTCACATCGAAGTTAGCGCCGTAGGACTTTTCCAGTTTATTTGTGCCGGAGCTGACCGGCAATACTGACCTGAATTGTATCCGTTCTGTTTCTTCAGTAAAGATGGTCGGTGTTTTATAGCCAAAACCACCACCCAACCGGGAAGTAAATTTCGGAGATATTTTGAAGAGGGCGGAAATACGTGGAAGAAACACAAAACCGTAATCTATCACATAGTCGCCTCGCACACCGGCTTCCGTTTGCAGCCAGTCAGTGGCTTTCCAGGTGTGTTGAATAAACCCACCTATTGTATGCTGATTATAATTTCTTTTAGGGAAACTGTCTTTCGGATATTCTTTAAAATCATCTGTGTATACATTCAAACCAGCCACCCAATCTGTTTTCTTCCGTTGGTTGGCATAAGTAATTTCCGAATAGGTAGACCATTGCTTCCCATCAAATGTATAATCCGGTATGGTGATAGTTCTATTGAAGTTGTTAACTGAATTTTTTACCGACAGGCTGCTATGCTCATTAAATTGGTGGTCCAGCGAAAATTGTGTAGAAAACCGGCTGCTCTTATTCTTTTCAAAATAACTATGAGTGCTGTCCCCCTTTCCTTTAATGTACTGAATATCGCCACCGGTACGATCTTCAAAGGTCGTATTAACCCCAATATTCATTTTTGTTTTAGGGCTGAAATAGATAAACAGTTTAGGATTAAATACGTACCGTTCTGTTTTCGGGATGGCGGTAAAGCCTGTTGTGGACGGATCATAAGGTTTATTACCATTACGTGCGGCAAACAAAGTGAAACCTACCTTTTCAAATTTCTGTCCATAGTATCCGTTTATATCCAGCCCGCCGGCAGAAGTACCATTGACTAAAAAATTCAACGCTCTTTCTGCTGTTGGTACTTTGGAAATCAGATTAACAAGTCCGGCAATCGCGCCACCACCGTACAAAGTAGACGAAGCCCCTTTTATGACTTCCACCTGCTTTAAATCCAGCGGTGGTGTTTGCAGCAAACCTAATCCGCCGGAAAACCCTGCATACATGGGAAATCCATCTTTCAGCATTTGAGTGTAACGTCCATCAAGGCCCTGAATACGAATACTTGAATTTGCAGAGGTAGCAGATACCTGCTGCGTTTGTATACCGGTGCTTTCATTCAGCATCATACGTATATCGCCTGGTTTCATATTCCCTTTCTCTTCCAGCTCCTCACCTCCTATCAATTCCACGCGGGTAGGAATATTCTGTATAGTGCGGGTACTGCGGGTAGAAGAGATCACCACTTCCCCCAGGCCTTCCCCGGCTGCTGCTAAAAATATCACTAATGTATCAACAGGACGGGGAAAAGTTAATATTGCTGTATGTTCCTTATAGCCTACAAATCGAAAGGTAAAAACCTGCTTACCATTAAATATACCGGAAAAAGTAACAACACCATTTTCATCTGCTTTAGCCCCTTTGTTTGTTCCCGTTAATAGTACAGTAGCGCCTGCCAGCGGTTCTTTGGAATCAGCATCCTTTATTACAGCGGTTAATATATTTTGAGCCATGCACAGGTTACCCATGCAAAGCAATAGCATTAAGCCTAAAACTTTTCTCATTTGAATATGAAATATGTACGGAATAGATCAACAACACTACCAGCAGGTAGTATCATTCACAATAAAATTAAGAAGTATACCAGATTGTTTTTGGAGGCTGCCAGATAGCAGCGGGAAAATCGGAAAGAGATTGTTTCGAGTAGAAAAAATGCAGCTTTGCAACAGGTGGTAATGCCTTGAAAAATTCAATCCTGTTATCTGGTATCACAACTCCATGGCAAGCACTACACGCAAAGAAAGGAGAACATGGGCATGCTGGCTTATGGTCAGCATTGCCGGATTCCCTGTTTGATGTGGTTGTTGCGCTAATTTCATCTGTACAGCAGCCATCATCCGCATTACAAGGAATGCCGGACAACACCAGTACATAAAATGAAAATATATAAACAACCCACTTCATGGGTGTAAATATACAATTCCCAAGGATTATTTCATCATCAACAGATTCTTCACAAATTGTATTAAATTCAAAAAACCGCTCAAATAAAATTGTAAATTAGTATAGATTGGAATAAGCACTTTCAAATAAAAGCTATGCAGGAAAGTACAGCAGTTTTAATTGTAGGAGCAGGTCCTACAGGTTTAATGGCAGCCTGCCAGCTCGCCCGCCTGGGAATAAAATTTCGTATTATAGATAAGAATAAAGAACCTACTACTCAATCCCGTGCTTTAGCCATCCACGCTGCTTCCATGGAAATATTTTCGCAAATGGGTATTTCTGACGAATTTATTGCGCTTGGTAAACAAACAAAAGCAATAAACTACCTCGTAAAAGGCAAGGTTACAGAACACATACCGCTGTCAGCATTTGGAAAGGGATTAACAGCCTTCCCCTTTCTTCTTATGCTGGAACAATCCAGGACAGAGCGATTATTGGTTAACTTCCTTGAGAAGCAAGGGTATGAAGTTGAATGGGAAACGGAATTGATTGCTTTCACTCAGGATACTAATGCTGTGTATGTAACTGTAAAACATAATGAAAGGAATGAAGAAACTATTAAAGCAAGTTGGCTAATAGGTGCTGATGGCGCAAAAAGCATTGTAAGACGCATACTCAATATTCCTTTTGGCGGAGAAACCTATCCCATTAATTTGTTTGTGCTCGATTGCAAAGTGAATTGGCAATTACAGGATGATGAAATATATATTGCTTTTTCAAATTATTCTTTTGCAGGCTTTTTTCCAATGCCGGAAAATCGGTGTAGAATAATTGGATTTGTGCCCAAGGATATTGGAGAAAAAGAGAATATAAGTTTTGAGGATATAAAGAAAGGTTTCGCAGAACGAATGCAAATGAAGGTAGAACTTTCTGACCCTAAGTGGATTTCAATGTATCACTCCCATCACCGGTATGTGTCACAATTCAGGACAGGGAGATGTTTTCTGGCTGGAGATGCAGCTCATATACATTCTCCTGTGGGTGCACAGGGAATGAATACCGGATTGCAGGACGCCAATAATATAGCCTGGAAATTGGCTCTGGTCATACGAAACCAGGCAAAAGAAAATTTGCTGGCCACTTATCAGCAGGAACGACTTCCTTTTGCCAGGCAATTAGTAAAAACTACAGACAACGCATTTGGGATTACAGTAAGTAAAAATCCATTCATAAAAATCATGCGAATGTATGTTGCTCCAAAAATACTAGCACTCATTCTTAAAGTCAATTTCATTACCCGGTATATATTCAAAAACATCTCTCAGATTGGCATGAATTATCCTGATAGCTTACTTTCAAAAAACGCATCATATGGTTCATTTGTATCAAAGGCTCCGAAACCCGGTGAGCGCCTTCCCTACTTAGCATTTAAAGATGCTTCCGGTAAAACTTTTGGTATGCAACAAAAGGTAAATGGCCTGACATTGCACCTTTTCATTTTTTCAGGCAGCGATAATAAAATTAATGTGCATCTGTTGAGTAACATTGCTCAAAGGTTTAAAGAAGCCATAACCATTGAATATATTTCTTTGATTTCCGGTAATGAAATTCTTTACAAATCTTTAGGTATAAAACGCACAGGATGCTATCTTATAAGACCTGATTTCCACATTGCCTATCGCAGCATAGGATTTAATGAAAAACATTTCGAGAATTATCTTAATGCTATTTTATCAAATTGCAGGATTCAGACGCAGCCCTGAATCCCGTATTTATTGCAGATGCAAGGCAAATCCTTTTTTATCTCCCTGGAAATCTTCTTTTAAAAGCAGTGAAGATTGATTGCAGGTATAAAAAAAGCGTGATACAATTAAATTGTATCACGCTTCGTGATCCCAAAGTCGAACCACTTTATAGCGGCGCTCAAGCTTTTTATCAGCTGATCATCGGCAGGTACTTTTTGCGATTCTCGAAAATTACCCAAAGGTTGATTAACAGCAGCACAAGTGCGATTGGTAGACCAGATGGTGCAGATATGATGTTAGTTAAAAGTATTCCTATCATAACCGGGAAAATAATTATTGCACCAAGTGCCCTGTATTTATTTGTGATAAAAAGTACACCACCTACAACTTCTGCAGCGCCAACAAGTGGCATCAGCCAGCTTATTTCCATAAACGCTGTCATTACTTTCATCATGCTTGCCGGCAAATCTTTGGGCATAGGCATGTAATTGAAAAACTTATTGAGTCCGGCATTAATGAACATCAATCCAAATAATAGACTTAGTACAAATAGAACTTTCTTTTTCATAGTATTTTTTTGTAAAGATATAAATCATTTTTTTTATAATGTTATCAAATTTACTAAACTATAACGAGTTAGGCTATTCTATTTTACAGACTAATATATGTCAGCGTGATGCGAAAGTCGAACCAGCTTATAACAGGTCTAAATCTGTTATAAGCCGTATTCATCATTTGAATCAAATGTGTTCTTGCTGCGATCAGCAACAAAAACTTCTGCGGGAGCAATAGAGTATACTGGCGGGAGGGTCACAAGGGTTTTCAGTCAGCGGGTCGGAGAACCTTTTCCCTCCTGCAACGGCCTGTTGCTGATCGATACTCAAATGAGCAATCGTTATTTTGTTCAGAACAAGTTTTGGCAAATTGATCTTCTTTTTCATAAAGTTTCGAGGTTTAGAAATACTGGTTAAAAATAAATTTTAAAGACGCATCTTCCCGTTTCCTTATCTTATGATCGCCGTTATAAAGAGCGGCAATTTTGATCTTGTTTAGGCGGAGCTTCTTCGTTGTTTGCTTTTCATAATTATATAATTTTGAAGGTTAAGAAAAACGGGGAATTCTACTTATCAAAATGCATAGGTATGCCCAGCAGGCAGCACACTATTTTATACAAGGCTGAACAAATGAGGGCTGGAATTTGGTGAAACCAAAGATATGAAAACAGACTTAAAATCCCGGAAAAAGATAGCACCAAAGGCACACTCAGTATGTATAATGAAAGCATCAAAATGAATAATCAGTATTAGGCCATAATAATTTCCCTGTTTTTTAAAAAATATTTGCGTAATCCAAAAGTTACATATACTTTTGGGTAACTTAAAAGTTACATATTATGGCAACAAGCATTAATCACCAGTTTTTCTTCCCTCATCCTCCTGAGGCGGTTTGGGAATACCTGACGAATGTTGAATTGATGGAACAATGGTTGATGAAAAATGATTTTCAGCCAATTATAAGGTATGACTTTCAATTCAGGACAAACCCGATACCAGGTCTCAATTTCGACGGAATTGTCTATTGCAGGGTATTAGAGATCGTTCCATTTAAAAAGCTTTCTTATTCATGGAAGAGCGGGCCCGGAGATGGCAAGATCACGATTGATTCTGTTGTTGTATGGAAATTGCAACCAAAGGATAATGGCACGGAACTTTTCCTGGAGCATAGCGGTTTTTCGGAAATGGAAAACTTCACTATGTACAATGCGCTGAATGATGGCTGGCTTAAAAATATACATAAAATCGCTGAACGTATAAACGCTGCAAAACATGGCACAACCAACGCTTGATGCATTCCAGGTAATCGGCGACCCGAGCAGAAGGAAGATGCTAAGGCTACTCTCAAAGGACAGTTTAACCATTAACAGCCTGGCAGAAAATTTCGACATGAGCCGTCCCGCTGTTTCAAAGCATATTAAAATATTGTACACCGCGGGATTTATTTCTATCCAGGACATTGGCAGAGAAAGATATTGCACGTTGAAACAAGATGGATTCAATGAGTTGCAGGAATGGATCTCTTACTTTGATAAGTTCTGGATATCTAAACTGAAAAAGTTAGAAACGCTATTAAACAACAAATTGTCTAAATAAAATAAATCAAACTTTTATGACAGCAATGACAACTCAGGAAGTTGCAACACGATTTGACGAGCTTGCCCGGCAAGAAATGTGGTTTGAAATCCAGGACGAGTTTTTTGCAGATAATGTAAGAAGCGTAGACCCTCCAAATTCTCCGTATTTTGGGTATGCGAAAGGCAAAGTTGCTGTTCGCAAAAAAGGCAAGGACTGGGTAGCGAAGATTCAGGAGGTTCATGGAACTTATACAACCCACTCCGTTATAGGCGGTAATCATTTTTCGGTAGGACGTGGCATGGATATTACTGTAGAAGGTTTTGGAAGAATAAAAATTGATGAGATAATGTTATATGAAGTGAAAGACGGTCAGATTGTATTAGAGCAATTCTTCTATTAGGAAAGCTTTTCTTAAGCCGGGCGTTGTTACTTACACCGTTCAACCGCAAAGCATCAATACCATTATCTGTTTGTACAATGATTTCGAACTAAAAAGCCTCCAGATCATTGATCTGGAGGCTTTTCATTGGGCATCCTGTGCCCACTCATCAACTCGAAAAATATCCTAATTCCTGATTTGTAATTTCCGAAACTTCATAATCTGTTCTTCATTCAATTCTGCCCAATCCACCAGCAAGACGAATTGCTCCATGAGGCTATAGCCCAGTGGGGTTAATTCGTATTCTACGCGTGGTGGGATCTCCGGAAAAACAGTTCTGGTGACTAGGCTGTCAGCTTCCAGGTTGCGGAGAGTGACGGTGAGCATACGTTGGGAAATATCTCCTATTTTATATTTCATTTCATTGAAACGCAGTTTGCCATAACCACCCAGGGCAAAAATGGCCAGCATGCTCCATTTATCACTGATCCGGGCAACAATATCCCTTACCGGACAAAGTTGGTTGCGGGTAGTATTGGCGACCCGGAAAATTTCCTGATATTTTTTTTCTCCGGCAAACGCTTGCGGGGCCCTGTTAGTTACTTCCGTGTTACCTGGTAATGCCGGTGTGCCTTCTTGTTTGCTCATTAGTTACTATTTAGTATTGCATTACCAAAAGTAACTATTGACAATTAAATAGCTGTAAAAATGAGTAATAAAATCTTAGTAACCGGGGCGACCGGCACCATTGGCAAAATATTGGTAAAGAACCTGGAAGCGCGTCAGGCTTCATTTGTAGTGGGTAGCCGAAATGTTGAACAGGCAAAAGACAAGCTGGGTCTGGCTGATAATATCGTGCAATTCTCCTTTGATGATCCCGCTACTTTTGAGAATGCTACCGCCGGAGTAGATAGCGTTTTTTTACTGGGCCCGCCCATGGTGCCGGATCTGAATGTATTACTGACGCCTTTCCTGGAATACTTGCCATCAAAAGGTATCCGGCGTATTGTGTACCTGTCTGCCTTGAAGATAGACCCGGACAGCATACTGGGTTTTCACGCTGTTATGGAGCAGAAACTGGCACAGGATGGTTTTGATTATACTGTTTTAAGACCTTCCTTTTTTGCACAGAATTTCAAAAACTATGAATGGGAAAATATCACGGAGCGGTCTATCACTTTTGCACCGGCAGGAAATGGGAAGGTGGCGTTTATTGATGCCGCAGATATTGCCAATGTAGCCGCTACGGTATTAACGACGGCAGGTCATAGCCAGCAAACCTATGAACTGACCGGTCCCGAAATATTATCCTATT
The DNA here is from genome assembly GCF_003014755.1 of Chitinophaga niastensis. GTDB lineage: Bacteria > Bacteroidota > Bacteroidia > Chitinophagales > Chitinophagaceae > Chitinophaga > Chitinophaga niastensis. The sequence continues at coordinate 200,151 of NZ_PYAW01000006.1, read as the reverse complement.
ATGATGCTGCTAATTTGTTATCCGAAGTAACCGGCAAAACCATTACTTATCCCAGCCCGGATGCAGCCACTTACAAAGCTGCGCTGAAAGCAGCAGGGGCTCCCGATTTCATCGGAACGTATATGGTAGCCGTGTATGATGTTGTGGCGGGTAACAAGGTCAACTTCACCACCGATACCGTAGAAAAGATCACCGGCAAAAAGCCGGCATCTTTAAAAACAGTACTCACCGCAGATTGGTCATAAATGGAAGGGCTCCGGCCTTTCCATTTATCTACCTATATTCCGTTTGTTTTTTCGCGCACCAGTTTTCGCGATAACATATCTGCTTCTATATTATAATTCACGGCCTCACTTTTTTTCTGATGCGCTTTTATCTTCACTAATTCCACAGAGATACGGGTCAGCAACTGTAAGAATGTTTTCACCAATGCACTGTTCTGTAATTCATTTCCTTTTTTAGTGATAAAATGCCGTGTCATTAGCTGCGCTTCACGATCAGGCAGATTGATCACATACTGACTGTCTGAAAATACCTGCACCTGCGTAACATGCGGATAATGCAGCAGCACATGTTGTATGGCTGCTATGACAGCCGTCAGTTCCATCCGGTTATGTGTGGTATCAGTTACTGTTTCCGACAATATTATTTTTTCCGTCCCTATCAGCAGAATAGCCACCCAGGCGCCTGTTCTGAGTTGTGTATGACAACTGCCATCTGTATAAACCACCGCATTGAACTGTGTCATGCTCCATTCTTTTTAGTAAAATTACGAATCCCTGGTGGTGTTTTGCAAGTTAAGAAACATCCGGGCGCTTATACCTGTGCTGGTAATTTATATTGAACAACCTAAAATGCTTAGTTGCTCTTTACTTATCTAAATATTTTTTACCTCAATAATAAAAAATCACTTATTCTCGCAATTCAATACTCACCTTACATTTCTCCTTAAAGACTTAAGCCTGATAATATTATTTTAACCAGTAAATCCTGTTCCTGACATTGTGCTAACTAAGGGCTGACATTGTGGTAACCTTGTGGTAAGAATATTGGGTAATATAATATCATTGGCAGCAACAGTGTCTTTATTTGCCAGGTATGCCGGGACAAAAGATCTACAATTTCAATACTCTTATTACCTGGTACTCCTTCCCTACCTGTACTGCTACCAGGTAAATACCTTGCGGCAACTGTTGCTCATCAAACGGTATTTCATAATTATCTGATCCACCGGCGGTTTTAACCGTTATTACATCACCGCTGTTAAAGCTGATGAGCCTTAACTGGATATCGGTCACTTTAGATAATCTCACCCTTACTTTGAAAGGCCCGTCGTTTGGATTAGGATAAGCGGTTATTTCTTTTATCAACCGCTCCCGGTAACCCAGCAGGCTATCTGCTACCACGCTTTGCTCCTTCGGCAATATGGTAATGTTTTTACTGATCACGTCCGTACATTCTCCCAATGTTACGCGCAGCTTAATGGTGTAATTCCCTGTTTTATCAAACAACAACTGGCGAATGGTTCCCTGGGCAGCATTACCTGCATCCCTGGCACCGTTGGGTAATGTCCAGTCATTGGTAAGAGGCTTGGGTTTAGACACATCTATCACTACTACAGTGTCGCCTACGATACCATAGCTAGACAGGAGGAAATCGGCTGTCAGTGCAGAGAGGGATGTTTTCAAATTAAAGGAATCTTTTGCCACACAACCGGATGGTGCGGTAACGGTTATCTTATAATGCCCATCCTTATTTAATTGTACCGCCTGCCTGTTGTCACTGAAACCTGCGTCAGACTCCCAGGAATAGCCCGCGCCGGGATTGCCCGCATCCACTATAATGGATTGTCCCACACAAAGCACCGTATCTCTGAATCCAATATTGAGCGGTATAGCTGCCGGCTGTACCAGCAATGCGCTGTCCTTCAACCGGCAGCCGTTGGCATCTGTTATAGTTACCTTATATAAGCCGCCGTTCAGATTACTGATAGCATTGTTATTACTACCCACATTGCTCCAGTTGTACGCATAAGGCATTACGCCCCCGCTTACAGTAACTGCTATGCTGCCATCTGATGTATAGCTGCAGGCAGGTTGCTGCACTTTCCTGGAAAGCTGCAGCTGCGCCGGCTGTTGCAGGATAACAGACTGGCGGGATACGCAGCCGTTGGCATCACTCATAGACAACAGGTAACTATCTGCCGTTAAGTTGGTAAAGACGTTGTTATTCTGCGCCGGCAAATTGTTTAGCGCAAAAGCATAGGCTCCTTTACCACCAGTCGCCGCCAGGGCAATCCGGCCGGTCGCAGCACCAAAACATGCGATGTCCGTTTTTTGTACTACCTGCATATGCAAGGCATCCGGTTCTGCAATACTATCTTTTACAGACTGCATACAACCATTGTTATCCTTTACCCGTATACTATAACTGCCTTTTGGGAGATTGTCAAATGCTGTGCTGCTCTGGTAATTTATATTGTCTATAGTATAAAGGTACGGGACAGTACCTCCACCTGCACTGATGGTTATTTGCCCGTTGCCATTACCAAAGCAGGATATATCCCGGCTGGCTGCTATGGTTGCTGTAAGCAGCGGAGGCTGTGTAACGGTAGCTGGCAGCTGACTTACGCAGCCATTGGCATCCTGCACGCGGATCGTATAGTTACCTGCAGTTAAGCTACTGAAGCCGGAGGCATTATTATAAGCGCCGCCATTCAATGAAAATCTATAGCTGCCTGCACCACCTGCTGCCTGCACCGCCAGTGCCCCGTTGTTGTCATTAAAGCAGCTTACCGGTGTATTATTGATCAGCTGTAATGCCAGTGCTACAGGTTCTTTCACTGTTCCTGTCAACACTATATGGCAACTGTTGGGCACATCCCGCACATGCACCTGGTAAACGCCGGCGCGCAGGTTCAGGAATTCAGGAGATGCCTGGTAACTGATGCCGTCCAGTGAATATTCGTATTGCTTATTGCCTCCTGTTACGTTTATGACTTTTATACTGCCATTGCTTTGCGCATTACACAACACTGGCTGCATCTGCAGGGTACCATGCAAACTTACCGGCCCGTAAGGTGAAATAGAGCGGGTAATGATACAGCCATTGGCATCCCTCGTGTATACAGTATAATCGCCATTATGCAAATTACTAAACAAAGGATTTGTGGTATAACTGGTATTATCCAGGCTGTAGCCGTAAGGTGGCAGTCCGCCCTGTACATTGATAACGGTAATAGTGCCTTTATCATCACAGGTAGCCGGTGCCACCCCATTCAGCGAAGCCGTAAGCGGCGGATACAGATCCACCAGCAGCACACTGAAGTTAGCAGTACACTGGTTGTTATCTTTTACGATGATGTTGTAATTACCTGCCGGCAATTGCCCGTAATCCCCACTGGTCTGGGAAGCCCCTCCATTCAGGCTGTACAGGTAAGCACCCATACCACCTGCTGCCTGGAGCTGCATATGACCAGTGGCTGCACCGGCACATAGAATATCTGTTTTGCCTGGCACTTGTAATGACAATTGAGACGGCTGGGTAACGGTAACGGATATATTAAAAGTACAGGTATTAGCATCCTTTACAGTAACAGTATAAGTACCTGCCGCCAGGGCACTGAATACAGGCGTTGCCTGGTAAGCACCACCGTTAATCGCATACTGGTAGGGAGCTGTGCCACCACCAGCCTGCACCGTCAAGGCACCGTTACTGCTGCCAAAACAACTGGCCGGTTGCTGGTTTTGCATCTGCAGGGTAAGTACTGTTGGTTCTCCTACAAATACATTATTGCTTTTTATGCATCCGTTGATATCCATTACACTTACCAGGTGAGTACCTGCTGCTATATTGCCTAACACATTTCCGTTCCGGAAAGGATTGCCATCCAGATTGTACTTATAAGCACCTGTACCGCCGGTAGCAGTTACCATAACAGTGCCGGTAGCAGTGCCCTGGCACAAAGCGCTGCTGATGGCAGTGGAAAAAGATAACAGCGGTGGTTGTGTAACGGTAACGGATATACTGGTACTGCAAGTATGGCTATCTTTTATATACAAAGTATAATTACCTGCAGACAGGTTATCAAATATATTGTTGCTGATGAATGTAATACCATCTGCTGAATATGTATAAGGTGCTGTACCTCCGGCTGGCTGCAGTGTTATTTTACCATTGGCTATGCCATAACAGGTAACATGGAAAATATTCGCAGTGAGCTGCAATACTGTGGGCTGTGCAATATGTGCATTAACACTGGTTGTGCAGCTATGATCATCTTTAGCTGTAACAGTATAATCCCCTGCCGCTAACCCGTTGAAAACGCCATTCGTATTAGGCACTGCCGGAGCTGTACTGATATAGTACAACACATTACCTGTACCTCCTACTGCTGATACCCTGATGCTGCCATCTGCTATATTAAAACAGGTAGCATCTGTGTAAGCATCCAATGCTATAGTAAGCACCGGCGGCTCGGTTACGTTTATGTTTGACTGGTTGCCCGGGCATCCGTTATTATCTTTTACATTTACGGTATAGGTACCCGCACGCAAGCCGTTAAATACTGTACCTGCTTGCCATGCGCCATTGTTCAACTGGTATTGATAAGGTGCTACGCCATTACTAACGCCAACGGATATATTACCGCTGGCCTCTCCGTTACAGTTAGCTGCACCGGGAGCAGCGGTCACTGCTACTGCCAGGGCCGGTTCTGCAATGTTTACCTGCGGGCTCACGGCACGGCAACCATTGGCATCCATTACGGTAACTGTATATTGACCTGCGGCTACGGTAAAGGTAGATTGCGGCTGGTAAGCACCGGCATTCAAAGCATACTGATAAGCGCCGGTACCACCAGTAACTGCAACGGCAATCTGTCCGTTGGCTGCTCCTATACATAGTGCGTCCTGCCGGTTGCTGACAGTGACATTCAATGCAGGTGGCATAACAATATTAAAACCGGCGCTGCCTGTATTGCCTTTGCTGTCTTTGGCCCATATAGTATAGGTACCTGCAGACAGGTTGGCAAAGCTGTTGACAGGCAGGTAGTTGGTTCCATCCATGGAATAGGTGAACGGCGGTCTGCCGCCACCAACGCTCACGGTCATACTGCCATCTGCCTGGCCATTACAGGATATTTGTGTTACTGCCGGTGTTACTATTACCGGTTGAGGATCTTTTAATGTAACAGACAATGCAGTAGCATTGGTACAGCCATTATTGTCTTTTATCCAGCTATTATATGTACCCTGTTTTAATCCGCTGAATGTGTTGCTACTTTGCCAGTTCACATTATCGAGGCTATAGGTATAAGGCGCTCCAGCTCCGCCGCCCGGAGTAAGCGTAATACTGCCGTCTGACGCACCTGGATTGGAAGGGTCCTGAGATGCTGCCTGCAGCGTTAACGCAGACAACATTTGTACCGCCAATGGCGTAGTACAGCTATTGTTGTCCTTGATCACCAATTGATAATTAGTTCCGGGGGACAGGTTGGTAAATAAAGCAGTTGTGCCAAAAGTATTCCCGTTATCTATTGAATACTGGTAGGGTGCTATTCCTCCGCTTGCATTAACAGTAAGAGCCGGATTACCACCGGAACAGCTTTGCACAGCGCTTACCTGTATAGCGGCAGGCGGAGAGGCGATAGTGAAAGATATGATCTGCGTACATCCGTCTGCGTTAATAATAGACACATCATAGTCTCCCGGATCCAGGTTATCAAAAGTAAAGGAAGTACCTGTACTGGGTATGCTATTGCCGGGGAAACCATTTTTAGGCTTCAGGGTATAGTTCAATGTTTCCTGCCCTGTATAAACAGATCCATCCGGATAACGGAAATCAGACAATATCATTTTCCCTTTTGCACCAAAGCATTGAGGTGACTGAGGGCTCTTTGCATTTGGCGAAGGGGCCGGCCGTTTGAAAACAAGCGCATCTGCAACATCGCTGGTAATAGGGCCCATCTTCACCCGGTAATAGCGGGGTGTATTATATTTCTTATTGATATCGTTGTAGTCATTCTCATCTATTGTTATCTGGCTCCTATATTTATTCAGGGCTTTCCAGGATACCAGGTCTTCGCTTACCTCCCAGGTAAGCACATCATAAAAGGAGTTTACAGGAGCACCTACAGGCGCCACAAACCTATAACCATTGGCATCATATACGCAAGGCGCTTTCAGGGTAATAGTCTGGCCGCCACAGGCGGTATATAACCCGGAAACATTAGAAGGCTTGTCTTCTATAACCGGGTAGATTTGCGGACTTAAGATACAGCGGGTGTAATAATCACTGGTTATGTTGTGATAATAACTGTTCCCATAATTTGTAGCCGACATGGGGCAGCTTTTATTGGCCGGATAACTATACACAATCTCATCATGATTAGACGCTATTTGTATATTGCCGCTATTGAGGCCCACTACTGATTTAAAACGTATCTGCTTAGGAGTGCCATTCAGGATCACCGATCCTGCATAAGTCAACAGTTGATTACTTGTACTCCTGACAACAGCCGGTGTAATAGTAATATCCTGTACGGCGCCGGATACATATTCTACCCGGAAAGTGTAGCTGAATATTCTAAACTGGTCAGTAGTATAGTATTGGTTTTTCTGCACAGTAACATATTGCTGAGAGAGATCGTCCCATACCTGGTCCTGCCAGGTATAGAGAAAATCTGACTCTATCATATAGGTCAACTTATACTGCTGCGCATGGCTTATCAAGCCCATCATAAGGGCTGATAAGAGCACCAGTAAAAAGAGGTACGCCTTTTTCATAGTATAAGGGATAACTTGTTATATTAATATTTCACCTCCACCTCTTCGCTCATAGCACTATTTTGTTGTTGATCAAAGCTTTTTAATTTATACCGGTAGATGGTATTGATGAACAGCGCTTCATCTGCGAATGCTGTACCGCTACCAGGCAATGTGCTATGCAGCCGGTAAGGCTTACCCTGCTCTGCACGATACAACCAGTATTTTGTTATTGCACCCGTCGATGGCCAGCGTAGCACAATGCGTTTGTGCTCCCTGTCGATAGCTGCATACAACGGTTGTCTGGCAGTTGTGCCCATGTTGATACGCGCGGCGCTTACCGTTTTGGATAAGGAACGCAGGTGACTATCATCTACTGCTGTTACAGCATAATGGTAAGACACGCCGGGCAAGGCGCTGGTATCTGTATAACTATTGATAGTATCTGTTACTGCAAAAACGTGTATCAACTCCCAGGTAGTGTCCTTTGACCGCAACAATTCATGCCGTACGACATCTTCGCTGGTACTACGCTGCCATTGCAGGAAAATACCATTTTCCCTTGCCTGCAGATCTGTAAAAACAGGTGGTACCGGAGGTATAATGTCCGGGCGTTTCAACTGCAACGGCGTTGAAAAGTCAGAAGGATTGTAATGCCCGTCCAACGCTACTACTTTGTAGTAAACATATTTCGTAAGCGTGTTTATATTAATCGTATCTGTAAAGCTGTTCTTTAACAGCGGCTCCTTTGTTACCTGCACAAATTCCGCTGCAGCCACATTTGCCCTGAATACGCGGTAAGCATAAAGGTCCTTTTCTTTATTCGCGGTCCAGGAAAGCTGTACAACACCTTTATCTGATATACGCCCGGTGAGTCCCGCGGGGGCCAGCGGGGGCGTACTATCTGTGAGCTGCACAAAATGTGGTAATGAATAAGCTGTTTGTCCATTCATTGTTACCACCTTTACCCGGTAATAATTGGCAGGGAGCGGTGATTCATCTACAAAAACAGAATCAGCAGCTGTAAGCGCATTTTGACTGATCTTTATAAAGTCTTTATTGATAGCGGAGGCTCTTTCCAGATAAAATGCCTTTACACGTACACCGCTGGAAGGCATATGCCATTGCAGACTTATCCGGTTATTATCCAGTTCCGTAGCGCCTGTGATACTGGGCCGCACAGTCAGCATCGCTGTTACGAATACCTGCGCTGTATCTGATGGAGGACTGATCTCTCCAAATGGTGTGATCCCTTTTATGCGATATACATAACGGTGTTCCAGTTGTTTTACAGTATCTATCCGGAAAAACTTTTGCTGATGGCCGGTTGCACCAGTTTTTTCCTCTGTATTCACAACAGGTGCCTCCGTGAGGTTTTGAAAGGTTTTGCCTTCATCATCTGAACGTTCTACCAGGTATGCAGTGAATACATGCTCATACAGATTTTTGTTCCAGCTTAACAACACCGATTGCTGCATGTTCTCTGCCCGTAGATCATGTGGCTTGGGCACAGGCTTATAATCTGCATAGCCGGTAAATACAAACCCTGTATCGGATGCAGGGCCGGCAGCGCCAGCGGCAATAGATACCTGGTACAGGTATTTTTCCCCGGGATTGACAGTGCTATCCACAAATCCCAATGCAGCAGCACGTGCCACGGTGAAGGACTGGTCTGCCGAAAACAGCGCAAAACTATAACGGGATCGTAGTTCCTGTGCCCGGTGATAAACAGACATAATATCTCCGGGGGTATGGTTGTTGGGCATTTCTACCTGGAAACTTTCTCCATACAAAGCCTGCGCCTCTATGGCGGCATATTTCTCATTTGCCTTTAACACCTGTTCCCAGTCTTTTAAAGGTAAAGGATGCAAGGGCTGTTTTGTAAGTAATACTCCTTCTGGCTGACTTTGCAGCACACCATTACGAAGGACCTTATATCTCCTTATCGTATACCCGTTAACGTTGGCTTTATTCCATAACACTTCATTTACCGGAGCCCAGCGCAACAAAATAGCGTTCTTATATGGACTGGCTATTACCACCACCTGTGGTTTTGCTCCTGCAGTAGCTCTTTTCTGTGCTATAGCCCTGCCGGTAAAAAGCAAGCTATACACCACCAGTAAAACGTATATCCCTCTCCGTGTATTCCTTCGGTTATTCATGTTAATGATTATCGACATTATTTTGAATGGTTAATTCTTTAACAGAAGTAACTGTATTAATTCCCGGCAACACATATTTGATCCGGAACCGATAGTTGCCTTTTCCGGCAGGTGTAAAAGGTGTAGATATCATATGTGCCTGTTTATCTGAAAGCACAGGAATCCACTGGTGTATATAAGCGTTGGCTATAGCACTTTGTGTTTCTACATAATCCCTTTCTATATAATGCGGTAGGTTGTAAATAAACCCGGAAAGGCCGTTATATGCTGTTTGACCGCCTTGCTGCAACTGCAATGCATTAGGAGATTGACGCAGGTAAATGCCTTTTACCGGAGGAGCACCTATATCTGCTATATTCCTCCAACTGATATAGATATAAGGAGAAGTGCCATAGTCGGCATATACATAAGGATATATGTATTGCTGATACCAAACGTTATCATCCAGCAGGGCTTCAAACTGCAACACCTTACTGTTACCACTTGCATCTACTTCCTGTTCATCAAACAATTCCTGGTTATTGATCACGTAGCCAAACTCATATACCGCATTGCGGATAGGCCAGGTGAACATAGAATAAAGCGGGGAATGATCTATTTTTTCACTGAAAGTGCTGTACCGGCTACTACGGAACAAATAATTGTACATCACTTTTTCCTGCAGGCTATTGATTCCACCTGTTGTTTTTTTGGTTTGCAAGGTAACGGTGCCTGCATCACCACTGGCCACCTGTGTATCCTGTTTACTCACATTCCTGTCGATAGCGGTATTGGAAGTTACCGGCGTATTTACCAATGACAGGCTGTAAGCCTTGTCATTCCGGATACCATCCGGTACCGTAAAGTTTATTTTTCCACTGTTATATTGCAGGTCAAACTCCAGCGGCTGTGCCCCGTCAATGGCTATCCGGCCTATTTGTTTAAAGTCTGTACCGGCATTGAACAGGTAACCCTGTCCTTTTTTAAGTATGATATATCCCTGGTGTGATTCATCTTTATAATAGTTCAACTGCTGCTGTACAGGATAAGCATATGCCACATTGGATGGCACTATCACATCCGGGGCAACACCAGTAGCAAATTCATTATCTACTGCTTCAGCATAGGGCTGGTTGTTGATGAGGTAAGGACTCCAACTGCCGTTTACATTTTCTTCAAAGGTAACTCTGGCGGTAAGTCTTAACTTTTTCTGCGATGGCAACACTTCCGGTGTATTTAATACAACCGTGGTATTATCTGCATTCCATTCCTGTGTCGCATCAATATTTGTTCCGCCATCTCTCAGATTAAAATATTCCATGCGTGCACGGAAGCTATGTACCTTGTTGTCGCCATCCGTAATATTAAATGTCTTCCCTATAGGCATATTGAACACCAGCTGGGGAGTATTGAACACATTTACATCGCCTTCATCAGCGTGGGGAGTAGCATCTGCAATCACCTGCACGCCCGCCTCTGCAAACAAATTATTACCAACAATACGGCATTCCTTACCTAATGTTACCTCAAAACGACAATCGCCTGATACAAGCCCGCCCAATATGCTGAAGTGACCACCAACCACGCCACGCATCCAGGTGGGGTTAGGCAGCTTACCCTGCAATACCACTGCTGCACCCAGATCGATGATATCAAAGCGTCCTTTTATAAGGAAGAGATTTACCTTGATGCCTATTTTGCCCTGGAAATAAGCATATACCTGTCCGTTGGCATACCAGCCGTTAATACCTATAGGACCATTGCCACCTTCACAATGCACGCCTTCTCCGTAATTCTTCAGCATAATATCAAAACCAATACCTGCAGCCAGGCGTGCGTAGAATATGAGGAAGGTCATATCGCCCGTATCAAAATCCAATCCGGCACCAAATGCAAAACCATTCCCTTTGGCCAGGGCATTCAGGTCACGCATGTAATCCAGATTCATGCCTCCCAATATATCCTGTACATTGGGCGGTGGCGGCGGGCTTCCCGGCAAATCCTTACCTACCATAAAATAGGCATGCGACCGGGCCAATCCCAGCAGCTCAATCCCTATCGGGTTGGATGGACTACCAACATGCAGGTACCAGCCATCAGGCCCCGCATACATGACACCCTCTCCTGCCAGTCCATTGGGTCCTACACCACGTATCACACCACCTGCAATATTTATATAGGCTTTGAAATCGGAGTATAAAGTACCGTTCTCGAAATCTGCGTCTACCAGCAAGTCTACAGCTATCTGACCATTTGCATCTGTATTGTCGTTCAATGTTTGTGATACATTACCATCCACATGTTCCAGCACTTTAGCATACTTTGTTTTTATTTTGTCCAACACATTAGGTATAGGTGCTGTGAGCACATTACACTGACCACGGAAAGTGATACGGCTTACGCCACCACTTCTATTGAAGGCCATTTCAAAACCTACAATGCCATTCAGTACTTTTTCGTTGGACAATACAAAATTCATGGAAGCCTTTATACCCAAGCCAGCACCTGGATCTGGTTTGTAGGTAACACCAGTGCGTGTTGTACCTATCTCATAACCAGCTGTTCCCGCCTGCATCTCCTTAACAGAGATCTGTTTTACCCCATAATACAAACCGCCGCCAAATCCTTTGGCCATCACCGGCGGGAGTATAGGTATAGCACCGGGAAACTCTGCCAGCGCATCTGCATACCAGTACCGGGAGTCATTTACACTGCCAAACAAAGCAGTAACTCCCACCCTGATGCCACCGGAACTTTTACCAATTCTTATACGGGCATCAATATCACCGCGGAAACCATTGCCATAGATCTTGTTCTCATTAAAGAACAGCAGGCTACCCCTCAGCGCAAATGGCCCCTGATCAACATCAATAGCTATACGGCTTAGCCAGATACGGCTATACCGGAAATGATAACGACCATCACTGTTATTCACTTTGCCCAGGATAGCAAGAGAAGCATCTGCTGCAAACGCGCTGTTACCACCCATCAAATTGAGATGCACATCAAAACCAAGACCGCGTTCTTCTCCATCTTTTACAAACTGTATAGCATCTACACTTAACGTGTAACCACCCAGCTTAGGCAGATTAGTGTTACCACTAAGCGAGAAGGTACCACTATGAATAAAAGGCGCCTGCGTGGAAATCACCAACTGTTCAAACCGGATATCAGGTATTGCTAAATTATTGCTGCTGCCTTGCGCACTGCCTGTTGAATCATCCCCTTTCACACTGCCGCCAATAGACAATGTGCCGGTAAGATTAGCCGCTACCTGGAACGCTTTATTTTTGACCGCCACTTCCAGGAAAGAAGATTTTTCCAATGTTACATGAGCTGCCTGGAATATTTCAAAGCTAACCTCTTTTGAAGGTTGAATAGTAAACACATATTCCACACCCGGATGGAAAAGAGCAGTGTAGGCAAACTGTGTAGTGTCGCCGGTAATAGGCACATTGATGCCGCCAGCCAGGCTACCGTATTTGAACTGGTTGGCCACAAAACCCAATCTAAACTCTTCTATTGAAAAGGCCCATCCGCCCATATCGCCGCTTTCAAGCGGTATCAGGTTACGGGCCAGTAATTCGCCACTGAATCCTCTTTCATCTATCAGCGCATTGCGCACGCTGAAAGATTTACGCTGACCTTTTTGCTTATTATCTTTTATTTCATCAGGGAGGGTAACAGTAAAGTTGCGCAGGCAGAATCCTCTCCACAGCGGCAGGTCTGCTGTGCTGTACAATTTGTTGTATTCAGCAGGGAACACCATACCAGCGCTGTTATGATAATCACTCAGATCTATCACTGCATCCTGCACAGTAAAAGTAACGCCCTTTGCACCTCTTATCTGGAAAGGCTCTATATTTACGGTAGCTATAATATCATTCAGATCGCTTGCCTGTGTTTCAAAATAACCTTTTACCCTTTCATCCAGGTTTTGTGTACCATCTGCATTTCCCTTTACCAATTTCGGGCTTAACTGTATTTCTGCACCTATACCCAGGCGTTTGAAACCGTTACAATCAAACTCCGCAAAAGTTTTTCCATGCTGAATGATCACAGCCGTGCTATCGCCAAACAAGTTCAGGGGCTGATCGTTCACCAGCTCCAGCCTTGCAGTACCTACCAGTCCGCCTTTGCGTGTAATGGGAATGCTGCTGGCGGCAAACATCAGCTCCCGGTCTGTACCAGGGAGCTGTACTACCAGGTAAGCCGTCACCTCTGCATGATCCGGCAAAAAGCGGATACTATCTATGATCACCGGTGGCTGCCCATTATCGTTGCCACCGATACCGACAGGCAGTTTAAAGTTCGCAGTATCTTTCAACTGATCGTATAGGTCCTGTCCCTGCAGCTTGTGGTTGGCCCTGCGCTCCTGGAGTAATTTATATACGGCACGGATATGCTGCTCCAATGGAGTTTCCGCAACCTGAGCGGTGGTGCTCAGCGTGTAGAAACATAGGAGGAGTAAGAGTAAAAGACGGTATAGGGATCTGTGCATAGAATTTTCAGGTATAGATTATTGGGCTATGTATTCATTCTGTTTTAATATTCCCCCATCAATTCCACTCGTATCTGTGTTAAAATTTCTCCTAAAAGATTTTTCCCTGACCATGTTTCCCTTCGTTGAGCCCCCACATCATCCTGTGTCAGTCCTATTCCCCAGATAGTATCATTAGGCGCCGCTTCTACAAGCGTTGTGCCCTGGGTTGCAAGCAGCGCTTCCTTCAACGCTTCATTTTGGGTAAACTTTGCTTTATTGCCTTCGTAAACAATGTTGCTGCGGTGATATTTCCATACATTCTCATCAAAATGTTTCACCTGTCTGCCTAATTCTTTAATGTTGCGAACATCATTAGTACTCATAATTTGTTTCGCTGTTGTTCTATCTAAAAACAACATTGCCTTATGATACATCATAAACTGTTCTGCAGACGAATATCGCTGCTCACTGACCGGGAAAGCACCAGCTAATAATTTTTCTACAGCTTCCTCATTTGCTGCTCCAATAAAAGTGGTGGCTTTAAAATGTGCTGAATGCCACTGTGAGAAAGGAGATTTTGTAGCCCAGAAGAACGTAAACAGTTCCTCATTATTCAGGTATTCCCTCCTGAACAATATCCTATTGACCACTTTATTGCTATATAACTCTTTTATCTTCTCTGGTGTATAAAAAGCCTTGTCCATTGTAACTTCCAACTCCTCTTCAAATGTTATATCTGAGTGATGCTTATCAAGGTTTACGTAACGCACCCAAAAACTCCGGAATGCGTTATCGCTATCCTCTTGTGTTATGTTTTTTTCTTTTTCCGCTTTTTCTTTTTGCAGCAATTCTTTTTCACGAATATTTTTCAATTCATAATATTTATTTTTTTCATCAAAGGACATGCTACGATATAGCTCACGCCATTCAGATGTCTGCTGCTTTTCCATATCCATCAGGATGGCAACTATTTCTGCTGTAAGTACTTCCGGTAGTTCGTTATATTTAATTTGTTTCATGAGTCCTAAAATTCTTCCAAGAAAATAATATATTCCTTATATGCTCCTTTATCAATGATCTTTACATCATTTATTTTAAAAGTACCATTTTCCAATAGCACTTCCTGTTGTACCAGTCTCTCGGGATGGTTTTTGGGGCCAAGATACTGCCCGTAATCAGATATATCATCAATATCCACTCCTCTTTTCGATTCGATTACAAATTTCGCCGGACGAGCTGTAGGTACATTATTATTTTTCCAATTTGTGCTATTCCCTATGAACTCATCAGCAATCCCTTCGCTCTTTGAGGTGCTCAGCAATGCTTTTTCCTCTACTAAGGCAGGCCCACCCAGTGCTTTAGCCTTTTGGAAAGGTGTTACATATTTATCTAAAATAAGTTCTTCCGGCAAGCTTTGTCCTCTGAACAGACGTCCTTCATAAAGTTTAGTTTTTCTAAGATCTGCCAATCCTTCTTTAATGGCCTGCAACCACTTCTGCTCATATTCACTCAGAGCTTTACCAGTGTATAGTTTCCCGTTCATGGCCATAGAACTCCTGGTATACCTGTGAATAGCTGCTGCCTCATATTCTTTCAGATCAGGAACCTTAGATAACAAATCACTTTCCTTCAATATTTGTAATGATTCCTGAATGGGTTGTTGTTGCAAAAGATATTCCGCCAATGCATCTAAGTTTTTGGCAGCATCCTCCACCACTGCAGCCACATTGGATGCCTCATCTCCTTCCTTACCCAACACCGCAAATTTACGGCCGCTCCCATCAACAAACTCTTTACCACTGGCGTCGGCAACGATCTTCTTTATTTTATAACCGGCATTCTTAAATTCATCAGCACTCATTAACAGACCTACCCGGTATTTATTTCCGTATTGGTCTACCATCTCTGCCCAACTGAGTACCTTGCTCCAGTCTATTTCTGCAACAACATTCAGGGCCTCGTTATATATCCTCAGATAATATTTCCCTTCCTTCAATACAGCTTCAATAGCTCCTTTACCACACCGGTAAGCTATTTTTCCACCCGGCAGCACAACAGTCCTGATAATTGCGCCTGCACCTTTCATCATCAGGTTAATAGGATCCAGCATCTCCATCAACTCGCTGATCTTAGCCAGAGCACCTACTTTTGTAAAAGCAATTACAAGTGTTATTACATTAAATACGGCTTCTCCTGTTTTTGCAGCAATCACACAGGCATTACCGGTGGTAAAGTGATGACTAATCTTATCCCATGCACATTTGCCCAATCCTGCCATCTGAAATTCCGGCAAGGGGATAGCTATTTCAATGTGCTGCTGTGCACACTGTGCATACATTCCTTGCATCGCCTGCACAAAATCAGCCCGGGTATTGTTTTCATTTACAATCATTTTTATACCCCAGCTTACAAAAGCAGGAAGCCCGCTAGCCGTGTGCACCAACCCGTTCCAAAAGCCGCATGTCGCGGCAAATTCAATCTGCAACGGGGAGTATTTGCCGTCAATTGTTATAAAATTATTCAGCAATACAGGATTAAGGGTTATGACACTGGAAACCTGGTATACCCTGTATAAAAGCGGATTGTAATCCGCCTCACCAGTGGTCATATCTATATGTTCCGGATTGTAATATCTTTCCGGTATCTCCAGTGCATTGACCATGGTAGTCAACCCATCCAGCATAGCTGTGAGCGGATCAAAATCCAATCCTATGTCAGGTAATATGTTTGCCAGAAACTTTACAAAAGCATTGGCTTCCGACTGGTTGGGCACATCTTTACCATAAGCGGAATTAAACTCTACTTCCTTGTTCTCATTAAAATGTACCCATACAATAATATCCTTGGCATCCGGATTGGCCAGATAGTCCTGCACGGCCTGCAAAACGGGTTGCGGATTCTGGTAATCTGTGATATAAAGTTTTTGTTTATACCGTTTACTTTCCCTGGAAATAAAACCAAGCTTGCTGAATATTTTTGCTTTTTCTTCGGGCGTTAAAATGCTTGAATAGTCAAATACCAGGTTGGAGGCATCATTAGGCGGAGGGCAATTATCACACTTTGTGGTTCCTAACCTGTTCTGTAACTTATCAAAATAACCGCCAGGGCTGGGTTTAAACTTATACTGCAGTTTTATGTGATTCCTGGTATCCTTTTTCAGATACGCTTTATACAACTCCTGCGGGAAGTTCATTAAATACGCAAAAGTATTTGACAACGCGGGTAGCTTACCTTTGAGGGAATTGTTTATTTTGTTCAGTTCTCCTTCCCCCAAACCCGATGCATATGCGTTAGTGGTAGCATATGCTTTGTGTATCCCCTTTCCAAGATAGCAGATCTCCCTGCCGTATACAATACCAATACGCGCAGCAAATGAAGACAGCTCTGACCGTAATAATATATCTTCTCCCAAACGATCTACCTCATTCCATACTTTTGTTTTAACATCCTCATTAGTATAAGGCTGTAATGCCATTACCTCTTTCAATCCGGCTTTTTCAGGAATCTCTTTTTTCAGATCAATTACCCAGCTGTTAAATACCAGCACATAAATGCCAAAATCTTTTTTTGTATTGATGGCTTGTAGCTGTTGATTGATGGAATCTTCCTGGGAGGCATTCAGTATTGAATTGTATACGAGGTTCCCTACTTTTACATTTCTCTGTTCTATATATTTTTCGTTCCCATCCAGTACCAGTACATATTTATTTTTATACGATTCCCCGTGCAGTGTATGCAACTGGTTTTCCCGGATCAGCTTATTCAAAGCGGCTACTCCTTCCTGTATGATCTTCTCATGATAATCATTGTATACAGCAACTGACCTTGCATATGACAAGGTGAAATGACAGCAACATGCAATAATTAACAGTATTATTCTTTTTCTCATGCTATCATAATTTTTCAATTATAGACTCAATCCAATCCAGGATAGACATTTTTACCTGTTGCACAGTACCTGTTTCTTCTTTTTTATCTTTCTTCTGTTGATCTAAAAATTCCTTCAGGGATTGCTGATTCACCTGCAACTTGTTTACCACCTGTTCATCGACCTGTGCATCCGTATTAGCCGCCAGTATCTGTACTATTATTCCCTGCTTCAAACTGTCTGATGCTTCACTGTACGCTTTAAGCTCCAGTGGTATATCTGCGCTTTCACTATCCGCCAGTTCTTCTATATCACCTGCATTTTCCATTGTCTGCCCATTTCCTTTGGTAAGACCAACAGCATCGTTATTATCTTTGATTAAGAGATCAGCAGCATTCTTTTTCTGATCATAATCTTTTTTCAATTGCTGCATCCTGTCGTCGTTATAATCACTCTTCAATTGATTCACCGCTTTTCTGAATATCCCCAGCAACTCTTTCAATACTTCACCTATCTCTTTCAAATCCTGCTTCATCTTATTCGCCACGTCCTTAATATCCTTTCCGATCCTTTGTGCCAGTGAAGCCTTTTCTTCCGGCGACATGTTATTATCCTGCAGCAACTGTTGTGCTTCCTGCAGCTTGCTTTGCAGGTTGGTCAGGTCTTCTTTGGTGGCAGCTGACAATTCACGCCAGTCCTTCATTTTACTGATCTGTTGCAACAGGCCTGCGACGTCCAGGTTTTGTAAACTGACCAGGTCATTTGATTGCAGCGCATTATCTATTTTGTCCAGCATATCCGTTAAGGTTTGCTTCAGGGCAGCAGTAACCTTACCAGGGTCGTCCTGCATAATCTGTATAATGCCTTCATACATTTGCCGGCTGGTGTTAACATGTATGTTGTTGAACGTAACTGTTAACGACAGGAAATTCAGGAAAGGCACCAGTACTTCCCCAGTACCGCTGAAGCTACCCTGTCCACCGCTTACCTTGCTGATCACTACGCTGAAATCGCCGGCAGTAATAGTATCTCCCACCTGCAATTGAGGAATGTTTTCATGGTTGGTAATAGTGCTTATTCCACCGGAGCTGCCACATACAAAATCACCCTTCTGCATTTTCGCATCGGGCATAGTAAAAAATTGCGAGGGTGTATAATCGCCGTATCCCCAGATGCATTGGCCCTTTATCTGGTATTCATATTTTTTTGATTCCTTCAGACCGGTGATCGTCAGTTGTGGTATATAGGCATCTTCTTCATACCATTGTGAAGGATGGTCACCCGCTTCGCGATAACGAACGGAAAAAGTTTGTTGAGATGATGTGCCCGTCCAGGTTAGTTTCAGGCTGTTATGACCGGTTACAGCAGCTATTACATTTTGCGGCACACTGCATTTTTCTCCATAGGTGAATGGCACTGCTTCGCTGTATCCGTTGTTTATAAACATATCCCGGCCCTCTGTTTCTATAGCCTGTACCTGCACAGCATAGTTGTTGCCAGGGGTAAGCGCAGGCTCTCCGGGGCCATATACCAGCATGGTTTGCGGTGTGATGGTTTCCAGCAGTGGACGGGTAGTACGCAAGGCGTCATTGGGATCACGGTTGGCGGGCATCAGCTCTACCAACCGGAACTTGTACACAACATTAAATGCAGCATTGAAAGAAGCAGTATGGCGCGGCATCCACTGAAACACCACATTCTGCGGGTTCAATGCATCCACTTTCGTATTGGCCATCGGTAAATTAATAATAGGCGGATAGCTCAGGAAAGTGGATATAAGCGCATTGGCTGCATTAGATATTACATTGTTGCGCTTATAATCCAGCACTTCTATGGTAAACTTGTAAATGCCCTCAGGCAACTTGGCACCATTGCGGGTGAACTGACTATTATCCAGCCCCTGTATAAACAGATTCTGAGGGTTCAGGTAAGGCGCCAGGTCTGCACCACTCAATGTTAGCATCTCTCCTCCGGTCAGCAATATGGGGGGCGTATAAAAGCCTGCCTTGCTTTGCAGGGTTACACCAAAACCCTCTATTTTCAAACGCAGACGGCATTTAAAATTGATTTCAGTCAGGTCTTTCATGAGCAGGCTCACCTGCATGCGTTGCAGATCAGGCGCTGCATAATCTGAAAGATACAGGCTGTAAGGCGGATTCAGCTGAACACTGGTCATTACCGGGTAATTCACCTGCGCCTGCAGGACCGCTGTTGTGAGGCACAGGCAGCAACCAATCAGAATGGCGATATGTTTTATGCGTGTATACAACAACGTTATTAACTGTTTATTTTAAAAATTATAGTTATATCCGAGTGTGGTCGTTACTTCTGACATGGTAGCCACCCGTTGCGAGGTACGGTTCAGCCCTACCACACTCAGGTTAAAGCTGTGTGCTTTCTTAATAGAGTAGGCACCGGATACCCTGGTAGTCAATACCCGCGAGGTAGACTTCCCATTTGTATAGCTGCCATTCCATGATACGGTACCGGCTGTACGCAGTTTCTTTTGCATTAAGGATTTATTTACCCCAAATGTGGGGCCCAGCGTTACCGTACGCAGGTTCACCGAATTATTGGTATTGGCATTAAAGCCCAGGGTAACAGATAAATCCTTGGGTACAAATTGCAGGCTATAGGCGGTGTTCAGGTTATAAAAAACAGCACCGGAGGCCTGCTTAACGCCACCCTGCATATCTGCCGATTGCATATAGGAAACATTGCACAGGATCATTTGCATCTTTTCCTTGCTCTGAGAAAGGCGGTAGTTAATCCCGAGGGTAGCGTTGGTGGATATCTGCGTATAATTAAGTGTGTCCAGGTTATCATAAGGCGTTAGCTGGTTGATATAATTAAAATCAGACCGGATATTTACAAACGACTGGAAGTTGGAGTAGGAAAAGTTAACGTTCAACTTTTTACTGGCAGCATAGGTCATATTCAGGGCACCTACCCAGCGGTGCATGGTACTGAGCTTATCATGCTTCAGGTTATTGCGCTGCACACCTGCATTGATGCCAGTGGTAAGCCGGTCCTTTAACAGGCGTAATTGCAGATTGCCGGTAATGTTTTCAAAATCATTGGTAAAGTAATAAGCTCCCAACGTTTTGTATTCCGGTGCCACCCATTCATAGCCAATGCCCAGTGTATAACGCTTACCCCCGTACGCAATACTTGTTTTATAAGCATGATACAAGGCGGTGGAGCTGTTCTTTTGCAGAAGACCCAGGGTGGGCAGATAAGTATGCGAAAGGCTGTCGGAAATTGCGCGGGTATCGCGGGTAAGCATGCTCCAGGCTACTTCTGCATTGATCAGCAGGTGGGAAAACAATTGCTTGGTTGCATTTACCCCAATAACCAGGTTATCCTGTGGTGTAAGTGTATAGCCCGCACCAACAGGTAGCGGTGCAATGGAACCATCATCATCTTTTGCGCGGAACACTATCAGATCAATATTATTTTTTTGCATTGTATACGACGCCTTAAAGCCATAACCCATACGCTTATACGCTGGCTCTGTATCGTGGTGTACAGTATCTGCCTCCACTGCTTTCTGCAGGCGTCCATACATGGCACTGAACCTGAAATGGCCCGGTGGCGCCAGGTCTACCCCAACACCGTTAAAAAGATGACCACTCAGTGTATAGCCGGAAAAATTCATGCTGGTATATCCTATATGCCCGGTGATCCATTTATAGGTAGGTGTTAAACCGTATTGATTGAAGGGTTGCTGAAAAGCTACCCTGCTTTGATTAGAGTAGTTGAAGCTGAAAGGCACAGACCATCCATAGATACTTATGTTCAGGTTACCATTGAAAAAGAAATTATAAGGGTCACGGCGGCCTTCGGCCAATCCGGATGAAAAATAGGCAACTTGTTCCAGGCTAACACCACCATTCACTTTTAGTGGCGGCTCCTTGCCAATGGCGTCCAAACGTTGTGCTTTTGCAGATAATACCACACAAACACAGGGTAAAAAACATCCAAGGCTTTTTAATAGGGATTGTAAAGTTCTATTCAAATAATCTAGGTTTTAAGTACAATGGGAAGGGTATCAATATCTAGGCGATTAAATAAATTGTCCAAGCTCACAAACAGTATATGCAATATATGAAATATTTGATAATATTATAATTATTACAAATAAATTGTTTCCAGTATGTAAATCACTTCTAAATTCGGCTGAGCGCTCGGTGTTGTTGTGAAAATTCCAACATAACAGACGAAAAAAATATTTTCAAAAATTTGTCCAATTATAAAAACTCAATCGTCATTAGTTTTTAACAATTAAAATTTCAAACAAATGGGGAAAGTTATCAGTTTTATCAACACAACCCCGGACGGATTTGTTGATAGTCAATACGTAACTCCGGATATCGAATATTTTGAATTTATTCATGATCTCTTAGCTGAGACACAAACCGTTGCTTATGGCCGCAACACTTTTGAATTGTTCCAGCAGGTATGGCCGGCAAGGCTTGAAAACAATGATACGCCCGAGTGGCAGGTAAGAATGGCGCAAGCGCTCACTGATATACCAAAGCAGGTGTATTCATCAGGATTAAACTCCACCACCTGGAACAATTCGGCGATTGTAAGAGCAATTAATGTTGAAGCGATTAACCAGTTTAAACACGCGGATCAAAAAGGTTTACCGACCTTTGGGAGTTTGGGATTGGTTGCGGCTCTCACCGAAAAACAGCTGGTGGCGGTAGTATCCGCCTGTTCGACAAAATCAAATTGAATGCGCCCCAATTTTTGAAACTAAAATCTACAAAGGTTCTTCAATCAGGCGTGGTTATTCTGCATTATGAACGTGCCGATTAATTATAATACTCAATAGCCGTGTCTGAAGAAAAACGATATATCCCCCTCACTTTTGCAGAACACATTAATAATATTGCTTGCAAAATCAACAGCTGACAAAATGCTTATTTCCAACAAAATACTTGAATGCAGACAGAAAAACAACAGCTAACATAGTATTGCCAATAGTAGGGCGTTAATGTTTAAGAGACTCTATTATCAAGGATTTCAGGAACAAAAAGAGCTTTTATTGTTTAGACCTCTATTCCGAAAAGCTGATAAAGGTTTTTCCATCGTAACGGCACAAGCCCATGCCCCTGCTGCCTAACCAAATATTTCCGGCCTTGTCTTCTACAATACAAAAAACTGAATTATTACTTAACCCATCTTTCGTGGTAAAATTTTTAAAGGATTTTCCATCGAAGCACCACACCCCTCCGTCCTCATCCTTACCCAGTGAGGCGAACCAAATGTTTCCCATTTTATCTTCTAAAATAGATCCAGTGCCAGTCTTACTAAACTCTTCTTTCTGTGCAAATTTGGTAAAGGTTTTTCCATCATAACGGCACACGCCGTGGAATCTGCAAGTGAACCATAAGTTTCCGTTTTTATCTTCTAAAATAGAACGAACCCACCCATCGCCATTCGGTTTAAAACCAGTGATGGATTTACCATCATAACGGCACAACCCCTCACTTGCACTAAGCCCAGACCCGAACCAAATATTTCTATTTTTATCTTCTAAGATACATTGTACCATTTTAAGATGAAGACCATTCTTATTTATGATAGTATTGTTATCTAAAAAACGGGTAAAGAATGTTCCACTGTAGCAATAAACACCATCATCTGTGCCGAACCAAATTTTTCCGCTATTATCTTGAAAAATACTCCACACTGCATTTTTTACGGAAGGATTATTATTTGGTGAATTATAGAATAAATTGCTGCCATTGGTTACAGCGATTGGAATACTGGTAAAGGTTTTTCCATCGTAACGACAGATTCCGGCAGCAGTGCCGAACCAAATGCTCCCAGCTTTATCTTCTAAAATAGACCAAACAGTATTATTACACAGACCATCTTTCGTAGTAAAATTAGTGAAGGATTTCCCATCATAGCAATAGACCCCTTCCCCCGTAGTGCCGAACCAAAGGTTGCCCGCTTTGTCCTGCAACCCACAATGAACATTTTGATACTGGTCTGTGCCTTGGGTCTTGATAATTTTCGATTGTCCGGTAGTAATTGCTTTTGGTTCGTTTATGCCAGATTGGGTTTGCTTTATTTTGTCTTGCGCGTTGCAGGAAGTGGCAAAAATTAATAAAAACAGGAAGGTGGAGAATAGCTTGTATGTGTAATGCTTCTTCATTTGTCGAAGGGTATTTTAATATTTTAATATGCTGGTATTTATTGTCATGAGCTTAATCTACGAAAATTGTCGTAATTGTAAAATATTTCTTTAGGTATTTAAGGAAGTTTAACAAATGATCACTGAGTTGGATCAAGCATGGCCGTAAAAAAGATGCACCCAATCGATACTTCAGGGCACAAAAAAGCCTCACATTGCTGTGAAGCTTTTTTAAAGAGCAATACTCGGATTAGTAAGGAGATAACTGGGGAGATAATATTAATCTTCCCACAACTCCGTAATTCGCAATTCGTAATTAAAGAATTGTATCACGCTTCGTGATCCCAAATCAAATTATTTGTCTGTTGCTGTTTAATGCCAGAATCGACTGTTGGTATGATGTCTTCTGAATTTTCTAACTGCTTCGAAATTCTTTCTAAGCAGTTTGTTCTGGTCGGAAGACTTCGCGGCTTCAAATGCGCTCACTGATTTGAACGCCATCACCATGTCATAATCCATTGCTACCTGACCTGAGTCAAAAGGAACATTGCCATAATTGTCCCTGAACCACAGTTTCCACTTAGGACTGCCAGGGGTGTAAACAAATAATGTATCATTCGGGAATGGACCAGGTAACAGGAATGACTTAAAGGTATCCTGTGCAGGGCTATGGCAACTCATACATGACGACAATGCCAGGTTTGTATACTTCCTGCCCGTATAAAGATCAAAGGCTTCCTGGGCAACAGCACCATCATTCGGGCCACTCAATCTGCCACCCCAACCTAACGTTTCCTTGCTATATTCAGGTGCCTTCATGTTAATTACGGTTTCGCTCAGCTTAGGATAAGGAGGAGTTAGCGGACTATTTACATCCGGATCATTGCCCCACATTGCTCCCAAAGGCACCATTTTCCCCCATGGTGATGAGGCAAGCCCATGTTTGTCATACACAAAGGTGGAATAAACCCATCCGGTTTTAGGAGATGTTGTGCTATCTTTTACAATTACATCCATTTGAAAAAAGCTGACTTTACGCATATGGTATCCTACTCTGGGATCAGCCTTTGTTGGAATGGTATCATACACGTGGAAGGTTTGTGCACCATCCATTGCAGACCAGTCAGGATCATTGATGTTTGAAAAAGCCAGCTTTACAATGACACTACCTTCTTTAAACTGTGTTGCATCATTCAGCAGATTAACTTTCTGGCCGGTTTTACCCCAAATTTGTCCTACAGTATATGCTGCAGTAGAATCATATAAAACAAGTACATATCCGGCTTCATCTTCTTTTAAGGTCTTGAACATATTGGCCGGGTTTCCGTTGCCTAAATACGTTCCCAGGATGGCCTCTCTCTGAGATCCCAGCCAAGGCTCGTGAAACCAGCCATATTTTGCGGCTGTCCAGGATGAGTTATTGGTAAAGAATGGCAATACGCGGGGAGCAATGTAGTTTTTTAATGAATCCATATAAGCAAATACATTCGAAGCGGAAATTGGCTGCCCGTTTAATGCACGATGCCACGGAGGATCTACTACAGGTGTCACCGTTGCCGGATAATCATGGCTGAGTAAAAATAACGAATCGGGGTACTGTTTTTTCGAAGGAACTGAATCCCGATGGTTCATAAATGCACCATCCAGGGCAGATTTTGTATCAGTATCTGTTTTCTTGTTGCTTGTACAGTTGTATGTAAATACAACTATTACAAATAGGGTAAATACAACACCCGTAACACTGTATTTTTTTTTCATAGCATGTAGAATTTTGGTTAAATCAATTTGTGAAGAGGGATTAAAAAAGTTATTTTGAGAATGGGGTAATTCACATGATTGCTCATCAGCTTTGTTCCAAAACGATACATAAATATATAGTAAAAAAAATAAAATTTCATTACTTCCGATGATTAAAACTACTAATAACCGCAAGCGAAAATCCATTTAACTTCCGAAACCGGATAGCGAAGCCGACCGGTTTATCATCGCATACGGATAGCGGAGCTGCCTATATAATCTTTGTAAATTGGTGGCAGAACAGCCTGTTCGATTTTCTTAAATTGCCTTCGCATTTCAGCGGTGAAAAGAAAAAACAGGACTCAGTTTAAAGGTTATCATTTTAACCATCAATGATAGAGGATAAAGACGCTTATTCAGAGGAACACGCTTTTTCTATCTGGGAGGGATTGGACTTTGAGCTGACAACTTTTAAGGAAATTCTGAAAGATGAGCAGCTGGAGATTTTTCTTGTTCACCTGCAGGTGCAGGATAACGAAAGGCATATGACAGAACAAGATAACAGTGATCGTCAGCTAAGGCAACTCGAAAATGAATTTCAAGCAGCTGGAGATAAATCTTCCAGCTGCTTGAAATTTATCAATTGTTTTCATAGATATCATTTATCGTGATCATCTCTCCTGATACTATTTACAAAAATCAGGAAAATGGTTGGATATCACGATTTTAGTTCGCATGATCTATCTTCCCATCCACCAGGTGAATGGTCTGATCTGATCTGCCGGCAATATCTTCATCGTGCGTTACCATCAGGACAGTTTGTCCTTTTTCTGCCGACAGTTTTTTAAACAGGTCGAATACTACGGCTGAATTATAGCTGTCGAGATTCCCCGTAGGTTCATCTCCCATAATGATCAGCGGTTCATTGATGAGCGCACGGGCAATGGCTACCCGTTGCTGCTGGCCGCCGGAAAGCAGCGATGCCCGCTTGTGGGCCTGGTCTTCTACGCCCAGCAGCTTCAGCAAATCAATGGCATGATGTTCTGTTTCTTCCCGGCTGTATTTAGCCAGTTTAAGCGCCGGGAGCATCACATTTTTTAGTACGGTGAATTCGGGCAACAGGTAATGAAACTGGAATACAAAGCCGATATGGTGGTTCCTGAAATCGGCCAGCCAGGGATTGCTTTTTCCTTTCATCTCATCCTGGTTGATTCGGATACTACCTTCGAAATCCGTATCCATGGTGGATAACAGGTATAGCAAGGTAGATTTTCCACTGCCCGATTTGCCAGTGATGGAGATGAGTTTTCCTTTTTCAATATCAAAACTTACGTCGCTCAGTACCTGCATTTTTGCCGGTTGCTGAAAGTATTTATTAATATTTCTTACTTCTATCAGGTTCATGATTTAGCCTCTTAAAATGGTGATTGGATCCAGGCGGGATGCTTTGCGGGAGGGCAGGTAGCCGGCGAGTGTGGTGGTGATGATTCCGAAAGAAAAACCGCTAATATAGTAAACGATAGAATAGTTGACAGGGAAATGATCCATAGTGATCATCACATCACTTTTATAGGGCATTTGTGAGATGCCATAAGTTGCCAGAAAGCCGAATACAAGTCCCAGCAATGCGCCGATGGTGCCGATAATAATTGCCTGTATCAGAAAAATCCGGCGGATATCTCCATTGGAAAAACCCATGGCTTTGAGGATGGCAATATCTTTCATCTTCTCATAGATCATCATCGTGAGGATATTGAAGGTGCCAAAACCGGCTACCAGCAAGATGGTGATGGAAACGCCATATACCATAAAGTTGCGGAACGAATCTCCGTCGACGATAGTGGCGTTGTCCTGTCTCCAGTCTGACCCCTGAAATCCGTATTTCGTTTGCAGTTCCTGGCAGAAGGCCGGCGCCTGCTCCATATCATGCAATTTGATTTTAATGTCCGTGATATGCGCGGCGGGTACTTCCATGAAACGCTGTACGGTATTGAGACTGGCATAGCTTTCTTGTTTATCGATGTCCGACATACCGGTTTTGAAAATGCCCGCTACGGTGACATAAAAGTTGTTGCCTTTTTCGGTGGTGAGTAGCAGTTGATCACCTGTTTTGACATTCAATCTTTTAGCAAGATTAACACCCATTACAATACTATTGGGCGTAGTGGCCAGTTCATGGAAACTGCCTTCTAACAGTTTGGCCTGAAGATTAAACAGGGCATTTTCATTTTCAAATACAATCCCGTTAATGGTGCCGTTGATCGTACTGGATCCAAGCCGGTAAAATACTTGGGCTTTGATGGAGCCGGAAACGGCCAGCACACGTGGATCATCCTGTAGCAACTGAATCACCTGTTTACCGTCTTTGAGGGCGAGTGAAACATTTTTGGGTTTGCTGTGGTCCACGATGTTGATGGCCTGTGATTTTACTTTGTCCAGTATGGTACCGGAGGCGGCTTGTATTTCGTTGTACAACCGCAGGTGGGGCGATTGTTCGAAGGCAATATTTCTCAGGAAATCGTTGATGCCCTGGATCATGCTCACCATAAAAACAAACATGGTAATGCCGAAGATAACCCCTACGGTGGCGATGATGGTTTGTTTGAGGCGGGAGCGCATATGTGTTAATGCAATAGTTGCCGCCAGTTGTATGTTGGTGAATATTTTCATAGCTACTCTTTTTTAGCGATAATATCTCCGGCATGTAAACCGGATTTTACTTCAATCCAGTTGCCATTTTTGGCGCCGCTAACGATGCTTGTTTTCTGCAGCTCCCTGCCTTGCTGCAGGTATACACTATCGCCTTTCAGCAGAAAGTCGGAAGGGATCATCAGGGCGCTTACATTTTCGCGGATAATGATATTGGCTTCTACGGAAGACTGTGGATAAAAGGTGTGGCTGTCTGTGACGGCGGCTTCTACCTGGAAGCTCCTGCTTTCTTTTTGTAGCAGCGGTACAATTTTGTTGATAGCAGCGGTGAATTGTTTGCCGGCATATACATCTGTTTCAAAGTATACTTTCTGGCCGATATTGATTTTGCTGATATCGCGTTCATCTACCAGCATCTCCAGTTTAAATTTTCCTGGCTGGCCTATCATGACCACCGGATCATTGAGTTGGGCGAGTTCTCCTTCTTTGAGATATACTTTAAAAATGTTGCCGTTTACCGGGCTTCTCAGCACTTTCCCCTCTCTGACCTGGCTGGTGGCAGCGTATTGCTGGCGGCTTTGCAGCAGCTGGCTGGTGAGTTCATTTTGTTGTGCGAGGTATTGTTGTTGTAAGGATTTGTAAGCAGTGAGACTATTAGCTGCATCGAGTCTTTTTTGCTCTGCGTCTTTTTCAGAAACGGCTTTGTCTTTTGCCAGATCGGTATACCGGGTGGCATTCCCTGCATCGACGTCATATTTTTGTTTGGCCTGTTCAATCCTGTCTTGCAGTTCACGCAGGGTAGCAGAGCCATCGCCCGCATTTTTGCCGGCCAGTGCTACCTGGCTGTGGAGGATATCCAGTTGTGTAAGCTGGCTGGGCGTACCCAGAACGGCTAATACCTGATTCCTGCTTACGGAGTCGCCTTCCTTTACATTCATTTGCAGCAGAAGATCTGTGCTGTTTGATTTCAGGAAATAGTAGGATTGTGGCATCACTGCACCGGAGGCATATACGGCCTCGGTCATGGTGCGTGGTTGTACGGTCCAGGTAATATTTTTTTGCTTGCAGGCAATAGCCAGCGTAGTTATTGTTGCTATGATTAAAAGCTTTTTCATGCAGGGCTATTTATTTTGTAAATAATTAATTTCTGTATAATGCCGGAAGAAGTCCATCCTGGCTTCATTCAGTTTTTCCTGTGCTTCATACAGGTCTTTCTGCACTTCTTTCAGCTGGATCATATCAATGATGCCTTTATCTATTTTTCTCGTGCTGAGTATTTCGTTTTCTTCTGAGAACCGGATGTTGTCCTGTTGCAGGCGAATGTTTTGAGCTGCCTGTTCCAGTGCTGCTTTTTCCTGCTGGTATTTTTTTTCCTGTCCGGCGGTGTAGCTTTTGAACTGTTGATCAGCGGCTTGCCAGCGGGCTTTCTGTGCACGGGGCTTATAGGCGATCCTACTGAGAGATAGGGGCATGGAAAGTTTTATCCCCACGAAACCTACGCTGAACCAGGGAGAGCGGGTGATGAAATCAGTTTTTTCTCCAAAGCCCAGTTGTTCCCAGGTACTTTTCAGATGCAGACTGGGATATAGTTCTGCCCGGGAAGTCTGGTATTGCTGTTTGGCGAGTGTTACTTTTGATTGTTCTGCCTCATAGCCGGGCAGGAGTACGTTATTGAAACCGGTAACAGTGAGTGCCGGTAAGTCCCCTGTGGGCGCCAGCGGCAGGGAATCTTCCAGTGGATACCCCATCCAGAATTTCAGGTCCAGGTAACCCTGTTGTAAAGCGGTAGCCGCTTTAACAGCGTCTATTTCGCGGTTTTTCAGCAGGGTAGCGGATTGATTGAGCGTTATTTTATCGGCGAGTCCTTTTTCGAACTGGAGGGTGATGAGCTGATGGATATGCTGGTAGTTCCCGTATAGTTTGGCAGTAACGGCCACATATTCCTGCTGTTGTTGTACGCTGTAATAAGCGATGCGCGTGTTTTTTAGTAATGTTTGCAGCAGGGAGTAATATTCGTTTTTTTCCGCCTGTTGTTGTAGCCGGGCCAGTTTAATCTGCTGCCAGGTTTGTACATCTACGAGGGGAAGGTCTGCATCCACGCCATAGTTGCCCATCCAGGGAGTACCCATTCTTACCGGAATGAAAGTGCCTGCGGGTTGATTCAGTAATTGTCCGGGAAAGATCTGCACCGGAATTTTCCAGTAATGATCTATTTCCGCTTTCACGGTGAAGGAGGGTGCCAGGCTGGAAGCCGCGGCTTTGCTGCTTTGTGTGGCTGCCTGCAGCGACTCGTTTTTTGCCAGGAGGTCGTGATTATGCGTGGTTGTGTATTCCAGGCATTTCCCGACCGTCCATGGCTGGCTATTGTTACTTTCAGACATAGATTGCCCGGCTGCTATCCGGACATGGAGAGCCAGCAACAGTAATAGGATAACTGTTTTCATTTTTTGTAGTTAAATTTCTTTTAGGTCTGTATTAACTTTGGAGTTTGGTTAACGTTTTGTATCACCTCCGCAAAAACAATCTCTTACACCCGTTTTTGATACGCTCTCATCGCAAAGATGTAAGCCACGAGCATAATTCCGACGCACCAGGCAATAGCCACCCATATTTCATTGCCTACCGGCTGGTTTGAAAGTAGCGCGCGGATGGTCTCCACTATTGAGGTCACAGGCTGATGTTCGGCAAAGGCGCGAACAGGCCCCGGCATGGATTGGGTAGGCACAAACGCCGAGCTAATAAATGGCAGGAAGATAATGGGATAGGAAAAGGCGCTTGCACCGTCCACAGATTTTGCAGACAGTCCGGCAATCACTGCGATCCAGGTCAGGGCCAGCGTAAACAACGCGAGTATGCCAGCTACAGCAAGCCATGACAGTACCCCCGCCGACGAGCGAAAGCCCATCATGAGCGCTACAAGAATGATTACAACAACAGAAATGGCGTTGGATACCAGTGAGGTCAGCACGTGGCCCCACAGTACAGTGGAACGTGCAATGGGCATGGAGTGGAATCGCTCTAATATGCCCCGTTGCATATCAATAAACAGGCGGTAAGCCGTATAAGATATACCAGTTGCAATGGCAATCAGCAGAATGCCTGGTAGCAGGTAGTTCACATAATTGTCCGTTCCGGTTTTAATGGCTCCGCCGAACACATAAACGAACAAAAGCATAAACATAATCGGCATGATGGTAACCGTGATGATGGTGTCCATGCTGCGAAGAATATGGCGCATGGAACGTCCAAGCATAACACCCATATCCCTGAAAAAATAGTTCTTTATCGTTTCCATTTAATTTTCCTCCTTTTTTTTACCGATGATGGCAAGAAATATCTCCTCCAGTGTCGGCTGTTTTTCAATATATTCTACTTTTGCGGGCGGGAACAGCTTTTTCAACTCCGCAAGCGTGCCGCTCACGATAATCTTACCCTTATGAAGAATAGCAATTCTATCGGCGAGTTGCTCAGCTTCGTCCAGATACTGGGTGGTCAGGAATACCGTCGTGCCGCTACCAGCAAGCTCTTTGACAATCTTCCAAACCTCCATACGTCCCTCGGGGTCAAGCCCGGTGGTCGGCTCATCGAGGAAAATGAGGGGCGGTTTTCCCACAAGGCTCATGGCGATGTCGAGCCTACGGCGCATACCTCCCGAATAAGTCGATGCCCTGCGGTCGGCGGCATCGGTCAAACCGAAGCGTTTCAGCAAATCGTCCGCAACGGGATGCGGATTTTTCAGGTGCCGCAGCTTAGCGATCATGATGAGATTTTCACGCCCGGTCAAAATCTCGTCCACGGCGGCAAATTGTCCGGTCAGGCTGATCGACTGCCGCACATTGCCGGGTTTTGACGCAACGTCGAATCCGTTTACAGTAACGTTTCCGCTGTCTTGTTTCAGCAGCGTGGCGAGGATTTTGACAATCGTTGTCTTGCCTGCACCATTGGAGCCAAGCAGGGCGAAAATACTGCCTGTTTTCACTTCAAAATCTACTCCTTCTAACACGGGGATGTTTTTATAGGATTTTTTCAACCCTTGCGCCGAGATGGCGATTTCATTTTGCGACATCATTCATTTCCTCTTTTATGCTGTTAACAATGTGATACCAGTTAAATCCGCTTTCCCGCTTTTCAGGAACTCGTAGGTCAACCGATCTGCCTGACAGTCTATAAACCGAAGCCCTTTCAAACTCTTCTTTTTAAAGAAAGTATTACACTTAAAGAAAGTATTAATAAGCGTTGCATGCTGGAATGTCACCCTGGTAAATGCGCTGTTTTCAAAATAGCAGTCTTCCAATGTACCATCGAAGACCATATCGGCAATCGCTGTACCAATAAAAGAGGTGCGATTCCACACTGCATTTGCCACTGTGTTTTTCTCGAAGGCACAAGATTTAAACACCGCTCCGGTAAAATCGGCATCAGAAAAATCGCAGCCTTTGATATGGCTTCCTGAAAATTCGGCTTCTCTCAGGGAACTGTTTTTAAATATATTGTTGACTAAGCTGGAATTCTGAATGTGGCTGCTGCTGATGTCGGAACCTGAGAAGTCACAGCTATCAACATTATTGCTTTTTAGAAGAAGTCCCGACAATTCTGAACCGATAAACTTGCAGCGCTGCATGTTGGAGGAGCCGAATTTTTCATGCAGATTTTTCAATCCGGAAAAGTCAGCGTCCACCCAGTTTCCGTTTGACATATCCCAGCTAAGCTTTTTCTCCTGCTTTCCGGATGGCAATTCAGCGGATCGTTTAACCAAGAGCTCAACGGGCGCCACCTCAGTGGTCTTAGATTGGAAGCTTTCTGAAAAATAGTTAAGGTCAACACCCAGAATTTCCGCGAGACGGTTAAAAGTAGTGATGTCCGGCATTGATTCTCCGCGCTCCCACTTTCCGACTGCCTGAGAACTGATGAATAGACGCTGAGCAAGCTCGGCTTGAGAAATATTTATTTTCTTTCGTGCTTCGGCAATTTTATTACCAATCATATTATTAGTGTTTAACATAAATACTGTCTTTTTATTTATTTTTTCGACACTACAAAGGTATTCGGATGTATTTCCAGAATCAAAAAAATGCCAAAACTTATAGTTGTATTTACGCTACTTACAGTTGTTATTTAACAACTATCAGTAGTGTACGCCGGGATTTAAGGTGAATACTTCTCTTGTGAACAGAAAACCACCTGCTACGAGCTTGCCATCAGATAGTGAAGTCAAATTGAAGGCAGGAATAAAATATATTTATGGCGGATGGAAGAACACTGATGGAAGTATATCATTCAGATTTCAGCCATTTGATTACCCCGCGCAAAAATGAAAATACCTTAAGATAATCCCGTCCGATTATGTTTATTCTCGCTTTGCATACATGCAAATAGTCGCAAAAAACCTTCATATTGGCGCAAATACCCCTGATATGAGAAATCCGTCCGTATTAACTTTGTTCAACCGCTAACCTGATAGCAAACCATTTCGCTATTGCATCGGAGTTGTCTTCAAATAAGACAATTGATCTTGAAAATTATTGAACACAAAAACGCCTTCAAATCAAACGACTTGAAGGCGTTTAAACAATCACTTTTGAAAAAAGATTTCTATGCGAAAATTAAAACTACAGGTACAAATGACCATTGATGGTTTTGTGGCCGGGCCGGATGGCCAGCTGGACTGGATGTGGATGCCCGGTAAACGGGATGAATCTGTTGCCCGGCAAGTACTTGAGCTGGCCGACAGCTGCGATACCATTTTGCTGGGACGCAAAATGACCCGGGAATTCATCGATCACTGGGAAAATGTGGTCGACAACCAGCCCGACAGCCTGGAACAATCTTTGGCGCAACGAATGGTAAATATGCGCAAGATTGTTTTCAGCCGCACACAAACAGCCATCAACGGCAGGAACTTAGAAGTGGAAAACGGAGACCTGGCTGCTGCGGTACAGGCGCTGAAAAAAGAACCGGGCAAGGATATTATTGTTTATGGCGGTGCCAATTTTGTAAGTTCGCTGATCAGCCAGAACCTCATTGATGAATATTTTATTTTCAGGAACCCGGTTGCAATCGTGAACGGACTTTCAATTTTTAAGGAGAAAAAATTGCTGAAATTAGATAGTTCAACCTCTTACAAAAATGGGAAAGTACTCAATAAATACCTGCCGGTATAGGCCAGGGTCTGAGTTGCATCGTTCAACGCCGTCATTACAAAGGTGCTCCAAATGTGAATAATTGGCTGGAAAAAGCAAAATAGTGTAGTAAAAATTGGCCTGTTTTTGCAAAGACATGTTGTTCTTTGTAAAGGAAGGTAAGCTAAAAGCGTATGCGCTGAAAAAGTTCGACCAAAATAAAAAGGCCACTGATTTTCAGTAGCCTTTTCCAATTTCTGTCTTTTACTTGATCTTTTCAACTTTTATATTATTTGTATCATTAAATCCATTTACAAAACCATTTGAATCTTCAATGAATTTATAATCCATTTCTTTTTCGTTTATATAAAAATCATAATCAGAAGTGAAATACAATTTGCTTTTAACAGGAGCATTTAACCATAATTCATTTTGTTCCTTTAGGATAGATACAGATTTTCCATGCCACATATATTCTCCTATGTATTTTTGCATCACAGCATCTGATAATGAAATTGTTTTTTTTATAGTTGGATTATAAAAGCCCGTCCATTCATAAACAATACTGACACTATTAATGATTTCTGTAGAGATTCCAGGATTTCCGGAATTGGTCATTACAACAACCCCATTTCCATTTTCAAAACTTCCTATATACTCACATATAAATCCTTTTGTTCCTCCGCTATGTGTAAAATATTTTTCATCTCCTTTTTGTTTTATAAATACTCCTAAACCGCTTTCATGATCTATGTAAGGGGTGAGTCTTAATTTGGTTATCTCTTGAGAAAGGACTTTATTAGATTTTCCTTTTAAAGACAGTTGTGTTTCAATAACGTATTTGCCCAGGTCAGTTGGATTAGTCCAAAGTCCGGCAGCCGCTTTTTCAGGGTAAATATTATAATTTCCTTCAACCATTTCTTTCCCATCAGATAGATATCCTGATGCTAACAAGTTTTTTTTGCTTTCAGGTGGAGGCTGATTAAAAAAACTTTGAGTCATTCCCATAGGTTTTAATACCTGGCTCCACATGTAATCCTCATATTTCTTCCTGGTTATATCAGTTAATATCAATTGGGATATTGTTATGCCTCCACCGGAGTATTCTGAAATTTTTCCTGGCTCATAAATTGAATGCACAGCCTCCGAATTTGCAGGTTTTCTGCCATCTAGTATATCGTAGATTGAAGGAATGTTCTCGTCTTTCATATAGCCACCATAGCCATGAACCGATAAACCTGCAGTATGACTTAAAAGATTTGCAATTGTTATTTTTTTGTTTTTTGATAAAGAGTCATAAGGGAATTTCCACGTGATTAAATAATTATTTATATCAACATTTAAATCTAATTTTTTGTCTTGAACCAATTTTAATATGCCAACCCCATTTAATGATTTACTTATTGATCCAGCTTGGAATAATGTTTTTGTTGTAACTGGTTGTTTTTTCTCAACATTTGCCCAGCCATAACCTTTTGCCCATTCTATTTTATAATTTTTTATGACCACAATACTCAATCCATTTATATTGTACTTGGCCATCCTGTCCTTAATGGAAAATTTTAAGCTATCTTGATCTTTTACCCAAGGAACTAAATTATTTTCAACTTGTTTAATTTTATCTTCAAGTTCTTTTGAAATTGGGCTTTCTGTTTGTGCAAATAATTTTGAAGAAATTGAATTTTGAAAAAAAAGAAGAGCACTAAGGATGAAGGGAAAAGTTTTTAATGTCATGTGTTTTATTTTCTTAGTAACCTGAGTTCAATTAATTTTATGAAGAAAAGCTAGTCAATCACAAAAAATCAGGTGTATTTAAGTATCTTATTATCAAGTAATTATACGTAACTACTTGTGATTGACTACTCTAAAATTAGCGATATTTTTTGTCTTGCAGATGACTTGCCTCAACCCGCCTATCCATTCCCCTCATCTTCCTGTAGAAAGTAGGAGTACTATAATTACATTCCTCACAAACACGCTCCCGAAAGAGAACCGGTAACTTGGAAAAGTCAGTATGCAATTCAAGTAAGATGTTTACTGGTTGGGATTTAATACTCATAAATGAAGTTTGAAAGGTTAGTATTGTTCGCTTTTACATTACTGATTCGTTCCTCTACGCCTAATGAGTGGTATAATACTCCCCTAAAATCGGACAGGTAGTGATACTCTTAATCACTTACTAACCTGTTTAAATGAAAAAAAACAAAGAAAATCTACCTTCCTGACTTCAAGGCCAAAGTATCGCTGGGCGCGCTTTCCCAACTAACCACTGCCGAAGCAGTTGCACAGAAGCATAAGATTAATAAAACTCAGGTTAACCTTTGGCGTAACATAGTGCGCGATAACGCAGTGATGCTTTTTACAAAAGGTAAAACTGAGGCTTATGATGATTGCCAAAAGGAGATCGATGATTTGCAGATGACTATCGGGCAGCTCACAATGGAAAATGTGCAGCTTAAAAAAAAATTGCGATAGTGCCGCTGAAAGATCGGATGGCGCTGATCGATTGCTGCCATCCGCAACTATCTATCGCCGCGCAATGCAAGATGTATTCCATCCATCGCAGCAATGTCTACTACAGGCCAATAGGCGAGAGCCAAGAGAACCTCGCCATCATGCGTGTACTGGACGAACAGTACATGAACACACCATTTTACGGTGTGCTGCGTTTGCGCATACTGCTTCGTGAGCTGGGCTACCAGGTCAACGAGAAACGCATTCGCAGGCTTATGCGGGTCGTCGGATGGAAAACCGTATACTGTAAGCCACGAACAACCAGGCCCAATCCTGTCGCCTTAAAATACCCTTATCTGCTCACTGGTTTAAAAGTGACCAGGCCGAATCATGTGTGGGAGATTGATATCACATACGTGCCGATGAAGGATGGCTTTATGTATTTGTGCGCCGTGATAGATATGTATTCCCGGTTTGTGGTTGGCTGGGGAGTGAACAATCAGATGACAGCAGAATGGTGTATTGATATCGTGCAAAGCGCTGTGGATACATATGGCAAGCCAGAAATACTTAACTCAGATCAGGGAAGCCAGTTTACCGCTGACGCCTATACGAAAAAAGTAAAAGGGCAGGGAGTGCGTATTAGCATGGATGGCAAAGGACGTGCGATTGATAATATCTTCATCGAGAGATTGTGGAGGACGGTCAAGTACGAACACCTGTACCGGTTGAAGTACGACAATGTACTGGCGTTACTAAAGGGTTTGCGGAGATTTTTTCTGTTTTATAATGAGCAGCGGTTCCATCAGTCACTCGACTATAAAACACCCATAGAGATCTATACTGGTATCAATAAGCCACAACCCCTGCGGGGGGCTACTTTGGCAAAGAGTACAACTGTATCAGCAGATGAAATTCTATCAGGCATCAGCAACTACAGTCATACCCATTGCCAAAGTCCGAATGTTTCTTAACTTGCGAAACCGCTGCCTGACCGATGGGAAGTACTTCAATTCCCAACACAATGAGCGATTCGAGAAAAAGACATCTACTAACGGGAAACACTATTTTATTGTACTTCAAGTGTCCTTTAATCCTTTCAATATTTCAATACCCGGTAGTGATCCGGGATGCGGGCTTGAAGCATAACATCAATCGTTATTATAAGAAGTTGCCGCTTCGAGTGCATCTGGTAAGTCTGTTATACGTGGTATTTAATCCAATAACTAAATGGCTCTTATCAACCGTTATTTTTCCCGGTATGCGATAATGAAAATTCCCTTATCTTTATTGCAGTGTCTCTACAGAGATAAAAGACATGCTCAACAAACCGGATAATATAATGAAGCCACCTCCTTCAGACGGTATGCATGCAAGATTATAAGTCAGGAGCCACTTACTCAAAATAACCAGCCCAGGAAATACATTGACTGGGAATCGCATCGCGTATGAAACATTACTATCCTATCCGCCTATTCGTTGCTGACCGCCAGGAAGTATATCTTGAAGGGCTTTCGCATATTCTGCAGACCGCACCAGATATAGATCTCCTGGGAACCACGACTGATGGCAACGAGCTTACTTCCGCGCTTACTATACTACAACCAGACATTCTCCTCACTGATCCCACATTTGATATTGGCGACAACACAACGGTACTGCAATATGTGCCCAAAACGCTGCCGAACGTAAACATCATTGCATTATCACTGCTGGACGATGTGCCGATGCTGGGCAGCATGTTGCAGGCCGGCGTGCAGGGCTTTCTGCTCAGGCAATGCGACAGGCTGGAGATACTGGAAGCCATTCATGATGTATACAACAGGAAGCCTTATTACAGCCGTGCTATTGCATCACAGGCGATGCGTCTTTTTTCTGCGCCACGTTCTTCAATGCAGCGGGAGATATTCAGCGTGCGTGAAAAACAGATCATTCAGCTGATATGCCAGGATATGGTTACCAAAGAAATAGCCGCCAGGCTGGATCTTAGCAACAGAACCGTAGAAGGCTACCGGTTGCGGATCATGGAAAAGATGAATGTGCGCGGCACTGCGGGCATTGTTGTGTATGCTATCCGGCAGAATATGGTGGAAGTATAAAGAAAAAAAACAGACAGAACAAGCGTAATATTACGCATGGCTGACGGGATAAATACGGGTTATGTAGAATAACAACCACCCTACCTTTACTATTGTAATCAAACCCAATTTTTCTTAACCATTTAAATTCTATCACTATGGGCTTCCCTTATGTACAGACGACACCGCTGGTAAACTCCGTTTACACTGTCACCACTGTCAGCATAAAATCAAACATGCAGGTAGCAGTAGTACAATTCATGTCTGCCGCCGGAAAACTCGGCCAGGTAACCCTTTCACCTGTTCAGCCTACTGCAGGCCCTGTAACTTATAAAAGAGGACAACAGGTCGTAACGCTTGAAAAGGCCACCTTCATCGCAGCTTCGCAATTCGTTGATGGCAGCGTTTTCGCAGAAGGGTCCGCTACCGATCAACAAGGAAAAAACGAGACCCCTTACTCAGCCTCCATTGCCGACTGGACGGCTACTGGCGATGCGGGTGATAAAGCTAAAGCTAAAACAAAGGAAAAACAGGAGCATCATTAATATTATAAGATAGATGCCTGTAAAAACAACAGCAACAACAGGTGCTATCCTGTTGTTGCTTGTCTCCTCACTCCTATACGCTCAACAACCCAAAGCTGATTGCCTCACTGTTGTACTTTCTACTCCCGGAAAATGCTCACAACGCATCCTGGGTGACCTGCAGATAATATATAAGATCGACAGCTGCGGTAATGCCGTCACCTGTGTATTGCTGCTGAACACACAGCTGGCGGGCCTGTGCAAGCTAACCCCTACCAACAGCACATATATTTTTGATCTGGAGCTGGGGACAGGACGTGCCAGAGGTTTACTGAAAATGTTGCCTTTACTGCCTGATATGCCGGGCATACTGAACGGCGATTTCAGTTACAGCGTATACAGCAACAACCGAAGTTTTGTTTTCAAAGGTCTGCTGGCAGCGTGGTATGTCAATGACATCTCACCACCATGCCTGCAAAAACCATAAACCGCTGAGTACTATGAGCACCCTTGCATTCAGCAACACACATTCAGGTAATACATCACTATACACCACTCCTGAAGATAACGGCTGGTGTGCCTTTGTGCTGGCATCAGGTACATCCCCCGGCAAAGACACCCTCAGCCTCAGCGATACTGCTGTCATCAAAGGCTATTATCTTTTTGCCAACAACGCACCTTCCATCAGTGCAGATACGCTGGTACAGAATATATGGACCTATATTAAGTTCATTTCCGGTGGGATACCTGATAATGCAATCCTGTGGCTCAATTCCCCCAATGATGCCCTTTCATCCGCTAATGTAACAAGATTGCTCCTGACACAATACAATAAAGGTTTTGCTATCAAGCAGCAAGTGAACTTCAGCTTCGGCCACAATTATGCAACACTGTACATAGGTTCCAGCAATACCTATTTTTCCGTTGATAGCGACAACGACCGTCTGCTGCTTAACATCAATGATGTTCCTACACAACTCATCCTGACGGCCAACAGCGTGGCTTCCAGCACCATTACGCAACCTTTGCCGCTGGTGCTCCCGTTTACCGGTATTGGCAGAGGATGCCTGCGCTTTGTCATCGGCTTTAACCTGGCCCGTGACTTTACCGCTGTAACCTATGACCTCAGCATAAAATATTTCTATAACAGCACAGCAGATGGTTCCCTTTGTACAATCCGCTATCCGCTTGCGCCAGACGGCAATCTCAATGACCTGCTACTCTGCCAGGCAAGTATCAATCCTGTGGATATGATGAACATGCATAAGACAGGAACTTACTTTGCCTTGCTGGGACAAACCATCAATTCTAATTCCCTTGTCTCCAATCCTACCTTATTCAATACTTATTATACCGCTGATTATGGTTATCCGTTGCAGATGAAACCTGTGGTCAATCTGTCTTCCATCAATGGTACTGATAACTATCCCGGTCCCGGTAGCGCCCTGCTCGTATTCAGCCACCGGGATGCCGCCGATATACTGTCCTGGTATCTCATACCATCCGGCAATTTCACGCTGGTACTGGACAGCAAATATGCTCCCTATCTCGACAGCAACAAACAGATGCGCTTCATGAATGGCCTCGCCGGCACAGAGAGTGTGAGCTTCACACCAGAAGTGAATGGCAGCACCGGCGATCTGCTATGTTTCACACCAAAACAACCTGCATATGCAGACCGGTTTCCATTAGCAGGATCCCCCAACCTGGATGAGAATGGTAAGGTGCTTCCCTTGCTCAACAACAGCTACCAGACTGCATGGGCCACCATGCAGCAAGGCACTGGCAGCAATGCCGCCGTTATCTATCATGCACAACCGGTAGGCGCTTCCCTGTTTGCGGCTGATCAGGATGTGTTTACAGATAAGGAAGTACTAGGCAGTTTCACACCCAATGCAGGAGCGCTCTCCCAAACAATCGTATTCCCGATGACTTCCTATGGCGCCGCTACTTCCAGCAATGTACTTACTGACCTTCAACAATACGAGTTACAGATCATCAGTGCGCAACGCAAAAATGTAATCGGCACGAGCCAGCAGCAACAATTGATGCAGGCACGCAGATCTATGCAAACTGCAGCCGCTGATATTGTACCGGGCACAAGCCCACAAGGCTTTTATATCGAAGCCGACAAAACAAGCGGCGTCTGGAACTTACTGCAACTGGCCAGCAATCAGTATCTGCAGAGTGATGGCAACATGTCGCCCCTCTACAAACTTTTCTTCAGCGATCTGGGACATACCTTACAAAGCGCCTTACAGACCAATCAACTGTTCAACGTTATTTCTTTCAATCCTACTGTTGACGGCACTCCTGTACTTGGCTCCTTCAGCAATGAAATGTATATGGACGGCTGGCCTTTTATACTGGATGTGCCGCAGCAGAATGTATATGGTCAGTTCAACAATGTGCTGATCTTCAAATTCCGTAACGGTGCACTGACAGATCATATCAGCAATCCACAGGGATGGACGATGGCGGATCAGTTTAACATGACGGACAACAATGGACTCGAATTATTATCAACATGGATACAGCAGTATGTGCAAACAGGTATTGATAATTACCTGGTGAATAAGGACAACAACTACTATAAATTCTATACAGCGGCTACAGACCCACAGTGGCAGGGCGTTCTCGCGCTTGCTATCAAAGTGGATGTGCAACATTTCCCTGCAGCACTTCAGGGTCTGCTTGCAGGTATCGACCTGCAGCGGTTCAATGCGCACCATTTTGGCATAGACATGAGCGTAGTGCACAATGATAACGGCGCACTATCCATGTTGCCCGTGAGCGCCCTGTTTGGTTTGATTGATTATGAAGACCAGGTGTTTGTTTCCCTCGGACAATCAGTCGAAAAATACAAGAAAGAGGCGGTGATCAATACAGACGTGGATTATGATTTCAGGGTGCTCAATCTCAAAGTGCTATTCAACAATGCGAAGGTGGTGAATTTCAATAGCAATATAGCACTTACCATCAACCGGCTTTTCGGTGAGAAAACAAAAGCAGAGAACCGGGGCAACCTCGTGATACTGCGCGGCGCCTGTGAAAATCACAATGGCGTTCCGGCGTATACGTTTGTGAGTACAGATGACAATCTCATCTTTCTTGACAGCACGATTATGCAGGATGTAGAAATACAGAAAGCGTCCTTCAGCACCACTGTGCCACAAAGCGGCGGTCAGGGCATCGTGCAGTCGGTCTTCTCTTGCTGGGGATTCATCAACTTCAACAAGCTCAGTGATTTTGATATACTCTCTTTCGGGAGTGAAGTGAATGTGCTGCCGGGCAGTGCCGGTATTGCCTGTGCAGGGTT
Organism: Chitinophaga niastensis; assembly: GCF_003014755.1. Lineage (GTDB taxonomy): Bacteria > Bacteroidota > Bacteroidia > Chitinophagales > Chitinophagaceae > Chitinophaga > Chitinophaga niastensis. The sequence goes on along the minus strand of NZ_PYAW01000006.1, from coordinate 157,864 downwards.
GAACCTCGACATGGACTTTCCGCTGGAAACACCGTCCACACGTACTTTCCGCTTCGACATCAGTCATCTTTCCGTAGACATAGGTCAGAGCACCGCCCGCAATGATAGCCTGTACAGGCATTTCCCGCTACAGCTCACTGGTATGACCACCGGCTCCAAAGACAATACGCCTGCATCTCAGGGATTCCTGAACGTAACACAATGGATTAACCAGCCACAGGAAGGTATTTCAGGTGACTGGTATGGACTCGTGTTCACACTCAATATGGGCACACTGGGCGCATTGGCGTCAGCGGCAGGTTTCAACACTACCTTCCTCGCTGCGTGGAATGTAGGCGGCAGTGGCACTGCTGCCGCACTGAAGCTCCCTGATGTAAATCCGCAGGCGCCTTTCTTCAGTCTGCAGGGTGTACTAAAACTGAACATCGGCTCCGTATCCTTATCCCTGGCGGATGGCAGCGGTCCCGGTAAGGCAGCCTATCTGATGAAGATCAACAATATTGCAGTAAAACTGCTCAGTCTTTCGTTTCCACCAGGAGGCAATATTGGCTTCTTCCTCTTTGGCAACCCTGATCAGGGTGCGCCACCAGAGAGCCTTGGCTGGTATGCTGCTTATGTAAAAAAATGACGCTGTTAAAATCTCAATCGTATGTTTTCCCTTTCCCTCAAAAAAAATCTGTACAGCCTCATATGCTGTATGTGCCTGCTGCTAACGCTTTCGCTGAAAGCACAGGAGCAACTGGAAATACATCATATCAATGTAGAAAACGGAGATGCTACCATGATCCTGATACATAATACAGCAGTGGATACCTTTCCGGCGAGCGTATTGATTGATGGAGGTATGAAAGATTCCTATGCCTTCCTCAACAATTATTTCAAACATTGTTTCAAAGACACTATGCCTGTAGCACATTTTAAATATGCGATCCTGAGCCATCATCATCAGGATCACTATACCGGTTTTAAATCGCTGGGGGACAGTGCATTCATCCAGGTGGATACCATCATTGATGTAGGCGGTTATAAATTCAGCAGCGCCTACGCGGCAATAGCTCCTCCTGATACCATTGCTGCGGCACTTAAAAGAGGCGGTGATAAGCCGACCATCAAAAGAGTGTATATGAAAGCGCTGAAAACGGCGTACGACAAGAGCTTGCTGAAATCCAGGAGTAAGGTGATCACCTCGTTTCCCCGCGATATAGGTAAAAGCATTACCATCGGTACTGTCAACGGTATCCCTGTAACGCTTACCTGCGTGGCCGCTGCGGCCTATACATATACACGAAACGGAGATTCTCTATTCTGTGGCATCTCCAGGGAGAATAATCCAAATGATTATTCACTTGGGTTTGTACTCCGGTATGGTGAGTTTCGTTACTTCACCGGCGGAGACCTGGGTGGTGAGAATGGACCCAAATTCACCGATCAGGAAACTACATTGGTAGGCGGACTGGACACACTGCTGCATGAACTCAGCTACAGCTTTGATGCCACCGCCACAAGGGACAGTGTAACAGGACATATCTGCGCTTTCAAAGTAAGTCACCACGGCAGTGATCACAGCACCAATCCCGCATTCTTGAAAATACGACCTGCAGTAGCTATCGTCTCCGCAGGTAACCAGAAAAACTGGGCATTGCCCAATCCCGCCTTTCAACAACGTCTGGATACCACGTGGAAGCCACTTTCCAGCCGTGCAGACGGCACGCGGCCTTTCGGCGTATCTGATCGTGGGCTTTACATCACCAATCTGTACAATTTCAAAAGGTATGGTACAGAGAGGGACAGTTGTCTGAAATATGCTGTGCAGTTGTTTGCCGGCCGTACAGACACGGAGTTTCATTATGGTAACGATTATGATCCGGCAGGGGTGGCAACCGGCGCAATGACCGGTTCCAGCGAGGATCCGACGTGTAAAGACAGCTATATACTGATTGTTGAACCGAATAATATCACCACACAATCCATCTTCTACTTATACATGACCAATTTTTGGAAGGGCGTGATCATGAGTCCTATAGGGAATTACAAGTGTCATCGCAATGCGCGGTAGTAAAGCATTCATTCATCATCATCCAATAATAACAAACAATGTTCTATCAGCAATTATATACCCTGTTTCGCAGATGCGGTTGCTGTCTGTGCCTCCTGCTACCGCTGTACACGGCGGCCCAGAATAAAATACTGGAGATACATCATATCAATATCGAGAATGGCGATGCAACAATGATAGTAGTGCATGATACTGCCAGCAACACCTTTCCGGTGAAGATACTGATTGATGGCGGCAATTCAGGGACAGACAGATTCCTGCAAAACTACTTCACCAGTTATTTTGGCGCTGCCAATATGCCGGTAACTTTCAAATACCTTATCCTGACACATTTCCATAAGGATCACTATGCAGGCTTCAATAAACTGGGCAACGGTACTATCTTCAGAGCAGACACCGTGATAGATCCCGGAGGATATACATTAGGCGCTACCTATGGCCCTGTCAATCCGCCGCAAGCCACTCCCAACAGAGGTGCCAAAGCATCCAGCGATGCTTCCATATACAAGAAGGCATTGAGAGATGCGTTCAATAATAATTACCTACAATCGCGCAGTCTCCTGGTCACGTCTTTTCCCCGCGATATAGGCCAGGTGCTGAAGATAGACACTTTGAACGGCGTGCCTGCTACACTGAAATGCCTGGTCAGCTCCGGTTATACTTATGGCGCTGGTGGCGCCGCCGTGAATGATGGTATTGCAGGTCGTAACAATGCCAATAATTTTTCTCTGGGCTTTATACTTGAATATGGCCAGTTCCGCTACTTCACAGCCGGAGATATGGGTGGATATAAAAATGGCGGCTGTTCTGCCTACATTGACCAGGAAGTCACCGTGGACGGAGGCTTTGATACGCTTTTCAATACTAAAAGTTACCGCTTCGATAAAAAAGCCCGCAATGTAGCTGCCATTGGTCATGTCTGTGCTTTCAAGACAAGTCATCACGGCAGTGATTGCAGCTCGAGCCATGACCTGATGAAATTCACAGCCTGTGCGATGTTTCTGTCGGCAGGTAATATGTCAAAATGGGGACTGCCGGAACCTACTTTTCAGAAACGTATAGACACCTTATTTGATCCGCTCTCTGAATGGTCTTCCGCCCAACGGCCATTGAGTGTTAATAATCGCGGAATCTATATCACTAACCTCTATAATTTTCCCAGTGGTACAAAGAAGTTCTGTCGTTCTTCCGCGATCAACCTGTTTGCCAATAAAGACAGTACCAACTTCAGCTATGGCAATGATTACAACCCACAGGGTGTACATGGCAACAATCAGTACCAGAGCAAGCAAGTAAACTGTAAAGATAGTTATGTGCTGAAAGTAGAACCGAATAATATCACGACACAGAGCCAGTTCTACGTCTTCCGTGTGAATTATTACAAAAACATCAATCAACCCTTGTCTACGTTTAAGTGTCATCGTAATACACCACCATAATCACTGTTGTTATCGATAAAATACTTTCTTCCTAATCTTATTTCCATAAAACAGTCATCATGGACCTCCAGCAACTAGCCAGCAACCTGCAACAGCAGATACAATCCAACGGCACACTAACGCTTACGCCTAAACTGATACCTAGCAACCGGTTCCCGTTCCTGTTGCAGATGCTGTCGCTGCAAAACATGGTGTTTACACTTACTCCAGCTGATATCACTGTGAAAGATAATATCCTGTCTGTTTCCGGGAAAGTGAAACTGTACACCCAGGATAATGACGGCGTACTGCAACTGATCAATACGCGGGGCGACATACTGGAAACAGTACTGGATTCCATTCTTAACAATCTATCGATACCACAGCTGTCGCAGATGGGATTGCTGCCATTGAACCGGCTTGCAGATCCCAATATATTTCCCACTATTGCTTTCCCGGGTATTCAGTTGAATGCCTCTTCTGTCACCTTTGCCATGACGCTTTCGGTCCTTTCGTCCAACATCGATTTCCCCATTATTCCAGGTGCAGGAGGGCTTTCGCTGAAAAATTTCGGTTTTGCGGTCCTTACGTATGTCAATCCAGTCAATGATCAGCGAACACCCAACCTCACCGTTACCGGTGTTTTCCGCATTGGTAAAACTGATCTGTCTATATCGCTGGCAGTGCCGATCAACAACAATATGCCAGCTAACCAATGGTCATTGACTTTTTCCACTAAGCAGACCTTACAGGGAGGCATATACGATATTCTGGGCTTATTCCCCGGTATGAATGTGCTGGGCAGCATGCCACAGGAAGTAGCGGTGTTGAGTAATTTCGGTATCACTCAGCTGAGTATTCTTTTTAATCCGGCAATACAGAAGATCTATGATGTAACGGTGATCATCTCCAACCCGCAGCCCTGGCAGGTGGCCAGCGGCCTTGTTATCGAGGAGCTACGCATTACGATGCAGTTTAACAGAGTGCCGGTGAAGCCTACCTTCACACTGGACATTGATGGTATATTTAATATGAAGATGTCTTCCGCTACAGCCAAGCTGGAAGTCAATGCGCACCTGCCTTTCGGCGAAGATGAATGGCTGCTTGCTTTTTCTGCCGAAGTGGAGATCAATAAGTATAATGAATTTTTCACTGCGCTGCCAGGGCTTTCGGGCACACAGGCCCCCGCGCTGCCAGTAGATATTACTTTTGACAGCTTCAATCTCAATACCCTTGAAATCACCTACAACGCTACCTCCCGGCAGATCAGCCGCATCAACTTCGATATATCCACACAGGTAGATATTAAATTTTTCAATGTGCTGGATATTGTGGACCCAGCTATGGCGCTGGATATAGAGAATCCTTTCTCTTCTGCCGACCGCACCATCAGCGGGTTTATCAGCACGCAGCTTAACATCGTCGACATTCCGCTGGAACTGCGCGCAGAGAAAGCAGATCCTTCCGCAGGATGGACTTTCAAAGGCGCTATGCTGCCCGGTTCCAGCATCAACATCATGAAGCTGGTGAAAACGTTCCTCTCCTCGCTGGGTATCACCAACCTGCCCACCTGGGTAGATCAGGCTTCGCTGAATATCGAAGGGGTTAACGTTACCGTATACACGCCGGCGCCGGGAGCAACAGATCAGAAAAACAAATATAGTGTAGGCGGAACCGTTAAATGGCAGCTCAATTACCAGAGCTTTGTATTGCCTAAACTCACCGCTACGTTGCAGATGGATTATGTGAATGGCAATGCTTCCGGTATGATCACCGTGGAAGCCCTGCTGCTGGGCATGAGCTTCAAGGTGGGTTATAAGTTCGGTACCTCGGATACACAGGTGTACCTCGAATGGGAAGGTATTGTAGCGCAATACCAGCATGATAATGTGAAGAATACGGACACGATCACGGTTGTATTCGGAAAGATGTCGCTGGGAGAGATCATCACGCATCTTATTGCTTCATTTGAACCGGGCTTCACGCTACCGGCTCCCTGGAATGTGCTCAACAGTATTAATCTGAACGGGTTGTCATTTGTATATGTAAGAAATATCAATGATCCATCACTGAGCAGCCTGAAGGTAGTTTATAACAGCAATGTCGACCTGGGTTTCCTGCAGCTTTCTGCTATCACACTTACGAAAGATAATACCGGCGTATATCTTGGCTTTGAAGGCAAGTTCCTGGGCTTGACTATCAGCAGTATCAATCCTGAAACTGCGCCACTGGCGGGCAAAGGCAGCGATGTGCGCAACATGCCCGGAGTGCCGGGTATGGGCAGCCAGTTCTTTGATCTTCGTTTCCTGGGTATGGGCCAGCATGTGGCATTTACCAATCCTGGTAATATCAGCGACATACCGGGCGCTATCGATACCATGAAGAAATCATTCTCGGATACCAATGGTCAACCTAACAGCGTACCGATCAAACCTGACAAACAAGGCTCCCTGTATTTCGATCAGAACAGCCACTGGCTCTTCGGCGCAGACTTCACCGTAGCGAAGTTCTACAAGATGGCGCTGATCTTCAATGATCCTGAGTTGTATGGCCTCATGATCAGCATCGATCCCACTGCGGCTTATTTTGCTAATCTTTATTTCGAAATTCTTTATAAGAAAATAAATGACAACATCGGCATGTATCAGATAGATCTGCAACTGCCGGATGTTTTCAGGCATCTTGAGTTCGGGGAAGTATCCATTACGCTTCCCAGCATCGGGATCAGGATCTACACCAATGGTAACTTCTATCTCGACTTCGGCTTCCCTGCCAGCATTACAGACTTCTCGCGTTCCTTCACCGTGCAGGTGTTTCCCTTCACCGGCTCCGGTGGTTTTTATTTCGGCTGGCTGAGTGGCGCTACAGCTACTAATATTCCACAAACTACCTGCGGCATATTCAATCCCGTGATAGCCTTTGGATTGGGGCTGCAACTGGGCGTGGGCAAAACAATTGATGAAGGTATTCTGAAGGCAGGGCTGTATCTCACCGCTGTAGGCATTTTCCAGGGAGTGATTGCCATCTTCCATGCAACACCGGGATTAAGTGGTGCAAAAGACGATAACTATTATAAGCTGCAAGGCACTTTCGGACTGGTGGGTCATATCTATGGCGAAGTGAACTTTGCTATTATATCTGCACGGGTGGATATATTGGCTTATGTGTATGTGAGTATTACGATAGAAAGTTATATGGAGATACCTATCTCCTTTGTAGCCGGCGTATCCGTTTCACTACGAATCACCATCAACCTGGGATTATTTAAAATACACGTCAACCTCAGCTTCAGCGCTACTATCAGGGCACGGTTTGTGATCGGCAGCAATCGCCCGCAGGATGCAGGCTGGAACGGATGTCTCACCGGCGGCAATTTCCCGGCATACCACCGCCTTGCCGCAGACCTGGCTGTAACATTAAACTGGCAGCCCGTTTCACCGGATACCGGAACCAACTACCTGCTGGATCTGTATGTGATCCCACAGCTGACCGTTTCCGGAGAAGGCGCTACACCTGGCCCGCAATACAACATGATATTTTATATCGATACAGCCTCCGCCAATATTGCCAACACGGTGAACGGTCTCACCGCTCTCAGCACCGGCGTGTTGTACTGGTGTCTCAGCGCGCTGGTCAGCAATGGTCGCAGCAGCGTTCCACTGAGCTGGCTGCAAACACAACAGATCAGTACTGATCAGTTACAGGTGCTGTTATGTTATTTCAACACAAGGCCGGATAATGTAGCACCATTCAACTACAGCAATACAGCAGGACATGATGTTATTTCACTCCTGAAAACCTTCTTCAGCGTACAGATCACCGCTACAGATCCTGCTACCCGGCAGGAGCTGCAGGCCGCCATCTTCCCTGCCCTGCCGCCACTGCTGATGCAGACAGATTACAACGGCGCCAAAGGAGCGCAGTTGAACTTCGCCACACAGAGCATGACCGGCAACAATGGCTATATCAGCGCCGTTTCGGGCATACTGCGCATGCTCAGTATGGACGCAGAAAACAAGCTCACTGCTGATTACTACGGTAACGCCTGTACGCAGGTGACTGACCCCGACTATCAGCAGCAGCAGGACCTGAGCATGCCTACTTTTATCTTCACAGATTTCATTGCCCTCGTGGCCAAGACGTTCCTGCAACATGCGCTGGATTATATGCAGGCCAACAAGAAAACAAGTCTGGATGCAGAAAGCCTTGTCAATGCAGTGGTTACAGCCGCCAATGTAACACAGACCGGCAGCATGTCTTCGAGGTTCCTGTTGTATGGCTTACGCTTACCAGCTCCGCCAAATGCGGCCACCGGCGCCATTACACCACTGTACCAGCTTACAGGCCAGCAGTTCCCACTGCCTGCGGCGCTCAAAACCGGTGATACCTTCAGTATGAACATCACCAAAGATGCGGCAGCCACCTGGATTTCCTTTAATCCCGGCAATGCAGCTTCTCTCAATATCACCATCAACAATAATGAAATCACCCGCATCAATGATATGCGCAGTGTAGTGTTGTCGCCCACCCTTGAATCCGGCTCACCGGCTGCTATGGTGAACTACCGCGATACGCCGCAGGCCTTTACGCTCAACAGTCCGGCACTGTGGCAATACCCCGGCGATTACTTTGCTGGTGTAAGCGGAAATCCTGTGCTGTGGCTGCTGCCACAAAACCTGACAGCTATATTTGCATTGCATGCCGGTACATCCATTCCTTTCTCCCTCCAGACCATCAAGCCCTCCGGCGATGGCAGCGAGAAAGGAAGCATCAGTCATCTTGCCTGGGCCACCACTATGCCGGTTACGATACAGCAGATCACCGCTGGCTCAGCACCCGATACACCGCTTGCCGGCAACATGTACAACCTCACCGGCGCAGACGACAGTGGTGTGGTACTATTACAACAACTGATCATCTACCTTAATACTACCCGCAAAGATGACGACAGCTTTATTGCACAAATACAATTGTTGTATGAACCTGACCCGACAACAGATTCCGCCGGAGGTAATATCTCCGCTGCCAATGGCGCTTTACAGCTGGCTATTGTACAGGCCAACCTGAGCACGGAAACCAACCCTGTAGGCGCATTCAGCTACCTGAAAGACAGCGTGACCAACACTTACAACACGCTGAACAAACCGGGCATCTTCCTGCAACTGTTGTGGGAAAACAGTATTGTGAGATCAGGCGGATTTTATCTGTACTACCGCAGTTCCGACGGCGATGGCATTCCACCCTACCTGTTCAATAAAGACGGCGTAGCGCGCCTCACGCTGGTGGTCACTTATACGGATCTGCTCATACAACCTTTTGTGAACAGCGTGGTAACCGGCGATCCGGTGGACACTTCCACTACCAGTGTATATGCCCAGGCAGACAGCATCACCACCCGCGTGGCTACTATACCGGTGGGCACGGTGGGCTATACAGTAGTGCGCAATAATCCGGGAGAATACAATCCTTCACAGCAACCACCTACAACCGCCGACAACCAGATATACCTGCAAAACCAGTTCAACCTGCTGGGCACTACACTACCTGGCGTGGCCGCCTATCAGAACCTACTGCCAGCCGGTCCTGCGGACACACTGGATGAAGACCAGGTAAATAAACTGCGCGCAGGTGAAACACCGGACCTGAAAACCGACTACTGGAACTATGCAGCTGTGATCCCTTACTACAAATACGTGCAGCCTTCCGGTACAGACCCAGACTATCCTAATCCGTATGGGGGCATCGGCGCTACTGTGCAGATGCAGCTTAACTGGCAGGATATGTTTGGTAACATACCCATGAACAACGTGCAGCCGTTGACATTATCAATGGCATCACTGTATACCGATCCGCTCATCGCGGTATCACAGTGGCCTGCCGTATCTTCCTATTACCAGTTTGCCCGGAAAGCCGGCAAGCCGGAAATACAGCTCAGCTTCTGTTTCGACAAGACAAAATACACCGGCAGCAAGAGCCAGAACAATGCTGCCATAGACCTCGAAACCTACATGCGCCTCTATTATCAGCTGGTAGTATGTACGGATGTGAACATGAGCTTCCGCTCCTCTATTGACGGCACTGCTGCTCTACCGGAAGGCTCCGGTCGCAGTATAGATATAGCCGCCCTGAACACCGGCTTCCTCACACCGGTGATCAGCTACCTGAAGAGCATAGTAGCCGCTACTGCCGCAGACAACAACAGCATCCTGTATACTATCAGCAGCCCGGTGGATACCGCCACGATTGCGAGCTATGCAGACATACTGCCATTGACACTAACGGCAACGGTACAACGCACTTCACATATAGATCCGGCTTTTGCCAACACTGCCGGTATCACCAGCGCACAGACCACCGTGCCGCCGCAATCCAAAGGCACGCCCTGTGGTAACGGCAACAATGATTCCTTGTCGCTCACCCCATTTGCGCAACAGTTTGAAGCGGCCTTCAAAGATCAGCCCACCGCAGGCATCACGCTGAAACTGGCGACAGGCACACCGAAGGAAAGTGAAGACAAAATACCATCGCTCTGGATGATAAGACTGGACAGCAACGGAAAGAGCGGTATCAATTTCAACTTCAGCAACGCTGCAGTATATTTCTTTGCACCCGTACCGCTGGCCAACAACCTGTTGTCGTTCAGCAGCAACAACTATCCGTATGCAAGTGGACAGCCATATCCCGCAGGGTCCGCAGTGACACAGCATTTCAGCAGTATAGACCTCGACAACTGGGGATTGCAGTTCCTCACCGCGGTAGATAATTTCCTCAGCCCGGCCTATGCGGTGCCCGCCTTCCTGTTAGACAACGGCGTATCATTGGCATCACTGCTGGCTGAAAAAGAAAACATCGCCAATGCTATTGAAGGTACCATCGACTACATCATAGATCCGGGAAGTGCACCACAATCCAACATCGGCAACGCACAGGACAAATGGAAACAGGTGATCCTCCAACTGCTCTCTAACGCTTACCGCTATACGACAGCCGTGCAGACACCCGCCACTATCAGCTCCGGATGGACAGGCAGCAACAATCAGCCCCCGGAAGCGCCCTATGTGCCTGCATTGTACGGCAGCATGAAAGGCATTGATCCTTCCCTGCCACCCGGTACACCGCCCAATACTTCCTATTCCCTGTCCAACGCTAAAGTACCATTGGGCAACGGGCAATCGTGGCTTACGTATATGTTTGAATCGAAAGACCTGCCGGCCAGCCGCAGCTTCAGCTTCACAGACATGCGTTATGCCGTAAGTCACCTGGAATACCAGCTACAACCTGTTGATGGTATCGAAGGCTACATGGCATCGTCCTGGCTGACCTTCATTATCCCGCTTGATAACAGCCTGGGGCAGATAGGCAACATCACCATACCGGTTCCCTTGCGCGCCTATCCTACACCGCCTTCCATCCTGAGCCAGGGACTTCAATATCCTGTCAACAATAGCACCGGCTCTATAACCATCGCTGATACAAGAGCATGGAACTACCGTTATGTATATCAGAACCAGTCTGCCGCACAGGATACCATACACACGCAGGTTCAGTTCAATATCCCGGCATCCAGTAACACTTTCCTGTCACGGAACCTGGATGAACCGCCTACACTGGATCAGGCATTATCTCAGTTCATGTCCGTGTATCCCGCCATGCTGGATGATTTCAACATGCACCTGCTGACACTGACTGCTGATGATGTAACGAACAACACAACAAATGCGCAGGCTGCAAAGAATGCCATAGCGGCTTTCATCAAGGTAGTAACTGTAGTGGCTACTGCATGGAGCACCTGGAACCAGATACATCCGCGCACCAAAAAACTGGTGAGTCACGGACCGCTTAGCCTGGCGTTGTCGCCGTATACTTTATCATATACTATCACAGAAAACGAAGAGCCGACTACCACTTATCTCAGCATCACCGTTACAACAGACAGTGGCAATAGCGTGCCGATGGTTCCGTTGGTCAACATCAGCAATTACACCGCAGAGCCGGTGACCGGTCAAAGTAATACCTGGACATACAAAGATGCAAAAGGTAAATATCTCCTGTACGCCGACAGGAACAACGATCCTGACAGAGAAGTGGTCATGCAACAGCTGGATATACTCCATGAACAAAACAGCTGGTCAGGCGCCAGCATCATCCGCAATGAGTACCTGATACAGAATAATAATGGAACGTGGCAGCCCACCAATCAACGGTTCATCTATCAGACTCCGTGGGTGCGCTTCTTCGACAAGCTTGTGCCGCTACTCAACTGCAACCGCGCCGTAGATATCGCCACCATCAACAGCAACGTCTTCCCTGCGCCGCAACAGAGAACCTTGCAGGAGAACATGACCCAGCTCTTCATCGCCCTCACCAGTGAGGTAACGTTAACGGATATACTAATTAAATTACATGTCAGCTACCAGTATACCAAACCGGGCACTTCATTCATAATAAACCTGCCTGTATTACTGCTGGCCTCTACTAAAGTAAGTATCGCAGATAAAGGACTGGCAGTAGCCATCATGATAGCAGACGCCATGAAGAAATGGAAGGATACACATATGCCGGAAACCAACAAGGCTCAGTACAACCTGGATATGACAGTTTTCTCTGATGATAGTACAAGACCAGTGTTGCAAGTGCAACTGTACTTGCTGATAAGTGGACTGTAATGTATGTGATTAAAGTGGTTATTATGATGAGCGAAGATCATATTATTTTATAAACATGAATAATCAATCGGTATATTAGCTTCGCAGGCAACGTTCATGAAGAGTTGCGTATCTTTTCTGGCCATGTTGAGTTCCCAGGATGGATGATCAAGAGTACGTGAAGTATATCGCTTCTTATCATCCGATATTAGGCAGTCTTGTTTATATGGAAGATTTCCAGCCACCCTGTTATTGCACCAAGCTTCGCAGTTGGACTTGCTATACTGGGGAATGCTTCCTTTATATGATGACGATAGCGTAGAGGTAGCCGTTAAAAACTTCCAGGTCAGGAAATTATTTCACCGATTCATTGGCACCTGAAAAGGATACACTAAACTTAGATTTTTTTTGTGTATCCTATTTTGTATCCTTTCAGATTCATTTGATATGGTTTACCTTTTTATGGCAAAAACAGAAAAGCCGCATAAATCCTAAGATTTAAGCGGCTTTAATTTCCTTTGATAATCTTGTTGTGATCCCCTTGGGAGTAGCACGTATCTTCGTAATGTCTTGTAGAGTCTGTGTTTGGTAGTGGTGAGCGTTTATTGCTAACCGTGATGCTAACCTGATTACGTGTAACCGTTATAGTCAGGAGTAATGATACACAAATATATGAAAAACGATCTCAAAAACATAAGAGGTCGAATTAATTCCCGAATTACGCAATGGGCTCGGTAACAATTTTCGTCCAAGAAGACTTGAATGTCAAATTATCGTAAACGTTACGTAAAAAACGCCCTTTCACATAATATTTTACGCTTGGATCAAATATAAATTCGCTGACGGGGAACGTCATAAAATTGGTACTTTTGGGAATTATTTAACTTCTTTTAGCCCAATCCAACATATCCCATCAGATTGAGTTACTAAAACCGCATATTTCTTTCCTGTTGTTTTAGCAGCTAAAACGGCTGAATCTCTTATTTGTTCTTTAATATAGTTTCCCTTCTTGTAGTATTCAGCCTCTGGGAGATGATACTCAATATTATCATCACTCAATACAGTTCTAGAAAACCCTTTATCTTCTATTGCAGAATGGAGAATATTATAATCTGTTTCATTTGCATTATGCAGAACAACCCTAACTATAAAAATAGACATATAATAAGTTTTACAATAAAATATTACTTCTATAATTCTTTCTTGTAGAATCTGTGTTTGACAGCGGTGAGCGTTTACTGCTACCCTGATTACGTGTAGCCATTATAGTCAGGAGGAATGATAGGTGAATATCCGAAAATAATAGAAAATCTAATGTACACGGCCAATTACTAAAAACGTGAAAGTCAGTATTTGATCAGATCAATAATAAAATGATAGATCAGACTTCCCATACACAAATAGCTACCAGATGCTGAGAATTTCTGAAATTCTATCTACTTATTTGTACTCAGAATTAAATCATGAAAGTCCGTCCAGTTTATTTTAATTCTATTCTTGTCCGCCCACCCACTTGGTCGATATTCAAATGCTCCGTGGGATATGTGGATTGTCCCTAGTAGTTTATTGTCTTTCTTAACTTTTAGGATTGTATCAGCCCTCCCCAATTCTGTTTCTGGCAATTGAATATTAACTCGATGATCGGCCATATGTGTTATTTTAATAGTACAAATGACAGATAAAAACACATACCCACTGTTAATCGAAAGTTAATTAAAATAAATTTACTTTTTAATATCAGTAATTATATGGGAGCTTAAAGCGATATTTTGAGAGTAAATGTGTATACATTGATAATTGATAAATCCTCAAACATTTCAGAAGGGGAAATGGTATGGCCAGCTATGTTTTGGTAATACCAAAATCCCTAAACTTTTCATGCTTCGCATTCAAAATTTATTGCTCCGGCCAGTCTGTTGTTTCGTCCTCTACAACATCTATTAATTCCATCAGGCTTTGCATATCCCAAATAATATCCGACATATTGAGGGGAATAACGTCTAATGAATAATAGATATACGTCATGAAAACCTCACGAAGATTACGATTTACGCGCTTTGCCGGATGAGCCTCAAAAAATTGTCGTAACTCCGTTTTAAACTTCTTACTGATCTTTAGTTTAGTACTCATGACATTCTCTTTTTAAAATTGCCCGGAAAAGCGGTTGTAATACGTCCTCCCCCATCTGTAACTATAGTAACCAAGCTGGTAGGCAGTCTATCACAATCAAATCCAATAATGTCGCCTGTATCAATAGTCCGTTGAAAATTCATTGATCCGGGAACAGGCAGTATAGGCTCATTACACGCATTCCGCAGATGGGTTAATATTTCAGTTAGGGGAATCGTAAACTTACTGGTAGCGGGGTGGCGCATCATTTTATAATAATGTCTTTCTATAATGTGGGTCAACGCTGTTGCACTCAGGTAATAGGTTTTCCTAAACAACTGCCTTCTATCCCTTATAGGGATTTGTAACATGGCGCCGTAGGCCAGATTATTAAGCCAGTCTTGCGTATCACTTATTAGGAAAAGTAGCTTTAACCATTCCCCCTCGTTGAAAGAGGGCATATTGAGGATTTCTTCCGTATGCTCCATAGTTTTGATTTTATGATTATCAAAATGACAGATACAAATTCCAGAATAATAACCTCATATTCAATACTTTAAACATCTATCTTGGAAAGAATCAGGGATATTATACAGGTATTTTATGCCAGATATTCCCTATTTTAGCATTTCTGAAAAACCTTATATTTGCAACTATGACAAACACTGATATGCCCAATAAAGTACACGAAGGAAAGAACATTAAGCGCTTCCGCGAAATGCTTGGCATGAAGCAGGATGCATTAGCGTTTGAATTAGGTGACGACTGGAACCAAAAAAAGGTTTCGCTGTTGGAAGGGAAAGAAACAGTAGAGCCGGAGATATTAGAGCAGGTAGCGAAAGTATTGAAAGTAACCCCTGAAGCGATTAAGAACTTCAGTGAAGAAGCGGCCATTAACTTTGTAAATAACTTCAACGATAGCAGTGTTAACAACGGCCCGTTGAATAATTATCATTGTACTTTTAACCCACTTGATAAAGTCATTGAACTTTATGAACGACTGCTTACAAGTGAAAGAGAAAAGAACGACTTGGCGGGTAAGCAAACTAAGAAATAGTATTTAGATATTATTATCTCCATAAACTTGAGCCACTGTAAAACAGTGGCTTTTTTCTTTTCACCGGCAACCCGATCTCCTTTTTATTCTCCGCTGCATTTCCCCCTTTGCGACCATCGGGAGCGAAGGGCAAGCGGTTTTTGCGTAGCAAAAACACCGCTTGCTAACGGAGCGAAGATCCGTTCAACCTCCGCAACCGGATGGCGAAGCCAGTCGGTTTATCTCCGCATACAGGCTGCGAAGCTGCCTGTATAATCTTCCCGAACTGGTGGCAGCGCAGCCAGTTCAATCTTCGCAAACGGGTAGCAAGGCTACACGTTTTATCTGCTCTCCCATCTGCACACCGAAGCGAATTTGCTGGTGAAAAGGAAAAATAGGTATCCCACAAAACACAAGTGCCTTATGACCAGATGTTTTTTCCGATGCAGCCCGGTAGTGTTCCACCGTTGCAAAAAACATCTGGTCATAAGGCACCAGCCCGCGGCAGCGACACCTACTAAAGTATCTACTGTGCTATATTACAAATTATTCAAATCGTTTAAAACCCAAAACACAGTTAAAAATTATCTTGGCTTTTCATTGCGTGTATCAATGCAACTATATATCGATTGATTACAGCATTAATATCAGGCGATAGTTTCTCAGCTCTTTTTTTGTTGAACAACATCTGTTCATAATTGAAGTCGGGAACGCGAAGGTCTGAGCTTGGCTTAATGAAATCTGTAATCTCGTACTTAAACTTCCCGTCTTTAACTTGTATATTGGTATTTGCATAAAACTCTTGGTAAGTCTTAACAAGATTGCCTCCTTTGGCATCGGTCCGAAAAATTCCTCGAACCGTTATCTTTCCTAAATCCTTATCATCGAGCTTAACAACATCTTTAAAATTTGGGAAAGCTGTTGACAGAAAGGATTTAGCTCTTAAATAAAGTTCCTCCTTACTAACCCCTGAAACACTATCAATCCCTGTGTAATTAATCCTGCCATTTCTTATTGGCAGTTCGCCAAGATAAGAATCCGGGGAATTGTTTTGTCCCAAAGCAGTAAACGGTAAAAAGAAAAAAAACAAAAGGAACTTCTTCATAAGTATATCTATTTAATTTGAGGCTGAATAAGTGGTTACTTTCAATAACTAGCGGAACATATTGAGCAAATATAAAAGAATAAATCATCTATAAGCATATCATAAGAAGGAATTTATTAATACAAAAAAGCTGGATGATTCATATTCAAAGAATCACCCAGCTTAGATATAAGCAAATATTTTACCCTAAAAACGGTATATCGAACGTAGCCTGCGGCAGCGATACCAGGTTAAACGATCCGCTGTAATCCTACTCCAGGAGCAGACAACCTATCACGCAAGGCCCGCATATTATTACTAACCTTCTGCTGCGTGATCTTTGCATAAATCTGCGTTGTACGGATACATTTATGCCCCAACATCTGGCTCACTGTTTCAATCGGCACGTCATTTTCAAGCGTGACCGTGGTAGCAAATGTATGTCGGGCGGTATGCGTGGTTAAATGCTTTTTAATGCCGCATACGATGGCTATTTCTTGCAGGTAGGCATTATACCGCTGGTTACTATTAACGGGCAATAAACGGCCATATGCCTTGCAATACAGGCTTTCTTTGTACCGGTCTATTATCTCCAATGCAATAGGTAAAAGCGGTACACGTTCCGCTGTGTGGGTTTTCATTCTGTCTTTCATAATCCACTTTTCGCCATCAATACCAATGACAAGGTTATTCGGGGTAAGATGGAGTACATCTGTGTAAGCGTAGCCCGTAAAGCAGCAGAACAAATAAATATCTCTCACCTCTGCCAATCGTGGGATCAGCTCTTTATTATACAAGGACATAATTTCGTCCATTGTAAGCCGTTCCCGTTGCGGTTCTTCATAGCTACATTTAAACCCGCTTAATGGACTAACGACCAACCAACCCTGATCTACGGCCAATTTGAGCATCTGTTTTAAAATCTTCACATACTTCATAGCGGTGTTAGACCCTATTCCCTGTACGGTTGTGAGAAAATGTTCAAAATCCGGGGCAAAAGAAAAACGAATTTCAGAAAGCGGCTTATCGGAAACATGAAAATGAGCTTTCAGGAAGGCCACCACCTTTTCTTTAGTGATCTCAAACCGTTTCAGAGTACGCCCGGACTTCATCTTAGCTTTTACTTTCTCTGCAAATCGGCGGTTATGGAAGTCTATCACTTCGCATAATGTCCGCGAGTGTTCTGTAATTCCAGAAAAAGAATTTTTCACGGATTGAGCGGTCACCATTGAACCGGATGTAATTAAATGGCTGTAATGTTTGTGTAGATTGGCTTTCAGGGTTACCAACTGCCGGTTAATCGCCTGTGCTTCTTCGGAATTTCCTTTAACACATTGGGCGGAGGCATTCCATAATGCCGGGGTTACATACTGATACGTGGAAAGTTCTGCACGTTTGCCGTCTACGCTGAGACGCAGATAAATAGCGGGCTTATTGTTTTTAGAACGGCTCTTATTAAGCCAGAAAAGAACAGAAAAACTGGTCATACACCATTTGTTTTAAGTTAACCAAAATTGTTTCAACTTCACTTATCCTGACATCACTTAACATTGGTCAAACGCAACACGGTGCAGCATTTGGGCCTGTGACGGTTAGCACAATTTAATATTTATATTGCTAACCGCAACGCTCACTTTTCTACCCTTACTTATCTTTTCACAACTTTACCACTAAAAGCAAAAAAACCTTGTAGAATATGCTTCTACAAGGTTTTAATTACGTAAGAGTATTTACTTTTACTCCTGATGGTGATCCCCTTGGGACTCGAACCCAAGACCCATACATTAAAAGTGTATTGCTCTACCAACTGAGCTAGGGAATCCTTTACTGTATTGCTGTTAAGGGGATGCAAAAATATGAATTTTACATTCACTTCCAAATTTTTTTCTGAAAAATATAAATAAAATAAATTGGTGCACATTTATTGAAAGCTTGCAAACCTTTACTGGCAAATGGTTTAAAGAAACAAAACATGGAAAATAATGTATCTAAGAATAAAAGATTCTCTACCCAAATAAAAATACAAATACCTGTAACAGGCTACGAACAAGGGTTTTGCCACACAGGAGGAATTTAATACAAATATCCTGTATCAATAAAACAATTCCGCAAGCAAAATATTCCACGCAGAAATATAAACCCGAAAAAAATATATTGCAAATATGAAAAGTCCCTATGTCTCTTTCTGTTTTATCAGAAATTTGATTTAATCCCCGACAGCACTTCTAATGCGTTGGTATCTATCTGGCTTCGCTCCGGCAAAACAATGGCCCATGCCATATTTCCGGCAATCCAGCTGATGGCTTTGTATTGTGCAAAATTGGTGAAAGTGGAAACGATAAAATCACCCTGCACTTGTATAGCGGCTACGCTGAAAATTTCCATTGCAGTAGTAAGTCCTGTCTTTAATACCTTGGAAAGCGCTTCCTTGGCGGTCCACAGCAATAGTTGCCACGCTGCCTGACTATAACTGAGTGAAGCAAACAATCGTGCTTCTGCCGGCAATAATCCTGGTATTTCTTTATCTGTTGTGATGGCTTCTATATCTATTGCCATCGGATGCCACTCAGGGAAAACAATGGCAGTGGCGCTGTTGCGGGTATGTGCGATGCTCACCTGTATATTACTGTCAACCGGACAATATAAAACAGGCTGACCAAAAACGCCGGGGGTAATACAGATGGAAGTGGGGTTGGCTTGTGTATAATCCACTGCCGCCAGCTTTGCAGCATGGCGGCCAAGCAGATAATGATGTTGTGCTGCACCGGTTAAGGTGGTATATTCGTCAGGATGCAAATAGTCGTGTGCCCTGGAAATCAAAGCTGCAGCGGGCAAGCTGGAAATAGCGATAGACACCGGAAAAGATTGCTCTTTTCTGCTGATCATCGTCGACAAAAAAAGACTATTCATCCATTCCGTCATTATTGCTGCCTCCTTTATCGGTTTTACTGCTGTTGGCTACCATCGCGTTGATGCTGTTGATTTCCTCCTTGGTAAAGTACCGCCATTGGCCTGTCGCCAGGTCTTTTGTGGTCATACTCATGATACGGGTGCGTTTCAATGCCACTACCTCATATCCCAACGCCTCACACATCCTCCGAATCTGCCTGTTGAGGCCCTGGGTCAGTATGATACGGAAACGGTTGGCGCCCTCCTGCTGTACAAAACATTTTTGAGTAGTCACCCCCAGTATACGCACTCCATTGCGCATAGCCTTAATAAACTCCAGGTCAAAAGGTTTATCTACTGTAACAATGTATTCTTTCTCGTGCTGGTTGCCCGCTCTTAAAATTTTGTTGACAATATCTCCATCATTCGTTAAAAAGATGAGTCCCTCAGAACGTTTGTCCAGCCGGCCAATCGGGAAAATACGGGAAGAGAAATTGACATAGTCAATGATGTTTGTCTTATCCTTCATATCCGTTGTACAGGTAATCCCTTTGGGCTTGTTGAGCGCAATATAAACAGTGGCCTTTTTCTTTTTCAGCGGCTCCCCATCTACTTCCACAACATCCCCATCCTTAACACGGTTGCCTTTGGAGGCGATGTTGTCATTGATGGTCACACGTCCCTGCTCAATATATTTATCAGCTTCTCTCCTGCTGCAAAAGCCCGTTTCACTGATGTATTTGTTAACGCTTATATCCATAATTACCTTTGAAATCACCTGCAAATTACTTAAAACCGGGCAAAACTGAGCCATCCCACCAACAGCAGAAGGAGCGCAATAGCGCCCCTGCTTAATTTATGCAAACTGTTGTAATACAGCCCTTATGTATGGCTGGTGAAAAAGCGGATAATACCACACAAGCACTACCATCGCCGGGGCACGGTCATGCTTATACGATGGCTACACCCGGTAACAAATGGCATTGATGTTCATCCCCGCCCCTACAGAGGCAAAGAGCACGACATCGCCGGCATGAATGGCCTGATTGGCAATCACACCTTTTCTTACCATATCAAATAAAGTGGGAACGGTGGCTACAGAGCTATTACCCAGTTCATGGATATTCATAGGCATAATATCCACTGGTATGTCTTTAATGCCATATAATAAATAGAAAGCCTTTATAATGGCGATATCCATTTTTTCATTTGCCTGGTGAATAAAAACCTTCTTCACATCGGCAATATCAATATTACCGGTATCCAGACAAGCTTTCATCGCTTCAGGTACACGTTTCAGCGCAAACTCGTATACTTTGCGGCCCTGCATTTTAATATATCGTACATTCTTATCGGCATCCGGAGCGTAAGAGGAGCCCATGAAGATGTAGTTTAATTCGTCGATGGCATAAGACTGCGCACTGGCGCTGATAATACCGGCTGCTGTTGCAGTATCGCTGATAGCCTCTACTATGGCTGCACCGGCGCCGTCACTGAAGATCATGCTATCCCTGTCGTACAAATCAATTACACGGCTCAGTGTTTCTGTTCCTATTACCAGGCATCTTTTAGCAAGACCCGCTTTAAAGAAAGCATCTGCCTGTATCAGGCCCTGAATCCAACCCGGACAACCAAATAATAAATCGTAAGGAATACAGGCCGGATTGCGGATAGCAAGCGCCTGTTTTACGCGGGAAGCCAGCGAAGGCACTGCATCCGACTGAATAGTATCTTTTAAAACATTGCCAAAATTATGCGCCACTATGATCTGGTCCAGGGTTTCCGGATCTATCCCTGCGTCCTTGATAGCCGCAATAGCTGCAGCAATGGCCATTTCCGTAGCATTCATATCTACATCTGCATACCTGCGCTCAGAAATGCCGGTGACCTCTTCAAATTTCCGGATGATCACCGCAGCCTCTGAAGGAATACGCTCCTGGCGTTCACTGTAGAATTCCTGGATCAAAAAATCACTGTTGATCTTTTTGTTAACAGGGATAAAACTACCAGTACCCGTTATAACTGTTCGCATTGTTTGAATCATACTACGTACTACGTTTTTTAAGCTGCCACCTGACAACCTATTTATATAAAGATACAAACATTTGTTTATGGCTGGTAACCCTTGCGTTGACAAAAGAGACTTTTTGTCATGATATTAAACCGCAGCGGGCTATTTTATTCCATCACATTACAAACATTTTTCATCAAATTTTTATCTCAAATAAACTTAGTGAAATTCCGGAATAATGACTGGGTAATGTAGCTGCATCTTCCGGTGTCATCAACCCCAAAAAAGTGAATCCGCATTTTACATAATAGTCTATCAGGTATTGATTATCGCCCCAGGTATCTATACGGATGTAATCTTTGTTCATCTTTTTACCATACACTTTTGCCCATTCGATAATGGTGAGCACATAATTTTTGCCCCTGAAAAGTGGATTAGTAACAATGCGGTGGAGATAAATTGCAGGATCAGTATTTTTCTCTCCCCAGATAAACGGATCACTAAAAGCGGAAGCAAATATACAAGCAGTAGCGCCATCTTCAACAATTTTCCACTGCCGGCCTTCTTTAATTTCTGTTGCTACCATCTCCTGGTCAAACGACTGCCAATGCTTGTTGAAGCGGGTCTTTTGAAAAGCAACAGCATCATCATACAGGTCAAATATCCGGTCTATATCATTCATTGTGCTATTCAATATCTCCATAAAAAAAAATTTTAGATCACGCAAAATATACAATTAAAACAGCACCAGCATAAAAAAGCTGTTCCAAAATTACTTTGAAACAGCTTTTCCTTTGAGCACAAACATTATCTATTCCGCCGATACCACTTCGTAGCCATTCTGGCCATTATTTGATACCGGTTGATAATAGGTGCCGTTATAGGCCATATACTTTTTGCCATCTATTGTTTCTTCTTTTGCACCTGAGGGTAGTTGTGTAATCACCGCACCTGCCGGTGGTGCCACCACTTTATAGGAACTACCTGACTTTGAATAAAATGCGCCGCCATAGTAATAATAATTGCTGCCCGAAACAGGTACCGTAGCGTAACCCGACGGAATGGTAGTCACCACTACACCGATCGGCGCAGGCACTACGGTGTATCCCCCTCCGGTAGGCGCAGGCGCGTAATACACGCCTTTATCGTAATGATATTTTTGATTATTCACAGTCACCACCACCGCTGTTACCGCCAGCGTAGTCACCAGGAATCCTATCGGATGCCACACGGGTCCCCAGCTATAGGGCCTGTAAGGATGATAGTAGTAACTATAACGGCCAGGATACACACGATAAGCCGGGCGATTAATGACGGTTACACTCCTGTTTACGTTTACGTTTCTGTTTACATTAACGTTCCTGTTTACATTAACGTTGTTATTGCGGTTAACATTCACATTGTTATTGCGATTAACATTCACGTTATTATTGCGGTTAACATTATTATTAGCAGCTCTGTCTTCCCGCCCGGGGCGTTCAGCCGGCCGCTCCCGTTCACCCCGTTCCCGTTGGGCGAAGCTGTAAGAAGATAATAAAATAGCAGAGAATAAGAGCGCAATACTAAAATATTGCTTAGCAGATGGAAGATACATAGTTCGGATCTTTATAGGTTATTGAGGTGTTATCTTAATTGTGTCTCTATAAGAAAACAGCACGATACCAATAATTGTTCTGAACAATGATCTTCCGGCTTTACAGAAATATTCAGGTCAGCTCATTGAACACTTTACGGAGTAAAGTGTAAGAGTGCAACCGGGCATCCTGGTCATAAATGTGTGCGGTAGACATTACCTCATCCACTTGTGTTTCATCCAGGAATGCCTGCAGGCCCTGTTGTACAGTAGCGGGTCCGCCAATGAAGGAGCAGGACAACATTTGTTTTGCATGTGCAGCTTCATATTCAGTCCATAAGCCATCCATACTATCTACAGGAGGGCCCATACGACGCAGCCGTCCGCGTATAATGCCCAGGAATAACTGGTAAAAAGAGGTAGCCAGGCGGTTTGCTTCCACATCTGTATCAGCTGCAATCACGTTTACACAGGCCATTGTATAAGGAGCCTGCAAAAATTCTGATGGCTTAAAATGTTGACGGTAAATTTTCAAAGCAGCATGCAACTGTGCCGGTGCAAAATGGCTGGCAAAAGCGTAAGGCAGTCCCATAGCGGCTGCGAGGTAGGCACTGTCTGTACTGGAGCCTAATATCCAGATAGGAATATCCAGTCCCTCACCAGGAATGGCACGCACAGCACTGGTATGATTATCATATGAAAGATACATTTGTAATTCTGCTACCTGCTCCGGAAAATCGTTACCGGCACCGAGACTGTCGCGGCGTAGCGCACGGGCAGTAACCTGATCTGTGCCAGGGGCGCGTCCCAGACCTAAGTCAATTCTATCCGGATACAAAGAGGCTAACGTACCAAACTGTTCAGCCACCACCAACGGTGCGTGATTAGGCAGCATAATACCACCTGACCCAACCCGGATGGTGCTTGTGCCACCGGCAATGTATCCCAGCAATACCGCTGTAGCAGAACTCGCCACACTCACCATGTTATGGTGCTCTGCCATCCAGAAACGGTTAAATCCTAATTGTTCGACGTGCTTTGCCAGTCTGAGGCTATTGTGAAATGCGTCTGTTGGCGTTTTTCCTTCTAATACCGGGGCCAGATCCAGAACGGATAGCGGGCGTATTGATCCATGCTGCTTACTCATACTTCAGGCTATTATAATGATTCATTTATTGATTCATGATGACTGCAAATTCAGCCATTAACAAATTTACACTATTGCCATTAGAAGCCGGTCAGGTGATAACCTTTAGGAAAGCAGTTAGCTTTTAGCGGTTAGCTTTTAGCGGTTAGCTTTTAGCTTTTAGCTTTTAGCTTTTAGCTTTTAGTGATTAACGCGAAGGTGATTTTTACTAAAAGCTAATGGCTAACCGCTAAATGCTGTATAGTGATTAACGCGAAGGTGATTTTTACTAAAAGCTAAAAGCTAACCGCTAAAAGCTGTATAAAGTCCATAGAAAAGCGATACGCATCTCCCGGCCAGCGGGCAGATAAATAATTACGGTCGGTTACCGTGAAGCCCCTGTTCAGGTGTGCAGCGGTATCTCTCCACAAAGGCGCCGGTCCTTTTAAAAAATGAGCAGGATCGCTCAAAGCTGCTTTTACGGCTGCTTCTACTGTTACAGGGTAAGTCAGGTAATAATCCTGCAGCCATAATTTTGTGAGATGATAGGCCGCGAGCTCCTGCGATTGCAACAAAGCGGTAGTTTTATAAGGATGTAAGACAGATTTGCCGGTAGCGGGATTGATGCTGCGGGCAGCCAGTACCACCCCGTGACAAATAGCTGCAACGGGCTTTTTCGCAACAAAAAAATCAACAACTATACTTTGCAGCAGCGCGGATTCGAGGTATTCCCGCACGCCTTTATCGTGCCCGCCAGGTAACAACAGTGCATCATATTCATTCATTTGTATATCAGTATATTTGAGGGGCGCGCAAAAGTTGTCGCTGTTGGACATTTGATAATAGGCGGTAACAGCATCGGAACGTGCCTGCAGCAGCCACTTCCAGATACCCAGCTGCTCCCCCCTCAACATCCGGATATCGGCTAAACTGCTATAACCATTGGGTGTGGCAAACGCCACTTCGTACCCGTGCGCCGTTAGCAGCAGCCACGGAATAGCCGCCTCTGTTGGATCAAAACCATAAGTTGGTAAAGGCATCAGGACTTTTTTCATCGTTATGATTTTTGAAGATACCTGGCAAGTAAGCCCCTGTTATTTCAAACAATTCCAATGTATCCTTGTTTAAGATAGCAAATTAATCTCAGGACAGTATGAAAACACCCAACATATCCAGACACCTGACATTACCGGTTGCTGCCGGTACCGCCTATACGAAATTTGTACAGGAGATTAATGAGTGGTGGCCTAAAGACTATACCTGGTCGCGTAACAAGCTGGTAAAAATGACCATAAAGCCGGAAGTAAACGGGTTGTGTACAGAAACAGGTCCTTATAATTTCAGTTGCGACTGGGGCCGGGTAATCTTCGTAACAGCCGGTGCCAGCATTGCCTTTTCATGGCAAATAAGTCCTACACGCGCGCCGGAACCCGACCCTGAAAAAGCCAGCGAAGTATTCCTCCATTTTCTTCCGGAGGGAGCTCATAAAGTAAAAATTGATTTCGGGCACCGCCATTTTGATAATCATGGGGAAGACGCTGCCGCATATAGGGAAGCGATGAACAGCAACGAGGGATGGGATTTCATTCTGCAATGCTTTGCCAACTACTGCAAAGCAAAATAAACAGTACGCTCCCTTTGTGCCCGTACAAAGAGAACGCACTGTTTATGCCCGTTTAATTTTCTATTCGTTAATTTTCGTCGGCACTGGGGCCATAGCTTCCGGGAATGGGAATATCCAGTAACCGTAAGAATACACCTAATTGTGCGCGGTGATGTACAATCTGACAATAAGTATGTCTGATCACTTCCGCCCTGGTAGTGCTCCATAGCACCGCTTCCCCGTTACGCATCACCCATGCTTCAGGGAATTGCGTTTCGCTTGCTTTTTCAAGGTGTGTTCTGCCATCCGCCAGGGAATCTTCAAAGAGTTTTATCAGCTCTTCCTTACTTTTTACCTCGGTAGCTTCATAGTTTCCTTTAGCAAAATCCAATTCGTCTGTGGTAAATCCCATCGTTACCCATGTAGGCAATTCCGCCAGATGCGTAGCCAGTCGCCTTATGGTCATACTTTTTTCATGTGGCTGCCAGTCTAAGCGGTCTTCCGGAATGCATTGCAACATTTTGCGGGTGGTAGTGGATTCCTGATCCATTTCCTTCAGTAAGGCTTGAATAATGGTAGACATAGTGTGTGTTTTTAGTTGTTGATACAAAGAAAAAACCGGGGAGTGACAACCCTATGTCAGCAGTGATCAGAAATAAAAAAGAAAATTTAATTTCGGGACTAAACCCTGTCCATGCTACGAGACATTGATGTATGGTTTGATACGCAGCCGGAGCCCGCAAAGGGCTGCCTGCTCGCGCTGAGAGCACATTTACTGCAATACCACCCCGCTATTACGGAAGCCTGGAAATACAAAATGCCGTTCTATTGTTATAATGGAAAAATGTGCTGCTATCTATGGATGCACAAAACTTTCCGGCAGCCCTACCTGGGTATTGTGGAAGGTAAAAACATCGCACATCGACTGCTGTTACCCGAAAAGCGCGCCCGTATGAAGATCCTGCTGATAGATCCGGAGGCAGATATTCCGATGGAAACTGTGAATGAAATTTTGGGAAAGATGATCAACTGGTATGGAAAACAAAGTAAGTGATTCCATTGAAAATCATATTCTTATCAACATAAAAATAATACACATATCATATTATCATTTATATTAAATTGCAGATACATACAATGTATGCCTGTAACCTATATGCTGTACTAAAGCTGCAAAAAGACTCCGCATCAAATTATACGATAAAAAATAACGTTTACGTATATACTAAAAGAGAGGTCAAGGTTTAACCCTGACCTCTCTTTTAATATATACACATTGCTATATTCACATAAACCTTTTAACAATAAAGAAAACCAACACGGGATATAAGATCCACTTTATAGTTTTGTAGGTATTGGTTTCAAAGATTTTACCTTTTTTCGGGAAACTACCGTCAAAATTAAACCGCTGACTGATACCTGCCAGTCTGAAGCGGGTCAGGTTACCCCACAGGATGCCGCTTTCATACACAAAACGCAGCTGCACCATATAACGGAAGGTAGCCAGTGACGGCTTCACTTTTCTTTTGAGCGCCTGTACAATAATGGCTATTATTTCGATGAGCAGTATGCCTCCTATCAATGTAAGCATAGGCGCCAGCCAATGGATATTTATAACTGACAGTACTATCGTTGCTAAAACTGCCATGAACAGCGTTTCCGGGCCATCCAACAAATCGCGGTAAGCATATTTTGGATTCAGTTGCGGTAAAAAGCTATTCCCCACACCATAACGAAAGAAACGTTTGAAGTTGGCGTTTTCATTATCCCACCAGGGATGCGCTACTGCCGCTGCCGGCAATGTTTTATAGTTGCGGTAGCCATTGCGCTCCCGGATGTTGATGAAAAAATCCACGTCTTCACCACCGCCAAATTTTGGATATCGCTCAGAAAAACGCACATCCCCCACTGCCTTACGGCTAATCATGAGATTGGCCGTAGCACCCCATGCTGCACTATCATATTTAGCAGCCAGCGTAAATGTATCCATAGAACCATTAGCGAGGATAGCATGGCTGAAAGACTTACCAGGCTTCGGTAAGTTTACCAGGCCAATAAATCCGATCTCCTCAGGATATTGTTCAATAGCATGCACGTAAGTCTCCAGCAGATCAGCATTACAAACAATATCATCATCCAGAAAAAGTATCCAGTCGCCCTGCCCCATTTCAATTCCTTTGTTACGGGTTAAGGCAGCGCCCAGGTTCCGGGAATTGACAGTAAGAAATACGTGCTCATTATCTACCAGTGATTTGATAGCTTCAGCTGGTACCAGCGCAGGATTGTCTGCTACCAGGTAAAATCTGATAATAGCCGATTCCGGCCGCTTTAACTGCAGAATAGGTAATAAATATTTTTCTTCCAGACGGAAAGAAGGAATAACAACATCAATACTCACTTGCTTGGCCATAGACTAGTTCAATAAATACATCAGGAAATCACTGCTTTATTGCAGTTACCCTTTTTAGTGCCGCAAAGATATATAAAAAAATATACCTGCAAGACACCTGATCAATAGCCGCCACCCTGCCTGGATTATTTCTCTGGATAATACAAGTTTATTTTAAACATGTTATGGCGTATCTCTTTATCAAAGAGCATCTGCGGAAATAAATTTCTTAGATAATACCAAATGGTATATTTTTACACCGGCATCAATTTTAAGATGATGAACAAAGCAGATAAAACAAAACAGTTTATTGTAGAAATGACAGCGCCTATCTTTAATGAGAAAGGCTATACCGGTACTTCTTTGAATGATATGACCAATATCACTGGTTTGACTAAGGGGAGTATTTATGGCAATTTTGCCAATAAGGATGAGGTGGCCCTGGCTGCTTTTGATTATAACCTGAATAAGATATATGCTATTATCCGGCAGGAGATAGAGAAGGAAGCCACCTGTAAAGGTAAGCTGCTGGGATATGTGCGCGTATACGATCACTTCCTGAAATCCTCCTTCCCTACTGGTGGCTGCCCTATTCTCAATACTGCTATAGAAGCAGATGATACCCATCCTTTGCTGAAACAAAAAGCCTGTGATGGACTGAATACATGGAAAAACTCCATTGTGAATATTATAAAAAAAGGTATCGCCAATAAAGAGTTCAAACCTGGTGTAAATCCGGAGCAAACCGCATTAACGATGATTGCTATGATTGAAGGCGCCATCATGATTGCCAAGCTGACCGGTAAATTACATTATAAAAAAGCCATCCTGCAGTCTGTAGAAAAACTGATACAGGATCTGACGTAATATTTTTTCTCTTTGAATATACCGAACGGTATATTTAACAAGCAATTCAGCTGACGACGTAGTATATCCCGAAAAAAATTTACACATAAATATACCGATCGGTATATTAAAGATTACCAGAAAATGAAACGTTCCTTATTGATTATTACGGTTATCATGGCTGCCATCATGGAGTTGATTGATACATCCATTGTAAACGTTGCCTTATCGCATATGAGTGGTAACCTTGGCGCCACACTGGAAGACAGCTCCTGGGTGATTACAGCCTACGCCATTGCCAACGTGATCATCATTCCTATGACCAGCTTTTTAGCAGATAAACTTGGCAGGCGCAATTACTATATCGGCTCTGTTATTGCCTTTACTTTTTTCTCGCTGATGTGCGGACAAGCCAGCAATATCCTGACGCTGGTAATATTCCGGTTTCTGCAGGGAATAGGTGGCGGTGCTTTGTTATCAGTATCCCAGGTAATTGTATTTGAACAATTTCCGAAAGAAAAACAAAATGTGGCAGGTGCTTTATTTGGTATAGGCGTGTTTGTTGGCCCCACTATTGGCCCTACTTTAGGTGGTTATATCACTGAATATTATTCCTGGCCCTGGATCTTCTACATCAATGTACCGATAGGCATACTGGTGGCTTTCATTTGTTATATACTGCTACGGGAACCCACCACCACACCTCCTCCCAGGCGAATTGACTGGATAGGTATCCTGCTCCTGGCCATTGGTGTGAGTGCGTTGCAAATAGTACTCGAAAGAGGTGAAACCGAAGACTGGTTTGAAACTACTTACATTACCTGGCTCACAGCTGTGGCCATTGCCGGGATAATACTATTTATCTGGTGGGAATTACATACCACAGACCCGGTGGTGAATTTACGGGTATTAAAAAGTAAAAACCTGGCTATTGCTGCCGTCCTTACTTTCATCTCCGGCATTGGCATGTTCAGCTCTGTTTTTCTTACGCCGGTATTTGCACAAAGATTGTTACAATTTAGTCCGCTGCAAACAGGGCTACTGCTATTGCCCGGTGCGTGCCTGGCCATCCTTGGCCTCATTATTTCTGCCCGGCTGCTGCAAAGTGGCATTCCGCCAGTGATCCTGATCGGTAGCGGCATGTTACTTTTTATTTTGTTCAACTGGCAAATGTCATCCTTCACGTTTGACGTCAGCGCATCCAGCATATCCACCACATTGATCTGGCGCGGTATAGGACTCGCCATACTAACGGTACCGCTCACCACACTGGCAATATCTTCCCTGGCTCCCGCAGATATCGGACAGGGTGCGGCATTAAATAACATGATGCGTCAATTGGGTGGCTCCTTTGGTATTGCGATGGTAAACACTTACCTGGTGAATCGTAGTGCGGTGCACCGTTCCGACCTCATCACACATCTCAGCACAGATAACCCACAGGTCACTGCAAGGCTATCCGGTTACGCCCGGTATTTTTTAAATAAAGGCGCCACTGTTTCAGAAGCACATAACAAAGCATTAAAACTGCTGGATAACAATGTTATCAGGCAAACAACACTCCTGAGTTTTAACGATGCTTATTTATTGATCGGAATAATTTTTTTAATAGTGTTGCCGTTATTGCTACTAGCTTCAGGCAAAAAAAATAAAGCGGTGAAAGTAATGTTAATGGATCATTAACATTTGGGGGAAATAAAAATAGAGGGTGGTAAGAATACCTCCCTCTAATATTTTAACCATATCCTATGAAAAACCTGACACAAAGATATACTCATGGATGTTAGTTTAATTTCTTATTTCGTGAACACATCATTATACCTAGTGAATGTATCAAATCAGCTAATGTTAACCTCCGATTAACAAAAAAAGGTGCTTATTAAAGGTATTGCCAACCCTTAATACAAAAGGCTTTCACTTAATTACCCAATGTTTTTAAAGCGAGGTAAGTCATCAGCCCGGCGCCGGTTTCCAGGGCTTTTCATCTGCATCAAAAGTGGCCGTATAACAAAGTATTAAAATTATTGGATAACAATGTAATCAGGCAAACGTTTTAACGATGGTTATTTGTTGATTGAATAATCTTTTTGATTGTGTTACCATTACTGCTACTTGCTTCAGGTAAAAAAAATAAAGCGGTGAAAGTAATGTGAATGGGGCATTGACATTTGGGGAAAATAAAAATAGAGGGTGGTAAGAATACCTCCCTCTAATATTTTAACCATATCCTATGAAAAACCTGACCCAAAGATATACTCATGGACGTTAGTTTAATTTCTTATTTCGTGAACACATCATTATACCTAGTGAATGTATCAAATCAGCTACTGTTAACCTTCGATTAACAAAAAAAGGAGGTTATTAAAGGTATTGCGAACCCTTAATACAAAAGGCTTTCACTTAATTACCCAATGTTTTTAAAGCGAGGTAAGTCATCAGCCCGGCGCCGGTTTCCAGGGCTTTTTCATCTGCATCAAAAGTGGCCGTATGTAACCCGGAAGTAATACCCCGTGTTTCATTACGCACGCCCAGCCTGTAAAAGCAGGCATCGGCCTGTTGTGAGTAAGAAGCAAAATCTTCAGCAGCCATCCAGATATCGAGGTCTACTACCTGTTCCTCTCCCAAAAAGTCAACTGCATGTGCGCGACTGGCTGCCGTTAATGCATCATCATTGATAAGTACGGGGTACCCCCTTTCGATTTTGATATCGCAGGAGCCTTCCATACTTTCGGCCAGGGATACAGCCATTTTCCTGATCTTTTCATGTGCGGCTGTGCGCCATGTTTCATCCAAAGAACGGAAGGTGCCTTCCAATCGCACTTCATCAGGTATCACGTTGCCTGCACCATTGGCCAGCATCTTTCCAAAAGACAGCACAGATGGCAGCAGCGGGTTAGCGCGGCGACTTACAATCTGTTGCAACGCAATCACCATATGACAGGCTATCACCACCGGATCAATGCCCAGATGTGGCATGGCACCATGCCCGCCTTTACCTTTCACAGTAATATGTATATCATCGTTGCTGGCCATGTAACAACCAGGCCGGAAGCCTACTTTGCCTACCGGCAGTTCCGGCATCACGTGCTGCCCTAAAATATTGTGCGGACGCGGGTTTTCGAGTACGCCTGCTTTTATCAGCAAACTGGCACCGCCGGGAATTACTTCTTCTGCCGGCTGAAAAATAAACTTCACCGTTCCGGCAAATTCATTTTTCATCCGGCTGAGAATAGCCGCAGTAGTCAGCAGGGAAGCCGTATGAACATCGTGGCCACAGGCATGCATCACGCCTTCATTGCGTGATTTATAATCCACCTCATTTAATTCGTATATGGGCAATGCATCCATATCTGCGCGCAGCGCCACCACCTTATCAGATGCTGCCCTGCTGCCTTGTAACAAGGCCACAATACCGGTATCTGCCATCCGCTCAAAAGGAATGTTCAGCGCCTGTAGTTTTCCTTCTACAAAAGCAGCTGTTTGAAACTCCTTATATGAAAGCTCAGGATTTGCGTGCAGGTGACGACGATGTGTAATTGTTTCCCCTTGCAGTTCGCTGGCCAGTTGCCGGATCTTTTCTTTAAGCATTGCTCATTAATTTTTTTATTCCTTCCTGTGATAAAATCACCCTCTCAATGCTCGCGCACCCTTATAACCCTCAATTATACAATTTTTTATTTGTCCGGAGAGACCTGCCGCAATATTATCATCATTGCCGGTGTACAGGGCTATATCATTTCGCCGGAAAGAGCTGACCGCAGCCTTTAGCATATCCAGCGCCTGATAGCGGTTAAATGGGGCTGTTTTAACAGTTTTCACGTCCTGAAAAAGGCATTAAATATTTTTTGCATAAAAAAAGCATACTGCAACGGTTCCGGTTTTATGACCTTCTTCATTGCAGTATGCTTTTATTTTTCATTCGCTTTCAGCGATCAATCCTCTACTGTTTGTTTATCTTCCTTTCTGGTAAGTGTATTTTTCATGGAAAAATGTTCTCGGCTTATATGGTGATGCCACGCTCTGTGTCATGATATAGCTCACTTCAAAAAAGTCAACCTTACCATTTGCCTTAAATGTAATTTTATTAACGCCGGTAGGATCCAGCACAGCAGATCTTTTATTACCACCTGATTCCTGGCCATAGTAATTTGATACACTGGTTATTTTACCCGTATTATCAAAAAAGAACACCGGGCTAAAGCTACCATAGTAAGAAGCATTTCCGGCATTATGGAAAGGATGACCATATGTTTTTGAAGCATTACCAACCGCATCATACAGCGCTACTGAGTTTCCGGAGTAGGTGATCAGCTGCATGTTGAGCGGATACCACCCGGTAAAGGCCGGATTGGTAAGATCTACCATTGGAGCACTGGCATCCATTGTATAAACACCATCGTATTTATTACGGGCAGAGAAGGAATATACCGCTTTGCCGAAATTGCTGCTGATAATGCCTTTGGAAGCAGTAGTAATCTGTAATGGCAAACCATAATTCACATTAAAATCAAAGCTGCTGTTATTGCTGATAAGTACCCTGATCTGCGTTTGGCGTGTTCCTTTTTTAATAACAAGCGACGTAGGCATCTGGAATATAGCGGCAGGAGGCGCTTTGTAAGATGTACCGTTTTGTACGTTAAACTGATTCAATGCGGCTGTATCCAATGCAAGGTTTACGGTGATGTCTTCGGGAGCAACGTTCGTACCCGAGTAGCTGACGTTTACATTAAAAGAAACGGTATCACCGATATTTATCACGCCCAGATCAATCGCAAACCTGGGATAGATAGAGGTGGCCGATGCAACATTATCACCCGTATTGTCAAACTCCACTACATTTCCCCTTATGGACGAGTCAAGACCAGCCATGTCATTCTTCTTCAGGCAGGATGTTAAGCCGGACATGAGTGCTGAAAAAAGTAATATTTTTATTGTAAGTCGTTTCATATCACTGGTTTTAAATTTATCATAAAGCCCAAAAAATCAGGGAACCAAACGGACTGATACCTTTTGGCACATTTGTTCCATTATATGCACCTTCAGAAGAAGGATACAGTACCCTGGTAGGCAACCTGTCCGGACGCGTACTTTCAGACACAGAAGAAGCAAAGGTGGCAGTACCACTGGCATTTGCAGCACTACTGATCTTAGGGTAATGCGTACGTCTGAACTCATTCCAGCCTTCATTGCTATTGACAAAATTCAGTGCTATATATTTTTGTGTGATAATGGCTTCAATCTTTTGATCAGCTGTAACAGCGAGTGTAAAATTCACCAGCGGACTTCCAACATTATCTGTTTTATATTTGGCAAGATCACCAGCAGGATCTCCGTGTATGGTTTTGCCATCAGCCATGGTATACAAATAATTAAAAGATGCACTGATGCCGCTATTAAACAAGGCAGCAGGATCACCACCAGCGAGAATACCTCTCACAGCAGCTTCTGACTGCAGGAAATAACTTTCAGCAGCAGTGATAACAGGGAAACCAGCACCCGGTCCTTTTAATACACCGGTAGTATCCACTGCAGAAGCACCTTTTCTGTTAAATCCTGTATACCAGAAATTACCGGAAGGACTGGCCACCACACTATTATTTTCTACACCCAGCCTGTTTGTGCCTGTTTTAGGAAACTGGTAATAAACGTTTGCGCCCCTGTATGGGTCAGATAATTTTGTACCATCGTAAAAGCTGAATACAAAAGTATTTGGCATCCATGCTTTGCCGGCATCGGTGCCGGTATAACCATATGCCCAGTTGTCCCACTTTGGATTTTGTTTTCCGTTATCCCTGGTGTAACCTGGATTTACGAGCGCATCTGCTGCAAGAAATCCATCTGCACTGAAAGTAGTATTGGAAAAAGTAACCTTACCGTTTGCACGCAAAATGATCCTGAGCTTAAGGGTATTGGCAAACTGCTTCCATTTGGTTACATCTCCTCCAAAAATCACATCTGAAGTACCCAGCGGTACAGCACCAACGGTTGTGTTGCCCGCGTTGATAAGGCCGATAGCCACATCCAGCTGATCTGCCAGATCCTTATAGATCACCTTAGCATCTGAATAGGCAGGTGTAAGATTAGCAGCACCTTTTAATGCATCTGTATAAGGCACATCATTGTAGGTATCTACCAGCAACTGAAAGTCATGTGCCTGCATAATCCGCGCCACTGCCTCAAAATACTTGTATGTTGGCTTATCCTTTGTTTTAGTAATGATCGTATAATAATCTTCCAGGTTATCATACGTATTATTCCACAAGCCACTATAATCGTTAGAGGAAAAGTTATACGAAATAGCTGTTCCAAATCCACCAAAGCCGCCTGCATTGGCACCATAACCGCCCAGCTGCATGCCGTAGCTGTTAAATCCGTTCAGGTCTGATGCAGTAGCGGTAAGCGCCAGTGGCAAGATCAATTCAGCAGTTGCTGCCGGGGCTGTTGCTCTGTTGGGGTCCTGGTTGATGTCAAAATATTTCTTACAGGAGGTCCCCAGCACCATTATCCCCATAAATATTATAAAGTTCAGTTTTCTCATGATAATAATTTTTAAACAATCTTCATCCTGTTTTAAAACTTAGCAGATATGGTAGCTCCGTAATAACGTGACGGAGGTGTTTGTCCCAGGCCAGTGAGACCAATACCATTACTATCATTACCAGAATCGCTATATTCCGGATCGGTATAATAGTTATCCTTAGCCATCCAGAGAAACAGGTTACGACCCTGTACACTGATTGTTAATCCTTTGAGGAAATTTATTCTTCTTAATGCTTCGGCAGGTACATCATAAGAAATTGAGATTTCTCTTAACTTCCAGAAATCACCTGAGGTAACGTAGTTAGAGGTAACATCCCTGTTAATACCATCTGTCCAGAAACCATTATTACCATTACCATTCTTAACGGTTACACTGTTATTGTTTACATATTTACCAG
Organism: Chitinophaga niastensis; assembly: GCF_003014755.1. Taxonomy (GTDB): domain Bacteria; phylum Bacteroidota; class Bacteroidia; order Chitinophagales; family Chitinophagaceae; genus Chitinophaga; species Chitinophaga niastensis. The sequence continues at coordinate 122,141 of NZ_PYAW01000006.1, read as the reverse complement.
GGCTAGAAGGATCCGCAATTACTGAATTAGGGAACACAAAACGCTGACGGTTGTAGATAGCAGTTCTGTAGCCGGTTCCGGACCAATCCATTTCAGGTCCCATGGCATTGTACACCTGGTAACCACCACGATGTTCAAATAATACGCTAAAAGTAAAATGTTTATATCTTACTAATGCATCAAGACTGATACGGGTTTTAGGTGTTGCACTACCAAGGATAGAGATCGTATCAGATTTTGTAGGCAAACCGGTTGCACCATCTACGATTACTTTACCATCTGGTGTACGTTGATAGTCATATCCCATGATCACAGGAAATCCTTGTCCGGGTACAGCATAAGAACCGGGACCATCAGCACCATAGGTAGATAATGCCAGTCTTGGTAACGCTGCACTGATATAATTAACCTTGTTATCAAGTGCGGTGAAATTGCCGCCCACAGTTACTGACCATTTGGTTGTTCTTATCGGTGTAAAGTGTGCGGTTACTTCAAGACCCTTGCTTTGTGTTTGCCCGGTATTGGTCCTTAAAATATTGTAACCTGTAGTAGCGGATATTTTTGTATTAACCGTCTGATCATCCGTTTTTGTGCTGAACAGGGTAACGTTGGAAACAAATCTGTCAGCAAACATATTCAGATCGAAACCAGCTTCATATCCTTTGGTTATTTCAGGTTTTAAGCTGGCAGCTACCAGTGTATTATCGATGGTATAACCGGCAAGGTTACCATAAGGGAATCCAAATGATTTTCCGCTGGTAGTAGGCTGCAACTGGTAAGCACCAAAGTCGTCACTGTTACCAAGGTTTACCTGTCCTACTTTTGACCAGCCACCTCTGAGTTTCAGGAAACTGATTGTTTTATTTCCTTTGAGGGCTTCGATAGCATCTGAAGCTACAAAAGACAGATCCACTGAAGGATAAAAGAAGGAGCGATTGGAAGGTGCTAATGTAGATACCCAATCATTTCTGCCGGTAACATGCAAGAATAAATAATTATTAAAGCCAATAGTTGCACTTCCGTAAGCACCAATTTGCCGTGACTGATAATTAGATTCGGCAGCACCTGGTGTACCAACACCATTGCTTACGTTAAATAAACCCGGAACCACGAGTCCATTTGCACTGTTACTAACAAACTTGGATTGATCCTGGTGCCACTGTCCGCCACCTAATACTTTAAAATCAAAGCGTCCTAGTTTTTTGGCATACTGTGCATACAGATCTGTTAACAACAGCGTTTTAAAGCTGCTGTAATCCGATACCGCTGCAGAGAGATCTGCTTTGGAGCTGGATTCAGTATGCTTGGCATAATCAGTATAAATAAAGCCGCCGGAAGTATTTTTACCGGAATAGTTCCTTGCCACAACACCTTCACGGGCCACTAAATCCAGTCCTTCTATTGGAGTGAACTTCAATTCCACATTACCGGTGAGATAATCATTTCTTGAATTTGTTCTGAAATTATCCTTGCTGAAATAAGGGTTCAGGTACCAGGGATTGTAGAAGCCATTAGGGTTGGCAAATTTATCTGTTTGCCAGTTTTTATATTTTGTGATGTCAACGTTGCTCGGCATGTTCAGCATATTGGCATACATCGCTGACGTTGCACTGGTGATATCATACCTGTTTTGCACATAGTCAGTGCTGTAGGTAATGTTGATGGTGTTGCCGATTCTCCGGGTACCATTGGCCCGCACAGAGCTGCGTTTGTATTTATCACCAGGTGTTGTACCGGTAGAACTCAGGTACTGACCGGATAAATAAAAGGTTGATTTTTCATCTCCGGTAGAAACAGAAAAATCTGTTTGGCTGGTTACACCTTTTACCCAAAACTTATTATGTCCGTTGTTGAAAGAATAGATCGAAGAATCCTGAGAACCATCTTCCAGTGGGGGTCCTAACGGTCTTTTTACACCATCAAAGGCAGGCCCGTAAGATTGGTTTTCCAGGTAAGAAAAAGGAGCCGTTCCGCTGGGAGTTGTACCATAACTAGTACCACCTGCACCAAATCCTTTTTGAATTTTAGGAAAGAAAGCTACCTGTTCGAGCGTAGTTGTTTGAGAAATATTTACACTTGTAACACCTCTTTTTCCTTTTTTGGAAGTAACAATTACCGCACCGTTAGATGCCTGTGAACCGTACAAAGCAGCAGCGCCGGCACCATTCAGCACCACTACGCTCTCTACATCTTCCGGATTCAGGTTACCCAGGATATCAGTAGTTACAATAACGTTGTCTAATACAACCAGTGCCTGGTTGTTACCTGTTAAGGAACGTTGTCCTCTTAATATCAGGCGGTAGCTGGGGTTTACACCACCACCGGTTCCGCTGATCTGTAAACCGGCAACTTTGCCCTGCAAGCCACCTGCAATGTTGGTTGCCTTTCCGGCTACCAGTGCTTCACTTTTAATAACAGCGTTGGCATACCCCAATTCTTTTCTTTTAGAAGTAACACCACCTGCTGTAACAATGATTTCATCAATTGTTTTGGAGGATACTGCTAATTTTACAGACACTTCATTCTGTCCGTCAACCGCTACTTCTTTTCTGAGATATCCTACAGAAGATACGATAAGTGTAGCGCCATTTTTTACGTGGATTTGAAATTCACCTTTCGCATTGGTCATTGTACCGGTAACGGTTCCTTTAATTTGAACAGTGGCGAATCCAATTGCGACGCCACTTTCATCCGATACATGCCCGGTTACAGTTCGGGTTTGCCCAAAGGAGAGCAACCCAAAAAGCATCAGCGTTAAGCATAATGATGCAATTTTTTTCATGTGAACAGTTTTTTTTTAGATTTAGATAATTGCTTTCCATTAAGGGCGCAGCATTCCGCACAGAGATGCAGGTAGCGCTTACCTGTCTGTATTTATCGGCAGAAGTTATTTTTACGGGCTATGTGGAAAGACATAAAAATCCCGTTAGCGCTGTAACAGTCGATTGTTGCGCGAGTCTGATTTTGGTTTAGATTTAGATAATATTTTAGCTAATTGTACAGGCTATGATTGTCAAAAAGACAATCATCCCATTTTACCATCCTAAATTTTTAAAAAATGAAAGGAGCATGCCCGACGAATGCGGAGCCCAGGTGAACGCTTACTCATTGATCAGATTTTGGTTTAGATATATGTTCATCTTAATAAAATACGCTTAAAACTGTGTGCTTTACTAAAGTCAGACTATAGGAATCCCGTTACAACAATATTTGTGATATTGGCATAAGAAACTACAACGCCTATGTTCATAGTCATCGTTATTAAAAATAACAAAATTTAATATGGCTTGCCACGGACTGTATAAGAACCTATTTCCCCGGCAAAGTTTGTAACGTTGGCAAGCAGCAGTAGCTGATTACGTTCCTGTTCTATTGATTTTGGTTGATCGATTTAATCTAAAAAGCATTCAAAAACCAGAAATTGTTGCGCTCAAAAGTAAAAACAAGTGTTTGATCTTATCAAGACAAATATATGAATTGAATTTTTCAATAACAAGATTAATTTAAAAAAAATTTTTAGTGAAACATAGATGCAGGCCAGATCTGATATTATTACTTGTAAAAACTCCCGGATTCTACTATATTTAAGTCTGGTTTCACGTTAAAAACGCCCTAAAAAATCGTTTTTGCTAATTTATTAGAATGTCGATAACTATCCGTTTCATTATACAAAATTCCATTTCATGTCAGTGAACAGACGATCCGCTATCAAGCAATTGTTATATGTTTCCGCCGGTATGGCCCTTTTGCCAGCCTGTTTGCAACATACAACCAGGGCTTCTTTAGCACTGAAAAATATTAAGGTGGATGGCCAGCAGGAAAAAATGCTGGCAGAACTGGTGGAAGCCATCATCCCGGCTACTACCACCCCGGGCGCAAAGGCCCTCTCTGCGCATTTGTTTACATTAATTATGATAGATGACTGCTACACAAAGGAGGACCAGCAAAAATGGCTCAGTGGCTTACAACAGTTTAACAAACTATGCATAGCGAAAAATGGCTATGCTTTCGAAAAGTGCACCCCGGTGCAAAGCGCCGCGTTTTTAGAGGAACGGGAAACTAAAAAAACAGATAACAGCGATATCTCCTTTTTTTACAACACCACAAAGCACCTGACCATACAGGCGTACATCTCCTCAAAATACTTTTTGACGAATGTACAGATCTATGAATTAGTGCCCGCCCGCTTCAAAGGATGTGTACCACTGAAACCTATTACCCGAAAGATTGCCTAACAAATAACAGCATGAGTAACAATAATACCAGTCTGCAAAACCGTACATTCGATGCCATCGTTATAGGTTCCGGCATGAGCGGCGGATGGGCAGCCAAAGAGTTTACCGGAAAAGGATTAAAAACACTGGTACTTGAAAGAGGCCGCGATGTAAAACATTTAAAAGATTATCCTACTACCAACCAGTTTCCATGGGAGTTTCCCCACAGAGGACAGGTACCGCAGGAAATTAAAGCGGCTAACCCTGTAATTAGCCGCTGCTATGCATTCAAAGAAGATGCCATGCACTTTTTTGTGAAAGATAATGATCATCCTTACGGACAACCAAAACCATTCGACTGGATACGTGGCTACCAGGTAGGCGGTAAATCACTGATGTGGGCAAGGCAAACGCAACGCTGGAGCGACTTTGACTTTGAAGGTCCTGCACGCGACGGATTTGCAACAGACTGGCCCATTCGTTACAAAGACCTGGCGCCCTGGTACAGCTATGTAGAGAAATTTGTAGGTATCTCCGGTAATAAAGATGGGTTACCCCATTTGCCCGATGGCGAATTTTTACCAGCCATGGACCTTACCTGTGTAGAAAACTATTTCAAAGACAAGGTGGCCGCCAATTATAAAGACAGACAGGTTATTTATGCCCGTTGTGCGCATTTAACGCAGCCACAGCCCGTTCACCTGGAGCAAGGCAGGGGTCAGTGCCAGAAAAGGGATTTATGCCAGCGAGGCTGCCCGTTTGGAGGTTATTTCAGTAGCAACTCTTCCACCATTCCCTGGGCAGAAAAAACCGGCAACTTAACGCTGCGCCCTTTTTCTGTTGTGCATTCTATCATTTACGATGAGCAGAAAGGGAAAGCCACAGGTGTACGTGTGATAGATACGAAGAGTAAAGAGATGATAGAATTTTATGCTAAAGTCATTTTTGTAAATGCGGCGGCAGTAAATACTAACCTGATCCTGCTCAACTCTACCTCCCACCGTTTCCCCAATGGCCTGGGCAATGATAGTGGCGTATTAGGTAAATATTTTGCTTTCCATAATTACCGCGGTCATATTTCCGCGCAATACGAAGGATTCCTGGATTCCACAACGGATGGGCGCAGACCTACCAGTGCGTACCTGCCGCGTTTCCGTAATGTAGTTAAACAGGAAACAGATTTTCTTCGTGGTTATGCCGCAGGTTTTTCTGCCGAAAGAGGTACCCACACCAACACCAACGGCTTTGGCAAAAGCTTAAAAGATCAGTTGTTCAATCCTGAAGTGGGTCCCTGGTATGTGGGCTCTCACATGATGGGCGAAACTATTCCCAAAGAAAAAAGCACCCTGACACTTGATAGCACCCGCAAAGATGAATGGGGCGTACCACAAATAAATATCGATGTGGACTACGATGAGAATGATGAGAAAATGCTGAAAGATTTTTTTGAGCAGATGACCGAAATGTATACCAAAGCAGGATTCACCAACATTAAAACCAGTGACTCCAAACAGGCACCCGGGCTGGATATCCACGAAATGGGCGGTGTACGTATGGGCCATGATCCCAAAACATCTATGCTCAATAAATGGAATCAGCTGCATGCCTGTACAAATGTATTTGTAACAGATGGTGCCTGCATGACATCTACGTCTACGCAGAACCCATCCCTCACTTATATGGCCTTAACAGCAAGGGCAGCGGATTATGCATTCCAGCAATTGAAGAAAGGAGAAATTTAAGTCTGCCGGTCACCCATAAATATATAATCCCGCCCCGGCCATGCTGAGACGGGATTTTTACTTAATTTGCGTGCGTCCGTTTATTACTCCCTGTAACAACATTACAATGAAATTATACCTGTATGCTGTCATCATCACATTGTTTATTTCACCTGTAATAACAAATGCACAAATTCATAAGATGAAACCTTTAAATGAACTGATCAATACAAAAGAACCCGGCTGGGAATTAGTACAAAAATGGATTAAAGCCGCTACCAATCATATTGAGGTGCTACCCAAAGACAGTGCACGCGCAGATCATGCCCTGTACCTAACGCAGGTGACTACACGCTCTCCTATGGGAGCTATTATTCATGAAACCGGCGGCCTCCTGGTAGATCATGGCTGGATAAGAGTTTTAGGCTCCGGCCATGAAAAACTCAACCGAAGCTTACCAGCATGGAATAAAGGCAAATCCTATACAAATGAAGGTGAACAACCCGGCTTTTTGTTAATAGCAGATGATGTGTTGGGTGGTTTCTTTGCTATCAATGCCGGTGGTCTCTCTTCACAAGGCATAGGCAGTGTTTTCTATTTTGCACCGGACAATTTAGAGTGGGAAAATATGGAGATCGGTTACTCCGACTTTATTACCTTTTGCTGCTCCGGAGATTTAAAACAATTCTACCAGGATTTCCGCTGGACCGGCTGGGAAGATGATGTAGCTAAAATGAGCGGTACACAGGGAATGAGTTTTTTCCCTTTTTTATTCACGAAAGAAGGAAAAGACATAAATAATACCAGCAAAAAACCGGTGCCCGTAGAAGAGCTATGGACTTTACAAAATGAGCATACCAAGGATGCAGGGCATCATTGATCAAAGTCTTGCTGTTGGCCATTCCTATACGATGGCCAACAGCAGAAAACACCCTGCCCAAATTATCCGTTCACTAAAAAATATACGATCCTGCATACGTTCGCATTAGTTGCTGCGGTATGCGGCTCTCCTGTTTGTAATCTCAGTACATGTTTCCCCGTTGTTAAGCCATCTCCCAAAATCAAATACCAGGGCAAATAAAGGCCTTTACTCCATTCTGTATACAAGTCTATTGTTTGCCGCGGACCTCCGTCAACACTATAGTTGATGAAACCGGCATCAGGGCCGGACACAATGCCGATACCAATAGTGCGACCGGTAAATGGCAATTCCAGTGCGGCATTCTTTTCCTCAGATACCAGCACCGGCACATTCACAAATCCTGCTCTCGTATGTACATTGTCTGATGGTTTCCATGACTCCACGATCCGGAATCCGTTTTTATTAACAGCCTTGTGTATGTCCAGGTATTTACCTTCCCCATAATTGAATGAATCGTTGGCCCGTGGCAACTTTGCGGCTATCAGTCGTTTCGGCGTTTCATTATTAAATGCACTGTCGAGTAACTGCCTGATCGTTTTAAAATACAGTTCCTGTCCAAATGGCGAAGGATGCAGATTTTTAAAATCATCTTTCCAGGTAAACTCTCCCGCATCAATTCTGTTGGTTACTTCTTTTGCCAGGTTGATAAAAGGAAGATGATATTTTTTTGCGATATCCGCATGCACCTGTATTTCTACCGGCACTTTGCCCGCGCGGTAACCGGCCATTTTATCTTCATCTGCAAAGGCCATCAACACTATATTGGTTTCCGGATTTTCGGTGAGGGCATGTCTTATAATGCCTTCTATGGCGCGGCGTTGCGTCACCTCATTGGTGCCGTTTACCTTGTCGTTTACGGCCGCTTCCACAAACAGGAGATCTGTCTTTCCTTTGCTCAGCACATCCTGCTCCAGCCGGAAAGCATGTGGCAAACTGCCTAATGACGGAATACCTGCATTGATAAAATTGAAAGTAGTGGCGGGATAAGTTGCTGCCAGGTACTTACATACCTGGTCGCGCCAGCCTTCCATATTAGTGATAGATCCGCCCAAAAACGTGATAGTGGCCTTTTTATCAGCTTTAATATGATACAGCACGTTATCTAAGTTACCATAACGTGTAATGAAACTTTCGGATTGTAAGGGCGTTTGTGCCTTTATAGTAACGGTAATGACTACACTCAGCAACAGTAATACTGACTTCTTTTTAATCATCTTATTTTGTATTTATCCAGTGGCAACATCGTTGCTTCCATTTTGCAGGTTGTTAAAATATAATTCTTTTATCAGAAATCATACTTTTGTATCTTATCAACATAAATCCAGTCGCTGCATATGCCACATCTACGCTCTATAAAAAACACACTTGTCTTATCTGCACTATACTTTTGTATATGCGGCACTGTTAATGCCCAGCAAAAAAAGGGCTGGAAGCTGATCTGGCAGGATGAGTTCAATTATACAGGCTTACCGGATACCAGTAAATGGGGATATGAAGCAGGGTATGTTCGTAACAACGAACAACAATATTACACCAATGCACGAAAAGAAAACATACAGGTGGCAGATGGTTTTTTAACCATCAAAGGCATCAGGGAAGAATACCCCAATGCCGCCTGGCAGGCTGGTTCTACCCAATGGAGTCGCAAGGATAGCCTGGCGCATTATACCAGTGCCAGTATCAATACCCAGAACAAATTCACTTTTAATTACGGTCGTATGGAGGTGAGGGCAAAGCTGCCGGCCGGCGGAGGCATATGGCCCGCTATCTGGATGCTGGGCGCTGATTGCAGCCATGGCGGCTGGCCGATGATTGGTGAAATAGATGTGATGGAATTTATTGGCAACCACCCCAACGATATTTATGGCACCATCCATTATGCTACCACAGGTGGTACCGGACATACCTCCAGCGGTAAACACATTTCAGTACCGGATCTGCACAAAGATTTTCACGTATATGCGATAGAATGGGATGACAAAAAGATTGATATCTTCTTTGATGATTCCCTGTATCACAGCTTTAACATTGACGCAGCTAACACAGGACAATACAACCCTTTTCAAAAACCATTTTACATATTACTGAACCTGGCCATGGGCGCCGCCTGGCCCGGTCCTATCGACGATAAAATACTACCACAGCAATTTATTATTGATTATGTAAGGGTATATCAACGGGAAGAAAAAAATAAGTAAATCCTTACTTACTCCTTGCCAGGCTTCTGATTTTTAAAGCCGTTGGCATAGTAATCTGATAACCATTCACCGGTATAAAAGTGAAGAGAAAGCCGGTTAACTGCTTCCCCCTGTTCACCCAGGGATGACTGCCAAATAAACCGGGACTGCTGTTTTCTATCAGCACATCACCAGGTCCTGTAACATCTCTCCAGTTGCCAATGCCGTAAATATTTATTGTATTGATCAGGGCAACCGGATAAGGAGAATAAGCTACTACCACATTACCCGTCTGGCTTTGCTCCATAGCGGCAACTGCTGCCTCGCTGAGTATTCTTGTACCATTATCTGCCACTCCTTTATGCATGATCATATCCAGGAACCCGATGTAATCGTCTGGCGTACTCCGCGCGCCACCTGCAATACCGGGGTTGGCAGTTAAACCATAATCCGTGTTGTTCATGCCACTGGGTGTAAACACTTTCTCTGCTGCCAGCACTTTCCAGCTCTTACCGGAAGCTACCTCGCATATACGACCTGCTACCTGCATACTTACGCCGCCATAGTAGAAAGTAGTTCCGGGAAGATTGATCAACGCAACATTTTTTGCAATAAGATCAGCCGCTTGTGATAACGTTAGCAGTACATCTGATTCATACCCCTGTGAAGAATTACCCGGAAACCCGGAGGTATGGGAAAATAATTGTGCGATAGTAATACTTCCTTTATGATAGCTGGTAAATATCGGGAGATATTGACCAACCGTATCTGTCAGTTTTATTTTTCCTTCATCTACAAGGCTCATGAGTACTGCCGCTGACAACCACTTTGAGCAGGAAGCAATTAATAATTTAGTACTCCCGTCGTATCCACCGAATCCTTTTTTATAAACCGTTTGCCCGTTTACGTTAATAACAGCATAACATCTACCGCCAAACTTCGCCGGTACAGAGTCATTCAGCACTTTATCAATATCGCTATAGTTCTGCGATCCGTTTATAACAGTGGTAGTATCACTTTTACTGCAGGCAGTAAACAGGATGGTCGGGAAACCAAAGAATACGGTGCAGGCGATCAGGTATTTCAGCATAACAAAGGTGTGCTTTTAGAGAATACACTTATGCAAGCTAATAAATTATCTATTTAATATAAGCACTCAAAAACAGCCGACACCAATCAGGTGCCGGCTGTTTTTGAGTGTATTGTGAGGAATAGCAAGCGTTCTATCTATGCTTCTTCCTGTTTATCGTCTTCTATTTTATCATCTTCTTCCAAAGGAAGATTTTTCCGGATAATACCGTATATGTCTTTTTCCCGGAAAGGCTTCACCAGCCAGTCGTTGAAGCCTACCCTCCTGAATTCTTCCATATCTTCCTGTGTGATATTGGCGGTGAGCGCCAATACTACCAGGTTAGCTTTCAGGGGATCTTTATCTTTCCTTATTCGTTCCATCACCTCAATACCAGTCATTTTAGGCATGTGCACATCCAGCAATGCCAGGTCGTAATGATTTTGCTCAAACAGTTCCATTGCCATTGCACCGTCTGTAGCCATATCAAAGCGGCATTTCCAACGGGTGAGCATCAGTTTCAGCAGTAACAGGTTCATTTCCTGATCGTCGGCAATAAGCACGTAGCGGCCTTCCATGAAAGCCCCTGTCATTTCCTGTATATCTTTTTGGGTGATCACCATCATCAGCGGGGCCGATACCACCTCATAAGGAATATGACAGGTAAACGTTGTTCCTTTATTTACTTCGCTGGCAAGGTGAATATCTCCCCCGTGTAATTCTATCAATCGTTTAGTAATAGCCAATCCGAGGCCTGTACCTTTAGCACTGCTGCGGGATGAAGTGACCTGGTAAAATCTTTCAAACACGTGTTTTTGTGCTTCCGGGCTGATACCTTCACCGGTGTCTGCTACCGTAAAACTGAACAACGTTTTATGATCAGCTAATGATTCCAGTGTAGCCGCAACCGTTATACTTCCCTTATCTGTGTATTTGATGGCGTTGCTGATCAGGTTTAATAAAATTTGTTTTAAACGGAATACATCACCGCTTACCTGCTCCTGCTGGCTGCCATCAAACGTTACATTAAAAGCCAGTTTTTTCTGGTTAGCCTGTATGCGTATGATGCTGATCACATCATTAAACACATGATACAATACAAAGGGATGACGTTGTATAGAGATATATTCATTTTCCAGTTTGGAGAAATCCAATACATCATTTACCACTTTCAACAGCATATCACTGGCGCCTTCTATTGAGCGCAACAGGTCCCGTTGCTCTTTTCCCAATTGTGTAAATGACAATTGCTCACTGAAACCCACAATGGAATTGAGCGGCGTGCGGATTTCGTGGCTCATATTATTCAGGAAATCGGTGCGTACACGGGTGTGTTCCTCTGCGGCACGTTTACCCTCTTTTAGCAGGAGATTCTTTTTGTGCATCACCCAGGCACCTGCTGCAATAATTATGATAGATACCAGCAATGCAATAAGGGCACTGTTTGCTTTATCCTTCACCTCGCCTACACTGGTAGTAACAATATTTTTTGCCTCCTTTTTTTGCAGGGCGATAGCTGTTGCTGCCTTATTTTTAAGTGACAATATCAGGGCCCTCAGTTCCTCCAGCATGGCTACATTGGTACCACCGAGCGAAGTTTCTGTCGTATTTATTTTCAAGCGGTTGGTCAGTTGTTTTCGAAGGATGTTTTTATAATAACCGTTTACATCGGTTATGATACCCTTTAGCCGCTGCGCATCGTAGGCCTGCTTGTCAATCACTTTCCCGCTTTTGGTTTTGACCAGGATGTTCATCTGCGCCTTCACCGTGTCTTTTTTACCCGAATTGGAAATGGCATTCCCCAGTCTTTTGAAAAAGCCTTTTTTGGCGACAGGTGCTTGCTGTACATTGCTCATCGTATCCATGGTTACGTTATCTTTCTTAATCTGCTTAACCTTATAAGCGGGAATACCATTCAACAGTTTATCAATCAACCCGTCGTCGAGGGAATGTGTCAGCATAGAGTCAGTGGACTTTTTCAGCTGCGCGATCCTGCCGGCGATTGCTTCCTTTTTGTGGATCAGCTCATTAAACTGTTTGTTCCTGTTTAAGCCGCTCAATGATCCGCTGATAGTATCTACCAGCGACAATACCTGTCCTAATTCCGTAGAAAACGACTGTAAATAATGCTTTTTATACAATACCGTATAAAGTCTGAAGTTATTTTCTGCATCATTCAGTGTAAGCAGGGCGGAGTCCATCAACTGCATACCGGGGTTATCCTGCGATAAGGTATCTGTTGCCTGCAACAGCTTATGAACGCTTTGCCGGTGTACATTATAGCCAGAGAAAATTAAAAAAGCCAGCAAAGTAAATGCTCCCAGCAAACATGCAATGAACAATAGAAGAGGTCGACGCATCTTTCTTAATGGTTGGATGATGGTGATATGGTTATAAAATCCTACCTATACATTCACTTTACGACAACCAGGGGAATTTCGGTACGCTTGAGGTGCTATGCTATACTTCGTAAATTATTGATCCTTAGACGATGGTCATTAACATGGAAATTAAGGAAAAACTTTCAGGCCATAAAAAAAATATCATATCTCTCCTAATTTCCTTTCCAGCATTATCATGTGTTTACATAAAATATCATTTTCATAAATGGGATCTTTATAGTTTGTTGTAAAGAAATCTTTCCTTATTCCGGTGATTTCAAATCCCTGCCGCTGATATAAATACAATTGTGCTATACTGGAATTACCAGTACCAATACATATGCTTTTACATCCCATGGCTGTTGCGCGTTGAACGGCATCATTTAACAGGAGCTTCCCTATCCCCTGCCCCTGGTAATCTACGCGGACCGCAATATTCTTTATTTCAACAGTAGTATCATTCCTCACCAACACATAGGCAGCAATGATGTTGTTTTCCAGTTCCATTACGTATACTTCACCAACGTTGATGTAGGTATTAATTAACTCCCTGGAAGGATCTGCCAGCAATAACAGGTCATAAGGAATATCTTCTCCGGCTGCTACTTTTCTGATTGTCATCGTGACCTATAATTAAAGTAATTCATATTTGTGGGAACTGGTTATGGCGCCCTCCTGCTATCTGGCAAAGAAGCGCATTTTTTGAAAGATATTAGTCCGCTACGTCTTTACATGACCATAAACAACAGAATGCCCATGTTGTTCACTGATTCCTTTTTCGTGCAAAAATTTGCCACCAGCCTGATACTAGTCTATAAATTTATAAACAAAGGCGCTGACTTTCATCAGCGCCTTTGTTTATAAATTTATGTACTTCTCACTTAGTTGTAGCCAGGATTCTGCACCAGCTTAGGATTCAGTGATAATTCTATCGCAGGTACAGGGAAAAGTTGTCTGAATGTTTCTGCATTATCTTTGAAGCCCCATTTGCCTTCAAATTTGCCAAAGCGTATCAGGTCATTTCTTCTCCATCCTTCCCATGCCATTTCACGGGCACGCTCGTTGAGTAACTCATCTAAAGTAATACCGGCAACAGGTGTTGTTTTTGCACGGGAACGGATCTTGTTTACCAATACATCAGCCGTTTGTAATTCTCCTTTCACTACAGTGGGTGCTGCACCTCTTAAAATAGCTTCGGCTTTCATCAATAATACATCTGCCAACCGGAATACAGGAATATCATTATTCTGAAAGCGTGTGGCGGTATTTATATTTTTGTCGGGATAGAATTTAATTGAGCGCGCACCTTTTAACTGTGCAAGCAAATCATTGCCTACATCCAGCTTACCTTCCCCACCTTTTTTCAAAGGCAGCTCAGGGGTGATGGTTACGTTCCAGGTAATGGGCACATCAGGCCCTGTAGAAGAGGCATCCAGTGTTTTAGTGGTTGTTTGCACTATCATCGGGGTACCATCTTTATTGGTTTGTTTTCCTGCCAGCCAGGTATTATTCCTGACATCACCAGGCAGGTTAAAATAAGCATAAAAATCAGGAATAGTACTGAGTGCCACGCTGGGCCCAAAAGCTTCCGGCAGGTCAAACTTGGCCTTCAGGAATGGGTGCAGACCAAACCGGGTAAAATGACAACCGGGTATCAGGTTAGCATCATAAGGAATAGCAAAGATGGTTTCCTGTATCTGCGGCCCGTTATCAGGTTTAAAAATGGAACTATAATCTGCATCCAGTGTGTAAGGGGCATTCATAAGAATACTATCGGCCATTGCTACGGCATCTGTATACCTGGGCGTACCCGTGTAATACTGTGCATTGAGATACATTTTTTCCAGTAAAGCAAACGCCATCCATTTGGTAGCCTTTCCGTAAGTAGTACCATCTACATTAGCAGGAAGATCCGGGATGGCAGCTTTCAGCGTTTTTTCAATAGCAGCAAATACTTCTTTACGTTGAACGGTAGCCGGCAAAGCTGTTACCGGGAAAGTATCTATCACCGGAATATTACCATACAGATCCATCATAAAAAAGGAGAACAGGGAACGCATGGTTTTCAATTCTGCAATAGCGCGTGCTTTATTAATGTTAGCAGGTGCTGCATTCAGCAGATTGATGGCATTATTAGCAATATTAATACCGCCAAATCCCCACTGCCAGTTGCTGATTACAAAAGGCAAACTACTACTCCAGGTATGCAGATGAAGAAAACGGTATTTACCACCATCATCCCAGTTACCATCTCTCGCAGGAATGATCGCTTCATCTGTAGACAATTCCTGTATCATCCAGTAATCAACCCCATAGCTGAAACCAGTGCCTCCATTCATTAAATAAGTAGCATCGCCCGACCTTGTATTAGCCAGCTGTGAATAGGCAGCACCTACTACCGCAGCATAGGAAGCCGCATTAGTAGGATAGTTGGATGGTGTATATTTTGATTCCACATTCACATCCAGCTTCGTGCATCCTGCCATTGCTAATACAGCGGCAAAGAGTATATAAAGAAATGTATTACGTACCATATCATCATTATTTAAAAGTTAAAAACTGGCATTCAGTCCCAGGATAAAAGATCTTGTTTTGGGATAATAGTTCCGTACATCAATACCGGGGGTAAGGCCACCAAGGTCTATCTCAGGATCTATACCGGTATACTTCGTAATAGTGAATACGTTATTCACATTACCGTATACCCTTAGTTTACTGATGCGTGCATTGCCTGTTTTAATAGTATATCCCAGCGCCAGGTTCTCTAACCGCAGGTAGGAACCATTTTCCAGGAACCTGTCTGATACCAGGTAAGAATTTTTATCATTATAAGATTCCTGTAAAGTAAACTTCGATACATTCGTCACTTTTGCATCCGTAGGTGTATTTACAGCTGCCAGCGTTGCATTCAGGATCTTGTTACCGGATACACCACGGAGAAATAATGTAAGGTCAAATCCTTTCCAGATAAATGTATTGTTCCAGCCATAAGTTATTTTAGGTTGTGCATTACCAGCTATCATAAAATCTGCTGAGCTGGGAGAAGTAGTGGTGGTGCCATCTGCTTTCTGATAAGTGGAAATACCATCTTTATCTTTACCCAGGTAATGCCATAAAGTAAAAGTACCAACAGGTTGTCCTTCTATCACTTTCTGGCTCCAGTTACCCGATTGGCCCTTTCCTCCGAGAATAGCTACCGGTATATCTTTCAGTGTAAACTGATCATTGGCAAGTGAGCTTACCTTATTGGTATTATGTGCAACATTCACGGATGTTCTCCAGGTAAAATTTTTTCCGGAGAATGGCTCTGCATTAATAACCGCTTCTATTCCTTTGTTGCTGATCTTTCCCACATTCGCTATCAGCGTGGTAGCAATAAACTGTGTAGTTGATACCGGGTACTGCCAGATAAGATCGGAAGTTTGTTTATCGTAATAATCTACCGATCCGCTGATGCGCCCTTTTAATATGGCGAAATCCAGTCCGCCGTTAAACATTCCTGTACGCTCCCATTTCAGATTGGGATTAGGGTTCTGTACCGGCGCAATGGAATTCAACAACACGCCGTTATCATAATACCTGCCCACAGGGCCGTATTGCAGCTGTGCCGTAAGCGGATCAAAGCCAAATGAGTTACCGGATACACCATAACTTACCCTCAGCTTCAGGTCGTCCAGGAAACGTGCGCTTTTCATAAAATTCTCCTGTGTCATCCGCCATCCGATAGATGCTGCAGGAAAATAGCCCCAGCGTGAATTTTTACCAAAAGCAGAAGAGCCATCATTACGCAGCGACGCCTGGAAATAATATTTATCTGCATACTGATAATTTACCCTCGCGTAGTAAGAAATTAATCGCAGGGTAGTCAGCGTTGTTTGCGCGCTGTTGTCAAATACTACAGTACCAAAAGGAGGATTACTCAGCGACAGGTTATTATACGACAAGGCATCGCTTACGAAACCCTGTGTGGTAACACCAAAGCCATCACCGTTGTGATCTTCCTGCCAGGAATAACCGCCTAACAGTTTTATGTTATGCTTCCCGAATGTTTTGCTATAATTAAAATATGATTCGATAATATTTCTGGCA
Source organism: Chitinophaga niastensis (assembly GCF_003014755.1). Taxonomy (GTDB): domain Bacteria; phylum Bacteroidota; class Bacteroidia; order Chitinophagales; family Chitinophagaceae; genus Chitinophaga; species Chitinophaga niastensis. The sequence goes on along the minus strand of NZ_PYAW01000006.1, from coordinate 105,568 downwards.
TTCGTATAGGCTTTACGTGTAGCCCGCCCGTTGTTTCCTTTTGCCAGTACCGATAAGCTGTTATAATAGATATCCTGGTTGTATTGTTCCCGTTGGGTAGCCAGGCTGAGTGTATAAGTAAGACCCGGAAGAATGGTTACTTCAGCCAGACCGTTAGCCAGCATCCTGTTTATTTTTGTTTTGTCAGTGTTGTTGGCAATCAATGCTACAGGGTTGCTGCCGCCACGGATATTACCTGCATAATCTTCTGTAAAGCTGCCATCGGGTTGCGTTACAGACACTGTAGGTAAATAGTTCAGCATATTATACAGTACATCAGTGGGCACATTATTTTGTGTGGTAGTAGTATTGAACACAGAGAAATCCAGTCGTAACCTATCATCAAAAACGCGCTGACCCACATTGGCCCGTAACCCCAGTCTGTTCATGGAAGACCCTTTGATAATGCCCGGGTTATCCAGGTAGTTAACGCTGAAACCATAGGTAGTACCTTTCGAATTTCCCATCAGGGAAATATTATGGTTCTGAGATATAGCGGTGCGCTGTACTTCTTTCTGCCAATCCGTATTAACAGGTTGCTGTGTGCCGGGGATCTTTTGATCGTTGGCAGGTGCAAGCACCTGACCATTATCTGCCAGGTATTTTCTCAACTCATCACCTGTGAGCATACCCAGACGTTTAGACACCTGTTCCGCGCCTACATACGCATTATACGACAGGTACAGCTGATCTGTTTTAGGACGACGGGTGGTTACCATGATCACCCCGTTAGCCGCTCTTGCGCCATAAATAGCCGTAGAGGCGCCATCTTTCAGCACATCGATGGAAGCAATATCATCCGGCGCCACGAGGTCGATAGATACACCCGGTACACCGTCTATTACGTAAAAAGGCTCCTGTGCACCACTGCGTAAGGTGGAAGGTCCTCTTAGTATAACGGAAGGCGCTTGATTTGGATTGCCACTTTTAGTAATGGTAAGCCCCGGAACCTTGCCCTGCAGCAACATAGAAGGGCTTCCGATTACACCCTGCGTAAATTCACCGGCATTAACAGAGCTGATGGCACCAACAATATTTTTTTTGCTTGTTTTGCCATAACCGGTGATCACCACATCATTCAATTGTTTCGATTGCGGCTGCAGTGATACATTCAATACATGCTCACCGTTAATACTCAACACCTTTGTGTTATAGCCCATGAAAGACACCCGTACCTGTGCGCCCTTTCCGGATACATTGATCCGGTATACGCCTTCTCCATCCGTTACCACACCGGTTTTGCTGCCCTGCTCCGATACACTTACGCCTGGAAGCGGGGTATTTTTTTCATCCGTTACTTTTCCGTGCACATCATATTTTTCCTGTGCCCGCAATGCCATAGGAACAAAGCATAACCATAACTGAAAAACAATTAATAGTTTAACAGGGCATCGCAGCAAATAAATGCTGACATATTTTCTGTTCATAGTGTTGAATTAAATTTACGTTTGGATCAATTTATTGACAATTACATTTGCATGTTGACAAGAAAGTCTTCTCTATAAGCTTACAGATTTGTTATTAAGTTTCGGACAGCAAACCTAGGCATCAACGTGGTCATTTAATAGTGGTTGATATTATCAGATTATTAACAAGAGATTAAACGTATGTTACGCAAACAAGCAATAAGGTCTTACTATCTAATTTTAATATCGTTACAACATGAATTTGAATGATGCTATTGCACTAATAGAACATAGTAGTCTGACGCGGCCACAGGAAACCGTTTGGGCCGATCTGGGATGCGGCTCGGGTTTATTCACTTTTGCGTTGGCTAACCTGTTGCAGCCTGGCAGTACTATCTACGCGCTCGATAAAAACAACATTGTTTTATCTGAGCAGTCCAACCCGCATCATATCACGATACATCAACAGCAAACAGATTTTGAGAAGAGCGAAATCGATTTCGTTAACCTGGATGGCGTACTAATGGCCAATTCCCTTCATTACGTGGCAAATAAAAAACAGCTTATTAATAAACTAAGCAGCTGTATTAAAGATAATGGTATTTTTTTAATAGTGGAATATGAAACAACAAAAGCTAATCCATGGGTCCCCTACCCGATAAAATTTGATTTATTGCGGGAGTTGTTTCAAAGTGCGGGATTTGCATCGGTCATTAAACTAGGTGAAAAGCCTTCTGTGTATGGGGCCGAGAAGATGTATGCAGCGTTGATAAAAAGGTAAACTGAAATTATCTAAAGGTCAATTAAGCAGCTAAGGCCAATAGACATCCGAAGATTTCTATTGGCCTTAGCTCAGCGCATTTATAATATTTTTTTTAAAAATCAGGCGAGCGGAAAATAATGAAACACGATGTTTCCTATCAGCACTAATCCGAGAACAACAAATATATAAGACCAGTATTTCATCTTTATAAAAAAGAATTCATTGCGTATATCCACCTTTACCTTATTTCCTTCTTTATCTTTATAATAATCATCACAGGTAAGTATAACCCATAATGCCGTCAGCAGGCATGCACATCCCATACCAGCATAGGTATCTATTATAAGAAATGGTCCGCCAAACTGCTCCATTAAAAACCGGTTTATTATTGCCGACACAACTACGCATGTAAACAAATAAACCGGAATGAGAATACCTTTATTCTTGTACGCAAATTTTGGTAACATCATAAACTCAAATATGTTTTGCAGTCATCCGCCTTTGTTTTCAAACCCTGGCGAGCGGAAAATCCTTTTGAAGGAGGCTGTTTTATCTTGCTGAATAAAATTATATCTTTCCAAAAGCCCCTGCCATTTTCAAGCGGCCGGCCTCTTCAACCATTCCTGGTAAGCAGCATAATTACTGTTTCCTGGTTTGTGCTTTTAATAAATCTCCCGGCGTAACCTCATTGCTTAATAATTTACCAAAAGCAATCCAACGTTTGCCCGGCAGCGTGTCTGTTCCGTCATTTGAGGCGATGTAATTTTTAACCAGGTCTTGTCCGTAGTTATAGTTAATCACATAGCTCCGGTTCTTTTTAATAAAGGCCAGACCTTTAATGGCGGCTTCTTTATTTAATAAGGCATAGTTCAAAAGCCAGCGCATGGCTGCTGTATCACTCATTGATCCATTAAGCAACCCTCTTCCGATTTCATTGCGTGTATAATTGAGCCGCCCTTTTATAGACAAGGCTTTGTAGTATAAATCTATTCCGGTGGGTGCTAAACCAGCCAGCGGCAATAACACTTCTTTAGTAAACACATTTTTCTCTTCTCCGGGAAATGCCAGGTCAATACCATAATTAGCGCTTCCTTCAGCGATCAGCGATTGCGGACTAAACAAAGGATACAATGAAACTTCTACCCAGCCTTTATCACGATACAGGTTCTTTTCGAGCATAGTATTATACACGTGATGACCAGGGTAACCTTCATGACATCCCAGGTCTATGGCTCTTTCTATGAAGATCGGCATGTCGCTGCTTATCTGTATCAAACTATTAAAATGACCTTTATACCAGTTGTAACCCGACCATGATTTACCCGCTACATACTCCATCGTGAAATTTTCATTTCCCGGTAAATCATAATGCAATAATGTTCGTCTGCGGGCTTCTGCAATAGCCGTCTTAAAAACAGTATCCAGCTTATTTGCAGGGATAATAAATTTATTGGCTAACTGCTGGAACCTGTCCTGTACACTACCTTTTCCTGGCAGCAAACTATCCAGTTCAGCTACGAGCGACTGATAATAAGATTCAGGATATACAGGTGCCACCGCACCAAATAACTCTTTTGATTCTTCATCAAAAGAGGCGTATTCACCTGAGAATATTTTTATTCGTCTCCCAAATGCATTTAATTGCTGTACTATCCAGTTTGCTCTTGTGTGGATAGTGTCATTGGTTGCACCATCTGCTATTTGGCCAAGCGCTTTCTTCAAATCGTTAACAGCTGCCAACAGACTGTCTTTCGGAAAACTATTCCCTTTGTTGATCACCGGCTTTAATGAATCCGGGCCATAATAAGCATCCACAAAATCGCCATCATACACGCCGATTGTTAATCCAAGGCGTACATATTTTTCAGCCAGGATATTCAGTTTTTCTTTTTCAGTTTTCATAGGCTTATTAGCACCACAGGATATTAAAAATAAGGCGGAAAGGAACAGGAGTATATTTTTCATGCTTAACGGAACGTTTTTATGTTGGTTGCTTTAAAAAAGCAATTTATTGTTTATTGACCGAAAGTGTACAAAATAATCCTTCCATACCCTGAAAAATACCCACAAAAAAGGGGCTGACCTAAAAGCCCTTTTTGCTTTTGGTCAGCCCCGGCACTCCATATACAGGATTTTAATACCCTGGAAATTGCACCAGCTTTTTATTGCGGTCAATCTCACTTTGTGGCACAGGATAGAAATAAAATTTATTCTGCCATTCCGCCCTGGTAAAGGCTACGATTCTTTTATGAAATTCAGGATCAGATAAGAAAGTTCCTTTTTCAATGTTCATGCCATGGAACTGGCCGCCCTGGTGCATAGCAGGTGTGTTAGCTGTTTTCCAGCGACGCACATCCCAGTAACGGTGTCCTTCAAACATCAGTTCTATCTGGCGTTCCAGGCGGATCTGTGTACGCATTTCCTCCTGGCCGGGCCCTGCTACTATATTGGGGAGACCGCCCCTGTTGCGGATCTTGTTCAGGTATTTTAAGATGTCGGGATTACCCGGATCATATTCATTCAGCGCCTCAGCATAGTTCAGGTAAATTTCACCTAACCGGATCATCATCGCCGGACGCGCAAAACTTTTACCGCTTCTGAAATCACTGTTGGGATGAAGATTTTTGCGGGCAGTATAACCCGTGCTGGGCCAATCTCTTGGCGCACCGTTTTTACCGGAATTGCCGGTAAAGAAAAACTCTACCCGTGTTTGACCCGGTTCCGGCACTACCGGAATGTCTGCGCCGTTAAAAGTAACATCTGCATAAAACCGCGGCTCCCTGCCGGTATACATGTTGAAGGTACCATCCACATAATAAGGTGTGGCGGTATGTGTAAACCCTGTTTCCGTATAGGCGCTGCTGTTATCCGTAATCATTTTACCATCCGCCATACGGAATATATCCACCATTTCCTGCGTAACAGCAATACCGTTCCAGCCGGCGCCATTGGAGCACCGGGGAGAACAATGCCGCTCCCAGTTACCAAAATGAGAGGAGTTAGTGCGTATCCAGATCGCTTCTTTCTGCCAGCCATCAAAGAAAAGGTTCCTACACGAAAGATAGGCAGCACGGAAAGGGTCCGCATCTGATACCGTATACAAATCCCATTTATTCAGATCTATCACCGCTTTGGCCGCATCTGCCGCTTTCTTCCACTTTTCTTTATCAAACGACGGATTAAACAAGGCGGCACCATCCAGGTTCTTAAAGTTGCTCATCTCTACATTACCATTGTAGAGCGGACTGGCGCTGTATAACAATACCTGCGACTTCACCGCCATCACAATAGACTTTGTGATCCTGCCGGTTTGTGTTACATCCAGCTGCGTTGGATCAACAGGGTTTACATGTTCTGCCGGTACATCCTGCATAGCTTTATCCATTTCTCCCAATACATAGTTCACACATTCGTCCCATGAACTCCGTGGTATCTGAAAATCAGCTTCCGGCGCTTTAGGGTCCTCTCCCATTAATACTACCGGTCCATATTGTCGCATCAGCAACCAATAGTAATAAGCTCTCAGAAAGCGGGCCTCTCCTTTATATTGTTTCATCAACTGATCCCCTCCGGGCTGCGCCAGGATCTCTTTATTCTGATCTACATTTTTTAAGAAGATCGCTGCTTCCCGGATGGTCTGATAATAACCATTCCAGTAACCCGGACTCGCATTATCCGGTGTAATGGCACCGGAGTTAATACCCGGTTGTACCCAGGCATAATCCACTTCATCACACTGCCCTGTCCATGGCACGCTATATGGCTGGTTCCACATATCCGGCATGGGATTGTATAGTCGCGCCAGCCATTGTTCCGTCATTGATCTGTTGGTAAATACATCTTTCAGGGTGGTGATATTATCCGGTACTGTATTGAGAAATCCTTTCTTGCAACCGGCTGTCAGCAGCAGGACAAGCAGCAATAAGGAAATATTTTTTTTGAAAGAATGATGCATCATGGTGATTCAGTTTTTATTTGAAATTAGCACGGATACCAAAGTTGTATGTAGTGGTATTGGGATAGGCAGTGCCTCTGCCATCGCCCAGTTCGGGGTCCCATATCTTCCAGGGAGAAATGGTAAACAGGTTAGTACCATTTACATAAGTGCGCAGGCTCTTGAAACCATATTTCTGCAATTTTCCCATACCGAAAGTATAGCCCAGCTCTGCACTCTTCAGGCGGATGTAATCGGCTCTTTTAAGCCACCAGGTACTTTCGTAATAGTTGGTAGTAATATCCTGACGGGTAGACATACGCGGATAGAAAGGCCGGTCATTGGGGTTATCAGGCGTCCATCGGTCAGTAGCAGCAGTGTACAGATTACCGATAGTAGGTCCTTCATAAAAAGGATTCGTGGCATGTCCCCCGCTGTACATAAAATCTACCATGGCTACGCCCTGGAAGAACAGGGTCAGATCAAATTTTTTGACACCAACGCTGAAGTTCAGTCCGTATACAATGCGGGGAACAGAACCATAACCAATGGCTTGCTGATCAAAGCTGTTAATGATACCATCACCATTCAGGTCTTTATATTTTATATCACCCGGACGTACATCTCCTGCCTGCTTGGGGGATTTCATAATATCAGCAGAATCTTTAAACAGGCCAATGGCTACATACCCGAAACGCTGATCAATAGTATGTCCTGTACGGTTCAACCAGGGATACTGCCAAGGTGGTAAACCATCATACACATCCTTATTGATATTAAAGTTGAAGTTACCCCTGAACCCTACCCAGAAACCCGGAGAAAATGTTTTGTTATAATCAAGGGTTACATCTATTCCTTTGTTCTCTGTAATACCGATATTCCTGTAAGGGATATTATCTGACGTGTAGCCGGAAGCGTAAGGAATATCATATTGCCGCAACAGTATACCGGTTCTGCGTTCCTGGAATAATTCCACGATCAGCGACAGATCATCATGAAATGCTTTGAGCTCAATCCCCAGGTTCTGACGTTTACCCGTTTCCCAGCTTACGTCTGAGCCGATCTGGTCTTCCTGCATTCCGTTGTAGGAAGTGGTATTGCCCGGTACACCAAAAGTATAACCCAGGTCACCACTATTTTTTATCCTGGTAAGGAAAAGAAAACGTGATCCTGTATTACTGTTACCAGACAAGCCATAAGTATAACGAAGTTTAAAATAACTGAGCACATTTGCAAAACCGGCAAAAAACTTTTCATTGGATACTACCCAGCCAGCCCCGAAAGAAGGAAACAGCCCATATCTTTTATTGGGCGTAAAATTTTCAGAACCATTATAGCCGAAGTTAGCTTCTGCAAAGTAGCGGTTCTTATAGCCATAAGTACCTCTTCCGCTTATACCTCTTATCCGGAAAGGAATGGAAGAGATAAGATCCCCCGCATCCGCATCAATAAAATCAGACTGATTATACAGCAATAACCCGGACACATCGTGATCACCAAATTTACGGTTGTAGTTCAGTGCTGTTTCTGTATAAAATCTGCGGTTACCACCTCTTGCCACATCAAAGCCCAGTACATTTGAACCCGGATCTACTATTTTAGTAAGCAAATTTCCTGATGAATCTCTTCCGGTAGCATAATATGTTTGTACTTCTCTCTTCCTGTTAAGATTATTCCAGCCGTAAGCATCAAAAGCAAACATGCTTGTGAATGATAATCCTTTTAGTGCAAAATCAAGGTTTTGCCGCAGCCTTATATTGGAGCGGATAGTATTGCGGTACTCCGTTGCGTAACCAGACTGTGTAAGATTACGGTAAGGACTTGGATAACTCCCACCTGGAATTTTAGGCCACTGCCCGTTGGAATACTGTGGTGGTATCAGGTGTGGCGGCACATTGGTAGCAAGATCAAACAATGAGCCGGTACCAATACCAGGATAATTGCTGTTAATAATAAAGCCGTTCACACCCAATTCCAGCTTGGTTGTCTTGGTGATGTTGGCATCTACGTTGGTAGTAAAATTATATCGATCCAGTTTAATATCAGAATTATAGGATTGTACATTATCTCTTTTCAGCAAACCCACTTCAGAATAATAACCTGCAGAGATGTAATAGGTAGCAAAGTCCGATCCTCCGCGCACATTCAGATTAGCCCTTCTGCTTTGTCCCCATTTATTGAACAGTACTTTAAACCAATCGACATTAGGATAGAGATCAGGATCTTCACCGGAGATATGTTTCTGTATGCGGTCTTCCGTATAGAGCGGTGTTCTGCCTCTCATCTGCAGGCCTTCGTTATACAATCTCATAAAGGTGGGCGCATCTACAAATTTCGGCAGCTGTGTAAATTTTGTAATGGCCTGATTCAATTCTATATTGATCTGCGGCTTTCCCGGACGGCCCGTTTTAGTATTCACCAGTATCACGCCATTAGCGCCCCTGGTACCGTATACAGCAGTAGCAGATGCATCTTTCAATACGGTAAAACTTTCGATATCTTCCGGATCAAGATCATTGATGCTGCGATCCGGCACACCATCAACGATGATAAGCGGGCCACGCGGACTGGAACCAAAAGTAGAGATCCCGCGTATCCAGATATCGGAGCCATCGTATCCCGGCTCTCCGCTGCGCTGTACTGCAACAATACCCGCCAAACGGCCACCCAATGCGTTGGTGAGGCTTCTGACAGGTATCTTCAGCTCTTCCGGTTTGATAGTAGACTGTGCGCCAACGAGACTGATCTTTTTCTGTGCGCCAAAACCAACCACTACTACTTCATTCAGTCCGCCTTCCTTTGCCAGCATCTCTACATCGATATCAATTTTATTTCTGACGCTGATCTGTTGCGTTTGATAACCTATGTAAGAAAATTCAAGCGTATCGGTAGGTTCTACTTCCAGTGAATAGTAGCCTTTATCGTTGGTGGTAGTACCTACAGGTGTACCGGGGATTTTTACTGTTACGCCTACGAGCGCGGCGCCCAGCTTATCTCTTACCGTGCCTGCCACCCTCACTTTGGCAGCAGGCTTTTGTTCTTTAGGCGCAGGATGTTTTTCCGCCGGTGCCACAATATATTGGGAGGCGCCCATCCGGTTTAATACAAGGCCATGTCCCTGTAATACTTTCTGTAGAAATGGTAAGATCTTTTCAACATCCATTTTCTCTACATCGTCAGGTAAAAAAACATCTTTCCCATATTTTTCATTCAGCAAAATTCTGAGCTGATACCTGCCGTAAATTTTTTCCAACGCATCCTTCAGCGGTATCATTTGCCGGGCTGCAGCTGTATTGGTGGAACGGCTTTTACCACGTTCCTGATGTGATTGTTCCTGAATGCCTGCAATAGCATCTTGCGCATGCAGGGCGGAAGCAGTTATATTCAGTATCAGGCACAGGCCGGCCACTCCCTTCAGGCAATGCCGTAGAGATCCAAATTTCATAACGGAAAAATTTAGGTTAAAAAGACTACATAATTAAAATGTTAATGATACAGACGCAGCAACTCCAGCTGACTGTTTTTCATTGTTCACTGTTGTTTAACGATATGGCTGATTACATTACAGCGCATAGCATTGCCATGCCTGTATTACAAAGCCCGGCACGCAGGATTTTCATAACAGGAAAATTCAGATTAGACGATTAATTTTTTTAGCTGTTAACGATACATTTTAAAAATCGCGGTTTATTTTGGTTGGATGATAATCTTATTACCATCTTTTTTGACATTGGCTTCCAACATGGCCGCCAATACATCACACAATGCTGCTTTGGTTTCTATGAGCACGCGTCCATTGATATTTGTATCCCGGAATTTTTGCGGTTGCAGTATTTCTACTTCATATCCATAATTGATCCGCACCAATTCTTTTATTTCATCAATGGTGGTGTTCTCAAATTTATAATCTCCGTCTTTCCAGGCGGCATATAGTTGCGGATTTACATGATCCATATTCATGTGATGTTCCGCTATCACTGCACGTTCTCCCGGATGCAGGAGTAATTCGCTGTTAAAGGCATTGGTTTTTACCATTCCTGTATTTACCACTACTGTTGAATAATCCTTATCATCATTTACGGTGAAAGAAGTACCCAGTACGGTGACCGTCATTTCCGGGGCATGTACGGTAAACGGTTGGTGGGTACCATGTTCTCCTGCCTTTTTAACCACTTCAAAATAAGCGCTTCCCTGTAGCCATACTTCACGCCCACCGTCCTTTACATCCTGGTATTGCAGCGATCCTCCCGGTTTTATCCATATCCGGGTACTATCCGGCAACAACACAATCTGCACCCCGGGTTTCGGGGCAACCAGTACCATTTGCGGTGTTGCCTTGCGGGCTGTGAGTAAGTATGTAGTGATTCCTCCTGCCAATACCAGCAGCAGGATCACAGCCGCATACTTTAGCCAGCCAGCGCTGCCAACCCGTTGTAATTTTGTGGCAGCAGGTGCGTTGCCTGTTGACAATCGTGCCATTACCTGCTGCCAGCGCGCTTCCCCATCAGCTGCTGTTATCTGCGCCGCCAGTTGCTGGTCCAGGATATCTTTTATTTGATAGTACTGCTCCCTGTTGTCAGGAGAAGCCTGTATCCATTCCAATACCTGTGCAGACTCTGCAGGGGTTGTCTGCCCGTCAATAAACTTTATTACAATCGTATAATCCAATCCGTTATTATTATGATGAGGTGACATGTCGTTTATTTAGACGATAAGGGTAACATTACTACGTACAGCAATCAGGAATTTTTTTTATTTTTTTATAGATGCGGCAATGCCGGAAGAGATCCCGGTCCTGTATATGTATTATAATATACTACAAAGCAGGTAATTAACTCTCCGTACAATCCCACGAAGTTGCTTAATAGCTTTATATAGTTGCGTTTCTACCGTGCGGGAAGATATACCCATTACTTCAGAGATCTCCGTGGTTTTAAGCCCTTGCCGGTAGCGGAGCTTCACTACCTCCCTGCATTTAGGCGGCAAGGCCTCTATGGCCTGCCATACACTCGACTCCAGGTCGTTTTGCTGGAGTAAGCTCTGGTGTGGGCCATCCGGGTTATAATAATCGAGTTCTCCCAGTGTAAGGTCTGGTAAGGCCGCATTTACATAACGCTGATGCACTGCCTGGTGCCTGATATAATCCAGACAACTGTTATGGATACAACGAAACAGGTAACTTTTGATATTGGTAGCGATGTGCAGGGAAGCACTTTTTTTATGTAGCTGTACAAAAACATCCTGCACAATGTCTTCAGCAGTTTCACGCACTACAAACTTACCCGCATAAGCCAGGAGCATGGCATAACACTCTTTGAACAACTGCTCAAGAGCTGGTAAGTCTTGCTGATACAACGTGGCGGCGTTTTGCCCTTCATCTGCCGGCTTCACCATGGCTTGAGAAAAGTATTTTGTTACAATTATCCAAGATAATCACAATAAAATTAATATACAATACCGAAGATAATGGGGAAGCACTTCAAATCCATTTAAAAATGTCACGATCTACCCCCTAAAATGTCTTTTCTGCACCGCAGCAATTACAACTATCAATAGTAAATTCGTACTGCATCAATCTTTCAGATCATGGAAAAATATAGCTTAGATAAGGATATAAAAGTATTCTACGTAACAGCCACCTCTTTTCCGGAAGGTATTCCTGCCGCGTTTCAACAACTGCATTCATTGCTGCCAACCACTAACGGAAGGGAATTTTTTGGTATCTCCTATCCTAACCCAAAAGGAGAAATTATCTATAAAGCAGCGGCAGCAGAATCTTTCCCTGGTGAAGGAGAAAAATACGGCTGCGAAACCTTCCTCATTAAGAAAGGCGACTTTATGAGTGAACGTTTAAAGGACTGGCGCACCGATGAAATGATGGTGGGACAAACATTTCAAAAGCTGTTATCCCATCCAGATTTAAACAGGAATGGTTATTGTCTGGAAATGTTCCTGAACAACGACAAGGACATGCTTTGCCTGGTACCGCTGGTATAATGCCGGAAATCTTTTTTACTAGTCAATATAACTGCAAAAGTAAATACAGGCATTTATCTTCCTTAATTCCCTGCTGCATTTTTGCTGCTAAAAATTATTTTCCCTTTGCTGATGGTGTAGGCAACATTCGAGAAAAATTTGCTGTTCTCTTTTGGGTCCGCGGTCAGCACAACTATGTCAGCATCCATTCCTGCAAGGATACGACCGGTTTTATCAGCCATCCCAAATCTTTTGGCCGGGGCAGTGGTTAAGGATGTCAGGATCTGTTCAAAGCTCATTCCCGCTTTGGACATAAACTCAAATTCATCCGTTGTGGTATAATCTGCCACATACCCTACATCTGTACCAAATAAAATCTCCCCGCCGGCTTTCGCATATGCTCCTACCTGCTGTAGCCCGGTATTAATCAGCGAGCTATTGGCTGTTGGAAAACCATTTCTTTCAAGTTCCCATTTAAAAAGTTTTAACGTTGGGATCAGGGCTACCTTATGTTGTAACAGGTTATTGATAGTTGCTGTATTCCAAAGTTTGCGATCGTCTGGTGCAACATGCGCCAGTATATCAACGCCGCTTTCGATGGCTATATTAACACCGGTATCTGAAGTAGGATGGGCAAAAACCAGTTTGCCCAATTTATGCGCGGTATTAACCGCTGCTTTGATCACTTCCAAAGGCATAGGCACTACCCGCTCACCATTGGGAGAAGCAGACCAGAGCTTGATAGCATCAGCACCTGATTGGATCTGTTTAGATACATATGCTGACGCCTCTGCTGCCGTACCTATCTCGTGAAGTTTAAGGGGCTTAATATAAAAAGGGCTTCCATCCGGAGGTGCAAAAGGCACACCAGCAGTAAGGATAGCAGGGCCCTCCACTTCTCCGGATTCAATTCTGGCGCGAAGCGCCAATAGGTTGGCTAAATCAAAAGCGGCCAGGTCAAACACATGGGTGAAGCCGCGGCTATTAACCATATCCTTCAGCTGATTACTTAGCTGAGACGCCGGAAGACTATCGGCATGTTCCCATTTAGGTTCAATAAAGTGCACATGGCAGTTCCAAAATCCGGCCATTATCACCATCCCTTTACAATCAATCACTTTCATACCCCTGGGTACTTTAATAGCCTTCACATCTCCTACAGCCGTAATTTCACCATGCTCTATGAGCACAGCTCCCGTCGCTAAGGGAGGGGCGGATGGTCCCAGGTAGATCTTGGCGCCTATCAATGCTAAACCCTGATTGGCAGCGGGAGTTTGCGCTGATAACGGTAAATAAAATGCAATGAATAAAACTGTCAGTAAGTTCCGCATTTGATTACTTTATTTAATTTTGGTTATATCCAAAGCTACATATTCAAATTGATTCTTATGCTATAAAAATCGGCATACCTGACAATTTATTTTGCTATTGTTTTCATCAGGTGATCTTTTCTTATTTTTACCACTTGCTTATGCTTTAAATACTATAATATGCCCGCATCAGGAGATCTTACACTTATTGCACAAAAATGGCTGAATGCTTTTAATGAACGTGATCTTGAAAAATTATTATCCTTGTATCATGATCAGGCAGCGCATTACAGCCCGAAATTAAAAATCCGGCAGCCGGAAACCAATGGCATGGTTAGCGGTAAACAAGCATTGCGGAGTTGGTGGCAGGATGCCTTTGAACGATTGCCCACCTTACATTACAAGGCTACTACGCTTACTGCAAATGACCAGCGCGTATTTATGGAATACATCCGCCAGGTAGCTGCGGAACCCGATATGCTGGTAGCAGAAGTACTGGAAATACAGGATGGATACATTGTTGCTTCCCGGGTATATCATGGATAAACCGGAAACAATAAAAGATTGAATAGCTAAAAAAAGAAGCGTAATATGATGCAGTACAACTTAGCCCTGCTGGACAATCCCGTCTGGCATGCACTGCAAACGACCCATCAGAAGTTTGCTATTGGAACACCTGTCATCCAACGATATCCGGCGCACATTTTACCTTTTATAGGATATGAAAAATCTGCTGTCAATCCTTTGAATGATATACTGCCCTGGATAACTGCGAATGAAAAAGTGTTTATTGTAGGAGATTTGCCGGCCCTTCCCGTTTCGTGGTCTGTATTGGCCAACCTCGACTGTGCACAGATGATCTGCCCGGAGCTACCTACTGCTCCGGTAAAAAACACGATGGAGATTTTATCATTATCCCAGGAAGATAATGAAGAAATGTTTGCATTAATCAATCTTGTACAGCCGGGTTTCTTTAAAAGAGGCACACCATTGCTGGGTAACTACTACGGCATTAAAGTGCAGGGAAAGCTTATTGCAATGGCAGGACAAAGACTTGGTATGCAGGGGTTCACAGAGATCAGTGCAGTGTGTACTCATCCGGACTTTACCGGTAAAGGGTTTGCGCAGCAATTGGTTTTACATTTGTGTAAAAACATTCATGCGCAAGGTACCATACCCATTTTACATGTTTTAAATACGAATAAAAGAGCTGTTGGCCTTTATGAGTTGTTAGGATTTACAAAGAGAAGAGATATTCCCTTTTGGCAGATCATATATACAGGAAAGCCTTAACCTTCACAAAGATGCACTGTTATTCAATTTTAGTGCATGTCGCAAACACCCCTTATGAAAGTCCGGGTCACACCGCCTTCAACTAAATCAGGAAGGCTATTTTTGTGTTGATATCAACAACGCAAATTATTTTCTATACGCCTAAATGAATCAAAATGAAAACGAGCATTTCAAATCAGAAAATCAGCGCTAATCTTTGGTTTAACACGCAGGCCGAAGAAGCTGTGAACTTTTACCTGACTGTTTTCCATCATGCACAGAAAGGAAGCGTTACCCATTATGGTAAAGAAGGTTATGAAATTCATGGAATGCCGGAGGGGACAGTCCTCGCCATAAAATTTTTGATTGAAGGACAGGAATTTGTAGCCCTGAATGGTGGTCCGCATTTCCAGTTTAATGAAGCCATTTCATTTATTGTGAATTGCGAAACCCAGCAAGAGGTAGACTACTACTGGGATAAGCTTACCGCTGGCGGAGATGAAAAAGCACAGATGTGCGGCTGGCTCAAAGATAAATTCGGTGTATCATGGCAAATTGTTCCAACAATCCTGAGTGATATGCTGGGAGATCCGGAACCTGCAAAAACAAATAATGTTATGCAGGCTGTATTTAAAATGAAGAAACTTGATATCAGTAAACTGAAAGAAGCATATAAAAAATAACAGGAAGCCAACAGCACACAAAGTATGTTATTGATCGTGATTCATCTGTAAAACAAAAATCTCTTCACCCTTGTGAACTGCAATTCAACGCTGAAGATTCCTCCCCGTACCTCATCGGAATGACATCTTTTTTTATAATTTTACTCGTTTGCCGCCGGGTTAACGGGTGGTTCCCATAGTTCAATGCTGTTCCCTTCCGGATCAAGGATGTGTACAAACTTGCCGTAGTCGGACACGGCAATCTCGTCAAGTATCGTAACGCCATCCTGTTTGAGTTGCAGCACCAGTTCCTCCAGATTTTCCACGATGTAATTCACCATAAACTCCTTCTTTGAAGGCGCGAAGTAGGTGGTATCATCAGGAAACGGGTTCCAAACGGTGAGACCTTTTTGATCAGGGTCGTCGCTTTTCCTCCACTCAAACATGGTACCATAGGCATCCGTTTGAAAGCCGAGGTTTTTGGCGTACCATTCTTTCAGTTGATCAGGATACTTACTTTTAAAAAAAATACCACCAACACCTGTTACTTTTTTCATGGCAATAATTTGTTTTTAAAAGTAAATGTACTTTTTTAATCAAATTAAAAGGAGAATTTTATCAACATGATTTACTTCATCGCTGGTAAGATAAATTTTAACTACCCACACTATCCGTTATAGAACCAAATAATTCAACACCAATCTAATGGCGGAGAGCGGCTTCTTTAAAAGAGAAGCCGCTTTTTTTAATGGTCAGAAAGTTTTTTGTTATTTATTGAAAGTTATTTATATTCACATAACAAACTGCTACATAACTGCAGTACTCGAAATAATCGCGATATCCTAATGAAAAGCTAAACCTCAAGATGTAGATACTAAGATTGTCCTAGTAATTCAATTTTGAAACCCTTTTAAACTATTCTTCTGGTAAATTTTTAATCATCAAAGAGCAAAAGCTGCTCCGATAGTTTTTACACTTTATTTCCCCATCAACTGCACGCACTTAACAATAAAACTTGTTATTAAATCTTTCATTTTTCACCTCAAAATCACATTATCATGGGTATCATTGCATTTTATGAAGGCAACAACGCCACTCAGAACATTGTTCAAACTGTTGAAGATTATCCTGGTCAGGATTTTCGCCCTGTTCAAAATGATGAAATCAGATCTGCAAAAATTTATGATGTCAGACCTGGTTGCGAAATAAGGGTGTATGATTCTCCTGATGGCGCTACGAATGATGACTTTTGTATTGTTAACGTGAAAAGACCAATACCAGAGTACGTCATTGGTACGTTCGAAAGAACTTACGAAGATGAATTTGTAAGGGTGACGTTCATCCGCAACAATGGACTGGATGGAAAAATCTCCCGTATAAGGGTTAATTAATATTAACACCCGGACTAAAACATTACATCTGGGTACGATTGCGTACCCAGATGTTAAAACATACTTTGAAATAGCCCTGAATCGTGCCATCTTTTCTTTTCCCTCATCCTACTGCCAGGAAATTCAAACTATTTACTACCTTAATACTTTAAGCATACAGTGCCGATATATTTACGCTTATAAAATTACAAAACATTGGTTTACAAGATGATTATATAGCATGAATTAAAAGATTCATCAATATTGTCCATTGACCAAATA
Organism: Chitinophaga niastensis; assembly: GCF_003014755.1. Taxonomy (GTDB): domain Bacteria; phylum Bacteroidota; class Bacteroidia; order Chitinophagales; family Chitinophagaceae; genus Chitinophaga; species Chitinophaga niastensis. The sequence continues at coordinate 88,554 of NZ_PYAW01000006.1, read as the reverse complement.
TTGAGTTGTTATAAGGCTTTAAAACAATTAAAAATTTAAACCAATGAAAGATTTCTTATTTGCATACAGAACAGATTACGGTGCAGTGCCTAAAGGTTCACCTGAAGAAATGCAAGCCAACACAAAAAAATGGATGGATTGGATAGGCAGCATAGCAGCCCAGAACAAATTGTCTGATCGTGGCAACCGGCTGGAATCATCCGGCAAAGTACTAAAAGCAAATAATGTAATTACTGATGGGCCTTATACAGAAATCAAAGAGTCGCTCGGTGGTTATTCAATTGTAAAAGCTGCTTCTATGGAAGAGGCGATCGAATTAGCTAAAGGATGCCCTATCCTGGCCACTGGCGGCAATGTGGAAATCAGAGAAATAAGCGTATTGTAAAACTTCTTTTTAATTAAAAATCTATAAAGCCTTTGTAATATTACATGTATTACAAAGGCTTTTATCTCATGGAGAAAAATGAACTGCTACCGCATTTATTCAGGACTGAATACAGCAAGATAACCGCTGTATTATGCAAGCTTTTTGGATTTGAGCATATTGAAATCGCGGAAGATATAGCAAGCGATACCTTCCTATCGGCCTCTGAAATATGGGGACTGAAAGGCCTGCCCGAAAACCCTGTGGCATGGCTTTACACTGTTGCAAAAAACAAGGCTAAAAATCACCTGAAGCACGAGGCCATTTTTAATAAAAAAATTGCCTCGCAATTAAGCCGTTCAGCAACTGATACAGCAATCCCGGAAATTGATCTGTCAGTAAAAAATATTAAGGACAGTCAGTTACAAATGATATTTGCTATCTGTCATCCTGCCATTTTAGCGGAAGCGCAAATCGGATTAGCACTTCGTATACTTTGTGGCTTTGGCATCAACGAAATTGCTGACGCCTTTTTAACCAATAAAGAAACGATTAGTAAACGATTACAGCGGGCCAGAGATAAACTAAGAGCAGCACAGATAAAAATAGAATTTCCCGGCGAAATAGAAATAGACAAACGCCTGGAAACTGTGCTCAGAACACTGTATCTGCTCTTTAATGAAGGCTATTACTCCGCCAGCCACAATAGCTCTCTTCGTAAAGATCTTTGCTTTGAAGCAATGAGATTAACTTATCTGCTTATTGAAAATGAAGCAACAAACATACCCGCCGTAAATGCATTGCTTTCATTAATGAGCTTCCAGTCATCAAGGTTTGAAGCAAGAATGAACCAGCAAGGCGAAACTGTTTTGTACGATGATCAGGATACGAATCTGTGGAATGGAGAACTGATAACCCAGGGTGAATATTTTTTAAATGTTGCCTCGCAAGGTAATGACATCTCAAAGTACCATCTGGAAGCCGGCATTGCATACTGGCATACCATTAAAGCCGATACAAAGGAAAAATGGGAGAATATTCTGCAGTTATATAACCACTTACTACAAGTGGAATATTCGCCTATTGCCGCACTAAACAGAACATACGCCCTTTCTAAAGCAAATGGAAAAAGGGAAGCCATCATAGAAGCCCAAAAACTAAATCTGGCTAATCACCATCTGTACCACGTACTTTTGGGCGAACTATACACCGGTATTGACAACCCCAGGGCCCTATCCTGTTTTGAAAAAGCACTCACGCTGACCAACGCTTCTACAGATAAAAAAATCATCTCACAAAAAATGCTGCTATGCAGATAGATGATCAGCGTGGCGAATTCAGACATCAGTTAACTATATATTTCCGCTATTGCATGTTTGTATTTTTCCATTACCACCTTGCGTTTCAGGCTAAGCTTGGGTGTCATTTCCCCACCTACAATACTCCATTCCTCCGTCAGTAGTTCAAATTTTTTGATCTGTTCAACATGATTAAAATACTGGTTATAGCTGTTTACCACTTGCTGATACATTTCCAGTACCCTGGGTGCTGTAATGGCAGCTTCATTAGTAGTATAAGGAATATTTTGCCGGTTCATCCAGTATCGCAGGTAAGTAAAAGCAGGCACTATTAAAGCGCCTACAAATTTTTCTCCGGCGCCCACTACCATCAGCTGTTCAATAAAAGGGCTTTCCTTAAACTTATTTTCAATGGGCTGTGGAGCCACGTATTTTCCACCGCTGGTTTTAAACAGTTCTTTCTTACGATCAGTTATTTTTAAAAATTTATCATCTACCCATACTCCTATATCTCCGGTGTGTAACCAGCCATCAATCACAGTTTCAGCAGTAAGGTCGGGACGTTTGTAATATCCTTTCATCACTGATGGCCCTTTTACAGAGATTTCTCCATCTGCTTCCAGTCTCACTTCAAGTCCGTTAATAGGCGGTCCTACTGTGCCAAACTTCATACCCCCTGCGGTTCTGCGGTTCACACAAATCACCGGGCTATTTTCAGTGGGGCCGTATCCTTCATATACCGGGATGCGCGCTGCATTAAAAATACGCAGCAATTTTTCCTGGCAGGCAGCACCACCTGTTACAATATATTGGATATTGTTGCCCAGGGCCTGTCTCCATTTGCTGAATACCAGCTTATTGGCGATGGACAGTTGCAGGTTGTACCAGCTTCCTCCGCTGATATTGTTATCATACTTTGCTGCCAGCGATACTGCCCAGAAAAATAGTTTACGTTTAACGCCTGTTAACCCGTTGCCGGTTGCCATAATCTTTTCAAATACTTTTTCCAGCAAACGCGGTACAGTTGTAAATCCGTCCGGATTAATCTCTTTCAGGTTAGCGCTGATGGTATCTATACTTTCCGCATAATAAATACCTATGCCGCTGAACAGGTATATATAGGTAACACATTTTTCAAAAATGTGATTCAATGGTAAAAAGCTAAGTACCCTGGATTGCGGAGCGTCATTAAAAGGAAAACTTTCTTTGGAAAAAAGAACGTTGGTGACAATGTTGTTATGCGTGAGCATTACCCCTTTAGGCGTGCCGGTAGTACCGGAAGTATAAATAATAGTTGCCACGTGATGACGATCAATGCTTGCTTTTAACGTTTCCACATGCGCCAGTAACTCGTTGGTGGCGAGATCCGTTACAGTGGACCAATGCGTAGCACCGGGTATTTCATCAAAGGTGTAAACGTGCTGCAAAGAAGGTACGCCTTCCTGTATGCTCAACACTTTATCCAGTAGCTCCTTATTGCTGACGAAGATATATTTCACAGCCGAATCCTTGAGAATAAACTGTAGCTCAGCAGGATTGGTAGTGGGATATACAGGTATCAATATAGCGCCGGTTTGCTGTACAGCAAGATCTGTAAAAATCCACTCAGGACGGTTATTGCTGATAATAGCAATTTTATCTGCTCCTTCCGGCGTAAAGTCGTTGCCTCCTACCCCCAGTTGCAATAAGCCCGCACTAAAACGGTTCACAATTTCGCTGACATTGGCAGTACTATAGGTTTTCCAGGATCCATTCACCTTAGCTGCCAGCATATCCGGCTTCGGAAATTGGGCTAACTGACAGGCAACTGCATCAAAAAGTCTTTGCTTCGGAACACTATTCATATAGGGCGTTTAGTAATTATATTAATATCAGTTGCTATAAATATACTAAACAAAAGAGAAAATCCTCACTGATAAAAGGTTCCGTGCAATAAGTTTTTTGGTCAAAATACCAGGTCACAATTTATCTCCACTTCATCTATATTTGCACCCCGTTTTTTATAAAACTCAATAGCTTTTTTGTTCCAGTTGGAGACTTGCCAGCGGACTTTTTTACAGTTCTCTTTCTTAGCAATTTCAAATACGGCATCCATTAGCTTTGTGCCGGTTTGTTGTCCGCGATACTCTTCAATTACATATAAGTCGTCGAGGTAAAGCGATTTACCTGTCCATGAGTAATAGCTCATAAAATAGGTAGCAAAGCCAATGATTATGCCATTATCTACCGCAACAAGACATTGAAAATAATCCTTGTCCTGTATCATTTGGGGTAAGGTGATAGTCACCTTTTCAGGTGTTTTTATGAAAATCGCAAATTCTTTAATGAGCTTATAGATTTGGGCGAAATCACTTTCAGTGGCTTTTCTGATGTCTATTTTCATGGATGATTGCATTTTGAATTACAAAATAAAGATTTAATTTCTGGAAAATATAAGCCCTGCCCGATGGGCAGGGCTTAAGTTATAAAAGTTTGGAACTGTTTATTTATACAATTGATTAAACAACAACTTGAATGTGCTGTGCGACTGCCCTCTGAACGTGATCTCAGGCCCAAAGGCATACAGTTTGCCCGCACCAACCGGCGCAACAAATGCAGCAATACCATCCTTCAGGTATTTTTGTCCCCATGCCCAACCACTATGCAAAGGTTTATCTGTAGAAAACCACATCAACTTTTTAATATGCGAGCCGGTGGTATCTGCTGTGAATTTAAAGACCGGGCTACGCTCAAAATATACATCATTTTTTGCAGGCATGCCGCTGTTCTCAGCAGCAGTAGTATCCAGATCCGCCATCAACAGGCTGCCGGGAATATAATATTTAGTACCGGCCAATGGTTTCCATTCACCCTTGCTGTTCTTTTCCATCAATGCATTTTGCACCGGTAGTTTGAGGTGATATGCCAGGTTGGTACTGCTGCCAATAGTCACGATCTGTCCGCCATCTTCCAGGAACTGCTTCAGTTGCGGAATAGAAGTATCTGCTGTGATCTTGCCCAGCCAGGAACGGTACTGTGCCGGCAGCTCTTCCGGTTTAGGTGGTTTGCTTTCAGCATCGTTCCGTGGCTTTTTAGGTTTTCCTGTATCAGGAATAGCACCGGTGGCAAAGATGATCATATCGTATTTTTTACGCAACGCGCCCGCATCAATCGCCTTCGTATAAATGAATTCGTAGTTGAAATGATATTGTTCCATTAACCAGCTTATCCAGCCGGCTGGAATAGAGCCACCATAGCTATTCCAGATGGCAATGCGCATCGGGGTAACTGCCTTCATGCCTGGCGGACGCTGCTCACTAACGGCAACGGCTATACCAGATTCTGCGGCGCCTTTTTCCAGTATCGCCTTTGCTTTGGCAGATGCAGGAATATAGAAAGCGCCGGCATCTTTTACACCGGCCGGTAAACGGAACACTTTTGCGCCTGCTTTCAACAGATCGTTTACAACAATAAAAGCATTGTTGATCCGCGGATCAATGAGGTAGCCCGTTTTGGCAGCTGCTATACTTTTAGCCGGTGGCGACTGCAACACACCGTACGGCACCTTTTGAAAGGGTCCGTCGAAGTTATCCAGGATACGATCAAACTGCACGCCCATCTGGAAAGCCAATGTCCAGCCGGCTGCGTCGTAAGGACGGATAGGCGGACCTCCTTCGTATTGAAAATCGTTGGGGTGATCCTGTGGTTCAAACATATCCATTACATGCGGGCGAAAAGCCTGTGTTGTTTTAACGATATAAGATCCTGCCGGATATTTTTTCCCTGCTACCATAAAATCTGCTGTAGCTTTTTGTACTGCCACACCAGACTGTATCAGCGCATTGATAAATTTCACTGCCGTAGGAAAATCTGCCTGATCTGCCGGGAGAATATAACCACGGGCATCCCGCAGTGCAGGATCTTTTAATACTGCATCATAATATTTAACGGAGATCGTATCTTCTTTCCCAAACGAAAACTCACCACCACCCTCACCTTCCGCACCTGGTTCTTCTTTTCGCTCGCTTTTTTGGGTTGCTTTTATCGTATCAATATACCGCGGATAGAATGTCCAGTTATCCTTGCTGGCACGCGCGATAGCATTACTACCCATGCGGTAGATATTAAACAATAACTCACTGCGGTAACGTGCGGCATAATCCAACACCGCGTAATTCAGTGAAACAGAATAATCAACAGACTGCCGGAAATGCCACAGCTGTGGTGCTACGGGATTAGGTGTAGCGCCGTTAGGAATCAGGCGCTCCGGTACCAGCGGTATCTTTTCCGGTGCAGGCCCTCCAATTATTTCAGTCAGGAGTCCTATCATATTATGAAAGTAAGGCGTAGTACGCAAGCCGCCGTTCCACCAGGTAGAGTACTGAGAACCGGTACGCTGGGTATACCCCGGCTTGCCTTCCGCATTCAGGCGATTGTTCATAGCAGCACCTACCGCATCAATACTGGTTACTATCAGCGGATCATACACATAATTGAACGGATCGCGGTACGGAGGACCCGCCAGTACAGAACCTGCAGGTCCGCGCTGGTGATGGTTATACATGATCTGCGGGATCCATTCTACAAACAGCTGCCGGCTGATGTTCTGACTCTCTTTCATATTCATCATGTAGAAATCACGGTTATTATCATGCCCTACATATTTTTCGTATAGCCGTGGTATATTGGTAGCGCGTTTTTTGGGGTCTGGCTCCCGCATGTACCAGTCAGATACCAGTTCTTGTCCGTCAGGATTAGCATGTGCTAACAGGATAATATCATTTTGCAGGATCTCCATTGTTTCGGGATCGGTGCGGCTTACCAGTTGCCACATGGTTTCAATGAGTTGGTGTGTACCTACTACTTCTGTAGCATGCAGGCCGCCATCGATCCATATCACCGATTTGCCTTCAGCAGCCAGACTGCGGGCCTGTTGGTCTGTCAGGCCTTCTGCATGGGCCAGTTGCTGAGCAATCTCTTTATAACGTTTTAAATTTTTTATATTTTCAGGAGAAGAAATGATGAGCATATATTGATGCCGCCCTTCTTCCGTCATGCCAATATCCACCAGTTGTGTGCGGTCAGAAGCCGCCAGCTTTTTAAAGTAAGCTTCCGTTTGTGTATAGTTGGCCAGTTTATAATCATCTCCTATATTAAAACCGAAATGCTCTTTGGGAGATGGAATGATTTGCGCCCACGCGATAGCAACATTCCCCAACAGCAGGGCTAACAGGCAGTAAAATTTGTTATTCATACGGGTAGATCAGTTACGGATTATCAATCGGATTATATTGTTACTTTGTTATGCCTGCTTCTGCCAGCAAAATCAGCAATGTCCGTGGTATGGCCAATCACCTGATTCGCCTTTGGCTTCAACACAAATATTACTAAAAAAAAGTAACTATTCTAAGTCCATATATATAAACCTAACAGAAAATAATTGACGGCTATTACAAAGCAGCATCATATCACAGCAGGAGCAAACAAAATCACATATAAGACGTTACTTAGTATGACTGGACGTTAAGCCTAAATACAACTTCTCAATTCTTAAATTCAATACTATGGGAACGAAACTGAATATTGTGCTGGTGCATGGAGCCTGGGGTGATGGTTCGCACTGGCGCCATGTTATTCCGCAACTGGATGCGAAGGGTTATCGGGTAACCGCTGTACAGAATCCGCTCACGTCATTGCCGGATGACATCGATCGCACAAAAAAACTGGTAGCGGCCCAAAATGGTCCAACATTGTTAGTAGGCCATTCTTACGGCGGAATGGTGATTACAGGTGCCGGTCATGAACCCAATGTTGTTGGCTTAGTGTACGTTGCTGCGTTCGCTCCGGATGAAGGAGAAACACCTGCACAACTTTTCGCACGGAGAGACCCTCCGTCAGGCGCAGCAAGCATTCGCCCTGATAGTAATGGTTTTCTCTGGATTGCCCGGGAAGAATTTCATCAGAGCTTTTGCCAGGATCTGGGCAAAGAAGAAGCATTGGTAATGGCATTAACACAAAAACCTATTGCAGCGCGTTGTTTCGATGATAAATCCGGCGCTCCGGCATGGAAAATAAAACCAAGCTGGTATCAAATATCTGCTAATGACCACATGATACCACCGGAAACAGAACAATGGTTTGCAACACGAATGAACCCTGAAAAAACAATTACATTAAATGCCAGTCACGCCTCTATGGCTTCTCATGCCGGAGAAATTGTAACATTAATTGATGAAGCAGCGCGTGCTGTATCTTAATCAATAAGATGTCTGTCTGTTGGATTATGCAATTTTCTTTTGGGGAGATCTGGATTTAATAAATATCAATGCCATCAGTCCTCCTAAGAAGCCGAGGCCTGCCGACATACGCATTATTTTTCCGTAAGCATCAATAAAGCCTTCGTGATACATCTTTACGACGGCTTTTTTATTAATGATATCAATGCTTTCCGGCACCATCGCATTTCCAAGATTGATCGTCTGCGCAATTACTGCTTGCTTTTGTTGCGGATCAAGCGGTAACGTCTTAATCTCTTTTTGTACGGCTGCTGAAAAAAACAGCACCGCTAAAGATCCAAAGACTGCATTTGCAAAAACACCGGCAATACGGGTAGTGGCATTATTGATTCCTGATGCAGTACCGGACAGATGATCACTTACTGCACCCATTACTGCGGCTGTAAGCGGTGCTACGGTGAAAGACATGCCTAATCCCAACACCAAAAAACCCGGGAAAAAAGTAGTCCAGTATTCAGCAGGCCCCTGTGTTTGTTTTACAAAAGACAACATGAGCAAACCGGTACCGGCTAAACACGGACCTACTATCAGGAATAACCTTGGTCCATATTTATCGGCAAGGCTACCCGCAAACCGTGCAATGGTGATCATTAAAACCGTAAAGGGCAGAAAGGTAAGCCCGGATTGAAGTTGGCTGTAACCCTGTACCTGCACCATGTTCAGCGAAAGGAACAGCATTCCCGCACCAAGACCGGCATATAAAAAAAACGTAAGCAAGTTGGTACCGCTAAAGGTTAGATTAGCAAATAAACTTAAAGGCAGCATGGGATGGCTGCTTTTACTTTCTACAACAATAAAGACAATGAGCAGCAGCAGGCCGGCAGTAATTGAACCGTACACCTCCGGGTCGCTAAAGCCCAAAGATGGCATTCGCAGGAAACCAAAGGTCAGCATAGCCAACCCAACTGCAATAAGAATTGCCCCTGGAAAGTCCAGGCCTTTTTGACTATCCTTATCCCGGCTTTCAGCTACTTTCCGCCACAAAAAAAACAGTGCAATCATGCCTATAGGCACATTAATGAAAAAGATATAACGCCACAAACCTGCATCAGCCAGGGCGCCGCCAAGCACCGGACCTCCCATGGTGACTAAAGTAGTAATGGAAGACCAGGTACCGATGGCCTTACCTCTTTCATTTTCGTTTATTGAAGAAGAAATTAATGACAGACTGCCCGGTATCATCAAGGCGCCCCCAATTCCCTGTATCATCCTGAAGGTAATCAGCAGTGTTGCGCTGCTGGCAAGACCACAGGTGGCAGAACCCAGGATAAAAATAAAGATGCCGATCATAAACACTTTTTTACGACCCAGTTTGTCGCCAAGGGAACCCCCTATCAATATGAGTGAAGCCAGCATCAGCAAATAGGCATTCAATACCCAGAAAAGGTCCGCCCCCGAGGCTTTTAAATTCCGTTGCAGGGAGGGCAATACAACATTAAGTGCCGTAGCATCTATAAAAGCCATAGCAGAAGCCAGTATGGCGGTAACTATAATCCATCTGCCTTCGGTACTCCGGAGTGCTACGGTTGCCATAATTCATTGGATTTTTATAATCAGAACTTATTCAAAATCTCTATGACATGAAAAATTTCATCTTCTGTATGAATAAAAGAACAAGGCAGACTTAATGTGCGCTGATGAATTTTTGCGGAAATTGGATAATCATAGCCGGTTAAATAGCCTTTTAGTGCCGGTTGATCTTGTGGTGCTACCGGGTAATGAATTTCAGTAACAATATTGTTTTCTAATAAATAATGTTTCAATTTATCTCTTTCCGGATGCAGGATATTATAAATATGGTAAACACTATAAAAATCAGTGTCCTCCCTGGGCTTTATGAAGGAATCGTTTAAATAAGCATTATAAACAGACGCCAGCTTTCTTTTATGCCGATTGATCTCATCAAGGTGAGGCAGCTTAATTCTTAAAAAAGATGCCTGTAACTCATCCAGCCTGGAATTATACCCGATCACGCCATTATGATATTTTTTTTCCGAACCATAATTTCTTAATTGTTTCAGCTTCAAATAATCTGTTTCTGATTTACAGATAATTGCGCCGGCATCACCAAGTGCACCCAGGTTTTTTGTTGGATAGAAACTAAAGGCACCAAAATCACCAAATGTTCCGGCCAGTTTGTTTTTATATTTTGCGCCATGTGCCTGGGCACAATCTTCAATTACTTTAAGCTGGTGATGAACGGCGATTTCCATTATAGGATCCATTTCGCAACATTGTCCGTATAAATGAACAACCATGATGGCCACCGTTTTTTCGGTAAGCGACTGTAGTATAGCCTTAGGATCTATATTATAGGTGCTGCTGTCCGGTTCAACCAAAACAGGCACCAAACCACAGTGTATAATGGAAAGAATCGTTGCGATATAGGTATTGGAAGGTACAATCACCTCGTCTCCTCTTTTAAAACCACAACACTGCAGAGAAAGGATAAGGGCATCAAGGCCGTTGGCAACACCAACAACATATTTCTCCTGGTGATAGTCCGCAAATTCCCGTTCAAATAAAGCAACCTCTGCTCCCAGGATATACCAGCCTTTATCCAGGAAAAGGGCAAACTTATTTTTTAATTGTTCTTCAAAAGGATGATTAAGTGTTTTCAGATTCTCATATGGTATCATATGGCTCGTATATATAATCTTTGGGATCGAATTCGGTAGACGCCAGTACCAAAAGAATTGCATCCGTTGAGAAGTCATGCATCACATGCCAGTCCTCAGGCATTAACAACAAGCATTTTTCAGGGCTGTCTAAATCAAACACCTCTGTTACTTTGCTGTTGTTGTTGGTTATTTTACAAGAGCCTTTAATACAAATAGCAGCCTGACGGGTTTCATGGTGCCTGTGGCCGCCGCGATCTGTATTATCCACTGAATAGATATAAAATACCCTTTTGATTTCAAAGGGTACTACGTGATCCAACACCGTTAGTGTTCCCCTAGTGTCTTTAAACGTCTGTATGCTGATTAAATTCGCCATTTACAAGTAAGTATTCATCAATTAAATCAAGTATTCCGGGGCTATTAATCATATCAAATTTTCTTGCAAAAAGCATATTGGAGTTTACAATATTTTCAGCATCGCTCTCATTCAATACTTTCGGGTTAGCCCCACCCGCCGACCAATCAATATAGCGGTAATTATTATTAATGACTTTATCTTTATAATCCGAATTTAGCAGAATGGTTTGAAAAACGAATTCGTCACTCGCCCAGCATAAAGAAAAGAAACGCCTTAGTTTTTTGTCATGACTCACTTTGTTAACTACGTACAAAGCAGCTTCAGGACTTAACATCCAGAACATTGATTTACCATAAGGATGTAACCCATAAGGCATGTTTCTCTTTGGAAAAATTTTATTGACCAGGTGTTGCAGCCAATATTTTCCAATGAAATTATAATCTGAAAAGTAATATTTCTCCATTCTTATCAAGTCCTCTGTCCAATCGTTTTTTATATCACGATAGCTCAAAAACTCTCTCCCGATATTCATAGAAAGGAAATCATTAATAAAGGTAGCTGATTTGATCGGATAATCTTGCCCGCTCAGGAAGTTGATAAAGTCGTACTGAATTCCGGTAGCTACGATCTCTTTAATGCATTCAAAAGTTGTAAGTACGGTGCTGAATCCGGCCCATTTAACATCCATCCTCTTTTTGATGAAATAAACATTGGGTAATGCTTTTAAAAACAAATGTGGTTCAATATCGCATTTCTTATCTACATGTATATAAAAGTCAAAATTTTTGTGGGATAACCTTTTGATCATCCTTTCAGTTAGTTTAGGGTCCGTGTAAGTTAGAATCAGATGAGCCGTACGCATTTTCCTTTCAGAATTAGTGGTATTTTAGTGGTATTTTAATTATTCACACCGATTAATTAATAACCCCGTAAAATCCAGCATTTAGATTAAAATGATGTTAAAGGTTAAATTTAGCTGATAATTTTGAACAATTGCAATAGAACAAAGGCTTTATAGGTGCAATTTTTTAAAATAGTTCCCTTCAATGCTCCTGTTAACCGCTGGGAATGCACACCAAAGGGTTTAAGCTTGTTAAAACCCAAACGCCCGACTTAGGGGCGATGCTGCGCTGCTACCAGCCAACAAAAAAATAGCCGGCATTCCTTTTCCGCAGGATTGATGGGGCCGGTATGCATCACCCAACCTATTCGGAGACGCTAAAGGATGCTTACCTGATCGCAAGCGGGCAAGGCTATCAATATATAAATGCTTTGATTAAAATAAAAAGGACAAAACAGGGATAAACCCGTTTTGTCCTTTTTATTTTAATCAAAGCATTTATTAACCTGGGTGCATGAACAGAAAATATTTATTATAGATTTTTGTGCTGTTAAAATATAACAGCACATGAAAACAACTAAAGAGATTAACCAATGGGGTGTCCGGTCTGTATCCTTCTGGATGACCATGCTGATTGCCCTGGGAATTATTTTTGTAGGCGCCAAATTCCTCATCAGCCCCAATTTGGGCGCGACCGATTTTGGCATCCCCTTCTCCAATACCAATGATATCGCTTTTGGCAGGATAAAAGGAATACGTGACATCTTCTCGGGACTGGTACTTTTACCGCTTTTAATATTAAAGATGCGGAGAGCTGCTGCCTGGGTATTCACCGCTGCCATCATTATACCGGCTACCGATTGCCTGATCGTTTTTGCAACAAATGGCCCTTTAGATATACAGCACCTGCTGATCCACGGCTTAACCGCGGTATACATGATGATAACCAGCTTTTTACTTTTCAGGAATTAACCATTAAACCTACTTTGAATATGAGCACATTGATTTTATTCCAAATTTTTCTGATCCTACACCTGACAGGATTAACTTTAATGGCAGGGACTACAGTTGCAGATTATATTACCTTCAAAACTTTTTCAAAACGGTTTGAACAGGAAAAAGAAGGATCGTTGAACTTATTGGATCTAATGACAAAACTCTCCGTTCTTTTAGGTATCGGCGCGGCACTCCTGATCGTTTCAGGAATAGGTTTAATGTTCAGTACCGGGGGCGTTTTTGCCCACCAAATTTGGTTCAAAATTAAACTGATGCTCATTCTTATGCTTATTCTGAATGGTTTTTTAGTAAAGGGCAGACAGGAATCAAAACTAAAAAAGAACATTGATGGAAACAGCTCAAATCTTCATGAACAAATAAAGGGAACAATACTGCATCTTAAAACATTTTACCTGGTGCAGATGGGGATATTCTTTGTGATTATTATTTTAGCGGTCTTTAAATTCAACTAGATATTTGGTTTAAGTTGATCTGACTTAATGCCACAAGCACTTTAAAGCCGCATAGATCGTACGATCTATGCGGCTTTAAAGTGCTTGTTTCTTTGATGTGATCCCTGTGGTACAGAAAGTACTACCTGTTCTCTTTACGTTGACAGGTATTATTAATCGGATATATCTTCCAGTATTTTCATAATAATAGCCGCATTATACGTCAGGTTTTCACCTGGTAAAAGCATATCAATATGAGGCCCTTTACCATTATACGTTATACAGCTTCCTGTAGTGGAATGCTCCCAGTCATGTAAGGTGTTATCCTCCCCATTTTTGATTACATGGATATTAGCGGATATAGTACCATCGTTAATTGTTGCTGCATAGTATTTAAAATAGGCAGCTGCATCATCTGCCAGTTTATCAATCAATGCTTCATTCACCGCTGTGGCTTCATACTGATTCAACAACAGATTTTCAATGCCCCATCTAAGTTCTCCTTTATCACTTCCCTTCACATCCAGCTTAGCTGCTTTTCTCTTTGCATCGAGCATGATGATATCAGATACCTGGTGTCCTTTACCAATCAATGCCTTCGCCACTTCAAATGCCAGATTACCACCGGAAGAATACCCAAAAAGAATATAAGGACCCTCCTGCTGCACTTTTTCTATCAATGCTATATAAGTATCCAACCTGTCATCCGTTTCAATATAATTAAAGCTGTACATGGCATGTGATGAAATCATTGCTGCCAACGGCCTGTACACCAGTCCCTGTCCTGTTCCGGGAGGAAATAGGATTATATTTTTATCTTTTTCTCCATTCAGCAAGTCAAAATGCTGGTGCTGCAAGTCCAGGTTGGATGCCTGCAATAGTGCAGCCAGATCTGCCAACACCGGATGTCTGAACAAATCAAGTACAGTGATCTTTACATGAAGCAGTTGATTGATTTTTGCCATCACCGCTATAGCTTTTAAGGAATGCCCTCCCAGAGAAAAGAAATTATCATGAATACCCACCCGCTCTACCTCCAGCATTTCTTGCCACAAGCTGGCTAATACCTGCTCAACTTCATTACGGGGAGGCATATACGTATTTATGAAAGCGGTACCTGCATCAGGATCGGGCAAAGATTTTCTGTCAATTTTACCATTAGCGGTTAATGGCAACTGCGCTAATTCTACCAACAGAGCGGGTATCATATACTCTGGTAGCTGTTGCTGCAGATGAGCTATCAGTTCCGTTCTGTTAAAATGCATACCGGGTACTACATAAGCTATCAATCGTTTTTCCCCTTTATGCACTTCAGACACCAATACCACTGCCTGGCTCACTGCATCATATTGCCGCAACACACTTTCTATTTCCCCTGGTTCTATGCGGTGTCCCCGGATCTTTACCTGATCATCTTCCCTTCCTATATATGCAATCGTTCCATCAGGCAGCCATTTACCCAGATCACCTGTCCTGTAAAGCCTTTCATACGGCTGGGAACTAAAAGGATGTGCTACAAATTTTTCTGCTGTTAATTCCGGTCGGTTCAGATAACCACGTGACAGGCCAGCGCCACCAACATAAATTTCTCCTGCTACTCCTACCGGCACTAATTGCTGCTGCTCATCCAATATATAAGCATAACGGTTACTTAAAGGACAGCCAATCGGGATATTATCATTAAAATATTTCGCCGGAATCTGGTAAGTCAACGAAAAGGTAGTATTCTCCGTAGGCCCGTATCCGTTAATAATTACAATAGATGGATATTGCTGCCGTAATTTAAGAACATGTCCTTCCGACAATTTCTCCCCTCCTGTCAGTATTGTTGACAAGCTTTCAAAAACAGTGATATCAGTATCTACCAGCTGATTGAACCATCCTGCCGTAAACCACATCTTATTTACACGCCGTTCCTGTATTTCTTTTTTCAGGAAAACAGGGTCCAACAAATTATGTTCTTCACATAGTATCAGCTGCCCGCCATTCAGCAACATTCCCCAATATTCAAAAGTAGTGGCGTCAAAAGAAGGAGAACCCGTAGACAACAAAATATCTGTTTCACTGAAAGCAACATAATGCACGCCCCGCACCAGGCTCACCACATTTCCATGTGTGACCATCACTCCTTTTGGCTGCCCCGTAGAGCCGGAAGTATACATCACATATGCCAGGTTATCCGTTGACAATGCATTGTCCAGTGGCGTTACAGGCAGTTCGGACAATAAAACAGGAAGATCATCCAGGCAGATCAACTTTACCTGCGACCCGGCTGCCGATAGTTGATCTGCATACATCGCAGTAGTAATTACCAACGGGCTGTTACAGTCAGACAGCATAAAGCTGATACGTTCCGCAGGATACCCGGGATCAACAGGTACATAGGCACCACCAGCTTTCAGGATACCCAATATAGCCAGCATCATTTCAATGGAACGCTCCATAAAAACAGGCACCAATATTTCCCCCGCAATACCCTTGCTGCGCAGATAATGTGCCAATTGGCCGGAACGGGCATCCAGCTCCCGGTAAGTTAATGATTGTCCTTCTGACACCAGGGCTGCGGCATCGGGGGTACGAAATACCTGTTCTGCAAACAGCGCGATAATCGTTTTATCTTTTGGATAAGCAGCAACAGTATCATTAAACGTGGTCAGCAACTGTTCTTCCGCTGTTTTATCAAGCAGTTGCAATGAACGGATCTGCTCAGCAGGATTTTTTACTACTGCTGCCAGCAATTGTTCGTAATTACTGAACATACGTGCAATGGTAGTTTCCTGATAAAGATCGGTACAGTATACCACACTTACTGCCAGGCCCTCCCTTTGTTCCTGTATGGAAAATGTTAAATCAAATTTAGCGTGGGATAATTCCGGCGCTTCGGGATGCAGCTCCAGTCCCTTCAGTTCCTGTGCTTCCATCTTCAGCGTCTGCTGTAAATCAAACATTACCTGAAACAATGGATGCCGGCTCATGTCACGTTCTTTTACTACCGCATCCACTACTTTTTCAAAAGACACTCCCTGATGTTCCCATGCACTTAATGTAGTGTCTTTTACCTGCGCCAGCAAAACAGTAAAAGTGGGATTATTACGCAGATCACTACGTAAGGCGACCGTATTGATAAAGAAACCGATAAGTCCTTCTGTTTCCTGGTGCATACGCCCTGCCAACGGGCTTCCTACACAGATATCTTCCTGACCGCTATAGCGGTATAACAGCACCTTGAATACCGCCAGTAAAGTCATAAACAAGGTAGCGCCCTGCTGCTGGCTCAGCTCCTGTAAGCCTGTATACAGCTCCTTTTTTATCTGAAAATGACAGGCAGCACCATGTACACTTTGCACTGCAGGCCGGGGATCATCCACAGGTAACTGTAACGCACCTACGCCCGATAATTTATCTGACCAGTAATCCAGATGAGCAGACAGTACTTTGCCTGATAAATAAGACCGCTGCCAGATGGCATAATCCGCATATTGGATGGGTAAAACCGGTAGCTGTGGCTCCCCACCAGCCATATAGCTGTTATACAATTCGAAAAACTCCCGCACAATAATACCTGTGGACCAGCCGTCGGATACAATATGGTGCATGTTTACCAACAGTATATGTGCTGTATCTTCAAGCCTGATCAGATGCGCGCGTAGCAGCATATCTGCTGATAAATCAAACGGGGCGTCGATCAATAACTGGATTTGTGATCGTAATGCAGCTGCATCATCTTTCCAGTCGGCAGCTGCTACCTCGTTCAATATCCATTGTTCTCCATCCTTCACCTGCTGGTAAGCAATACCATCTTCCTGCACGATAACCGTACGCAACACTTCATGACGGGCTACTATATTTTTGAACGCATATATTAAAGCGGCCACGTTAAGTTCACCCTTTAACTTTAATATCGCCGGTATATGATACGCCACACTGCCTCCCAGCTGATCTATAAACCACAAACGTTCCTGGCTATACGAAAGCGGAATACGCGGTGGACGCACCCCTGCTGTTATTGCCGGCAATGATACAGCCGGAGCCTCCTGCCGTATATATAATGCCAGATCAGCAAGCCTGACGTGAACAAATATAGCGTCTAATGAAACCTCTTTGTGCAAACGCTTACGCAACAATGAAATCAACCGCATTGCCAGCAGGGAATGGCCTCCTAATTCAAAAAAGCTATCGTGTACGCCTACACGATCTACCTCCAGTAATTCCTGCCAGATCTCTGCCAACATTTCTTCTGTTTCATTACGGGGAGGGATATACGCCGTTCTTTCAAACATACTGTTATCCATCTCCAGCAAGGATTTCCGGTCAACTTTACCATTGGTGGTCAAGGGCAATTGTTCCAACGCCACCAGTAAGGAAGGCACCATATATTCCGGTAATCGCTCTTTAAGATACATTTGAATATTCGCACTATCGAAATGACCATCAGGTACCACATATGCCACCAGCCGCTTATCTCCCAGCGGACCAACAGGAGCCAGCACCACACCCTGACTTACTCCTTCACACTCCTGTAAAACATTTTCTATCTCTCCCAGCTCTATCCGGTAACCCCGGATCTTTACCTGATCATCTATCCTGCCTGCATATTCAATAACTCCATCCGGCAACCATCTGCCAAGGTCTCCGGTCCGGTACATGCGGGCCCCTGCCTCCCCACTGAAAAGATTGGCAATGAATTTTTCCGCTGTCAGCTCATAACGGTTCAGATAACCCAGGGCCAGCCCCGCTCCCGCTATGCATATTTCTCCCATCACCCCAACAGGTGCGGGATGACCATCAACATCTATGATATACATTTGCACATTTGATAGGGGCCTGCCAACCGGAATACTTTTTCCTGACGGAGGTGCAGGCTCCCTGGTATTGAACCACCAGGTGCTGCAGCCAACAGTGGCTTCTGTAGGGCCATATTCGTTTATAATATCCATCTCAATACCCTGGTCATATAAAAACTGTATATGACTGACGCGCAATGCTTCACCTCCCAATACCAGCTTCTTAGTCAGGTATCCTCCGGGTACTTTACGCATTGCTTCCTCCAGTAACGGCAGGTGGGCGGGTGTTAGTTTGATAAAATCATAAGGAGCATATTTCCACAGTAAAGGATCGTCAAAAATAGCTGCCTGTTGTCCGCCGGAGATCACAACAGACCTGCCGTTCAACAACGGCATGAACATCGCTGTAAGGGAAGCATCGAAGGAATAGGAGAAATGCATAAAACTGCCGGATCGTGTATCCGTTTCAGTTATATATTCCGCTTTGCTGTTCAACAGATAATTAACCAGGCTACCGTGCGAAATTATTACTCCTTTAGGCTTGCCGGTGCTACCGGAAGTATAGATAATATAGGCAGGATCACCTGGTGAAGCGACAGCCGGTAATGGTAATTCAGCACAGCCACTCATCTCCGCTGTATCAACCAATACAATATGTACGGCAACAGCAGCGGGTAATACTGACTGGCAGCCACGGCTGCTAACGATGATCTTCGCTGCGGTATCCTTCAGCATAAAACTGATCCTTTCTGCAGGATATTCCGGATCTATGGGAATATAGGCAGCTCCTGCCTTCAGGATGCCTAAAATGCCTATCATCATCTCCGGGGAACGCTCTATACAGACAGGTACCAGCGCACCCGTAGTCACCCCTTTGCTACGCAGGTACTGTGCCATTTGA
This sequence comes from Chitinophaga niastensis, assembly GCF_003014755.1. Classification (GTDB taxonomy): domain Bacteria; phylum Bacteroidota; class Bacteroidia; order Chitinophagales; family Chitinophagaceae; genus Chitinophaga; species Chitinophaga niastensis. The sequence continues at coordinate 69,664 of NZ_PYAW01000006.1, read as the reverse complement.
TTGGACCGGGCATCCAGCTCCTGATAAGATAGCGATAATGTGCTACTTACAACTGCCACGGTGCCGGGTATACGAAATACCTGTTCCGCAAACAGCGATATCACTGTTTTATTTTCGGGATATGCTTTTGTTGTATCATTGAAAGTATTGATTAGTTGATGCCGCTCAGCAGCTGTTAAAAACGAAATATCAGCCAGCCGGCCGTGCGCCATCAGCTGCAACAATACCTGTTCAAAATGCCCTGCAATAGCCTGTACTGCGGTGGCAGATAATAAAGTACTGTTATAATCAAAACGGATATAGACCTCCTGCCCATCTACTACTACAATTGTCAGCGGATAATTGGTTTGTTCATGTGTCACCATTTTATCTACCTGCAACTGCCATACTTTTGAAGCAAGCACTTTACTCACCGGATAATTTTCAAATACCAGCAGGCTGTCGAATAATTCTTCCGTTACACCGCTCCATTGACGTATGGTGGCCAGCTGAGTATATTGGTATTCCCGGCTCTGCAACTGCGCTGTTTGCAGCTGTTGTAACCATTCCACAATAAGGGTTTCGCGGGTTACCCTGGTATGTAAAGGCAATGTATTGATGTATAAACCTACCCGCTGCTCTACATTCGCCAGATCATCCGGGCGGCCGGAAACAATCACACCGTACGTAACTTCCTCCCTGGCCGTATAATGCGATAATAGATAAGCCCAGGCTCCCTGCATTATTGTATTCAAAGTGATGCGCTGGCGTTGTGCATATTGTGTCAACTGTTCCGACACAGCTGCATTCAGATGTAATAATTCATGTTGAAAACGGCCAATACCTTTGTTGCGTTCGTTATCTGCCGTAATAAAAGGCAAGAGGCTTCCTTGCGTTACATCCGCCAGATAACGCTGCCAGTAAAGCGTTGCAGCCTCTTTGTCCTGACGTTCCAGGCAACGTATATAATCTTCATAACAATCCTCTTTCACTGACGTTAAAGGCAAACCAAGCATTAATACTTCATAAATACCCAGCAACGCTCCCATCAGAACAGGCATCGACCAGCCATCAAACAATATATGATGGAAGCTCCATAACAACTGATACCGATCATCGCTGAGTTGTAAAAGGCTGATGCGCATAAGACAGGAAGCTGTGAAATCAAAGCCCTGGCGGCGGTCTGCCAATTCAAAAGCATGCAGGACAGCTGTCTGCTCGGCTTCGCTCATATGCCGGTAATCCAATACAGTAAAAGGGAGCGTTACTTCTTTATATACGCATTGTACCGGGATACTGAATACATTGGCATAAAATGCAGTACGTAAAATACTATGTCTCCGTACTAACTCATTCCAGCTATCGCGGAAAACAGCTACTGATAAATTTTTAAGTTCACAAACAATCTGCTCCATGTAAACACCGGATTGTTCTGCATATAATCCATGGAATAACATGCCTTCCTGCAAACCGCTTAACCGGTATAAACCTGTTACCTGGTCTGCCCGCACACCCCGCTCATCTGCAACAGACAGGAATGTGTTAAGCTCCTGCATACTTATTTCTTTTCCCACCCCATAGTCGGCAGGTGTAAACAAAGACGCAGACTGCGAAATACAATGTGTGATCAGCTCCTGCAAATGAGAGAGATAATCCGTAGCCATTGTAACAATGCTTTCCGGTTGATAATGCCGGCTGCTGTAGGTCCATCCCACTACCAACTCCCCATCCCGGATAATAGTATTGACTGAAATCAGGTCCTTGACAGGAAAGTCAGCACCAGCTGTTGCTCCGGAAGATTCTGTTGCAAAATGGAAATGCCCGTCGTCACTGACCATATGATCCAGCTGACCCAGATAATTGAAAAGAATATCCCATGGAGCTTTGCCCGATAAGGCGGCCGACTTGTTAATATATTTAAGCACCCCATAGCCAATACCTTTATCCGGCACCTGCCGCAGTTGCTCTTTCACAGTCACCAGCAAATCACTGATGCTACTACCTGCAGGAAGCTGCAACAACACTGGGTAAAGACTGGTAAACCATCCAACGGTGCGGGTGAGATCTATACCGGAGCCCATATCTTCCCGGCCATGTCCTTCCACTCCGATCACTACAGCTGAAACATTATTCCAGGCAGATAATGTCAGCGCCAAAGCACACAACAAAAGATCGTTTATGCCGGTATGATAAGCAGCAGATGTATCCTGAAGTAGTTGTTTTGTCTGAAACGCATTCAGTCTTACTGCATAATATTGCATGTCTGCTGCGGTAACGGTATCTTCATAAACGATGTCTGTGCGCAAAGGAATATAGTGATCCACTACCCGCTTCCAGTAAGGTTCCTGGCTTAACAACCGTTGACGAAGACTATAAGTCAGCAGCACTTCATACCATTGGCGATAAGATGTTCCTTTCCGTGCAGATAAATTAGCGCCATCCAGTAATAGTTGCAGATCATCCAGCAGGATGCGCCAGGACACACCATCTACCGCCAGGTGATGAATCACCAGCAACAGCCTGTTATGCGTTTCAGCAGCAGGTGTCAACATCAGCGCGGCACGCAGCAGGATACCGGATTCTATGTCCAGGCTCTCCTGATAGCGGCTGGCAGCGGCTGTGATCTGATCTGCTAATTCGTATGAAGCAACAGCCTGTAGATCCACTGTCTCCAGCTTCCCTTCATAAGTACCATAGGCTTGTTCCCAGGCATTGTCTACCCGGGTATATATAAAACGTAAAGCGTCATGATATTGCATCAACTGCGTTACAGCAGCTGATAACGCTAACGCATCTACGTTTTTATCAACCACCATTAAAATACCCTGATTAAAATGATTGATTGCTGCTGTACTTGTTTCAAAAAAAGACTGCTGTAAAGGCAGTAGCCCGCTCTTGCCTGTAAGCAAATGTTGCTCTCCCGATATGGCTTGTACCTTTTTCAAATCCAGTATGGCTGCTAAACCGGCAATGGTTTGATGTGTAAAGAGATCGCGTGGCTGCAATTCGTATCCGCTACGTTTAGCCCGGCTTACCGCCTGAATGGTGATAATAGAATCTCCACCCAGCTCGAAGAAATTATCGTGTATCCCTACCCGTGGTAAACCTAACAACTCCTGCCATATGCTAACCAATGCTTTTTCGGTTTCATTACGGGGAGGCATATACGTATTTGAAAGCAGGCTCGCTGCGTCCGGATCTGGTAAAGATTTCCGGTCAACTTTACCATTGATGGTTAACGGAATTTCTGCCAGCGCTATTAATATGCCCGGCACCATATATTCCGGCAAAATAGTTTTCAGATATGCCAGTATTTCCTGCTTATCAAAATTCCCACGCGGCACCATATATCCTATCAGGCGCTGTTGCCCCTGATGGTCTGCCTGTGCTACCACCACTGCCTGACTCACATATTCGCTTTGTTGCAGGCTATGTTCTATTTCTCCCAGCTCTATCCGGTAACCACGGATCTTTACCTGGTCATCTATCCTGCCCAGATAAATAATTGTTCCATCGGGTAACCAGCGGGCCAGATCTCCTGTCCGATAAAGTCTTGTTGTTTTATTATCAAAGGAATGATGTACAAATTTTTCTGCCGTTAATTCGGAACGATTCAGATATCCACGTGCCACCTGAATACCTCCTATATACAATTCTCCTGTAACTCCCACCGGTACAGGGTTACCTCGTTTATCCAATATATACAACTGTGTATTGGCAACCGGCGTACCAATAGGCACCGTATGAAGCCCGCTTATATCTGCCGGCGCCTGCCAGCAGGTAACATCCACAGCAGCTTCCGTTGGGCCATAGAGATTAAATAATGTTACATGTGGCAATTTTTCTTTTACATCTTTTACCTGCTGCAACTTCAATGCCTCTCCGCTGCAGAGCAGCCGCTTTAACGGGGCCGCATCTCCTGTTAACACTTCTTCCAGAAAAGCAGATAACATAGATGGTACAAAATGAATAGTGGTAATGCCATGGGCAGCAATCATCCGTTTGAGGTAATCAGCATCTTTCTGCCCACCGGGAGCTGCAAATACCACGCGCGCACCTGCTATCAGCGGCCAAAACAATTCCCATACCGACACATCGAAGCAGAAGGTAGTCTTCTGTAACACAGCATCAGCTGCATTGAGCTGAAAATAATCCTGCGCCCACAGCAAACGGTTCACCACCCCGCCATGTTCATTCATCACGCCTTTAGGCTTACCTGTAGAGCCGGAGGTATAAATAACATATGCCAGCTGTGATGCACAAAGATCAATGTCAGGAGATGTTACCGGGTATGTTGTGATGATATGCTGATCCTCCTCTAACCTGATAATATTATACTGATCCGACAGCGGCGGGCAACCGGCACCGGCGAGCATAATATCCGCACCAATGTCTGCCAGGATATAGCTGATACGATCTGCCGGATATTCCGGATCTATGGGAACATAGGCACCTCCTGCTTTCAGGATGCCAAGAATACCGGTCATCATTTCCAGTGAACGTTCCAGACAAACGGGTACCAGTGTTTCAGTATGAACTCCCTGGCTACGCAGGTAGTGCGCCAGCTGTGAGGAACGCTCATCCAGTTCCTTATAGGTTAAAGACTGGTCTTCGTATACCACAGCTACGGTATCGGGTGTACGAAGTACTTGTGCTTTAAAAAGATCTATGATCGTTTTATCTGCCGGATAGTCGCTTTCAGTATCATTAAAAGAATGGAGCAACTGATGCCGCTCTGCTATCGTTAAAACAGAAAGGTCGGCCAAACATCCGGATTCGTGTGTCAACAACTGTAATAACACCTGCTCAAAATGTGCAGCAATGGCCTGCACAGTCGTAACAGGCAATAGTCCGCTGTTGTAATCAAAACGGATATTTATCTCCTCTCCTTCCACAATGAGGATGGTCAGCGGATAATTGGCCTGTTCATGCGTCACCACTTTATCTACCTGCAGTTGCCATGATTGCGAGGCAAGTACTTTGCTCACCGGATAATTTTCAAACATCAGCAAACTGTCGAACAGCTCTTCTGTTACACTGCTCCAGCGACGGATAGCCGCCAGTGGTGTATATTGGTATTCCCTGCTTTGCAGCTGTTCTGTTTGTAATTGCTCTAACCATTCCCCTATACGGCTTTCTGCTGTTACCCTGGTATGCAGCGGCAGTGTATTGATATATAATCCTACACGTTTTTCAATGCCGGGCAGATCGTCCGGCCTACCGGAAACAATAGTACCATAGGTAACATCTTCCCGGCCGGTATAACATGATAACAGGTAAGCCCACGCGCCCTGCATCACCGTATTTAATGTGATGCGGTGACGTTGCGCATACTGCGTCAGCTGTTGAGATATGTCTGAAGAGAGATAAATGGATAATGTATAATACACCCCGATGCCTTTATTCCGATCATCGGAAGTGACAACAAAAGGCAAGAGGCTTCCTGCCGTCACATCTGCCAGATAGCGCTGCCAGTAAAGGGTTGCAGCCTCCTTATCCTGCTGTTCAAGATAACGGATATAATCTTCATAATGATCCGCTGCTACTGGCGGCAGTGGCTGCCCCTGCACAATTTTTTCATAGATACCCAGTAATTCTTCCATCAGGACCGGCATTGACCAGCCATCAAACAAAATATGATGGAAGCTCCACAGCAGCTGATAACGATCATCCTCCAGCTGTAACAAACTAACCCGCATAAGACATGGTGATGTAAAATCAAATCCCTGCCGGCGATCAGCCAGTTCAAATGCCGCTAAAGCGGTTGTTTGTTCTTCCGCATTCAGATGACGATAGTCCAGGATAGTGAAAGGCAGCGTAACTTCTTTGTATACACATTGCACCGGGATACTGAATGCATCATGGTAAAATGCGCTGCGCAATATGCTGTGCTGATTCAATAACCGGCTCCAGCTGTCGCGGAAAGCAGCTACAGAAACATTTTTAAGTTCGCAGGTAAGCTGCTCCATGTAAACACCTGACTCCGTTGCATATAATCCATGAAACAACATGCCTGCCTGTAAACCGCTCAAACGATACAAACCAGCTATCTGCGCTGCGCGTAGGCCATGCTTATCTGTAACTGATAAGAACGTGTTCAGCTCTGACATACTTATTTCTTCTCCTACCCCATAATCAGATGGCGTATGCACTTCCATCGTTTGCGAAACGCAGTGTGTGATGAGTTCCTCCAAATGTGAAAGATAATCTGTTGCCAGCCGGACTATACGCTCCGGCTGATAATGCCGGCTGCTATACGTCCATCCCAGCACCAGTTCCCCATCCTGAACAATACCATTCACTACCAGCCGGTCCCTTACAGGAAAATCAGTGCCGGTACCAGCTCCCGAAGATTCAGTAGCAAAATGGAAATGCGCATCGTCATTCACTACATGATCCAACTGTCCCAGATAATTGAATACAATATCCCATGGAACTTTACCTTGTAAAGCAGCTGTTTTGTTAATGTATCTAAGCACACCATAACCAATACCTTTATCCGGCACCCGCCGCAGTTGCTCTTTTACTTCTACCAGCTGATCACCGATGCTGCTACTTGCAGCAACATGCAGTAACACCGGATAGAGGCTGGTAAACCAGCCAACAGTACGACTAAGATCAATGCCCGGTGTTAACTCTTCCCGCCCGTGTCCTTCCAATCCTATCACTATATCCGGTGTATGATTCCAGGCAGATAATGTCAACGCCAATGCACAAAGTAAAAGATCATTGATGCCGGTGTGATAGGCGGCAGCAGTATCCTGTAGTAATTGCTTTGTTAGCAGGGTATTCAGGTGTACTTCATAAGATCTCATATCAGAAGCAGTAATGGCACCTTCATAAGCTGTATCTGTCCGCAGAGGAATATAGCGGGCACTAAGCTGTTGCCAATAAGGCGCCTGCTTTAACAACCTTTGACGAAGACTATAAGCCGACAGCACTTCATACCATTGCCGGTAAGAGGTACCTTTTTGCACAGATAAATGACCGCCATTTAATAACAGTTGCAAATCATCCAACAGGATACGCCAGGACACACCATCTACCGCCAGGTGATGAATCACCAGCAATAGCCTGTTATGTGTTTCAGCAGCAGGCGTTAACATCAAAACTGCGCGCATCAGGATACCAGCTACTATGTCCAAACTCTCCTGATAACTGTTGGCAGCTGCTGTAATCTGATCAGCTAATTTGTACGAGGCAACAGACTGCAGGTCCACTATATCCAGCTTCCCTTCATAAGCACCATAAGCTTGTTCCCAGGCATTATCAACCCCGGTATATACAAAACGTAAGGCATCATGATAACGGAGCAACTGAGTAATCGCTTCACTTAATGCTGATGCAGTAATATTTTTATTTACAGTCAATAAAATGCTCTGATTAAAAAAGTTCGCTGCAGAACCACCGCCCTCAAAATATGCCTGTTGAATAGGTAACAGCCCACTCTTGCCGCTGAGTAATTCCTGTTCCCCGGATATGGCGTGCCCACGTTTTGCCTCCAGCAGGGCTGCTAACCGCTCAATCGTCTGACAGGTAAAGAGGTCACGGGGCTGCAGCTCATATCCGCTACGTTTAGCCCTGCTTACCGCCTGAATAGTGACAATTGAATCACCACCCAACTCAAAGAAATTATCGTGTATGCCTATACGTGATATACCCAACAGGTCCTGCCAGATATTGACGAGGTCCTGTTCCGTTTGATTACGGGCAGGGATATACGCATTGGTGAGTAATACATCCGTATCAATATCCGGCAGCGATTTACGGTCAATCTTACCATTGCTGGTTAAGGGCAGCTGTGCTAATTCCACCAGCAGCGCCGGCACCATGTATTCCGGTAATCTGTTCTTCAGATAAGCAAGTATTGCTTCTTTCTTAAAATTTTCATGCGGCACCACATAACCTATCAACCGCTTATGCCCCTGCTGATCTGCTTTCGCCAACACCACCGCCTGGCTTACTGCCTCACATTGCTGCAATACACTTTCAATCTCTCCTAACTCAATCCTGTAGCCCCGGATCTTTACCTGGTCATCTATTCGCCCGATATATGCTAATGTTCCATCCGGCTGCCATCTGCCCAAATCTCCTGTTCTGTAAAGCCTTTCACTCAAAGGATGTGTGATGAATTTTTCTGTTGTTAATGCAGGCTGATGCAGATAGCCACGGGATAAACCTGTACCGGCGATGCAGATTTCTCCCGGCACGCCCACCGGACATAGCTGTAGATGCTTATCCAATACATAAACGCAGGTATTGCTGACAGGTGCACCAATCAATGGTGCAGCGTGACTGTCTTTCTCTGATAATGGATACCAGGTAGTAACCACACTGTTTTCCGTAGGTCCGTAATTATTGATCACTTTATAAGAAAGCCCGCTAACAGCTGTAGCACCTAATTTATCACCACCGGTAAGCAAATATTTTAATGTAGTAAGCTGATGGCCCGCTTCCCGGATGAATTCATGTATCAGTGCAGTAGATAAAAATCCATGTGTTATCGCTTCGCGGAAATACACATCGACAATAGCCGCAGGCGAAAGACGCTGGTCATCACTGAGTATATTAACAACGGCACCGGCACAGAGATAAGGCCATATCTCCCATCCAAAAGCATCAAAACCCATACCTGCCATAGACGTAGCTTTGCTGGCACTATTCACTTCATAGGCAGCTATATGCCAGTTGACCAGGTTCGATATTCCTTTATGTTCAATCATTACTCCCTTAGGCAATCCGGTAGAGCCGGAGGTATAGATCACATATGCCAGCTGACTGGCAGTCTGTACAAATACGGGAATGGCAGATGGGTAAGTCCGGATAATATCAGCATCGTCATCCAGCGCAATAATATCAATCGCAGTTGCTGCTAGTAATTTAGCCATGCATGCATTACTGCTTATGACCAGGGTAGCGCGGGTATCTGAAAGTATATAGCTGATGCGGCTGGAAGGATATTCCGGATCAATAGGAACGTAAGCGCCACCGGCCTTCAGAATGGCCAGCATAGCCACTATCATATCCAACGAACGCGCTATGCATACCGGCACCAGCGTTTCAGTGGTTACTCCTTTATGACGCAGATAATTGGCCAGTTGACTGGAACGCTTGTCCAGTGCATCATAGGTAAGGACCTTTCCTTCAAATACCAGTGCCGGTGCATTTGGCGTGCGCAATACCTGCGTTGCAAACAGCCCGGTCAGTGTTTTATCACCAGGATAATTTACAGCAGTGTTATTAAATACTGTGGTTAACAGCTGTTGTTCTTCCGGTGTTATACAGGTAATATCTTCCAGCTTTCCGTATTCATGTGTTACCAGCTGATGCAATACCTGTTCAAAATGACCAGCAATAGCAGGTACTACAGCAGCAGGTAACAGATCGCTGTTATAAGCAAAGTCAATATAAATATCTTCTCTTGCGGCTATAATGATTGTTAAAGGGTAGTTGGTTTGTTCACGCACCACTACTTTTTCTATCTGCAGTTGCCATGACTGTGAAGCATCTATTTTACTTGCGGGATAGTTTTCAAACACCAGCAGACTATCAAACAGTTCTTCCGAAACCCCGCTCCACCGCTGAATAGCAGCCAGAGAAGTGTATTGATACTCCCGGCTCTGCAACTGATTTTCCTGCAGCTGATGCAGCCAGTCGGATATAAGGTTAGCACTATCCACTTTTGTGTGTAGTGGGATGGTATTAATGAATAATCCCACCCGCTGTTCAATGCCGGTAAGTTCTTCCGGCCGGCCGGATACTGTAACCCCGTAAGTTACTTCACTTCGGCCGGTATAACAGGACAGCAGGTAAGCCCATACTCCCTGCATCAACGTATTCAGCGTAATATGATGCCGCTGCGCCAACAGTATTATCTGTTGGGAAGTGGCTGTATCCAGGTGCAATAACTGATTTTGGTAAACACCGATACCTTTATTCCGCTCACTCCCAACAGGGATAAAAGGTAGTAAACTTCCTTCCTCCATATTTCCCAGATAACCGCGCCAATAGTCTTCTTCCGCTTCTTTATCCCGGAGATGCTGATAGCGGATATAATCTCCATACCGATCTTCCCCCACCACCGGCAGCGGTTGTCGCAATACAATGGCTTCATATACCAACATCAGCTCTTCTTCCAGCACCGCTACTGACCATCCGTCAAAAAGAATATGATGAAAGCTCCACAGCATCCTGTAACGCTCATCAGACAACTGTACCAGCGTGATACGCATCAGGCAGGGCGCTGTAAAACAGCAGCCCTTTTTCCGGTCGGCCTGTTCATATTCCTGCCAGGCAACAACCTGTTCTTCTTCAGAGAGATGCCGGTAATCCAGTACCATAAAAGGTATCCGGGCTTCCCGATACACACATTGTACCGGAATGCTGAAGGCATCATTATAAAAAGCACTACGCAAAATACTATGCCGCCGTAACAACTCATTCCAGCTCTCTTCCAACGCAGGCGCGATCACATTTTTAAGTTCGCAACAAAACTGCTCCATATAAAGGCCCTGCTGTGTTTCATATAGCCCGTGAAACAGCATCCCTGCCTGCAAGCCACTCAATGGATACAAATCTTCAATTGCTGCACTTCTCTTAATACCATTTTCCTCCACAGCAAAAAAGGCGTGCAATTCTGCTGTACTAACTTCATCGCCTATACGATAATCGGATGGCGTAAATAAGGGTGCCTGCTGCGTAACACAATGTATTATGAGCGCCTGTAAATGTGAAAAATAAGCAGCTGCCAATGTTGCAATACTTTCTGCCTGGTAATGCCTGCTGCTGTAGTCCCATCGCATTACCAGCTCACTATGCTGTACGATACTGCTGACAGACAATTTATCGCTAAGCGGAAATCCTTCCCCCACAGGATTTCCGGCGGATTCCACTGCAAAATGGAAAAGCCCCTCTTCACTGACAATATGATCAGATTGTCCCAGATAATTAAAGACGATATCCCAGGGCATTTTGCCCTGTAACTGCGCTGCTTTGTTTATATATTTAAGCACACCAAAGCCTATGCCTTTATCCGGCACTTGACGCAGTTGTTCTTTCACCGAAATAAGTATTTCTCCTAAGTCTTTGCCAGCAGGCAATTGCAGCCATACAGGAAAAATACTGGTAAACCAGCCTACTGTATGGCTTGTATCTATACCAGGTGCAAGATCTTCACGTCCATGTCCCTCCAGGCCGATTACAATGCCGGAAGTCTGGTTCCAGTCAGCCAACGTTAGCAGCAACGCACATAACAACAGATCATTGATCTCTGTATGATAGGCCACCGGAGCTTCCTGTAAAAGGCTACGGGTTAGTGCAGCATCCAGTCGTACTTCAACATGTTTTTTTTCTGACATGATAAGGGCGCCTTCAAAAGGAGTATCTGCCCTCAGTGGAACATAATTATCAATTATCCGCTGCCAGTACGGCTGCTGAGCCAAAAGGCGCCGGCGTTGACTATAGGCAGCCAATACATCATACCACTGCCGGTAAGAAGTACCTTTACCAACAGATAAATTATTTCCATGCTGCAATAGCTGCTGCAGATCGTCTAACAGTATGCGCCATGATACACCATCTATTGCCAGATGATGGATTACCAGCAATAATCTGTTATATGCATCATCTGCTGGTGTTAGCAACAAAACTGCACGGACCAGTATACCTTTTGTTATATGAAGGCTATGCTGATAATAATCCCCATAGGTATTAAGCGCATCTCCCAACATATCCGGCGAAACGGTGGTAAGGTCCACCGTTTCCAACGCTCCTTCATACCCGCCATAAGATTGCTCCCAGCTGTGCTCCACAGACGCATAAGCATATTCGAAGCGTAAAGCATCGTGATAACGCGTTAGCTGCGTAATGGCATTCACTAACGCTTCCGGCTGTACGCTTTTATTAACAGATAATAATACACTCTGGTTAAATGGTGTGTCGATTAATGCACCTGTTTCAAAATACCACTGCTGTATAGGAAGCAACCCGCTACTACCGGTGAGCATTTCCTGTTCACCAGCTACAATGGCTTCCTGCCGGGAATCCAATACAGCTGCCAGTCCGGCGATAGTTTGATGCGTAAAAACATCCCGTGGCTGCAAAATATATCCGGCCTGCCTGGCGCGGCTTACTACCTGTATGGTGATAATGGAATCTCCTCCTGATTCAAAAAAATTATCGTATATCCCTACCCGTAAGATGCCTAATAAATCCTGCCAGATATTGGCCAATACCCGCTCTGTTTCGTTGCGCGGCGCTACGTATGCTTTTGTTGGCAATACGCTATCATCCAATTCTGGCAAGGATTTACGGTCAACCTTACCATTAGGGGTTAATGGTAATTGCTTTAATTCAATCAGCAAAGCAGGTACCATATAATCAGGCAGCCTGCTCTTCAGGTAAGTAAGGATTTTTTCTTTCTCAAAATATCCATTGGGTACTATATAACCCACCAAACGCTTATGCAAGGGATGATCAGCAATGGCCAATACCACAGCCTGATTGACCAGTTCACATTGCTGCAATACATTTTCTATTTCTCCCAATTCTATACGATACCCCCGGATCTTTACCTGGTCATCTATTCTGCCCGTATATTCAATCACCCCTTCCGGTAGCCATCTTCCTAAATCGCCTGTTCTGTAAAGCCTTTCACCCGGCTGATCACTGAAAGGATGGGGGATAAATTTTTCTTCCGTTAATTCCGGTCTGTTCAGATACCCTTTCGACAAACCCGTGCCACCTAAATAAATTTCACCAACTACACCAACTGGCACCAGTTGGTGTCGGGCATCCAGTATATAGGCTGTCCTGTTACTCAATGGCCGGCCTATAGGAATACTACCCTTATATGCTCCCGGTTTAACCTGGTAGGTTAATGAGAAAGTTGTATTCTCCGTAGGCCCATATCCGTTAATAACGATCAGCGATGGATATTGCTGCTGTACTCTGCTGACATGTTCCTCCGATAGTTTTTCTCCGCCGGCCAGGATAACAGACAACCCGGCAAAAACAGTAATATCTGTATCTACCAGCTGATTAAACCATCCTGCTGTAAACCACATTTTATTGACCCCGCGGAGATTAATCTCCTGCTTCAGCAACACAGGATCCAGTAAAGTATTTTCTTCGCATAATACCAGCTGACCTCCGTTTAACAGCATGCCCCAGTATTCAAAAGTGGTTGCGTCAAAAGATGGAGAACCGGTAGACAACAAAATATCAGCCGGACTAAAGGTTACATATTGAACGCCTTTCACCAGGCTTACCACATTTTTATGCGACACCATCACGCCTTTAGGCTGCCCTGTTGAGCCGGAAGTATAAATAACATAGGCAAGATCATCAGGTACTGAAGCAGGAATGGCGTAATCCAACTGATGCGATGAAAACCATTCCTCCCTGTTATCAATGGAGATAAGGAGCTTCTCCTCCTCGTTTACGTATATCCGTTCACGATATATCGTTGTAGTGAGTACCAACGGGCTATTACTTTCCGATAACATAAAACGTATCCTTTCCACAGGGTAATCGGGATCGATCGGCACATAGGCGCCGCCTGCTTTCAGAATGGCCAGGATACTTACTATCATGTCAGCTGAACGGCCGGTGCAGAGCGGTACACGGGTACCACTGCTTACACCTTTACTGCTCAGATAAGCAGCCAGTTGATCTGAGCGTTTATTCAACTCCTGGTAGGTCAAAGATTCCCCATTAAATACCAGGGCTACAGCTCCGGGCATGCGCAAGACCTGTTCTGCAAAAAGGCTGGTGATAATACTGTCTTCCGGATAAACAGCGGCAGTATTATTAAACGCAGACAATAACGCTTCTTCCTCATCCCTGTGAAGCATTTTCAGGGATCCTATAGTGGCAGCAGGTGTGTTTACAATAGCACGTAACAACTGCTCATAATTTCTGAACAACCGTTCAATAGTGCCTTTCTCATACAGATCAGTACAGTATACCACACTTACAGATAAGTACCGGGGAAATTCCTGTACAGAAAAAGTGAGATCAAATTTTGCATGGGGTACCTCAGGTGTTTCTTCTGACAGGTTAAGGCCGCTCAGTTCCTGCATAGCTACTTCCGGGGTATTCTGTAATACAAACATGACCTGGAACAATGGGTGGCGGCTCATATCACGTTCTTTCACTACCGCATCCACTACTTTTTCAAAAGACACCAACTGATGTTCCCAGGCACCCAGCGTAGTTTCTTTCACCTGTGCCAGCAAGGTCGTAAAAGCCGGATTATTACTCAGATTACTCCGTAGGGCTACTGTATTGATGAAAAAACCGATCAGTCCTTCCGTTTCCTGTTGCATACGACCTGCCTGCGGGCTGCCTACACAAATATCTTCCTGACCGCTGTAACGATATAACAACACTTTAAAAGCTGCCAGTAATGTCATGAACAAAGTAGTTCCCTGTACCTTGCATAACTCCTGCAATGCTGTATACAGTTCTTCATTGATACGAAAATCAACTGTAGCGCCATGTATGCTTTGCACAGCCGGACGGGGATAATCAGCAGGCAGCTGCAATACTTCTACGCCGGAAAGTTTATCTGTCCAGTAGTCCAGGTGGGCAGCCAGCACCTTTCCTGATAAATAGGACCGTTGCCAGATAGCGTACGATGCATACTGTATAGGCAAGACAGGCAACTGTGGCTGTCTGCCTGCAACATAACTGTTATACAGCTCAAAAAATTCGCGCACCAGTACACCTGTAGACCAGCCATCAGAAGCAATATGATGCATATTCACCACCAGCAGGTATTCCGTTTCATCCAATATCAGTAAATGCGCTCTTAACATGGCATCTGCCGATAAATCAAATGGGGTGGCAATTAATTCCCGGATCATAGCATGTAATGCCGCCGGATCATTTTTCAGCGCAGCAACAGACAGCGTACTTAAATGCCAATGGTCTCCTTCCTGCACCTGCTGATAAGCAATGCCGTCTGTTTGCACAATAACCGTACGCAATACTTCATGGCGGTTAACAATACTTTTCAGTGCATATGCCAATGCTTCCTGGTTAAGTTGTCCTTTCAGCCTTAAAACCGCCGGTATATGATATTGTACGCTACCTTCCAGCTGATCAATGAACCATAAACGTTCCTGGCTATACGAAAGTGGAATACGTACCGGGCGCACTCCTGCGGTTATTGCCGGCAATAATAATGCGGGCGCTTCCTGCCGGATATGCTGTGCCAGATCAGCCAGCCGTACATGCGTAAACACTGCATCCAATGATACTTCTTTATGCAACCGCTTACGCAACAAAGAAATCAACCGCATGGCCAGCAGGGAGTGACCACCTAATTCAAAAAAGCTATCGTATACGCCTACACGCTCTACCTCCAGTAACTCCTCCCATATCGCTGTCAGTATTTGTTCAGTTTCATTACGGGGAGGCACATACGTAATTACTTCCACCATGTTGCTATCCATACCCAGTAAGGCTTTCCGGTCTACTTTTCCGTTAGTGGTTAATGGCAGCTGTTCCAGTACCAGCAATAAGGAGGGTACCATGTATTCCGGTAACCTGCTCTTCAGAAAGGAAAGAATGACGGCACTGTTGAAGCTCCCCTTTGGCACCACATAAGCGATCAGCCGCTTATCACCCTGCGGACCGGCAGGAGCCAATACTACAGCCTGGCTAACCGCTTCACATTCCTGCAATACATTTTCTATTTCGCCTAATTCTATCCGGTAGCCACGTATTTTTACCTGGTCATCTACTCTACCGGCATATTCGAGGGTACCATCCGGTAACCATCTGCCTAGATCACCCGTCTTATACATCTTTGCGCCGGCAGCTTCACTAAAAGGATTCGGAGCAAATTTCGTTGCAGTTAATTCTGGCCGGTTCAGATAACCTTGCGCCAAACCCGCTCCTGCTATACAAATTTCACCGATCACACCAATAGGCACCAGGTTAAGGTTAACATCTGTTATATACAACTGTACATTCGATACAGGAGTGCCTATCGGAAGGCTGTTGCCTGGCCGGGTAAATGACCCGCCGGTATTAAACCACCAGGTACTACAGCCCACAGTAGCTTCTGTAGGCCCATATTCATTAATAATTTCCATTGCTATTCCCTGATCATACAAATACTGCAGCTGCCCTGCCTGCAGCGCTTCCCCTCCCAGTACCAGTTTTTTAGTCAGGTGTGTACCCGGCACTTTATTCATTGCAGCTTCCAGCAATAACAAATGCGCCGGTGTTAGTTTAATAAAATCATAGGGCGCATATTTCCACAACAACGGATCTTCAAATATATTGGCCTGCTCACCTGCTGGTATCACAACAGATCTTCCATTCAACAATGGCATGAACATGGCTGTGAGAGAGGCATCGAAAGCATAGGAAAAGTGGATAAAACTACCCGAACGTGTATCCGTTTCGGTTATATAGGCAGCTTTACTGTTCACCAGGTAATTGACCAGGTTGCCATGCGTGATCATTACTCCTTTAGGCTTACCGGTGCTGCCGGATGTATAGATAATATAAGCGAGATGATCAGGCGACGGTGTATCTGCCAATGGCAATACCCCACCATTCAATATTTCTTCACTATCTGTTAGTACAACCAGCTGCCGGACATCAGGAGGCAATACTGATATGCAATGATGGCTGCTTACAATACATTCAGCAGCAGTATCTGCCAGCATAAAACTGATCCGCTCAACCGGATATTCCGGGTCTATAGGCACGTAAGCTGCCCCTGCTTTCAGGATGCCTAAAATAGCTATCACCATTTCAATGGAACGCGCTATACAAACAGGTACCAAAGTGCCGGCTGCAACGCCCCTGCTCCGCAGGTAATTCGCCAGCTGATTGGCACGGGCATCCAGTTGCCCATATGTCAGCGACTGATGTGCTGCAATAACAGCCACTGCATCAGGTGTGCGTAAAACCTGTGCAGTCAAAAGATCGATCAGTGATTTATCGTTGGGATAATCCGCAGCTGTATCATTAAATGTATGCAACAAACGTTCTTCTTCCGCAGTCATCATCTTCAATGAAGCTATCTTTGAAGCGGGAGCCGCCACAACAGATTGCAATAACTGTTTGTAATGTGCAAACATCCGGTGAATGGTGGCAGCCGTAAACAGATCTGTGCAATAGAGAATATTGACAAATAAAAAATGCGGAGATTCCTGCAAAGAAAATGACAGATCAAACTGTGCATGCGTTTGTATAAAATGTTCCGGCGAAACACGCAGTCCCTGCAACTCCTGCGCTGCACCTACGGGCATGTTCTCTAATGTAAATAAAACCTGGAAAAGCGGGTTACGGCTCAGATCACGCTCTTTCACCACCGTCTCCACCACTTTTTGAAAGGACACTTCCTGGTGTTCCCACGCGCTCATAACAGTATCCCTGACCTTTACCAGTAACTCCACAAAAGAAGGATTGCCGCCCAGATCATTACGTAAAGCAACGGTATTAACAAAAAAACCAACCAATTCTTCCACATCCTGATGCATCCTTCCAGCCAGTGAGCTGCCTGCACAGATATCCTCCTGTCCGCTGTAACGATACAGCAATACATTGAAAGCTGTCAGCAATGTTGTAAACAACGTAATACCCTGCTGACTGCTCAGTTCCTGCAATTGCGTATACAGCTCCTTTTCTATACGGAATAAACAATTTGATCCGCGATTACTTTGTATAGCAGGGCGGGGAAAATCTGTAGGTAACTGTAACGCACCTACGCCGGATAATTGTGATGACCAATAATCCAGATGGGCAGATAATACCTGGTCGGATAAATAAGACCGCTGCCAGATAACGTAGTCGGCATATTGAAGATCAGGAGCGACCAACTGCACCGTACCTCCTCCCACATAACTGTTATATAACTCAAAAAATTCCCGTGCAATAATTCCGGCAGACCATCCATCTGATGCAATATGATGTATGCTCATTACCAGTACATGTTCGTCTTCACGCAGCGCTATTAAATGTGCCCGCAGCATATGATCTGCCGACAAATCAAATGGTTGGCGCATCAACCCCGCTATCAACGATTGCAATGCTGCTGTATCCTCTTTACAGGCCTCCGCCGGGATCAGCTCCAATGACCACTGATCCTGTTCTTTTACCTGCTGATAGGCTACCCCGTCTTCCTCTGCAATAATGGTACGCAATACTTCATGCCTGTTCACAATATGTTTTAATGCATATTCCAATCCCTCCCTGTTGACCGCGCCATTCAACCGCATCAACATAGGTATATGATATTGCGCACTACCGGAAAGCCGGTCAATAAACCATAAACGTTCCTGGTTATACGAAAGCGGAATGCGACTCAGCGTAGTTCGTTCCGATGGATTTATTCTTATGGAAGAGGAATTGCCAACGCTATTTATTTTATGCTGCTTAAAATATTCAGTTAGCTGCGCTTTATTACTCCTTAGTTCCTGTAACAGGTCAGGATCTATTTCATCCGACCCAAATCCCTGCACAATCAGTTTATCGTTATCAAAAGATATCTTAATACCATTGCGGTGTGCCTTGTCAAGCAGATTAACAATTTCAATCAAACTAAATGAAGACATGTTCTATATTTTGAGGGTTTAAGACAGCCGGAGCTATAATTCAATAGTGATAGTTTTTGCATCAGCTACCACATTATCCTGATTAACACTGATGTATTTGGCCAATGATTCAATAGTGGCGAGTCCAAAGAAAGTTCTGACAGGAATTGTTACGCCTAAACTGTTGTTGATCGCTGGTATCAGGCGCATTACCATTAAAGAATGTCCTCCCAACTCAAAAAAGTTATCGTAGATACCTATACGGGATATTCCAAGCAAATCTTCCCATAGTGCTGACAGGGCTTGTTCTGTTGCATTACGGGGAGCCATATACGCTTTTGCGGTTATCGCTTCCATATCCACATCCGGCAGTGATTTACGGTCTACCTTACCATTAGCTGTTAATGGTAATGCTGTTAACGCTATCAGTATGCCAGGCACCATGTATGCAGGCAGTGTATCTTTCAAATAACTGAGTATGTCTTTTCTGTTGAAGTCATCACCAGGAGGTACTACATAAGCTACCAAGCGCCTGTGTCCCTGCGGATCTGCGGGTGCCAGTACAACTGCCTGACTTACTAATCCGGACTGCTGCAATACACTTTCAATCTCTCCTAACTCAATCCTGTAACCCCGGATCTTTACCTGGTCATCTATTCGCCCGATATATGCTAATGTTCCATCCGGCTGCCATCTGCCCAAATCACCTGTTCTGTAAAGCCTTTCACTCAAAGGATGTGTGATGAATTTTTCTATTGTTAATGCAGGCTGATGCAGATAACCACGGGATAAGCCTGTACCGGCGATGCAGATTTCTCCCGGCACGCCCACCGGACATAGCTGTAGATGCTTATCCAATACATAAACGCAGGTATTGCTGACAGGTGCACCAATCAATGGTGCAGTATGACTATCTTTTTCTGATAATGGATACCAGGTAGTAACCACACTGTTTTCCGTAGGTCCGTAATTATTGATCACTTTATAAGAAAGTCCGCTAACATCCGTAGCCCCTAACTTATCACCGCCTGTAAGCAAATATTTTAATGCAGTAAGCTGATGGCCTGCTTCCCGGATGAATTCATGCACCAGTGCAGTAGATAAAAATCCATGTGTTATCGCTTCGCGGAAATACACATCAACAATAGCCGCAGGCGAAAGACGCTGATCATCACTGAGTATATTAACAACAGCACCGGCACAGAGATAAGGCCATACTTCCCAGCCAAAAGCATCAAAGCCCATACCTGCCATAGACGTAGCTTTGCTGGCACTATTCACTTCATAGGCTGCTATATGCCAGTTTACCAGGTTCGATATTCCTTTATGTTCAATCATTACTCCTTTAGGCAATCCGGTAGAGCCGGAGGTATAAATCACATATGCCAGCTGATTGCCGGTCTGCACAAATACAGGAATGGTTGATGGATAAGTCCTGATAATATCAGCGTCGCCATCCAGCGCAATAATATCAATGGCAGTTGCTGTCTGTAATTTAGCCATGCATGCATTACTGCTTATGACCAGGGTAGCGCGGGTATCTGAAAGTATATAACTGATGCGGCTGGAAGGATATTCCGGATCAATAGGAACGTAAGCGCCACCGGCCTTCAGAATGGCCAGCATAGCCACTACCATATCTAACGAACGCTCCATGCATACCGGTACCAGCGTTTCAGTGGTTACTCCTTTATGACGCAGATAATTGGCCAGTTGGTTGGAATGCTTGTCCAGTGCATCATAGGTAAGGGCCGTTCCTTCAAATACCAGTGCCGGTGCATTTGGCGTGCGCAATACCTGCGCAGCAAACAGCCCGGTCAGTGTTTTATCACCAGGATAATTTGCAGCGGTGTTATTAAATGTTGTAATTAACTGATACCGTTCTTCCGGTGTTATACAGCTAATATCTTCCAGCTTTCCGTATTCATGTGTTACCAGCTGATGCAATACCTGTTCAAAATGTCTGCGTATAGCCGTTACAGTAGTGGCAGATAATAATCTGCTATTATAATCAAACCGGATGTTGATCTCTTCTCCTGCTGTAATAACAAGTGTTAAAGGATAGTTGGTCTGCTCACGTATGGCCACCTGTTCTATCTGTAATTTCCATGGCTGTGATAACAGCACTTTACTTACCGGGTAATTTTCAAATACCAGCAGGCTATCAAACAACTGCTCTCCTATACCGCACCAGCCTTGTATTTCAGCCAGTGGTGTATATTGATATTCGCGGCTCTTTAACTGCGCCACCTGTAACTGTTGCAGCCAGTCTGCAATGTTATCAGCAGCAACTACCCTGGCATAAAGCGGCAACGTGTTAATGTATAATCCTACTCTTTGCTCGATACCTGGTAATGCCTCCGGCCGGCCGGCTACCACCACACCATACACAACATCCTCACTACCAGTATAGGCAGATAACAGGTAAGCCCAAACGCCCTGCATCAGGGTATTTAAGGTGATATGGTGCCGTTGCGTACAAGCTGTTAACAGATGAACTAATCCTGCATCCAGTTGAAGCAATTTATTTTGATAGCTGCCATCACCTTTATTACGATCCTGTAAAGAGGAGATAAAAGGCAGGCTGCTGCCGGCTGTAACGCTGGCCAGGTAAGTGCGCCAGTATTCTTCTTCCTGCTCTTTATCCAGCGTTTCCAGGTAACGGATGTAATCTTCATAACGATCTGTTGCAATTACCGGCAAAGGCTTTTCTGTAACAATCGTTTCATATATATGCAGCAACTCTTCCATGAGTACGGGCAAAGACCAGCCATCCAGGAGTATATGATGAAAACTCCACAGCATATGATAGCGTGCTTCATCCAATTGTATTAAACAAATGCGCATCAGGCATGGCGTAGCAAAGTCGAAGCCCTGCTGCCTGTCGGCCTGCTCATACTGCTGTATTCCAATTGCCTGCTCTACGGCAGACAGGTGGCGGAAATCCAGTACTGTAAAAGGTAATTCCGCTTCGCTGTACACGCATTGTACCGGAAGTCTTAATTTATCATAATAAAATGCACTACGCAAAATACTATGATGTTGCAGCAGTTTTTTCCAGCTCTTCCGGAAAGCTGCTACATCCGTTTGTTTAAGTGTACAGGTAAACTGTTCCTGGTATACACCGGATGTAGCTCCATACAACCCATGAAACAACATACCCGCTTGCAGACCACTTAAACGGTATATACCCTCAACCATTCCTGTCTGATTACAATCTTCCAGAAATATATTTAATTCTTCATTGGTCACTTCCCCGGCCAGGCCATAATCTGCAGGGGTAAAGACCGCGGTGCTCTGAGCAACACAATGCGTAATCAGTGATTTCAAATAATACAGATAAGCAGCCGCTATTTTGATAATATGATCAGGCAGATAATATTTATTAGCATACCGCCATTGCAACACCAAGGCACCATTTTTTATAAGACAGGTAACAGATAATTTATGTGACACCGGGAACGCAGGAACAAGGTCCGCGCCTGAAGAAGTATCCACAACACTTAGCACATCCTCCTGCTTTACTAAATGATCCGCCTGTCCCAGATAATTAAATACAATATCCCAGGGATCCTCCCCCTGCAGATAATTTGCTTTGCTGATATATTTTAATACCCCATATCCGATTCCCTTATCCGGCACCTGCCGCAATTGTTCCTTCACTGATTTGATCAACTCCCCTGACCCGCTGCCAGGTGATATTTGCAGCAATACCGGGTAAAGGCTCGTGAACCAGCCTACAGTACGACTAAGATCTATACCCGTAGCCAGATCTTCACGGCCATGACCTTCCAGTCCTATTACTACTTTTGAAGTATGGTTCCATTCCGATAAAGTAATTGCCAGCGCACATAACAGCAGATCGTTGATACCGGTATGATAAGCAGCAGATGCTTCCTGCAGCAAAGAGCGTGTATGTGAAACATCCAGCGCCACCTCACAACATCCCATATCAGCCATCGTAAGCCCGCCCTGCCACTCAGCAGTAGTTTTAAAAGGAACATAGGCGGCCACTACGCGCTGCCAGTAAGCAGCTTGCTTTTGTAAGCGCCGGCGCTGACTATAAGCCAGCAGTGTATCATACCACTGCCGGTAAGAACTACCTTTGCTTACCGGTAAATTACCGTTTTGCAGCAACAGGCTGAGGTCATCCAGCAGGATACGCCATGACACGCCATCAACAGCCAGGTGATGGATCACCAGCATAAACCGGTTATGTGATTCGCTTTCAGGGGTTAATAATAATACGGCACGAACCAGTACACCCTGTGCTATATCCAGGCTGCACTCATAATAATTAGCCTGCTTTGTAATTTCATTTGTTAACTGATCAATAGTTACGGATCGCAGATCAGCTATCTCCAACCGGCCCTCATAGGTGCCATAGGATTGCTGCTGCTCATGACCATTATCAGTATAGATAAAACGTAACGCGTCGTGATAAAGGAGCAGGCGGGCAATAGCAGCGGATAACGTTGACGCATCTACGCGTTTAGCTATTGATAATAACATGCTCTGGTTAAAAGGAACAGCAGCCGGTACCGATTTTTCGAAATACCATTGCTGAATGGGTAACAAACCACTGCTACCAACAAGTATTCCCTGTTCCCCTGATCCCACCACCTCCTGCTGAGAGGAGAGCCATGCAGTAAGACCTGCTATGGTTTGGCGCATAAACAGATCCCTTGGGCGCAGCGCATAACCAGCCTTTCTGGCCCGGCTTACCACCTGTATGGTGATGATAGAATCTCCGCCGAGTTCAAAGAAATTATCGTTTATGCCTACACGTGATACTCCGAGTAATTCCTGCCAGATGTCTGCCAACAATTGTTCTGCGGCATCACGCGGAGCGATATAGTTATTTATCTGCGATGTAACTGATTCCGGATCTGGCAGGGCCTTGCGGTCTACTTTACCATTGGTTGTCAGTGGTAGCTGATCTAATACCATCCATGCGCCGGGCACCATATATTCAGGTAACCGGGCTTTCAGATAAATAAGGATGGCCTCTTTGTTAAAATCTCCTGTAGGCACTACATATCCTATCAATCGTTTATGTCCCTGCTGATCTGCTTTTACCAGCACCACTGCCTGGCTCACGGCCTCACATTGTTGCAGTACACTTTCCACTTCTCCCGGCTCAATCCTGTAACCACGGATCTTTACCTGATCATCTATTCTGCCTATGTATGCTATACTTCCGTCCGGCAACCACCTGCCTGCATCACCTGTTCTGTAAAGCCTGTCGCCGGCCTGATCACTGAAAGGATTAACAATAAACTTTTCTGCCGTCAGCTCAGGACGGTTCAGATAACCCCTCGACAAACCATCGCCTCCTAAATAAATTTCTCCTGCAACACCTATCGGCACCAGTTGTTGGCTGGCATTCAGGATAAAGGCACTGCGATTGTTCAGGGGATAGCCTATCGGTGTATTACTGGTAAGGCCCTTGTTATTGATAAGATAACTTAATGAGAAAGTAGTGTTTTCTGTAGGGCCATAGATATTGCTGACAGCAATATGCGGATAGGCCGTCATCAGTTTTGCCACCTGTTTTTCCGACAACTTTTCTCCTCCGGTTAAAATAGCTGACAGGTTTTCAAAAACAGTGATATCTGTTGTTACCAGCTGATTAAACCAACTGGTAGTAAAGAACATTTTAGTGACCTGCTTATCCACCAACTCCCGCTTCAACAGCGCAACATCCAGCAAACTATCTTTTGCACTGAGTACCAGGTGGCCTCCGTGCAATAACATACTCCAGTATTCAAACGTAGTGGCATCAAAGGACAGCGAGCCGGCAGATAATATAGTGTCTTCCCCGGTTAGCATGATGTAGTTAGCACCCAACACCAGGCTGGTTACATTATGATGTGTTACCAGCACGCCTTTGGGTTGGCCCGTAGAACCGGAAGTATACATTACATAGGCCAGGTTATCCGCTGACAGCGCCATATGAAGCGATGTTGCAGATACAGCTGACCACACAGGGTTCGGCTCATCCAGGCAGATAAATATCAGCTGCTGTTCATTTTCGTATAGGCGATGCCGTAATACGGTAGTAGTAATAAGCACCGGACTGTTACTTTCTGACAACATAAAATAAATGCGCTCAGCAGGATACTCCGGATCAACAGGCACATAAGCCCCGCCTGCTTTCAGAATACCGAGTATACCAATCATCATTTCAATAGACCGGTCCATAAAAACAGGCACCATCGTTTCTATGGTAACACCTTTGCTGTGCAGATAATGCGCCAGCCGATCTGAGCGTTCATCCAGCTGCTGATAGGTCAGGGATTGCGTTTCAAATGATACTGCGATCTTATGAGGAGTCAACAACACCTGTTCTGAAAACAGATCGATGATGGTTTTATCTTTAGGGTACTCCGTAGCGGTATTATTAAAAGTTGTCAGCAGCTGATACTGTTCTTCCGATGTTAAAAGGGAAAGGTCTGTCAGCTTGCCTGATTCATGCAATAACAGCTGCCGCAATACCTCCTGAAAATGACCAGCTATCATGGCTATGGTAGCGGCAGACAGCAGTTCACTGTCATAATCAAAACGCAGGTGAATATGCTCCCCTCCGGCTATAATAATCGCTAACGGATAATTGGCCTGTTCAGACATGGCTACCTGATCTATCTGTAGTTGCCATGACTGTGAAGTAATTGTTTTACTTACCGGATAATTTTCAAACACCAGCAAACTATCAAACAAACCATCTGATATCCCGCACCAATGCTGAATGTCAGACAATGATACATACTGATACTCACGGCTCCGCAACTGATCTTCCTGTAACTGATGCAGCCATTCAATAATATGCTGTGCTGCAGTAACACGGGTGTATAAAGGCAGTGTATTGATATAAAGACCTACGCGCTGTTCAATGCCTCCCAGTGCTTCCGGCCTGCCGGATACTGTTATACCATAAGTAATATCTTCTCTGCCGGTATATTGCGACAACAGGTAAGCCCAAACGCCCTGCATGAGAGTGTTCAGGGTAATACGATGACGTTGTGTGTATATGGTTAAGTCCCGGGTAAATGTTTCCTCCATCCGGAGCAGCTGCTGCCGGTACTGACCACTTCCTTTGTGTCTGTTACCGGAAGCAGCAATAAAAGGCAGGAAGCTCCCGCCGGTGATATCCGACAAATAACCACGCCAGTAATTTTCTTCCGCTGCTGTATCCCGGTTATTGAGATAACGGATATAATCTTCATAACAATCTTCCGCTACTTCCTCCAGTGGCTTTCCGGTAGCCAAAGATTCATACACCTTCAGCAGCTCTTCTATCAAAACAGCTACAGACCAGCCATCACACAAAATATGATGAAAGCTCCACAACAGGCGGTAACGTATATCATCCAGCTGTACCAGACTTACACGCATCAGGCAGGGAACCGTAAAATCAAAACCTTGTTGGTGGTCGGACAACCTATACGCTTCCCAGGCAGCAGCCTGTTTTTCTGCGCTCATGTGCCGGTAATCCAGCACATGGAAAGGAACAGACACTTCTTTATAAACACCTTGTACAGGAATACGGAACTCATGATAATGAAATGCACTGCGCAAAATACTGTGACGTTGTACCAGTATCTCCCAGGCATGTTGAAGTATATCCGGATCAGTATTTTTCAATTCACAGGTAAACTGTTCCATGTAAAGACGGGTATGTTCTTCATATAATCCATGAAATAACATACCCTCCTGCAATCCGCTTAACCGATACAAACGCTGCACCGCATGATCCGCCAGAAACCGTTTCAGCTCCTCATTTGCCACCTCTCCTCCCAAACCAAAATCAGCAGGTGTATATACAGGTGAAGTGCAGGATATACAGTGCGTAATCAAGGATTGGAGATGCGATAAGTAGGTTGTTGTTAATGAAGAAATACTATCAGACAGATAATGCTTTTTACTGTAACTCCAACCCATCACCAGTTCTCCGCCACGAATAAAAGCACTCACCGATAATTTTTCCTTTATAGGATAATTGTTACCTACAGCTGATCCGGAAGATGCTGCCGACAAATGGACTTTACTATCTGTGTTAATGGCATGATCCAGCTGTCCGAGATAATTGAATATAATATCCCAGGGATCTTTGCCTTGTAAATAAGTGGCTTTGTTAAGATATTTTAGTACACCGTAACCAATACCTTTGTCCGGCACCTGCCGTAGTTGTTCTTTTACAGCTGCCAGTATATCTCCCGGCTCTCCGCCAGGTGTTATCTGCAGTAATACAGGATAAAGACTGGTAAACCAACCTACAATATGACTGGTATCTATACCGGATATGATCTCTTCCCTGCCATGCCCTTCCAACCCTATGATCACTGCATCACTGCTGTTCCACGCTGATAATGTTAATGCCAATGCACTTAACAAAATATCATTCATCTCTGTATGATAAACCTGCGGCACTTCCTGTAACAAACGTTGTGTCTGTAATGCATCCAGTCTGATTTCGCAATAGCCCATATCTGCCATCAACACGGTTGCTTCCGCAGGAATATCTACTCTCATCGGAATAGCATTATTGATTACCTGCTGCCAGTAAACACCCTGTTTTAATAAACGCTGCGTATGACTATACGTCATCAATGCAGCATACCATTGCCGGTAAGAACTGCCTTTACGCATGGATAACTGCTCGCCCTCCAGCAACAGATGCAGGTCGTCTAAAAGTATACGCCAGGAAACTCCGTCTACAGCAAGATGGTGGATCACTAACAATAACCTGTTATGCGTTTCGTCCGCCGGCGTCAGTAACAATACAGCGCGGATAAGAATGCCGGTTTCTATCAACAAGCGATGCTGATATTTATTTGCGAGCGTTACAATATTATCTGTTAAACTACCGGAAGCAAAGGACGACAGCTCTTCTACAGCCAGCTCCCCGCTGTAAGCGCCGTATTGCTGTTCCCAGCCGTGTTCCGTGCGGTTGTATACAAAACGAAGTGCATCATGATAACGGACCAGTTGCTGAATAGCGCTTCCTAACGTGGCCGCATCTACGTTCTTGTCTATAGCTAATAAAACACTTTGATTAAAAGGGATGGTTGTTGCAGCAGCTGTTTCAAAATACCATTGCTGAATAGGTAACAATCCACTACTGCCACTAAGAAAATCCTGCTCCGTGACCGCCGCAGCAGCATGTTGTCTGGTTGACAACAGCGCACTGAGGTCAGCAATGGTTTGATGCGTAAACAGATCGCGGGGCAGCAATTCATATCCATGGCGTTTGGCACGGCTTACCACCTGAATAGTGATAATGGAATCACCTCCCAGTTCAAAGAAATTATCGTTTATGCTTAAACGTGATACCCCCAACAGTTCCTGCCATACAGTTGCCAGTGCACGCTCTGTTTCATTACGGGGAGGGATATACGTATTTAATGAAAATGCCGTCATATCAGGGTCTGGCAGTGATTTCCGGTCTACCTTACCATTGGCGGTCAACGGCAGCTGCTCCAATGCGATCAGTAATGCCGGCACCATATATTCCGGCAACTTACTTTTCAGATAGGCAAAAATTGCGTCCTTGTCAAAAGAACCAACAGGGACTACGTAAGCTGTCAGTCGTTTGTGCCCTTGTTTATCTTCCCTTACTACTGTCACCGCCTGACTTATCCATTCGCACTGTTGCAGTACGTATTCTATTTCACCCAGTTCTATGCGATAGCCACGGATCTTTACCTGGTCATCTATTCTGCCTATATAAGCGATATTGCCATCAGCCAGCCACCGGGCCAGATCCCCGGTCTTATAACACCTTACGGTTTTATCGCCTAGTTTATGGTATATAAATTTTTCTGCTGTCAGTGCAGGCAGATTCAGATAACCTCTTGCTACCTGGATACCACCTATGTATAATTCGCCTGCTACGCCAATAGGTACCGGCGCCCCGTATTTGTCCAATATATACAGCTGGGTATTGGCTATCGGAGTACCTATTGGCACCAGTTCCAAATCAGGTACTTCTTCCGGTGCCTGCCAGCAACTTACGTCTACTGCAGCCTCTGTAGGACCATACAGATTATATAATGTTACTTGTGGCAATTTATCCTTTGCAGCAATTACATGTTGCGGCTTCAATGCCTCTCCGCTACATAGCAGGCGCTCCAGCGACACTGCTGCTCCTGCTGCCACTTCTTCGAGGAATGCAGCCAGCATGGATGGTACAAAATGGATGGTAGTGATACGATGTGTTGCGATCAGCCGGCACAGATAAGCTGTATCTTTTTGTCCGCCGGGGGCAGCAAATACCAGCCGGGCACCGGCTATCAGCGGCCATAGCAATTCCCATACAGATACATCAAAACAGTAGGTAGTTTTCTGCAATACCGCATCATGTGCATCCAGCCGGAAATAATCCTGTGTCCACTGTAAGCGGTTCACCACCCCGCCATGCTCGTTCATCACACCTTTGGGCTTGCCTGTGGAACCTGAAGTATAAATAACATAGGCCAGATGCGATGCACGAAGATCAATGACAGGAGATGTAGCCGGGAAATCTGCCATCATATCATTGTCTGCATCTAACCGGATAATATCCAAATCCAAAGCAGGCAACACCACTTCACAGGCAATGCTGCTGATGATGAGGTTTGCCCGTGTATCTGTTAAAATATAGTTGATACGTTCCGGTGGATAAGCAGGATCAACAGGCACGTAAGCTGCACCGGCTTTGAGAATGCCAAGAATGCCGATAATCATTTCCAATGAGCGTTCCAGACAAATGGGTACTAATGTTTCAGTGGTAACGCCCTTGCTGCGCAGGTAATGCGCCAGCCGGGCAGCGCGGACATCCAGCGCTGCGTAGGTTAAAGTATGTTCTTCAAATACAACCGCTATGGCATCCGGTGTACGCAATACCTGTTCGGCAAACAATGTTACAATCGTTTTATCCTGCGGATACGCTGTTGCAGTATCATTAAATGCAAACAACAACTGATCCTCCTCTGCATGACTGATCATCTTCAATGCACCTATTTCCAAAGCCGGATTAGCGACAATTGATTGTAACAACTGTTTGTAGTGCACAAACATCCGGTTAATAGTATCCTCCTTATACAGATCTGTGCAATAGGCAATATGCACCAGTAATGATCCGGCTGTTTCCTTCACTGAAAACGTCAGATCAAACTGTGATCTGGTTTGTGCAATCATTTCCGGCGACAGCTGCAAACCATTACTTTCATACATCTCTGCCTCCGGAGCATTCAGCAGGGTAAACATTACCTGGAACAATGGATGGTGGCTCATGTCCCGCTCCTTTAAAACAGCCTCTACTACTTTTTCAAATGGCGCGTCCTGGTGTTTATAGGCACTCAGGGTTGTTTCCTTCACCTGCGCCAGTAATGTGATAAAAGAAGGATTATTTTTCAGGTCACTGCGCAACGCAATGGTGTTGATAAAAAATCCGATTAATCCTTCTACTTCGTGCTGCATTCTTCCCGCTGCCGGGCTACCCACACATATATCTTCCTGCCCGCTATAACGATGTAACAATACATTAAAGGCTGCCAGCAATGTCATAAATAAAGTAGTTCCTTCCCCGGCACTCAGTGCCTGTAACTGTATATACAGCTCATCTTCTATCCCGCATAACACAGCCGCTCCGTTTGTACTTTGAATGAACGGACGCGGATGATCAACAGGTAACTGCAAAGGACTTACGCCGGATAATTTATCTGACCAGTAATCCAGGTGGGCAGACAGTACCTTACCGGATAAATAGGAACGCTGCCAGATAGCATAATCTGCATACTGAAAAGGCAGACGGGGCTGTGTTGCAGCTTTCCCGGCAACAAAGGCATTATACAATTCAGCTAATTCACGAACCAGGATATCGCCGGACCATCCGTCAAATGCGATATGATGTGCTGTAATGACAAGCAGATGTTCTGTATCGGTCAATTCCAGTAAATACGCTCTTAACATGTGATCTGCTGCCAGGTCAAATGGTTGCGTAATCAATGCCTGTATCTTTGATTGCAATTCTGCCTCATCATCATTCCAGGTAGCTGCATTGATTGTATGCAGTGTCCATTGATCCCCTTCCCGCACCTGCTGATAAGCAATACCATCTGTTTGTACAATTACTGTACGCAGCACTTCATGCCGGTCAATAATTGTTTTGAATGCCCGGATCAATGCATCCTGCTGAAGCCGGCCCTTTAATCTGAGCACTAATGGAATATGATATTGTACACTTCCTTCCAGCTGATCTATGAACCATAAACGTTCCTGGCTATACGAAAGTGGAATACGGGATGGCCTTGCAGTAATGGTTATTGCCGGAGATAATAAAGGGGTAGCCTCCTGACGGATATGCAAAGCCAGATCAGCCAGCCGTACATACAGAAATATGGCATCCAGTGATACTTCTTTGTGTAAACGTTTCCGAAGCAATGATATCACGCGCATGGCCAGCAAGGAATTCCCACCTAATTCAAAAAAATTATCGTGAACACCTACGCGTTCTACTTCCAGCAGCTCTTGCCATATGTCCGCCAATATTTGCTCTGTTTCATTACGGGGAGGGATATACGAATTAGTGACCGGTGTATTCCCTTCTGCATCCGGTAAGGCTTTCCGGTCTATTTTGCCATTGGTAGTTAAAGGCAGTTGTTCCAGTGCTACCAGGAGAGAAGGCACCATGTATTCCGGTAACTTATCAGCCAGATAAGCAAGTATGGCTTCTTTCTCAAAATTGCCCCTGGGCACTACATAAGCTGCCAGCCGCTTATCACCCGGATGATCTGTCTGTACAATGACCGCTCCCTGGCTCACCAGTTCACATTCCTGCAGCACATTTTCTATCTCCCCTAATTCTATCCGGTAACCACGGATCTTCACCTGATCATCTATCCTTCCTGTATATTCGATGACACCATCCGTTAACCATCTGCCCAGATCTCCGGTCCTGTACATCTTCGTACCCACTGTTTCACTGAAAGAATTAAGGACAAATTTTTCTGTGGTCAGCTCAGGACGATTCAGATAACCGCATGCCAGACCTGCGCCGGCTATACATATTTCACCTTCCATTCCTACCGGCACCAGGTTACAGGCAGCATCCACGATGTAGATCTGCACATTTGATATAGGGCTGCCTATAGGAATATTATTGCGGGGCTGATCCTCCCTGGCCGTATTAAACCAATAAGTACTGCAGCCTACAGTAGTTTCCGTAGGGCCATATTCATTGATAATATCCATCTCTATACCCAGGTCATACAGGTACTGTAAATGTGCCGGCTGCAACGCTTCTCCGCCCACTACCAGCTTCCTGGTAAGGTAGCCTCCCGGCACTTTATGCAGCGCCTCTTCCAGTAAGGGCAGATGAGCCGGTGTTAACTTAATAAAATCATAGGGAGCATATTTCCATAACAAGGGATCTTCGAAAATATCAGCCTGTTGTTTGCCGGAGATCACAACAGATCTTCCATACAGCAAAGGCATGAACATAGCGGTGAGAGAAGCATCAAAAGAATAGGAGAAATGGATAAAACTTCCTGAACGTGTATCCGTTTCAGTTATATACGAAGCTTTGCTGTTCAACAGATAGTTCACCAGGTTACCATGCGTGATCATCACGCCTTTGGGCTTGCCGGTACTCCCGGAAGTATAGATGATATAGGCGAGATGATCAGGTGAAGGCACACTGGTTAATGACAATGTAGCACCATCTGCGATGGCGGCTGCATCTGTCAGTATAATCTGTTGCGCAGCCATAGCCGGTAATGCTGCTAAACATTTACGGCTGCAGAGGATAAGCGGCGCAGCGGTATCTTCCAGCATAAAGCTGATACGCGCTGCCGGGTATTCCGGATCTACAGGCACATAAGCAGCGCCGGCTTTCATGATACCCATAATACCGATCAGCATATCCGCGGAGCGTTCTATACAAACCGGCACCAGG
This sequence comes from Chitinophaga niastensis, assembly GCF_003014755.1. Classification (GTDB taxonomy): domain Bacteria; phylum Bacteroidota; class Bacteroidia; order Chitinophagales; family Chitinophagaceae; genus Chitinophaga; species Chitinophaga niastensis. Next base: position 37,192 of record NZ_PYAW01000006.1, on the reverse strand, counting down.
CTTTCCCTGGTAACACCTTTGCTGCGCAGATAATGCGCCAGCTGATTGGAACGTTCATCCAGTTCCTGATAGGTCAGCAAATGATTGGCAGACACAATGGCTACGTTGTCGGGCGTACGCAATGCCTGTTGTGCAAACAGGTCAACGATCGTTTCATTTTCCGGGTATGGTGCTGCAGTATCGTTAAACGTTGTTATCAACTGCGCCTGCTCCGCGATAGTTAAAAACGAAAGATCTGCCAACCGGCCGGATTCTTTTGCCATCAGCTGACGGAGCACCTGTTCAAAATGACCAGCAATGGCGCCGACAGCAGCTGAAGTCAGTAACTCACTGTTGTAATTAAACCGGATACTGATCTTCTCTCCGCCTGTTATAATAATCGTAAGCGGATAGTTGGTATGTTCATGTACAGCTATATTGTCTAACTGCAATTGCCATGACCGCGACAAAAGCACTTTACTTACCGGATAATTTTCAAATACCAGCAAACTATCAAACAAACGTTCTCCTACTCCACTCCAATCCAGCATGGATGACAACGGCGTATGCTGATGTTCCCGGCTCTTAACCTGGTTTGCCTGTAATAATTGTAACCAATCCACTATTTCATTGGCAGCATTTCCGCGAGCACGGAAAGGTAATGTGTTAATGTAAAGTCCTACGCGCTGCTCAATACCGTGCAGTACATCCGGTCTGCCTGATACGGTAACGCCATAGCTAACATCTTCACTACCGGTATAACGGGACAACAAATAGGCCCAGGCTCCCTGCATAACTGTATTCAACGTGATACGATGCCGTTGTGCAAACCGGGTCAACTGAGCAGATACCGCTTCATTCAGTTGCAATAATTCATGCTGATAGCTGCCTATACCTTTGTTACGATCAGCAGTAGCAGCAATGAAAGGCAATAAACTGCCGGTAGTAATATCTGACAGATAGCTGCGCCAGTATTCTTCCTCCGCTTCTTTATCACGATTATCCTGATAGCGGATATAATCTTCATAACGATCTTCTATTATTGGTGGCAAAGTTCCCCCCTTTACAAGCAATTCATAAACACCAAGCAATTCTTCAATAAGAATGGCCACAGACCAGCCATCGAACAGAATGTGATGAAAGCTCCATAACAGGTGGTATTGGGTATCTGAGAATCGTATCAGGCTGATACGCATCAGACAGGGCGAAGTGAAATCGAAACCCTGTTGACGGTCACGCTCCTTATAATTTTCCCATGCAAGTAACTGCTCATCCTCCTGCATATCCCCGTAATCCAGTACCACAAAGGGTAATGCCGCCTCCTTATATACACACTGAACCGGAATACTGAATGCATGACTGTAAAAAGCACTGCGCAAAATACTATGTCGTTGCAGTAATTCCTCCCAGCTTTTCCTGAAAATATCCGGTGCTACCTGATTAAGCCCGCAGCTGAACTGCTCCATGTAAGCGCCTGAATGTGTGCCATACAACCGATGAAACAACATTCCTTCCTGTAATCCACTTAACCGGTATACACCTGCTATCTGACTGCGCCGGCTATGTCCCTGATCAACAACAGATAAAAATTCGTTCAGCTCTCTCATACTGATCTCTTCACCTAAGCCATAGTCTGATGGCGTAAATACTGATATTTGCTGCAACAGGCAATGCGTCATCAGTGATTGTAACTGCAACAAATAAGCTTCCGCCAATGCATCAATATGCTCCTGCTTATAATGTTTATGGCTGTAGCTCCATCTTAGTACCAGTTCTCCATCACGAATAAAACTGTTGACTGATAACCGGTCCCTGACCGGGAAATCTGCACCCATGCCCGCACCAAAGGAGGCTACTGAAAAATGAAAAACATTATCATCTTTCAGTAACTGATCAAATCTTCCCAGATAGTTGAAAACAATATCCCAGGGAGTTTTTCCCTGTAAACCAACAGCCTTGTTAATGTATTTCAATACACCATATCCAATACCCTTACCCGGTATACGTCTTAACTGTTCCTTTACAGCTATCAACTGTTCTCCCGGATCATTACTATCTGCTACCTGTAATAACACCGGATATAAATTTGTAAACCAACCTGTGGTATGACTGGTATCTATACCGGCGGCAAGATCTTCACGACCATGTCCTTCCAATCCTATCCATACTTTTGACGTATTTCCCCATGCCGATAAGGTAAGTGACAACGCACATAATAAAATATCATTGATTTCTGTATGATAGGCTGCGGGGACTTCTTGTAATAAAGCCCTTGTTTGCGTAGTATCCAGGCAAACTTCCCAATGATGGATATCCGATGCCGTAATAGCCCCTTTCCATTCTGTTGCTGTCTTCAAAGGAATGTAACCTGTTGTTATCTGTTGCCAGTATGATTGCTGGTTTAATAGCCTGCGTTGCTGCCCATATGACAATAAAGTATTGTACCACTGACGGTAAGAGCTGCCTTTCCTGGCTGCATAATTGTCACTGTCCTGTTCTAACAAAGAATGCAGGTCATCCAGCAGGATACGCCAGGAAACACCATCTACAGCCAGATGATGTATCACCAGCAGTAACCTGTTACAAGACTCGCCCGCTGGGGTTAATATCAATACCGCACGTATAAGGGCGCCAGTGGTAATATGAAGCATACGCTCATGATGAGCAATACATTCGTTGATACTGTTTTCCAGCTCAACGTCTGTCACATGTTGCAAATCGGCTGTTTCAAGTACTCTTTCCTGGTCGCCATATGTCTGTGTCCAACCATCAATACCACGCCTATACGAAAAACGAAGGGTATCATGTTGTTGTACTAATTGACGGATAGCAGCTGCCATCCTGTTGTTGTCGATATTTTTATCTGTTTTTAGTAAGAAATGCTGGTTAAAATGACTGGCGATGGCAACTACCTTTTCTTCCGGTACATTTCCCGGATCAACAGTTTCAAAGAACCATTGCTGTATGGGTAATAGTCCGCTGTTACCGATAAGCGACCCCTGTTCTGCTACGATGTGGGTTCCCTGCTTTGCCGCCAGTAAAGCCGCGAGTCCGGCAATAGTTTGACAGGTAAAAAGATCACGTGGTTGTAATTCGTATCCGCTGCGTTTAGCCCGGCTCACCACCTGGATCATAATGATGGAGTCGCCACCGGATTCAAAGAAATTATCGTGTATACCTACACGTGATATACCTAATAATTCCTGCCATATTGCAACTAATGTTTGCTCTGCCTGATTACGGGGAGCCACATAAGTTTGCTGCAGCAAAGTACTTTCATCCGGTACTGATAAAGCTTTCCGGTCAATTTTACCATTAGGCGTTAATGGCAACTGATCTATTTGTATGAGTAATGCCGGCACCATGTATTCCGGCAATCTGCTTTTCAGATAAGTAAGGATACCAGCTTTTTCAAAAGTACCATGAGGAATAATAAATGCCACCAATCGCTTATGGCCCTGCTGATCAGCGGACGCCAATACTACCGCCTGATCTACCAGTTCACACTGTTGCAGCACACTTTCTATTTCTCCCGGCTCAATTCTGTATCCACGGATCTTTACCTGGTCATCTATTCTTCCTGCATAAGCGATGTTGCCATCCGGCAACCACCTTCCCAGGTCACCTGTTCTGTAAAGTTTGCCTGTTCCGCCACTAAACGGATCGGATATAAATTTTTCTGCTGTCAGTTCCGGCAGGTTCAGATAACCGGCTGCCAGGCCCCGGCCTGCAATACAGATCTCTCCCACTGTCCCTACCGGACATAATTCATCCAGTCTGTTTAAAATATAAATGCGGGTATTATGAACAGGCTTTCCTATTAACGGTGATATGGCTTTATCCTTTGGAGATAACTGATAACTGGTAGCCACTACACTGTTTTCAGTAGGTCCGTAATTATTTACCACCCGATAGTCCAAAGCCCTGATGTCTGTTGCCGGTAAGCGATCACCTCCTGTCAGTAAATACTTTAATGAAGTTATTTTGTTACCTGCAGCGCTGATAAATTCAGTGAATAAACCAGTAGGCAAAAAGCTATGGGTGATAGCATATTTACGATACAAAGTTATCAGCTCGCGGACAGCAAGCCGTGTATCATCATGGATGATATGCAGGGTAGCACCGGCTGATAAGTAAGGCCATACTTCCCAGCCAAAAGCATCAAAGCCTTCACCTGAAAGCACGGTAGATTTACTGTTGGCATTTACTTCATACTGATGCAAATGCCAATGCACCAGGTTTACTACCCCCTGATGCGCTACCATCACACCTTTGGGCAATCCTGTAGAACCGGAGGTATAGATCACATATGCGAGCTGTGAAGCATCCGTATGATTGGCTGGTGCAGTGGATGGATAGGTTTTAATAATATCCCGGTCCATATCCGGCCGGATAACAGTTATATTTTCCAGTCCGGATAACAACGTTTGATAAGTGCTGGTGCTTACTATTAATCTTGCCGCTGTATCAGTCAGCATATAACTGATCCTTGCTGCCGGATATTCCGGATCTATAGGCACGTAAGCCGCACCCGCCTTTAGAATACCCAGGAGTGCCACAATAAGCTCCACAGAACGTTCCATACAAACCGGCACCAGTGTTCCTTTCCGGACTCCCTGGTTGCACAGGTAATGTGCCAGCTGACTGGAACGAATATCCAGTTCCTGATATGTTATTGTTTCTTCTCCGTATACTAAAGCTAAAGTATCTGGTGTACGGACCACCTGCGCCGCAAACAAACCATGGAGTGTCTGATCATGCGGATAAAGTACTGTAGTATTATTGAAAGCCGCCAGCAATATAGCTTCTGCCTCGGGGAGCACACGAATATTTTCGATGGGTTCGGGAAGGCCATTTTGAAACTGTTTCAAAATAAACATGATCCTGTGCGCCAGTAATGGGATTTCATCAGGAGAAAAATATTCCTGCTGAAAATCTATCCGTAATTCCAGCGCCTGTTGTTTACCGTAATCTTTCCACATAACCCCCAGCGGAAACAATGGATTGCCATCGGATAAATTAATAATAGCAGCCTGCACACCGCCTTCAAATTCCATTTCAAAGTTAAGGAGGGCGTGATTTACAACAATCTCAATTAAATTATCATCTGCAAAATTGAGTTTCAATTCTCTAGCCAGATCACTGATCAGGTAATTTTGATAACGATAATCCTCCCGTTGGGAAGAAGTGATATATTTTATCAGATCTGATAAAATGGTAGCTGGCTCATAAACACCTTTAAATGGAATAATCCCGGTAAACATACCGGCTATGTTGCGTAGTGGCTTTGTTTTTCTTTTATGTAATGGAATGCCGAAAACATATTCAGTATGATCAGTTGTTTTGGCAAAATGGATCATCAGTGCTGCGATCGTCAGTTGTTGCAAACCAGTTCCGGTAGCCTCCTGTAAGGCTTCCAGCATTTCTTTTTCATCGGCAGATATATCAAGCAGATAAACGTTATTTTTCAGATTAACGTCCTGTTGCGTTTGTTGAAATTTTTTTTTGAATATATTTTCCTGTTTTCCGCCGATCTTTGATTTCCAATAATTTCCTTCCTGCGTATAGGCGTTTGAGTGATAATAATCGTCTGCTCTGATGGCTTCCTCTTTATAAGAAGGATAATTAAATGACGGCTCTATTCCTGTAAACAGCGCATTGTATTTTTTAGCCAGGTAATGACTCATCGATGAAACACCCCATCCATCTGACACCAGGTGATGTACTTTAAAACACCACCAGTATTCATCTGCATGGAGTTTTACCAAAAACTGTTCGAATAGCGGATACTCTTTTTTTATTATAAAAGGAATATTTACCTGTTCCTTTACCCATTGTTCCACTTCTTCCCTGCTTATTTCCTGATCGCTGAAATCATAATCACCCAGTGGACAATAATGATATTCTTCTTCAAAATACATCACCGGCACGGGGTCATCCAGGTCAAATCTCATTCTGAAGGCATCAAATGCAGCAGGTAATGACGTAGCTGCCGCAACAAATTTTTCCTTATGCAGAGAACCTGATAGTTTAAGATATCCTCCAATATTATTATAGGTGCTTTCTATATTTATAAGCTGATCAATAAAGATATCTCGTTGGGCAGGGTGTAATGGATAAATTTCCTGTGACATAGCTATAAATTTATTTGGACAATAACTTTCACTGTGAAGAAGTAATAAGAATCTGTTTAATTGGCTTTATTAACGGGGAAGGAAGTGTGTAAAGGATGTAAACAATAATCGTCAATAGGGAGTTGTGACAGCGAATTAATTCGGGTATTTCAACTTACAATTTTTATAATATCTTCAGATGGCAAAGTGATGAGGATATTGCGTTGTAACAGCGTTACCCTCACCAGGACTTTCTCTTCACCGTCAACTTTCATAATTTCCCCTGTCATGCCCGTCATAGGTCCATCTTTAATAACAACCTCTTTCCCCTGGGGAAAATAAGCCGCAGATACTTCCATGGTACTGTCTTTCGCCTGTTCCATTAATATGCGGACATTCCGGATAACGTTTGCACTCACTCTGGCAACATCTTTCCCTGATCTTACATAATAGAGTACGCCATCAATACTTAATCCTTTATAATACTCTTCCAGATCATTCAGGTAAACAAAAATATAAGATGGGAAAATTGGCGCATGGATGTATTTCTTTCTGTCCTTCTGTATACGTTGTTTTTTAACTGTTGGCAAAAGGGTGGCTATATTCATTTCAGTTAACCGAAAAGACACCTTTTTCTCATGTTGGGGCCTGGTATAAATAACATACCATCCGGCAATGGTATTATTCATTGTGGGTAATTGCTTGGATAGTTTAAAAGATAGGAATACTAAACAGATATGCTTAATGTGTGCTGCAATTTTCTATGAAACAGATGTAGCTTAATGGCATTAAAACAAGGGACAATATTACCCGGATAGTGAAGGCCGGATAAAGCTGTCGCTAGTGTGGTGTACATATCTGCCACATTATTTCGAAAATCCGGCATTAAACTGGTGGAAAAAATAAAATCTACAAGCCTGAAATAGCGTGTATAAATACTTTGAGGGCTTATATATTTTATAAAGTTGCTATCGTTTTCAGTTTCATCTTCTACATAGGGCTTATATGTGGGTCTTGGTCTGAAATTAGGAAACAAATTTTACAACGCAAAATAAAAACCAAGAAAACTATACTGCTAAACCTAATAATCCTGCACGTTACGAAAAGCACTGAAATATAATCGCATGAAGGGAATCAGGACGTATATAGTTTCTATACCTGATAAAAAAAACCAACCTGTATTATCACCTGAAAAATATTATTTTCATCCGCTCTTGTCTTCTGAAATAAATATTTTTAAAAAATCTAAAAAATGGCACATTCAATGAAATGAACACTAATCAAGACGAAATAATTAACAATGATAATTTATGCAAAGAAGTGGTGAATTTAAGAGCTGTATCAAAAACAATTAAGATCTACTTTGCTTAACGATAAATAATTCACAATTATCCAACTCTATTTTTTATGAAAAAAGTCACAGCTCAAAAATTACAATTGAAAAAAATCACCATTTCACGTTTGAATGGAAGTAACGGTGCAAACATTGGCGTAGCAAGCCATACAGAACATTCTCAATTGGCGAATTGCACGCTGGCATGCCCTACTCTTTGCACAGTGCCAACCAGTCCTATTACTTCATCTCACGTTTAAGCAATTTCAACATCAGATATATCTGCACACTTAAAAAATTTATCTGAAAAAAGCGGTTTTAATGTGAAGAAAAGGGTTAATGAGTAAGCAATCTGCTTATTCGTTAACCTTTTATAAATTGGCAGGATATCTAAGCATATTTTTCATGGGGAGCACCTTATCCTAATTCTATTTCATCAGACAAATGATAAGTTTGTTTCTCAGCAGGTCTGCCCGCTGCGTTCAATCCTTCCAGTGTCCAGTTATCTGTACCGGTTGTTTCCAGCCACTGGCCATTTGATTTACGCAATATCTGCATACAAAAGCCAAACAGATACCAGCAATCGTGCTCTACTGCTGCGGCCGTACGGTAATAGTTAATGTCCAGCCATCCCGAATGATGGGTCACCCTGATTTTTTCAATAGGGGTATCTGAGATTACTTTTTCTTCTTTAGCATAGTATTCCCCTTTCACGTGTGGTTTATAGAAAAATTCCAGTTTCAGGTAGGGATAGTATCTCCTGAACTCTTCTTGTATATCCACTACCAGTGTTTCGTCGTTAATATGGATTTGCATGACAGTGAGTTTATGTTACTACAATTATACCCCATTAAACCTTGCTCAAAAATGAGCGCTGTCATTTTGGGGCATGATTGCTATCATATCCCGGGAGCACGTACCAGCCCCCTGTTTTCAACCGCTATGACCAATATGATGATATAAATCAGCTATAAAAGCGACAGCCATCATTCTTCCGCTATCCTATCTGAAAATAAATCCTTCTTTAAACGGGTCTTCCGGGTCAAAATGAAAGGTATGTTGCCCCGTAATAAAAGCAGTTCCGCTCACTTCCGGTATTACAGCGTTATAGTCACCAAAGGCAGTCAGCTCCCTGACCGTTACCCCCATGGTACTGCCTGTAATACTTTCTATTATAATAGTTTCATTGATCTTTAATTCCCCTTTGGCATAATGCAGTGCTGCACGTGCGCTAACACCAGAACCAGTAGCAGAGCGGTCTACCTCTCCTTCTGCAAAAATGCATACATTACGGCTATGATGTCCTTCCTCCAGGGCTTTCCCTGTGAAAATGGTACCATACAAAAAGCTCAGGTCTTCTTCAAATGGATGCCTGATACTAAAATTACTCATAACAGCATATTTAATCCTGCGCCCATAATCAATTAGTTGGTTGTAGTGGGCAGCATTCAGGCTAAGTTGCAGGCTCTCCGCATTTACAAATGCATAAAAAGCGCCGCCATAAGCCACATCAAATTTTACGTTGCCGATACCCGGAACTACCACTTCCTGATCGGATAAATACAAAAAAGAAGGTACATTACGGAAGGCTACACCATTTACTTTGCCATTTTCCATGGTGGCATGGGCGTAAATTTTACCCGCAGGCACATTAATGGTAAGGTGAGGATTCCGTTCTTCCTTTTTGATAATACCTGTTTCCAATACCAGTTTTGTTAACGCAATAATCGCGTGTCCACACATGGTGCTGTAGCCTTCATTGTGCAGGAAAAAAACATCCATATCTGCATCTGCGGAAGAAGTGATCACAGCTCCGTACATGTCTGCATGTCCACGGGGTTCCCACATGGTACCGGTACGGATAAAATCCAGATGCTCTTTGAAGTATCTTCTTTTTTCAAGAACGGTTACACCTTTTATGGCGGGTAATCCGGAAACAAAAACACGTAACGGTTCGCCACCGGTATGCATATCTATTGTTTCTATCTTTAACCATTGGGCAGGTGCTTCCCAATGCAGGTTATTAAGTAATGTTTGCATTTAACGTGGGGTTAATAATTGATAATGGTTATGATAAACAGTATGAAATGAAAACAATTTGCGGCTTAAAAAGAAATGTGTGTTCCGATATTCCTGGCTTTGGCCGCTTCGTACAAAGCCTTTGCCATAAACAGGTCAAAAAGGGCCATTCCTGCAGATTTGTATGCTGTAGTCCCGGTCACGTCTACCTTCACCTCGCCGGTTAAAAGTTTCCCGATCGTAAACACATCTTTCTCCTGCAAAATTCCTTTTCTGAGCGGATTAATGATATCGCCGGTTTCTGTTTTAGCAAACACAGAATCAATGGCTAGCTTCCCGGATAACCGGAAAACATGATCCGGTAACTCTTGCATATCAGGTTTGTAGGAACCAATGCTGATAAAATGTTTGTTTTCCAGCAAACGTGTATCATTTGGTAAAACCGGAGTGGCAGACCGGCTGGCTGCAATAATTACATTTGTATGTTGCAGGATAGTGGCAGCATCTTTACAGGGAATCACCGCTACTGACGGAAACTGTTCCCGGAGTTCCGCAGTGAAAGCTGTCATACTTGTTGCTGATCGTTGCAAACAGTATATTTTCGTCACCGGCCGCACGGCACAGGCAAAAATAGCCTGTTGTATGCCCTGAACACCACATCCTATTAATCCGACGGTATTAATATCAGGAGGAGTCATATACCTGATTCCTATTGCTCCCAATGCCCCGGTACGCAATGCTGTCAGCTTTGCAGCATTCATAATGGCCAGCGGAAAACCGGTATGTGCATCATTCAGTAACATAGCTCCGTTAGTTACAGCCAGTTGCTGTTTGTTGTTTCCCGGCACAACGGATACCAGCTTGGTACCAAAATAGGTGTCGGAAAAAGAAGGCATGGAAAGGAAAGTATTTTCCCCCCAGTCAATGTGCATACGTTTGGGAACCAGGCAACTATTTTGCTCATTGGCAATGAGCGCAGCCTCCACTGTTGCTATCACTTCATCTAACGAAAGGAGGCCCGCAATTTCATGATTGTTTAATACCAGCATTGTAGATACATAAAAAAGAGCCAGTCTTACAAGACTGGCAAGCTCTAAACTCAATTTAACCTGCATTTGTTTACTGACCGGATTATTAATTAATATCCGTGTAACAAGGTGGTCGCCATGTAAACACACAATTGGCAGATCCTTTTACTACTAAATTTAACTGGCCAGGTTTACTTAATCCAGCAACGGTGATCTTGCCCAGGGTCAGCTTTCTTACGCATTGTTTCTTCATCGCAATTTGTTTTAGTGATGGTAAATAATCTTAGCAGTGTGAATGTATTGATTATTGCTATTGGGGTTAGCACCGATGTTAACCGTTTCTTTGCTAAAATTAACCGGCCTGCATAATATAATCATTCTGCCTTTTACAGGAACATCTGGCTTGTTGTTTTTAGTGCGGCTCTTGTTAAGCTAAAAAAGAATAGAAAACTTACATGACCTCTGTTCATAAAACGACTGAAAGCAGCGCAATTTCATTTTTTAACAGAAATGGAAACTTTAAAGGCACCTGATTTCCGGTTTATAGACTTTAATAAAAATAGCATTGCAGCCTTAAACAATGCATTTAAGCAAAAAGGGAAAGAAGGTATACTATCAAGATAACCGATGCTACCCCAATTGGCATACATTTCCTCCTCAACATATTTCAAGCAAAAAAGCATGCGTAAAAGTTAATTTAGGAATACTGATAATAGAATTGGTTCACTAGCTTCGCATTTTATTTTTATCTCTATAGAGCGTTGCACTTAAAAGTTTGTCTAATATTTACAAAGTAATTGAATTAAATAAAAATGTTGAAAAACAAGAATTGGGTATTATCCCTGTTGGCAGTAACGATCATGGGCACCAATACCGTATTGGCGCAGATGACCATTACCAGGCCAGGATCTGCGGATGTACAGCTGTTTGATAGTAACTGGCGCTTTGCCCGTTTTGGACTACAGGCAGATGGCAGCAGCAAAGATGAACCAGCGCATCCTGAAGAGGAACGGTTTGCGGACAATAGCTGGCAGCACCTCGACCTACCCCATGATTGGGCTATCAGTGGGCCTTTCAGGGTAGAACTCTCCGGCAATACAGGAAAACTACCCTGGCAAGGGATAGGCTGGTACCGGAAGGATTTCAGTATTCCGGCAACCGATGCGGGTAAAAAGATTTTCATTGATTTTGATGGGGCAATGGCCTATGCTAAAGTCTGGGTGAACGGACAGTATGTTGGTGAATGGCCTTACGGTTACAGTTCTTTCCGTTTTGATATCACTCCTTTTATAAAAACAGGGAAGCAGAACACGATAGCGGTGAAACTGGATACAGAGAAGTATGATTCCCGTTGGTACCCGGGTGCCGGCATATACCGCCATGTGTGGCTGGTAAAAACGAATGAAGTGCATGTCGGATGCTGGGGAACCTTTATCACGACACCACAGGTTACGGATACTGCTGCCATTGCGAATATCAATGTCAAACTGGACAACCAGGGAAAAGCCCCTGTTAAAGCCATTCTTCACACAGTAATCTACGAGTCGGCCGATGGGAAAAAGCCCGGAAAAAAAATTGCTGTTGCAAAAGATGCAATCGTAAATATTCAGGCTGATAGCAACACTGTTTCGGATATCTCTGTAAACATCTCCCGGCCTAAATTATGGAGCCTGGAGAACCCGCATCTTTATATAGCACAAACAACCTTATTTATCAATAAAAGGATTGTGGATACATACAATACTGTGTTCGGGGTCCGGTCCATAGCTTTCACCGCACGCAATGGCTTTTTGCTCAATGGTAAACAGGTTGCTATCAAAGGTGTTTGTAACCATCACGATTTAGGCGCGTTGGGTGCTGCTGTTAACCGCAGCGCTATAGCCAGACAGCTGTCAATCCTGAAAAAAATGGGATGCAACGCCATCCGCACATCTCATAACCCTCCCGCTCCCGAATTGCTGGAACTGGCAGACCAAATGGGCTTCCTGGTCTGGGATGAAGCATTTGATGCATGGAAAACAGGTAAACGCAAGAACGACTATAATAAACTTTTCCCCCAATGGCATGAACGCGACCTGCAAGCGATGGTACACAGGGACTGTAACCATCCATCAGTGATTATATGGTCGGTAGGGAACGAAGTGATGGATCAGCGGGATGTGGGCATCACCAGGGAACTGGCTGAAATTGTTCACAGGGAGGACCCTACCAGGCCGGTATCCAATGCATACAACGATCCTGACGGAGGACGGGAATCAGGTGCAGCAATGGCGCTCGATATCATGGGCGTAAATTATTTTTTTGGCAGGCAGGCCCATTGGGATGCTGATTCCATGTATAAAGACAAACCTACTATAGGAAGCGAAACGTCTTCCTGCGTAAGTTCGAGAGGAGAATATTTTTTCGGAGGGAATTACCAGAACTGGCAGGTATCTTCCTACGATAATGCCTTCCCTGGATGGGGATGCTCGCCCGACGAGCAATTCCGCACTAACAACAAATACCCCCACCTGTTGGGAGAATTTGTCTGGACAGGATTTGATTATCTTGGCGAACCCACCCCTTATAATTCTGATGAGACCAACCTGCTTAACTTCCGGACCGATCCTGCCAAGAAAGCCCAGCTGGAACAGGCGCTTGAAGAAATTAAGAAGAAAAATCCCCCCTCCAGGAGTAGTTATTTCGGAATAGTTGATCTCTGCGGATTTCCCAAAGACCGTTATTATAACTATCAGGCACATTGGCGTCCTGATTTTCCCATGGCGCACATACTACCACATTGGAACTGGCCGGAAAGAAAAGATTCCATAGTGCCTGTGCATGTTTATACATCCGGCGATAAGGCGGAACTTTTCCTGAATGGGAAAAGCCTTGGCTTGAAAATCAAAAGACCAGGGCAAGACTTCAGGCTGGTGTGGGACAGCGTAAAATATGTACCTGGCGAAGTAAAGGTGATAGCATACAAGGACGGGAAGTTATGGGCTACAGATATAGTAAAGACTGCCGGAAAGGCCCGGAAATTACGCCTGTTACCGGAGGCCGGCACAATAGCTAATGATGGGGAAACGCTTTGTTATGTGACGCTCCGTGTGGAGGATAATGATGGAATAATGGTTCCCCGCTCTCATCCGTTAGTGCAATTTATGATTGAAGGACCAGGTGAGATTGTTGCGACAGATAACGGGGATGCCACCAGCTTTATATCCTTTCAAAGCCATGAGCGCCCTGCATATAATGGGATGGCCCAGGTGGTTGTAAAAGCCGCCAAAGGGAAAAAAGGAAAAATTATTATAAGAGCGGTAAGCTCCGGATTAGAGGAGGCAGCTACTGAAGTGGTGGTAAAATAAAGACAAGGACACTTCTCCAAAAGCATCTTAAGACGGCTCAAAATAAACTTAAAAGCTCTTACAAGTAATAATATCGTTACAAATATCAAACGTCATTATTACCTGTAAGAGCTTTGCTAATTAGTTCCAGCGAGGCATTATACCTGGCAAACAGTTCCGTAACTAAAACAACCTGTTTATGAATGATAATGACTCCCTTTTTTGAAAGGTAATCCGAAAAAAGAAAACGTTACATTAATGATGTGTCTGACCCTGTACATGACGTTTCTTTTAAAACGTGGCAAACCATGAACTTTCAGATCCATCTCGGGAATGATTTGGCTCCTAGTGTTGCTACAAAGTAAGATAATAGTTTTTTGCGACTCCAGGTAGGGATACCTGGTTTACAAATAAATACCAATTTTCAGGGATTAGTTCCAAACCTGCTAATGCTATATCCTTCATTATTTATAGAAATAAGTCCTTCTGCAAGGCACTCCTGTATAAGAGCTTCCCCTAAATTTCTGTCTATTTGATAATACTGCTGTAAGTCGGGGATCAAATCAGAACGCCGCCCTCCGGTTACCCAGACATTGCTCTTAATTACATTAAGTAATCTTTCTTTTTCATTCATTGCGGCCCAATAGTTAATTAAATTTATGGGTTTATCCTATTCTGTCCAGTCAAGTCGGGGTGCCTGTACAATTCTCGAACTTTTTGGTCATGGATGATTTATAATCACATTTCTATCAAACACTTATTAGTTTATCCTGATGGGATTGTTTGACAAAATTTATTTTAATGCCAGTCCAAAATTTCTGTACATTTCAGGAAAATAAAATATCAAAAGCATTGTCATACCAAATTTTTATAAGAATACAAAAGATGGCAACACAATCGAAGAAACTATTCAATGAAGATATGCCGGGGAATTTTATATAACCCGGTTTGACATTTAGGTTTGGCCCTATGACGACCCTACTCAGTAAACTACTCAAGAATCCTTAACTTATTACCTATGAATAATTCAGCACACGAGAACTTTAATGACCTGCTCGAACAAATCACTAACAGCGAAGACCTTACAGAATTAGATGCACTCATCCATCGCCTGAATGCAGAAGATTTGCAACGCTACAAAACTGAAATTACAGATAGCTATCTTCGGATCTTCACCATTGGACATTGTGATCTGAGCTATGGCAATATAAATACAGAAGACAAGGATTCAATTGTTGCATATCTTTTTGAAATCCTTGCATCAGTAGAAAAAGTCTATCCAGAGAAACTTTTTCATATAGAACGGGCACAATGTTATGAATTTCAGGCAGAGCTTAAAAAAGGGATAAATGATAAATTATCGGCACTCCAAAAAGCTGCCGACGAATATATTAAAGCGGCCCGGACTTCTCTGGAAATAAACGTTTGCATAGCGGGTATCTCGATTGATAAAATGGAGATTACACAACAGTATACCGATGATGAGTTTATAAGAATCCTTGGGTTGTTTCAACTTGCCTTTACAGCATACTCCGAAAAGGTTCTCATTTATTTTTTGCAAGGCTGTTTCCGGATCCTGAATTTTTCATTTGATAAAAGAGAACATTGGCATCACCAGTTTTTCGGGAAATTCACTGCATCTCTCACTCATTTTTCAGCGAAAGATCCCATTATCAATTTATTATGCTCAGAGGAACTGACAAGAGTCCTGGAGTGTGGGGTCTATGACATCTCACCCAACCATGCCGATGATCTATACAAATTATCGTTTGATCTCCTTGAAAACCTAACCGACTACTCAACTGATGATAGTGGACTTTTAAACCGGCTGGGATCCGCATTTGAAAAGGCTGCCAAACAGATGAACAATAATGAAGTCGCGGAAAAATTACGTTTTTTCCAAATAGCAGTCCATTACTTTACAAAAGGGCAAACCATTGCACCTGCGGCATGGACCTTTCCCGTTTATGCCACCAATGCATTGAAAGCAATGGCCCGGCATCACCAGGATAAACGTATAATTATCCAACTATTCGAAGCGGGGAATACCATCTTTTCAAAAACGTATCAGCATGAAAAAAACTTTACCCTAAATCTTAATTGGGGAGAATTTCTGATTGAATATGCCAGATTGGCCTACAACTTTCAAGCTGAAGATATCCTCAAAGAGGCTGCCCTCAAATTGAACATCGCTAAAGAATTGGGGGAAAACTATTATGAGCTTCCTTTTCTGTTACTCGCCAAAGTCGCCTTGAAATCAGGTAATAAACAGGAATCACTGAATATCCTGAACGAATGCCAGGCCATATTCACTACAGAATACAGCACATACAGTTTTGACATGATTTTAGAAGACGAAGATTTTGCTCCCATATTCGAAGATCTCCGCGAATCAGGATCCTGATTATAAGTTGAGGATGCGTAAAAGGAGTTGAATGAGCAAGCCCTCTGCGCTAAATCACAAGAAACGGGGCTATTGAATCTTAATAAAAAGCAACCCCAAAATAATTGGGGTTGCCGTCTATAGTCAAATACTTTATCATTGCTTTTTAATGCCAGCATGCACTTCTGGTATTATGCCGCCTGAATTTTCTGATCGCCTCTAAATTGCTTCTGAGTAATTTGTTTTGTCCTGCTGGTTGTGCTGCTTCATAAGCGCCTACTGATTTAAATCCATTAAAGATCATCTCAAAAAAATGTAATTTACATATTGACAAGTCAACCCAAATAAAACTAAGTAAGCAAGAATTGCAAATCCGCACTTTGATAGACCAAAAATTATCCCTAACTGGTTGTTATTAATTGGTTAATCCGATTTTCGTAAGATCAAAAATACAAAGCAAAATTTTGTCCTACCGTTATTTGTTGATTATTCACCTATAAATATCAATATGGAAATTTATCAAAATATAGGGGGAGATTCAGGGGTCTATGCGTTTCTGATCGACGATAACTCTATAACAGTTGAATTCAGTACAAGGGCTGTGTACCTTTATAATTATAGTCGCCCAGGTAGTCGCCATGTAGATCAAATGAAAACACTAGCTCTAAGTGGAAGAGGGTTAAATAGTTACATTAGTAGGTATGTCGGGAAAAATTATGCTTCCAGATTAAGATGAGTCACTAATCAAAAAGGACTATAAAAAGCGTGATACATTCTTTCGAATTGTATCACGCTTTTGTGATCCATTAAAAATAAGTTCGAAAATTGTACAGGCAGGGCGACAGAGAAAAAGCAACAAAGCCTTCGCAATCGCGGAGGTTTTTGCTTTTGGAGCGTAGCCCTCAAACATTGCTTGAATGCCACAACGATAAAAGCAAAAATGTGAGCTATCCTCCGGAGCATGGCTAAGTATTGATTTAAGACGCCTTTATCTGCGATTTAATTTTTTTTCTGTGGTTTTCACCAAACGTAATAAGCGCCTCTAATATCAACCTTGTCTCTCTCGCATATTCCGTCACGGAATATTCAACGGTGATCGGTTTCGTTTTTTTAACTGTGCGGGCAATCAGCAAATTTTGCTCCAGCTCCTGAAGCTCCCGGGTAAGCACTTTCGGACTGATATTTAATTTTTCCTGCAGGTCCTTAAATCGCAGGGAACCATATGCAAGGGTTTTAAGAATTCTAAATTTCCACTTTCCGCGAAGCAACTCAATGGCATCCCTGAGCCCCAGCGCCCTCTCCTTCCAGTCGACATTAATATCATCACACCTGATTATTGACATAACGGTTCTTTTACTTTCCTAAAGGTAACCCATAACGATCAATCCCATAATAGCCAATAAATTGCCGTCGTGAAAAATACTACTTATGAAAGCAATACAATTAGCAAATCAGGGAGATTTCGAAGTACTGGTCATTAAAGACATTCCCCAACCGGTTTGTAAGCCGGAAGAGGTGCTTGTCCGGGTAGAAGCTGTAGGCCTTAATTATGTAGATACCCTTATCCGGAAAGGCAGTCATCCTGTATTAAAGCAGTTCCCGGCCATTATGCCAGGGGAAGTAGAGGGTGTCATAGAAGCAACCGGCAAAGAGGTACGGCACCTTTACCCTGGCCAGCGCATAACCGGATATGCCAATGCCGGCTACGCCCAATTTGCCGTTATGCCAGCCAGCGAAGTCACTTTGCTGCCAAATGAACTCCCTCTGGGAACAGGCATGTTGATCCAGCATCTCACGGCGCAGAACCTGTTGCATCAGGCTGCCGGTTATCAATCGCTGCTGATTACCGCCGCTGCCGGGGGAGTTGGGTCTTCCACCATACGCATAGCTAAACTTAAAGGTATCAGCACTATTATCGGGATGGTGGGTAGTGCAGACAAGGCAGGATATATTTTATCCCTCGGAGCCACCGGGACTGTCATCTACACCGCCGATAACTGGCAGGATCAACTGGATACACTTACCGAAAAAAAAGGAGTAGACCTGATCCTCGAATCGGTGGGCGGTCCTGTTGCCTCAGCGTTGCTACCCCGCTTATCCCGTGGCGGTACTATGGTGGTATATGGCAATAGTTCCCGGCAGCCAACCATAGTGGATATCTCGGATCTCATCATATCCAATACCAGGATCGTGAGCGCCAGGCTTTACTCTGCTCCAGCTGAATTAAGGGAGCAATGGACGAGGGAGATTATTCAATGGATACTTTCAGGTGAACTGGATGTGTCAATAACTCTTTATCCATTGGCTGATGCATCCCGGGCACACCGGGATATGGAAGAACGGCGTAGTATAGGCCGGTTGATACTTCAACCATGGTGAGTATGGCCATACACAAATAATAATTCCTTGCCAGCGGGCTAAAATAATATGGGATGATGGTGCGAACTGGACCTGTTACTATCTACAAACAACTTCGGTTTGTGTAGATAACACCCCTCCTTCCGGAGGCGGAGATGGCGGCGGGAGTGTTGGTGCCCCTCCTCCTGTTGCGATTACGCAATTGTATCAAATAAAACAAATAAGAGATAGTTTAAAAAACCCTTGTTTTAAAAAAGCCTTGAATAATCTAAAAGGAGGAATTTTCGATGGCCGTTACAGTATAATCTTACATGAATTCTATGGAGATAAAGCAAACTCGACTATAAGTTTCAGTGAGGGGATAGTACAGAATGGTGATGACGCTCACACTGATGGTACTTCTAGTGGCATATATGCATATGGAGATACAAAAATTAATAATGTTACATTAAAAAATGCGTCACAGGAATACCTTGTAGCAACAATGATGCACGAAACATTACACGCTTATTTTATTGCACATCCACCCTCTCCAATTATCACGGATCGAAATAGTAGAGATCACAATCAAATGGCAAATGATTATGTTTGCATTATTGCTGATGCTTTATCTGAACTTTTCCCAAACTTGCAATATAATGATGCGATCTCTTTGTCTTGGGGAGGGCTTGGGTATACGTCAGCATATACCGCATTAAGCAAAGGGGCGAAAGATACTATTGAATCTACAAATATTAACTTTAAAATGGGACTCAATGGAACCAAATGCAATTAAAAAGGCAATTCAGATTTGCCTACTTATTATGATCAGTCAAATAGCATCTGCACAAATTAAGGCAGTTGATAATGATGAAAGTAGAAAATTCTTTAATAAGGTAGAACGCGCGATCATATTACATAGAATTGAGGACTCTGTTTGCAATGAATATTCCACTGTAATAATTCATGTTCGCAATAAGAGAGTACTTGATTCTGTAGATTTTTCGAGGAATCCAAAAATCAT
The DNA here is from genome assembly GCF_003014755.1 of Chitinophaga niastensis. Classification (GTDB taxonomy): domain Bacteria; phylum Bacteroidota; class Bacteroidia; order Chitinophagales; family Chitinophagaceae; genus Chitinophaga; species Chitinophaga niastensis. The sequence continues at coordinate 17,650 of NZ_PYAW01000006.1, read as the reverse complement.
AAAATTAGCTTTTGCTACCGTTTTTTCACTTTACAAAAATGCTAATTGGGACAAAATTATTCGTAAATCGAGTGGCAATTTCGATATTATACAACCTTTTATCTATACGTATTATCCAAATTACATTGCAGAATGCCCGGATACTATTTCTACAGGCCAAATAAAAGCTATGATGGATACGGATATAGGTGGTAGAAAAAAGAAAAATATTCCTACCTTTTTATTAGAGAATCTAATTTTAAAAAAGTATGGCACAGTCGCTAAAAAATAATACAAACAATGCTTTATAAAACAGAAAGCACCTGGCAAGTACCAAGTGCTTTCTGTTTTATAGGCGTTGAGCGGATTCTCAGTTTGTGGAGAAGGGCTTTGTTATCAAACACCTAAACGCATACTTCCATTCTTTTTTAAGAGTATACCAATTTTACAATTATTAAATGTATTACCACTCATTTGGGCACCTAAAATGTTTATTGCTTCGTTATTATTATTCCTCATTACGGGTAGTGCCCCTTCCGTAATTTTTAAAAAATATCCTTCCGGAGCATATAATTCCACAGAGGCTTTAAAACTATCGCCTGTTCCATGATGAAGTTCAAATATGGTCTTGTCGTTCATTTTACACACAGTAACGCCTTCCCATTTCTCCAATTTTACGCCTGCTTTTCTCCCTGCATCAGTTTCATATACTCTATTTCCCGTCACCTTTGTAAGGTAAGTACCGTCGGAATGATAGATTGGTATTTGCACTTCATAACTAACACTATGCTCATTTACTATTTCTATCAAATTAACATCCTCATACTTTAAAATTATAGGTGTATTTATGAATGTGTTACCTAAAATATTTACTACTGGGCTAGTTTGAAATTCTAATGTTTCCATACGATTAATGTTTTTTTGTATTTGTATAATTAGTAAAACAGGAAATGCTTCAGCATGGGTTATACTGGACCAATATTTTCATTACAACATCACAAAAGACAGCATATTTGAATATGTTAATGAATTGAGGATGCTTTTCAGCTTCAAGACCATGGTAACTCTTTTCCTTTTACCAGCAAACAATATAAGCAGAAAAACCGGGCTATCATGGCCCGGTTTTTTTATTTATGCTATTTGTTGATAGTATACTGGTGTTACGGCCTCGTTGATTTCATCATCGTCTAAATCCTCTAAATAACCATCTGTTGTTTGGAAACTATCATGGCCTAAACTTCCTTGAATAATAAACCCGTCTATTTTAGCCTTTTTCATCAGCTGTGCGAAAGTATGCCGAGATGTATGAAAGGTCATTGCCCCCTTAACACCTATTAAATCGCCTATTTTTTTGAGTTAAAAATTGATATTATAATTAGCCTCATCAATGGCATAATATAGCGCTTTATCATCAGTACATTCTTTTTTCAATAGAGGGAATAGATATGGCCCACCTGAATTCCAATCTTTATCTATTATCCGGGCGAGCTTAGGATGAATTTTTATGCTTCTCAGATCACGGCCTTTATTCATTCGGTAGTCAAGATATGCCTCGTCTATAGCTTCTCTTTTGGTAGTTGCAACATTAGCAAAGCGCATACCTTGCGAATAGAACGCAAACAAATACATATCACGTCCAAGGTCAAACATTCCAGATAGCTCAATATCTTCAAGTGCTTGTAGCTGTTTCCCATTCAGCTTTAACTTTTTTTACCTTCTCCCTTTACCTTGACTAACTTAAATGGGTTACCAGGGTTTATGTCCTTCGGCCATATTTTTTGGGCGTCAGAATAAGCAGTAGATAAATAACGTAACTTTCTATTTACAGTGTTCGGCTTATTACTATGAACATTCTTAAAGCAATCGACAATTTTCTGGACATCTTCAAGGCAAAAATCATTTAAGGGTTTGTCAAACTTTAAACATTCCATAACCTGAGATTTTATGGAACGCTGTTTGAAATATTATCCTATTTCATTGTTTTCAAAATGTCGGTTTGCAATTTTATCCAAAATATCCCCTAATGTATATTTAGGCTTTAGGTCAACGATTTCCGTAATTGGGTCATCTGACATTACATATTCAAAGTTGAATGGCAACTGTTTAAGCTGCAACTGAATTATTTTTGCATTTAGTAGCGCTCGTTTTGATTCAATCAGGGCATTCAAAAAAATAGCATCCGGGTGTTCTTTGACCCAATCAGACGTACCTCTTTTAAAATGAGTTTTGAGGACTGAATGCTCAACAGGTTTATATTTTGTTTGATTTTTATTTGTTATTCTTATAACAATGGGATAGGTATCATCATTATGCTGATACTTTTCATCTAACATCGGTGTGATCTTCGCCATAGACCTACGTTTTAGCCGTATTTTAAATTGTAAATGCTTTGGGTTTCGGGTTGTAAATTTTTGTAAATGTAGAAAAGGGAATAGGGGGTATTGAAGGGCGTTAGGAGGTATTGAAGGGTTGTGGCGAATCCGCTACCAATGCAGAAAAGCCGCTATAGTAGCGGCTTTTCGTAGAGTATTCCAGTGATCCCCTTGGGACTATATCAAAGGCTTATAAACCGCCGCTTTCAGGGTAATAAAAAGGTACTGTATCCTTTTTTGTATCCTTTTGGATTCGCTTATTTTAATTGAATTTGTAAGAACTTAAACACCTTACAAAGATACGAAAACCCCTGCTAAATAAGCATAAATAAGGCTAAAATATATTCCTGTAATATAACAGTAACCCATATACGTTTAATATAGGTTGGGGACCGGGAGTATCAATACATGAGAAACTGAGTCACTAACTCCTCCTCTATTCCGGTAAACCGGCAAAACTCTACTACAGTCACTAGATCACCTCTCTTTTTACCGTTGGCCTCGCGGATCTGCTGCAGCATCTTCCTCGCGGTGCGTTCACTCCTGCCAGTAATATTTCGGATGTCTTTTGCATAAATCACTATGCGATTAGGTATTAATATGTGCGAATTCGGCATAATCGGAATGGAAATTTTTTTGGGTTAAAATGCCGGCTTAGTTTGGTGTGGCTAAATGCAAATTTACTGCATCCTGCGCAGATGTGAGCCTAACGGGCTTGGCTATGTGAAAGCCCTTATCGTTCCTTAAAATTGTTTTCAAATGGCAAAACAAAATGGAATCGTCCCTTTGAAAGGGACCATCGGCAACATTACTTTTTATAAGTCTAAAGCTGGCCACCTGGCTCGCGGGAAAGGTGGTGTAGATGGAAGTCGTATTGCCAATGATGCCGCCTTCGTCCGTACACGGGAGAATGGAGCAGAATTTGGCCGGGCCGGTAAAGCCGGTAAGTTACTGAGGACGGCTTTCCGGGCTATGCTGTTAAATGCCAGTGATAGTTATCTGACTTCCCGGCTGACCCGTGATATGCTGAAGGTGATTCAAGCCGATGCCAAGAGTGTTCGAGGTCAACGCAATGTTATTGATGGTGAAGCGGAGCTCCTGAGTGGGTTTGAGTTCAATATCAATGCGCGGCTGGCTAGTACACTGTTTGCACCCTATACTGCGGCCATTGATAGAGCGACCGGTATTCTGAAAGTTGATATTCCGGCCTTCATACCTATTAACATGGTAGCGGCGCCAGGTGGTGCCTCCCATTTTAAAATTATGGTCGCCGGTGCTGAGATTGATTTCGAGGCCGAAACTTTTGTCAACGGCAATGCTGCAAGCGCAGAACTGGCCATTGATGCCACCGTAACAGCGGTGATGAATCTGTCCGTGAATGTAACAGCAAACAGCACAAAACCACTGTTTCTTGCCCTCGGCGTAGAATTCTATCAGCAAGTTAACGGGGCGCTGTATAGCCTTAAAAATGGGGCTTTCAATGCCCTGGCTTTGGTGAGTATTTCCGGCATACCGGCGACGCCAGGTGGAGTATAATAATAGGCTGGTCGTCATGGCCAGATCTTTTAACTTCTAAAAAGCGTGTATGAAATTTATACAACGTTTCACTGCATCAACACCACCTTTTTTTACTAAGGTGCGCAATATAGGTTTGATCCTGACCGCGATTAGCGGCGCTCTGATGGGTATTCCGGCTATTCCTGCTATCATTGTCAAAGTAGCTGGTTACCTAGCTGTTGCCGGTACGGTTATGAGCGGTGTGAGTCAGGCAGCAGTTCAAAAAGAAGGCGGTTAGTCCGCTGTTAAATAGTCTCCGGCCAAAGGTGTGGTTACCTTACGGATTGTTTGGTGTAAAGGGCTCTCGCTATTCGCGGGAGCCTTTTTTCATTCCATGATGGACTGGATTTTCGATTTTGCTGTAAAGGCATCGATTACAGCCAGTACATGTTCTTTGTCTTTAGCAGACAATCTTTCCACTTTGTTGAAATGCTCTATCAATGCAGGAGAAATGCGTTTTTCTTTGTCTTCGTTGTCCTGGATGTCTCTAATCAGGTAGTCCAGTGTGCATTCCAGGGCATCCGCGATCTTTGCGGCGACTTCTATAGATGGTTTGATTGCATCACGCTCGTATTTCCCTACCATATCTCCGGTAGTTCCGATTGCAGCGCCCATCTGGGCTTGTGTTAGTTTCTTTTCCCGTCTTACTAATGTGACTCTTTGTCCGAATGTCATCAGGGTTAATGTTTAGAGATTAAAAATATGACTTTAAAGTAAAATGTTAGCCAAAGGGTGGCTATCAGGTCATTCATATTAATGTTTTTTCTATGCAATGCTATTAGTTTTAAAACTCCATATCTGATGTTTATACTCCTTTTTAGGTATATTATTTTGACAATTACATGACTTAAAACAGCTTAATACGCCTTATTAGACTTGTTTAATTAAGTCAAATAAGGTATATTTACATCAGATAACAATTAAAATTACCTGTCTTATGCAAAGTAAAAACAGAACCGCGAAAATACACGCAAAAGGAGTTCCAAGACTTTGTGAGTCTAAAACAGTTCCTTGGTTAAACTTATCTGGTGTCTGGCTTGAAAAAGCCGGTTTCGATGTAGGCGATAATATTGCCATTGCAGTGGAAAAAAACACGATCACCATAACAGTGGCTCAAAAGGCTCCTCCCCAAATTAAGTCTTTTTGGGATTTATAAAACCTCATTAACTCCAAAAATGAGCACCTGGGCATTCGAGGGCGGGCTGCATTCATGAACCTCCCGCCCACGGATACCGGGCATATAGGCCACCCCGGCCGAATTCAGAAAAACCAGTTTGTTAACCTTTTCATTGCTATTTCATGATACATGTGTATACTGATACGTCAGTTATAGGGGGCTGTTTTGATAAAGAGTTCAAAGAACACAGCCTTGCTCTTTTTGAAGAGTTTAAAGCCGGAGTTAAAACGCTGATCCTGTCAGATCTGGTAAAAATGGAACTGGAGCTGGCGAATGAGCAAGTAAACAAAAAACCGGATGAAGTACCAGGACGGTTTAAAGTAGAGATTAAAAGCACCGTTAAAGCGTCTAGCCTTGCAGCAACCTACATCGCACAAGGTGCCTTGAGTAATAAATGCTACAATGATGCTTTACATATTGCCCTGGCTACACTTCACGGCGCTGATATTCTTGCAAGCTGGAATTTTAAGCATATTGTAAACATAGACAGAATTAAATTGTATAATTCCATTAATTTGCGAATGGGTTACCGATTAATTGAGATCAGAACACCCAGAGAAATTTTAAAACCAAACGACCATGAAAAAAAGTAAAAAGTACGATGCAGTGGCCGAGGTGCGGAAGATCCGGGAAGAGTTAAGTTTGAAATATTGGGGACATACTGAGTTACTGCTGAAAGATCTGAAAGCAGTCAGAGAAAGATACGCCCAACGGCTAAAAACTATCGAGAAACACTAATCTTTCATATACAGCATTACCATAACTTTTAGATGCCCCCTGGTAATGCAATACTCATTAAATTTTCAAGAGAGCAAACAAATATCGGCCGTAATCGATGATTCGCCCGGGTGCTGGGTTATGTACTGTCGCTGACAGTGGTACAAATGCCGGGTCATGTTCTGAAGTTAAAATATCATCTATCACAGCCGGTATTTGCTTTTAGCCAGGTGTCGGCAACTGCGCTGTTGCGTACATGTATTGCCGTTACTCATCCAGAACTCAAAAATCAATTTGATCATACAAACGCGCTAACGTCCGGGAGAATAGATGATGGATTACTGACGCCGGGCCTATGATCTTCCGCTGGTCAAAGTGATGTCGTTGAGCCTATGTTCTATAGCTGATCCCATCATCTGTTCTCACGGACGCCGCGCGATAATACAATGTCGATCAGGGTACAAATGCTGGTGTTCGCGCGCCTGGTTCTCCTGTCGGTCGCTTAATCAGGGTTCTGTCGATCAGTGCTATAATCTCCCGCTTAATCGGAGGTCTGCCGCCCCCACCGCCCTTCCACCCCCGGCCGCTGCGGCGGCAGCCAGAGCGCAGGCCCCGGAGCGCAGCGGAGGGGCCAAGCGAGGGCGAGCCGCAGCAGGCCGCGCCTTCGTCCTTTGTCTCGCCGGGAGCGCCAGCGGACGGCAAATCAAAAATGGAAGGCCGGGGGTGGCGGGCGGGGGGCGGACAAAATGGGTAGCGGAGGGATGGCGGGCATAAAGGCGACCAATTTTAAAAACAGCCCTTAGCCAGACCGGGAGCTACCCGAACGGAGGCTGAAGGAGCGCAAAAAGGGTGACAGGACGGAGCGCAGCCCCTGAAGCGCAGCGGAAGGGGCAAGCGAGGGCCTGGCGCCCTTTTTGCCGACTGAGGCCGCAGTGAGACCTTTGAACCCGCTTAATTCTACGCTTCGATCTGCTAATCTCAAAACCGCTTCGGTACGGGTATTTCTCTGCTTATAGTCGTACTACGGCTGAAGAGTGCGACGCAAGGATGCTTAATAGTACTCCTGAAGCTGGTATCAAAAAAAATTCTCTCATCTAAATTTCAATGAACAGATTTAGAAATGAGGCTTGCTTTACTATACCTGAAATACCGTTTTAGTCGTTTGAATCCTGTGAATCTTTTCGCAGAAATAATAATCAAATTCGTTGTTTATTTCTATTTCTTACTGGAGATGGTATTGATAAATATGGCTGGTCAAGCTTCCTTTGCACATCAACAGGTATTGGGCTCAATTCTTCGCCAGAATTTTAAAATCCTGATAAAAATTCTCGCATCTCAAGAAGCAAGCAAAAAGCCCAAAGCAATGAACACGATTAATTTATCTCGTGAGCTTCGGTACATGGTTCTTCATTCCCCAATGCCACCATACGTCACCAAAGGTACAACGCTCATTTATCGGATCTTTCGAACGCTCCCAAGGCTCCAAATCACATCGCGTATCAACTTTTATTCCTTTCTTCTGACATACTGTTTTTAATTCACAGGAAGTTCGCTTTCCCCAGTATATTTTAGATATTTGATCTAAACACCAGACATAATCACTTTTGACAACATGTGGATTCTCCACTGGCATTGAAAGCTTTGTTTGGTAGTTCGCATTTGTTATTAATGGAGATCCTATCTGATTGACAAAATTTCTTAACGCTTGATTACTAATAAGCTTTCCTCCTCTGGCAATTTTAATAATAAAATCGGGGTTGTCTCGTCGGTAAGCAAATGCCGATTCAATCATATTAGATAACCAAAACTTTACGTCCAGAAAATAATTATCATTAAAATACCTTACCAGTTGATCTTTGCTTTGAGAAGCAGCGCTTGAATGCAAATCACGCAGGTCAATTGGCTTATTCGAACGGTCCGAAATATTACAATGGCTATATAAATAAATCTGGACGGGATCAGTGAAAGAGACATTATCCCTCTTCATTGATTCTAATAGACTACAGAAAAAGAAACCTGGATTGTAAACTCCTAATGAAGCGTCGCACAAGGCTAAAACATTAAGTCTATTACTTGCAAATTTCGGATAAATAGCTTTTGCCACAATTTCAGCTCCAACATACAAAAAGTCAGATTGTCTTAAAATATCAGGATAACACTCAGTTTGAATAATATAAGCCATACTTTCCATTATGCATATTCCACCAAACTCAAATTTCTTTAAACGACCATCGGAAGTAGTACAATTTAGTTCAATGATATTCAGTGGCACGGGATTATTAAGATCATCTAAAAACAAAGGTATTACCCTATAACCGTTAAATTTCAACTCCCCTTTAGCTTCATCTCCATTGTAATATTTTTTAAGCTTCAGGTTATCGTATACATTAAATGGATCTTTCTTTGGTGGCAGCAATGGAACACTAAAAACAGCCTTTTTAGAGGCAATTACAGTATTATTCACAAATCTCATATAATCGGCTGTAATGCTAATATTAGAATATCCGAAAGTTGTAGAAACATCCTGAATAAAATGAATATATTCATGAAGATACACTGCATCAAAAACCTCATTCTCTCCACTACCGAGTACAGAAAGGTCGTCAAAATAATTAAGATTAATTCTCATAAAACTAGGAGTATAGAATCCAAGATTATGCTTTAGCGTATTAAACATGCGTAATGAGTATAAATTTATTTAGGTATCAATTCTAGATGAAGCATGCACATTTATCGATATCTACTTAATACTATTATTTAATTCTGTTAGTCGCTGATAAATTATTGCCGCAACCTCCGGGTCGCTAAGGTATCCTCCAATTTCATGACGATTAGGTGTTTCATTAACCAAATCTGTTTTATTGGTAATTTCCGGGGTGATGGGAAAATGTCTAGTTGTTAATGGATTTAAGGGAACAATATCGTTACCATCAAGGGCATTAAACCATAAATTACTAATACAGGAAGGCATTAAAAGCGGTTTGTCTAAATACTTTTTTATAGTACGAATTCCTAAAGGTGAACCTAAAGTAATTAAGGTATCAACATTCAGCTTAATCTTTTCTCTGAGAACATTATAAGCAATAACAGTACCGAGAGAATGGGCGACTATAACACACGGATCATCCTCAAAGTGGCCTACTACTAACTTGTCAATTTCAGTTCGAATATGAGGTATAGACAAATATTTGAATACATCATTTGTTCCTATATTCAATATGATCTCTCTAAGCACAGGAATCCTATCTACCGTCCTTGCCATAGCAATTACCCAAGCCCAATTCAGAACTCCCTTCTCTGAAAGTTCCTCGGAATAATTCTCACGAATTTGTTCAGTTGTGATACCTGCATTTTCCACTACCTCATTTAATAAATCACGAATAAAATACATCTCCTCATCTGACGCATTACCTTTCTCTACTAGCTTCCCAGTACTATTATCGACATCTTTTGCCAGTTCATGAAGTATATCACCATAAAAAGGGAAAATAAACTTAGTATCCGAAGGTAGAGTGACATTGATTTTACGACATCCATTCTCCAGGGATATCCTCCATTCTTCTTGCAACTCCTTTATATTACGTCCCTGTTGGTTCATTCCATGTATCAAATATATTGTAGCCATAATCTATCTCAATTCGTGTGAAATAATATGAGCGCCAGCTTCTGTAAAAGTGGTCCAAAGTCCAGGTACAAGGTTACGGATAAGCTCCGTATAAAGTGGCGGAAAATAAGAGAAGTCTATCGGAAAATACGACCATCCTTGGGTTAATAATGGTGGTCCAGGTTCAAACATTGATCTACGCTCATTAAAACGCGTCTTTCTGTTCGTTTTGTATCTAGCCAAAAAGTTAAGTAACTCAACATCATATAAAATAGGTTCCGGTTCCTTTTTCATAAAGCCATATATTGATTCTATCTCCGTCCATTGTCCCTGTTGAGCATAGGCATAAGATGCATATAGGCCCAATGTTGGGTCAAATGCTTTATCGTACCTCAAATAGCCAGCTTGCCTGATTACTTCATGTGCTTCCCCAGTAATTCTGAAATCCCCAAACTGCATCGCTGTAGATATAATGGCTCTCTTAGACAAAATTTCCGGCTTACGTTCTGCGCTTTCTAAATATTTGGCGCTATTTCGGCTCGGTTCATATCTAATATTAGATACCTGTTCATTCTTCAGCAGCACAATAACTACAAAACCACTTAAAATTGTAATAGGTATACCGTTGCCATTTTTTAAACGCAACTGTAAAAAAGAACTTTGGTAAAACGAAGGGATTCCTATAAATGTCACAGAATCAGCTGTAAACTGATACTCGGATGGCCAATCTGGATTTATTTTTATATCATCAGCACCGTCAACTATTATGCTAGCTGCGAGATTCCAAAAATCGATAATTTTATCGGGAACTACAATTTTTGCATACTGTTCCCAACTTTTATATAATCGTGAGTCAATATACGGTGTAACATTCTCAGTCACCCGAACCCCTTCCATTTCTGATTTGTTTTGCATTTCATGGCCTAAGTACAATTCATCAGACTTGTTTACCAAATCGGAAGGTGCAGGCCCTTCTTTGTTAGAGGGACTAAACTTGGCTAAATATTTAGGATATTGCGACTGCACATGTGCAACAGGTTGTTGCGCACGTGCATTTTTATATTTGCTAACTTCGGATGGCACAACTTCTTCAAGATACGTTTTTAGCTTCTTCGGACGGATAATCTTAAAACTCTTTCCATTCTCAACATAATGGGAAAAAATTTTTTCGTCGTTACCATAAAGTCCATTTAAAATACACTTAGTATATACACCAAATGACTCTATATTATCTTTTTCACCATCCCTCTCGTAGGCAGGACTAAGACCCCTTGTTGCATGAAACCGGTCTACTTCGGGTACTATATTGCCAAATACAGTCGGAAAGATATTACCACCATATACCTGACTCAAAAGCGGATCACTGCTAATTGTTCTACAAGCATCAGATATAAACACCACATGCGGAATATTGCCAAACTCAGCTGAAATGCAGGAAATGCTTAAATTTATCGCTTCATTTGAATCATTAACTGCGTCTGAAAGTAACCAAAGTTCAGATTGAACAGACTTCCAGGTACCATGTCCAGAAAAGAAAATTACAAGCTGTTCATAAATTTCTTTCTGAACATAGCTCTTAACTGCGCTACTGATCATTGACAGTTTTACAGGACCGTTATCATCTGTAATTGGCGTTGTTTCATACCCTTGTTTCAATGCCCATGTATTAAAAGCATAAGCACCTGATACTGCAGCCTTAAGTGGCGCGAGTTCTTTCACTTCATTAACTCCAATAATGACGGCACACTTTTTCATAGAATGGGTTTAAGCAAATCAAATTAATAAACTCTTGATAAAATGGGATATTATTCAAAAAAATATAAATTTAATTGTGATGTTTTTCCAAACGCCTTTACTAATAAGCTTTAAGCGCCTTTAATAACTATTAAATGAGTACATTCGCTTAATGACTTAAAAACTAAAATCAAGTTCATTAAGCGCCAATTCATATAAAAGATTAGCGCTCGTAAAAGCAGCATAGGATTGAAATCTATCATCTTTATATGAATCTCCAAAATCACAAATCGATTTTAAGGACATCGCTCTCGGCTTTGGCTTAGTTGCAAACTGTGCTGAATAAAATACAGCATAGGTTTCCATATCTATACCAACTAATTTTCTTTGCTGGTCAATTACTTCATGTACCTTCTGTAGATTTTCAATAACGTATGATCCAGAAGCCATAGGGCCCAATACTATTTTTAATACCGTTTCGATTGCAGGTCCTCTATGGGTATTCCATTTAGTTTGTATTTTGTTGACATAATCGAAACTTGTTTCAATCTTAGTGACAATAGCCTTAAGCTCAGGAACTAACTGTAGTGGTCTAGGATCTTGCTTAAACTTATACCCATTTTCATCACTTGTTATTTTACCACTACCATAATCCCATGATAGATCTGCAACAACAATATCGCCAAAATTTCCTTTACCCTTTATTCCCGCAGCGATGCCGGTCATAACCAAATACTTCGGGTGAAAGTTATGAATTAGTTTTTGGCACGTCAAAGTACAGGCGGTTAGACCCATTTGGTCTGCCGCTGCTGCAACAACTTTAATTTTTTTCCCTTCTTTCTCAAAAAAACCTGTATAATATACAGTATGGTCGTTCTGCAACTTTAATTCAGCCCAACTAGCATCCAGTTTTAAAACCTCTTCCAACTCCACTTTGTGTAGGGCCGTGATTATAGCTAAATCATACTCATACTTAATGTTTGAAGGATTCCTAATTTCATTCTTCGATCTAATCAGGTAATCAATATGTGTCTTAAGCTGCGTTTTCCATTTATCATATTGAGGCTCATAAACAATTAAATGCCAAAGAGAATCAGAAAAACTATCACCATACATCTCTTTTAGCTCAGGATAAGCGGTTAATCCTATAATGTGGAATGGCACAATGAAATCCGGGGCCAGACTAATTTCCTCCAAAAACTTTACCCCACCATCACTTTCCGGATTCTCTCCAAACTGTTCAGGAAGGGAAATATCAAGAATCAAAAGATCATATTGCTTATCAAAAAGTAGTTTTTTCGCTTGTTTTCTATCTGAAGCCACATCAATGTCAATTTTCTGGAAATTATCTACTTCATTCAAAGTACTCTTGATACTCCTAATTTTTATAGGGTCATCGTCAACCAATAGTATCGATAGCATTAAATATTACTTTTTATTAAAGAAAAAAGTTCGTCTTTCCAGTTCGATTCTTTAGCACTATAAAAAACTGTATCTAAATAATTTAATGGGAATCGAATTTTCCAACGATCCTTTAGATCCTCGAGAGCCTTATTTCCAATTAAATCATACTGTGTTACTACAATCGTTTTTATAGATATATCATTCCACTCCATTTCACTAAGAATATCTTCTCCTGCAAACTTCATAAATTCGCCACCAGATTCATTAAACGTCTTGTCAAAATTGTGCATACTCATGTCTAAGAGGATAAGATCGTACCGATTTTCCAGAATCGCTTGCAATCCGCTTTGATAAGACTTTCTTACTTCAAATGTGAATTCTGGAAGCTCACTTTTACTATCAGCTAAAAAAGTTTCTATTTGTTTGATCTTGTTCTGATCATCTTCAACTAGTAGTAGTTTCTTCATACTTAATTCTGCTTAAATGTATTTCTATATTTACCTCCACTTCACTATCAGAATTCAGAAAACACTTGAAAAAATTTCTTACATCCAATAAATCAGAAGACAAAATCTTCTTCGCTTTATAGAAACCTGTGCCTGTCTCGGTCTTAATCTTCTCCATATCCCAATTATTTCCATTCAGTTCATCAAATCTTCTTTTCAATAAAGTATCTACTTGACTCTTGTCAACTTCTTCATTAAGATTATTTTTCAAACTAATTTTGAGCAATCCTGGTTCTTCAATAGCTGTAACAGTAACATCAAGATCCTCGGTAGACAACTCCGAGTATTTCACAATGTTTTCAAGAAAAATTCTAAATAAATCAAAAAAATGAATAAAAAAATTACCCTTAATTGTAGTCGAGCTTTCTACTATTTTACACCTAGGAACAATTCTTTTACCCTGAGATATTTTATTAGTAATTTCTAAACTTGTATCAATAGCTTTAACTATATTAAACTCTTTAATTGCAACATCACGAATATTAAACCAATCTGAAATCTTATCCATTTCATAGCTAATATTCGTTTTACAATGAATGATATTAGACAGCAACTCTTGAAATTCTATTGTACTAATATTAAGCGCTTTTAAATTTGCCGTAAGTTCATCCAAATATCTATCAAACTCGTTTTTTATAGTAGAAGATATATAATTCCTTATAACACTTAAATTTCGATTCGTACGATCCCATAAATCCGAGAAGATACCTTTTATAAATTCGCCATAGTCATCAATATTTTTATAGACAATTTTAAAAAGTATCAATAATTCCTCGTGAAAATAAATATAGTTAAACAACCCCTTTTCATGCTTATTCTCTATCCTGATTTGGATTAACTCATCTTTCAACTTACTTATCAAAGAGTCTATTCTGTCGGAAAAGTCAGCCAAATACAATTGAATAGAAGCAAGTTGACTATCGCTTAAATAATCTAACTTTTCTGCCCAATACTCATTCGGATAATAAGCTTCAGTATCTTTATTTTTCTGTGTTATTAGATTTTGATCTTGAAATTGACTGCGAATCTGCCCTAATAGGGTACCATGTCGAATTCTGGTACTTAAATAGGAATCCAATCCATATTTACTATTAAACAAAAATGCATTTCTAATCTCATAAAATATCTCTTTAAACAGTTCTAGCTTTAAGTCTTCAGCAATTTTGGATCTTCTTATCTCCTCTGACTCATGCTCTTTCAATGGAATATTAACCAGAATTTGTTTGTTATTAATTAAATCAATTAGCACAAACGGAATATCTGAAACAAGGTTTGATATCTCAATAAATCTTATAAAATTCCCCTTTATCTCTTCAAACTCACTATTGACAAGACTTTTCTCATCAACATAAATCTTACTTTCATCAACTTGTTTGATGCCCTCCGATATAGCCAATTCTTGAGCTATTTTTCCAATTTCATCAACATATTCATCAGTATGATCTTCATCAATAACTAGTAAAACTTGATAAATTTCCAGTCTATCACTCAGAATCTCTTTGGTGCTGTTATAAAAAATAAAATATTTAATAATCTCTGGCACACAAACACTTCTTAAGAAGAATATAATTTTCTGTTTATCAATTATCTCAAGTAAGGTAATTATATCTTGAGGTTTCAGCAATTCATATTTTTTGAGAAAGAATCGAATTGTGACATTTGTTAGATGATTGTCTCTGCCTGTAATTCTGTAAAATAACGGCAAGTTAATACTAGCCTGTATGTTTTTAAATTTAGCAGACTCTATTTTTTTATGTAAATCACGATAATTTATTCTGATTATTAAATTAGAATTTAGCAGGTAGTTACTTACATAAATATCAATACAAGTATTAAAATCCTCTATTCGAAAGTAACACTCAAACAAACCTCTTATACACTCTTCGTATATGCTAGTTGGAATATTAGATTCAGAAATTACGGAATTAAATAACAAAATAGCTTGATCAAATATTCCAAGCTTCATTAGAGCCTCCGCTTTATACATTTTAAGTCTAAATATTGCAATACCACTAATATCTAGTAGTGGTATATCATCCACATTTTTAATAGAGTTAAAAGAAATAAAGAATTTAATAACATTTAGTTGTGAGAACTCTTTAAACTTTTCCAAGTAGCTCAATGCTGTATTATTTGGCATGAATGCCAAATAATGGATAGGATTAAAGATGCTCGAATTTAGATAATCAAGTAATTGAATTCGCTGATTAGATTCCTTTTCGTTAATTCGCTTTACAAAAGAGTATATTTGAGCAGGGAATCCAAGCCCATCTACCTGCTTCACTATTTTCTGCAGATTTAATAATGAGGCCTTCGTATGTTTATCCTTTTTATAAATATGATACAAATTCTCCAAAACAAAATTCTGAACTGATTCCTGGTCATCGCCCACATATTCGAATTCAGCATCTAATAATAGAAGTGATTTGACGTAGATCTCATACAAAGAAAATTCATTTGGATATTTACTTAATAGAATGATTGCTTGCTGTAATGATGCAACACACTCATCATTAGTATATAATTCGAAAATATTAATAATTTCAATGTCTGCTTCACTAAACACTATTCCAACTCCAATATCATATTTAAGACACAAGTTCTTTAGTAGAATATCATCTATTCTACCATTCAAATAGATTAGAATATCCTTGACACCTATACTATTTTCATCATATATATCATTCAATACTATGAGTTGTACAAGCTTCAGAAAGGATTCATATCTATCAATAACTGAAAATAGCGACTCAAATGATATAACATCAGTCAATTCAGTAATTTGAGATTCACTCCCCAAAAATCTCAACTTGAACTCTAAGTAATCCTTTACATGTTTTTTTAAATCTGTAGTTAATGAAACTAATCTATTAGAGTAATTCAATGCAGATACTCGTGTCTCACTTTTCACACTGTAGTAGTAGGCTAAAGTGGTTGCAAAAGTTTCGTTCGAACTCTGATTTACGAAGGTCAAGTATCCTTTATTTGCTTTGATCCCTCCAGTATATTCTGCAATTAAAAAACGATTCTCCATTAACCACAGGGAGTAACCGAATTTACTCTCAATTGAATTCAAAACTTCACTAGCATGATCATATTTCCCAACAATGAATTTCTTTTGAAAATCCTGTCTAAGCTTAACAAATTCATTTATTTCTTTTAAATACTTGGAAAATAGTAGACTTAAGACTTCTAGCTCTTTTGTTACATCACAAGAAATTGTATAAAAAGCATTTCCTAATTCTTTAATTGATTGGGGAAATGGGGTTCCATAGAAAAACTTCTTCACATATGGATGAGAATCAAGGTTTCTTACGATGGTCTTTATTCGGGCAATTGGGGAGTCTCTTTTTAGGGCATTTAAATGCCCTTTTATATTTTTATCAAGTGGGTATAATTTTCTTTGATAATAGACAACATCTTGGTTATTATTATAATTTTTATTATGCTTTTTTTTCATGAATGGGGTTATATAATAAAAATATAAATACACTAGGTTACAAACATACTATTTTCTTCACTTATTAGCTGAATACAGTCTTACTTTTATGATCTTTTATCATTTGATTCTTGACTAAACACTAGCAAATTAAACATTGCCCTCATTCTACTCCTCAATCTATTCCCATACACCTCCTCCAACTCCTGGCTGTTCAGATTCGTTGTCACGTGGGTAATCATCTTGTTGGATATAAACAGGTCATATCGTGACAACAATATCTCCCCCATCACATTGCAGTTATTCCCCCAATAGTTCACCGTCTGTTCCAGTCCCAGGTCATCAAAGCAATGCACCTTCGGCACATTGGTATACGGGAAAAAGGCATTGGTACTGTATCGGCTGATAACATCGTACCCAATTTTGCTGAACTCAAAACTGATCCCCCTACAAGAAACCATATGCGGCCGGTAGGATTCCGCCGCCAGAGGCCTCATAAGCGTCATAAGGGAGGTTTTACCACAGCCAATCTTGCCGGTAAGCAGAATCCCCCTGTGAAGATCTATCCCCTCGGCAGCAGCCACCGCTTCATCCTGTAGGAAGTAAGCCAATAGTTTGATTACCACCGGTCGGTCTATATCATCAATCCGGAAACGCGGGCCATACACATTCTTTCCATGTTCCTCCAGTTGTTGCATCAGCAGGTAGTAATCATAGGGGGTCTGAGTAGCTTTTGTTTTCATTGGTGTGGAGCCTTCCTGGCCCGGTTGGTTGTCTGGTATGTTTGTCATGGGTTTCAGCTTTTTGAGGATGAATATTCAGTATCCATTTGTGAGCGGCAGCCTGCCAGTCGGTGATTAACGTCTTGCCGCCCTGTCGCCAGCCGTTGGCCTGGTAGTGATGGAAAAACTTGTCTGCTTCCATCTCCGGGTAGACGTGGACGTTAAAAAACTCCTGCACCTGGGATAAGGCGGGGAGAATTCGCGCGGCGGCATTTGCATTTTCCGCGCCGGGTGCACCCGGATCGAGCTGGGAATTTTCAGTTTCATTTTTATAATTTTTTTTGGGGGGCGGGAGCCTGTTTTCTCCCTCTCGTTTATAATTGTTTATTTGTTTATTATAAAAGCGTCGCAAAATTGCGACTGGTATAGTATCACTTTT
>NZ_PYAW01000005.1 GCF_003014755.1 Chitinophaga niastensis | reverse complement strand
CAGTTGACTGGAACGCTCATCCAGTTCACCATAAGTGAGCACACTATCCTCAAAAACCAGGGCAATTGCGTTTGGCGTCTGCGCGGCCTGTGAGGCTAATAAATCTATGATAGTATGATCTGTATCAGGAAGCCCGGCACCCACCTTGCTATCAAACAGGGTCAACAACTCCTGTTCCTCATCTTGCGTTAGCATCGGCAGGAGATCTATCTGTTGAGAAGGTTCTTTTACAGCAGACCGTAATAACTGTACGTAATGATCTGCCATGCGTACTATTGTTTCTTCCCGGAATAAATCACTGCCATACACTATCTCTATCTGTAAGCCGTTCTTGTTTTCAACCAGAAAAAAGGTGATATCAAATTTCGCAGTTTGGATATCTACTATTTCCTTCGACAATACAAGTTCTCCCAAGTGAAGTTCCGGTGCATCAGCAGCATGCTGCATAGCAAACATCACCTGAAACAAAGGGCTTTTGCCTGGGTCTCTGTTTTTCACAATGGCTTCCACCACTTTTTCAAAAGGTACATCCTCGTGTTCGTAGGCATTTAATGTTGTTGCTTTTACCTGCTGTAATAAGGATATAAAAGACGGATGATTGCTTACATCACTGCGTAAGGCCAGTGTATTGACGAAAAAGCCGACCAGGTTTTCCACTTCCTGTGGCTGCCGTACCGCTGTGGAGGTGCCTACGCAGATATCCGTCTGATTACAGTAACGATACAGTAATACTTTAAAAGCCGCCAGCAATGTCATAAACAGGGTAGTATGCTGCTGATGTCCCAATAACCGTAGCTGTTCATACAATTCCTTATCCAGTACAAGTCTTATACCCGCACCATTCGTACGCTGACCCGGAGTACGTGTGTAATCAAGAGGTAACTGCAACGTACTCACATCTTTCAGTGTATGCTTCCAGTAGTCTAATTTTTTAGTTAATATATCAGCAGATAAATATGTTCTCTGCCAGATGGCATAATCCGAATACTGAACGGACAAAGCAGGCAATTCAGCCTGGCGGGCTTCAATAAAGGCACTATAGAGTTCAACCAGTTCTTTTACAATAATATTGGCAGACCATCCATCTGATGCAATATGATGCATGATTACTATCAGCACATATTCATCTTTATCCAATACTATTAAATGTGCACGTAACATGTGATCAGCAGACAAATCAAAAGGAGTGGCAATTAAAGATTGTATATAGGATTGCAAGGCCCCCTGATCTTCCCTGTAGCTCAAATCATCTGCTATCATCAACTCCCATTCATCTTTATTTTTTACCTGTTGATATGCTATACCATCTTCCGCTATGATTACTGTACGCAGCACTTCGTGGCGATTGATGATAGTTTGTAATGCATTAGTCAATGCGGCAATATTAAGTCTTCCTTTCAATTTCAATATAGCAGGAATATGATACTGCATGCTTCCTTCCAACTGGTCAATAAACCACAAACGTTCCTGGCTATACGATAACGGAATATTTAGAGGCCTTGGTCCCGTTTCAATAGCAGGAAGCAATAGCCCTTTATCCGTTTTCCGGATGTATGCTGCCAGCAGCGTGATTGTAGGATATAAAAAGAAATCCTTTACTGTCAGTTCTACCTTTAATTCTTTCCGGATAGCAGATACTACCCTGGTAGCCAGCAATGAGTGGCCTCCTGACTCAAAGAAATTATCATGGATACCTATACGGTCCGTGCCCAGCAAAACCTGCCATATATTAGCCAGCTGTATTTCCATTGCTGTAACCGGGGCCTGGTAATTAATCACACTCTTTCGATGTATATCTTCCCGGTGATTTAAAAATTTCCGGTCGATTTTACCATTAGCCGTTAATGGCAAATAATGTAATGGAACAAATTCAGATGGTACCATATACTCTGGCAACTGCTTTAACAGGTTATTGCGAATGTCCTGCTCCAATAGTTCGCAGATATCGCCATATAACGGAATGTTGGTAGTAGCAGTACGGAGATCATCATTATTCCCGTATACAGATGAAATAAAACCAGGGAAGGGAGCCTGTTCCAGTAAAAGATTTATTTTAAGCGGGTCTTCGTCCAGCAGAAAACGGCAGTGATATCCTTTATCCTGTGCCAGTAATAGCAGTTCATTCATTGCAACCATATTACTGTCCGGGTTTTCAATATATTTAGACAGATCTCCCACAGTGATAATAGCTGAATCCTTCAATCCGTGCTCCAATTGTATTTCTTTCCATAATCTTGTATTAGGCACGTCCTGCAGCGCTACCACCGGAGCACCATTATTCAGTTGTACCATAGTCTTCTGCAGATCAGTTAACAAATTCCAGGGCTGCCAGGATGGCGTCATCACAGGTTTTACAACCCCTACATAAATCACTACAGTATACCGGTATAAAGTTAATTCATTAACGTAGTCTCCCTTTTTCAACTGGATATCTACATGGGTGATTTCCGGGTAACGATTTTTAAGATTATAAAAATATTCAGGTGAAAAGCATAACTCTTCCTCTTTCAACAACTGCATATCCACACCCCAAACAAATTCCCTTTTACCAGCTCTTTCCTGAAATTTATCGATGCTCAATCTGCTCTTCAGTGATTTTAATAATCTATTATCACGTACATCACCAATTACTATCCTACCACCATTTTTCAAACAGGAGATACTTTTTTCGAGTACACCTGTTAAGTATTGTTCGCCGGGGAAATATTGAATAACAGAATTCAAAATAACCAGGTCTACTACTTCATCTTCATCCAATGTTACCTCATGCGCAGCCGCCACCCTTAGTATGGTATGTGGATACTCCTTCTCTCCCTGGCTGATCCTGTTGCGGATCTGGCTAACTGATACACTGGAGAAATCAGTACCTATATACTTCTTTATGTGCCCTGCCAGCTGATAATAAATCAATCCCGCACCACATCCGATTTCCAGTACCCGTTCCGGTTTTTCAGACAATATTACATTTACAATATCATCCAGCCATTTCCGCATATCGTCTTCCGGGATAGCTTTACCAGTGAAAGTATCATTCCAGCCAGTGAGATTAAATTCTTCCTGTGAAGTACCCTCTTCTACTGTTCTGTTATATTCTGTTTCCCAGAGTTCCTGCCAGTTTTCTGCCTGTTGCAGATACAATTCCTGCTCTCTTAATTTTACCGCCTGGTGGTCTGGCACGTAGTAACTCAGCAGTCGTTTTGTATTTGCTTCCGCTTTCACCAGTACCACTGCCTGGTTTACCAGCTCACTTTGTTGCAATGCACTTTCTATCTCTCCCAGTTCTATCCGATAGCCCCGCACCTTCACTTGGTCATCTATCCGGCCCAGGCATTCAATATTACCATCCGGTAACCAACGCCCCAGATCACCTGTGCGATACATCCGCGTAGAGGAAACTGTATTATACGGATCTTCAATAAATTTTTCTGCTGTTAATCCAGGACGGTTAAGATACCCACGGCCAACGCCAACACCGGATACACATATTTCTCCCGCTACTCCTACCGGGCACAGTCGCTGTGAATTATCAAGAATATAGATGTTCAGGTTTTGTATTGGTTTTCCCAGCGGAATATTTGTACGTGCAGGAGTTTCATACATAAAATAATGGCAGATATCATCCGAGGCTTCTGTTGGTCCGTAGGCATTCACTACAGGAATACTTCCATAAGCCGGATGCCGGAACCACTGCGCCAGCAATGGTTGATGGATTACTTCACCAGTAACAAGTAAATATTCCAGGCTGCGCAAAGTAACTTCTGGTTCTTCCTGTAACACAGCAGCCAGATAAGAAGGCACTAATTCCAGTATGGTAACCTGATCTTTGTCTATCTCCCTGATCAGGTTAAGCGGATCAGTAATAAGGTCTGTCCCGTAAATGATGCAATGGCCTCCGCATAACAATGATGCAAACATTTGCCATATGGATATATCGAAGGTATAGGAGGCCGTATAAGCAAGGATCGTTGAATCATTCACCTTCAGATCATTGATCTTGGCAAATAAATGATTCAGCATTCCACCGTGTTCTATCATCGCACCTTTAGGCTGCCCTGTTGATCCGGATGTATAGATGACATACGCCAGGTTGTCAGGAGATATAGTAGCCGGTAACGGCGTAACTGGCAAATCTGCCGTCATAACTGTATTACTCTCAGCTACCAGTATTTCAATGCCGGCCCAAACAGGCATTTTTTGCTTTAGTTCACTATTTGTTACGAGTATCGATGCATTACAATCTTCCAGGATATAGATAATCCTTTCCGCAGGATATGCCGGATCTATCGGCACATAAGCACCTCCGGCCTTCATGATTCCCATGATCGCTATAATCATATCCAGAGATCGCTGCAGGCAAACTGGCACCAGTGATTCGGCTTTAACACCTTTGCTGCTAAAGTAACGCGACATCTGATTGGAACGATTATCCAGTTCTTTGTAGGTAATACAGGTATCTTCAAATACTACGGCCACCGCATCAGGAGTACGTGCAGCCTGTGCCTGGAACAGATCTATGAAAGTATTGCTGCGCGGATAGTCAACTACAGTATCATTAAATGCGATCAGCAGTTGTTCTTTTTCTTGCGCGCTGAACATGGACAATGAGCTAACAGGTATTTCCGGCGATCTGAGTATGGACCAGAGTAATTGTTCATAATGCGCAATCATCCGGGTAATAGTATCCGCAGAGAACAGGTCAATACAATATTCTACATACCCATTTAAACCATCTTCATCTTCTTCAAAACAAAAACTCAGGTCAAACAATGTAGTAATATGCTCAATTGGCAACTTTGACAAATGCAACTCTCCCAGCTTCAGTTCAGACGCTTTCGGTGTATTAAACAGCTCAAACATTACCTGAAACAAGGATGTTCTGCTCATATCCCTCTCCTTTTCTACTACCTCCACCACTTTTTCAAATGGCACATCCTGATACTCATAGGCATACAGGGTAGTTTGTTTTACCTGTTGCAGGAGTGTTATGAAAGAAGGTGCATTACTCAGATCGCTGCGTAATGCCAGTGTATTAACAAAGAACCCTATCAATCCTTCTGTTTCTTCATGTGTTCTGCCAGCTATAGAAGTGCCTACGCAAATATCCTCCTGACCGCTGTAACGATATAACAATACTTTGAAGGCGGCCAGTAACGTCATAAACAAAGTAGCGTTCTGCTCATCAGCGAATATTTGCCATTGATTACATAAATCGCGGCTTAACCTGAAGCTTTTTTTCGCGCCCCTGATACTTTGAATAGCCGGTCGCATATAGTCGGTTGGTAAGTTCAAAGGTTCCAGCCCGGCCAGCTTTTCTTCCCAGTATGCCAACTGTTTGTTTAGCACCTGCCCTGAAAGATAGGCACGCTGCCAGATGGCATAGTCAGCATATTGTATAGGAAGAGGGGCCAATGTGGCACTCCTTCCTTCTACACCGGCGGCGTATAATTCCATAATCTCTTTTATGAGGATTGGCAGCGTCCATGCATCACCGACAATATGATGTATGGTAATAACCATGATGTGCTCATTCTCAGAAAAGCGGATCAAATGCACCCGTATCATGTGATCTTTTGACAGATCAAATGGTGTAAATATCAGGTTGGATATATATGTTTGTAATGCATTGGGGTCTGTTTCAAGGGTAATATCATCAACTATCATCAGCTTCCATAGGTCTTTCTCCTGCACGCGCTGATAAGCTTGCCCCTGTTCCTGTGTAATTACTGTCCTCAATACCTCATGGCGGTTAATAATAGTTTGCAGGCAATCTTCCAAAACATTTATATGTGATATACCCATGAGTTTAAAGGCAGCAGATATGTGATATTGCACACTGCCCTCCAGCTGATCAATAAACCATAAACGTTCCTGGCTATATGACAATGGAATATTTAACGGCCTCGTTACCGCCTCTATACCCGGTAACAATAGCCCCCTTTCCCGTTCTTTTAGATAAACTGCAAGGCTGGCAATTGTAGCGTATTGAAATAAGAGATTAACTGCGATCTCAATCTGCAATTTGCTGCGCAACATCGATACAAAACGTATCGCCAGCAGAGAGTGGCCCCCTGATCTGAAGAAATTATCGTTTATCCCTACCCGTTGCAAGCCAAGCAATTCCTCCCAGATCGTTACCAATGTCTGCTCTATCATGTTACGGGGCGCCACATATCCACTTGTCAACATTGAGCTTGCATCCGGTTCGGATAAAGCCTTCTTATCAATTTTACCATTGGCAGTCAGCGGTAGTTCTTCCAGCTCCGACAGCAATGATGGTATCATATATTCCGGCAGCTTTTCTTTCAGGTAATCAAAGATGCCGTCCCTGTTAAATGTTCCGGAAGGCACTATATAACCCACCAGTTGTTTATCGCCTGTACTGTCTGTTTGGATCAATACTACCGCCTGCCTCACCAGTGCACATGCCTGTAATACGGTTTCTATTTCTCCCAATTCTATCCGGAATCCACGGATCTTCACCTGATCGTCCATACGACCCAGGTATTCAATATTTCCATCCGGCAGCCAACGTCCAAGATCCCCGGTTTTATACAGGCGGCCTCCCCATTCCTTGCGATAAGGATCGGGTACAAATTTCTCTGCGGTCAGTTCCGTGCGATCCAGGTAGCCACGTGCAACACCAGCTCCTCCTACACAGATTTCACCAACTACACCTATCGGGCACAGATTGCCGTGTATGTTGCATATATATATCTGTACATTTTCAATTGGTGTTCCAATTACTACAACATTATTTTCCCGTAATGGCTGATCGGTCAGGCTTGTACAAACTGTATTTTCCGTAGGCCCGTAAGCGTTAACAAGTCGTATACTTTTAGACATTATGTACCGGGCATCCTCTCTGTTTAACGCCTCACCTGCTGATACCACTGTTGTTACAGGGCCAAGCACATTTTTGATAATATGCAAATAGGAAGGCGGCAGTGTAACCACTTCTACCCTATGTTTTTCTACAAAAGCACCAAAGCTTTCTTCCGATAACAAATCTTCTTTCCCGGGCAATACCAGTACTCCTCCACTCATCAATGTATTGAATATTTCATAGCAGGAAGCATCAAAGCCCAGGGAGGCAAACTGAAGTGAGGATGTGCCTTCTTTCAGGCGCAGTGCATTACGCTGGCTTAATACCAGGTTCACCACACTACTATGCTCTATTAATACTCCCTTGGGGGTGCCTGTAGAACCTGAGGTATAAATCACATAGGCCAACTGAGTGGCAGTAAGTGATACCTTGGGCGCCATTGACGGATAATTGTCGATAATTTCCCAGTCCTTGTCCAGTAGAATCACTATAGGAATCGTTAGTGGCACAGATGCAAGACAGGCACTACTGCTCAAAACTATTAAAGCACCAGTATCTTCAAGTATGAACCCAATACGCTCTTCCGGATAGTCGGGATCAATGGGCACATAAGCTCCTCCTGCTTTTAATATCCCTAATATCCCTATGATCATTTCGGGTGACCTTTCTAAACAAACCGGCACCAGTGTTTCCGCTGTAATTCCTTTACTGCACAAGTAATGCGCAAGCTGGTTGGAACGCTTATCAAGCGTTTCATATGTCAGTTGCTGTTCTTCAAACTTTAACGCTATAGCATCTGGCGTACGGGCTGCCTGCGCTACAAACAAACTGATAAGTGTTTCATTTGCCTGCTTTGTGTTAGTAACAACCGTATTGTTGAAATCTACCAATAACTGCTGTACTTCGGCAGGAGCCAGCATGTTAAATGTGCTGATCCGATCATTGGGTGCTTTTACAATAGCCCGTAATAACTGCTCAAAATGAATAATCATCCGGTCTATGGTTTCCAGTCGGAACAGATCAGTACAAAATATTACGTTTCCACTTAAACCACCGGTGCTCTCCCGGATACTAAAAATCAAGTCAGATAATGTGCTCACCTGCCCGGTTTCTTCCCGTATTAAATGCAGGTTATTTAAACGCAGCTCCGGTACGTCAGGTGTATTGTGCAATTCGAATATTACCTGGAACAAAGGAGTTTTGCTTAGATCTCTTTCCTTCACCACCACTTCTACTACTTTCTCAAATGGTACATCCTGGTGTTCGTAAGCTTCCAGCGTAGTATGTTTCACCTGATGCAGTAGAGATATAAATGTCGGATCGTCTTTTAAATCACTTCGTAGAGCCAGCGTATTAACAAAAAAGCCGATCAATCCTTCTATTTCCTGAAGTGTTCTTCCCGCTATAGGGCTACCCACACAAATGTCATCCTCACCACTGTAACGATGTACCAGTACATTAAAAGCTGTCAGCAATGTCATAAACAAGGTAGTTCCTTGCTGATGCGACAATGTGTGCAACTGTGCAGACAATTCCTGATCAAGAAAGAATTTGCGATCTGCCCCCCGGGTGCTTTGAACTGCAGGCCGGGTATAGTCAACAGGTAAATGCAATGAAGCTACTCCAGACAACTTATCTTTCCAATAACTGATTTTTTTATCCAACACATCACCTTGCATATTGGTACGCTGCCAAACAGCATAATCTGCATATTGCAAAGGCAGTACAGGCAATTTTGCAATACGGCCTTCCACAGTGGCATTGTATAATTCCACCAGCTCTCTGATAATAATGCTGATAGACCAGCCATCTGAAGCTATATGATGCATTGTGAACGCCAACAAGTACTCTTTCTCATCCAATAGAAATAAATATGCCCGCAGCATATGATCAGCAGACAAATCAAAAGGGATCGTAATTAAAGACTGAACGTAGGATTGTAATGCCTTTTTATCTTTCTTATATATGGTGTCATCTTTCAATATCAATTGCCAGTGATCTTTCTCTAACACACGCTGAAAAGCAATACCATCCTTTTCTTCTATCACTGTGCGCAGCACTTCATGGCGATTTACGATGGTTTGCAATGCATGTGCTAACCCCTCCCGGTTAAGATTGCCTTTAAGCCTGAAAGTAACAAGCGTATGATACTGCGTACTCCCTTCCATCTGATCAATAAACCATAAACGTTCCTGGCTAAAAGACAATGGAATAATGGCCGGTCTGTTCCCCGGCATAATTGCAGGAGCTGTGTTTTTATCAACGTGAAGACCAATACGGGCCATCAGGGAAGAGATGGTAGGATAGTCAAATATATCACCGATCGTTATTTCAATGCCCAGCTTCTTTCTGATGGCGGATATCAAACGTATCGCCAGCAGGGAATGACCTCCCAGTTCAAAGAAATCATCATGGATACCTACCTCCTGTGTTTCTAATAGTTCTTCCCAGATATCCGCCAGCGCTTTCTCCACTATATTGCGCGGAGCTACGTAAGTACGTGTATGTTGTACAGATATATCAGGATCAGGCAATGCTTTTCTATCTATTTTCCCATTTGAGGTTAACGGAAAGTTTTCCAGCTCCACTATCTGTGTTGGCAGCATATACTCTGGTAATCTTTCTTTCAGGTGCGCATAAATACCTTCCCGGTCAAAATTGCCTTCCGCCACTACATACCCCACTAACTTCCTGTTTTCCTCTTCTCCCTTTATCATTACAACAGCCTGACTTACGAACCCACATCGCCTCAGCACATCTTCTATTTCGCCCATCTCTATGCGGTATCCACGCAATTTCACCTGTGTATCAATCCTGGATATAAAAACTATATTACCATCAGGTAAATACTTTACCAGGTCTCCAGTTCTATATAATCGCGTTTTATTTATTCCATCAAAGGAATGCGTTATAAATTTCTGTTCTGTTAATAATTGATTATTCCAATATCCCCTGGCCAGGCCATCCCCACTGATGTATAATTCACCAGCTACTCCAACCGGGCAAAGTTCCATGTTATGATTTAAAATGTATACCTGTGTATTGGAAAAAGGGCGCCCCAACGGAATGATACCAGTTTCGTGGATGCTGTCATCAGTTACCTCATACATCAGTTTTCCTATAGTCGTTTCCGTTGGTCCATAGTGATTAACTATTTTGCATGTACCGCCATTCTTCCTGATAAGGGATATGAAATATGCAGGTAAAACATCTCCCCCGAAAATTAATAACCTGGCAGGTATCAATAGTTTTTCGTCTGCTGCCAATGCTTTCCAATGCGATGGTACTATTTTGAGGCAGTCTATCTGTTCTCTAATAAAATATTGTTGCAACAGGTTAATATCATTTACTGTTGTTTTGGAAAACAAGTGTAATGCCCCACCGGCAGACAATGAACTATAAATAACCGTATTACCCAAATCAGTAGAGACACCAGATACTAATGCGAAAGACCGGCAAGCAGCAATATCCAGGTATTCTTTTAATCCGGATAAATAATCTATAAGGTTCCTGTGCGTGATCATCACTCCTTTAGGATTACCTGTAGAACCTGAAGTATAAATGATATAAGCAAGATGATCTGCTGTTGCGATACCCGTAAAATTACTGTCTTTCTCCTGGCTGATAACAGGCCAGTCTTCATCTATCAATACCTTAACAAAGCCATTGCCTCCGGGTATTTTTGAGGCACTGGCAGTGGTGCTTACTACAACTGTAGCTATAGTATCTTCCAATACCCAGGCTATCCGGACTGCCGGATAGTCTGGGTCTACAGGTACATAAGCACCACCGGCTTTCATGATACCTAATATACCCGTAATCAGGTCTGCTGACCTTTCCATACAAATAGGTACAGGGCAATCCGGCTTCACACCCAACCGCACCAGGTGCCGGGCCAATTGATTTGAACGGCCATCCAACTCCCGGTAAGTCAGCTTCGTTCCTTCAAACATTACAGCAATGTTATCCGGCGAATGTGATACCTGTTCTTCAAACAGGTCCAGGATGGTTTTATTTGTTGAAGAAAAAGATAGCCTGGCAGGAGCAAAATCTTCCAATAACTGGTACCGCTCCTGTTCAGTCAATATTTTCAGGGCTCCTATCTTTGTTTCCGGTGCAGTAGTAACAGCGCTTAACAATTGCTCAAAATGGCCGCAAAACCTTGCAATTGTATCTTCTTTAAATAAATCTTTACGATATTCTACGATCACATTTATACCTTCGGCGCCTTCAGACACCACAAAAACCATATCAAATTTTGCAACCGTGTAGTCAATTATTTCCCTGGATAACTGAACCGATCCTAAACTGAATGCTGAAATATCGGGTCGCTTTTCTGCTCTGAATACTACCTGGTACAACGGATTCCGGTCCTGCATCCTGTTCTTCACTACTGCTTCTACTACTTTTTCAAAAGGAGCTTCCTGGTGCTCGTAAGCAGCTAACGTTGTTTGCTTTACCTGTTGTAATAACGATGTAAATGATGGGTTGTTACCCAGGTCACTCCGCAGCACCAATGTGTTCACAAAAAAGCCAACGAGTCCTTCTACCTCTTCCTCCATTCTGCCGGCCATAGGGCTCCCTACACAAATGTCTTCCTGCCCGCTGTAATGATATAACAATACTTTAAAGGTCGTTAAGAGCGTCATAAACAAGGTGGTACCCTGCTCACGTGATAACACCATTAACTGATCTGATAATTCCTGGTCCAGCCGGAATCTTTTATCTGCGCCACTTAAACCTTGTACAGCGGGTCGCGTATAATCAGTTGGTAACTGTAACGTAGTAACTCCCGCCAGCTGATTTTTCCAATAAGCGATTGCTTCGCTCAGTCTCTCCTCTGACAAATATGCCCGCTGCCGCAAAGCATAGTCGGAATACTGCATCGGCAAAGGGGGAGTTTGTGCCGGGCGTTTTTCTACAAAAGCCGTGTACAGTTCTACCATTTCGCGTAAAATAATTTCTGCCGACCACCCATCAGATGCAATGTGGTGGGTCATTACAACCAGGATATGCGCTGCTTCAGAAAGCCGGATTAAATGGGCGCGTAACATATAATCCTCCGATAAATCAAAAGGAGTATGTATCAATGTTGATATATATGCCTTTAACTCCTGCGGATCCTCTTTAAGCAGGTCATTATCAATTGTGATCAACTGCCAGTGATCTTTATCAAGCACAAACTGATAAGCCAGGTCCTCTTCCTGGCGTATCACCGTTCTGAGCACTTCGTGGCGGTGCACGATATTTTGCAATGCAAAGCTCAGGGCTGTTGGATCAAGGGAGCCATCCAGCCTCAAAACCATTGGCACGTTATATTGTATACTACCTCCGTACAACTGATCAATAAACCACAGGCTCTCCTGGTTAAACGACAAAGGAATGTGTAATGGCTTTACTGGCTGGCTGTTGCGCTGAACAATGGGTTGGTCAGGCAAAGAGACTTCCTGGTTATCCTTTATCACATGGCCTGCTTTCAGTTGCCCGGATAATAACTGAAATTGTTGTCCGAGCATGTCAACAAGCTGTTGTTGCAATGCCAGGAACTGATTTTGTATACTGGCTGACAAAGCCTCAATAGCCTTTACCGCTGTAAGTTCACTATCCGGTGATTCCGAAGCCTGTGGAGCCGTTTCAGCAAAAAAACCTGGCGGTACATTTGCTTCAATATATCCTGCCAGTAAATCAAGTGTAATCAATTGATCAAAAAGCTGCCTGACAGAAAGTTTAATCTTATATTCTTTTTCTACGCTCCGTATCATACTGCTTAGTATGAGAGAATCAGTACCAAGGAGCATAAAATCAGCATGTATATTAATTTCAGCAGGTGGTATCTTCAATGATTTACCTAATAAATTGCTTAAATATGTGAGTATTACCGTACGGCTATTTTTTGTTGCCAGGGTACTATCTCCTATATTATCCGGTATTACTGTTTCCTTCCCTGGCAAAGCGGGTCTATAAGGAACCCTATTACCTGCTGTTATCCAATAATGCTGACGCTGGAACGGATAGTTGGGCAGCGGCACTTTACAATGCGTGTGATCTGCATAAAAGTTTTCCCAATTTACAGCTATACCTTTTACATGTAGTTTCATAATGCTTTGCAACATGGTACTCCACGATGATTTCCCCTGTTGCATGGCAGGAAACAGGTTATCATCTTCAATAGCCCATGTTAATTGCGCCATCGATAAAAGATGTGGTTGTGGCCCTAGTTCCATCAGCACTTCACCGTTCAGCTGTTTTATTGCTTTTATACTTTCAGAAAAATATACTGGCGACATAATATGCCTGCACCAGTAATCACCATTAGCTATCTCGGTGGTTACCACCTTTCCGGTAACATTTGATACGAAGTCGATCGATGGTTGCTGATACCGTATACTCGCCGCTATTTCACTAAATTCTTCCAATACCGGCTGCATCAGCGGAGAGTGAAATGCATGCGAAACGACCAGTTTCCGGCTCTTAACACCGGATTTTCCCAATGCAGATAATACGTTGTTAAGCGTATTTTTATTACCGGAAACGACTGTCAGTTCAGGAGCATTCACAGCAGCGATAGACAATTCACCAGCATGCGGGTGAATAACTTCAGCCACCAATGCTACAGGTGCATATACTATCGACATAGCACCTGGCGTATCAAGTGCCTGCATTAGTCTACCCCGTTCTGTAACCAATCTTAATCCATCATCCAGACTGAATACACCGGCCACATATGCGGCAGCGTATTCTCCTACACTATGTCCTGCTACGATATCAGGGTATATACCCCAGGATTGCCATAATGCGGCCAACGCACATGAGATAGCAAATAATGCCGGCTGTGCAAATGCGGTTTGATTCAATAATGCATTTCCTTCTTCTTTATCTTTCTCATATAACAGTGTAGTTAATGAAAAGCCCCAACATTTTTCCAGGAAAGCATCACAATGATCCATTACTCCCCTGAATACCAGGCTATTTTCATACAGCTCCTGACCCATCTTCCAATATTGTGCGCCCTGGCCCGTAAAAAGCCATACCAACTTTCCTTTAGGTGCGGACAAACTTCCCTTCAACACCCTGCTATCATCAGTATTATTTATAAACGCGTGCAAATACTGGTATATGTCATGCCTGGATGTAACTTCAACGGCTAAACGATATTCGAAAACATCACGGGTAATGATGCTGCTATAAGCGATATCTTCCAATGCAGTAGTGGATTGTACTGCCAGAGCAATATACTGTTCAGCTGTTGCCTGCAATGCAGCCGGTGTTTTAGCAGATAAGAGCAACGGATAAGACGGTAATGTCCGCGCTTCAATCCCTGCCCGATTTTTATCAATTATCCCTTCTTCCAGTATTACATGCACATTGGTACCACTCAAACCGAAAGCACTTACTGCTGCCATTCTTTTTTCTGTACTGGGCTGCCATTCCGTTAATTGATCTGCTACCTTTATCATCATATCATTCCAGGGAATAAAATGATTGGGGTGCTGATAATGAAGACTGGCAGGAATCTGCTGATGCTGTAAGCATAACACTGTTTTTATGAAACCAGCAATGCCGGCTGCAGCTTCCAGATGCCCGATATTGGTTTTTACAGCACCTATCAGCAGGCGCTGTTCAGCAGTATGCAGGCGCCCGTAAACATTATTTAATGCCAGTACTTCAACAGGATCTCCCAGAGGCGTACCGGTACCATGTGCTTCTACATATTGTACTTTATCTGCACTGATACCGGCATTGGCCAGTGCCTTTTCAATAACATGTTGCTGTGCAATCCCGTTGGGAGCAGTAAGACCATTACTTAACCCATCGTGATTGGCAGCAGAACCTGTAATAGTAGCAAGAATATTATCTCCGTCAGCAAGTGCATCACTGAATCGTTTCAATACAACTACACCGCAGCCTTCTCCTCTTACATATCCGTCAGCATTGTCATCAAATGTTTTGCATAAACCAGATGGTGAAAGGGCTTTCATCCTACATAACCTGATAGTAGTATCAGGTGAAAGCATCAGGTTAACACCACCTGCCAATGCCAGCGAACATTCTCCTAACAAAATATTCTGACAGGCCTGGTGCACGCTGAGCAGTGAAGAGGAGCAAGCGGTATCCAGTTGCACAACCGGGCCATGAAAATCAAGCATATAAGCTATTCTTCCTGCTGCAATGCTTCTTTCTATCCCCAAAATGTTAAACGCGTTTTCTAACTGTGAAACGTCTACGCTATTATGAACAAGATGCTGGTAATCATCCGTTCCTACCCCTATAAAAACACCACTGTTACTACCCCTCAAATCTGACGGCCGGAGTTTCGCATTCTCCAGTGCCTCCCAGCAAACCTCCAACAATAATCGCTGCTGTGGATCCATCCAATCAGCCTCTTTTGGTGAAACTCCAAAAAATGAAGGATCAAACTGGTCTACCTGCTCAATAAATCCACCATAGCGGGTATACATTTTACCGGGAGCATCCATATCAGGGCTAAAATAATCGTCGACATTCCACCGGTCCTGTGGAATAACGGTAATGGCACTACGTTGTTCACGCAGCAATTTCCAGAAAGCTGCCGGTGTGCTGATTCCTCCGGGGAAACGGCAACCAATTCCAATTACAGCAATCCTATTATCGGTCACCTGGCTGACAATGTGTTGTTTTTTCCTGCTGCTATCTGTGCTTATTCCGG
This sequence comes from Chitinophaga niastensis, assembly GCF_003014755.1. Lineage (GTDB taxonomy): Bacteria > Bacteroidota > Bacteroidia > Chitinophagales > Chitinophagaceae > Chitinophaga > Chitinophaga niastensis. The sequence goes on along the minus strand of NZ_PYAW01000005.1, from coordinate 523,022 downwards.
AAAGATGTGCAGCTAAAGTGTCTATAGTAGGGAAATTATAGACGGCCGTATTGTCTATTGTTACCTGCAGCCAGGCTTCCAGGTCTACAGCCAATGTAACCGCAAGCAAGGATGTCATTCCGTATGATGCGAAAGTATGTTGTGTATCCAGATCTGCTACTGTGAGATGGAGCCTCTGTTGCAGCCACTGCTGCAACCATTGTCGGATCACTTCAGCATTATGAAAACCAGTAGCATTATCCTTGTCAGATAATACCGGTCCATTTTTACTAATGACCATATTATTTAGTTCCGCTATTTCGAGGATAACTTCATTATAGGTTCCTTTCCGGTATTCTTCTACAAAGAAGAACCGTTTCACCTTACCGCTTGTTGTTTTATGTATTTTCCTCACCGGCAGCACATGCTTTACTTCCAGTCCAAATTTGGCGGCGATAAATCTTTTTATCTCAGTTATTACCGGTTGAAATTTTTGTACAGAAGATTTATATAACACAAATACCGCAATACCTTCTGATCCTGTTTCTTCGTCAGGTACCCCACAAACCACGACCTTTCCTGTTTCAATACCATCCAGCTGTTCAAGTGTTTGCTCCACGTCATGCGGATATACATTGGCACCATTTACGAAGATGATATCTTTCACTCTTCCTATCACATGCAGACATCCCCCCCGCATAAAACCTGTATCACCAGTATTCAGCCATCCATCTTTTTTAATCACAGCCTTTGTTGCTGTTTCATTGTTATAGTAACTGCTGGTAACTGCATCTCCTTTGATCCAGATGATACCTATATGACCATCTTTCAGTTCTTTTTCCTTTTCATCAGTGATCTTTACTGTTACGCCATCGATCACGTAACCAAGGTTCACTACTTCAGCATAGTCTGTACTATTTCCCTGTATGGCTTCTTCAGGAATCGCGCATCCTATGGTCATAGCATCCCTGCGCAGCATGATGGTTCTGAGTGGCATATGGATACCGGCAAAAGTTACTTCGAGTGATGCTTCAGCCAACCCATAACCTGCACACATGGTCCGTGGATGTAAATGGAATTTCCCGAGGGTATCTATAAATGTGCGACACAGAGAAGCCGATACCGGCTCTGCACCATTCAGAATAATCTTTACACTGGAAAGATCAAGGCCCTTCCCTTTTTCTTCTGTAAACTGATTCAGATAATATTTATAACCGAAGTTGGGAGAGCAGGTAATTGTAGCCCTGTACTCAGATACCTTTTGCATCCATAGTAACGGGTTCCTGATAAACAGATCTGTAGGTATCAGATACTGATTTACACCAGCCCCTATAGGAAAGAGGTGAAAACCGATCAATCCCATATCATGTGTAAGCGGCATCCAGCTGAGATAGCTATCTTGCTCACCACACTGATGTGCACTTGTTGCCGCATAAATATTTGTGATCAGGTTATGATGTGTGAGCACCACGCCTTTTGGATTACCTGTAGAGCCGGAAGAAAACTGGAGAAAAGCAATAGCATCCGGTGTAACAGGGTGTATAATGCCTACCCCTGTATGTTCTTTTGCTTCTTCAACAAATAGTATTTTATCAAAAATCAACTTATCTGTGGCTGTATCGCTATGTATCATAGCGCGTAATTTTTTATATTGCGCCCGGCTGATAAACAGGGTTGGATTATTTAAAAATGTTTTGATATTAAAGAGCTTTTGTACATTTTCACCATGATGCGCCATCGCAACGGGTACAGGTATGATTGCACCAAGTATACATGCCCAAAAAAGTTCAATAAATGTTTGACTGTCTTCTATTTGAAAAACCAGTTCATCACCGGGTTTTAATCCTTTATCCTGCAAATATTTTAACCATGATAAGGCAGTAAGATAAAGCTGATGATAAGAAAGAAAATCTCCTTTGTTGGCAGCTCCGATAAAAGTTATCCCTTTGTCTTTAATATCTTTTTGTTTTATTATTATCTCCACCAAAGTCTGAGGTGCTAATATATTCTCCATAAAATCGGGTTATATAGTTGATGGTTTTTTACAATAGTGTTGAGCAGAAAGTTTAAAACAGGATTGCATCACATCGCACTACAGAGCGGGATGCATCAATTATTATAAATTCGGGTAAAAGATTACGGTAGCCTGTCTGGCTATTTTAGTGAATGCGGAAAATTAATTGCTGGTAAAGGGGCGTAGGTAAGATATGGACAGGTTAAGATTGATAAATATATTTCCATATAATATTCGCAGATACCGACAAATAAAAACAAAGCTTCGCTTTCAGTAAACTACAAATGTTACTGGCAGTAAGGAAGTGTATGGAAAAAATGATCATTGTAATAAGCTCAGTTGGTCATTAAACTCATTACATTTTTGCAGAGCGGGAAGAATAATACACGTGGCTCAACGTTTTACGTAAGTGTTATGCGGTTTAAATTTTTTCTTGTGACGGGTTATTTAAATCAGTAATAAAAAAAATCCAACGAGCAATGAAAACCATGAGGAAGATAAATAGTTTGATCATACAAGACTAGTAATATCTATTTGAATTAGTACAAAGTATTAGTCAGATCAGTATATCCAGTTTGATTATGGTCTGTATTTTTGAGGGAATCCACACTTTTACTGGTAAAGCTGTCGCTCATGCAAGTACAATTTACTTGCAGATTAAGACGGGTATAACACAATGTTGTTTATCTGTTTTCTAACTCGTAAGGGAAATAATAGAAAAAAATGAAAATATTGAGTTTTTCTGGTTATTATCTTTAGGTTTCCTGATTAAAAAGATATTAAAAACTGTCTGTTAAAAAAGGAGCAGTAAATCACTGCATCAAGCATGTATTGGCACGCTTTCAAAAGTACATTTTCAAATCCGAAAAACAAAATATTTCTGAAAATCTCACTTAATGCCAGGTGCTTTACTTATCATCCCTTTAGCAGTTCCTTCAGGTATCCGGCCAATATTTTTGCATTATCATCTTTTACCATAGATGAGTGGGCCCCTGGTGAAGTAAATACTTTTACATCCGCAGCATATTTTGACCAGCCGAGGCACTCATCAAAGCCGGCCCAGTTGGTTACTGCTGCCTTTATCAAAGAGAGTGATGAATAAATTATGCCGTCAAAATTATACAGTATAGACGCATTCATCTTATAAGTATTGAACAATCTCATTATAAACCCGGCATGCTCCCTGTTGATTTTATCCTTAATAAAATCAGTAATAAAAGGTACTACTTCTTTCGGTTCCAATGATAGCACTTTTGAGCCCAATTCAGCTACCCACAACGGGTGCGTCGATGCAATAATATTATATTGTTCAAAAACCCACACCAGGCTGGTGAAGATCTCCTGTCCGCCAGCATCAACCACCTGTTTCTCTTTTCCGGAGAGGACAACAGTGTCTAATATAGCTACGAGGTCCATCTTCTCTCCGTTACTTTCCAATTGCTTCGTCATCTCATAAGCGACTATTCCTCCGAAAGAATGGCCCACTAAGCGGTAAGGCCCTACAGGCTGTATTTCCTTCATCCATGCAATGTTTTTTGCAGCGATGGCTGTAATACTATCCAGCGGTTGTTCCCCTTCAAACAGGCCTTCCATATATAATCCGTATACAGCGCCCACATCATTTAAAGCAGCTGCCAATTCAAAATAGGCATCACAGATACCTGTTGTACCCGGCGCGATGAAAAGGGGATATTCTTTTTTCCCCTTATTCAGCAAGAGTACATGTTTGTTAGCCTCTGTCCCGATGTCTGACAACACTTCGCTGTTATTACGCTGTTCCAATATCCCAGACAATAATGCAATTGTAGGACAGCTAAATACATCTATGGTAGATACTTCCATATCAAGTTCTTTTCTTATGGCCCATATCAAACGTATCACCAACAGGGAGTTTCCTCCTGACTCAAAGAAATTATCTTTTATACCAATCTTTTCTTTACCTAATATTTCCTGCCATATCAGTCCCAGCTTTTCTTCTAATTTATTACGGGGAGCTGTATATTCCGCGCTTTTAATTTCTTTTTCTGTTGGAGCCGGCAGATCCAGTCTGCTGATCTTTCCTGTGGTAGTCAGCGGGAAGCTATCCATAAACATGTAAATATCAGGTATCATGTGAAGCGGTAAGTTGCTATGCAATTTTTGCCTGATCATGTGCTCATTCACTTCTTTTTCCGACCTGACATACGCAATTAGCCGGTCCTGTTCTTTAAATGTGCTGAATAACACCACTGCTTCATGAACACCGTCTATTCTCAGTATATTCTGTTCAATATCTGAAAGTTCAACTCTTTGTCCGCTTATTTTAACCTGGTTATCTTTCCTGCCGATAAATTCGATTTCTCCTGTTGGTAACATCCTGCCAATATCTCCTGATCTGTAGACCCTTCCTGCATTGGTTACCGGATCAATTGTAAATACAGCATTTGTTTGAGATGCTTTATTCAAATATCCCAATGATAAATAATCACTTTTGTAAACTATTTCTCCGGTTTGATAAATTCCTGCTGTTTCATCATTTTCATTCAATAAATAAACCTGCGTATCCTGAACAGGAAAACCTACCGGTATATTTAATGATGTAATAACACTGTTGTGATCAAGGAATTTCTGGAGCGTGATTGTTGACTCCGTTGGCCCGTATCCATTAATAAAAATAGCCCCTTCAACAAAATGCTTTTTAAACTTTTCAACATCACTTTTATAAACAGCTTCTCCTCCTAAAACAATCAACCTTATATTATGAAACACCTCTTCTTTTAATCCTGCTATAAAATACCGGTAAATAGTAGGTACTGTATGAAGAATAGAAATCTTATTGGAATACAGCCATGCTGCCAGCGCTATTGTCCCGTTTTGCTTTAAGTTATAAGGATATAATGCGGCCCCGTTTAATAACCCACCATAAATATCCATAACCGAAGAGTCAAAGCCATAAACAGGCAGCAAACTTAATTTGTCATTTATACCAATGTGCAAATTATTGGTATACACCCTTATAAAATGCAGTACATTCCTGTGGTTTTGAACAACTCCTTTAGCTACACCTGTTGAGCCGGATGTATACAATATGTATGCTTTGCTATCAGGGCTTATTTCCACATCCGGATTTGCCTGTACAGGTGCTATTTCAACAGAGATATTAATTATCGAAATATCGTTTCGTTCTTTAGAAAGCGTTTTTACCAATTCAATGGTAGTGTTATCTGCAATAATTAATCTGCAACCTGTATCCTCAAGCAGATAGTTCAGCCGGTTAACAGGATAATGAGGGTCTAAGGGCACATAAACATTCCCTGATTTCAACACGCCAAGCATTCCGGTAATTGCACTTTCCCCATGCTCCAGCAGCAGTGCAGTATTTACTCCTGCTGATCCGGTAATAGTGATAATTTTTTCTGCTAACCCATTTGCCCACGCATTTAATGCTGAATAGCTGATACACTTACCATCCTGGTTAATGGCTATGTTATCCGGATATTTCCTTACCTGTTCTTCAAATCTTGTTATTATTGACTGGTTGACAGATTCTTCCTTAAAATATGTAAAAGGATTTACCGGGACCGGATCATTTATCCTTGATATCTGTTGCTCAAATATTTTAATCTTTTTAATTTCAATCTGTGAGTTACTTACAACTTGTTTTATCACCGAAACGAATTCGTTCATCCAGTATTCAATTGTTTCCGGTTTAAATAATTTACTCTTATAAATACATTTTACCGAAATTCCATCTGTATACTCTTTAAAGTAGCATTCCAAATCAAATTTTGCATAGCCTGCTACTTCTCCATGTTTTGGTACCTTATTATGTAAAAATATCTCCTCTGTTGAATTAAAATTCAGCATATTACAAAATACGGAGCTGACAGGAAAGCGATTATAGTCCCTTTGAATCTTCAATTTTTCCAGTAATTTCTCAAATGGGTAAGATTGATGCTCCAGGCCTTCCAATATGGTATTGTTTACCTGTTCTAAAAATACTTCGAAAAAACTATCTGTTTTCAACTCATCTCTTAACATTAATGTATTGAGGAAAAAGCCTATCAGATCTCTTATATCATCATGTTCTCTGTTTGCAACAGGGACTCCGATTATCAGATCAGCCTCTCCTGTCAATCTGTTTAATATTACTTTAAAACCGGCAATCAATAAGGAGAAAAGGCTTACTTTCCTATTAACTAAAAACTTGTTTATCTCATTCTTTTTCGCTTCATCAATATATAATTCGAAATACTTTGCTTCATTATCCGATACTTCAGCGTAAGCCTCATAATCATATGGCAAGCGCATATCCGGTAGCTGTCCTTTAAGATGAGATGTCCAATATTCCTCCAGGCTATTTGTTTCTTCGTTTAAAAGCAGGTTGTTTTGCCAGCCTGCATAGTCTTTATACTGGATTTTTAAATCAGGTAATAAAACCGGATCACCTGTCAATTGCGATTTATAAATTGCTGATACATCTCTTGCAAACAACTCCATTGACCAACCATCACTGATAATATGATGCATTGAATAAAATAGCCTGTTATGCCCCCCCTCTTTTATAAAAAGCATCTTAAATAAAGGCCATACATCTAATTTAAACTCATTGTTAAATATTTTATGCTTAATCGTATTTACGTCAATTTCCCTCTCTTCTGAAACCGCTACCAAGTCTATATCAAAGTTCAATTCGTTTACATTCACTACTTTTTGCTTCGGTATACCATCTGTTTCAATAAATACGGTGCGGAGCACTTCATGCCTGGTCACCAGTTCTTTGATAGATTGCTTAAAAACTCCCGGATCTATATCTTCCTCAAATTTGCACTCACCATAAATATTATATGAGGCATTAACAATCCCCATTTGATCCATTAACCATAGTCTGTATTGCGAAGGAGATAACTCGTAATGCTCCTGTACCGGTATCGGTATTATATTTTGATAAGCTGCTTTTTTTGCTTTACTTATTAACCGGGCCTGTTCTTCCAGTACGGCTTTTATAAATAGTTCCTTTAAAGATATTTTAACGCTAAATACCTTGTACAGCTGGTGGGCTAAGCGTGTAGCTTTTAAACTATGTCCCCCTGATTCAAAGAAATTATCTTTTATTCCTATCCTTTCCTTACCTAATATTTCCTGCCATATCAGTACCAGTTTTTCTTCCACTTCATTTCGCGGAGGTGCATAAGCCACACCGGTTTCCATTTCAAGTCCTTTGAGGTCTGATAAGCTTTTCCTGTCTATTTTACCACTGGTAGTTAAAGGGAAAAAAGGTAACTGAACAAAGTTCCCGGGTATCATATAAACTGGTAACACTTTACTTAAATGCTCGTATAAATCAGCGCTATTCAATGTTACCTTGCTTACTACATAGGCGACCAATTCCTGATCCCCTTCCTTATTGAATTTCGCGAGCACAATTGATTCATCAATACCCGGTGCAGATTGTAAGACCGCTTCTATTTCTCCTAACTCTATGCGGTACCCACGTATTTTTACCTGATTATCCTTCCTTCCTATAAACGCTATATTTCCATCCGGCAGCCAGCGGCCCAAATCGCCTGTTTTATACATCCGCTCTCCTTTCCTGAACGGGTTGAGAACAAATCGCTCTGCTGACAGCCCGGGCTGATTTAAATAACCTCTTGCAACGCCTGCCCCTCCTATGAAGATCTCTCCTATTACGTTTACAGGACATACTCCTTTTTGTGCATCCAGTATATATACCTGTATGTTCTTTATTGGTTTTCCTATTACTACTGTCCCATTCTCTTTTACCGGCTGATCAGACAAGGTGGTGCAAACTGTATTTTCAGTAGGCCCATAAGCATTTATTAACCGTATGCCCCTGGACATAAGATATATCGCATCTGCACTGTTTAATGTTTCACCTGCCGATACAATTGTTTTTACTGGTCCTGTTATTTCTCTTATCATATGCTGATAAGAAGGCGGAAGGGTGATGAGTTCTACCTGATACTTATTGATAAGGGCTTCAAACTTTTCCGTTGATAAAATATCTTCTTTCCGGCATAATACAAGACATCCGCCACTTAATAGTGTATTAAATATTTCATAACAGGAAGCATCAAAACTTAAAGATGCAAACTGTAATGTCCTCATTCCTTCTTTCAGGCTTAATGCCTCCCGCTGCCCAATGGCCAGGTTCACCACACTGCTATGTTCAATCATCACGCCTTTGGGTTTCCCCGTTGATCCGGAAGTATAAATAATATAGGCCAGGTTAGCAGGAATAAGTGAAGTAACCGGTGCTTTCCCCGGGTATTCATTAATAACCGGCCAATCTTCATCCAACATGATAATGTGCACAGTATGCCCGGTGTCTGGTAATTTATTTCTGCAGGCAATGTTGCTCAACAATATGCCGGCGCCGGTGTCTTCCAGCATGTAACGGATCCGCTCCATTGGATACTCCGGATCAACAGGTACATATGCTCCGCCGGCTTTTAGTATCCCCAGTATTCCTATAATCATTTCCAGCGAACGTTCTATGCAGATGGCCACCAGCGTTTCTGTAGTTACGCCTTGCGCAATCAGATAACGAGCCAGTTGATTAGTTCGTTCATCCAATGTTTTATATGTCACATACCCGTCTTCAAAAACCAATGCCGCGGCATCCGGCGTATGCGCTACCTGTGCATTGAATATATCAATAATCGTCTTATCAGGATGAGGGAAATCCTTTGCAGCAGTTTCATTAAAAGTAACCAGTAACTGCTGGGTTTCAGCAGCACCAAGCATGGGTAAGTTCCCGATCTTTTCATGCGGAGCATCCACTACTGCGCGTAACAATGTTTCATAATGGGTCATCATCCTGCCGATGGTATCCTCACTGAATAGATCTGTACAATACGTAACATTGACTCCTAATCCATCCGCAAACTCCTGTACTGAAAACGTGAGATCAAATGGTGTGGAAACTTTTTTAAAGGATTCTCCGGACAATTGTAATGTACCCAAATGAAGGTCCGAAGTTTCAGGTACATTCTGCAGTACAAACATTACCTGGAATAAAGGATTACGGCTCAGATCACGATCCTTTACTACTGCTTCCACCACTTTTTCAAAAGGTACTTCCTGATGCTCATAAGCATCTAAAGTTGTTTGTTTTACCTGCTCCAGCAACGATATAAAAGAAGGATTATTACCAAGGTTACTACGCAACACCAATGTATTAACAAAAAAACCGATCAGCCCTTCTATTTCCTGTTGTGTTCTCCCCGCTATCGGTGTACCTACACAAATATCTTCCTGACCGCTATAACGGTACAACAACACCTTGAACACTGTCAGCAACGTCATATACAAGGTGGTACTCTGTTTACGTGACAAGGTTTTTAACTCATCCAGCAGTGTCTGTTCCAGTCTCAATACAGTACCTGCCCCACGGCTGCTCTGAATTCGGGGACGTGGGTAGTCAGTTGGTAACTGCATTATATCAACGCTGTCCAGTTTTTCTTTCCAGTAATTCAGTTTTTTATCCAATATTGTACCCAACAAATATTTCCGCTGCCAGATTGCATAATCTGCATATTGAACGTTCAGTGGAGTTAGCCTGGTAATACGCTTTTCCATAGCAGCTTCGTACAATTCTCCCAGTTCCCTGACTATAATACTGGTAGACCAGCCGTCTGACGCAATATGATGCTGTGTTACAACCAACATATGTTCTGCATCATCCAGTACGATTAAATGAGCACGGAGCATGTAATCCCGGGATAACTCAAAAGGAACAGCGATCAAAGCGGCTATGCATGCCTGTAATGCCGGTTTGTCTTCCCTGTATATAGTATCTGATACCAGTTTTAATTCCCAGCCGTTTTCCTCCTGTATACGCTGATAAGGTATACCTCCCTCCTGTTCAATCACAGTGCGCAGTACTTCGTGGCGGCCTACAATCTTCCGCAGCGCATTTTCCAATGCATCTTTATCAAGACTGCCACTCAGTTTTAGTATATTAGAAATGTGATACTGTACACTGCCTTCCAATTGATCAATGAACCACAAACGTTCCTGGCTATACGATAACGGGATATGTAATGGTCTTGGCCCCACCTCAATAACCGGCAACAACAATCCCTTGTCCCGCTGTTGAAGATATATTGCCAGTTTGGCAACAGTAGGATACAGAAAAAAGTCTTTTACAGTTAACTCTACCCCCAATGACTTCCGAATAGCGGATACCGTTCGGGTTGCCAATAAGGAGTGCCCCCCCAGTTCAAAAAAATCATCATAAATACCAACACGCGCTACTCCCAGCAATTCCTGCCAGATATCAACCAGTAATAGCTCTATGGTTGTAACGGGTGACTGATAGTTGATCAGGCTTTTCCATTGCATGTTTTCCCGTTGGCTAAGGAATTTCCTGTCTATCTTTCCATTACCTGTTAAAGGTAAATGCTGCAAGGCTATCAGATCAGTAGGAACCATATAATCCGGCAACTGCTGTAACAGCTTTTTCCGGATATCCTGTGACAGCAGCTCAGCGATCTTTGCATACATTGGAACATTGGCGGTAATACAATAACTGGTATCAGCTGATTTACTGTTTACAGGTGCTATAAATCCAGGGAAAGGCTGTAGTTCCAGTAACAGGTTAATCTTCAGGGGCTGCTCATTCAACAGCAGCCGGCAATGATAGCCCCTGTTCCTGGCAGCAAACAATAGTTCATTCACTCCCAGCGTATTTTTGTCCGGTTGTGCTATACATGCCATCAGGTCACCTACGGAAAGAACGGATGGATCTTTCAAACCATTTTCCAGCAAGCGTTCTTTCCATAACCGGGGATCGGGTACATCCTGTAATGCGATAACGGCTGCATTATTATTGATCTGCTTCCGTATACTTTCTATATCACTGATTTCATCCCAACGCTGCCATAGCGGCGCCATTACTTCTTTTTCAATACCCACATGGATAACAACTGTATACCGGTACAGGCTCAGTTCATTTATATATGTGCCTTTTTGTCTTTGTATATCTATATCGGTGATTTCCGGATAACGCTTTTGTAACCGGTAGAAATATTCAGGTGATAAACATAATTCCTCTTCTTTCAGCAGTTCCTCGTCTACCTTCCAGCAGAATTCCCTGATGCCTGCCCTTGGTTGAAATTTCTCCAGATTCAATCTGCACTTAAACAATTTCTGTAAACGATTATCTCTTATATCTCCTAATACAATCCTTCCTCCCCGCTTTAAGAAAGGCATGCATTTATCCAGCACATCCGATAAATAATTTTCCCCGGGAAAATACTGAACCACAGAATTTATAATGATCAGGTCTGTTGTTTCATCTGCATCCAGGGTTATTTCATGAGCGGCGCCTGTTTTTAATATAGTAACCGGATAATTCCTATCTCCCATACTGATCCGCTGCCGGATAGTACCTATAGAAACACTGGAGAAATCAATACCGGTATATTTTTCTATATGCCCTACCATTTGATAGTAGATCAAACCGGCGCCACAGCCAATTTCCAGCATAGATGTTATTGGCGCTGACAATATAACTTCAACAATATCATTTAACCATTCCCGCATATCATCTTCCGGTATCGCCATACCTGAGAAACTATCATTCCAGCCGGTAAGATTAAATTCTGCTGCTGTTTTACCAACTTCCTCTGTTCTCGCATATTCTGTTTCCCACAGTTCATGCCAGTCATTCTCCTGCTGTTGAAATAACAATGCTTCCTTTACCTTTACCGTCTGAGATTCCGGGACATAATAACCTACCAGTTTTTTCTGGCTGCTGTTATCCTGTCTTACCAGTATAGCTGCCTGGTTCACCAGCTCGCTTTGTTGTAACACGGCTTCTATTTCTCCCAACTCTATGCGGAAACCACGGATTTTTACCTGATCGTCTACCCTACCCAGGTATTCTATATTACCATCAGGCAACCATCTGCCAAGATCCCCTGTCCTGTACATACGTACTGTTGGATTAAATGGGTCTTTCACAAACCGGTCTGCTGTTAATCCCGGATTATTGAGATAACCTCGTCCCACACCTATTCCGGCAACACATATCTCTCCTGTTATACCAACAGGACATAATTGATATAAGCTGTCGAGTATGTAGATACGCAAATTTTGTATTGGCTTGCCTAATGGGATATTGGTCCGCAAAGGCGCTTCTCTCATGATATAATGGGTAATATCATCCGATGCTTCCGTTGGGCCATAGGCATTCACGACTGGGATCCGGCCGTAATCACGGTGATTAAACCATTGTTTCAACAGGGACTGATGTACTGCCTCTCCTGTTACCACCATGTATTTGAGTTGCTTTAGTGAGACGCCTGTTTCTTCCTGTAATAATTCAGACAGATGGGAAGGCACCAATTCCAGTATTGTAATACCGTCTGCATCTATTTGTTGCATAAACCGGGCTGGCTCCAGAATAAGCTCATGCTGATAAATAACGGTACGCCCTCCGCACAGTAATGCAGCAAACAGCTGCCATACAGAGATATCAAATGTATATGATGCCGTGAATGCCAGTACTGTTTCAGCATCTATCTGCAACTCGTTTATCTTCGCCAGTAAATGATTCAGCATTCCTCCATGTTCCACCATCACGCCTTTAGGCTTACCCGTTGAACCGGAAGTATAGATAACATAAGCCAGATGATTGGGTGATGGTGCATCTGGAGCAATACATTTCTCCAATATTGCCATATCATAGTCTGGCACCAATACTTCTATGTTTTTATTTCCGGTAATACGGTGTTTACAATCCTCACTGCACACTACTATGTCTGCTCCGATATCCTCCAATATATAATCTATCCGCTCCGCCGGGTAGGCCGGGTCTATGGGAACGTAAGCTGCCCCGGCTTTCATAATGCCCAGTAAAGCTACCGCCATATTCAAAGACCGCTCAATACAAACAGGCACCAACCTGTCTGTTGTAATACCTTTGGCGGATAATTGATGTGCCAGTTGAGTTGTTCGCCGATCCAATTCTCTGTAGGTAAGGTATTCGCCCGGCATAACAATGGCAATGGCATCAGGTGTGCGCGCCACCTGCAATGCGAATAATTCTATAATAGTTTTATCCTGCGGATATTCCTGCTCCGTGTTATTGAATTCCGTCAGCAGCTGTCTGGCTTCTGAAGCGCATAATAAAGTGTATGAATCAATACCTGCCTTCGGATTTTTTATTATTTCCCGCAATAGTTGTTCATAATGGCGTACCATGCGGGCAATCGTATTTTCACTGAATAAATCAATACAATATTCCACATTCCCGCTTAATCCGTCTCTGCTTTCGGCCAGGGAGAAGCCGATATCAAACAATGTGGTAACGTGTGCAGCCTTTTCCCTGAATAATTGCAACTGGCCCTGGCTCAATTCCGGTACAGATACATCAGGCGTATTAAACAGTTCAAACATTACCTGAAATAATGAGCTTTTGCTCATATCTCTCTCCTTCTCTACCACTTCCACAATTTTCTCAAAAGGCACTTCCTGATGCCCATAAGCATCCAGGGTTGTTTGCTTTACCTGCTGTAAGAGGGAAATAAAATCCGGGTTATCTTCAAGGTTACTGCGCAAAGCCAGTGTATTAATAAAAAAACCGATCAGCCCTTCCAGCTCTTTTTGGTCTCTGCCGGTCATAGAAGTGCCTACACAGATATCTTTCTGACCACTATACCTGAACAACAATATTTTGAAAGCAGCTAGTGTAGTCATAAAGAGCGTGGTGCCCTGTTGCTTTGACATTTCCTTTAACTGATCAGACAATTCCTTATCCAGGTTAAACCTGTATAAAGCGCCACGGCTGCTTTGAATAACAGGTCGTGGGTAATCGGCGGGTAATTGCAGCGGCGAAACATCTTCCAGCTTATTTTTCCAGTAAGCAATTTTATCTGCCAATGTTTTTCCTGATAACCAGGACCTTTGCCAGATAGCATAATCAGCATATTGTACAGATAATGATGGCAGCTGCGCAGGGCGATCTTCCGTAAAAGCATTATACAGTGTTATCAATTCTTTGATCAGAATACCAACAGACCAGGCATCTGCCGCAATATGGTGAATGGTAATTACCAGTATTTGCTCTTCTTCTCCAGGTACTATCAGATGCGCTCTTAACATGTAGTCCTGCGACAAATCAAAAGGTGTTGAGATAATATCCTGTATGCGGGAATGCAATGCTACAGTATCCTCATTATACCGGGTATCCTCCACTATTTCAAGTTGCCATGCCATGCTGTCCAGTATTTGTTGTGACGCAACACCTGCTGCTGCTGATATAACGGTCCGTAATACTTCATGGCGGTCAACCAGTGTTTGCAATGCATATATCAATCCGGCTCTGTTCACAGTTCCTTTCAACCGGAATATATTAGGCACATGATATTGTGTGCTTCCCTGCAATTGATCAATAAACCACAAACGTTCCTGGCTATACGACAAAGGGATAAATTCCACTTCCTGCCTGCGGGAAGGATGAATGATATTTTTAGCGGAATCCGTTTCCCGTATCTCTGGTTGGTATTCTTTGAGATATGCAATAATGGAATCTTTATTATTTCTCAACTCATGCAAAAAATGCTCGTCAATCGTTTCTTTCTGATCTATTAACAACAGCAGCTCATCTTCTTCAAGAGAAAAACGTATCCCATATTTTCCAGCCTTTTCAAGTATGGTAATTACATCCAATAATTTAGGGTTCGGCATGTATAATGATTTAAGAAAAACCTGTGATGAATTATAATTTAACGGCTTTTACTTCGCTCTTTTCGGGGTTTAGCATATTCCGGGAAATTTCAATATGCCTGGCCAGTGATTCTATTGTTTCGAGCTGGAATAAAAGTTTAACAGATATTTTTACCTGCAGGGATTCATCTATTTCTGCTATTAAACGCATAGCCAGTAATGAATGTCCACCCTGTTCAAAGAAATTATCGTATATCCCTATCCGTTCAACTTTTAATATTCTTTGCCAGATATCTGCCAGGGCGCGCTCTCTTTCATTCCGGGGAGCCATATACTTATTGGTCAGTTGCGTACCTGAAGCAGGAAGCGGTAATGCCTGCTTATTGATCTTCCCATTTGGAGTAAGGGGAAACTGATCCATTTCAATGAACAATGCCGGGAGCATATATTCCGGCAACTTATTTTTCAGATACAGACGTATTGCTTCAGGATTAAAATCTCCCGCAGGCACTATATAACTAACCAGGTGCACTTTATCCGGAACTGGTAATACCACTGCTTCTTTTACCCATTCACATTGCTGGAGCGCATTTTCAATTTCACCCAGCTCAATGCGGTAGCCCCGGATCTTTACCTGCATATCCATTCTGCCCATGTATTCCGCTGTGCCATCCGGCAACCAGCGGCATAAATCGCCGGTTCTGTACAATCTTGCTCCTGCGTCCTTACTGAAAGGGGATGCTATAAAACGTTCTGCTGTCAGCTCCTGACGATTCAGATAACCCCGTGACACTCCAGGACCACCTACGTACAATTCACCTGCTGCTCCTGCCGGTAACAGCCGCTGGCCGGAATCAAGTATATATAAACTTAAGCCAGGTATTGCTTTTCCAATTACACTTCTGTTGCTGACATGTTCAACTCCTATTGGCTGATAAGTGACATGTACCGTTGTTTCTGTTATTCCGTACATATTAATCAGCCGGCAATGATCATAAGCTTTCTGCCACGGCCGGGTCTTTGACGGATTCAGGGCTTCACCTCCAAAAATCACATACCTGATTTTATGAGCCTTCTTCTGTGCTACAAGATAATCCTGCAATACGTAAAAAGCAGCCGGAGTTTGACTAAGCACTGTTACTCCCCCGGTTATCAGCAGTTCTCCGAATAAGCGGGTATCACGTACCATATATCCCGGTACAATCAGCAAACGTCCGCCATGGAATAAAGCACCGTACATTTCCCATACAGAAAAATCAAAACAGTAGGAATGGAACATCGTCCATACGTCTTCATTATTGAAATCATATAACTGTGAACAGGCGCTGAATAAACTCACTACATTTCTATGCTCCACCAATACTCCTTTTGGCTTACCTGTTGAGCCGGAAGTATAAATCACGTATGCCAGCTGATTTGCCCGGACAATAATATCCGGTGATATTTTTTCATAACCGTTTAGCGTCTTATCATCCATCAGCACTATGTCAATTGCCGCTGTAATGGTTTGTAACCGTTGCGCATATGCACTGCTGCTTATCATAAGGGGTGCAGCCGTGTCTTCTAACAGATAGCTGATCCTTTCATCCGGATAGTCGGGGTCAATGGGTACATAGGCTGCTCCGGCCCTTAATATTCCCAATAAAGCAACTATCATTTCAGGAGAACGATCTATACATACAGGCACCAACGTTTCCGGTTGGATGCCTTTTTCCAGTAAGCAATGTGCTAATTGACAAGCGCGTTCATCGAGTTCCTTATAAGTTAAACCGGCATCTTCGTACATCAGCGCTATTGCAGCAGGGGTACGATTTACCTGGGCACTGAACAACGATACTATTGTTTGATCTGTTTCGGGTGCAGCGGCAATACCATTATTATTAAATGTTACCACTAACTCATTCACCTCTGTTTCATTCAGCATGTCCAGGCTACCGATAGGAGCATCCGGTGATGCTGCAGCAGATTGCAATAACTGTTCATAGTGATTCATCATACGGGTAATGGTGGCCGCACTGAACAAGTCCGCATTATACACCACACTGCCTTCTATCCCGCCTGCATTTTCATGAAGAGAAATATTAAGATCAAACTGCGCACTATAATGTGCAACATTAACGGAAGACAACTCCAGCGAACCAATATGCAGTGCAGGGCTTTCAGGAACATTCTGTAATGTGAAAAATACCTGGAAGAGAGGATGTGTACTTAAATCCCGGTGTTTTACTATTTTTTCCACTATTTTTTCAAAGGGCACTTCCTGATGCTGGTAGGCTGCAATAGTAGTATTTTTCACCTGCTGCAATAAGGTCACAAAAGAAGGATCATTACTTACATCACTGCGTATAACGAGTGTATTAACAAAAAATCCTACCAACGCTTCGGTTTCCTGTTGCGTTCTTCCTGCCACAGGTATTCCTACAGCAATATCTTCCTGGCTGCTGTAACGGTGTAACAATATTTTAAAAGCAGCCAATAAGGTCATGTATAATGTAGCGCCATGGGCTCCTGAAAGCTGGTACAACTGATCAGTCAATGCCTTGCTTACTGTAAAATGGCTGATAGCGCCACGGGTACTTTGCACCTGAGGCCTTATAAAATCTGAAGGCAACTGCAGCGTAGTGATACCCGCCAGTTTTTCTTCCCAATAATCCAGCTTTCCGGCTAATACGTCTTCGTTCAACCAGTTGCGCTGCCACAGGGCATAATCTGCATACTGAACGGGTAATTGCGGCAACTCCACCGGCCGGTTTTCTTCAAGAGCGCTGTATAATGCTGCCAACTCCCTTACAATAATACCTGATGACCATCCATCGGAAGCAATATGATGCAATACTACTACCAATACATATTTTTCCTCTTCCAATATAATCAGGTGCGCACGAAGCATATAATCATTTGACAAATCAAATGGAGCCACAATCAGTGCGCGCACATGAGATTGCAATGCCTGTTCGTTATCTTTAAGTTCGGGTGCAGCAACCACCTGCAATTGCCATGCATCCGTTTCCTGAATACACTGATAAGGAATACCTGCAGCTGTTGTAATAATTGTACGCATCACTTCGTGGCGATTGACAATGCTTTGTAATGCACCCGATAATGCTTCCTTATTTAGCTTTCCCTTCAGCTGTAAGATATGTGGTATATGATAATGTACGCTTCCTTCCAGCTGATCAATAAACCACAAACGTTCCTGGCTAAACGACAAAGGTATATTTGCCGGTCTTGTTACAGCTGATAACGGTGGAGCAGATATAGTGGCAGAAGTCCTGTTCAATTGTGTGCACAGCGATGAGAGTGTAGGATAGTCAAATATGTCGGTGATAGATACTTCTGCTTCCAGCTCTTTTCTTATAGCAGATATTAATCGTATTGCCAGTAGTGAATGCCCTCCCAATGCAAAAAAATCATCATGCAGCCCTACTTTATCCACTTCCAGCAGCGATGACCAGATGCGTGCCAATGCTTTCTGTAAAGGAGTTACAGGTGCTGCATACGCCAGTTCCTGTCTTTCATTTTCCACATCCGGCAAAGATTTCCTATCTACCTTTCCATTCGCGAGCAATGGGAAAGAAGGAATGTCTATCAGCAGAGAAGGAACCATATAGTCCGGCAATTGCTCCCGGAGATAATTATAAATTTCTTCTCTTTTAAAAACGTCAGCCGCCACTATATAAGCTATCAATTGTTTATCGCCGCGTGCATCCGGACGGGCTATCACCACTCCCTGTTTTACCTGTTCGCACCGGTTCAGTATCCGGCTTATTTCTTCCAACTCTACCCGGTAGCCATGAATCTTTACCTGATCGTCACTACGACCAATAAATACAATATTACCATCGGGCAGTCTTTTTACGATATCTCCTGTACGATACATACTGGTGGCGGCATCTGTGCTGAATGGATCATTCAGGAACCTGTCCGTGGTTAAACTTTCATTATGCAGATAGCCCATCCCAACACCTGCCCCCGAAATATATAATTCTCCGGGAACGCCTGCAGGAACTATCTTCAGATCAGGGGTCAACACATAGGCGCGTGTATTACCAAATGGTTTGCCAATAGGCACGTTATGATGGTAAACATTTGCTGCATTCACCACATGCAGTAATTTCCCGATGGTTGTTTCAGTGGGGCCATAGTGATTTACCACTTTACAGGTTGCTCCGGACAAGCGGATACTTTCAATGATAGCAGCCGGCAATACCTCTCCTCCAAATATCAATAACCGTTTTGGTAATAATAATTTTTCACCGGAAGAAATTGCCTTCCAATGCGACGGAACTATCTTGATACAATCAACTGTATGTGTTGAAAAATAAAGTTGCAATGCTTCTGCATCGCTGAGCGTATTTTTGGAGAACGTATGCAATGTACTGCCTCCCGCCAATGCGCTATAAATAACCGTATTTCCCAAATCCGTTGACAGTCCGGACATTAACGCAAATGAGCTGCATTCATCTATCCCGATAGCGCTTTTGATGCCGGATAAATAATCTGAAATATTTTTATGCGTGATCATTACGCCTTTGGGGACTCCTGTACTTCCGGAAGTATATATTACATATATTAAGTCATCAGGGGCCGGCAGATCACTAACCGGCAATACAGAAAAACGGTGAATTGCATCCTGATCTTCATCCAGAGAAACAAAACCCATTCCGGCGGTGACATCCGATAATTTAGCTTTACTATATTTATCGCCTACAATAACTGTAGCACCAACGTCTTTCAATATATAACTGATCTTTTCCAACGGATAATCAGGGTCAATGGGAACATATGCCGCTCCCGATTTTAATATCCCCAATACCCCTGTAATCATCTCCGGAGAGGTGCTTATACAAAGCGGGATCAAATTACCTTTCCCGACTCCGTTTTGTTGCAGATATTTCGCCAGCTGGTTAGAACGTTCATCCAGCAACCGGAAGCTTAATGATTCCTGTTCAAATACCAGTGCTGCTGTTTCGGGTGTCATCAGCACCTGTTCATTAAACAGTGCTAAAAAAGGCTTATCCGCTAAAACAGGCATATGCTGCTCATTACATACTTCCAGTAAATAATCACGATCTTCCGGTGTGAGCAATTCTATATCTTTCAACCGGCCTGTTTCATTTTCGATGATCCAGGTTAACACCTGTTTAAAATGTTCTCCTGCTCTCTCAACATACCAGGTATCCAGTAAATCGTTATTATAACTGAACAGCAGCCTTGATGTTGCACCCACACTTATTACCAGTGTCAAAGGATAATTGGTGCGTGGATGCGTTTGTACATCCTTCACGTGCAGGCTCCATTCTTTTCTGTTGATGACTTCACTTACCGGAAAATTCTGAAATGTAATGGAGGTATCCATCAATTCCCCCTGAATCTGCGTCCATTGCTGTATATCACTTAAGCCGGAGTATTGATATGTCCTGCTTTGCAACTGGCTTTCCTGTAATTCCTGTAAAAAAGCCGCTATACTTTTATCTTCCTCAATTCTTGCCAATAAAGGCAGGGTGTTTATATACATACCTACACGCTGTTCCACTTCACTCATATCTTCCGGTCTGCCGGATACCGTTACGCCATAAATAATGCTTGTCTGATTTGTATAGCGATACAACAAATAAGCCCATACCCCCTGCATTAAAGTATTCAGTGTAATATGCTGCTGCCGGGCATAATGGTGTAGTTGTGCAGTATACACGGCATCCAGTAATAATTCGTGTTCCTTATACAGACCGGCACCTTTATTACGGTTATTATTGTTTTCAATAAAAGGCAGTAAAGTGCCTTCACTGATCCCTTCCAGGTAATGCTGCCAGTATTGCGCTGCCAGCTCCTGATCCGTGCGTTCCAGATAGCGGATGTAATCTTCGTAATTATCTACCGGCGCCGTAGGTATAGGTTTACCTGATACCAGTAATTCATAGGTATTCAATAATTCTTCTACCAAAACCGGCTGGGACCAACCATCCAGAATAATGTGATGAATAGTCCAGAGCAGCCTGTGATGGCCTCCTCCCAGATATATCAGGCTGATACGGACCAGTGGCGGCTCTCTGAAGTCAAATCCTTTACTTCTGTCTGCTGCTTCATATGCCTTTATTGCTTCCAGCTGTGCCGCTTCATCCATCCTGCTATAATCCAACGTAATTACCGGCAACGTTACCTGACGGTATACACATTGAATCGGTATATTAAGTTCATTATGATAAAAAGCACTTCTTAAAATACTGTGCTGTTGCAGCAGATGTTCCCAGCTTTTACAAAAGGCTTTTTCATCCAGGTTCAATAAGTCACAACTTAATTGTCTGATAAAAGTACCTGCCTGTTTATTGTATAAACTATGAAAGAGCATGCCTTCCTGTAAATGGCTTAACCGGTATAACCCTGCTATCTGATCCCTATTTCTAAAATGATATTGACTGCCGTCCAGGAACCTGTCGAGGTCCTCATTACTCACCTCTGCCCCCAAACCATAATCCGATGGTGTAAATGCAGGTTGGGACTGATTTATACAATGCAAAATAATTGCTTCCAGGTGTGATAAGTAAGTTTCAGCCAGATGCTGTACAGTTCCAGGTTCATAATGTTTATTACTATACCCCCATTGTAAGACCAGCTCTCCATCCTGAATAATGCTATTAATTCTTAGTTTATCCCGCATTGGGAAATCTGCTGATATGGTGGTTCCGGGAGATTCTGAAACACCTGTTAAATATCCTGTACCACCAACAACATTATCTGATTGCCCCAGGTAGTTGAACACCACGTCCCATGGGTCATTTCCCTGTAAAAAATCTGCTTTATTAATATATTTCAACACACCATATCCTATGCCTTTATCAGTTATTTTACGCAGCTGTTCTTTGGTGGACTTTAATAATTCGCCTTTTGTAATACCCGCTTTCACCTGCAATAATACCGGGTACATATTAGAGAACCAGCCTATAGTGCGGCTCGTATCTATACCTGGCATAATATCTTCACGGCCATGTCCTTCTAACCCGATCACTATATCAGATTGCTGATTCCATTCAGATAAAGTAAGTGCAAGTGCGCTTAACAGGATATCATTGATCTCTGTATGATATGCCAGTGGTGCTTCCTTTAATAATCTGCCTGTTTGCAGGCTTCCAAGACGGATGATGTAAGTTCCTGTATCCGCCATTGTTACCTTACCGGTAAATGGCTTATCCACTCTCAATGGAAAATAACTTTGCGTTACCTGCTGCCAGTAATCTTTTTGCTTTAACAGGCGTTTACGTTGTGAATATTGTTCCAGCGCCTGTCTCCACTGACGATATGAACTTGTTTTATGTTCTGGTATATCAGCTGCAGATGCTCCTGCCTGTTGCAGTAACAATTGCATATCTTCCAGTAAAATCCGCCAGGACACGCCATCTACACCAAGAT
The DNA here is from genome assembly GCF_003014755.1 of Chitinophaga niastensis. Classification (GTDB taxonomy): domain Bacteria; phylum Bacteroidota; class Bacteroidia; order Chitinophagales; family Chitinophagaceae; genus Chitinophaga; species Chitinophaga niastensis. The sequence continues at coordinate 500,947 of NZ_PYAW01000005.1, read as the reverse complement.
GATGTATGACCAGCAATAAGCGGTTATAACGCTCATACGAAGGTGTTAATAACAATACAGCTTTCATCAGTCCGCCTTTCGTAATATCCAGGCTACGCTGATAATCATTCCCGTAAATGGTAATCGTTTCTGCCAGCTTGTCTGATAATACCTGTTGCAAATCAGTTATTTCAAGTTTGCCTTCAGCAGTACCATAAGTCTGTGTCCAGTTTCCATCTTCAGCAGTATATACAAAACGTAATGCATCATGATGCTGTACTAACTGAGCAATTACAGCTGACAATACGGGAGCGGATATACGCTTGTCAATACCCAGCAACACACTCTGATTAAAATGGATCGTGCCGGTATTTTCTGCATCAAAATAAGCTTCCTGGATGGGCAACAATCCACTACTACCAGTTAGCAGGCCCTGTTCTCCATAGATGGTATTATTCTTCTTCCCTTTCAGGAAAGACGCCAGCCCTGATATAGTTTGATATATAAACAGATCCCTTGGATGAAATTCATAACCCGCACGTTTTGCCCGGCTTACTACCTGAATGGTAATAATTGAATCCCCTCCCAGTTCAAAGAAATTATCGTATATACTTACCTGTTCTATTCCGAGCAATGAGATCCAGATACCAGCCAGCACTTTTTCTGTTTCATTCCGGGGAGCCACATATTGCTGATCTGCTGTAATGCCAGGTTCCGGTAATGCCTTTCTATCAATCTTACCATTAATGGTTAAGGGAAGATGATCCATCTCCTGTAACAAAGCCGGTATCATATATGCCGGCAGCTTTTGCTGCAGCCAGGTAAATATCCCTTCTTTGTTAAAAACGCCATTGGGCACAATATATGCCACCAGGTAAGGATGCTCGCCGGGTTTTGCTACCACCACTGCCTCACTGACCCATTCATATTGCAGTAAAACATTTTCTATTTCCCCTGTTTCTATGCGGTAACCACGGATCTTCACCTGGCCGTCTGTGCGGCCAAGGTATTCAATGTTTCCATCCTGCAACCATTGGCACAAATCACCTGTCTTATATAATCTTCTTCCCTGTTCATTACTGAACCTGTCCGGTATAAATTTTTCATCCGTTAATGTGCCACGGTTCAAATAACCTCTTGCCACCTGGGCGCCTCCTATATACAACTCACCTGCAACACCAGCCGGCATGATATTCCCGGAACCGTCCAATATATACAACTGTGTATTGGCAACAGGCTTTCCTATCAATACCTTATCTGAAGTGTTGTAACCGGCAGGCACTTCCCAACAGGTTACATCAATAGCCGCTTCTGTAGGGCCATATAAATTATATAGCCGGACACCTGGCAGTTTATGCTGAAAATCCTGTATGTGCTGGGATTGCAATGCTTCACCGCTACATATTACGCTGTGCAGTGAACACTTTTCGCCTGCTTCCATTATTTCCAGAAATGCGTTCAACATGGAAGGAACAAAATGTATCATCGTAACCCTGTATCTGTTGATCACATTCCGCAGGTAAACAGCATCCTTCTGGCCTTCCGGTAATGCAAATACCATCTTCGCGCCCGTGATCAGAGGCCACAATAGTTCCCATACAGATACATCAAAACAGAAAGTGGTTTTCTGTAACACTACATCGTCCTGCTTTAAACAGAAGAAATCCTGCGCCCATAATAACCGGTTCACTACTCCGCGGTGTTCGTTCATTACACCTTTCGGTGTACCTGTAGAACCTGATGTATAGATGACATAAGCCAGATCATCCGGTGCTGTTTTTATATTCAGATCCTGAGATGGTTCCTGCTCAATAATACCCCAATCAGCATCCAGTAAAACTACTTGTGCAGCGGGTGATATGTCTTTAAGCAGTGTTGCCTGTTCTGAAGAAGTGACTATAAGTGTTGCCCCGGTATCTGAAAGCATAAATAAAATCCGGTCTGCCGGATATGTTGGGTCCAGCGGTACGTAGGCTGCACCCGCTTTTAATATCCCCAGTATCCCGACAATCATTTCCAGGGAGCGTTCTACACATAGTGGTACTAAATACCCCGGCTTCACACCCTTATTCACCAGGTAATGAGCTAACCGGTTAGCATGTTCATTAAGCTCCCTGTATGTTAAATTTTTCTCCTCAAAAATAACGGCAGTTGCATCTGGTGAAAGTGTCGCCTGCTGTTCAAATAAACCGACCAGTGTTTTCTGCAGCGGATAATCTCTGGCAGTATCGTTAAAAGTTTTCAGTAGCTGGTGTTCCTCTGCAGGTGCAAGCATTTCCAGGGAATCGATCTTTGCATCAGGTGCGCTGACAATTGATTTCAGCAGCTGCACATAGTGAGTCATCATGCGGTTGATGGTTTCTTCATGAAATACATCCGCACAATACACCACGTTTCCGCTTATACCATCATTACTTTCCACCATAGCAACAGCTATATCAAATTGTGCTGTAACATGTGCTACGCTTAACGTTTGCAGTTTTACATCTCCCAAACGGAGGTCGGGCTCTTCAGGAATATTCTGCAGGGAAAACAACACCTGAAACAGTGGATTTACAGACAGATCACGGTTTTTTACTACCGCCTCCACTACTTTTTCGAAAGGCACATCCTGATGTTCATAGGCGCCCAGTGTGGTTGTTTTCACCTGTTGTAAAAGCGACACGAAGGAGGGGTTATCTTTCAGATCACTACGCAGGGCCAGTGTATTAATAAAAAAGCCTATCAGCCCTTCCGTTTCCTGTCTGTTTCTGCCGGCAATGGGGCTACCGATACAGATATCGTCCTGATTGCAGTAACGGTATAAAAGCACTTTAAATCCGGCCAGCAATGTCATGAATAAAGTAGTTTCCTGATAAAGAGATAGTGATTGTAATTGTGCTGACAATTCTTTATCAAGTTTGAAACTGCTGGTAGCTCCGCGAATGCTTTGAACAACCGGTTTTTTATAATCGGCAGGAAGCTGTAGGGTAGCAACTCCGGCAAGCTTATGTTTCCAGTAATTTAATTTATCTGCGAGTGTGTTCCCGGATAAATAAGTACGCTGCCAGATTGCATAATCTGCATATTGAACAGGTAAAGCCTGTAATGAAGGTTCACTACCTGTTGTATATGTATCATACAACGATATGAGCTCCCGGATGATAATACCTGTGGACCAGGCATCGGATGCAATATGATGCAGTATGACTACCAGTATATGTACATTTTCTTCAAGGGCTATTAAATAGGCGCGTAACGGATGGTCCCTTGACAGATCAAATGGTTGTTTTAACAATAACTGAATGCGCGACTGAAGTAAAGCCGGATCAGCCCTGTATATTGGTTCATTGATTATTGACAGCTGCCACTGCGATTCTTCCAGAATACGCTGATAAGCAATGTCGTCCTGCCGGGCGATTACCGTGCGCAATACTTCGTGCCGGTTTACAATTGCCTGCAAAGCTGCGGATAAAGCACCGCGATCAAGATTCCCTTTCAATTGCAGCACATGTGGTATATGGTAGTGGATACTTCCTTCCAACTGATCGATAAACCATAAACGCTCCTGGCTAAACGACAAAGGAAGATATGCAGGTCTGTTGCCTGCTACTATTTCCTGCAAGCCTGTTCTTTCAGAAAGCGCTGTAACCCTCGTAGACAAAGCAGCAATAGTAGGATAGTCAAATACATCACTGATCGTCACTTCCCGTTTCAACCTTTTTCTGATGGCTGATACCAGTCGTATAGCCAGCAATGAATGTCCGCCCAGTTCAAAGAAATTATCGTATACACCTACCTGCTCAACTTCCAGTAGTTGTGCCCAGATTTCCGCCAGGTGATGTTCTGTTGCAGTGCCCGGAGCGGTATATCCTTTACGGAAGGTTGTTCCTGTGGCATCCGGTAAGGCTTTCCGGTTTACTTTCCCATTTGCCAGTAAGGGTAATTCGTCTAATATCACTAATGCTTCAGGAAGCATATAATCCGGTAAATGCTGCTGCAGGTAGGAAATAATATTTTGCTGGGTTGTTTCCTCATGAACTGTTACATAAGCCGCCAGGTGATTTGTACCGTCGCTGTCTTTACGGTTCACCACCACTCCCTGGCTTACCAGACCACACTCCTCCAGCACACGTTCTATTTCTGCCAATTCCACCCGGTACCCCCGGATTTTTACCTGATCGTCAAAGCGGCCTATAAATACAATGTTTCCATCGGGTAAAAATTTGACCATATCTCCCGTACGGTAAAACCTCGTATTATTTGTTCCGGAAAACGGATCTGTTACAAAACAGGTGGCTGTTAAATCTGAATTATTCAAATATCCTTGTCCCACTCCATCACCACCAATATATAATTCTCCCGGAATACCAACAGGGCATAACTGCATCTCCTGATTAAGCACATAGATACATGTATTTGAAAAGGGCTTTCCTATAGGTACCGTAAATTTATAACCAGCGTTATCATTTACCACATGCAATAATTTTCCTATTGTTGTTTCTGTTGGACCATAATGGTTCACTATTTTGCAGGTGGCAGCTGATTGATGAATATTGTTTACCACTTCCGCATCCAATGCTTCCCCTCCGAATATCAGCAGCTTTCGCGGTAACAACATGTGTTCTGTTGATGACAGCGCCTTCCAATGAGAAGGAACAATTTTCATACAATCTATTGCATGTACCTTGAAATAATCCTGTAACCATTCACTATCCCTGGTTGCTTCGGTAGAAAACACATGTAAACAACCTCCTGTCATCAAAGCGCCGTACAATATTGTATTTCCGAGATCGGTGGATATACCTGACAATAGAGCAAACGAGTGGCAGGTATCCAATGGTAACGAGGCTTTTAAGCCAGACAAATAATCTGCCAGATTACCGTGTGTAATCATCGCTCCTTTAGGAGTACCGGTACTACCCGAAGTATATATTATGTAGGCCAGTTGCTGCAGGGTGGGCAGCTCATCCAATGGCAAAGAAGATTCCCTGATGATAGCTTCCTGTTGTTCATCCAGATTGATAAGCGTTGTTATGTGAGCATCCTGTAAAAGAGGCAGGCATAAACTACTGCTTACCACTACTTCTGCACAGGTATCGGAGCATATAAAACTGATTCGCTCCCGGGGAAATGTAGGATCAATAGGTACATAGGCAGCTCCTGCCTTCAGAATACCCAAAATGCCAATTATCATTTCTGCAGATCGTTCTATACAAATGGGAACGGGCATATTCCGCTTAACGCCACTGCGTCGTAAATAATGAGCCAGCTGATTGGAACGTTTGCTGAGTGTTTCATATGACAATGATACCTCTTCAAATATCACGGCCGTTGCAGATGGAGTCAGGATTGCCTGCTCCTCTAACAGATCAATAAATGATCTGTCTGCAGATATCCCCATTTCTTTTCTGTTAAAATCAGTCAACAATTGCTGCTCTTCATCAGCAGTTAACAACTGCAGTACGCCGATATTTTTGAAAGGATCGTCAACAACAGATTGTAACAGTTGTTCAAAATGCGCGCCCATACGTGCTATGAAGGGTTCATCGAACAAACTGCTCCGGTACAGTATATTAACATTCAGTATTTCATCCTGCTCAATCACGGAAAGTGTAATATCAAATTTGGCAGTTGCCTGATCCGTCTCTTCTGTGGTTAGTACAAGATCCCCGAGCGATAATTCTCCGGTAATAGCTTTCTGCTGCATTACAAACATTACCTGGAACAAAGGGCTTCTGTTTATTTCCCTGTCCTTTACCACTGCTTCCACTATTTTCTCAAAAGGAACGTCCTGGTGTTCATAGGCATCCAGTGTAGTTTTCTTAATCTCCTCCAACAATGCTATGAAAGACTGCCGGGTATCCAAAATACTTCTTAACGCCAGGGTATTTACAAAGAAACCAACCAATCCCTCTACTTCCTGCTGCGGGCGGGCCGACGCTGAACAGCCAACACAAATATCACGCTGGTTACTATATCTATACAGTAAAACCTTAAAGGCAGCCAGCAATGTCATGAAGAGAGTAGTCCCCTGCTGATGTGACAACTGTTTCAACCGTTGGGTCAGATGGTGGTTTATATGATACGACACCATCCCTCCTGCTATATTTTGTACTGCAGCCTTGTTATAATTCACCGGCAATTCTAATACCGTTACTCCTGACAATTTATCCTTCCAGTATGCAAGCTTCTTTTCCAGCAACGATCCGGACAAATAAGTACGTTGCCATATAGCATATTCCGCATACTGAACGGGCAGGGGCAAAAGATTTGCCGGACGTGCCGCGATATAAGCCGCATATAGTTCTGATAGCTCATTCACTATAATACCAACAGACCATGCATCTGCTGCAATATGATGCAGTTTTACTATCAGCAAATGATCTTCTTCTCCTAAAATTAATAGTTCTGCCTGTATCATATAACCGGCAGATAAATCAAAAGGTGCAGCAAAGAACGCTTTCACATAATCTTGCAGCATATCCTCGCTTTCGCGGTACGATAGATTATTGACAATATGCAACTGCCACTTATCCTTATCAAGTATATACTGGTAAGCAGTTCCGTCTTCTGCTGACTGACGGATAACTGTTCGCAGCACTTCATGCCGGTTGACAATTGTTTGCAATGCAAAGGACAGCCCTTCAGGATAGAGCTTCCCTTTTAACCGTAATGCAACGGGAATATTGTATTGCATACTTCCTTCCAGCTGATCGATAAACCACAAACGTTCCTGGCTATACGACAATGGGATATCGGCCGGCCTCCTTCCTGTTTTAATGGCTGGTAGCTGAGGGTCCGCCCGCTGTTGCTGCAAATACGCTGCAAAGCCTTCCACATCAGGGTAGAGAAACAAAGCCTTTATGGGTATTTCCATATCCAGCTTTTTGCGAAGAAAGGATATCAAACGCATGAACAACAAAGAGTGTCCTCCGAGTTCAAAAATATTGTCCCGCACACCTACCCTTGCAACGCCCAGCAATTCCTGCCATGCATTGGTTAACAGCTGTTCCGTTTCACTACGGGGCGCTATATATACATTGCTCAGCAAAAGAGTTGTATCAGGGTCTGGCAGTGCCTTTCTATCAATCTTCCCATTTACTGTCAAGGGTATTTTCTCCAGCGGGATTAACAGTGCCGGAATCATATATTCCGGTACACGCTGTTTCAGAAAATCTGTTATGGCTGTTTTATTAAATTCTCCCTGAGGCACAATATAGGCCACCAGCCGGCCTGCCCCGCTAATATCGGGTTTATTGAGTACGACGGTTTCATTTACAGCATCACATTGCAGCAATACATTCTCTATTTCGCCAGGCTCAATGCGGAAACCACGGATCTTTGCCTGGTCGTCTATCCTGTTCTGGAATTCAATATTGCCATCAGGCAACCATCTTCCCATATCACCGGTACGATACATTTTTTCTCCGGGAGTATTACAAAATGTATCATCAGTGAATTTTTCCGTTGTGAGTTCCGGGTGATTTAAGTATCCCCGTGTAACCCCAATCCCGGCTATATACAATTCTCCTGTAACTCCAACAGGAAGCGGGTTCCCTTTTTTATCCAATATATAAACACGTGTATTGGCAAGTGGTTTTCCAATGGGAAGCACTTCCGTGTTATCATTATTTTCTGCATCAAAATGATAGCAGAGGGACGATATAGTGGCTTCGGTCGGGCCATAAATATTATAAAAATCAACCTGTTTGTTCCATTTTGCCGCCATACTTCTTCTACAGGCTTCCCCGCCCGAAATCACCCGCTTCAAACCACCGTATGTACCAGGATTTATATTTGCCAGGAAGCTCGGCGTTGCTTCCAGATGGGTGATGCGTTGATCAATCAGAAACTGTTCGAACAAAACATTGTCAAATAGTATGTTTTTCGGAACTATTACCAGCGTTACTCCGTTCAGCAGTGCAAAGAACATCTGTTCTACAGCAGCATCAAAGATATAGTTGGAGAGTAATAAAATTCTCTCATCTGATTTAATATCATATACTTTACTCTGGTTGAAAATAAGATTCACCACCGGCCCATGCATGGCCTGTACCCCCCTGGGCTGGCCGGTAGAACCTGAAGTATATATTACATATGCAAGCTGTTGGGCTGAAAGCGTTATATCCGGTGATGTTTTTTCATAAAGAGACAGCGTATCATTATTTAAGTCGATAATATTTTTCAGATTCCCTACAGCCTGTAATTTTGATATAAGATCACCGCTGGTTATTACTATTTCTGCCGCTGTATCTGCCAACATATAAGCAATCCGCTCCACCGGAGCTTCCGGATCTACAGGCACATAAGCCCCACCGGCTTTTAACACGCCCAATATTGCTGTTATCATTGCAGCAGAACGCTCCAGGCAAACGGGCACCATCATTTCCTTTCTGATACCTCTGTCAAGCAAACAATTTGCCAACTGACCGGATTGTTCATCCAGTTGCTGATAGGTCAGCGAGCCATCACCCGCAGTAACGGCTATCGCATCCGGATTTTTAGCTGCGTGCGAAGAAAACAGCGCCGTAATAGTTTTGTCAGCAGGGTAAAAATGCGCTGTTTCATTAAAGGAAAACAGCAACTGCTTTAATTCCGGCGCAGGAATAATAATATCCGCATTAACAGGTGCTTCATAATGATTAAGATACTGATGCAGCACTGCATCGAAATAACCGTACAGATCATCCAGGGTTCTTCCGGACTTCAATTGCCGTCTAAGGGAAAACGTAATTATAAAAATGTTGTTGGTAATATTTACATTACAATTCAACCAGGTATTCACAGCGCCATGGCTCAGTACATTTTTCAACGCTTCATCCTGAACCGCAGGCAGTCCCTCTTCCATGGTATTATACACATGGAAATTCACAAAATTGAACAGCACATCGAAGAACGGGTTTTCTTCAGAAAATTGTTCGCCTGCAATACTGGTAATTTCAACCAGGCTTACCCGATCTCTCTTTTTCAGCGCTATCAGTTTTTGCTCTATCTGTTCAAAGTATGATTTCCAGGTATGAACGCGGGGATCGGCCTTATGGCGAAATGGGATCGTATTTAAAAAGCAGCCTAATACTTTTTCACCATCTTCTTTCAATGGTCTGCTATTGGAAACCAATCCCAGGGTTAACTCATCTTCATAATTGAGAACAGAAAGGGAATAAATGAATGCGCCTAACAATAACCCCTTCAGGGAAAGACCATCTGCCTCCGTACGTTGTTTCAGATCATTCAGATAACTGATACTGTATTTTTTAACCAACCGCAAATCAGCGGCTTCCCTGGAAAATATATTTAACCGCTTGTATTCATGCATTTCATCTTTCCAGAATGATCTGTTTACCGGGCTCTTTTTTTCTGCTATATTTTCTATCACATAATCTTTATACGTGCAGTTCAGCAATGGCAGGAGCGGCTGATTAGGCTGTACTTTAAGCTTCAGGTAGAGATTATTCAACTCTGTATTAAAAGAGGCATCGCTCCATCCATCTATGATGGCGTGGTGACATTGAAATATAAACACCGTACAATCCTTCAGAGTAAAAGCAGCTGCACGCCAAAGGGGAGCCTCGTCCAGGCGGAAAGGTATAGCCCGTTCTTTTTCAAGATATGCTTCAAGAATTTCTTTTGCCTCAATATTATTAACCGTTGGCAAGTTAAAATGATCTATCCTTACAGGTATGCTTTTATATACCACCTGTACCCCATCTGTCATTAGTTCCAGGTTAAACGCTGTCCTTAAAATGGCATGTTTCCGCACCATTAGTAACAACGCCTTTTCCAGCACAGGTATATTCAGGTTTTTATCCAGCAAATGCCCCATCTGATCATGATACACTGATTTTTCAGGATTAAGCAGTGAAGCGTAAACCATGCCGCTCTGAATATCGCTCATGGGAAATATATCCTCTATAAGTGCAGTATCAGGTAATTGAGCAAACAGCTTATTTTTAAGTTCCTCTACTTCCTGCTGTACCAATGCATAAACGTCCTCCTCTTCATTTCCGGAGGTGTTTTCTTTTTTATGCTCAAAGAGTGTGGCAATCTGTTCAACGGTGGGAGTTTCATAAACGTCAAACAATTTTACATCCTGCGCAAAAGCATTACGCAGCCTTGCTACAAGGGTTATCACCAATATCGAATCTCCTCCCAGTTTAAAAAAATCATCATAAATACCTACTCCCTCTATTTTCAACACGTCTTCAAATATACCGGCTATGATTTGTTCTGATTCATTTCGCGGAGCTACAAAATTACCCTGGAGGGAAGCCTTCATATCCGGGTCCGGTAACGCTTTCCTGTCTACTTTACCATTTGATGTCAGTGGTATGCTTTTCATCTTCATCCAAAAAGCGGGCAGCATATATTCCGGCAACCGGCTTTTCAGAAATTTTTGCATGCCATCCGTATCAAAGGTTTCTTCAGGTACTACATAAGCTACCAGCTTCCTGTTATTCCCCTCTCCTTTTGCCGATACAACGGCCTGGCGGACAAGTTCACTTTGCTGCAATACATTTTCTATTTCTCCGGGCTCTATCCGGAAACCACGTATCTTAACCTGGTCATCCATGCGGCCCAGGTACATTATGTTCCCATCCTGTAACCATCTGCCGGAATCTCCGGTTTTGTACATGCGGGCATTGGGATGATCTGAAAAAGGATCCCGAACAAATTTATCCGCGGTTAAATCAGGATGATTCAAATAACCTGCGCTCACACCTGCACCACCAATACATATTTCTCCTATTGTTCCTTTAGGTGCAATATTCCCGTGCTGATCCAGTATATATACAAGCACATTTGCCAAAGGTCTGCCAACAGGTAAAGCATCCATATTATTCAAACTGCCCGGCACATAGTGGAATAACAAAGATGTAACCGTTGCTTCTGTCGGGCCATAAACATTATAAAAATCTACCCAGGCACTCCATTTTTCGGCAACATCCCTTTTACATAATTCCCCTCCTGAAATGACTCTTTTAAGTCCGTTGTATTTCCCCGGATTTATATTTGCCAAAAAACTATGCGTGGCTTCCAGATGGGTAATCCGCTGTGTTTCCAATAACTGCTCCAGTAAAAAGACATCCGATTGTATATCCTGAGGAACCAGCACCAGTGTGGCACCATTCAGCAAAGCAAAAAACATTTGTTCCACTGCAGCATCAAAAATATAATTGGATAAAAGCAATATCCTATCCTGTTGTTCAATATGATAGGCTTTACTCTGACAATAAATAAGATTGACGACTGACCGGTGCTGCACCATTACTCCCTTGGGCTGTCCGGTAGATCCTGATGTGTAAATGATATAGGCCAGGCTGTCTGCTGCCGGCAAACAGGCTGGTGTTACTGCCGGACACTTGCTGATCAGTGGCTGGTCGCTATCAACAGCAATTATATCAACCCCGGGCACTGCCTCATATAACAGATGCTTCATTTCATCAGTGCTTACTATGATAGCAGCGCCAGTATCTTTCAGGATATAATGGATCCGCTCCGCTGGAGATCCCGGATCAACCGGTACATATGCGGCCCCGGCCTTCAATATGCCAAGAATTGCGATAATCATTTCCGGCGACCGTCCTATACATACAGGTACAGGCATATTAGCTGTTACACCTTTACTGCGCAGATAATAAGCCAATTGATCGGAGCGTTCGTTTAATGCGGCATAAGTGAATGTTTCCCTTCCAAAAGCAATTGCATGCGCTGCAGGTGTATTGCCTGCCTGCAATAAAAAAAGATCTGCAATAGATTTATCTTCCGGACATGCTACCGGCTTATTGTTAACAGCTTCCAGCCATGCTTTTCCCTCCCCATCACTCATCATAGGAAGCAAACCTACCAGCGTTCCGGGTGCTTTTACCACAGCCCGTAATAATTGCTCAAAATGCCCCATCATTGTATCTATAGTAGCAGCACTGAATAGATCCGTGCAATACTCAGCACTGATCTTTATAGCAGACGGAGCATCTGTAACGGTAACGGTTAAATCATATCTTGCTATGCCCCTTTCCGGCTCCGTCTGTGAGATCCGGAGATCGCCCAGGCGCAGTTCCGGCAAATCAGGTATATTCTGCAGCACAAAGGCCACCTGAAAAAGGGGCGCCCTGCTTACATCCCGGCTTTCAGTGATTGTATCTACTATTTTTGCAAACGGAACTTCCTGATGATCATAAGCACTCAAAGTTGTTTCCTTTACCTGATGCAGCAGGGAAAGAAATGAATCCTGCCCGTTTACCTGATCGCGCAACGCCAGTGTATTAGCAAAGAAGCCTATTAATCCTTCTATTTCTTTTTTTGATCTTCCTGCAATAGGGCTACCTATACAAATATCTTCCTGACCACTATAACGATACATCAATACCTTGAAAACCGCCAGCATTGTCATAAAAAGGGTAGCTTCCTGACTCCGTGACAATTCCAGCAGTTGTTGCAGCAATGCAGCATCCAGGCTATAACCAGCAGAAGTGCCGCGTGCACTTTGAACCGGGGGACGCGGATAGTCCAGCGGCAGTTGCAGGGGAGATACCCCTGATAATTTATTTTTCCAGTAGTTTAGCTGTTCATCCAATACTGCACCTTTTAAATACTCCCGTTGCCAGATAGTGAAATCAGCATATTGAATATCTGTAACAGGGAGTGCAGGTTCGCGGTTTTCTTCACAGGCGCTATACAATTCAATCAATTCGCGTACAATAATTCCGGTTGACCAGCCATCCGATGCAATATGGTGCAGCGTTACCACCAACACATGTTCTTCTTCTCCCTGTACAATCAGATGAGCTCTCAACATATGATCCTGTGATAGATCAAACGGCATATCGATCAACGATCTTACATAATGCTCCAGGGCCTTTTCATCAACAGCATACAAAGGTTCATGAATAATTTCAAGCTGCCATTTACTTTCATCCTGTATATGCTGAAAGGCTGTACCATCCTGCTGAGCAACCACTGTTCTCAGTACTTCATGCCGGTTTATAATTGTTTGAATAGCCCTCACCAGTGCATCCTGGTTAAGTCTGCCTTTTAAATTCAATACCGTTGGAATATGATAAGGTATGCTCCCTTCCAGCTGATCAATAAACCATAAACGTTCCTGGTTAAATGACAGTGGAAGAAATTCCCATGCGGTTCTGTTGGAGGAAGTTATTCTGCTGTTGTTATCCGGGGTCACTCCGTTTTGCTGGTATCCTTTAAAGTATGCTATTAACTGGTCCTTGTTACGTTTTAGTTCATCCAGTAATGACTCGTCAACATCTTCTTCACTTAGTAATACCGTTAGTTCATTATCTGCAAATGATAACTGCAAACCGTTTTTGTTGGCTTTCTCCAATAAGGCCAGTATATCTATTAATTTAGGGTTGGACATAGTGAATGATTTTATTATCAGGAAATCAATAAATGATCATAGTTTGATGACCCTTACATGTTTATTTTCAGTCAGGGGCATTTTTTTAACTACGCTTATGTGCAGGGCCAATGCTTCAATAGTGGCCAACTGAAAGAATAATTTAACGGGGATTTTTTCATGAAAAGCCTCCCATATTTCCGTGGTTAATCGCATAACCAGTAGAGAATGCCCTCCCAGGTCGAAGAAATTATCGTATATCCCTACCTGTTGTATATTTAATATGCGCTTCCAGATGTCTGCCATTGTTTGTTCCAGGCTGTTTCTCGGGGCAACGTATTCGCCTGCCGGGCCCTGATGCGAAACAGGATCAGGCAAAGCCTGTTTGTTTATTTTACCATTTGCAGTAAGGGGAAGCTGATCCATTTCAATAAACAGCGCAGGGATCATATATTCCGGTAGCTTATTCCTCAGGTATATCCGGATTTGATCATCATTAAAAATTCCGGAAGGCACTATATAAGCAATGAGCCTTTGATTATTATTTTCCGCTTCGGTCTTATTGCCAGGCCGGTGCAATACCACTGCATCTTTCACCCATTCAGATTCCTGCAATGCATTTTCAATTTCGCCGAGTTCAATTCTGTATCCGCGGATTTTTACCTGGTTATCTATCCGGCCCAGGTACTCAATGGTTCCATCCGGCAGCCACCGGCATAAATCACCTGTTTTATATAACCTGACGTTTGCTTCATGAGTGAAGGCATGTGTTATAAATTTTGTTGCTGTTAATTCCGGCCGGTTCAGATAACCTCTGGCAAGGCCTGCACCTCCAACGTACAGCTCACCGGCAGCTCCTACAGGCAATAATTGCCGGTACTGATCAAGTATAAACAAACTTAAACCGGGTATTCCTCTTCCTATTATACTCCTGCCGTTTACACCTGCCAGGTCCATGGGTTGATAAGTAACATGCACCGTAGTTTCAGTAATCCCATACATATTGATTAAACGACAATACCCATACGATTCAAGCCAGGGTTTTATACGTACAGGATTCAGGGCTTCTCCCCCAAAAATCACATACCTGATCCCTGTTTCTTTTTTATTCCGGATAAAATAATCCTGTAGCACATAAAAAGCCGACGGTGTTTGATTCAATACGGTAACGCCTTCCGTTATTAAAAGCTCACCAAACAGCAGCGTATCTCTGGCTACAGCTGCAGGCACTATTACCAGCCTCCCGCCATAAAACAGCGCGCCATACATTTCCCATACTGAAAAATCAAAACAACAGGAGTGAAACATCGTCCACACATCTTTGTTATTAAAATCATAGATGGCAGCAGTGGTTTCAAACAACCTGACTACGCTGCTGTGTTCAATTAAAGTACCTTTGGGTTTACCTGTAGAACCGGAAGTGTAAATCACATACGCCAGGTTTCCGGCATGGGGCGTGGTGGCAGGTGCTGTTTTCGGATAATCATTAAAACTATCATCCGTGTCAGCTGATATAATAACAACTATAGCCTTTAACGATGCCGGTAACCGGTTCACACATATACTGCTGCTGACAATCACTGCTGCATCCGTATCCTGCAGTATGTAACTGATTCGTTCTTCAGGGTAATCCGGGTCTATCGGAACATAAGCAGCTGATGCTTTTAATATACCCAGCATAGCTATGATCATTTCCAATGAGCGTTCTATGCAAACAGGAACAAGGCTTTCCGGTTGTACGCCTTTTTGCTGCAGGCAATGTGCCAGCCTGTTGGCACGCTCGTCCAGCTCCTGATAACTCAGTTGCTGGTCACCGAAGGTGATAGCCACTGCAAATGGCGTTTTTGCAACCTGTGCGCTGAACAGGTCCAGGATGGTTTTACCGGTATCAGCAACATAGTCTGCGGTGGTACTATTAAACGCTGCCGTTAACTCGTATTCTTCCGCAGTACTTAACATTTTTAATCTGCCAACCGGTGTTTCCGGTGATGATACGATTGATTTCAGCAACTGTACAAAATGTGCGATCATCCGGTCTATTGTAGCCTCACTGAACAAGTCGGCACAATACACCAGACTCCCGCTTATGCCATCTTCCCTCTCCTCTAATGTCAGATTCAGATCGAATTGAGAAGTAATGGTGATTATATCTATACCGGTTACCGCAACATCGCCTAAATGCAGTGTTGTTGCCTCACTGGCCTGCTGTAATGAAAACATGACCTGGAATATCGGGTGACGGCTTAAGTCACGATCTCTCACTACTTCTTCCACTACTTTTTCAAATGGTGCTTCCTGATGTTCATAGGCAGACAAGGTAGTTTGCTTCACCTGCGACAGAAAAGAGGTAAATGCAAGCGCATTATGCAGATTACTTCGTATAGCCAGTGTATTGACAAAAAAACCGATCAATCCTTCTATATCCGCATGGTTGCGTCCTGCAACAGGACTACCAATACAAATGTCTTCCTGTCCGCTGTAGCGATATAACAATACATTCAGTGTACTGAGTAACGTCATGTACAGGGTGACTCCTTCTCTCCGCGATAAATTCCGCAGTGCTGTACACAATTCCCCGTCAATCAGCACCTTTCCGGCTCCTCCACGACGGCTCTGTATTGCGGGCCGGGCATCATCCAATGGCAGTTCAATCATTGGCAGTCCTGACAATTGTTGTTTCCAAAAGGATAGATGATTGTTTAATACGGTACCGGATATATGTTTCCGTTGCCATAGGGCATAATCCGCATATTGCAACGGTAATGCAGGCAATGTGGCGCTTTCCTTATGCTCATATGCGTTATATAATAATTCCAGCTCACGGACTAATATCCCGGTTGACCAGCCATCTGATGCAATATGATGCAGGATGCTAACCAGTACATGATTATCAGTGTCCAGCTTTATCAGATATACTCTTAGCGGATGGTCAACGGATAAGTCAAATGGCCGGGAAACCAGCTCATTAATAAGGCCGTATAAAGCAGCTTTATCTTCTTTATAGCTACCTCCTGCTATTTCTTCCGGCTGCCACTTGTCTTTTTCCAGTATATACTGATATGCATTGCCTCCATCCTGGTAAACGACTGTCCGTAACGCTTCATGCCGGTTTACAATGCTATTCAGCGCATAGAACAACGCTGCTTTATTCAAATGGCCCTTTAATCCCAATACGTGTGGAATATGATAATGCGCGCTGCCCTCCAACTGATCTATAAACCATAAACGTTCCTGGCTATACGATAAAGGAATATGGGCAGGTCTTTCAGCTGGTAATAACGGAACAGCATGCACACTTACAGGGCGATATTTTAAAACCTCACACAGTGATGCAATGGTAGGATGATCAAATATGTCCATAATGGATACTTCCAGACCCATTTCCTTACGCATAGCTGATATAACGCGGATAGCCAGCAATGAATGACCTCCTGATGAAAAAAAATCATCATACAGGCCTATCTGTTCTGTTTCCAGTATGGAAGACCAAATGGCGGATAGCTGCTTTTCCATTGGAGTAACCGGTGGTGCATACGTTGATCCGCTTGTGAGTTTGCCTGTAGCCATCAACGCTTTGCGATCTATCTTACCATTCGGCAATAATGGCATTGATACAATTTCCTGCAGGATAGAAGGAACCATATAATCGGGCAGTCGTAAGCGCAGATAAGCATATATCGCTTCCCGGTCAAAATCCCCGGCGGCTATTATATACCCTGCCAACCGGTTTATTCCACCGGTTTCTGTTTCCGCTATTACAATACCATGTTTTACAAGTTCACATTCATTTAATACCCGTGTAATTTCTCCCGGTTCCACCCTGTACCCCTGTATCTTTACCTGATCATCCATACGCCCCAGAAATAAAACATTCCCATCCGGCAAATATTTAACCAGGTCACCTGTTTTGTAAAACATGGCAGGGGAAGTTATATCGCAGGGGTCCGTTATAAACTGTTTTAAGGTTAATGCTTTATTGTTCAGATAACCTTTTCCTACGCCAGCCCCGCCTATATACAGTTCACCGGGAACACCCACCGGTGATAACCCTAGCGATTTATTCAATATATAAATGAAAGAATTTCCAAAAGGTCTGCCTATTGGCACAACAGTATCGTAGCGATGTTCATTATTCACAACATGCAAAAGCTTGCCTACAGTTGTTTCTGTAGGCCCGTAATGATTCACTACCGTGCATCGGCCACCAGCATTACGGATCATATCCAGCACTTCCTGCTCCAATACTTCCCCACCGAATACCAGTAACTTTTCCGGTAACAGTAAATGATTGTTAAATGCCAGGGCTTTCCAATGCGATGGCACTATCTTTATACAGTCTATCTCATGTTCAGAAAAATAATGCAGCAATTGCTCCGCATCTCTCAGCGTATTTTTTGCAAACAGATGTAAAGTCCCCCCCCATGCAAGACTGCTGTATATTACTGTGTTCCCGAGATCTGTTGCTATTCCGGATAACAAGCCAAAGGAACGGCATGCAGACACAGGTACAACTTTTGCCAGGCCATAAGTATAATCCACAAGATTTGCATGAGATATCATTACTCCTTTCGGAACACCTGTACTACCCGATGTATAGATTACATAAGCGAGATCACCAGGGGCAGGCAGCTCAAAACCGGATGCAGGTGAAAACCTGCGGATCATCTCCCAATCCCTGTCTATTACCAGTATTTCCCTGTCACCGGAAACAGTCAGTTGCTGATTGGTGTGGCTACATCCGATAATAAGTGTAGCACCTGTGTCTTTCAGTATATAATCGATCCGTTCAACCGGCAGATCCGGATCAATGGGTACATATGCAGCGCCTGCCTTTAATATTCCAAGCAAAGCTACCAGCATTTCAACAGAAGGAGTTATGTACAATGGTACTAAAGTACCCGTTTGAATACCCCGGCTGCGGATGTACCAGGCCAGGCAATCAGCACGCGCTTTCAGCTCTTCATAAGTAAGTGCCGTCTGTTCATAGGCAACAGCAATATGAGATGGCGTTAATGCAGCTTGTTTATCGAAAAGTGTTATAAAATTTTCTGCCCCGTTATCTGCCTGTTCTTCTTTCCTTCCTCCAAATGCATAGCGCAACTGGTGTTCCTCATCCGGTGTTAACAGCTGTAAAGTGGATATATGCTGTGCAGGATCAAGTACAACAGCCTGTAATAACTGCTTAAAATGACCAGCCATACGCGCAATGGTATCTTCTCTGAAAAGGTTATCGCGGTAAGTAATCCTTATATCTAATCCGTGTGCTTTTTCCTCTATGGAAAAAGTAATTTCAAACCTGGCAGTAGTACGGGCTATTTCCAATGCTGACCATCGCACGTCCCCCAGCTGAAATTCAGGTTCATCGGGCACATTTTCCAGTACAAACATGACCTGAAAAAGTGGGTTTCTCCCCATATACCGTTCTTTTGCCACTGCTTCCACCACCTTTTCAAAAGGTATATCCTGATGGTCATATGCCTCTAACGTAGTTTGTTTTACCTGCTGCAACAAAGAAACAAACGAAGGATCATTGCTTAAATCACTGCGGATAGCCAACGTGTTTACAAAGAAGCCAATAAGATCCTTTACTTCCGTTTGGGGGCGCACCGCCGCAGAGCAACCAATGCAAATATCATCCTGGTTACTGTACCGGTGCATCAACACCTTAAAAGCAGCCAGTAACGTCATAAATAAAGTAGTACCCTGTAATTGCGAAAGCGCATTTAACTGACCGGATAATTCATCATCAAGATGCAATGAAATTGTTCTTCCACTGGTGCTATGCATAGCGGAACGCAAATAATCAACAGGTAAATCTATTGGTGTTATTCCTGATAATTTCTCTTTCCAGTAATGCAGCTTTTTTTCTAACACCCCGGTTGACAAATAAGACTTTTGCCAGAGCGCATAATCCGCATACTGAACAGGCAATGCCGGCAACTGCGGCTCCAGTCCGGCCGGATAATCGTTGTACGATGCCATTAACTCACGTATAATAATACCTGTTGACCATGCATCAGCAGCTATATGGTGCATAACCACCAGCAATATATGTTCATCTTCCCGCAGTACTATCAGATGGGCCCGAAGCATATGGTCCTGTGATAAATCAAACGGGGTATCAACAAGTGTTTTCATACAGGTATTCAATGCAGCATCGTCTTCGTAGTAAGCATCAGCGGCAGTTATGCTTAACTCCCACTGGTCTTTGTCCTGCACCTTTTGATAAGGAATACCATTTTCTTCTGTTATTACTGTACGTAATATTTCATGGCGGTTTACAATATTGCGGAATGCCTTTGCCAGTACATCCCTATTCAGTTTTCCTGTTAGCCTTAATGCTGCAGGTATATGATATTGCACACTACCTTCCAACTGATCAATGAACCATAGTCTCTCCTGACTATACGACAATGGGATATTTTCGGGCCTGTTTGCCCCATCCGCAATATTTATCTTTCTGCCAGCGGAGGGAGTATCATTACGGTGCATTAATTTGTTGAAGTAGGTGATTAAATGTGCTTTATTATTCTTCAGCTCATTTAAAAAAGAGGGATCTACCTCCTTTTGCTCATCTGTTTTTATCATCAACTTTCCATTAACAAAAGATATTTTGACACCAGTATCCTTCGCTCTTTCCAACAACGCTATAACATCAATCAGATTAAAGCCAGACATGTTTAAATATTTAATCGTAAGAAAAAAGGTAGCAGATCTATAATTCAAATGCGTCTTTATCAACAGACATAAAATCATCCTTGCGGACCTCCATATATCTGGCTAATGACTCAATATTATTTAACTGAAAAACAGCACTAACAGGCACTTCTACCTGAAATAACTCATACAGTTCCGAAACTAAACGCATGGCAAGCAGCGAATGCCCGCCTAATTCAAAAAAGTTATCACAGATACCTACCTGCTGTATTCCTAACAATTTTTGCCAGATGGAGACAAGCATATGTTCCGTTTCGCTGCGTGGCGGGGTGTATGTATCAGTTAATGATACGGGTGTAAATAACTCAAGCAATTGCTGTTTATCAATCTTTCCGTTTATGGTCAGCGGAATCCTGTCCAGTTCTATCAGCTGGGACGGGATCATATATTCAGGAAGTCGCTCTTTCAGATAAAAAAGTATCTGCGCCCTGCTAAAATTTCCTTCCGGCACTATATAACCCACCAGTTGCTGACGTGTACTGTTCCCCATATCATCCTGCGGAATTGTTTTGATCAGTACAACTGCCTGCTTTATCAATTCGCATTGCTGCATTACATATTCTATTTCACCCGGTTCAATGCGGAATCCATTTAATTTTACCTGATCATCTTTTCTACCCATAAAAACTATATTTCCGTCAGGCAGCCAGCATCCAATGTCTCCGGTGCGGAACATACGTATATCTTCAACGGTATTAAACGGATCTCTGATAAACTTCTCCGCATTTAGTTCAGCACGGTTCAGATAACCGCGTGCTACTCCTGTACCAGCTACGCAGATCTCTCCGGTAATGCCAACCGGGCATAATTGCAGCGCATCATTCAGTATATATATCTTCAGATTTTGCAATGCTTTTCCAACAGGAACATTCGTTGCATCAGGAATGCCGTACATAAAATAATGGCAGATATCATCAGACGCTTCAGTAGGTCCATAAGCATTCACTACAGGTATAGACCCAAAGTTTTTATGTTTAAACCATTTTTCCAGCAAGTGCTTGCTCACTGGTTCTCCGGTAACCAGCAGGTATTGCACGCTCTTAAATGTTACGCTTGTTTTTTCCTGCAACAATACGTCCAGGTAAGAGGGAACCAATTCCAGTATAGTTATTTTATCGTCATCTATTGCCCTGATTAATCCGGACGGGTAGGCAATCAGGTCATCCGCATAAATAACAGTACGTCCTCCGCACAATAAAGCTGCAAAAAGCTGCCATACAGAAATATCAAACGTATATGCAGCTGTGCAGGCTAAAATGGTATCCTGGTTTATTTTCAGGTCGTTCATCTTTGCCAGTAAATGATTCAGCATTCCCCGGTGTTCTATCATTACACCTTTGGGTTGCCCGGTTGATCCCGAAGTGTAGATCAGATAGGCCAAACTGTTGGGGGTAGTGCGTGTTTCCAATGATACGGCAGGTTGCCTGGCAATTATTTCCCAATCTGCATCCATCAAAACAATTTCATACCCATGCAGTGGCAATTGCTGCTTTCCATAACTGCTGCTTATAATAAGACCAGCATTACAATCTTCCAGCAAATAACTTATCCGTTTTGCAGGTAATCCCATATCTATCGGAACATAGGCTGCACCGGATTTCATAATACCCAGGATGGCTATAATCAATAAGGGAGAACGTTCTATACATACCGGAACAAAAGTTTCTGGCGCAATGTTTTTACTGATCAGATAACTGGCCAGCTGTTCTGCATGTTCATTTAATTCTCTATAGCTGAGTGTTTCCTTCTCAAACACCACCGCCACAGCATCTGGTGTAAGTGCTACCTGCTCACTGAATAAATGAAGGAATGTTTTACCGGCTATGTGGTCATTGTCTGTAGCGGTATCATTAAAGGTTACCAACAACTGATGCTCTTCTTCCGGGGTAAGCATGGATAGTGCTTTTACCTGTGCACCGGGTGTTGCCACTACTGCTTTCAGTAATTGTTCATAATGCCGCATCATCCGGTCGATCGTTTTTGCATGAAACAGATCAACACAATACACCATTTCTCCATACAAACCATTCGCCTCTTCCTGCATCGTAACGGTTAAGTCGAACTGTGTAGTTTGCTGTTCGATATCTATAGCTGACACCTCTACATCCTTTAAGGCAGGCGCTACAACCTGTGGCGTATTACGCAACTCAAACATCATCTGAAAAACAGGGTTCCGGCTCAGATCACGGCTCCTCACTATTGCTTCCACTATTTTTTCAAAAGGTACTTCCTGATGGTCGTAAGCATCTAATGTAGTTTGCTTAACCTGCCGTAATAAGGAAATAAAGGAAAGGCCTTCTTTCACATCACTGCGCAGTGCCAATGTGTTTACAAAAAACCCTATCAGCTCCGTTACTTCCTGGTAAATACGCCCCGCTATAGGACTGCCTACACAGATATCATCCTGTCCGCTATACCGGTATAGTAATATCTTAAAAACTGTCAGCAATGTCATAAATAAGGTAGTGCCCTGCTGATTGGAAAGCTGCCGGAGTTTATTCAGCAATTCCAGGTCAAGCCGGAAGGCACTCTTTGCACCGCGGGTACTCTGTATACCGGGGCGCGGATAATCAGTGGGTAATTGCAAAGTGGCTACCCCTTTTAGTTTACCTCTCCAATACTCCAGCTTATTATCCAAGGTAGTTCCTGATAAATCAGCTCTTTGCCATATAGCGTAATCTGCATACTGAATTGGCAAAGAAGGCAGGATGATGTCTGTGTTATCAACATATGCATTGTACAATGCTGCCAACTCTTTGAGAATAATATCAGCAGACCAGCCATCACAGGCAATATGATGCAATGTTAATTCCAGTAAATATTCTTCTTCGCCAAGTACTACCAGGTACGCACGCAACGGATGATCCTCTGTTAAATCAAAAGGAGCAGCCATTAACTGGTTAATATAGGATTGCAGTACCAGTGTATCCTTTCTGTACAAGGGAGCATCCGTTACTGTTAACTGCCAGCTGTCTTTATCGAGTATGCGCTGATATGGAATTCCGTCTTCATGAGCAATTACCGTACGTAGCACCTCATGGCGGTTCACAAGTGCCTTCAATGCATTATGCAGACATGCCGTGTTAAGTTTGCCTTTTAATTTCAGTACTGCGGATATATGATACTGAACACTTCCTTCCAGCCGGTCAATAAACCATAAACGTTCCTGGCTATACGATAACGGGATACGTTCAGGTCTCGGCATTATGTTAATAACCGGAACAGCTGTTCCTTTTTGCTGCTCTTCTATAAACGCGGCCAATCCGGCTATTGTAGGATATAGAAATAAATTTTTTACAGACACCTCTGTCTGGAACGCTTTACGCAGGAAAAACGTCAACCGCATAGCCAGCAGGGAATGACCTCCCAGTTCGAAAAAATTATCATGTATTCCTACTTTCCCAACATTCAGTAATTGTTGCCAGTTATTTACCAGTATCAATTCTGTTTCATTGCGGGCAGCCACATAGGTTTCACCTGATAACGCTGTTGTTCCCGGATCAGGCAGGGCATGTTTATCAATTTTTCCGTTGGCCAGCAGCGGAAAAACTTTTACCTCTACCAACACGGAGGGTATCATATATTCCGGTAACCGTTCTTTCAGATAAAAGAGAATAGCATTTTTGTCAAATACACCCGCAGGTATTATGTAACCAATCAACTGATCAGCATTATTACTGACAGTTACCACTGCCTGTTTCACACCGGTACATGCGTTCAGCACACGTTCTGTTTCACCTGGTTCAACACGATATCCCCGGATCTTTACCTGTTCATCCATTCTACCGATAAAAACAATATTTCCATCCGGTAAATATTTCACCCTGTCGCCGGTACGGTAAAACCTTGTTTCACCGGTAATCAAATAGGGGTCAGCAATAAACCTGCTTTCTGTAAGCACTTCGTTGTTATAATATCCCAGTGCCACACCATCTCCTCCTACATATAACTCACCTGGTATACCAACAGGGCATAATTGATTATACGGGCTTAATACATAGATACGTGTATTTGAAAAGGGTTTTCCGATAGGAATATTATAATGATAAACTGTGTGTTCGTTCACGATGTGCAGCAATTTTCCAATAGTCGTTTCCGTAGGTCCGTAGTGATTTACTATCATACAGGCAGCTCCGGATAACCGGATACTGTCTGCTACAGCTGTATCCAGGGCCTCTCCACCGAAAATGAGCAAT
The DNA here is from genome assembly GCF_003014755.1 of Chitinophaga niastensis. Lineage (GTDB taxonomy): Bacteria > Bacteroidota > Bacteroidia > Chitinophagales > Chitinophagaceae > Chitinophaga > Chitinophaga niastensis. The sequence continues at coordinate 476,719 of NZ_PYAW01000005.1, read as the reverse complement.
TTTTCGGGTAATAATAATCTTCCTGACGCGGATAATGCTTTCCAGTGAGATGGAACAATTTTAATACAATCAATAGATTGCCTGGAAAAATAATCAAGCAGCAAGTTGCCATCACTGACGGTTGTCAGTGAAAAGAGATGCAAGCTGGCTCCCGTTAACAGTGCACTGTATACTACCGTATTACCCAAATCCGTAGCAATACTTGATAACAATGCAAAGGAGCGGCAATCTTCTACCGGAACCTTTTCTTTCAGGCCAAAAAAGTAATCCACCAGGTTGCGGTGAGTAACCATCACACCTTTGGGAGTACCGGTACTACCGGACGTGTATATGATGTAGGCAGTTTGATCGGGGGCCGGGGCTTGTACCGGCAATAGCTGCGTTTCCTTTCTGATCTTTTCATTATCTCTGTCCAGACAGATAATATCCAATGTAACAGGCAGCTGATGGCGGCAAGCATCACTACTGATGATTACAGCGGCCGCGGTATCTGATAGTATATAATTAATACGGTCTGCCGGATAATCGGCATCTATTGGCACATATACCGCTCCTGCCTTTAAGATGCCCAGTATCGCGGTTATCATATGTACTGATCTTTCCACACAAATCGGAACCAGGGTTCCGGCTTTTACACCCTGCTTAAATAAATAAGCAGCCAGGCAATCAGCCTGCCGGTTCAACTCCCTGTACGTAAGCGAACAGGATTCAAATACTAAGGCCACAGCATCCGGAGAACTTGCTGCCTGTGATTCAAATAAATCCACTACAGTTTTACCCTCCGGATAGGTAGCAATACTTTGACTAAAATCAGTGAGTAATTGTTTTTCTTCAACATCCGTCAACATGGATAAAGTTCCTACCTGTTGTTCCGGATTTCTTACAATTGATTGCAGCAATTGTACAAAATGCCCTGCCATTCGCTCTATAGTGGTTGCACTGAACAGATCATTGCGGTAGGCCACTGATATCTGCAGCCTGTCAGCTTCTTCAACAACTGAAAAAGACATATCAAACCTGGAGGCGGTATGATCAAATATTTCTCCGGACAGTACAATGTCACCCAAACGTATTTCCGGTATTTCCGGAACATTATGCATCACAAATAATACCTGGAACAAAGGGTTACGGCTGATTTCCCGTTCATTTACCACCGCTTCCACTACCATTTCAAAAGGTACTTCCTGGTGTTCATAGGCACTTAAACTCACTTCCTTTACCTGGTGCAAAAATGTTAAAAAAGAAGGATTATCACTCAGGTCGCTGCGCAAAGCCAATGTATTAACAAAAAATCCGATCAACGCTTCGGCTTCCTGCAAACGGGCGCCTGTAGAACATCCCACACAAATATCTGTCTGCCCGGTATAGCGGTATAACAATACCTTAAAAGCAGCCAGTAACGTCATAAATAAGGTAGTTCCCTGTTGCAGGTATAGTTCTTTCAGCTGATGGGTTAATGTTTTATCCAGATAAAAAGAATATCCCGCGCCATTTGATTTTTGTAAAACAGGTCGTACATAATCTGTAGGTAATTTCAATACCGGTACTCCGGATAATTTTTCTTTCCAGTAATTGATCTTATGCTCCAGTAAAGATTTAGACAAATACTTTCGCTGCCATATTGCATAATCTGCGTATTGGAGATTCAATGGCGCCAGTACCGGAGACCGTTCCTTCGTAAATGCATCATAAAACTCCACTAGTTCGCGGATAATAATACCTGCTGACCAATCATCGAATGCAATATGATGCAGTGTGATTACCAGCACATGCTCTTCTTCTCCTATTACCATCAAGTGCGCGCGCAACATATGATCTGCCGTCAGATCGAAAGGAATATCAATTAATGCCTTTATATAATGCTGCAGCGCTTCCGGATCTGTTTTACAGGTAGCATCATCTATTATGGTCAGCTGCCACTGATCTTTGTCTTCAACACATTGCCAGGCCATGTCTTTTTCTGCAGACTGGCGGATCACTGTTCTCAACACCTCATGTCTGTTAATGACAGCCTGCAATGCAAAAGCCAGTGCATCTTTATTCAGCTTACCTTTCAACCTTAATACCGCAGGCAGGTGATATTGTACACTGCCTTCCATCTGATGGATAAACCACAAACGCTCCTGGCTATACGAAAGTGGTATAAAGTCTGGCCGGGGCATCACCTCCAATGCCGGAAGCGCTTTATTCCCGCCGCTCGACAGCAGCTGTGCTGCTAATCCGGAGATAGTGGGGAATTGAAATAATGATTTTATGGATACTTCTTTGTGTAACGTTGTACGGATTCCTGCCATTAAACGAATGGCCTTTAATGAGTGGCCGCCAAGCCTGAAAAAATTATCGTGTATCCCTATCCGTTGTACGCCAAGTAATTGCTGCCACAAACTGCCAAGTATTTCTTCTGTTGTGTTTCGCGGCGCCACATAAGCATTCGCTGGTAAAACAACGGTTTCCGGCGCAGGCAGTATATTACGATTGATTTTTCCGTTTGCAGTCAGCGGTAGCTTGTCAAGCACTATCCAGTCATCAGGAATCATGTAAACCGGTAAACGTTGTCTCAGATATGCTATTATGCTTTCTCTGTCAAAAGCGCCGGCCGGAACTATATAAGCTGCCAGACGCTGGTCATTATCTGCAGCACTCCAGGCTATTACAGCTACTTCACTTATTAACCCACTTTCCTGTAATACACGCTCTATTTCACCCAGCTCCACCCGGTAGCCGCGTATTTTCACCTGATCATCTATCCTTCCCAGGTATTCAATATTTCCATCCGGCAACCATTTACCCAGATCGCCCGTGCAATACATCCGTACGGATTTATCCGCAGAAAATGGGTCCGTCACAAATTTTTCTGCTGTAAGCGCCGCATGCTGAAGATACCCTCTTGCTACACCTATTCCTGATACATATATCTCTCCTTTTACACCTACCGGACACAATTGTAAAGAAGGGCCCAATATGTAAACCTTAAGGTTTTGTATTGGCGTGCCCACCGGAACATTTGCGTACACAGGCGTTTCGTGCATCACATAATGGCAAATATCATCCGAGGCTTCCGTTGGCCCATATGCGTTGACAACAGGTATAGTACCAAAAATGCGGTGACTGAACCATTGCTTTAACAATTGCTTACTGACTGCTTCCCCGGTAACTAGAAGATACTGCAAGCTGAAGGTGATTGCACCAGAAAATTCCTGTAGCAGGGAAGCCAGATAAGATGGCACCAATTCCAGTATAGTAATCTTATCGCGGCTGACTGATTCCATTAATGCAGCAGGATGAAAAATAAGGTCCTCTTTGTAAATGACAGTTTTTCCACCACCTATTAAAGCCGCAAACATTTGCCATACCGAAATATCAAAAGTACAGGCAGCTGTAAAAGCTACGACTGATGTTTGATTAATATGCAATGTTTTAACTTTTGCCTGTAAATGATTCAGCATGCCCCGGTGTTCTATCATTACACCCTTGGGCCTGCCGGTTGATCCGGAGGTATAAATCACATAAGCCAGCTGGGAAGGAATAACGGCAGGAATTAACGACGGCAATATCTGCTCAGAAATGGTTTCTTCTTCCGGTTCAATGATACGGATGTTTTCCATTGCCGGCAATTTTTGCCGGTACATACTACTGGTCAACAGCAGCGTTGCCTTACAATCTTCAATTATATGGCCAATTCTTTCAGCAGGAAAATCGGGATCTATGGGTACATAAGCTCCGCCGGCCTTCATAATGGCGAGGATACTTACTATCATATTTATTGACCGTTCCATGCATACAGGAACCAGCGTTTCTGTTGTTACACCTTGCCCGCGAAGGTAATGCGCAAACTGATTGACGCGTTTCACAAGTGCTTCGTAGCTTAATGTGCATTCATCATAAACTAATGCTGTTGCTTCCGGTGTACACAAAGCCTGATTCTCCAGCAGATCTATCAGTGTTTTGTATTGTTGTGCAGGTTCATTTACTGTTGTGTTATTAAATGTTTCCAGTAATTGTTTGCGTTCTGTAGTTGTCAGTAATTCCAGTTCCTTAAAACTTTTAACCTGGTTATTGACAATCTGTAATAATACCTGTTCAAAGTGACCTGCCATCATTTGAACAGTGGATTGTTCCAGTAATTTTATATTGTAGCAGAATGAAATCCTCAGGGCTTTCTCTTCTGTTATGATGATACTTAACGGATAATTATTCTGTTCAAATACCCGGATTTCATCTAATCTTAAACGATGGTCAGGTGAAAGTGCATTGCCAAAAGGAAAATTCTCAAAAACCATTACACTGTCAAAAATATCCCCGGATATTCCCAGCCATTGCCTGATCATATACAACGGGTTATATTGATATTCCCGGCTCTGTAACTGATTTCCCTGAAGTGTCTGCAACCATTCCGTTATAGTAGCCAATTCATCCAACCTTGTATGTAAAGGCAGTCCATTAATAAATAAGCCAACACGTTCTTCCATTCCGGAAAGGGTTTCCGGGCGTCCGGAAACAGTTACGCCAAAAGTAACAGACTGATTACCGGTATAGCGATACAGTAAATAACACCAAATACCCTGCATGAGTGTATTGACTGTAATATGGCGGCTGCGGGCATAATGTGAAATTTTCTTCGTGACAGCTTCATCCATCTCCAAAAATTCTTCTTTATATGTACCGCCTCCTTTTGTACGCTCAGCGGTATTTTCTATAAAAGGCAACAACGTTCCTTCAGTTATATCTCCGAGATATTCCCGCCAGTACAATGCTGCCTTTTCCTTATCCTGTTGCCCTATATAACGAATGTAATCTTCATACAAGTCCTCATCTCCCCATAACGGCTTTTGCCCGCTTACCAGCATCCTGTATATATATTGCAGCTCTTCTACCAGAACCACCAATGACCATCCATCCAAAATAATATGATGATGCGTCCACAGGAAACGGTAACGGCCCTTATCAAGATGTATCAGGCTCAAACGCATTAGTGGCGGATTTGTGAGATCAAACCCTTTAATACGGTCTGCTGCTTCATATGCCGCTAATGCCTGCTGTTGCACATCTTTCTCCATATGAGAAAAATCGGCCACAGGAAGCTCCAGGGGCACATTGCTGTGCACACACTGAACCGGGACATTAAAGCTATCCGGGTAAAAACCACTTCTTAAAATACTATGTCGCTGCAAAAGATAATGCCAGCATTCCTCAAAGATATTTATCTGCAGCTGTTCAAATTCACAGGAAAACTGGTTGATATAATCCGCTGTCTGCAGGTCATATACAGCATGAAACAACATTCCTTCCTGTAAACCACTTAATGGATACATGCTGGTTATCCGGCCATGTGCTGCCTTTCTCTCATAAACACCTGTCAGAAAATCATGGAGCCTGTTATCATTCAGTTCTTCTTCCAGGCCATAACAATCCGGAGGGAGGAAATTGGCGGATGATAACGTAATATTATTGTGTATTTCAACCGGGGCTTCCTCTTCAGGCGAAAGCAGAAAAGATAATTTTTCGATTGTCTGATACTTAAACAGGCTCCCGGGGCGTAGCTCATACCCTGCCTTTCTCAGGCGGCTTACCACCTGTATGGCAACTATAGAGTCTCCTCCAAGTTCAAAAAAATTATCACGTATACCCACTTTTTCTACGCCCAATAGCTGCGCCCAAAGGATGGCCAACATCTGTTCTGCTTCATTACGGGGAGCAACATAAATATTTGCGGACAATAGACCTGTATTGGGATCAGGTAATTGTTTCTTATCAATTTTACCATTGGCTGTTAATGGTAATTTATCCAATGCAACAAGTGATACCGGGACCATATACTCCGGCAACCTTTCTATCAGATATGACATGATACGTTCCCTGTCAAAAGTGCCAACCGGTACCACATATCCTACCAGGTAGCTATGATTGCTCTCAGACTGCTCACCTGGTGTTGCTGTTAATACAAAAGCCTGGCTTACCAGCTCACATTGCCGTAGTACCTGTGTTACTTCACCTAATTCTATGCGATGACCACGGATCTTTACCTGATCATCTATCCGGCCCAGGTATTCAATATTTCCATCCGGCAACCATCTGCCCAGGTCACCTGTTCTGTACATTTTTTCTCCTGCTCCGGAGGTAAAAGGATTGTGAACAAATCTTTCCGCAGTTAAATCCGGACGATGGAGATAACCACGGGACAGCCCTGCGCCACTTACATATAATTCACCTGTTACACCAACAGGAACCAAATTGCGATAGGGGTCCAATACATATATGGATAAAGTAGGAATAGCTCTTCCAATTATACTCCGGGCATTTTGCTGACCAGCATTTATTGGTTGATACGTGACATGTACTGTTGTTTCGGTAATCCCATACATATTCACCAGCTTACAATCTGGGTAGTTATCCAGCCATGGCTGCAGCTTACCGGGATCAAGTGCTTCCCCTCCAAAGATCACATATCGTACCGGTACAGACCTTATGTGTGCTGTCAGATAATCCTGCAATACATAAAAAGCAGACGGTGTCTGGTTAAGTATCGTTACACTTTTAGCTACCAACAACTTACCGAACAATGTTGCATCCTGAGCAATATGCTTCGGCACTATTACCAGCCGTCCGCCATAAAACAATGCGCCATACATTTCCCATACCGAAAAATCAAAACAAAAAGAATGAAAGAGTGTCCATACATCACGGTCGTTAAAATCATAATAGGGCATCTCTGTTTCAAATAACCGGACAACATTTCTATGTTCTATCATCACACCTTTAGGACTTCCGGTAGAACCTGAAGTATAAATAATATAAGCGAGTTGCTCAGGCGCCACTACTATATCCGGTGCTATTCCGGGAAAGCTGCCGATTATATCTGTGTCATCATCCAGATAAATAACATCAATTTGCTGTGTCAATGCCGTAAAACAATGTCTGCAGGAATTACTGCTTAACACAAAAGCTGCCGATGTATCTTCCAATATATACCTGATCCGTGCCGACGGATAATCAGGGTCAATAGGAACATATGCGCCACCTGCTTTTAATATACCTAAGATACCCACTATCATTTCCGGTGAACGCTGCAGGCAAACCGGGATCAACATTTCTGCTTTAACGCCTTTGCTGCACAGGTACTGTGCCAGTTGATCCGAGCGATCATCCAGGGTTTTATAAGTCATTAATCCTCCTTCAAAATCCAGCGCTGTAGCATCTGGTGTGCGGGCTGCCTGTTCCCTGAATAAATCAATAATTGTTTTATCCGCAGGATAATTAACTGCACCGTTGTTAAATGATTCCAGCAATTGTTTTTCTTCCTCTTCTGTGAGAATTGACAGGCTGTGTATCGGTATTTCCGGTGATTTTACCACCGTGTATAATAACTGTTTTAACAGGGAGATCCATCGGCTTATCGTTTCAGCGCTATACAGGTCTGTACTGTATTCTATTTCTCCGTAAAGATCATCCGGCCCTTCTTCTATTAAAAGCGTAATATCGAACAGGGAAGTATTACGCTTTGTTTTTTCCAGTGATAACGTTGCTTCTCCGAGATGCAGCTCGCTCATATCGGGCGTATGTTGCCATACAAACATTACCTGGAACAGTGGATGATGGTCTGGTGTACGATCAGTGATTACTTCACTCACTACTTTTTCAAAAGGTGCTTCTTCGTATTCATAAGCTGTGAGTGCAGTAGTTTTTACCTGTTGCAGAAAAGTTGCAAATGAAGGATGATTGCTCAAATTGCTGCGCAGGACCACCGTATTTACAAAAAAACCTATCATATCTTCCACCGCCTCTTTTGACCGGCCTGATACAGGGCTGCCCACACAGATGTCTTCCTGCCCGCTGAGGCGATACAATAATACCTTGAAAACAGCCAGGAGTGTCATATACAGTGTGGTCCCCTGCTGCTGGCTTAATTGCCTTAACTGTACTGTTAATGATCTATCAATATGGAAACTGATCAATTTTCCCTCTCTGCTTTTATTTGCAGGTAACGGATAATCTGCCGGTAAATTCAGTGATACTGCCCCCTGCAGTTGATGCTTCCAGTATGTCAGGTGTTTATCCCGTAATGCTCCGGTAAAAAAGGAGCGCTGCTGGATGGCATAATCCGTGTAGGACATACCCACCGGCAACAGCCGGTGGGGGCGGTTTTCCAGACGAGCCGAATACAATTCAGTAAGCTCTCTGAAAAAAATGTGAGATGACCAGTCGTCAAATGCAATATGATGAAATACTAAAATCAGTATATGTTCATCAGGAGATAACTTCAATAACCGGGATTTTAACATATAATCCCGGGAAAGGTCAAAAGGTATCTGACTGAAGGCAAGTACGTATTCCTGTAACGCAGCAGGATTGTCTTTAAATGCTTCCTGCCCGGTGACAGGCAACTCCCATTGACCGGCATCCAGCACATGCTGACAGGCGCTATTATCCTGCTCATCCGATTGCCGTATAACAGTCCTTAATGCTTCATGCCTATGCACGATCTCCTTCAGGGCAAAAGTCAGTGCATTATGGTCCAGCTTTCCCTTTAGTTTCAGCACTGCGGGGACATGATAATGTACGCTCCCTTCCAGTTGATCGATAAGCCAAAGGCTTTCCTGGCTAAATGAAAGGGGTATACGAAAACCGGTTGTTGTTGTTGTTTTATCATCGGATTGGGTTGCCAAAAAACCGGCATGCTGTAAATCCCTGATACTATTTTTAACAGCACTCAGCATAAAATCAATATCCTCATCTGTATGTGCAACAGATAAAAAACAGGTTCTTCCTTCCCATATATATACTCCTTTTTCCAGCAGATGATAAAAGAATATATCCATATTAACTGTACTGGAAAAATGGAAGAGAGAGCCGAAATGATGCACCTCCATCGGTACATTATTTTTCAGGAAGAAGTCAGCAATATCATTTACCAGGCGTGCTGTACGTATATTCAGTTGCTCCTGTAGTGCAGGTCCTCGTTCAGCCAGTTCTGTGAGCAGCGCCAGTGCTGCGGCCATGCTTAAAGGATGTTTGCAAAATGTACCGGCAAAATAAGTCGTTTCTACTTTGGGATATGATCCATCGCCGTATTGCCAGTTCCCGCCATCCAATGCATCCATATACTGGCGCTTGCCTGCTACAATTCCTATGGGTAATCCGCCACCGGCTATTTTTCCATAAGTAACCAGATCTGCCTTAATGCCAAAATATGCTTGTGCCCCGCCGGGATGAATACGGAAACCTGTAATCATCTCGTCAAAGATCATTACAATATTTTCTGAGGCGGTCATGGCGCGTAATTCTTTCAGCATGGCAACAGGCTGGTAGCCGGGATTCCTGCTTTGCACAGGTTCTACTACTACTGCTGCGAGTTCCGGGGCAAAAGCCCTTATTTGTTCTACTACCTGCGGATGCGTATAATCAAATATCAATACATCTGCTACCATATTTTCCAATACACCGGAAGTAAGCGGTATGCTCCTGTGATCTGCTTCAATATCTTCTATTGTAGCCAGCGTACCGTCAAAATGCCCATGATAGGCCCCTATAAAAATGGCGATCTTCTTTCTTTTTGTCACTGCACGTGCGATCCTCACCGCTGTCATTACCGCTTCTGTTCCTGAATTATGAAAACTTACCCTATCCATACCAGTGAGCGCAGCAATCCTGGAAGCAACTTCACCGGTCAAAGGAGACATTGGCCCTAATTGAAATCCTGTGTGCAACTGACGCTGTACTGCTGAAACGACTACTTCCGGCCGATGTCCCAGCAGGTTTACTCCAAATCCCATGGCAAGATCTATATACTCATTACCATCTACGTCTGTTACTTTAGAACCAAAAGAAGAGGCCACCTGGATAGGATAATGCATTTCTTTAGTGGAAAAACGGAATCCCATAGCTACCCGGTTATCAGCCAATACCGGCCGGTATTGTTGCGTGAGCGCTTTCGATGTTTTCGTTTTCAGATTATATCTGCTGATAAAAGCATCCAGATACTCCTGTTGTGCGGCTGTAAAATCTGTTTGTCCCGACCGTGTATCTATTTTCGGGAAAATTGTTTTGTGGTTCTTCCGTAATACCGGCGTTCCATTACTTTGCGGTTCCTGCAAAGGCTGTTTGTTCAAGGTTACCGGAGAAATATCAGCATTCCCTCCGGATAAAGGTTGATCAGGAACTCTTTTTATAACCTGTCCTTTCGATAATAATTGCAACTGTTGTGACATAAGGTCATATTGATAACGACCCTGTTGCTCAATAATGTCCAGTTGACGCTGTACTATGGAAGAATAATCAGCAACTGATGCTATTGTACCTGTCTCCCTGACTACTGATGCAGCCGGTTCCTCCCGGGGGGCCTTCAGCGCAGCCGGTACTTTAATATCAGAAACATGCACGCGCTGTTTCGCAATATAGTCCGCCATACGATCGAGCGTATTAATATCTTCAAACAATTGTTTGATGGTAAAATTCAATGCATATCTTTTCTCAATCCGTCGTACTGCATTTGTCAATACCAGGGAATCAGCTCCGAGTTCAAGAAAACGCTGATGTATATTAATTTCAGTGGGGGGAATTTTTAACAAACTTCCAAAAATAGCGGCAAGCGCTCCAAGTATTTCTGTACGGTCCTCTCCGTTTACAGTGATTCCATTTGTTAAATCCGGGGGGGTATTGTTGATTTTCATATAAGGTTGCATTGTTTCATCCGCTGTTATCCAATAACGTTGACGAGTAAACGGATAAGTTGGTAAAGGAACTTTCCTGTAACTGTACATGTCATAGAAACTATTCCAGTTTATTTGTATTCCTTTTATGTATAGTAACATAATGCTTTCGAGCATTGTACTCCACGATGATCGCCCGAAACGCATATTTGGAATCAGATCCCCTTCATCATACAGAGAGGTTGCCTGTATGATGGATAAGAGGTTTGGTTGCGGGCCTAATTCCATCAGTAACGCACCCCCCATTTGTTTTATGGCTTGCATACTTTTAAAGAACTGAACAGGTTGTACAATCTGATCACACCAATAAGTTGGCCAGTCCACTTCTCCGGAAAGCGGTTTTCCGGTTACATTGGATATGAGATGCAATGCAGGTGGATTGTATCGGACACTGTCTGCCACTTCCCTGAATTCCTGTAATATAGGTTCCATAAGGGGCGAATGGGAAGCATGGGCTATCAATAACTCTTTGGCATCTATTCCGGATAGAGACAAAGATTGCAATACCGTATTCACTGCTTTTTTCTGTCCGGATATTACTGTCTGTCCGGGAGCATTAATAGCTGCAACAGACAAACTTTTCCCATATGGTGCGATAGCTGCAGCAACAACTTCCTCAGAGGCAAAAACAGTAGCCATTCCGCCTGGCTCTTTAACAGCCTGCATCAAACGTGCTCTTTCCGTTACTATTTTCAAGCCGTCTTCCAGGCTAAATACACCGGCTGTATAGGCTGCAGCATATTCTCCTACGCTATGTCCAGCAACTATTGAAGGAAAAATATTCCATGATTTCCATACTTCTGCCAAAGCACAGGAAACAGCATATATGGCTGGCTGGAAATAGGTCATCTGTAATAATAACCTGCTGGCTTCCTCTTTTTCTTTTTCATATAACAATGCTGTTAAAGAAAATCCCCAGCATTTTTCCAGGAAAATACTACACCGGTCTATTACTTCTTTAAAGATGACATTGTTCTCATACAGCTCCTTCCCCATATTCCAATACTGCGCACCTCCTCCTGTAAATAACCAAACCAGTTTCCCCTGTTGCTCACCCGATACTCCATATTGCATTCCTTTCTGCTCTGCCCCCGTTAAAAATGTCTGCAAATATTTCCTGGCTTCCTGTACAGAGGCCGCCTCAAAAGCTAACCGGTGTTTAAATATTTCACGCGTAAAGACCGTACTGCCAGATATATCAGGTAATGAGGCAGTTGTATTTTCCAACAAAGCAATATAGTTATCAGCGAGTTGTTGTAATGCTTCAGAAGTTTTTGCAGAAAGCAATATGGGGTAAGAAGGATAAGCAGGCAGCTGTTTGTTTACTTCAATTTTATCTGTTGTTCCGGCTGCTTCTTCCAATATCATATGCACATTCGTCCCACTCAGGCCAAAAGCGCTTACACCTGCACACCTCTTACCTGATACAGGCTCCCAGGGAGTTAACCGATCAACCACTTTCAGCGTCATATCTTTCCATGGAATGAATTTGTTGGGAGTATGGAAATGAAGATTGGCAGGTATTTTTTTATGCTGCAGGCAGAGCACTGTTTTTATCAGTCCTGCAATACCCGCGGCAGCTTCGAGGTGACCAATATTCGTTTTGACTGCGCCTATCATTAAAGGTTGGCTGGCCGGACGGGAACTGCCATATACATTATTCAATGCCTGTACTTCCACCGGATCACCCAGGCGTGTACCGGTTCCATGTGTTTCAATATATTGTATAGCATCAGGTGAAACACCGGCATATTTTAATGCCTTTTCCAGGAGCTGCTGCTGTGCAGAGCCATTGGGCGCAGTAAGTCCGTTACTTAACCCATCATGATTTACTGCTGATCCACGGATAACAGCAAGAATATTATCTCCGTCAGCCAATGCATCACGCAAACGCTTTAATACCACTATACCACAGCCTTCCCCTCTCACATATCCATCCGCACTATCATCAAATGTTTTGCAAAACCCGGATGATGAAAGTGCTTTCATCCTGTGTAATTTAATGGTAGCTTCAGGAGACAGCATCAGGTTTACACCACCGGCCAGCGCCAGAGAACATTCCTTATGCAACAGGCTTTGGCAAGCCTGATGCACGCTAAGCAATGAAGAAGAGCAGGCAGTATCCAACTGCATTACCGGACCATGAAAATCCAATACATACGCAATTCTACCCGCAGCAATACTTCTTTCCAGTCCCAGGGTACTGAATGCATCTTCGAAATATTCAGCTGACATATTTTTCCGGATAATCTGCGCATAATCATCTGTTCCCATCCCGATAAAAACACCACTATCACTACCTCTTAATTTTGATGGTCTTATACCCGCGTGTTCGAGTGCTTCCCACGATACTTCCAGCAACAAGCGTTGTTGAGGATCCATACCTGCCGCTTCCTTCGGCGAGATTCCAAAAAACAACGGATCAAACTGATCTACATCTGTAATGACGCCGGCTTGCCGGATATATACATTATCCGGTGCATCAGTATCCCTATCAAACTGAGCATCAGGCCCCCAACGATCTTTGGGTATAACAGAGACGCCACTACGCTCTTCCATTAGTAAATCCCAGAAATGACCAGGGTTGCTAACGCCTCCCGGAAAGCGGCATCCCATACCAATTATGGCGATCCTGTTATCAGAAGAATCATTGTAATAGTGAGGGTGCTCATTTTTTATACCCGGGGTAACAACAATACCTGAAAGATGCTTTGTCAGGGCCGGAATAGTAGGGAAATTATAAATTACTGTATTATCTACCACCACCTGCAACCAGGTTTGCAGATCTGCTGCTAATGCAACGGCTAACATGGAAGTTACGCCGTACCCTGCAAAAGTTTTATCCTGATCTAATTCCTCTTTTGTAGTACCCGTCCTGTTCTGCAACCATTGCCTTAACCAATCGCGCAATGTGCTGTTTTCATCCACGGGATAGCCCGTTACTTCCGTTATCTGTTGGATCATCCCTTCATAAACACCATTCTGGTACTCAGCTGCCAGTAAATAGCGCTTCACTTTTCCACTGGTTGTTTTAGGGATCTTCTTTACAGGGATAACCTGTTTTATTTCCAGCCCCATGTTGATGGCTGCATACTTTTTTACAGCAGCAATTACCGGAAGGAATGATGTTACCGAAGATTTATGTACCACAAAAACCACCACACACTCTGAGCCTGTTTTCTCATCGGGGACACCACATGCAGCTACTTTACCGGCAGCTTTCCCTTCTATCCCTTCTATCTTTTCAAGCATCTCTTCAATATCATGCGGAAATACATTTACTCCGTTCACAAAAATGATATCTTTCACTCTGCCTGTTACATACAGACAATCTTTCCATATAAATCCTGTATCGCCGGTATTTAACCAGCCATCTTGCCTGATGACAGCAGCAGTAGCCACCGTATTGTTGTAATATCCTTTTGTAACCGCATCTCCCTTAATCCATATAATTCCGAGTCTTCCGCTCTCTAATGATTGTCCGTTTTTATTGGCAATTTTTATGCTCACTCCTGAAATTGGCATACCCAGGTTTACAACTTCCATACTATCCGCGGTATCACCTGTATTTTCCGGATCATCTTTTATTACACGCTGTCCTGTTACCAGTGCTTTCCGTGGAATAAAGATGCTGCTGAAAGGCACATGCACACCTGGAAAAGTTACTTCAAGCGTTGCTTCCGCCAATCCATAACCGGCACACATGGCATGGGGATGAAGGCCGGAATTTTCCAGTGACTGCATAAAGTCACGACAGATTGTTGCCGATACCGGCTCCGCACCATTCAGGATGATACGCACGGAAGAAAGATCCCAATCTTTTCCTTTTTCCGCTGTAAAATGATTGAGAAAATATTTATACCCGAAATTGGGAGAACAGATAATGGTTGCCTTGTGCTCAGAAGCTTTTTGCATCCATAACAAAGGATTTCTAATGAACAGATCCGCAGGCATCAGACATTGAACAGCGCCCACTATCATCGGATATAAATGAAATCCGATCAGGCCCATATCATGTGTAAGCGGCATCCAGCTTAGATAACAATCCTGACGAGAAGATTTATGTGCGTCAGCAGCGGCACGTATATTTGTTATAAGATTCCGATGTGTTAATGTAACTCCTTTGGGATCACCTGTAGATCCTGATGAAAACTGAATAAATGCGATGGTATCCGGCGTCGCCTCCTTCACGCTACCTTTAATCCCTGCTACCGGCATATCTTCAAAGAACAGTATCTTATCAAAATATTTACCGTTAATTTCAGCATTGTCATGTTCCAGCTTACGAAGCTTCTCATAATTAGCCTGGTTGGTAAACAAATAGGGATGTTTCAGGTAAGGCTGTATATTGGAGAGTTTTCTGGCGTTTTCTCCGTGAAAAGAAAGTGTAAGTGGCACCGGTATAATACCACCTAAAATACATGCCCAAAAAAGCTGTATGAATGTTTTATTATCATCCAGCTGAAACACTATCTCATGGCCTGCCTGCACGCCGTTCGCCTGCAGGTATCCTAACCACACCAACGCATTATCATGGAGTGATTGATAAGAAAGAAATGATGTTGTATTTCCGGATAAAATGAAGTTGATTCCTGTATCATGGTTATGTTTAATACTAAAAAACATTTCCACCAGTGTTTGTGGGACGAACTTGTTTTCCATAAGAACAGATAATTTAGATGGACAAGGGGTATCAATAGGCAAAGCGGATCAGCAAGGCAATGCTGTCGCTGCAGTAAGCAACAAAGCTTACTATCAGATAAGGTAAACCAATAAATTTCCGGGCGGTTCAATCACTTGCTTAAGTGATGCAGATATTAAATGGGCTACGGATCAATAAGCAAAATAAAAAAAAAGCAGCAAGTGATTTACCCGTTTTCAGTGTTGTTAGTCAGTAATAAACGGCGTTTCCTGTCAAGTTGGTTTTTCATTATAAGTATGCGTTACAACATATCATTCTTAAAAGTTTTGTTGAAGGACAGGTTTCTCGACATGATAAATTTCAAAAACAAAACCCGGTTAAAATATTTTCCGGGAAATAAAATATTATCATCAGGCCTTTAAATTAAGCTTTAAAATAGCAATCCCACAGCAGCGAATTCAATAATTTATTTCAGCAAATATTTTCAGTATCATACACAGCATTGATAATGGCAGTTGCAATAGTACGTTCCCCGGTATATGGATAACGTCCGTGCGCTGCCAGCATATTATCCAGAAAAATGATATCCCCCTGCTGATAGGGGAATGCCACTATGTTCTTTTCATATGCCTCACGGAGATTATTATACGCAGCAGAAGATATTTCAGATCCATCTCCAAAAAAAGTTTCCGAGGTCAGATATTCCGGAGGGCAATATTCATCATGTGATAATCCCAGTTCTTCATAACGGGAAAAGCGGTGAAAGAAAAGCGCATGGTTAAACCAGCTTTCTTCTCCTGTAACCGGGTGTTGCCATATCGCTTTCTTTACCCATTCAATCACCAGGTTATCTTTATCTATAAACTCAAAATGAATATTATACTGTTTGCAGGTTGCTTCCATTACTTTAATATCGTTTGTCTGGAATACTTCCTGCCAGGGCATTCCAAGATCCGGCAACAGGTTTCGCCTGTATTTCACACCTTTTAACCTGAAAGTTTCCAACAAGCCGGGATCAATGTCTTTTAACACGCGTCTGGAATCTGCAATGGGTGTTTCTCCCCCTGATTCAGGGGGCATAATGCAGCAGAAAACAATTTTTTCTCCCCATATCCTGCTGTATGAAGATTCATTATGCATATTAATCCTGCGGTTGTTTGGATAAATGGTAGATGTATAGATATTTCTTATATTATTATCCAGTTCTTTTCTGGGAGACGAACGGAACATATAAGGTAATGGTTCCGTGTTAAAACACTGCATGAAATTATTAAAATCCTCAACAGTATAGATATTAAACCCTCTGAACAAAATGCCGCCACAACGTCTGAGATCTTCCTCAAATTCTTCCTCATGCATACGCAGCCAGTGTTTCAGATCAACCTCATCATGTGCAGGTTGGATCAACAAAGGCAATATCTGATTATGATTCTTATCAAAAACACTTTTTGTAACCGCATTTTCTTTTACAACAGGTCTTTCTGAATTTTTCATAATTTATAGTTTAAAGCTTAATGGTTTTTACAATAGTGTTGAGCAGAAAGTTTAAAACAGGATTGCATCACATCGCACTACAGAGCGGGATGCATCAATTATTATAAATTCGAATGGAAGATTACGATAGCCTGCCTGGCTATTTTAGTTAATGCAGGAAATTAATTACTGGTATAGGGCCGTAGATAAGATATGGACAGGTTAATATTGATAAATATATTTCCATATAATACTCGCAGATACCGGCAAATAAAAACAAAGCTTCGCTTTCAGTAAACTACAAATGTTACTGGCAGTAAGGAAGTGTATGGAAAAAATGATCATTGTAATAAGCTCAGTTGGTCATTAAACTCATTACATTTTTGCAGCGCTGGAAGAATAATACACTCAACATTTTACGCAGGTATTATGCGGTTTAAATTTTTTCTTGTGACGGGTTATTAAAATCAGTAATAAAAAAATTCCACGAGCAATGAAAACCATGAGGAAGATAAATAGTTTGATCATACAAGACTGGCAATATGTATTTGAACTAGTACAAAGTATCAGTCAGATCAGTATATCCAGTTTGATTATGGTCTGTATTTTTTGAGGAAATCTACTTTTACTGGTAAAGCTGTCGCTGATGCAAGTACAATTTACTTGCAGATTAAGACGGGTATAACGCAAATTATGTTGTTTACCTGTTTTCTAACTCGTAAGGGAAAGGGAAATAATAGAAAAATCAAAAATGAAAAGTATTCAATTTAAGTTTTTCTGGTTATTACTTTAGGTTTCCTGATATTATCTTTAGGCTTTCTATTTAAAAAGATATTAAAAATTGTCTATTAAAAAGGAGCAGCAAATCACTGCATCAAACAAGTATTGGCACGCTTTCAAAAGTACATTTTCAAATCCGAATAACAAAATATTTCTAAAAAAAGAATGATGATTTTATGATGAATGGCGCAAGGCTGTAATGAGTGAAGGTTGGAGCGTGAATGATGGAATTAAAAAAGAATGAAGCAGTTAATATTTAATCCAACCTATAATCTTTACTATATAGAACAAATTTACCTTATCCTAATTTGTATATTAAATGTCAACGCGTAAATTTTTATTTTTTATTTAGCGAATTTGAAACTAAAAATGATAGCTTACATATTGATTTCTAGCATAATTCAGAAAAAGTAATACTACAGGATCTGAATAATTATTTAACTAACTACGCATTAATTTTCAGTAGATTTTGAATGATGCTATTAATAACCGCTATAGTAAATCTTTATATCTACAGGTATCAGAAGAAACTTGGAGATTTTATTGTTTCCCCTTTTTATATCAACACTCAGCATATCTTTCATTTGACTTTCTGACACAGTATCGTTACATTGTTTGGCATAAAAATCATAAACGAAAGGTTGAATAATCTCATAGTCCCGAATAGTTTGAGATTTCGGAAGTATTGTCTTCCAATTTGCATTTTTGTAGAGCGGTAAAGCGTGAGAAAATGCAGATTTTAAAAATTGAGGTAAATCTCTGGAATACTCAACAGAATCAAGAATCTCGTTATTACGCACAAAAAATGTTATTGTTGAGTAAGCGTTACATATTGAATCTACAATATGTCGCACCTCAACTGATTTCTCAACTTGTCGATTAAATTTCCAACTCTCAATATTATCAGTCACTTTGATTTGGCCAATTGTAACTTGACACACCAACATGCTAATGCAAAATAAGCGTACAATCTTACTTGCACTTAGTCCCAGAAATTCCATATTCATGATTAAAATTTATGTTGCCAATAGTATCTTGTTATCCTTGCCTTAAATGTCGACTTCCCCGAATTTCGGCCAGTTAATTTAGAGATAATGAAATGATGACCTCCCCCCGAAAAAATGTAGCGCTGTAAATTGGAAATTTCGGGGCAAATTAATCTAACACGTTGCCAAAATTGGTCTGGATCGAAGGGGAATAACATCTGGGGCATAGCATTTTCATTACGCACACTTTCACTCATACACATTGCTTTTAAAATTATTGGGGCTACTTATCTATTCGAAAATAAATAAAAGTTTAATCATAGCCTCAACCCCTAAAAAATTTGATATAGGTTAACCAGCTTCCCGACTTCGGAGGGAAGCGCAAAAAAAGCAGGTTGTGATACAACCTGACATCTTGCAGCCACCGCAAAGCAGGGGGCGGAAAGACCGGTTGTATCACAACCGAACATCTTGCGGGTTGCGGCGAAGCGGGAAATCTCATGGTTATACACTGACTTTCGAATAAATTCATTAATTATTTACAAATCCCTTATATTTGTCTAAGCTCCATGTGATTCCCTAAAATTTAACCTCATTCTTTATTGAACCGCCAAAAAAATATTTCCTATCTATGATCTATGGACTCATAGATCAATTCAGATTTTCAAATTAAAAGAATAATGGTTTTCCTGCAGAATACAATTTTATTCTATCAAAATATCTCAATAATAGATATGTATACTTAAGCTTGATGTAGCAAAAAATTTGAGGGTGATGGCTATCATACCTCACTTTGGCTTCACATAACCTGTGATGACACTTTTTCCAACAAAGGCTAAAAAATGAAAATATTATTTTCATGCAAAACCCTATATTCATGAATGTAAGCGAATTAGATAGACTTTACAATCTTTATCGTTTTCAAAAGTTGCCTCTAAAAAATAACAAAGTAACTGCGTATGCTTTTACAAGCAGATACTTTGCAAATGCTGATATAGTTATAAATGATCCCTCAATCGAACATACCGTATTAGAAAACTATAAAAAGGAAGTCTCAGCATTAGGCTTCAACATAAACATAAGAGCCTATACCTCACTCGAAGAAGCTGAGAAAAAACTTTTCGAGGGTTTTTTTGATCCAGTCTCTGCCAGTTTAACTGTTAAAAAATCATATGAAGATTATAAGAATAAGATTACAGATGTAATATTTTCTAATTATACATATATCTGTAGCGAATATTATGATGCACAACTTGAAGAATACAAAAATGACAACATTGTAGACAAAATCGTAACTGATTTTTCGGCTGAAGGGCCTGTGTTAGTTGTTTTGGAAGCCGCTGCGGGTTTTGGAAAAACAAGCACTTCTTTTGAAGTACTAAATAAATTAACTAAGAAATTTGAAGGCAACAAAATCCCGCTATTCATTGAATTATCTAGGAATAGACAGGCTCCGATATTCAAATATGTTTTATACGATGAAATAGAAAGAAAGTTTACAGGCATAAGTCTTGAGCTAGTCAGAAAACACATTATTGAAGGGCGGATACCTGTAATAATAGATGGGTTTGATGAACTTTTGAAATCAACTAACAAAGACAAAAAAGGAGAAAAATTTGAAGAAGCGGAGCCAATGTTAGATACCATACGTGAATTATTGCAAATTGATGCTAAAATAATTCTTACCACGAGGAAAACTGCCATATTTGACGGTGACGATTTTCATACCTGGATAGAAAAAAACAGTTCTAGCTTTGAATTCAGAAGATATAGTTTGTCTTCTCCTACGATTAAAGATTGGATTGACCCCACCAGGGAAAAAGCGCTTCAAAGGGCGGGGTTGAATTTAAAAAGTATTTCGAATCCAGTCTTGTTATCATATCTAAGAAATATGAGCGAAAAGGAATTTACAGAATGCTTAAAAAATACAGATCTAGTGATAGAAGGATATATAGAAAAATTGCTAAATCGAGAAAAGGAAAGGCAAGCATTAATTATGGCAAACGACGAGCAAGAAAACATACTTGAGTTAGTTTCCACCCACTTTGTACTTCATGACATCACTTCCGAATCAAAAGATGTATTGGAAAAGTTAATTTTTTCGAACAAGAGAGAGCTGTTATTTTCAATCGTAAAGCGATATCCAGCAAGTGACAACATGACTATTGATAGTTTGACCGCCAAATTAACAATGCATGCATTTTTGGATAGAAAAGGTGAAAGTGAACAAAAAATAGGATTTGTTAATGATTTCATTTTAGGAACATTTGTTGGAAAAAACTTAATCAATGACAAAGATGAATGGATTTGTACTGAGAGATTTGTAGATTTTCTTCTTACAGCTTATACACCACGGAATACCAATACCAAAAACAAAATCTATGACTTAATTAATGACACGCTTTTTGATATTCTCCCTTCGTCCAAAAGAATTTTTATCGATAACTACCTAAAAGGCGGAATTAATCATGATTTGTCCAATGAGTATATAGAAGGTATTGAATTTAGAAACACATTCCATTTCAACAAAATAGTAGAAAACTGTATATTTTTAGATTGTGAATTCTATAACATCGAATTATCATTTGAAACTTTTCGAAAAGTAAATTTCATCAACTGCGCTTTTATTGATTGCAATATTCATATTGGGCAAGTAATTTCTAATGAAATCGATTTTACAAATTGTAAAGCTGATCCCAATTTCTTAATTAACTATTCAGATCAGCGAATTATCACAAATGACAAAGAAGTAGAAATCAATTCATTTGAAAAACATGTCCTTGAAAGATTTTGGCCGGCGGGTAGAGATCGTTTTACTGCCCATAAAAGAGAAGGTACATTGAGGATGGGTGTACCATCGGAAGAAGTTACAAATATTGATTTAGCTATTGATTCCTTAATAAAAAGGGGAATTATAATTAAAGAACGAGGTAAATTCTCTGTTGAATTGAATATCGAACACATTAAAGAAATAAAACAAATTCTAGGAAGATGAAAATAGAAATGGGTCCTACAGAAGAACGGCTAATTCAAAGTTTAGCAAACGACATTTCAGATCTATTAAATAGCACCGGCATTTTTAATAGGGTCTTCCAAAGATTAAAATCTTCAAGCTCAATAGAGAAAAAGATTAACAACAAAAAGAATCAATATGACAACAACAAAAAGAAAATGCAAGACATTTTCGGAATACGTGTTACTGTTTATTTTGCAGACGACGAAGAGCTCGCAATAAATCTCCTGAAAAATAAATATATTGAACTACCAGATGATCATAGTATTGACAAATTTGATGATGATAGATTTGGGCCTACAAGATGCAATATGATATTTAGGCTCCCAAATGTATATTCGGAAAGTTCACAGGTCTTTAATCATACATATATTGACAATACATTTGAGGTACAATTTAGAACAGTATTCTCTGAAGGATGGCATGAAATCGAACACGATCTTCGATATAAGTGCAAAGGAGACTGGGTTGCAGAAAATGGACTGAGTAGACAATTAAATAGGCAATTTGCAGTT
Source organism: Chitinophaga niastensis (assembly GCF_003014755.1). Lineage (GTDB taxonomy): Bacteria > Bacteroidota > Bacteroidia > Chitinophagales > Chitinophagaceae > Chitinophaga > Chitinophaga niastensis. The sequence goes on along the minus strand of NZ_PYAW01000005.1, from coordinate 454,604 downwards.
TTGCAATCTTGTGATTGGACACTACTAAAAGTATTTGACGAATTAGCTTATAAAAAATATAAAAATTCGGAGTGGTCTTCGTTATTTAGAAATGTCGTACGTATTAGATTTTCCAATACCGATTTCAGTTCTGAAGTAAAGGACTACCTAAATACCAATAGAAAAATGGCCAAGAACCTGCTAAAAATAGATAGAATAAAATTGCTTTCCTCTCTTAGTCAATTAACCCTTAAAATTCAATTTAGTATGGATTTGGTTTTATTTGTTCTAAATCGAATTCACTTTCAGAACGAGGGTATAAAGTCTCTAGAATCAGAAATAGTTAGGCAGATTTTAGACAATTCATTTTCAGATGAGAAGAGAATTTTCGAACAAAAAACGTACATAATGTAGCATACCATTACTGCCTACCTATACATATACTCCCATGTTCCATTTACGAGTCAATACTTTCGTTTAATATTCTTATCAAGAGAATATTATTGAATATCTACACTAGCAGTGTGAGTGTTAAGACTTTCATCTTTGCTAAAAAACAAAGACTTAATTATAATGTTTATCTAATTGACAGAAACTTCTAATTCTAAATAATCGTAAATTCGCAAAGATAGCTCCGCTCTTTGTAAAGCCTCGTAAACTCTACCGCCTTACTCAATCATTATAGAGTAAATTATAGAGCAAAAAAAGAAGACCCGCACCAAGTGCAGGTCTTCAAATCTTCCAGTGATCCCCTTGGGACTATATCAAAGGCTTATAAACCGCCGCTTTCAAGGTAATAAAAAGGTACTGTATCCTTTTTTGTATCCTTTTGGATTAGCTTATTTTAATTGGATTTGTAAGAACTTAAACACCCTACAAAGATACGAAAACCCTTGCTAAATCAGCATAAATAAAGCTAAAATATATTCTTATACTATATAACAGTAACCTATATACGTTTAATACAGGTTGGGAACCGGGAGTATCAATACATGAGAAACTGGGTGATTAACTCCTCCTCTATTCCGGTGAACCGGCAAAACTCAATTACAGCAACAGATATCCCTTCTTTTAGGCAAACAAAAGCCGCTTAAATCGTGTGATTTATGCGGCTTTTTGTGTGATATATAATAGAGGGATGATAGTACTATTTTTTTCCCAGTTTAAGTAACCAACCGGCAAATCGCCCGATTTTTTTTACCCTGCAGTTGTGAAAAGCTGTAAACTGCCACTCACCCGCAGTATTTTTAACCCATACAGTAGTGTTAATGGACTGGCGGCTTTGTGGAGCCTGTTTCTGCCAGCGAAAGCGGATAGCACCAATCGAAATAACAATGGCTGTTGTTTCATTTAAAAAACGTACCTGTTTAATTTGTCCTTCCAGTTTTGCGCCTCTGAACATAAAATTGTTCATCAGTTCTTCATGTACCCGTATGTATTCCTCCCTGCCTTTCAGATACATCCCATTAAAGGTGATATAGTCGCAATCGTCAGCCAGATAACGGCTTGCGGCTCTGAAATCCAGTGTTTCAAAGGACTTACAAATTTCAAGATTGGCCTGTTGTATAGCCTCAATGCTTGCCTGGTTGTCCATGATTTATTTTTTAACCTGGAACAAAGTTAGCTGACTATATTTTCATCTGGCAGTACATTTAGGTGAGTCTCCGGGTGGTACCGGTAAAAACGGGGTTATTGCCGGTAAATCATCTTCAGGATATCTGCTGCAGCATCGTCCTGGCTGATTGATTTAAAAAGGGGTTTAATACATCAAAGAAGCATAATTCAATTTTGATATTTATGATCTCATCAAATCAATACGCCAGGAACTGAGAAACAATCTCCTCTTCCAGCCCCGTAAAACTGCAGAACTCCATCACTGTTACAAACTCACCTTTCTTTTTACCGTTGGCCTCGCGGATCTGCTGCAGCATCTTCCTCGCGGTGCGTTCACTCCTCCCGGTAATATTCCTGATGTCTTTTGCATAAATCACTATGCGATTAGGTATTAATGTGTGCGAATTCGGCATAATCGGAATGGAAATTTTGTTGTGCTGAAATGCCGGCTTAGTTTGGTGTGGTTAAATGCAAATTTACTGCATCCTGCGCAGATGTGAGCCTAACGGGCTTGGCTATGTGAAAGCCCCTATCGTTCCCTAAAATTGTTTTCAAATGGCAAAACAAAATGGAATCGTCCCTTTGAAAGGGACCATCGGTAACATTACCTTTTATAAGTCTAAGGCCGGCCATCTGGCCCGTGGAAAAGGTGGTGTGGATGGGAGTCGTATTGCTAATGACGCCGCCTTTGTCCGTACACGGGAGAATGGAGCGGAATTTGGCAGGGCCGGCAAAGCCGGTAAATTGTTAAGGACTGCCTTCCGGGCTATGCTGTTAAATGCCAGTGATAGTTATCTGACTTCCCGGTTAACCCGTGATATGTTGAAGGTAATTCAAGCCGATGCCAAGAGTGTTCGCGGTCAACGCAATGTTATTGATGGTGAGGCTGAGCTCTTGAGTGGGTTTGAGTTCAACATCAATGCACGGCTGGCCGGTACCCTGTTTGCACCCTATACCGCGGCCATTGACAGAGCTACCGGTATTCTCAAAGTTGATATTCCGGCCTTCATACCTGTTAACATGGTAGCGGCGCCAGGTGGTGCTACCCATTTTAAAATTCTGGCTGCCGGTGCGGAGATTGATTTCGAGGCCGAAACTTTTGTCAACGGCAATGCGGCAAGTGCAGAACTGACCATCGACGCCACCGCAACCGCTGTGATGAATCTGTCCGTTAATGTGACGGCAAACAGCACCAAACCGCTCTTTCTCGTTCTCGGCGTAGAATTCTATCAGCAGGTTAACGGGGCGCTGTATAGCCTTAAAAACGGTGCTTTCAATGCCCTTGCGTTGGTGAATATTTCCGGTATGCCGGCGGCACCTGGTGGAGTATAATAAATAAACTGGTCGTCATGGCCAGATCTTTTAACTTCTAAAAAACGTGTATGAAACTTATACAACGTCTCTCTGCATCAACACCCCCTTTTTTTAGTAAGGTGCGCAATATTGGTTTGATCCTGACCGCGATAAGTGGCGCTCTGATGGGGATTCCGGCAATTCCGGCGATCATTATCAAAGTAGCCGGTTACCTGGCTGTTGCCGGTACAGTGATGAGCGGTGTGAGTCAGGCAGCAGTTCAAAAAGAAGGCGGTTAGTCCGCTGTTAAATAGTCTCCGGCCAAAGGTGTGGTTACCTTACGGATTGTTTGGTGGAAGGGCTCTCGCTTAATGCGGGAGCCCTTTTTTATCCAATCAGGGATTGCAATTTTGATTTTGTTAGAAAGGCTTCAACAACTGCCAGAACATGTACTTTGTCTTCCGGTAATAACTGATCAAAGTGTTGCAATTGGTTTGCTTCTTCGTCAGTAATTGGCCCCTTCTCTGTAGCTATTCCATTAACCAGGTAGTCAATAGATACGTTCAACGCTTTCGCTATTTTGGCCGCTACGTCGATCGATGGCGTTATAAAATCTCTCTCGTATTTGCTTACAATATTTCCACTGGTACCGATTAAAGCCCCCAGTTCAGACTGATTAATATTTTTCTGTTTACGCATTATTGTTACACGCTGTCCAAATGTCATAATTTCTTTTTTGATTGGGTTAATTCAAATCAATTGAAGTAAAATTTTAAACTACCCTAAATCTATGAAGAAGCCAGAATATTACAATTACATTAACATAAACAATAATATAAATATTGTACTGATAGGTAAAAAACAGGTCAAATAAATGACATTATTTAGACTTAAATATACAAAAAAGTATCTTTAATGCTTGTTTATTATTGTAATTATAAGTACATTTGTGTATCAATAAGTACAAATATGGAAGATAAAAACAAAACCCGACACTTAACAGTAAAGTACATTCATCAGGAACGTACCTACGATTCAAGACTGGTTTCCTGTATTTCTCTAGCCGGTGTTTGGCTGGAGAATGCCGGCTTTATAGTTGGCGACAAAGTGACTGTGCAGGTAGAGAGTAACCGCATAGTAATAAGCAAGCTAAAACAAGAAAAGCCTGTGCTGCAACCAGAAGCACGAAAAGGAAAAGCAGTAATGCGCGAAATAGCACAGCGTTACAGTGAGTAATTAAGTCCCCCTCTTTTATTGTTAACCCTGACAACCGGACGCCTGCGGGCGGACCGTATCTGTGATCTTTCCGCCCGCGGGGATCGGGTTGTTAACCAAACCATGTTTTAATGAAAAAATTCCGCACCAACGAACAAAAGATGTTCGCTGAAAACCTTGCAAAATTATTTCCTCCGGCGCCTTTATCAGATAATGAACTGCATGATACCTATACGAGGCTATGCAATTTTCCATTATACATTAAAGATCATCTGCGCCGGGAATTGGGCTGGACTGAGTCCCTATTTTCACAACTGGTACTGCCTACCCTCGGCGGCAGGAATATGAGGCCTACCGATGAAGAAATACGGAAGGCCCGTATAATTATTAAAACACAACTCTCCTACCTACTACAGTACCTGGATATTTCACCGGGCCTTGTATCTACGCTGAAAGACAACAGCAGCCCTGAAATACAGGTATGTAGCCACTAAGCACCTCCTGCTTAGTTTTTAACCCCTTCCTTTCATTTTTCAATTGTTATTCATGTTGAATGTTTATACTGACACCTCCGTGATCGGAGGCTGTTTCGATATTGAATTCAAAGAATTCAGCAACGCATTGTTTGAAGAATTTAAAAGTGGAATAAAACACCTGGTTATATCAGATCTGGTAATATTGGAGCTGAAGCAGGCCCGCGAGGAAGTGACCTTAAAACTGGATGAAGTACCAGACAGTTTTAAAGCAGAACATAAAAACACACCGGAAGCAGTAGAACTGGCAGAGGCATATATTTCAGGTGGAGCTCTAAGTAATAAAAGTTTTAATGATGCTTTACATATTGCCATCGCCACACTAAGCAAAGCGGAAGTTTTGGCGAGCTGGAATTTCAAACATATTGTTAACTTAAACCGTATAAAATTGTATAATTCCATTAACTTACAGATGGGTTATCCAATCATTGAAATCAGAACACCAAGAGAAATTTTAAAGCCTAACGACCATGAAAAAAGCTAAAAAATATGATGCGGTTGCTGAGGTCCGTAAGATTCGGGAGAAGTTAAGCGTTAAATACTGGAAACACCCTGAATTACTATTTCGTGATCTGAAGGCTGCCAGTGACAGCTACCACAGCGAGGCAAAAGCCCGTGCTGCTCACGGATAAAATCCTTTATAGGCGAACTACAGCCTGATAATTAACTAATCATTTTTATAACATTACTGTCAGCGTTATCTGCCTGTTTTATCCGGGCGGATAACGTGCTGACTGTTATTTGGTGGGACCGCTGCGCGGAGGCAACCAGCCACCCGGAGGCGACCAGTTATTGGGCTATCAGTCAGAGTAATTAAAAATTACAGTGGGATCAAACGCGCTAACGTCCGGGAGAATAGATGATGGGTTACTGACGCCTAGCCTATGATCTTCCGCTGGTCAAAGTGATGCTGTTGAGCCTATGTTCTACAGTTGATCCCATCATCTGTTCTCACGGACGCCGCGCGACAGTACAATGTCGATCAGGGTACAAATGCTGGTGTTCGCGCGCTTGGTTCTCCCGTCGGTCGCTTAATCAGGGTTCTGTCGATCAGTGCTATAATCTCCCGCTTAATCGGAGGTCTGCCGCCCCCACCGCCCTTCCACCCCTGGCCGCTGCGGCGGCAGCCAGAGCGCAGGCCCCGGAGCGCAGCGGAGGGGCCAAGCGAGGGCGAGCCGCAGCAGGCCGCGCCTTCGACCTTTATCTCGCCGGGAGCGCCAGCGGACGGCAAATCAAAAATGGAAGGCCGGGGGTGGCGGGCGGGGGGCGGACAAAATGGGTAGCGAAGGGATGGCGGGCATAATGGCGACCAATTTTAAAAGCAGCCCTTAGCCAGACCGGGAGCTACCCGAACGGAGGCTGAAGGAGCGCAAAAAGGGTGACAGGGCTGAGCGCAGCCCCTGAAGCGCAGCGGAAGGGGCAAGCGAGGGCCTGGCGCCCTTTTTGCCGACTGAGGCCGCAGTGAGACCTTATATCCGCTTAGATCAACTAGTGCTCTGTCATTTCAAGTCAACTATAATTATCTGGAGCTATTTCCAAATACGGGCAGGGGATATTACGTGCCTTCTTACTTGTAATTAATTGATTCCAAACAAATCGTCTCCAAAGCAGCATATTCTCATGCGAGCATTTTAGAATATTAATTTGTCTATTTTCTTCTTCAATTAATGCATATAACTTAGTTAATCCCGGAATATTTGGATCAAGAGCCACTAATGGAATTGAATAAATAGGTTCTTCAACATGAAAAGTCTTGATGGTTTCATTCCTATTTAAAAACTCCACCATATCTTTTGATATATTCCGAATTAAATGTTGCCTTATCTCAAAAAGTCTGTTGTCATCTGTTAATATCTCAGCTGCGAGTTCTTGATACTTTTGATATACATTATAAGTAGTTGATTTTATAACAAATTTATAATCATGTAAAAAAGAAATCAGATTTTGATTATCAAATAATTGTTCCAACAACTTAGCAAGGCCAGACTCTAAACCCAACCAAAATACCTCACAATCACTTCTAATAGGAAAATTAAACCTGTACTGCTTATACAAAGATTTCTTATTAAAAAGGCTTTCATACAAATCCAATAAAAAAAAATCTGTCAATGACATTTTCCGATCATCTTTAATCAAATCGGCATTAATAGTAGTTGCTGTAATAATAGAAATATAACTAGATTCGGCAATGTCGTTTTGAAAGAAATTCTTACTCGGCTGTCTAACTTCTTTTACTGATGGAATACTACTCTTTCGACGCATAGACTCGAATATCAGCAGAATCAATTCTTCCCTTTGACGCTTATCCTTAATGCGCTCAGCTAGCAATAAACTGAGTGATACCCTTAAATCTTGTGTAATAAGTCTGTTAGCATTACCAGATAATAATTGAGAAATATAGGCTTTAAGTCTGTTTATAGCCTTCGTTCTGGCATCTAAGTCATCAGATGGTACCATATATGCCGGTGTACTCACGAGGCTCGTTACTAAATCGAGCTGATTCTTAAAAAGCGGTACTCCATCAAAAAGTCTCTCAAATAGGAGTTCGTTTGCATCAACCATGGCCCAAAGTTAATATTATTTGCATTAACAAACAAAGTTAAATTAACTAGTGCTTAACAAAGAGAATAGTTAAATTTAATTAAATTTAACTAAATTTGATACTAAATTATTAAGCATGAATAGTTCTTGATAAAAAAACCAGGTCAAAAGCGTCACCTTTTCACCTGGTTATGTGGGAAAAGCTGTAACAATAATTTATTACAAGCCTTTTGATGCACCGTTGCTGGCACGCTAAAATATATACAAAGAGCGCTCCAAAATATACTATAGACTCAAAAGGCATTAATCACATAAGATTAATGAGTCATACAATTAAATTCTATCCGATAGGTAATGCCGACTGTACCTTTCTGAAATTAAGTAGTGGTAAGCAGTTAATATTCGACTACGCAGACAAAACAACTCCAGATGACTACCGATGCAATCTTCCGGAATCATTGAATAAAGATATTAACGGAGAATCCATAGATGTGGTTGCGTTTACACATGCCGATCTGGACCACGTACAGGGTTTTGAGAATTATTTCTACCTCGAGCATGCAAGTAAATACCAAGAAGGCAGCCGAAAAAAAATTGAAGATCTTTGGGTACCTGCTCATGTAATATTAGAAGAGGGATGTGATGATTCCACCAGGATACTCCGCGCAGAAGCCAGATATCGTCTGCGAAATAAAAAAGGGATAAAAGTATTTTCAAAGCCAAACAAACTCAAAGATTGGTTGAAGAGAGAGGGTATCGAACTTTCCGATGTCCGTCACTTAATTGTAGATGCTGGCGAGCTAGTACCAGGATGGAATAACACTAATCAAGAAGTAGAGTTCTTTGCCCATGCACCATTTGCTTATTGCGCAGATGGCGAAGATATTAACAGAAATGATGCTTGTCTAATTCTTCATGCTAGATTCAAAAACCTCCCATCCACAGAAATGTTATTACTAGGTGATGCTGATTGGCAATTGCTCCATGCTGTTGTCAGAACCAGTGAGAAATTCGGCAATAGCGATAGATTGGCCTGGGATATTTGTCACATTTCACATCACTGCAGCTATCTTTCGTTAGCTCCTGAAAAAGGAGATACGATAACGACTCCAGTAGGGCCTGTAAAAGAGTTATTTGAAAATCACGGCAAAGAAAAAGGCATTTTAATTTCGCCTTCTAACTCTATTCCAACCGATTATGATGCCATACAACCACCACATAGACAGGCGTATAACTACTATAAAAAAGTCTCTGAGTTGAAGAATGGCGAAATACGCGTCACTATGGAATGGCCTTCTCGTTCTCAGCCTATGCCGATTGAAATCACAATCAACAACTACGGGGCAACAATCCTTAAAACGATTATCCCAGGTGGGTTTGTAACTGAACGCCAAATACCAAAAGCGGGATAATGAAAACAGTACCACTTATAAGGCCTGCTGGAGAAAAAATTTCCCCAGCAGACCTACAGCTAAGTAAAGCGAAGGCATTTCTTCAAGCCGCAAAAGAATCCGTATTCTCGGAAGTGCAAGAATTAATAAAGGATGACTTAAATCGCGAGACTATTATAATTAAAATTCAAGTAGAAGTTCCTCAATATCCCAAATACGACATACAAAAAGAGGAACACATTGCAGTATCTTTTGATCCAAATGACACACAGATTCCTAGAGTCTATACATTAAGAGAAGACTTCCCATCACTTCCACATCAATTGTTGGAACTCAATGAAAAGCCCCGTTCATTATGCTTATATGACATCCCCTATGATGAAATAAAAATATTTTGGACCGCGCCCACATTTCTAGAAAGAATAAGGGAGTGGTTAAAACTATCTGCCGTTGGGGATCTACATCAAAAAGATCAGCCTCTAGAACCGTTATTTCTGTATGATGATGGTTATGTATTTCTGGATGGTAATCATGATAAAAATTGCTTAAATATCTATATCATTGATGAAAAACCAAATGGCAAATTAATTCTTTTGGCGTCGAGTAACCCCTCATTAAATCGCTTCAGTCCTTTTCCTGTCAGAATGGAATATATTAAAGGAGAACCTCAATTGCATGGTATTGTTCAGAGAGCACCACAAAATCTGCTTGTACTTGCACAAATGCTGAAAAATGCAGGAATTGAATTGGTAACATTTTTAACAGAGAAATTAAAAGACTATAAACGCAACAACGTCGATTTAACTAAACGCCTTGCCTTCCTTATAGACTTGCCTAAACTCAGGAATCCAGATTGTACAACTGTAGAAGCACAAGACAGTTATGTCTTTCTAACTACTGAAAGCATAGAGGAAATCGGAATAAGACTAAACTTGTGGGATAATGTCGATAGGAATCTAGGAGTAGGATACATAATTGGCCAAACGATAAAGGATGATGCGCTGGTAAACACTCCGATTGGCATATTAAGGCCTGTTTACCCCTATAATAGGCAGTTAGCGCAGTTCTTGAACGGAGTAGAAGAAACTTCTACTCCAATGAAAATCATGGCAGTTGGTGCAGGTGCTCTGGGTTCACAACTCATCTTAAATTTAATCAGAGCTGGCATTGGACAATGGACAGTAATAGATTCTGACATATTACTACCTCATAATTTATCTAGGCATGCCTTAACATACTTCAACATTATGCGCGATAAAGCCAAGCAATTTGCCATAATCGCCAATGGAATTATCCCCGAATGTGTATCTCCAATAGTAGGCAATATAATAGAAGATATTCAAAAAGAATCCACTCAAAAAGCCATCAGGGAATGTGAATTACTGCTTGAGATATCTGCTTCTTCCGCCGCTCTAAAATCTATCAGCGCACAACCCCATAGAGGAAGAATATGTAGTTGTTCACTTAGTCCCAGTGGTAATGATTTTGTAGCTTTCTGCGAAGATAAAGAACGTAACTACAACGCGGCGCAATTAGAAATTCAATATCTGCGATTTATACTTAAAGAACCATACTTGCACGACCATTTCAATAATGGAGAACAAAAATTTAGATATGGTACTGGCTGTCGTGATGTAAGTTTAGTTCTCCCCCAAGATTCTGTTGCCATAGCAGCAGCCATTGGCTCTAAAATGGTAAAACAGAAGATTTTAAAGCATACAAATGCCTTCCTTTCCATTTGGAGAGTCGATAATGAAACTGGGACCGTTTGCCTTTATGATACAGAAGTTTTTAAGAGCATCTACCATCATTCTGGCGACTGGACAATTTACTATGATGAGTACCTAATAAATAAACTCAGCGAAAAAAGATCTGAAAAGTTGCCTAACGAAACAGGTGGTATCTTAATTGGCAACTACGATATGGAAAGGCAAATTGTGTATATAGCTGATACAATAGATTCCCCATCAGACAGTATAGAATACCCTCAAGCATATATTAGAGGTATCAATGGTGTTTCTGAAGAATTGAAAAAGGTAGAAGTTATAACAGCAGGTGCTTTACAGTATATCGGAGAATGGCACAGCCACCCTAAAGGGTATAGTACTGTAATGAGCGGCGATGATAAAATATTGCTTTCCTGGCTAAGAAAGCACATGAATAGCTTGGGACTACCTCCACTCATGTTGATCGTTGGAGATAATAAAAAAATATCGTTCTACATAAATTAAATAAATATATGGCACAACAAAAGAGAATTGGTCTTGCCCTTTCTGGCGGTGGATACAGAGCAGCAGCTTTTCATCTAGGTGTTTTAAATAAATTAAACGAACTCAATATATTACCTAAGGTAGCAGTAATTTCTACTATTTCAGGTGGTTCTATTACTGGTGCCGCCTATAGTCTTTCAGATAAAAACTATGAAAAATTTCGTGCAAAACTTTATGATACTCTATTAAAAAAGAGTGTCATAACTAAAATTATATTTTCCTGGCGATTCCTTTTTTTCCTGCTATATCTCATTATTGTTCCGTTATTAGACATTTATTTTTTTGGAAAACATCCTATTGTTACATGTATTATACTCTCTGCATATATATTTATGCTCATTAAGTTTCAATTCGTATTATTTCCTGTAAGTAAAATTATAGAGAAGGCTTACGACAAATTCTTCTTTCACGGCAAAACGCTATCCGATTTAGGAACATCTACTGAATTAGCTATTAATGCAACCAATTTAGAAACTGGAAGGCCATTTACATTCTCAAAAAGGAAAATGGGAGATTCTTACTACACCTTTCAAAAGCAAAGCGCACCAATAAAGTTCAAGCATGATAATTTTCCCATATCACGCGCTGTCATGGCGTCAACATGTGTCCCTCACGCGTTTACACCTGTGCAAATAAGTAAACACTTTTTTGAAAATGAAGCTGACTTCTTTCGATGCACCCCTCTTTTGATTGATGGTGGCATTTATGACAATCAGGGCATACACAAAATTACTCAAAATGGCAGCTCATATGAATGCGAAATCATTATTACTAGTGACGCAGGTGTCTCTCTTCCTATAAAGAAAAAATACAAGAACACGTTAGTCTTACTAATAAGGACGATAGATTTATTCATGCAACGAATTAAATACTTCCAACTAATTAACAATGTATACAGAAATGTTCAAAATGGAAGTAATAAGGAGATTGCATACTTTTCTCTTGGATGGGATCTCGAATCGTGTCTATATGGCTTCGTTGATAATTTAAAAAATGAGAACATTGTTCAAGAAGTAGTTGAAGCTCATAACATCCCCCAATTTATGCTAAAAGAAGTTGAAAGATATAGGGCTGATATTATCCAGATTCTAAAGAGTAATGTGGAGTATAATACAATATTTTCGCGAAACCTAACTAAGGAAAATCTCACCGCCATACGTAATATAGGCACTAATCTTAGACCTTTCGGAAAACAAAAACTAGATTACATTATACAACATGCTGAAAATTTAACGGAACTTCAGGTTAAACTATATTGTCCAACCTTAATAAATATAAAATATGCCATTTGAAATTGATGTACTATCTGTAGGAAAAGCGAATTCGATAATTTTAAAGTGGGTAAATGAAAAAAAAGAAGAATTCATAATACTTATGGATGCTGGATACAAAAAAGATGGGGAACAAATACGAGATCATATCAAGAGGCATACAAAGAAAAAAAAATTGATCTGGCCATTTGTACCCATCCAGATTCCGATCATATTGGTGGATTCTTTGACATAGTAGGAAAAATACATATTGGAGAATTTTGGATCCACGATCCAACGGCTCACAAAGAGATTGTTGAGAATTTATTAGAAAGTCAAGTCCTTTCAGAGAAAATAGAAAAAAGTTTGAATTTCCTCTGTGAGAATCTTAATCAAGCAGAAACACTCCTAAAAAAAATAGATAAAAATGGAATTCCCAGGTCAGAGCCTTTTGCAGGACGAACATATAGACATGCTCCAATCCAAGTAGTGGGTCCGTCAAAGTTATATTATCAAAGACTACTCAGTAATTTTCGTGATATTAATTTACTTTTCGAAAAAGGGCTAGATATATCTAATGATTTACAAACAAATATTTTTGAAGCACTTGGCGATCTAAACGGAATTAGCTCTGCTGAACTACTTAACAGTGAAAATGACAATTCTAGTGAAAATAATAGTAGTGTTGTTATACTTTTCACTCCTAAAGATCAAGGAAAATATTTATTCACATCTGATGCTGGGCCCGAATCCTTGGATAAAATAATAAAAAATTATGACGTGAAGGATATTCATTGGCTTTGCGTTCCACATCATGGAAGTAGAAAAAGTCTAACTACGAAAATTATTCAATATCTAAATCCAAAAATTGCATTTATTTCAGCAGACGGAAGTAAAAACTTTCCTCATAAGTGTGTAATAGCGGAGCTTAGGAAAATAGGATGCAAGCCCTATTCAACACATCACAGCGGCAATTTATTGTATCGACATGAAATGCCCTCACGGTCCGGATACACCTACTTTTAACCTCACTAAAACAAGTTTAAAAGTGATTTGCGCAAATCACTTTTTGGAAGGGAAATTTATCAATTACCTTAGACGATCTTAGTGTTTTCTTTGCTACCGAACAGGAAGAATCATCAATCCTTGAACTCAAATCAGCCGACAGTATGTATATTCTGATCATGCTCCGGAATCTACAGGTAATTTCAGCAGACAACCGGAGGATAACTGGAGGGTACTCTATACCTCCTATTATCCAGTTTCTCTTTTTGAGAAGATCGCTTTATTCTCAACCAATTTCCTTTTATAGCTTTCTTGAAACATTTCGTCTGCACATTCATATTCAGCGTGAATAACGCTTTCAACCCAATGCCGGCAGGCTTGCAGGCTGCGCATGTGTTTGTACGGTATATCATGACCATGCTGATAATTCTCTCTTATCCAAGTCCGTAAACACACGATACGTTGATAGGTTACCTGGTGTGCTTTCCAGTACTTCGCCAAGTTAATGGCATCTTCAATATACCAATCATAGTCGAATACTTTAAATTCCTGATCGCAGATCCTTAGCAGCTTGGTGCCGTCTGAATCACTGCTAATAAAAGTTATAAATGAAGGATACATGAGTTGTGTTTGTAGTGGTTATCGTCTCTTATCCGCGGTTGCAGGATCAAATGCAATGAGGTTGAACATGGCTCTCATTCTGCTGCGTAGCCGGTTACCGTATAAATCCTCCAACTCGTGGCTGTTAAGGTTGGTGGTAACATGGGTCAGCATTTTATTGGAGATAAGCAGGTCATATCGTGATAGCAGAATTTCCGCCATGACGTTACAATTGTTACCCCAAAAATTGATATTCGTTTCCAGTCCCAAATCATCGAAACAATACACACGCGGAATGTTGGAATAAGGGAAGAATGCGTTCTTGCTGTATTTCCCGATTAGATCAAAACCAATCCTCCCAAATTCAAAACTAATGTCCCGGCAAGATAAGATGGTTGGTCTGTAGGCTTCCGCACACAATGACCGCATAAGGTTGATAAGCGAGGTTTTGCCGCAGCCGATTTTACCGGTAAGCAGTACGCCTTTATCCAGGTCTATGCCTTCGTCTGCGGCTACTGGTTCGTCGCGTAGGAAATATGCTAACAGTTTGAGGACCACGGGCCGGTCTATGTCGTCTACCTTGAAATGAGGGCTGTATACGGCTTTCCCGTGTTCTTCCAGTAGTTGTATCAACTGGTAGTAGTCATAGGGGGTCTGAGTAGCTTTTGTTTTCGTTGGTGTGGAGCCGTCCTGCCCCGGTTGCTGGTTTGGTGTGTTTGTCATTGCTTTCAGGTTTTTGTGGATGAATATTCAGTACCCATTTATGAGCGGCGGCCTGCCAGTCGGTTATCAACGTCTTGCCACCCTGTCGCCAGCCGTTGGCCTGGTAGTGGTGGAAAAACTTGTCTGCTTCCACTTCCGGGTAGACGTGGGCGTTAAAAAATTCCTGTACCTCGGATAAGGTGGGGAGATTTCGCGCGGCGCCGTCTGCATTTTCCGCGCCGGGTGCACCCGTATCGAACTGGTCTTTTTTAACTTCATTTTTTTCATTTTTTTTTGTGGGCGGGAGTGTGTTTACTCCCTCCCGTTTTAAATTGTTTATATGTTTATTATAAATGTGGCCCACTTTTGGGCCTGAGCGTGGCCCAGATTTGGGCCTAGTACGTGGCCCACTTTCGGGCCTCATGTGTGGCCCAGTTTCGTACTGATCATGAGGCCCACTTTTGGGCCACATAGCACCACCGAAAAGTGATAGCTGTTCCGTAGTAGGATCTGCAATAAAATCTGTCAGTGTGAGGATCGTTACAAAGCTGGGCGCGTAAGGATGTTTCGCCGGCTGATAGATGATGTACTGATAGACATGCAGGTGCTTCAGACAACCGACATAGGTGCTGCGGGAGCCAATACGAGATAGGCTCATGACTTCTTCGCGCAGGATGGGAAAGGGGTTTTGAAAACGGTATTGGTTCCACACCTGGAACAATGCCATATACAGGCTGATATGATGCGCATGTAAACGATCATCTTTCCGCACCTGTGCGAAAAAGGCATTCAAATGCCTGATGTAGTTGATCTGTGCCGGTGATCCTGCCATCAGGAGCCCTTCACGGTTTTCTTCGTGCCTTCCATCAACTTGATGATGTCGTTAAAGTCGTAGAAGATCAGGCCACCGATTTTTGTAAAAGAAAGAGTTCCGTTAATGCGCATGTTCTGTAGGGTACCGGGAGAAATCCCTAACATGTCGCGGACCTCGTACGACTTAAGCCACTTGCGGGGTTGAGCGCCTGGGGAGTTGATAAGATCCCGCAGTTCATGGAATAATTCCGTTTTGAATACTGCGAGATCTTCACGGGTGAGAATTTCTGCTGCCATAAAATTTGGTTTTGTTTGATGGCAGCAAAAGAAAAAATTAAATCAACACAAGAACAGTCACGGGGGTGACGGTACCCTCTGTAACTATTTGATAATTAATAAATTAATTTTGTATAATTCTTTTCATAATATATGACGAATGGTTAAAGGTGATTGATAAAGTAAGTCAACGCACAGCAAGCAAATATATTTACATTCTTACGGGAGTGGTTAACCAGCCCCATAAGGATTTCCCGAACTGCTTTTGATACGGCGGCATTGTCTTTATAAAAATTGCTGCGCAGGCTACCGGACGAAACATTGTCCTGTTTAACTGTTGTAAAGAAGTAGGAAAAGAAATCCAGTAATTCTGTTTTGTTCTTATTGAGGTATAGTCCACTATCAAACAATAGTTTTATGATGTTGCCCAACTGCGATACAGAGAAAACAGTAACAACTTTAAAGTCTTTCCAGCGGCTTAATTCATCAGCAACGTGTACACTATTTAAAAGGGATTCTTTTTTCTCCTGATAGCTAATTTCGTTTAATAGCCAGGACTGCAACTGATTCTGAAGAGTTGGATGCACTTTACTGAAAATAAAATCAGGTTTAACCGCTGTCTGATTGGTTTTCTTTTGCAGGAATATAAGCCGGTCCAGCTTTTCCCGGATAGTAGGCAGTTCTTCAATTTCATTGTTCACGGCTTCGGCCCAGTATCTGAAATAATGAATATTATTGAAATTGAGGTATTGCAACAGGTCTGCAAGTCTTTCTGTAAAATCTGTTCCTGCTTTATGGTTTTCCAGCAACAAGCGTAGCTTCTTTTTAAATTCTCTCAGATAAAAAAGTTGATGGTAGCTTATAAAGCAGCCAACGTGATCGGCTTCTAAAAAATCGTGAAATGGGATAAATATGATTTGCAATAAATGTTCATCAACGCCGGACTTTACGAAATCTTCTTTCAGAATCTGAACTTCCTGCATAAATCCGTTCTGAGCAGAAAGCAGATATGAAGCCGGTATTTTGCAATCAACATCCAGATAGCGGGTAAATTCGCGTTCGAGAAAGGACAATAACTCAGCCAGGTTACAATAAATAATTTTGAACAGATTAATCCAGGTGGTTTCGGATGATTGAATGTTGATATTAACGATGTCTTCTTCTGAAAGATAGGCTGCGGTTTGATCCATCAGCAAGACTAACTGATGCTGGTGCATTTGGATATACCAACCTACCTGCTTTTTGTTGCCCAGATCATAGAGATACTTTCCAAAACAATGCAACATCATGTCCTTTTGACTGATAACGTCGCTTGTGGTATAAGAGAAAAAATTTTTGTCTGGTTGCTTTTGTTTAAGGGGTGCCTGTTTGAGGTCAACGCGAATGAGTTTTTCAAAAAAAGATAATTGGTAATGCTGCTGCATATATAGGTGGTTTTAAAAGTGTGTACGTAGAGCATTGTTTTGGTGTTACGAAATTTGCTGCAACTGTTTCACATGTCAGGTAGAAGGTCTTCCAATCTGGGTATCAACAAGTTCTGCAATAAATGACTTTGAACGACCCAACGATGTTAACGTTTTGTTAAAGCATTGATTATCAAGACAGGTACATGAAAAATATGTCCGTCTTGATAATTTCAATCATACAGCTTTATTACAGCAAGAGAAAGTCGATAAGGAAAAACGAGCATCCATTTAGTGATTCCATTCCCAACCACGAGTATCGGTTATGAAATTTTCATTTAAACTGAACAATTTTGTCAGCATACGGTTACTTTACATAGACACCCAAAACAGATTTATTAGAGCTACTGACTCTTAATCAGTATTGGCTTTCAAAATTTGGCTCGTTAACAAATAAGTGATTGAATAACCTGTCTTTTAAAACTGTAACATAAATTTCCATTCCACTAAAATCCAAACACTTATGGGTAAATTCGTAATTAAAACTGCCAAAGACGGCCAGCATTATTTTAACCTGAAGGCTGAGAATGGCCAAACTATTCTGTCGAGCGAAATGTACACCACTAAAAGTGCCTGTAATAACGGAATCGATTCCGTTAAGAAGAACGCCCCCAACGACAGCCACTACGAAAAATTAATTGCCAAAAACGGACAACACTATTTTAATTTAAAGGCTGTAAATGGGCAAGTAATTGGTACCAGCGAAATGTACGAGGCTACTTCAGGAAGAGACAATGGCATTGAATCAGTCAAAAAAAACGCTCCTGTAGCGAGTGTCGTAGAAGAATAACAAATATAGGGAAGACTGGTATACTGGTCTTCCCTATATTTAACTGGAAGTGCAAAGGCTAGGCAGCTACAGATTTATACAACGAATCCGGCAATACAAGATTAAAATTCGCCTTCAAGGCCTTCATATCAGTACTAACTTTGCTGGCTACAATCTTTGCATAGATCTGCGTTGTCCGGATGGATTTATGACCCAGCATGGCGCTTACTGTTTCCAGCGGCACCCCATTCGCCAGCGTTACCGTAGTAGCAAATGTATGACGGGCGGTATGTGTGGTAAGGTTCTTATTAATTCCGCAGATATCAGCAATCTCTTTGAGATAACCGTTAAAACGTTGGTTGCTGTTAATAGGCAGGAGCACATTATTTGCAACACAATAAGGATGGTTTTTATATTTCTGCAGGATCTCCTTTACAATTGGCAACAAGGGTACATTCTCACGACACCAGGTCTTCTCACGATTTTTAACAATCCAGTCTTCTCCATCAAAAAATTTCGCAACATTATCAGGAGACAGCATCAACGCATCCTTATAAGCATAGCCGGTTAAGGCCATAACCAGATAAGCGTCTTTAGTTTCTTGTAAACGGGGAATTGTAAACTCCTTATGATATAGTGTACTGAGTTCGTCAATATCGAGAATATCCCGTTCAGGGTTAATATAAGTACAAACAAAATCCGCCAAAGGATTATGGGTTAACCACTTCCTTTGCACTGCCAACTTTAAAAGTTGCTTGGTGTTTTTTAGGTACTTCATGGCAGTGTTATCCTGAATACCTTCCGTAAGTGTCATGTAATCGAAAAAATCCTCAGCAAAAGCATATTCGATTCTTTCGAGTGGAATATCCGGCATTTTAAATACCGACTTCAGGAAAATAGTAATCTTGTCCTTCGTTGTTACCCATTTTTTTAAAGTATCGGGAGAGCGTTTCTCCTTTTCTACTTTCTCTTTAAACTTCGCATTGTGGAAGTCGGCCACCTGTATTAAAGTCTTTTTTTCCTGATTAATACAGAGATGGGCATTCTTTATCATGGTGGGTGTAACGGTGGGGCCCTGGGCTTTCAGCAGGTTGTAATGACGGAGCAATTCACTTTTGACATGCTGGATCTGCGTATTTATTTCTATGGCTTCCGCTGATTTACCGATAATGGCAGCGGCTTTCTTGTCGAATTTTTTAGGGTCAATCTGGTATCCCAGAGAGAACCCATCCCGGACGCCGTCTATAGTTAATCGAACTGTGAGAGTTCCTTTACCGGTTGTATTTCCGTTATCCCTACGCAGGAAAAACAGGATTGATAAGTCTTGGCTTACTTTCATCTTCCAAAAGTTTTAGGTTACCGATTAATTGGTTTTGTTTGGTGTTAATTGGTTCGGTTTGAGTTCCTAAAACCCAGTATAGATAAGCATCTCCGGAGAAAAAGGATACATTAAAGTAGAAAAAGTTATTGTATCCTTTTATGTATCCTTTCAGATTCGTTTGATGTAGTTTACCTTAATATCCCAAAAGCAGAAAAGCCGCGTAAATCCTACGATTTATGCGGCTTTGACACTGTTTATTTTCTTTGTTGTGATCCCCTTGGGACTCGAACCCAAGACCCATACATTAAAAGTGTATTGCTCTACCAACTGAGCTAGGGAATCGTTTGCTGTTAAGCGGCTGCAAAAATAGGAATAATTTATTTCTAACCAAATTTTTATTCTAAAAAACTCGTAAACCATCTCCCACAAAGCATTACAAGCTAAAATCAGCGATGTACCTTCATTACATTTATGTAACTATCCTGTAATAAAATGCTGTTACTATCATCTTCTCACCTATTTTTGTGTGGCAAAATATACCCATGAAAACGTACTTTCAAAATAAGACTGTTGTCATCACTGGTGGATCATCAGGAATTGGAAAAGCACTGGTAACGGAACTATTGGCGCAAGGTGCCACAGTAGCAGTATGTGGCAGAAAACAAGCTGCGCTCGATGCTTTACATCATGAAATCAATAATGCTGCTTTATTTACTTTCGTAGCAGATGTAAGTGTGGAAGCGGATTGCAAATCATTCATCGAAAGTACGATAGCGAAATTTGGTAAAATAGATATACTCATCAATAACGCGGGAATTTCTATGCGGGCTATGTTCCGCGATCTGGATATAAGTGTGTTGAAATCGCTGATGGATATCAATTTCTGGGGAACGGTATATTGTACCAAATTTGCTTATCCGGCTATTCTTGCCAGCAAAGGAACTATTGTTGGTGTATCTTCCATCGCTGGTTACAGAGGACTCCCGGCACGTACGGGCTATTCCGCATCCAAGTTTGCTATGCAGGGATTCCTGGAAGCATTGCGCACAGAAAATTTACATACAGGCGTTAACGTGATGTGGGTATGTCCCGGATTCACGTCGTCGAATATACGTAATACCGCGCTTAACCCGCAAGGTCAGGCACAGAGTGAAACACCGCTGAGCGAAGATAAGCTGATGAGTGCAGAAGCAGTAGCTACGGCCATCGCAAAGGCAATTGTAAAACGTAAACGTACACTCGTACTTACTTCTCAGGGCAAGCTGACGGTATTACTGAGCAAACTGTTTCCTGGCATGCTGGATGGTTTGGTATACAATCACTTTAAGAAAGAACCAGGTTCTCCGCTACAATAAGTAAACAATTATTTCACCTTAGCCGTTAACGTTAGTAACGGTTGTACTGTAAAAAATTACTTTAAAATACGATCTCATCGGGTTTTTTGTCTTTATTTGCATTTAGTTTTCAGTCACATAACCCCATGGCATCCTTTTTGGAAGGAAAGCGCAACGATTAGTTTGCCATTCGAATGTGATAAAGCGGGTCGAAAAGTGAGGACGGGATTTGAATTGTGGGTTTTGAGCATCGGGATTTGGATTTAGATTTTTTGGCATGTCCATCATAACATTAACATCAGATATAGGAATGCAGGATTACCTGGTAGGTGCCATCAAAGGGCAGCTCTGGCAATACTGCCCGGAATGTCATGTTACGGATATCACCCATCACATCAGCCCTTTTAACTTACCACAAGCTACTTATATCTGCAAAAGTGCCTTCGCTTACTTCCCGCTGGGTACGTTCCATTTTGTTCTGATCAATTTGTTCGACCGGCGTCCGGATCATGTACTGGTAGCTGAACATAACGGTCAATATATCGGCTGCGCCGATAACGGCCTGCTGACCATGATTGCCGGCGGCATGCCGGAAAAGGTCATCAAGATCCCACTGGATAAAAATGCTCCTAAAAATACATTCACCATCATTCACCTGCTGGCTTCTGCTGCGCGCGAGTTAAGTCGCGGCAAAGCATTAGGTGAACTGGGACCATTAACACAAAGCATCAACGTAAAAAACAACCTGCAACCACTGGTAGGCGATGATTTCATCGAAGGACAAATCATCCACATCGACAGCTTCGAAAATGTAGTGGTAAACATCACCCGCGAACAATTTGATGCCCAGTGCAAAAAACGTCGCTTCCGCATCTTCTTCCGCAGGGATGAAGTGATCAGCCAGATCAGCGAAACGTATGCCGATGTACCCGAAGGCCAGAAACTGGCCCTCTTCAATGCAGCGGGCTACCTGGAAATTGCTATCAACAAAGGAAATGCGGCAGGTCTTTTTGGTCTGCAGGGATTCCGGCGCGATCAGCTTACCCAGCCTTCCGGCTACCAGCAACTCTCCTACTATCAAACTGTAAGAATAATTTTTCAATGATCAACCGTATCGTAAAAATGGAATTTGAACCGGGAAACGTACCAACCTTCCGGGATCTTTTTTCACGTCAACAAAATCTTATCCGCCATTTTCCCGGATGCCTGCATCTGGAACTCTGGGAACACCCCGCCTCCGGGAATACCTTCTTCACTTTCAGCAAATGGGAGTCGGAAGCCACACTGGAAGCGTATCGTAGCTCAGATCTCTTCCACGAAACCTGGGCCGCCACCAAAGTGCTGTTTAATGCCAAACCTGCGGCATGGACGGTGGAAACAGCCGTGAGCCTTTAGCACTTAGCTATCAGCCTCCGGATTCTAATCCTTTTTTAATCTTACCGGCAACACCCAACGGAGGGACTAAAAGCTCAATACTAATAGCTAACAGCTAAAAAGATATTTACAAAAAGTTAAAACTGTTCGACAGATTAGCATAATTTGCTGTTTTTTATATTTTTGTCGGACCTTAAAACAACCTTATGAATTTTAAAAGGACCAACAACATGGTCGGCTGGGTCATCTGCATCATTGCCTGCTTTGTTTACATTAAGACAATGGAGGCTACAGGCAGCTTATGGGACTGCGGTGAGTTTATTTCAAGTGCTTACAAAGTACAGATTCCCCATCCACCTGGAGCGCCCTTGTTCGTGCTGCTTGGAAGATTGTTTACTATGTTCCTGTCACCAACCCAGGCTGCGCTGGGCGTGAACACGATGACGGCACTGGCCAGTGGTTTCACTATCCTGTTCCTGTTCTGGACTATTACACACTTTGCCCGCAAGCTGATGACAAAAGCCGGTGAAGAGATTACCCGCGAAAAAATGATCGCTATCATGGGCGCGGGTGCTGTAGGCGCATTGGCTTACACCTTTTCCGATTCCTTCTGGTTTTCCGCTGTGGAAGGTGAAGTATATGGTATGTCCTCTTTCTTTACAGCCATTGTATTCTGGGCTATCCTGAAATGGGAACACGAAGCCGATCAACCTTATGCCGATCGCTGGATCGTATTGATCGGTTACCTCCTCGGACTCTCTATTGGTGTGCATCTGCTCAACCTCCTGACTATACCGGCCATGGTAATGGTATACTATTTCAAACGCTTTAAAGTAACCAATTGGGGTACCTTCTGGGCTTTTGTAGTAGGTTGCGGTATAACAGGCCTGGTACAGAAATACCTCATTCAGGATACGGTGAAAGCATCCGGTTACATGGATGTGTTCTTCGTAAACTCCCTCGGAATGAGCTATTTCTCCGGATTTACCTTCTATTTCGTTCTTATCCTGGCGATACTGATCTTTGGCTACATAAAACCAAAATTCGGCTTATATGCTCCGTTTATAGTGATTGCTACTATTATCGTGGTACCTGCATTTAATGATACCAGCGGTGGTGTAATCTTCTTTAAAATATTACTGGCGGCACTCTTCCTGCTTATACCCACTATCCTTAAAACACTGGGGGTACAGATGGATATCGCTAAGACAACACATTTCAGCCGCCTGACGATTTCGTTCGTGGTGTTTATGTTGCTCGGTTATTCTACCTATATCACTACCATGGTACGTTCTACTGCCAATCCTTCGGTAGATATGTATAACGTAGATAACCCGATTTCACTGGTGGGTTACCTCGGTCGTGAACAATATGGCGATTTCCCGCTGATATATGGCCAGGTATTCACTGCCCATCCTACTGAATATAAAGAAGGCGGCAATATCTACGCCCGTGGCGCTAAAAAATATGAAGTAGCCGGTAAGAAAATGGATCCTGTTTATGCAGCGGAAGACATGATGCTCTTCCCACGTGTATGGGATGCCAGCAATGATCAGGGCCATGCGGAATACTACCGCACCTGGCTGGGATTAAAGCAAGGCGAAAAACCTTCTTATGCCGACAACGTTAAATTCTTCCTGCAATACCAGGTAAACTTCATGTACTTCCGTTACTTCATGTGGAACTTTGCCGGTAAGCAAAATGATACTGAAGGTTACGGTAACGTACGCGATGGTAACTGGATCTCCGGTATTCCGTTTATTGATAATTTCATTTACGGCGACCAGTCCCTCATGCCGGATAGCCTCAAGGAAAACAAGGCACACAACACCCTGTTCTTCCTGCCGTTTATCCTCGGTTTACTCGGTTTCTTCTATCAATATAATAATCATCGCAAAGATACCCTCATCGTATCGCTGCTGTTCTTCTTTACAGGTTTCGCTATTATCATCTACCTGAATCAGGCCGGTAATCAGCCACGTGAACGTGATTACGCCTATGTAGGATCTTTCTATGCATATGCTATCTGGATTGGCCTGGGCGTACTCTCTGTGTACAACTTCCTGAAAAAGAAAACAAAGAGCGCACTCTCTCCAGTTATCGCTACTGCTATCTGCTTACTGGCTGTACCGGTACTCATGGCAGCACAGGAATGGGACGATCATGATCGTTCTACCAAAACCGTAGCAAGAGATGTGGCGAAAGATTACCTGGAATCCTGTCAAAAAGATGCGATCCTGTTTACCGTAGGTGATAATGATACTTATCCGCTTTGGTATGCACAGGAAGTAGAAGGCATTCGTCCGGATATCAGGGTAATTAACCTGAGTCTCCTGGGTGTTGACTGGTACATCGACCAGGCACGCAAAACGGTAAACCAAAGCCCGGCCATTCAAATGAACTGGGCTGCTGATAAATACCGTGGCGAAAACCGCAACTATATCCGCTTCTTCGATCCGGGAAATATTCCAGCAGATAAATACTTTAACCTGAAAGAGATCATGACCTTCATGGGAAGCGATGATGCTAACAGTAAAGTAACAACACAGGATGGTGGTTCAGAAAACTTCCTCCCTACCCGTCAGCTGTTTATTCCGGTAGACAAGGATGCTATCATGAAATACGGTGTAGTGGCTGCGAAAGACAGTGCAAAAGTATTACCATCACTGCCTTTCAAGGTTACCAAAAACTACCTGCTGAAAAATGATCTCGCTGTTTATGATATCATTTCAGCCAACAACTGGAAAAGACCTATCTACTTTACCAGTCCTACCGACCTTGGCCTGAACGATTACCTGCAAACAGACGGTCTGGCTTATCACCTGGTGCCGTTGCCTAAATCAACAGCGTCCGATCCGTTAAACATGGAAATCAACGCCAACGTAGGTGTGATGTATGATAACCTGATGCATAAATTTGAGTTTGGTGGTGCACAAACAAAAGGCACTTACTTCGATGAACCAAACAGGAAAATGGTATTGTACCTGCGTCAGGCTTATACAAAACTCGCTGTGGCAATGACACAGGAAGGCAAAAGCAAAGACAGTGCGTTGAATGTGCTGCGTTACATGGATAAAAACATCCTGGAAACTAACTTCCCGTATGCCATGACTACACCAGGTAACATGCACAACTACACATCTATTCAAACAGTATACGCTTACTATATGGTAGGTGATGCCAAGAGAGCAGATGAACTGGCTAACAAAATCATTAAAGACTGTGAGCAACAGTTACGCTACTACAGCGCACTGCCTGCCAGCAAAGTAACCAACGACTTACAACGCGATGGCCAGAATGCACAACAGTTCATTGGTTGGCTCAATCAAATGAAAAATGACTTTGGTGTAAATGGTACCAAAAGAAATAAAGAAGGCATGATACAAGTGGATACACAGGAAGATTCCAACGCTGCCGTAAATGCAGTACGGGATTCCGGAAAGTAGTCACACTGCCATCAAAAGAAAAGCCCATGCCGGTTGGCATGGGCTTTTCTTTTGATGGAAATTACGAATTGCGAATTACGGTTATAAGCGAAGACCTTAGCATATATCTTAAATATGATCTCCCCACAACTCCGTAATTCGTAATTATTTAAAGATTACTTACAATAGTTCTCCAAAACGCTGCACTGGCCTTTACTTCAGGCACATTGTAATCCCAGTTGTATTCGTATTCAGCAGAAAATAAACCTTTGAAATGCTGGTTCTTCAGGGTTTCCATCACTTTAGCAATCTGGCAAACACCATTACCCCAAACTACATCATGACCTTCAGGAGTTTTCTCATTCAGATCTTTAAAATGTAAACTCATAATATGACCATCCAGTTTCTTCAGACACTCTACCGGATCTAAACCTGAACGCACCCAGTGGCCGATATCAGCACATGCACCCATTAACTTGCTTCTGCCTTTAATAGCAGCCAAAACCGTCTCAGGATTCCAGTAATGACTGGGTTTAGGATGATCATGGATAGCCAGTTTAATCTGGAACTGATCGCACAAAGAAGAAATCAGGTCCAGGTATTCTGCCTGTGGCTCAGAAGTGATGCTCTGAATCCCCATTCTGTTGGCAAAATCAAACAGGATGCGCCATTCTGCCGCTGATTCAGGTACTACCACACCAAACGCCATCAGCACTTTGTGTTTTTTCTTAAACAAACTTTTTACCTGTTCCTGTTTTTCAGGCGACATGTGGTAATCAAATTTACCCTCAATACCACCACCAATCACTTGTCCGGGGAAAGCTTCCACGTACTGGATCCCACAGCTATCCATTTTGTCCAGTGCCTCTGCCAGCGTAAAATGATTGAATGTCCAGGCCTGCGCACCCAGCTTCCAGCCCAATGCATCCGCCCTGCTTTGCGCAGTAGCAGATTTTGCAAACAATGCAACCGCTAACCCACCTGCCAGCATCAATGCATTTCTCAGTTTTTTCATATAGATATTTTTTTGATGATTGAAAGTAGTTAGTTTCAAGATAAAATGCAAGCTGAAGGGTGATTTTATCTTTCTCCCGATTAGGCTGATTAAACTGATTCCCCGATTTTATTTTACTGATTTTAAAAGATTAGCGAAGATCAAAGCGTATAATACCTGCTCTGGTCTTCGCTAATCTTTTAAAATCTTTCAAAATCAAAAAAAAGAAAATCATGGTAATCAGTTTAATCAGCCTAATCGGGAGAAAGACAAAACCACCTTTCATACATTTTGCTTAATTTTAGTTTAGAAGATGTGCTATGAGAGGAATATCATTTACCAGGTTCAACCCGGACGAAAACAGAAAACCACCTTTCCAGAAGCTACTGGATCTTTTCAGCCAACTCCTCACCTACACCAGTGGAGATGTTTCAGAAGCGCTACAATGGCTCACAGAGCTGGATAAGGAATATAATCTTACTGATAAAGATTATGGGATCGGCGACTTTATACAGGAGCTGAAAGACAAAGGCTACATTCGTGAGAACGAAGACAACGGCAAGATAGAAATCACTTCCAAAACGGAACAAACCATCCGCAAAAATGCCCTGGAAGAGATTTTCGGCAAGCTGAAAAAAACAACTACCGGCAATCATAATATCCGCAAATCCGGTATGGGCGATGAACTCAATGCCGAAACACGCCCCTTTGAATTTGGCGATGGCGTGGATCAGCTGGATATTACTGCCTCCATCCGTAATGCACAGATCAATCATGGCATCGATAGTTTCTCTATCAGCCAGGACGACCTGGAGGTAAAGGAAACGGACTTCAAAACCCAAACATCTACTGCCCTGATGATCGATATTTCCCATTCCATGATTTTATATGGGGAAGACAGGATCACACCCGCCAAAAAGGTGGCCATGGCACTCGCAGAACTCATTACTACCCGGTATCCAAAAGATACCCTCGATATTATTGTATTCGGCAATGATGCCTGGCAGATAGAGATCAAAGACCTTCCTTACCTGGAAGTGGGTCCTTTTCATACCAATACGGTGGCTGGCCTGGAACTGGCTATGGACCTGCTCCGCCGCCGGCGCAATCCTAACAAGCAGATCTTCATGATCACAGATGGCAAACCCACCTGCCTGAAAATAGGATCTCAATACTATAAAAACAGCTTCGGCCTGGATCGTAAAATACTGAACCGCACCCTGAACCTCGCGGCACAGTGCAAAAAATTAAAAATACCTATTACCACCTTCATGGTGGCCACCGATCCCTGGTTGCAAAAGTTCGTACAGGAATTTACCGAAACCAATAACGGTAAAGCCTTCTTTTCAGGCACAAACAACCTCGGTTCCTTCCTCTTCCGCGATTTTGAAAGCGGTAAGAAGAAATTCTTTTAAACCTGATTTATTAGTCATAAGAAATTTGCATCAGAATGGATACAAGCATAAAAACGTTAGGCGAGCTAAAAAAAAGTGGCTATAAACCTATCTCCGTAAAAGAAGAGATCAGACGCAACCTGATCAAAAAATTAAAACAAAAAGAAACTACTTTCCCCGGCATCGTCGGATATGAAGATACCGTGATTCCGGATACCGAAAGAGCACTGCTATCAAGACATAACATTCTTTTCCTGGGCTTACGCGGACAAGCGAAAACGCGCATGGCCAGGCAAATGACCGACCTTCTGGATGAATACATCCCTATCGTGGAAGGCTCTGAAGTAAATGATGATCCGTTTAAGCCACTCTCCCGTTATGCCCGCGACCTGATTGCAGAAAAAGGCGATAAAACACCTATCTCCTGGCTGCACAGCAGCGAGCGCTATGGTGAAAAGCTGGCCACACCGGATGTTTCTGTGGCCGATCTCGTTGGCGATATTGATCCTATCAAAGCAGCTAACCTGAAACTCAGCTACGCAGATGAAAGAGTGATCCACTTTGGTATCATTCCCCGCTCCAATCGCGGTATCTTCGTCATCAACGAACTCCCCGATCTCCAGGCACGTATACAAGTATCCTTGTTCAACATCCTGCAGGAAGGCGATATACAGATCAGGGGCTTCAAAGTAAGGATGCCACTGGATATCCTGTTTGTATTCACCGCTAACCCGGAAGACTATACGAATCGCGGTGCTATTGTAACACCGCTGAAAGACAGGATAGAAAGCCAGATCATTACACACTACCCAAAAAGCATCGAAAACTCCCTGCTCATCACAGAACAGGAAGCCGATATCCACGAGGAACAACTCAGCAAAGTACAGATTGCTGATATGGTAAAACGCCTCATCGAACAAGTGTCATTTGAAGCGCGCAACAGCGAATACGTAGACAAAAAAAGCGGCGTCTCTGCCCGCCTGACTATTGCTGCGTACGAGAATGCGGTCAGTGCCGGCGAACGTCGTGCTATCCTCAATAAAGAAAAGGAGACACATGTGCGCATTGCAGATCTCCAGGCTATCATACCAGCTATCACAGGAAAAATAGAACTGGTATATGAAGGCGAACAGGAGGGCCCGCTGCAGGTAGCACATAACCTGCTCGACAAATCCATTCGTACCCTCTTTGCTGCTTACTTTCCAAACCCGGATTCTTTCAAGAAAAAGAAACAGACCGCACCCACTGAAAACCCCTACCGTAGCGTCATCCAGTGGTTCGACAAAGGCAACTCAGTACAGCTGCTACAAGACATCAGTGACAAACAATACGATACCCTGCTCACCAAAGTAGAAGGATTAAAAGAACTGGTGAAAGCACTCTTCCCTAAAGCCAACAACCGCGAAGCCTTGCTGCTCATGGAGTTTGTGCTGCACGGACTCTCCTCCTACTCCCTCATCAGTAAAAAAGTGGTGGAAAATGAAACCCGCTTCAGTGACCTGTTAGGCACTATGATGAATTTTAATATGGGTGGCGAAGAGCCGGAAGAAGATAATTTCTAACGCGGGTGTTGTCTTTCTCCCGATTAGGCTGATTATACTGATTACCCTGATTTTATTTTTTGATTTTGAAAAGATTAGCGGAGATTTTAGCGGGTATTGTCTGAACTATGATTTTTATGATTAGTATGATGATCCTGATTAGCGAAGATCTTAGCGGATATTGTCTGAACCAGGATTTTTAGGATTGAATAGATTACCCTGATGGATGTTATATTGTTTATTTGGAAGATATACGCGAATATCTTCACTAATCAGGATCATCATACTAATCATAAAAATCATAGTTCAGATAATACCCGCTAAGATCTTCGGCACCCATCAGGGTAATCTATTCAATCCTAAAAATCCTGGTTCAGACAATATCCGCTAAAATCTCCGCTAATCTTTTCAAAATCAAAAAAGAAAATCAGAGTAATCAGTATAATCAGCCTAATCGGGAGAAAGACAAACACTCTTTCTTCTTAATAATTTTGCCTATTTTGTATTATTAAGTGTCAATTCCACAATTCCACAAAACGTTTTATTACATGAATCATTCCCGTAGAAACTTTATCCGCTCTGCATCCACGCTCATGGCTGGAGCAGGCCTGGTGTCCGCTTTACCGGCATCACTGCAGGCGTTGCCGCTCAGGTCGGTAGCGGCCAGCGATCGGCTCAATATTGCCGCTATCGGCATCAATGGCATGGGCTGGTCTGACCTCACCGCTATGCTGAAAAATCCTGCTGCACAATGCGTTGCCCTGTGCGACGTGGACAAAAACGTATTGGACAAACGTGTGGCAGAGTTGTCGCAAAAAGGTATCAGGGTAAAAGCGTATAGTGATTACCGTAAGTTGCTGGAAGATAAAAATATTGATGCGGTTATCATTGGTACACCCGACCACTGGCATTGTTTACAAATGACAGATGCCTGCTCCGCAGGTAAAGATGTATATGTAGAGAAGCCTATGGGCAACTCCATCATAGAATGCCGCGCTATGGTAGCTGCACAACAAAAACACAGCCGCGCAGTACAGGTAGGCCAGTGGCAGCGTAGCCAGCAGCATTTTAAAGATGCGATCGACTTTGTACACTCCGGCAAACTCGGACAAGTACGACTTGTAAAAGCGTGGGCGTACATGGGCTGGATGAAATCTATTCCTGTAAAACCAGACTCTACTCCTCCTGCAGGCGTTGATTACAAATCATGGCTGGGACCAGCTACCACACGTCCTTTCAACGAAAACCGTTTTCACTTTAATTTCCGGTGGTACTGGGATTATGCCGGTGGCTTAATGACCGACTGGGGCGTACACCTGTTAGACTATGCACTGCTGGGCATGAAAGCCGGCGCACCAAAATCAGTAATGGCAGCAGGTGGAAAATTTGCTTATCCCGATGATGCCGCTGAAACACCTGATACCCTCACCACCGTTTATGAATATGATCATTTCAATATACAGTGGGAACAAGCCACAGGCATTGATGGGGGCCCTTATGGCCGCGATCATGGTATTGCCTTTATTGGTAATAATGGTACGCTTGTGCTGGACCGTGGCGGCTGGGAAGTGATCCCCGAAAAAGGTAAAATGGAAGGTATAAGCAGACAAAAATCTGTAGACAACGGCCTCGATCTGCACACTAAAAATTTTGTGGAAGTAGTTAAATCCCGTAGTCTGAGCGACTTACATGCACCGGTTCAGGTAGGCGCGTTAATAGCCACCACGGCGCAAATGGGCAATATCGCCTACCGCACCGGCAAAAAAATATACTGGGATAATCAAAAAGGTCAGTTCACCGATAATGATGCTAATAAATTTTTAGCAGCACCTTACCACAACGGCTATAAGCTGCCTAACGTGATCGGATAAACGAAAAATAAAATAGCTTTATCTACTTAAATATTACAACCGTACTTACTCAAACGGACAGGCCGGCAGCTTC
Source organism: Chitinophaga niastensis (assembly GCF_003014755.1). GTDB lineage: Bacteria > Bacteroidota > Bacteroidia > Chitinophagales > Chitinophagaceae > Chitinophaga > Chitinophaga niastensis. The sequence continues at coordinate 423,563 of NZ_PYAW01000005.1, read as the reverse complement.
TACAAACAAAAAAATCCATCGCACTGCAGGATCATGGCAATCCGGCGAGTTTCAGGAATATCTGGATCAGACCCCTGTAGCGACCATTATTATGGGATTGAGTGGATTAACAACATAACACGCAGCAGGTTAATCCATTTAATCCTATAATACCGGTTCAATATTTAACGAAAGATATACCGCATCACTGAGAGGATTATCATAATAGGCTGCAATGGGCTGAAATCCTAAAGAGGTATACAATTCTATGGCCGGACGCATATGTGCCAGTGTATCCAGGATAATGCGCTTATAACCCAGCTTTTTGCTCTCTTCTATAGCATTGCTTACCAATGCTTTTCCTACACCGTGACCTTTAAAAGTATCTTTTACAAAAAGACGCTTCATTTCTGCAGTACTGTTGTCAAATGTCCGGACGGCCACACAGCCTGCTACCTGTCCGTCTACCGTTGCCAGGAACAACGCACCGGCTGGTGGTACATACACACCAGGTAAGTGTGCCAACTCTTCTTCAAACTGCTGAGAACTAAGGTCAACATTTAACCAATTGGCATATTCGCGGAAAAGTAGCTTCACCTGTTCCAGGTGTCTGGCATCTTCGGCGGTTACTTTTATGATCTCTATCATAACCACTTCTTTTTGGTTCTATACAAAACGCAAAAAGCCTTCTGAATTCAGAAGGCTTTTTATTTGGGAGGTTTCGAGCGGATTCGAACCGCTGTACGAGGTTTTGCAGACCTCTGCCTAGCCACTCGGCCACGAAACCATCTCTTTTGTAATGCTTGCCTTCCTACCCACCGGCGTACATTTCATTCGTTTTGTGGGATTGCAAAAGTAGCAATTTTCTGATTACCACCAAATATTATTTAAAAAATATCTGAAAAAATATTTTGATAATATACCAGAACGAAGGAATATTGAGGACCGAAACCGGAATGTTGATTTGTGAAATATAAAAATTAATACAATGGATAAACGTATAGCAGAATCAGAACTGATCATCAACAGCCGTGGAGCGGTGTACCACCTGGATGTACGGCCAGACGAACTGGCACATACCATCATCACGGTAGGTGACCCGGATCGTGTAGGGTCTGTCAGCAAACACTTTGATAAAATAGAAAGCAAATTTCAACACCGCGAATTTGTTACACATACCGGCTATATTGGCAACAAACGCATATCTGTAGTATCTACAGGTATCGGTACAGATAATATCGATATTGTACTCAACGAACTGGATGCACTGGTAAATATTGATTTCGAAACCAGGCTCATCAAACCTGAACTTACTTCGCTGCAAATCATACGCCTCGGCACTTCCGGCGCATTGCAGGAAAGCATTCCGGTAGATAGCTTTGTAGTGTCTTCGCATGGTTTAGGCCTGGACAATCTCATGCCCTACTATGCATTTGAAAATACAACCGCCGAAAAACAGCTCCTGGAGGCCTTCCGCGGACAGGTGTTCCTGCAGCCCGGTGGCGCCAACCCTTGCCTGTTTGCTGCCGCAGCGCACCTGCAAAATCATTTTAAAGATGGTTTTCATACAGGCATCACCGTTACCTGCCCCGGCTTCTATGCCCCACAGGGACGGGTATTGCGCGGTACCTTATCTAATCCAAATCTCATAGATAACCTCACCGGCTTTTCTTACGAAGAACATCGCATCACCAACTTCGAAATGGAAACATCCGCCATTTATGGTATGGGCCGCGTATTGGGGCATCATTGCCTGTCTGTCAGCGCTATTGTAGCCAACCGCATCCGCAAGGAATTCAGTAAAGATGGCGGCGCAGCAGTAGCCGCACTGATCGAAAAAGGATTGGGCATTATTGCAGGAATATAAGCAATCAGGCCTTCGGCCTTTGTCTTTTCTTTACCATGATTAGGCTGATTTAGATGATTACCCTGATTTTATCTTCTTCTAAAAAACATTTATATCTCTATATAGTAAGCTTTTATAAAATTAGCATGGATGAATGACCAGAAAGAAATAAAATCAGAAAAATCATAATAATCAGCCTAATCATGATAAAGAAAAGACAAAGGCCGAAGGCTTTCCCTTCCGCTAAAATCTCTGCATAATTCTCCATTCATCATTTATCTTTGTATCCATGAATAGCATACACTTTTATAAATACCAGGGAACCGGCAATGATTTTGTGATCATGGATAACCGGGAAGGGCAGTACAACTGGCTAACAGACGAACAGGTAAATGAATTGTGTGACCGTCGCTTTGGCATAGGCGCCGATGGCCTGATGCTGCTCAATAAAAGCGAAGACTACGACTTTGCCATGAAATACTACAACGCAGATGGTCGTGAAAGCTCCATGTGCGGCAATGGTGGCAGATGCCTCGCAGCCTTTGCACATAAAATGGGCGTAGGCGATGGTAACCTGTACTTTATTGCAGTAGACGGAGAACATGCAGCTACTATGGACGGCGACAGCTGGGTGAACCTGAAAATGCAGCAGGTAGACTTTGTAGAACATGGTCCGCTATATTATTACCTTAATACCGGCTCACCACATTTTGTGAAATATGTGGAAGATGTGCAGGCTGTAGATGTTTTCAACGAAGGCCGTGGAATCCGCTACAATGACCGCTTTGCAGCTGATGGCACCAACGTGAACTTCGTACAGCATTTTGAAAACGGCATCTTTGTACGTACTTACGAAAGAGGTGTGGAAGACGAAACTTATTCCTGCGGAACCGGCGTAACTGCCGCTGCCCTTACATTTGCAGGTCAGGAAGAAAAAGAATACGTAGTACCTGTACAAACTTTAGGCGGACAACTGGAAGTACGTTTCACCAAAACCGGCGAACGCAGTTTCGATAATATATGGCTCTGCGGCCCCGCTACATTGGTGTTTGAAGGAGATATAAACGTTAAATAGTTATCAGCCTATGTTCTGAAATAATTTCTTAATAAATCCCAGCCATACCCGGCAGAGATTAAAAGGAATAAGCAGTACAGGGCAGGAAAGTAAAATAAAGAAGGAAAAATAAACAGGATTACCTGTTGCTCTCTTCGAAAATATTTTCTTCAAATATTTTCGAAGAGATTTTTCTTTCAGCTGATGAAGGCCCGTTGTTTCTTCATTCATTAATATCCTTACATGTTCATCACTGGTTAACTTAAACCCTTTCTTCCGGGCACGTATCGTAAATTCAAAGTCAGAACCATAATGTGGCAGCATCACCGGCCTGAATCCGCCTATTTTCATGAAAGCAGCTACCGTCATGAACAATCCTCTTGTAGAAACACAATTAACGTCTTCTTTCCTCCTGGCCAGATCAAATGTCATCTTGTACCAGTTGGCCACTACACCTATATCTTCCAGCTTACCTGTTTGTTTACTGTAAGCCTGCGACAGCAATAAAGCATCCGGTGCCTCATGAACAAACTCAACTGCATTTTGCAGGTAATTTTCTTCAAATTCAACATCATCATTTGCTATCAATACAATATCAGTGGGTATGGTCACATTTGCCTTCACCCACTCATAACCCTGTTGCAAACTTCCACCCCACCACCAGTCGCCCTTACCGGTAACAATCGTGGCGGAAGGCAGATAAGAGGTCACCATCTCCGCAGTACCGTCTGTAGATCCATCATCTATCAGTACCAGGTGATAACTACTGTAAGTCTGTTTAAGCAGGCAGGAAATAAAAGTACGGGTGATTTCTTTTCTGTTGTGAACAGGTAATATGATATATACTAACGGACTCATTATAACGGTTTCTTTAAAAAATATACGCTGTTATCACCCGCATTGAAGGCATCAAAAAATCTTGTGATTACATAATTTACCTTCAAACGATGAATACCTGCGAGAATTTTCATCTTTATCTTTTGCGAAGTAGTTCTTTCGGCATTCAATGTCCAGAAAACAGATACTTCGCCTCGTTTCGGATAAACCGCTATGTGCAGCCACTGATAATGCAGCCATTCAGAATTAGTAAGAGTAATAGCTTTTTCCAGTACCAATCCCGCTTCTGCGGCATATTTTTTCATTGATTTTTTGGAGAATAGATGCAGGTGATAAGGGATATGCCAATGCGCCCACTTTTTACCGAACACCTTCACTCCCCAGCCTTTGGCATTAGGAGTAGTAAGAATGGCAACGCCACCTGGTTTCAGTATTTTGGCAATTCCCTTCATAGATACTACCGGATCTGTAACGTGTTCTATCACCTGTGCCATGGTTACATAATCAAAATAGTCAGGTTGATAATGTTCCGGATCAAACAGGCCCACTTCAGCATTAAAACTGTATTTATCGGCTACTCTTTTAATGTTATCATCCGCTTCCACGCCAAAAACCTCGCAACCCCTGTTTTCGTGATACCCCAGTGTTTCTCCAAATCCACAACCTATATCAAGGATGCGTACATTTTTAGGTACCCAGTGATGAGCCGCACTACGCTCTCCTTTAAACCAGGCCATAAATCCACTCACTTCCTTGTATGGTTTCCAATCATCCAGGTTCAGGTGTTTCCTTGGATAATAATTGGAATAGAGCTCCCCAATCATTTCCGGTGTAAAATTAGCCTCCAGTGAAAGATGATCACAGTTTTTACATTTCCACATAGTATACGTTCCCGGATAACCATAGCGGTTATCAAACATATCTGCGTAATATACTTCCAAAGGATTATTACAATATCTACAATTCATATTTAGCACTTTTATAATTGAGCCTGTAGCAAAAAATAAACCTTTAATTTTTTATTTTTATTTTCTGCTTCTTATCTTATTCAGGAAAGCATATGCTGTACTACTGATATCTTCAGACACGCGTAATGCAAGTATGCCAAAAATGAATATACCAGAAAAGAGCAATGCTCTCCCCATAATATCAATAATAGGATTTCCCAGGTATGGTAACCAACCCCCCCCCCAATAGGCCGCTATTGCCACTCCTATAGCCTTTACAGTGTTCATGGTAAAAGGTTGCAAATGAAATCTTTTCCAAATAAACAGAAAACGAATAGTATTAAAAACAAACATAGATAAAAGAGCGGCATATCCCGATCCCACAAGCCCATAAGTACGCATCAACATGTAGTTCAACGGAATGGACAGGATCATCAATATTACCGAACTAACCAGATCAAATCGCCAAAGCCTCGAAGTGCTGAGCAGCTGAGCGTTTACACCTGTACCCAGATCAATAACTTTTGAAATACCCATGTACAGAAATACATATTTGCCTATACTGTATACTGGCGGCAATAACATGAAAAAACAGTCAATATTCAACCATATCCCCAGGAAAATATAAAGTGCTGCAACCAATTGTAATAAAGAAGATTTCTGGTAGATCTCAGCAATCTTATCCATATTTTTATCTACCCACGCCTGTGCCAGTACGGGCAGCGCTATCGCCGAGATACTGCGCTGCGGCACCTGTATCAGAGTAGCCATATATGTAGCAATACTCAGGTAAGCCGCATTTTTAAGTCCCTCTGTACTGGAAATGATAAGCGGAGCTATATTTTGTGCCAGCAGGGTACACGTAGTAGCACCCAGCAAGGAAAGGGAATAAGTGCTCATAGGCCTGAATAACTTCCGGGTAACACCACTTACCTGGAAATTGAAATGCAGCAACTGCTTCTTTTTCAAATAACCCAACAATACTATCAACACAACTCCCCATATCAATATAAATAACCAAAGGAACAAATCAAAACTGATCAGTTTGAACAGGTATAATACAATCAATAAGGTAGTTCCAAGGCGCACCACCAGTTCTTTCAGGAAATTAGGCACCACCGTTTCATGCTTCGTCCAGCTATAGTTCTCTATAACAGAGAAAAGCGCATAACACAACATAAACGGATAAAGCAGGTAGAAATATTCCAGAAACATAGGTGCATTCTTCGAATACTTCCGGATGATCAACCCTTTAAAAATAAAAGTGCCCAATACAAATAACAGGAATCCAACCAAAGTGGCTACCACCACCCATGTTAGCATGTCATTCTTCTTATCGTCAAGCCGCGCGGTATAATAAGGGTAAAACTTATTCATGGTGGGGCCCACACTCAAAGTGCAAAAAGGCACCAGTATGACTCCTATATCCAGAAACATGCGGGTCAATGCGAATTGGTCATCAGAAAAAAAATGCGGAAAGAGGAACAATGTGTTGATCCCTCCTATCGCAAATCCAAGATAAATCAGTATGGTAGACCTGACGCTTTGATGTTTTACAACTCCCATTAATATATTAAAATAATTAGATAAATTTCAATGTGCAATATTACATTAAAAGAGCACATTATTCAACATTTTAGCTACTTTCACATAATATAAACATGGCATGCAAACAGGATTTAATGTAAGAGTATACGGCATCATGATCAATGATAAAAAACAGGTGCTGGTAAGCGACGAATATATCCGTGGAGGTTATTACACCAAGTTTCCTGGCGGCGGTCTGGAGTTCGGGGAAGGTACCCTGGAGTGTATTGTGCGGGAATGGCAGGAAGAGCTGAGCCAGGATGTAAAAGTAGTAGAGCACCTTTATACAACTGATTTCTTCCAGATCTCTGCTTTTGATAACGAAACACAGATCATCTCCATTTATTATCTTGTTACACCAATATCTCCCTTCACTGCACAAACCATCACCACTCCTTTTGATTTCACTGTACCGGAAGGTGCAGAAGAAGTTGAACGCGCCCGCTGGATTGACTGGGAAGAGTTTTCCGCAGCAGCAGTTACTTTACCCATTGATAAAGTAGTAGCGGATATGGTTAAAAACAGGTACTAATATTATTTTGTCTTTCTCCCGATTAGGCTGATTATACTGATTACCCTGATTTTATTTTACTGATTTTGAAAGATTTAAAAAGATTAGCGAAGATCAGAGCGGGTATATTCGCTTCAATCTTCGCTAATCTTTTTATAATCAGTAAAAGAAAATCAGGGTAATCAGTATAATCAGCCTAATCGGGAGAAAGACAAAAATCAATCGTTTGTTACCGGTTCTTCATACGGATGTTCCTTTCCCATGGCCGCTGCCTTCATTTTAGCCGCGGTGGCATGTCCCAGGTAACGTTCTATACGATGCTCCAGCCAATAGATCAATGGTGTTAACGCTATCGCCACAACGAATTTATAACTGTAGTTGACCATGCAAATGGCCAGTACACGCTGGTAGCTCCAGTTATTACCCAGTTTAAACGCAATGTAGAGGACAATGAAACTATCTACCAGCTGAGATACGATGGTAGAGCCGGTAGCCCTTAACCAAACATGCTTTTCGCCGGTATGCCTTTTTATTCTGTGAAATACCGTCACATCTACAATCTGGCTCACCAGGAAAGCGGTTAAGCTACCCAGGATAATCCACATACCCTGACCAAAAATACCTGAGAAAGCGGTTTGCATGTCCGGAATCCCGCCTTCTGCCTTGCTACCACGCCACCAGCTGTCTGCCGGCACTTTCATGGCCACAAAAAACATGATAAAGGCATAAGAGATCAGCGCTACAGCGATATAGGAAATACGGCGCACTGCCTTGGGGCCAAAGTATTCATTTACAATATCTGTCATCACAAATTCCAGTGGCCATAATAATACGCCGGCTGTAAGTGTGTATGCCAACCCGCTTTCGCCAAACAGGGTAAATGTATGAACAGGCAATCCGAATAATTTCTCCAGCGAAAATAATTTACCACCAATACATTCTGCAATCAGTGCATTTGCCACAAAAAAACAGGCAAATACCATAAAAAGTTTGGTGGGCTTATCGTTTAAGATGTTCTTAATCATTTAAAAATTAACTATAAGTTGAAATATTAAGATAGCAATATTGAGCAAATATAACCAGGGGGGCAACGCTTTCCATTGTATTTTTTTCAGCAGTAACAGGATGGCCGTTAGTATACATACCAGTCCGTTCAGCGGAAATGCCATACCTACACCCAAAACCAGCACGTGATTAACAATAGCATCCCATGAATGATTATACGCTGTAATACGAAGGATTTCACCGATAATAAAGCACAGATTGCATATGAAAGCAAATTTTAACAGAAAACGTAACCAGCGCATATTGAAATTTCGGATAAATTACAGTTATTTTTGTTTCTTTAAAACTAAATCCAAAATATCCGATGAAGCAAAACTGGCTAAAAGCCATTCTTCCACATGTTGCGGCAATAGGCATTTTCTTATTGCTGGCTGTTGTGTATTGCTCTCCTGTCCTTGAAGGCAAGATAGTGAACCAAAGCGACATGAAGAATGTGAAAGGAATGGCTAAAGAGGCAAAGGACTTTTATGAAGCAACCGGTGAACGTCCGCTGTGGTCTAACAACATGTTTTCCGGCATGCCCTCCTATGTAGTATTTACAGGTCCCGGCGCCAACAAAGTAGCGTATATGAACAGGGTGGTTACGCTAAACCTGCCAGACCCTATTAACATGTTATTCCTTGCCATGATATGCATGTACCTGTTGTTATGCATACTGGATTTTAAATATTGGATCCGTGTTATGGGCGCCGTTGCATTTGCTTTCTGCTCTTATAATGTTATCATCATTGATGTGGGTCACGTTACCAAAATGTACGACATTGCCCTGATGCCCGCTGTACTGGCAGGTATCATCCTTACCTACCGTGGCCGCCTCTTGACAGGTGCCGCCTTAACGGCCCTGGCTACGGGTATGCTCATCTACAATAACCATCTCCAGATTATTTATTATACCCTGATCATGGTATTGTGCCTCGCAGCAGGTGCATTTGTTCATGCTTATAAAGAAAAACAATTACCACAATTCTTCAAAGCATCCGGATTACTGGCCATCGCAGGCGGATTAGCAGTGCTTACTTCTATGGATAGCCTGCTGATACTCCACGAATATGCAGACTATACCATGCGTGGCAGCAAGTCTGAGCTCACACTGGATCAGGATGACGTAACACAAAAGAAATCAACCGGTCTCGAAATAGAATATGCATACGACTGGAGCTATGGAGTTCCGGAATCAGCTACCTTCCTGATACCTGGCTACGTAGGTAATTCATCTGCACAAAAATTGAGCTCCGGCTCAAATTTCGGTGAGCAAATGATAAGTCTGGGTGTACAACAGGCTCAGGTAGATCAGTTCCTGTCGCAGCAGAAATTACCCATGTATTATGGTGCACAGGCAAAAGGAACTTCCGGCCCCGTGTATGTAGGTGCTATCATCTGCTTTCTTTTCGTATTGTCGTTACTGTTAGTTACCAGCTGGCAGAAGTGGTGGTTGATAGCAGTAACTGCTATCGGTTTCATCCTGGCATGGGGCAAAAATATGAGCTTCATCAACGACTTCCTCTTCTATCATCTCCCGCTATATAACAAATTCCGTGCACCGGCACAGGCATTGGTACTGCCCTCTCTCACCTTTGTAGTGCTGGCCTGCTGGGGCTTACAGGAAGTAGCGAATGGCAAACACACCAAAGCGGAACTGCTCACAAAATTGAAAAAATCCTTATTGATCACAGGTGGAATAATTGTATTCTTTAACCTGATCAGTATCTTCTTCGTTGGTTTCAGCAGCCATAGCGACGCCGGTATGCTGCAATACTTTGCACAGATGATGGGTGGAGAAGAAAATGGTAAACTCCTGATCCGTGCGCTGGAAAAAGATCGTAACAGCCTGTTGCTGAAAGATAGTTTCCGCTCCATCGTATTCATTGCTATTGCCGCAGGTGCTATCTGGGCATTCCTGCAGGATAAACTGAAATGGCCGGTGGCTGCTTTTATTATTGCTGCTGCAGTTACGATTGACCTGGTACAGGTAGATAGAAATTATCTGAACAACGACAGCTTTGTAGATGATATGACCTTCATGCAGGAATTAACACCTTCCGCAGCAGATCAGCAGATCAAACAGGATCCGGATCCATACTACCGCGTATTTAATGTGGCTACCTCACCATTTGACGATGCCACACCTTCCTATTTCCATAAGAGTATAGGTGGTTACAGCCCGGCCAAATTGTGGCTCTACCAGGATCTCATCTCTCATCAGATTGCTAAAAATAATATGCACGTGTTGAATATGCTCAACACTAAATATTTTATAGTACCTGATCAGAAGTCCGGTCAGCCGGTAGCACAGCGCAACCCCGATGCTTACGGCAACGCATGGTTTGTAAAAGATATCGTATGGGCACCGGATGCCAATACCGAAATGAAAACGCTGGATTACCTGAATACACGCGACACAGCGGTAATAGATAAACGTTTTCAATCGCAACTGGGTGGCAACTTCAAACCAGGTACTGATTCCAGCGCATCCATCAAACTCACCAAATACGGTTTGAATAGCCTCGCATACACATCCAATAACAGCCAGGAAGGTTTGGGCGTATTCTCTGAAATCTACTATCCTGCCGGCTGGAAAGCTTTCATTGATGACAAGCCAGCAGATATTGTACGCGTGGATTACGCACTGCGTGGTGTAAAAATCCCTGCAGGACAACATAAAATTGACCTGAAATTTGAACCCGCCACCTTCTTCAAAGGCCAGAAAATTGCAGGTATTTCTTCTACACTGCTCCTGTTGTTAGTAATAGCCGCATTCGGCTGGGAGTTGTTTACACAAAACAAAAAAGAAGAAACAGTAGTAAAAAAGTAAAAGCAAAACATATAAAAGCCTCCGTCATGGTAAAACATAACGGAGGCTTTTCTTTTACAGGTAATGATCCCTGTTAATATTTTTTCGAGAAGATATAACGCAGCCCTATAAATAAATGATGTGTAAAATTAGGAAGATGCCCATAATACTTACTTAATATGCTGTATCTTTCCTTCCAGGCCAGCTGTTGATGCTGTTTGGAAGTACCGCCCACCCTGAATTTTGCTACCACCTGGTGCGTGTTACATATTTTGTGAGATGCCTTCAGCGAGCGTATCATCCAGTCTATGTCCGCACAAACTTTGTATTGTAAATCGTACAACGGACTTAAACTACGACGAATAATATACGCCTGATGCGACACGACCATTCCATGTTTCAGGCTTTTCCAGTTCAGCTGCTCCGGCACCTGGTGGGGTGTTTGCGCAGAGCGTAATCCCAGGTCAGCACCATTTTCATCCATAAACATGGCTTCTCCGTAATACACATCTGCATCGGCACAGGTAGCCAGCATCTTCGTTATCACGTCATTATCAGCCAGGGTATCATCTGCATTCAAAAACAGCAAATACTCCCCGGTAGCCAGTTGCATGCCTTTGTTCATAGCATCATATAGGCCTTTATCTTTTTCAGAAATTACTTTGGCAATGCGGGAACAGTATGGCGCCACTACTCCCAGCGTATTATCTTTGGAAGCACCATCCACAATAATATATTCTATATACGGATAGGTTTGCGCCAGCACACTCTGAATGGTATTTTCAATAAATTTTTCGGCGTTGTAGCATACGGTAATAATGCTCAATACCGGTGAAGAAGCTCTATTCGTCACTAGCTGCTGTTTAAATAAATTCAACTAATATCTTATTACGGATGCAAATAACCGGTGATACTGTTCTGCAATCACCTTCATACCAAAATGCTGCTCCATGTAAGCCCTAGCAGCTTTTCCAAATTCACGGCACCTATCCGGATGCTGTAGCAATGACAATGTTTTGGCAGCAAATTGCTCATGCATACCCGGCGCAATTACATAGCCGGTTTTACCATCCAATACAATTTCGCGGCAACCGCCTACATCAAAAGTAATACAGGCTGTTTCACAGCTACCGGCCTCTATCAGCACATTCGGCAGATTATCAGCCTTCGTAGGATAAAAGAAAATATCGCTGGCACTATAACACTGCATCATTTTATCTACGGCTTTCACATAACCGGTATACACACATTTCAGGTGCTTAAAAGTACCGGGCAAACGATCCCTCCCTATCATCAGCAGATGCACCTCCCGGTCCAGCTGTTCATCCAGTAAATGTAATATTTTAAGCAGTTCGTCGCCTCCCTTGAATTCGCTGTTAAACAATCTTTCAGATACAAAAGTAATTACCCGGGCATCCACCGGTAATCCCAGTGCCTGCCGCGAAGCCGCTTTGTCCTGCGCTTTAAAATAATCCGTATCAATTGGATTGGGAATATGATACAGCGGTTGATGTTTTGTCAACGGGCTTTCGGTGGTCATATCATACAGCCAGCGCGAAGGTGATACAATATGCAGATCACTTTCGGCATACAGCCGCTGCTTTCGTTTTATCAGGTAATTACCGGTAGGAAAACCTATAGCAGGAGCATGTTTATGTTCTCCCGGGCCGGCTTTTGCCGCTTTCCAGGAAGTATCACCAAAGGTATGTGCTGCGTTGCCGGTGATGGCCCACATATCATGCAACGTCCATACAATGGGCGCACAGGCAGATAGTTTGGGTAATAAAGACGTATCAAAATAACCACCATGAATATTATGCAAACTGATCACATCGGGCTTAAACGCCCTTGCGCACTGCAATATAGCCGGTGTGGAAAAAGGAAAATAAAAATATTGCAGCCCCAAACGATTGCTGAGTACATTGATACCTCTTTCTATGAAATTAGCTACGGCACCACTGCGGGTTACCGTCACATTAGCTGCTGCCTTGCGATGGATGCCGGCCAGAAAATGATTCTGTGTATGATAATACCGTTCCAGCCCCTCACCTATTCTTTGGGCAGCAATGGCAGCACCTCCGCTATTTTCATATTTATTGATAAAAAGTACTTTCACCCGCTAGTATTTAAAGAACTGTTCCATATGTTGACGAAATACTTCCAGCGGCCAGTCACGCACCAGTATCCTTGGTAATGCAAAAGGATTACTCCAGCTATGTACCTGTCCGTGATAATTGGCGCATACTAACTGCAGCCCTAATGCTTTACAGGCCCTGATACTATCTGCATTATAATAACGTTTGCTGCCCAGGAACTTTCTCCCGCCAAAAGGATAGGAAAAATGTACCTGTGGCGCTGCCAGTATTGCTTCGAGTATCTCTTTGGAAGCACCTATTTCAGCCAGTTGTTCTTCATAGGTAAGCATCCCTACTGCCGGATGACGATGTGTATGACAACCAATAGTAGCAAAAGGCGATTGTCCAATATCCCTCACTTCATCCCATGTCATGAGCCGGTGTGAGGCCCTGCCCATAGCGCTTTTACCCGACCAGTCATATAATTGCTGCATGGCTGCTTCAATAACTGCCGGTTTACAAAACCGTAATATTGTTTGCAGGGCGTAATAAGTTTCACGTATAGCCGTTAGCGTGCCCGTCGCATATTCCCACAACCTGCCGTCAATATTAATCTGCAAAGTGGCCGGTAAGGTGCCGTCGGTTAACAGGATACGTTCCAGGTCATCCCACCATAATTCGTAGGAAGTATCAATTTTTGAAGTAGTGATATAAAACAAGGCAGGAACTTCGTGTTTTACCAGCAGCGGCATCGCTTCATGATAGTTATCTGCATACCCATCATCAAAAGTGACGAATACCGCTCTTTCGGGAAAGGCTTTTTTGTGCTGCACATGATATAAAAACTGATCCGCATCCAATACGTTATAATCCGATTTCAGGTGCGCCAGTTGATCATTAAAATGGGCAGGGGAAACTGATAACTGCTGAGGGTCCTGGGATAACTCCGTTACCCGGTGGTATAATAATATCACAGCCGGACGTTGCACCTTGTTGGCAACATAGTGCATTACAGAAAATATCTTCCCACTTAGGTTTCCCATCAGTATGTATTATATTTTATAGGCGAATATATTCAATTGCATGTCCATCACCTCTCCGGTAGCTTTATTGATGAACGGCATGGCTCTTTCAGTGGCAGATTCAATAAAATACCTGAACCCGTTTCGTTGCAGCGTTTCCAGTATTTCACCGAGCCCCTGTGGTGTTTTATTAAAGGAATGATATTCTATAAAAATATTGTCCACCCCGGATAAAGCACCATCGCAATCCTTTATCACGGCTATCTCAGCGCCTTCTATGTCCATTTTAAGAAAGTCAATGGTTCCTTCCTGTTCCAGCATGCTCCTTAATCTCACCGTTGGAACGTTCACTTTAGTGCCACCTGCGTTGCCTCCAAAAACATTCCCGCCATCTGCATTGTCACTATAGAAAGTAATGCTTTCTTCATTCGTCCATACTGCCTTAGCTACCACTGTGATAGCTGACAAATTATTCTTACTGATATTACTGCTCAGCACCCCGGCAATAAACGGGTCTGCTTCAAAGGCTGTAATGCGGGCTTCTGGGTACAGTGACTTAAAATAAATACAGCTTAACCCTATATTAGCGCCACAGTCGAAGATCACAGGTATTTTGTTGCTGCTCTCAAACTGGTATACGCGGCTGAAAAATATTTCTTTATACTGGTATACAAAAGAAGATCCGTCTACAATATTGATATCATAGTGCAGGAAAGAAGCGGGTGCTATCTGCTGTATCTGTTGGCCGTAATGCTTACGATATAAACGGAAATACTCCCGGTAAAACTTATTGCTAAAAACCTGTTTGATCTTTCCCAGGTTATCGCTGATCAATCCCATGTGATGCTTTTTTTGCTTTAACGGTGATAATTACCGGGTATACAGGATCATTATGCTGTAGCTCTGCTACCGATAATTCCTCTGCTGCAATCCCCTGCAGGATGGCAGTGCAGGCAAGTACATTCCCATACGATGTTATCTCTATATTTTCCTCTCCAAAAATTTCACCAAATACTTTTGTGGCCGATTGCGGGGTAAACCGCCAATAATCGCCCCACTGCTTCATATCATAGGCAGATAGCTGGGTAATGCCTGCTAAGGTAGCTAACAATACACCACCTGGTTTAAGCAGGTAATGCGCACCTGCTATAGCCGTCTTAAAATCGTAAATAAAATTAAACGTCTGTGTACATATAAAACAATCGATATGATTGGCCGGCAAAGATGCGTAATTAGTCAGGTCGCCTTGTATGGTTACCTGTTTACCAGGTTGTACATGCAATACTTCAAAGCGGCTCACATTTTCACCAAACTTCCTGGAATAATTGCTCTCTGCTATCTCCAGCACATTGCTATGGATAAGGTGCTTATTGGCGCTCAAAAACTGTTCTATATAATAACGATCTACGGGGGTGCCTCTGTCAAAGCCGAAGGTGGTGGAAAGCGGTTCCAGTCTTCTCAAACTTTCCCAGGATACCGGGGATATAATGTTTCTTTTCAGTCTTCTTAATATCTTCCTAAGCATTACCCGTAATTTTTCTCCAGTATTTTATAATCCTGTTCCTGATTTTTGCCTGAATGGTCATGCCGGCATTACGTCTTAGAAAAGTCCCGAATTTCTTTTCTATTAACAGGTAATTATTTACGGGAATATCTTCTACCCGAATTCTGTCCTGGTAAATTTCTGTATATGTATAGTCATCTTCCATAAAATGATGGGTAGCAGTTGCCACATTGCCATCATGTCTTACCAGCGATTTTACCGGGTAAAGTGTAAGCATGTCATGTATATAGGCTGCGGC
This sequence comes from Chitinophaga niastensis, assembly GCF_003014755.1. Classification (GTDB taxonomy): domain Bacteria; phylum Bacteroidota; class Bacteroidia; order Chitinophagales; family Chitinophagaceae; genus Chitinophaga; species Chitinophaga niastensis. Next base: position 408,047 of record NZ_PYAW01000005.1, on the reverse strand, counting down.
TCTCCAGCGGATAGCCCAGGAACTCACTTTCCCCTTTTTATGCTGATGCAGCATCCTGAAAAAAGGATAACCGCCCCAGAAATCAAATTCCGCCTTTAATCCTTTTTTTTCACTGATCTGCGCAATCACTTTATCTGTATCTCTTTCAAATTTATTCCAGGCCCTTGTCCAGGTGCCCCATCCCAAACAGCCGGGATCGTGTATCAGAAAAGTATCCGGTTTATAATCTGCTGGTATCTCAATGGGATAGAGATAACCATGAATACAAATCATTTTCTCGTCGTGCTCATATTTCGTGAGCCCGTCGTTCATATATTGCAGAAAAAAAGGTGATACGGCCAGATCATCTTCCAGCACTATCACCTTACCATGTTTATTTATAATCTCCGTAACACCATCAATGACGGAAGTAGCCAGCCCCTTATTCTTTTCCGCTTCCATGACGATCACTTCCTTACACCATTGTTGCTGATGAACTATTTCACGTGCTTTTTTTACCAGTGCCAGTTGCTCCGGTGAAGCGCCTTCTTTAGGACCATCACAAAAAACATATAATGTACTCTCCCCTGCCTCTTTGTTCTTACTCAGATGCACGAGCGTGCTGAGGGTCAGTTCAGGACGATTATATACGAATAATACGATGGGAGCAAATTGCATAATACGGATAGATACTGCCACAGGCAGTTTAGTAAATTAAAACGGTAAAAATCGCATAAAATTAACAATAAAACAAATGTGTGGAGGAGCTACAGTCTTCCGCCGCCGGCAAAATACTTTTTCCAGTAAGGCTCTTTCAGGTCACTGATCATTACACCAGCGCTGGTAGAGGCATGCACAAATTTATCATTCTCCAGGTAGATGCCTACATGGGAGACGCGTTTGTGATGAATCTTAAAGAATACCAGGTCGCCTTCATGCAGTTCGCGGGAGCTAAGCCTTGTTACCTGGTTATAAAGTTGAACAGAATTACTTCCTGCCATGCTCAGTTGAAAAACAGCATTCAGCAATGTATTCACAAAACCGGAACAATCAATCCCATTCCTGGTTTTACCTCCCAAACGATAAGGGGTGCCCCACCATTCTTCAATAAAACTATATAACCGTTGATTCAGCACCTCTTCTACGGGTACGTCCAGTACCTGTGCATATTTAAACTGCCAGCTCTGCGCGTTCTCCAGGTTGGCACTGCCGCGGGTTATATTTTTGCTGATGCTGACATCTTTATTATAGGAAGAAGTATTGTTGCGGTTATTACGACCGGTAGAAATGCCATCAATAAACTCAGCATGTCTGTTGTCAGCAGTTGTTGGCGTAGTCGTCGTTTTTTTAGCGGTACCTTTATGAAGAGACGCGCAGGAACTCAATGACAATACACAAATCGATAACTTCACCCAAAGATGTCCCTTTACTCTAATCATAAGCGTCTGGCTAAATTTTTGCTAAAATACAAACTATTAAGTAATTACGAAACTGTGATTTTCATGATTCTTAAGAACATAGATCATCTGAACTGTGATTTTTATGATTTTTGTGATTATCCTGATGAGTGGAGATTGTCTGAACCAGGATTTTTAGGATTGAATGGATTATCCTGATGGGTGCCGAAGATCAAAGCGTAGATTTTAGCGGATATCTTCAATATAAAACAACATAACGCCCATCAGGGTAATCCATTCAATCCTAAAAATCCTGGTTCAGACAATACCCGCTTAGATCTTCGCTCATCAGGATAATCATACTAATCATAAAAATCACAGTTCAGACTTTTTTATCCTACTTTTGCCGCTTGACGAAACAGATTAGCAGATGAATTTTTCCCACTTACACGTACATACCCAATTCTCTTTACTGGATGGCGCCGCAGACATCAAATCGCTGTACAAAAAGGCCATGTCTTCTAATCAGCCGGCACTGGCGATTACAGACCACGGTAATATGTTTGGTGCATTCCAGTTTGTGGCAGAAGCATATAACAATAAATTAAATCCAGGCGATCCGAAAGATAAAAGGCTCAAAGTAAAACCAATTGTTGGTTGTGAATTTTATGTAGTAGAAAACCGCCATAAACGCGCGTTTACCCGGGAAGAAAAAGATATCCGCTATCACCAGGTATTACTGGCAAAAGATGATGAAGGTTATCGTAACCTTATCAAACTTTGTTCCCTCGGCTACATGGAAGGGTTGTACGGAAAGTATCCGCGCATCGATAAAGAACTGATTTTACAATATCATAAAGGACTGATTGCAACTACCTGTTGTTTGGGTGCATCCGTTCCTAAAGTGATCCTGCGTAAAGGAGAAGAAGAAGGCGAAAAAGAATTCCGCTGGTGGCTGGATATTTTTGGAGATGATTTTTACGTAGAACTGCAACGCCACGGCATTCCGGAACAAGACCAGGTAAATGTGGTACTGCTGCGCTTTGCAGAGAAATACAATGTAAAAATCATTGCATCCAACGACTCCCACTACGTCGATCAGGCAGATGCCAATGCACACGATATCCTGCTTTGTATCAACACCGGTGAAAAGAAAAGTACACCTACCAACAAAGAATTTTCAGATGATGATGCCGGGGTAAAAAACAGACGCTTCGCGTTTTACAACGACCAGTTCTATTTCAAGACGACGGAGGAAATGACAAAATTGTTTCATGACCTGCCGCAAGCTATTGACAATACAAACGAAATAGTGGATAAAGTACAGCTGCTGGATCTCAAAAGAGATATTCTCCTGCCCAACTTCCCTATTCCAAAAGAATTCTTCACCCAGGATCAATACCTGCGCCATCTTACCTTTGAAGGTGCCCGCACCCGGTACCAGGGAATGAGCGCCGAAGTGGAAGAACGTATCAACTTTGAATTGCAGGTAATCGAAAACATGGGTTTTGCCGGTTACTTCCTCATTGTGGCCGACTTCATCAAAGCGGGGCGCGACCTTGGCGTATTCATCGGCCCCGGACGAGGTTCTGCAGCCGGCTCCGCGGTGGCCTATTGTGTAGGTATCACCAATATTGACCCCATTAAGTATAACCTCCTGTTTGAGCGTTTCCTGAATCCGGAACGTAAGAGCATGCCCGATATTGATACGGACTTCGATGATGAAGGCCGTCAGAAAGTAATTGACTACGTAGTACAGAAATATGGCCGTAACCAGGTGGCGCAAATCATCACCTATGGTACAATGGCCGCTAAAATGAGCATCAAAGACGTGGCCCGTGTAATGGACCTGCCCCTGATAGATTCCAATGCCCTCGCCAAACTGGTGCCGGATAAACCGGGCATACAGCTGGCCCGCCTCTTCAACGCACCGCTGGAAGGAGAAAAGAGCCTGGCCGATAAAGAAGGCCTCGCCGGAGAAGATATTGAAAATGTGAAAAAGCTGCGGGAACTGATCAAAGGAGATGATCTCCAGGGAGAAGTGCTTCGTGAAGCCTGTGTACTGGAGGGGTCCGTTCGTAATACCGGTATCCACGCAGCGGGTATCATCATTGCACCGCAAGACCTGTACGATCTCATTCCCGTATCCACTGCAAAGGATTCCGACCTGTTGGTCACCCAGTTTGAAGGAAGCATCATCGAATCCGCCGGCGTAATCAAGATGGACTTTTTGGGGCTGAAAACCCTTACCATCATCAAAGGCGCACTGGAACTGATTCGACAGAACCACGGTCTTTCCATTGAAATAGATAATATTCCGCTGGACGATGCCAAAACATACGACCTGTATCAGAAAGGCGAAACCAACGCTACCTTCCAGTTTGAGTCGCCCGGTATGCAGAAATACCTCCGTGAACTGAAGCCGGATAGATTCGACGATCTGATTGCCATGAACGCCTTGTACCGTCCGGGTCCGCTGGAGTATATCCCCTCCTTTATCCGCCGTAAACACGGATTGGAGCCTGTACAATACGATCTGGCTGTAATGGAGGAATACCTGAACGATACCTACGGGATCACCGTATACCAGGAACAGGTGATGTTGCTGAGTCAGAAACTGGCTAACTTCTCCAAAGGTGATGCGGATGTACTCCGTAAAGCCATGGGTAAAAAGCAGATTGCCGTACTGAATAAAATGAAGGCACAATTCATGGAAGGCTGCGCCAGCAATGGCCACGATCCCAAGGTTTGTGAAAAAGTGTGGACCGACTGGGAAGCATTTGCCTCTTATGCGTTCAACAAATCCCACTCTACCTGTTACGCTTTCGTAGCCTATCAAACGGCTTACCTCAAAGCCCACTACCCGGCAGAATATATGGCTGCGGTACTGAACTGCGCCAGCAACATTGAAAAGATCACTTTCTTCATGGAAGAATCCAAACGCATGGGCATAGATGTATTGCCGCCCGATGTGAATGAATCCTTCAAAGGCTTTGCTGTGAACAAACAGGGCCAGGTACGTTTTGGCCTGGGTGGATTAAAAGGTGTAGGCGAAGCCGCCATCGAAAATCTGCTGGAAGAAAGAAAAAGAGAAGGTCCTTTCAAAAATATCTTTGACTTTATCAAACGCGTAAATCAACGCGCTGTTAATAAAAAATCAATAGAAGCCCTGGTGATGGCCGGTGCTTTCGATTGTTTCCCTCTACTGCACCGCGCACAATACTTTAACAAACCGGAAGGTGAAACACTGACTGGTCTGGATAAGATTGTAAAATTCGGGCAGCAGGTAACAGCCGGTTCCTCCAACGTAGGCAGCCTTTTTGGTGCCGATGATATGCCGGATGTAGAACCGCCAAAAATAGCGCCCTGCGATGTATGGCCGCTGATCATGAAGCTGAATAACGAAAGAGATGTAACAGGTATCTACATTTCCGGTCATCCGCTGGATGATTATCGCTTTGAAATGAAGCACTACCACATGAATTCCGTGCAGGAGCTGGTAGAATATCAAACAGAGATAGCCCAACCCGGCGGCGGTGGCGGTCGTTCAAGAGAGCGTAACTTCAGACTGGCCGTATATATTACCAATGCACAGGAACGAATTTCCCGCAACAACCGTCAGTTTGGGGTAATGACCATTGAAGATTACACCGGCAAATTTGAGTTTGCTTTGTGGAGTGAAGACTTTATCCGTTTTGCACCTTACCTGAAACCCGGTCTTTGCCTCTTTATCAATGGTGGCTTTAAATCCAAGCGCTTTAATGATAACGAGTACGAGTTTAAAGTGGGCAGCATTCAGCTGTTGCAGGAAGTAAAGAAAACGCATACCAAACAGGTGTTCCTGAATACGATGCCTAAGAGCCTCAACCGTCAGACCGTTGATTTCCTGGTAGACAATGTAAACCGCTATCCGGGCAATAGTATCCTGCATTTGCAGCTAACCGACCGGGATGAACAGCTACAGGCAAAACTGCATACTTTCAACAAAAATATTGAGATGAATGACGAGTTGGCGGGTTTCCTGTATAAACAGCCGGATATTGATGTCTATATAGAGATAATCAATAAGTAGGATGCCAAAAATGCAGTAATTTGCACCCGGATCAAGATTTGATTATACACTGGAAATCAGCAATCAAAACAATCATTAATAAAACATTAAAATCACAGTATCATATGGCTTTAGAAATCACTGATGCGAATTTTCAAACGGAAGTTCTGGATTCCGATAAATTAACTGTTATTGACTTTTGGGCAGAATGGTGTGGCCCTTGTCGCGCTATCGGTCCGGTAATCGAAGAACTGTCTAAGGATTACGCAGGTAAAGTAAACATCGGAAAAGTTAACGTGGATCAGAATCCACAATTATCCGTAAACTACGGTATCACCAGCATCCCGGCTATCCTGTTTGTAAAAGGTGGTCAGGTTGTAGACAAACAGGTAGGCGCTGTGCCTAAATCCGTACTGGAAAAGAAAATACAGGCCAACATGTAATTGTAATATAAAACTGATTGAAAGAGCGTTCCGGATCAAACCGGGACGCTCTTTTTTTGCTTATTATCTGTCCCTTTCCTATATTTTCACTTCTGCAACGTATCTTACAATCCGGTAAATAATAGCAATCTAAAATCATCTGATCAACATCAAATTTTACTTTTTTGCGCAATTCTATCATTATCCTTTTTACCTTTTTTTATTGTGCCACTGCTATCGCCCAGCGAAAATGCGGTACCGCTGCTGCCCTCCAGCAACGGATAATAGAGCACCCACAACTACAACAACTCATACAGAACAACGAAAACAGGATGATGCTGGGGCAACAACGCCAGCAATTTCGTGTAAAAGCGGATGCTGTTCCGCAAACAGTAACCATTCCGGTAGTGGTGCATATTGTGATGGACGACACGGCTGCCGTAACCGTTGCACAGGTGTTATCACAACTGGATGTGCTTAACCACGACTATACCGGCACCAACGCTGATATCAGCCAGGTCCCCCCCGTTTGGCAGCCTATCATTGGCAATACAAAGATTAATTTTTGCCTCGCACAGCGGACACCCGCTGATGAGCCTACCACCGGCATTGTGCGTGTTAAAACCGCAGCAGGACAAAGCTTTCCCATCCTCAACGGCAGTCCGGATGTAAAATACAACAGCACCGGCGGCTCTGACGCCTGGAATACCAGTAAATACCTCAACATATGGGTAACACGGCTCTCCGGCAATTACCTTGGTGTAGCGGCACCTCCCGGCACTGGTTATCCGGCAGAACAGGAAGGTGTTGTGATTCAATATACTGCCTTTGGTACCACCGGCAGCATAAGACCTGTATATAACCTGGGCAGGACCACCACCCACGAAATAGGCCACTATTTTGGTTTAAAGCATATATGGGCAGATGATGACGGCGGATGTGTACTGGACGATGGCATTGCCGATACCCCTTTGCAGGGAGATCATACCTATGGATGTCCTTCTTTTCCAAAGATGGATAACTGCACTACTGTCTTCCCCGGCATTATGTTCATGAACTACATGGATTATACCGATGATGCCTGTATGCACCTTTTTACCGCCGGACAAGCAGATCGTATGCGCTTTGTGCTGGAAAATATTACCAGCACGCTGCTCACCTCTAATGGCTGTGTTCCGGTTGTCCTGTTGAATGAAGATGCTTCGCTCACGGCAGTCGCAGCACCCAACGGCAAAATATGCAATAACCATGTGCAGCCGGTAGTTACTATGCGCAACAGAGGCGCGCATACGCTGACAGCCGTTACCATCTATTACAGGCTCAATAACGGCCCGCTTGTTCCCTATCGGTGGACGGGCAGCCTGGGCAGTTTGCAGGAAACCAGCGTTACCTTACCAGCCACAGATGTGAACATTGGCATCTATGACCTGAAAGCCTATACACAATCACCAAACGGACTACCCGACGATAACGTCGCCAATGATACCACGAGCAGCCGTTTCCGTTATGATGCGGAAGCCACGCTTCCTTTTGCAGAAGGTTTTGAAAACGACAGCTTCCCACCGCCGGGCTGGGACCTCTACAACCCCGACCACAGCTTTACCTGGGAACGTGCCCGCAACGTAGGCAAAAACAGTAACGCTTCGGCGCTGATGCGTAACCTCGGCTACAACACCAACGATCAGGCAGATGATCTCATTACACCCGTGATAGATCCGCAGGCACATGACTCTGTATTCCTCTTTTTTGATGTGGCCGCAGCAGTATATACCGATCCTGCAAGTGTCGGAAATGCCTGGGATACATTAAAGATATTGGTTACATCTGATTGCCGGCAAACAGGTGAAATAGTATACGCCAAATGGGGTCCTAATCTCATTACCCACCCTACCGCGCTCACAACAGAGTTCATTCCTGCCGCCAATGAATGGCGTCGTGATTCAGTAGATCTAACGGCTGTTATACATAAAGCAAGGTTTCAGGTAGCCTTCAGAAACATCTCAAATTCAGAGAATAACATTTATATTGATAATATAAGAATTGTTAGTAAAGAAGTCAATCCGACCCTAAAGGAAAAGGGCGTACTTATTAACCCGAACCCGACAGATGGCATCGTTTGGGTGACATTTTACGAGGTACCGACGGACCTTCAAAGGGTAGCCATTTACAATGCGCAGGGACAGTTTTTGATGAGTCAACCAGCAACTGCTATCGGTGCCGGCAACCGTATGACCTTTAATTTGGTAAATGAACCAAATGGTGTTTATTTTGTAAAATTAATTTACAGGAACAGGGCCAACACCATCAAATTAATGAAAGTAAGATGACGACGAGAAAAGATAATCCGGCTGTTCAAACGCTCCTTCAGCAAGCCAATCTGGACGCTCAATTGAAGCGTATTGCAGAAAAGATCCTCCAACAGGAAAGAATTACGCCCGATGAAGGGCTGATCTTATTTGAAAAAGGCGATATCGGCCTTTTGGGTGCGCTAGCCAATCATGTGCGAGAGCGGAGGCATGGCGACAAAACTTACTTCAACCGTAATTTTCATATAGAACCTACCAACGTTTGCATCTTCACCTGCCACTTCTGCTCCTATTCCCGCTTGTATAAAAACCGGGAAGACGGCTGGGAACTGAGCATTGATCAGATGATGGACATCGTTAAAAAATACGATAACCAACCCGTTACGGAAGTACATATCGTAGGTGGAGTACATCCTAAAATGCAACTGGATTTCTTTGTAGAACTCATTCAGAAAATAAGGGCACATCGTCCGGACCTCCATGTGAAAGGATTCACCGCCGTGGAACTGGATTACATGTTCCGTAAAGCAAAAGTGAGCGTGGAAGAAGGAATGCGCATCCTCAACGAAGCCGGCCTGCAATCCATGCCTGGCGGCGGTGCGGAAATATTCCACCCGGATGTTCGCGCTAAAATATGCCATGATAAAGTAGATGCCGACGGATGGCTGGCTATTCACAAAGCCGCCCACAACCGCGGTATGCATACCAATGCTACCATGCTGTACGGACACGTGGAAACCTACGCACACCGCATTGATCATATGGAGCGTTTGCGCCAGTTACAGGACGAAACCGGCGGCTTCAACACCTTCATCCCGCTGAAATTCCGCAATAAAGGCAATGATATGTCGCATATTCCGGAAAGCTCTATTGTGGAAGATCTGAAACTATACGCTGTTGCACGTTTGTACATGGATAACTTCCCTCACCTGAAAGCCTACTGGCCTATGCTGGGAAGAAATACTGCGCAGCTCACCTTGTCATTTGGCGTAAATGATCTGGACGGTACCATTGATGATACTACCAAAATCTACTCTATGGCTGGTTCTGAAGAACAGAACCCCTCTATGAACACAGCGCAGCTGGCCATGCTTATTAAACAAGCCGGCAGAAAACCAGTGGAAAGAGATACTGTTTACAACGAAATAAAAGATTATTCTGACGTAGTTTTTTCTGATGAAGAACTGCTCACCAAATAGCACTTGTATCTTATGCAACTACACTTTAAATGTATACTGGTAGCCAGTCTGTATGTATCGGGTTGTCATCATAATGCAGATAATAACAGTAGTAACACAGCTCCGGACACGGGCACTGTGGTAAGTAATGTACAAACAGCAACCGCTAATGGAACTGCTTTCAAAAAAGAAGCAACATTAGCCTTCCTCTCCAAATCCGGTGCTGATACCTTGCGCAAAATTGATATCCAGTTAGCTCAAACAGACCAGCAGCGGGAAGATGGACTGATGTATCGTAAATCCATGACGGATGAACAAGGCATGCTCTTCATCTTCAATGATATGGAAGAACGCTCTTTCTGGATGAAAAATACCTACATCTCTCTTGACATTATCTATATCGCTGATAATATGGAGATCGTATCCATCCAGAAATACGCCACACCACTATCAGAGCAGAGTTTACCTTCTTTCAAAAAAGCAAAGTATGTGCTGGAAGTAAACGGTGGGTTCTGTGATAAATACCATATAGGTTACGGCGATAAGATCGCCTATAAATAAGACCAGGATTAAAAGATTGAATGAATTACCCTGATGGACGTTTTGTTGTTTGATATTTATTTTACATTATAAAAAGAGAAAGCCCGGCGTTCCGGGCTTTCTCTTTTTATAATGTAAAATAAATATCAGGGTAATCCATTCAATCCTTTGATCCTGGTTCTACATTTTTATCAGTTGTTAATAGTAGGCCCCGGAAACAATGCTGCTCCTGCAGATCTGTTATGATCCGGTGCATATATTTCTTCATAAGATCGTATATCCGTTCTTGTTACACGTCTGTACATGGCAGCAGGACTCACTTTTTCTGCTGAAGCAAAACCGCAGGCACCCATCAGTTCTGCCAGTGCAGCAATCGTATTGCGGTGATAATTAGCCACGCGTACTTTTTTATCAGCCACATTTACCCCCTGGTATAAATTAGGGTCCTGTGTAGCCACACCTACGGGGCAACTACCGCTATCGCATTGCAACGCCTGAATACAGCCCAATGCCAGCATCATACCTCTGGCACTATAACAGGCATCTGCGCCCATGGCGAGGAGCTTCATAATATCAAAGCCCGTAATCACCTTGCCACTGGCCATTATGCGGACATCCTGTTTTAATTTGTATTTTTTCAGCAGGTTCACTACCAACGCCAATGCATCGTATAAAGGCATACCAATAGAATCTGTAAACTCCAGCGGCGCCGCACCGGTACCGCCTTCTGCACCATCTACTGTAATAAAATCGGGGTAGATACCCGTATTTACCATTGCAGTACAGATACGCTCAAACTCATCAGCACGGCCCACGCACAGCTTAAATCCTACCGGCTTGCCTCCGGAAAGTTTACGCAGCTGCTGTAAAAAGGCCAGCATCTCATATTCATTGGTAAAGGCAGTATGCGCTGCGGGCGACAATACACTTACACCCGCTTTCACTTTACGGATGGCCGCAATTTCCGGGGTATTTTTAGCCGCCGGCAATACGCCCCCCTTGCCAGGCTTGGCGCCCTGGCTCAGTTTCAGCTCAATCATTTTCACCGTTGGTTCAGCAGCAGCTACCGCAAATATTTCAGGAGAAAAATCTCCTTTCTCATCGCGGCAACCAAAGTAACCCGTACCTATCTGCCAGATCAGATCACCACCATGTTGCAGGTGGTATGGGCTAATTCCCCCCTCGCCTGTGTTATGGGCAAAGCCACCTATTTGCGCACCACCATTCAGTGATGCAATAGCCGTTTTACTCAGGGCACCATAACTCATAGCGCTGATGTTGAGCAGGCTGGCGTTATACGGATGATCGCATTGTTCGTTACCAATGTTCACTCTTAATACCTCTGGTTTCACTTTCATCGGAAATGCAGTGTGGGCCGCCCATTCATAGCCCGGCTCGTACATATTTTCCAATGCACCAAAGGCTACGGTTTGTTTTACATCTTTTGCACGCTGGTACACCACTGCACGCTGACGACGGTTAAATGGTCTTCCATCTGTATCTGATTCAAAAAAGTATTGGCGCATCTCAGGCCGGATCTGCTCCAGCAGGTAGCGTATCCTTCCCAGCAATGGGTAATTGCGTAACAGGGCATGCTTGTTTTGCAGGCGGTCATAAATCGTAAGGATGGTCATACCTATTGCCACCGGCAAAAATATCCACCCGGTTAAATAACCACGATAAAGGCTTACTACCACACTTACATCCAGCAAAAGGCATAAAAAATAAACCGCCCATCGTGCTATCCGATGATTCATAAAACTGATTTTATAAGATTGTTTTGGAAAAAATACAAATGGATTGAGCTACAAGTTATGATACAGATAGTCATCCCCCGGGTACAACGTTTTACATGCTAAAGTTGCCCGGGATTAATTGTTGAAGTCTTTTGGACAGGATAAGAACGGCAAAAGGAACCCGCACGTGCGTTTGGATGCACAGGGTGTATTAAGAAAGAATAATATGCTATTTACCGGATTCAATTAAAACAATTGTATCCGGCAAATATAAGGAGTTTTATTTACAACTATGCATCAATTCCCCAATTCAGCTGCTGTGAAGGGCTTCTGGCGGCCATTATATTGTTTACGCACCTGTTGTATATCAGCTTCCGAAATCTTACCTGCTTTATTATTCCAGGAACTGCGTAAAAAGGTCAGGAGTTGCGCAATATCAGCATCGTTAAATTCATCACTGCCACCAATACCTGGCATATCACCATTTATTTCGGGGGCTTTATACATTTTTCCATGCACTTCCACCGGGCCGGTAAGACCATATAATACAATAGAGATAAACGCTTTTTTATTACCGTTCACCCAGTTGCTTTCATTTAGCGGGGGGGCCATGGAAGCAATACCATCACCGTTTTTACCATGACAGGTCTGGCATACGGTATTGAATATTTTGTAGCCACGGGGCAAGCTCACTTTCAGTTCGGCCATTCTTTTTGCGTTTTCCTTATTAGCCATACTTTTCAGTACGATTTCCAGTTGTCTGCGCAAAACCAATGTAGTATCAGGGTTCCAGGCAATCACCTGTTTAAGTAAAACAGCTTCGCGATTTGTAGCATTGTTAACCACTGCAGCAGATACATAACGGTTATGGGCAAACGCTTTTATCAGTTTATCTTCCAGGTGAGCGCCTGCTCCTTTATCCAGTTTGGATACGGCCGGTAATAAATAACCAACCACCGGCGCCAGGTCCGGGTTATTACTCAGGCTGTCCAGCGCAACTGCAACAGCTTTCACGTTGGTACTGTTTAATATGGAAGGTAATGTGGCCAATGCCTGCACTTTCATCCGGGCATCGGGTTGTTGCCAGATGCCGGCTATATCTTCATAAGTGAGATGATGCAATCCTTCCAGTGTCCATAACGCGTGAATTTGTGCCAATGGTTGGCGGGTATCTTTCAACATCTCCTTTAAACCCGGTACCAGTGCTGTTATCTGATGATCAATGATCAGCTGTTGTGCTTTATCCCGCAACGCTCCATTAGCATCATGCAGCAGGTTGCGCAGCAAATCGGGGTTAAGTAAAATAGATTTATGCTGCGGTTTGGCACCAGCAGGAATAATACGGTAGATACGACCACAATTCAATGGCTGCGTGAGGTTACGCGTTTTTATCTCATTTTTTAAATAAGGAGTGAGATATGTTTTATGTTGCAGGATCCCCCTGTACATATCTGGTATGTAGATGGCGCCATCCGGACCGGTATACAGGCCTGTAGGTCTGAAACGTTCATCAGTGCTGGCCAGGAACTCTTTATGTTTATATGCCTGCACGCCTTTCACTACAAAACTGCTATCCGATAACAGGTTTCTTTTAATCAGGTTGGCGGAGGGTTCTGCTACAAAAGCATTTCCTGCGTATTCAGCAGGCAGCAGTCCACCACGATAGATCAATGGTCCGCAGGCGGCAGTAAATTCCACCAGGCGCAAACTATCATCCAGCACGCCTTTCTGGTAACCGCGATTTACACCGGGTGTAGCGCGGATGGGATACACATGATTATCCGGCACTATCTTCTCATCATAACCGGCAGCATTTTGCTGTTGCGGGTTTTTACTTCCCAATCCCGGCGGGAAATAATCTCCCAGCAGGTTTTCAGAGTTATTGTTATAATAAAGACGGCCCTGATCGTCCTGGGTAACGCCCCATTGTCCACGGAAATGTGTGTTCTCTTTCAACCACTTATCTCCCACCTTACGGTAACGCCTATCCGATTTTGCGTTGTAGATCCAGTTGTCCATAGCCCGGAACAGACCATTGGGCTGATGCTCCACATTGCCGCCGGCAGCGTATTGATCATCTACCAATGTTCTTTTGCCGGGTTTATCACCGTTGTTCTCTATAAACCACAACTGCGGCGGTGTGGCCACCAGTACGCCATTTTCCACCAGGCATACTGCTCTTGGCAATACCAGGGAGTCCAGGAATACAGTGCGTTTATCCATCACTCCATCACCAGTGGTATCTTCGAGGATCACAATTTTTCCATCGGGTTTATCTTCTCCGGTACCGGCAGTATCGGGCATAAAGCCGGTCATCTCTACTACCCACATTCTTCCGCGCTCATCAAAGGTCATGGCCACGGGTGCCACTACCATCGGCTCTTCAGCTACCAACTGAACAGCCAGTCCTTTGTCGAACTGCATTTTACTGATGGCCGTTTTGCCATCCAGTACCGGTGATGTAGCAAATTTTTCACGCATAGCCATCGAGTCTTTCTCGTGCTGACTGGCGTTCTTATGCTTGTTTCCTTGTCCGCAGGCAAACATGGCCAGGGATAACGTGGATATAAAAAAGTAATGTATACGGCCCATCATTTAATTCGATTGCAAAAAGTAAAAATACATTTCTGATTATATTTTTTCTGAAAAATTATACGAGGTCACAGTTTCATATTTGCACGACGCTGAAAAAACTTATCTTCGTCGCTTCATTGCACACATTTTACGATTTATTTGCATTTATGGAACGCTTTCAGGGCATTATAGGCATCTTCCTTATACTGGGTATTGCTTTTTTATTTTCAAATAACAGAACCAGGATCAATTACAGATTGGTCCTCAGTGGTATCACCTTACAGATTGTAATCGGTATTTTAGTATTTAAAGTCCCTCCTATCACCTGGTTCTTTCAGCAGGTAGGTCATGCTATGGGCAAGCTGGAAGCATTTGCGCGACAAGGTGCAGCGTTTGTATATGGCGGCATTGGTGTTACCCAGTTTGATGGTACGATGAAGGATTATGCAGGTGGGGGTTTCGTATTTGCTTTTAACGTAACCGCAACTATCATCCTCGTTTGCGTGCTGGTGGCTATTTTATATCACTATGGCATTATGCAGCGGGTTGTAGCCGTTATTGCAAGGGCTATGAATTTTATCATGCGTGTGAGCGGAGCAGAAGCGTTGAGCAACGTAGCCAGTGCTTTTGTAGGACAGGTAGAAGCGCAGGTAATGATTCGTCCTTACTTATCCAGCATGACCAAAAGTGAAATACTGGCTTCTATGAGTGGTAGCTTGGCCTGTATTGCAGGTGGTATCCTGGTAGTATATGCCAACATGGGCTTTCAGGCAGGAATGGACATTGCTCCTTTTTTAATTACTGCCAGTCTGATGGCAGCACCTGGCGCCCTGGTGATTTCCAAAATAGTATTTCCTGAAACAGAGGAAAGCGTGACGATGAGTCGTGTTAAAATGGAAGTAAAGAGTAACTATACCAATGTTATTGATGCGATCTCTCACGGTGCAGGCGACGGTTTTAAGATAGCCATGAACGTGATAGCCATGCTGATCGGGTTTATTGCCCTCATCACACTGGTAGATTGGTGCCTGATACATATTGGCCATATCTTCAATCCTGGTTTTGACCTGAGCCTCGACTGGATCTTCGGTAAAATATTTATGCCGATGGCCTGGGCCATGGGCGTACCAAAAGGAGATGTACAAAACGTGGCTACCTTACTGGGACAGAAGCTCACCATCAATGAATTTGTTGCTTTCAAAAGCCTGACGAGTCATAAAGTTCCGGTGATCTCTGCCAAAGGCATTGCCATTGTAACCATTGCGATTGCTGGTTTTGCTAACTTCAGTAGTGTGGGTATGCAGATTGGTGGTATCGGGGAACTGGCACCTGACAGAAGAACGGATCTTGCCAAACTGGGGCTGAAAGCCTTGTTGTGTGGTACGTTAGCGTCTTATATGTCTGCTACCATTGCAGGAATATTAATTTAAAAGAGATAAATTTTTATATAGCAGCGCAGCTGATCTTTATGATCAGCTGCGCTTTTTTTATGAGATGAACAAGCTCCCCTACAGGTAGCCATATAAAACAATAGCGAAAACCGCTGCAGTAATTACCGCTTCGATCTTCGCTATTCCCTTTAATTATCTTATGAAAAAATCAGGTGAATCCATCTAATCCTGAAAAGACAATACTGCGCAGGATAACCCCGAGCAAGACAATCCCTACCCGGCTCCTACCAGTCTGTATGCGCTGAAATTAATCCAAACGCTTAATCAGCCCTGTCTGCACAGCAACCCAGGCTTCGACCTGTCCGGCATCGTCCCAATAGTTTTTCATTTCGGAGCCAGCTACAATTTTGTTTACTGCAGCTATAGCCTGATTTCTGAGTGCACGTGTACCAATAAGGTTCAGTACATCCAGTTGTTCAAGCGGATCTTCCGGAAAGTCTTCGCTTGGGCGGCCTACGAGCGCTGATACTAATTCAGCCGCAGCCAGTGCCTCTTCGCAATCTGGTACTTCCAGTGTTTCAATGTTGTTAATGATACGGGCTAACGTATCAGTAACCAAACCACCGTCCTTGTTTTCAATCAGGTCAAATATCCAATCCTGTGATCCATCATTTTCAAAATTCCTGGTGCCCCATGCGCCCATAGTGTTTACGGTTTTTTATTTTTTTAGAATAAAGAATAAAATTAAGTGACTCTTCTCACAACAACAAAAACGCTTTATCAGTTCAAACTTCTGAAATCTACCGGTACCAGTTTACTAACCCCGGGCTCCTGCATGGTTACGCCATAGATCACGTCTACTGCGGCCATCGTTTGTTTGTTGTGGGTTACAATAATAAATTGTGAATTGTCGGAAAACTTTCTGATCATATTGGTGAACTTGCCCACATTGGCATCATCCAATGGTGCATCCACTTCATCCAGGATACAGAAAGGAGCCGGTTTAATCAGGTAAATGGCAAACAGCAAAGCCGTTGCGGTGAGGGTTTTCTCTCCTCCGGACAACTGTGTAATGGCAGCCGGACGTTTACCTTTTGGTTTGGCGATGATCTCAATACCGGTATCAGCCAGGTTGGCCGGATCGCTCAGTATCATATCACACTGATCTTCTTCGGTAAACAATGCCTTAAATACCCGGATGAAATTTTCTTTCACCTGGTTAAAAGTATCGAGGAACTTCTGGTTGGCAGTAGATTCTACTTCCTGTATAGTAGCCAGGAGAGAGTCTTTCGCGGATACGAGATCCGTTTTTTGCTCCAGGATAAATTCGTATCTCTTTTTCATTTCCTGGTAAGCTTCAATGGCCGTGGGGTTGATCTCTCCCATATTTTCCATGCGCTTTTTCAGTCTTTCAGCACTACCCTGCAAATCATCTACTGTTAACTCAGAACTGCGTTGCTCATCAATGATTTCATCGAGGTTTACTTTAAACTCCACGCTGAGCCTTTCCTTCATGGAAGCCAGTTGCAGCCGCAGTTCATTCACCTTATCCTTGATCGTATTGAGTTGCAGCTCCAGTTGCTCTTTGGCGCGCTGTTTTGTTCTCAGCGTGCTTTCCAGCTCCTGCAGGTGGTTACGGAAATTGTAGTATTCCTGGTCTTTTTCGTTGAGTGCTTTTTCTTCTTCTTCACGCTGGCGGAATAATTCTACCAGGCCATCGTCTGCATGACTCAGCTTATCTGCCGCAGCTGTGATATTGGCAACGGCATCTTCCAGCTGTGATTTGTTGCTGGTGATCTGTACGTGGAGGTCGGCCAGTTGTTTACGCTTAAACTCCAGTTCCTGCTTCAGCGCCTGCACTTTGCTTTGCTGCCGGGTATGTTGCAGGTTCTGGTTATTAAACTGCACGGTGGCCATGTTAAACTGCTGTTCTGCTTCCTGGGCCATTCTGTCGGCTTCCACAATGCTGTCCTGCAGTTCTCCTACGCGATCGTTCAGATTTTCCAGTTCATCTTTCACGCCGGAAATGCTTTCCTGGTTGGTTTCCAGGGATTGCTGCATTTCTTCCAGTCGCTTATCACCTGCTTCGATGAGGTGATGGAAGTTCTCAATCCTGTTCTGCAGGCCAAACAGCTGGTTATTCAGCTGATTTAACTTTTCGCGGGCAGCATTGATATTATTTTCATTGAGTTGGCTATTGTAGCCTAATACTTCGTTGTGTTTGTCCTGGAGTGCCACCCGTAAACGGCCTACCACTACTTCCAGGTCTTTTATTTCGGCTTCCAGCTTCTCCAGGTTCTTGGCCCTTCCCAACTTTTTGCCTTCGAATAATCCTACGGAACCGCCGCTGATATTGTATTTGCCACGATGCATACGGCCGGATTTCTCTACCAGTAATATGCGCTCGTCGGCCAGCTGGCTGAATTCCAGGCGGGTAATATCTTCTCCTATGAATACTTTGCCCAGCAGGTGTTGTCCCAGTCCTTTGTATTTCTCTTCTATCTCCACCACGTCCAGTGCGGGAATGGTGCCTGGAGGTGCCAGCAGCGGACTGCCATCAAAACGGAACTGATCGAGGATAAAGAAATTGGCTTTCCCTTTTTTGTTGCCGTCCAGCAATTGGATGGCCTGTACCGCTTCACCTACATTATTCACTACATAGTAGCTCAGATATGGCTCCAGCAGGTTTTCCACGCAGGTACGATATTCTTCCTTACAGAAAAATATATCACTCAGAATGGGGGCATTATTATTCCAGTCCGGATTCTTTTTGAGGAATTTGATACTCTCGGGATAGCCTTCCAGGCTGTCTACCAATGATTTTAAGAGATCAAATTCATTCTTTTTGGAATCGAGGGTACGGTTTTCATCTACCAGTTTATCACGGAGGCCTTCGATATCAGATTGGGTAGCGAGGATTTTACCTTTGGTTTCTTCCTGGAAGCGGACCATCTCGTCCAGTTCCGTTTTGCTCCCTGCCAGCGTGTGTTGCAGCGTTTCTTTTTCTGTTTCCAGTTGTGTGATCTGCTGTTGCCGGTTGGTTTTCTCTTCCTGCAGTTGTTGCATGCTGCGTTGCAGGTTGAGCACAGAAGTATCTGCTACCGCTACTTTCTTTTCTGCCTCAAACTGTTGGCGCTGCCAGCGTTGCTGGTCGTTGCGCAATGTTTCGAGCGATTGTTTTTTCTGATGGAAACGTTCCTTCTTCTCCTCCACCATATCGCGGAGGGTTTCCAGTTCATCTGCCATTGTTTCAAACACCTCTCCTTCTTCTTCCACCTGTTTCTCTGTAAATTCGATGGAGGTGGTAAGGCCCTGCAGTTGTCCTTCTGCATTGGCGAGGAAGTCGCTGATATTTTTTTCGCGTTCGCGCAGATATGTGAGCTGCTGACTGGCGAGGTTTTTATCGTTTTCTTTGGTACGGATGGTAGAAACCAGTTCATTGAACGATTTCTGCATCGTTTGCAGTTCCCGTTCTTTGGCTACAAAGTGCAGCTTATCCTGTTCCACTGCTGCTTCTGCCGTCACTATTTCTGTTTCCAGTGCCAGTTTGCGGTCGCTTTCTTCCTGTTGTTTGTCGGACAGGTCTTTGAAAGTAACGTTAAACCCTTCCAGTGCGGCTTTGGCGAGTTCTATACTGATTTCGCGGTATTCCTTTTTTACCTCGTAGTAGCGTTCTGCTTTACGGGCCTGGCTTTCCAGCGTTTTGAGGTTGTTATTGATCTCAAACAAAAGATCCTCAATACGGTTGAGGTCACCTTCAGTCAGGTCCAGCTTGGATTTGGCTTCTTTTTTACGGGTTTTATATATGGAGATACCAGCCGCCTGTTCCAACATACGGCGACGGCTGTTTTCTTTATCCTTGATGATATCATCTACCATCCCAAGTTCAATGATGGCGTAGGAGTCTGTACTCACGCCGGTGTCCATGAACAGGTTATGGATATCTTTCAAACGACAGGCAACGTCATTCAGGCGATATTCGCTATCGCCGTTCTTATAAAATTTACGTGTAATCGTAACCGTAGTAAATTCGGTAGGAAGTACGTTTTTGGTGTTCTCAAATGTGAGGCTTACTTCCGCCATACCGCTGGCAGAGCGGCTTTTGGAGCCATTAAATACAAGTCCGGCCTGGTTGTCGGAACGCAGGTTGCTGATCTTATGCTCGCCGATTACCCAGCGAATGGAGTCGATGATATTACTTTTGCCGCAACCATTTGGTCCTATGACGCCGGTGATACCCTCATCAAAATTCAGGATGGTTTTATCTGCAAAACTTTTAAAGCCTTTAATTTCTAGTGTTTTTAAGCGCACGTCGTACTCCGAGGTTTTTTAAGGCGTCAAAGATATAATTTTACCCGTATCTAAAAGTAATTTAAGTGAGAAGCCATAATATCTGGTATTTATTTATACACAATTACCGGTTATTTGCGCTCCCTCACGGCACACAACAAAAGCCTAAAAGACTGATTATAAATATAGTGAAAAGAATAATTAGAATTTAATTGCCTGTTAGAAAATCGTTTCGCGGAGGGAAGGCCTTCGGCCTTTGTCTTTTCTTTAGCAGGATTAGGCTGATTATTATGATTTTTCTGATTTGATTTCTTTCTGATCATTATCCCATACTAATTTTCTAAAAGATTATTATATGGAGATATAAATATTATTTAGAAGAAGATAAAATCAGGGTAATCATCTAAATCAGCCTAATCCTGCTAAAGAAAAGACAAAGGCCGAAGGCCTTCTCCTAGTTTTATTATCTTTGCCCCTTCAAAACCCATTTACGTTTGCGAACAGAACAGCGGATCAACGACATCAAAAATTTCCTTTATAGTTATCATTTCAGTAACGGCATGCGTACTACCATCAGTGTGGTAGTGCCGTCTATGGTATTTGCAGCATTCGGGGAACTGGGCCTCGGCATAGCCATGTCTATGGGGGCACTGTGTACGGCCCTCAGCGACGTTCCCGGCACCATTATTCATAAACGGAATGGGCTGATCATCAGTACCATACTCATTTTCCTTACTGCACTCGGCACAGGCCTGCTGATGCCATACGCCCTGCCCATGGGGATATGGATAGCCGGTTGCTGCTTTGTTTATGCCATGATGCTGGTATACGGCAATCGTGGTGGAAACATTGGTACGGGCTGTTTGCTGGTAATGGTATCCATACTGGGCGAATCAAAGCTATCGCCGCAATTAACGCTGCTGCACTCGTCCATGGTATTGCTGGGCAGTATCTGGTATGCGACGCTGGCACTGATCCTGTGGCAGATACGGCCTTATCTCAACGTACAGCAGGCATTGGGCGACTGCATCATTCAAACGGCGCGCTACCTGGAAGTACGGGCCAATTTTTATACGCCAGGCGTAAACGTGAATGAGAACTACAAAGCGGTACTATCACAGCAGGTGATTGTAAATGAAAAACAGGAAAATGTGCGGGAGCTGCTGCTGAAAAGACGCTCCGCCCAACAAGGCACTACCAGTATCAACAAAAGCATGGTACTGATTTTCCTGGATATGGTAGACCTCCAGGAACAGATCATGGCCTCGCAAACAGATTATAACGCCTTACAGGCCGATTTCAAAGAAGAGGACATCCTGGAAAAATTTCATACCCTCATCATTGAATTTACCGGTGAGCTAAAAACGATAGGCATGGCCGTGGCAGCAGGTCAGCGTTCCCTGCCCAAAACAAACCTGAAATATGAAATGGAGAAGGTAAAACAGGCCATTGCCGATATTACCATGAAACTCCCTACCCTCAAGGAAAGAACACGTACCATCCCTTTAACCAACATCCTGCAGAACCTGCAGGATATGGCACAACGTATATATAACCTCCATCGGCTTACCCGTTTGGAGCGATTAAAAGATGAAGCCATAGATCCCAAACTGGAGCTATCTAAATTTACCACCAGGCAGAAATATGACTTTGAAACGTTCAAAGATAACCTCACCTTCAAGTCGCATATCTTCCGGCATGCCATCCGCGTGAGCCTGGCTACTGTAACGGGTTACGGCCTGGGCATGGCCCTGCACCTGGACCGGATATACTGGATATTGCTTACCATTATCGTGATATTGAAACCCGGTTTTGGTTTAACAAGATCGCGCAGCATACAACGTTTAATAGGTACCGTTACCGGTGCTTTATTTGCCGCAGGACTACTCTATCTTACGCATAACGGTACTATTATTTTTATCGTCATGTTATTATGTATCCTGGGGGCTTATAGTTTCATGAGTTTCCAGTACACGCTGAGCGTATTTTTTGTGACACCATTTATCATCTTCCTCCTGCATTTTCTGCACCCTTCTGATTTATACAATGCCACACAAAGGGTATTGGATACTTTCATTGGCGGGGGACTGGCATTTTTTGCCAACATGCTGCTATGGCCTACCTGGGAGCACAACTTCCTGCCAGGCTACATGAAAAAGATGATGGTGGCGAACCGGAAATATTTTGAACTGGTAATGCGGGCCTATTCCAATGAAACCGTATCCGTAACAGATTTTAAGCTGGCTCGGAAAGATACGTATGTAACAGCGGCCAATATGATGTCGGCGTTTCAGCGGATGTTATCAGAGCCCAAAAGTAAACAGAAGAATGCTTCACAGGTATATCACTATGTGGTACTTAATCATACACTCACTTCGCACACTGCGGCCCTGGCGGCGTACAGCATGCATCACGGCGTTCATTTCCCCCGGCCTGAATACCGGGAGATCACTGACTACCTGCTGCATTACATGGATCAGCTCACATTAATGACAGATCCGGCTGGCAGTACACCCGCACCACCACCACCACAAGTACACGCCTTTGACCGGCTGGAGGCTCACCTGGAAAACCTGGTGCACCTAAGACAGCAGGAAATCAATGATGGTAAAGGCCCCACGCCAATACGCGATGAAATGCTGGAAACAAAACAGGTGCATGATCAGTTAGTAGCGATATTGTCGCTGGTAAGAGATATGGGGAAGGCGTTGATGAAGTAAATAGTGGGGGAAGGCCTTCGGCCTTTGTCTTTTCTTTAGCAGGATTTGGCTGATTACAATGATTTTTCTGATTTTATTTTCTTTTAAAAGATAACTATAATGTTTTACAATATGTTTTTAGAAAATCAGTAAGCATATTGATTAGAAATAAATAAAATCAGAAAAATCATTGTAATCAGCCTAATCGGGAGAAAGACAATTTCAGCAGCTTGCTGCTGCTTTAATACTTTATCACGGTAAACTGATCCGTTACCGGGTTAATGGCTGCCAGCACACGATCAAAGAACGCCGGGCCTTCCTGTGCATACCAGGGCATAAAGTTTTCTTTACGCTCCTGTAATGAGCCGGCAGGGAATAATTTATTTTTCACCTGACGGATCTGGTCCGTTTGCCAGGCAAATTTTTTCTTTTCAGCACGCAGGAACTTATGTTCCAGTTTACCGATAGATTTTAATGCTTTCTTTCTTTCGGAACCAGTGGTAGCAATGAGTGTTACATCGATACTGCGTGCTTTTACTTCCAGCTCATCAAATAATTTCTCTATAGCCGTGTACTCATCTTTCAATACCAGTGATGCGTTGGTATGTTGCTTCACATAATCATTTACAATATCCTCTGTGTTTTTGAAAAGCGTGGAGACAGAGATACCCAGCTTCTCCATCCGTTGTTGAGAGCCTTCATCAGCCAACAGCAGGGAGTTACGCAGTAACAAAATGGGGAAAGTTACTTTGAAATGAGCGAACAGCTGCTGTAACTCAAGCCAGTAGGCTATTTCACCGCCCCCTCCAATAAAGGCGAGGTTAGGTAAAATGGTTTCCTGGAACATGCCACGCAGGATCACGTTAGGGCTGAAGCGTTCAGGATGTGCTTCCAGCTCTGCTTCTAATGAAGCAGCGTTGAAAGTCAGCGAAGTGTGTAATACTTTCCACTGATCCCCTTCCTGAACAATGCGCTCCCGTATGCCGTCCTGTAAATAAAAAAGATTTATTTCACGGGGATTGGCCTGTACTTTATAATGTGCAGAAATTTTTTCCAGGGTATCATTTACAATAGCATGTGACGACTGATGAAACAATTCATCCTTTATAACGGGGATGTATAAACGTTTCAGCGTGGGATTGTCCGGCACCAGCACTACAAGACCATAGCGGCCAAACAACTCGTGTACCAGGTATAGTGTGGCATCCTGGATAGTACGGTGTTCCAGGTAGGCTTTACGTAGCAATGTGATCAGTTCTTCTGTATGCGGAGCATAGCCTAAAGATTGTTTCACGGTTGTTATCAGCTCTTCCAGTCCTTCCGGCTGCATGCGCCCTACGGCTCCCTGCTGGCTGGTTTGCCAGGTAAGGGTTTTGCCTTCGAGGTAGATGCTGCCCAGTTCTTCCAGGTCATTATCTTCACTGCCCATATAATATACAGGCACAAAGTTGTGCTGCGGATATTGCTGCTTCAGCTCCGTGCAAAGTTTGATGGTTTGCAGGATTTTATACGCAAAGTAGAGATAACCTGTAAAGATATTGGGTTGGTGCGCAGTACACACCGTAAAGGTGTTGGGTTGCAGCAAAGCGGTGATATTGTCCTGCACTGCTTTTACCGGTTCCAGGTCCTGGTATTGCTGCTCCAGCGCCTGTACCAGTGCTGTTCTCGGTGTATCAAAATGCTGCCGGGCCCTGATAGCCGCTGCAAAGTCGGGATGTACAGGAGAATAGGTGTAAAAAGGTCGTATCTGCGGATGTTCTGCTAAAAAATCTGTTACCAGCTGATTGAAATAACCAGTCTTCCCATAAGGAATATACTCCAGCATATAAAGTTGCGAATTACAAATTACCAATTATATTAACCGATGTGGTGCCAATACATCGAAACTTTTGAATGAACGAAGTTAGGTAAATAGTTAATTGCTTTATCAGATTATTGGTTGACCGGCACCACCCAATGTTCTTTGGCTTTCATTTTGACAGGTCATCATTGTAAATATTAATAATTATGAAGATAGCAATATTGGCGCCGGTGGCCTGGCGTACCCCGCCAAGGCATTATGGCCCATGGGAACAGATGGCCTCCAACCTGGCAGAAGGACTGGTGGCAAAAGGCATGGACGTGACTCTTTTTGCTACTGCAGATTCCATTACTTCCGGGAAATTAGCCGCTATTTGTGCCAAAGGATATGCAGAAGATAGCAATGCCGATGCTAAGGTGAACGAGTGTATGCATATCAGTTACCTGATGGAACAAGCCAGGGACTTTGACATCATTCACAATCATTTCGATTTTTTACCCCTCACCTATTCCCGGCTCATTAAAACGCCTATGGTAACAACCATCCATGGGTTCTCTTCTGAAAAAATCTTACCTGTATATCAGCGGTACAATGATATTGGGGCTTATGTATCCATCAGTAATTCGGACCGCCACCATACGCTGCATTACAAGGCCACTGTATATAATGGCATCCGGACTGCCGATTTTGTTTTTGAACCCAACTCCGATAATTACCTGTTGTACTACGGACGCATACATCCGCATAAAGGCACTTATGAAGCTGTACAGATAGCCCTTCAAACCCATCGCCGGCTGATCATAGCAGGTATCATACAGGATGAATCCTACTACAATGAAAAGGTAAAACCTCTTGTTGATAATGATCAGATCAAATATATAGGTGCCGTGGGCGGAAACAAACGCAGCGAATTATTAGGCAAGGCCAGTGCCCTGCTGCATCCTATCAGCTTTAACGAACCTTTTGGTTTGAGTGTGGCTGAAGCCATGCTGTGCGGAACCCCTGTCATCGCCTACAATAAAGGTGCTATGCCAGAATTGATTAAAGATGGCATCACCGGATTCCTTGTCCATAACATCCAGGAAGCCGTTGCCAGTGTGCAGGAGCTTAGTACAATAGACAGATATGCCTGTCACCTGCATGCAAAAGAAAATTTCAGTGCGGAAAAAATGGTAGAAGGGTACCTAAGTATATACAAGGATCTGAATTAAGAATAAAGAAGGCCTTCGGCCTTTGTCTTTTCTTTACCATGATTTTGATGATTAATCTTGATTTTTCTGATTTTATTTTCTTTTAAAAGATATCTATATCGTTTAATAATATGCTTTTAGAAAATCAGTATAGTCATTGATTAGAAAGAACTGAAATCAGAAAAATCAAGATTAATCATCAAAATCATGGTAAAGAAAAGACAAAGGCCGAAGGCCTTACCTCCTACACCCCATCCGCTATAATCTGCGTGAGCAGCTTCTCCAGGTTTACCGTAGCAAAACCGGAAGCATAATCAGATAAGCCGTAAGGGATGATCAGTTCATCATTATGAATCAGAGAACCGCAGGAGTATAGTACGTTGGGAACATATCCTTCGCGTTCATCTTTGTTGGGCATCAGTAAAGGCTCACGTAAGCGGCCAATCTCTTTCCCGGGATTGTCCAGATCCAGCAAACTGGCGCCGATGCAGTAAGTACGCATAGGACCAACACCATGTGTGATAATCAGCCAACCTTCCGGGGTTTCGATGGGCGAGCCGCAATTGCCCACCTGTACAAATTCCCAGGCATATTTAGGTCTTTGAAATATTTGTGGATTTTCCCATATATTGATTTTATCAGAATACATGATGTAACTGTTGATACCATCAATGCGGGAAATCATTACATATTTACCTTTGATCTTACGGGGAAACAGTGCCAGGTTCTTGTTCTGTGCACCTTCGCCGTATAGCGGCATGATCTTGAAATTGTAGAAATCTTTCGTTTGCAACAGCTTAGGCTGAATGGTAATACCATCATAGGCGGTGTAGGTAGCATAATAGGTAATGTTACCATTTTCGCTGGTGTATTTTACAAAGCGGGCATCTTCAATACCTCTGCTTTCCGCATCTGAATAAGGAAATACCACCCGGTCAGAGAGATCCGTATCTAACGAAAAATTCAATTCGTAATAGGAATCTGCCAACCATAAAATTCTTTCCAATGCTTTTTTAAGCAGATGATCTACTGCGTAACGCTGCTGCATTTCCCGGATCACTTTTTTGAGTGCCAGGTACTCAAACTGGTCTTGCAGGCTGTTTTGCACTTCCTTCATCACAGAATCCGGCAATTTGATGGAGGCCGCATTCTGAAAAAAAGTTTGTTTCTGGTACATGGAGTTGCGGATGATTTCTGCTTCATCCACATAATTCCCGGGGGCAATCAGCGAGATAGTGTTGTCTTTATCAATTAGCCCGGACCTGAATGCAATAGATGATACGTGTCCTTCTCCGACTGCACGAAAGCTCATGATAACGCGCTTCTGCCCCTCCTCTAATCCGCTCTGGTCCACATCTTCAATCAGTGATGGATTAAAGAATGCGGCAGATTCTATAGAATATTCATTGGTAAAAAAAGAGCCTGTCAGCAATTTTCTTTTGAGTGACAAACCATCGTAATCGATTTGCAGGCCAGGAAAAAGATGGCGTAACCTGTCTGCATGCCTCTCAAAAATGCGGGTGATATTCCTATGACGACGGGAGAACTCTCTCAGTATAGGCATGATCGTTATGTCTACTTCTGCATCGTTCATGGCGGCTACCAACTGAATGATAGATTTAGCCCTGGCCTCTCCGTTGAAAAAAAATCTGGCTACTACCCGCTTGAGATCAGGATAAATTTTTGTGGTCTTCCGCTCTATTGACAATCGCATGTGTATAGTTTTGTTAAATACTGAATCCGTCCTCCAATACTACGCCCTTTTTTACTACAACAATGCCGTCTTTTACGGTATACTTTTCAAAGTCACCGTCAGATAAGTGTTTGCCTCCTTTAATATGTACGCCGTTTCCAATGCTACAGTTCTTATCAATAATGGCGCGATCAATGATGCAATTTTCCCCGATTCCCATGGAAGGATGCCCCTGCGCTTTCGCTTTTTCAATTTCATCCAGGGTCTGGTAATAATCGCTACCCATAATATAGGTATTGGTGATCACCGAACCTTTGCCGATACGGGTACGGATACCTACCACCACGCGTTCCAACTTGTCTGCCATTATTATACAACCATCTGCGATCATTGTTTTATCCATGGTACCAGAAATTTTTGCAGGGGGCAACATCCGGGCTCTGGAATAGATGGTTTGGGATTCATTAAAGAGGTTAAACAGGGGGATATCGTCTGTTAAGCCGATGTTGGCCTCAAAGAAGGACTGGATATTCCCGATGTCAGTCCAATAGCCTTCATATTGATAGCTGAAGATCTTACGTTTGGCATCAATTGCCTGTGGAATCAGCTGTTTACCGAAATCGGCTGCTTCCGGTTGTTCATTCAGCATGTCAAATAATACCTGCCTGTTGAAGATATAAATACCCATGCTGGCCAGGTAAACACGGCCTTCTTTATGCATTTCTTCACTTACTTCCGATGCCCATGGTGGCAGTGCAGCCTGTGAGGGCTTTTCTGTAAATGAAACGATGGCACCCTGCTCATTTTCCTTCAGAATACCGAAATCAGAAGCATCTTTGCCGCTTACCGGGATAGTAGCAATAGATATTTCCGCACCGGTTTCGATATGGTGACTGATCATCTTTTTGAAATCCATCTGATACAGCTGGTCACCGGATAAGATGAGTATGTATTCAAATTCAAAATTCTCCATATGATGAATACACTGTCTCACTGCATCTGCTGTACCCTGATACCAGGTGGGATTATCGGGGGTTTGTTCTGCCGCCAGGATATCTACAAATCCCTTATCAAAATTGCTGAAGTGATAGGTATTTTTGATGTGTTTGTTGAGCGAAGCGGAATTGAACTGGGTTAATACAAAGATGCGGTTCAGCTCCGCATTCAAGCAATTGGAGATAGGAATATCCACCAGTCTGTATTTACCGGCCAATGGCACCGCAGGTTTGGAACGGCGGCGGGTAAGCGGATATAAGCGGGTGCCGGCGCCGCCTCCGAGAATAATGGATATTACGTCCTTAGTCATATAGTGGAAATTGGTTTTACGAATTCATCATTGTTCTTGAAACGCGTTGTTGGGTATGCCGCCTATCGGGTACAGCATACCAAATTCTAAAGCAGCTGATCTTTTTATACTATTTCATGCTATTATACATATCCAGATATTGTTGTGCTGAACTACCCCAGGAGTGATCTATTCGCATACCCTGCAGGCGTACCGCCTGTAAATGTGTGGTATCGTGATACAGTTCAATCGCTCTTTTTACAGAATAACATACATCCCATACCCCGGCCTGATTAAAACGAATACCAAATCCATTTTTATCGCCAAAATCAACGACGGTATCTTTCAATCCGCCTGTGCTGCGCACCATCGGAACGGTTCCATAACGCAGGGCATATAGCTGGTTAAGGCCACATGGCTCCACACGCGAGGGCATCAGGAGAAAATCGCTACCGGCGTAGATCAGGTGTGATAAAGGTTCGTTATATCCTATGTGTACATTAAAACCATAACTCACTGTTTGCCGGGTTTGTTGTAGCGACCATTCCACATGTGGTTCCCCACTCCCCAGCACCAGGAAATTTACTTCGCCCGGTAATTCATGCAGGGAACGGCTGATGATCTCTGGTAGCAGATCTGCGCCTTTGTCGCCTACCAGTCGGCCTATAAAGGAAATGAGCGGCAGCGACGAATCCAGTCCGAAGCGTTCGCAAAGGCGTTGTTTATTTTCCTGCTTGCCTTCATTTACGGTATCTATATCGTAATTCAGGGGCAACATAGTATCTATCGACGGGTCCCATACCAGTGTATCAATACCGTTGAGGATACCGATGGTTTTGCCCCGTTCGTGACTGATAAGGCTTTCCAGGCCATTGGCATTGGAGAACAGCTCTTCCAGGTAACCTGGTGACACGGTGGTAACGCGCCACGCACATTTGATAGCTGCTGCCAGCGGATTGATGGCGCCACCCCAATCCAGCAAGCCCGACTTCCACAAATCGAACGAAGGAATGAGATAGAGCTTATCCCAACCAAACTGGCCCTGGTACTGTGCATTATGAATGGTTAACACAGATGGCACTTCTTTCAAACGGGTATATTTATAACCGTAGCTGAGTAAAAACGGAATTAAACCGGTGTGGTGATCATGACAATGGATCACATCCGGCAGGTGCTGCCACTCGTTGATCCAGTCCAGCACTGCTATCTGAAAAGCCAGGAAACGTTCTGTATCATTAGGGTAACCATATACACCGGGCGTGTCCAGCAAACCCGGGATATCTACCAGGTACAGGTCGAATCCCAGTTCATTACTGCGTTCTTTTAATACATTGAAATGGTACCAGTCGTGGCCCAGCCACATTCCGGCCTGATGTACCACATCAAATTCATGCGTTTCGAAATACTTGGTTCTGTAGGCCGGTATCACCACTTTGGCAATACTCCCCAGCTGATGCTGATATTTGGGCAACGCTCCAACCACATCACCTAGTCCACCTACTTTGGCTACCGGGTAACATTCCGCGCTAATGTGTAAAATCTCCATGCTAAATAATTGATAATCTTTATTAAGTTAACGTGGAAAAATAAGAAAACAAAGGGAAGGGCATATTTTATTTTTGGATAGCTTTTAGCTGTTAGTATTTAGCTGTTAGTTTAGCGGAGGGCCATTAGCGGATGGCTTTTAGCTGTTAGTTTAGCGGAGGAGCCATTAGCGGATAGCTTTTCTTATATTTGTTTTCTATTAATCGCTTCATACTAACAGCTAAATGCTAACAGCTAACAGCTGAATTGATTGTCATGTAAAATCTCATCACATGGATTTTGGCCGCGTTTCACCCGCTGAACTGGAGGACCTCGATTTTAAATTACCGGCAGAACCGTTATTTAATAAGCAAATATTAAAGGGGAAGCCTGTAAAAAAGCCACTGGCATATCTTGGCTGCGCCAAATGGGGCCGCAAGGAATGGATCGGGAAGATATACCCCAAAGGCACTAAGGACGCTAATTTTCTGGAAGAATATGTGCATCATTTTAATAGCATAGAGCTGAATGCTACGCATTACCAGATATACGGACCGGAAACCATTGCAAAATGGGGTACTAAAGCACAGGGACTGGATTTTAAATTCTGCCCTAAAGTACCGCAATCTATCAGTCACTACAGCAACCTGGTGAGTGCCGGCGACAAAACCACCGCTTTCCTGGAAGGCGTGCTGGCCTTTGGGCAGCACCTGGGGCCTATCTTTTTACAGTTGAGTGATAAATATGGTCCGGCCAAACGGTCATACCTATACGAATACCTGGCCTCCCTGCCTACTGACCTGCAATTTTTTGTAGAGCTGCGCCACCGGCAATGGTATGGAGATGAGGCCATCCGCCTGGAGCTCTTTGAAAAACTCCGGGAACTCAATGTTGGCGCCATTATCACTGATACCGCCGGCAGAAGGGATGTAGCGCATATGCATCTGACCATTCCAAAAATATTTATCCGTTTTGTTGGTAACAGTCTGCACCCTACGGATTATACCCGCATTGACGACTGGGCCAATCGTATCAAATACTGGCTGGACCACGGTTTGAAAGAAGTGTATTTTTTTATGCATATGCATGATGAAGCTAAATCGCCGGAACTGGCAGTATACCTGATAGACAAGCTGGAAGCGGTTTGTGGCCTGCAGGTAAAAAAGCCTCAATTTATAAAGGATTAGTTTGCGCCTTTGCGTGAAATTATTTAAAAAGCCGGACTGAAATATTAATTTCGCCTTTTCAAAACCGGGACATTCATGATGCGCGACAAGCTGGAGCAATTGGCCAAAAAACTGGAAGGCACGCTTTATACAGACGATACCATGCGAACACTATATGCCACCGATGCGTCGGCATACCGTGAAATGCCGCTGGCAGTGGCTATTCCACAGCATATTGGTGACCTGAAGACATTAATCAGCTTTGCGCGTGAAAATAAAACCTCCCTGATTCCGCGTACAGCCGGCACCTCCCTGGCAGGACAGGTAGTAGGTAATGGGATCATCACCGATGTGTCCCGCAACTTCACTAAAATACTGGAACTTAATACAGCAGAAAACTGGGTACGTGTACAACCGGGCGTCATCCGCGATGAGCTGAACATGTTCCTGAAACCCCATGGTTTCTACTTCGGGCCGGAAACCTCCACCGCTAACCGCGCCATGATAGGTGGTATGGTGGGCAATAACTCCTGCGGTTCCAACTCCGTGGTATATGGCAGCACCCGCGAACACCTCCTGGAAGTAAAAGCCCTGCTGAGCAACGGCGAAGAAGTAACCTTCGGCATCCTGGATCCGGAAACCTTTCACCAGAAATGCGAAGGCCCTGATACCCTGGAAACCCGCATCTATAAACAGATACGGACCAGTCTGAGTAATCATAGTTACCAGGACGAGATCCGGAAAGAATTTCCAAAGAAAAGCATCCCGCGCCGCAACACCGGCTACGCCGTGGATATGTTGCTGGATACCGCGCCCTTCACCACCGGTACGGAAGATTTCAACTTCTGTAAGCTGATAGCAGGTTCTGAAGGCACACTCGCTTTTTTAACAGAGATAAAACTACATATAGACCCGCTCCCACCAAAGGAAGTCGGGCTTTTATGCATTCACTTCAACAGTATTGATGAATCGCTCCGCGCCAATGTAATGGTGATGGAATATAAGCCCAGCGCCAGCGAGCTGATTGATCACTACATCCTGGAATGCACAAAGGATAATATTGAACAAAGCAAAAACCGCTTTTTTGTACAGGGAGATCCCGGTGCTATCCTGGTAGTAGAATTTTGCCGGAACACCCGGGAAGAGATCATCGAAATAACGGGTAAGGTGGAAGCCACGCTGCGCGCTGCAGGACTGGGATTGCACTTCCCCCTCCTCTTTGGCGACGACAGCAAAAAGATCTGGGCCCTGCGCAAAGCTGGTCTGGGCCTGCTCAGCAACCTGCCCGGAGATGAAAAAGCAGTACCGGTAATTGAAGATACTGCCGTAGCAGTAGAAGATTTACCAGCTTTTATCCGCGATTTTAATGAGATATTAAAAGAATACGATCTATACGCTGTGCACTATGCACACGCAGGTAGCGGCGAAATTCACCTGCGCCCTATCATCAATTTAAAAACCGAAGCGGGCAATTTATTATTCCGCAAAATTGCGGAAGAAATTGCCACCCTAGTAAAAAAATACCATGGCTCACTCAGTGGAGAACATGGTGATGGCAGGCTGCGGGGCGAATTTATCAAACAAATGGTAGGTGATAAAAACTACGAACTGCTGCGTCAGATTAAATACACCTGGGATCCGGAGAATATTTTCAATCCCAACAAAATCGTAGACACACCGTCTATGAATAGTATGTTGCGCTATGAACCCGGACAAAAAACACCGGAACTAAAGACCATCTTTCATTTCCCGGAACAAACCATGCTGCAGCATGCCGAACAGTGCAACGGTTCCGGCGATTGCCGCAAAACGGAGCTGAGTGGCGGCACTATGTGCCCCAGCTACATGGCTACCCGCAATGAAAAAGATACGACCCGGGCCAGGGCTAATATCCTGCGCGAGTTCCTTACCCATTCCAACAAACAAAACCGTTTTGATCATAAAGAGATTTATGAGGTGCTGGATCTTTGTCTCGCTTGCAAGGGCTGTAAATCAGAATGCCCTTCTAACGTAGATATGGCCAAGCTGAAGATGGAATTCCTGCAGCATTATTACGATGCCAACGGTGTGCCTTTCCGCTCAAAACTAATTGGTAATTTCTCCAAGCTCTCTGCTCTGGCGGCGCTTACGCCAGGCATTTACAATGCACTGATCAAAAACAACTTCACCGGTGGCATCATCCGCAAGCTTTCCGGCTTTGCAGCAAAACGTTCCCTGCCTGGTATGCATAACATTACCTTACGGAAATGGTTCTACGAAAAATGGCCACAGGAAAAGAAAGGGCCTGTGGGTACCAAAAAGGTGTACCTGTTTTGCGATGAGTTTACCAACTACAATGATACTGCTATCGGCATCAAAGCGGTGCAGTTGCTGCATCGCCTGGGTTATGATGTACAAATGACGGAACACCCTGAAAGTGCCCGTGCATATATGTCTAAGGGATTGCTGCGTAAAGCGCGCGATATTGCAGAAAACAATGTTCGTATATTCAGTACCGTTATCAACGAAAATATTCCTTTACTCGGTGTAGAACCTTCTGCCATCCTTAGTTTCCGTGATGAATATCCTGACCTGGTGCGTGAAAACCTGCGTCAGCAGGCAAAAGACCTCGCCAGAAATGTGTTCCTGGTAGATGAATTTTTAGCCGCCGAGGCAGATAAAGGCAATGTAACGGCCGCACAATTTACCGGCAGCAAGCAGCATATCAAGCTGCATGGCCACTGTCAGCAGAAAGCATTGTCCTCTGCGCTGCACAGCAAAAAGATTTTATCGCTGCCACAAAACTATACGGTGGAAGTAATTCCTTCCGGTTGTTGTGGTATGGCCGGCTCTTTCGGCTATGAAAAAGAGCATTACGATCTGAGTATGCAAATAGGTGAGCTGGTATTATTTCCGGCGGTGCGTAGTGCTGCAGCAGACACTATCATTGCGGCACCGGGCACCAGTTGCCGGCACCAGGTGAAAGATGGTACCGGTGTGAAGGCGCTGCATCCGATTGAGATATTGTATAATAGTTTGGTGTAGGGGTTTTATGATTAAATGAAAATGTCTGAACTGTGATTTTTATGATTAGTGTGATTATCCTGATTAGCGAAGATTTTAGCGGATATTGTCTGAACCAGGATTTTTAGGATTGAATGGATTACCCTGATGGGTGCCGAAGATTATAGTGAAGATATACGCGTATATTTTCCAAATCAAATAACATAACATCCATCAGGGTAATCCATTCAATCCTAAAAATCCTGGTTCAGACAATATCCGCTAAAATCTTCGCTAATCAGGATAATCACGCTAATCATAAAAATCACAGTTCAGATTTTCCCCGTATACAACATCGTTTCATAATGAAATTTCACCATTCCCTGCTCCTGGTATCTTTGAAATAACTCTTCCAAAGCCTTCATCATAGTGTCGTAAGAAGGATGTTCCTTTTCGGGTATGTAAGAAGAAGAAAGTAATCTGCCTTTTAGTGCGGCGAAATCAAAGATTTGTGCGTTGCTGAAGGCTTTCTCTTTGAAGGTGCCTTGTGTAAAAAAAGTAGCTAACTGTGACGCCCCTACGTTTCTATGTTGCATGTCTTTATAATCGGTACCAAATTGATGCAGTAATTTATCATATCCCTTTTCAAAAGGCAATGCCGTTTGCCTTACATTCCACATCAGTACCACATAGGCATCTTTACTGGCAATCCGCTGAAACTCTTTCCTGGTTGCACTTTGCTCAAACCAGTGAAAGGCGGTGCCGGCAACGATCAGATCAATAGAAGCATCGGGTAAAGTGGTACGTTCAGCCGTACCCGTTATAGCAGTGTAGCCAGGATAGCGCTGCAGTAATTTTTCAGACATCTCCCTCATTTCCCTGTTGGGTTCAACAGCAAATACTTTGTTGCCATTATCCAGGAAAGGTTGTGCAGAGATGCCCGTACCTGCGCCGATATCGGCAACCACTGTGTGGTGCGACAATCCGGCTTCCTGTTGCAGGAAAGGAATGATGGCCGCAGGATAATGTGGCCTGTATTTTACATAGTTGTCTACGCGGCTGCTGAAGCGTTCCGTATTTTTCATGGGTAATGAAGTTAGGTTATTCTCCCAGACCATGTGGTTTCTTGTCCTCATTACCATGTGCTTCCAGATCGGCCAGTTTCTTTTTACCGTAAGACATTTTTGTGATGAGCACATATAATACAGGCACTGAGAAAATGCCCAGCATTGTAGCTGCCAGCATCCCCCCTACTACGGTAAAACCTATATTAACACGGGAGGCCGCACCTGCCCCTTTTGCCAGGCATAGTGGCATTACCCCCAGTATAAATGCAAAAGAAGTCATGAGAATGGGTCGCAAACGCAGTTTCACTGCTTCCAGCGTAGCGTCCAGGAGTGGCATACCTCTGTCTACACGCTCTTTGCAGAATTCCACGATCAGGATGGCATTTTTAGCCGCCAGCCCGATCAGGGTTATTAAACCGATCTGTGAGTATACGCTATTCGCTTGTTTTGTTAATGTTAATGCCAGGATAGAACCAAATAAGGCGATTGGTACCGCCAGCAGTACGGAGAACGGCACCGACCAACTTTCGTATAAGGCGGTGAGCAGGAGGAATACAAACAAAATAGATAAAGCAAAGATCAGTACACTACTGTTACCTGCCTGAATTTCCTGCAACGACACATTGGCCCATTCGTAACCAAAGTTTTCGGGGAGTACATTGGCGGCGACTTCTTTCAGTGCACTAATGGCATCTCCACTGCTATATCCCGTCTTACTATCTCCATCAATTTCTACTGAACGATACAGGTTAAAGTGATTGATTACCGGTGCACCGGCGGTCTTTTTAGTGGTAATGAGCGCGCTGAGTGGCACCATACTCCCGGTAGCATTCCTGACATAATATGTGTTCAGGTTATTAATGCTGGTACGGTATAAAGAATCTGCCTGCAACACCACGCGGAAGCTGCGGCTGAACTTAGTAAAATCATTGACATACAGGCCGCCGAGGAAAGTTTGTAGTGCGTTGAATACATCGCTTACGGCTACACCGAGTTGTTTACATTTATCACGGTCTACCTCCACATTGAATTGTGGGGTATTGGCACTGAAGAAGGCATATGCCCTGGCTATTTCCGGCCGTTGATTGGCGGCCTGGAGGAACTGTCCCATTACCTGCAGAAACTGCTGTATATCCGGATTACTTTTTTGCTCCAGGATAAACGAGAAACCACCCGAGGTACCTAGTCCACGCAGTGTAGGTGCAGGGATACAAATAATATTGGCTCCGATAATATGGCTGGTAGCCCCTTGTATACGCCCAAGCACCGTATTGATATTGTCTCCGTGCAATAAGCGTTCATCCCACGGCTTGAGACTTACAAAAAAAGTTCCTGAATTAGGTTTTGTAGCGTTTGCCACAAAGTTAATACCGGTGATGCCGAAGAAATGTATGACTGCACTATCTTTCAATAAAATATCGCTGATCTCTGCCACCACCTCTCTGGTTCTTTCAGTGGAAGATGCTTCCGGCAGCTCCAGTGCTATGAATAAGGCACCCATATCTTCCTGGGGTACAAAAGTAGTAGGGGTTTTCTTAAACAGATAAAAGGCCACTACGAAAATGATTCCCAGGAGCACCAATACCACCGGCGTTTTACGAACAGCAAACATAACTCCTCTTCCATAGCGGTTGGTTACCCTGGCAAACCATTCATTGAATTTGAAAAAGATTTTATTGAGTCCATGAGATTTTTTAGAAAGATGTGCAGGCCGCAATAAAATGGCGGTCAGTGCAGGCGTAAACGTTAGTGCCAGGAAAGCAGATATCAATACAGAGATCGCAATGGTTAAAGCGAACTGTTGATAGAGTCGTCCGCTTACACCCGGAATAAATGCTACCGGCACAAACACCGCCGCCAGTATGAGGGCAATAGCAATTACCGGTCCCTGCACTTCCGACATGGCTTTGTAGGTAGCTTCCCGCGGGGACATCAAATCCGCATCAATATGATGCTGTACCGCCTCCACCACCACTATAGCATCATCCACCACAATACCGATAGCGAGTACAAAACCAAACAGCGTAAGGGTATTGATAGAAAATCCCAGTAGCTGAAAGAAGATAAAAGTACCTATCAGTGAAATGGGAATAACCAATATAGGAATGAGTGTGGCCCGCCAGTTCTGGAGGAACACAAATACTACAATCACTACCAGTATCAGCGCTTCTATAAAGGTTTGAATTACTTCTTTGATAGAAATCTTTACGAAAGAAGTGGTTTCAAATGGTATCAGCCAGTTTACATCTTCCGGAAAAGATTTTGCCAGCAGATTCATTTTAGCAATTACCAGGTCATTTACATCCAGTGCGTTGGCGCCGGGTGAGAGGTAGATAGCCATCCCGCTACCTGTTTTACCATCTGCTTTTGCTTCAATGGCGTAGGTAAATGAGCCGAGGGTGATACGTGCCACATCCCGCAGGCGTACCAGGCTCCCGTTTTTGCTGGTAGCCACCACCACGTTACCAAATTCTTCGGAGGTAGCCAACCGGCCCCTTACGCTTACGGTATATTCAAATGCCTGTGAGCTGGCCATGGGCGGTGCTCCAACGCTACCGGCAGGCACCTGTTGGTTCTGCTCTGTAATAGCCCGCGCAATATCTCCGGCCGTAAGTCCCAATGAAGCCATCTTATCAGGATTCAGCCAGATACGCATACTGTAATCCTGCGAAAAAGCATTTACGTCCCCTACCCCGGAAATACGTGCCAGCTCGGGTTTAAGGAATATATTCATGTAGTTGTCCAGGAACTCACGGGTATGTTTTCCTTTGGGTGAGTTCAGTGCAATTACCATTAACATGTCGTTGGAACGCTTCTTAACGGTAACGCCTACACGACGTACTTCGTCCGGTGTACTCGGCAACGCCAGGCTTACACGGTTCTGCACATCGAGCGTAGCAATATCGGGGTTGGTACCCAGCTTAAAAGTGACTGTGATGCCCATAGAGCCATCGTTGGCACTTACAGACTGTATATACATGGCACCGGGGGTACCGTTTACCTGATTTTCTATAGGTGTGGTGACTGTTTCTTCTACCGTAGTGGAGTTGGCGCCCACATAGCTGGCCCTTACATCTGTTACCGGCGGTGCTATATCGGGTAACTGGGCAATGGGCAGGTTAATCATACAAATGAGCCCTACAATCACAATGATGATAGCAATTACGATCGTAGTATTCTTGCGCTCTATAAATGTTTTTGAGATCATACTGTGATAGTGATTTAGTATTAATGTTTGCCTGCAGCTGCTCCGGCCACATTCACTGTATCTCCTGGTTTTGCTTTTTGTATGCCTTCTACTACTACCCTATCACCGGCATTGAGGCCGCTATTTACCAGCAGCATTGTATCGGTAACAGCCCCGGGAACAATGTCCTGCGGTTTCACCACATTATCTTTGGTAAGTGTATATACACTGGTTTCAGATAAATTTTGAATAATAGCTTTGGCGGGGATGGCTATCTGTGTAGCTGGTGTAGCATATTGCATTACAATGATGCAGCTCATACCTGATTTCAGCATATCTGTTTTATTCTGAAAAACGAGCCGTACCCGGACAGTACCGGTTTGTGCATCTACTATATTATTGATGGTAAAGATCTTCCCTTCTTCTCCATAACGTTCTCCGTTACCAAACTGAATAAAAAATTTCTGGTCTCCCTGACCCTTTTCTATTCTGATAAAATCCGGTAAACGGGCCTGTGGCACGTCAAAGTCTGCGAACATGGGATGTTCATTCACAATTGTATTAATGAGTGTTTGTCCGGCATTCACAATATCACCTACTTTGATTTGTACGATCCCGATTTTACCGGTAACGGGTGCACGTAAAATCGCATGGTTCACATCGGTACCCGCCTTTGCTACTGATGCTTTAGCTGCGGCCACATTGGCTTTGGCGGTTAACACTGCTGTATTGGCCTGATCTACTGTTTGTTTGGAAATGGCATCATGGTCCAGCAAACTCTTATACCTTTCATAGTCCCGTTGCTTTTGGGCCAGGTCTGCTTCTGCCTGCTGCTGCGTAGCGGCCACCTGTCCGTATGTAGCAGCGTAACGGCTTTTATCTATCTCATACAACGCTTGTCCTTTGCTGACGTTGCTTCCATCTTTCACTTTAATAGCTTCGAGATAGCCCGTCACATCTGAACGCACTGCTACAACATCATGTGCCGTCAGTACAGCAGGGAATTTCTCCAGTACAGTATAGGAAGTGGGTATTATTTCAGCAACTGTTACTGTAGCCTTCATTTTTCCCATCATGCCTGCATGTTGTTGCTTACTGTTGCCACAGGCCCCGCACAGTATTACACCTGCCACATAAAAGGTCCGCTTGTAATTTTTTAGATGCATATGAAAAATTAATTGCGAATTACGAATTACAATTTAAAGCGATTGCTTGACGCGGTTTACTAAAAGCTAACTGCTAAGCGCTAACTGCTCACCTATTTAATCTTGCCCATGGCTTTGTCCAGGTCTGTTTTACTGATCAGGGTATTCAACAGTGCCTGTACGTAAGTCACCTGTGCTTGTTTCAGATCACTTTCCGCAGCAGTAACATCCAAACTGGTAGCAACGCCCTGTCCAAATTTGAGCACAATACGGTCGTATATGCCCTGGGTGAGTTCCATATTTGTTTTCTGTGTTACAAACTGCGCTTTATAGTTCTGATACTGGGTATTGGCATTAGACACTTCGAGTTTGATTTGTTGCGACAGGTATCCCAGATCATTGTGTGATTTTTCTAAAGTAATCTTGTTCTCCCTGATTTGGTGTAACCTTTCGGTACCGGTGAAAATAGGCCAGGCCAGTGTAAGTCCTAATGCAGAAGCGCCGAAGCCGGTTTTATAAAGACTCCCGAATGTGGTAGAGAAATAGTTAAATCCATAATTCACATAAGCATTTAAAGATGGCAGATAAGCCATCTTTTTACTTTTTAAGCGCAGTTCATCCAGGGCAATCTGGGTAGACTGGATACTATATTCAACGCGGTCCTGCACCTGGTAGTCGATCGTATCTGTGACAAAAGATTCCGCATTCAGGTCCTTTACCGTTTGTGTCAGTTCCAGCTTACTTTCCTGGGGCATGCCCATCTGAAACTTTAATAACTGCACCGTATATACGAGTATCCTGATCTGATTTTCAATGTCTGTTACAATATTGTTATAGGATACCTGGATCCTGTCTACATCTACTCTTTCCGACACACCGGCGTCGTACCTGGATTTGGTGTCTGATAATGTTTTATTTAGCTGGGCCATATTGGATTTTGCCAGCCGGATATTCTCTTCACTGGCCAGTACTGCATAATAGGCTTTGCTGATAGCCACGCGGGTATCAATAGCTGTGCGGGTATAGGACTTTTGTGCCAGTCCACCGTATACCCTGGAGGCTTTTAATCCGAGGAAATAATCACTATTGAAGATGGCCTGGTTAACCGTACCCGTAACCGCAGATGCGAAGCGGGTACCAAATTGCACAGGGATCTTTTTATCATAGTTACCATTGGCAATATCCGGGATCAGGGAGGTGGCCAGTTTCAGATTATCTGTAAAACTCGCATTCACATCCGCATGTGGCAAGAGTTTACCAGTGGCTTCTTTGATTTGTTCCTGTGAAAAATTAATATCGAGCCGTGCATTTACAACATCGTGATGATGGGCCAATCCGTATTGTATGCAATCGGTCAGGTTAAAGGCATAAGATCCGGGCTGCGTTGTATCCACTTGCCCGTAAACTGCTGGTATTCCTGACAATAAAAGAAATGTAAATAGGATCTGACGACAACGCATACTTATTACTTTGAAAGTATATGATGATTGATAAGTACTTAACAACAAAGTGGTAAAAAGGTTGTGGTGAGCTTTTAGCTATTGGCGATTAGCAGTTAGCCCTTAGCGGATAAAACAGGATATTGATATGATATTATCCGCTAAGGGCTAACTGCTAATCGCTAAAAGCTAACTGCTTTTCGTATATTGCTTCAAAAGCTATCGTTTTTACTATGTCTATGTCTGTTATCAAGGAACCCAAACCGTTTCATCGTGAGTTTGAGCTGGAGCGATTAATTCTCTTCAGCGATGCGGTGTTCGCTATAGCCATTACTTTACTGATTATTGAAATCAAACTGCCACATATTCCTGAGAATACGCCTACCAGTGATTATCCTGCACTTTTCAAGCCACTCATGAACGAATTTTTTGCTTTCATGGTGAGCTTCATATTTATTGGGAATTTTTGGGCCCGGCACTTACAATTATGCCGCTTTCTTCAAAATTACAACGAAGGATTGATAAGACGTAATCTTTTCTTATTGTTTTTTATTGTGTGCTTTCCTTTTTCTACTTCTGCCTTGCTGCAAATGTCGGTGCATTTTATGCTGCCGCTGTTTATTTATCTGTGTAATATCACGGGCTGCCTGGCAGGACTGTTCTGGATCAGCTATTATATCTTCCAAAAAAATCCCGCTATTACTATTCCCGGGCATCATACCGAAAAAGAATTATTGTATCAGCGTTTTAAATATAACTTTCTCTCCATGGCTACCGGATTTACGTGTATTGCCCTGGTGTATTTCAAGTTCCCGGAAAACCTGATGTATCAACGTTTGAGTTATTTCAGTGTACCGGCCCTGATGCTATTCAACTATTTCCGTTTAAGAATTAAAAAACGTAATACCCTCCGTCTTGTACACAAAGGCGATAACAGCTGAAAAGGATGCCCATGTTAGAAGTAGATAAAAGAGAAGCCCAGTTACTTAATAAAGCCATCCATGTCTGGCAGCAGGAAAAGCTCATTAGTAAAGAGCAGGCAGATAATTTACATAAAAGTTACTCCATTAATAACACCGACTGGCAAACCATTACCCTTTACATTTTTATTGCAGCGATTTCCTGT
The DNA here is from genome assembly GCF_003014755.1 of Chitinophaga niastensis. Lineage (GTDB taxonomy): Bacteria > Bacteroidota > Bacteroidia > Chitinophagales > Chitinophagaceae > Chitinophaga > Chitinophaga niastensis. Next base: position 365,879 of record NZ_PYAW01000005.1, on the reverse strand, counting down.
GCGCTGATGGCCTTTGGCTCATTGGTGCTGGACGAAAAATGGATAGAGATCATCCGCAAAAAGTTTTCGCTGACCGATAGCGTGATTGCCCTGTTATTTGCGGGTCTCACTGTTTTTCTTTGCTACCAGGGCTGGCGGCGCAATAAACATCAGCCGTTATTTTCATTTAACCGGGAATTATTCTGGCTGCTGCCGGTTCTTAGTATAGGCGTGAGCGTTGTATACCTTGGCAAGAGTGTGAATTATCTGGAGGGCAACTATGGCGCTTTCTGGTTGCTGGCCACCTGTTGTTACGGCATATTGGGTGCTACCCTTCATTCCCGGCTGCTATGGCTTTCCATGCTGCTATGCCTGATACCTGCATACATAAAACTTACCTACTACCTTACAAATGATGCCTCCCTGTTCCTGGGCATGAACCTGCCCTGCCGTATGGCATTATTAGGTGCCGTGCTGGTGTTGCTGGCATGGGGACTGCGCTGGCTCCCCGTTCATCAAAAATGTTACCTGGAACGGTGGCTGGCTGTTGTTCATTATTTCCGGCTGGCTGATTTCTATTTTTGGTAACTGCGGCACCTGGCAGGAATGGCAGGACTTGCGGCAGGTACATTTGCTGCAATGGGTTATTTTCTACACGGCACAGTGCATCGGGATACTCTTGCTGGGTATCCGCATAAAAGATAATCTGCTGCGTGATCTCGGTGTTATTTTCCTCCTGCTGGACCTGTATACCCGTTACTTTGAATACCTGTGGGATCATACCAATAAAGGTATTTTCTTTGGTGTGCTTGCATTATCATTCTGGTGGGTAGGCCGGCTCATAGAGCAACGAAGAAAACAAGGGTAAAGGCCTTCTGCCTCCGTCTGTGGTAAAGGCAGAAGGCCTTCCTTTTATGCGGTAACCGCTTTTTTAATCGCTGCACCATACCTTCCTGTATCATTCAAACTCCATTCAAAATTACCGGCAATCCAGGCGCGTAAAATTGATACGTAACGCAGCAATTCAGCATCTGTTTCATCGCCCCGGAACGGCAGCAATTTTTCCAGGGTAGCAAAAATGGCTACTTCTTCATTATGCATGCGGGCAGCCTCATCTAAAGCCTGTTGCAGGGTAGATTGGTTGGCATGTTGTAATACCAGCACCAGGTTATGTACATCGCCCTGCTTGGATTCTTTACCAAAGGAAAACATGTCATTGGCCCAACATATAATATTGCTGGCAGCCAGTACCATTCGTTGCAGCAAAGCGTGTTGTAATAAAGATTCTGGCAGATAAATTTTTTCGATAATATCGATCAATATTACATCTGGTAAAACGGCACCGGTAAATAGCCGCATACGTATGTAATCATCTACACCAGGTACGATGCCGGCTTCACGATTTTCTGCTTCCCATATGCAACCGGAAAAATAATCTTCCATGCTGCGTATAAAGCGTAAACGCCAGGCGGGTGTGGCAATGGCCCGCATACGTTCCCACATATTGCTCAAAGCAGCTGGTATAGGGCCTGCTGTAGCAAGTGTCACCTGTTTGTTATTTTGCAGCACATCCATCAGTCCTGCCATAACGCTTCTCAGGTAATCAGATTTTTTACCGACTTCGGCCTCGTCGCAATGGTCATCGAGGATAAACAGCCATGCGTTAAAATCGGTTATCAGGTAGAGATCTTCTAAAGTAGCCTCCGGATAAGCTCTGGCTACCAGCCAGGCAAAACGGGCTTTCCCGAAACGGGCCAATGCTTTTTCTGTAGAGAGTAATCCGTAAGACTTTACCCAATCAGTAACATGCAAATGTGCTTCCTGCACACGTTGGTTAATACGGGAGGGAAAGGGATACCTGATCCGCGGAAATTGAATGCTAGTCATGTGTTTGAGGGTTTAATTGTTAACTATTCGGGTTATAAAATGACATAGGTGGTGCCGGGTTTATCCCGGCAAAAACATCGTTGGGCAGGCATGCGAAAATCCCGCCACACGAAGCAGCATAGCAGGTGTTGAAAATTGATTTTACTTACAACGCAAACCGGTTAACAGCAAAAAGTGGCATAGCTAAACTTTAAAAAAAACAGTCTTATGAATGGTCAATTATACTCCCGTTGTATTTACCCGTAAATCAAGATGCTGTAAAACTATTGGCAATGCGTAATGAAACCAGGAGGTGAATGTGCCTGGCTCTTTTTCCATTAATTCCAGTATGTGGTTGGCAGACAAATAGCGGTAGTCATTTACTTCGGCAGCATTGGGATAGATGATGCCATTATAGGTACCCAGCAACACGTGGTCAAATTCATGTTCGGTTAACCCGTTATCAAATTCCGTTCTATAGGTGAATGAAAAAATTTCGTGGAGATCACAATCAAAACCCATCTCTTCCTGCAAACGGCGATGGCCGGCTTCCAGGGTTGCTTCGCCGGGAAACGGGTGGCTACAGCAGGCATTCGTCCACAAACCAGCCGAATGATATTTGTCTAACGCACGTTGCTGTAATAACATTTCCCCGGCATCATTAATGATGAATACCGAGAAGGCACGATGCAACAAACCTTTATAGTGCGCAGCCATTTTTTCCATCGTACCAATAGCTTCGTCCGATTCGTTCACTAATATTACTTCAGATGGTTTCATAGTGTAACAAAGATATTTTAATTAACCATTTCTCAGACAGAAATAAGGATGAATAACGAAAAAACGCCTTCGCATACCGTCAATTATTGGTTGAATGGTTAACTATCTATCTTCAATGGTTACTGAAATAAATATACAATAATAACGGATAATTCTAAATTTAAATTGCCTGGTAACGGCATCATTAACTAAAACAATTTTTAGCATTTACCAGGTAAGCAATATCTGTTAACCGTATCTCTTTTAATATCTTTCCATTGTAAAACTGCTGCTGATTTTCAGGCGATGTCATAATAATTTGCTCATGAAATACCGCCGCAGTACTTAAAAAATATTTTTATTATCGATATGGTACTCTTCCCTGCTTTATCCGACATCCTTCTCCAGTGAGCTAATATACCTGTGCAGTACCGTTATGAAAATCATATCTGTTTAAGATAACCATATTATAGAAGAAGCCTGGCATCAACCAAATTAACAAAGTTACTGTAGACCGGACCCTGTAAATCAGCACTAAAAATCGAGTCCTTATTTAACCGTCATCAAACCATCTAAATTCTCATTATGAAACCCTTCTTTACATCAAAACCTGGCATCATTTGCCGGACAATGATGGCGTGTTGGTTATTCATTGGGTTGCTACCCAACAACCTCACAGCACAGGTAAGTCCGCCTGTGCCAGCCACCACCCAACAACACAACAAACAAGTAATCGGTTACATCACACAATGGGACGCCTGGAAAAATATAGCCGGCACCGTTCCCGCCGGAGGATATAACCAACTGAATGTAGATTACTCACAGTACACCATTCTCAATTTTTCTTTCTTCGGTGTAGCCGTAGACGGATCACTGCATAGCGGTGACTATCGTAACAAAAGCATTTACCAGGTGGGTGCTGTACAACAGCCTGCACCACTGGTTGATGAGGATATTTACAGTAGCTGGGATATGTACCTGCTGTACGGCGAACTGGATATTCTTTACTACGTTCCTGATGCCAGTTATGCTTACTCACTGGGCTATCGTAATGCCGGTAGTGGATGGAGCAACGTTAACACCGGTAAAACCGGCACCTTCCCTTTATCTGTTCCAAAGCAGGGCGGTGCCCCGGGTGTTATTGCCCTGGCTCATCAGAAAGGCGTGAAGGTACTTGCCTCTGTTGGAGGCTGGAGTATGTGCAAACATTATCCTGAAATGGCAGCCGATGCCACTAAGCGTGCAAAATTCATTGCCGGCTGCCAGGAACTGATCAGCCTGGGTTTTGATGGCATCGACTTCGACTGGGAATATCCTAATGATGCCGGAATGAATATTGAACATTACAGTGCAGCTGATTACGCAAATTTCGCAACACTGGTAGAACAATTACGGGCTGCTATTGGCACTACCAAACTGATCACTTCCTGCTTTGCTGCTTCCACCGCAAAACTGCCGGGCTTCGACTGGGCAAGGCTCAATAATTCCATGAATTATTTTAACATGATGACCTATGATTATAACGGTGGCTGGTCTAATAAAGCAGGACATAATGCGCCGTTGTACGACTATCCCGGGGAGGAATACAATGGCTTTTCCCTTGATGGTACTACCAAAGGTATCCGTGCGCTTGGTGTAAATATGAGCAAGGTAAATCTCGGGGCTCCGTTCTATGGCCGTGGTGTTATCACCAGCGGAGCCGCAGCCGTGAACGCCCCTACTGTTAAACGCGCAGAAACCGTGCAACCGGATGGTCCTATACAAACCTGTGCAGATTATACCAACTGGGCTAAAGATGTGTGGGATGGCACTCCTAACTATAGCTATATTACACAAAACACAGGAAGTGGTACCGGCTGGACAGATGCCTGGGATGATGTGGCGAAAGTACCTTACAAAACCAACGGCAGTTTTTTCCTTAGTTATGATAACGAACGATCTATTGCTGCCAAAGCACAGTATATCAAAGATAACAGTCTGGCCGGGGTAATTATCTGGCAGGTATTCGGGGATATGCTGAATATGACCGCCTCCACGCAGGCAAAGGGAAAACTGATCTATTGTCCCAACACCACTTCCCCACTGGTAAATAAGATCAACGAAGTATTTGCCAGTGGTACGCCCGGTAACATACCTCCTAAAGTAAATATCACTGCGCCGGCAAATAATGCATCTTATACAGCGCCCGCCAGTATTACCATTCAGGCAGCAGCCAGCGATACCGATGGTACCATCAGCCGGGTAGCTTTTTACAGAGATAATATCCTGCTTGCTACAGACAGCACCGCACCTTACAGTTATAACTGGACCAATGTAGCTGCCGGCAGTTATGCCATTACTGCAATAGCAACAGATAATAAGGGAGCCAGCACGACGTCTGCAGTAGTGAATATTACGGTAGGTACCGGTCAGGTAACAGACACCGGCAAAGTGATTGTGGGCTACTGGCAAAACTGGGGCCTTACTACAGATCCATCTCCGTATATCCGTTTACGTAATGTAAACCCCAAGTACAATGTCATTCAGGTTGCCTTTGCGATAAGCGGCACCGACAAGGCCACTATGAGCCTGGTGCCTGAAAATACCACCCCTGCAGAGTTTGCGGGCGACATACAATACCTTCAATCACAAAAGAAAAAAGTATTGCTCTCCATTGGTGGTGCAAACGGTACCCTGGATCTGACAACTACTGCACAAAAGCAGGCTTTTGTTACCTCCATGAAAGCATTGCTGGACCAATACAATTTTGATGGATTTGATTTAGATATAGAAGGAGGAACCAATCTGCAATTAAATACCGGTGATGCTGATTTCACCAATCCTACTACTCCCAGGGTAGTAAACCTGATAGCAGCAGTGAAAGAGATCATCGCCTATCGTAAAGGGCAGGGCAAAAATTGCTGGCTTACCATGGCGCCTGAAACCTACTATGTGCAAACGGCCTATGGCGCTGCCTATAGTCCGCTTGTAGGGGCTTACCTTCCGGTGATATATGGCTTGCGCACAGAGCTGACTTTCATACATCCGCAATATTATAACACCGGCTCAGTAATGGCGCTGGATAACGGTATTTACAACCAGGCAACTTCCGACTTCATCGTTTCCATGTCGGAAATGTTGCTGCAGGGATTCCCTGTATCCGGTACCGGCAAAACGTTCCCTGCATTACGGGAAGACCAGGTAGCCTTTGGTCTGCCAGCTTCTGCCAATGCAGCCGGCGGCGGTTACACCACCCCTTCGAATGTAAAAAAAGCATTGGACTACATCATAAAAGGGCAATCATACGGTGGCGCCTATACGTTGCGCAAAGCAGCAGGCTATCCCGGGTTAAGGGGCATCATGACCTGGTCCATCAACTGGGATAAAGCCAACGGTGATGAATTTGCCAATAACTACTATGGTTATTTCTTTGGTACCACACCGGTCAATAAGCCGCCAGTAGTAAACATTACCGCGCCGGCAAATAATGCCTCCTATACAGCACCCGCCACCATTACCATTCAGGCAGCAGCCAGTGATACTGATGGTGTAGTAACTCGTGTACAGTTTTATAATGGCAGCACTTTACTGGCAGCTGACAGCACCGCACCTTACAGCTTTACCTGGAACGGTGTAGCAGCGGGCACTTATAGTCTTACGGCTGTTGCTACAGATGATAAAGGCGCCAGTACTACTTCTTCCGTTATTACGGTAAAAGTAAATGGCATAGTACACAAACCACCGGTAGTAAACATTACTGCGCCTGCTAACAACGCCACTTTCACCGCACCGGCCACGGTAGCCATTACAGCTACAGCTACAGACAGTGCGGGCAATATCACAAAAGTAGAATTTTATAACGGCAGCACTTTACTGGCAACAGACAGTATTGCACCTTATAGCTATAGCTGGACCAACGTAGCAGCAGGCAGCTACAGCATTACAGCCAAAGCAACAGATAACAGTGGTGCGTCTGCCACCTCCACCGCAGTTAATATTACCGTAAATCCTTCCGGTGGTGGTGGTTGCGATGGTATTCCTGCATGGTCTGCTGCTACCGCTTATGTAGGCGGCAACCAGGTAGTATATGCCGGTAAGGTATATAAAGCCAGGTGGTGGACACAGAACAATCAGCCTGATCTCAATACAGGTGCAGGCCTGCCCTGGGAATATATAAAAGATTGTAGTGGTACGCCAGGCAATATACCACCGGTAGTGAATATCACTGCTCCGGCCAACAATGCCACTTTTGCAGCACCGGCAAATATTACCATACAAGCCACTGCCACCGATTCCGACGGCACTATAAAATCCGTTGCCTTTTATAACGGCACCACCCTGCTGGGTGTAGATAGTACAGCACCATACAGCATCACCTGGAGTAACGTAGCAGCAGGGACCTACACCCTCACTGCTAAAGCGACAGACAATGGCAATGCTACCACTACCTCTGCCGCAGTAACGGTTACGGTAACCGGCAGCGGTGGAAACACCTGCAATGGCATACCGGTATGGAGCAGCAGCAGCACTTATGTGGCGGGCAATCAGGCAGTATATAATGGCAAAGTATATAACGCCAAATGGTGGACACAGGGTGACCAGCCGGATATTAATACCGGTGACGGGAAACCCTGGGCATATGTAAAAGATTGCACAGGGGCGGCTGTTGCCAAATTAGCAGCCCTGAACACCGCACCAGGTACGCTGGTGGCCTATCCTAACCCTGTAGGTGGTAGTGACCTCCAGTTGAAAATAACCGGTGATCCCGGCAATAAACTGCTGATAGAAGTGATGAATCTGAAAGGGCATAACCCGGTGATACAGCAGATTTACATCGTATCAACCAAAGGTATACAGCAGGTCAGGGTTGATATGAGCAAAGTGCCTACCGGTACCTGGATCATTAAAGTAACGAATCAGCAAACAGGCAAAGTGAGCAGTACCAAGGTGATCAGGATACAATAAATAAGACCACGTATTATAATAACAAAGAGGTTCCGTTACCGGGACCTCTTTGTTATTTAATGCCGGCAATGGATTTTAGAGAATTAATTCCCGTTTTGTTTTTTATACCCGATTTTTGTAAAATTGGTAATAAGATAAACAATCATGGCAGAAGACTTACATATCATACGGGGCGATAAAGCAGCACAATACACTTCCCTGATTCCGCAGATCAAAGGATTACTGGAGGGAGAGCCTGACCTGGTGGCTAACCTGGCCAATGTAGCCGCTGCGTTGAAAGAGCAGTTTGGATGGTTTTGGGTAGGGTTTTACCTGGTGAAAGGAGATGAACTGGTGCTGGGCCCCTTTCAGGGACCGGTAGCGTGTACCCGTATCCGTAAGAACAGAGGTGTGTGCGGCAGCAGCTGGGCACAAGCTGCTACCCTGATTGTACCTGATGTAGCCGCATTTCCGGGACATATTGCGTGTAGCAGTTTGTCTAAATCAGAAATAGTGGTACCCCTGATTCGCGGGGGCGAAGTAAAAGCAATACTGGATGTAGATAGCGAGCAGTTATCGCATTTTGATGAAACAGATCAACAATTCCTGGAAGAAATCGTGGCACTGATTATGTTATAGTTCAGCGAATTTTTTATGCCATCACTTTATAGAGAAACCTGCTATGCTTTTTTTCCGTAAACGAAAAAATGAAGCAGCCTTGCCTGCGCAAGTGCTGGCCTTCATGGAAACTGATATCCATTCTCACCTGTTGCCAGGTATTGATGATGGTGTGCCAGACACCGCCACAGCAGTGTATTTCATTGAGCAGCTGCAGCTCATGGGTATTAAAAAAATTATTACCACACCACATATCATGATGGATCGTTATCCCAATTCTGCGATCACCATGGCCACGCCCTACCAGGAAGTACTGGATGCGCTGACAGCAAAAAATATTCCCATTCCATTATATCATGCGGCAGAATATTATATGGATGAACAGTTTGAAGCGCTTATGCAAAAGCCGTTACTGACGTTATCCGGCAATATGGTATTGGTGGAAATTTCTTTTATGTCGGCCCCTCCACAACTACACAAATGGTTATTTGATTTGCAGAGCGCCGGCTATCAGCCGGTATTGGCGCATCCGGAACGGTATGCTTATTTTCACTCAAACGCAGATGCTTACCGGCAGTTAAAGAATCAGGGCTGCCTGTTGCAGATAAATCTCTTATCACTTACCGGATATTACGGCAAACATATACAACAGGCCGCAGAAAAAATGTTGGACACACAAATGGCAGACCTTATCGGAACAGATCTGCATCATGAAAAGCACCTGCAGGCTATAGCCAATATTGCTACTAATAAAAAGCTGCGGAAAGTACTGGAGCATTATCCTTTCAGGAATAAGACTTTGTAACTCACCGGAGCAGTGTTACACTACCGGTTTGTTTTCGTCCCTGTTGTTTGCTATCTGTATATGTAAGCACCCAGGCGTAAACATCCATTGGCAACTGACGGCCTTTAAAATCCCCGTTCCACGCACCTTCCGGGTCAGTAGTCATAAAAACGATTTGCCCCCAGCGACTATAAACCGCCAGCCGGTAATCGTGTACATCGTCATTTACTTTAGCACGGAAAAGATCATTTTGTCCATCGCCATTTGGGCTAAAAGCAGTAGGTACAAATACGGCACATGCACGGATGTTCCGTATTATATCAGCGTTACCGTTTATGAAGCAATTATTAATATCCTTTATGCGAAAATGATAATTACCGGCATCCAAATTTTTCCAGGCATTATCTTCCTGCCAGATCCCGTCATTCAGGCTGTAGATATAGGGCTGCGTGCCACCGGTAATATCCAGCACAATTTTTCCGTCCGTTGTTGCTGTGCAGGTCACATCCCTGGTTTTTATCTTTTGCAGCTCCAGCGGATCAGGTTGTGCCAAAGTGTTACTGCTGCGGGCTTCACATTTCATCTGATCTTTTATAAGAAAAGCATAGGCCCCGGCTCTTAGTTCTTTAAACTCAGGATGATCCTGAAAATGTTGTCCTTCATCTTTACTATATCGGTAAGGAGGAATACCATTCTCCACTTTTACTTCAATGATACCGTTTTTGTCGCCGTAACAGGATGGCAAAGTGTTGATGGTGTGTACATTCATCGTATAGTCGTTCACATGTGCAACTGCTTTTGCGCTGGTACCGCTGACAGATGTTACCGTTACCTCATAGTCTCCCACCGGTAGCTGATCTATGGATGCCTGCGTAGCACCATTGTAGGTCCACAAATAAGTATATGGTGGTTTACCATGCGTTGCCTGCGCCATAATACTGCCGGTACTTCTACCCCGGCAGGCAGGCTGTATCTGAAAACTGATAGTTGGTATTGCTGCTAAGGAACCTGAAAGATTATCAATCAAACAGGAGGTATATCTGCTGGCACCACAGGTACCCGGTAAATAAGGCATTAATACAAGGTAGTTGTAATCCTTTGTTGGCCTGAGTATTACAGTGTAGCGTTTCCATTGTTCATGTGTAAAGGATCCGGAAGCCCATAGCAGTTCTTCTCTTGCAGTAGCACTATTGCTGCCATAAACAGCCATAGAGCCTCCACACATTTGCAGGGTATCATATTTTGCAGGAGCTGCCAGGTCGAAAGATAACTGGTAAGATGTGCCGGCTTTCATCGGTGAGATTAATTGCTGAGAAACACCTTCCATCCAGGCGGTTCCATAAATGGCGCCTACGTATGTTTTGCCTTGTGAAGGGAGTAATGTAATCCCGTAAAATCCAGGTTGTGTATCCGGTGATTGAAATGCGCGTATCCACGGAGATGGTACCGAACCCGCACGTGGCGGGCCTTCCATCGACGGGTTCTGAATCACAATATCCTGTGCCGTCAATGCTAAGGTTTTCATAAGAGACATGGTACACAACCCCAATGCCACTAGCCAATGAGTTTTATGCATCTGAAAATATATAAATTCATACTATATATGCTATACGTAAAACCAATAATTAGCAGTTAATCTAAACTACTGTCAGCGGTGGCACCACCGTATTGGCTTTTACTTTTGCGAACCTGGATATCACAGCACCTGCACCTACTACAGCACCTTTTTCTATATGTGCACTTCCGCCGATATAAGCATTGGGCGCGATGTGCACAAAATCTTCAATCACCGCATCATGATCAATTACCACACCCGCATTTATAATTACATGTTTTCCTATTACCGCATTGGCCTGTATTACGGCGTTGGCAAGCACTACTGTTCCTTCTCCCCGTTTAACACTATCGACTACACAAGCAGCAGGATGTACCAGGGAAATAAAAGCATGTTTAACGCTATATGCAATACGTTGCCGCACTGTATTATTCCCGATACCTATGATCATTCGCGCTTCTTTAAAAAGATGCGTTCCATATTGTTGCACTGTTGCATTCCCTTCTCCTGCCTCATCATCAAAAAATCCACAAAGTATTTTTTGTGTACTTACCACGAGATCCGCTACTACATTAGCATGCCCACCGGCACCATAAATTACTACGTTGACATCATCGTTAATATTCATCTGACCGCCTGTTTCCTTTCTGATGATTACATTCCTATTTTTATTTCCTGTCATAATGCCACCGTTTTTATCATTAATTTGTTTTTCAGACTAATATAAATCACTGTAAGTGGCGCACATATCACCACAAAAGTGAGTGTCGCATTCCAATTACTATAAATAACCAATAAATTGATCGCCATCTGCATGACACCATAAGCTGTACTGATAACGAGATGCGACACCTTACGATCATTCGCTAATATTTGATAGAAATGTGACCTATGTGCTTTAAATATATTTTGCTTCAATAACAACCGGTGCACAATGGTTAGAATGGCATCTACACCATACACCGCCAGGAAAAGAATATATATCCAGTTTCCACTGGTCAATATCAGATCCAGTAAAAGTGTGATAATCCAGAAAGCGATGGTTACGCTTCCAACATCTCCCGCAAAACAAATTGCTTTTGTTCTGAAATTAAAAAACAGGAATACAATACAAGCCAGTATGGGCAGCCATACCATATCCGGTTGTATGAAGGGCATCACCTGTATGTTAATCATCTGCAGGGAAAGTAGTACTACCAGGCTATATATACCTGTAATACCATTTATACCATCCATAAAATTATATGCATTGATAATTCCAATCGCCAAAATGTATAAACAAATAACGCCGTAAACAGGAAAGTTGGAAAACACACTTAAATAAACAAACATACAGGTGACAGCCATCATGTGAAATACAATCCGTATCCTGTTGGATAAAGTAAATATGTCATCCAGGAAACTAATGATCCCAACCATAATGATACCTGCTACAGGCAACCAGTATTCATTGAAATGCCATACCAGCGCCACCAGGGCAGCAACTATAAAAATGATGCCTCCACCCCGGATAGTGATACTGCTATGTGAACTTCTTTCATTGGGTTTATCTACAATATTATATTTGTCGGCCACACGAAAGTATCCGAACATCAATAAAAAAAACAATACTATCAGTACCAGGTAAATCATAAAATAGTCGGTAATTTTTCAATAACATTAGACGGATTCCATTGTATCAATTTTCCTGCCTTGCGATCATCAAAGGTCAAAGGAGAAAGAATTTTTCTGAGTTTATGGCTATTTATCGGGAAACGTTTCCCCACCAGGTCTCCAAATGCAGCCAACGACTGTGCAGCTACCAATGGAATACGTTTAGGGCTTTTCCTGTGCAATGCAGCAGCTATGCAGGTTTCCAGTTCAGCGAAACTCGGGTGATGTCTGTCTGTAAGATTAAACACACCTCCTACCTTTGCCACTATTGGTATAACGGCGGCAATGTCTGCGGCCCATACCACACTTTTCCTGGCATCTGCTTTACCGATGCTGAAATAGTGACCTGACTTAATACCTCTCAACATATCGCCCAGGTTGCCGGGTGGATTAGGGCCCGCAATTAATGGCAGACGCAGAATAGTTAGCTGCACCTGATTTTGTATAGCCCATTCCTGTAGCCATTCCTCTGCCATAATTTTGCTCCTGGCGTATGGCGTACTGCCATTAAGGGGAGCGTCTTCACTGATAAGCTGACCAGCATCTACTCCGTATACTGCTACTGTACTGATAAAAATAAATGCATCGGGCTTTTCTGTTGTTGTAAATGCTTTGCATAAATTTTTGGTTCCTTCCACATTCACGTTAAAAAATGCCGCTTCTTCGGCTGCTGATGTTGGCACCACATGCGCTTTACCGGCTGCATGAATAATGATATTATATTTTTTTTCAAGTGCAGGCACATCATTGCTCAGATCCGTATTATAAGTAGCAGAAGTGCTTCTGCCCAGCGTATCCACACAATAATCCAATGCTGGCTGCGACAGATAATCTACTATTATCTTTCCTAAAAAGCCGGAAGCTCCTGTGATTAATACATGCTTAGACATTTATGACTGCGTGTTTAAATGTTTAATATAAAAGCTGTTTACCTTATGCCAGAATTGCTGTTGTTCAAAATTATCTTCTATATAAGCGCGGCTATTTTTGCCAAGCTGCAGCCGTTTTGTTTTATCTGCTATCAGTACTTCGCAGGCGTCAACAATAGCTGCTACATGCTTAGCAGGAATTAAACTGCCGTTTACCCCATTAAATACCATCTCATTGCAGCCATTAATATCAGTAGTAATACAAGGCAATCCCATTGCACACGCCTGCATTAACGATTGCGGGAATCCCTCCCGGTAGCTGGGAAAAACAAATATGTCCGCCGCTGCCAGATAAGGCCTGATATCATCCTGATGACCGGTACTGATAATGCCGGGCAAGTCATTCATTAAGGCGATCGTTTCTTTATTCAGCGGATTGATATCTTCTGCGGGCCCTACCAGCACAAGTCTGAGTTTATTATACTTTTGGGTAAGTATTTCAAATGCAGCCACCAGTTCATTGATACCTTTATAAAAAGCAAGACGTCCTACAAAGCATAAAACAACCTCCTCATCCGCGATATTATATTTTTCTTTAAACGCTTGTGCAGACTGCATTACAGCCGGTGTTTTGCTGTAGTAAGAAAGATCAATACCATTGCTGCTACCTTTTCCCAGTACCTTTAATTTATTACTGTTATGAGCCAGTTTATTTTCAATGATATATTTTTCCAATTCCATCGAATTGGGTAATATCCAGTCCGCAAACCGGTAGGTCAATTTTTCTACGGTCACCAATAATTTTCTTTTCATCCCCTGGCTTTCCATCAGTGGTAAACCTGCTACGGTGTGCATTTTCAGAGGCACTCTGCATATATAGGCAGCCAGCATACCAATGGTTCCGGCTTTGGGTGAATGTGAATGAACAATGTCTGGTTTAATTTTCCTGATGAGTTTTACCATATGATACAATGCTTTCAGGTCCTGCAAAGGATTGAGCGATCTGGACAAAGGAACATGGTAATGCGGTGCTCCTTCATTTTTCATCAGGGTATTCACTTCAGGTCCTGTTGTGCTGGCCATGTAAACCTCCATCCCATTATCTTTCATATACCTGATCTGTCCGCGTAACAGCAGGTGCAAAGAATGAGGAATGGTGGAAACGCGCAGCAGTTTTATTTTTTTATGCTCCATTGGTATCTGCTATTGAATCTCTAAATTCTTCTTATTGCCTTGCTGTAGTTTCAGCTTCTTCACTTCATCCGTACTGCCGGCTTTCTGAATAGATACATTTCTAAACTTGCACTGAGGTGCAAAATCATAAGTTCTATATCCTTTAAAAGGCGTAACATTATTCTTCCATACCGGGTCTATTACCTGAATACTGCCTTTCAAAGGAATTGTTCCTTTAGCATAAGTATCTTTTGAACCGCCCAGCCAGAAACCAACGGAAGAGCCATCATCGAGGTGACCATTAATCGTAATATTTACATCCCTCGCATCACTTCCGGGTAGTCTGTCTAAACCTATTACAACACCATATTTAGCGTTATTAAATGTAACCGGATGATCCATCTCAATATTATTTACCAATGCCCAGCTGTCGTTAGGTTCAATATCAATACCACTCATCGGGAGTGTTCCGTTACTGTTGGATACAACCGGTCTTATCAGCTTTAAGCCATTTACCGAAATGATGCTGATACCGTTGCGGCGGTTATTATCCAGGGCAGCATTATAGATAGTAATATTGGAAGAAACTGCCTTCGTCTTTGCCGATTGCCCGATATAAATGCCATCTCCCCAGCAGTCTGTTACAACCGGGTGAATGATGGTCACGTTTTTGGATCCCCGGATACTCAAGCCCATTCCCCATTCCCCTTCATTGCCCTTGTGATTTTTTCTGTCACCGGCTATAACAGGAAAATATACTTTTACATTTTCTACATCGATGATATTCAGCACGGAATAATTTTTCTTATCTGTAGGCTGTAGTAATAGTGCTGAATGTTTCCTGAAAACCGCATTGCTGTTATTTTTCAGCAGCAGTCCTTTATCATTGACCAGCACAGGAAAATCGGGGAATACCACTTCCGTATGCGTATCAATACCTTGCTGTAATTGCGTGGTATAATCAACAGTACCATCCTTGCTGTAACCGGCAGGTAATACGGAGGTGAGGTCAAAGGCTGTACTAGCGATGCCTGTTGCTTCTTTTGCAAACGCATCCAATCCAATATTAGCCGTGTAGCCAACTGGTAATTTCCGGTAAACAAATCCCGGTTGAGCATCACTACCAAGGAAAACCAGGCATAAGCAAGTCAATGTTATAAATAAGTGTCTGTTCATATTCCTGCGTCTTAATAATTGGTAAAACAATAAGTGCATCAGACTCTCTTACGCTTCCTGATAGCCGTTTTCATAAATGGCTTCCCATTTTTTAAGGATCATAGATTTTTCAAAATGACTGCGGACAAAAGCAGCATTCCGTTGCCCCTGTAATGCCAGTGCAGCTGGTTCCGTATTCATCATTTGTCGCATGCCTGCTGCCAGTGCAGCTGGGTCCTGAGGGGGGACTACTATTCCTCCGCCTGCATCTTCAATGATATATTTTACTTCTCCCACATCAGTGCCTGTTACCGGCAATCCTGCAGACATCGCCTCCAGCATAGCCATGGGCAATCCTTCGCTGCGGGAAGAAATCACATAGCCATGGTAGTTCGTCAGCAATGCAGGAATATTTTTAACGATACCAAGAAAATTCACATGCCTGGATAAACCCGCCAGTTCTACCTGTGATTTCAAGGTAGTTTTCAGGTCGCCATCACCGGCAATATCCACCACAAAATCAGCTACGTGAGGCTGCATCAGCTGCAACGCATCAAACAGGTTTTTATAATCTTTCACTTCAATCAACCGTCCTATCGCTATCCAACGAAATATATCAGTAGCAGGTTTTTCTTCAACAATTGTAAACTTGCTTATATCAATGGCGTTGTGTACAATCGCAGAACGGTCAGGTCCAATACAATGCCTTTTACTCAGGTTTTCCAATGCAGGTACGGACACGGCTGTATGAAAATCCACCCATCGTGAAGTAAGCCGGTAAATTAAATAAGGATTATAAACAGTAGCTGCCAGATCATAATTGCTATGGGTAGTATTAATAACCCTGATAGCAGGGAATCGTAGCTTAATCATCCGGCTTATCAGGTTAGCCTTAAACAGGTGGCTGTGTATTACATCAGGTGCTATGTCTTTTACTATGCTGAATAATTGCCTGAATACCTTCACTACAGAACCAATACCACCGGCACCAAGATTATAGTGTTTAATACGGCTATCCAATCTTCCTGCCAGGCTCAGATCCCGCACTACTGTTACCAGAGATACTTCATAGCCGGCATCTGCAAATGCCGGCATAATGCCTATTAACTGGCTTTCCGCACCACCGTAACCCAAGCCATTGATAATAAATAAAATCTTACGGTTTTTCATCTCCTTAGATTGACATAAAAAATGAAGAATAATCAAAATTCTGCGCAGCCAGTCTTTTACCCTGCAGATCTTTTGCTTTAATAATGGCGCTGGCCAGCGCATGTTCATCTTCTACCGGTACAATAAAACCATTTACACCGGGATCAATAACACCGGTAAAATCCACACAACTGGTAGCCACCACAGGTGTGCCAAGCAGCAAAGCTTCCAGTACTACATTAGGAAATCCTTCTTTACGGGAAGGCAATACAAACACATCTCCTTCCCTGAAATAAGGATAAGGATTAGATTTAAAGCCATGAAATAATATATGATCCGCAAGTCCATATTGTTCCACCAGGTCATGCAATTTTTTTCCATAGCCTGGTTCTGTATTTTCTTTACCAAGTATATGCAGCCTCGCTTTCGGAATTACCTTCACCACCCTGTCCATTGCTTTAATGAGCACATCAAATCCTTTCATGGAATATAATGTTCCTGCTGCCACCAGGTTATAACGGGTGTTGTCAAAAACATTGATCAATTCCTGGCTGAGTGTTTCTACCTGTTTATTATTTATAATATTGGGGATATGCTTTACTTTTTCCGCAGGAATGTTATAATGTATTTCCGCTTCTGATTTCATCTGCTCCGTTTGTGCAATCACATAATGCGCATGGCAGAGAATATGACGATTCATAAAACGTTCTATTCTTCCTTTAAAACCCGCTCCCAGTTTATTACTGGGTAGTGTAGGCAAACGTACCACGCTAACAAATCTGCTGCGACTAATCTTACGCATCAGAATAGTAATAATGCTGATATGGTTAAGACTGGTAAAAACAATATCCGGCTGTATTTCTTTTAAGACATTATAAATCTCCTTCGACCCGGATCGGGTGTTGGGCTTATTCAGCTGTATCAGCTTTACTTTTTGCGTAACCAGTTCCAGGTAATCGTTGGATGAACAAATCACTATCATCACAATATCAAACAACTCCACATTGAGTGAGTTGATAATATTCATTACCACCTTTTCAGCACCGCCACCTTTTAAGCTGGGCAATATGAACACTATTTTCTTTTTCATGTTTTTCATTCAATACCTTAAGATAAATGCGCATACTCTTCCGGGAATATTGCCTGTTCCCACCTATTCTCAGCGGGTATGGTCAACTGTTTCGCGGCTTTCCTCTCTGCAATTTTCCTGTCTGCCAACACAATAATGAACAGCAGCATCAGCATAACACGTTTATCATAATATGATACCAGGCCTACATCCATCAGCATCAGGATCAGCACGAAAGCTGCCAGGAAAGCGCCCGTACGGTGTTCCCATAATTTCCGCAGTATAGAAAAGTGTATGCTGTAATAAATAAGAGGTCCCAGAAAGCCCACGCCGAACAATAATTCTATGTAGTTATTATGTGCATAGAGATGATAGTAATATTTAAAACTGGCAGCGCCGTAACCAATAAACGGGCTGGCTGTAAACTGTATCCATCCTTCCCGAATAAACATCACGCGCTCTTCTGTACTCCCCTCATTGCTCTTACCTCCCATTGTTGACAACATCCTGCCCAGTCGTTCAAAAGCCGGCCCCATAGTATCTGTTACAAAATCTATCTTCACAAAAAACAACACCAGTGATCCTGCCAGTCCTACTATCAGTATTGTTTTAAACGATGCCATCATCCTTTTGAAATTTATCAGACCATAAAGGAAGAGCAGTAAAAAACTAAACGTAATTCCTTTGCGGGAGGCGGTCAGAAAAATAGTATAGAGTGCCAGCACGATATTAATGATGTGCAATCCTTTAAGCGCTTTGGAAGAAGAAGATCTTTCCTGGAAAAACAATAAGCTCAGGAACATCGAGAATAACAACATAATAGCCAGGTAATTGGGATTTAACTCCGTACCTATAAAGCGTGCCATCTCTTCATCATGATTCTGCAGGAACCCGAAATAAGGTAATCCCAATGCAAGCGAATAGTTAATAAAAGAATACCCCAGCAGCAGGTAAACGATCAGGCTAAACAGGTTATACCGCACCACAAAATAGTAGAGTACAAAGCTGTTCAATATCGTCACAAACAGCATAAGTGTATGCAGCAATGTAGCTTCCCCGTCGGGCGCCCATATAACAGATAACAGTGCCAGCATAGCCAGTGGAAACATGCGATACCCATGTATATTCTGACTAAAATCGAAATGTTTTATTTTCTGCAGATCCAGAAAAAATGCCAGGTACATCAGGAAACTGATTCCCCAACCATACATCACCAGCCATTCTTTGTTGAGAAACAAAAGACTGAGAATGAACAGCGACACCAGTATTTTTACGTGTAGTGGTTTCATGTTACACTCATTTTATCAGCAGCTATTGCTGCCAGCAAATCATCTATCATAAAGTGCTGCGGTATAAATGGTCCCGCATGCCAGTTTAAATCAGTATCCCAGTAGCCGGTGCAATCATCATACACCTGTATCGAAAAACCATAACTCATTTCTACTATCAGTGGTGTATTATGTTCATCAAAGATGAAATCCAGCGCCAATGATTGTGATTTTAGTTGCGCAGCCAGATCCAGTGTAATGCGCACGCAGCGTTCATCAAACAATTTTTTATCATAGCCGATTACACCGCTGCCGGATGCACGAAAATCTCCTGCGCGATTATAACGCCTGATAGCAAAGGCTTTTCCGCCAATAGCAATAATGCGTGTATCGTAATCATTGGCTTTCATAAAGTCCTGGAAGTACACATATCCTTTTTCGCGGCCACGCATTTTTTCGAATGCAGTAGGTAAAAAAACTCTCCCTAATCCTTTAATAATACCAGCAACAGCAGTTATATTTTTATCACGTTTTAGCCTCCACACCGCATCATTAAAGCGGCTAAAACGATCCCTGGCAGAGAATCCGCGGCCAAATGCCTTGTTTGTCAGTTGCCGGGCCGCCACCGCACTCTTCACCAGTTTTACATTGGAAGATCCGGCGCCACCTCTCAGCTTAAATACTTTAGGGAAAGCGGTGTTATTTATCCATTCCAACGCCTGTTGTTTATTGTAAAAAACATAAGAAGGCACCAGTGGTGAACCAATCGCTTCCATCAGATATTTCTGACCTACCTTATCATCAAAGTACCAGGCGGTGGCGCTGTCAGGGAATACTTTTTTCCCCTGTGCTTCCAGTGAATAAGTTAGCTGCCTTGCAAACAGTACTGCCTTCTCATCTGCATGGTGCCAATGCCAGAGCAGGGCATCGCAGCTTTCCAGCTGTTGGATAATATCTGTTGCATAACAGTCCACTTTTTTATATGGGATACTGTTAGCATCACAGTAAGCGATCCATCTGTCGCTGAAAGTGCCGGGTGTATGATGTATACCTAATTTCATTTTTTATGTGTTTTATATTTCCACCATAATCCTATACCCATCATGCCTCTCGCTATTACCAGGTTTAACGCAGCGCCTATACCGGCAAAGCCCATGATCAGCGGAAAAGCCATTATAAAACCAGCAATAGAAGCATACACGGTGTTTTTCATCACCAGGCGGTCTTCGCGTTTCACAATAAAATAATTGGTGCCATAACAATAATACATGCTCATAAAAGGCACGCTGAGTGCCATGATACAAAGCATCCATACTGCATTGCTGCCTTTTAGATGAAATAATAATGTGATGGGCTTAGATAAGGCGCAAATGCCTGCAAACAAAGCAAAGCCGGTTAACAGCATTAACTTCTTGAATTTTTCAAACGCGCCTCCATTTCTGTTGAGGAATGGGAAAAAGACGCGGGAAAGGATACTAATAAAAGTATTAGCTGCCTCAATAAGGCTCTTTGCCGCTCCGTACACACCTACAGCTGCATTACCGGCAATCAGTCCCAGTAAAAAAGTAGTAGAATTATTATACAGATTAGGTAGAAATTGGTTGATAAAAATGTTGAAGTTAGTCTTCAGGACGTCAAATATTCTTGAGCACCCGATAAAGCTAAACCGAAGCTTGTAGCGTGTTATCAGGAGATATTGTGCAAACAGGCCGGCACCGATATATCCAAGTGCGTTAAAAAGCGGATACAGGAAAAAATCGGCCTCTTTCCGAATGAAAAAGAAAATACAAATAGTGAAAAATATTTTTATACAGGCAGATAGTATAGTGATATATTTCATTTCTTCCATCCCCTGAAAAAACCATTCAGGGAAAAGCGCATAGCCTGCTAAAGCTGGAAATGTAAGCAGGAATACTGTTTTATTAGCAGCAAATTGTGGCACCAGGAGCACCACCGGCAAAAACAATCCGAATGATATTAATACCAGCATTGTTTTGGTAGATAGCACCCTGCTGTAAATATGGCTCAGCATTTTGTTGCTATGGCGATGCACGGCCACATCGCGCGTAGCGGTGATATTGAAGCTAAAATCAGTAAAGCTTTGAAAGTACGCCAGTAAAGAGTTGGCAATAACAATCACACCGTACTTTTCAGCGCCCAGTACACGTAACACGTAAGGCAATGTTATCAGTGGTAAAACCATGTTCAGTCCCTGCAGTACAGACAATGCACCAAAGTTTTTAATGAGTGTTTTATGTTCCTTCGAAAATCGTTTCACTGTTAATATTGTTTTATCACCACCGCAGGATTACCGCCGGCGATGCTCATGGCAGGGATATCTTTATGTACTACACTATTGGCAGAAATAATACTGCCTTCGCCGATGTTTACACCGGGCAGAATTACTACGTTGGTACCTATCCATACGTTATCAGCAATGCTAACCGGTTTCACGGTACCATGCGTGTTGATGCGATTACTGACATCCGGAAAGGAGAGGTCGTGGCCATTGCCATCCATGATCTGGGTATTAGCCGCGATCAGGCAATTTTTTCCAATAGTAATTTTGCTGTATGCATGGATACAGGTACCGTGTATGCGGCTGTTATCACCAATAAAGATTTCACCGCCGGCTCTGTCCAGCAATAACTTACACGGTGCATGCATGTTGAGATGATAACCGATCCTGTCTGAATTGATAATTACATTTTTACCGATGTGTAAGCGGGTACCTTTCACCAGTTTTATAATTGGCTTTTCAACGAAGCGCATGGCCTCGCCCAACGTTACTGACACGTCTTTTCTTGCTACCAGGCGGTATTGCACAATGGTATTGATCAGCTTTCGCCTGATCATGGATATGGTTATACTCATAAAAGGTTTTTCAACAGCAGCAGCTAAGCTATCCTATCTTCCTGTTGATATAGGCAGCTGTAGCAGCTTCGCTACTGCGTATGGTTCCCGGGTTTCCCAATACAATGGAATGATCCGGCACATCAAAATTTACATATGCGTTTGGTGCAATCAATACATCATTACCTATTTTCACATTCCCTACAATCACTGCGTTGGCGCCGATCCATACCTCATTGCCTAACACCGGCACCCCCTTTCCTTTTCCCCGGTTAGCCTGACCGATGGTAACACCCTGGGCAATGTTGCAGTTTTTCCCAATGATGGCTCCCTCATTCACTACGATGGTACCAAAATGCCCGATATAAAATCCTTCTCCAATATTGGTGTTATACGGGATTTGTATGCCATAACGGATACTGTATTTTTTCAGCAGCAAGCGGGCAATAAGCTTCAAAAGCCCACTGCTCCTGCCTGCCAGGCGGAAGAAGAAAATATATCGGTAGCCCGGTGTTCTCCATCCCCGGGCAAAGGATCTCCATCCGGTATTACCATAATACCTGAACAAATCGGGTTTACTATATTTCAACATTATTTACTGGCTTGTAAATTTTTTTCGTACCATTCTACTGCTATCTTTAATCCGTCCAGTACTGAATAGTGAGGCTTGTAACCTATGAGGGAACCAGCTTTGCTGATATCAGCCAAACTATGTTTTACATCTCCTGCACGCTCTTCGCGATATTCAGGTGTGATGTTTTTATTTGTCAGTTCAGTGATCCTGTACCATAACTGGTTTAATGTGGTTCGCTCACCAAAGGCAATGTTCACCACCGTATGCGTGTTGATATCAGTAGCCAGTAAGGCCCTGATATTTGCCTGTACCGCATTTTCCACGAATGTGAAATCGCGGCTGGTTTCTCCGTCGCCATTGATAAAAGGGGCTTCTCCTTTCAGCGCGGATTCAATAAAAAGCGGGATCACTGCAGCATAAGGTCCACGCGGGTTTTGACGCGGTCCGAATACGTTAAAGTAACGCAAGCCGATTGTATGAAACTGGTAGGTTCTTGAAAATACACTGCCGTATAACTCATTTACATATTTAGTAATGGCATATGGCGACAATGGGTTACCGATCTTATCTTCTTCTTTGGGCAATCCGGGGTGATCTCCGTAGGTGCTGGAACTTGCGGCATATACCAGCCGCTTTACCTGTGCATCCCGTGCAGCCACCAACATATTCAGGTGTCCTGCTACATTCACCTCATTGGTGGTGATGGGATCATTAATAGACCGGGGTACTGAGCCCAATGCTGCCTGATGTGTTACATAGTCTATTCCTTCTGTAGCCTTCCTGCAATCATCCAGGTTACGGATGTCGCCGGTCATCAGTTCAAAAGCAGGATTTGTTTTGAAGGGCGCCAGGTTTTCCTCACTGCCGGTAGAAAAATTATCCAGCACCCGCACTTTGCGTGCACCGTATTTCAACAGGTATTCAACTATATTGGAACCAATAAATCCTGCTCCGCCTGTTACCAGGAAAGTGGACTGGCTAATTATATTTCCTGTATGATATTGTGTTTCGTACATGATAATGTCTTTGAGATTATAAACGGCCATCAACAATTTCTTTAGGCAATAAGCCTTTCACATCATAAATCACAGCGCGCGGCTTGCACAGTTTCTTTATATCCAGTGATTTAAATTCGTTATGAGATACCGCCAGGATCACTGCGTCATACTCATCTGCGGCATTCAGCTCCTGCTGCGACTTCCAGCCATATTCATGCAATACCTCCGCCGGGGTAGCCCAGGGATCATATACAGTGATATCAGTACCGTAATCTGCCAGGTTACTGAGAATATCCACTACTTTGGTATTACGTACATCCGGACAGTTTTCTTTGAACGTGATGCCCAGTACCAGTATTTTAGCACCTTTCACCGGCATATCTTTCTTCACCATGAGCTTAATTACTTCCTGCGCAATGTACGCTCCCATACTATCGTTGAGCCTTCTTCCCGCGAGGATTATTTCCGGATGATAACCGGCCTCCTGTGCCTTTTGCGCCAGGTAGTAAGGATCTACACCAATACAGTGACCACCTACCAAACCTGGTCTGAAATTCAGGAAGTTCCATTTGGTACCTGCCGCTTTCAATACTTCGTCTGTATCAATGCCCAAACGATTAAATATTTTCGCCAGCTCATTCACGAATGCGATGTTTATATCGCGCTGGGCATTTTCAATTACTTTCGCTGCTTCAGCTACCCGGATAGTGGTGGCTTTATGCGTGCCTGCGGTGATTACGGAACGGTACAACTGATCTACTTTATCAGCTACCTCCGGTGTAGAGCCGGAAGTTACTTTCAGTATTTTGGCAACAGTATGTTCCTTATCACCGGGATTGATCCGCTCAGGAGAATATCCTGCAAAAAAATCTTTGTTGAATACCAGTCCGGATATTTTTTCCAGTACAGGTACACATTCATCTTCCGTTACACCTGGATATACAGTTGATTCATATATTACAATATCTCCTTTCTTCAGTACTTTCCCTACTGTTTCACTCGCTTTGAATAAGGGTGTCAGATCAGGACGGTTATTTTTGTCTACCGGAGTAGGGACCGTAACAATATAGTAATTACAGGATTCAATTTTGTTCAGTTCATTAGTGCAGTGCAAGCCAATAGAGGTACTACAGTCGCTCAGTACTTCCTTTAGTTTTTCAGCAGATACTTCCAATGTATGATCATTGCCGATGTTCAGGTCCTGCACTCTGGCAGCATTGATATCGAAGCCGATCACTTTAAATTTTTTTGCAAATTCCACTGCCAGTGGCAAGCCAACATACCCTAATCCTATCACTCCTATTTTGATATCCTGATTCATATTGTTATCGTTTATTATTTTTTCGATGTTTAATGATTATTTGCTGAATACTTTTTTGATCTTTTTTATGACATTGCCATTTGCCTCATCATCCATATAGCCATAGCCGTAACCGTAGCCATAACCATAGCTGCCGGAGGTTTTTACATCATTAATGATAAGGTTAAGACAGGGCATTTTCCTGTTGTTATAAAGATCTTTCGACAATTTAGCCTGTTCCTTGAAGGTATAGCCCTGACGCATCAGATAAAGCGTAGCATCTGCGAATCTGCCCAGTAACTGTGCATCGGTCACCAGCCCAACCGGAGCGGTATCTACAACAATGTAGTCAAATTGCTCACGTAATTCGGCAAAGAGCAGCGCAGTTTTATCCAGTAGCATCAATTCAGCCGGGTTTGGCGGTATGGGGCCGGAGGAAATCAACCAACAGTTATCATGTATACCAGAGGGCTTTATAATAGTCTCTAAAGGAGATTTACCAATTACATAAGTACTGAATCCCATATGATTACTGATCCCCAGTTGCTCGGAAATCCTGGGTTTCCGCAGATCCAGTTCCAGTAATACCACTTTTTTACCAGACAAGGCCAATACAGCCGCCAGATTGGTAGCCACAAAGGATTTCCCTTCCCCACTCATACTGGATGTAAGCAAAATTACTTTTTCCTCCTGATTAGGCATAATAAACTGCAGATTGGTGCGCAAGGCTCTAAACTGCTCAGCTAAAGGAGTTCTTGTATCTTTCGTTACCACTACTTTCTGTCCTCCGTAATTATGACCTATCTCCGCTAAAATTGGTGCCGGCGTTAGCTTTGTAATATGTTCCCTTCCGGTAATACGGCGGCTGAGTACATCACGCAGGTATAAAATACCGGCCGGAAAGGCCATACCAAAGATAAAAGAGATCAGATATATAAACAAACCTTTGGGCTTATATGGCTTCGGGTCACTTTTGGCAGCATCTATTATCCTTGCTGTAGCCAGATTGGACGATTTGGTAATCGCTGATTCTTCCCTTTTTTTCAGTAGAAAAAGATACAGTTCCTGCTTAATAGCCTGCTGCCGGGAATAATCCAGAAATACCCTTTCAGTAGAAGGTACCTTTTTTATCTTTTGATTCAACATACCTGAATTTCGTTCGAGCTCATCAATACTCACCTGGAGGCCATTTTTAAAAGAGCCCAGATTCCGCATCAGATCTAAGCGCAAACCAGCCAACTGCCCGTCCATATTCCTGATTAGCGGGTTAGCATCTGTACTGGATAATAAGAGCCGCTCCCGTTCCAGCTGCAGGGTATTATATTTTTCAACGATGCTCACAAAAGTCGGATCCTGCACCACAATAGCAGAAGGTACCACTCTTTTGTTGTTTTTATCATCTTTTACATATTGTTCCAGCGATTGTACCACGTTAAGCTTCACCTGCAGATCTATCAGCTGCTTACGAAAATCACCACTGCCGGCTACCATTTGGCGAGACTGTTCACCAATATCAGCCAGTTCATTAGCTTCCTTGAAGTGCTGTATGTTTTTTTCCACGCCCGACAACTCACCTGTTACTATTAACAAACGTTTATCTATAAACGCAATAGTACTATCTGCAATACGGTTTTTATCTTCCACGCTGGCATGCAAATACGCATCTATCAGTTTATTCAGTACAGCCTCTCCTTTAGCCGGAATGGTAGCGGAAAGCGTGAGATCTATAGTACTTACCTGTTTGTTCGGAATATTCACATCCAGCATCCGTTGATATTCAGCGACGGTTTTGTCTATAGAATTCAATTGTACGGTATAGAGATCCCTGTCCAGCGCTACTTCCCTGTTTCGCTTCAGTTGCAAAATACCTTCAGGCAAATGAATGGTATCGTTCCACTTTGCTTTACGACTGAATGCATTTTCCCGGCTGATCAGATATTCAGTAGTACCAACGGGCTTCACCTCATAGGTCATCATTTTCAAGCTATCCCGTAAAGTTTGCCACTCCATGGTAAAGGGTACACTCACATATAATTCAGACTTCTTAAAATGCCCGTCTATCAGATAGTTGATATAAAGATGTTCATCCCGCACTACCTTTTCCATGAGGGAACGGGAGTTTACAATTTCCATTTCATTGTCTACATTGCTCTTGCTGGTAAACAATTCCATCTGTTGCAGTATTTCAGCACCCGGAATATCCGATCCTTTCTGCTGGTCTTCCACCAGTATTTTTGCGTTGATCTTATAGGCAGGTGTAGCATAACGCAAATAGGTAAAGCCGAGGGAGCCGGTAAGCAAAATGCTTAATACAAACCAGTACCAGTTGGCCATCAGGCTATCCAGTATCTTCCTGAGATCCAGCGTAGATGCCGGCTCATCTGTATGTTGTGTACCAGAATGCCCGTTCAAAGGCTTCTTACCGTTTAAATGTTGATATAGATTTTCCTGCATAATACCGGACATTAAAAGTTTATCCTTGAGCCAATGACAATCAACAATGATAACACCGAAGCCATTATTGAAATCCTTTTTACCTGTTGCATATCTGTAGCGGCTATCTTGCTCTTATTCGGTTCTACATACACTACATCTCCCTGATGCAGGTAATAATAAGGCGATGCAAACAGATTACTGTTATTCAAATTAAATCTTACAAATTCTTTCTTTCCCGCTGCTTCTCTGATCAATAACACATTTTCACGTTTTCCATAAATAGTGAGGTCTCCCGCAGCACCCAGGGCATCCAATATGGTCACTTTTTCATTGGGCATAATATAGGAAGATGGTCTTGTCACTTCACCCAATACTGTAATTTTGAAATTCGCGAAACGCACATTCACAACAGGATCTTTATATAAAGCTGCTGCTTTGACCTGAATGTCATCCCGTACCTCATCAGTAGATTTACTTTTTACATTCACCTTTCCAATCAGCGGCAGTGCAATGTTGCCATCTTTATCCACCAGGTAGCCACTGGCAGCAGTAGCTACACCAGCCTGCTGTGCGGAGGCTATCCCTGACTGCTGATTCAGCAAAGCTGTTGCAGCAGGATCCAGTGTCTGAATTGTTACCTGCAGAATATCATCTATCTGAATGGCCGGTGTTTTATAAATTGCCTGTGCAATAGTTGTATTAAGCACTGTATCTGGTACATCTCTGAAATAAGCAATATTCTTAGGACCCGAACATGAAAACAATCCCATGAGCAATATCCCTGTCACTAAACATTTTACTAACCATCTGTTGCTGCAAAAAACGCCTCCTGGCAACCGGTTTTCCCTGTTACTAAACTTCATATTATTCTTATCAATTTTTATATAAGCGTTACGGTTATAACTACGTCCGGTTACATCTTTATTTTATCTTTATCCAGCTCTTCGTAAGTAGAATTTTTACTGATAAACTCTGGTACCAGTTGTTTCATCCTGGCTACTGTTGGCGTGAGATAATGTTTTCTTGCAGACTCTATAAGTTGGTTTACCTGTTCATTTACTTCTGCAAAATCAGATGCACGTACTTTAGCGATCATGATTTTCTCGTGATAAGTGGGCAAAGTATTTTCTGCATTGTTCAACAATTCTTCATACAATTTTTCACCCGGACGTAATCCTGTAAAAACAATCTGTATATCTTTTCCGGGCTCTTTGCCGGACATGCGAATCATTTTACGCGCCAGTTCCGCGATCTTCATGGGTTTACCCATATCAAACACAAATATCTCTCCGCCTTGTCCCATAGAACCCGCTTCCAGTACAAGTTGGCAAGCCTCTGGTATCGTCATGAAGTAACGGGTAATATCCGGATGAGTAACGGTTAAGGGGCCGCCTTTTTCCAGTTGTTGTTTGAAGCGGGGGATTACTGAACCATTGGATCCTAATACATTTCCAAAGCGGGTAGTGATAAAACGTGTGGGCGGCGCACCATATACAGGTCCCAGTTTCTGATATTTTTCGTTGAGATGATTACTGAAAGATTGGGAAAATATTTCTGCGATGCGTTTGGAAGCCCCCATTACATTGGTAGGATTCACAGCCTTATCTGTAGACACCATTACAAATTTCTCTACACCATAATCTACAGACAATTCCGCCACTATCTTGGTCCCCAGCACATTATTCATGACCGCAATAGAAGGATTTTTTTCCATCATCGGCACATGCTTATATGCTGCAGCATGATACACGATGGCAGGCGCATAAATATCAAACAGTTGCTGCATGCGGACTTTATCACATACATTCCCGATAAACGGAATAATGGGAACCGTCACTAATTTTTCTGAAATCTCCAGTTCCAGCTCATGCAGTGGTGATTCGGCCTTATCGCACAACACAACTACAGATGGCTCATACTTTATCAGCTGCCTTACTATTTCGCTACCAATAGAGCCTGCGGCGCCGGTTACCAGTATACTCTTGCCTTTCAGCTCCTGACTGAGTTGCTGATTTTTTATATTGATAACAGACCT
Source organism: Chitinophaga niastensis (assembly GCF_003014755.1). Lineage (GTDB taxonomy): Bacteria > Bacteroidota > Bacteroidia > Chitinophagales > Chitinophagaceae > Chitinophaga > Chitinophaga niastensis. The sequence continues at coordinate 336,863 of NZ_PYAW01000005.1, read as the reverse complement.
TTCCAACAGGTCTTCAATGTTAATGTCTTTCAGTTGAATACTGCTACTATTATTACTACCATCTGTCCACTTACTCACTGGTATAATTTTTTGTACTCTTATATTCAATACTATACACTCTTCTACCAATTCGTTCAGGTGCGCAACATCCAGGTGATCATCGGGAATAAGCAGTAAAGAAATTTTCCCTTCTTTCACCATTTTGAAAAGCTGTCCTTTGCGGGATGCGTACACAGGCAATCCCTCTATAGACTTACCTGCATGCGCGTTTGTATCGGCAAGAAATGCTGCAATACGAATATCTGATTCCGGGTTATCACTGATTGCTTTGCGCAACATCAAACTGGAATGTCCGGTGTAGTAAATAGCTGCACGCGTACGGCTTTGACTGCGAAAATTGTTATAATATTTGAATACCCACTTCACCAGCAGGCGATATGATAATAGTAAGAAGGAACTGATAAAGAAGTTAATCAGAATAACAGATATGGGAAAGATATTCAGCTGTATATCCAGGCCATGGCTGTAACCAATGGCAAGTAAAATACAGCAGCTGATGATATTCAGACTGGCAATGCGTCCTATGTCTGCAAGACTTGTAAATCTTACAATACCGCGATAAGTACGCAACAACAGCGATAGCACAAGGTTCACACCTAATACAGTCAGCCCGATTTTTTCCAACGGAAAAGGCGCGATGGCCTCTGCATCAAAGTTTAGCCTGAGGAGAAAAGCTAAATTGATGGCGATGACGGAACACCCAAGGTCTAACAGCAAAATAAGCCATGACGGGGTAATCCATGATGAACTACGCACCATAGGTTTCAATAATAAGATATGGTTATTAAATGTATATTCAGTCGTCCTACCAATCTAAGCTGCGTGTAATCAGGTTTTCATAGTTGCGCTTAAATTGTCAGATCGGATAATAACTGATTTGCACTTCCGGTTTTCAAATTTAGTACAAAGTAAATACTAAAATTGATAAGTTCTGTTATCAAAAAGTAAACATCAAAAAAAAATTAAAAAATTTACATTCTCTACAAAACTATTGTGTGCATAGGAATCCCGAACCGACTTAAAGAAGCGATTATGAAAACATATATCCATTTGTGGCTACTTGCTTAAACACTGCCCGGTTGGCACTTTCCCGCTAAATAACTAATATGGATACACGAAAAAACGCAGGATCAGCAACAGCAGCTGTTCATACAAAAAATAATTAACGAATGATGTCTTGCGGTGCTACATTGGTGTTTCTGCAACAGTACTTTTTTCAGCAATGACATACCCTCTTCTGAATGCTCTAAGTTCTTAGTTCGCTGGTACATGGTTTTTCTTTTTTTCGGTTAACGCTGATGCTCAAAATATGGTTAAGAATGTATGGTTAAAATTCAGCGTTATGTATTCTGTGATTCGGCGATATGGAACAAACACCATACCAATTTTACGAATCACTAATATATCGTGATAAAGTTAATAAAGTATTTATTAAATCAAATACTTTTTGAAAATTAACGAAAATACTGATCAGATAAATATCTGATGCTCATCGAAGAACCTTAACAGCAAAGGGATGTAGCGGATGGATCTCACTGTCATATAACAGTGAGATCCGTTATGTGAGGATACTTTCAGGATAACTAACTGTAACGAATCAACGTAAAAATACACAGCAGTTATTATTATTTAAAAACCAGGGAACAAATTTATATCATATCATCATTCACCGATGATAAATACTACCAGGCTTTTTGCACCATGTGCACCCAATACCAATGATTGTTCTATATCAGCTGTTTTAGAAGGGCCGGCAATGAATACACCGAAGCCTGTTTGTGGAGCACCTATTTTTTCATAGGCTTCATGCATGGTAGGCAGAATCTGCTGCCGGGGCAATACAATAGCCAGATGCTGACAAATAAAAGGCAATACCCGCACTCCTATCTCCTGCTCTGTGAGCCAGATAGCGCCATTCTCCGCAACACCCCATTGTCCGGGTACAATGGCCATATCCACATTTTCCAGCTGATGCGGATCTTCGTTTAACCATTCCCGTTGTACATCTGTAGCAACTACTATTCTTTGCAAATGTGGATAGTGTTCCTTCAGCAACGGCGTTATCTCACTTTCGTTTTTTATTTCAAACAAACTACCGCCTAAACCCTCCAACACTTTGCGATAAGCATCCAGGGTGCCAGGCATGTTGCCGGACAAACCCTGTAAAGAAGGCAATGCACTGGCATCCGGCTGATTTTGTTTTACTGCGGCTAATATTTTATCCCTGCTGCTCATCATGATTTTTTATTTTTTGCATACCATTCAGAAAATGATTGGGCTGGTGGTGCCGGCATCTCGCGCTGTTTGTACCAGGGATTAAAGCGGTTATTCACCATACCGGGGAAAACGCGCATTACCCAACGCCCCATTTTGCCCGCTATTTTGTAAGCACGGGGAGCCGACAATACGCCGCTCATGATTTTCATGGTGGCAGTTTTGGTGACGGTGGTATGTCCTTCCTGCACCAATACCTGTCTCCATTTATACAATTGCTGATGAATATCAATTTTCACCGGGCATACATTGGAGCAGGAGCCGCAAAGCGTGGATGCAAAGGGCAGATCCGCATAATCCTTCATGTCCAGGTTAGGTGCCAGGATAGCGCCAATAGGGCCCGCTACTGCGGTATGGTAACTATGTCCGCCACTGCGCCGGTATACAGGGCAGGTATTCATACAGGCACCACAACGGATACACTTCAGCGAATTGCGGAAGTCTTCACGGCCCAGCTGTCTTGAACGACCATTATCTACCAAAACAATATGCAGTTCCTGCCCGGCTTTAGGTTGCCTGAAATGACTTGAATAGGTGGTAATGGGCTGCCCGGTAGCACTGCGTGCCAGTAAGCGTAAAAATACGCCCAGGTGCTTTCGTTGCGGGATAATTTTTTCGATACCCATGCAGGCAATATGTACATCTGCCAGATGAGCGCCCATATCTGCATTCCCTTCATTGGTGCATACCACCATTTCACCGGTTTCAGCTACGGCAAAGTTTACACCGGTAATAGCGGCCTTTGATTGCAGGAACTCTTTGCGCAAATGCTCCCGTGCAGCGGCGGTGAGTAACTGCGGATCCGCATTTCCTGCAGGCGTGCCCAGGTGTTCATGAAACAGCTCTCCTATTTCTTCCTTCTTTTTATGGATACAGGGCAATACAATATGGCTGGGGGCCTCTTTGGCCAGCTGCACAATACGTTCGCCCAGGTCGGTATCAATCACTTCTATGCCATTGGCCGCCAGATGCGGATTCAGGTGGCATTCTTCTGTGAGCATGGATTTACTTTTCACCATACGTTGCACTCCGTGTTTTTTCAGAATATCTGTTACAATACGGTTTTGTTCTGCTGCATCTGCCGCCCAATGCACAATGGCACCATTTTGCTGTGCCTGTTGCTCAAATTGCAGGAGATAATCATGCAGGTTACCCAATGCATTTAATTTTATCTGAGAGGCGGCTTCCCGCAACTGTTCCCATTCGGGGATGCTCCATGCCATGCGGTCGCGCTTAGTGCGCACCCACCACAATGTTTCATCATGCCAGTTTACGCGTGGTTCATCTTCATTGAACTTGTCCGCCAGCGTTGCGTGATTACTTGTTTGCCTGTTCATGGATAGTTTGATTGAGAATTTCTGCAATATGCATCACCTTTACTTCAGAGTGTTGCCGGCGTAAAATACCTTCCAGGTGCATCAGGCAGCTCACATCTGTACCGGTGATCACCTGTGCGCCATGTTTAACGTGATCGGCTACACGATCTTTTCCCATCTTCACGGATACGGCTTCTTCAGCTACACAAAAAGTACCACCAAAGCCACAACACTCGTCCAGTCTGTCCAGTGGCACCAGTTCCACGCCTTCCACCATTTTCAGCAACTGTTCCGGCTTGGAAAACGGCGCAGCTACCAGCTCGCTCATTTGTGCCAGTGCCAGGCCGCGTTGACCGTGGCAACTCTGATGCAAACCTACTTTACAGGGAAAACGCGCTGTCAGTGATTCCACTTTTAATACATCGGTCAGGAATTCAGTTAATTCGTATATACGTGTACGTATTTTCGCTGCTTCAGCTTCCGCCGCAGGATCATGCAGATGATCCTTGATATGTAAAACACAACTCCCGGAGGGCCCCACGATATAATCGTAGCCGGCGAAATTTTTAATGAACAAACTATTGCAGTTATGCGTAAGATGTTCATAGCCGGAATTAGCCATCGGCTGGCCGCAACAGGTTTGCCCCTGCGGAAATTCCACTTCACAACCCAGTTTCTGCAACAACTGCAGTGTGGCAATGCCTACCTGTGGGTAGAACTGGTCAATATAGCACGGTATAAATAATCCTACTTTCACAGATAATGTAGTTTATTAGATGATCATAGCTGACCTGCAAATTTAGCAGGCAACACAACAGTAATCCTCCCTCTTTTTTACCGGTTACTGGCTTATTTTTCACTGGTACAAAATAAAGAACCGGATTGACAATGCCAACCCGGTCTGTCCTGTGTCTTTCCCAGGATTAGGCTGATTACACTGATTACACTGATTCTTTCTTTGATTTTGAGAGATTTAAAAAGATTAGCGAAGATCAAAGCGTATAATACCCGCTTTAATCTTCGCTAATCTTTTTATAATCATAAGAATAAAATCGGGGCAATCAGTGTAATCAGCCTAATCCTGGGAAAGACAGTTAATCGTTCATTATTTTCTCTTCCTGCTTCTTTTTAAGATACCACTGCACCACGCGGATCTCTGCGAAGCTGGCGGCATCACCTACCCGTTCCTTGATAGGTCCGGCAGCGGTAGCTCCCAGTTCGCCGATATGCTTTAAAATCAGGCGCATGGTGCGTTCAGAAACGAAGCGGTCCATTTCCATTTCTCCGGCTTCCACGCATTGTGCCAGGTGGCTTTCGATGGTACCTACGGCCAGTTGTCGTGCGATGGCTATTTCCGGTATGGTTTTACCTTTCAGGAATAGTTCCAGGCTGCCACGGCGACTGCTACCCTTTTCAACTTTTGCTTTCGCGGCTTTGGGTGCGGCTACAGTGGCGGCAGCAGCTTCGCCTTCCCTCAGTTTGGTATAATCTTTTAAGCCTGTGGTAAATACCAGGTCGGCGTAGGTTACTTCCCAAACATGCCGCAACTTATTCCAGAAATCTGCCTCCAAAGCCATTAGCTGAAGGAGATATTTTTTTGATTTAGCCTTTTTTACATCCTCAATATGTGCTTGTATCGGCCTGATCAGCTCTTCATAAATACTTTGTGTAAAATAGCCGATGGCCTTGGTCACCCGCGCCTGCAGCTGCTCCATTTCACCTGTTTGTACAGCGGTATCCAGCAATTGATGAAGTTGCACCACAAACTTATTGGCAACTTCCTGTTGCTGTTCTACTTTGGCCGACATACTGCGGCTCAATTGTATAGCTGCATCAAAATCGGGTACTTTTTTATCCTGTATCCACACTGCGTGACTACGAATAGTAGCCTGCATACGATACCAGTCGAACAGTTGCAGTAAAGAGGTGGCCTGGAATTTCTTCTTTTCCATTTCCAGCAGTACTACCAGTTCGTTGGCTTCATTTTCTTTTTCAGCAAACTCAATTACCTGCCTGTCTGTTTTAATGCTGCCGTACCCGATGCGGGAATGCAGCACCAATCCTTCCAGCGAGGTACAGCGGCTGAGTGCCACGTATACCTGTCCGGGTGCAAAGGCGTAGCCTGCATCAATGATAGCGCGCTCAAAGGTGAGTCCCTGGCTCTTGTGAATGGTAATGGCCCACGCCAGCCGGATGGGGAACTGTGTAAAGCTGCCTATCTCTTCTTCGTCAATACTATTTTCTTCCTGGTTATAGGAATAGCGGATATTTCGCCAGGTTTCTTTTCCCAGCTTCAGCTCTTCGTGCGAGCCTGATAGTACCAGTACAATTTCATCGTCGTCAATTTCCTTTACTATGGCAATTTTCCCGTTATAATAGCGACGGGGTTGTGCCAGGTCATTTTTCAGGAACATCACCTGTGCACCTATTTTTAGTTGCAGCAGCAATTCTGTGGGCAGGGCTTTATCGCTAAAGTCGCCTTCTATTTTTCCTTCAAAACGATATACTTTTCCAGGCATATCTGCCAGGCGGCGGGCATTAATTTCGTCGGCTTTCCTGTTATGGGTAGTGAGTACAATGTACTCTTCATCTTCTCCTTTAAAGTTGGGCTGGTAGTGCTCATTGAGCATTTGCAGGTCTTCGTGCAACACTTCATTATTGCGTACCCTGTTCAGCACATCAATAAATTCCTGTTCATTCTGACGATATATTTTTTTCAGCTCAATATATAGTGGCGGCGCTTGTTCTATCACTTTGGCAGCAAAGAAAAATGAGCTGTTGTAATATTCCGACAGCATGCGCCATTCTGCATCCGGCACAACCGGTGGCAGCTGGTACAAATCGCCGATGAACAGCACCTGTACGCCTCCAAATGGCAGCAGTGGCTTATTACGGAAGTGGCGCAGGATTACATCTATTGCATCCAGCATATCACAACGCACCATACTCACCTCGTCGATGATGAGCAGTTCCATTTCCTGTAACAACACTTTTTTATCGTTCGTAAAACGAATATTGCGAAATAAACTATGTTTATCTGTACTGCTGATCTCATCCATACCAAAACCTCTTTTAGTGCCCGGAATAAAAGGTCCGAAAGGCAGCTGAAAAAAAGAGTGCATGGTTACACCACCTGCGTTGATAGCCGCTACACCTGTAGGTGCCACTACTACTGTATTTTTACGCGTTTGTTCTTTGATATACTTCAGGAACGTAGTTTTCCCAGTACCAGCTTTACCGGTAAGGAAGATATGGCGGTGTGTATGGTTTATGAAATCTGCCGCCAGGTGAAAGATGATATTTGTATTATCCGGTTGGGGCATTTAATTATAAATTGAAAGGGCGAATATACAGAAATCCAATGAAAACAGCGACGATATCACGGGTAACTAAATGCGAAGTATCTTCGTTCTATTTTTTACCAAGTAAAAAACTTTTCAGCTATGGATACGATCAAAATTGCCACTGCACAATTTGAAAATAAAAGTGGTGATAAAGCATATAACCTGGATGTTATAAGACAATTATCTGCAGCAGCTGCTGCACAGGGAGCGGAAGCCGTTGCATTTCATGAATGCTCCGTTACGGGCTACACCTTTGCGCGGACTTTATCAGCAGCACAAATGCTGGACCTCGCAGAATTCATTCCTGACGGGCCTTCCATCAAAGCTTTGCAGGAAATTGCGGCTGCTAATAATATTGCGGTGCTGGCAGGATTATTTGAAAAAGATGCCGATGATAATTTATTCAAAGCCTATGTATGTGTAGATAAAAATGGACTGGTAGCTAAATATCGTAAGCTGCATCCTTTTATCAATCCTCATTTACAGCCTGGTAATGAGTATGTGGTATTTGATTTGGGAAGATGGAAATGCGGGATTTTAATCTGTTATGATAATAATGTAATAGAAAATGTGCGTGCCACTGCATTGCTGGGAGCAGAAATTATTTTCATGCCGCACGTCACTATGTGTACGCCATCTCCCCGTCCCGGTGCGGGTTTTGTAGATCCGCAGCTTTGGTTTAACCGCCATGCTGACCCTACCTCTTTGCGACTGGAATTTGATGGCATGAAAGGGCGCTCCTGGCTCATAAAATGGTTGCCGGCACGTGCCTATGACAATGGTGTATATGCGGTATTCTCCAATCCTATTGGTATGGATGATGATCAATTGAAAAACGGTTGTTCCATGATCATTGATCCGTTTGGAGATGTGATTGCTGAATGTCGTAAACTGGATAACGAAGTAATAACGGCAACGCTTACACGTAATAAACTGGAGCAGGCAGGCGGGCACCGGTATCGCCTGGCACGCCGTCCGGATTTATATGGAGATATTATTGGTGCTCCGCACGAAGCAGTGCAAAAAGTAGTGTGGCTGCAGGAATAGTCTTTCCCAGGATTAGGCTGATTATGATGATTACCCTGATTTTTTTTTTGATTTTTGAAAGATTTTAAAAGATTAACGCGGAGAGTGTCTGAACTGTGATTTATATGATTAGTATGATTATCCTGATTAGGGGAGATCTCAGCGGATATTGTCTGAACCAGGATTTTTAGGATTTAAAAGATTACCCTGATGGGTGTTATGTTGTTTTATTTGGAAAATATTTACGCAAATATCTCCGCTTAAATCTTCGGCACCCATCAGGGTAATCTTTTAAATCCTAAAAATCCTGGTTCAGACAATATCCGCTGAGATCTCCCCTAATCAGGATAATCATACTAATCATATAAATCACAGTTCAGACACTCTCCGCGTTAATCTTTTAAAATCTTTCAAAAATCAAAAAAAAATCAGGGTAATCAGCATAATCAGTCTAATCCTGTGAAAGACAAAAAAAAACCGCTCTGGCATAGCCAGTGCGGTTTGTAACAAAACTATTTATAAAATAAGTTATGCCAGTCTTACGTTAACAGCATTCGGGCCTTTTCTGCCTTCTTCCACGTCGAATACTACGCGGTCATTTTCGCCGATGCTTTCTTTGATACCAGATACGTGAACAAAAATTTCTTGTCCGGAACCTTCGATTTTAATGAATCCAAAACCTTTAGCTTCATTAAAAAATTTTACTACACCTGTTTGCATTATATTTAATATTTAATTGTGAACGTGTTCTCGCCATTTTAAACTTGCAGGCGGCTACCTGAGCAACTAGAAGAAGAACTGTAAGAAAAAGCTGAATGTGAGAGGTGATCTACCAACAGAATTGAAATACATTATCTTTAAGAAGCTGTACGAAGGTAGTGGATTTATTGAATACAACCCTAATTTATTTTAATTTTTATTTGCCGTGGTTCCGCACTGGCCCATACATAATTACACTTTAATATATATTTTCGCATCACATATGAAACATCCAGACGCATGGCGCATAAAAGCTATATTAACCGGATCTGCAGGCAACCTGGTAGAATGGTACGATTGGTACATCTACGCTACTTTTTCCCTTTATTTTGCGCCGGCATTCTTTCCCAAAGGCAGTTATACCGCCCAATTACTTAATACGGCAGCCATTTTTGCAGTAGGTTTTCTGATGCGGCCTATAGGCGGCTGGCTGTTTGGCCGTATAGCGGATAGAAGCGGTCGCAAAACCGCCATGACATTATCTGTACTGCTAATGTCCATGGGATCAGTCGTTATTGCCTTCACCCCTTCCTATAACAGTATCGGGGTAGCGGCGCCACTACTGCTGCTCCTGGCCAGATTGCTGCAGGGGCTCAGCGTAGGTGGTGAATATGGCACTTCCGCCACATACCTGAGCGAAGTAGCCACGGCCAGCAGGCGGGGCTTTTACTCCAGCTTTCAATATGTAACCCTGATAGGTGGCCAATTGGTGGCTTTGGGGGTGCAAATGCTGCTGCAACAGGTGTTTCTCACATCTGCGCAACTTCATGAATGGGGTTGGCGCATTCCTTTCTTAATTGGCGCCGCACTGGCCTTTTCTGTACTCTATTTGCGCAGAAATATGCAGGAATCATCTTCCTATGAAAAAATAAAAAACGAACGCGAAAAAGGCACTTTAAAGCTGTTGTTTAAAAAGCATCCCCGTGCAGTAATGACGGTAGTAGGCCTGACAATGGGCGGTACACTGGCGTTTTACACCTATACCACATACATGCAGAAATTCCTGGTGAATACGGTGCATTTAAGCATAGAACATGCTACCACCATTACCTTTTTCCTGATGCTGATTTTTGCTTTGCTGCAGCCCCTGTTTGGCTGGATTTCCGATATATATGGCCGCAAACCACTGCTGATAGCCTTTGGCGTGCTGGGCACCCTGTTTACAGTACCTATCCTGACCGGTATCAGTCAAACTACTTCAGAATGGATGGCTTTCTGGCTCATTTTACTGGCATTGCTGATTGTTAGCGGATACACCTCCATTAATGCAGTAGTAAAGGCTGAAATGTTTCCCGCTGAAATACGGGCGCTGGGCGTGGGTTTCCCCTATGCGCTCACAGTAGCCCTCTTTGGAGGCACAGCAGAATCTATTGCATTATACTTTAAAAAGATAGGTCACGAACCATGGTATTACTGGTACGTGACCGGTTGTATCTTCATTTCACTGCTGGTATACATTACCGCAAAGGATACTAAAAAGACTTCTTACCTTGATAAGGACGCGTGATTTCCCGCACAGTCCCATCCTGATAACCAATGATCAGTTTACTGGCGTAGTGGAGAAATAAACCATTTTCCACTACGCCGGGAACACTATTCAGCTGCGCTTCTAACGCCGCCGCATTATGTATTTTCTGATACCGGCAATCCAGAATATAATTACCATTATCTGTAACAAACCTGTTATTATCTTTCAGTCGCAGCACCGGATTAGCACCTGATGCAGCCAGTTGCTTAAAAGTCAGCTCCCAGGCAAAAGTGGCAATTTCTACTGGCAACGGAAATTTACCCAGTTGCTTCACCAGCTTGGATTCATCCATTACCACCAACATCTCTTTTGCGGCTACGGCAATAATTTTTTCGCGCAACAACGCACCACCACCACCTTTGATCAGCTGCAACTGTGCATCGGCTTCATCTGCCCCATCAATATCTATATCAATCTTCTCCACTTTATCAAAAGGGATAATGGGAATCTGCTGTTCCCTCGCCAACTGCTCCGATTGCTCGGAAGTAGCCACCGCTTTTATTTCCATACCAGCTCTCACGAGCTCGCCTATACGTAATATAGCGTAATATGCCGTACTGCCGGTACCCAGACCAACGGTCATGCCCGGCTTAATGTATTCCGCAGCTTTTTCTCCCGCTGCTTTTTTACCGATATCTGTTTGCATAAAACAAATATAAGGGATTACAGTGAGCCTAATACTTCATCCAGGTGATGCAGTAAAGCATCCGTATTGGCCTTATTAAATACCATGGGTGGTTTTATTTTCAGGACATTGTGCAAAGGCCCATCAGTACTCAGCAGGAAGCCTCTCTCTTTCATCGCTTCTACAATTACATCTATCTCCGGAACGGCCGGCTCCAGTGTTTCCCGGTTGCGTACCAGCTCTGCACCAATAAAGAAGCCATGACCGCGTACCTCACCGATAATAGTATGTTTGGCTTTCAGTTTTTCCAGTCCTTCCATGAAATAATTACCGGTTACACGGGCATGTTCCTGCAGTCCTTCTTCCTGAATTACCTGCAATACTGCCAGTCCTGTAGCCATAGATACGGGATTGCCACCAAAAGTATTAAAGTACTCCATGCCGTTGTTAAAGGCATCTGCAATAGCGCGGGTAGTAACCACGGCTGCCAGCGGGTGCCCGTTGCCAATAGGTTTTCCCAACACCACAATATCAGGCGTTACACCCTGTAATTCAAATCCCCAGAATGCATCACCTACCCTGCCAAAACCCACCTGCACTTCATCTGCGATGCAAACACCACCAGCAGCACGTACAGCGGTATACACTTCTTCTAAATAACCTTGCGGCAATGGTATTTGTCCGCCTACACCCAATAAAGTTTCGCAGATATAAGCTGCTATACCTTTTCCCTTTTCCTGCAAACCTGCTATGATGGCCTGTACATCCGCAGCATATTTTTTTCCTGCTGCCGGATCCGTTGCGCGGTAAGGTCCGCGGTAAGTATCCGGATTCAGCGCTTTATGTGTATGGGCGGGCTTTCCAAAGCCGCCCTTACCATCGAACTTATACGGACTTAATTCCATGGCTACTGTAGATGTACCGTGGTAGGCATGATCCAGCACAATTACATCCTGTTGTTTTGTAAAATGACGGCTCATACGAATGGCCAGATCATTGGCTTCGCTGCCGGAGTTAGTAAAATAGCACACTTCCAGCGATGGCGGCAACGTAGCGGTGAGCATTTTGGCGTAGTCAATGAGGTTATCATTGAGGTAGCGCGTATTGGTGTTGAGCTTCGCGATCTGCTGCTGCATGGCCTTTACCACTGTAGGATGGCAATGCCCAACATGACTGGGATTATTTACGCAGTCAATAAACGTACGGCCTTTGTCATCATATAAATATTGCAACGCACCCCGTACTATCTTCAGCGGTTTTTGGTAGCTGATACTGAGATTACGGCCTATGTTCGCTTTTCTTTCTGCTAACAAAACTGCATAATCATCTTCCTGGTTAATCAGCGAAGCAAAGCCGCAAGCCTCGCGGAAAGCCTGTTGCGCAGCTATTGGATTGATGGTGATGAGCTGCGATAATAATTTCCAGGCTGGTGCTTCTGTAATAAAATGAAATGTATTGGTACTACCTGCTGCGGCGTGTGCTGCGGAAGTAGTAACGCTTATGCATAAACGCGCCGCCACCAGGTAATAAAGCAGGTCTGTTTCTTCCACCGTTAATGCATACGCTTTATGATAGCCGGCTACCACTTGTACAGCCGCTGCCAGCGGATCAGGAGCGGACAACATCACATATGTGCAGGCAATGGCCAGGTTGTTTACCAGGTTGGTATATACCATATCACCAAAGTCGATAAGACCACTGATTTCATTGCCCTGTACCAATACATTATAATCGTTGGCATCATTATGAATGGCGGCTTTACGCAGCTTATTCAAATGTGGCAACACTTCCATTTCAAATTGCAACAGGAAATACGCTGCCAGTCTGCGTTGCTCATGGTCTTTGATGTGCACCAGGTTTTCGCGTGCATCCAGCGCCCGGGCAATATCCCAGCTATAATCACGATGCATGGCAGGGTGGAAAAAAGTAGCCAGTGACTGATCCATTTCTCCTAAAAAATTACCCAGCGCTGCATTTAATTCACGTGTGCCCGTTACCGTAACCATGGGTTGTCCTTCCAGCCAGGTAAGCAGTCGCAGGTAATATATTTTTTCCGGCGATGAAATAGTTGTTATTCCTTCTTCCTCCCTATTTTTTATTACCTGTTGAAATGCCTTATTAACGGGGCTTCCAGCCAGATACTGTAATATTTTCACCTGTGCATCCAGGAATGCCTCATGATGGGATTCATCCGCTATTTTGCAGATATAGGCGTTACCGTTAGTATCTTCCAGGAAATAATTAGCCTCGTCATAACCTGATAATTCCTTTGCAGTAACGGTTAAACCATAATGCTTATCGATCAGGTTGATAATGGCAGTAGTAGAAAAAGTATTAAGCATAACTATCAGATTATTGTTCTGTGGCCAGCAACATCAACACATGTGCGGCTGTCCAGCTGAAATTAGGTGCATTTAGTCCTTTACCGGTTTGCGGATGATAATTTTCATATAGTGGTCCGTTCCCCTGCATACCGGCCGCATTTTGCCACAATCTGGCGGTAAGCTTTGCTGCCAGCGGTTTGGCACCATATGCCTGTAAGCCCGCCACCGCAAAATAAAACTGATCTATCCATACAGGGCCGCGCCAATAACCGTTTTGCGGGTCAAAGGCCGGTTCTGTGGCATCCAGCACCGGTAATGGCACGAATGTATTAAAAACTGCGGTATCTTTTAACGTCAGTGCGATAGCTTTCATTTTTGTTTCCGACGCAACACCCGACCACAGAGGAATCCAGCCTTCTGCTCCTTTTACGCGAATCAGTTCACCGTGTAACTTCCTATCATAATAATAGCCGGTAGCGGTATCATAAAAGGCCTTGTTAATTTTCAGGCGCAGGGCTGCTGCCTGCAAACGCCACTCCTGCGCAGCTTTAGGCTGCTGCAGTGCCAGTGCTATTTGTGCGAGGATCATTTTTTCTTTGAAGAGATAACTGTTCAGGTCTACAGATTCCTGATCCAGCGACCATGCGCCGGGATTATTTTGTAACATCACTGCTTTGTCAAAGCGTACAGCATTGTCCATCCCACTTTCCCAGGCGGCAGCAATGCGCGTTCCATCTGTGGAACCATATTCGCACAACCCGTTACCATCATGATCGCGGTGGGTATACCACCAGGCATGGTAGCGGCAAAGCGGTGCATACATACTGCGCAAAAAAGCGGTATCCTTTGATGCCTGGAAAACTTCCCATACTGCCCACGCAGCCAATGGAGGCTTGGTATCACGGTGATTGTTTTCGCTGCTATCTGCATAAATACAATCGGGTATCATGCCGGTACGCTCCTGGTAGTCGAAAAGTGCGCGGATATTATTTTGTGCCAATGCCGTGTCGAAATAACTGAGCCCTGCTGCTTGTTTCCAGCTGTCCCATGACCAGAAGCCGTAAAAGCCCTGATAAGATATCGACGGAAACAGGCCACCGTGCAGTAGTTTTCCCGCAGGACTACGCCAGTTGGTGAGCAATGTAATCATGCTCTTTACTGCCAGCCGGCTACGCATGGTATCACTAACGGTGAAGGGCATACGCTGAAATAATTTTTTCAGGTAGTCGTTCCATCGCGCTGCATTATGCAGGAAGACCAGCGTAGTATCCGGTAATGTATAATGAACGGGAATTTCCGACGGATCCAGGTAATAACATTGGGTTTGTATTTCTTTGACACGACCATTGGCAGGCAGTTCCATCGTTTTTGTGGCCTGATAACCATGGTTAGTACTGGTAATATTCCAGGTAGATAAATAATGAATATCAAACTGATGAGCTGTACCGGAAATGCCTATACGAATATTATTAGCATCTGTATGCACCACTGCCCGTTGCAGTGCAGGTACGCCTTCCCATTGCAATTGCAGTGTGCGGGGGCGCGAACCGTTATTAATGATCGTTGTTTGCAGCACCGCTTCCCGCGCGCCACTGAAAATCAATTGTAAAACTACCTGTAATTCGCCTGCCTGGGAGGTTTTCTGCAGCATACCAGGATAATAATGCGTGGCTGTATCTACCTGTAGCAAGGGCAGTGCCTGTCCATTTTCATATAGTCGTAACCGTGCGATGCAGCTACTGAGCCACTCTCCTTTCATATCCATGAGCAGCGGGCCAGTAAACCCGGTGGTGTACTGATCTTCTGGCAATGCATATGCATGCCAGGCACCCATGTCCGCAAAAAAAGTGCCCGTAATATCTGCCGTGTCTTGTACCGTGTAGCGGGTATTCAGTATATCCGCCCATTGATTCCGTTGCGCTGTTGCTGCCACAGGAAGTAGCAGCAACAACAACCATTTAAGTTTATTCATATCGTTCTTTCGCCTTGTCTGTAGCCTGATCTTGGGTATGTAATGGTCTTAATGTAAAACTGTACTGGTAGTTTTGGTAGATGAGGGTGTAAGCTGCATGTGGCTTGGCGCCCCAGCTGTTGTCGCCACCCAGCCCGGCTTGTTGGTAATCAATATTCCACCAGATGAGTGGTTGATTGTACATAGAGCCACCATGCTGATTTTGATGACGGTTAAAGTTTAAACGGTTCATATCAAAATGTAATACACCCATATTCAGCAAGGAATCTGTGCGCGCCATCCAGCCATTGCCGGCGGCATTGCGGAGGGCCATCCAATGCACATCAGAGCGATAGCCGCTTTCCTGTGCCCGCGGATAAGGGTGAAACAGGGAATCTGCCGGAAGGTGGTATACATCTACATCTGCAGCATATTTACGATCTGCATAATTATCGAATGGACCGCGGCCCAGCCAGGATACCTGGTCGAAAGCCGGCGGCAGCAATAAACGCATGCCCATGCGCGGGAGTTCCGGCAATGTGCTGTCGCCTGCTATAAATTTAACGGCCACCTGTATATCTCCGTTGGTAAAAAGCGTATAGTCTACCCCGTAATGTGCATCCACCAACGGCAGGTAATACTGCGTTTGCATCTGCACATGCTGACTATCCCGCTGGGTTACCTTGCAGGATAAGAGCTGCATGGAATCTGCTGCATGCTCCCATATGGCACAACGGATCTGTTGACTGTTACCGATATCATTGTCGGTGGCAGCGCGCCAGAAACAAGGCTGCAACGCCGATTGCATATAGGTGATACCGTTAGTGGTGTATTGGCTCAGCCAGCCATCAGTGAAGTGTGCCGTAAATTGGTTGTTTCCTATATCCCAGCTATTATTTTGATGAAGCATTTGCAAAGCAGCCCCGGTAGCAATTGCTTTAGGTACAGGGATAAATGCAGGAAGCTCGTATTGTTCCGTAGCTACCGGGAAATCTGCCGGCAGCAAGCCATCTGCCGCTACCAGTTGTGCCTGTATGTGGAGGAAATAATGTGTGCCTGGTTGCGGTTGTATAACAGGAAGGGATAAACGAACAGTATCCGATTGATGTGGTAAAATTCGTGTAGCCGGTAGCATACCGGATGCTATTATCTTCCCATCTCCCTTTATAACCCACGACAGGCGGATATTGTGTAAATCATTAAAATCATAACGGTTTTGAATGCGGATCAAATCAGTCGTCAGCGCGATGGGTGTTATCTGTAAAGGCTGGTACACTTTCCTCACTTCAAAGGCCTGTGGGTGCGGAGAACGATCTCCTGCCAGCATGCCATCTGCACAAAAACTGGTATCGCTGGTAGCGCCTACAGTGCCCATGTCTGCACCATATGCCCAGATGGACCTGCCTAATGAGTCCTTTTGCAGGAAAGTCTGATCAGAAAAATCCCAGATAAAACCGCCCTGCAGCTGATCATACTGATTGATCATGTCCCAGTCCTCTCTCAAATTGCCCCCACTATTGCCCATCATGTGTGCATATTCACATTGAATCAGCGGCCGGTCGCGGTGCTCGCGCACATATTCCAGCATAAAGCTCACCGGCTTATACATGGGTGCTATAATATCTGTATAAGGTGTATTGCGTGCTTCTTCATACTGTGCCGGGCGCGTATTATCCCTGGCTTTAGTCCACTGATAGGTAGCAATAAGGTTCTCTCCGAATTTACTCTCGTTGCCCATAGACCAGGTGATGATACAGCAATGATTTTTATCACGCTCCACCATGCGCCGGGTGCGATCCAGGTAGGCCGCTTTCCATTCCGGCTTATCTGACAAGGTTTGCAGTGGCGTAAGGCTCATGCCATCGCATTCAATATTTGCTTCATCCACCACATAAATACCGTAACGATCGCACAGTGTGTACCATTCCTCGCGGTTAGGATAATGACTGCAACGCATAGCGTTGATATTATAGCGCTTCATAGTAAGGATATCCTTTAACATCCCTTCCGGGCTCACTACTTTGGCCGTATGCATATCATGCTCATGGCGGTTTACACCTTTTATCTTTACAGCCGTTCCATTGATCAGGAACAGACCACGCTTAATTTCTATATTACGAAAACCTATCTCCTGCGAAAAACTTTCTATGTCTTTCGCTTTATTATCCTGTAATGTAATGAGTAAGGTGTAGAGATTAGGTTGTTCTGCATTCCAGCTGCGGATACCCGGGATTAGCTGTGTAAGCTGATAGGCACTATCACGGCCTATTATCAGTGTTTGTGTAAACAGGTTCTTTCCTTTGTCCAGTAGCTGCACTTTAATACGTTTACCCTTCTCCGTTAGTGCCGGTATTTTATTTAGTGTAAGGCCTAATTGTAGCAAACCATCCTTATAATTATTGGTCAGGTTGGGCTTTGCAAAAAAATCGTATATGCATAAGGGTGACCTTGCCATCAGGAATACGCTGCGCTCAATGCCTGTGAGCTTCCACATATCCTGTCCTTCCAGGTAGGAGCCGTCGCTGAAGCGGAATACCTGTACTGCAATAGTGTTGCTGCCTTTTTGTAAAAATGGTGTAATATCAAATTCAGCAGGTGTTTTACTGTCTTTACTAAAGCCAATATAATGTCCGTTTACCCACGCATAAAAGAAAGCGTTTACTGCACCAAGATGCAGCCACACCTGTTTACCATCCCAGTTAGCCGGTAGCTCAAAGTTGCGTCTGTAGGAGCCTACAGGGTTATCTTCCTTTGGTACAAAAGGCGGATTGGGTGGAAATGGATATTCTACATCGGTAAAAATATAAGGGGCATATCCGTGCGTTTGCCAGTTGGCGGGCACGGGAATGGTTTTCCAGTTGGCCACATCGTAGCCGGGTTTATAAAAATCAGCCGGACGGGCAGCGGGATTTTTAGCCAGGTGAAACTGCCAGATCCCATCCAGTGATAATATCAGTGGAGAAGGTTGTTGCTCCAAAGCTGTTGCCGCTGTAGGATACGGCGTGTAGGACGCATGTGGATGCAGGGTATTTTCAGATACCTTCAGCGGATTTTCCCAGTCGTTTTGCGCAAACAGAAAGAGCGGGAGCAGTAAAAAAAGACTGAAAATATATTTCATGGTTGCCTTTGTTATGGGTATCTCCGGCCTTCGGCCGGAAAATTGTCTTTCCCAGGATTAGACTGATTTAGATGATTTTTCTGATTTTATATTTTACTAATAAATATTCATTACTGAATTATTTTCCTGTATTAAAATAAGTATAAGACAAAGATCAGAAAAGAATAAAATCAGAAAAATCATCTAAATCAGTCTAATCCTGGGAAAGACAGTTTCTCCCGCCGAAGGCGGGAAGGAATAATGAATTTATTTCGCCAGCGGATTATTCAGTGTTTCTTTCAGTGGCAAAGGATAGAACCCTTTATCTTCTGTTATTTCACGACCAGCGTCATGCATGTTTTGCACAAGTAAACCCCAGCGGCGCAGGTCATAAAAACGGCTGCCTTCCAGGGTAAATTCCATAACACGTTCATGCATCAACTGATGAAACACGTCTGGTACAGTGGTGAGATGCAGTGCGGGCATACCTGCACGGGCACGCACATCATTGATCTGCGTCATCGCCAGATCGGTGGCACCCAGCGCGTTTTGTGCTTCTGCATCTAATAATTTCACATCTGACAAACGCATTAACGGGAAATTAATAGCGACGTCGTTGCCTAACTGTTCCAGCTTTGCGGGTATCCACTTACGGAAGGCGATGGCATTGGTGGTGAATACATCTTTATAAAGCCCACCATATACCCGGAGATTAGCCGGGTCATTAAAATAAGCATCATTAAAAAATATGGTGTTGTAAATACGATGATCGTATAGTCCGTCTGTCGCTACTTTCCCTTCTTTCTGCATTTCTGTAAGCAGGCGTGGCGTACCATAAATTTCGCCATAACCACCCAGTTCGGAAGCAGCAATCCAGTCGCTCACCTGGGATTTATAGTATGCACCGTTAGATTCATCATTGGTTTGCTGTAACTCAAATACAGATTCGGTGCTATTTGTAAGCGTACCATTGAACATTCCGAGGTAGTTAGCAGACAAACTATACTCATTGGATTTTATCACCTTTTCCAGCCAGGTAGCGGCTTCTGCGTAATAGGTTTTATTGTTGGCTGCGTCCTCTCCTGCGCGGTAAATCAGTACTTTTCCCAGATAAGCCTGGGCAGCGCCTTTGGTTACACGACCCAGTTCCGTGCCGGGTCTTTCACTGCGTAATGGCAGTTTAGGTTCTGCGGCTTTCAGGTCTGCGATGATGAAGTCCCACACTTCAGGGCGTGTAGCAGGTGCCTTAGGCAGATCAGTCTCCCCTTGCGGCACTTTATCGCGGATAATGATCTTCCGATAATTAGTCAGCAGCTTAAAGTAATAATAGGCACGCAAGAAATGTGCTTCCGCCAGGATCTCGTTTCTGCTGGAATCATCTATCTGCTCTGGTTTCATGGCTGCTACCTGTTCTAAAACCTGGTTGCTGAAATTTATGCCACGATAATTATCTCTCCATAACAGGTCTATCGCATAGTTACCGGAGTTATAATTGAAATTGTAGATTTCCATCCACCAGCTATAGTTGTAGGCATCGCTGCCTGGTTCTACAAAGTCTTCTCTATAATATTCGCGGCAAGAACGGGCTTCCACAAAGTTATCCCAGCCAATAAAACTCTCCAGTTGTGAGTAGGCAGCCGAAAGCCCTGTCAATGCGCGATCGCGGGTAGTCCAGAAATTATCTGTTGTAAGTTTGTCAGGAGATTGCTGTTCCAGCAATTCTTTTTTACAGCCCGCAAAGAGGACCATACTAAAACATAAAAACGAAGTATATAGCAAAGATCTTTTCATAACCGTTTTTTTAGTAGACATAAAATGCTGTTAGAATTCCAGTTGTACCCCTGCCATCAAGGTTTTGTTCTGTGGATACATCCAGCGATCAACACCATTATTTAATACATCTGTGCGGCCAATTTCCGGATCAGGACCGGAGTATTTAGTAAACGTGAGTATATTCTGTGCGCTGGCGTATATGCGTAACCGTGTTATTTTTGCTTTTTCCAGCAAACGGGGTGAAAAGGTATATCCCAATTGTAATGTCTTCAGTCGCAAGTAATCACCTTTTTCCAGGAAGCGGGTAGATTCACGGTTGTTGTTATTTGGATCACCTAATACTGCGCGGGGAACGTCTGTATTGGTGTTTGTTGGCGTCCAGGCTTTGAGTGTGCTCACATCAAAATTACGGCCGGCATCCATTCCCTGTAGTTCATATTTATCGCCATTGTAGATCTTATTACCAGCCACACCCTGCCAGAAGAGTTGCAGGTCAAATCCTTTGTAACCTACAGTCATATTCAAACCAAATTCCACTTTTGGAAAGGCGCTACCCATATAGGTTTTATCGTTTGTATCAATTACACCATCGCCGTTGGAATCACGGAAACGTACATCCCCTGCTTTAGCATCCGGTTGATACAACTCTCCTTTTTTATTTTTGTAAGCAGCCACTTCTGCATCCGACTGGAAGATACCATCTGCCTGGTACAGAAAGAATGCACCTATTTCGCGACCTACCATAGTGGTGTTAGGTATTGGCCCAGTGCCATATTTCAGGCCGTCGCCATATAATTTTTGTCCGTCGTTTGCCAGTGCCAGCACTTCATTTTTCACCTGACTAACGGTACCGGTTACACTATAATTCCAGTCTGATTTTTTATCTGCCCAGGTTAATTCCAGTTCCCAACCACGGTTATTTATGCGTCCCACATTCAATACCGGCTGATTCAAACCAGCGCTGGGGGCCAGGTCTTTGTAAATCAGCATGTCTTTAGTGGTATTATTAAAAACGTTAAAAGCACCGCTGAGTTTACTCACGATAGCGAAGTCGAAACCAATATTTTTACTGATGATCGTTTCCCAGCGCAGGTCTTTATTTTTAAGGTCCCAGGATGCACCACCGGGCCAGGCTGTAGCACCACTACCCTGTACATAGCCACCAGCTCTGGTATTTTTGATGGTGATGAGTGCCTGGTGATCATATTCTCTCAACGCATTTTCATTTCCCAATTCACCATAGCTGGCGCGGAGTTTCAGGAGATTAAGCCAGGAAAACTGTTGCATAAAAGGTTCGCTTTGCATATTCCAACCCACGGAAGCAGACGGGAATACACCATAGCGGCGGTTTTCACCAAACTTGGAAGAACCATCGCGGCGAACTGATACCTGTAATAAATATTTGCTATCGTAGCTATAGTTGATACGTCCTAAAGTAGACAGGCGATCATATTGCGGACGACTACCACTGGCGCTGAAAGAGCCGCCGGCTGCACCATCCATGGTATTAAAGGAAGGATCCAGAAATCCACCCGGAACAATGGAAGTTACTATCTGTCCATCTTTTACAGTGTACACATTGGATTTACCATCTGCTACTGTGATAACATTATTACTGCTATTTTCTTCTGCGGTGTAACCAGCCAGCAGGTTGATACTATGTTTACCAAAAGCGCGATCGTAGTACAACAGGTTTTCCATCAAACGCTGGCGGGTGTTGGTACGGCCGTCTGTCAGCTGAGCATAAGGCTGTATCGGGTCATTGGCGTTAGCGCGATATGGCGGGTGATAGGCGTAGTCGAAGAAGTTCGTATTATTCAGACTTACATTGGTAACAAACTTCATCCCGGTGATCAGCTGCAGTGTTAATCTTGCATTGCCACTGAAATACTGGCCCTTGTTATAATTACTATTGAAATGGTTCACACCTACCGGGTTTTGGTATTTAGGTAACTGATCTACCTGTAACGCATATCCGTATTTTTCTTTGCTGTCATATACCGGCAGCAGGGGTGATTGGAAATAGGCATCCTTTACGCTGAATTGCAGATCATTGCGTTCTGTTTCCGCGTAGGTGAGGTTCATTTCAATATTTAACCGGCCTTTTTTGTATTCGTTGCGCGCGCGCAGGGATTTCTTTTTGAAATCGGTACCGATAAAAGTACCCGTTTCCCTGGTGATATTTCCGCTGAGACCATAGTTAAAATATTCGCCGCCACCAGTCAGGTTCAGGCTATAGTTTTGTGCGTGTGCCTGTTGGGTAATTTCATTCTGCCAGTCGGTATTTGCACCTGCTTGTTTTGAAAGATAAGCCGGGCGCTTGTCTGCGGGTGTTCCTGCATTGCTGTACATCATGTCGTGTACTTTCAGGTAGCCGGCAGCATCCAGGAGATGCATTTTGCTTGTTGGGCTTACAATGCTGTTATATCCACTGAATTCAATTTTAGGCGGTCCTTTTTTACCTTTCTTAGTTGTAACGAGGATGACGCCATTTGCACTTTTAGAACCATAAATGGAAGCCGCAGCACCATCTTTCAGCACTTCTATAGAAGCAATATCATTGTTATTGAGATAATAAGGATCAGCAGGTGTTCCATCCACAATAAACAAAGGCTGGTGGCCACCAAAAGTGCTGATACCACGCAGTTTGATATCTGCTACCCCGCCGGGCGCACCGCCCACATTTACCACCGTTAAACCTGCTACTTTTCCCTGCAACGCATTTACAGGATTATTGGTAGGCACATTAGCTATCTCACTACCTTTTACAGAGGAGATAGCGCTGCTTACATTTCTTTTGCTCTGGGTGCCATAACCCACTACTACCACCTGGTCGAGTATTTTAGTAGAAGCATCCAATGTAACAGAGAGCTCGGAAAGCCCTTTCACAGGCACTTCGCGGCTCTCAAAACCAATGTAGGAAACTTCCAGTACTGCACCATCCGGCAGGTCGGTGAACTTAAAAGCACCGGATGCATCTGTGAGCACGCCTTTGGTACTTCCTTTCAATCTTACACTCACACCCGGCAAGGTTTCACCGTTAGCAGATTTTACCACTCCCTTCAGCGGTTTTTCCTGCAACGGCGCCTCCGTTGTTGCCACCATACTAATTGGCGCAGGTACTTTTACGAGGATGATATCTTCCGTAAACCTGAACTGCAAAGAAGTAGCATGGCTGATTTCCTGCAACAGGCTTTCCACCGTACGTTCCTTTTTATCGATGGTAAGTGGTTTTATTTTCTCCAGATCATCGAGATTATAGGAAAATTTCAGGCGGGTATTTTTCTCGAGGTATTGTAATACGAGTAATACTTTTGTTTGCCTGAACCCTACGTCTATTTTATCTTTCAGACCTTCCGCTACCTGTATCCAGCTGAGCAAAAGGATAGCCAGGAGCATGCCACAGCATGCCCTAAAAAGAGAATTTTTTTTCATAACGGCTTATTTAGCTTTAGCTAATGTTTGGTTGATAGTATAAACAGTGTATCATTTTTTGTAACCGATTCCAGCCCATTCACGAAGCACACGGCCGCCAGTACTTCGTTCAGTGGTTTGTTTTTGAATACGCCATTAAAGCGGATAGGCTTATATTTACCTGGTTGTATTATTACTTTAATACCATACCAGTACTCCAGCGTTTGCGCAATATCATTGATGGAAGCGTTATTGAAAGACAACCGTCCATTGCGCCAATCCAGCTCTTTATTGCTATCAAAAATATGTTTATTGAAAGCAGGTGTCTGTTTACCGGTGGTTAATTGTTCACCGGGATGTAACTCAAGACTATCCTGCACTTGTGTTATCCGTACACTTCCATCCAGCAGAGATACAGTAGCCTTCTCATCAAAACTATATGCACGGGCCTTAAAAGTTGTGCCCAGGGCCTGTACGCCAAGGTTGCCCATATGTACAATAAAAGGTTTGTTCACTGCTTTTGCTACTTCAAACAGGGCTTCCCCCTCCAGCGCTAACTGCCGCTGCTGTGTATTGTAGGTAGAAGGCACATGTAAAATACTGTGTGCATTCAATATCACACGGCTACCATCTGCCAGCTGTATATTACGGCGCATGCTATCACCTGCGTAATAAACGGTATATGCTTCGGGGTTAGTAACGGGATGATGACGATGTGTGGCCAGCCACCAGCCGCCAATTGCTACAGGAAGCATAAAGGCCGCGGCTATCCGCAAAAAGCGTTTCCATCTGCTTCGGTGTATAGGAATGACGACCGCTGTTGTTTTGTCTGAAGTGGCGATGGCACTTTTGAGTTTACCAAACTCCGTTTCCTTTTCTTCTGGTGTAAGCCGGAGCCCCAGCGTAAACAGCCATTGACGGGCCTTTTCGGCTTCCGCCTTTTTATGCGGATACCTTTCCAGCCAGCTTTCCCAGAACTGCACGTCAGATTCGCTACTGCGTAAACAGTACCGTACAAAGGAGTCGTTTAAGATAAAGTCTTCCGCCTTATACTGCTGTAGATCCATTCCGGCCATTTTATATAAAGAGGCCATACCCTGGTTATTTTTACCAAAGTATTCAGGAATTTTTTTCGATATCTATCAAAAGCAGCAGCAGCGCGATAAATGAAGCATCCGTATATACTTCGCGGATGCGTACCAGGGCGTTGTGGATGGTATTATAAATGGTGCGGGGAGTAGCAGCGGTTTTAGCTGCAATTTCTTCTATACTTAAATTATCGTAAAAACGTAAACGAATAAACTCTTTTTGCCGCCAGGTAAGCAGGTCCAGCATACGTTCCAGCTTTTCCTTTACCTGCTGGTCTGTTTCCTGGCGGATCAATACTTCTTCATATGAGCGCTCTTCCGGCTCTTTAAAAAGCATACTTTCCTGGCGGGCCACGGATTTGTTATGCTTAGTAAGTATTTTATATAACCTGCGTTTGAAGCAGATAAACAGGTAACCCTTAATGTTACCGGGCATCTCCAGCTGATGGCGTTTCTGCCATATCTCTACAAAAACATCATTAATGGCCTCTTTAACCATCGCTTTATCCAGTACTACCGACACACCATAATGATACAGGTTATCATATACCTCGTGGTATATTTTGTATAAACCCTGTTCATTATCCTGCTTCATTTCATGCCAGAAGCCTGCATAGTCCTTTTCATAATCACGACTATGCCCATTTTCGGTTGATTGCGGTTTATATTCCGGATAAAACATACGATTAATTATAACGTTGAGGCCTGAAAGCGGTCAGGTCAATGCTGGTTTGTTCACCGTTTGCCAGTTGTGCCAATAGTTTTCCCGTGGCAGGTCCGAGGCTTAATCCCATCATAGCATGCCCTCCTGCGAGCAGCAAATTACTATATTGTTTTGAATATCCGATAAAAGGTAATCCATCCGGGGAGCAGGGCCTGCACCCATGCCATACTTCTTCTTTTTCAGGCATTGTTACGGGAAGATTACCGAAATAACGCTGTACAGATTCCACGATACCCGCTACCCTGTTCATGTTCACCTTATCATTAATAGGTGCCACTTCCATGGTTCCACCATACCTTAATTTATTGCGCATGGGTGTCAGGGCAACCCTTGCCTCACATAAAATAGCCGGTATATTTAAGTTCACTGCCGGTGCATCCAGTGTTACAGAGTAACCTTTGCCCGGCATCATGGGAATATTAAATCCTGCCAAACGCGCCACCGCCGGCGTCCAGGAACCCGCAGCCATTACAAACAAATCAGCAGTATGCGTATCTTCACCGGCTACAACGGCACTAACTTTTCCTTGTGTTGTTTTAATAGCTGTGACTTCTGTATGTGGTAAAAACTGTACGCCACTCTTTTGCAGGTAAGCGATGAGTTGCTGCATCAGTTCATTCGGATACAGGTGTGCATCACAGCGATAATGCACGCCTCCCAGCACATTCAGTTCCACATTGGGTTCCAGCTGTTGCAGAGCGGCTTTATCCAGTACAGCTGCATCCAATCCCATATCGTTGGCCTGTTTTGCCAGGTGAGCTTCTTCTTCCGCTACCGCAGCTGTTTTATAGTACATGATTATGCCCTTTCGTTCCAACCCGAAGTCGAAGCCCGGTTTTTGTGCCAGCTCTGTAAACAGTGAGCGACTCAACAAATTGATATCGCGTAATGGAATAGCTGCAGCCGCGGCCTGTTGGGCGTTGGCACTTTTCATGAATTTAAGTCCCCAGCCAATGAGTTGTTTATTCAGTGCCGGCTTCACATAAAAAGGGCTTTTGCTGTCAAACATCCAGCGGATGCCTTGTGATATAATGCCTGGTGCAGCCAGTGGTACAAAGTGACTGGGCACTATCATACCCATATTACCGTAGGAGCAGTTGTTTTTAAAATCTCCTTTATCCATTACCGTTACTTCCCAACCGCTTTCCTGCAGGTAATAAGCGCTGCAAAGCCCGATGATACCACCTCCTATGATGATTGCTTTCATATTTAATTTCGATTACGGATCTAAGCGGGTATTGTCTGAACTGTGATTTTTTTGATTTTTATGATTATCCTGATGAGCGGAGATCTTAGCAAGTATTTTCTGAACCAGGATTTAACAGATTGAATGGATTACCCTGATGGATGCCGAAGATTACAGCAGAAATATTCGCATATATCTTCGGATAAAACAACATAACACCCATCAGGGTAATCCATTCAATCTGTTAAATCCTGGTTCAGAAAATACTTGCTAAGATCTCCGCTCATCAGGATAATCATAAAAATCAAAAAAATCACAGTTCAGACAACACCCGCCTGGATTCCAATTATTTTTAAATCACTTGAAATCCGTGTACATACGGATCTTCGTCATCCAACAAAATAGTGTTATAGCCTGTCACCATGGCCCAGCCTTCAATACCCGGCACAATGGCCGGTTTGCCGTCGATGGTAGTTTCTTCTTCGATTGTGCCGATAAACTGTGAACCGATGATACTTTCATGAATAAACCGGTCGCCTTTTTTTAATTTCCCTTTCGCATGCCACTGGGCCATTCTGGCGGAAGTGCCTGTACCACAGGGAGAACGGTCGATAGCTTTATCTCCGTAAAATACAGCGTTGCGCGCTGTAGCATCCGGACTGATAGTTGCACCCGTCCATAAGAGGTGGCTCAATCCTTTGATGTGTTCATTTTCAGGATGTACAAACGTATACTTTTCGTTTAGCCTTTTACGTAGTTCCCTGCTCCAGGACACCAGCTGATCTGCCGTGTGATGTTCCAGGCCATGGAAATGTTCCTGCGGATCTACAATTGCGTAGAAGTTGCCACCATAGGCAACGTCCACCTGTAGTGTACCTAATCCGGGGCATTCCACCGACAGGTTTTCTGCAGCGAGAAAAGATTTTACGTTGGTTAATTTTACCGATTTTACTTTTTTACCTTCCTGTACATAGCTCACCAGTACCAGTCCTGCAGGCGTTTCCAATCGTAGTTTACCTGGCACTTTAGGTGTAATCAGCCCCTGTTCAATAGCAATTGTTACGGTGCCAATAGTACCATGACCGCACATCGGTAAACAGCCGCTTGTTTCTATATACAGTACACCGATGTCATTTGCGTCGTCTGTTGGGGGGTAGAGGATACTGCCGCTCATCATATCGTGTCCGCGTGGTTCAAACATGAGGCCTTTGCGTATCCAGTCATATTCCTGCAAAAAATGCAGGCGTTTTTCCATCATGTTGTTTCCCTTGAGAATGGGGCCACCGCCGGCTACCAGTCGCACCGGATTACCGCAGGTATGGGCGTCTATACAAAAGAAAGTGTTGGTTGACATCTGCTAAAAAATATAAAAATTAAATTTTGATTACCACCCCTGCCCCTCCTTGTCAGGAGGGAGCAATGCAGCGAATGAAAACATTTTGTTGAATATGTTTTGTTATCCGCTTTAATCTCCGCTGCATTGCTCATTAAAAATCACCTCTTACTTACTAACGGCATCTCTTGTGATTTCACCATTTACTTTGCGCCAGATATTTAATGGATTCCCATCTTTTAAAGCATCCGGGAGTAGCTGTTGTGGCCAATCCTGGAAACATAATGGCCGTGCAAAACGAAGGATGGCCGATGCGCCAACAGAAGTACTTCGTATATCCGTGGTAGCAGGAAATGGTCCCCCATGATGCATGGCATAACCCACTTCCACGCCGGTAGGTACGTTATTGAAAATAATTCTGCCGGCTTTATCAGCGAGTAGTTGCAGCGCTACCGCAAACTGCTGAAGATCTTCCGGTTCCGCCATTACCGTAGCGGTTAATTGTCCGTGGAGTTGCGAAAGCACGGTTTGTAATTCTTTCTCATCCGCACAAACTACCAATAGTGATGATGGTCCGAATACTTCCTGCTGCAGCTCTTCGCTGGCCAGGAAATGTTGGCCACTTACGCGATACAGCGCAGGAGCGCCTTTTGTTTGTGCCACCTGAGAGGCACCAGACACCAATGTTTGCACACCTTTCCTGCGTGCCAGCTGTTCCCTGTTTTCGTAGTAGTGATAACAGATGGCAGGATTCAACATAGTGCCTGCTGCAATGCTGTGCAACTGTTGTTGCAGGGCAGCAGCAAATTTCTCTGTCGCCTCGCCGGCCAGCGTAATGAGCAGTCCGGGATTGGTGCAAAACTGCCCTGCTCCCATAGTAATAGATGCAGCATATTGCTGTGCTACCTGTTCTGCTGCAGTAGCCAGTTTGGCGGGCAGCAACAATACCGGGTTTACGCTGCCCATTTCTGCGTATACAGGGATCGGTTCCCGTCTTTGCGTTACCGCATCAAAAATAGCCATCCCTGCTTTGAACGAACCGGTGAAGCCAATGGCTTTAATGCCATTATGTTTCACCAGTTGCTGCCCTAATGCGGGGCCGGCACCGGTTAAGCTGGAAAACACGCCATCGGGCATACCACATTGCTGTGCTGCTTTTTGTATAGCCACCGATACCAGTTCATTAGTGCCGGGATGTGATTCATGTGCTTTTACAATCACCGGATTACCTGCTGCCAATGCGGCGGCGGTGTCGCCACCTGCTGTAGAAAATGCCAGTGGAAAATTGCTGGCAGGGAATACCAGTATGGGGCCCAGCGGCACCAGCATTTTTCGTATATCCGGTCGCGGTAGTGGTGTTCGTTCCGGCTGAGCGGGGTCGATAATTGCATCTACCCAGGAGCCTTCGCGCAATACTGCCGCAAACAATCTAATCTGGGTAACGGTACGCATACGTTCGCCCGTGATACGTGCCAACGGCAATCCTGATTCCGCTACTGCCCTCTCCAGTAATGGATCACCAATAGCCAGTATTTCAGTAGCAATGGTTTCCAGGAATACCGCCCTGACTTCCGGAGAAGTATGACGGTATGCCCTGAAAGCAGTGGTAGCTTTATTTACAGCCAGTTCTACCTCTGCACCCGTAGCTATTGTAAAAATTTCCGGCAGTGTGGCATTACTAACGGGATCGTATGCACGCAGCTGATCAGTTCCCGTTGCCGAGGTAGTGAAACCAATGATATTTTCGCCAGTTATACTCATGAAGGCAAGTTTAAATATTCCGGCAACACAGGTCGTTTGGAGATGCTATCGGCTATCACTTTATTTACATGTGCCAACTCCTCTCCCTGTGGAAGCAACCTGGGGGCTCGTACATTCGTACTACCGATCCCGTTAGCTGCAGCCGCCATTTTAATATATTGTACCAGTTTGGGATGAATATCCAGCTCCAGCAGCGGCATGAACCAACGGTAAATAGCCAGTGCTTCAGCAATACGGCCGGCTTTAGCCAACCGGTAGATAGCTACTGTTTCGCGTGGGAAAGCATCTACCAATCCTGCTACCCAGCCATTGGCACCTACGAGCAGGCTCTCTAACGCTAACGTATCTACGCCGCAAAGCATGCTGAAACGATCACCGAAGCGGTTGATCATACGGGTAACATTGGTGATGTCGCGGGTGGATTCCTTTACTGCCTGGATATTGGGAGCAGCAGCCAATTGCGCAAACATATCAAGCGTAACCAGGATCTTATAATCTACAGGATTATTATAGATCATAATAGGTAACGAAGTACTGTTAGCCACTGCGAGGAAGTAAGTCACCGTTTCGGTGTCATCTGCCTTATAACGCATAGGAGGTAACAGCATCAATCCCGATGCACCTGCATCTTCTGCTGCTTTAGCGCACGCAATAGCAGCACTGGTAGTTTGCTCTGCAATATTCATGATTACGGGTAATTTTCCCCCTAAAAATGCTACCGCGTGTTTTACCAGTGCATACTTTTCTTCATTCAGTAAACTACTGGCTTCTCCCAGTGAGCCACCGAGAATAATGCCGTTTACACCGGCAGCGACCTGCGCTTCCAGATTTTTATCAAACAGGTCGTAATCAATATGATCGTCTCCTGTAAAAGGTGTGAGCAATGCGGGAAATACGCCTTGCCAGTTGATTTCTGCCATTTTCCGGTCCGTTTTAATAGTAACAAAAATAAGTGGCTGCACCCGATGGAATGCTACTGTAATTAATCAATTGTACACGGATTTTAACCCGTTATGGCACCGAAAGCGTTAAAATGAAGATATTTACGCAAATGGGACAGATCGGGAAAATTTATCTTAAATTAGCAAACATTACCTGCATTCTATAAGAATCCCATGTATCAGAAGATCCTCTTCGCATATTTTATAACGTTGTTAATCCTGGCAAAAGCTGCAACAGCACAAACCTGTACAGCCATTGGTCAAAATCCGTCTACCGCATTTCCGGTTTGTGGTACAAAAACCTTTCAACAACAATCGGTGCCCATTTGCGGAATCAGGAATATACCAGGCCCTCAGTGCAATACCCCGGGTAATGGTCCACATATGGATAAAAATCCCTTCTGGTATAAATTTACCTGTTACACGGCCGGCACACTGGGCTTTGCCATCACCCCTATTGTATTAAATGATGATTACGACTGGCAATTGTTTGACGTTACCGGCCATCAGCCGGATGATGTGTATACTGATATGAGCTTGTATGTATCGATGAACTGGTCAGGCGAATCCGGTATCACCGGCGCCTCCTCCGCAGGGACCTCCCTGGACGTTTGCGGCGGATACAATCAGCCGCTATTCAGCTCCATGGCCACGTTGCAGCAAGGGCATAATTACCTGCTGCTGATCAGCCACTTCACCGATTCACAAATCGGATACCAGCTGACTTTTGGTGGCGGAACGGCTAACATCACCGATCCTACCATGGCACAGTTAAAAGATGCCGGCTATTATTGCGGCCCGGTTACCGCTGGTATAAAACTGAGCAAACGGTTAAAATGCAACAGCCTCGCCGCCGATGGCAGCGATTTTGCTTTTTCTCCCGCAGGGCCTAAAATACTCAGTGCCAAAGGAGTTGATTGCAGCAGCGGTTTTGATATGGACTCCCTGGTGTTGCAACTGGATAAACCACTGGCTCCGGGTAATTATACGCTGGTATCACAAACAGGCACTGATGGCAATACCCTACTGGATGCCTGCGGCAACGCACTTACAGTCGGGCAGCGCATCAGTTTTACTGTTGTTCCACCACCTCCTGCTATCATGGGTGCTGTAAACACATTGCCCTGTGCACCTGACCAAATACAACTTACGTTTCCACAGCCTATCCGGTGTAGCACTATTGCTCCGGGTGGCGGCGACTTTATACTCAGCGGCCCTTCACCCATCCGGATTACGGGCGCCACCGGCAATTGCGATGCCAACGGTCTTACGCAAACTGTCACCCTTCAACTGGATCAACGCATTCTGCAGGATGGAGATTATAAAATAACGCTGGTGAATGGCCCTGATGGCAATACACTTGAAAGCGAATGCCATGTGCTGATACCCTCCGGAGGTGTAGCTGGTTTTCATATTCCACCACAACCCTTTGTACCATTGGGGAATATCATTCCACTGCCTTGCGCACCGGATCAGATACAACTGCAATTTGACCAGCCGGTTCGCTGTAGTTCCGTTTCAGGCGATGGCAGCGATTTTATTATCAATGGCCCCTCACCTGTTGTGGTAACAAGTTCCACCACTACCTGCGATGTTGATGGCTTTACTAAAACAATTATTCTACAGCTAAAAAAACGCATTTTACTGCCCGGTAATTACCAGGTACAACTGGTATCCGGCAGCGACGGAAATACTTTGCAGAGCATCTGCTGGCAGCAAACGCCCGCGGGCTCGGCCCAACCTTTTGTTATTGCTCCCCAGCCAGCCGTACTATTACTTGATGCAGCACCGGCAGTTTGTAATCCTGTCAGCATAAAAGTAGGTTTATCTACACCAGTGCGCTGTACTTCCATTGCGCCTGATGGCAGCGATTTTACTGTCACCGGCCCAACAGCAGTGCACATTGCAGGGGCAACAGGCATCTGTAACAGTAATAACCTGGCAGATTCAATTGAATTAAAACTATCCAACGTTATTCAAACAGCAGGTGATTATGTTGTACAACTTACTACAGGCACTGATGGCAATACTTTACAAAGCGAATGCTGGCAAGAGGCCGTAGCAGGGCAGCATTTGAATTTTCGTACAGCCGATACCGTATCCGCCGCATTCAATTATACTTTGCAGCAACAATGCAGGATTACCACTGTAAATCTCACACATGACGGCAAACATGCTGTGAACGCATGGAAATGGAGTTTTGATGACGGAGATCAGTATACAATACAAAATCCTTCAAAAGTGTATACCAGCCTTGGTAACAAGCAGGTGACCCTTACGGTATCCAATGGTGTATGCAGCGATACCCAGGATAAAACCTTTCTTCTCAGAAGTGAGGTAAGTGCGTTATTTGATGTTGATCCAGGACCTTATTGTCCGCTGGATGTAGTGATACTGCAAAACAAAAGTCTTGGCAACATTCAAACGTGGAAATGGGAATATGGCAACGGAGCTTCCAGCACGGGTCCTACGCCCATACAAATGCAATACTTCCCATCTCAAAAAGAAGAGATCTATCATATCCGTCTGATCGTGGAAAACGGGGTGCATTGCCAGGATACAACGGATCATTATATTAAAGCGGTTACCAGCTGCTATATAGATGTTCCTACTGCTTTTTCTCCCAACAACGACGGACAAAATGATTATCTCTACCCATTAAATGCCTATAAAGCGCTGGACCTTAATTTTTCTGTATACAACCGTTTCGGGCAACTGATATTTGAAACAACAGACTGGACCAGGAAATGGGACGGCACTGTTGGCGGCAAGCCCGCAGACATAGGCACTTATGTCTGGATGCTGCATTATACTGAGAAAGACAGCGGGAAAAAAATTTTCCGAAAGGGTACAACGGTATTAATAAGGTAACCCGGATTTGGAATTCTAACTGAACTCCGCTAATTTTTGCCCTTAACTAAACCGCTAGTAAATTGAAAGCTACGATTATATGCTCACTGGCCGGCACCTTACTATGTCAGCAGCTGGCCGCACAGGATTCCGCTGCCATCAAAGCCATTAATGCAGAAAGTTTTACATCACATATTAAAATACTTGCATCAGACGCCTTTGAAGGCCGCAAACCTTTTACCCGTGGAGAAGACAGTACTATTCAATACATGGCTGCTCAGTTTAAGCAGCTGGGATTGAAGCCTGGTAATGGTAACAGCTACTTCCAGGATGTGCCGATGGTATCTATTGGCTCTAAACCCGCCGGCAACCTCGTTGTAAAAGGCGCCACCGGCGAAGTATCCCTGCAATACCTCGATGATTTTGTAGCAGCTACGCGTCGTGTGCAGGAGCAGGTAAGCATCAAAAATTCTGAACTGGTATTTGCCGGCTATGGTATTGTAGCACCGGAGTATAACTGGAACGACTATGCCGGATTAGACGTAAAGGGCAAAACCGTTATAGTACTGATCAACGATCCAGGCTTTGCAGACAGCACACTGTTTAAAGGTCGCACGATGAGCTATTATGGCCGCTGGACGTATAAATTTGAGGAAGCTTCCCGTCGGGGTGCCACCGGCATTATCATCATCCATGAAACTGCTGCTGCCAGCTACCCCTGGAAAGTAGTGCGCAGTGGCTGGTCTAACTCCAAACTGCATCTGCAAACGCCGGATAACAATATGCACCGCACTGCGCTGGAAGGCTGGATCACCCTGGATGCTGCCGGGAAAATATTCCAGCTGGCAGGTGTATCTCCTGATATCATGGAAAAGGCCAGGGTAAAAGGTTTCAAACCGGTAGACCTGCATCTGCAAACATCTCTCGTTATTAATAATACTATCAAAAAATCTACCTCTCATAATGTACTTGCCATTCTACCCGGCGCTACCCGTCCGCAGGAATGTATCGTATATTCCGCTCACTGGGATCATTTCGGGATAGGCGAGCCTGTTAAGGGAGATTCTATTTACAATGGCGCCGTAGATAATGCTACTGGTACCGCAGGACTGCTGGAACTGGCCACTGCCTTTACTAAACTGCCGCAAAAACCCGCACGTTCCCTGCTCTTCCTTAGTGTTACCGGAGAGGAACAGGGTCTGCTGGGATCAGAATATTATGCTGCACACCCTACCTTTGCCATTGAAAAAATAGTAGCAGATATTAACCTGGATGTGTTGAATACTTTTGGTAGAACTAAAGACATTACTGTTATCGGCTACGGACAGTCGGAGCTGGATGAATACGCACAACGTGCTGCTGCCAGACAAGGGCGCATTATCGCGCGCGAAGCCAATCCCGAAGGTGGCTGGTTCTTCCGCTCAGACCATTTCAACTTCGCGAAGAAAGGTGTTCCGGGATTGTATATTGGTCCGGGTACTGATGCCATTGGCCATGAAGCCGGCTGGGGCAAAGAACAAATTGCTACGTATAATCGTTTACGTTATCACTCCCCTGCCGATGAATTTGATCCGGCCACCTGGGTAATGGATGGTATGGTAGAAGATATCCGGCTGTTGTTTGATGTGGGATACCACCTGAGCAACGAAAGCAGCTTCCCTAAATGGAAAGCAGGATCAGAGTTTAAAGCGTATAGAAAATAATGTAAGATGGTTTTATTCGGATTAATACTAATTACTTTAATCCTGTTCCTGTACTTTAAGAATATGTACAGTCGCAGGAAACTGAAGAAGAGCGCAGTACCGGCCGACTACCAGTCGCTATTACAAACGCATGTACGTTATTATCAGCAACTGAATGAAGCAGATAAAAAACGTTTTGAAGAAATGCTGCAACGCTTTCTGAAAAGAACACATATAGAGGGCGTAGGCACAGCAGTGGAACCGCTGGACCGGGTGCTGGTAGCAGCCAGCGCCATCATCCCCATTTTTGGATTCAAAGATTGGGAGTATTTTAATCTCACTAACGTGATCCTCTACCCCGATACTTTTGATGAGACCTATCAGTACGAAGGCAACCGCCGCAACATACTGGGAATGGTAGGTAGCGGCCCGCTCAACGGGCAAATGATCCTCTCCCGCTCTGCATTACGGGAAGGCTTCTCCAACGTTACCGACAAAAGCAATACTGCCATCCATGAATTCGTGCATCTGCTCGACAAAACAGATGGCGCTATTGACGGACTGCCTACCAAACTAATAGAACATAGTTACAGCATCCCCTGGATGAAACTTGTACATCAGACTATCCACGAAATCTCTGAAGGCCGTACAGATATTAATCCGTATGGTGCCATTAATGAAGGAGAATTTTTTGCCGTGATATCGGAGTATTTTTTTGAAAGACCTGATTTGCTGGCAGAGAAACATCCGGAGCTGTATGAGATGCTGACGCGGATATTCAGGCAGGACCCGGGAAAACCGGGGAGTGTGGGATAATACTTTTATAAATGAAAAGCCGCAGGTATTACCTGTGGCTTTTCATTTATAACTCAGTAATGCTGTTGTAAATAGAGGTTGTTTTTACAATATTAATATTTAAAAACGCTATCTGTCTTGTCATACAGGGAAACCATATTTTACCAGGTAGCTGGTACTGTTTTATTCCTGTCTGATATTTTAAAAAGACTATCATCTAATTTCGCAGGAGCGATATTTACTGCTATACTTGTTAAAATAAACTGATCATTTTCATAGACAGTTTTCAAAGGGAGTGACCGGGTTTTTGATATAAAGTAGTACCAGTTGCCATAAAGATGCCGTTTAAACAATTCAGGGTCAATACCATATTTGCCGTTATAATAATAGTAAGCTTTACTATGAGGAGCTGAAACTATTAAGACATCACAAAGCACTCCCATAATGGTTTCCTTACCTTTCTCGATCTCATACGTTGTTGCTACATCCTTGTTTTGGCCATAATCTTCCCAATAAAGCGTATCTGATTTAGCAGTAAGTGTATAGCTTCTATTTTCTGCTCCACTATATATTTGGGACTTTATAAAAGATCCATTAAAAGTAGATTTATAATTATCTCCTTTAATGTAATATTCCTGTGTAGTACCCATCATTGAATTGAGCTGTTCATCTTTCAAATTAGGTAGTTTACTTTTGCAACTATTAGCATAGGTAATCTTTCCTTCAAAAGATTGTGCTAAACAGGTTAAACTGCTGAATGATAATAATAAAATGAGTAGCTTCATTGGTAAAGGTTTATTTAGTTCGGGTTTATTTCAACACATTACATTTCAACGGTCCTCCCCTTAAATCTTTGGGATGTAAAGGCTTATTTAAGCTTATGCTTACTCATCATATCATAATCTGGTAATATTAGAGGATACTCAGGTGATACAAAAGCGTTCTTTTTAGGATATTCATCACCAAGATATATTAATTTCTTTCCTGAAATTGGACAGTATTCCCAAGTAAAGCCTTCCGTAAAGGTTCTGTCAATATCAAACCAATAATAAACGCTTTGAGAATCTAAAGACTTATTAAACTTAACTAAGGCTTCAATTATTGATAAGTTGATCTTATCATTAATCTTGTACACAGATTTGCTATCATCATTTAGCCAATCCTTGTAAGCCTCTGCATACAGACGCTTCCACTTATCGATATCCAAATATTGGATAAGCTGTCTATACAAATCGGAGCTTAATGGAAGAGGTCTTTCACTCTTAGTATTAAAGATTATTTCATCTTCTCCAGGAAGCCACAGGATTTTTAATAATTCCTTACTTTGTTTTTTCAAATCGATCATCTCTCAATAGTTTTTGTGCTTCTGAGCTCCGATTAGCGAAGACCTGAGTGTATGTGCAAAGACGGTATTATTGATGATGGGTTAAATGCCACAGTTAATACAATTCAGAATACTAAACAAATGGGCATATAGCACACAAAGGAAAACAAAAAAAAGGAAAACAGCTATTACAACTTTAATTGTAATTATAAATCATCAAATTCGATTTATACTATTTCAGTATGTATGTTGTAAAGCCGGTAGTAAAATTTACACAAAAAAAACCGCCCCTGCTTTCGCCGGGACGGTTTTCTCTATTTTCATACATACTCACATTACAATGTCTTCACCCTGATATCTCTGAATCGTACAATAGAACCATGGCCGAGGAAACCAATATGACCGGTTTCATTTTTCAAACCAGGATGTTCCTTATGATCGATGGTGCCATTTTTACGGGCATCAGCAATATCACCGTCCAGGATAACAGTGCCGTTCAGCGTAATTTTGATATGGGTGCCATCTACAATAGCTTCTTCTACATTCCATTCGCCAACAGGCTTCAGGAAGCCGCGTTTAGCAGGAATAACACCATATACAGAGCCATGGTATTGGTAGTCGTGCAGGTCTTTGTAGATATCCGCTTCGCTATCCAGGATCTGTAATTCCATACCAACATAGGCGGCATCACCTTCCAGCGGAGCACGCACACCAAGGCCATTATTGGCACCGGGAGTGAGTTGAAATTCAAAGCGGAAAGTAAAATTCTTATACTCGTTTTTC
This sequence comes from Chitinophaga niastensis, assembly GCF_003014755.1. Classification (GTDB taxonomy): domain Bacteria; phylum Bacteroidota; class Bacteroidia; order Chitinophagales; family Chitinophagaceae; genus Chitinophaga; species Chitinophaga niastensis. Next base: position 298,905 of record NZ_PYAW01000005.1, on the reverse strand, counting down.
GTATAGAGGTTACCGTGACCACCATTAGTAGGATAGATCACCAGGTTGCCCTCATCAATTACATAGTCTTTCGTATTACCTGTCCATTCGTGCATATTAGTGCCATCGAACAGGATTTTGTACCCCTCTTTTTTCTCTGCTTCACTTAAAGTGAATGGTTTTGGACGGGGAATTTCTTTGATATACAAATCGCGGTAAGCCACGTAAGTACCATGTGCCTGCAGCTCTATCTGTTCTTCCGGGAAGATAGGCAAACCACGATCCCAGTAGTTTTCCAGGATGGTGTTATCTGTTACCAGTACACCATTGAGATACACCGTTACATGATCGCCTTGCATGAGAATGCGGAAGTGATTCCATTCACCGATGGCATTATCTGCCAGTTTCAGTGGTTTGCTTTCATGTTGCTGGTTGTTGTACAAGCCACCGGAGCCTACCTGCGCACCTACATCTGTGCGGGAAGTATCCCAGATCTGTACCTGCGGGGAGCCACGGAGGTAAATACCGGCATCTCCCTGGGAAGTTATCTTCCAATCTACCAACATTTCAAAATCAGCATATTTTTTTTCTGTACAGAGATTATCGCCTGCACCGCCGAACACCAACAATCCGTCTTTCACGGACCAGCCTTTGCGCATATTTTCATCAGCTTTCTGCTGCGCTTTGTTCAGCGTTTTAGCATCCATTTTGCCACGGGCAACAGGATTTTCTACCAATCCTTTCCAGCCACTCAGGTCTTTACCATTAAAGAGGGCAACGTAACCCTCGCCGGCAGGCATCTCTGTGAGGTACTTGCGGATCGACTGACGTTGATAATCTGCATCCTGTCCTTTCAGCACCTGTGCTGTTTTCTCTAGCAATGCGCGGACGGTAGCGCCATTATATGTTTTATCGGCAAGCGCAATGTTCATTACAGCATTCGCTGCAGCTTGCTGCACCGGTGCATTGTCCAGGTAGTTACCAGCGAATAACAAAGCAGGTAATATTTTACAACGTGCTACTCCTTCCAGTATATCTTTCTGTAAAGTTGCGGTGGTAGCCAACTCCATGGCGTTACGCAACATGAGCAGTTGCTGCTCGGCAGGAAAACCGGACTTCCTGATAAGATTCACATAACCTGTCAGTGCCGCTTCACGATAAGCACTATTGGCATTGTCTCTGGCGATCTGTAATAAAGCCGGTGCAGCACTGGCATCTTTCCAATTCGACAAAGCGGCAACAGCTGCTTTTTTCGTAGTGGCGTCTCCGTTATTAAACGCTGTTGTTACCGGCAACAATGCCGTTGATTCACCAATACCTGCCAGTACCGCCAGGTAGCGGGATTGTTTATCCGTAGCCACCTGCTTCATCTGTGCCAGTACTTCGTCGCTGGTAGCGCCTGCGTTGATGAGCGCTGTCTGGATGTTGCTGATATCAGTAGCATCTGTAGCATTGTTTAACAAGGTAAACAAGGCAGGTAGATTTCCTTTGGTAGCTACATCTTTTAAAGCGCCGATGGCAGCATTGCGCACGTTGGTATCTGTACTGTTGGTTAAAGACAATACGTCGTTAACGCGACTATCCGCTTTGCGGGCAGACAGCACGGCCAGGAGCGCAGCTTGTGCGGGCGCCGGCATAGCAGACAATGCAGCGCCGGATTGCTCCGCCACTTCAGTACCCGGCATAATAAGCAGTGCCTGTTGAACTGCTTCAACAGTAGCTGTATTGCCTGTTTTCATAGTACTAAGCAACACAGGTAATGCAGCAGCACCACCAGCTTGTCCGGCTGCCTTGATAGCTGCCAGCTTCACCGCTTCATCCTTGTCGGTTAATAATTTTTGTATCGCAGGCAATGCTGCGGTTACTTTATTATCTCCCAACATACCCATGATAGCAGCTTTACCTGCATTATTAGCAGTAGCGAGTTTCTTTAACCATAATGCGTTGGTGGCAATAGCATACTTGCCTGCAAATTTTAATGCAGCATCGCGGTATTCAGCATTTTTATCATCTACCGCTGCTGTGAGCAAAGCAATATTTTTTTCACCACGAATATCTGTCAGCAGTTTCAGCGCAGCCGTGCGGGTATGCACCTGTGCATCTGTTTTAGTTTGTTTCAGCAGTGTTTCCACTATCTGCTCTGCCGCGGCTTTGTTACCGTTGGCAGCCAGTGTAGCGGCATAATACAGGTAGGATGCAGTAGCATCTGTTACCTCGTAAGTATAGTTGCTTTTAGCAGCAGCACCCGCCAGTACCGGTGCAGATGCAGGAGACCCGATCTGTGCCAGTGAATACAGGGATACCTTTGCCAGCTTTTGATCAGCGTTAGTGGCCAGCGGCGCAATTACAGCAGCAGCGGCAGCATAACGGCTATCACCCAACGCTTCTACCAGGGTAATGCGGTTATTACCTGTAGCAGTAGAAAGTGCCTGTAATAAAACCTGCTGAGCAGCAGGGGTATTTATCTTCACCAGCGCACGTGCGGCAGGATCACATAAACGGTTGTCTGATAAATAAGGCTGTAGTGTTCCTACTGCATTATTATCACCCACTGTTTGCAGTTGCGTGATCAGAAATACTTTATTTTCCGGATCAGCGGTTTTAGGCAATGCCTTACAAAGTGCTGCTATAGCCTGTTTGCGGGCAGCTTCCTTACCGGGTTGCGTTACATAAAAGGCATATCCGCCAATAGCATATTGCAGCTGCGTATTATCCCCTTTCCCGGGCGCAGCCAGCATACCTGCTATCGTAGCAAGACCTTCTTCCCCAAGGGCCGCAATCGCCTCCATATTAGTGTTAAACTGCGTTTTATTGGGGGCTGGCATCAGCGCCAGCACATCGGCTATTTTGGTATTGAATGCACGCTGATCTGATGGTCCCTGTGCGGAAGCCAGGCTACTCCAGCCAACCAGCAATGCAATGAGTAAGTGTAATATCTTTTTCATAGTTCAATTACTTGAGTGTTCTGATTACGGCTGCATTAGATTGTCCATGGCCCACGCATAGGCTGATATATCAGGCCATTGGCGCCTGCATCATCAATAAATTCCTGTTTCACCGGATCAAATTTCAAAGAGCGGTTCAGGCGCAAGGCAATTTTACCCATATTAACCAGGGTGGCAGAACGATGACCATTTTCTTCGTTGAGTGCAAATTTCTTACGGTTTTTCACAGCATCTACAAAATCTGTTTGCTGTGGTGCAGGGTCCGGGAAGGCAGCCAGTTTCTTTTCCAGATCTTGTATATCTGAGCGAAAACCAGGATACAGCTTGCCTTTGGGGCCTTCTATATATGCTGCTTTTTCATCGGCACCATCTCCATCCAGAATGATCTGGCAACCATCTGCATAGGTGTACGTGATCCTTCTCCAGGTACCTACTGCATCCGGGTGTTGTTGTGGTGCATCTACTTCTACACTAACAGGACTGGTATCATCCTTACCCAGGAAATACTGGATAGGGTCCAGGTAATGTTGTCCCATATCGCCTAATCCGCCGCCATCGTAATCCCAGTAGCCACGGAAGGTCTGGTGTACACGGTGCGGGTTGTAAGGGCGATAGGGTGCAGGTCCCAGCCACATATCGTAATCCAATTCTTTAGGTACCGGCATTGCTTCCAGGTTAGTTTTACCTACCCAGTAAAATTTCCAGTCGAACCCGGTATGTTTGCTCACCGTTACTTTGAGTGGCCATCCTAACAAGCCGCTGTCTACCAGTTTTTTGATAGGTTTCACGGTAGTACCCATTCCATAAAACCGGTCTTCAAAGCGGAACCAGGTATTCAGGCGGAAAATCCGTCCGTGCTGCTGTACGGCTTCTACCAGGCGTTTACCTTCGCCGATAGTGGCGGTCATAGGTTTTTCACACCAGATATCTTTTCCTGCGCGGGCAGCATCAGCGGCAATGATCCCGTGCCAGTGCGGTGGTGTAGCCACGTGCACAATGTCTACTTCCGGCAGGGTGATCACCTCACGGTAATCACTAAACGTTTTTACGCCTTTGTCGCCAAGCTGGTCCATGGCCAGTTTCAGGTGACTACGGTCCACATCACAGATCGCTACCACACGGGTGCCCGCATAGCCAAAATGACCACGTCCCATACCGCCAGTGCCTATTACGGCTTTAGTAAGCTGATCGCTGGGTGCCAGATAACCACGCCCCAGTACATGCCTGGGTACAATAGTAAAAGCAGCCAGCGCTCCCAGGGAATTTCTGAGAAATTTCCGCCTTGAATCGCTGTTTTGTTTTGCCATATTCTAGTTTAATTGAATGCGTGTATAGATAGACGTTAGTTCACTGTATAATAATATATTCACTGTCTTATTAGATCCTGGTCGTCGGACTGGTAAGATATAATCTAACATCGTGATATGCAAGCACACCTCTACATTATTGATAAGCGGTAAATGGCTTCAGAAATATGGGGATTGCGGGCCGTTACAATTGAATTTGAAAAAGAATAGTTCTTGTGGGAAAATGTCAGGGGAGAGTCTGAACTGTGATTTTTATGATTAGTATGATAATCCTGATTAGCGAAGATCAGAGCGGGTATTGTCTGAACCAGGATTTTTAGGATTGAATGGATTACCATGATGGGTGTTATATTGCTTATCTTGAAGATATACGCGATTATCTTCGCTCATCAGGATAATCATACTAATCATAAAAATCATAGTTCAGACAATACCCGCTCTGATCTTCGCTAATCTTTTTATAATCAAAAAAATAAAATCAGGATAATCAGCATAATCAGCCTAATCCTGAGAAAGATAATCTACACCTCCTGCAACGAGTGCCATAAACTCGCAGCACCGATAATGGCTGCCGTTTCGCCGAGGGTGGCGGTGAAAATGGGAATTTGAATATGTTGTTGCTCCAGTGTTGTTTTCAGCAGTGGGAAAAAGAGTTCAGATGCGTTGGCGATGTTGCCGCCAATTACAATGGCTTCCGGTCTTTCTGCATGTACAAAGTCTGTCAGGAAAGCTGCCAGGTTGATGGCAAATTCATTAAATATTTGTTGTATCCTATCGTCAACGGATATACGTTCTGTTAATGCTTTTACATCCGGGATAGCTTCGCCGCTTAGTTCGTGGTAGCGATTTACAAACCAGCGGGTAGACAGGTAATCTTCTGCGATGCCGTCTTTGAAGGGAGCACACCAGCGGTTGGCATCGTGGGCTACTCCATCATGATAGGAAGCAGAGCCAAGGCCGGTTCCCAGCGTAAGTCCAATAACGCGCCCATAATTTCGTCCTGCGCCACTGAATACTTCGCCCTGTAAAAAGCAGCCCGCGTCATTGATAAAGCGAATCTGTTCCGGTTCAATGCCCAGTTTGGCCGCCAGTAAGGTTTTCACATTCAGGTTATACAGCGCATCGTATTTATGCTGATCCTTCATCAGGCTGATCCCTTCTTCATAATTAAAAGGGCCCGGCATACCAATACCAATATGTTTGATGCCCGCCGGAGCGGTAGCAAATACGCTGCTGATAACAGCTGCCCAGGCATCAATAATGGCTGTTGCTTCGCCCTGAGAGTTAATGCGGGTACGGTTCCATGAACCTGCTATTATAGTCCTTGTTCCCAGATTTACCAATGCCGCTGTGATATGTGAGCCGCCAATATCAATTCCTAATGCCGTGGAACTTTTCATAAAAATTCAAGATAGAATGTTGCTAAATCGTTTAAGCTCTACAAATATAAAAATTATTTGGTTGATTATTCCTCAGAAAAATCGTTTTAGCAGAGTAAAAAAGGTAAATTGACACTCAATATAGGCTCTTTTTCTAAAAATTAAAAGCCAGCACCTGTTTTCGGAGAAAAATATCTCTTCACAATTATTTTGACAGATGAAAAATAATCATCACTTTTACATCGTAATTCATTTTTCAAATGGAATCTGACAATTGCTCCGGCAACAACCTTACAGCTTTTATTGCTACTAATTATAATACTTCTCCCCCATTTTCCTGAATAGTATTGCCACATTTTACCCCTGAACTGACCTGTCCGTCAGCAGCGATGTTATACGCAGTATTGTCCGGTATCTAACCTAAACAACTAATGTAAATTCAACCCAACATGGAAAATTCAATTGTTCTTAAATGGGCTTTGCTCATTGGCATCCCCTTGCTATGCCTTCTTCTGTACAAAGTAATTCTACGTATATGCTTTGGCGTAGTCATAGTACCGGAAGACCGTATTGGTCTTGTTACCAAAAAATTTGTACTCTTCGGCAAACAGGAACTCCCCGAAGGGCGCATCCTGGCCACCGGCGGCGAAGCGGGTTTCCAGGCGCAAACACTGGCGCCCGGTGTATATTTCGCCAAATGGATGTGGCAATACAGCGTTACATTTCAACCCTTTACTATTATCCCTACCGGTAAACTGGGACTCGTACTGGCAAAAGATGGCGCAGAGCTGGAAACCGGCTCCATCCTGGCGCGTAAGGTACCCTGCGATTCTTTCCAGGATGCTGTTGCATTCCTGCAAAATGGTGGCCGCAAAGGCAGGCAAACAGCTATCATCACACCCGGTTCTTATCGTATCAACACCTTTCTGTTTGAGGTGGAAATGACAGATATGTTATCGATCCCTGATAATGCGGTAGGCATTGTTACTACACTGGAAGGACAAGCCATCGAAACAGGCTCCATTGCAGGTAAAACCATTGCAGCACACAACAACTTCCAGGATGTGGATGCCTTCCTGGAAAAAGGCGGCTACAAAGGATTACAGGAACAGGTGATCCTCGCAGGTTCTTACTTTGTAAACCCCTGGTTTGCTAAACTGGAAATGGTAAAGATGACGGAAATCGCCATTGGTCACGTAGGCGTAGTCATCTCCTTTGTGGGCAGCGATGGAGTAGACATCAGTGGTGCAGAATTTAAACATGGCAACATCGTAGCCAAAGGCACCAAAGGCGTGTGGTCGGAACCGTTAGGTCCGGGTAAATACCCGGTGAATCCCTACATCATGAAAGTAGAGCTGGTACCCACTACCAACCTCGTACTCAACTGGGCCTCTGCCAGAAGTGAAGCGCACCAGCTGGATAAAAACCTCTCTACTATTACCGTGAGAAGCCGCGATGGTTTTACCTTTAACCTCGACGTGGCACAGATCATTCATATCCCTACCAACGAGGCGCCTAAAGTAATAGCCCGCTTCGGTAACATGATCAACCTGGTAACACAGGTATTGGAACCGACTATCGGTAACTACTTCCGTAACTCAGCCCAGGGCTCTGATGTGATCAGCTTCCTGACCAGTCGTAAAGAAAGACAATCATCTGCAAAAGAACATATCGGACAGGTACTTGATCAGTACAATGTAATTGGTGTAGATACCCTGATCGGGGATATCGTACCACCGGAAACACTGATGAAAACACTGACCGACCGTAAGATTGCAGAAGAACAGAAAATCACTTACGATACGGAAAGACTGGCGCAGGAAACACGTCAGTCACTCGAAAAAGAAACCGCCATTGCAGAAATGCAGAAAGAAATAGTGAAAGCCGATCAGGGTGTATGGATTGCCGAAAGACATGCTGATGCTTCTGTAAAGAAAGCCACAGGTGATGCTAACAGCGTACGTTTACAGGCCAATGCAGAAAGTGATCGTATGAAATTACTGGCAGGTGGTGAAGCAGAAAAAGTAAGGCTCCTCGCAAAAGCAGAGGCGGAACGTACCGAATGGATTGCAAAAGCAGATGCAGAAAAAATTGCTATCACCGGTAGAGCAGAAGCAGAAAAGATCCTGGCTATTGGTCAATCCAGTGCAGAATCTTACAAACTCGCTGTGGAAGCCATGGGTGGTAACAACTTCACACAACTGAAAGTAATGGAAGCCATAGGTGCACAACACATACGCATCATGCCGGATGTACTCATCAGTGGTGGCGACGGCGCCAACGGCCCTATCAGCGGGTTATTGGGACTGAAACTGCTGGAAGAGGTGGCGAAGAAAAATGAAGCAGATAAGAAACCGCAGGAAGGGCAGTGATTTTAGCGGGTATTGTCTTACCCAGGATTAAGCTGATTATACTGATTACCCTGATTTTTACCCTGATTATAAAAAGATTATCGAAGATTAAAGCGAATAATGTCCGCTCCGATCTTCGATAATCTTTTTGAATCTTTCAAAATCCTAAAAAAGAATCAGGGTAATCAGTATAATCAGCTTAATCCTGGGTAAGACAATATCCGCAAAATCTTCACTTTAATTTTGGTTTCCCCCACGCATCATAATCTTTTCCCTGCATGGTCCAGATCTTTTCTATACCCTCCCCTCTTTCTGAGTATGCGTGAGATTCCTTAAATGGCACCACCACTGCATTTTGGGTGTTAATCAGTGCTGATTCAGTATTATTTCCATTGTCCCTGCACACCATAGTGATACCTAAATTAAAAGGATAAGCTGTGTTATAAATAAAGGGAATAACTAAAACACCTTTATTATTGATGAAGCCATACTTACGTTCTTTATTTCCTACCAAGGCTAACCCGTCAGAAAAATTCTTAACATCATAGTATTGGGATGCATCAATCACCACTTTGCCTTTGCTATCGATGAAATAATTTTTATGGGCCTTGTCCTTTACCAACAGCAGTCCATCAGTAAACTCATCAAATACATAATATTGCGCAGGCATGATCAGATGACCATTGATATCAAAGAAAGATGTTAAACCCTGTATTGCTTCATCGTTGCCTGTTTTAAAGGCGAGGATCAGGTGTACGTTTTTATCATACCTGACACCGTCAAATTCCATGGGGATGATCAATTTACCGCTGGCATCCATTACTCCTTGCTTTCCTTCTTTACCGTTCTGCACTGTAACTAGGTTATTATTAAACGGCAACACCATGTAGTTCATTTTCTCCAGCTTTTTAGCGGCGGTATCCAGTCGATAAAACTCGTAGCCTTCATTATTATTACTGAAAAAAAAGAAAGGGCTTATTTGCTCTAAATCCTTATAGGTAGCAGGTATTACGTATTTACCTGTGATATCTTTAAGTCCAAAGCACTTGTTTTTTCATCCTGCGTCAACGTATAACCAGTGTAATTGGGTTCGATATTTTGAAGCACCGTTTGCTGTTTTATTTTATTACGGCCATCGGATAAATAAACGTTCACCTTGTCTATATTACCGTGATAATAGTTTTCCGTAAATCCGGATGTAGTGTCGTCAAAAGGGGACTTATCAGATATCTGGGCAGCAATGGCCTTTTTCAGCGATGCAATGTCTTTATACACGCCTTTATCAAATTGTTTGATTAAATTTTTCAAGGCTTTACTGTAATCATTTAATATCTCTTTAAAATCTGCTGATTCCATAGCGCTACTGGTTCTGCTGCTATAGTCAAGTGGTTTACCATCTTTATTTAATGCCTCTACATACAGATAGTTTTGGTAAGCACTATCACGCATCATTAACTTTACCCGGTTATCATCCAGCTTAACAATCTTTATTTCAGCACCTTTATAAGTTTGGCTCCTGTTACTTTTATCCAGGGTTACTTTCACCATTTTGGTGGTATAACTATAGTTTACATTGGTTAAAATGCTGTCGGCTGTTTTAATAGCCACTATTTTAGTGGCACCATCCAGCAAATACTTTTTATTGTCACTACTACCATCGTGAAAGAATATCTTTTCTGTTTCAAATCCTGGCACTTCCAAATCGCCTAATCCATCACTTCTTCTCCTGGTATCCTCCACGACAACTAAGAAATTAGGATACACCACCTGCTGTTTAAAGCCTATTGCTGCAAAATATGCGGTATATTTTGCTTTTACTGATTCCGGCGATGGTAAAGTATAGGGTTCATCAAATTTCTCTTCATCAGCTTTATAGCTTTTAGGTGCTTCCTCTTTAAAAGCTTTCAGAAAATCAATGTAATGAGCTATCTCCTGATCATGGTTGCTGAGAATTTCCCTGGCCTCTGCCATTGTTTTGCCATCAAATGCTGCTAAGAATTCAAGCATTTTAGCAGAAGGTTTTTTAGGAGTGCAGGCATTAAAACCTATAAGGAGCAATGCTGCTATGGTCAAACGTTTTGCTATCATCGGTATAAAAAATATTTAGTAATCGGGCTCCCATTAAAACTTAAAATACTGAGCACTATTTTTTCCTCTACCCTATTCCCGGTTAAGGCATTGTCACTCCCTTCTTTTTTCAGTGTTTGGGGGAGTACGTCTGTTTCCCGCTCTATTTTTTCTATATGAGTGATATTGGCCTTATCTACTACAACGGGGGCATCACAAGCTATTATCAGGCCAAGCAACCAATAAAAGGGCAACAGGTTTTTATGCATAAACAACTCACATTCGGTTAATAAAGCTGAAAAATAAAAAAAAACTACGAATAGGGAGTAGCAAATGGCGGATCCGGGCGGCATTCGCGTATATCCGTCATTTGATATTCGATATTCGTAATTCTTTTCCTGGTAGCTTTCCGAAAAAAGTTATCCTTTACCGTTATCTATACTATAAGGTCCTGCTCCAAAATAAGCGAGCAATAAAGCGCCGCCGAGGATAGAAACGTTCTTCATAAACATCGCCATCTGCATTTGGGCTACCATAGGATCTTTCATTGCCCAGAAGTTATGCATCGCTATCGAAACCGGTATCAGAAAAATAACGATCAGCCAGGCCCCATATTTCACTTTATAGCCCAGCAAAACACTCAGGCCGCCGACCAACGCCAGCAAGCCCGCGAAGGGCACCAAAAAGCCAGCAGCAGGCACACCTGCTTTAGCTGCGTAATCAGCGCCAGCACCTGTTATATGGTTAAGTCCGGAAAAAATGAAAATGAGGGAGAAGAGTATTCTACCCAATAGTGCAAGAATTTTCATGGTTAATAGTTTTTTGTAATACAACAAACCTAAGGCCATTTATGTTGTCCGGCACCAGAGTTACCTTAAGGAAAGCGCTATCCTATATAATAGTGTGTCAATTGCTTATCTTTATGATGGAAAGATAAAAATGACAGTATGCGAAAAGAGAACTCCACCAATGCCCTTAACGAAAGAAAACTGCATATTGATTGCGGAATTGCTCATACATTGTCATTAATCAGTGGACGCTGGAAGGCCAGTATCCTGTGGCGTCTGCAGGATACCAAGTTACGCTATAATGAATTGAAAAAAGCTATTGAAGGCATCTCAGAACGGGTATTGGTATTGCAGTTACGGGAATTGGAAAACGACAACCTGGTTAAACGTGTTATATACCCGGAAGTGCCGCCCCGTGTGGAATACGAGCTCACTCCATTGGGGTTATCAATGGTAGCCATGTTAAGGCATATCTCCGATTGGGGAATATTACATCTTAAAGAAGCAGCGAAAAAAGAAACAGCCGCCGCAATACCTGAAAAAACCACTATAGCAGTCAAACCAATTAAAAAAGCGGCTGTTCTCGCCATAGCAAGATAGCTGTTGATATTATAAGCCTGCATCTTCCAAAGCTCCGCTGGCCAATGCTATCCAGTCGGCATCCTTTATATCTTTTGCCAATAGTGTGGTAAGCCTGGATTGCACCAGGTTAGCCAGCGGCATCGGTGTATAAGATCTGCGGGCAGTTTGTAATACCAGGTCCATGTCTTTCAAACCAAGGGCTGCACTAAAAGAAGGATTGCCCGTAAATTGCCTGTCGAGGATCATCGCACCATAGTTGCTGAAAATAGGACCAGGAAATAAAATAGTCGTCAACATTTCATACGCCACACGTGGGTCGACCTTATTCTTCTCTGCCAGCGCAAAAGATTCTGCCATCAGTTCAATAGCACCCGCTATCATAAAGTTGCCAATAAGTTTCAGCACATTTGCGCTACCTGCATCTTCTCCCAAATCAAAAACATGCTTAGCAAAACCTGCCTGCAATAAGGGTTTAATCCTTTCTTTAGCAGCAGTATTACCAGAGATAACTGCATTACCAACTTTGGCTTCGGCCGCTTCTGGTCGCGCAAATACAGGTGCCGTTACATATTGTACTCCCTGTTGCAAGTGCTGTGCAGCCAATGCCCTTGATGTATCCGGAGAAATAGTGCTCATAGACACATGTATACCGCCCTGCCCCAACGCCTCCAACAATGCAGCTGTGGCAATGGCTTCCACAGCCTTATCGTCTGCTACCAGGCTCAGTACAATCCCTCCTTTCACAGCTGTTTCTTCCGGACTGTTTACCAAAACAGCTCCCAGCTGCTCCAATGGCAACGCCTTTTCGCGGGTACGGTTATAAATCTTTACCCCATAACCTGCCTTAAGAAGGTTTGCAGCAATAGGATAGCCAAGATGACCAGTGCCAATAAATCCAATGGTTTCCATGATGTTATTTATTAGTGATTTATAATTCAAATCTATTATTTTCAACCGACTTACAACAACATTAAAAACCGTGGTGTGCGATTCTTCGTATATCCATTAACGCTGTTGTAAAAGCTTGTCATAATGATAGATGTTTAAATACCGGAAAGCCCTGCCATACTTATCATGGCAGGGCTTTTTATATTCCCCTCTTTTCCCTATCTTCCTTCCATAATCCTTATATCTTGAAACGCAACATTATTCTATTGCTGTGCTTATTATGTTTTGTAGCCCAGGCACAGCAAAACTTATCCGGTAGCCGTACCACAGGTGCCCGTTATTACATATACCAGCTCACTGATGCGGAAGCATTATCGTTTTATCACCCCACTGGTCAAAATAAAAAGCATAAAAAAACATATGAACAGTTGCTGCGGAAATGAAGAAAGTAATAATTAGCGGCAAATAAATTATATTTAATAACACCTTAAACCGCTTCCACGATGAGAACAATCCAACAATGGCTGGATGAATACGGCAGCAGCCACCGTAACCATACCAATAAACTGATTCACTGGGTATGTGTACCTGCTATCTTCTTCAGCATAGTTGGCTTTTTATATGCCATACAGCTGCCGGTGAAAGGATTTAATCTTACGCTTACAGTAGCACACATTGCTTTGCTGCTGCTCATTATTTATTATGCCCGGCTCTCTCCTTCACTGGCAGCCGGCATGTTGCTGATCGGCATATTATGTTTGTGGCTATGGCGGCTGATAGCCGCATCAGGACTGGTAGTATGGGAAGTAGCCCTGGTTATTTTTGTGCTGGCCTGGATAGGACAATTTATAGGACATAAAATAGAAGGTGCAAAACCATCTTTCTTTAAAGACCTGCAATTTTTGCTCATAGGACCGGCCTGGCTCATGAGCTTTATTTATAAGAAAGCCGGTATACGCCTATAATATACAATGCTATAATATCAGGTAGAAATAATTAACCGGAGATTTGCTTTAAATCTCCGGTTTTTTTGATTAAATTCAGGAAAATGCCTGCATATGAACCTCAAACTTCTACCTTGTCTCGCAAGTATGTTGCTGTGTGTTTCTTACTCTTTTGCTCAAACTCAAAAAATCAGTGGTAAAGTAACAGATGCCGGTACAGGCGCGTCCCTGGAAGGTGTTACGGTACATGTTAAATCCGCTGCTAAGGGCACACAAACCAATGCTGCCGGCATTTTCACACTGGATGCTGCTGCCAGTGATGTCCTGGAATTCAGTTCCATCGGCTACACTCCCCAGCAACAAAACGTGAATGGACGAACGCAGATCAATGTCCAACTGGTATCATTGGTGGCCGAACTTGGTCCTATTGTATCCGTAGGTACCCGTGGCGGCGGGCGGGCCAAAACGGAAACTCCCGTACCCGTTGATGTAATCAGTGTAAATCAGGCAGGGCTACCTACTGCTAATATGGAGTTAACATCGCTGCTCAACGCGGCCGCTCCATCTTTTAATTACAATAAACAAAGTGGTAGTGATGGCGCCGATCAGATTGACCTGGCCACATTAAGAGGACTGGGACCCGATCAGACACTGGTGCTCGTTAATGGCAAAAGACGCCACCAAACAGCCTTTGTAGCGGTATTCGGCACCAGGGGGCGTGGTAATTCCGGTACTGATTTAAATGCCATTCCGGAATCATCGATAGACCGAGTGGAAATCCTCCGCGACGGTGCCTCTGCACAATACGGCTCTGATGCCATCGCGGGGGTAATCAATATCATCCTGAAAAAAGATATCAATCACCTGAATATTACCACCGGCTATGCCGGTTACTACGATCATAAATACAATACTTATTTTAAGCGTGATTTAAAGCAGTATGAATACGCAAATCCTATAGACGGTAACACCGTTACTGTTGGAGCCAATTACGGGCTCCCACTGGGCAAACACGGCGGGTTTATTAACTTCTCCGGTAACTTCCTGAAACAGGGAAAAACATTCCGGCAGGTGTCAGATACTGACCTCACACATACAAATGGCTTGCCGATCAATGCCGGCAGACGCGCCCACGGCGATGGTTCTGTTACCACCGGTGGCGGTATGATAAATATGGAAGTGCCTGTAGGTAGCAGCACTACTACGATCTATGCTTTTGGTGGCTACAACTATAAATCGTCTGACGCTTTCGCCTATACGAGAACTTTTCATGGCTACAATCCACTCTCCAGTAGTCACCCTGATCGTTTTCCAACAGATGCTGCCGGCAACCTCCTCTTTTATCCGAACATCATGAAAAGTATTCCCACACCGGGAAATCCGGCCGATACAACATTTGACCCGCATATACAAACACATATACAGGACTTCTCACTGGCAGCTGGTGTAAAAGGTAATGCCGGTAATGACTGGAAATGGGACTTCAGTAATACAACAGGTAAAAATGACTTTCATTTTTTTGGAGATAAAACTTTCAATGCAACAATGGGAGCAGCTACCCCTACTCATTTTAATGATGGCGGCTTTTCCTTTTTGCAGAATACTACCAACCTCACTTTCACGAAAGAAATTCCGCACATGGGAGCCGGATTCAACCTGGCACTGGGGGCAGAATACCGTTATGAGAACTACAAAATTTATGCAGGTGAAAACGCTTCCTGGCAGAACTACAACCATGATACCAGCGTGCAAAAGGCCCGTGGTGCACAGGGGTTTCCTGGCTTTCAGCCCGGTGATGTGGTCAACGCCACCCGTTCCAATATAGCCGGTTATGTAGATGCAGAATGGGATATCACTACCAAATTTCTGCTGGGTGCAGCTATCCGCGCAGAAAATTACAATGATTTTGGTTTCACCAGCAACTATAAGCTGGCAGCACGTTACAAGGTAGCCCCGCATTTTAATATACGCGGCTCCGTTAGTACCGGTTATCGCGCACCGTCCCTGCAACAGATTAATTACAGTTCACAGTTTACCAATGTACAGGGCGGCCGCATAACAGAAGTAAAAATTGCCCCCAACGGCAATCCTATTACACAATCTGCCGGTATACCCGCACTGAAGCAGGAAAAATCGATCAATGCCAGCCTGGGCTTTTCCTGGAAACCATTATCAGAACTAACGATCACACTGGATGGCTATTTCGTAAGAGTAAAAGACAGGATTGTATTATCCGGCCAGTTCAACCAAACCGACCACACCCTCGATTCAGCATTTGTGAAAGCACTCAAAGACCTGGGGATTGATAATGCGCAGTTCTTTGCAAATGCTGTAAACACTACCAATACAGGCATTGACATTGTTATTGACTACAACAAAAAATGGGCTGATCAGCATTTCCGTGCCTTATTTACCGGAAATATTCAACACATGAAGATTGACAAAATAAATGTGCCCGATAAATTAAACGACAGCTACGTGCACAGGGGAGAATTTTTCAGCGACAGGGAACAGAAATTTGTATTGGCCTCTGCCCCACCAGCCAAGCTGGCATTGAATCTTGAATATGGTATCAGGAAGTTCAGTATCGGTACCCATCTTAACTACTTCGGAAAAATTGTATTGCTCGGCTATGGCTTCCTGGGCGATCTGGGAGGTACCGGCATTAACCCACAGGTAGCCCTGGATAAAGATGGTACAGCAGTACCGGAACAATTTAATTACAATGGTAAAATGGTAACAGACCTATATGCAAGCTTCCGCTTTTCTTCCCACGTTAGCTGGTTCCTGGGAGCGGATAATATTTTTAATGTGCATCCTGATCTGGGCTATGTACCAGGAGCAAAACTGTCTGCTTTTGATGGCGAAACCGGCGGTCCCTGGGATGCAGTACAGATGGGCTTTAACGGTGTCAGGTTGTTTACAAAAGTGGCGCTGAATTTTTAATAGTTTCATTATAACGTCACAAGGAATTCATGCTAATATGAATTCCTTGTGACGTTTTTATTTTATGAAGTAATCCGACAGCTAGATAAGATCATAGCGAGATATTAAATGTTTTAAGCTTTAAATCCTTTCGCCCTGCAAACAAGCCATGGCAGACATTATCCCTAAGAAACCACATCATGCGGAAATATATAAAAGCTCCCCTTTTCTTTAAACACAAGAATAGTTCCCCGTAAAAAATCAAACAAGGCATTACTTAATTTTCTATCATTACTATCTCTCCCGGAACTACTTTTCAAGACATCAGATTTTTAACTCCTAAATTGAATGAAATGAAAACTATTTATCTGTTACTGCTATCAGCCATATTTTTAACCGCCTGTCAGAAAAAAACTACTCCGATGATAATGCTTCAAAAAACGGAAACAATAAAAAACTTCCTGTAGAAGTAGCCAATTTTTTGTTATGCACGAAACTGGATACCAGTAATGTAAAAATAATCGGAGATTACTATTTAGTAGAAAATGATCTTATCATTGATAAGAAAACTATTTATGCTGCCATCAATAAATCCAGGGCAAACAATAATACCCCGCATACAGAACAATATGCAACAGACGTCACCGGTGTGCTTGCATGGAATAATACTGCCAATATCAAATACTTTATTGATCCGGCGATGAACAATATTACCGGCGGTGCTGACTGGATTAGTGCTATTAATACCGCCACACAGGACTGGACCAATATACCTAATTGCGCTGTTACTTTTCAGCCGGTATCATCAGCGAGCCAGGCCAATATTGTATTTTACCCGGATAATTCTCCTGCTATACCCGCCTGTGGATTCATTTCAAATCCAATTGTTTATGCTTCTTCCAAATTTCCGGTAAATGATGGTATCGGTGATTTTATTTCTATCAATGCAGATGGTCCTCCAACAACTTTTGACGGGAAAATAACCGTTATGCGCCATGAAATCGGACACACACTGGGGATGCGGCACTCCAACATGTACTCCACCGGTGAGCCGGTTAACGGTACCGGTATGTGCGGCCAGCAGGTATTTGGTGGTAATCTCTTACATGGTACCATACCAGATGATCCCACTTCCATAATGAATACTCCCTATGCAGGCGTTAATATTATCAATTTTGATGCAGGCGATACACTGGCCGTGCTACAAATGTATCCGGACAATATTCAGCCAACTTTTTTCTTCAAAACTATCATAGAACCTGCAAACCCGGATCCGAGAAGAGACCGGCCCAATGTAAAAAAACTCTGCTTAAGGGTAGACCCAAAAAATAATTTCTGGTACAGGGTACTGGTTGACCGCCTTGATAATGCGGGGAATATTTTACAACATTCCAGCATTTTACCTCCCCGCTTCTCTAACCTCATAGGCGTAGGCTGGTCAACACAATTCATCCAGGTAATTGAAATAAATACGGTCGTTAACAGTGCTAATACCTCCATTTATAGGATCGGGTTTCAGAATTACAGAGGCGATTTAGTCATTTCATTCCCTCCCACTACTGTGAACTGGTAATGAAATCACATGCCGGAGCAAAACTGAGGTGTTAAATACTTCCCTTGTTTTACTACTTTCATAGTAAAACAAGGGAAAATGATCAACATCATACGAACCGACGCAAACAATACTGACTTCAGATCACTGGTAATGGAACTGGACAAACTATTGGCCAAACGCAATGGAGAGGATCAGTCCTTTTATGAACAGTTCAATAAACTGGATAATATTAAACACAGCATAGTAGCATATGTAGACGGTGTTCCTGCCGGTTGTGGCGCCATTAAAGCATATGAGACAGATGGTATGGAGATAAAAAGGATGTTTGTAGCGCCGGCATTTCGTGGAAAAGGTATTGCTACGACAATATTGAAAGCGCTGGAATTATGGGCGGCCGAATTACACGTTTCCTATTGTATACTGGAAACAGGAAAAATGCTGCCGGAAGCTATTGCATTATATCTCAAAAATGGTTACGACATCATTCGAAATTATGGCCAGTATGTTGGTGTAACAGAAAGTGTATGTTTTAAAAAGGTGGTTGCATCCAGTTAGATGTATTATCTCCATAAAAAATACGGGCAAAACAAAGCCCCGATTAAAATCGGGGCTTATTTACCTAAACCTACAACTGTTACACTGTTATTGCAACAATATTTTTATAGTAAAAACTTTCTCCGTTAGTGCATGGCAGACGGATCCAGTTTAGCTGCTTTTTTATTTCCTTTTACCATCAATACAAATGGTACACAGATCAGGAACATCAGTCCCAGGTACAGAAATACATCCATATAGGACAATACCGCTGCCTGTTTGGCAATACTGTAATCCAGTACTTTGTAGCCGCTATTAAGGGCGGTGGCGGGGTCCATACCTTTGGCGCCAAAACTATGTGCCAGACCGTTTACGCGGTTAATAACATCCGGGTTATTGGTATCCAGCTTAGACACCAGGTCGTTGCGGTGTACCATGTTCCGGCGGGCCATAAATGTAGTGATCAAAGCCACTCCAAAAGAACCTCCCAACTGACGCATCATACCCGTAAAGGCTGCCCCCTGCCCGATCTGCTGTCCTTTTAAAGAGGAAAGCGATAAAGTGGTGATTGGAATGAAAAGTAAACCCATACCTATCCCACGCACGATCAGCATCCAGAAGAAGGCATCAGAGCCGGTATCAGCCGGTGTTATTATTTTATATCCCCAGAAACAAAAGGCAAAGAAAAGTGCCATACCTGCAGCCACAAGATATTGCTGAGGAATTCCTCTTTCCAGCATTTTACCAATGATAGGCATCATAAATGCCGTGGTGAGTGCTGCCGGAATCATGAGCATACCTGATTGTGTAGCGGTCCATCCCAGTGAGCCCTGCGTATACAGGGGTATGATGAAAGTAGAGCCGTACAATCCGAAGCCCATAATAAAGGATAAAATGGTTCCCACCCGCAGGTTCCCGTTTTTGAGCACTCTCAGTTCCACAATGGGATTCTTATACGTAAGCTCCCTCCATATAAAAAAGAATAAACTGAGTACACTGGTTACGGTTAATGCAGTAATGGTGGGGTCATTAAACCAGTCATCTTCCTGTCCGCGTTCCAGCACAAACTGTAAACAGCCTACCATTACAGCCAGGAGTCCGATACCCAGAAAATCAATTTCACTCATTGATCTCTTTTCTCCATATTTCGGGCTACGCACAAACTGCAATGTAAGCAGGGTGGCTATAACGCCGATGGGTATATTAATGTAGAAGATGTAAGGCCAGGAGTAGTTATCTGTAATAAAACCACCTAACGGAGGGCCTAACGTAGGACCTATGATTACCCCTAAACCATAGATGGCCTGGGCGGTACCACGTTTTTCCGGAGGATAGCTTTCTGTGATAATTGTTTGAGAGGTTACCAGCAATGCTCCTCCACCTAAACCTTGTATAAAGCGGAATAAAATCAGTTCCGGCATCGTGGTTGCGTTACCGCAAAGGAAGGAGGCGACGGTGAAGATGATAATAGACGCCGCAAAATAGTTACGACGACCAAACTGTTGGGATAACCAACTGGTCATCGGTACAATGATTACGTTACCGATGGCATATGCGGTGATCACCCATCCAATTTCACTGAGCGTAGCACCCATATTACCACGCATATCATTCAACGCCACATTCACGATAGTGGTATCCACTATTTCCAGCAAAGCGCAGAATATAGCGGTGATCGTGATGATCACCCTGCGCGGGCCGTATTCTATCAATGATTCTTGTTGCATGCAGCACTTATATTTTGAATGAAAACAACATCACCCGGAGTTAATAATTAATGGCGGAACATGACCGTACTGTTGATGATCTGTTTAATACTAATGGTTTCCGCCTATCGAATGTTGATTGCATGATCCCCATCAATTATTAACTCCG
This sequence comes from Chitinophaga niastensis, assembly GCF_003014755.1. Classification (GTDB taxonomy): domain Bacteria; phylum Bacteroidota; class Bacteroidia; order Chitinophagales; family Chitinophagaceae; genus Chitinophaga; species Chitinophaga niastensis. The sequence goes on along the minus strand of NZ_PYAW01000005.1, from coordinate 278,786 downwards.
GACAATGTTGTTACTCATGTATATGATTAGTTAAGGTGCACGTCTACCAGTACGTTCATACCCGGGCGTAACTGTTTTACCAGTTCGTTGTTAGGGTCCACGAATTCAATCTTCACAGGTAAGCGTTGTACCACTTTTACGAAGTTACCGGAAGCGTTATCCGGAGGTAACAATGCGAATTTAGAACCGGTAGCAGGCGCAAAGGAAGTTACTTTTGCTTCCAGACCTTTTTCAGGATAAGCATCAATATGCACCGTTACTTTTTGTCCCAGTTTCATTCTGTCCAGCTGCGTTTCTTTGAAGTTGGCCACTACCCATGGGGTTTGATCCAGTACCACGCTGAATAACGACTGACCAGCAGCAACAAACTGTCCCGGCTGTACGAAGATCTTTGACAGCACACCGTTTTCAGGTGCAGTGATCACAGCATATGACTGGTTCAGTTTAGCATCATCCACATCTGTTTCACGTTGTTTGATACCGGCATTTGCTACGTTGATCTGTTTGGAAGTAGCGCCACTCTGAGAGGTTACTACAGACGTCTGACGGCTGGCCGCTGCCTTCTGTTTAGCCAATACATCCAGCTGACGTTCTGCTGTTTGTTTAGCAGCCGATGCCTGTTCGTATTCCTGTTGTGTAATAGAGTGATCCTTGATCAGGTTATTATAACGATCGAAATCCTGACTGGCTCTCCACAAGTTTACTTTCGCTGCTTCTATCTGTGCATCTATAGTTCCGATATTAGCCTGTGAAGAACTGATACCTGCCTGAGCTGCCTGGGTAGTAGCTTCTGCGGCGCCCAGGTTAGCCTGTGCAGCATACAGTGCATTTTGTGCCTGTTGTACTTTTATGGCCAGGTCGCGATCATCCAGGATTACCAGGGTATCTCCTTTTTTCACTATCTGGTTATCTTTCACTCTTACTTCTTTCACATAACCGGATACACGTGGTATCACCGGGCTTACATTTGCATCAATCTGCGCGTTGTCAGTTTCTTCATGATGCAAACCATGAATATATTTGGTAACACCAAATGCGCCTCCACCCAGTACCAGCACTGCCAGTACTATGACGAATCCTTTGCTTTTCTTTTTAGGCGCGGTAGTTTCCTGCATGGTTGTATTGTTAGTAGGTTTTGTTTGTGTTTGCGTTTCCACAGCTTTGATATTTATTGGTTTGTTGCAATTATTTGTTGTTATTATCCAGTAAGCCTGCAGCTTGTAACAATTTGTTATAAGCAACCAGTGCATCAGCTTTCGCGTAAGCGTAGTTCAGGTGCGACTGCAGGTTTGCCACATCTGCATCCAGCAGATCTGTTGTGGTAGCCAGATTATTATCGTGCTTGTTCTTCGTAATCCGGTAATTTTCTTCTGATTGTTCTATCGCTTTAATATAAGTGTCCATTTTTTTATGGCTCAGCAGATAGTTTTCGTAAGATTGATAAACATCGAGATGAATACCATCTACCAGTTTCGCTTCGTTGGCCTGTACTTCCGCCAGTTGGGCTTTTGCACCAGCTACTTTAGATCCTGTTTTCCAGAGAGAAGATAAATTATACTTCAATCCTACACCTCCCATCACTGCATTGGTAATGGTAATTACATTTGGTATATAGGCCGCGATATAGCCACCAGTCAAAGCAACAGACGGATAATATTCTCCCTTGGCGCCTTTCACACCTGCATAGGCAGCTCTTTCACGTGCATTGAGGGCGGCAGCATCCTTACGGTTCTGGTAAGCCAGTTGCTCAAACTCTGATGCATTGCGGGCATCTATATTATTATCTACTTTGAAAATAGTGGTATCTACCTGTAGTAACGTATTGTCCGGCAAGCCCAGCATGATATCCATGTTGAGGTTAGCGATCTTCTGATTATTTTCTGCGTCCATCAGTGCCAGTTGGTAGTTAGACAGTTGCAGTTCAGCTTTCAACAGATCGTTACGTGGCAGGAGACCATTTTTTTCCTTGTTAGAAAACTCATTTACCCGTTGGGTAGATTGTTTAATGTTTTCCTCTACCAGTGATACCGCAGCTTTCGACTTATACAGATTGCTGTAGGCAGCAATGGTATTTTGTATGATGTCTTCTCTGTCTTTGTCTACATCCAGTTTAGCTGCCTGTGCGAGGTAGCGTGCTGATTCTTTTCCGCTCTGTATCATCATGCCGGCAAAAATAGGCACCGATAGATTGGCAGAACCATAAGCAGCCGAATTAACGGTTGGAAATGCACTCTTGCTTCCCGGGTTTGAGTTACTGCCGCCTGTGTTCAGCTTCAGATCAATGTTGGGTTGTGTAAGACGCAGATAGGAACCTGAGATACTCACATCAGGTAACTGGCGCTCATAGGCCGTTTTAACTGATGCATTTGCTTCATCCACTCTTGCGTGACTCACTCTTAATTGTTTGCTGTTTTGTATACTCAGCGATATGGCTTCATTTAACGAAAGCGGTTTTACGCTTTGTTGTGCGGATGCTGTCTGAAGGATAAGGGTCAGCAGGATTCCCGATGCAAGCGCATACAATCGTGCGTATATGCTTTTAGAATTCATGTGTTAGGATTGCTTTGAACAATTTTTTTAAATGTGTACTTAACCTATTTCTTAAATACTCTTTGAAATCATCGTCATTCATGTTTTCAAATTCAATATCATTTCTTAGTATATACTGGGCAGGTATGGCCTGATTAATAGTCCCGAATAAAGTGGTCATCAGCATCACTACATCCACCTCCTTATCAAAAGTCCCTGCTTCCTGTGCACGGGTAACGATTGGCTGCATTAGTCCCAACATCTCTCTCTTCAGTTCCCAGATAAGGTCTCTCACCGGGCTCTTCTCCTTATTCAATTGTTCCCGGTTCATGATGCAGTGGAAATGTTGTTCCCCAAGCATTTTATTGATGTACCTGTCTATAAGACTGTTTATTTTCTCAAGGGGCTCCATCGTATCATTCTGCACCAGTTCATTGATGAACTTTCGCGACGCCTCCATTCTATATCTGAATACTGATTCCAGTAATTTATCCTTAGAACCGAAGTAATAGGATATCATGGCAATGTTCACATCCGCTTCCTGCGCTATGTCTCTTACAGAAGTGCCATGAAAGCCCTGATCGGCGAACAGCCGCTCCGCAACTATAATTATTGAGAGCTGTTTTTCATTATACTCTTCCATGTTCCTTTTAGATTTGACTCAGCAAAGTTAAACAAACGTTTAATTTAAACAATCGTTTATTTAAGTGTTTGTTTAAATATTTATTTTTAATACTCATAAGTATCTGATTATAAATAAATATTGAACAATTGTTAATAATATCATAACATGAAAAGCGAAAATCTTATCAATTATTAGGTTTTTATGGATAATTTTTATAATTTATAAATGCTTTTGGGATTTATAAGTTAGCAAAGCTATTTCCACTCATTCTGCACGGCAATGGCATACAGGTGAATCCCGGGGGAATATCCGGTGAAAAAGCTGTTTTTACCGGTGAAAATTATCAGGACAGCTATTCTACTATCTTCACTAAAACAACCACATGTTACCACGTCGTTCCTTTATCCCTACTGTCATCCTTACCGGTTTATTGGTCGGTACATTAGACATCATATCTGCCTGTACCCACTTTATGATCGCTACCGGCGATAAAAGTTTTACTAAAGTGCTGGTATTTGTTGCCAGCGGTTTTTTTGGAAAAACTGCGTTTAGCGCGGGGCCGGCCATGGCATGGTGGGGACTCTTATTTCATTATATCATCGCCTTTTCTTTTACCCTGCTCTTTTTCCTGGTATATCCAAAGGCGCCTGCCCTCCGTAAATACCCGGTAGTAACGGGTTTGGTTTACGGGCTACTTGTTTGGTGTGCAATGGAATTCCTTGTCCTTCCGATGAGTAATATACCACCCAGACATTATCGTATAGCCAACACCGTTATAGGCATCAGCATACTGATGGTAATGATAGGATTACCACTATCACTGGTAGCCAGAAAATTTTATGGAGATGGAAATAGCGGGGATGTAATAAAAAGCTGAAATAAAAAAGGGCGGGCGCTTCATTGTTCAGGGCCCGCCCCTGCACATCTCGAACCATTACAAGATGTTGTACCTGTTTTATCAACCGTATCTTTATATTAATATATTTCCAGTGAAAGACAAGACCATGCAGGCCTTGCTGCTATGGGTCTTCAACCTGTTTTTCATAGTCATACATAGTTAACAGGTCCGCGCTCAAAAAAGTTCACGAGCGGTCAAGGAAAAATTAAATTGTCTTTCTCCCGATTAGACTGATTATGCTGATTAGCATGATTTTATTTTTCTGATTATAAAAAGATTAGCGAAGACCAGAGCGTATAATACCGCTTTGATCTTCGCTAATCTTTTTAAATCTTTCAAAATCAGAAAAACAAAATCATGCTAATCAGCATAATCAGTCTAATCGGGAGAAAGACAAACCTGCTTTACTTCAACGAATTAATCCATGTCGCAATCTTCACTGCATCTGCTTGTGGCACCTGCGGGAAAGGAGGCATAGGCGTTGCATAGCCAGGCCAGTTTTCCGGCTTCGGATTTTTTAACAGCGCCAATATTTTAGCAACAGAATAATTCCTTTTTGCAACATCTTTAAATCCTGGTCCTACCTGTTTCTTATCAGGATTATGACAGGAGGAACAAGTGTATTTATTCAGTAAAGGTTTAACCTGCTCGTAAGTCAAAGCTTTACCGGCAGCAGGTTTGGTACCAACTTTGGCAGGTGCAGTAACCGCTGGTTTAGCAGCAGTATTTTTTATGCTCACCGCAGACAAGGCTAATTTATCTCCTTCAGGAATATTATTAAGTGTATAATAAACATCCGAATGCACCAGTGAATACGAATGATCGGCGGCACGAATACCATTCAGGGAGAGTTTGTGAATATAATAACGGCGTAAACCATCTACGATGATACGCACCTTCATACCATCAGCAGCTACCTGTATGCCTTTTACAGCAAGCTTCTCCGTGTTTACAGTAGGGCTGCCATACACAGGATGATATTTATAAATAAAGCTTTCAACATTATAAGAAGCAATGTCTTCTGCATATTTTTTATCAACAGGCTGTGTGAAAGTGATTTCAAAACCATCAGGCATGGCACTCACTGTTCTCATTTCAAAAGGTACCCTGTTGTTCCATACCAAACGTTGCAGTCCCTGGTTAGCATCACCGGCAGAACCCCATCCACGGTTGGTTTCACCTACAAACAAGGAACCATCTTTACCCCAGGCAAGGCGCAATACACCCGACTGAAAACCACTTCTGAAATCCCAGGCAGCACCCTGATATTCTCCATTTACTTTTTCGAGATATACGCGCATGATCTTGCTCTGCCCCTGATCACCAATCAGTACCTGTTTGGCAAAAGGACCAAAGGCACCTTCCGGAATGGTGGTGAGCTGCGAATTGGAAACCCCTAAAACACCGTGTGGCAGCCATACTGCAGGCAGCTGTACTTCAGGAAAATATTTCTTCATATCAAACAGCGTCACAAATTTTTCGTTCTCTACATTCTCTGGTTTAATCGCACGACCGTTGGCATCCTTGCGATAACGCGGATCTACTTTGCTGTATAACTCTTCTGTGGTAAGTTTTACCGGAGAATTAGGCATGCCTGTCCAGCGCAAACCGGCAGGATGCCCTACGAAGCTACCTTTCTTAACGTGTGTCAGTCCGCCGGAACCAATCCAGTCGCCTTGATTTTCTGTGTAAAACAGCTCTCCGTCGATGGTGCCCAAACCGCAGGGGGAACGAAATCCGGTAGCCCACGGCTCCATTTTACCGTCGTCTGTAATGTGCATCATCCAGCCACGCATAGGCACGCGGCTTTCACCGCGCCACCACTCTTCATCACCAAAGGCTACGTTGCCGGATACAAAGAAAGAGCCATCAGGGCCCAGTACCGGTCCGAAGCTATATTCATGATAGTGACCGGATAACGGCCACGCATATACGGTTTCAAACAAATCCATTTTACCGTCCATGTTGGTATCGGTCATTTTGGTGAGTTCTCCGCGCTGCGCGCAATAGAGGGAGCCATTCTTGTAAGCCAGGCCCAGCACCTCATGCAGCCCGGAAGCTACCTTTCGGAAATACGGCTGTTTGCTGGTTGGATTTTCTACAATAAAAATATCACCACGACGGGTAGCCACACCCAGATCACCGTTAGGAAGGGTACATAAACCACCTACTTCCAGCAGTGTGCCTTCCGGTGAACTGATACGTGCAATGCGGAAAAAGTCCTCCTCCTTCGGAGATTCCTGTGCCTGTACGGCCGTGACAGCAGTAGTCATCAGGAACATGCCTGCGGCTATTCCTGCTGTTATTCTTTTATAGTTCAGTTTCATAATAGTCATTAGTATTGCTGCTTAGAAGATAACCGCATAGCCTGTTTTAGCCTGTACCGGCACTATCAGCTCCGCGCGGCCGTTCTGGTTGCGGATGATGGGGGTAGCCGTAGCGTCGTCCATCTTCACATAATAAGATTTATCACCGATTACATACAAACCGGGAGATACCTGTTCTATACTATCCCCTACGGCTATACGCAGATATAGATGCTCCGCAGGTTGTTGCACCGTTACTGTACGATGAACGCCCTGATTCTCCGGCAGCACGCTGAGGCTATCGCTCACCTTAGCACCGTAAACGGTGTAACGGAAAGTAGGTTTGCCGCTGGCATCGAGTGCATAACCACCGGGGCGATAACCCGTGCCGACAGTATCTTTACTCCAGGCTGTTTCTGGTGTAGCCAGCATTTCAATGGCCAATGCAGGCTGGTTATCCAGGATCTGCACGGTACCCATAGGACGGGAAGAACCATCACCGCGGTCATGCCACATAGGTGTGGTGTTCAAAAATTCTCCGCGCCATACCTGTACGGGCAGGCCGTTATCCATATCGTAGGTGTAATGTACTTTATCAGGACTGCCTACTGATACGGCATGTGTTACACGTGGTCCGCCGCGTAAATCCATAAAGCTGCGCAATACGGTGTTTTCGGTAGCCGTCACTAAAATAGGATCCGTAGGATCATCTGCCGGTACGTTGGTATCGCTGAGTGCCACCTCACGAAGACCCGCTTCTTTTATCGTCAGGGTAAGCGCTGCTTTGGCCCAGCCGGTGGTTTTCACGTATAACACTTCTACCGGGTAGTTGCCGGGTTGCAGTTCAATGCTACCATTGCCATCGGTACCACTCTTCGGAATTACGGACTGATTGTTAATATTCATCAATCCGCCGCCACCGGAGGAATGCAGGTTGAAATGATATTTGCCTGCTGCTTTCACTACCAGTGTAGCATTGTAACGTACCAGGAATTCGTTGTCCGGTAAACCGGCAATATTGGAACTGAGCTGCGCAGAAGTACCGCTGGCAATTGGTTTCAGCGTATTAAAATCAGGAGGTGCGTTAAAAACACCTTTATAAGCGCTGTATTTTACCCCTGTCAGTTCCGGTTTAGGCAGACTATAATTATTGATAACGATGTTCCTGAAAGCTACCGTGCCATGATCGCCCTGAATACGCAGGGGGCCGGAAGCTACTTCATTATTTTCCATAGCGCCACGCGTAGGGCCCGACAGCACTACGTTTTCGTGAATGGTGACACCGTTAAGCACCAGTTTCAAAATAACCGCATCTGCAATTTTATTACCGGCAGCATCGAAGCGGGGCGCCTGAAAAGCGATCTTCATATGTTGCCATAAGCCTGGTGCGCGACTGGCATTCTGCCGCGGAGGATGGCCATCATAACCTTGCTGTCCATTAGGCTGATTGTCGTTCCAACGTTCGTAGATGCCTCCATTATCTGACGCCCGGGGCGCCGCAGTGCCCCAGCTATCAAACAATTGTATTTCATATCTCCCCTGTAAATAAATACCGGAGTTGGAACCTTTAGCCATCATGTAATCCAGTTCCAGGTCAAGGTCACCATGTTGCAGGGAGCTGAAGAGATCTTTTCCATGGGTGTTCTTTTCCGGCAGGTTTACCAGGATACCTGTGCCTGCAGTTGTTTGCAGAAAGTTCTGCTGTTGCAGGTCGGCCTTAACGTCACCGGCTATACGCCAGCTTGCTGCGGGCTGTTGGAACGCAGACAAATCTGTTAATGGCAATTTGGTCTGCGCTATCATCTGCTGACAACTGCCAATGCTGAAAATCAATACCAAAGTTCTCCTATCGTACACACGTAGCTGTTTTAACTTTGGACGGAACTTATTCCATCTAAGCATAGATCTGGTTTTTTAAAAAGTTTATACTTGTTTGCTAAATGCTTTTAGCGAAATGCTGCCGGCAAATTTTCTTTTATATAGGTAACCCCAATTATTAATGAATTTTTAAAGGTTAGATACCGTTAAACGTGGAACCGTAGATAATTTGAATCAGGCGCCAAAATAGAAATTAATTGGAATAAAGTAGCAGGCCAGTGGAAAAATTACACCAGCGGTAAAAATGAATGACCATATGAGCGGAAGGCGAATGCCTCCAACCTTTGTCTGTAGCAGGATTAGACTGATTATGCTGATTACCTGATTTTATTTTTTTGATTTTTAAACGATTAAAAAAGATTAGCGAAGAATTAAGCGGATACACTCGCTTAATTCTTCGCTAATCTTTCTAAAATCAAAAAAAATCAGGTAATCAGCATAATCAGTCTAATCGGGAGTAAGACAAAGGCCTTCTACAGGCTCAAGCCGAATTGCGACAACTTTTCCAGGGTGCTGGCATAATCAACATGACAAACACCGTTAATGCCCAGACCATTGGCTACATCTACAAACATGGACCGGTCTTCCAGGTACACTACTTCCGTAGGCTTTACCTGTGCAATATCCAGGGCAATGCGGTAAATATCTGCATCCGGTTTACGGAAATGCACAAAACAGGAGGAAATGTAAAAGTCTACAAACCGGCTGATACCAAACTGGTGTATGCGGTGTTCATTCAATTCCCTCCCTTCATTATTGACGATGGCTATTTTCAGCTTATACTTTGCTTTCAGCTGGGTCACCAGCTCCATCATATCCGTGTATGGCGATGATTGTGCAAACATAAAGTCGCGGAACTGCTTACGGGTAAAACTGCGGTTCTGATAAAACACCACGCGGCTCAGGTATTCATCCAGCGTAAGTTTACCTACCTCGTAAGTGTCAAAGGTCAGGTGGTGCCGTTCTTCTGTTTCCACTGCATCCAGTTCAAATGTCTGTACCGCCAGCTTGCGGGCGGCTCTGTCCCAGCCATTCGTCAGTAGTACGCCACCGATGTCTACAAATAAGGTAGTAATATGGGTATGTTTATCCATCTCCAAAAGATTTAATTACGTTACTAAAATAACGTTATCCTTGCATTAAATCATCAGTATGCATTTACGCACTGCCTCCCTGCAGGACACCGAGCAGCTTAAAACGCTGTATCAGGGTACCATTACGCATATCAACAGTCGCCATTACAATGCCGAACAGATCTCCGCATGGGCAGCTACCGGCGACAAAACAACTTCTCTTCAAAAGAAAATAAATGAACAGTATTTTTATGTAGCCGAAACCCCGGATGGGTTGATTACCGGTTTTGCTTCACTGGAAAATGATGGAGAACTGGATATGATGTACGTACACAAAGACTTTCAGGGCAATGGCATTGCAACTATGCTGATAAACGGCATCTTTGAAAAGGCTGTAGAGCTGGGGCTGCAGCAGCTAACCGCTTACGTGAGTATAACGGCCAGGCCGTTTTTTGAAAAGCAGGGATTTGTGGTGGTAGCGGAACAGGAGGTGATGATTGGTGAAGTGGTGTTAATAAATTATGAAATGAGAAAGGAACTGTGATACGCGGATATTGTCTGAACTGTGATTATTATGATTTTTGTGATTATCCTGATGAGCGAAGATTTTAGCGGAGATAATCGCCAACATCTTCAAGATAAACAATATAACACCCATCAGGGTAATCCATTCAATCTTAAAAATCCTGGTTCAGACAATATCCGCTAAAATCTTCGCTCATCAGGATAATCATATTAATCATAAAAATCACAGTTCAGACAATATTCCCTCTATTTCTTCTTCGCCTTTGGCGCCGTTACATACCCGTTAAAACTAATAGCCGATCGGTCGGTACTGGTAACCTGCAAAGAGGCATAGCCTTCGCTGGAAACAGTAAAGTTCATGGACTGCACAGACGTCTTATCTTTGGGTTTAATGGTGATGGACCAGCCATCTTTTTTGCCCGGAGTAACCTTGTAATCAAACGATTTGGACTTGAAATCCAGGGGCGATCTGGTTTCTCCAATGGGGGCGTTGTAAGCCCGGCCAAAGAATGGCAGGTAACTTACAATGGAATCTGTCGTTACGGCTACGTTATAATCCGGTGTGATGTTCCGCATACGCCCGCTCATAGGAAATGCATTTTGCGCCACAAAAACATAGTTTTGGGCATCAATCATAGATTTAATCTGAGCTGCTTTTTCTGCTTTCTTTTGTGCTTTTGTTTCCTGTGCAAACAGGCCGGTGGAGATGATAGCCGCCAGTGAAAAGAGAAATGCTGTTTTTAATACAAAGGAACTTTTCATATTGCGCGATTTTACATAGAAAGGAGTACGAATATCGTACCATAACAGAAAGCTACCTTTTTTTGTTCACCCGGCCAAAGGATGCATAATCATAGCAAATAGCTTATTTTCATGCCTGGATGATTAAATACGGATACCATGCCAAACCCTTATATTTCTTTACTGAAAACCGCCTGGAAGTATGCCCGGCGGCAGCGTAAAAAATACCTGCTGATCTACGTAATGTTTTTTATCGCTAATATCATCTTTTCACTGAATCCTGTATTATTTGGTTGGTTTATTGGAAAGATCCAGGAAGACTCCGCACACCTCCCCCGCTATACTTTCATTTTTGCCGGCGCTTATTTTGGACTGAAATTGCTGGAATGGTGTTTCCATGGCCCTGCGCGTATAATGGAAAGGCAACTGGCTTTTAACCTGAGTCGTAATTTTTTACAGGAACGTTACCATCAGGCGTTACACCTGCCGGTGAAATGGCACCAGGACAATCATAGCGGCGCCGTCATTAACCGCATCCGCAAAGCTTATGAAGCCCTGAAAGGTTTTTTTGAGCATGGCTTTATGTACTTACACGCCATCTGCAAACTATTGTTTTCGATGATCGCCATGTTGTATTTTTCTCCTTTGTATGGTGGCATCGGTATTGCATTGGGCGTAGTTTGTATTTGGATGGTATTGCGGTTTGATAAACCTTTCATCAAAACACTGGATGAGATCAACGAACGCGAACACGTAGTATCTGCTACACTGTTTGATAGCCTTTCGAATATCATGACCGTTATTACGCTGCGACTGGAAAAGAGCATGGAAAACGGTTTGCTATCGAAAGTGCAGCGTATCTGGCATCCTTTCCGCAAAAATACCGTGATCAATGAGTGGAAATGGTTTGTAGCAGATATAATGGTAACACTTATCTATTGTGTAATTGCTGTGGGTTATATTTTCCAGCATTGGGTGCCGGGAGAAATATTTTATGTAGCAGGGCTCATTACCTTACTGGGCTATGTAAACCAGTTCACCAGTGTGTTTCACGATGTAGCCTGGCAGTATACAGATGTAGTGCAATACAATACCTCCGTAGAAACCGCCAGTAATATCAGCGAGGCCTATACACAGCATCACCGCGCCGATGCGGCACCAGACCTCCCCGCTTCCTGGCAAATGATTGAGCTCAAAGAACTCAGCTTTTCACACCTCGCGGAATACGATGGAGAATATGCCCCGCAAAGTTTACATCAGTTGCATGTGCAGATAGGCAAAGGAAAAAAGATAGCGCTCATTGGCGAAAGTGGCAGCGGCAAAAGCACGTTGCTGGCTATTTTACGCGGACTATACGAACCGGAACAAAGCACCTCCTTTTTGGTAGACGGATATCCGTTACCGTTAGCTACCCTCAATGAAACTGTCACGCTCTTTCCACAGGAACCGGAAATATTTGAGAACACTATCGCTTATAATGTTACGCTGGGATTGCCTTTTTCGCCGGAGGAAATTCTGGACGTATGTAACAGCGCACACTTTTCCGAAGTAGTAGAGATGCTGCCACAAGGACTGGAATCAGATATCCGGGAGAAAGGCGTGAATTTATCTGGTGGCCAGAAACAGCGGCTGGCACTCGCCCGGGGGATACTGGCTGCGCGCGATAGCCAGGTGTTATTGCTGGATGAGCCTACCAGTAGTGTAGATCCCAAAACGGAATCTATGATCTACGAAAAAATGTTCCGCACATTTGCAGACAAAGCTATTATTTCTTCTATGCACCGGCTGCACCTGTTGCCCCGGTTCGATTACATTTATGTATTACACCAGGGTCGTATTGTTGCAGAAGGCACTTTTCATTACCTACGTGCCAATAGTCCTGCGTTTCAGGAGCTATGGAAACACCAGGAAAACAAATAACTTTTTTAACTAATATTGCATTATCATTGTAACCACATTTTCATCCTATGGAATGGTTCTCTCCCACCTGATACTATTATACTATGAAGCTATATGCAAAAAATTTCTCTGTACGACTTAAAGCGCAAACTGAGAACCAGTCAGGATCCTGACGAAATCATCACCTACATCCGATTTAATTTATCATTGTTTACGGTGATGGAACGGTCCGAATTGCTTTGCGATTTACTCGAGTACCAGGAAATATTTTTTCAGGCAGCAGAACTGTTGATAGAAGAAGGTGGAGCGGATATTCATTATAAGAAAGAAGATATTATACCGATTATTTTTTGTGCCGTGGGTGCCAACAAACCACAGGCTGTTCACTATGCGCTACAGAAAGGTGCACAACTCATTATTGATAGTCCGGATTATCTTTTTGCAGTAGCGTACATTTTCAAACATCACCGCCTGGCAGCTATCACAGACATACTGCTGATCCTCATTGAGCATAATATCCATTTTAATTTTGTACTGGATAGCCTGGACACCCCGCTGCTATTAGCTACGCGGCATAACAATAATCGCGAGGTGATACAGTTTCTGCTGGCTGAAGAGGTGAATAAATATGTGTATGATGAAGACGGATTTACTGCTATCCATTATGTGCCTTTTGCGAAAGCACCTAATTTATATAAGATCATGATCACCTCTATGGAAGATATACAGATAAAAACAAAATTTGCTACCAGTATGGAACCGGTGTTTGAATGCGTGATCAAAGTGAGTGCACACAATACTTTCGAAGAGTTTATCTATGAAGCACTGAATGCCTTTCTGGAAAACCGGCATCGCATGTATGATGATATTTTTGAGAAATATTATTACCGCCTGCATATGATTGCAGAACATATATCCCAGATCCGGGCAAAGGCAGGTCTATCACTTTAATATTTTTATCTGGAGATAAATACCCCCTCAGTGATATTTTTATTTTGCAACAATGTTGCAAAATAATTACATTTGCCGGAATACATTATTTATGACCACATCATACGACGTTATCATTATAGGAGGCAGCTATGCCGGCTTATCGGCTGCCCTTGGCCTGGGCCGTGCGCTCAAACAGGTATTGGTACTCGACAGCGGTGCACCCTGCAACCGGCAAACACCGCATTCCCACAACTTTCTTACACATGATGGAGCAACTCCCGCCGCCATTGCAGCTACTGCCAGAGCGGAAGTACAACTGTATGCTACGGTGCATTTTAAAAAGGGAATTGCCATAAAAGGGCAGGCCAACGAGGAAGGTTTTCACATAGAAACCGCTGCCGGCGAACATTTCCAGGCTAAAAAGTTATTATTTGCCACCGGCGTAGTAGATGAAATGCCAGCCATAAAAGGATTTGCTGAAAGCTGGGGCATCTCTGTATTACATTGCCCTTACTGCCATGGCTATGAAGTGCGCAATACACCCACTGGCATTCTGGCCAACGGTGAGGTGGCATTTGAATTTGCCCGGCTAATCAGCAACTGGACCAAGGCACTCACACTCTTTACCAACGGTATTGCTACACTGCCTGCTGAGCAATTGGAAAAAATATCTGCAAATCGTATAGCCGTTAACGATAAAGAAATACTTGAAATAACACAGGTACAGGGACGAATTCATCAGCTGATTTTTAAAGATGGTACCTGGCAATCTATTAATGTCTTGTATGCAAGACCACCCTTCCGTCAGCATTGTACTATTCCGGAAACTTTGGGATGCCAACTTACAGCAACAGGCCATATTGAAGTAAACCTTTCTCAGCAAACCAGCGTGCCGGGTGTGTTTGCCGCCGGTGATACTACTACCCCTTCCCGGTCCTTGTCTGTCGCAGTAGCAGCAGGTACAGCGGCAGCAGCCACCATCAACCGGGAGCTGGTTGCCGCGGCATTTGGATAAACAGCTTTTTCTGATAGCAGCCTGTTGCACAAATAAAAAGGAAGTAGTATATTGGTTATATAGACCATTTTTCCACAACCTAAATTAACCGGAATGCTCACAACCCTATCAATTATTGCCCTGTTGTTCTTTGTAGCACATGTCTATCTCCTGTTCACTTCTTTCGGAAAGAAAGGTTTTCAAAAACAGAAATATCTCTGGTCGCACATCACCTTATGGATTACCGGCATCATTGCTTGTGGGATCACGATCATGTATGCAGGAAAATCAGTTTCCAGTGTTATCGATGTATTTGATACACCCGCCAAATCAGCCCTGCTGATAGTATTGGCGCTGATATTATCTGCTACAGCACATATGATTGTAAAAAAGCTGGTGTTACCAAAATACAACTCAGCAGCATAGTGTACCCCTGTTAAAGTTTATCCAAAAAAGTCCTCCGGCTATTGCCAGAGGACTTTTTTATTTACTTATTTTCTCCAGAAAATTAAGCTTACGCATGAATTTCCGGAAGATAATATTGTTGGTATAAACGCCACTGCACCGGATTCCCTCTTTCAGCTATACATGCAAGGATAATACGATTCTCATACTATTTTTTAAAACCATATAAGATATTTGTTCAAGGGTCAGCATGTTAAGATTGCAAAAAATTATTTGTCCCTCAACTATTTTCCTTATATTTATCCTTGTTGATCCTGGTTTCCTATAACCGTCGGCGCTGACCGGCTACCGCAAAACCTGCACTACTCCGCAGAAATCTGGCAGATGAGCACCATCAAAAAGAAAAAAATTGCGCGTTTGGGAATCATCTTCATAATTTTGTATAATAATTGAAAGAAAAGCGAGACACAGTTTTATGAATAAGAAAGATATCTGGAGATATAAATCTTTAGAGCAATTGGAGAATAAGAGTTGGGGAACGGCTACAGAAGAGGATTCAGGACTGATTAAAAAATGTATAGCCTTAAGCAAAGTACCGGTAGTAAAGTTAACCGCAAGTGAGCTTCGGGTGTTAATCGGACAATCATTTAACCCTACCTACCTCGTGCCTTTAGCTGTTGAGATCTTAAAAGACAATGTTTTAGTAGAAGCCGGATTATATCCGGGCGACCTGCTTAAAAACGTGCTGGATGTACCAACCCCTTTCTGGGAAGAACACCAGGATCTGCACGAAAATGTTAAAGACCTGATCCGGCAAAGAAGCGAGGAAATTGAAACAGAGATTGATTTACCCGGGTTCTGGCGTAATGCATAACACAGATAAATTGGCCAGACGATAAGTAGCAATCGCCCGATCAATTCAATCACTTCTACAGCACCTCATTCAGCTTATTTACCACTGAGCCAGTAGTTCTTTTTGAGTCCAGGGATACACCCCGGATAGTGAAACCTTTGTCTTCATATTACTTAAAGACATCGTTATTCCTCAAAATCAAAAAGTGATAGCTGCCCCGGATGGTCAGGTTTATCGCCGATAGGTGTTATTTCTCCAAAATTAGACAAGGTAATACCCAACAGCCGGATGCGTTTATCTTCCGGCCAGGTAGCGGCCAGCAATTGTTTGGCAGTGTTTATAATGGTTTCCATATCCCCCACCGGAAAGGGGAACGACTGGTTACGGGTAATCTGTTTGAAATCGCTGTACTTAATTTTTAGTGTAATGGTGCGGCCTTTCAGGTTATAACGCTGCAATCGGTCGTACACTGTTTTTGCAATCTTTTCCAGTTCTATCTCCATATCCGCTACCAGTGTCAGATCGTAAGGGAAGGTATCTTCTGCCCCGAGTGATTTTGTTTCGCGGTGTGGCTGCACTTCACGGTCATCAATACCACGCACTATCCTGTAATAAAAAGTACCTGCTTTACCGAAATGGTTTTTCAGTTCCTGCTCAGATAATTTCTTGAGATCCGCACCAGTGAAGAGTCCCATCTTTTTCATTTTATCTGCGGTGACTTTACCTACACCATGAAATTTCTCTACGGGAAGCTGCTCCATAAATGACTCAATGGAAGAAGGACCGATGAAAGTGAGGCCATCCGGTTTATTGAGATCAGATGCTATTTTAGCTACAAATTTATTAATAGATACCCCGGCAGACGCAGTTAGCTGCAACTCCTCTCTGATAGCCTGTTTGATGAGTTTCGCTATTTCAATGGCTGAGCCAATGTTTTGTTTATCTGCTGTTACATCAAGGTAGGCTTCATCGAGCGACAATGGTTCAATGAGATCCGTATAGCGCCCAAATATTTCACGAATATGCCGCGAAACTTCTTTGTATGCATCAAAGCGCGGACGAACAAAAAGCAGCTCCGGACACAGTTGTAAGGCACGTTTGGAAGGCATCGCAGAACGAACACCAAATTTGCGCGCTTCATAGCTGGCTGTTGCCACCACGCCACCACGGCCTTCCGGAGAACCTCCTACTGCAATGGCTTTGCCCCGGTACATAGGATTATCACGCTGCTCCACGGATGCATAAAAGGCATCCATATCTATATGAATAATTTTTCGTTGTATGCTGTTTGTTTTGTTCTCCATTGTACTCCTGCGGCGGAGTAAAGATACAGACAAATCTTTAAGGTAGATCGGCCCTTAAAGAGGGTATAATACGCAAAACGCGCTTAATTATTTTGAACAAACTATGCTGCTGACCTGTTAACCCAAATAGCAACACATCTCTCCTAAGCATTTACAACTGCATCATCCTGACAGGGCATTCCCACCTGAATAAAATTACTGAACACGGATGACTACTCACTAACACAAAATATGATTGAAAACTATCTATTAAAATGAAAATTATGCCTTGTAGATTTTTGCTGCTACCAGCTATAGCGGTAGTATTCAGCGCTTGCAACAATAGTAATGCTACCAACAACACCGAATCTATTGGAGCCGCAGGAGTAGCCATCGTTGGCACTGTACCGGCGGGTATGACAGCTATTGACGGCGGCAGCTTCCAGATGGGCACCAATGAAGCGCAGTCTTATGCACCCGAACAACCTGCACATCCTGTACAGGTAAAAGGGTTTTATATGGATGCTACAGAAGTAACCAACAAACAATTCAAGGAGTTTGTGGAAGCAACCGGGTATAAAACGATAGCAGAGCGTAAACCTGAATGGGAAGAACTGAAACAACAATTACCTCCCGGTACCCCTGCCCCACCGGATGATGAGTTGATACCAGGCTCCATGGTATTTATTCCGCCTTCGCATCCGGTAAAAACAGACAATATCGGCGGCTGGTGGAAATGGGTGCCGGGAGCCGATTGGCAACATCCGGAAGGGCCTGGCAGCAACCTGAACGGGCGATGGAATCATCCTGTGGTACAGGTAGCCTGGGAAGATGCCAATGCCTATGCCAAATGGGCTGGGAAACGATTACCAACAGAAGCAGAATGGGAATATGCAGCGCGTGGCGGCGTAGCCGAAAAACGTTACGCATGGGGAGATGACTTTACACCACAACATCATTTTATGGCCAATACCTTCCAGGGGCATTTTCCTGATAAAGACACCAAAGAAGATGGCTTTGCCGGCACCGCACCCGTAGGAAGTTTTCCTGCCAACGGCTACGGCTTATATGATATGATTGGCAACGTATGGGAATGGACCGCCGACTGGTACGATGCAAATGAATATAAAAAGATGGATACTAAAAAGGTAACAGCTAATCCCACCGGTCCTACGAAAACATACGATCCGGACGATCCTTACGCCATGCAACGTGTAACCAAAGGAGGTTCTTTCCTTTGTTCCAACGACTATTGCGTGAATTACCGCCCAAGTGCCAGGAGAGGCACTGCGCATGATTCGGGGGCTTCGCATATCGGGTTCCGCTGCGTGAAGGATAAGTAATAAAACACCAGGGTTTTCCAGCGCGGAAGAATGTTATCTTTGTGCATTACCCGCAATACTTTTTCAACAATGGCAGCATACGATCAGGACCTCACACATGAACACAAAAAATTTGAAAACATTATATGGGAAGGTAAAACCATTGCCGGCAGAGAGTTTTTTGATTGCCACTTTTATAAATGCAGTCTGAAAGAATGTATTTTTATTGATTGTGTATTTGATAAATGTACTTTTGAAGAATGTGACCTGTCGTTGATACAACTTAAACAAACCGCTTTCAGTCGCGTTGTCCTTCAATACAGCAAAGCCATTGGCATTTCCTGGCATAACGCCAACAATCCGCTCACCGTTGCTTTTCACGACAGTCGTTTAAGTTACAGCAGCTTTTCCGGTAAAAATCTGAAGAAAGGAATATTTATAAATTGTCAGGCAGATGAAGTAGACTTTACGGCCTGTAATTTATCATTGAGTAATTTTGAAGGCACCGATCTGGCAGGTGCCCGCTTTTCAGACACAGACCTCACGCAGGCCAATTTTGTAGGTGCACACCGGTATGCCATTAATGTGAATGAGAATAAAATGAAGAAAGCAAAATTCAGTTTACCGGAAGCCTTATCATTACTGTATGGATTAGATGTGGAGATAGTAGAATAACCTTCCCCTCCCGCAATTTTTACCGCTTAAAACAGCTTTTTTACCGGATATTCTCCCGGGATTTACCTGCATGTCGTTGCCGAGCAGCACACATGGAAATAGCTTTGCATCATAAACATTCATTTTATGATCAACAATGCTAAATCTCTTCATGTACTTATTATTGGCGGCGGCGTAGGTGGACTTGCCCTGGCGCTTTTTTTGAAAAAGGCAGGCATTACCTGTGCCGTTTATGAGGCATATCCTTACAAAGAAGGAGCCGGTGGCGGGCTAAATATAGCCCCTAACGGCATGAATATATTGGCCGCCCTGGGCCTTGCTGATGATATCATTGCCCGTGGCAGTGTTACACTGGAGCATTGCTTCAGGAGTGAACACGGAAAAGTGCTGGCACGTATACCCTACGGAAACATCAGCAAATATGGCCAACCAGGAGTCAGTATTTCACGGGGTGCTTTATATGAAGTACTGACAAAAGAAATAAATAAATCAGGCATTGAGATAAAATACAATAAACGACTGCTCTCTATTGATCAATATAATACTGGCGTAAAAGCTCATTTTGAAGATGGCAGCAGTAGCAGTGGAGATATACTTATAGGTGCAGATGGCATTCGTTCCAAAACACGCAATATTATTTTGCCAGAAGGCCCTCAACCAGGCTATGTAGGCGTTATAGGTGTGGGTGGTTTTGTAAAAATCACAGATATACCTGAACTCACAGCGCAGGAACTAAACAGACTCAATTATACCTTCGGAGCAAGAGGATTTTTTGGTTACTGCGGAGCCGATCAGGGGTATGCGATGTGGTGGTCTAATCTGCATTCTGAAACAGAATTGAGTGCAGCAGCTTTGCAGGAAATTTCGCTGGACAAGGTTAAACAGGAGATGCTGACTATCTACAAAAATTTTCATCTTCCTGTGGCAGCACTGATAAATAAAACGGAGCGACCAATAAAACTAAACATCAGCGATATACAATCGCTCCCTACATGGCAGAAAGACCGTGTACTACTGATAGGAGACGCCGCACACGCCGTTAGCCCCAACGCCGGCCAGGGTGCATCGATGGCACTGGAAGATGCTATGTACCTGGCAAAGCTGCTCCGGGATAATGCCGGCAACTATAAAGCAGCATTCCTTCAATTTGAGAAAGACCGCAAACCACGCGTAGAAAAAATTGTAGCAGAAGGAAGAAAACGCAGTGCTGACAAAGAAGCTCTTAGCCCCCTGAAAGCAAAAATCCGTAATATAATGATGAGTATTTTCCTTACACTATTCGGCATAAAAGGATTGGACTGGTTGTATAAATATAAGATTGACTGGGAATAGAAAAATACTTATTAACGGTTAACTAATAAAAAGCCCTGGCCAAATACATGGCCAGGGCTATAAATGTACTATTACCTATCTCCTATTTCAGTGGCTTGATCCAATAACTATAATGCTGATTACTGTAAGGAATTCTGTACTCCTTCAGTGGCATAGATCCCCAGCTGTCGATGCCTTGTACACCGGATTGCTGCAAGTCAATATGCAGGTATATTTCATTGCGTGGCACCAATTCACCGGAATGATATTGTTTTTTATCAGCCTCCGGATCCAGGTCATCCAGGCTATATGGTAAGGCAGAGAAATTCAGCAGACTATCCGCATATTCAAAGCGCAAACCTTTACCTTTTTTATTGGTCATGTTTACCCAGCGAACATCTGATTTGTTGCCGCTTTCCTGCGGACGGGCATATGGGAAATACTGGCTATCAGCCGCCTGGTTATAAATACCTATAAAGGAAGCCGTTTTTCTATCCCAATAATTTTCCCATGGGCCGCGGCCATAGTACTGGATCTGGTTCAATTGTTTATTGAGCTGCAGATCGTTGCCTACACGCAGTAACAAAGGATACTTGCCATTAACAACCGTGAGTTGATTATCTACTTTAATAGCGCCGTCGCCATACACCGTAAATGTTTGTGTGGCAATAGCTTCTCCATTTAAGAGCTCTTTTTTCAGTACTACTTTATATCCGTTATCGGTTTTATCCACGCTGGCATTCAGCAATTTGCCCGCTGCATAAGCATTGCGCCATTTGCGGAGGGAATGGTTAAATCCTGCACCAATATCATTATCCGTAGGTGCACGCCAGAATGCCGGCTGCACAGTACCTTCCAGCAGTTGCTCCCCTTGCAGCACATAACTGCTGAGCACTCCTTGCTTTAAATCAAAAGACACATGAAAATTGCGACCACTGATCACTGCATTTCCAGGCGTTGCGGCCACACTGAGCTCATCATTGCTGGTATTGTTTGTTACAGCAATACCTTCATTGCGCCAGATAAATTGTTCGCTTGCTATTTCAAAACCGGCAGGCAGAAATGGTTCATTTTGTTTCAGCGCATAACGGATGTTGAGGAAATATTCTTTGCCATTCTTTGGCCTGGTTTTAAGAGGTAAGGAGATGCTTACCGATTGTTGAGGCGCTACCTTTAAATCCTTGATGGTGCCCTTCTCTACCACTTTTCCATCTTCCAGTACTTCCCAGTTCAACTGGTAATTAGCCAGATCTCTGAAGAAATAACCATTGCTGACAGTGATGGCATTATCTCCTTTGTAAAGTGTTTTGATATGCTGATATACCTTCTTTACTTCTACTGCCATAGGTGTTAAACCACGATGCGCGGTTACCACTCCTTTTACACAAAAGTTGTTATCACTGAAGTCTTCATTCACAGGGCCACTCAGCGGAAAGTCGCCACCATAGGCCAGTATACGCTTACCATTCTTCACCGTATCAATCCCCTGGTCAATCCATTCCCAGATGAAACCACCCTGCAGATAAGGATTATTTTCAATAGCAGTCCAGTATTCCTGGAAGTTACCAAGACTGTTACCCATGATATGTGCGTATTCGCTCATGATCAAAGGACGGTCGGGATTACGTTTTGAATATTTCACCAGCCAGTTGGGATCAGGATATTGCGGTACAATCATGTCTGTATTGTAGTCATGCTCTGCGCGCTCGTATTGTACCGGGCGTGTATCGTGTGCCTTCAGCCAGTCGTAAGCTTCGTAGAAGTTAGCACCATTACCCGCTTCATTACCGAGCGACCAGGTAACAACGGCGGCATGATTTTTATCTCTTTCATACATCCGCAATATCCTTTCCAGGTGCGGTACCCGCCATTGTTTGTCGTTGGCAAACGTATAGGCCAGATCGTAGTAGCGGCCATGTGATTCAATATTGGCTTCATCAATCACATACAAACCATATTCATCGCAAAGCTGCATCCAGTAAGGATCAGGAGGATAGTGCGAATGACGTACCGCGTTTACATTCAGCTGTTTCATCATCTCCATATCTTTCCGCATATCTTCGTGCGTAAGCGTATGACCTTGCGTAGCACTGTGTTCATGTCTGTTTACCCCTTTCAGGAAAACCCTTTTACCGTTCACGAGGAAGTTGCGGTCAATAATTTCTACAGCGCGGAAACCTACCCGTTGCGGAATCACTTCCAATATATTACCGTTCTTATCTTTCAGTGTAATGTAGAGTGTGTACAGATAAGGTATTTCGGCAGACCAGGTTTGCACAGCCGGCACTTCTTTGCTGAAGCTGAGCGATGTTTTATAGTTACCGAGTACTTTTTTTACATCTGCTGTTTCTTCTTTAAAAATCGTTTTACCGGCGGCATCTTTTAGTTCCACCGCCACTGCAAAAGTGTCGGGCTTACTATGGTTGGTATGCTTATCTATGCGATAATTATCTACCTCCATATCTATTTTAAAAATACCGGTGGTATATGATTTATCCAGTGTGGAGATAATTTTAAAATCGCGTACATCCAGCTTTGGTGTGGAATATACAAACACTTCTCTTTCAATACCGGAGATCCGCCACATATCCTGGCACTCCAGGTAAGAACCATCACTCCAGCGGTATACCTGCAGTGCAATGAGGTTTTCACCTGGTTTTACGTATTTGGTAATATCAAATTCTGCGGCCAGTTTACTATCTTCACTGTAACCAACTTTTTCGCCGTTCACCCAAATAAAAAATGCTGATTTCACCGCACCCAGGTGAATGAATACCTGGCGCCCATCCCAGTTTTGCGGGATATTTATTTTTTTCCGATAAGAGCCAACAGGATTATTATCTACCGGAATATCAAAAGGAGGATTCATGTCACCGCCTACTTTAGTACGGCCGGCAAACTCATAAGGCTGGTTCACATAAATGGGTAATCCATAACCATTCACTTCCCAGTTGGCCGGAACTTTGAAATTATCCCAGGCAGCATCATTAAAATCTGTTTTGTAGAAGTCTGCCGGGCGTTTGCGCGGATCCTGCACCCAGTTGAATTTCCATTGCCCGTTGAGCGACAAAAAGTAAGCTGATTTCTCTTTTTCCTGCTGTGCTGCCAGCGACAGATTTTCATATGCAAAGGAGGAAGCCCGCATCGGCATTCTGTTGACAGACACCACTTCCGGTGTTTGCAGCTCAGTGGGTAATTGCTGCGCCCATCCCCTTGTACACAAAGGAATGAGGGCCAGTAATAGTAATTTTCTTTTCATTGTTCAGTTAAAAATTATACGATCGTTATAAACCCAACCGCTAAAGAAAAGATTATTTTTTTTAAGATGCAGATAAATTTGATGAACGCGTGGATTGTCTTTCTCCCGATTAGGCTGATTATACTGATTACCATGATTTTGTTTTTTTGATTTAAAAATCGAAAAACAAAATCATGGTAATCAGTATAATCAGCCTAATCGGGAGAAAAACAATTTCCATTTGCTGATATTGCTGCTACAGCCTATATTGCCGGTATATTTCCGTACAGATGAACATGAAACCTTTACTCAGCCTGTTATTCATGATAACGGTGCAAGCCAGCGCGCAAGACAAGATTACAAATCTGCATACTTTGTTTGATACCCTGAGCGCCCGCAAGGATTTTAGTGGGTGTGTGCTCATGGCCGAAAATGGTAAGGTTGTTTACGAAAAGGCAATAGGCTATGCCGACGCTGATAAAGGCATTCCACTCAGTATTAACACGCTGTTTGAATTGGGTTCTGTATCCAAACAGTTTACTGCTATGGCAATTATGCAACTAAAAGAGCAAGGGAAACTTTCCTATGATGATGCGCTCGGAAAATATTTCCCTGCTTTATTATTCAAAGGGGTGACTATACGGCATCTGCTAACCCATACTTCCGGTATACCAGATGTGTTAGGCTGGAATAAGCAACAGCTGGATACTTCACGGGTAAATTATAATGCAGACATCTTACAAAAACTCCCACAGGTGTACGACAGTACTATATTTGCTCCCGGCACCCTGTTTAGTTATTCCAACACCAACTACCTGTTGCTGGCGCAAATAGTGGAAAAGGTATCTGGTGAACCCTTCCCTGTATATATGAAAACGCATGTTTTTATACCTGCCGGCATGAAAAGAACGATGGTATATTCCCGGAGAAGTGCAAAAAAAACGGTAACTGATTATGCATTAAGTTATGCCTGGGACCCACGCAATAATAAGTTTATGGAGGCGGATAGTATGGCACCAGGGCATTACAATTATTACCTGGACGGTATCGCCGGTCCTTATGGCATTAGCAGTAATGTAGAAGATCTGCTTCAATGGGATCAGGCATTATATACAGAGCAACTGGTAAAAAAAGCGACACTGGAAGAAGCATTTACGCCATTCCATTTAAAAGATGGAAACGCCGGATACGGAGAGGGGGCAGATTATGGCTTCGGATGGATATTGTCTGTTGATTCGGCACGGGGCCGTGTGACCTGGCATAGTGGTAGCTGGGCAAGTTATACTTCGGTGATGGCAAGGTATACTGACAAACACAAAACTATTATCCTGCTATCCAACAGTGAACAACGGCAGCCTGTGATGACATTGATGGGGCTTGTTGACCATATACTATTTGATACCCCTTATACACTCCCTGAAAAAATTAATCTGCCACATAGTATTATTGTGGCGGACAAACAGTTACAAACATTAACCGGTTCTTACAAATCCATTTTGGTGCCCGGCATGCAAATGCTCATCACCGCAAAAGGAGACCGGCTGTTCGCCAAACTGAGCACGCAGGCCAGCTTTGAAATCTATCCGTCATCAGATACTTCTTTCTTTTATACTATTGTACCGGCTACCATAAAATTTGAAAAAGAAACGCCCTCCGCTCAGCAAAAACTTACATTATACCAGAATGGCCAGGAATATATTATGATACGGGAGCACCAACAGTAATGGCATCTTTGATGGATTTTCTTACTTTCAGATAAAAATCGGCACCGGTATGCTCAAAAAGAAAGAAGGATTCCAGGGACAGAAAGCCATTGTGCTGCCACGCAATATCCTCACGGGCAAATGCGCCAAAGAGCGTATTACCACACCGTTGTACATTACAGACATCGGTTATTATCCAAAAGCAAAGTTCCATTACCGGAAACGGATGCAGGGAGCCGATCAGCATATCCTTATTTATTGCCTTGAAGGCAAAGGCAGTATTACATTAAAAAAAGATACACATACCATACAGGCGGGTGATTGCTTTCTCATTCCCCGCAAATGGGCGCATGCCTACAAGGCAGATGAGCAGGACCCCTGGACGATCTATTGGGCACACTTCACCGGCCAAACTGCCGACGCCATTATGGAGACGGCACAACTGCAATGGAAAGGACATAAAACATTCCTGCCCCATTCTGAAAAAAGACTGGAACTATTCAACAGTATCTATCAGCAGCTGGAAAGAGGCTACCGCAATGAAAACCTTTTTTATGCTAATATGACTTTCTGGTCCTTCCTTTCCTCTTGCATCTATCCAGGTATTTATCATCCGGATAAAGCCACTGCACACCACGATATTGTGGATCAGGCCATTGATCATATGGATAATCATTTACATAAAATGCTTACACTGCAACAAATGGCACATTCCGTAAATCTCTCTCAATCCCATTTTTCCTATCTGTTTAAAACCAATACCGGCTACTCCCCTATTGAATATTTTAATCACCTCAAAGTGCAGAAGGCTTGCCAGTACCTCCTTTTCACGAATCTTCGGATTAAAGAAGTAGCTGCGCAGCTGGGCATGGAAGATCCCTATTATTTCTCCCGGCTGTTTACCAAAGTCATGGGCATGTCGCCCATTCAATACCGGGAACGTAAAGCGGAATCGTAAAATAATCCATCATAATCAGCAGATCATCTAGCTAAGAAGTGTTGGGTCAGTATTACTTTTACGGTAGTCAATCAACATTCAATGCGTTATTTCTCCACGTTGAGGATCACAGGGATCCTGATTTTTACTACTGGTATAAGTATACTGCTGGCGGCCTGTCATTCCCACAGGAAGGTAGACTTTAGCACAGAAGTTAAACCAGTACTGAATAAACATTGCATCAGTTGCCATGGTGGTGTAAAACAAAACGGTGGCTTCAGTGTATTGTTCCGGGAAGAAGCCCTCGGCATCACCAAATCCGGGAAACGCGCCATTATACCCGGTCACCCGGAACAAAGTGAATTCATACGCCGCCTTACCTGCAAAGATCCGAAAGAGAGAATGCCGCAAAAAGGCGAGCCACTGACCGCAGCGGAAATAGAGATCCTGACCAAATGGGTGGAACAAGGCGCAGAATGGGGCGAGCATTGGGCCTACATCCCGCTCAAACCTGTTGCAGTACCGGATATCAATGTAACCAACGGCAACGAAATAGATCATTTCATACAGGCACGCCTCGATAAAGAAGGGCTGAAACCTGCTCCCGAAGCCGATAAAATGACATTACTCCGCCGCGTGAGCCTGGATCTCACCGGTTTACCGCCTACACCGGAAATGGCCAGTCGCTTTGCAGCTAACAAAAACCCTGACGCCTATACGCAGTTAGTGGATAGTTTACTGCAATCGCCTCATTACGGTGAACGCTGGGCTTCTATGTGGCTGGACCTCGCCCGTTATTCTGATACCAAAGGCTATGAAAGGGATGTAAGCAGGCAGATGTGGCAGTACCGCGACTGGGTAATAGATGCTTTTAATAAAGATATGCCCTATGATACTTTCACTATTGCACAACTGGCAGGAGATCTGCTGCCAGATGCAACCAATGATCAGCTGATTGCAACGGCATTCAACCGTAATACTATGAGCAATGATGAAGGAGGTACACAGGATGAAGAGTTCCGCACCGCCGCCGTCATGGACCGTGTAAGCACCACCATGGATGTATTCCAGGGCATCACCATCGCCTGTGTGCAGTGTCATAGCCACCCTTACGATCCATTTCATTTTGAAGATTATTATAAACTGCTGGCCTTTCTCAACAATACCCGCGATGAGGACACGCACATGGAACATCCTAAACTGCGTTTATACGACAGCGTTAGTACAGCAGCCGTAAAGGAAATTAATACCTGGGTAGCACAATACGGCAACAACGCCCAGCAGCAGGATATACAGGAGTTCCTTAAAGTACTGGAACCTAAAGTACACGCGCATAACTGCGACGACTATACGAACGGTGCATTGGTGGATACCAAATACCTCGGCATCCGGCACAATGGTAGTTGCAGGCTGCCAAAACAGCCGCTGGACGGCAAAACGCAGCTGTTCATGAACTACTGGACCGGCACTAAAGGTGATGTGGTAGAATTCAGACTCGATAGCCTGAAAGGTAAAACCATTATTACGCAGCAACTGGCACCTACCACCGGTCGTCAGGTGATCAGCATGCCACTACCAGCGATCAGCGGCACACATGATCTTTACCTCGTATTCCGCAATGCAGCCATTAATCCGGCTGACGTAGTATGTTCGGTAGAATGGTTCGCCTTCCGCCAGGACATGCCCGGAAAAGGCAAACCAGGATACGAAAAGATCAATACGGAAATGATGTCGGTCATCAATAAAAATCCTACCGATGTACCTGTAATGATCGAAAATCCACCATCCATGCAACGTACCACCAACGTTTTTGAACGTGGCAACTGGCTGGTGAAAGGAAAAGCCGTAACACCGGATGTACCGCATTCGCTCAATCCTTTTCCTGCCAATGCGCCGCGCAACCGACTGGGACTGGCCCAATGGATGACAGATACTAAGAACCCGCTCACTGCCCGCGTAATGGTAAACAGGTGCTGGGAACAACTCTTTGGTACCGGTATAGTGGAAACCATTGAAGACTTTGGCTCTCAGGGCTTCCTGCCATCTCATCCGGAGCTGCTGGATTTTCTCTCCTATAAATTCATGCACGATTACAAATGGAGCATGAAATCATTATTGCGTGAAATTGTTTTATCGGCCGCCTATAAACAGGATTCTAAAACCACGCCTGCCGAAGAAGAAAAAGATCCTGCCAACCGCTTACTGGCAAGAGGACCACATTTCAGGCTCACGGCTGAAGAAGTAAGAGATCAGGCATTGGCAGTAAGTGGCTTGTTAAACCGTCACCTGCACGGCCCCAGTATAATGCCTTATCAGCCGGAAGGCATCTGGCAGACTGTATGGAGCGGTGAATACTGGAAGAAAGCGGATGATGGTAATCAATACCGCAGGGCCGTATATGTGTTCCAGAAACGCACCAGCCCCTATCCTTCCATGCTCTCTTTTGATGGCAGCAGTCGTGAAGTATGCCTGCAACGCCGTATCAGGACTAACACCCCGCTACAGGCACTCGTTACCCTCAATGATCCTGTATATGTAGAAACAGCGCGTACGCTGGCCCTGCATATGCAACAAAACGGCGGTACAGATGCAGCTACGTGTATTCGTTGGGGTTATCAAACCGCTATGTATAAAACATTGCCAGAGAAAAAACTGGCAGCACTGCAAACGCTGTACTCACAAGCATTACAGCAATATCGTAAAGATACCGCGGCAGCTGCCAAACTGGTACAATGCAAAGACAATACGCCACAACTGGCTGAGCTGGCCGCTTTAACAATAGTAGCCAATGCCATCATGAACCTCGATGAATTTTTAACTAAATCATAATGCAGTATGAGCATGCACGAAAGACTGATACGGGAAGCAAATGAAGAAACGCTGCGGTA
Organism: Chitinophaga niastensis; assembly: GCF_003014755.1. Taxonomy (GTDB): domain Bacteria; phylum Bacteroidota; class Bacteroidia; order Chitinophagales; family Chitinophagaceae; genus Chitinophaga; species Chitinophaga niastensis. Next base: position 249,770 of record NZ_PYAW01000005.1, on the reverse strand, counting down.
CCTTACCCGCCGGCACTTTCTGCTGGATTGCGTAACAGGACTGGGCGCAGCTGCGCTGGGGGCTTTTCTCACAGGCTGCGGCAGCAGTAGCGGGAAAAATATCCTGGATGCCAGCGGCAACCCAATGGCACCACGCGCACCACATTTTGCAGCCAGGGCCAAGAGTGTGATCTATCTGCATATGGCAGGTGCACCTTCCCAGCTGGAACTGTTTGATTACAAACCGGAACTGCAAAAGCTGCATAATCAACTCTGTCCGCCATCCTTCCTGGAAGGTAAAAAATTTGCGTTCATACGTGGTGTACCTAAAATGCTGGGACCACAGGCAGTATTCCAGCAACACGGAGAATCACGTGCATGGATATCTGATCATCTCCCGCATTTTGCTACCATGGCCGATGAGGTGAGCTTTTTAAAAGCAGTGCAAACAGATCAGTTCAACCACGGCCCTGCACAATTGCTCATGCAAACCGGCAGTGCCAGGTTAGGAAGACCCAGCATTGGTTCCTGGGTAACCTATGGCCTCGGATCTGAAAACAGCAACCTGCCTGGTTTTGTAGTACTCACCTCCGGTGGTAAAACACCCGATGCGGGTAAAAGTGTATGGGGCAGCGGCTTTCTGCCCTCCGTATACCAGGGCGTACAATGCAGGACCCAGGGCGAACCCGTGTTATATCTCACAGATCCTGACGGCATGAACCGGGATCTGCGCAAACAATCTATTGACGCGATTAACGAAATCAATAAACAGGAATACCAATCCTTCGGCGATCCGGAAACCCTGTCCCGTATTTCACAGTATGAGCTGGCGTATAAAATGCAGATCTCTGTGCCGGATGTGATGAACATCAACAATGAACCGGCCTACATTCACGAAATGTATGGCACACAGCCGGGTAAAGAATCCTTTGCCAACAACTGTTTGCTGGCACGTAAGCTGGTAGAAAAAGGAGTACGTTTTGTACAGTTGTACGATTGGGGCTGGGATTGTCATGGTACCGACGAAGCCCTTTCTATTGACTATGGCTTCCGTAATAAATGCCGCGAGATTGACCGGCCTATTACCGCACTGCTGCAGGATTTAAAGCAACGTGGCCTGCTCGATGAAACGCTGGTAGTTTGGGGTGGCGAATTTGGTCGCACGCCCATGCAGGAAAACCGCGACGGAAAAGAAATGCCTTTCATGGGCCGCGATCACCACGTAGAAGCATTCACCATGTGGATGGCAGGTGCCGGTATTAAAAAAGGCGGATCATGGGGAGAAACAGATGAAATAGGTTATGCTGCCGTCAAAGGAAAAGTAGCTATCAACGATATACATGCTACCATCCTGCAACAGCTGGGCTTTGATCATGAAAAGCTCACCTACGATTTCCAGGGGCGTCCTTTCCGGTTAACAGATGTAGGAGGAAAAGTTATCACACCAATATTAAGTTAGGTGTTGATTTAAAAAAATGTCAGCATCAAAAATGTTTCTATGGATAATAATAGAAGAAATTTCATTAAACAATCAACAGTGTTAGGATCTGCCCTTTGCCTTTCTACATTGCCGGCTTTCAACGCATTAGCCAATACCGCTGCCGGAGAAGGGTTCCGGCTGATAATACTGGCCACCAACTGGGGCTATAATGGTAGTATAGATGCATTCTGCGATGCCGCCAAAAAAGCAGGTTATGATGGCATCGAAATATGGTGGCCTACAGACAGCAATGCACAGCAGGAATTATTTGCTGCACTCAATAAACATCAGTTGCAGGTGGGTTATTTATGTGCCGGCTACGATAGCGACTATACGAAACATGCCACGCAATTTGAAACAATGCTGAAAGCTGCTACTGCAGCCAACAAGCAAAAGCCCTTATATATCAACTGTCATTCCGGAAGAGATTATTTTACGTTTGAACAGAACTGTGCATTGATAGATATGACCTTGCGGATATCAAAACAATCGGGTGTTCCGGTATATCATGAAACGCATCGTTCCCGCATGTTGTTTGCGGCCCATGTAGCGCGACAATTTATTGCTGCAAAACCTGATCTGCGGCTTACGCTGGACATATCCCACTGGTGCAATGTACACGAAACACTGTTGCATGATCAGGCGGAAACCGTAGCCAAAGCGCTGGACCGCGCCTCACATATACATGCACGTATCGGTCACCAGGAAGGCCCGCAGGTAAATGATCCCCGTGCCCCCGAGTGGGAAAACGCTGTGAAAGCACATTTTGGCTGGTGGGATATTGTTGTGCAACGCCACCAGGCCGCCGGTAAACCGCTGACAATACTTACTGAATTTGGTCCGGCAGATTACCTTCCTACATTACCTTATACCCGTCAACCGGTGGCTGATCAGTGGGATATTAATGTGTATATGATGAACCAGCTTAAACAACGTTATAGCAAGAAATGAAATTATTATTGAGCTCCGGCAGCTGGAGCATGTTCATTGGCAGATCACATCCTTTGCTGGTACATCTGCCTATCGGTATCTTAATTATTGCTTTTGTGCTGGCCATGCTGGCACAACGTCAAAAGTGGGCACACCTGAAATCCGCGCTACCACTGGTATTGCTGGCTGCTGCATTATCTGCTGTGATCAGTTGTATCACCGGTTATCTGCTGTCGCTCGATGGCGGATACGACGAACACTTATTGCAAACACATAAATTACTCGGTATAGGCGTAGCCGTTATTAGTATAGTGTTGTACATCCTGGAAAAAACCAATAACCGCTTTTCCAGGCTGCAGGTGCCGGTGGCATTGCTCATGATATTACTATTGAGTGCGGCAGGGCATTATGGCGGTACCCTTACCCATGGCGATGATTACCTCACCCAGGCTATGCCGGCTGGTTTGCGCAAACTTACCGGAATGAGCAACACCGCTACTAACGTAGCCGCCTACACGGATATTGGTGATGCTAAATTATATGAAGACCTGGTACGTCCGGTATTAACAGCGCGTTGTTATGGCTGTCATAATGAGCAGAAGCTGAAAGGCGGGCTGCGGCTGGAGTCTGTGGCACTCATCCGCAAAGGTGGTGAGCATGGTCCCGTGTTAAAAAACGGTTTGCCGGAAGAAAGTGAATTGTTTAAACGTTTAATATTACCGGAAGAAGATGAGCATCGTATGCCGCCAAAAGGCAAGCCACAGGTGGCTCCACAGGAACTGGAGCTGCTGTACTGGTGGATAGCACAGGGCGCGCCGGTTGGCAAAACGGTGAAGGAACTGACCAAAACACCGCGCATACTAGCCGTGCTGGCGGGTATGCAGCCCCCTCCTGCGCTGGATAAAAATGAATTTGTACCGGAAAATATGGTATCCAAAGCCAGCGGTAACAGCATTGCTGCCCTGGCCGCAAAAGGCGTGAAAGTATTGCCGGTAGCGGCCGGAAGTAATTACCTCGCGGTTAATTGTATAAACGCTATTGATTTTAAAGATGCAGATATGGCTTTATTATTACCATTGAAAGAACAGTTGATATGGCTGGATATATCCGGAACGCATGTAACAGATGCTGCTATACCGGTGATAGCAAAGTTTTCAAAGCTCACACGGCTGGAAATAAAAAATACGGTGGTGAAGGGTGATCATCTTGATCAGCTGGGGGCCTGTACTGAATTACGTTATCTGAACCTAACCGGTACTGCTACAGCTGATGCCGGGGTATTATCTCTCCGGAAAAATAAAAAATTACAACAGGTGTACCTGTATCAGGCGGGCGTAAAACCTGCTACTATTCAGCAACTGCAGCAAAGTATGCCTAAGCTGCGGATAGATACCGGTGGTTATCTGCAACAACTGCCATCTGATACCATCATCTATAAGAAAATAAGTGTGTAGGCGTTAACGTTACCACCACTTGCCCTTGTCGGGATACTGGCGGATGTCCGTCATATTATTGACCACCACTGCTATCAGTAATAATATGGCCACTCCGCTGGCCACGGGCGACAATACATACCAGTAGCCCAGTTTGCTGATAGCAGGAGAACCTGCAATAGCCAGTAAGGCAGTAGCGCCGCCGGGAGGATGTACCGTTTTGGTGATCTGCATCACCACCAAAGATAATGCGACTGCTACAGCGCAAGCCAGCCATTGCCATTCGGGCCATGGAATGAGGTAGCGGATGGTAACACCTACGATAGCGCTTAAAATGTGGCCGCCAACAAGATTACGGGGTTGCGCCAAAGGGCTTTGTGTATGGCCATAGATCAGTACTGCCGAAGCTCCAAATGATCCGATCAGGAAAAGATTATCTTTTACAGCCAGGTAAAAGTGGCTCAACATTCCCACACTGGCAATTCCCAGGAAAGCGCCTATAAATGACCAGTAAATATTTTTCTTATCTATCAGTGTTTCCCGATACATCACATAACGCGCCACACGGATACTACGTTTTATCCTATGTCTCATTTTCTTTTTTGCAAGGTCCGCAAAGGTACTAAAGATTATCTATAACCCAGTGCTGCTTGCTCTAATCGTTGCCCAATGCGGGTAGCCAATGATTTGGGAGATAATACCCTAATATGTTCACCGAAACCCAGTATTTCCCGTTCCAGTTCGTAATTAAGGATCACCTCAATGCAGATGATAGTACCTGCCCCATCTTCTTTTAATACCTCCTGTGAATGATGCAGGGGCTTGGTGATTACGTAAGGGGCATGTTTTTTATCTATTTGCAGCACCACTTTATGCGCTATCTCTTTTTCGGATTTAGTAACACCGATGAGGTTATCAAAATACTGATCGAAGTTGATGCCTTCGTAATCAACAAACTTTTCTTTGCGTAATTCCTGGAAGCCGATGATCCTGTCGAGCGCCATGGTAATGAGATGCGGCGCATTTTTTATACGGGCGATCAGGAACCAGCGGTTGCGGTATTCCTTTAGCAGGTAAGGATAACAAATATGTTCCTGCGCTTTGCTGGCTTTGAAAGATTTATATTCAATCAGCAATGCTTTTTTATGCCTGGTAGCCTGGTAGAGTGGATTAATATGTCCCAGTCCCTGTAGTTGGTGATTATTCTCAAACTGAATACAGTTGCGGTTTTCGTCGGTAGATTTATACAGGTTATTTTCCAGCCGGGCAATCATATCGCTCATTTCATCGAAGTAACTGAAGCCGTTAAATTGTTTCAATACCGCTACAATTTCTTTCATCTTATCTACATCCCCTTCATTGATGGGCGCGTTGGTGATACTATATGCCGGATCGCTGTAAGCATAGTATTTACGGTCTTTCACAATGATGGGGGCATTATAACCGAGTTTGTCGCTGCGCATCAGTTGTATGTCTGCCTGTATAGTCCGTTTACTCACGCCGGAGGCAATGCCTTCGTACTCATATATTACATCGGCTACTTTTTCAATGAGATCTTCCAGTGTCCACTTCCGGTAGCGGTTGCGCAAACAATCATCGATGGTTTTATATCTGATCAGAGCGAATTTATTAATAGACATAGCGTGCTTTTCTGCAATAAAAATAAAACACTACGCAATATATCTGCGCATTTTTATCTTTTAAAAAATAAAATTCTTAATAAGATATTGATAATCATCTGTTTAAAATAAATTTTTAAATTTATTTTAAATGCGCAAGTCCACTGCGCACTTGCATTGGCATCTTTGTGTCATCGGAAGCGGTCAAGTAAATGTTACTCCACTCAGCTAAGAAACATTCACAATTATCGCCCGATGGAAAAGCAGTAGTTTAATGGTAAAACACCAGTAGATAGTTTTAAAAATTACCTGAAGGTCAATTAAAACTTATTTCAATCATCCCAGGTACTGGTGATGTTGGTTCGACTCCAACCTGCTTTACAAAATCGAGGTCAATTGTTGCTTACTTCTTTTTTTTGGTAAAACAGCAACATCATTATCTGATTATTAATAACAACTATTATGAACACTTTTTTACAGATAGGATTACGCCAACAGGCTATCTTTATTCCAGACGCACTTCTCAATACCGATAAACAATACGTTACCCCTACTACCGCATTACTGGTGGCCAATCTCGCTAAACTGGGATTTGGTATATCCGAACCATTGTTGTTTGCCCTGCAACATACCTCACCTGCCTATCAGGCCACTATACTGGAAACTTTCCGGGAAGTAATGGGCGTAAATAAAAACTGGACGCCATTGGTTAAAAACTGGTTGATCCCTACCAATGAAAACATCGCCGATCATATCATTACCTACTTTACCAATATCTTCGGAGGAGCAGGTACTACCCTGCCCTGCGGACATATCATTCCTCCCAACACTTTTCCGCTGGAAAGGTACAATGGTTGCCCTTTCTGCGGTACACCTTTTGTTGCCGGAGAAATAGAAAACTTTAAACAAGGCAGCGAAATACGTGTACTGGAACTATGGACCGCTGGAGACGCAACTACCTGTCTGAATGATTTACTGGTATCTAAAACAGCGCTCGACGCCACACAAATTGATAGCCTGAAAGCATTGCTGACAGCTCTTCCGCTGCCTGCCGTAAAAATCGGCATGAAAGAAACGTTGATGACGGTGATAGATACTTTGATCAGCAAAGATGAGGCACAACAGGCAGCAACGCTGTTTACTACGCCAACGGATATACTCCGTTACCTCTGGTACAAACATACCGGCTTCCTGCAAATCATTGAACCTAAAACAATTCTTAAACGTCAGGCGAAAAATAATCAGCATATAGGCATAGCAGCGAAAACCAAAGTACAACATGCGGCTGCGCTGAAATTAAAATACAGCCGTAAAGACGGACTGATGGTCGCTTCCTGGCTGCATAGCCTGCCTATGGATACTACCTCGATGTGTGAAATCATGCATCCTAAACGCAACATGTGGGTACGTTTTATCCGCGCCCTGCGCCTGCCTGAATTCAGCCAGCGTAAAGGGTTTTCACAACTGCGTACCCTGATGGATAAATTTTATCAGCAGGACTATACCGTATGGCAGGGACATGTAAATCATTTTCGTTTACGATATGATATCAATAGCACTATGGAACTCCTGAAGCAGCGCCCTGGCTTGTTTGCACGTTCTCTGTTTGCCAACATATTATGGTTCGGAGCTGCTCCCGTTACAGCAGCTTTTGCGGAAATAGTAGATAAAGTTCCGGCACGACTGTTATTAACCCTGCAGATGTATGCTACTTATTATTTTGATAAGACAACTACCCGTGCGGTAAAACCATTGGGAGGTGTTGGCAAAACAGTACCGGGCAATAAGCTGCTGGCGATGTACGACGATCAGCAATTGCAGGACATGCAGCAAGCGGTCACTGACCTGTGTATCCTTGCCATGAAAAAACGTTTTGCTGCCGTTAAAACAACTGCCAAAACAATTTACATAGCACCTGCGCTGTATAAAATACCGCTCCCTATTGGCGATCGTAGTGAACAAATCCAGGATCTGCCAGCTGCGTTGATAGGTACCCGTTATGCAATAAAAGGCGATAAAATATGCCTGTTCATGGAATGGGGTAAAGGTTTACCGGAACAACACCTGGACATGGACCTGAGTTGCTACATTGCCTATGATAGCAAAACAGATATCTGCTCTTTCAGTCGTTTGCAAACAACAGGGTGCCTGCATAGTGGTGATATTCGCTCAATTCCAAACATGATCGGTACAGCGGAATACATCCACATAGACATACCAGCACTGGCTGCGGCAGGTGCACGTTACGTTACTTTTACCTGCAATGCCTATTCAGAAGGCGCCATCACGCCTAACCTCGTGCTGGGATGGATGGACAGTAAACACCCGATGAAAGTATCCGAGAAAACCGGTGTAACCTACGACCCTTCCTGTGTACAGCACATGGTGCGTATTACCCGCGGACTGGCCAAAGGGCTTGTATTCGGTGTACTGGAAGTGGCCACCCGTGAAATCATCTGGCTGGAAATGGCCTTCGATGGTCAGATCATACAACAACTGGATCTTAAAAATGTGACGTCCATCCTGAAAAAACTGGACAGCAAGTTAAGCATTGGTGAGCTGCTCTATGCCAAAGCAACCGCCCAGCAACTGGAGATCGTAGATAACCTGCAGGCCGATGAAGTATATACGATGCAATGGGCGCTGAACACTGCCGCTGTAACACAGCTATTAACTGACTAATTTGTTAACCTCCATATCCGGGATAGCAGCCAGGCGAGCGATTGCCTGCGCTGCTAAACTGTTTTTATGAAAATGTTGTTACTTCTCTCCTTTATTCACCTCCATCTGCTTAATAATATTATTCACTTCTGCCTCTGTAGCACGCAGTTTCTGCTGACAAAATTCAATCAGCATAGAAGCACGTTTTACTTTTTCTGCCAACAGGTCTACGGAAACAGCTTCATTTTCTATTTCTTCCGCTATGAGTTGTAATTCGCTGTAGGCAGCTTCATATGTTAGTTCCTGGCTCATGTGTATTATTTTTTGTTGTAATGGTAGCCTCCAGCTCTGCATCCTGCAACACCACTTTAATGTGGCTGCCGGGCTGGAGGGATTGTGCGTTGCTGATGATATGCCCATCCTGGTAAATGATGGCAAAGCCCCGTTTCAGGATGTTGGCTGGACTCATCAGTTTAAATAAAGAATCGTAATGCGCCACCTGCGCCCGTTTGCTCTGTATGTACATCCTGCTGAAGGAACGGAAGTTGGCTACTATATTATCCAGGTCATTAAGCTTATTGGCCACCATGATCCTGGGCCTTGCCAGCACTGCATTGGATATGGTGATCAGCTCCCGGTGATGATGCAGCAGAATGGACTTTGAAGTATGCAGCACGATACTGTTATAGGTGTGCAGCTCTTCTTTATGTGTTGCTAAAATCGTTCTTGTTTGATTAATGATACCTGCATTAAGGGAAGACAATGCCTGAAAATGTGCCGAAAACAGCTGCTGCGACCGGATCAGGATGGTTTGCTGCATGCTGATCACTGATTCTTCAAACGTTCTGTTATGTGCAATAATAAGTTCCGCTGCTTTGGTAGGGGTTTTAGTGGCACTATGTGCCATCAGGTCCGTGATGGTTTCATTTTTCTGGTGTCCGATGCCGGTGATGACTGGAATCGGAAATTTAGCCACTGCCCTGCCCAGTATAAAGGTGTCGAAAATGAGGAAGTCTGTTTGCGCGCCGCCACCACGGATGATAACCACCGCATCATAAGGGATGCCGCTATTATAAATATCTATCAGCCGTTGTTGTACCAGCTCCGCCTTGGTTTCGCCCTGCACTACGGTAAAATAGTTATCTATAAAAAACGTATAGCCGAAATGGTTATGATCCAGTGTATGCCGGAAGTCCTGGTAACCTGCGGAATTACCGGAAGTAACCACTGCAATTTTTTGAATAACTGACCGCAAAGGCAACTGATTATTCCGCGTAATGTAGCGGTCGCCCACCTTGCGGATAAAGTCTGCACACTCCGTGGTGAGCCGGATCAGCGTTTGCTGCTTCTGTTGTTCCAGCTGCCCCACCGTAAAGTTGGTGTCAATATCCAGCAGCGTAATTTGTAAACCATGCACCTGGTGATAGGCTACCGATACTTTAATCAGTACATGAATATCATTTTTAAACTGCTGACCGGTAACTATTTCAAATTCTTTAATACGTATAGCCCCGTTTCCCCAGGCCACTGCAGATACTTTGGCTACAATACCACCTGCATTGGGATCTTTTTCTACCAGGTCAAAATAGTGATAGCCCTTTTGAGCGTAGAAAGAGTAATTGGTTACATCCGCCACTACCCACCAGGTTTGTTCCGCAAACACATCGGAGAGCGCTTGCTGAATTTTACCCGTGAGGACGGAAAGCTTTATGGAAGGAAGTGCATTCATTGGCTGTGTACGTAAAGATAAACAAAACACGGATTAGATGATCTTCAGCCGCTTAGCATAGTAATACATCCGGGAAAAGTTGCACGAAATAGAAAATTCCATATCTTGCCACAGTATTGAACAATGAAGAAGAACACGCAATAGCCAAAATCGTAACATACAGTTAATAACAGACTTATCCTGATTTATATACTTTTGCGCCATGAGAGAGAATGAGCAGATAAAAACACTTTTTGAAAGGGTCTGCTATGAGAACAGTATTCAGGCGTACAATGAATTGTACATAACGCTGTGTTCCCGGCTTATCCATTTTTCTGCATCCATTGTTTCCTCGTATCACCTGGCAGAAGAAATTGTGTCGGATGTTTTTATGGTATTCTGGCAAAAGCGTAACCAGTTATCGCATGTAAATAATCCGGTGGTATACCTGTATGTGAGTACAAAAAACCTTTCCCTGAACACATTGCAGCAACAAAAGCGGCACCGGCATCATAGCCTGGACACGCTGGATACTGAAATGCTGGCCATTGCCCCCGAAGCAGAAAACGGAATGGTATCTGCTGAAGTAGCACAAAAAATTGAACGTGCTGTTCGTAGCCTGCCCGCCCGCTGCCAGCTGATATTCCGCCTCATTAAACAAGACCGGCTCAGCTATCGGGAAGTATCCCAGCTGCTGGAAATTTCCACTAAAACAGTGGATGCACAGCTGACGATTGCCGTTAAAAAAATCTCCCAGGCGATCCGCTTTGATTTATCTGATGAACTGGCCCAAACCTATCTCCACCAGGATTCATAATTATTTTTTACTTTCTTTAGGGAATTATCGGATGTTTATTTGTCCTTCTTATAGTTGGAAGGACAAACAATGGTACATCATCATTATTTTTCACCTTAATTGAAGCCCTCCCTATTTGTCCTTTAACTGAAGCTATGGATCAGGAAAAACTTTACGCCCTCCTTGCCCGCGAAATGGCCGGAGTACTTACGGAAGAAGAAGCTACTGTATTGCAGCAATTACTGCAGCAATACCCGGATGCCTCTTATATCCGGGAAGTCTTTGCCCGGAACTGGGTGCCCGTGGGCAAACAATATAATACACAACAGGCACAGCTACTGCTGGAAAAGCATCAGCTGCGCATGCAGGAAGTCATATCAACTGCTGATGACACAGCATTACCTGCCAAACGGCCTTTATGGCTGCTTTATACCGGCATTGCTGCCAGTATACTCACCATCCTGTTTGTTGGAGGACATTGGTTCCTCTCAAAAAAAAGCAATGCCCCAAAGGAACTGGCACAACTGGTAACAGCCAGGGGGACGCGTTCACAGTTGCTGCTACCGGATGGTTCAAGGGTATGGCTCAATGCAGGCAGTAAACTGGATTATCCAAAACAGTTTGCGAAAAATACGCCTAGAGAAGTAACACTGGAAGGAGAAGCATTTTTTATAGTAACAGCAGATGCCAGCCGGCCTTTTAAAGTGCATACCAGCGCATTTCATATCCGGGTATTGGGCACCTCTTTTAATGTAAGGGCTTATCCCGGGGAAGATAGTGCAGTGGCTTCACTGGTACAGGGCTCCGTAGAAGTGATGCTGGATGAAGCCGGACAACAGGTAGTAGCATTACGACCTAATGAAAAGCTTACCGTTCCCGTACATCCGCCAACATTAAATAACAGTACCACCACTACTGCTTCCCCTCAGCAGGTAATGCCGGTATACAGGAGTAAACTTACGCCTGTACAGGATAGCATCATTACGGAAACAGCATGGGTACAAAATAAACTGGCCTTTAAACACCTGGAACTGGAAAAAGTGGCTGCCTTGCTGGACCAATGGTATGGTGTGGAAATAGGCTTTGAAAATGATAGTAAAAAGCAATTATATTTTACCGGTGTTTTTGAAACAGAAAGCCTGGAACAGATACTGGATGCGCTGGAAACCACCCTTTCATTTAAGTGGACCAAAGACGCTGCCGGCAAAATATGGATTGAGTAGATAATACAATTGAACAACGAAAAAAACCACTTTATGGCATAAACAATCAGCAACTTTTTTAATCTCGCACCGATAACTGAAGCCGAAAAAAAACGGGAAATGTTCGTACCATTCCCCGTGTAATATCGGTTAACAGTTTTGTATTGGGTATACGTTCCATCAACAATTAATTAACCAACAAAACAAATGTATGAAAAAAAACACAGTGGACAATTGGCTTCCGCCTACACGGAAGTTGTATAAACTGTTAATTTTTATGAAGCTTTCTATGCTGCTCGTCACGGTTGCCTGCTTACATGTGAGCGCTACCGTGCATTCTCAATCCACCATCACCGTAAAGCTGTCGCAGGTACAGCTGGAGAAGGCATTGTCCTTGTTGGAGAAGAACAGCCATTACCGGTTTGTTTACAATGATGATAATCTTCCTTTAAATCATAAAGTATCCCTGGATGCAAAGGACTGGAGCATCGATATGGTACTGAATAAAATATTGGACCACACCTCTCTTCATTTCAGGAGGATGTCTGATAAGCTTATTGTGATTGCGCCTGCCGAAGTAGTTAGCAAGGATATCCTGGTAAAGGGCCTTGTAACAAATACTACCGGCGAAGCATTGCCGGGTGTGAGTATTCGGTTAAAGAATACCAGCATCGGCACTACCACCGGCGCAAAAGGAACCTTTGAACTGAAGGTGCCTGAAAATGCAGTAATGATCTTTACTTATATTGGTTTTGATCAGCAGGAAGTATCGCTGAATGGCAGAGAATCATTAACCGTAACAATGGAGCCTTCCAAAAATTCTATGGAAGAAGTAATTGTGGTAGGTTATGGTACCCAAAAGAAAATAAATGTTACCGGCGCCATAGACCAGATCTCCGGCAAACAGCTGGCAGCAAGGCCTATATCCAATGTAATGCAAGGTTTACAGGGACTCAGCCCGGGACTGAATATCAGTTATCCAGGTGGAAGACCCGGCCAGACACCTACCATCAATATACGTGGTTTTGCCTCTATCAATGCTCCCAATGCGGCACCGCTGATCATCATTGATGGTATATCCTCCGTTACAGATGATATGATGCGTCTGAATCCTTCAGACATTGCTTCTATTTCTATTCTACGGGATGCTGCTTCCGCTGCTATTTATGGCGCACGCGCTTCCTACGGTGTAATCCTGATTACCACCAAACAGGGTTCCCCTGGTGGTAAACAAACACTGAGCTATAGCAATTACTTTGCAATGTCCCGTCCAACTGTACTCCCGGAGCCGGTTACGGACCCCTATATCTACTCCCGTGTACTCGAAACGGCTACCAACAATACACCCTGGAACTATGTAAATTATTCCGATGAATATTTTAAATGGGCGAAACAACGATCTGAAGATCCTTCCCTGCCTGATACCCGCATAGATCCTACCGACCCTACCAAATGGGCATATATGGGTAGCAATAACTGGAATAATTATTTCTTCAGTAAAAATAATTTCTCCCAATACCATGGCCTGACACTCAGCGGTACTGCGGAGACAGCCAAAAAATCGCCCATCGGATATTTATTATCTGCTGATTATACCAAAGAAAACGGGTTAAACAGACTGGCTAAAGATGATTGGGGACGTTATGGCCTGCGTGCTAAAATCAACTTAAAACCAATCAGCTGGTTGCAGGTAGATAATAACCTGAGTATTTATCAGACTAAAACTGATGCCCCTGCCAATAATATCACCAATGTGTATTATTTGCAACCTACACAGGTAGCAGTGAATCCGGACGGCACCTGGGCTAATACAGGAGCTGGCAGACTGGCTGCTCAGCTGGTAGATGGCGGACGTAATACAGGTATCCGCTTCGGCTTCCAGGATGTAGTAAGAGGCGTAGCTTCTTTCCTGAACAACGATTTGCAGGTAACCGGTGATGCCAGCTTTAAAAGAGAGTTGTGGAAATATCATACCGATCAGAAAAAATATAACATTGGCTATGGTCCCAATGATGTTCGCCAGGAAGGCGGCAGTGGCTCGGTAACGGAAAATAACGGAACTATTAACCACGATGTTATTGATCTGTTTGCAAACTATCATAAAGCACTTACAAAAAATCATACCATCACTTTACTGGCAGGCTATAACCAGGAAAGCTATGAATGGCAACGGATTGACGCCAGCAAACAAAAACTGATATCCTCTTCCCTGCCCTATATTACACTTACCAGCGGAGATGCTGCTGTTGGCTCACAATATTATTCCTATGCCATCAGGAGTTTCTTTGGAAGGATTAACTATACTTTCAAGGATCGTTACATACTGGAAGCCAATGGCAGGTACGACGGATCTTCCCGTTTCCCGTCCAGTAACCGCTGGGGCATGTTCCCTTCTGTTTCAGCTGCCTGGATCGCCAGCGAGGAAAATTTCCTGAAGCCACTGTCTTCTATTATTTCCACCCTCAAATTCAGGGGTTCTTATGGCAGTCTGGGTAATCAGAATGTGGATTACTTTGGCTACCTGCAAACGCTCCCAACTGGTGCATCTGGCTATCTGATAGATGGCAATGCCAAACAAACCATTATCAGCAATGCCCCTAAACTGAACGTAGACCCACGTAGCTATACCTGGGAAAAAGTAACTACTGCCAACGTAGGTACAGATATGGGCTTCCTGCAAAATAAATTCCAGGCTACTTTTGATTACTATGTGCGCAATACCAAAGGTATGCTTACACAGGGCGCCGAGTTGCCGGCAGTACTGGGTACCTCTGCACCACAACAAAATTCAGCCGATCTCTCTACACGCGGCTGGGAGCTGAGTGTAGGCTACCGCAATGATTTTACTGTAGCTGCCAAACCGTTGAACTTTGGTGTTAAGTTCATTTTGTCAGATGATAAAACAAAAATCACCCGCTTCAAAAATGACCAGCAATTATTCGGTAACTATAGGGAAGGACAAACCATCGGCGAATTATGGGGATTAACAAATGATGGTTATTTCAAGAGTAAAGATGAAATTAATAAACTCGATGAATCTGCCATTATTCCATGGGGCGCTCTTCCAATAGTAGAGGGATGGCCTAAGTACAAAGACCTGGACGGTAATGGTAAAATTGAACAAGGCGCTTCTGTAAAAGATCCTAAAGACATGCGTGTAATAGGTAATACCAGCCCGCATTACCGCTTTGGGTTTAACCTCGATATGAACTGGAATGGCTTTGACCTGTCTGTCTTCATGCAGGGAATTGCAAAAATGGATTATTACCCGCATCACTATCTTTTCTGGGGACCATATCAGCAGCCTTATGCCAACATATATCCATGGAACCTTGATTTTTACAGAGGTACAGCAGATAATGCCGCTACACGTGCACAACATAGTGAATCTTACATTAAAGCAGGACTCGCTGACGCCAATACCAATTCACAATACCCGGTATTACAATCCTGGCTGGCAGATAATAACACCGGACAAGGGCTCGATATTCCGCAATCCAAATACCTGCTGAATGCCGCTTACCTGCGTATAAAAAATCTGACCCTCGGATATACCTTACCGGCATCACTCACCAAACGTTATCATATCAATCGTTTACGCATATACGTTAGTGGTGAAAATATTTTTGAGTTTTCTGCTATCAAAAAATATGTGGACCCGGAGTCTATTATCGATGGTTATGGATGGGCATATCCTTACCAACGGAAATATGCTGTAGGATTGAATCTTGACCTGTAATTCCCGGATCTTTTAAACATTGCAACATGAAGAAATTTTCCATATATATCATCATCGGGGTACTGATACTCAGTGCCTCCTGTAAAAAAGGCTTCCTGGACCGTTATCCGCAGGATGCGATCTCTCCTGCGCTCTTTTTTAAATCGGAAGAAGACCTGACGCTATATGTCAACGGACTTCTCAGTTTACCGGGAACATACGCATATTTGGGCGACCAGAGCAGCGATAACATGGCTTCCACCGCTGCACTCGAAATAAAAAATATCATGATCGGATCTCCCAGCTCTCAAAATGTTAACAGTGGCTGGGATTGGGGACGTTTGCGCAACATCAATTATTTTTTAGATAATTATAATAAAGCCACCGCCACGCAGGATGTAAAAGATCACTACGCGGGCCTGGCACGTTATTATCGCGCCAGCTTTTACTTTGGTAAGATCAGCCTTTTTTCTGATGTGCCCTGGTATGGACACACACTCAATCCCGGCGATTCTGCACTGTATAAAGGCCGCGACTCCCGCGCTATGGTAGTAGATAGCATCATGGCTGATCTCTTATTTGCGGCTACACACGTAAGAACCACTGTACCTTCCGGTACACCAGGCGTTTGGGCCGTAAAGATGTTATACGCCAGGTTTGCCCTCTACGAAGGCACCTTCCGCAAATACCATCCAGAACTGAATTTACAAAGCACTGCCAGCCGTTTCCTCGATACGGCAAGAGCAGTAACACAGGATATTATTTCTTCCGGTAATTTCAGTATCTATAACACAGGGAAACCGAATCAGGACTATGCTACTTTGTTTAATAGCCAGGACCTGCTGCCAAATAAAGAGGTCATATTAGCAAATCCATATGATGCCAATAAAAGTGGTAGTGGTAATAACAATGGTACCGTATTTGGCGATTACGAGCAATCACCTTCACGGGATCTGATACAAACTTACCTGATGCGTGATGGAAGCCGTTTTACAGACATTCCCGGTTATGATAAAATGCAGTTTGTACAGGAATTTAATCTCAGAGATCCCCGCATGCAGCAAACAATGGCAGGACCAGGCTTTACCAGGGCAAGTGATACCAAACCATACATTCAGCGTTTAAGTAAAAACTTCACTGGTTATCACCAGCTGAAAGGGTATACCAATACTACTGATAATATCATTGCCGGTAGTGTGGACTTCCCTGTTTACCGCTATGCAGAAGCCTTGCTTACCTTTGCTGAGGCTAAAGCAGAACTGGGTACCCTCACGCAAACAGATCTGGATCAATCAGTGAACCTGTTGCGTACACGCGCCGGTATGCCAGCCATGAACCTGACTATCAGCAATACAAACCCTGATCTTGTACAGGCCGCAAAATACCCTGATGTAATAGGTGCTATGAAAGGCGTTATACTGGAAATACGTCGGGAAAGAAGGGTTGAATTTGCGATGGAAGGATACCGGTATGATGACCTGATGAGATGGCATGCAGGCAAGCTGCTGGAGAAAACACCGGAAGGAATGTATTTCCCCGGGCTTGGTAAATATGATCTTACCGGCGATGGCATAGAAGATATTATTCTCATCGACAAAGACCAGGATATTCCAACAGAAGACCAGAAAGTGAAAAACTCCCTGGGTGTAACCTTGCTGTATTACAAAGCAGGTAATTATGGAGAGAATGTAACTGTATACCTGAAGAATGGTACTGCGGGTGGCACCATGGTAACGGAAACGACTAAACGCCAGTTCATCGAACCTAAATTTTATTATCGTCCGATTCCTTACACGCAGGTAGTGTTGAATCCAAATCTCAAGCAAATTTTTGACTGGCAATAAATAATTGTATGAACAGGAGAGATATTCTCAAACACACAGGATTAATGGCAGCCGGCACCCTATTGGGTCCGGCCGCTATTAAAGCAGCTACCAGTAACAAACGCAAGCCGGTGCTAACGGTAGCGCATATAACGGATGTGCATATACGGCAAGATGAAAATGCACCGGAACGTTTTAAAAAATGCCTGGAAGAGATCAAAAAAAAGAACGTGGATTTTTTCCTTAATGGCGGTGACGCTATTTTTGATGCTTCCTACGATGATGTAAAAAGAGAAAGGGTAACACAGCTCTGGAGTATCTGGGACGACTGCATTGCGTCTTTAAAATCTTACAACATTTACAGTTGTATCGGCAACCACGATATCTGGTGGAAAGCACCTTCACAGGAAGATAATATGTATGGCAAAGACTATGTGGTAAAACGATTAAAAATACCGCACCGGTATTATAGCGTTACCAAAAATGGCTGGCATTTTATCATTCTTGATGGCAACAACAAAGATGTGTCACTGGATGAAGAACAGTATCAGTGGCTGGAGCAGGACCTGCAGCAACTGGCGCCGGGCACACCTACCCTCGTAATGTCCCACTACCCCATATTAGGCGTTACACCCATACTGGTAGGTGGTGGACATAAAGATCATCAGCGGCTGAAAAGCTTATTTTATAAGCATCGCGACAAAGTAAAAGTTTGTTTAAGCGGCCACAATCATCTTTCGGATAATGCTGTTTACAATGGTATCCGCTATTGCTGCAATGGCGCCATGAGCGGGTTCTGGTGGGGAAAAGGAGATAAGGATTCTGCCGGTACCGGGTATTATCTCGAAACACCTCCCGGTTATGCTATCCTTAAACTATATGAAAATGGAGAGGTAGAAAATGAATACATACCACATACTTATTAAAAAAACAGCAGCAAAACGCTGCTGTTTTTTTTTACAGATTGCTCCAAAGAAAAATTATTGGAACCAGGGCAATTTTTTATATCCGTCACACAATTATTTTTTCAGTGCCGGTTCCAATATACGTTTGATAGTAGCAGTTTTCAGCTCCTTACCTATAAATACGAGTACAGAAGAAGGCGGCATGTCGCCCCAACTGCCCGCAGGTACAATGCTGAGATATTTTCCGGTAGACTGCACCAGCATCTTTTCTTCACTGTCCTTTGCCCTTACATATCCTTTTATGCGATATAACTGGTGCGGATATACGTTAAAATGAAAATCCAGTACATACACCAGGTAGTTAAGATCAAAGGCTTCCGGAGATTCAAATAATACTGTATTTATTTTATGGAGATGTTTAACCGGTGCCGGCGGTGCCTGTTGGCGCAGGGGCTTTTCCGACAGCTGTAAGTCTTTAACCGCTACTTCCCCGTTTTCCGAAATCGTGATAAAAGCCAATGGGTTGGCCTGTTCCAGCTGATGATATAAATTGATAAGCGCCGGTGTAGTGAGGGATTTTATTTTATTGATGATGATCACATCTGCACAGGAAATTTGTTTACCCGTTTCCGGCACCTGCTCCAGGCGCTCCTCCACGTTTTCCGCATCTACTATACAAATAGTCCGGATCAGCTCATAGTGGTTTTTAACATCCGGCAGATGAAACATTCCGATGATGTTGCCCACATCTGCAATACCTGTGGTTTCAATAAAGAGGTTATCAGGACGATTAGCCATGCCAAGGATACCTCCTAATACTTCCAGCAGCTCATTATCCAGCGAGCAGCAAATACAGCCACTGGTGAGCTCGTACAGGTGATCTATCTTTTCAGCAATCAGGGTAGCATCTATATTCACCTTACCAAACTCATTTTCGACCACCACATTTTTTGAGCCGGAGAACTGTGCCAGCAGGGCATTCAGGGCTGTTGTTTTACCTGCACCCAAAAAACCGGTAATGATATATACGTTAATGGGATGTTTTATTTCCATATTTCCTTTTATAATAAGTTATATAATACATACCCAAAGCTATCAGCGGCAAACTCAACAGCTGCCCCATATTCAGGGGATGACCGTTTTCAAAGGCCACCTGGTTTTCCTTCATAAATTCAATCATAAAACGTGCGCTGAATACCAGTATCAGCAGCCACCCAAACAGATAACCCGGTTTGGTAAAGGCTATTCCTTTTTTATAACCGTACAATAATACCGCGAAGATGATGACATAACATGCCGCTTCATACAACTGAGCCGGATGACGCGGAATAAGATCTATCCGGGTAAACACCACGGCCAATGGCAGTTTGGCAGGTATCCCGATGATTTCGGAGTTAAAAAAGTTCCCGGTGCGTATAAAAAATCCGGCCAGTGGCACAACTATCGAAAGCCGGTCCAGCAGCCAGATAAACGGCACCTGGTACCTGCGGCAAAACAAAGCGGCTGCCAGCAAAATACCTGCGGCGCCACCATGACTGGCAAGGCCCTGGTAGCCCGTAAACTCAAAGTGATGATGCTCCATCGTAAAGGGCAGGAACATCTCCCATAAATGATATTTATAATAAGCGAAATCATAAAAGAAACAATGCCCCAAACGGGCGCCCACCAGGGTACCCGGCATAATATAGATCAGTAGCCTGTCCAGCATTTCTTTGGGCCTGCCCTCTCCTTTAAATACATAAAACAGTACGCCATAGGCTGATGAAAATGCCAGCATAAAGGCTACACTATAATACCGCAGGGCGAAGCCACCGATCCGGAAAATTTCGGGCGCTACGTCCCATTGTAAATACATCATCATCTGCGCAACTCAATTAAATGCAAACATAACTCAAAAAACAATATGCAACAATGTTGCATTTATAAAGAACCAAATAATTAAATCTCAGAATGAAATTCTACCTTTGGCAGCATGTCACTATTTATTACGTCATTGAATTCGGGGAGCAACGGTAACTGTTATTACATTGGTAATGACAATGAAGCCGTACTGGTGGATGCGGGTATCTCCTGCAGGGAAACGGAAAAGCGGATGAGCCGCCTGGGGCTGACAATGAGTAAGGTGAAAGCGATCTTCATTTCGCACGAACATATTGATCATATCAGAGGAGTTACAGTGCTCGCTAAAAAATACCAGCTGCCTGTATACATTACCCCTGACACGCTCGCCCATGGCGGGCTTACAATAAATGCCCAACAGGTCATATCGTTCACACCATATGAGCCGGTACAAATAGGTTCGTTGTCCGTAACAGCCTTTCCAAAAATCCACGATGCCTCGGAACCACATAGTTTTATAGTAGCCGGCAACGAAATAAAAATTGGCGTATTTACAGATATCGGTGCCCCCTGTGAACATGTGATCCGTCATTTTCAGCAATGCCACGCAGCCTTCCTGGAAGCTAATTATGACGAGGAAATGCTGGACAAGGGCAGATACCCTTACTACCTGAAGAACCGTATCCGTGGCGGGCAAGGACACCTGTCCAACAAACAGGCACTCGAAATCTTCACTACCTACCGGCCCGCTTTTATGAGTCATCTCCTCTTATCTCATCTATCTAAAGACAATAACAGCCCTGCGCTGGTGCAGGAATTATTTGATCAGCATGCCAATGGCACCAGGATCATTGTAGCCTCCCGCTTTGAAGAAACGGCCGTATTCAACATCATGGCCTGATACCATTCATTTTATAGTAACAGTTGAAAAAAGCAACATTAGTTGGCATGTTTTATGGCGCCTATCCCATACACCTAAAAATTTTGACCATGGAAACGATCACTCCAGCAGCCACCAATGAAATCCTGAATGACCTGATTGCTATCAACAACGACCGTATAGCCGGCTACGAGCACGCCATGCAGGAAACCGAAGAAAATGACCTGAAGACCCTTTTCGCGGATATGATCAGTGAAAGTCATAAGATCAGAAATGCCCTTGGCACAGAAGTACAGGCCACAGGCGGCAAAATGGAAACAAAAAGCACCGCCGCGGGCAAAATATACCGCGCCTGGACAGATATTAAAGCCGTTTTCTCCGGATTTGACCGTCGCACTATACTCACCAACTGCGAAGCCAGTGAAGATGCCATGCAAAGAGCCTATAGCTCCGCATTGGACCACGAACATATACCTGCCTACATCCGCGAATTACTGACAACCCAACAAAAAAAACTGAAAAAGGCACATGATAAAGTGAAGGCACTCCGTAATAAAGCAGCCTAATTTTATGCCCATAATGGGGAGATTGTACAACAATTGTCTTACCCGGAATTGTCTTACCCAGGATTAGACTGATTATGCTGATTACCCTGATTTTCTTTTTTTGATTATAAAAAGATTAGCAAAGATCGGAGCGGGTATTATTCGCTTTGATCTTCGCCAACCTTTTTATAATCAAAAAAAGAAAATCAGGGTAATCAGCATAATCAGTCTAATCCTGAGTAAGACAAATATTCCCTTTCTTACTTATCTTACAGCTGCAAACTGCAGCTTATGATACATGAACTAGCGCCGCACTATCAGCGCCTGATGAAAAAATATCCTGTTGTAACGCTGGCTGAATGGCAGCTACTGGATAACATTGCCACGATCAAACATATCAAAAAAGGTGATTCCTTTTTACGTTACGGCAAAGTAGCCCGGTACTCCGCTTTTGTGATATCCGGTATGTTTAAATTTTCTATCCTGGATGAAGAATGTAACGAGAAAATTGTAAAATTTAGTTTTATTGACGACTTCCTGGCCAATTGCGAAAGCTATAATAAAAAAGCACCTTCTGCGGTGAGCATTACTGCCGTAGAAGATGCCGTGATATTAAGGATCAATATCAAAAAAATGCAGCCACTATACGACCTTCACCTGAACCTCCTGCATGTAAACCTGCAGCTGTACCAGGAACTTATGGAACAACAATCCGAACACCAGTATATCCTGTCTTTAAAAAGCCCGCTGCAACGCTATAGATTTTTGATGGAACGCCGCCCTGCTATCATACAAAAAATATCACTCACCAATATTGCCCGGTACCTGTACACCAGCCGCGAAGCCTTAAGCAGAGCGCGATTATACCTGCTGGATCAGACCCGTAACTTTTGTGATTGAGATCACAGCCGCTCAATTTCCCATCTGGTAGTTTTGTATCAAAAAAGATATGAAGCAAAGCCTTATTCTATTGCATGGCCTTTTTGGTGGTTTAAGTAACTGGGAAGGCGTAGTGGCACACTTCGGACCACACTATGATATCCGTATTCCCCCGTTGCCTATCTATGATCAGCATAAATGCGACAACCTCGAATACCTGGTAGATTTCCTCGAAACATATATTATAGCGGAACAACTGGAGCAGGTAATCCTTATCGGTAACTCACTGGGCGGACATGTAGCTATCCTGTATACGCACCGGCATCCCGAAAAGGTGGCTAAATTAGTACTTACCGGCAGTTCGGGGTTATACGAAAACACCAGTATGGGCAGCTACCCGAAACGTGGCAATTATGCGTATATCCGTGAGCGTGTGGCCTACACTTTTTATGATCCTGCCACTGCTACCGATGCGCTGGTAGATGAAGTATTCCACATTACCACCGATAACCGCAAATGTTTTGGTATTATCAGGATGGCCAAATCGGCCCAGCGTAATTATGTGGCACACCTGTTACCGGATATACAGCTCCCGGTACTGCTGATATGGGGAACAGACGATAAAATTACACCTCCGGAAGTAGCACATGATTTTAAACGTTATCTGCCCCAGTCAACATTAAAGATGATTCCACAATGTGGACATGCCCCCATGATGGAAAGACCTGTGGAATTTAATGCGCTGTTGGAAATATTCATCAAATAATTACGAATTACGAATTGCGAATTACGGTTTATAGCGGATGATCTTCGCGTAAAATCGTAATTCGCAATTCGTAATTATTTTCGTACATTTAATTACAACCCTGAATAACAATGCGTGCCTTAAGATTTATCTCTCATCTGCTGAGGGCCATATGGCTGTTCTTTCCCGGCATCCTGTTTTTGCTGCTTATTTTCTTTATTAGCTGGACCCTCAATCAGGGGAAAGATGTGATCATTGCCTTCACGGAAAACCGGTATGGCATACGTATCATTTTCTTCCTGGCCATTGGCTTCTGGGTATATGTAAGCTGGTATTCCTCCCGCATTATTTCCTACACCAAAAAATCAAAGCAGATCAGCAACCTGGAGGCAGGTGCCCACATATCCCCCGAAGAAGCTACCAAGGCCTATAATGAGCGAAATCGTTTATTTGAAATCAGTCAGCCTTTCCTGGATGAGTTTCCACGCATCATAGGGAACACCTGCTTTTTATTGCTGGAACTGGCATTGCTGCAATCACCAGCATTAAGTCATCCTATCCCCATTATGGCAGCCTGGATCATATTGGGAGTTGCCAGCATCGGACTGTTGTTCCTCAATGGCTATCTGACGAAGATGGCAAAACATCCTTTTTTCAGAACACTTTTTTATATCCTGCTGTTTATTTGGCTGGCATTAACCATTATCAGTAACCTGGTAACGCATACGCATATACTTACTTTGCTGGGATTACTCCTGCTGATGCACGTGGTGTTTCTGCTGTATATTCATCTGCGCCGGTTTGAAATGGATAAACGTGCCCGTCAGGGACCACCGGAGCACAGCTGGCTGGATCCTGTAATGAATTATTTTTGCATACCCCTGAAAGAAAAAGGATATTTCTGCTGGCTGTTATTTATTGGACTTGCCGCACTCATTTTTTATGTGGTAGCCATCAACAACCTCCGGTTTGCCCGGCAAATGGGCCCCTTCCCTTATCTCTTGCTGGCCTCCGGCATGTTACTATTATTCGGCAACGTGGTGACGGCTTTCTCTGTTCGTTTCCGCCTGAGTTTCCACTTTATTCTTATTGTACTGGCATTAATTTTTGGATTAAAAGAAGTACATAATGTGCGCACCTTAGCGGCTCCGGGCCATGAAAATAATTATAGTCAGCGCCCATCGTTGCGTACCTATTTACAGGCATGGCTGAATACCCGGAATGTATCGTCAGACAGCACCTACGATATGTATTTTGTAATGGCCAATGGTGGCGCATCGCGCTCCGCTTACTGGACAGCTGCCGTGCTGGGAAAAATAGAAGACGCTTCTATCATCTCTCATAAAGAAGACAGATTTTCAAAACATATTTTTTGTTTATCCGGTACCTCCGGTGGCGGTGTAGGCGTAGCTACCTTTTTTGCTTTACTGAGAGATCAGCAACAGACAGCTCCAAAATATACAAAATCTGCTATGACGTACCTCAAGCAGGATTATTTCAGCTATACTTTTGCCAGGATGCTGGGACCCGACTTTTTTCAATATATCCTGCGGATCAGCAGCCAGTCCGACAGAGCAGCCGCACTGGAAGAATCTTTTGAAAAAAGTACAGGCGTAGCCGGCGATTCACTCTACACCGTTCCTTTTGACAATGCCTTATCCGCCTTTCCGGCTATGAAAGGCAACCTGACAACAATGCCTATCCTCTGCATCAACACTACACGTATGCAGGATGGCAACCCCGGTGTTGTAAGCAATCTGCGACTGGATTCCAACATCTTTAATAACCGTGTGGATGTATTGAGCCTGTTACGCCACGATTCAGACATCACCATTACTGCCGGTGCCATTCTGGGAGCAAGGTTCCCCTATTTAAGCCCGGCAGGCAGAATAAAGGACCAATACTTTGTAGATGGCGGCTACTTTGATAATTCCGGAGCCGGTGTAATTCAGGAAATCATCCGGGGCATCACCAATATTGCTGATGATGATCTGCGGGAAAACGGCGCTAACAGTACCCTCTATAAACAAATCAGTAAATTAAATTTTAAAGTGCTGCATATTACAAACAGCCCGGTGATACCCGACAAAAACAATTTTAAATCAGTAGCACCTATAAAAAACGATTTATTTGCACCGGTACTCACCATTATTGGCGCGTATGATATGCAAACTACCGTCAACGATATACGGTTACAACACTTCCTGTATGATATCAATAATTATTATCACCGGAAAGCATCATATACACAAATACCACTGTATAAAGATAGTTTGGAATGGCAGCAAGACCCTTTAAGGGTAAGGTTTCCAGACAAAGAGCCTTCTTACACCATGAACTGGTTTATGTCAGATACCACCATCAACCGCATCAACCTGCGGCTGGCTGGTAATAAGATGATTGATACTGTGCTGGCACAAATGGGCCGGTAATATCACCTTCCCGGCAACTCGCCAGGAGGGGTCGGGAAGGTGATTAATGATAGTGCTTATCCCTTACGGGCTAACAGTTTTTTATAACCCAACCAACCTAACGCTAATGCCAGTACGAAAGGCCATATCTGGATAAAGAACAACAGTATATTACGGAGCAATTCAGCACCACTACGCATCGCCATTATTATTTCTGTTCCAAAACCCGCTCTGGTAGCCTGTGCAGGGTTCACTACTACTTGTACATCTACTACTTCCGGTTGAAATAGTTGTACCGTAAAAGTAGAATAGGCCACATCATCAAGTATTTCCAGGTTGACCATTTTTCTATCTACTACCTGATCCTCTTGCTGGTGCTGGTAAACGGCTACATCCAGAGGCTTACCTTTCTTTTCGGGAACAATTTTTTCTGCTGCTTTTTTCTCGTTTTCATTCTTCAAAGCATTGGATAAATACTTCAGGGTAAGGTCCTGATCCCTGATAATCCGGTAATCAATGAAACCTGCCATAGCAGTGAGCGAACGTACTACTGTATCCAGGTACATTACTGGTACTTTTAAGGTAAGGTTAGCAGTAGGCGTATACAATTGTACTCTTTTAACGGAGTCCGATGTATAAAGTAATTCGTGTTGTTGCACAAATTCGTTTTTGAGAGAACTCTCTGCAACTACTCCGCCCATTTCATTTACAATCTGCTCCAGGCGCGATGTAGCGGCAAAAACATTGGTAACACGACATCGTACATCAGCCGATTTAATTCGTTTGCGGGATGCAGATGTAAGACTGCTGATATCATTTGAAAAAGTGGTGGAGTCAGCGGTCTTCACATAATCTTCCATTGATTTATGGGTTGACTGACTACAGGCACAAAGCAATGCTAAGGGTGTAAGCAAATAAAAGAATGAATGGCGCATAGCAGGATAATTTCCATTTTATACTGGCAGGCGCCAAAAGGTAACCTTTCCAAAATGTTAAAATCAACAGTTATCAAATTCGTTATCCGTCCTGACCTTCAGTGCTTTCATAAGTATATCTATCCTGATGCAGTGGCGCCGGATGTTTCATTTATTATTTTGTAGCTTTGTTACTTATCTTGTAAACCATGGCCATACTTCCGCAAAAATATCAATCCCGGAAAGCTGAGATCACTGAAACTTTTATTGCAGCAGTTAATAAACACATTGATCAGATTGTGGATGGTAGTGTAGATCATATGTACCACATCAAGGACATTGCCGGTTTGATGTTCATACATCCGGTGCACCTGAGCAATACTATCAAGCTGCATACCGGTAATGCGCCCTGTTATTTTTTTGAAAAAAGACTCATGGATGAGGCTAAGAAGATGCTCGGAAATCCACTGATGACGATTACAGATATTGCAGCGCGCCTCACTTTCGACAATTCAAATTTTACCAAATTTTTCAAACGATTTGAAGGCGTTACACCTAGTCAATACAGACAAAATCTTATAAAGATTACGCCGAAGGAAACAGTATACAAATAGTTTTTGGGGAGATAATGCGCTTACATTTTACCGATATTTTCGCCAAAATAACGCTGCACATAAATGGGTTTCAGAAAAAAATAGTTACTCAGAAATTTATTGTCGAATAAATCACCATCATCAAAATAAAACCCGTTTGTAAACTCTGTTCTGGAGTTGAGCTGCACTTTTCCTGACGAATGTTCTACTATAAAATAAACAGGGATAATCACGTAATATTTTCCACTTTTACCGGTAAGTTTATTCCATTTAATATCCAGCTCCCGCAGCCGGAACAGCCGTGGCTTTAGATCTCCGGCCACATTTGTAGAACAATCCAGCTTAGTAATATTGCCGGCTGAATTAATTTCTGCCTTAATGGAAAAAGCGAGACTGGTACTGGTACTTTTCAGGGGCATTAATACAGTATCTATGAATCTGGTTAGTTGCTGATAGGTATTATTGATGACAGGTGTTTGTTGCGCTCCTACCGTTAAACTGATAAATGCCAGCCATACACTAAGCATTACAATTCTTAAGCTGTTAGATTTCATAGTACCTGTTTTCATATCATGAAATAACGTTGACGCCTACCCTATTTTCTCTTTAGTTAAGTTACGACTTCTCCTGACTAAAAAGATCGCAGCCGCCTGTTTTTATCTGCAAAACAGGCGGATTACGGGTCATCTCATGTTATTAATAACAGATAGTAATGACATTTAATTGAATGGCATAAGATTGCATATGACAGGTATATATCATTTAATTTTGAGCGCTTGCCATCAAAAAACAGCCCCTCACAAAAACGCTTATATTTTTACCATGTGCCAGGTACCGCCATTGGTGTTGGAAGCACCTATACCCCATGTACCATCCAATGTTTGCTCATTTACAGAGTTCCACCTTCCCTTACCGGATGCGGTTCCTTCTCTCCAGTCAAAATCAATGGTAATGCTGCTCACAGGAGATGCTGTTACGGGTGCGGTTCCCGGTAGATTACCGGTTACGGTAGTGGTATTTTGTGTGATAACGCCAGCTGTAATTACACCTGTATTTGTTGGTGCTGCAGCCGGCCATCTATAGGTCCCTGTTACTGCGCCTGATGAAGATATAGCCAGCGTTACTTTTGCATCAATAGGCGTACCGGTTCCTCCTGCGGAGGTAAATGGTCCCTGCCAGTTACCTCTCAGCAAATTATTCCAGACGACTGTTCCTACACCCGATTCATAAAAACTTGGATTTGTTTGCTCATTCCATTGAGGCGTAATATAGCTGGCAAGACTAAAGGTAAGTCCGGATGGATTTGCCAGCAGGTCATTGTAAAACTGCATGCCTGCCAGGTTTGCAGCCTGATCGGCATTAGAATAAACACCAGTGGATGATAATCCCTGTATACCTATTTCGGCCGCACGACCTGTACTTTGCGCATCCGCTACGGAGCCTCCTGAACGATGGGCTACCCGGAAGTAGAGGAAACCTTCTTCAAAGAAATGTCCCAGTTTATCTGCACCTATGCAAAGGCCATGCATTTTTGCTGAGGAGCCAACAACATGGGCCAGTCCCAGTGTTTGTAGCCGGTAAAAATTATTTGCAGACCCTGCACCTTCGTATTTATTTCCTGTCAGGCTACTATTTGGAAGATTTCTCTTTGTAGCGGGCAAGGCTTCTATAAAATGTTCTATTGGCGAAACTGCGCCATCACCAAGGCGGGTCTCCACATCTCTCAATAATCCAACAATTGCTGCGGGGGAAAGAGGTGCAGGACCTGCAGCTGTACGGGCAGCTGCAATTTCCGCATTTACGAGTGTGTTAATATCTGTTTCAATATCAGTTAATCCGGCACAGGAGCGATCGTCCACTTCTGCGCGCTGCACCATACCATTGCCTGCCCCACCCTGCTGTTGTATAACATGTGTCAGTTCATGTGCCAGCAAGTGTTTGCCACTATCAGACTCCGGAGAAAATTTACCCTCATTAAAATAAATGTCATTTCCAATCGTAAAAGCCTTTGCCCCCAATTCTGCCGACAGCCGTACCGCCGGAGTGTCTGTATGAATATTTACATTGGAAAAGTCAGTACCAAATCTGTTTTCCATGAATGATTGTGTTCTTGCCGGCAGCGCACTGCCGTTACCGCGTGTGGCGGCAATACCTTCACTGACTGTATTGCTTACTGCCTTGTTGCTGTCACCGGATTTCCTCTGAATAAACGCTGCCAGTGGTTTGAGCCGCACTTTATCTTTTTCTTCCTCCTCACAATGCGCACATTTGCGTTGAATAAAATTGTTTTCCGGCATGCGCATTATTTTATCCGCCACCGCATCGGCCTCCTGTTCCATGGGGTCATCTACTGCGCCAACAGATAGCTGATACTGAATAGGCAACCGCTGCAATCCGTTTGTATAAAGGGCTGGCGGCTGCGTGTTCGTTGTATTTAATACAACTGGCTCTGCTGCGGAAGATATTGCGGGTGTTGCGGGTGCTATGGTATTATGTTCCGACATAGCAATAGATTTTATATTTCTATTTTTTATTGATGTTATATTATAGTGCTCTTTTTAGTACACTTTATGGCAGGGTGCCGAAAGGCGTTGATCCTACCCTTGGTGGATCCAACCGGCCTTGCGATGCGTGCTGCAAATTATAATTGCAACCATCCGCCGTTCTTGTATCAGGAGCATCTGTACGGCATTCCTCTCTGGCATCGGAAGCAGACGTAGAAGATGGTGCTATCGGCCCGAAGCTTTGGGTTATTTCTGCCTGTCTTCCGCGTGCTGCGCAGGTAGTATCATCAGCCTGTGTAGTGTTGCCCCTGTGTGTTACTATTGTTGTTGTTGGCGTTACAACCGTTCTTCTTACACGGATAATACCAACACGCAATAACCGGAAGATATGTTCCCATGGGCGGCGGCCACGGCCACGGCTGGCCAGGAATGCATCTACCGCTACCAACACCTGTGGTGCAATAGGATTATCTGCAGTAAGGCCAAACAAAGCCAGCCTGTCGTCCGGCACAGTCACCCGATTAAATAAAGAAATAAACTGATCGGATAATTCATCATTCGGTATTTCAGCACCGGTTAATAAAACGGTCAAATCTTCTGCTGATCTGAAGCCCATTGGTGTAATGATATCACCAAGCCTGCTGCTTGGAGCCGGTGTAGGTCTTGCTCCCAGCAACTCGCCACCACCATATGGTATAGGCAGGGTAACGTTAGCGCCTACACGACCTCTGATGAGGTCCAGCGTTTTGTTAGCTCTTCTTTCTGATAAGTCCTGGTTTAACCTGCTTTCATCTCCTTCCGGTGAAGCATACCCCCTGATTAATTCCACCACACCACCTCCGGCTACCTGGCTGGCTACTTCCGACAGATTGCGGTCAGACTCTGTTCTTAGTTGCGGATCTTCTGAAGGATCTGTTTGCACATATCTGTAATATACCCTGAAATCATCTGCCGGATGAGTCGTTACATTCTCTGTTACCGGCTCGTTCCGGTCCAGTTCAAAATCAATACATTCGTAATGTGGATGCGGTTGCGGGCACACACAATTATAACAAACCGGCGGTGTAACACTACCAAAAGTGCCACCGAATGTAGCCATACCCCGTGTTTCGCCGGCACCACCACTACCGGTAACGGTTATAGTGAAGTCTCTGTACCTGAAGCCTAATCCGCCGCTGCCCTGGTTAGGATCGACTCCTGTCGGGAGACTACCCAACCGCCTGATATATTCTCCCTCTACAAAGAAACTCCACTGTTGTCCATCTCTGCCCTGGACCTGTACCCTTACGCGGCCACCCGCTCCGGGTGTGCCTTCCGGAATAGCACCCGGCCGGCCGGCCGTACCGGCACCTTCGTTGGTACCAACACCTTCTGCAGTTATCTGTGCACCGGGACCAGTAGTACCGCCAGTGGTGATATCCACACCCGCACGAAGCGTTCCAACAGGGTTAGCGCCGCTCGTCAGGATAGAAGTAAGGTTGGATTGCAGTTGTGCATATATATCTGCCCGCGTTTGGCCAGTACAGTAGCTGAATGCGAGCGCAAAGTTATTGAGATCAGGATCCCAGAAGAGACCCGTTCTCGGATCGGGTACCCTCCTGCAAGGGCAAGCTATCAATGTACGGGTTACATGGGGAATTACTTCAGCCGGGCCATTGAAAACATGCGGTAACGTCACCATACGCGCATTTTCAGGACCAGTATGTTGCGGGGTGCCAAAATCCTGGTCCGCAGGTGTACGTTGTATAACGGGACCGGCAGTACGAAGAGAGGTATAATTTTCTCTCTTCAGCTTAGGCTGCGAACGGCCACTTTGCTGCATGGTATGCGTAAGCTCATGCGCCAATAAATGTTTGCCGCTATCTGACTCAGGAGAAAATTTTCCACTGTTAAAATAAATATCGTTGCCTACTGTAAAAGCCTGTGCCTGCAGATCTCTCGACAGCTGTACAGCATAATCGCCGGTATGGATGCGCACATCTGAAAAAGCAGTTCCAAACCGGTTTTCCATGAAAGACTGTGTAGTAGCTGGCATAGCATTGCCACCTCCGCGGGTAGCGGCAATACTATCGCTAACCGAATTACTTACTGTCTGGTTACTACTATCGCTTTTTCTTTGAATGAAAGTTGTTAATGGCTTCAGGTGCACTTTTTCTTCTTCCTCGCAATGCGCACATTTGCGCTGGATAAAACTTGTTTCCGGCATGCGCATTACCTGATCAGCCATGGAATCAGCTTCCGCCTCCATGGGGTCATCTACTGCGCCAACAGATAATTTATATTGAATAGGCAACCGCTGCAGCCCTTCCATATAAAAGGCTGGCGGCTGTATTTCAGTGGCGGTCACCGTAACGGGTTGTGCTGCCGGAGATATTGCCTGCGTTGCAGGTGCTATGATATTATGTTCTGACATAGCAATAGATTTTGTATTCTTATATTTTCTTCGCCGGAAACTCTCTGCCGGATGTTGTATGATAGTAAGTTGATTTATACACTTCCAGGCTACAGGCAGGATAAACTATTACTTTTACGAGCAAGCCTGTTTCCGGTATAACGCATAACGTAATCCCTTTTTCAGGGTATACCCATTCTGCATCCGCCAGGATTTCATTTCCCCAGTAAAAATCCAATCGTGAAAATGGCATTCCTGATTTTATATAAATATGACGGCATTCCTCCGCATTGAACGACCAGTATTCAGTCGTGATCATGCTCAACTTAGTACCGGCGAAATAAAAAAATACCGGTGACTCAAAACCTTTCATTGTCATTGTTCTAAAAGTGTATTGTCTCTGTGCTTTGCCCACTGTATACACGCCTGCCACCTCACTTAAAGGATACAGTTCCTTCAGGGCCTGTTCCTCACAATCAGCAGGCAAACCTTCCCAATCACCAATTTCCCGGTTGATGAAGCTATTGATGGTTTGTTGACAGTCGTTCATAACCGGGGTTGATTTTAATTGAGAATTTTTATGCCATACAACAGGCTGAAAACAATTACACATAAAGAAAAAAATGACAACAGGTATTTTCACTATAGTTGCTATTTTTTACCAATTAATTCTACTTTACCTGCAAAAAATGCGGCTGCCAGATTACGGATTCCCACTACCCCAGCCAGTCTTTCTGCATTTTCTGATTCACCATAGGTATTAAGTGCCTGTATACTGAACTTATTAACCGGATCATAATACGGCCCTTCAATGGTTTTTCTTAATGCATCCGTAATGGTAATACTGTTCCATACAATTTTTGTAAAATAATCTGTTACGCCTTCTCTCAGTACAAATCCACCTTTCTCGTCATCCTTGGCACTACGATAAGCAATATGAACAGGATCTTCCAGTGAGTGAATATACTCGTGGATAAATGTCTGGTAATAGTCCCACATATTATGCCGGTTCCGCTTTTGTTTATCTGATTTAAACATCTGTACGTATACTTTGTTATTATCTTCAAATCCTGGCCACCCCTTATGTGTTTCTATCAATTCCGTTCTGTATTTAGCAAACATGTCCTTTCTCACTTTATTTACAATGAGCAATTCATCCGCCCTTGATTCTATGGCACCATGCTCCCTATTCAGCGTTTTCACATCATCATCACCAGTGAGTATTTTATTAATGCGCCAGATCGCGGATCGGTCTTCTTTCGCTTTGCCCCCGGCAGTTAGTTCCTGCTCTTTAAACGTCCATGCATCAAACACAGTTGAACCTACCTTTAAGGCTGCAGGGGCACCTTTTTCATATTCATGAAATATGTTGTCAACTGCTTTCTGGGATTCCTTTGCAATCACATCTATTTGCGGCGGGGCATATAATTTGCTGGCATCTGCATGTGCTGCTGATTTTCCCTTCCCATAAGTATTATATTCAGAAATAATGGCAGCTTCTACTGTACTCAGTAGCCGATCCGCATACTTTCCTTTCCCCACTAAGTTCGGCTTAAACTCAGGCTTTAGCCCGGTAATGGGATTAACAGGCACTTCTGTAGAAATTACTTTATTTATTTCTTTTCTTTCTTCATCATCAATAGCGTCGGTACCTTTTAGCAAATCAGCTTTTTTTTGCTTGCTTAATACATCTTTCTCTACCTGGAAATTATTCGAAAAATCTTTATCCAGTTTAAGAAAGGTTGGCTTATCCATTTGCCCTGCAATAGCTGATCCTGCTATTCCCTTGCTAACCTGGTAATTTGTAATACCAGTTGTAAGTGGCGGATCAAAACTTTCGTCGATAACAGTAGTAGGATAAAAACCCAGTTCTGAAATTGCCTGCGTAATTTTTATAACTGCCGGGCCTTTATCTTTTTCTTTCAGTACTTTTTTCCCTTCTGAAATATCGTCCAATACGGGATCTTCCATAAACCGGGTAGCAGTGGCTTTGCGTTGCACCATCTTACCCTCTCCACCTTGCTGTATGGTATGTGTCAGCTCATGTGCCAGTAAGTGTTTGCCGCTATCCGACTCCGGTGCATATTTTCCATTATTAAAATAAATGTCTTTCCCAACAGTGAAAGCCTGGGCTTGTAGATCTCCCGACAGCTGCGCTGCATCACTACCTGTATGGATACGGACATCAGAAAAATCTTCGCCAAACCTATTCTCCATAAAAGATTGTGTGTCTGCTACCATAGTAGTGCCACTACCGCGGGTTGCAGCAATACCATCACTCACCGTATTGCTCACTACACTATTACCATGCTCCGCTTTTTTTTGAATAAAAGGTGCGAGTGGTTTAAGCCTCACCTTTTCTTTTTCTTCTTCCTCACAATGCGAACATTTGCGCTGAATAAAATTAGCTTCCGGCATACGCATTATTTGCGTTGCACCTGCTTTTGGCAGATCAGGATCCGAGGCCGGAATTACGCGCTGCGTTTGAGGTGCGATGGTATGCTTCATTGACATGTTTTACTTTTTACATGGTCTTGCCCTCTTTCATAAACTCTTTTCGTATACCTTGTAAAAGGTCTTCCATAGTAATGGTGTTATCGTTCCGGTTCAGCGCCATGAGCGATGCAAACTGCACTACATTCATGATAGCTCCGCCGGATAATTCGTATTGTTGTGAAAGCCGTTCAATAGACTCACGGACCGGCGGCTGGCATTGTTTGCTAAATGCGCCGCTCCACAGCCGGAGCCGTTCCCTTGGTTGTGGCTTCTGAAAATGAATAATGGATTGCAGCCGGCGTACAAAGGCTTCATCTACGTTATTACGCATATTGGAAGCCAGGATCACCAGGCCGGGGTAGTCTTCCAGCCGTTGCAACAGGTAAGCGATTTCCTGGTTGGCATATTTATCATGGGCATCAGAAATACTGGTTCTCTTACCAAACAACGCATCTGCTTCATCGAAAAAAAGTATCCAGTTTTTATTTTCTGCGCGGGAAAATACTTTTTCAAGATTTTTCTCAGTTTCACCAATGTATTTGGATACCACCATGGATAAGTCGATGCGATACACATCCAGATTATACAGCTTGCCTAATAAAGCAGCCGTGAGGGTTTTGCCCGTACCTGGAGGACCATGAAACAAAGCTTTGTAGCCGGGTTTCAGGGTACGGCTCATGCCCCAGTCTTCATACAACGTACGTCCATGTTGCAGCCATATCCGCAGCTCATCCAGCTGCATTGAGGTAAAATCATCTACTACCAGATCTTCCCAGTCCATGCGGGTAACAAGCCGACGGGCCGGAAACTCCATACTGAAAGGAGGTTTGCGGAGATTACCGGTAGTAAAAAAGTCTACATACTCCGTAGAAAGACTGATAGTACTACTATAAAAAGGTTCCCCGTTCTGGCTACCATCGATGCTGATGATATTATGTGCTGTAAAAATATGATCTGGTTCAAACAATTTATAGGCATTAAAACGCCGCGCCAGATCGTTGCCGGCGAGCAGGAACAAGGCGGTTTCTCCTGTAGGAATAAAGCCACTGTGGCGGCTTCCCCTGATACCACCAAACTCCGTATAGCCGCGGGAGATAGATTTATTCAGCGAAAAAAATACGTCCAGCAAATGCGGCTGCACATGTGGAATGATGGTGAGCATCAGCAGCAGACGCTCTTCCCTGCTGAGTTTATAATAACTTACGAATTCTGCATACACAGAATGATCATCGGAAAAATCCGGTGCAGGGATTTCTTCGGGGGTTATATAAGTACCATTATCTTTTACTACAAAATCAGTACTCAGTCCGTTATTTTCATTGCCAAAACAATTACGTAACCGCGCATTTACCACACTGGCAAACCACCCGATTTCCAGCGCCAGACTTTTTGCATTGAGGTTAATGCGATTTTCCTGCGATGGGGCATTTTCAGCAAGCTTGTTATCAAAATCCATAGCGATCAAATTTTACCATTCAACAAAAATGAGGTATTGATTCCAGGGTAATGTGATGGTGGAATATCCCCATGGAATACCATCCAGCAACACATCCAGCGTTTGCCGCTCCACCTGCACCAGCCAGCCGCCGTCTTTACGGGTGATCAATCCATCCCGTTTTAAGAAGGAGGACCTTAGCCCGTTTACAGAAGTATTTTTCAGCAACTTCCAGTGGCCTATCACCGCTGTGAGCAATGCTTCCGCTTCCTGCATGTCCGTTTCGGATAAATCAGCTTTCAGTGGCACCGGTTCGTTTAAGGCAATGCCACAAAACAATTTTTCCAATGCCAGGTTATATTCCGGCGTTTCCAGATCGCCGGTAGCCAGGTATTTTAATACATGTAATGCTTTGTGTTGTGCGGCACGATCTTTCCATTCGTTCCCATCCAGTAAAGTGATAGCGGTAAAGAAAGTCTTCAGAAATGGCGCCAGCAGCACAATGCCGGCATGTTTGACAGCAATTTTTTCTATCTCATCAATTTCTGCTGACCCGGCATCCGGTATGCGTGTATCCATTTCCGTTATTACAGACATATCAGCAGGTAACAACGCGGTACCGGTAACACTGGCTATTATTTGCAGTAGTGCATTTTCTTTATTTGTTATTATTGAAAAGATGTTTACCGCATTTGATCTGAAAATATTTACCAGCGATGTATTACTGAAAATAGCCGGTGCGTTTCCCAGCAGGATATCATGGATGTACGAACCTTTTGCAGACAACACCTGTTGAATAAATTCATCTGCGCTGGCAGTAGTAACGGTATCCATATTCCCTGTTTCAAACAGCTGATTACTGACCGCTGCGATCCAGCTAATAAATTGGGCGTGCGCAGTGGCTAATGCTGTCGGCATTGCAAGGATCAATGCTTTGACATCCTGCCCTAACTGCATTGTTATCCTGGTCCATACGGATTGCTCCTGGCGATGCTCCATCAACCAGGTTTGCAGCACGCTTTGTTGCTGCAGCAAAACATCAAGACAAATAGTGTTGATGTTGATGTCAGGCATAGCAGCCCACCAGGGCAGGATGCCATGAAGTAAAAAAAATTGCAGCAGCTCCAGTTTGGAGAGCTCCTGCGATACTGCCCGGCTGGTAGCCGGAATAGCTGCCAATCTTTTTACCAGGGCTTCTTCTAATCTATAGCTGAGTATATTTTCAAAATCGTTTGTAAAAGCATGTTGACTCATACCTCCGAGATCAATCTCCAGTTTATCTATACGAAGCCATTCCTCATCAGTTACATATTTGGAGCAAATCTTGTCCATTACTGCCATGACCTGGTCCTGCATCGTCAATGAAAAGTTATGACGCAGATTCAGTGCCTGTTCTTCATCAGAACAGCCTACTTCAAATTCCAGCCGATTGATCATGTGCGTCATATCGTTTGTTATTTAGCTGTTCTGAGGTCTGCTACAATCATCTTCACAGCTACCACAAGGTTGAATGCCATTGATAGCATCTATCAAAGGATTTAATTTTTCATATCCGGGTACTTCTGTTTGTGCCATTTCCAATAACCAGTCCTGGTATATTTTTTCGAACTTTTGCATTTCTGAAATGCCTACCCACACAATTTTTGTATGCACATGTGCAGGGAATTCTGTTTGTATGGTTTTTTCTACCAGGTTGCGGAAAGTAAGGTCCCTGAAGCGTTTGGGCCAGCAAGGCAGTATCACGGTAGTGCGGAATGAATACGGATCTTCGTTGTTATCGCAGGGGTTAGCAGCACAATACCAATCCATCTGATAACTAAAATATTGCATCAGTCCTGCTATTTCATCATCAATATCATCCGGTACTACTGTGCCATCCTTGATCTGTTTAGCGGTTCTTTTATTGTAGAGATAGGCGCTTTGTGCCAATACTTCCTGCTTGTTCCCATGGATGATAAACTTGTATTTAATAACGGCCGGATCATCGCTGTTATTGGAAACAATTTCATAATTGATCCTTTCTGCACCATATTCCTGCAAATCCAGTATTCTTTTTGTCATGCCGGTGTAGAGCCTGAATTTGAGCATGGTGGGCAATTTACTGGCATCCGGAAATGTTTCCTGGAAGAGTACAGACAGGGGTTCTTTGTTACCAGTAGCCGGATTGGTGCGCATTCTGAAATACTCCAGTACCCATGGCATATTATCGTAGCATTTATCTGCCGGAATCCGGGTTACCTTTTTCCAGTAGTCGGGTACGTCTGTACCATCGTTAACGCCTATACCGAGATCACATTTATCCAGGCAGGTATGGATGAAGCTGATGTCAATGGGGGTAATGCCACCGTCGGTAAACTCCTGGTCCAGTTTTGGCCGGAGCAGGATATGTTCGATGAGATGTAACCCTTCATTGGTATTCATTTTCTCCATCAGCTGTTGAATTCTTTTGAAAGTGGTATCGCGGATTGTTTTGTTCTCTGACTTCTCGCTGGTGGCCAGCAGCACTGCATTTGCAGGATCTGTATCATCATATAGTTCCAGCCAGAAAGTGCCTAATTGCCCCGCAGCTTTGCGGCTGCGTTGCCTTAGTTCGTCATGGAATTTATAATAGCGGCGATCATCTGCATGTTCCAGCATATCGTTCATCAGCAGTTCTGTACAGCAGCCATCTTCTACTTCTACACTGGTAAGCAAAATGGCATCTTTATTATCAGGGTCCAGCACTTTAATTACGTTTACGTGCTGCCCGTTTTTAGTCTTCCAGACAGGCAATTTTGTTTTATCATCAATTATCATCACGGGCTCGCTCACAATAAACGCCGGCGCCAGGGTACGACGGGTAGCATTTTCAAATCCCAGCAACCTGCTTAATCTTCTCTCTGCGCCGGATACATTGGTGGTGTCCCAAACATTGAGCTGTGCGTAGTTGTAGCCTTTACCACGGTTGGTACTGATATGATAATACTCACCATCTTTCAGGATACGTGTTTTATCATGGATCAGTCTTTCCTCTACCTTCGCAGGTGTAAGCCATCTGCTCATGGTTTCATATTCACTCAGGTCCTCACTGAAGCGGGCCAGCATATGATTCAGGAAGGTGTTACGGCGTTTATGAAAGGTAATGGGGGTTTCTACCAGGTTTTGTAATGTTCCCGCAAAATCTTTTATAATATCTTCCTGATGATTTATATCATGATTACCAAAGTTGACAAGCAGGTCGCTCAGTCCCTGTATTTCCGTGAGCGCTTTATTAAAGTAAGTATGCTTTACTGTATCATCAAAAGTAAAGAGGTCGCGCAGGTGGTTTAGCTGTACCAGGTGCCCTTTGAGCAGCTGTTCAAAAAACAGGAGGTAGCCTTTCAGTTGCA
Organism: Chitinophaga niastensis; assembly: GCF_003014755.1. GTDB lineage: Bacteria > Bacteroidota > Bacteroidia > Chitinophagales > Chitinophagaceae > Chitinophaga > Chitinophaga niastensis. The sequence goes on along the minus strand of NZ_PYAW01000005.1, from coordinate 210,515 downwards.
GTGCCTGTACTTTGCGCTTGGCGTCTGCATTACCCGGTAGTCCTGCGGTTTCGCTAACACCATAACACATGGGTAACGAATAGGTAACGGGGAAATAATCCTCCAACTCCATATTTTCGCCTGCCGGTACCTGGAAATCGATCTCATGGCCTTCCAGCTTATATTTACGTTCGAGTGATTTCAGGTCGGCAAATAATTTCTTCATGCGGAGGGGCGACCGGTCTTCTTTTCTGCCTATATTATAGGTGATCAGTTCCCGGTCTTTGCAGCATATCACCTGCGATTGTGCAGGATCTATGCGGGCTATTTTACGTTGCTGCCGTAACAGATCAAGCCATTCATTAAAATAGTTTTTGTTGCCGGGCTGATTCACTGCATCTGCCGGCATATGCAGATAGGTAATGGCTTTGATGCCGCTGATCTCTGCTACTTCGTTGATGACATCGGAGAGCCGGATATCGCGGTAGAGTGCTGTTTTTTCCAGCTCTGCATCATCAATAAATCCATGTTTTAAAGCGGGGCCTTCAAAAATTTCATCTATCAGATACCCTTTATCCATCATTTGCTGCACGGTATTAAAGGGAACAGATGGTGTAAAATATTTGTAAACAGTAAAAAATAATTGTGCCACTACCATGTCCGGATCTGCATTTTCTTCCAGTTCAATAGCCGCCATCAGTCCGAAGTCCAGGTATTCCACTGCTTCCACCGTTAAAAAATCTTCACATAAATTACGATGGCGCGAAAGACGATCTACCACCAGTTGTCTTACTTCTTCGCGATGATCTTCTGCCAGCACATCTTCCTCATATTCTACCATTACATTATACAATCCTTCCAGTTCAACAATTTTAGGTGGAATAATAATAGGATTGGCGAGGTAGCCGATTATCTTATCCAGCACCAGCATCTCTGCTGTGATGGCTGCTATGCGGGCATCCAACTCATCTTTCTGGGCCTGCAGGGTGGCTTTTCTTACAGGATCAATATCGGGCATGTTAATCTGTCCCTGTAGTTGTGTTGAGGTAGCTTGCTTCGCGGTTTTTTCTGCATCCAGCGTAGTTTTAGTAGCGTTGTAGGCAGCAGTAGCGGTAGTTCTGTAATTGGTTACGTCTGCATTGGTAGCTGCCTGGATGCTTAGTTTACCAAAACATATTTTATCTTTTTCCTCTTCACAGGCACAAGGATGTTCTTCCAGTTCTACCACATTATAATTCATCCACAATGGTACCTCGTATTCTTTGCCGGGTTCTATCCAGGCATTGCGTACCCCTTTTACATCAATAATGAGTTTGCGGTAATCATCGATGGTAACAGGGTTGTTATGCAAAATCTGCCGGGCTGTATAAAAGATCTGTTTCCAGGTATTATCTGTGAGTTGCGCCGGTGCCAGCAGGTCTTTGATATCAAATCCTGTGCGGTAGGCCAGGTCTGTGATAGCATACGATACAGCTTCCAGTATGGTTATGCCCGGATCGGAGGTATTATACTCCGTCCATATATCACTTGAGAGGTGTTCAATATCGTTGATACCTTCTTTGCGCATGGCCTTATAGTCCTCTGCGGGCAATAATGGATTTGTTTTATTTAATGAAACTGGCGCTTGCATGGAAAAATATTTTTAATCAAAAAGATCATTTAGGCTGCTATTTATTGGGCGTCTTTTTCCCTGGTGGTTTCGTTTTTTCTGCTGCCGGATCTGTATTTTCTGTTGGTATCTCATCTGCCGGCATCGTCTTCGGTGTATCCGCCGGAGAAGGTGGAGGAGCAGGAGCCGGTGCAGGATTGACTACTACTGCTGCGGGTGTAGCAACCAGTACAGGCGTAGCTGTTGGTGTGGTCGTTGCTACTGGCGCAGGGGTAGCTACCATCCTTATCGGCGCGGGTGTGTTAGTTACCATGGTAGTGCGCCTTTTTTCACAAGGCGATAATGCCGGTGGTGCTTCATACGGTATAATAATATGCTGTGGTACAGACACCAATATGGAGCGGGGCGTAGAAGGTGTGGCTACTACAATGCCGATGAAATTGGATTTATCCTGCTCCAGGTGTTCGAGGTCGTCACAACCTTTGACATTGTTGAATTGCGATGCCAGGTCATCTTTACCGGTATTCGGTTGATCAGTAGCTGTAGCAGGAGTATCCGGGCAACAACCTTCCGAGCAAACAAACATCAGGAAATCGGTAATAAAATCTACATAAGTTCTTTCTTCAATAAAATTAATCACAGCAGAAGCATATATTTTTTGTCCGAACTTCACTTCTGCATTTTGATCAAAAGCCCATGGGGTAAGGAATTGTACAATTTCCTGGTTGAGCTTTTTGAGAAAATAACCTTTATCTGTTCCTGTTACAAACTTCACACGGAAAAATACCAACACCTGTTCATACACCGGGTTCCGCGCGCGTACTTTTACAAAAGGAGAAGTGCGTTGCTGCAGGTACTGTTCTATTTCCAGCATGGTGCGACGACCCGTTTTAGGTTGCAGCGGGTTGATGGCGTTCCTGTTTTTAAGATTGGCAATGGGGACCATCAATACATGTCCGGGGGCCACCTGCGGGCCACAGCAAAATACTTCGTTGGGCACATCCGGTTTTACGCCTGAATGACGGCATAAACAATCAGGATCTGTATGCGTAATACATTTTACTTTATAGATGATCGGGAAATGATCCAGCACCAGGTGTTCGTAATCCCAGGCTGTTATTGCACGGCCTTTGTGGCGCAAACGCTCACTTACCCGTGTATAAAATTCTTTCCCTACTTCTTTGTGTTTGCCATCAAAAGAAGCAAAAGGTTGCTGCACTTTACTTATTTCAGCCACCTTCACCGATAGCTTGCTGATGGTGCCGGCAGGTAATGCAGTATCGAAATGCCGCTGATCGTTACCATTATCCACGAATACTACTTCCGTAGCCTGCGCTACCACATTAATCAATTGCGGAAAACGGTTAGCATAGGCTGTCACACTGGCGCATAGCCAATGCAACCCATCGGTAATAATAGTATTGTGGTTAGTAGCATCTTCCGGAATATCTATCTTCATAATACCGGTGGTTTGAAAACCATAGGTACCATCAGAGACAATAAATTCACCATTGAGTGGCCGCCACGCATTGTTGATTAAATAGGACCAGTTAATTTGCGGCGGATCATTATCTTCATCTTCCGCTGTACCATCTGCAAATTCAAACAACAACGACAATGTTTGCAGTGGTTGCAAATTTTCAAGGCCGATGAATAACATACCCTCTTCCTGGAAAACATTCGAATACTGATTAAAACCACCGGTTAAACGGCTGCTGATACCGCTGGCATTGAGCAATAAACGTCCCATTACACTATCATTGACAGCGTTCACGGTGAGATTATTGCCGGTTGAGTTGTTAATACTACTGCTGATACCATGACTGTAATCGCTATACGGGCTTTTATAGGTAAACTGTGGTAACAGGCAATTGTGCGCATCCAACAGGTTAGCAACAGCAGCTTTGCGCATCACCGGCAGGAAATTCTGATAAGTCAGGTTACGTTTCATTGTGATCCCCTCCAATTCAGATGATCCTGTTGTTTTGCTGACAGGCAATTCAATTTCTGCCACTCCAAAAGGATACACATGAAAAAACTGATCGATGCCCTGTGTCAGCGTTTCCGGTGCTGAATAATAGCTAACAGATATTTCCTTTATTTGTAGTTCCCTGGCCAGCTTCGCACTTTCAGCGAAAAACGTAATTGCATCAGCATTTACTGACACCAGGCTAGTGATCCGTAAAAACCCTTTCACTGTTTGCAGATTCCATTCAGTAACCGGTAATATGGGAGAACGGGTATAGGGTACCGGTTGGTAGGACAAATCGGGCAGATCCTTCGCTATCAACTGGTTTAATATATTATGTGTTAATGCTAAAGTATCAAAATCAGGACCGGTGTTAGTGTTATCTGAAGAGGCATTCAATGGTACCCATGCCCTCTCTTCCAATAAACTAACGCTGTACTTTGGATGTACCGCACCAGTGGCCGGATCATTATTGGCAGTACCAAATTCCGGGTCTACTGTTCTTCTTATATTAACCGCCAACGCTGATAACGACTTATTAAATACTTCACCACTACCTAAATAAAAAGATTTTCCCATGACAGGGTATGCAGAAAACGGATCAAATGGTTTGCCCACAGGTTGCACGCCTGCATCGTTCTGTAGCACCAGTGTTTTTAATCCGTCAAAATGACTACCTGTAAGATCTACTTTAGGACCCGTAGCAGCAGCGGGAATGGGAATAGTACCTCCTCCGGTTGTTTGAATTTTAGGATTAATAGACCCCACTCTTACACTAATAGCAAAGTCTTTTACCGACAAATTATTATAATCCGGCGCCGCCAATTTAATATCAGGATGCAGCATGATGCGCATCACCGGTAAGGTAGTAGTAAATTCATACCCTTTATGCAACTTACTATCGAAGCCTATTACAGCTGATTCAGACATAGGCAGATAAATACAGATGGTATCTGCCGGACCTGATATGGAGTATCCACTTGTAGTGATATTATCGTCCAGCGGGAATACACCATTTTGCGTCAGGGTTGTTTGCATAGCTGAGAGGTCCAGCACCTGGTCTATTTTTACCCATTCCTTTTCACCGGTAAACCATATTTCAAATAAGTTATCGCCAGGTGTCAACGTAGCTGCATCTTTCAGCAATACATTGAGGCCGGTGGCCTGTATTTCCAGGTAACGTTTGCCCCCCTGTAACAACAACTGCGGAGAAGCCACAGCAAAGCCTACACGCGCCTGATCATGACGGTCATATAACTGATGATATACATCCAGGATGTGACAATATTTATTAAGAAATTTTGTATCCTGCGGGATGCCTTGTCCGAAGGTAGGCCACATCGGATACGGATCTGTAAATTTTGCACCAAAACCATCCTGCGAATTGGCTACAGGCCTGGCGTAGATGGTATTCACTGTTTTATTTTCTTCTAATGCATCTACAGGAGATTTATCTATGAAGATTGTTTTCAGCTCTTTTACTTTTGCCTGATTAACAACAAGACCACCTTCAGTTTGATATATCTGATCCTTGTTGGACAGGTCCTTTCCTGCACTCAGGGCAGTACCCGGCGCTATATCGTATGCTGTAACATCCTTTGCCAGTTCAAAGATCACATGTGCGCGATCAGGCAAGGAAGGTTTTTCTGTGAGGTGTAATACATCACGATAATAAAAGTCCAACATCCTTGCTGTCAGTCCATTCATCTGGTCCTGCGCGCGCCGGAATAATTCCAGGAAGGCAATAAACAGGCCCATGTGTGGCTGATGAGCGGGGTATTGTTGTATAGCAAACTGCAGATAGCCGTCGGCGTTATTAACGAGCTGACTGATGAGTCCAAAAAAGCTAAGGAACACATCATCTACAAACAATGCAGCATAGCGGATTCTATCCTCCGGGGTGGCACCGATGTAGATACTTTCATCTGCAAAAATGGTATCATTAATTTTCCAGACAGCATCGTTTTTAATGGCGGTGAAATCCAGCAGTATAGTTTTTTTAGTATCAACAGCTCTGAATCCTTCTGCATAGGCAATCATTTTTTTGGTCTGTTCACTGAGGTTGGAATTGATAGCCAGGTGCAGATCTGCATACAGGGGATTTTGCGGAATGGCTAATGTGTACCAGCCATCCAGTCGTACCATGATACCAATAACAGGTTTGAATAAACTTTCAAATATATCTGCATCAGGGTGAAGATCCAGTTGTGTATGCAAATCATCATAATCTTTTTTGATAGCATCCAGGTCAATGGTACCGATGGAAGCTGCGATGACTGCCATATCGCGTCTGAAAAATTCTGCCCAGCTCACTTTAGCGGGTACAGTATCATCTTTAATGGTGCTACCAGGGATATCGTAAAACCGGATCTGCGCGGCATAGCGGCGGGCAAACACCAGTAAGTCTTCCAGGCTGCGGCCATCCACCGCTGCATAGGAAGGGTCCAGGGCGCTGAGGTAGCGGTTTAGCTGGCCTGAGCCATCGCGGTTTATTTCAGTATGACATTGACAATTACTCATCTGGATAATTATTTTATAGCTTACCTGCCGTGATACAACAGGCAGATGAATGATTTACTTCCGGGATTCCTGTTGTGTTCATCGCTCAATATTGGTGGCCTCGTTGAAGTAGAAAGGAAACACGTAATTATACCGGGTATTAGTGGTGATGATGGAGTAATCTATGGAGATCTCCAGTCTTCCTTCCTGTTGAAAAGCAGTAGTAGTAAGGTTTTCTACTATTATCCTCGGTTCATTAAAGACCAATGCATCATGCACTATTTTTTCGATCATGGCGATGGTGGGTACATTCATCTGATCAAATACATGTGGTTGCAGATTGCAGCCAAAGTTGGGCAGCATTACCCTTTCACCGTTGACGGTAGCAAGGATAATTTCAATACTGCTATGTACATCTGCTTCCTCGGTGAGCATTTCCACACCATACCATTCTCTTCTGAAAGTGGGTGGGAAACTCCACCCGGTTCCTAAAAATGATCTGTCTACGCTTTCCATGCTTATAATTTTTTAAAAGATTATCCACCTATCATTACTGTGGGGCAGCCTATCACAATGCTGCCGCCGTGTGCGGTACTGTCGCCCATGCGGGCGGCGGGCTGTCCGCTGATCATGACCGTTGCCGAGCCCATAACAATACTGTCTGGCGGGCCTGCGCAGGTACACATACTACCCACAGTAGCAGCGGGTTGTCCGCCTATCAGCACCGTAGGCACACCAGGAGGCAGAATTGGTCCGCCGGTATGCGGGCTCCCGTTGGGATTCAACATGGGGCATACGTGATTATCTGATATACGTGCTGCTGCGGGCATGCTTATTTTTTTAATTGATCATCACCTGAATTCCTTTAATGGTCACATTACCGGCACCAGCCTGAATGGTGATACCGGATGTATCCATTTTTATACTGTTCTGATTTTCATCTTTTATTTCGATGGCGCTCGCATCGCTGTTGATGACAAGTGATTTATCGCCACTGGCGCCAGGTACCAATAGCGTCATACGTTTATTGGTATCATCGAAAATCAGTTTGATGCCTTCTTTGGTTACAAAGCCATATTGCAGCTGGCCGTTCTGTTCGGGCAGCGGCGATTTCTTACTGTCTTTGCTATGGAGGTAGCCGAGTATAATTGCTTCACGGGGGTCATCATTCAAAAACCCCAATACTACCTCATCATTCGTTTGCGGGCGAAAATAAACCCCTCTGTTCGAGCCGGCATCCAGTGTGGCCACACGGGCCCAAATACCTTCATTGCCGGCCGTAATAAGCGGCACATGTACCTTTACGCGGTATTGTCCGCCTGATTCCGTATCATCTACATCCAGCACTACTCCTATCTGCAAACCATTGATACCGGGTAATAAGCCCGATGCCGGTTTGTCCATCACATTTTCTTTTTTATAAAACCAATCTTCCTGCCAGCCAAATTGTACATCGGTGTACCAATTACCTTCAAACTGATGCAACACGCCGGTTACAAAAACATTACCGTTAAATCGATCTCCTACTCCTGCCAATGTTATAACAGTGCCGGGTTTTACATCTGCATTGCCTTCTATGCGCACACGACCGGTAGCTTTGGATAAGTGATTGCGCAGTGCATAAGCATCTGACCAGTCTTGCAGTTGTGGTTGGGTAAGATGACCGGCATGGCTTAACTTCAACGTAGTGCCTAATACACTGCCCAGGTCATTGGAAGAGAGATTGCCGGTTTCTGTAAAGGTGGCATCACCGGGATCAGATGTTTCCAGTTGTTGTTGGGTGTAATCCCATGAGTGGCTGGTAACTGATTGTATTTGCCGGCGGGCATCCATTTCTGCTTCAAATTCCCAGATGTTATCACCGTAAGTAGCAGTAACGACTGCAGACCCACTGGTATCCGGTTTTTTCACGATCAGTTTATTATCGTCTGTCAGCACCAGCATGCCGTTGGCTTCAGCACGGGTGAGCATAAAGTCCCAGTCGCTTGTATCAAACTGCACCAGCTGTTTATGCGTTACAGTGGTAGATGCCACATCCGGTTGCAGGTCTGAGGCCAGTTGTTCGATCACCTCACTATCTTTTTTATTAATGAAGTAAGCACACTTGCGGCCACCGGTGAGTTTGATGGCTTTGTCCTTTGCCTCCAGCATCAGCACCGAGTTGCTATGCTGCGCTACTCTGATACCATGTTTTACAATGATCCCTTCAAATACCGTGTCCACATTACCCTGATAACCCAGTTGTATTTTTATTTCGCTGCCGGGTTTGAAATTATTGTCGTTGCTGAGTGGAAAATCGCGGTCTGATGCCGAGCCATCTATCAACACTACCTTTGCATACGCCACTTTGTTAAAAGATTTATTTACAATGATCTGGGTGAGCAATATTTCATTGCTCAGCTCAGTGCCGTTAATAAATACTTTTCTGCTGACTACATTTGTTGCGGGCCGTGTGCCGGGAGGTAAGCTATCTAACATGCTATTGGGGTATTTACAAATAAATATTGCTTATTTTTTATCTGCGATGGGCGGAAATACCAGCGTGCTGCCGGCTTGCAGCCTTCTGAAATTCTTCAGCTTATTTGCACGGGCCACCTGCAGATAATAATCCTGATTGTTATATACCTGGTAAGTCAACAGTGGTAACAGATCACCTTCATTTACCGTCTTGCGGTGGGTAAGATCCGGTGATGACAGCATCCCCAGGATATCACTGAGTGTGGGGATGGTACGTTCTGTAAACGTAGCATTTACCTTTGCGCGGATAGGCAGGCCGGTAAAGTCAAACATCGTATAGGTAACCGTAGACGAATTAAGTACGCAGGTGCAGATAAATAATCCGTACTGAACCAGCAGAAAAGCAGGTTTATGCAACGCACCTCTCACACCGGTTGTAGCAGCCCGGAATAATACCACCTGGGCAGTTACGGGTATCTTTACCCCGTTAGTATTTACGCCGGTTCCATCGAGTGTAAAATCCAGTGTAAAAGTTCTGGGCTTCGTCTTTTTATATTTCAGATCGGCGCCTGCCTTTCCTGGTGCTGCATTGGCCGTCCAGTCTATGTCTTCCCTGATAGCTAATTGCTCCGGATTAAACATCGCGAGGAACGGAATACCAATAGGAAACCCGGTATCATTGATGGGGAGGATCTTTAGATTAAAAGGCAGTTTTGCCGCACTTTGCGTATCCATTATCTTTCATTTTTTTCTCTGATAATTTCCAATACCTTTTCTACTGTTTCTGTTTCCCTGTTGATAGCAGGAGGAACATCCTCGTGTGTACCACCGCCGGTGCTACCGGAGGGGCTTTCTATCACCGTTCTGATAATAACTTCATTGATTTGTACCGGCATATGCTATTACATTTTGCGTTCAAAATACTGGTAAGCCAATTCCAGGGTTTCTATTACGATACCATTTTCTGATGCTTTCAGATCAGAAGTAGCCCACTTTAACGGGTACGCCTGTACGACGTTCCAGATAGCTACCGCCTGATCTGCTTCATCCAGGAGTGTAATCACCAGGTCAGCTGGTTTAAAATCGTAGATCACTACGGTGAAATATGTGCTCATAGCAGATTTAAACCAGTCGAGCAAGGCAGTACCTTTCAGCAGCCCTCTTTTCAGTACCAGGTTGGGATACTTCGCTCTTTTAGGAAGTTTGTACACAAAGCGGTTTTCACCGCCTTCGCGCAGCTCTTCGGTTTCCACTTCAAATGATAAACCGCTCACTTCCTGGAAACGTTGTTCCGTATCGGTATCTGTACCGCTTACGCCCACAAACTCTACTTTAAAATGAAAGCAGGTGGGCGGATAATAGGTAGGCATCAGCCAGCTATTTTAACAGTTATTCCTTCATGTACCAGGTCAACAGATTCAATGGCGATATCGTTGCCGGAAGCCTTCAGGCCAGGGCCATCGCATTTCACGGGCCATGCCTGTGTGATGGTCCATATAAATACAGGCGCGCTTTCATCATTCAGCAGTGTAATCACCAGGTTGCGGCGTTCCACATTAGGCTGGCCGTTATTATTGAGCCATTTGTAGAGATCATTATTAGTAGCCACCAATCCTCTTTTCAGGGTAATGTTGCCGGCTTTTTTCAGTCCTGGTCTTTTCAATGGTAAGGTAGTACCGGACATCAGGCCATCACGGTATTCAATTGCCTGTAATTCCTGCGAAAGACCACTAACTTCCGAGAATCCTATATTGTCTCCACCCCATGAAACGGTAAAATGGAAAACCGGTAAAGCATAATTTGCCATTGTATGTAATATTTAATTTTAAAGAAATAATGAACCTTGTATGCATGCTGTTCCTCATCAGGAAGTCTGCAACATTTGTTCGAACTGGAGGATAATGAATTCTGCAGGTCTTGCTACTGCCATACCTATTTGTACAATCATCCGGCCTTCCAGTATATCCGTTGAGTTCATGGTTTTGCCCAGTCCTATATTGACAAAGAATGCCTGTTCCGGTTTTGCGCCGGCCAATGCACCATCTCTCCATTTCAGGAACAGGTAGTTTTCTATCATGGATTGTACTTTGATCCAGGTAGCAGCTGTGTTAGGTTCAAAAATTGCCCAGCTGGTGGACTTCTTCACAGATTCTTCCACTACACTGAAAAAGCGTCTTACGTTAATGTATTTCCATTCATTATCGTTGCCATCCAGTGTACGGGCACCCATAACAACAGTACCGGCGCCGGGAATGCTGAGGATAGCATCTACAGATTTACCGGTATCTGTATTAATATTCAGCAGGTCCTGGTCCATCCTGGATACAGATACAAGTGGTTTTACCACATCCATCAAACCTACATTGGCAGGAGCTTTCCAAACACCTCTATCGGCATCCACACGGGCATACACACCGGCCATGGAGGCAGATGGCGGCAGGGACACATGGTATTTGCCGTATTCTGCGCTGATAGCATTGTACATGGCAGACGCACTGCTATTTAAGGCAGTCATTGTTTGTCCGGCTTTGTTATCAGGACCTACAGCAGGAACACCATTGATATGATGCGTGGTTAAGGTGAGGGCGCCGAAATCAAATCCAAGCTTGTAAGTCGTTTCCACAAACGGATAATATACAGCACCATAGCGGCGAATACTATTATCCACCGGTACAGTGTCTAATGCTGTTTTTACATCAGCAGCAATAGAAGTAGTGGTTTTAGGTACTGTAGTCTGAAAGGTATCCAGTATAGCAAAACGATCTTTCAGTGTAGCTGCCTGGTTAATCATCTGCTGATTAACAGTCAGATAGTCACCTGCATTTAAGCGGATTGCTTCCGGTACCGACAGGATGGTAGGTGCATCTTCCAGTGCTATCAGGTCTAATCCTTTCTGAATATCAGCAACTGCAATTGGTGCATCGTATTTTCCTACAGAAACGATATAACATCTGCCACCACCATTGGCGTAGAAATTTTTAATCGCATAATAGAGAAAATATTTGCTCATGTTGTTATAATCCGGTGTGATAGTTACTTTAAAACCGGTAGTGGTAGTACCTGTTTTATGTTCATCCACCGCAATGGTGATATGCGCCGGATCTTCAGGTGCAGGTCCACCATACAGCTGCAGATAATCGCCCCAACTGGTAATGGGCGTAGCCACATTGTGCAGGTCATCAGGGAGAATGGATGTTGCTTTCTCTGTGTATCCTACAAAGGCCGGGACAGCCGATTCCACTTCTGCAATGGACGGTGGCAAAAGCGAGATTTCTTCTACGTAAACACCTGGGGAGCGGTAAGTTGCCATTTTTTAAAAAGTTAAAGTGTTAAAAATATATCTGAGTAGATAAATGGAATACTTAGATTATTGATAGTGCCAACCGGCGGACAAGGAAGATCTGTTTTCACTGCATCTTCCTGCGGATCACCGATGAGTTTTTTTAATGACAGTGTTAATGGATCATGCGTGGCACTGGAACCGGAAACATATTTTTCTTTCAAAGGGAGTGCACTCATGGATACAAATTGTATCGCTGTATCACTCACAACTCCTTTCTTGAACGTAACACCGGTATCATTGCTGACGATGTTGAGCTTATTCAGAAAGATTATTTTATTTGCCGGGCTGAGGGCTGCCATTTCCAGGTAGAGCGGGCTATTGGGCAACAATTCAACAGTATAGCGCCATAGTGTCTGACGGTTCTTAAAACGTATCAGGTATTGCGGCGCCGGTGGTTTGAGTGACCGGTCCGGCTCTATTACCCTGTAGTTAGCTGGCAGTAAAGGCGACAGTGCGCATTCAATAATGCCGAACACTGGTTGGGTAGGCATGCTGTCTGCATAGTAAAAAGTATCTTCCAGGACATTATTAATATACAATTCGCAAATACCGGGTAGTAAAGTAGAAAGATTAAAAGCAAGATCCGCCTGGCCGGCTATGTTTACAATTGACCAGGGCAGTACTTCTGCACCGGTTAATTTATGTTTTACTTTCGCTGTACCTGCAGTTACTGCTGCACCAAAATGAAAACGATAAGTGCTGCGTGATAATGTTATCAGCTCATTGATTCCTTTTACACCGGTAGCGTCTTTGGTGAGATGCAAACTATTGCGTGGTGCAGCCAGGTCAGCTACCTGGTTACTGAAATAATAAAACTGATTATCCGGTGGCTGTAGTGGCAGGTCATTAAAGCCAAGCAGGTCCGGATTACGGAGGATCATCCAGAAACTGAGCTTCATTGTTTTTCCGGGTTGGAAGCGCAGCAAGTCGTTACCGCCGCCGTTTTTCCCCGAAACCCTTCCCAATACAGTAAATCCGCCGCTGTTACCGGACGTGCGGAAGAGCATGTCCAGGTTATTCATAATACTTTTGCATTCCTCTGTAGGTACACACATGATATCCAGCACGGGCTCCACTTTATATGCAGGGCATATTTTATTCTGATAGAATAGCTGCTCAATAGCTACAGACAACAGCACCGAATATTTTATTTGATAGTCACTCATAACGGACATTAATTTTCTTTAAAGTGAATTTCATCAATGCCTGCTGTTTTATCTTTTCCTCTCGTTTCGAATACAGTGAGCATAGAGATTTTATATACTACATATGGAAGATATTTAGCACCCAGCATGCCCCACAAATTATTCTGCTGTTCAAACGACATATTCATCAGACGAAAACTGAGCCGCTCAATCAGTTGCCATGGCCGATTTGCCGGCATAGTTACACTGGCATTCAGCGATGGATATTTTTGTTCATCAAATACGGAGTTCGACTGGAAAAAAGACACTACATCAGAGAGATCGCGTAGTGCGGTTTCATAGAATTTATTATGGGCGGCAAAAAGTACTGACAGCTCCAGTTCTACAGGAGCATTCAACTGATAAAACTTTTTATTATCCGTCGGAACCGGCACAAAGTAAGGACGTTTGCCTTCCCGGCGTTCTTCTTCCACGCCTACCAGCATTATGGAAATGTGCGTAGCCTCGTCGATGTTAAGCGTACCGCCGGCTGTCATGAGTGGTTTGAGGTCCACTATATTTCCGGGACCGTAATGTGCAAGGTCCTGCTCCCTTTCCACCATATAGGCTTCCAGTTCTTTTTTGATAAATTCCAGTGCAGTGCGGATCATTTACCAAGTGTATTAAGTGGTTACTAAATCGGATATTAAAAGACAATACAATCCTGAAAAGAAATATGATTTCTTTTTTACGCTACCTCTGGAAAATGAATAGAAGCTTTGGGGAATAACATTTCCAGCATAGATCGATAATCATCTACCTCATAACCATAATAAATGACTGATGCATATAACCACACAAAACTATCCCGCTGAACAGTCAGGGCTTACATAGCCATAGATAAGGAATGCAGCCTAAATACCAATACGGTAATAGCTTGTTATCTACGCTAAAAAAATGTAGGGCCAATCCAGGAAATTACTTGAAAAATTATGCTATTGAGAAACACCAGACTTTGAGGTAAAACAATTTTTCTTTGGAGTAAACTATTCAGTTTGAGGTAAACACTTATCGATAACTACCCTAAAGTTAGTGAAAAAGAAATCACATAAAAAAATAAATCCTGATTTTCTTTCTCCTGATTTATGAATTACGTATAAATACGGATGGGAGAAATCGCGGTGGATTGTCTGAACTGTGATTTTTATGATTAGTAGGATGATCCTGATAAGCGTAGATCTTAGCGGATTTTGTCTGAACCAGGATTTAACAGATTGAATGGATTACCCTGATGGGTGTTATGCTTTAAAAAAAAACACAAATGCGTTCACTCAGATCTTCGGCATCCATCAGGGTAATCCATTCAATCTGTTAAATCCTGGTTCAGACAACGTCCAATGAGATTATTAAACTTCCGGTTTCAGCTGATCTGATACCTGAAAATAATTTTCATACGAACATTTTTCACATATGTATAACCAGGTTCCCATCACGCTAAAATTTTACTGTTTTGCCTGTTCTTACAGATTCCTTTGCTGCTTCCAGGATACGTACTACAATTACATTATTCTCCGGCGCATACAGGCCGTCTGCCGGTACTTTAATTTTGTGCTGTACCACATCTGCCAGGTAGGTAAAAGGATCTTCATAAACGGGTATATCCGTTGCCGTTATATGACGCACTGTAGCCGGCGCCCGTTCAGCGTTGCGCAGTATCAGGGTATTTTTATCGGCCGCCAAAAGGTAGCCTTTATCGCCGTATACTTCCATGTCTTTGCGACTGAAGGTCCAGTTCCAGGAGGCTTGTATAATACATTGCGCACCATCGTAATCCACGATGATAGTAGCATCATCTTCTACTTTGGGATATAGCGTTTGTTAGTAGGCGGCCTTTAAGCCTTTATTTTTCCAGTAACTGATCATCGGCTCGTAGGGTCCGTATTTATGTTGTGCGATAGAAAACGTATCGGCAAAAGGCCCCCTGTCGTAGTCAAGGGCTTTCTCCTCCAGATGCGGATAGTCAAAGCTTTTTACATCCGGGCGGTGATGTATGGCATCATCATTTACAAATGCAGCAATGTCCATTGCTTCAGCATCAGATAAAAAAGGCTTATCCCAGGTAGCTTTGTCGTAGGGCATATTGGCCTTCAGCCATTGTGCCTGTTTAATGATCCGATGCATACTGGAACCAGGCTGGTAGGCACTGTTTCCCCATAATGGCGGATAGGTATAAGTGATATTATCAGCGCGCATTTTCCCTTCTCCTTCTTTACCATGACATCTGGCACAATGCTGCATAAATAAAGGTTCGCCGCGTTCCGGGCTGGCAGCTACATCCGGGAAAGTAACTTCCAGGTTTTTAGCGCCTTTGGATGGTTTCTCTTTAGGCACAAAACTGTTAATCCATCTGAAATAAGACAGGAAAGCCACCATCTCTTTACTATCCAACGGTAAAGGTTTGCCATTATGCGGGCGCGTTACGCAATTATTTACCCGCTCCGCCAGGGTGAGCACATGGCCTTCTCTTGCCCGGTATTGCGGATAATGCTCATGCGATAACATCAGGTTAAAAGAAAATGGTTTGGTACCACCTTGCTGATGACAGTTGTTGCAATTCATTTTATTACCCAGATACTTTCCATTAACACCGGCCGGCCCTATGTAGTAAGCAGTGTTATACATGAGCTCCATTCCGTATCTCACGGCTTCTCCGAATTTATCATTGGGAATAGCAGCAGTATCTACCTGTAAAAGCGACGGGGTAACCACCACCGGTTGCGCTTTCTCTTTTCCTTTCACATCAGTTTGACAGGAATAAAAAATAGCAGCTCCTGTAGCCATCAACAAACAGGCAGTAACAATTCGTTTAGGACTATTGATAGGTGGCATAAGTATGCTTATCTGATGTAAAAATTAATTAACAATAAAAGCAGGCAACTGCTCTTTTGTGATGAATTCCGCCCTGTAAGGAATAAAGCTGCAACGCAGCCTCCACAGCAGGGTTCCTTTCCTGTCTGTTAGTATAACAGTATTACGTTTGGAACAACATTGCAAAATGCTGTTACTATCAACCAGGTAGGCACTGCCCATCCTGTCGTTAAACAAATAAGATGGTATGGGCGACTGAATGGTTACTGTTGCCTCTTTGGTGGTTTCATTTAATTTGAATGCGAGCGTTTGGGATAATTGACGGGATACGCCATTATCAAATAACATCAGGTTATTTTCGGAATTGATATGCACGGAATGGCCCATATCAAAAGCTGCGGTGGCGGGATATTTAAAATCACCTCCCTTGCCAAACTTCCAGATTATTTTACCGGTTTTAGCATCCAGCTTCCAGATCTGTCCGTTGTTATAAAAAGAGATCAGGTAATTGCCATCCTTATCAAAGCTCAGACTGTTGGCATGCATCCAATCCATCCTGGTGCGGATAATATCTTTATCGTTAACCGGTTGTAATGCATCAAAAACTGACCATTGCCATACCTTGTTTCCTTTTCTGTCCATTACCAGGATACCATCACTTCTCACGGTGTCTTTGGGGCCACCACCACGTGCAGTAAGGTCTACCAGTCTTTCTTCTGTACTCAGGGTAACTATGTTGTTGCCAGGACTCAGCAATACCTCATGATGTACATTATTGATAAAATCCTGCTGTCCTTTTTTCAGGTGCAGCAGTGTATCACCTTTCAGGGATAACTCCATTATTTCATTGCCGTAACTCGTAGCATATTCTTTGCTGCCTAAAATGCAGAGCAGTGTTTTATTTTCAGTGAAGTGCGCTGTTTTAAAGCCGGTGCCTTTCACCTGGTGATACCATACTACTGTTCCTTTTGCATTTAATAAGTATAACAAACCTGGTTCATCGCGCTGACTCAGCAGTATGTATCCGTTTTTAAAAACAGGGGAAACCAGCGCGGGTTGCAGACTGTCTGTATTAAAGGGCTCCTGCAGCCAATAAGGCATAGGCGCTTTAGGCTCCATAGCAGTTTTGCTGCTATGGTTAGCACAACTACTCCAAAATAAAGAGAGCAGGCATAATACTGTGAGAACAGGCAATTTTTTTTTCATCTTTGAAATCGCTATAGCGTTAAAAATTACGAATTGCGAATTACGGTTATGAGCGAAGATCGCTTCGATCCGTAATTCACAATTCGTAATTCGTAATTATCTCACCTTATTTCCACAAATCATTCTGTGTGGCTTTAGGGTTGGTTTTTAATTCTCCTGCAGGTATCGGAAATACATAGTGCTTAGCCTGGAAAGCGTTAGCACCCTGCTTTTGGCGGGCAGTCAGAATAGCCGCCAGCTGCGCGGAACTCTTATTCCATCTTCTTAAATCATATACGCGGTTCTGCTCGTAAAACATTTCCAGCAATTTCTGATGATCCAGTTCAGCCATGATCTGATCTTTACCCGGAAGATCAGCTGCAGTTTTATCTGTCAGTCCGGCTCTTCTCCTGATCTGGTTAATATTATCAATTGCTTTTGGTGCATTGCCATTTTGCAAAGCAGCTTCAGCACGCATTAATAATACTTCTGCATATCGCATTACGCGATAGTTGGCGGTAGAAGGTGTGGCGCCCCAATAGTTATCAGCATTGGCCACATTACGCCATGCACCTGTATATTTTTTGATAAGGAAACGACCGTTGGTAGTGGTATCCAGCTTTGTTTCAGGATACAAACGAATGGTTTTGGATCTGGCAGATTCCCATAATGCATCAAAACTTTTTCCATCATACCAGGTGGTATCTTTTTCACCTAAAGATGAATATTTCCACATCAGCGAAGCGTACATCCTTTTATCATATTTCGTATCTGAACCTGCAGGACGTTTCTCTTTCACAAATTCATTCACGAGGTAATTAGAGGGTACATATTTAAACCAGCCACCACCTGCCGGCGGGCCTATAAACTGAGGCAGGTAGTTATACATAGAAGCATTGGCCGTTTCAGAACCCCATGCGCCGTACTGATCGCCGATAGGCGCAAATACCAATTCAAAAATGGATTCGCTGTTAAACTCATTCCTGTCGGTAAAATTATCTTCATAATTATTTACCAGTGAATAACTAAACGGACTTTGTGTGAGCAGATCAAATTCTGCTTCTGCTTTAGGATAGTTCTCTGAATAGAGATAACTTTTCCCTAAGAAAGCGATAGCCGCACCACGGGTGGCCCTGCCCTGCTCTTTAGGATCGCGCACTACCGGCAGCTTATCTTTGGCAGCCATTAAATCACTGATTGCCTGTTCCCATACTTTTTCTTTTGGACTGCAAGGCGCTGCATATGCCGTTGTATTTTCTACCGGCTCTGTTCTGATAGGTACACTACCCCAGTTGGCAGCCAATATAAAATAGGAAACACCTCTCAGGAATTTGGCTTCTGCTATATAGCTATCTTTTTTGGCAGCATCCATGGGTACTTTATCGATCCTGGACATGATCAGATTAGACCTGTGGATACACTGATACATTTTACTGAAGATATCGTTCACATCGCCATTGTTCTCATCTTCCACAAAAGTGGCAATGCCCCATGTGCCGGGCTCTTCACCGGGCAGGGTAAAAACATCATCGCCGATAGCATTAATATCCTGGATACCATCAAAGGCACCCCAGTAACTGTACAGCTGTGATCTTAACGGGCTGTATGCTGCTGCCAGCGCACCGCTCACACTGGTTTCATCTTTCCAGAAGTTGGCCTCTGTAATCCTGTTAGGATCATTTTGTTTGAGAAAATCTTTCTCGTTACACCCACCTGCTATTGCCAGCACAAGGGTAAGTGCGCCTATATATTTAAATGATTTCTTCATGTTGCAATACAATTTTGACGATTAAAAGGTAAGATGGAGACCAAACAAAATAGTACGGGACAAAGGATATGCATCCCATGAATTATCCACTCCTCTGGACAAAGCGCCGCCACCGATATCCGGGTTGTAGCCTTTGTATTTTGTGATGGTGAACAGGTTTTCCACAGAGCCAAATACTCTTATTCTATCAATACCCCATTTGCCTGTCAGTGATTTTGGAACGCTATAACCTATTTCCAGGCGTTTGAAACGCAGGTAAGATCCGTCTTCCAGCCATCTGTTGCTGTTTTCACGATTGTTATTATTTGGATCAGATAAGGTAAACCGGGGGAAATCAGAATGATTGGTAGGTGTCCAGGCATTTAAAACAGCTGTAGAGAAGTTAGTGACTTCATTCATTTTCTCCATCCACTTTCTTCTTGCATTGTAAATTTTGTTGCCGGTAACTCCTTCGATGAAAAGATTCAGATCAAAACCTTTATAAGATAAATTGGTAGAGAAGCCCATGGTCATGGATGGGAAAGGACTACCCAGGTATTGTTCGTCCTGGTTATCAATTTTACCATCATGATTATAATCTACAAAACGGATATCGCCTGGTTGGGCATTGGGCTGAATGGCTGTACCGCCTTTGCTGTGGGCTTTTATCTCTTCATCAGAATTAAAAATACCATCAGTGGCAACTACCCAGAAAGAACCAATAGGGTAGCCAACTTTAGCTCTTGATATGCCACCAAATTCCTGGTTACCGGAACCGATGTTGATAGCCGTCATTTTATTCTCGATATGAGAGAAATTCAAACCTACGCGGTAGTTAAGATCTCCTTTTTTATCTGCATACTCCAGGGAAACTTCGTAGCCTTTATTTTGGATAACACCGGCGTTTAAAGTAGGTGAGCCTGTTTTCCCGACAGACAATGGGAAAGGTACATTCAGCAATACACCCGTTGTTTTTTTATTAAAAACATCCAGGATAAAAAACAACTTATTATCCAGGAAACCTGCATCCACACCAACGTTGGTGATTTTGGTCTGTTCCCATGATAAATCCGTAGGTGATGCAAAACTACTAACAGTAGCACCAGGCCATAACACACCCCCCTGTACATAATTGATACCGCTGTTAATACTGTTTTGTGTTAAATAGTTACCGATTTCCTGGTTACCCAACACACCCCAGCTACCACGGAGTTTTAAGTTACTCACTACATTCCTCAGTCCGGAAAAGAAATTCTCATTATGCATATTCCATCCTACTGAAAGTGAAGGGAAGGCGCCATACTGATAATCCTGCGCAAAACGGGAAGAACCATCTCTTCTTACAGATGCAGTAAAGAGATATTTTGAATCGTATGAATACATGATCCTGCCAAAAGCAGATACGATCGTACTTACATTGGCGCTGCCATCATTTTTCTGTGTGGTAGCAGTTCCGGCTCCCAGTACACTGGTACCTAGCGGCAAATCATCTCTTGATGCACTGAAACCACTACTGATATTTTTCTGTGCGGTATATCCTGCTAACGCATCAATACTATGCTTGCCTAATTTTTTACTATAGTTCAAGGTATTTTCCACTAACCAGGAATCATTTTTGGAAGTACTTTCCGCCAGATCCGGTATTGCATTTCCATTATTACCATCATTATATACACCGGAGTAAAGGCGGGTGCTTCCAAGACCTTCTGTTAAACCCACATTAAATTTATACTTCAACCCTTCGATCAGCTTTACTTCCACAAAAGCATTTGCCAGCAAAGACAGATCTGTTGCTTTGTTATTGATCGTCTCTAAACGTGCGATGGGATTGGATAAATTTTTCATGAAAGTGGGTCTTCTTCCGTAACCACCCATATCCTGCGTAGGATCATATACCGGCACAGTAGCGGGCATCATTAAAGCACTACCCACCAGGCTATGCGTTTGATCGCCACCACCGGGGCTATTATCGGTAATACCTCTTTTGATCATTACCGTTTCGCCTATTTTAAGTCTTCCTTTTTCGTACTGCGTCTTTATCCTGAAATTTGCCGCCGCATAATCTGTATGCACCATGGTGCCATTTTCTTTCAGATAACCACCAGATAAACTATAGGTAAAATCTTTTGAGCCGCCACTGAAATTTATGTTTGTACGGGTGATAGTGGCTTGTCTGAAAATAGCATTCTGCCAGTTGGTATTAACTCCGTTGTAAGCAGGAATACCTGTTATATTATCGCTCATCAGTTTAGTCCACTGTTCGCCGTTCAGTAAGCTCATTCTTTTAGGAATGGACTGTACGCCAAACCAGCTATCAATTTCCAGCTTAGGCGCGCTTTCTTTTCTACCTCCTTTGGTAGTGATCAGCACCACTCCATTGGCGGCTCTTGAACCGTAGATACTGGCAGTGGCAGCATCTTTCAATATTTCAATAGATTCAACATCATTAGGGCTTACGCCATCAATGCTGCTTACAAAAACACCATCCACAATATAGAGTGGTGCGTTATTGCCCAGGGTACTCATCCCGCGGATGGTGATGATCAGTCCTGCGCCCGGTGCGCCACTGGCGGATTCTACAGATACTCCCGGAACGCGGCCCTGTATAGCAGAGCTGATATTTTTAGATACGTTTGCACTGAGGGAACTCATTCTCACAGAAGAAACAGCACCGGTCACATCTTTCCTTTTTTGTGTACCGTAACCTACTACCACCAGTTCCTCTGTTTGTACTGCTTTCTGTTTTAAAGCAATATCCAGGGCACCTGCCTGTGTTACACTCTTCTCTGCTGATTCATAACCGATGTAAGAGATTATCAATACGCCGCCACCATCGGGCAGCTGCAGGGTATAATTACCATTTGCATCCGTACTGGTACCTTTGGCAGAGCCTTTCAGCTTAACGGAAGCACCAGACAATGCCTCACCGGTTAAGGCATCTGTAATTTTACCAAATACAGAAATATTTGCCACTGGTTTTGGACTTTCCTGGCCGGTGGTTTTTACAGAAAGGATGATCGTATTATCAACAATGCTATAATTCAGCTTTTTATTAAGCAGACATTTACCCAGCACATCTTCCAGATCTGCCTGCTCTACCTGCACAGAAACTTTGTCTGCCTGTTGCAGCATTTCCGTATTGTAGAAAAAGGTAAATCCGGTTTGTTTCCTGATTTCTTTAAAGACCCTGGAGAGCGTAACATTGCGCATGTTCAGGGTTAGTTTTTGCGAGTACCCGGTTGCACTTACCTGCATAGCCAGGACCAACAGCAAAAAAGCAGCTAGTTTCATAACTTTCAGCATTTGAGCGAACACCGCACTGTTTCGGTGTTTGCCAGCATGTCTAAATAGCATAGATTTGTTAAGTTTTTGGTGAGCATTGAGCAGTTTACGTCAAATAAGCGTTTAAGTGTTTACCAGACATTTCCTCCGGGAACGTTGCCGCGTTCCCGGTTTCTTTTGCCTGATAATGAGCACTAAACACAAAAAAAGTTGGTCCCTGATAACAGGTGTATTATTGTTTTATTTCAATAGTGATTTGTTTTCCTTCAATCGTATATTGTATTCCGGCTGTTTTTAAAATGCGTAATGCCTGTGAAAGCGTGGATTGTTTCCGGATAGAACCGGAGTAATGTTTATCCGGAATAGTCCCGGCAAACTTCACCTCTACATCATACCAGCGGGCCAGCTGTCTCATAATAGTGGTTAAATCATCGTCGTCAAATTCAAACATGCCCATCTTCCAGGCAATGGTTTTATCTATATCTGCTTCATTTACGGCTATATGCTGCTGCTGTTTGTTCAGCACCGCCTCCTGTGCCGGGGCCAGCAGCACACTGTTACCTGTTTCCTGCGATACTTTTACTTTACCGGATACCAGGGTCGTCTTCACCGTACTTTCATCATCGTAATCCATTATGTTGAAAGCGGTGCCCAGCACGGTTATATTCAGGCCATTGCTCAGCTCTACATGAAAAGGTTGTTGTGCATTTGGTGCTACTTCGAAATAAGCTTCCCCGGTGAGGTATACTGTTCTGTCGGATGCAACAAATTTTGTAGGAAAACGAAGGGAGGAAGCTGCATTCAGCCATACTTTGCTGCCATCGGGCAATACCAGCTGATATTCGCCGCCACGTGGGGTGGACAAAGTATTGAACATTATTTTTTCGCTGGTATTACGTGTTACGTCATACACCAGTTGCCCGTTGTCTTTATCAATAAGGGTCCCGTCTTTTTCTTTTAACTGATTAGTATGAGAAGAATCCAACTGTACTACTGTGCCATCGCCTAATACCAGTTTGGCTTTGGACATACCGGGCATTACATCAGCCATAGCAGCGTTAGTGGCGGAAGTTCTTGCCTTTTTACCCATGAAATGATAACCTGTAGCTGCTCCTGCTCCCAGGAGGAAGATGGCAGCGGCGGCACGCCACCAGCGGAGATTACGTACCTTTCCTGTTACTGGTGTTTTAGCGATATGCTCCGCTAACAGGGACCTGAATTTCTTCACCTCCACATCCAATCTGCCCTGTTGCCCGTTGATGATACCGAATAATAGGATAGCCCTATCAAAAGCAGGGCGCTTGTCCGGATTTCCGGCGATCCATTTTTCCCAGTGTTGAATATCCTGTTCATGAGTTCCCATGCAATAGCGCAGGAAAGAATCATCCAGCAGGAAATCTTCAGCGATGCTAAAATTTTGGTTCATTATTACAGTTACTAAGGGATAGTGTAAGGAATCGGGAATTATTCCCAAGAGAATCGACAATTTTTTTTAGAAAAGTGATAATATCACCCATATCATAAACTCTACGGACAATGTTTTTAAGGCAAAGCCCAGGGTATTATAAGCGGTTTTAGTAGTGATACCAGCCCTTTTACCTACTTCTTCCATACTCAGTCCGTCGAAATAACGGAGCTGGACCAGTTCTTTTTGACGGGGCGTAAGCCTGGAGATGGCCCGTTTTATTTTTTGTTTTATTTCTTCTGTGGCCTGTACCGCTACAATACATTCTTCATATGAAAGCTCGTGGGGGGAAGTATCATCGGAAAAAACATCTGCAGCCAGCAGGGATTTTTTTGTCTGACGGATACCTGCAAATATTTTGCGACGCAGGTAAGTGAAGAGGTACGACTTTACATTGCTCACCTCGTGCAGCTTTTGCCGCTGATCCCATATTTCCAGGAACATGTCGTTAATAGCATCTTTGGTCAGCTCTACATCGCTACAGATGCGGATTCCGTAATTAACCAGCTGCAAATACAGGTGTTCGTACAATCCCACCAGGGCTTCCTGGTCGTTTTGACGCACACGATTCCATAAAATGACATTAGCTGCTGTCTCGCTCCCCGGATAACCTGTAACTGGTTGGTCCCGGGATGGTTTTGGTTGATCGCTGTTCATAGCGCAGAAAAATACTTAGGTGTAGAAAATTGAATCAGTCACCGGTATAGATATTACAGGGAATATTCATGTTCACGTGGTATATAAAGTTCATCTGTTATCGGCAGCAGTAGCGCCTTCCTGTTATGTTTTAGTCGTATGTTATTAGCTGTTAGCACTTAGCTTTTAGCAATTAGTTTTATAAAAAGAGGCCTTCCTGATGGGCTAAAAGCTAATAGCTAAAAGCTATTCCACACTTATCTTAATCACTACCTTTTTCACCTGCATAGGTGTGGACACCATAATATTAGGCATATGTAAGTCAGAAGGGAAAAAAATAGCGAACATTCCTTGTTCCAGCCTGGAAAAGAAAACGGGATCTTCTGCAAACAGCATAAAGTCTGCCGACTGGTCGTAAGCTTTGGATGGTACCTGTTGTTGCAGGAAATCATGGCCTATTAACTCCGAGCCTGAAACAATATATTGTACGTCGATATACTTTTTATGTGATTCCATTTGTTCCGTAGCAGCAGCCACCGTATCATATTCATTAACGATGGCGTAGATATTGGTGCCATCTATTTCATATTTGCCTTTTTCCACCGTAGTAAAATCCGTTTGCGCCAGGTATTCAAATGCCTTGATAAATTTGATGCCAAGACGGTAATAAAGATGGGCGTTTTGCAGTGTATCTAGTATCATGCGTAATAATGAATGTGTTAATTTGGGAGGCAAGATACTTTTTTTTCTATTTACCCAACCTTTTGCTATTTAGCACCCGTTTACTATGTCAAATACTTTCTCATGAAAAATGTACCACTCTATTTAGTAATGCTGCTGCTGGGTATTGGCTTTATATTCGGATGCCGCAAGGATATGAGTACGCCGGATCAGATAGCAAAGGAAAAAGCCTTGCTGAGTGCAAAACGCGATTCCATTCCAGGGGATACCAGCCACCTTCATCCTGGAATTCCTCATCATCCTGGAGATACTATCCCACATCATCCGGGAGATACTATCCCGCATCACCCGGGAGATAGCATTCCGCACCACCCGGGAGATAGCATTCCGCGTCCACCGGTAGACAGCATTCCACATTATCCTGGAGATAGTATACCGCATTATCCTGGAGATAGCCTGCGTCACCGGAACCACTAATAGTTACCGCGGCGTTCATTGACGCCTCTGCCAACTGTTAGCCCGGCCTGCCGCTATTGGGTAGCCAAAGTTTAATTGCACTTAGTGTATTTTACCATGAAAGTGTTGCTATATTGCTTTACGCAATGGCAACATTTTCATTTCTTTATTGATCGACGCCTATTTTTTATACTGCGAAGGATACAACATTTGGAAAACCTGGAACAACTAATAAGGGAATGTGCTGGTAACAACCGACGTAGTCAGGAAAAACTTTACTATAAGTTTTATCCGGCGCTTTTTTTATTATGCCGGAAGTTTTTCAGTGATAACAATGAGGCTTTGGAAGCCCTGAATGATGGTATGATGCTGGTATTCAGGCATATTGGCAAGTACGATCACGGGAAAGGTGAATTTTTTAACTGGGTTTATACTATCGTCAGAAACGCCGCATTGGATAAACTTAAAAAACGCAGATGGCCTGCACATCTGGAACTGAATGATTTTACACCGGATGAAAACGATCCGGGTTTGAGCAAACTGGAATGGAAAGATATTTACAAGTTATTGGATGTGCTGCCTCCCGCTACAAGAACAGTTTGTTGTCTTTATTACCTGGAAGAATTTTCAATCCCGGAAATAAGTGAAAGGCTACAACTACGTCCGGGTACAGTAAAATGGCACCTGAGCGAAACGAGAAGTAAATTAAAGCCAATATTAGCGCAATACTATCTGAATAAATAGTTATATCTGTGAGAGAAAATAGCTTCCATAAGGGTTTTATCAATGAAAAGGACTCCCCTATTCAGATTCCACCTGTCGGGGAAGGCTGGGCGGATATGGATCGGCGGCTGCAAGCCTCGTTGCCATCCGCCAACCAATTTCGTTGGGCAAAATATATGAAAATAGCGGCGGTAGTGGCAGTAACCGGCGGCATTGCTGTGGCGCTCCTCACTGTACAACATACGCATACACACCAACAAGCTCCTGCAACTGCACAAACAACAGCGGCAGACAGTGCATCAATGGCACGCTCCTATATCACATGGGATACTATCAGTAAACAACAAACAGTAAATGATCCGGTAATATCCGGAAGACATACACCGGTATGGCAACCAGGTGTGATAGCCGGAACAGATACAGGCACTGGAGCTGAAGCTGGAACAAAAACGGAAATAGGAATAGATACGGATACACTCCAGCAACAACAAACTAACCACCCGACATTAAAAACAACTGTCACCAATGCTTCAATAGCCGGCATCACATTACCGGAAAAAGAAGAGAAAACCAATGCGAAAGATATTCCTGATAATAAACATCAAAAATCATCCATTATCGCTCTAAATAAATCTTTAAAAAAATCAAACGCAAAATATATAGCACAAACACTGCAACAACAGGGCGAAAATGAGACCTATACCCCAACAACTGCTGCTATCACCACAACAGGCAGCACTGCCCAACTGCTGCAATCATTGCCATTAGCTGTTCCGGATAGTTCCAAATTACTCAAAGCCCGTCCGGACGGCGCCCTTTCTATAACAGCAGGTATTCGTACACATAAAGACCACATACAACACTGGCAGTTAATGTTGCAATGGGCTTTCCCTGTTCCCCTTGCTGGTAACGCCTATTACTTTACAGGACCTAACGGCAATAACCAGGCATACCGGATGCTGCTTCCGGGAGCCCGCATTGTAAGGCAATGGAAAAATTCCAGCGTTTCGCTCGACCTCGTACCATTTACCTCGCAAACATATAATGATCATATCTACCAGGAAAAAACCACTACGGATACCTTTGGCGTTGTCCGCAAACAAATAAAAGCATTGACCAAAAAATTTGGGTGGAGCACATCATTGGCCTACCATCATCATATTAGCAGACAATGGCAGGCAGCTGCAGGCATACAAATTAATTACTGGCAAAAGGCCAATACTTATCAACAGAGAGTCAATAAAAATCCAATACTCTCCGATCCCTTCTTTAATGGCGCAAAAGAATTTGTAAAAGAACGTTCCTATAACCTGGACTGGCAGGCTACAGGTGAAGTGTATTACGATGCCCCCAGATGGCAAACCGGGATTCGTATAGGCGTACCCATTAACACGAACCGCTCCGACACCGTATTAACAAAAATAAAATCGCCGGTGCAGGTACAACTGATATTCAGGTATAAACTGCCGCACCGGCGAAACAAATAATTTTGTAAGACCAGCTATGAATTTCCTTCCCTCATTTTTCGACTAAATGAGGCTCCACTACTTTTTCCCATATGGCGTATCCCTTCTTATTCATATGTAGCATATCCCCTATAAACAGTTCCCTGCGGGGCTTTCCTTCCTTGTCGAGCATCAGTGAATACACATCTATGAATACCGTATTTTTTTCTGTTGCCAGGAATGTTTTGATCAATTTGTTCGTTTGTTGTGCCTTCGCAAAAAAGGCTTCCCTGACCGGACTTGGCTTAATAGAGATATAAATAATGGGCACTTTGGGCAGTTGACTTCTTATTGTTGCATACAAATTTTTGAACCGGCTGAAAATAATATCGGCGGTAGTACCGGCATCGGGCAGGTCATTCTCCCCTACATATATCACTATCTGACGTGGATGATATGGAAAGATAATTTTGTTGGCGTAATAGGTTACATCATTGGTAAGTGCGCCACCAAAGCCTCTGTTCAATACTACATACTTACTAAATACGCTTTCAAGATCGTCCCATTTCCTGATAGAAGAACTTCCTATAAACAGGATCGGATGCTCCGGTGGTGCATATATTTTATCATAATTCAGTATTGTCTGGATATCGCTCTGAAAACTGGGTTTGCTCTGCGCCGAAAGATATCCGGTGAAGCCCAATAGGGTAAACAATAAAAGGCAAAAATACTTTTTCATAAATGTTAAGATAACAATTGAAATTAATTATTTTGCTAGAAATAAGGCTATCACCTACCCAACTACTATGAATACAAACCCTGTTAATTTAGCAGTCCGTTTTTTATTGGAAATAATTATGCTGATTGTATTAGGCTGTTGGGGCTGGCACCTGGGAGACCATTGGATGAGTTACATCGCTGCAGTGGGCCTGCCTTTAATAGCGGCGGCACTCTGGGGAATATTCCGTATTCCTAATGATCCAAAACCTGCGCCCGTGGCAATTCCCGGCCAGATTCGACTGTTACTGGAACTAGGATTATTTGGTGCAGCAGTTTGGGGACTGCATGCATTAGGATATGTACAGCTAAGCTGGTGGATGGCAATTATTGTATTGGTGCACTACGCTGTATCCTACGACAGAACATGGGTCATGCTTAGAAATAAGCCGTATAACGGATTTACAGGTAATGCTAAATAAAATCCCTAAAAATACCATACTGCATCGGGAGCTACAGCTACATGCACAGTATCCCCCTTTTTCATATTGGAGATTGCTGTTTTTACCGTGATGATATCTTCTGCCAGCAGGACTTCCATCTCTGTATAACTGCCAAAGAAAGTGAGTTGATTTACTTTTCCGGTAAGCGCCTCGCCGGGAGTTGATACCACCCTGAAATCCTCCGGACGGATAAAGATATTTTTACCGTTCAATGCAATGCCCGGCAATCCTGCAAGTACGCCGGAACGGGCTGGTGTAATTAAATTATACTTACCGAACAATCTGGCCACATATTCATTCACCGGCTGATTATAAATCTGTTGGGGAGTGCCCTGTTGCACAATTTCCCCTTCTTTCATCACCAGGATTTCATCGGCCCACGGGAGTATATCAAGCGGATCATGGGAAATCAGCATACAGGTAATTCCCAGCTGCTCACCTATATCATTGATCACTCCTTTCAGGATACTTTTATGGATCATATCCAGGTTAGAATAGGGTTCATCCAGCAAAAAAAGCCTGGGAGCAGATATGAGTAACCTCGCCATCGCAATTCTCTGTTTCTCTCCTCCTGATACCTGGTCAGTTTTTCTTTTCAATAAGTGAGAGATCCTGCAGATAGCATATATTTCTGCGGCGTCTTCGTCTGATAATTTGTTGGCATACGACAGAATTTCCTCTACCCGGTAATTATTGCGCAGTTCAAAATGCTGCGACAGGTACGCTGTTCCCGGTTGTCCTGGTATCAATACTTCCAGAGGACCTTCTACCCGCACATTTTCAAACAACACCGTACCAGCATCCGGTTGACTCAGCCCTCCTATGGTTTTCATCAGTGTGCTTTTACCCGAACCCGTTTCACCAGCAATCACCATCTTCTGAAACTGCTGCTGTGTAAAACTAACATCCTTTACTATAAAAACTCCTTGCTGTTGTTTACTGATGTTTGATACTTTTAAAAAATCCATGGTGCAAATTAGGAAAAGTTGACACAATTTCCCAGCAAAAAGCTGTTGTAGCGGAGGGAAGGCCTTCGGCCTTTGTCTTTTCTTTAGCAGGATTTAGATGATTAATCATGATTTCCCTGATTTTATCTTCTTCTAAAAAGTATTTACATCTCTATACAATATGCGTTTAGAAAATTAGTATGGATTAATGATTAGGAAGAAATAAAATCAGGGAAATCATGATTAATCATCTAAATCCTGCTAAAGAAAAGACAAAGGCCGAAGGCCTTCCCTTTTCACTCAATCAATCCAGGCATTTCTCAAAAAGCGTAACCAGTTGCCATGCATTACATTTTCAATATCTGTAGCGCTATAGCCTCTTTTAGTCAGCAATGCCGGTAGTTTTTGCAGGTCGGCAATGGTTTCCAGATCGTACGGACACTGCTCTTTACCAAAAGCGCCATCCAGATCTGAACCAATACCAACGTGCAGCGAATTTCCTGCAATCTGACAGATATGATCCATATGATCAATCATTGTTTCCAGATTACAACCCATTCCCTGAGGAGTAGATTGCTGCCGCACCCAGCCGGGTACCATCATCCAGGCATCCAATGCGCCACCAATGACCGCACCTTTTTGAATCAGCACTTTGATCATGTCATCACTAAACTGACGATTATGATTAACCAATGCGCGGCAATTGTTATGGCTGGCCCAAACAGCACCGTTAAAAAGTTCCATGGCATCCCAGAAGGCGTCATCACAAAGATGTGTAGCATCCAGGATGATACGCAGCTGCTCCATTTCCCGGAGTAGCAAACGTCCCTGCTCATTTAAGTGGCCGGTAGCATCTGTACCATTGGCATAACGCCCGGGGCCGTAATGTGCTGGCCCGATAGCACGCAACCCTTTATTGTAGGCACGTTCCAGGTGTTTTAGGGTGACAATGGAATCAGCCCCTTCCAGGCTCAGGATGTAGCCAATAGGTTTATTGTCGTTGGGTGTACCATCGTTCCACAACGACAAATGCCGCTCCAATCCTTTCCTGTCTTTAATCATGATCATTTCACCGGCATCTTCCATGGTCTTGTACCAGGATAATTGCCCCTGGGTTTGTGCCCATGCCTGTTCCGGCGAATGCCAGCCCGGCAGCTTATTATCTGGTGCTACATAACGCCCGATCTGCGTAGCCACCACTAATCCTATGTTTCCCTTTCTTAATTCAGGAAACGCTACTACACCATTACCGCGATCAGGTTTATCATTAAGTCCGGCTTCTCTGTTGCGAATAGCAATAACAGGTTGTTGCAAATCCCTGTTCCACTCCATCGCATTCATGCTGAGATCCAAATGTGCATCTATCGTAAACATAGTAACTGTTATATAATTTTAATCAGCGTACAATTCTTCCTGATACCCCGTTCGCCATCAGTTCTTCTACTTCATTTTTACTAATAATAGCCCAATCGCCTGGTATGCTTTGTTTTAAAGTACCACAGGCAGTAGCAAAATCGATGATGGTTTGTGGCGGATAATTATTCATTAAGCCATACAACATACCCGCGGTAAAAGCATCGCCAGTGCCAATCTGATCCGTCACATCGGATAATGCAAAGCCTGCCGAAAAATAAAATTTCCCTTCATGCGCTAACGCACCCGTGTACCACAACTGGTTTCCCTGTACTTTGCGAAAGCTCATACCCAGTGTTTTTAAACGGGGCATTTTGTGCTGCAAGGCTGTATAACATTGCTCAAACCTTTGTTCCTGCGGTAATTTCTTATCTGTTTCAATACCATAATATACATTTGCAGCATCCAGATCAGCCACTGTTATTTCACTATGCTGCAATAATAAAGGCATCACGTCTTTCGGATGCTGCCCGTATTTCCATAGTTTAGAACGATAATTAAAATCTGAGGAGATGGTAACACCCGCTTCGAGTGCCGCCAGCAAGGCTTCTTCACAAACTGCTGCTGCACTTTCCGAAATGGCTGCTGCCACACCAGACCAATGAAAGTAACCGGTATTTTGAAATACACTTTTCCAATCTATTGTTCCCCGCTGTAAATCAGCGTAGGCAGTACCTACGCGGTCATAAATAACTCTCGTAGGCCGGATGCTATTACCTGCTTCTGTAAAATAGAGTCCTAATTTTTCGCCGCCGTAAAGCATTTTGTCTGTACCTACACCATGACTTCTCAGCTGTTGCAAACCTGCTGCTGCCAGATCGTTATCAGGTACACAGGAAATATAATCCACCTGCATACCCAAACGTGCCAATAACACACATACGTTTGCTTCCGCACCGGCATAATATGCCGTGTATCCATCTGTTTGCTGAAACCGTTTACCTCCCTTACTATGCAGCCTCAGCAGAAATTCCCCGAAGGCTGCCAATCGAATTGCTTTGTTACCATCCGGCTTTTGCATCATCACATATTTTAAGGAAAAGTAAATGTTTTCCCCGACATCTTTACCAGACTATATGTATTGATTACACTAGTACAGTTCAAATAATGCTTCAATCTCCACCGGAATATTATCCGGCAGGGAACCAAAACCAACAGCACTTCTTACACCGATCCCGTTTTCTTCTCCCCATATCGCAGCAAACAATTCGCTGCAACCGTTGATGATGTAAGGGTGGCGCTCAAAATCAGGTGTACAGTTTACCATACCCAATACCTTGATCACGCGTTTTACTTTATCCAGACTACCTACATGTGTTTTAATAGTAGATAACATTGTTAAGCCTACCTGTCTTGCTGCCAGCTTGCCCTGTTCCATATCCAGCGCATCTCCGATGCGGCCTATGATCAGCGACTTATCATTTTGTACCGGACCATGACCCGACAGGTACAAATATTTACCATCTATCAAAAATGGTTTATACACGCCTAATGGTGTAGGCGCCGGCGGTAATTCCAATCCCAACCCTGTTAACCTTTCTTCTGCATTACTGTTTATCATATTTACTGGTTTAAATTTCTAACTTCAAAACAATGGCTTACACAATTTTGTCTAATACCAATACGCCTAACAGGCCCACTACTCCTACAATTGTTTCCATAACAGACCAGGATAACAACGCATGCTTTATACTTAAATTAAAATACTCTTTAAACATCCAGAAACCGGCATCATTTACATGAGAAAACATCAGGCTACCGGCACCTACCGACAATACCATCAGGTTAGGATTCACCTGTCCCTGCAGCATTAAAGGGGCGATCATGCCTGCAGCTGTAATGCCGGCAATAGTAGCAGATCCTACACAACCCCTGATGATAGCGGCTGTTAACCATCCTAACACCAGCAACGGAATATGCCACGATTGCATAGCCGCTGCAATCTGCAAACTTACACCGCTATCTGCCAGCACCTGCTTTAAAGCACCGGCCCCACCAATGATCAACAGGATCATGGCCACATCCTTCACCGCATCTGCATAAATACGCATGATCTCTTTCACTGCTTTGTGTTGCAAAATGCCTAACGAAAAAGTGGCTACCAGCAAAGAAAACAACATCACTACCGGCGCGTCGCCGGCAAACGCTAGCCAACATTTGAAAGAAGTGCCGGCACCCGTAAAAACATATGGCAACACCGCTGTAATAATGAGTAGAAAAACAGGTAACAAAGCAGTAATAAAACTATTGCTTTTCCCCGGCAACACTGTTTCATTGACTTCATTTACCTGGAACAGCGAAGCTGGTGTTGATGGAATATGCTTCAGGTACCTGGCAAAAAATGGTCCCGCTATTACCAACGTTGGAATGGCTACTGCCAATCCATAAATCAGTGTTAAACCCATATTGGCATGGAACTGAGCCACCAATGCTGTGGGAGAAGGATGCGGTGGCAAAAAGCCATGCGTAACAGATAATGCCGCCAGCGTGGGTAATCCAATATATACTGCAGGTAATTTATATTGATATACCACAGAAAATATCAGCGGCACCATCAACACAAATCCTACTCCATAATATAGCGGAATACCAATAATAAAACCGGCAATAAGCAGCGCCCACTGTACGTACCGGGGACCGAAAACATGCATCAGTGCATTGGCAATCTGCCGTGCAGCACCACTTTCGGCTACCAGCTTACCCAACATAGCACCTAAGATAATGATGATGAGCAAGCCCCCCAGTGTATCTCCTATTCCCTTTTGCAGAGAGGTGGAAATTTTATCTGCCGGTATACCCAAAAGTAAACCGGTCAGAATAGATACTATCAAAAAAGCAATAAAGGCATTCATCTTACCCCAAGTGAGTAATAGGATTAATACCAGCATGCAGGAAAAAACGATAAAGAAAGCCATTATGCAAAAGGATTTTTCCAGCTGTTAGCGATTAGCTTTTAGCTTTTAGTTAAATGCATCGGATATTGTGCAAAACATAACCTTCGATGCATTTAACTAAAAGCTAATCGCTAACAGCTAACACCTCTAATTAACAATGATCTCGTCTACCATCAGTAAACTATTTCCACCTGCGCCATATTCCCCTGCGGAAATAATACCTTTGTTGCGGGCTACTATCCTGATATATCTCACTTTCGCCTGCTTAACAAACAACCTTATTTTATTGATGCCATTGACCGGGAAAGTGTTGACGGTGGCCAACGAGGTATAATTAACCCCATCAGAAGATCCTTCAAATGACAATGACGTGGGCGCCCACATTTTTTGCCAGTGATAATTAAGGATATTGGCGCCAACCTGTTGTATTGCCTGTACTGTGCCCAGATCTATCACCGCATTCAGGTCACACTTACTGAAACCCAGCCACTGCCCGTCGTTGTAGCGGTTAGTTGCTTCCACACCGTTCACCAGTTTTATCGCATCACCGGCATATTTTGTGTTGGCTGCCTGTTGTAAAGTAATGGCAGCACCTGTTGCTTTATTTATCCCGAATGATTGTTGAAATATCCGGCCAACGGGTTTCCCCCGCTCATACAACATTGCCTTTACCGTACTGTTTTTTGAGAGAGATATATTGTTTTTGTAAATTTTGCTTTCCCCATTGGGTATGCTGCCATCAGTTGTATAACGGATGGCGCCTGTTTGTAAGGCCGTATGCAAGGAAATAATGAGCCTTCCTTTTGTAGTGCTGTCCAGCGTATAATTGATTCCCTCAAAATTATTAGCCGCATGGATGCGCAATTTTTTCAGCAGCGGTTGCTGTGCTTTCAGTCGTTGCGTAAAATTGTTATAATCCCTTACTCCCTGCGGCGACCAGGCTCTTTCTGCCATTGCCGGTAAGCGCGGGAAAATCATGTATTGGGCCTGATCCGTTGTGTTCAGGTATTCACTCCATGCCTGTCCCTGTATGCCGGAGATGTACGGCAACAATGCGGTATCTCCTGCTGTCTGTAACGGATCATATCCGTATACTTCATCCAGCGGGGTGTATCCGCCGGCAGCTACTTTTTCTTCCGGATACAACGATTGATAATGATCAAAATACAGTTCCTCTTCAGGGGTCATGATTACATGGTGGTGTTGCTTTGCAGCTGAAATGGCGCCTTCCACACCCCTCCAGCTCATCACCGTAGCTCCCGGCGCCAGGCCACCTTCCAGTATTTCATCCCAGCCTATTAATTTGCGTCCTTTGCTGTGGATGTAGTCACTGATGCGACGTATAAAATAACTTTGCAGGGCTGCTTCATCCGGCAGGTGCTGGTCCTTTATGCGTTGCTGACAGGCAGCACAATGTGCCCATCGCACCTTCGGACATTCATCACCACCTATATGGATATACGTAGATGGAAACAAGGCCATCACTTCATCCAGCACATCCTGTAAAAAGATAAATGTACTGTCGTTGCCGGCGCAAAATACATCGTCAAATATACCCCAGAACTGCGCCGTTTTGTAAGGCCCTTTTGTACAGCCCAATGCCGGGTAAGCCGTGAGGGCAGCCAATGCGTGGCCGGGCATTTCTATCTCCGGAATTACATTAATATGTCGGGCAGCAGCATATGCCACTACTGTTTTTATCTCTTCCTGCGTGTAAAAACCGCCGCATTTTTTTCCGTCAAAACGGTGTGGCTGTTCTTTCTTATGACCAATCAATGTCTGATCCCGCCATGCAGCTACGCTTTGCAGGGCCGGATACTTTTTTATTTCTATGCGCCATCCCTGATCATCTGTTAAATGCCAGTGAAAATTATTGATCTTGTATAACGCCAGCTGGTCAATAAACTGTTTGATAAAATCTACTGAAAAAAAATGACGGCTCACATCCAGGTGCATGCCCCTGTAAGCAAAGCGGGGGTAATCCGCAATATCAGCGCCCTGCACTGCCAGTATTTTTGGCGTTACGGGGTGCCATAACTGTCTGATCGTTTCAATGCCATGCACAATACCAGCTGCATCGTGCGCCGTAACGGAGACCCGGTTCTTTGTTACCTGTAATAAATATCCTTCGGCCGATTTACTTAACGAAGTATCAATATGCAATACCATCTGTGCGTTGCCTGTTTCCGTAACAAATGGCAATACCCTGCCGGTTTCCTGGCGGATATACTCATTCAGCAGGGCAGCTTCTTTTTGCAGGATAAGATCTGTTAGTATAACCGTATGCGCGGTGATAAAAAAAGTATCTGTACTATAAGCAGCTTTTACAGGCAAAGGAATTAAGGCTGCCTGTGGGGCAGCCTGTTTCCTTTGTGCCAACAGGCAGTTATGAAAAGCAATCAATAATGATAACAGCAGTATCTTTTTCATAATTATTTATCCCACCACATCCTGGTTGTTAATAAATCCGGACCTTGTCTGGCTACTGCGGCATTGTAATTTACCCCGTTGATCCCCTGCTCCACCTGGGAGTAAGGCAAACGGCGCGGAATAGTACCGCCGGTAGCATTTCCATTGTAATTTACCGGCGTGAGCAGCGGATAACCGGTACGTCTCCAGTTAGCATAAGCTTCCTGTTCATCCAGTAATAATGCTACCCAGAACTGGGTATGTATCTGGTTCATCTGTGCATCAAAAGAACCGGTTGTATTCAGTGCATTATCTGTTACATATTTGTCGATTTTATCTGCTGCAATCACGCCACCGGGGCCAAACAAAGCCCAGTTACGCAGTGCGGCGGTTACACCGTCTTTATACAGCTGTACTTTATCGCCGCTGCTCCATCCACGCAGCGCTGCCTCACTCAGGAGCAGGTTTGTTTCTGCATTGGTGAGCAACAATAATGGTGCAGCATATTGTAAGATAGTAGCCGGATTGGGTTCTGAATAAGTTACAAAATTTGCAGTACGTACATCTGTACCATTAGGCATGCCTTTTTGAATAGCAGCAGTGGTGTCGGGCACATTGTTGTTCCATACAACCGATACCACACCTAAGCGGGGATCGTTATGTGTTTGCAGAAAATCAATAAATGTTTTACTGTATTTACCCCATTCTGTATTTTTTGCACCATTGGCACCAGGTACATACTCCTGTCCCACCAGTTCAAAAGCCACCGGGTTATCATTGTATGTTTGCGGACCATTGGTGTATCTGATTACCGCATTATCTGCCGCATTTAATATTACACCGCCAGCAATGGCTTTCTGCACCCAGTCTTTAGCACTAACGTTGCCACCGGTTACTTTGGTGGTACGCATGGCTATTCTCAGCATCAGCGAATAGGCAAACTTTTTCCATTGTACAATATCTCCCTTATATAACAGATCAGCTGCTGCAAAGGTAGGTTTGGTATTATCGAAAGCCTTGATGGCTTCGTCCAGCTCGTTCAGCATGGCAGCATAAATATCTGCCTGTGGATCATACTTAGGCAGATATACACCTGACTTTCCGGCTAAGGCATCTGAGTAAGGTACATCACCATACAGGTCTGTTATACGCTGCATGAGCAATACTTTCCAGATACGGGCGGCAGACAGCTTGTTGACGTTATCCGCTGCTTTTTCCGGCACCTTTGCTGCTGTAATAATTTCACCAAGGGTGAGGATCGCATTGGTATAGATATAACGATAATAAAAGCCCTGGTAGAAATCATTTACCCCATATTTATCACCGGCGCCAGCGCCGGAAATTTCTTTGGCAGTAGAAAAATGCTGAATGAAGTTACCGCAGCTGAGATAGGAAGTGTAAAAATAGGCGCGGTCATACACCAGGTTGCCTTTCAGCAGACTTTGTGTAAACATAAAATCTACGTTAGGCATGATGGAAGCATTCGGATTTACATTGAGTGCTTCAAAACCCTTATCACAAGAGGACAAGCCCAGTATTGCCCCTAAAATTATTATGAATTTATATTTAGCAAATCGTTGCATGTGCTTACTATTTAAAAGAATGAACTAAAGTTTTACCATCAGGTTTACACCATAACTTCTTGTGCGTGGTACGCCAAACATTTCAAAGCCTTGTGCATTGGAGTTACTGAATGTAGATTCCGGATCAATATTGGGCGCATTCTTATAGAGGATGAACAGGTTTCTCGCTACAAATGATACAGACATAGCCTGCAATTTTGTAAACGCAATGGCTTTTGTTGGAATGTTATAACTCAGTACTACCTGTCTTAATTTTATAAAGCTGGCATCGTATACAAATTTCTCAGAAAGATTTTTGTAATTATCATAATACCCTTGCAGTCCTGTAGTATAGGTAAACGTTTTGGTAAATGGCTTACCATCGGCATCCACACCATTCACGGTTAATCCGTTGTCCCTGCCTGGCAAAGTCAGTTTGTTCAAGCCAAAGCGGGTGGCGTAGAGGTTAGTAGCGGAATATACGTGACCACCAAATTTACCATCTATCAGAAAACTGAAGTTAAATTGTTTGTACCGGAAACTGTTGGTGATACCGCCTGAGAAAGGAGAAACGCCCGTGCCCAGATCAGTGAGTGCGGTTTTCATTTCATACCCGGTAGCTTTATCGTATACCGTGTTACCGGCTGCATCTTTTTTCACTTTAAAGCCTTTGATGGTGCTGTATGGCTTACCAACTTCTGCAAAGATGTAGGCATAACTATTTACGCTCACGTCCAGCTGCAGACTGTTGATACCATTGGTCAGCTTCAGTACTTCATTTTTATTGTAAGCCATGTTGTAGCTCACATCCCATGAAAAATCCTTTCTTTTAACGGGTGTACCGGAGAGTAATACTTCAATTCCTTTATTACTCATTTCACCTACGTTCAGCAAAACAAAGTTGTAGCCGGAACCGGGAGAAATAGCTGCCTGCATGATATCGTTGGAAGTTCTGCGGTTATATACTGTAACGTCTGCAGACAACCGGTTATTGAGAAAGCGGCCTTCCACACCTGCTTCAAAGGTGGTGGACACCAGTGGTTTCAGATCCGGGTTAGGTGCCTGTAGCAGTCCTGAGCTGGTACCGTTGGTTTGTGTAGGTGTTTGCAATGGCAATCCAAAATGTCCGCCTCCTGTTACTAAATTATAAGTTTGATACAACGCATATGGTTGCGGGGTAGCACCGCCTACCTGTGCCCAGGAAGTTCTTATTTTAGCATAATTGACCCAGGAAGGCATTTTCATTGCTTCAGATAAAAGGAAGCTGGCACCTACAGAAGGATAAAAAATATTATTATTTTTAGGAGATAAGGTAGAGAACCAGTCATTGCGGCCGGTGGCAGTGATAAATAACAGATCCCTGAACGACAGATCTACTGAGCCGAATAAGGAATTGGTAGCCTGGCGTAAGTTTACATTGTAAGTGCTTAAGCTCACTACATTGGATGGATCATAGAAACCAGGATCAAAAAAACTGGTACCGTCCATATTCACCGCATCTGATTTTGATTTCCTTTGATTACCGCCGGCCATTGCTGTTAATGCAAAATCGCGGCTTAATTTCCCCTGGTAATTCACGGTCAGTTCACCGTTTGTTTCTGTGCTGGCAGTATTATATTGCTGGAAGAAACCTTTGGGTGCATAAGCAGTACCGGTAGGTACAACACCTGTGTAGCCGATGTTCAGATAATCATGATTCACACGGCTGCGTACAAACAGGTTATCCAGCAGGTTATATTTGACGCTTACATTACCAATGAAACGTTTACGGTCATCATTGTTTTTAAAACGGTTCACTACAAAATATGGGTTGCTGGCAAAGCCGGAAGGATTCCAGGACACCTCGTTACCTTTGCTGTCATACCCCGGATCCAGGTTGCGGATATCTACAGTATTTGCGAGCATATAAGTACCCCAGTTAACGTTACCTGGTGCATCCGATACCCCGCTTCTGTTGTTTGCTTTCTCAATATTGTATTGCGCGTATCCTTCTACGGTGAGCCGCTTGCTCAGATTGGATACTACACTTAAGGAGGCTATTTTTTTATTCAGTTGCTGATTAGGTACCAGTCCGTGGTTGTTCATGTCTGACAACGAAACACGGTAGGCAGCAATTTCTGAACCGCCGGAAAACGCTACTGTATTGGTAAAGGTGCTGCCCGTGTTATAAAAGTTTTTGATGTTGTTTTTCTGTGCAGTATACGGACGACTCACGCCATCAAACTGGATCACATTGCTGCCATCCATTTTTGGTCCCCAGGAAAGTCTTCCTGCAGCAACAGCTTCGTCTTTTGTGGTGGGTTTTGCACCGTTCACACCGGAGCCATATTCATATTGCCAGTCCGGAATAATGGACGGTGTTTCTACTGTAAAGGTGGAGTTATAATCTACGCCGATGCCTTTTTGTTTCGTTCCTTTTTTGGTAGTGATGAGGATCACACCATTAGAGGCACGTGCACCGTATAACGCAGCAGCAGGGCCGCCTTTCAGTACCGTAATGGTTTCAATATCATCCGGATTGATACCGGCAATACCATCACCCCGATCACTGTTTAACCCGATGGCACCGTTGCCGCTGGCAGGTGTGCTTTGCGTGGTGTTGTCGATGGGCATCCCGTTAATCACGTACAGGGGTTGGTTATCGCCATTCAGGGAGCCGTTGCCGCGGATAATAACGCGACTGGAGCTACCAGGGCCACCAGCCAGACTGGAAGCATTAACGCCGGCAATTTTACCGGTTAATGCATCTGCCACGTTGATTTCGCGGGCCTGTGTAAACTCGCCTCCTTTTACTTCCGTTACCGCGTAGGCCAGGGCTTTTTTATCTTTCTTAATGCCCAGCGCAGTTACCACCAGCTCGCCGAGCGCTTTGGAAGCCACTTCCAGCTGAACGGTGATTTGTGTTTGTCCGGCTGCCACTTTTACTTCTTTTTTCTCATAGCCGATATAAGTGATGAGTAGAACGATATCTGCCTGGTGTGTACCAGGAATTTTTACGGTGAACTTTCCTTCTGCATCGGTCATGGCGCCAACGCCTTTGGCCGACAAGAGAGAGATCGTAGCTCCAATAGCTTTTTGACCATCAGCAGTGGTAACGGTTCCTGAAATCTGTGATGGATGGTTGGCAGGTGTTTGAGCATAACTTCCGATACAAAACAATAAGCCTATTACAGGTAGGAATAGTTTTGAGAAAGCAGCCACTTTTATGATATTTTTCATCATTGTGGTTTGGTTGATAAATTCTTCAAATAATGCGGAATACAGATCTAAAAATAGGTATTTCATTTATTATTGCAAATTATTTGCAAATAATAATTGCAAAATATGCACATCAATCATTGCTATTAATTTTATAAAATATTGATTAATAATATTTTATATTGTTTATTTAGATACCCACATTATTGCAGAAAAATTATTTATCCTGATAAAAGTGCAAAATTGTCTGCGATCGCATATTTTTGTCGTACCATTTATAACCTATATAGCTATAACCTCATCAGGGTATGTAAAGAGAAGAGATACTTTTTTGCAAATTCTGAGATTTTTAACTATCATCACCCTTTGAATTATTTCACACGCTATGGATAGTATTAACACACAAGATCAGTTGCCTCCGGTTTCACTCACTAAAAAAGCAAGGAAACAATTAATTATTCAACAGGTGAATATCCATACTCGTATTACCTACAGCGAACTGGTAAGTCTTATTAATGTTTCTGAAGACACCATCCGCAGGGATGTGAATGAACTCGCAGAGGACGGAGAAGTAGTGAAGATCAAAGGCGGCGCTATGTCCATCGCCTATCATTACGGACATGAATCGCAAACCTACGCACAAAACAACAAGCTGGTAATTGCTGAAAAAACGTTGCAGTTATTACATGATGATATCATTGTACTGATTGGCGGAGGCACCACCATACGGGAATTTATTAAAAAGATACCCACTACCCTGCGTGCCACTTTCCTCACTGTAAATGTGCTGTCGGCAGTGGAACTACTAGACAAACCCATGATCAAAACCATTGTGATAGGCGGACAGATATCGGCTTACAGCCAGATGACCGTGAGCGGGGAAGTATTTGAATATCTCTCCAACATTAAAGCAGACCTCTGCATCATTGGCACCAATGCTATTGACCCGGCCAACGGCTTAACGGATGCCGACTGGGAAACCATCCAGGTGAAAAAAGCCATGATAAAAGCGGCCGACAAAGTAGCCATCCTGGCCATCTCTGAAAAACTGAATTCTTCTATGAAGATGAAAATTGCAGACCTGCAGGATATTCACTACCTGATCACCGAACTGCCGGCCGGCAGCGCGGAACTACAACCTTATAAAGCAAAAAATCTCACTATCCTTTAAAACAGTTTCTCCTTTTGCGTTCATCATTTTTCTGATTGTGAACCGGCTTTCTCAGCTGGCCTTCGTATATACGTATACGTTAGTAATCACCCAAAACACAAATTGTTAATCCTTCTCCCCTCCTTTAAACTTCCCTTTTCTCACATAGTCATAGCTAGGAGTATTAAATACAGATGCTATGAAAAATTTTGTTAAATCTGCGCTGCTGTTATGCCTTATTTTCTTTGCAGCGTCAAAAATATACGCACAGGTAAGTATAGGCGTATCTATCAGAATAGCTCCTCCGCCATTGCCGGTGTATACACAGCCAGCCTGTCCGTATGATGGATATATCTGGACACCCGGCTACTGGGCTTATGGACCGGATGGCTACTATTGGGTTCCCGGAGTATGGATAGCTCCACCACGGCCAGGCATACTGTGGACGCCAGGTTACTGGGGATTTGCAGGTGGTATCTACGGATGGCACGCGGGCTATTGGGGGCCGCATATCGGTTTCTACGGCGGTGTAAATTATGGCTATGGTTATGGTGGTTGTGGATATTCAGGCGGAATGTGGCAGGGCAATTCTTTTCACTACAATACTGCCGTAACAAATGTTAATACTACTATCGTACATAATACCTACGTTAATAATACAGTCATTAACAATAATACAAACGTGGTAAACAACCGCAGCAGTTTCAACGGAGAAGGAGGTATTACAGCACGGCCAACCCGGGTGGAAGAGGCAGCCACAAGAGATCAGCACGTAACAGCAACTTCCGCGCAGCTTTCTCATGAGCAAACTGCAAGTCACGACCGTGGTCAGCTGGCCGCAGTAAATAACGGGCGTCCGGCCACTGCAGCGATGAATACCGTAAATGATCATCGTCCTAACCAACAGGCGCGTATCAGTG
Organism: Chitinophaga niastensis; assembly: GCF_003014755.1. GTDB lineage: Bacteria > Bacteroidota > Bacteroidia > Chitinophagales > Chitinophagaceae > Chitinophaga > Chitinophaga niastensis. The sequence continues at coordinate 167,334 of NZ_PYAW01000005.1, read as the reverse complement.
GCAATAATGGTCAGGCAACATCATCACATCAGCCTGCCAGGGCAACACTCAATCCTGCAAGACAGGTGACTAACGGACAACATATTTCTACTGATAATAACAGGCAGGCAAATAACAAGCTGGTAGCTACACGTGCACCGCAGCAAACATCACAACAAATGCAGATGCACCAACAGCAGCGCACACCGCAACAGATGCAAATGCATCCGCAGCATATGCAACAACAGCAAATGCAGATGCGTCCGCCACAACGTATGCAGCAACCTCCGCAACAACAACGTATGCAACAGCGCGTGCAGGAACGTTCGCAGCCACGTGGAAATCCTCATCAGAATGAAGGCCCTCGTGAAGGCCGGCACAGATAAGCAGCTAATGGTTTTTTATGCCAGCATATGACATAAAAAACCATTTTCATTTACCAACATCATCACTTTCTCCGGTATAAAGTCCTCCCCTTCCACTCTCAACACTCTATCGCAATCATCCAGGTCAAAATTAATTTTGCTTTTGGGAAAATTCTGAAGCAGCAAGGTTACCAACTTTTTCGCCTGAGCGACACGTTGCACATCTGTTTTAAATACCTCTATCATTGAGCAATTAATATGGGGGTTACGGCATATAATTCATTGCTGGGTATCCTAAAAGTCTGCGCCATAAAGCAATCTGACCAATACAATTTGCTTCACGATAAACAAGGAAGCTAATGTAATCGTAATAAGACATAGACATTTCCGGAATCTCCAGCCGTTTATCCAGCTGCTCATCAGTTACCGTCAGCAGCGCTGTTCTTAGAGGAGGGGTAACAATTTCCCAGTCTTTTTTAAAGCTTTCCAGCGATGGATAAGTAACATCATCCTGAATCCCTTTGTGCATTTTAAATAGTTCGTCTGCAGCTTGTTTTAAAGGAATACCTAAAAAGCCGGCAACTTCACATCTTCCCTGAACAAGGCTACCAGTAAGCCATGCAACGTGATTCGCTTTTGTATTCAATCGATTTTGTGCATCTTTTTCCGAAAAGCCATCCACTACTTTCGGTAAAAAACTAGTATGCATATCAAATAATGTAATGATAGCTAACATTCTGTTACTAGCGGTTTTTGTTTCCATAACTTTTATTTTTGGGTATTATATTACAGGTTTAACAGGTATCTAAGGTAAACGATAATCCGGACTCAGAAGGGTGCCTTAAAAGTCAATCTTAGGGGGCATTTACGACAAATGCCTTATGTTTGAGAATATTTAATTGCAAACCATATGTTACAGATAGGTATTTTACTTCCCAGACAATATAAATTACTAAGTCTGGCCGCCATACTGGATGTTTTTGAAACTGTAAATAAAATTTATAACCAAAAGGATCAGCTGGCCCCTTTTGAAATCACACTGCTTTATGCAACAAAGACTACATCAGCAATGGAAGATGCACTCTTTGGTTATCCAACGAAATCAATCAGCGATAACGCTGCACTGAATCTGATTTTAGTACCCTCCTTTACCACAGATAATCTCCGGGAAGCTGTAGAAGAAAATCATGAATACCTGCCCTGGCTTAATCAGCAATACCACACCGGCGCAGAAATAGCCAGTTTTTGTACCGGCGCTTTCTTATTAGGCGCATCGGGATTGCTCGACGGTAAAATAGCCACCACACATGTAGATGCCTGCAAGGAATTTGCTGCCGCTTTTCCCGCGGTAAATCTCTGTCCGGATAAAACGGTTACCCGTGATGGAAGAATGTATACCAGTGGTGGCGCTACTTCCACCTTTCATTTATTGCTGCATCTGCTGGAAATACATTGCGGAATAGCAATCGCTGTGAGGGCAGCGAAAATATTTGCTATAGATATGGGCAGAGATAAACAAGCCTACTTCAGCACATTTCAGCCTTCCCGCAACCACCATGACGACCTCGTAGCGACTGCACAACAAAAGATAGAAACCAGTTATCACGACACCGGAACCATTGAGGAAATGATCAAAGATATCCCCTCCAGCCGAAGAAATATTGTGAGAAGATTTAAACTGGTAACAGGTATCACCCCTATCGAATACCTGCAACAAACCCGTATTGAAGCGGCTAAGAAACTACTGGAACAAACAGGGCAACAAATGAATGAAATCATCTTCCATTCAGGATATAACGACCCTAAAGCTTTTAGAAAAATATTCAGAAAAACAGTGGGCATGACACCATCAGAATACAGGGAAAAGTTTAATGTGATAAAATGATGGTTCTTCCGCTCAGATCTGTTTCCCATTTAATCATAAATTCCATACCGCTATGCCCAAACTATTATTGATTACAATACCCCTGATACTCTTACTGGCATCAGTTTTCAACGTTCGTACTACTACACTCCCTGTTCACATTACAGGACATATCAGAAACAACCCCAAAGATACAAGTGCCTACATCATCAGCTTAAACATATTTGTAAAAGGTAACGACAAAGTTTTAGCCAGGGCTATAACAGATGCCCATGGCGATTTTAATTTAACATTTGTTCCGCGACATGAAAAGAGTTTTGATTTCTTTTGTGCCGGCATAGGCATTGATACAATATTACTTGCATCGGTAACATCATTTGAAAGCGACACACCTGACCTTACTTTGCTAATTCCGGCAGACATCCACGAAGATAGCTTACAGCAGGTTATATGCCTTAAATGCCATAAAGCCGATAAGGTTTATAAAATCGCCTATGGAAATGGACTACCACTGGTCAGGACTATTTCTCCTTCCGGGAAAGTTACTTATTCAAACATTGTTGGCAACCAATATAATGCAGAAACCTGCATTGGGGGAATTGCCCGATATTATTGCGACAGGGATAAATTAAAGTTCTGATCTAAGAAATATTCCCGGAGCCATTCATTTCTTTGTAATTGATAACTATTCTATTCTCCCCTCAAACTCTTCGTAGGGTTCATCAGTGCTGCTTTAATGGATTGATAACTTATCGTTAATAAAGTCATCAACAACGCGCCGAAACCCGCCATTACAAATACCCATCCGGAAAGACCTGTACGGTACTGATAGTTTTTCAACCAGTTAAACATAAAATAGTAAGCCAGTGGCGATGCAATAAGCAGTGCAATGATGACCAGCATCACAAAGTCTTTTGACAACAATCCCAATACATCCACAACGGATGCACCCAGCACTTTGCGAACACCAATTTCTTTGGTGCGCTGCTCTGCTATGAATGATGCAAGACCAAATACCCCCAGGCAGGAAATGAAGATCGCCAGTATCGCAAATACTGTTACCAGCTTGCTGATACGTTCTTCATCAGAAAATTTCCTGGCATATTCTTCATCTGTAAATTTATAATCAAAAGGACCTCCCGGGTTAAATTTCTTAAACACCGGTTCTATCCTGGAAAGCGCCTCACGTATGGGAATGGTTGGTTTTATACAAACAGCGAGTGCATTAAACGGGCTATATTTCAGCAAAAAGATAGTTGGCTGTACAGGCCTGTAAGGTGATTCCATCACCATATCCTCCACTGTTCCTGTAATGACGTGGTTCTCGCCGCCAAAGCTTATTGTTTCGCCTACCGGATGCTTGAAGCCTGTAAGCTTTACAGCTGCTTCATTTAATATAAGCGAACCGGAATCCGTTGCATAACTTCTTGAAAAATCACGGCCTTCTTTTATGTGCCAGTTGAGTGTATTACCGTAGTCGTGTGTAACCTCCACTAATCCGATCATTGGTGTAGCACCAGGGTTTTTACCTTTCCAGTTAAATTCGGTGTTATTCACCGGCGCTTCCGTGGATTGAGTGGATGATTTGGTCATATTTGTTACTACACCCGTTTCTATCAATTCATTCCTTAAAGCATTATAGGAAGCACCAAAAATTTCCGGGGTATTCATTGTCACTGTAATAAGCCTTTCACGTGTGTAACCAACGGGGCGTTTTTTGGCATATTGTATTTGCTGATATACAACAACAGTTCCTATGATCAAAACAATGGATACCGTGAACTGCACCACCATCAGCACTTTACGTGGCAGCGACGCAAAACGTCCCATCCTGAAACTACCTTTTAATACTTTAACAGGAAGGAAAGCTGATAAATAAAAAGCCGGATAGCTGCCGGAAATAAAGCCGGTAAAAAGCGTGAAGCCAATCAGTAATACCCAAAGCAAAGGCTGGGCAAAAGGAACAGACATTTGTTTTTCTGTTAGCCTGTTGAAGAAAGGCAGCGACACCTGCGCGATCACAATAGCCAGCATAAAAGCCAGAAACGCTAACAGCAGTGATTCACTAAGAAACTGTCCGATCAATTGCCCACGCAATGAACCCATTGCTCTGCGTATACCTACTTCTTTCGCCCGCTTCTCACTCCTGGCGGTAGACAAATTCATAAAGTTGATACAGGCCAACAACAGCACCAGTGCACCTATGGCGCCAAAGAGCCAGATAAGCCTGATACGGCCGCCAGCCACTTTCCCATTTTTAAACTCGCTGTATAAATGCCACTTGTTCATCGGATGCAGCAGTATTTCTTCATTACCACCCTTCACATGAGGCTGGACTATATGCTTAATTTTTTCGTTTATTTTATTGATGTCGGCATGATCATTCAACTGTACGTATAGCTTCATGTAGCGGCCGTCCCATTGTGTCTGGGCATCATTCAGCCATTGCATTATACCCAGCGCCTTGTTCCAGGAGAGGATAAGTTTTGTGCTGTAAAAAGTAGTGTTTTGTGGAAGATCTTCATACACACCGCCCACTTGCACCGTTTCCATATTATCCAGCCTGATTGTTTTATTCAACGGGTCTGCATCACCAAACAATGCCCTGGCGAGTGATTGGGTGATCAGTACGGAGGAAGGATCTTTCAAGGCATCTCTTTTGCCCTTCAACATTTTTAAAGTCAACATTTCAGGAAGATCAGGCTGCGCCCATATACCAGACGCTGAAAGCTTTTTATCACTAACAGCCAGTGTATGTGTAAAGTTGGGAAAAACAAGTGCCACCCGCTTAAAGTCTGCTGCATATTTACTGCGCAGCTCCGCTGCCAATGGGATGGCGATCGCTTCATTGGTATTGATTTCACCATTGATAGTCTGGGCATCCATTACCTGTGCCACGCTGTTATGTTCCTGATGATATCTGTTGAAAGAAAGTTCATCCCATATCCACAAACCTATCAACAGTGCTACTGTCATGCCTGCGGCCAGTCCAATAATATTTATAGCAGAATATCCTTTGTTAATAAACAGGTGGCGCCACGCAATTTTGAAATGATTCCTAAACATGCATCTATTTTTATCAGTTATTTACAACTGTTTCTTCTTGTCGAAATATATCTCTTAAAAATAATACCAGAAGATAAATAATTAATAATTACATGTTTACATATTATAATTACGTTTAAATTGTTCGATTTCGATACAGTAGATGACCGATTTCGTTTTACTGATATCCGGCTACCTGTTTATTAAATAATCCGTTTATCTGCTTCCTCATGTCAACAACTGCTCAAAGAAGCCACCTATTTGTTTCTCTGCATCTATAAAATGGATTTCCAGAATCCACTCTCTCGGCTGACCATTTTTATCTGTTGTGAACATGTCCTGGTGATTGTCAGGATGTACATATAGGTCCTGTGTACCTGGCACTAACCTTTCATGAGGGAATTGCCCGATAATATGACCGGCAATTTCTCCGCCAAAAGTCCAGCCATACTGACGGGCTAACTCCACGGTATAATGATACAATTGAGCACCGGTAAGCTGTTCCTGTTTTCCGAACCAGTCTTTGGTTTCCTGCCACGCGGATTCGATATCGTTTTTTAGTTTATGTTTTAGTGGATCATTCCCTATTACGTATGTTCTGCCAAAATCGGCTTCCCAGTCTTCAAAAACAGGTCCGAAATCGATGAAAAGAATATCATCTTCCCGGATGATCAGGTCAGGTGGATTTTCATTGTAGGGATGTAGTGTGTTAGGGCCTGTTCTGACAATCCTTTTATGCCAGTACTTTTCAATGCCATACAGCTCCTTAGCCAGGTTGAAAATTTCTGTATTCAGTTGCTTTTCAGATTTACCTGCTGTTATTAATCCGCGGGCTTCAATTGTATTAAATAACAGCAGCGCCTTTTCTTCCGCTTCTATTAATTGTGCTTTGATCGTCATTATCCTGTGGTTTTTATACACACAAAAATAATAGTCATTTTTAACTTAAAAGTTATCATAGCACAACAAATAATTTTACCGGATCCTGATCATGGAAATGGGGGTCCGCAAAAATACCTGCCTCCTATAAAAATGATCAAAGGTATTGGAAAGAATGATCCCCGATGATTATTTATAGCTACCATATAAATGGGATCAGCTTACGCGTATGCTGTTGGTAAGTTGCATAGCTATCCGGGAAAACATTGCTTAATAATATTTCCTCATCACTGATCTTCATACATAACCCTAATGTATACACGCAGCTTATCACGATACCGGGTAAGCTGCCCGTCACCAGGCAGGTACCTGCCACCGCGCAGATAAATCCTGTATAAATGGGATGTCTGACTAATCTGTAAGGGCCTTTAATAACCAGTTCATGGTCTTTTTTTGCCGTTACGCCCCCACTCCAGTTCCACCCCAAAACAATGCGCGACCAGATACAGATACCTACACCGGCAGCACAAAGTAACGCGCCCACTGATTGCAGGGCCGCGTAAGGCGGAATGATACGGAACACGAAACGATTGGTGACAAAGAAAGGCAAATAAAGCAGCGAAAAGATAATAAGATAACCGAGAAAGCCCATATTACGCTGACGGAATGTTCTTGTACTGACATTCTCTTTTGTCTCGTTACGCAGCAGGAGCCAGCAAGCTGCAAATAAGGTCCAACAAATGATAGTGCTCCAAACAAAAATGTTGATGTTACCGGTCATATTGGGAAATGGTTGAATACCTGAGATGAGTACTGCTATAAAGATAATGAATTGTAGTTCATTTTCCGGGGGCCACTTTATAACAAACGAAATGAAGATTTTCTTTCAGCAGAAAATCTTCATTTCGCTTTCTTTTACCTGCTATATTTATTCACGCACGATCCGCTTTGTAATCACTGATCCTTGCTGTACCAATTTGATGATATAGATGCCTGACGGATGTTTTTCACCATTAAATATTACTTTTTGTGTGCCGGCCGGGAGGAAACCGTTAGCCAATATTGCTACGGGCTGACCGGCTACATTAAATACAGTCAGGTTTGTTAGCCCGGCTTTTTTGATTTGCCAGGTGATAGTTACGTTACCACTAAACGGATTAGGAAACGCATCTACCTGAAGCTGGCTTTCTTTTGGTGGGGCATCATTTACTGCTGTGAAAGCAGCCGTTGCAAATTTTGCAACCGCAGTTTTTATCTTCACTTCTGCATAACTGTTCCAGGCGTTTACGTTATTGCCGTGCCCTACTATTCGTATATACTTTGCCGTTACTGCAGTAAAGTTAAATGATTCAAAAGCCAGGGAGGTGCCGCTGCTATGCAAACCGGAAGCGGTGGTGGTCCAGTTAACCCCATCGTTGCCGGTGAGTATGTCGAAAGCAGCCTTGCGGGTATCCCCTTTATAGAAGGCGATGTCTACGCCTGTTACTGATTGCGCGGTACCCAAACAGAATTGTATCCACTGTCCGTCGCCGGTGGCAGACCAGCGCGTATTGAGGTCATTATCGATGGCATTAGCTGCGATGTTGCCATCATCACTACTTGCTTTTGCCGGATCACAGCCAGCAGTTGCTGTAACGGTTACATTCACCACCGAAGAAGTAGTGGCGCCGTTGCTATTGTCTGTTGCCCTGGCAGTAATGGACCAGGTACCTGCTGCTACGTTGCTCCAGGTATACGTGTAAGGACTGCTGGTGGCTTCTCCCAGCTTGCCGGTGCCGTTGAAGAATTCCACTTTACTGATGGTGCCGTCGCTGTCCGTTGCATTGGCAGTAATGGTGATGCTGGCGGGTGCAGGGAAGGTGGCATTGTTTACCGGAGCGGTAATACTAACTACCGGCGGTATGTTAGCAGGCCCGCTGTTGCCGGGTATCCACCAGTTACCAGAAATAAACAGCTGGCATAAGAGGCTGTAAGAGTCACTGAAATAGCCTGTCTTGGCTGTTTTAAGAAAATTCCAGCCGCTGTTGAGAAATGCCTGGTTGTTGCTGCTGATAACGGATGCTGCTACGAAAGGTGCTACAAATACGCCTTCAGGGTCAGTACCGCTCACTGTACCGTTGAGTTTATAACCATCTTTTATTTGGGAAGGATCTCCGCCTGTTTTTGTTTTGATCCAGTTCACCAGTTTGTTGGAGATGTTATATGCGTTGGCGTTGCCATACATGGCATAATCCATCACGATCCGCAAAGGTACACGGCAGGCGTTATAATTATATTCATCTGTTGGCGGATATTCATTCAGGAAATTTTTAGGCGCCGGTTCCGGTGGATTTTTCACTACAAAATCGGAGATCAGGCCGGTAGCAGGAGAATAGGCAGTGCTGAACTGTGCATACACCGTATACAGGCTATTGATAACGTTGTTCCAGGTAGCATCATTTGTTTCCTGGTAGAAAGCCCGCATATGATCCATCATCCAGTCGGAAGGCCGCGTATTGAGCGCCGTTTTGGTGTCCCAGTCGCCCAGGTTAAGGCGATTGCTGCTGGTAACGTAGGCGGCTTTAAGACCACTTGTAATCATCTTTTTAGCTTCGCTGAGATAATTAATGTTACCGGAAGAACCCCATTGGTAGTGCGCCAGAATAAGTGAGTAGGCGATGTCCATATCACCGTCGGTAGCTGAATCAAAATGGCCCTGCGCACCTTTGGCATCGGCTACCACCCAGCCCATCAGGTTACTGTTTACCGAACTGTGGTAAGCACGGAATGTTTTGTACAAGCCATCAAAAATAGTTTGTGCATTGGGATCATGACCAGCCATCAGTGCAGTGATCACCATACCATAGCCATGCCCTTCCGAGGAACCAAGCGGCTTATAACCATCCGCGCTACCGGTGATATCGCCTTTTACATAATAGCCTCCGGGTAAAGATGCCAGGTTATTTTTCAGGTACCGGGATTTCCAGTAGTCGTAATAACTGGCTACACTGGCATTCATAGCCGATTGTGTAACATTGTTAGGCTTAATACAGTTAGGATAACTGATCGCCTGGGGGAAAGGTTTGTTTTGCGCCTGTACCAATAAGCCGGTAATGCTCAACAGGTAAACAAGCAGTAATGAATAACGATACATCATACAGGTTTGGGTTTTAGGGTGATAGTTGTTGAGGAAAAGGGTTTTTAAATGCTACGTGTATGTTATGGGAACTTATAGGTTATTCAATCGATTGCATAATTCATCAAAATACTAATATTAAGATACATATTTATTTTATAAAGAAAAAAACCGGGTTTGAGGAAACTGCGACGGAGATGCAGTATAGAGCTAATTATCGCTACCAACTGTTGAACTTTTCTGGAAAATAAAATGATCCCGGCCACTTTACAGCAACCGGGATCATTTTAAAAATATTATCTGCTATCACATTATTTCCCCGTTAAAGGAAACACGTCACTTTCTACATGTGCTTCTTTCATATAAGCACTCATCTTCTTAACTATCCCGGCATTTGTTGCTGCGATATTATGTTGTTCTGCGGGGTCTTTGCTAAGATCATATAACTCTAATGGTGCATTGTGATCCTTCATTACATTTTGCCTGATGCCTTTCCATTTGCCCATGCGTACTGCCTGCCGGCCGCCATCTTCATGGAACTCCCAGTACAGGTACGGATGTGTGGCCTGTTTTTTCTTTCCCAGCAATGTTGGCACTATTGAAATACCGTCAGTATAGCGTGGCTTGGGAGCACCACCTATTTCTGTAAAGGTGGGCATCAGGTCCCAGAAAGCGCCAACAAAATCACTCTTGCTACCCGCCTTCACTTTGCCTGGCCATTTTACGATGAAGGGTGTTTTAATACCGCCTTCATACAGGTCACGCTTATAACCCCGAAGACCACCGGTGCTATTGAAGAATAGAGGATCTGCTCCCCCTTCCTGATGTGCACCGTTATCGCTTGCGAAAATCACAATGGTGTTGTCTGTGAGCCCTAATGCATCCAGCCTGTCCAGCACCTGCCCCACATAAGCATCCATGCGGCTCACCATGGCAGCATAGGTGGCCCGCGGCTTTTCTACGGAAGCATAGCCGGCTACTTTTGCACCGGGGCCGTAATCATTGCCTTTGTAGGCATGTTCTTCAAAGCTGTGCTCATACATTTTGTAATATTCATCGTCAGGTCCCTGGAGTTCTGCGTGTGGCAGTGTAGTAGGAATAAAGAGGAAGAATGGTTTGTCTTTATGATCCATGATAAATGCCAGCGCCATTATCTGGATGAGGTCAGGCGCATATACTTTTTTCTGTGTGAGGTCGTTTCCCGTTAACTCTACTTTTTCGTTATTATTCCACAGATGCGTGGGATAATAACGGTGCGACTGCCGCTGGCAGTTATACCCGAAGAAAGTAGTAAAGCCTTTTTTATCCGGTGCGCCGGAAGTGCCAACCATACCCAGTCCCCATTTGCCGAAGGCACCGGTAGCATAACCGGCCTGTTTCAACAAAGTGGCATAACTCTGTACCGTATCGGCCAGGGGTTCCTGCCCCTCCGGCGCTATCTCCTTATTGCCGCGTACAAAAGTATGGCCTGTATGCTGCCCGGTAAGCAGCGATGAGCGGGATGGCGCACATACGGATGTTCCTGCATAGAACTGTGTAAATACCATCCCCTCCCTTGCAAGGCGATCAATATTAGGCGTCTTGATCTTTGTTTGTCCGTATACGCCAAGGTCGCCATATCCCAGGTCATCCGCCAGGATAAAGACAATGTTAGGACGTTGCTGTGCAATTATGTGTGTAGTAGCCAACATCGTTCCCAGCAGAGCCAGCGCAGTCATCTTTTTAATCATCATTGCGTACTGTTTTAAATTTTTCTATTGCCAGAGGGTTCTGCGCCATATTCGGATTCAATACCGTTTGATTAGAAGGAATCTGATAAAGCATTGTTCACATATGCTGAATACAAAGGCATTTATTTGGTTGATATAGAAATGTTATAAAAAACAAATCTAGGGAAATAAGTGATTAAATTTTAGTAAAATGCGCTAAATAATGAAAGTGATGCAACCTGCCCCTGTGGCAACCTTATATCAGCAGGCTTTAAACTTTTTTAAAAAATAAACATTTATCTGATGGATAAAAATACCGCCGATAAACAGACTGTTTTAAAACAACTCCAAATTATTCCAGGTATAGGGAAAGCCTGTGCTATTGATCTCTGGAACATCGGAATCAGAAGTATTCCGGATCTGAAAGGGCAAAACCCTGCTATCCTCTATGACAGACTGAATACTATTACAGGCGTGAAACATGATATCTGCATGTTATATACCTTTCGTTGTGCTGTATATTTTGCATCGGCACAACATCATGAAAAAGAAAAACTAAACTGGTGGTATTGGAAAGATAAAACTTACAATGAATAGCCGGAAACAAGCAGCACTTGAAAAATGGATACCCGTTTATTAGTATCAACCATCACCTGAAAAAACAATCACTCACTTCACAAATACTGTTTTCCAGTCATCCTTCATACTGATGATTGTCCAGTTATATTTACGGGCTAAACCAAGAGAACGGTTATCTGTTTCCTGATAATAAAATTCACGTGCGCTATCATCGTGATTAACGATCAACTGTAAGGAAGGATATTTGTTGCCCTGCGAAAAACGCAACATGTATACATCTCCCGCCCCTCCTTCATTACCACATGCTAATATGGGCCGCTTACCGATGTGGTATTGGATATTTACAGGTTTCTCCTGCTTATCGTTAAATGTTCTTAGTCCGCTCAGTCGCATGATATCATTAATACCTGTACTATCTACATACTTATACTTAAATTCAGTCCCTATTACCTGTTCGGGAGGAATACCATAATATTTTTGTGAGATGACCCGCATTAATTCTACTGTTCCGCCGGAGCATATAAATGTTTTGAAGCCATTGGCCCGTAAATATTCCAGTAGCTCTAACTGCGGCTGGTAAATCAAAGAAAGCGTTTCCCCATATGACTTTAAAGCAGGTACTTAAAATGCCGCTGAAAACTTACAAATCCAATTGGGCTGTTTCTGAAAATGATCTTTCCCAGGTAAGTCAGGATGACATTGACTTATACGTGTTAAATATTACCGGTAAAAACGGCGGCAATTTACAGGCTACCTATAATGATGCAGGCAATCTGGTAGAAGCAAAAGAGTTGCTGGTAAACTCCCGTTTGCCACGTAAAGTATCTACTTACATTGTTACTAATTACAAAGGATATTTAATTGACTCAGATAAAATTAAAAAAACTATCCGTCCTGATAAAACAGCGCAGAAAATTGAAGTTGGTATCCATAAAGGCAGCGATAAAAAACGTTTGTTTTTTGATAACGACGGAAATTTCATCAATGAGAAAAGCTAAAGATGTATTACAAAAAAGTGGTCACTTTTAGTGTAATAATTAAAACTACATAGCAGACCTTTTCTACAAAATAAAATGGGACTGACTCAAAAGAGTCAGTCCCATTTTATTTTATAAATATTGGTTATTATGCTGCGGTAAGACCTATCTTATCAATGGTGTCCTGTTCATCACCTTCATCCGGCCGGCCGTTGAAAGGAGGATAAGACTGAATCATGAAATGCAGGTATGTACTAAGACGCATCGACCACCGGAGATATTTTACCATGTAATCATGCATACCAGCAGGGTATTCACCGGTAAACAGTACTGCAAACCATGCGAAGAGCATGACGAACATAGCCCCGATTGCGACGAAATAGAGGCAAAATATCTGAGGGATCAGCAGGAAACATCCCAGGAAAAAAACCAGTGCTGCATGCCCCCGGCTTACATTTTCTGTATAAGGCATTTCAAAAGTCGTATTATCATCAGCGGCATCAAGACCGAAAGCCGGGTATCCGTCTGAAAGGTTCAGTGCACGTGCATTTACACGCAGGTTCCAGCGAAAGAATTTGATAAAAAAGTCAAAATTGGATTTGGGGTATTGTCCGGTAACCAAAATTTTGATGAAGGTAATAATCCAGAGAATAAATGCCCAGATACCCACAAAAGCCAGGCAAAAACCATGCGGGATCATGATATAAAAAAAACCTAAGAAAGAGCGCAATAACAATTCTCCACGAGAATAGCGTTGCTGGTGTTTGATTTCAAGCTTCATATGAATAGGATTTAGAGTTATAGTGCAAGAATAGCTAATTTATCTTACATCCAGGTGATAATACGGCCTTACGGCTAAAATATATTTATATAAATGAAATATGTTTAGCGTAAGAAAGGGCTCACATTTTCTGTCAGCCCCATACAACCGGCCTGTTAACATCCAATAAAAACGTTTAATTACCCGATTGTATCTATTTTCTCAATAATCAGCTTTCTTCTATCTGCTACAGGTAAATCTTCATCAATAACAAGTACGGGACAACTCAGCTTTTCCATCCACAATTTATGGATAACAAGGCTTCTCCTGCTTGTATTAGTCCATATGAAAGATCAATACAGCATTTTCTTTCATTCGACTTTATTATGCTGTATTTTTTAATACCATCTCAACGGATTCTTTTCCATGGCTGGTTGTACGCTTGTCCAGCATCCTCTCTCTGAGGCGCAGAAAAGGTTTTTCAATAGTATAACGCAGCAGTAAAGCAGCCATTACAACAGCACCTGCACAAAATAAAAACATGATAATACTATCTCCTTCAATACCCCATTTTACAAGCAGCCCCTGAGTCAGATGTATTACGCCTTTATGCGAAAGATAGATGGAATAGGACAACGTGGCAATGCCCGAAGAAATACGGGAACTAAATTTATACAGGATACAACCAGGACAAACTACTGCAGCTAATACTACCCCATACCCAATAGCAACCAAAGGAAACCCAAAAATAGTGGCACCAAACGAATAAGGATTATCACATAAAAAGTAAGCGACTGTGAGGAGTGCCAGTCCGGCCAACAACCACCAGTTTCCATATTTACTGACAATGTTTTTAATATGCGGGAAGAACTGATACAGGCCGGCAACAGACACTCCTGTCAACAGGCCATCCAGTCTGCAATACGTAGGATAATAAATCCATTGATACCATGCCATCACGAAGTCGTTGGCATCCACTACCCACTTATTCCAGCTGATCAGCCGTATGGCAAAACCAGCCAGGAACAACAATACTACCAGATAAAACCCTTTTTTGCCCGCCTTAAAATAAACAAAACCAGTTACCAGGAATGGCAATAACAGATAGAACTGCTCTTCTATACAAAGAGACCAGGCATGCGAAAAAGTGCCATGATGGCTAAGATCCAGTCCGAAGTTCTGCGTAAAGGTTAAAAATTTCCATAGCGGCGACAGCGCTTCCCTTTCCCTGAATGCAGGAATAAAAAAATACAACGACAGTACCACCAGGTATACAGGTATTATTCTAAAAAAACGTTTAAGGAAAAACGTTTTCAGATCTATTGCCTTCCCTTTTGCTATTGTCCGGAACAGCTGTCCCGCAATTAAGTATCCACTCAATACAAAAAAGAGATCAACACCTGTCCATCCGAAATGACCAATAGTATCCACCCATTCAGGGTGTTTAAACATGCGGTAATGGAATATAAAAACAAGGATAATAGCCAGTGCGCGCAAATGATCCAGTGAGGCGATCTTATCATGTAAAGCAGCGCCGGCAATCTTTTTCTGAAAGGACATAAATTAAAATAATTAATCCAGGCTTAGGTTGATTATAATTTATTGTAGCCTGAAATTTTCATGCTTTAAGTTATGAATATCCTTTTTTCTTTTTTTAATTTTTTATTTTTTCAGGATTGGGCATCATGAAAAATAATACCTAAAGTATGGCGCTGACCACTATGCAATGGGCTTACACCGTGTTTCATATTTACCCTGTAATATCCTTTGGTACCCTTCACCGGCCGGAAATTTGTTGTGAACAGCAACATATCACCACGCCTGGGTTTCAACACATTCGCCTTTGATTGTGCCCTGGGTATCTGCTCTGTGAGTACAAATTCACCACCAGTATAATCTTCCTCCGGCTCATTCAGGAAAAGTACCAGTTGCATCGGAAAATAAATATCTCCATACAAATCCTGGTGCAGGGTATTGAAGCCACCGGCTCCGTATTTCAGGATCAATATAGTAGGTTTGGTTTGCCCATTATCATGACAAAGCCTTGTCATTTCTTTATGTGTTGGTGGAAAGCGCGTGGCTATATTCAGCGCCGACATCCACGTATTAGCCACTGGTGCAATTTTAGCATACACGGCTTCCCGGATGTCTGTAATCAAGTCTGGCAAAGGGTATTGGAAATATTTGTATTCTCCCATACCAAAACGATAACGTTCCATGCTGATGGTTTTACGATAGGTGCCATCTGCATTATACGCTGCTATCAACTCCTCACACGTTGTTTTATCCAGCACATTTTTAACGATGGTATAACCCTGCTGATGGAGATCCTCTGTTATTGCCGCCCAATTTTTATTATCCAGGCGTTCTCTTATATTTTCCATGATACTAGTTTTTATGTGGTTGTACATTCCCTGCCCATGCCAGACCAGCCTTCCATAATTTATATTTTTCCGGCAGGCAATGCCCGCAGGGACGATAACCTTCTTTAATAGCTTCCTCTTCATCCCTGAAAAAAACACGATGCTCTGCCTTCATCCGCATGCCGGAGGTACAGCGCAGTAGTCCATATATTTTTGCTTTTTTGTAGCCGCCAAGGCAAACGGCTCCCCCTCTGATCATTGTTCTCAGTACCTTTCTCCGCTCCTCCTGTGTGTTTCCTAATTTTATATGATGTATCATAAGCATGATCTCTGTTGGCAAAGATATTTTCACTCCTGCTCCTATAAAACCCGAATCTTGCTTTCTTTATTTATAAAAATGAGGTGAGGCGCGGCAAACCGGTGATATTGGAAAGACTTTAATGCTTTTGTAATACCAGCGTACTCATACAACGGATATCATCCACATTTACTGTTTTCAAAGGGTCTATAAATGATAAGTGGAGCTGCTGCATACAATCATGCAGCAATGATCGGGTCAAAAGAAAACGTTTTGTACCATCTGGTATTTGATAAACACCATCTGCTATCAATGCTACTTTGTCTTCTATACCAATATTGGAAGTCATTCTAATAAACACAGTGCCCCCATTTTTTAATACACGGACCATTTCAGCGAGCATATGTTGAAATTGTAGGGTAGAATTGGCAAAATGAAGTACAGCGCTACTAATTACATGATCAAAGTGATGATCGTGAAATGGCATTTTTTCTACAGCAGCTATATGCAGATGGTTATCCAAAAAATGGGGATACTTAATTTTAATGCTGTTGATAGCACCCTCATTCAGATCAACCCCATGGATATCCATATTATTCAGTAAAAACCAATGCATATTCCTACCCGTACCGCAGCCTGCATCAAGGATTTTATGATCAAAATCGTAGCGGCCTTTCATGATCTGGTCAATGAGGTAAATATCGGTTTGGCCGAGGAGTTCCTGGATAGAAGAATTCTTTTTCATGTGCTTGGTTTATTAATTATACTGAATCAGTAGCGTCCCGTTTAAACTACCAGATTTGCAATTGATTATATAAAAGTTCTTTGACATTTTGATCGCTTCGGGACACTAATGTACTCAGAACAAGCTTTAATCCGTAAGTTTGACAGCGTTTATTACTTTTATCGCCTTGTATGATAGTTTAATTAATAAAGAGAGGCATCATAAATTGACATATGAATAAGGATCATTTAATTCAGTTTGTTCAAAATGTATTGCCAATGAGTACCGGCAAAGCCGAACAGTTAGTGGAGAAATTTAAGGAGAGGAAAATTGCCAGGAACGAGTATTTATTGAAAGAAGGCGCCGTTTGTAACGAGTCTCATTTCATTGAAGAAGGTATTATGAGGTCATACACTTATGATCTTGAAGGCAATGATGTAACAACCGCATTTTATTCAAAAAAAATTCAAGCCAGTGATCTTCTATCATTCTTTAAAAGGATACCTTCAAAAGAATATATCCAGGCATTAACAGATTGCGAAACGTGGTATATTACTTATGAGGATATGCAGACAAACTTCCACACAATCCCTGAGTTTCGTGAATTTGGACGGTTAAACATCATTAACCAGTTCGGTATACTGAAACAAAGAATGTTGTCAATGTTGCATGAAACCGCAGAACAGCGTTACGGCGATCTGATTAATTCGAACCCTGAGATCCTTCAAAATGCGCCTTTAAAACACATTGCCACTTACCTGGGTATAACCGATACCTCATTAAGCAGGATAAGAAAAGAATTTATGAAAAAATAGCCCATCTCATTTCTTGCCATTTGCTAAGTATAAGCCAGGATAGTTGATTTATCTTTGTCCTATCAATTAAATCAACAAATAAAATGGCAAGCTACATATCAACTATACCCCTATGGGTTATAGTTCTATTCATCCCAAGTTTTCTCTATTGTATTGCGCTCATCGCAAACCCGGTAAAACAGGCGGCCCTCAACGCCGGTATGACTGCGGACAGATCAAGAAATATCCAATTCAGTATTTTTGGTTTTTATATCATTTACTTCGCTTATGTTTCAATATTATCTTTAAAAGGTGTGTTTTACATCAACTCAATACCGCCTAAAATAGTTGTTTTTACTACTATACCATTGGCTATTATACTATTTGTAATTATCGGAAATACAAGATTATTCAAAAAATTACTCCGGTCAATTACATTGGAATCCCTGATCGCTATTCATGTATTTCGGCTTGTTGGCGCGTTCTTCATTATTCTTTATTGCTATCACTTGCTTCCTGCCGGACTTGCTTTTTCATCAGGAATAGGGGATATTATTACGGCGCTTCTGGCTTTGCCTCTAGCCAAAATGGTTTCAAAAGGGAAATCATGGAGCATAAAAGCAGTTTATGCCTGGAACATTTTTGGAATACTGGACATTGTTTCGCTGCTTATTATTGCGGTTATTACTACAATAAAATCCATCAGCAGTGGTGAGCGTGGAGCTCTGGAAATGACAATATTCCCATTTGTGTGGTTCCCTGCATTTGCCCCGGCGACAATATTGTTTTTACACACTGTAATTTTCAGAAAATTACAGCAAATAAAGACTACGTAAAATATTAGATTGCATGTAGGCGCTATTATGGCTATAAAGAGATTAGTGATAAAGTAAGGAGCCATTTTGAGTCGAGAAATGAATTGGATAATCCGCCTATCATTGCCACTTTCCCAATAGGTTAGAGAAAATTCTCTAACCTATTGGGAAAGTGGCTTTCGGGGTTTATAACAGCTTACGATACCTTCAAAAATTCCCGTGGTCACAGAAATGCTGCTTGTTGTCAAAAACCTTTTTCCGGGCCGGGCAGGTCTGCTTTCTTTACATAAAAAAGCGCCATGGAAACAACCAAACGCCAAATTTACCTCGACTGGCTAAGAATATTTTCGATTCTGGGAGTATTATTCTTTCATTCTGCTATGCCCTTTGTTGCTGAGGATGATTGGCATATTAAAAATCACGAAACCAGTGATCTCATAGGGGTATTTAATCATTTTATGCATTTATTCCGCATGCCGCTCCTTTTCTTTGTTTCGGGAACAGTTAGTTACTATATGATGCAACACAGGTCAGGGTGGTCTTTCATCGGTTTAAGATGCAGAAGGCTTTTTATTCCGTTGGTGTTTTGCATGTTTGTTATTGTTCCTCCCCAGGTTTATATGGAACGGCTTACACAAAATTTTCACGGTAATTTCTGGCAGTTTTATCCCAGGGTATTGGAATTTGTACCTTATCCCAAAGGCAACTTCAGCTGGCATCACCTGTGGTTCATCTTATACATGTTCCTCTACGACTTGCTGCTGGCACCGTTCTTTGCCTGGGTAGCATCACCCAAAAGCATACAGTTTAAGGAAAAATTAGTGGCACTCGCGCGGGGCAAACGGATTTACTGGCTGATGCTCCCTGGTATTGTGTGGTACACATTACTTAGCAGGCAATTCCCTGAAACAAATGATCTTGTGCATGATGGTTGTTACTTTTTTTATTGGCTGTTCTTTTTATTAGCAGGGTTTATTTGTGTGGCACAACCAAAGCTGCTGGATAGTTTAGAACGCAACCGCCGTTTTGCACTGACAATTGGTTTTGTAAGTTTGTTACTGATCAATTATCTGCAATGGAACGATCATGAGCTCAGATTCTTTACAGATCCGACACTAAAAACATATACTTTATATACGCTCAGGATGTTAAGATCACTCATAGGCTGGAGCTGGGTATTAGCGCTGGTAGGTTATGGAAAAAGGTACCTGAACCGCCCTCACAAAGTACTTGGCTACCTGAATCAGGCGGTATATCCTTTCTATATTTTGCATCAAACGGTAATTGTGATACTGGTTTATTACATTGTGCGGGTGCCCAATGAAAGCATTTTATCCAAATACTTATTTACCGTAGTGGTGACATTCTTTATAACAATGGGCATCTATCACCTGTTTATAAGGCCTTATGCCCTTACCCGGTTCCTCTTTGGGATGAAGCCAAAAGAAAAAACAGCCCGGCGTACCGTAAGGCAACCGGAAGATGTGCATCAACCTGTCGTTCTTTCTACCTGAAATGTGTAATTTAAGGCTATGAAATTTTTCATGAAATTTATTTTCCCGGCCATTTATGGATTAACAGTTTACCTGACCATAAGGCTGCTGAATGACAGTGTAGCCCAGATAAAGTTCTGGGAGCGCCCCTGGACTTTAAATGCCCTGGAGATAGCTATTAGCATATTTATTGGTTACGTAGAAATTTTTCTTTTTACACGCTTATTGCGGTACTTTGACCGGCAACAACAGGTATTAAATATATACTATGGCAGGATTGTTAAAGAGCTGGGATGGCTGATACTGATAAATTTAGCGCTGCAGAACCTGGTCTTTACCCCCATGGCTGCCCTCACAGATGACGGCCTGTCATGGGGAGATCTGGCGGACATTAATGTAATCCCGATGCTGTATGCGGTCATTTATTACGGTATCGCTCGTAGTAGCCAATTCCTGAACGCTTATGTAGATAACAGGATACAACTGGAAAGGGTCACAAATGAACAGCTTGAAACAGAACTTAAATTCCTGAAAGCACAATACCACCCGCACTTTTTATTTAATGCCATCAATACGGTTTATTTCCAGATGGATGAAGATGTGGATGGCGCAAAAAAGACATTGGAAAAATTCTCTGAGTTGCTGCGCTATCAGCTATATGACCAGCAACAACAGGTGCCGGTCATCCAGGAAATAGATTACTTAAATAATTATGTAGACATACAAAAAATAAGAAGCAGTACACAATTAGCGCTGGCAGTGGAGATAGATGACAGGCTACAGCAGCAACGCGTATATCCTTTACTATTTTTGCCCCTGATCGAAAATGCTTTTAAATATGTGGGGGGCGATTACCAGCTACACATTAAATTAGCGCTGCAGGGGAATGATATCATCCTGGCTGTCAGCAATTCATTGCACGCCATGATACCTGTAAAGGAAAATGGAGCAGGCATCGGGCTCGAAAACTTACAACGAAGACTGCAACTGCTGTATCCCGGTAAACACCGGTTTACAGCCAGCCGGCAGGATCATTTATTTATTGCAGCACTTCAATTGGAAATAACAAATGACGCATCCTAAAATTAGCTGTATTATCACCGATGACGAACCCTTTGCCAGGAAAGGGTTACAGGGGTACGTAGAAAAAGTGGATTTTCTGGAACTCAAAAGCGTTTGCGAGGATGGTCTGCAACTGGGCCGGCAATTGCAACAGCAACCCGTAGACTTGCTATTCCTGGATATCCAGATGCCGCATATAAGTGGCATCGAATTTTTAAGCACATTGCGGGAACCGCCTAAGGTTGTCTTTACAACTGCCTTTGAACAATATGCCATCCGCGGCTTTGAACTGGATATATTGGATTACCTGCTCAAACCCATCTCTTTTGAGCGCTTTTTAAAAGCGTCCAACAAAGCTTATGAATACTTCCAAAGCAAGCGGGAACAGGCACCGGAAGCATCCTACCTGTTTGTTAAGGCAGATGGTAAATTAGAAAAGATCATCTTCTCCAACATTTTATTTATAGAGGGATTGGAAAATTATGTGATTATTCACCTGGAAGATAGAAAAGTGATCACCCATGCGACCCTTAGATCTTTCCTGGAAAAGCTGCCTGCGCGTCAGTTCATGCAAACACACAAATCTTACATTGCAGCGCTGGATAAAGTAGAGCGTATTGAGGGCAACCTTTTGCATATCAGGAAACACCAGGTTCCGGTGAGCAGGAACTTCCGGGAAGTAGTAATAGCAGCAATTGTGCGGTAAGCTACTTATTTCTTTCATCATCTCTTTTTTCAATTCTTCCAGGGTAATAAAAGTGTCAATGAATGATAAACAATATCATCTGTTTTAATCTTTAGCTGATCGCTTTTAGCTGCTGTTTTCACTGGCTACTATATTTTTTGTACTTTACAGCCCCGGTATTTACCGGTATTCCGATTTTTTATTTATAAACTTCCGGTAATCAAAGAGTATTTGATTGTGAGTGAACAGGACTTAAAGGGGATGCATAATAATACAGGACATGAAACGGCGCTTTTCCACCAAATTGCGCAGGGGGATGAATCTGCATTTGAGGCATTATTCCATCTGTATGTTCCTAAGATAAAGCCTGTTATTGCCCGGATCATCCAGGTAGAAGGGCCTGAGAAAGACATTATCCAGGAAATATTCCTGGGTATATGGATGAGTCGTGAAAAGCTCATTGAGGTGGTAGCACCCCATAACTGGATCTTTAAGATGGTGTACCATCGCTGTTATACCTGGTTGCAAAGACAGGGGGTCAGAAATAAAGCCAGTAATATCATTACCCGGGAAAACCCCGACTATTCCAACCTCACAGAAGAGAACCTCTCCTTTTCCGAGACGGCAGGGCTGGTGAGACAAGCCATTCATCAATTACCACCACAGGCCAAAAAGATTTACCTGCTTAGCCGGGAAACAGAGCTGAAGATTGCAGAAATCGCCAGTCAGCTGGAATTATCTCCGCAAACCGTTAAAAATTCGCTGGTCCGCTCACTTAAATCCATCAGGGAATACCTTATCGGACATGGTATTATTCTCCCGTTAATGCTGTTGTTCAGCTACCTGTTATATTTTTCTTAAATTTTTTTTCAGGTCAATAGGTACTATTTGTCCGGTGGCGGTACGTATATGCAGCGGCCTTCCTGAGGGAGGCAGTCGTTCCAACGTTATCAACTGTATACCGGATCTATTAAAACCACGTCATTGCCAGATACCGAAAGACTGAAATACTTATTAACGCGGGCGCGTCAGCGCCAGGCTGACAGTGCCGAATACCAGGAGCTGCTGTCAATGATTCAGGGCGATGATTCCGGTGAAATCATTGCGCAGATAGATGCCTTCCACGCATCAGCCGGTCCTGCAATGGACACTGATGTATATGACCAGGCATACTGGCAGGCAGCAGTAAAAGAAATACTGGCAACGGATAAACAAATACCAGCCGAACCTACCGTTTACGGACGACGCATTCGTTTTGTACCATGGAAATGGTGGGCAGCTGCCTGCACAATTTTCCTGGCTGCTACCGGTGCTTACTTCCTGTTGCAACAACACCAGCAGCCCGCCATAATAGCGTCGTTACCCATACAAGATATCGCTCCGGGCAGCAATAAAGCCATCCTGACACTGGCCGACGGATCACAGATAACCCTGGACAGCGCCACCAATGGCCTGCTGGCCCAACAAGGCAATACAAAGATCACTAAGCTGGCCAATGGACAACTGGCTTATGATGAATCCGGCGGAACAGAAGAGAAAGTATTGTATAATACGATGAGCACTCCACTGGGCGGACAATTCAAACTTATTTTACCTGACGGATCTGCTGTTTGGCTCAATGCCGGATCATCCATCACCTACCCAACAGCATTCACCGGAAATGAAAGAAGCGTTTCCATTACCGGTGAAGCTTACTTTGAAGTGGCAAAGAATGAAAAAATGCCTTTCAGGGTAAAAGCCGGTAATACAGCCATAGAAGTACTGGGCACGAACTTTAATATTAATGCCTATAAAGATGAGGCAGCAATCAGCACCACGCTGTTAGAAGGTGCTGTGCGTATCCATGCAAATAACCAGCAACTAACACTTAAACCAGGTCAGCAAGCCAGGGTGACACCACAGTCATCCCGCATCCAGGTAATTAACGATGTTAATTTACTGGAAAGCATTGCCTGGAAGGAAGGATTTTTTTCCTTTGAAAATGCAGACCTGCCTGCTGTTATGCGGCAACTGGCACGTTGGTATAATGTAGAAGTAAAATATGAGGGAGCTATTCCTCAACGGGAATTTACCGGAGAAATTGGCAGGAGCCTTACCCTCTCGCAGGTACTAAAGGGTTTAAGTAAAACAAGGATTAAATATAGAATTGAAAATGGCAACAGGATTATTATCCAGCCATAGTTATGAACAATGAAAATATAAGAACAATGAATAAAATAAGGCTTTCACAATAGACCACAGGTCTCCTATGCACATTAAACAAAAACCGGGGATAAAGATTGGCGTCCTACCCCGGCTTTGATTCAGTTTAATCAACAAACAAGTCAGTAAACACTATTTATTAATTCAACCAAACATTGCAAAAGTATGCAAGTAAATGCTATTTGTAATTCCGGTACCCGCAAATATTGGAAATATGCGGAGCTACCATCCAAAATTCTGTTAGTTATGAAGCTAACTTCGTTTATTCTACTCATTGCCGCGCTACAGGTTAGTGCTAAAGGCGCTGCACAAACAGTGACCTATTCGGCAAACGCTGTCCCTTTACAGAAAGTATTAAATACCATCAAAGCGCAAACGGGATATGTTTTCTTCTATGATAAAGAAGATTTAAAAAGCAGCCATCCCGTTTCTGTACATCTCAAAAACGCTACCCCACAAGTGGCGATGGAAATGGCATTGCGGGAGCAGGGATTAAGTTTTGACATTCAGGGCAATACCATTTTTATTACAAAAAATGAAAAGCCGGTAGAAATAACAGTGTCCAACACGCCTCCTCCCATTACTATTGCCGGTAAGATAACCGATGAAAACGGTGCCCCGATTCCAGGCGTTTCTGTGGTGGTAAAGGGTACCACAAAAGGTGCTATTACCAATGCAAACGGTACATTTCAATTCACCGGTGCAGCTGATGATGCTGTGCTGCTGGTAACCAGTATCGGATACGAAAGCATGGAAATTAAAGTAGCAGGACGAACACAGATCAATATCACACTGAAAGGAGATGTAAGTGCCCTGAAACAATTTGTAGTAGTAGGTTACGGTGTACAGAAAAAAGCTAACCTTACTGGTGCTGTAGCTACTATCGGCAGCAAGGAATTAGCCAACAGACCTGCCACCAGCCTGGGTAATGCGTTGCAGGGAACCATGCCCGGCGTAACTGTCACAGCAGGAAGCAGCGGACAGCCAGGTGCTGATGCTGCTCAGATCCGTATCAGAGGTATTGGTACCTTAAATAATGCCGACCCGGTTATTGTAATCGACGGCGTTATCACCCCGCTGGGCAATCTGAATAATATTAACCCGGACGACGTTGCCAGCATGTCTGTGCTGAAAGATGCAGCATCCGCAGCTATATACGGCTCACGTGCAGCAAATGGTGTCATTCTCATTACAACCAAACAAGGTAAAAAAGGTGGTGTACAGGTGACCTACAATGCTTATGCAGGTAAACAAAAAGCTACCGGGTTACCTGATTTTTTACCTTCCTGGCAGGCAGCTACGTTGTATAACCAGGCAAGAATAAATGAAGGCAAAACCGCCCGATATACAGATGCAGAAATCCAGAAATTTAAAGATGGTTCTGATCCGTATAACTACCCTAATACTGACTGGCTTGGCTTATTTTATAAAGGCAGCGGCATTCAGCAAAATCATTACCTGGGCTTATCTGGTGGTAATGAAAAAACACAGTATAATTTATCATTAGGCTTATTTGATGAAAATGGTATTGTAAAGAAAACCAATGCCACCCGCTATACCACGCGTCTCAATCTTACTTCTGCAGTAAGGGATAACCTGCATGTAAATGCCAATATAGGATTCACCTCTACCGGTAAAAGAGAACCCAGTAATCCATATACCAATGAATTCACACAATTAGTAAGACTGGCCAACCGTATCTCTTCTACTGTTCCATATAAATATGCCAACGGTAATTATGGAGCTGTAGCGGATGGTAATCCTATGGCATGGCTGGAAGGAGCAAGTCTTGGTCAATACGCTTCTTACGACCTCATAGGTAATGTGGGCGCAGACTGGGAAATCATAAAAGGATTACATTTCAAACCATCCCTGGCCTATGTAATGAAGATAAACCACAATAAGAAGTTTATAGCGGATCAGCAGTATTACGATGCGGGTGGCAACAAATCATTCTACCAGGGCCCTTCTTCCATCACTGATGAAAATGCTTTTTCCAACGTACTTACACCACAGGCATTGCTGGAATACACCAAATCATTCAGCAAACATAACTTCAAAATACTGGGCGGTTATTCACAGGAACATACCAAAGGTACCTTTGATGCCGGCTTCCGGAAAGGCTTCCTGAATAATCTGTTAACAGATATGAACCTCGGTTTTACAGATGGACAAACAGCAAAAGGATATACTTATGAATTAGGGCTGCAATCCTATTTCGGACGACTGAATTATGATTATGATGGCAAATACCTGTTTGAGGCCAACCTCCGGTACGATGGTGCCAGCCGTTTTTCAGCTGATAACAGATGGGGCTTGTTCCCTTCTTTCTCTGCAGGCTGGAACATAGACAGAGAAGACTTCTTCGCGCCTGCAAAGGATTATGTTTCCAATCTTAAATTAAGAGCTTCCTGGGGACAATTGGGTAACCAGAATGTGAAAACTATTGATCCTGACGGGCAGCCTACCTTCCCTTACTATCCATATATTCCCACCGTTAGTTCCGTCGGTCAGAACTACATATTTGGTGGTACTTCACCAGTAATTGCTACAGGTTTGGCACCAGTAAACGGAGCTAATCCGAATATCAAATGGGAAACCACTACAGAAACCGGCGCAGGTATTGACGCAAGTTTTTTAAATGGAAAAATTAATTTCTCTGCAGATTATTTCCATAAAAACACCACAAACATTTTGATGTCGCCTCCCGTTAGTGCTCCTTACGGATTAAATGCCCCGGTGCAGAACGCCGGTGCAGTAGTCAATAAGGGTTGGGAATTTGCACTTGGTTACAATAACCGCAAAGGTGATTTTTCTTACAACGTTGCCTTCAATACTTCCATCATCAAAACTGAAATAACCAATCTGGCAGGAACAGGTCCTATCATTAACGGCTATACGTTTCAACAGGAAGGTTATCCTATCAACTCTTTATACGGTTATATAGCTGATGGTATCTTCCAGTCGAAAGAGGAGATAGCGAAATCTCCGTACCAGTCTGTAAATACTGCCCCAGGCGATATTAAATACAAGGATAAGGATGGTAATGACACCATTAATAGTGCCGACAAACAATACCTGGGAAATTATTTTCCAAAAGTAACTTTTGGCCTCAATCTAAGTGGTGCCTGGAAGAACTTTGATATCAGTGTATTCCTACAGGGTGCGACGGGTGTAAAAACCTACATCGATGCCGGTAAACTGGGTGCTGTTGGCGGCTCCGTAGGAAAACCTACTTCTGCTTTACTGGACACCTGGACACCTGAACATACCAATGCTGCTTTACCACGTATCTGGTACAGTAATATGCAGAATGATCCCAATGGTACACCATCTTCCTTTTGGGTGAAAGACGGATCTTATCTGCGCCTTAAAAATTTACAGATAGGCTATACCCTGCCGGAAAGCCTGGTAAAAAGAATAGGACTGACTAAAGTGCGCTTTTATTACAGCGGACAAAACATCCTCACTTTTGACCACCTGTATAAATGGATAGATCCTGAAGCGCCCAATACAAGCAGTATTTACTACTACCCGCAGGTAAAAGTGAACACACTCGGTGTAAATGTTAGTTTTTAAACGATAAGAAACTTGATCATGAAAAGGAACATACTATATATATTACTCTTCTCCTCTCTGCTGGAATCAGCCTGTCAGAAAGATTTTCTTAATAAAAATCCAACAGATGCCTATAGTAACGGATCACTCTGGTCATCACAATCGGATGCCTCCGCAGCATTGAATGGTTGCTACGCTGGCTGGGAAAGTGATTATAATATCATTTACCTGGATGCAGTAAGTGATAATAGCTACAGCCAGTTTTATTGGGATAATTACCAGCATTTGGGTAACGGCACAGCTAACCCTTCAGATCTCAATACCGCCAGCAGATGGGATTATACCACCATCCAGAAATGTAACTGGTTCCTGGCAAACATTGACCGTGTAACAATGGCGGATAAATTGAAAGCACAATACAAGGGAGAAGCCCGGTTTTTAAGGGCCTATCAGTATTTCATCATGTCTCAGCTCTACGGAGATGTACCACTGGTAATCAAAAGCCTTACTCCGGCCGAAGCAGCGACTGTTACCAGAACACCGGCTGCGGATGTGCGCAAATTTGTAACCGATGAACTTGCAGCCATCGCCACGGACCTTCCTGCAAGCTACAGCGGTAGCGACGTAGGACGTGTTACACAGGGTGCTGCACTTTCCCTGAAAGCCAGAATGGAACTATATGATAAGAAATATGCAGATTGTATTGCTGACTGTAAAAAGATCATGGGATTAGGCTATACGCTCTTCCCCAGCTACCAGGACCTGTTCCGCATAGCCAATAAAAACAACAGTGAAGTAATACTGGATATTCAATATAAAGCCAATGATCAACCCAATGGCGATATGGGTATCATGCCTTCTTCCAGCTTCGGCGGCTGGTCATCCCTTAGTCCAACACAATCATTGGTAGACGCTTACGAAATGACCAATGGTAAAACGATCAATGATCCTGCTTCTGGCTACAGTGAAAACGATCCGTACAGCAACAGGGATCCCCGTTTATCTGCCAGCATCGTTTATCCTGGTCTGAAATATGAAGGTAAATACTATAACTCTATCGAAGCCAATGCCCCGGATTATTATAACGGCAATAATAACTCCCCGACCGGTTATATAGAGAAAAAATTCACCTCCAACTTATCAGATTTTACTGATATATGGAACACAGGAATGAATACGATTGTGATTCGTTATGCAGAAGTATTGCTCACCTATGCAGAAGCACAAATCGAATCCGGTATCATGGACAACTCCGTATACAGTGCATTAGATGCTATCAGAACCCGTGCAGGTATGCCGGTGGTAGACAGAAATGTTTACAATTCACTGGATAAATTACGTACCTTGGTTAGACGCGAACGCAGGGTAGAACTGGCGCTGGAAGGCCTCCGCTGGTTTGATGTACAACGTTGGCAGATTGGTCCGGCTGTAAGATCAGGCGTTGTATACGGTACGCGTCTTGGCACTGTGGATGCCGCTACCGGTAAACTTACCCTCACCGGAGAGCATATCAAGGTAGAGACAAGATCCTTTAACGCCGGCAGAGATTATCTCTGGCCAATACCACAAAAAGAAAGAGATCTGAATAAAAGCCTGCCACAAAATGCCGGTTATTAATTTATACTAATACATTTATAAAATCCCGCGAATTGCAAAATGAGCGGGATTTTTTATTCCACTAAAAGTATCAGCATATATCACATGAAATACTGCTTACTCATTATCTGTTTTTTCGCTTTTTTTATCTCACCGTTGGTGTCTTCAGCACAGGATAAAACAAGAGAAGTGCTAAACTTCAATACCAACTGGGCTTTTCACCGGGGTGATGTAAAAGGTGCTGAAAATATTTCTTTTGATGATAAAGACTGGTCCGCCGTCAGCATTCCGCATGTAATGCGCATCGAGAAAAAGCATAACGGTGGTAATAATGTTTACCAGGGCATCGGTTGGTATAGAAGATATTTCCGCCTGCCTGCTGCCTGCATGCATAAAAGAATAACCCTTTGTTTTGATGGGGTACAAATGAACAGTGTAATATATCTGAATGGAAAAAAAATAAAAGAACATGCAGGCGGATATATGGGTTTTGTAGCAGATATCAGCGATGCTGTTAGTTTTGATAAAGATAATGTGTTAGCCGTATGGGTATCGAATACTGATGACCCGCAAACGCCGCCAGGGAAACCTCAATCCAAATTAGATTTCAATTATTTTGGCGGTATCTATAGAAATGTATCACTGGTAATAACCAACCAACTATTTATTTCTCACCCGTTGGAAGCAGATAAAACTGCCGGTGGTGGCGTATTTGTGACCTATCCGGCTGTTAGCAAATCAGCTGCTGATGCCCGGATTAAAACCAATATTATCAAC
The DNA here is from genome assembly GCF_003014755.1 of Chitinophaga niastensis. GTDB lineage: Bacteria > Bacteroidota > Bacteroidia > Chitinophagales > Chitinophagaceae > Chitinophaga > Chitinophaga niastensis. Next base: position 137,695 of record NZ_PYAW01000005.1, on the reverse strand, counting down.
ACCGGCAATACGCCGGTCAGTACCACCCTGGTTTCCAGGCTGGTGGATAAAAACGGTATGGTAGTAGCGGATGCTGTTAGCCACGAAACAATTGAACACGGGTCTGATAAAGATTTCCAGCAAACCCTTACTGTTAGCCATCCACAGCTGTGGCATCCGGATCATCCCTATCTCTACAAACTTATATCGCTGGTTTATAAAGATAATACTGTTATCGACAGCTTGATAACGTATACGGGTATACGAAATTTATCTTTCCGGGCAGATGGTTTTTATCTCAACGGAGATAAGCTATACCTGCGGGGAGCTAACAGGCACCAGGCATACGAATATATTGGCGATGCCGCTGCCGACCGCATGCAGTACCTGGATGCTGCACAATTAAAGAGAGGTGGATTTAATGCTGTACGCGCCGCTCACTACCCGCAATCACCTGCTTTCCTCGATGCCTGTGATTCATTGGGGCTGCTGGTAATTGAATGCGAGCCCGGATGGCAATTTTTTTCCAAAGACAGCCTCTTTACGGAAAGAACTTATAGAGATATCAGGGAGATGATCCGCCGCGACCGCAACCATCCGTCGGTTTTTTTATGGGAAACATCCCTCAACGAATCACCTACCCCCGAAGCATGGATGCAAAAAGCAGTGCAGGTGGCATATGCTGAAATGCCCGGCCACCAAATGTTTGTAGCCGATGATTTTAATGGTCGCAGTAAAAAATATTACGACGTTTCCTATAAGGTAATCAACGAAGACGGCAGCGATCCTATGCCATCGCAGCCATTCCTTACCCGCGAATGGGGCGACACCTGGATGGCCGATGTTGCAAAAGAAAACAGCCTGAGAGCCGGCAGGATGTTTACAGAAAAAGGATTGATCAATCAATGTATACTCCGGCAAAATGCCTTAAATGGCGAAACATCAGAAGCAGCAGGTGGCTATTGGGATCATGGCGGACTGGATGCCAATACAAGAATAGGCGGCTATTTTGTGTGGAGCTACAATGATTACACCCGCGGCTCAGATCCGGTTACTGCATTTAGTGGTGTGGTAGATCTCGACCGTTATGAAAAATTCGGTTATTACCAGCTCAAAGCTATGCAGGACGCGCACAATCCGGCATATGGGCCCATGGTATACATTGCCGGTTACAACAACCAGCCTTCCTTAGACAGCGCCATCATGGTGTTCTCAAATTGTGATGCAGTAAGGCTTTACAGGAACAATAAATTATTGGGCGAAATAACACGACAACAAAATGCCGGCACCGCACCTTTTGTGGCAGCTAAAGGTGGCAGCCCCTTTTTCCTTTTCCACACCGGAAAATATGAGGCAGGCACACTAAAAGCAGTAGGACTTATGTACGGGCATACCAGCTGTATACATACCGTAAATACGCCTTTGCCCCCTGACCACCTGGAAATCATAATCCCTTCCTGCACTACTCCACCCCTTGCCGACGGATCGGATATGACACCTTTCTACGTTAAAGTATGTGATAAAAATGGCACACTCGTTTCCAATAAAAGCGCCGGGCAATCTTATGCTATTAACATCAGCGTATCCGGTGCAGGCGCCCTTATTGGCGGTAATATACCCGCTGCGGGCATCTCCCTGCAACAAACGGAAGGTGGCATTGCATACGGTATCATCCGCCACAGCAGCGCCGCAGGAAAGATCATTATTCACGCCGGTGGAAAAGGATTTACACCCGCAACAAAAACCATCACAACGGTCGCGGCTACAATCGCATATGTAGCCGATGGTACACATCCCCATTGGATAGATGAACATAAAAAAACAACTGCCATATACTACGCTGACACTACTGCAGCTGATCATCATCTCCCGGAAATAAAACTTTCGGATAAAGAGATCATTATCACACCTGCTACCCATCCGGAAAACATTCAACAGATCATCGATAATAACACTGCCACAGGATGGATAGCCGGTTCATCAAACTTTCCGCTCAGCATCACGATAGATTTAAAAGATCAGTATCATATCAACGACAGCCGCATTGTATGGGGTAAAGACAGCGACTGGTACATCTACAGCATCGCTGTATCTGCCAACGGCCAGGACTGGATAACTGCAAAAAGCGCGGAACGTGCATCAGGACAGGATTACAAGCCTGTATCCCTGAACCAGGCAAATGTTCGTTATGTACGTTTTCTGATTACTGGCATTCAGCCGGAAAGCAGTAAGGTGGCGGTTCGTGAAATACAATTATATGGGCAGCTGCAATTAAAAAAATAACTGTTAATTACTTTATCTTAGGCCTCTTACCTGAAAGTCGCAAATCACCCGTTTCTTGTCGCGTCTACCCATCTTGCTGTATATTTTTTCATTGCATCTTTGTGTCAACAATTCAAACAAATTATTCACAAGCAGGAAAAAGTAATTAAGATGAGAAAATTAAAATTACAGATACAAACGTCTATCGACGGGTATATTGCGGCTGCGAACGGAAGCACTGCCTGGATGATTTGGAATTGGGGCAATGAATGGCCGTGGGATGATGCGTTAAGAAAATATCATACGGATCTGACAGCCACGGCTGACTGTGTATTGCTCAGCCGGAAAATGGCCACAGAAGGGTTTATTGGGCATTGGGAGGAGATGGCAAAAAATTCCGATAATCCACAAGCTACGTTTGCTAAAAATATTACGGCAGCACACAAAGTTGTTTTCACCAAAACGCTTCCTGCATCTGTCTGGAAGAATACTGAATTGGCTAAAGGTGATCTTGCAACAGAAGTCAATAAATTAAAGGGACAGCCCGGCAAGGATATCATTGTTTATGGCGGCGGTGCTTTTGTATCTGCACTCATCAAAGCCAGGTTTATTGATGAATTTCATTTAGTGGTTAACCCAACAGTACTGGGCGACGGACTTTCCATATTTAAAGAAGTGGGCAATAACCTCAATTTGAACCTGGTATCCGCTACCTCTCATAACGATGGAATTGTAGCTCTTCACTATGTATCTCATTAAAAAAAATAACACTAACTAATATCAATTATGGGTAAATTAATTTTATCAGAATTTATTACTATTGATGGTGTAATTGAAGCACCGGGTGGTGAACCAGGATTTAAGTATACAGGCTGGAGTGCGGAATACTTTAATGATGAATACCTGCAATTTAAGCTGGATGAGCTGTCTAAAGCGGGCTCCTTATTACTTGGCCGTAAGACCTATGAGGGTTTTGCTGCTGCCTGGCCTTCGCGTACTGATGAGATGGGATTTGCAGATAAAATGAACAGTTTACCAAAGTTTGTTGTTTCTACCACCCTAGACAAATCAGACTGGAACAATTCAATCCTGATAAAAGAAAATATTATTGAGGAAATTGTAAAGCTCAAAATACAATCAGAGCAGGATATAATGATCTTTGGTAGTGGCACTCTTATTCAGACACTGCTGCAACATGACCTGATCGACGAATACCGGTTAATGATTCATCCAACAATTATGGGAACAGGTAACCGGTTATACAGTAATATTGGCGGGAGAAAAAAACTACAGCTAATTGACACAAAAATATTTAATACAGGAACAGTTGTATTAATTTATCAGCCTGAAAAATAGTAACATATTTATCTTTCAAATTATTCAACAATAAAAAAATAAAAAATGGAAAACCAGGCAACTATCACAGTAGAAGCAACCGTAAATGCACCGGTAGAAAAAGTATGGGAATTCTGGAATTCACCAGCACATATTACCAAATGGAACCGGGCCTCTGACGATTGGTTCACCCCCACTGCAACTAATGATCTGCAACCAGGTGGAAAATTCAATTACAGAATGGAGGCCAGGGACGGAAGCTGGGGATTTGATTTTGGTGGAGAGTACAAAAAAGTGCAGGAACACAAACATATTGAATACAACATTGGAGACGGCAGACAGGTAAGTGTAACATTTACTGACAATAAGAATGAAACCAAAATAGTAGAAGTATTTGAACCTGAAACTACTAACTCTATAGAAATGCAGCAAACAGGATGGCAGGCTATTTTGGATAGTTTTAAAAAGTACGTAGAAACGACCAAAGAATAAGCGCAGCCCATATTCAAGGCGGCAAGGACCGATGGTGGAGTATATTTCGCGGACAATCATTTTGTATTCTACAGATAAAATGATAAGTTAGCTATTGATCGAAAGCTAATTTACGGGACACATTACCCGGGGCTCATCATAAACCAAAAGCTATGTCGCCATTTTCTGTAGATCCGGATATTGCCCGCGCCCAAACCATCAACACCCGTTTTTACACAGACCCTGTATTGTACGAAGCAGTAAAAGAGAAACTGTTTGCGCCTTCCTGGCAATTCATTGGCGGCAGCCACCTGGTGCAGGATGCAGGGCAATGCCATCCTTTCGTGCTACTGGAGCATTTCCTGGATGAGCCCCTGGTATTAATCAAAGACAAAGAGGAACAACTGCATTGCCTGAGCAATGTATGCACACACCGCGGTACCATTGTGGTGCATGAGCCCTGCAGGCTGGCACAACTGCGCTGTCGTTATCATGGCCGGATATTCAGGCTGGATGGCGGTTTCCAATCGATGCCGGAGTTTAAAGAAGTAGCAAACTTTCCCAGTAAAGCAGATGATCTTACCGCATTGCCGCTGTTCCAATGGGGTCCGTGGCTGTTCACATCGCTGGACCGGCAATCCGGCTACCAACCTTATCTACAGGATATGATCAACCGGATAGGATGGCTACCGGTGAATGATTTTGTGTTCAGGCCGGAACATTCAAAAACATATGAGGTGGCAGCGCATTGGGCACTGTATTGCGAAAATTATCTCGAAGGATTTCATATTCCCTTTGTACATGCGGGTCTCAATGCGGTCATTGATTTCGGTAATTATACTACAGAATTATTCCAATACGCCAACTTACAACTGGGCATTGCCAAAGATGATGAAGATTGTTTTGATCTACCCACTTCCTCACCGGACTATGGCAAAAAAGTAGCAGCTTATTATTTTTTCGTGTTTCCGAATATGATGTTCAACTTTTATCCGTGGGGATTAAGTATCAACATCGTAGAGCCGGCAGGTATTGATCGTTGTAATGTTCGCTTCCTCACCTATGTGTGGAAAGACGACAAATTTAATACAGGCGCAGGTTCCAACCTTGATACTGTAGAGATGGAAGATGAGGAAGTAGTAAAGGCAGTACAACAGGGCGTGCGCTCCCGCTTTTACCAGCATGGCAGGTATTCGGTCACGCGGGAGCAGGGCACCCATCATTTCCACCGTATCATTGCTGCTTTTCTTGCCACCACCCCCTGAATATACCTGTATGTCAACCAAAACACCCGCTATCGGTTACCTGGCTGCCACCGCAATTGTTGCCGGCAGCATTATAGGCTCCGGCGTATTTATGAAACCGGCTACCATGGCGGCACAGGTGGCATCGCCAATATGGCTGGCATTGATATGGGTGATCGCCGGAGTCATCTCTTTGTTCGGTGCACTCATCTATGCAGAAGTAGGCGCTATGCTACCAAGAACCGGCGGCCAATATGTTTACTTCCAGTACATGTTCGGTGATTTCTTTGCTTTTCTTTATGGGTGGGCATGTTTTGCAGTAATCAATACCGCATCGGTATCAGCCATTTCTTTTGTGTGCGCGCAATACGCCAATTATTTCCTGCACCTGCCACGACTCCCGGCAGCCACAGAACATTTGTGGGTATGGCATATTCCTTTACTGGGTAACCTCTATCCTTTGGAAGATATAGGCGTAAAAGGAATTGCGGTAGTACTGGTATTAGGACTTACTTATTTGAATTACCTCAGTGTACGCGCCAGTAGCGCTTTACAGGTGATATCCACCGTAGTAAAAATATTGGTGGTAGCATTATTGGTAGGCGGTATTTTCTTTTCCGGTCATGGCAACGCACAAAATTTCATTACACCGGGTGCCCATAGCAAACATGGATGGAATTTAACAGGAGGCCTGGTAGCTGCGCTCACCGGGGCTTTTATGGCATATGACGGATGGATCAATGTTACTTTTATGGGTGGTGAAATACAACAGCCGCAAAAGAACATTCCTAAAAGTTTGCTTACCGGCTTATTACTTTGCATTGGGGTATACCTCCTGGTGAATCAGGCTTACCTCTATGTATTACCTGTTGACGCAATGGCCCACTCCGGGCTGGTGGCAGCCGATGCCATTGATGTAGCACTGGGCAAAACCGGTGGCGCCATTGTAGCCGCTATGATCGTGATATGTGCCTTTGGCGCTATCAACGGCAATACCATGGCTATATCCAGGGTTACTTATGCTATGGGGAAAGATAAATTGTTTTTTGCATGGACCGGCAAGGAGCATCCCCGCTTTGGTACACCTGGCAATGCACTGTGGCTGCATGGTATATGGTCATCTATCCTGATCATGAGCGGCTCATTTGATATGCTGGCGGATATGTTCACCTTTGTGGCCTGGGTGGCTTACCTCTTTGGTGCAATAGGTGTATTTGTGCTAAGAAAAAAAATGCCGGATATGCCCCGGCCATACAAAACATGGGGCTATCCGGTAGTTCCTGTCATATTTATTGCCTTTGCCGCCTTTTACCTGGTGAGCACTGTATGGAATGATATCAGCAGGTATATCAACGGAGAAACACCTGTTATCAACTCCGTGCTGGGACTCGTGATCACTGCACTGGGCATTCCGTTGTACCTGTATTTTAAGAAGGCTGACCGTCCAGTTGCAACGAATAAGTAACAATTTGTTTTACAGGTGTAAAACCTAACTTAACATACACCTTTTCTCCTGCTGCAGAAGCATGCAGTACACAATGCATTTTGCCATCTTTAATGCATTCCTTCATCAGATGAGTAGTCATATAAGAGGCCACCCCTTTGCCTCTGAACTGAGGTAAAGTCCCGATCATATGCAAACCTGCATACTCATTCTCATCATAAAAGATAAGCCCGCAACCTGCTGCAGCATCATCATAAAAACAGATAAATAACTTAACCCTGTTATCATTATTCAGCAGGCTTTCCAATATCCGCGGGTCAACCCGGTACTGAAATGACTGGGAGGCAATCGAGGCATATAAATCAGTATCAGCAGCATTCCGGACCGCTTTAAACGTAAATCCGGCTGTATCATCCAGGAGATCTGCCTCAGATAAATTAATGATCATTCCCAGTTGTTTTAACCGCGGAAAAAAGCCGGCTTCAGAGATATGATCTTTATGACGAAAGCTTACAGATTCAGTAAGTGTGAGTGAGTTGGGCAAGCTGCGCTGCGCTATCTGAGATGATAATTGTTTAAATATTGAATTTTCCGGATCGGCCCTTTTCCCAAGGTCAAATATTCTTTTGGGCCAATCCGAATCGTGAAGATTGATCGCCTTAAAATCCGGCGCAACTAAAATAGTTTTGGAACTATTTCCAACGAAGTTCCAGAATTCAAACAGGTTATTGATAATATCTTTTTCTCTCTGTATCATAAAATCTACTATTGGTCAAAATATGCATGCTGCATACTTTGCAAATGTAAATATTTGATAAGATGCTTTTGTAGACCAGTAATAAAAAGATAGGTAGTCCAGCTGCAGCTCCATTTTAATCTTAAAAAATACAGATCAGCGTCCTTTGCCATCTATTCTTTTATTAGTTTAAGTTGCTGTTTCACTCCATCAACTACTATAACATACATCCCCTTTGCCCAGGCGCCTACTGCAATACTGCTGCCCATCCGGAATTGGCGGTTGATGTAAACCAGGCGACCAGACAGGTCATATATTTTTACCAGGTGATTACCGCTGGTTAAGCCGGCTATCCGGCAACTTTCCTGTGCCGGGTTAGGTACCATCATCGTCTTTAAGAAACTGGAATCACCCGAAACAATACCACTACTGCTATCGCGATTACAAAGCGTATCCGGAATATTGCTGTTTACTACCCGGGTATACAGTAACTGGTGCCCTGCATCATTGAGATGTGTGCCATCACCATAACTATACATCTGCCTGATGGAATCGTTGGAGGCTGCGAGGCCGGTCCAGAAGTCTATGGACTTATTGCCGAAATAGGAGATTGTCCAGTCACGCATCGCCTTCAAAGCAGCTATCTGTGCTGCGTTATAAGCATTCCGGGGCTGCGTGGTGGTAACCCATACTTTTACGCCCTGCGCTGTTGCCGCACTGATCATCCGTTTATAATTATCCTGTTGCTCTGTTAAAGTATAATTCCTGCCTACGTCATTGGTAGGCAGATTAATAATGATGGCATCCGGGTGCAGCGACAAAGCCCTGGTGATATTATGATTTGTATCGGGCAAGGGCCTGGATGGCGGAGGCACAAATCCGGTGGGGCATAAATTGTAAGTGGTATATCCACCCACTGCCAGGTTATCTACCTGGTAATGGATATTAATGCCTTTCAGATATAGTGTATACAGGGCAACCCAGCCATGGTTGAGTGTAGCTCCCATTCCTGCTGCAGTAGAAGAACCTATCACTACAATATGATAGGGCGCTTTACAAATCTGGGCATTGACATAATAATTGCAGCATACCAGGCACAAGAATAGCATAATTTTCCTCATCAGGGTAAAATTAAAAGGATGGAATGATAAGCTATCGCGCTACAGTAGGGGCATGCAGTTAATCAGGAACGATACTACAAAGTGGCATATTTGGTATCAAAAAGGTACTACATTCGGATGGAAAAACCTAAGAGAAAACTAACCTTACAGTCCATTGGTATCTGTGGTCAATACTTCGCTCATATAGTCGAAGAACGGGCGCATCCCCTGAAAGGTCAGGTTGGCCTCTTTTAAAAACTGTTCACTCAACACCTCTTTATCCGAAAATCTTCTTATGAGGAGATACTGCTTATAACGCAAAAGATCAATGGCTTCATGGCCCTGATCAAAACCTTTGGGTGTAGTTTTTAATTGTTCTCCCTCCAATGTTTTAAACATGGATATAAATGATTTACTTTTTAATATTTTTCTCAGGGGTGCCGCATCAAAAGAGATATCATCTCTGATCCGTTTCAGGTCTTGTGGAACCGGTCCCCAAAAACCTCCGGCAATAAAGCTGTTGCCCTGTTCGATATGAAAATAGTACCCTCCTCTGCGATATTTGGTAGCACGTTTAAAGCTGCCGCTCCAGTTTGTTTTATAAGGGATTTTATTGTTAGAGAAACGGGTATCCCTGTAAATGCGGTGCAGGCTTTTTTTGCCTGATGGGGTTTCTATCAGATCATGTGTACTGAGACGTTCTAATAATGCCTCAGCAAAGACTTCTACAAGATTTAATTCTTTTTGAAATTCCGTTTTATGGGCATTAAACCAATCCCTGTTATTGTTTTTTTTCAATGCATTTAAAAAATCAAAGCCAGATTGGTGTATTAATGGTTGTTCTGTATAATTCTTTGCCATATATTGTTATGGTAATTTTTTAAAGAGATATTAACGTGCAGCAAATATACCATCTATTATCTTTTAATTCTTTAATTCGCCGTGAGCGCTGTACGCTCCTGCTATTTCAAAAAAAATAACTGTTTAATTAATAGTTTCAAAAAATACTGATGCCAAGAATTTTATTCGTCTTTTTTTATTTTATTATTTGTATACAGCCCCTTGCTGCACAACAATCCAGAGAACTTACTTCGCCTGACGGGCAACTCACTTTCTCTTTCTCTCTTTCAAAAGATGGCGTTCCCCGCTATGCTATTTCTTATAAAAAGAATCCCATTGTAATTTCTTCTTCGCTTGGATCAGGCGATTGGGAAAAAGATTTTGTATTATCCGGTGCGGATGTTTCAAAGCATGATACTGTTTGGAAACCTGTTTATGGTGAGCGGAGTCAGATTCGTGACCATTACGAAGAGATGACCATCACGTTATTGAGAAGTAATAATGAAAAACAAAAAATGCAGCTTCAGGTAAGGGCTTACAATGAAGGAATTGCTTTCCGTTATTATTTTCCGGAACACCCTCAGGGAGGAATAGATGTGAGTATTCAAAAGGAACTAACAGATTTTACTATGCCTGAAGGTACAAAAGCCTGGTTTACCAACAGGGCACAGGCAAAATACAGTTTATTGCCACTCAGTGGCTGGACCGACGAAAGTGAACGCCCGCTGGTCCTGCAACTGCCCAATAAATTATATGCCTGTCTTGCAGAAGCCGGAATGGTAAATTACTCCCGTACTAAGTTTGCATTAAACCCTAAAAAAGCCAATACGATTAGTTGTTCCATGTATGATCGCGTGGATTTTTTCACTCCGTTTGCTACTCCCTGGAGAGTGGTGATGGTGGCTGAACGCCCGGGGCAATTACTGGAAAATAATGATTTGATTTTAAATCTGAATCCTCCCTGCGAAATAGCTAATACCTCATGGATACAGCCAGGAAAGGTGATGCGGGAAATGTCACTATCGATGAAAGGTGCCAGGGAACTCGTAGATTTTGCAGTGAAGCGCCATCTTCAATACATTCATTTCGATGCAGGCTGGTACGGGTATGAATATGTGGTTGGATCTGATGCCACTAAGGTTAATGTAGATCCCAGGCGTAACCCCAACAGCGATCTTAATTTGCAGGAAGTCATACGATATGCAAATGAAAAAGGTATTGGCGTATTCCTGTATGTCAATCAACGTGCCTTATACAATCAATTGGATGAGATACTGCCGCTTTTCAAAAAATGGGGCGTTCGGGGTATCAAATTTGGATTTGTAGAAGTAGGGTCTTATAGATGGACCGCATGGCTGCATGATGCAGTAAAAAAATGTGCTGAATACAAGCTGATGGTGGACATCCATGATGAATACCGGCCCACAGGCTTCAGCCGCACATATCCCAATCTGCTAACCCAGGAAGGCGTTTATGGCAACGAAGAGATGCCCGATGCCACCCACAACACTACTTTACCATTTACCCGTTTTATAGCTGGTGCAGCTGATTACACTATTTGCTATTACCAACGCCCTGAATTGAAAGCCAGCTTACGTGGTATAAAGTCTCCCCATAGCCTGAAAACCACTTCTGGTCATCAGCTTGCGCTGTCGATGATCTACTACAGCCCTCTTCAATTTCTGTATTGGTACGACAAACCATCAGATGTACAGGACGAACCAGAACTCGAGTTTTTTGATAAAATATCTACCGTTTGGGACGACACAAAGGTGCTGGATGGTGAAATTGCTCAGTATATTACCATTGCCCGCCGCAAGGGTGAGGAATGGTTTGTTGGAACCATCACCAATAATGAAGCCCGCGAACTGAAAATATCTTTTAGCTTTTTACCACAGGGGAAAAAATTTGAAGCAAGTATTTACGCAGATGATCCAATGGTGAATACCCGAACTAAAGTTGCTATCAGGCGAATAAAAGTAGATGCTTCCACTGTACTGGATACCCGTTTACTCCCATCAGGAGGACAGGCAATCTGGATAAAGCCCTTGCCCAAATGATAGCTCATCATCAAACCGAAAGAATGTTACCAGGACTTGCATTCGCCTCTTTCCGCTTTTTCAGCATGTTGTCAAGGCTCCACCTGTAAGCAGGAAGGGATGATAACAGGAAACTGCCGGCGCTGGCTGTAAATACAGAATAATTCAGTGGAGATTGTATACCGAACGCCCTGGCCATCGCCATAGCAAAAATGAATGTAAGCAATCCGCTACCCATAGCTGCCCAACGTGTCCACAACCCTGCAATCAGCAACAGGCCGAAAGAGACCTCAGCGCCAGATGCTATTGCGGCGAAGAATTCGGCAACACCATAGGGTAAAAAGGACATCAGCTTATATGCGTATTCCATAAAATGTTGCCAATCGCCCCAACTGATGCCTGGAGCACCGGCAGGGCCCCATACGCCAAAGCGGTCCAGGCCCGCACCGAGAAAACCGGCCCCCAGGGCAAGACGTAAAAATAGTTGAGGAAGCCCTTGCTTGTTTTTCATCTGTTAATGTTTTACTACACAAACATATAGCGGTATTGAGACATTTTTATAGTCCAGATACAATAAAGTAAGTAGTCCAGCAGCAGGTAATCCTACAATGTTCAAACATAAGTGCTGAACAATTTTACACTTTCGCCGTTATATGCTATACAGCATGTTTCCCCCGCTCGCCGGGATACCTCCTGCTCACCAAATTTAAAAACAAAAAAACGACAAGCCTATTAGTTTATGCAACAGACCTGTCGATCTTTTTATAATTACATATCTATTTCATAACAAAAAACTTTTTTTATGCCTATTGTAAAAGTAATTGAAGTCATTGCTTCCTCAGAAAAAGGAATTGAGGATGCTATACAAAGTGCTGTAACAGAGGTTTCAAAAACAATTCACAACATAGATTCTGTATACGTTAAAGATATCAAAGCCCACGTAAAAGATGGGAAAATAACCACCTATGGATTAATCTGCAAAGTGTCTTTCCGTATAGATAATAAGTAAGCGCAGCAAAAATAGCTGATCAATAAAAATACGTTTATAAAATCTTCACAAATCTAACCAGTACGCTGGTGAAGCAGCATTTTGTGTTTCATCCAACGTAATCAACTGCCCGCCTCATTTTTTACTAAATTCCAGATAAAATAGTGAACCAATATCTATAAAATACCAGGTGTTATTTTTTCATCTTTTTATCAATTTTACCTTGTAATACTGCAATAAGGTTAATACACTCTTCCAGGCGGAGATAACTTTGACTGCCATCAACAGCCAGGTCTCTTTTACTAATATCCATACCGCCTAAAAACGCTTCCAGATTGGATAGGAACCGAATTTTCTGTCCGTACAAAATGTCATAAATTTCGTCATTCAGGTGGTCACCTTCTGCCCGGAGGTCCGGACTTACTAAATCTGTAACCCCGCGCATCCGTTCCATAATGGAACCCATTTTCACTTTAAGGATTTCCAGGTCATTCATATCCTTTTTTCCAGGGGTGATATTATTCCGAAACAAGCTGTCTGACAGGACCTTTCTCGTCTTCATGTAATTATTCAGGTCTTGTTTCAGCCATTCGAAATGCTGGTTTAACGCCTCTCCTTTTTCGCGGGAATAATATTTATCTACGTCATTATTCAAGTGTTTCACCCATGCAAGCATATCTACTGTCACATCAGTAACGGTCGCCTTTTCTGATTGCCCAAACACATTAGCAGAGAGGATCAGCAAAAAAAAGAGCGCCAATTTGGAGAGGACTTTGTTTAAAACCATTTTTTATTTATTAAGATGTCAGTTATGTATGTTAATCCTCCTGAGGCCCCAACCTTGCGATAATTGAAAATAACCATTTATAAGATAAATATAAAGCGCGAAAAAAACAGCGAACACAAAAACGCCTCCAGGTCAATGACCTGAAGGCGTTTATTTTATTTTCGCCATCTCTTCCTGGCCCGTTTAAATCAATTGGCTATTCTCCGAAATACAAAACCCGACGCGGTTGTAAGTCTTTCTTCCTATAAATCATTGAAACAAACAACCCTATCACTATCATTAGTGCATGGGTACATCATTATGTTCACCCACACCATTCATCACTTCCAATAGTTCAGGCCGAACTTTCTTTTCCTTGTTCAACACCTTGTTGGTAATAATTATGCTGAGTAACATGCACACCGCGCCAATTAAAAAGTGTATTCCCGGAAAATAGAATGGTGCTTTGTTAGTAGTAAAATAAGTAAATGCGCTGTTCATAATCAGCGGACCAATAATGGTGGTAAGGCTCATAAGGCTTGTAAGCGCACCTTGCAGTTCTCCCTGCTGATTAGGAGGCACATGGCCCGAAATAACAGATTGCAATGAAGGTCCACATATTCCTCCCAGACAATAAGGTACCAGGAAAGCAAACATCATCCATCCCTGTGTGGCAAAGGCAAACAGGACCAATCCAAGGGTGTAGAGAGACAGTCCGAGGTAGATACTCTTTTCGTTCCCGATTCTGGGATTTATGACTCTTGTCAGCCCGGCCTGCACCGCTCCCACCAACACCCCTACCACTGCAAGGGAAATACCAACCATTTTTTCGCTCCAGTTAAAACGGTAAATAGTGAAGAAATTCCAGTTACCCTGAACAGACTGGGCTCCAAGATAGATAAGGAAAAAGCCGAATGCCAATCCACCGATCTCAGGGTGCCTGGTTAAAAACTTCAGGGAGCCAAACGGGTTGGCGCGTTTCCAATCAAAGGGACGGCGATTTTCTTTGCTTAATGATTCGGGTAATAAAAAGTATCCGTATAGGCAGTTAAGCAGGCAGAGTGCCGCCGCAGCATAAAAAGGAGCCCTTATGCCCCAGGTTGCCAGAAAAGCACCGAGCGCCGGCCCAAGGACAAAGCCCAAACCAAAAGCAGCGCCAATCATACCGAAATTCTTAGCCTTTGATGTTTCATCGGTGCTTACATCAGCAATGTAAGCGGTGGCAGTAGTAAAACTGGCTCCTGTAATACCGGCGATAACGCGTCCTACAAATAACCATCCATACGCCGGCGCCAATGCCAGAATGATATAATCGACCCCAAAGCCCAGTAATGAGAGTAATAAGACAGGACGGCGGCCGTACTTGTCGCTCAGGTTTCCGATTACCGGTGCAAATAAAAATTGTGTGATGGCAAAAACCGACAATAAAAGGGCACCATAAGTGCTGGCCTGATTAACCGGAATGCCTTTTAACTGTGCAATCAGATCTGCCATTACAGGAATAATCAACCCCCATCCCATTACATCGATCAGTAGGGTAATGAATATAAAGCTGATGGCGGCTTTCTTAGATGTATGCATAATATTTACTTTGGAGATTCGTAAAATTGAATGTTTCTACAGGATTAAATTTCATTTTTTCAGATGCCGGGATAGGTCAGCAAGCTGGCTAATTTTCTTGAATACCTCTTTCAAATGTGTAATCAAAGTTACCTTTCGCTTTTATTTTGTTAAAGAGGCGCCCGGTTAAGATCATTGCTATATCGGTGAAAGCTATGATTTTGCCGGTAAAAAGGTATAAAGTATGTTTATCGGGTTGCTAAAGTTAAACCATTCACTGCCGCATAGTGGCCTGTTTGTTCTCGTTGTGCATTCATTTGAAAATATGTTAACATCAATAGAAATATAATCATTAAGGATACGGGTTGCATGTGATGCGCTGTTTTTTGACGGAACAAACTTACGCCGAAATACTTAATAACGGAGGAGGTAAATGCGTCAATTTACAGGGGCGATTGAGTCAATGTTGATCCAGACAGGCCCAAACACTTTCTTATGGCAGGTATCCCGCTTTTTTATTTTAATAACAACTTCTGTTGCTTCTTCCGTATAGAGGATAACCTTCTGAATAAGGTATTACGCATTATATGTCCTGATTTGCCCCTTAAGTAGTCACAACCACACCCCCTTTAATTAAGCTTAGTACGATAACTTTGTTATAATTAATTAATATTGGAATTAAAGCAATATGATTGTGAGGAAGCTCATTTTAAACATATCGGTATCTATTGATGGTTTTTCACCTCAAAAAGTTAGCAGCAATAAAAAGGCCCTAAAATGATCAATGATCAATATCCTAAAATATATTTATACAGGCGATTAGTTCAGGCAAAACTTTTCATTGACACCCACTATGCAGATAACATTGACCTTGATAACATCGCTGATGAAGCATGCTTTTCTAAATTTCATTTCATCAGGCAGTTCAAAAATATTTACCAGAAAACACCACATCAATATTTGATTGTTGTTAGAATTGAAAAAGCAATGGAATTATTGAAAGCTGACATACCTGTTTCTGAAGTTTGTTATGCTATCGGGTTTGAAAGTTTAAGTTCTTTCAGCGGATTATTTAAGCGTATTGTAGGTATAACCCCTTCCATATATTTAATGCAGCACCAAAAAATAAAAGCACAAATAGTCAACGCACCTTTAGACTTTATTCCGGGTTGCTTTGCTGAAAAAAACGGTTGGATTAAAAATAGCAATTTTAGAGAACCGGATTTTTAATTTATAACTGTCCTTTGCGTAAACAATTAAAACGCAAAGCCATGATAACTAAAATGACACATGTGAGCCTCTACGTTCTCGACCAGAACAGTGCTTACGACTTCTACACTAATAAACTCGGATTTAAAGTTATAACAGATGTACCAATGGGTAAAGATCGTTGGCTCACAGTTTCTCCACCAGAACAACCGGGTTTTGAAATAACATTAACACCGATAACAACGCATATGTTCTCCAAAGAAGCAGCTGAGACCATGAAAGACCTTATAACAAAAGGAACTTTTGGTGTAGGTCTTTTTACCTGCAGCAACATCTTTGCAACATATGAAGAACTAAAAGCAAAAGGTGTTGAATTTACCAAGGCACCTAAAAAAGAATTCTACGGTACTGAAGCAATATTTAAAGACGATTCGGGTAACTGGTTTTCACTCGCAAAACTTGATTAAGGAATATTTGCATAAATTGCTGCTGTAAATCTGAAAAGACGAATCGTGATACCTTCTTTAAGAATTATATCACGATTCATAATCCCTGTAGTAAGGAAACCAAGCGGAATGGCTAAACTTCAAACAGCATTTTATCAACAAAAAGATGTAACCGCTATTGCACGACAATTGCTGGGTAAAATTTTGGTAACCGCAATTGACGGCGTGCGCACGGCTGGTATTATAGTAGAAACGGAAGCTTATGCCGGCATTAACGATAAAGCATCTCATGCATGGAACAATCGCCGGACAAAACGCACAGCAACAATGTATATGCCTGGCGGAGTAGCTTATGTGTATTTATGTTACGGTATCCACTATCTCTTTAATGTTGTTACCAGTGTTGAAAACACCCCACATGCTGTATTAATCCGGGCCCTGGAACCCGTTGATGGTATTGGCATGATGAAAATGCGGTATAATAATAAAGCCGGTGCTCAACTCACAGCGGGACCAGGCAATCTTAGTAAAGCTTTAGGCATAAACTCCGGCATGAATGGTGAAAGTTTAACCGGAAATAAAATCTGGATTGAACAAGCTGCCCAAATTAATGATAATCTTGTGTCTGTTTCTACCCGTGTAGGTGTGCAATACGCCGGAGAGGATGCTTATCTCCCTTACCGCTTTTGTATTAAAAATAATAACTGGGTAAGCAAAGGAAAAGGTTTATAAAGCGTAAATAATAAAAAGACGAGATACTTATTTATACCGCAGATAAAATAAAAAAAACCGATAATGCGTTTTTTTAATAAAATCACACTATATTCATATTCAGGCAGTGCAAGCTATTGTGTGAACCTATTAGCCATCAAATGATATCGGCGTCCTTATTTGCTGCCAAGGGATTCCCGTCTATCAATTATAAAAATCCCAATATTCAATAACTATTATTTATTCTAAACCAAACCCGTAATTTCCATGAAAAAAGTAACAACAAAAAAGCTAACCTTGAGTAAAATCAAAATTGCAAGTCTTGATGCTGCCAGCCAGAACCAGGTAAAAGGCGGTAAAAGCCTTTCTTATTCCTGCCCTCCTAACACCTGTATTCCTTATTCTGAATGGAGAACTTGTTGGTGTGTTTAATGATTAGCAACAACCTGTTAGTGTAAGCTGACAGGATTGTAAAAAGTGACTGAGTTATATACCTGCGGTGAAGTTTGTATGCTACTTATCTGAGCGTAAAAAGACTTCATCACAGGTATATTTTTGTTTGGTCTGTTTTATCATTGATCAAATGATATAGCTATACTATTCCCTGTAATTGTTTTCTCCTTAAGATCTCCTCAAATGCTCCTTTTCCCATGCGAGCTGCCTGCAATCATTTAAAGTACTTTAGTGATAGTATTGCTGTAAACCCGGAATCGTCATTTTCTTCATTTATTCACTTTTATCATCTCCCCTATTTATGAGCAAACATATCGTATCAGCCTTATTGTTGATGAGCATTCTAATCTTTACTTCCTGCCGGAAAGAACAGGCAAAAAACACCGGCGATAATACATTAACTACCCAAACGGTAGCTAGTAGTATTAATCCTTCATTACTTCATGAAGATGAAGTACTTACTCCAGGTGGTTGGAGGCCCAAAACAAAAGTTGCCCTGGTTGAGAACGGGCACCATTTAAGTGGAGCAGACAACAGGCTCCGTAAGATTGATAATCTTAATGGTAAGGTGATCAGCGATTACGGCGTTGTTGAAAATAAAGGCGGCAATGCCCCCGATTATCCGGGCAATGTTAATGTACCTGCCCACAGGATACTGCCGCTCGGATCTGGCTGGATTACTTATACTTATTGGAGTAATCCCTCTTCCACCCCTATTTCTTATTTCAACACCAATTGGGTGGTGCCACCGGCTCCTTCCACTAATTCCGGTCAGACTATTTTTATTTTCAACGGGTTACAAAATTCATCCTATATACTACAGCCAGTGCTGCAGTGGGGCCCATCAGCAGCAGGCGGCGGTAATTACTGGGCTATTGCCAACTGGTATGTTGATGGATCAAACGGTACCGCTTTGTTCAGTAACCTGATCCCTGTTAATCCGGGTACCAATTTACAGGGCATAATGACACTCACCGGCACTTCAGGCAGCCACTACAATTATACTTCCGCATTTGCAGGTTATCCTGCCATTACTTTAACTGTAAATAATATTGCGAAGCTTTACTGGGCTGCTGAGTCTTTGGAGGCATATGGTGTGAGTACATGTACTGATTACCCTGCAACCAGCAAAACCAGGCTGAGTGCTATTGAGCTGAGAGTGGGCAGTGCACAGGCGCCTTTATCCTGGCACGCAGTAAATGCTGTTACCGATTGCGGACAACATGCCACTATCGTAACGCCGGGAACGCCTAACGGCATTGTAGATCTGTATTATTAATCACTTTTTAACTGCCTGGTTTTATTAAACCGGACAATCTACTTTCCAAAATTTAAACAGCAATTACCAGATCCCGGGTAGGAAGCAGCCATCTCAAAAATAATTGAGGTGGCTTCTTCTTTTTGGGTAAAAGCAACAAAGCAGCTAAGAAATTTGTTAACCTGATGAATCTGATCTTTAAGCCATGGCAGGAACAATTCCTGTGAAAAACAATAATTAGTATACAGACTTATAATTAGCATAGACTCCTAAATCGAATGTTCTTGCTCCCCATCAAGTCCCAATATGCCGGCTCCGTGCTGTTGTGCCTGTTCGTAAGTTGTTTCATCATATCGGGCGCAAATGCACAACAAAAAGCTGACTTTAGTGCCAGTAGCCTCAGTGAGTGCGAATCACTCATCACTACCTTTACAGATAAGTCTACCGGCAGCCCGGTTTCCTGGCTATGGAGCTTTGGGAATGGATCTACTTCAATAGAGCAAAATCCAAGGGCTACTTATGTAATTCCCGGAGCATACACAGTAACGCTCAAAGTAACCTATGCTGATAGCAGCAGTGTACAGGAAACGAAGGCCGCTTACATCCATGTAAGAGCAAATCCTGTTGTGGATTTCAGCATTTCCGGTACAAAAAACTGCGTACCTTTTGTTACCACCTTTACAGATAAATCCCAACCGGGAGATGGCACCCTTCAACGCTTCAGCTGGGATTTCGGGGACGGTAATGTGGCATTAAACGGAGGGAGCAGTACCTCGCATACATATAACCAGGCCGGTATTTATGGTATAGTCCTCACCGTTACTAACAGTTACGGTTGTACGAGTTTTAAACAAAAGGACAAAGCCGTAGATGCAGAGCCCATTGTCAATGCGGATTTTAACGTAGCAGAAAAAGTGTTTTGTACTGCGCCGGCGGATGTGCTATTCACCAATACATCCATTGCTACCGGAAACATCACGTACAAGTGGGAATTTGATGATGGTACTATCAGTCATCTTAAAGATCCCGGTGCGCATACTTTTATTACCAAAGGCACGCATAGCATAAAATTAACGGTAGCGAATGAGCTGGGTTGTACTTCCACCAAAACAATAAATGATATCACTGTGGGTAATTACGCCACCAGCCTGACGGTCCCTACCCCGGTTTGTACGAATAGCCCTGCAACCTATCGAGGAGTATTTTCACCGGCAAGACCGCAAAGCATTGCCTGGGAATTTAACGATCAAAGCTACGGAGGGGCAAGCGATAGTGTTAACTATACTGCCCAAACAGCAGGTCCGCTAAAAGTAAAACTGACCACCATGTATGGCAACTGTAAAGATGTAGTGGAAAAAGTAGTGAATGTAAACCCTTCACCAGTGGGACTACCCAGCTCCGACTACGCATCCATATGTAATGTGCCTGCTACCGTACATTTCAAGGACAATACAACCGGCGCCACCAGCTGGAAATGGTTGTTCGGCGACCAGCAAAGTTCTGCACAGCAAACGCCCGCGCATACTTACCTGGCAGAAGGATACTATAAAGTCATTCTCCTGGCAACCAGTGCCGCAGGCTGTACCACTACCTTCTATGGGTTTGTGAATTTTCCCTCTACCCAAATAACAGCCAATGCCAGCAATGTGAGCGGTTGCGAGGAACTGGCCACTGTTTTCAGCGCTACCAGCAACAATGGTCAGATAAAAAATTATGCGTGGGACTTTGGTGACGGTTCTCCTATATCCACTGACGCAACGCCCAAACACGTATATGCCAAAGCAGGCACTTATGTGGTATACCTTGAATATACTACGACGAAAGGCTGCACAGGAAAAGTAAGGTGCAGCAGTGACATGGAAATATATAAAAAGCCCATACCGGATTTCAGTTCGCCTGATGCACCGGTCGTTTGCGGCAATAACACTGCTACATTCATCGGCAAGTCTGATATAGGGGACCGGTGGGTATGGAATTTTGGCGACAAAAGTGGTAATTCCGGCAATACGCAAACTGCTACACATAGTTATACAGCACCCGGCACTTATGATATTAGTTTAACGGTATGGAATCATACCTGCTCCACTACCGTTATCAAAAAGGGGTATATCAAAGCCATCAATCCTTTCCCCCGGTTCAGGATTGACCCCATCAATTGTGGCAATCGCACCACCATCAGCGTCAACGAATTTTCTTTGGGCGCCAATAGCTGGAAATGGAGCTGGGGTGATGGAAAAGATACCTCCTATACCATCCATAGTAATACTGTCACGCATACTTATCCTGCAGCAGGTAATTATACGATACAACTGACCACCGCTGATGGTACCTGTACAACGCATCTCAGTGCAAATACAAAGATCATTACCGCTTCACCAGTCACCATCACTACTGACAAAACCACACTTTGCAGTAATGAAATCCTTACTGCGGACATCACTAAAGCAGATTATGCTATTTACTCCTCAGCTCCTTTCCATTGGCAACTGAATGACAGTACGAAATTTGTATCGGGCAATAGTGACAGAAGCCATAAGTATACCGATATTCCACCGGGGAAAAAGTCCATCCGCATGCTTGCCCTTAACCAGCTGGGCTGTTATGACACCAGCAATGTGATAAATATTTCCGTTCGTGGTCCGCTGGCAAACTATAAACTACCGGGTACCATTCCATGCCGTGGCACCGAAGTTACCTTCACAGATGCGACAGACGTTACCAACAGCAGCGGCATTAAAAAATGGGAATGGAACTTCGGCGACAGCACACCTGTTGAAACCTTTACCACCGGACCTTTCAGGCATATCTACACAAAGGCAGCAACCAATATTAATCCCGTTGTAACCGTAACTGATAAGGATGGTTGTGTAAATACCTATAGTGGAAAAAAATTACAGGTGAATGGTCCCAATGCTGGTTTTTACGCGGATAGCTACCTGGTAAAACCTGGAAGCAATGTGTCCTTTACCAATACCTCCTCAGAAACAGGTGGTAAGATTGTTTCTATCCGCTGGAATTTTGGAGATGGTAATACTTCCACTGCACCTCAAAACGTTATTCATAACTATCCCAATAAAGGCGTGTATGCAGTAAAGCTGCAGATCATGGATAATCATGGCTGTAAAGATGAAGCAGGAAAGTCAATTAAAGTATCTCCCGTATTGGCTGGTTTCAACTATACCTCTTCTTTCGTAAACGGCGGCAACTGTGCTCCTATGTTGTTCCGCTTCAGTAACATCTCTTTTAACGCAGTTTCCTACTTCTGGGATTTTGGTGATGGCAATACTTCTGATCAGATTAACCCGATACATACCTATATCACACCAGGACGTTATACTGTAATTTTAAAAGTAAAGGGAAAAGATGGCATAGAAGATGAAGTGCAGGAAACAGTGATTGTAAAAGGCCCTTTGGCAGAGATACAAACCAATGCAACAGGTGGCTGCCTGGAGAAGGAAATTGAATTCACTATCCAGCCACATGGCGCCACCACGTTCAATTGGGACTTTACTGATGGTTTTGTTGAACAAACGAATGCCCTGCAGATAAAACATACCTTTAGAACACCCGGGATTTATAAACCACGCCTCCTGCTGAAAGATGATGCAGGGTGTAAAGGCAGCGCCTACCTGGATCATCCGATCGTAATAGATCAGCTGGATATAAAAATGAATTTCTCGCCTGGTTTGTTCTGCGACACAGGAACACTTTTCTTTGCACCTAAACTCAACAGCTTTTCCATCGATACGCTGGGCATCCCCGGCACCTATAAATGGACATACGATCCTTCTCTTCATCCAAAAGGAATTAACACGGCCACACCTGAATTTTACCTGAATAAAACGGGCACCTATGCATTCAGTTTGTTGGCCACTACGGTATATGGTTGTGTACAAACTGCGAAAGCAACCGTTAACGTATATCCCACACCGTTAGCCGCTATCACGGGTCCGGACAAGGCCTGCCTGGGAGTGCCCGTTACATTGGGCGGTGGTGTTACTAAAGCCACGGATGTAACCTGGAATTGGAACTTTGGTAATGGTGCTGTTTCTACTCAACAACAACCGGCGCCACAAACCTTCTCAACGCCTGCTAATTATAATATAGCCCTTACCGTTACCAGCAAAGAGGGATGCTCAGACAAAGTATTTCACCCCATCAGTGTACTACCATTACCGGATATTAAAGCCAGCGCAGCGGCTGACTTTATCTGCTTAAAAAACACAATTATATTGCACGCCAGCGGCGGCAACACTTATGAATGGACACCCGCCACAGGCCTGGATAATCCATCCAGCGCTAACCCGAAAGCCAGCCCCGTTGTAACTACTACTTATAAAGTAAAAGGGACTGATAACAATGGCTGCGTGAACAATGATCAGGTGGAAATCCGGGTGGTACAACCTTTCACTATACAGGCCGGTCCTGATACTGCATTATGTTTGGGTGATAAACTTTCACTCCACGTATCCGGTGCCGATAAATATACGTGGGAGGGTACTGGTATTGACAACCCTTCCAGTGCCGCCCCCAATATTGTAATTACCAGTGCCGGCAGTTATGTATACAATGTGACCGGTTATGATAAAGAGGGCTGCTTTTCAGACCATACCTCCGTGAATGTAAAAGTAAGCCCGATGCCTTTTGTGAATGCAGGGCCCGACCAGGAAGTAATGGCCGGTACCCCTGTATACCTGGTTAGTAACAACAGCAGTGATGTGGTGCGCTGGCGCTGGTCGCCGCCTGATTACCTGGATTGTGCTACCTGTCAGCGTACACGGGCCATCCCCAACCTGACTACCAGCTACCATTTAGAGGTAGAAAATATCTATGGCTGCAAAGCATCGGACGACATAATAGTACATATTGTCTGCAACCAGGGAGCAGTATTTATGCCCAATGCCTTTACACCTAACCATGACGGGCTGAATGAAACCATTTATCCCAAAGGAAAGGGCGTAAAAGAAATTGAATGGATGCGTATTTATGACCGGTGGGGCAAGCTTATATTTGAGAATACCCACTTCCCTGTGAATGCGCCATCAGCAGGCTGGGACGGCCGCAGTAAAAACCAGGAAGCGCCCATAGGGACCTATATCTACTTCATGCAAACAGTGTGTGAAAGTGGTGAAAAATTTCAATACAAAGGCAGTATTATTCTGATCAGATAACCCTGCACATTCCACCAATGCCATCAAATAAATTGTGCTATTTCTGTACTATCTTTCATCGCTGCCGTTGAGCCGCTACCCTGCTGTACAGTATTCTGAACAGCATCAAAATAGCCGGTACCTACAAAGCTCTGGTGTTTTACCGCCTTAAAGCCTTTATCCTGCAAGGCAAACTCACGCTCCTGTAATTCAGAAAAGCCGCTCATTCCTTTGTCTTTATAAGCAGTAGCCAGTTCAAACATGGAAGTATTTAATGCGTGAAATCCTGCCAGCGTAATAAACTGAAAGCGGTAACCCAATGCTGCCAGCTCTTCCCGAAAGTTTCCCATTTGCTTTTCACTGAGATGTTTCTTCCAGTTAAAGGACGGTGAACAGTTATAAGCTAACAGTTTTCCAGGATATTTTTCATGGATGCCTTGTGCAAATTCACGGGCTATTCCCAGGTCCGGTTTCGATGTTTCCATCCAAAGCATATCGGCATAAGGAGCGTAAGACAAGCCTCTGTTGATGCATTGTTCCAAACCATTACGCACATAATAAAAGCCCTCTGCGGTACGCTCTCCTGTAATAAAATTCCTGTCGCGCTCATCTACATCCGAGGTGATCAGGTTAGCTGCTTCAGCATCTGTGCGGGCTATTAATACAGTGGGTACTCCCATTACGTCAGCCGCCAGGCGGGCAGCCACCAGCTTATCTACCGCCTCTCTCGTAGGCACCAGGACTTTCCCTCCCAGATGTCCGCATTTTTTTGCTGAAGACAATTGATCTTCATAGTGTACACCTGCCGCACCCGCTTCTATCATGGCTTTCATCAGCTCAAAAGCATTCAGGTTACCGCCAAAGCCCGCTTCTGCATCGGCCACAATGGGGGCCATCCAGTCTTTGCTGTTATCACCCGACACGGAATCTATTTGCTCGCAACGCAGCAGCGCATTGTTAATACGCTTTACTACTTCAGGTACTGCATTAGCCGGGTATAAAGATTGATCAGGATACATTTGTCCGGCTACATTGGCATCTGCTGCCACCTGCCAGCCACTCAGGTAAATAGCCTGCAGGCCTGCCGCCACTTCCTGTACCGCCTGATTACCGGTAAGTGCACCGAGTGCTGTGGTGCTGGATTGTGTATGCAGATAATGCCAGAGCTTTTGTGCGCCTTGTTGGGCAATACTATATTCTATTGATACTTTGCTTCTGAGACGCAATACCTCTTCAGCAGTATAAGGCCGGAGTACACCTTTCCAACGATGATTTTCTGACCAATCGTTTTGTAGTTCGTTTACTTTTTGTGGAGTACACATCACATATCATTTTTTGAGTTAAAAAATTTATGAAATACCTGATCCAATGCAAACCTTTTGATATTGCTTTATACTATGTCATTATAGGCATTGATGGTGAAAAATGCTTCATATTCCTTTTGTACTACCAGGCGGTTAAAGATTTGTATGGCAGTAGGAAATTTACCTTTCTGGTACACTTCGGAGCCGATCGTTTGCCTGATATTCTCAATTTCTTCATCCCTTACCGTTTCATAAAGTTCCTGGTTGATCTCTCTGCCATCTTCCATTACAGCTTTACAGTGCAACCATTGCCATACCTGTGTGCGGGATATCTCTGCGGTGGCAGCATCTTCCATCAGGTTATAGATAGCAGCTGCGCCATTTCCTCTCAGCCAGCTTTCGATATAAAGAATACCAATGTTTATGTTCATACGCAAACCTTCCGCTGTAATAGTACCCTCTGGCAATGCGAGCAGTCTGATTTCATTCGTTACGAAGTCGGGCCGCTTGTTATCGATCTGGTTGGGTTGAGGCATATATTTATTGAATACCTCCATAGCGACAGGTACCAGACCAGGATGCGCTACCCATGTACCATCATGGCCGTCTTTTACTTCTCTTATTTTATCGGCGCTTACTTTTTCCAGTGCCTTCCTGTTGGCATCCTCATTATGCTTAATTGGAATTTGCGCAGCCATCCCGCCAATAGCATGGGCTTTCCGGCGGTGACAGGTTTGCACCACCAGTTGTGTATAATCACGCATAAAAGGAACTGTCATCGTAATTTGTGAGCGGTCAGGAAAGATATAGCCAGGTACGTTTTTGAATTTTTTGATGAAGGAAAAGATATAATCCCAGCGGCCACAATTAAGCCCCGCAGCATGTGTTCTCAATTCATACAAAATTTCATTCAGTTGAAATACTGCCGGAATTGTTTCGATCAATACAGTGGCTTTAATTGATGCTGCCGGAATAGAGATATAATTTTCTGCAAAATCGAAAACGGCATTCCATAAACGGGCTTCTTTATAACTTTCTGTTTTGGGCAGGTAGAAATATGGGCCTGTTCCACGCTGGAGTAATTCCTCCGCATTATGAAAGAAATAAACGCCAAAATCAAAGAGGCTGGCACTTATCGGTTCTCCGTTAATAGTAAAATGTTTTTCCTCCATGTGCCAACCGCGTGGCCGTATCAATAAGGTCGCAATTTCATCATTCAGCTGATAGCTTTTTTCGGCAGTCACAAGACGGATGGTTTTGCGCACCGCCGCCTTCAGGTTTATCTGTCCCTGGATGATGTTTACCCAACTGGGGGTATTACTGTCTTCAAAGTCGGCCATGAACATTTTTGCGCCTGAGTTGAGCGCATTAATGATCATTTTACATTCTACCGGCCCTGTGATTTCTACCCGGCGGTCCTGGAGGCCTGGAGGGACGGGGTTTATTTCCCAGTGTCCGTTCCGGATGTTTTCCGTTTCCGGCAGGAATCCGGGTAATTCGCCGGCATCTATTTTTTGTTGGGCCAGTTCTCTTTCTTTCAAAAGCTCCTTCCGGGTATGGTTGAAGCGAAGGTGTAATGCTTTAAGGAAATCAACAACAGGAGTGGTTAGTACCTCATCCATGCCATAAACAGCAGGACCTTCTACCACCACCTGTGCACGAGCCGGGGGGATTATAGTGGTTGATGCCATAATATAAATATTTACCTAAAAATAAGGAAATTTCTTGAATAGCGAATTTTTCGCTAAAATATTTTTTTTCGCGTTTTGGAGGATTTTGTACATTGTTGTGCAGTATATTTATATATCCGGCACTAAAAAGCGGTGTAGATGGTTTCATACACCAGACTATACATTGATTTAAAACTGAACACCATGATTACTGAAAACGAAAGCGTGCGGTTGATTTTGGGTCTGAAGCTGCGCAATCTCAGACAACAGCGGAATTTATCCTATCAGCAACTATCTGATGCTACAAAAATTACGGTTTCCTACCTGCACGATATAGAGAATGGTAAAAAATATCCAAAGACAGATAAAATATTGGCGCTGGGAAAAGTTTTAGGTACAGATTACGACTACCTGGTATCACTTACCGGCGATAAAAAATTACAACCCCTGATTGATCTTATCAGTTCGGACTTTATTAACGTGATACCCTGGGAGCATTTCGGTATAGCACCGGCAAGCCTCCTGGAACTCTTTACCAATACGCCTGATAAAGTAACGGCTTTCATCAGCACGCTGGTGAAGATATCAAGAGCATACCATCTTACGCGGGAAAACTTCTATACAACAGCCCTACGATCTTACCAGGACATCCACAATAATTATTTTGAAGACCTGGAAGTTGCTTCCCGGAAGTTCAGGGAGGAACTTTCTATAACAGAAACACTTCCGGTTTCCGTTCATGATTTAGAGCAAGCCCTGAAAGAAAAATACGGCATTCTTACAGACCGCAAAAAAATGGGCAGTATCAGCTCCCTTGGAAATATCCGCTCTTATTACAGTGCTGCAAAAAAAATATTGTATATCAACAAACAGTTTTCTTCCGGGCAGGAAGCTTTTTTACTGGCCAGGGAGCTGGCTTTTCAATTTCTGGATATTACCTTACGTCCTTTTGAAACCATTGTGCAGCAACCCTCTTCTTTCGACCAGCTGCTAAATAATTTCCGGGCTTCCTATTTTGCTGCAGCCCTGCTGATACCAGAAGATTATTTTGTGGAAGACATAAAAAGTATTTCAGGAAATGATAAATGGGACCCTGCTGCCTGGCTTCAACTCCTGGATAAATATAATGTATCAGCCGAGATGCTCCTGCAAAGGCTTACCAATATACTCCCGCATCATTTCAGTATAGACCAGCTCTTTTTCCTTCGTATGTCAGGCAGTGAAAAAGAAGGATATGAAATCAACAAGGAACTGCATTTGTCGCAACTACACAACCCGCATGCGAACCTCGTCAATGAACATTATTGCCGCCGGTGGTTATCTGTAAGACTCATGCAGGATGTACAGCAATTACCGGAAAAAAAGAAAAACAAGGGATCATTGATTGATGTTCAGATTTCGCATTATTGGCAAACACATAACCGTTATTTATGCATTACTTTGGCTAAACCCAAAAACAAAAACAGCCATGAAACAGTAAGCGTAACTTTAGGGCTTCTGCTCGATAGCTCACTCATGCAGCTGATGCGCTTTGTAAATGATGAAAACATCATTACCCGTACCGTTCATACTACCTGTGAAAGATGTTCGATAGCAGGTTGTAAGGAACGCGCTGTACCCGCCACTTATATTGTAAAAAAACAGAAGGAGCAGGAAGTCAGAACGGCACTGGAAGGATTGGAGCAGTAGCACGAAACCGGACATTACACTGTATCAAAACCGGACAATATGAGGTATTAACGATCAATCAATATATTGAAAATCAGCAATCAACCAAAATGGCATTATACTAGCTCCGGGAGCTGAAACACAGTGGGAAGGTATCAAACAATAAAACGTCGTTAATGCTTAAAAGTTATTTTAAAATTGCGGTCAGGAATCTTTGGAAGCACAAGGTTTTTTCTTTGATCAATATAGCAGGGCTTGCGCTGGGCATGGCCTGCAGCCTGCTGATCCTCCTCTGGGTGCAGGATGAAAGGCAGGTAGATGGATTTCATAAAAACAGTTCCCGGCTGTACAGTGTGTACCTGCGCTCATTCCCTGATGGAAAGGTAGATGCCTCTCATGCAACTCCAGGGCTGCTTGCGGAAGAACTCAGAAAAGTGATGCCTGAAGTGGAGCTGGCAGCTGGATTTGCCTGGTCTACCAACAACTCTTTTTCCGTTAAGGATAAGATACTAAAAGAAGATGGAAATGCAGCTGGACCGGAATTTTTCCGCATGTTCAGCTATCCGCTGCTGGCGGGTAATGCAGCCGATGCGCTGAAATCCCCGGAGAGTATCGCCATTTCCAGGAAGATGGCAGTTGCTTTTTTCGGCAGCCCGGAACAGGCCATAGAAAAGACTATCAGGTATGATGACCGCAAGGATTTTACAGTAACAGCCGTATTTGAAGATCTCCCGGCCAATGCATCAGAGAAATTTGATTTCCTGCTCAACTGGGAGTTCATGAAGAAAGAAAACGAATGGCTGACAGACTGGAACAGCAACGGCCCCAACACCTATCTGCTGCTACGCCCTGACGCAAACATAGCCCAGCTGGAAAACAAACTGCTACATTTCCCGGATGCCTATAATAAGGCAAACAAAGGCCCCCGTTATGAGATGGGGTTACAACGCTTTGATGCACAATACCTGCATTCGCACTTTGAAAATGGCTACCTGAGTGGCGGACGGATTGAATATGTACACCTCTTCAGCCTGGTGGCAATATTCATCCTGCTGATAGCCTGTATCAACTTCATGAACCTGACCACTGCCCGCTCTGTTAACCGGTTAAAAGAAATCGGCGTCCGCAAGGCGATGGGAGCGGTACGCTGGGAACTGATCCGGCAATTTGTTGGTGAAGCTATCATCGTAGCATTCCTCTCGGCGATACTGGCCAGCCTGATTGTTTGGATAGCGCTGCCGGCCTTTAACGGGCTTACCGGCAAACAGATCGTGCTACCATTCATTCATCCGGTATTCTGGCTGATGCTCACCGTACTGGCTATATTTACAGGCATACTTTCAGGTAGCTACCCGGCGCTGTTCCTGTCTTCTTTCAACGCGATACAAGTGCTGAAAGGCACACTGAAATCGGGTTCCGGCTCTTTATGGTTCAGAAAAAGCCTGGTAGTATTCCAGTTTGTATTGTCTATTATTCTGATTATCTCCACTATACTCATCTCCCGGCAGATACAGTATGTACAGCATACCAACCTGGGCTTTGACCGTGAAAACCTGATCTATATCCCACTGGAAGGCGACCTCATTGCAAAGCAGGATGTACTCAAACAGGCAGCTATGAGTAGCCCGTATATCAGCGCTGTAAGCAAAATGATGGGCAGCCCTACTACGCTCGATGCACGCACCAGCGGCGTGGACTGGGAAGGAAGAAACCCCGGCAGCACCCATTATTTCACCCACACCATCACCGGTTACGATTTCATTAAAACCCTCCACCTGCAAATGCTGCAGGGACGCGACTTTTCCAAAGATTTCGCTACAGATTCCAGTGGTTACATCCTGAATGAAGCTGCACTCAAAGTAATGGATCTTAAAGATCCGATAGGCAAATACATCACCTTCTGGGGAAAAAGAGGACAGATCATCGGTATTGTACGCAACTTCCATTTCCAGTCATTACACAATGCTATTGACCCGCTGATAATGCGACTGGAGCCCGCTGCCCAGAAAGGTTTCCTCAGCGCTTTCACAGGCAATACCTTCCTTGTAAGAACCCGGCCCGGCAAAACCAAACAGGCGCTGGCCACACTGGAACAACTCTATAAACAACTGAACCCTAAATTCCCTTTCACCTATAAATTCTCTGATGAAGAATACTTCAGGCTCTATAAAAGCGAAGAAGTAATAGGCCGGCTTTCCGTCATCTTTGCTGTATTGGCCATCTTCATTTCCTGTCTCGGATTACTTGGCCTGTCTATATTCACAGCAGAACAGAAAGCCAAAGAAATCAGCATCCGTAAGGTGATGGGCGCCAGCGCTGCCTCCCTCTTTGGCTTGTTGTCGACGGACTTCATGATACTGGTAGGCATCGCTTACCTGATTGCTGCCCCTCTTGCATGGTGGGCTATGCATCAATGGCTGCAACAATTTGCCTACAAAACAGATATCAGCTGGTGGGTATTTGGCTTGTCCGGTTTACTCGCGGTACTCATCGCACTGGGTACTGTCAGCTTCCAGGCGATTAAAGCCATCAATATTAACCTGATAAAGAGTTTACGGGGAGAATAAATATAATTTCGTATAGTCTTTTAAGTTATAACAGGGAGGGTAAATTGCCCTCTCTGTTATAACTTAAAGTTCACAGCGTAATAAATATTTTCTGTTTTTCTATTCTTTGCCTGCTATTTTCAAAGCGTCTTTCATGACGCTTAATATTTTGCCAGGAAATATAATTTTGTTTAGATTATCATTTATTTATATATTTATGGTCTAAACAGCCACTATATTAGTCATCAAGGGTACCTCATCATTTAAGAAAACAACAAAAATACACCAATTCCCTCTTCTATCACGCTGGGTATAACCAGACGTGAATTACACCTTTGTCATGCACTTACCGGATCACTAACAAAATAAATAACAGCTCACTCCAATCAACAATCTTAATTCTAAACAAAACAGTCATGGACGAAACAAAAAATATTATCAGCAAGAAAGACTTCTTAATCGGAACCGTAATAGTGATTATTATGGCAACTATATTTACAATCATTGGTGGTTTACCATTAATTGTAACATTTGTTGTGAGCCTTCTTTTCACCTGGATTGCATTTCTTTATTTATTCATTAAAAAAACAACATTACCAAGCCTGTCATCATTTTTACCGTTCTATTTCATAACATTTGCATGGCAGTTTATACATTTTAACGAAGAGTTTTATACTGGCTTCAGGATTGATTTTCCACATTTATACAGCGTATCAGAATATTCTGCTACAAAATTTGTGACTATAAATATGTTATCCTACTTCGTATTTACTGTTACCTGTGTACTAGCTTTTAAAAAGAGGCTGAATTTTTTATTGGTACCTGTTTTATTTTATATTGTTTATGGTGCCATAGGTAATGCAATTGCGCATACCTGGTGGAGCATCTATTCAAAAGGATATTTCCCCGGATTTTACACAGCTCAGGTGTATTGGATATTAGGGCCACTCGTTCTGTATAAATTGTTTCCTTCAAAAAAGATGGTGGCTATTTTTATTATACTGTACGCACTTGTGATGATTCCCATGTTGACGTTTTTTGCGAAGTAAAGTAACACCACCCAGGTTTTCTTTTAAATAAATGCAAAAGCCTTCAAATCATTTGATTTGAAGGCTTTTGCATTTATTTATTAAAAATTTCATCGGGAAATTTTATTTCCCTAATTGTATTTCAATTTAATAGTAACCTTCCAAATGCCTTCTTTCAGAATAGACAAATCAAACCAATAATTGAAATACGCCCCGTTTACATCGCCGTTGTTGTACATATCAATTCTCAGTACCTGTCCGGCCACAAAAGGTAAAGGGAAGCCTGCTATTTCCAGTTCCAGGTGATCAGGGAATTCAGTATATTTTGTAGGATTATTCAAACCCATATTGTGCCAGTCTTTCAAATCCGTTACGCCGGGAGTGTTTGAATAATCATATCCGGTTAATGCCTTCGGATCAACAGGTGTTCCATCTTTTTTCAACACATACACCATGATCTTATTGCCGGTATTTACCTGCCTTTCAAACGTTACATCTATACCTGTCAGATTACCATCAATACCGGCAAACCTGTATGTATATGGTAATGCATAACTAACGTCAATTGTTAGTGCAGATTTAAGAACGATTTCTCCGGCACTGTTCTTCACTTTTACATCGATCGTGTACTTGCCTTTGGTTAGTTGTAAGGTATCGGAAGCTTCCGGGTATATCACAATATTGCCGTTCTCCGGATTAATATCAATAGCAGGCCGGTTAACTTTCGTACGCTTCTGATTGAGTTCATCCACTGTTTTTTCTTTCCCGGTATACTCCGCCTTCCAAAAGTAAGTATCTACTTTGTAGCTCATCACCTTGTCTGCTATTTTTCCGTCCTCAGAATGAATAGCATCAATGCTAAATTCCAGCGGCTTGGTAGATTCATCAGTTACCATCGCGCCTGATTGGATAAGAGACGCTCCTACTGAAATTTTAATGGAGGGATTGGTATACTTGAGTGCCGGGCTTAAAAAACCAACATTACTTTCTTTTTTGCATGAAATGCCAAACAAGATGATGGCCAGCCATAATATGCACTTTATTTTCAATGATATTTTCATGATAAAATGATTAAGACTATCTGAAATATTTCTGTTTTAATCCTGCAGCGAAACTGGAGCCATAAGTTAATACATGCACGACTGCATTAGCTGTTATCAGATTATGTGTCTGGATATTACCTGTATATTTTATTGAATCCAAACCAGGGATTTTTAAATGCGTATACTCTATATAATATGCGGACGTTGGTATGGAGCTACTTGAGGTCGTGCCTCCGCCCTTACCATAAATAAGCAGGCTATCGCCGTTACCGGCCTTATAATACTTTTGTACATCTTTTACAGCCTGCTCGAGGGTTATCCTGGCATTAGGTATGATAAACCTGTTCAATAAGCTCAAAAGCGTATCCTTTCCAATGTCAGCCAATGCCCTGGGCACTTGCCGGTCGTCCGGATTATAGTTCATCTGCAAACGCATCACCGCATTATTGGGTGCTGCAAAAAAAGTAATGTTGTCCTGGTTAACGACCGACTTTGTATTGGTCAGATCAATTATTTTAACCAGGGAATCGAACATGTGATTAGGCCTGCTTGCCAGAAAATCGTAGACCAGCATCTTTTTGTCTGCTTCGGATTGCTGTGACAGGCCGCCGTCTATGTAATAATTATTTTTCCTGCATGCCGAAAATACCAGAATGGTGGCTACTGCCAGGAGTGTTGCTTTTTTCAATGAAATATTTTTCTTCATACGATAAATATTATTTCCAGTATTCATTCTGCGTAATCATAAAATTGCTTTTGGCGATGATGCCCTGATCAATCGGGAGTAGCCATGCGCCTTTTTGATACCAATCAGCTGCGGTAATTTTCGAGTCCTTATCCAGCTTTCTTGTTCTCACCAGGTCAAAGAAATATTGCCCTTCGCCTATCAGTTCTTTCCTACGCTCCAGCAGGATGGTATCCTGAATATCTCCTCCACCGGTATATGGAGTGGCAAATGCACGCCCCCTTACTTTATTCAGCAATACAGCAGCTTCTGCGGCCCTGCCTACTGCCGTGCTGGCAAGTGCTTCTGCGCGCAGCAGCATAATATCTGCCAAACGGGTAATAATAATGTTTGATTCATTGATATTTTGAGAAGATGTATCGCCTTTTACCTGCAACGTTCTGTACTTGCCTAAAAAGATACGGTCATTATTCACTCCCTGCAGGTAAGTTTCGCGGGTAAACCAGGTAAACAACCGGCCATCCCGTGCGCCGGGAGTGAACATCTTATTGAGCTGTTGTCTGGTTGGAGAAAGTATAAACTTGTCCGTTCCGCCGCCACCGTCTGATTGGTCTGTATACCATGGCCTGCCAAGCGTTCTGTTGTAAACACGGTTTTTCTGCACCTCTCTTAAACTGGCATCAAAATTCAGTTCAAAGATTCCTTCGCCGGACTTACCAACGAAAATACTGAGCAGATTAGTGGTGTCTGTAACAAGGCTGAATGGCCCGCGGGTGATCACGCTGTCGCATAATTTTTCACAGCCGGCGAAATCCTGCAGCCAGCCAAGCACATGTGCTTTGATAGCCCAGGCGGCTCCTTTACTGGCTCTTACAGCTCTGTCGCCATCGCCGTAATCAAGCTCCAGATTAGTAATCGCAATATCCAGGTCAGCTTTGATCTGATTAAATACATCTTCCTGCTTAGCCCTGGACAAATTTTCGGTGTCAACACTCTTTAAGTTCAGGGGTACATCTCCCCAGAAACGTACCAGGTAGAAGTAAGTGAGCGCCCTTATAAAGCTGGCTTCACCGATATGCCTTCTCCGGAGTGCGGCGTCATAGGTAGTAATCAGCGGAATCTTTTCAAGCAACAGGTTGCATTGTGCAATTACTGTGTAGAACTGATTCCAGTTACCTCCCCCGTTATTTAATAACGCAGCTGCTGTATTGGTGGCAATCGGCGTTTCTATCCGGACATTGGAACTCTGCGAGTAACTGGAGAACACATCCGCTCTCACATCGCCCATGAGAAAAACTTTATCAGGTACTACCGTGCGCAGAAAAGAATACGCAGCAGCTACTCCCTTCTCCACGTCAGCAGAAGAAGTAATGGCGTTATCAGCGGTAGGCAGTTCAATGATTTCAGGGTCCAGTATTTTTTTACAGGAAAATAATAATGCGAAAGATGCCAGCAAAACGCACATCATTATTCCATTTTTGCGAGTAGTTATTATCTTCATATTATTAAAATTCAAAGTTAAAGCCACAGTTAAATTTGTATGGAATCGGATATCCATTACCCAGGTCATATCCATAAGGGTCCACATTTTCAGGATCTACACCGGTGTACCTTGTAAGAATGAATACATTACTCATTCCGCCATATACCCTCAATCTCCGGATATTTAATTTGTTGAGCCAGGCCGGCGAAAAATCATAGCTGACGTTTATGTTATTTAACCGTAAAAAACTTCCATCTTCCAGGAACATATCTGTATTCGTTTCATAGTTTCCGATGAAGTCATAACTGGAAAGACCGTAGTATCTCCATGGATTGAGCACCGGATATTTTGCATTGGTATGCTGAGGTGTCCAGAAATCCAGATCCGAAACATCCAGCAGGTTTCTTTGTCCGCCGGGATAGTTAACGTTTTCACTGGCTGTCCAGCTTACTCCACGGATACGATCGGCCTTCACTTTATTAAATACTTTATTTCCTACAGAGTAGTTAAAGAACAGATCCAGTTGAATAGTGGAGTTATTTTTAAACTTATAGCTGAAAGTCTGCGATACGCTTCCTGTAAATTTAGGATTAGGATCACCGCAATAAACCCTGTCAGAATTATCCATCACACCGATTCTGCCATCTCCATTCACATCCAGCAACATAATATCGCCGGCGCGGTAAGGGTCCTGCGAAGAAAAACCGCTGGTATTGGGATACAATTTTTTGCCGGTATATTTATTCACAGGCACTGAAGCATCATCAGGATATACACCTAAGTATTTCATCAGGTAAAAACCGTTCAGCGGACGGCCAATCTGCAGGTAAGGCTGTCCTACAGCGTAATTGCTCCTGGAAACGCTTCTGCCGAAATCCGGGAGTTTCGTCAGTTCATTGTGGTTAATGGCTCCGATTAAAGTTACGGAGTACTGAAAGTTTTTGCCCGGCTTTGTAATGTATCCGGTAATCGCCGCTTCATAACCCGTGTTTCGAACAGCCCCGCTGTTGATATAACGGGAAGCGTATCCGCTTGTTCCGTTTAGTGCATCGGGAAACAGGAAGCCATCTGTGTTTTTATTGTAATAGTCAAGCGACATAGTTAGCCTGCTGTTAAAAAACTCCAGGTCCATGCCCACACCGTGGTCCTTTGTGGTTTGCCAGGTCAGGTTAGGCAAGGCGATACCATTGCCACCTCCATAATTGGGAGCCAGTAAAGGTGTTCCGTTATAGGTAGCATTATCTCCGCTTTTCGTTAAATAGGCGCCCACAGCAAGATAGTTATCCTCGTACTGTGTACCGGATTTACCCATGCTGGCCCTGATCTTTCCAAAATTCAGCCAGCGGCCTATATTGTTACGAACAAATTTTTCTTCCGTAAATACCCATCCTCCTGAAACAGATGGGAAGTATCCCCACTGATTATTCTTTCCAAACTTGGAGGAACCATCGGCGCGTACTACTCCCTGTATAATATATTTTTTGTCGTAGTTGTAAGACAACCTTGAATAATAAGACAGCAGGCCATATTTTAGATTATGTGTTTCCAGTTTCAGGTTCGCCTGGGGATATCCCAGTATCACCTGCTGTGCATCACTCGGGCCACCGAATGCTGAACCGAATATGTTATTGTTTTCGCTGGTGTTGATGGTGTTGCCCACTACAAAATCAAAGGAGTGCTTTGATGGAAATGTGTGGTACAACCGCATAAAAGTTTCGCTGAGCAGATTGACCTTTTCCTGGGAATAATAGGAAGCTGCGGCCTTCATGTCTGTTCTGGTAGCTGATGGTTCGAACGTGCGTGTACGATAAAATTCATAATTACCGGATGCCCTGGAAGTGATATTCAGAAACTTGAAAACATCATAGCTGACCTCTAATTGCGCAAGCGCTCTTCTCGTCAGATCTATACTTACACCTTTGTTATAGGATTCCAGGAAAGCATCAAAAAAGCCGCTGTTGGGTCCGGGACGGAAAGAGGAGGAAAAATTATTTCCTACCACTGCTGCATTATATGTGTCACCTCTTTTCTGGCTGGCATCCGTCTGACTTAAATTTGCCCGGCCCGTGATGGTTAATTTGGGACTGGGTTTGAATATACCGTTATAGGTCAGCGCAAACCGGGAAAAGCCGGAGCCGAGCACAATACCTTTTTCCTTATAATAATCAACGCCTAACCTGTAGCTGGCATTTTCAGTGGCGCCACTAATGCCTAAATTAACATTCTTCAGGTCCGCGTCACGAAAGTATAGCTTTTGCCAGTCGGTGGAATTATTATAAAAACTATTCAGACTGTCTGACAGTTCAATGGGCATATCTGTAAAGCCGCCACCTACTTTGGAAGACTTATACTGATTATACAGATCAATCTTAAAATCACGTTCAGCCTTACCACCAAGTGTTTTGCGGAGAGCAGGATAATAAGTTAATCCATATTGTGTGTTTAAGGTTACAATGGGCTTTCCGATCTTGCCACGTTTAGTATTAATGATGATCACTCCGTTTGCACCTCTTGAACCATAAATGGCAGTAGCGGAAGCATCTTTTAATACATCAACAGATTCCAGATCAAAAGGGCTGAATCCGGCCAATACACTTGTAATTGCCTGACGCGGATCTGACGGATTGAATACATCCTGTTCCAGCGGAACGCCATCTATAATAAACAAGGGCGTGCTTACTACGCCGGAGTTAGCAGAATTAGAGAACGAAGCAAGGCCTCTTATCTGCACCATACTTCTTCCACCCGGCATACCGGAATTGTTCTGAACAACGAGGCCGGGGGCCAATCCCTGGAGCAGCCCTTCTATAGAACCACCTGGCTTATTCTGCAGCTGTGATCCTTTGATGGTTGATATCGCTGACGTAGTTTCCCTTCTTTTCTGCGTACCATATCCAACTGTTATATTAACTTCCTGGAGCTGTGAAGATGAAGGCTGCAGTGTTATCAACAGATTTTGTAAAGTACTTCTGACTAACTGGCTTTTAAATTCCTTACTGGCAACAGTTATCACCCCATTATTCAGGTGAAGCATTAAAGGATTGAACCCTATAGATGATATTAAAATACTCGCCTCTTCAGGAACGCCTGTGAGGGAAAATTTTCCGTTCTCGTCTGCGTTCGCGCCCTGTTTTGAGCCCTGTACCATAACAGTAGCGCCAATAATGGGCTGATTGTCGGGGCTGAGGATTCTTCCGGATAGGGAGGCCAGTGTCACTTGTCTGGAAGCCAGTACTGTTACAATTTTATCATTCACCTCAAATGTGAATGGCTGGCCTTTAAATACTTTTTCGAGCGCACTTTGTAAGGGCTCATCTTTTAACGTTACTGTTACCGGCAAGGCATTTTTGGCAAACCGGGCATCGAATACAAAAGAGTAGCCAGTCTGGGCTCTGATAGATTCGAGTACCTGCTCGAGCCGGGCGCCACTTACCTGGAGATTTACCTGCTGGGAAAAAACCGCAGCAGCAGTTACCAGATAATGGAGGGCAATAAGCAATAAGCAGGAGGCATAGCGCTTCCAACGGCCCATGCGGTGGCCACGTTGAATTCTCATAAATGTAATTTTAAAGAGATGATTGATGGTTGATAAATTCCGGATACTATTTCACTATTAATAGCCGGCTATAAGTCAATTAAAATTATACGTCAGTTTTTTTGCGATTGATGGTTGATATTATCCGGATATTATTTTTCTATCGTTAGCCGGTTATTAGTCAGTTTAAATTTTAAATCAGTTGTTTTTTCCATTGCTCTCAATAGCTGTGGCAACGGAGTACTCCTGGGCAGTTGTCCATATAATTTTTCTGGTGGCAGCGATGCAAAATCCACTTCAATATTGTACCATCGTTGCAACTGGTGTGCCACCACCTGCAGATCCGTATTGGAAAAATAAAACAGGTCGGACATCCAGGAAATATCTTCCTTGATATCAATCCTTTTCACCTGGAGCAGGTTATTTTCCAGCGTGGCCTGTTCACCCGGCCGGAGTAACCTTGAGTCCTTTCCGTTTTGCAGATCAAGTTTTATGCTGCCTTCCACCAGTGTGGTATTAATATATGGTTCGTCCGTATAGGCCTTCACGTTAAAGGCAGTGCCCAGCACCGAGATAGTTTGTCCGCCGGCTATCACAGCAAATGGCTTGCTTGCATCTTTAGCCACTTCAAAGTACGCTTCACCGGTTAGTTCTACTTTACGTTGCCCTTCAGGGAAATGTGTTGGGTAATGAATAGACGAGGCGGCATTTAACCAGACTTTACTGCCGTCAGGTAATACGAGCTTATAATGTCTTCCCCTGGGGATGGTAAGGGTATTAAAAACCATTTCAGCTGGTCCGATACCATCTGCATTCCCGGTATAAGTAAGCGTTTCCTTTCCGCTGTTAACAGCACGGGCTCCTTTTTGCTCAATGGTATGTCCTGTTCCTGTACTGTCCAGTACAAGCTGTTTGCCATCAGATAGTGTAAGCATCACATTTGCCGATGACTGAACAGGAGGAGGCATTGTTTGCGCAATTTTTCCCTTATCCGTTACTTGGCCGGCGAAAAATCTGTAAGAAAGCAGCGATAATAACAGCGCAAGACAGGCGGCTGCCCAGAGAAGAGCCGGTTTTAATCTAAATACGATGGGGTTAACATCAGGACTTTGCGTCCTATTTTCTTTATTAATACGGTCCAGTAAAGCGGCGGCCTGTTGGTCTGAAAACATATCTTCCTGTACTTCAATCTGCGCAGGTAGCTGGTCAAATAAATCATCATACAGCTGCCGGGCGTCCGGATCTGTCAGCAGCACAAATAGCTCCTGCCGCTCATTTTCAGTGGTGCTGCCGTTAACAGTTTTTTGAAATAAATATTTTAACCGGTTATGCTGCATATTCCCGCGACTTAAAGTCTATTCTAAATAGGTATTAATATAAAAGACAGTCAGAGGGGTAAAAAAGGAGATATGGAGATGAAAAAAAATTTATTTAAAAAAACGAATGGCTGCCAGTGTAAACAAAACAGTTACGCGCACTTTAATAAACTGATGAATGAATTTAAGGGCGAGCTGATTATATTTTTTCACCGAATCGGTGGATAAATTCATGCGGGTAGCGATTTCCGGGTTCCTGTAACCTTGCGCCCGCAGCAGAAAAACGGTTTTCTGCTGCGTAGGCAAAGCATCGATTGCTTTGTCCAGTATATCCAGGCGACCGTCAGGCTGGCTGTCTTCCAAGCTCTCTGGTATAAG
This sequence comes from Chitinophaga niastensis, assembly GCF_003014755.1. Lineage (GTDB taxonomy): Bacteria > Bacteroidota > Bacteroidia > Chitinophagales > Chitinophagaceae > Chitinophaga > Chitinophaga niastensis. Next base: position 97,048 of record NZ_PYAW01000005.1, on the reverse strand, counting down.
TGCAAGCCGGGCGTACTCCGTTTGTTTCTTTTTTTCATTTACAACACTCACGAGGTAATTAAGTGTATGATTGCGCAGGAGAATAAAAAAATAGGCGTTAAAGGCTTTGATACCGGTCAGCTTTTCCCTGTCTTTCCAGAGCTTAACAAATAAATCCTGCAGTACTTCTTCGGTTTGTTCCCGGGAACCTATAATGGCATAGACAAGCCGACCAGCCTGATTAACATAACCATGAAAAAGCTTAGCAAACGCCTGCTCACTGCCGCTGGCGATTTGTTCCAGTATTTCACGTTCATTGTCGATGCAATTTAACCCCATGATCTCTCTTAAAAATTGGTTGATGGTTTAAACGGCCAGGTTAGTTTAAAAGGGATTGTGACAATATTAAGGATACTAAACAAGATTTCCTTATAAAATTTTCGCTAAATAGCATAGTAAGTTAACAAAAGGGAGGTACTGAGCTGATTTTATGCCCTGCAACTTTTACGAATAAAAAATATAGCTATCATGCAAATCAATCGCATACTTACAAGGAATACCTTAGTCATTATCTGCTTACTTTTATTTTTGCCTAGCACAGTTCATGCACAAGTAGATAAAAACATGAATTATTATATAAAGGCAGTAAACCTTGTTTATAAAAAGCCGGCTGGCTTTGTGGAAGTATATCCTGAGCTTCCCTATTTTGCAGGTAATCGAATTGTTCCTGACGCATTTGATTATGAATTGCAATCCGAAAAATCTGATATCACCATATGTGTAAGTATAATGGATCTTACCTCGATTAATGATGCTGCCATCATTAAATTTGATCATGAGGCGGATAAAAATGCAAATTTCATCCGGAAGATCCGGCTTTATGCTGATACGCTTCACGACCAGAATTTTTTCTTTCCTGAAAAATATGTGAAGCAGACCTTTCATGCCAGTGATGCCGCCATTTATAAATTAAATAATACCACTTCGTACAGAAATAAATATCCCTTTTGTAAGGTGCTTTCTATTCACAAAAAAGATAAGACCGATATTGAAATATCTTATTTCTATAATGAAAATAGCAAGCCTTATATAAAACAATGTATCACGCAAACACAGGAAATGCTCACTTTTAAGGAGTAGTTGTGCCGGACTTCTCTCCTTCCCGACTATTCTTTTCATAGCCAAGATTGGTCTACCCATTTCTATATGATGGAACACTAATTGTTGGTATGGTTGATAAGATTCATTTTTAATCAGATTTTAATTTAAAGTATTTAAGAAAAGCTTTATTTTTCCAATGAGAAGTTTAAAATAATTTCCTGACTATTCTTAATAAAAAGTGAACAATGCAGCATACTTAACAATTTTAATTTTTGTCAACCAGGAATAGTATTTAGAGAATGTGTTAACTGGAATATCTCAGAGATGTGAGTTTGATAACCATCTTGTATAACCCCGACCTCTCTACTATTTTTTTAATTTTACCTGTCCATTACCTATTTTTCCTTTACTATAGGGATATCCGTAAATCTGTTTTAATCATAACGCAATGCATAAATGCGTAGTGAAACCTCTATGAATATATCCGACTAAGATTTTTTACATTCTTTAGAACATAAAATATTTGTGGCCACAAGGGAATATTGCACTGTATGCCCTGCAACAGCCATGTTGCTTAAAACGAGTGCGTTACTATTTAATTCTATTTATGCAAAAACTAAAAAAGCTCTCTCTCAGCAGCCTGGAAAACGAAGCCCCGGTTTTGCGGGAAATTGACCAGGAGAAAATTTTCGGTGGTAGCGTACCCATTACTACATTACCTTTTTGTTATTTTGATTCACTGGAATACATTGATCAACAATGCGGAGGAACCAATGATGAGAATTTCTATCTCAACTCTTTTGGCCACCAATATGGTTATGGATATATGCAGACCGGAGTTACTGCTGCTCAGGCAAACACATTTACTAGTGAGTATTTTAACACTACACCGAATCTTGCTACCAATCAGTGGCAGGGTTATGTTGCCAACGGAGGCATGATTATGACGGACATATATCAGGGCGTAGATTCATCAGGGCAAGCATATTCACATGCTGTAGTAATAACCGGCTATAATTCCACAACCGGTCAATACTCTTATCATGATGCAACAGACAAAACTAGTAGTACCGCGGGTGCCTCTTTCTTCAATGCATCATTAGCTATTGGGGTAAATGGCACGTGCCTTCCATAACCACATAATTAATTGATGAAAGTAGTGGCACCTTTGAGGTGCCACTACTTTTACGAATAAAAAACATAGCCATTATGCAAACTAACAACGTTCTTACCAGAAAGGTTTTAGTCATTACCAGCACACTTTTATTGCTGCATAGTATAGTTTATTCGCAGGTAGATAAATACATGAATAACTGTATCAAAGCATATGACCTCGTTTATAATAAGCCGGCTGGCTTTGTGGAAGTATATCCAGAGCTTCCCTATTTTGCCGGAAACAGAATTGTTCCTAATGCATATATTTATGAATTGCAATCCGAAAAATCTGATATCACCATATGTATAAGTGTAATGGACCTTGCCTCAATTAATGATTCTGCCATCATTAAATTTGATCCCATGGCAGATAGAAACGCAAATTTCATCCGGAAGATCCGGCTTTATGCTGATACGCTTCACGACCAGAATTTTTTCTTCCCTGAAAAATATGTGAAACACACCTTTCATGCCAGTGATGCTGCCATTTATAAATTGAATAATACCACCTCGTACAGAAATAAATATCCCTTTTGCAAGGTGCTTTCTATTCACAAAAAAGATAAGACCGACATTGAAATATCTTATTTCTACAATGAAAGTAGCAAGCCCTATATAAAGCAATGTATCAAGCAAACACAAGAAATGCTCACTTTTAAGGAGTAGCTGTTCTTTTAAAAAATTCACATGATTTTCAGATCATTCCCAAATGAAAGGCAATATGACAAAATGGATTGCGGGCCTACTTGTTTGAAGTTAATTGCCAGGCATTATGGTACGTTTTATTCCCTGCAATACCTGCGTGATAAGTGCGGCATTACCAGACAAGGGGTTACTTTATTGGATCTTAGTCATGCTGCTGAAAATATAGGACTTAGAACTTTATCCATTAAGGCTACTGTTCAGTTACTATATGAAAAAGTGCCACTCCCTTGTATTATACATTGGAATAATAGTCATTTTATAGTTGTTTATAAAGTTGGCAGAAAAAAGGTTTATGTATCAGATCCTGCAGCCGGGTTATTAACCTATACCTACGAGGAATTTGTAAATAATTGGTATCCCGCCGGGGAAGATGCAGGTATTTTATTGGCATTGGAGCCTCAGGCTAATTTTAAACAATATCTTGCAAATGAGAAGATAGAGAAAAGAAAAACCTTTCAGCATATCCTTGCCTATTTTACTCCTTATAAGAAAAGTTTTTTAAATCTTTTTGTCGTAATGCTTTTTGTAACGGGCTTGCAAGGACTGTTACCATTTATTTCAAAAGCAGTAATTGACGTAGGTATTCAAACCAGGGATATTACATTCATAAATATTGTGCTTTTTGCAAATATTGTTATCCTCGTTAGTGTAATGTTATCAAATGCAGCCCGGGACTGGATTTTATTACATGTAACTGCACGCCTCAATATTGCATTAATTTCAGATTACCTGATAAAACTAATGAAGTTGCCGGTTACTTTTTTTGAAACAAAACTAACTGGTGACATCCTGCAACGGGCAAACGATCATGAACGTATCAGGAGCTTTATTACAAATAATTCTATCAGCCTTATCTTCTCTACACTAACTTTTATTGTTTTTAGTATCATATTGCTTACGTTCGATCCTATTATCTTTTCCATATTTCTGGTAGGCAGCGTTGTGTATATTGGTTGGGTGCTATTATTTATAAAGGTCAGGAAAAAATTAGATTGGGAATACTTTGAGCTGAATGCTAAAAATCAAAGCTATTGGGTGGAAACGATAGAAGGAATGCAGGATATAAAAGTGAATAACTATGAAAAAAGCCGTAGATGGAAGTGGGAAAACATTCAGGCCAGATTGTATAAAGTTAACAGGAACGTACTATCTATAAACAATGTTCAACAATCCGGAGCGCAGTTTATTGATAATATCAAGAATTTAACCATTACATTTTATTGCGCCAAAGCTGTTGTCAATGATAGAATAACTTTTGGTGTGATGATATCTACTCAGTTTATCATTGGTATGCTTAATACTCCTGTTAGCCAGTTTATTCAATTCGTTATTTCTGCCCAATTTGCCAAAATTAGTTTTATGCGCCTGAACGAAATTCATCAGCTTGATGATGAAGATGAGGAGGTGGGCAAGAATGATATCCAGTTAAGCGCAGATAAAAATATTTTTGTGAAAAATGTGGCTTTTCAATATAGTGTAAACGGGCAGCTTGTATTAAAAAACATCTATCTGAATATACCACAAGGTAAGGTCACCGCAATCGTAGGGGATAGCGGAAGTGGAAAATCTACACTGATGAAGTTATTACTCCGCCTGTACAAACCATCTTATGGAGAGATCATAATGGGAGGTTTGAATATCAATAACATTAATCTAAAGCAATGGCGGTCTATGTGTGGAGTAGTAATGCAGGACGGGAAAATATTTAGTGAAACCATTTTGAATAATATAATCATGGCTGATGACAAAGTAGATTTTGTGAGATTCAGACATGCTGTTGAAACAGCAAATATTGCAACAGAGATAGAACAATTGCCACTTGGATATGAAACCATTATTGGAGAAACAGGAAGAGGGCTGAGCGGTGGACAAAGGCAACGTATACTTATTGCCAGAGCTTTGTATAAGAATCCTGATTTTTTGTTTTTTGACGAGGCTACTAATGCATTAGACACTATTAACGAACAAAAAATAGTAGATGCACTGGATAAAGCATTTACAGGGAAAACGGTAGTTGTAATAGCCCATAGATTAAGTACTATCAGAAAAGCAGATCAGATCATTGTAATGCAGCAAGGGGGCATAGTTGAAATTGGTTCTCATGAAACGCTTATAGAAAAAAAAGGAAGATATTTTCAGTTGGTACAGTCACAGGGAAATATAACACTACCTTCTTATAAAAATGAAGATGATAAAAGTATTCAGCCATTAAAAGTTACTGAAAATTAGGCATGCAACAGGTAGTAAAAAAACAGGAACGAACGGAAGAAATACAACATATTATTGATAGAATGCCTACAAAGTTTGGCGTCTATGTTGCATTCATTGTATTTTCATTTGCTATTGCAATGATTGGATTCGGATGGTTTATAAAATACCCTGATATCATTACCGGACAAATTGTTATTAATTCAACCGGTTCACCAATAAAACTGATCGCTAACACTTCCGGTAAATTACTTTTAAATAATCATCGATCAATGGATGACGTAAAAGAGGGAGACTATCTGGCTATTATTGCCAATCCGGCAAAACAAGAAGACATTGTTCAATTAAAAAGTCACCTGAGCAAGCTCAGTTTAGGAGATCTTTTAGGCAGAAACTATTTGGCTGGCTTTTCCAGAAATGTTTCATTGGGTGAAATAAGTGCAAAGTATTTTGCTTTTTTAAGTAGTTATGAACAATTCATCACCTATTATAGTCAAAACCTGCTGGAAAAGCAGGAAGAAGTATTGAAAACACAACTCTCGGAACAAAAAGATATATCTGGCGTAACCACTGAAAGGCTTTTGACTAGTAAGGAAAGCCTTTTTCTGATGGGTAAATCTCATCACCGTGATTCTTTACTTTTTTATGATAAAGTATTGGCTGAAGCTGATTATGAAAAATCTAAGATGAGCTTTCTTGGAACAAAAGATAATTATAATAGTATGCTCAAAGAAGATATGACTTTGAAAGAGCAAATACAGGAAACAATTAACAAATTACAACAACTGGAAATTCAGAAAAATGAGAAAGAGATGCAATTAAAGTTGGAGCTCATCTCCTCTTATACGGCATTACAGGATGATTTTAAAGTGTGGGAAGAAAAGTATGTCTTAAAATCTCCAATTAATGGGAAGATGCAATTCCTGAAGTTTTGGAGTAATGAGCAGTTTGTATCCCAGGGAGAACCTGTCTTCACAATTTTGCCCACTAAGCGTAAAACACTCGGTCAACTGATGTTACCAGCTGAAGGTGCTGGTAAAGTAGCTCGCCATCAGGAGGTTGTGATAAAGCTACTGAGCTATCCATATGAGGAGTATGGTACACTGAAAGGACATGTCTCTGAGATATCTCTTACAACCAATACAATGAAAACAGAAAAAGGAAATATGGAGAATTACCTTGTTACAGTTGATTTGCCGGAAAAACTTGTCACCAGTTATGGAACACAGTTGAATGATCAATATGAAATAATTGGTAACGCTGAAATAATTACGAGCGATCGTACTTTAATCAGCCGATTGTTCGACAATCTGAAATATGTAGCAAAAAAGTAAGCAATTGAGAAGAGTAAATATTGTTTAAAACCGACATCATGCTTTTTATTTCCGCGCAACCTGATGATTATTATTTTCTATGGCAAATACAATTACAATTATTTAACCTGCACCAACTTGGCATATCACCCGGTAATATCCATGTATTAATTGCCTATGATCCTCAGGTAGGCCTCCGGCACTATTTTGCGGATTTCATCCGTAGTAGCGGAAAAGCAGTTTTTTATGTATACCCTGATAACCGTCTTCACAGAAATTACCCGTCGTCCATTCGGCCGCATATCCTGAAGCAACATTTTAAGTGTTTCCCGGAATTGAAGGAAAGTCCCGTATTTTATATGGATGCTGATGTGTTGTTCCGTAGTATACCCGATTTTGAGAAATTATTGAAAGATGATTGCTGGTATGTTTCTGATACCCGTAGCTATCTGAATACTGCGTATATAAAACAAACCGGAGGAGAACAATTATTCCTGCAAATGTGCGAAACGGTTAATATTCCGGCAGAAATAGTACAGGCTAATGATGGAGATACAGGAGGAGCACAATATCTTATGAAAAATTTGTCTTACAGCTTCTGGAACAAAGTGGAAGATGATTGTGAACAGCTATATATTCTGATGAACACGCACAATAACAGAGAAGCAGAAAAAACTTATCTGCAATCAGGTGCGATGAGGAGTGAATATAAAGGCATCCAATCATGGTGCGCGGATATGTGGGCTGTATTATGGAATGCCTGGTTGATAAAGCAGAAAGTGAAAATAAGTGAAGAACTAGATTTTTGCTGGCCTGAAAATCATATTAGCAAATGGCATCGGCATAAATTGCTCCATTATAGTGGTGTAAGCAGAAATGCAAATTCAGGGGCTTTTTGCAAAGGGGATTATGTTCATTCAAACCCGTTTCATGCATCGTTGGACGATATTAATCAGCATACCTGTAGTTTTGCAATAGCCGGATTAATAAAGGAATACCGGATGGAAATAGAGGCTGCGCGCATCCCCATGAGAGATATGACCTTTTTGATTCCGGTGCGTATTGATTCCCCGGATAGATTGCAAAACCTGTTGCTGATAATTAGTTATCTTACGAAATATTTTGATACCAATATAATAATTGGAGAATCTGACCGTATTCCACATGTTCCGGTGAACAAGCTGCCACCATCCTGCACTTATCATTTTTTGCCGGATGTCAGCCCTCTTTTTAACCATACACATATAAATAATTTTCTCGTAAAAAGAGCAAAAACACCTTTAATCGCTATATACGATACAGATGCTATTGTTCCTGTTAACCAAATAACTACTGCAATCAATTTATTAAGGGCGAACAAAGCAGACGCTGTTTCTCCCTATTACGGCCAGTTTGTAGCAATAGATAAGTTATTTAAAGGCATGTTCAAAAAAATACTGGACCCACAGCTGTTTGTATTAAATATTGATAAGTTTACCACAGCTACATACCGGTCATGGGGAGGCGCTATTTTTATTAAAAAGGGAGTATTCCTTGCAGCAGGAATGGACAACGAATATTTTAAAAGCTGGGGGCCGGAAGATATAGAACGTGTGAAGCGAATGAAGAATCTCGGGTATCATGTTCGTCGTGTGGAAGGAGCATTGTTCCATCTACCCCATGAGCGTCTGACCAATTCTGGATATTCAAATAACAAGGTACATCTGGATTACATGCGTGAATACATCAGTATATGCAATATGGAAAAAGCACAATTGGAATCATATATAGATAAGTGGAGCTGGATAAAAACTGGCGAACTATAAATTTTGAAGAATGATAACTCTTTTAGATCAACTTATTTCTTCCTTTACATTTGAGGAAACGGCTCATGTGCATGATAATGGATTGTTTCATGGCAAATCCGGCCTCGCTATGATCCATTTTCTTCTTCACCAATACTCAGGTAATGTTACCTACAGTGAACATGCATTATTATTATTAAATGAAGTCAGTGAAAATATATCTGCAGTAAAAGAAGCGGGATTTGAAAACGGACTCGCTGGTATTGGCTGGTCTATAGAATGGGCAGCGCAAAACAAAATGCTGGACATTAATACGGACGAAATACTTGAAGATGTAGATGCCATCATTTATAAAGCAATTATGTATGCTCCTGATAAAACGTTCTTTTTAGCCAACGGCACTTTAGGGAAATTGTTTTATTTCTTTAAAAGATTCGAAAGTAGAAATCAAGGGCAGCACATGTATAAGAGATTATATTTAGAAGAGTGTTTGGTCATGCTCACAGATGAATTATGGGATAAAATCTCAGAAGCTTCACAAACACCTGATATTTATAATACGGCAAATGATATCATTTTATTAGAAAATTTTGGGCACGCACTTGTTTTTTTGAGTACCTTTTTACAGCGCAGGATAAACCAGGTGACGGTGGAAAAAACATTATACATCCTGGTAGATAAAGTAGCAGGAATATTAATGCCCATATTGAATAATACCAAAAACTCATTAGCTCCTGAAGGCCCGATATTGGTTGCTTATCAATACCTGGCAACCTGTTATTACCTGGCCGGTAAATATCATCAGCATAACGTATGGGAAAAACAGGGGTATGAATTAATGCAAATTTTGAGCAGAAAGGATATGAATGATGAAAATCAGCGAATGGAGCAGCAATTGAAAGCCATAAGTACCCGTGCGCTAATGCATTTATATTTAGAGTCCCCTATAGTGGGGAACGATTGGAGTAATTACCTGCAATTGACAGCCTTTAAAAATTTGCCCTTGAAATTATCAGGTGGAAGAGGTGCATTATTGCTGACTGTACTAAGCTTGAATTATAAGGAATTTATTGGTAGTTGGCAGGAATTACTAGCTATTTGATTTTAATATATTATTAGATTCAATAAAGAAAATGGGACAAGCCTTGTTTTAAAGGGACTATTTCACTAAGTGTGTAAAAGTCAAAAATCAGGGTTCAGAATCAGGGTTATATTTTGACCCTTTTATCAAAAATAGTTAAAAACTGATTTAGGTGTAATAGTCAAGATTTAATCGTACAATATTCATTGCCTAAGCATCAAATCATCTTCCAATTCAACTTTCTTCAGTGACTAAAAAAATGCGTATAAGCGAGACATCAAATTGCAGAAATGAACACCGGCTGTATCGAATGTGAACAGTTTTATTCAATTTACAATTCTTATATATTTGATTGTCAATAAAATATGAAATGGGCATTATTTTGGGTCCGGCAGTATCAAACTACCTGCAGGTTTCCTGTTTTTGATGCCGAACCTGTTAAAAAATTTCACCGGGCCTCGCAAAGATGATGGAGTCCGCAAACTGGTCAATAACTTTCAGAAATGAACTAACTATGCTAATATGTTAAAAAGTTATTTCAAGTCCGCCTGGCGGCGCCTCCTGAGGGACAGACAATTTACTATCCTTAATTTGATTGGGCTCTCAACCGGCCTGGCTGGTGCGCTATTGATTTGTTTGTGGGTAAGTGATGAGATGAGCGTCGATAAATTTCACGAAAAAGACAGGCAACTATATCAGGTGATGAATAACCTGAAAACTTCACAGGGCATCCATACATTTGATATAACGCCCGTACCTCTGTCGGAAGCATTAGTAAAAGAAATGCCCGAAGTGGAATATGCGGTAGCTGTAAATGATTTTTTTAACTGGCAAAGCAAGGACGGCATTCTGTCATCCGGAAACAAGCATATACAGGCACAGGGCTGGCATGCCGGCAAAGATTTTTTTAATGTGTTTTCCTATGACCTTATCCTGGGAAATAAAGACCAGGCGTTGGCTGATGAAAACGATATTGTGATATCGGCGACACTAGCAAAAAAATTGTTTTATACTACAGGCAACGCTATTGGAAAAACCCTGGAATGGAATTACCCGTTCTACAAAGGCGTATTCCGGGTTTCCGGTATTTTTAAGGATCCTCCTGCTAACTCTACCAGCCATTTTGACTTCGTACTCAATATCGGGGTATTACTGAAAAATGACCGCGAGGCAAAGAACTGGACGAACTATCTCGCTAAAACGTATTTGACTTTAAGAAAGGGAACAAATGTTGGTCAGTTTAATGAAAAGATTGCCGGGTACTTAAAAACAAAGAATCCTGGATTAGATCCTTTTTCATTGTTTCTTCAGCAATACTCTGCAAAATATCTCAACGGTAAATATGAAAACGGGGTACCGGCAGGCGGAAGAATCGCCTATGTAAGGCTGTTTTCCATTATTGCCTTGTTCATATTGCTTATTGCGTGTATTAATTTTATGAACTTGTCTACTGCACAGGCTTCAGGAAAAATGAAGGAGGTAGGGGTGAAAAAAGCGATAGGTGCAAGCAGGAAATCGTTAATTATTCAATTCCTTGCAGAATCCATACTTATGGCTTTCTTATCACTATTCATTGCGTTTGCTATCATAGCCTTGATTCTGCCTCAATTCAACGCTATTACAGCCAAGCATATTGAACCGGACAATGTCGCCGGTTTTATATTGCCTGCGGTAGCCATTACCTTATTTACCGGAATTATTTCGGGCTGCTACCCTGCATTTTATCTTTCCCGTTTTAACGCGGTAGCTGTGTTAAAGGGAAGGCTCAGCACTTCGTTTGGGGAACTATGGGTACGCAAGGGGTTGGTTGTGGTTCAATTTACCATATCGGTCATTTTTATTATAGGTTTTTTAATCATCAATGAACAAATTAAATACTCTCAAACCAAGAACCTTGGATATAATAAAGACAATATCTTGTGCTTTCAATGGAAAGGAGCATTGTATAACCGTTGGAATGGATTATCAGAGGGAAAGTCAAATGACAGGTTCGAAGCCTTTATGGCGGGACTAAAAAATGTACCGGGAGTTATAAGTGCAACAAATATGCCCGGTAATATTCTGGACCAGATCCCCCTCCAATCCGGTGTTTCCTGGAGAGGGCAGGCAACGGATCAGAATTATCTCTTTCAATCACCTATGGTAGGTTATGACTTTCTTGAAACCCTTGATATGAGACTTAAAGAAGGTCGATCCTTTTCAAGGATGTATAACGACGACTACTCGAAAATTATATTAAATGAGGCAGCCGTTAAAATGATGGATCTTAAAAATCCGGTGGGTAAAAACATTGATCTCAATGGGAAAAGTCAAATTATCGGCGTGGTTAAAGATTTTCATTATGGGTCACTCCATAATTCCATAGAACCCCTCATTTTAAGGTTTGACCCCACCGGGCCAAATATCATGGTGAGAATAAAAGCCGGAATGGAAAGAAATACCGTAGAACAACTTAAAAGGTACTATAGTGAATTCCTTCCCGGCTATACGTTTGACTTTACATTCATGGATGATGATTACCAGGCATTGTACGCTTCAGAGATGCGTGTAGCCGCTTTATCCCGCCATTTTGCTGTTCTGGCTATTCTTATATCTTGCCTGGGCTTGTTTGGCCTTACTGCCTTTACCGCACAGAAAAGACAGCGGGAAATCGGCATCCGCAAGGTCCTGGGGGCAACTGTCAGTGATGTATTGATCATGCTATCGGGGGACTTTTTAAAGCTGGTATTTTTTGCTGTCGTTATCGCTCTGCCTGTGGCATGGTGGGCTATGAACAAATGGCTTCAAGGTTTCTCAGATCGGGTGACTATCAATTGGTGGCTTTTTATTGTTCCTGGTATGATGGCGTTATTGCTTGCTTTGATTACAGTGAGTTTCCAGTCAATAAAGGTAGCAATCACCAATCCGGTGAAAAGTTTAAGGGTCGAATAAATTTAGTTTCATTTGTAAGCTGAAGTGTTCACTGCAATTTACTATTTGTCAGTTCAAATAGTGGCCATTACAGATAAAGGTCAAAATAATCCACTTGCATCCTCTAACTATTAAACTGCCGCAGATGGTGATCGGTATGTTTATAAGCTAAGTAGCCGCTTTGCTCCTTTGTTACTTTCCCTAAAAAAGCGTGCATAAATTCCAGGTTTGAACAATTGGCATGTTCATTTATCAGCGTAATCCAATACCGCTTTTCAGCTGCTATATCGCCCTTGTCTTCTTTAACCTTAATTTCCGGAATAGTAGTAAGGTTTCGTTTGACGGGTCTATCATCACCTATTAATTCCTTCATGGCCATTTTACCAAAAAGGCGGCCAATGAATATTCGTCTAAACTTTTTCTTTCCCAATAACATTTCCTCATACAGGGTACAATGTTTCAGCATTTGGAAGAGATTCATTTTGCCCCATTGAGCCGTGCTGTTTTCGTTAAGTTGATTAATCCTGTCGATCAATTCCTCTCTTGTTGTTTTGTCAAATATTGTTTTCATGTTTCTTGATAAATTTTGAAATTACAAGGACATTTAAACACCTTTTGCGTTTAAAATTATTTACGTAAAGAACAGGCATTACTTAAAACTTCATTTCTCCAAAATTGCTATTTTTTAATCCAACCCTGTTTTTCAGCAAAACAATCTCAATTAAAGGGTTAATAGTGATCTTATTAGGTGTGCTTTTATTTTTTGGTGCTGAAATTGGGTAAACACTTCAATGATGAGCTTTCGCTGCACGCTCATAAAAAATATTTTCCGCGAGTATTGTGTAGACCATGGATTGGCTGTGCACAAGCTTTATTATAGCGTAAAAAAGAAAACCCCGCGACTAGCGCGAGGTTTAAAACTCTCCTGTGATTCCTTGGGACTATATTAATTTACAACTTATAACAGCCTGGAACCAGCAACACTATCAGGCACCTTTATTTTGCAGGTGTAATAACAATATTCCTGAATTCAATAGGTCCATGATCTCCCTGAAAATAGATTGGGCCGGGTTCTCCCTCGTTACTATCCAGTGCTCCACCAGTGATGCCGGGGATTTCCTGGTTGCAGATGATGGTTTTGCCATTTGCGACAACAGTCACTATACGGCCTACCAGCGTAATATCAAAAGTTTGCCATTGTCCTGGATTTAAAACAACCATTTCATTCGGCACTAAAAAACCGTATATACCACCAAACAGATGGCTGGATGGATGTTCAGTCTTAGGATTATCTATGATTTGTGTTTCATAACGGCCTCTCAGATAAACCCCGCTGTTACTGTTTTTCTGATACCTGAATTCCACATGCAGTTTAAAATCTGTAAAGGTTTGTTCAGAGATCAGATTGGCTCCTGAATGAGGACTGGTCAAGATACCGTCTTTAACGATCCATTGATTTTCTCCTAATGCTTTCCAGCCACTTAGATCTTTCCCATTAAATAATCTGACAGGCTTACCCCAAACAGGTACTGAAGTCCTGATAAGGTCAGGTGCCTTCACACCGGTAAAAGCGTAGGTTTGACCGCTGCTGGTATGAATAGTACCACTGATTCCTGCAGCTGTCAGCGTTCCCTCCAGCGACAGATCCTTGTCTTCCGATTCCCATTGTGGCGGGATCGAGAAGCTGAATTTGCCATTATCAAAGGTCACTTTGGAGATCGGTCTGGCACTTCCGCCGGTACTGACAAAACGCCCTACCAGTGTATGGAAACCGGAAAGTTCAACTTCAAGCCAGGAAGGCTTCTCTGTTACATTTTCATTAACCTTAATATCCCAACGACCTATCAGGGATCCACCTTTAACGGCATCGGCCTTAATAGCTGCTACTTGTCCCATTACATTGGAAGAATTCGCCATCCCCAGTCCCATACAGCATATTAGACCTGCGATAATACATTTTCTATTCATGTTCAAGATCATATTTGTTGAAGAAAGATATAAAGATAAATATTAGATTCCTGTTCTAATAGCCCTTTATTTGGCTTATTTCAACTCAGAGATCACTTATGCCATCCATTCTGTCAGGTGAGCATGTGCGCCAGTATAGATGCGCATTTTTCACGGCACGGAGGATAAAAGTGACCGTGTTTCCAGTAAGCCGATTTTGGAGATAAGCCCCACCAGAATTCTGCCAGCGCCAATGGTTCCATCTCATGACGAAAGGCATATTGTAACAGTTTCGGAGCAGCACACTCCCCGGCACCAGCAGGCGGTTTCTTATAAACAGTATTCTCAAAAATTTCAATTAAGCTTTTTGATTCACCAGCCCTGTTCAAAAAATGGTACTGTTCAAAAATTTTATTTTGTAAGGAGATGGAATGCGTTTTCCGTAATATTTTCAGGAGACGGATCTGTTCAGCATGTATCTCGTGATTAAACGATTCAAGGGAATTTATTTCCTCATTAATCCCGGTAAGCTTTGTCATGCCGGCATTCACAAAACCTCCGGCTACCAGTCCGTCGAAGATTGGCGGAACAAATTTAGCATGATGATTTCCGCCCGCTAATTTGCCCGAAAATGCTGCCAGGTAACCCAGCTCACCATCCTTCGTTCGAACGATCAACACGCCGAACATCTTCCCAATAATTACGCCTTCTGTTCCGGATGACAAACCAAAATTATGCTTCCATTCCTGTTGAGACTCCAGATGTAACTGTAGCTTGCTTGCTGCCAGTATGCAAAGCGGGTGCGGTGCATCGTCTAATGAAAAAGTAAGCCCTGCGGCTAGTGCATTAATCTCTGTTGATTCGTCAAAAGGGCAGAACGCTGACTTCTCATAAACCAGGCTATCCATTATTGACGTTATAATATTTAATAAAAAAGCTTCAGAAAAATCTGAAGCTTTTTTCGTGATCCCCTTGGGATTTCAGTGCTATTCTTCAGTTCTTTAATAGACTAGTTATATTGTTACCTCTAAAATTAGTATGCAAAAGTAGTAAGATTCGCCGAGATGGCACAAGCTTTATTTTCATCCAGTATTGCTATAATGCTAATAAGCACGCATTATTATGATGAATCCAAATGAAATTAATTGGAACAATTACGCTATGCAATAATTTCCTATGCTACGAAAATCGAATTTTTTTTACTGAATTTAATAATCTATCAATGCTTATCTTTATAGCCTATAAAATCTAATTTTTTATTAGCTGACTCACTACTTCTAACAAGCTAAAATTCATATCTCCTTAAAACAGCTCCCAACTTATATTTTCATAATACTTAAGCCTGATAATATTATTTTAACCAATAGATCTGATTTCTGACATTGTGCTAACCTTGTAGTAAGAATATTTGGTAATATAGTACCAGGTGATGCCTGTTAATTCATAGTGATTCCTACTACCCGTATGGGCGACATGTGACTGTTATCGTTGTCGGGTCTGCCAAAAAAAATTTGGCTAATTACTGAAATGATACTTATATTAGCAATCAAATTTATATCGGACTCCTAACTTTCATGTTTGAATGCACAAAGCTGTTTATCAATCCGGTATATTCAGCATTTCCCAATTATTATCCTGACGGTAAATACATCTCAAAATAACATTCGCGATCACTCAAAATAACAAGCTACAAATCACTATGTAATTTAACACTTACCCTAATCATTTCCTGTTATGACAAAGTTATTATCCAACCCTACGCGATGGACGCGGGACTACGTGTTCGACATCCTCAAAGACCTCGGTATTCATTACATTTTTGGTGTGCCCGGCACCAATGAAATACCCATTATTGACGGCGCCAGCTATGAAGCCAATGGCGTAAAATACATTGAATGCCTGCATGAAAACATTGCTATCGGTGCAGCCATGGGGTCGGCCCGCATGACCGGTAAACCCGGTGTACTGGTAGTGCATGTTACCCCCGGCATTGCACATAGCATCGGCAACCTGTTCAATGCCTGGCGCTCAGAAACGCCCCTGGTTATACTTTGCTGCCAGCAGCAAAATGAATTGATCACCCAGGAACCATTACTGGCATCCAACCTGACAGATTTGGCGAAACAGTATACCAAATGGGCACACGAAGTACGCACCCCATCCGAAATTCCACTGGTATTACAGCGGGCATTTAAAGAAGCAATGGCTCCTCCTAATGGCCCCGTGTTTGTTTCCATACCCTGGGACTTTACCATGGTGGCCATTGGCGATACAGATAAAGTAAAGGGCGTTACCCGTATCTCCCCTCATTTCACCGGCGATGATGCTACTATCCGACAGGCTGCCAACCTGCTGGCTGCTGCCAAAAAACCTGTGATCGTAGCCGGAGATGCAGTTGGTTATGCAGACGCGTGGAGTGAGTTGCAGGAACTTGCTGAACTACTCGGTGCACCTGTTGTATTACAAACCTTCAGTAGCGTAGCCAACTTCCCCAACAACGATTATCACTGGCAGGGAGAATTACCGGGCAGTCAGGCTGCCATACAGGAGGTGTTCAAAAAACATGATGTAGCATTTCTGATAGGCTTTGGCGCACAGGCGCAGCTGGCCGTATTCAAATACGCAGACGGGCCGCTGTTTCCCGACAGCCTGAAACAGATATACCTCACCAATAACACCTGGGACATCGCTAAAAACTATTACGGTGAAGCTGCCATTTTCGGAGACGTAAAAATGACGTTGCCCATCCTGAATAAGTACATAAAAGCAAAGCCGCCAACAGGAGCCGCCGACAGGAACTTAGCAATGCAGGAGATGGCTGATGATCGTGCCCAAAAATGGGAGGCGTACCTGCAAGAGGCTATGCAGCAGGAAAAAATATGGACTGTAGTCATTGCTAAAGCCCTGAAAGATGCGATAGAGCAACGTAAACTGACCGATAAGTATGTATATGTACATGAAGCTGTTTCCGATGGCGCCCCTTTGCAGTATTACCTGCCATTAGGTACCACCGGCGCCAAGCCTGTCAGTTATTATTGTGTGGCCGGCGGCTCACTCGGTTGGTCGATGCCAGCATCTCTGGGAATAAAGCTGGAAGAAAAAGCAGCACAGGGCATCAGCACACGGCTGGTGATCAATGCCGTGGGAGATGGCTCTGCCCTCTTCTATCCGCAGGTATGGTGGACAGCAGCCCACGAACAATTACCTATTCTCTACATTATCACCAACAATCAGGAATACCATACGCTGCAACTGGGATTGCAACAGGTAGTAGCCGCCTATGGATCTGCTCCCGGATATGGATGGCACCCCAAAACCATGGATCCCGGTTATCTTCGACTGGAAAGACCCCATATCGATTATGTAAATCTTGCCAAAGGATTTGGTGTTAATGCCGGAGAACAGGTCAATACGCCCGGTGATGTAAAAGCCGCTATTGAAAAAGGCATAGACCATGTACTGAACAATAAAACATCCTACATCCTGGATATGCGCATTGCGCAGGATACACCGCAAGCGCCTACCGTTCAGGCTAAGGTAAGTGAGCCAGCTATCACCCGGCATTATATGCTACAACCGGTACTGGATATTTTCCATAGCAATGGAGTTGCAGATCACGCAGCAGAAGCAGGGACTATTCATATTCCCGCTAACATGCCTGCCATTTTCTAATACCAAAACCATCTATAAACCCAAAAATAAATTTTATGACAAATGCGCAAATCGATATCGCTATCATTGGCGGTGGGGTTTCCGGAGTATACACTGCCTGGAAACTGAAAGAAAAATATGGCGACAAGAAAAAGATTGCCCTCTTCGAAGGCTCCGGTCATATTGGTGGCCGTTTGCTTTCCGTAAGGCCACCAGGCATTGATAACATGGTAGCAGAACTCGGCGGTATGCGGGTGCTGGAAAATGTGCAGGAAAGGGTGATGGCGCTGATAGAAGAACTAAACAAAAAGCTACCGGAAGCAGAAAAAATCTCTTTATTTGATTTCCCGGTAGATGAAGACCAGAACATTGCTTACCTGCGGGGTATCCATCTCCGGCTCTCCGACTTCGTAAAAGATCCGGCTAAAGTGCCCTACCGTCTTTCCAAAGAAGAATATGGCAAAGGTCCGGGCGCCATCATCGTAGCAGCCATCGAAATAGTGGTGCCCGGCATCGCTGAGGCTACCGATGAGGAGCGTCGTGAAATGGTTAAAAAGGCCACCTATGAAGGAGTTCCACTCTACCAGTGGGGTTTCTGGAACCTGTTATACCGGGTGGTAAGCAGTGAAGGCTACCAGTTCAGCTTAGATGCCGGTGGTTACGACACCACCCTCGTAAACTGGAATGCAGCAGATGCTATTCCCTGGTTCTTATCGGATTTTGGTATCACACCCCGCTACATGGGCTTCACCAACGGTTTCCAACAGGTGCCTATTACACTAGGGAAATTTTTTGAAGAGCTGGGTGGCACCATTTCTTTAAATAAAAAGCTGGAACGTTTCGAATGGAAAAACGGCTTCTTTGAGCTCATATTCAACAATGAAACCATCACTGCCGGTCAGCTGATCCTGGCTATGCCCCGTCGCTCCCTGGAGCTGCTGGCCCCCCAAAGCCCTAAGCTGCAGGAGATCAATTCGCTGATCAACACTGTAACCGGTCGTCCCCTGTTCAAACTGTTCACTACCTATGATGAACCCTGGTGGAGAAAAATAGGCGGCACACCACCAATTGAAACCGGTCGCACGGTAACGGATATACCAGTCAGGCAAACCTACTACTGGCCTAAAGATGACGGAAATCCGCCAACAGAAGGAAAATCCATGTTACTGGCCAGTTATGATGACGGGAACAACACTGGCTTCTGGGATGGCCTCAGACCGAAACGCAGCCTGGCCTGGAAACTGGGCAGATCAAAAACGATTATAGATGCTTTCCGCGGTGCAGATGATAAACTTGCTATAAAAACAGCAACAGGGGAATATCGCCTCAATCAGCAATGGAGTGATTACGTTGCACCCATACGGATGGTAGAAGAAATATCCCGGCAGCTTAGCCAGGTACACGATATCAAAGCTACGCCGGAAGTAAAAAGCGCTGCCTTCCGCGATTGGGGGGAAGACCCCTTTGGTGGTGGCTGGAACAGCTGGAACATAGGTGTTAAAAGCTGGGAGGTAAGGGATAAAATTGTACATCCCATTACCGACTGTCCGCTGTTCATCTGCGGAGAAGCCTATTCTGATGCCCAGGGTTGGGTAGAAGGCGCACTGCAGACAGCAGATATTATGCTTAAACGTTTATTACCGGAACATAAGCCACTGGAATATGCATTCCGGTAGGGAAAAGTTAAAAAGAACTTTAAGGGCTGGTCTTTTTAGACCAGCTCTTTTTTCTCTATAAAACAATCTTCTCTAAGCAGACATTGCAATGCAAGCTGCCGGGATTCACCATTTGATATCTTTTCCTGAAATATGCACCCTGATCTTACCACCAGCTTTCACCGGTACTTTTGGCCAACGGAGAAAGGCAGTATAACCCAGGGGATGCTTTGCCTCCAGAGTAGTTTCCGACATAACGGCTACACTGGCATCATAGGCTGTTGGATTGTGTAACTCCATCACCAGTTCCCTATTATCTTTTTTAATGATTGTTACCTTCACGTGGTCAAAAACATAACATTTTGCTTTGTCGCTGATCACATAAATACCCGGCAGTTCAAGTGCCATCAGCATTCCGTTGGTTTCTGTCCAGGAGTTACGGGTATGTATAAAATTTCCAATGCTCTCCTTCCCTTCCGCATCGCTTGGCTGAATACGTTCCATGGAAGAACCCACCAGGTAATTGCTGGTAATATGCCCGGGCATATTAACCGCCTCTGTGTGCGCATGTTGGATATCCCTGATCAAATCGGCATATAATGATTTTCCGGTAGCTCTGAACAGCTTAAAAAGATAATCGCCGGAGGAGGTGCAGATACCCGGTGCCGCATGTTTGTTCTGTATGCTGGCCCAAACGGCTCCCGTCATATTGGATTGCAATTTTCCGATGGTGCTTGACGGAGGGAAAACCGGTGCATAAGACAGGGTCCAGGTAGCGCAAAGGGCTGCCTGCACTTCGGCCATCGACAACCACTTATGATCTCCTGTATAATTATACAATGCCATTAAAGACTCCAGGAACCCAAAGGCCGATTCTGAATTGGCATCCTGCGAAATATCCCCGCAATCGCCACCTGTGAGCCCCTGCCCTGCTACATCACGCTTGTAATAATAATCCGCAGCAGCTGCTGCTGTTTTTAACCAATCTGCCCTGTTAAAATAATTGGCTGCCAGGGCCAGGCCCGCCGGAGCAATCGCGCCCGCAGTGGAGTTAAACACCGCAATCTCGCCCGTTTCTGGCGCTATATACTGGCCAAACTGACCATTTTTTTGCCATGTTTTTACAAAAGCAGTTGCCAGTCCTTTAGCTGCTTCTTCCCAGTCCTTATTAATCATCGCAGCATGTCCACTTTCCTTAAACAACAGGAGATGTTTCATCAACCAAAACAATACATCCGCGTTTTTCCTCACCATTGCCTGAATTTCCGGGAAATCGTGCGACATCTTCTCTCCTATAATTTCTCCGTTTGATTTGATACCTCCATAAAAATAACCGCTTTTACCCTGTAATCTGCGCACCACAAAATCGAGTTCTTCGCTCACCCTTTTGCGTTCCTTCTCATCGTTCAGTGATAACATCGGATAGGTGTTGATCATGCCGCTAACCCATCCAAGCTGAAAATCGTTATTATTCTCCGGTTTATAATAATTGCCTGCCTGCTGTTGCGTAAAATTACTGCTGCATATTCCCGTTCCCAGTTCCAATAACCTGCTCATAGGTACCAGGTTCCGGGGAGCTGAATTATCGGAAATATCTTTCCGTATTTTGAAAAATTTTGTGAGCAAAGCCGGAATATCCGCCGCCTTAAACACATACAGCCGGAGGCGCAGCGATACTTCATCGCCAGCCTTCCAATCCGGTGCTTTATCACCGCTCAGATGAAAGTCGCCGAAACCAGTCGCCAGTTTACGGATAGCAGGTGCGGAGATGTCGAAAGAAAAATTGTCCTTATGGGTATCCTCCGTTATAGTAATCCCATTGTTTCCCCATTTCGTTTGCTGTTCTGTTAACAAGATAAAACCTGTTTGTTCAGCAGGAGAAAAAAAGCAAACAGCGGGAGTTGCCATATTACCTGTTTGCAATTCTACTAAAGAAGCCTTATCATTTTCTATAGATAAGCGGGGATTATTTGAGATCGTCAGCGGAACCTGGGGGTTATAATACATATCGTGTGGATATTCGGGATTATAACCATATCCTATCGAACGATAGCGGTTCCCGTTATAAAGCGAGGCAGGGACCAGCACATAATTGGCAGCACTCCAGTTGCTGAAGTCAAATTTAACAGCCACTGTTGCGGATGCCACCTGGCCTGCTGTCAGTCTGAAGGTAGCATTGACATCCACTACATCACTACTTTCTTTTACCGGGTTCACTTTCAGTGCCAGTTGCCAGGCTCCCGGAAGCTCTTTGGAGCGGAAGACGTTTTCTGACACCAGGTTGGTGCCATTATATTGTCTTTGTAAAAAAGTAATGGATCCGCTTACCTGCTTCAACATCCTGTTCATTTCAGGATCGGAAAGCTGGGAAAAAGATTTTTTTGATGTGGTGACAATTATTAAAAACAATAAGAAAAAATTCGCTTTAATTCTACACATACTTTCTATTTAATACAGTTGCGGCGGGCAGAAAACCTAACGCCATCATGCTAATGGGATATACCGGAAAAATCTCCCGGTATATCCCGTTCATTCAGAAAAAAATCTCCACCCGTAGTTACTGAAGCGGATCGAAACTACCGCCCCATTCGTTGTTTTGTTGCAATACATTTTTTGATTGTGAAATCTGCGCAGGCGGAATCGCATAAAACCAGTGATTCAGATCCAGGCTAAATTTGAACGCCGGATCACCATCCAGGTTATCAATATAATTTGCGGTGAACTTAGCCCTTACAGCGGCTGTCATGATATTATCCGAAGGAGTCACCATTTGACCATCCTGCAGCGTAATATACAATCCATGACGCGTACCCTGGTTATTAAGTATATCATAGCGTTTCCAGCGACGCAGATCATTAAAACGTTTGTCTTCAAAAGCGAATTCCACCTGGCGTTCCGCGATATAAGCCTCGCGGATCTCACTCTGTGAGGACGCTGTGATGCCATAGGCATTGCTTTCTCCCGGAAGTACGCCGGCCCGTTGCCTGATATTCTTCAGCACCTGCAGGGCTTCTCCACTCTTTCCGGTTTCGTTGGCGCACTCTCCATAGTTCATCAGCACTTCCGCAAAACGGATCTCCGGCCAGTCAGTCTGTGCCTGTCCTCCCAATCCGGCAGTCACCGTAGTATCCAGTCCTTTACGGTCAAAAAAACCGGTAAGACCCGGATTGCCCGGCATTGCCGGATGGATAACATTTAAAATATTCACATAGCGGTTGCCGGCAGCATCATACCTCCAAACGTTCCAGAAACTGTTACCCTTGATATAAACCGGCGCCACTTCATCAGGAGCAGGATATGGTGTACCTCCGCAAAAAATGGTGGCATAAAACCGATCATCGCGGTTGGTATAAAAATCTGTCAGGAACTGGCTATTGTAAACAGGATCGGAAAGCTGCTCTTTATTTAAGCGCATCGCCGAACCATCCCGTTTTGGAAATGCCAGCAGTAACGATAGCAAAGGCTGGTTATTATTTGACGCGTCTTTGGTAAGTGGTTCAGGACGGATCGAATTAAAGTTATTAGGATGGTTAGGATATTGAAACTGGTTCACCATAATTACTTCGTTGTTCCTTTCCTTATACCAGATATTCAGGTAAGACGGACTTAAAGCACAGCCCTGGCTCACCGCAAAATCAACCGCAGCTTTATTGGCATCGTAAGCCGCCTGCCAACGGGCGGCATTACCGGCTGGATTAAAAAGCGGGCTTGCGTAGCTCAGTAATACCCTGCCTTTAAAAGCCATGGCAGCTATTTTGGTGATCCTACCATAATCTGCATTTGCATTAGGATACGCTGCAGGCAAAAGCAGGATGGCGCTATCAAGATCCTTTACAATCTGCGCGATGCATTCAGAAGTCTTATTGCGTGGAACAAACAGCGCATCCACCTTGTCAACTACCTGGGTATGCAATATCAGTGGCACACCTCCCAGATTGTTTACCATTCCCCAATAAGCCCATGCTCTCCAGAATTTAGCTTCTCCGGCAAACTGTTTACTTTTACTTTCCGATAGTATAGTTCCGGGTAAGGTTTCCAGCTTGTCGAGAAAGAAATTAATTTTGTCTATGTTAGTGTAATTGAGACCGGCATTAGTCGTTGATACCGCAATAATACCCCTTGAATAATCGGGCATTCCTTTGGCATTTGAAATGCCTTCATCAGTATTTACACCTGAAACCGGCCATCCTGGCATCATTCCGCCATAGATATCGCTTAAAAAAGCACCTATCATGGTAGAATCACTCCATACATTATTTGGATTCAGGTTATTCTGGTTTGCATAGTCCAGCCCTTTTTTACACGATGTCGCGCCGGTGATGACTGCGATCCCCAAAATAAAGGGCGTCAAAATTCTTTTATATAATTGCATAGTTGACAAAAATTAGTTTGTTTAGAGAGATACGTTCACACCGAAGTTGAATGTTTTCATGATAGGGAATGAAAACCCATCGCCGATTTCAGGATCGTAGAATTTCTGTTTGAATTTACTGATCACAAAAAGATTGGATCCGCTGAAATAAAATTTCAAACCAGACAACCCTGCTTTTGAAACATATTTTTGAGGAATGGAATAGGCGATACTCAGGAATCGTAATCTCAGGAAATTGGCGTTCTGCAACCAGAAAGTACTTTGATCATTTGTCACCCTTCTGGTACCATCATTGGCAGAATAGCGAATCGGCAGGGAACCATTGGTATTGTTCGGCGTCCAGCCATCAGTATACCATTTGCGCCACATACGATTCCATTCCACATTACCATCCACCAGGTTATTTACAAATCTCCACTGGTGCAGGCGACCGCTAAATGTTGCATCCAATGAAAATCCTTTCCATTCAAAACCCATATTTAACCCAAGCAATAATGGATTGTTGTTGGCTTTAACCGTTACGATATCCCAGTCGTCAATTTTCCCATCCGGTTTTCCATCGGGGCCACTGATATCCTGGTAAACCAGCTGGCCGGCTTGTGGTGCGATGCCATAATAGTTGTAATTAGGGTGAGCCGCCACAAATGCATCCACATCAGCCTGCGTTCTCAGCATACCTGTAGCAATACGGGAAGTGATCCGGGTCATGTCCGTTCCCACTTGTTGCTGATAAGGATAAGTTGGGTTCTCATCTCTTATTATATATTTCGCGCCGCCGTATGATGCGTTGGCATTAATATGATAATCGATATCTCTGTATTTGTTACGATAGCCTACAGTAAATTCAAGTCCCCGGGCATTTATCTGGCCGTAGTTTGAACTGGGAAGTTTGCGGCTGAAAGTGGGCGGTACTGACGCGTTTCTTGCTCCCAGAATATCATAGGTTTTTACAAAATAATATTCTGCGGTGGCATTGAAATGTTTCAGGAATTCTACATCCACCCCTGCATTATAACTAAGTGTTTTTTCCCATGTCAGGTGCTCGTTTACAATTGGACCATAGGTAATCCCTGCGTTGGTGAGCGGATTGGTTCCAAAATATGCACCGGATCCGGATTGGTACGACTGCTGCCATTGCCATCCACCTACCGCATCATTTCCGGTAAGCCCTGCAGAAGCTCTTATCTTCAAAAAATCAATGCTATGCAATTGCTCAAAAAATGATTCTTTTGATAATATCCAACCTACCGAACCAGAAGGAAAAAAGCCCCAGCGATTATCATACGCAAAGTTCATTGATCCATCATATCTGTAGGAAAAATTGGCAAGGTACTTTCCATCATAGTCATAAAACAACTGACCCACCCAGGATCTTCTGCCTGTTTTTTGTGTGGTATTACCCCCGTTATAGGAATCGATCCTGTCGTTACTGGTCGCCCACCATTGGTCAGTTGTGTAAACCGGGAAATTATCACGTGCTGACTGGATACCACCAGACTGGTTTTCGTATTGCTCATATACCATCGTACCTTTTACATGGTGCACACCACCGAATGTACTGTCATAGTTCAGTTGAAAATTCAACTGCGACATGTTAAACCAGTTATAATCTTCCTCCAGGAATGTTTTTGATATCTGGGATGACTTCTTCAACGTCACCAAATCAGCATCTTTGGTACTTATTTGCCGCACACCTGTCGTCTTCATTACCCACATATTATACTGTTTCTCAAAAGACTTAGAACGGAACATGTAATACGACTTACCAAACTGTGTGGATGCGCTGAGTCCTTCTATGCCTGGTATCTTATAGGTAAGTTTAAGATTCAGCGCAGGGTACAGGAAATTGGATTTAATATAACCACCATCACCTCTTACTTCAGCTCCTACGTTTCCTATCCAGCCGTAATCGATCGGGTTACCGCCATCTGTCCAGATAGGTTGTTCCGGCTGCCAGAGCATCTCTTTTCTATAAATGTCACTAACGTTGCCACCAACGGAGGTGCTTGGTGGCCCGTCGGAAACATTATTATTTAAGGAAAGACCTGCGAAAAGTTGCCATCTGTTTGTAATATCGGCGGTAACATTTGCGCGGATATTGTATTTATTAAATGTGAGGTTCTTTAACATGGCGTCTTGTTTCACGTAGGAGCCACCTATATAGTAACGGACTTTTTCACTGCCTCCGGATGCACTGAGATTATGTGCCTGTGTGGAAGGATCGCGCCATACAGCGTCTAACTGATTGTATCCCCAGCCATTGTTGATCTTTTTGAAATAGTCAAAGTCGGATGGTGTCCAGATAGAATTTGAATTAGGGTTAATGCGGTTATAGATTTCGCCCGTTTCAACAGCGCTGGTGAGCGAAGCATTTCCACCGCGCTTGTCTACACCCGTATTGAATGAATAACTGATCCGGGGAATACCGTTTTTGCCCTGGCGTGTGGTTACCACTACCACACCGCCGGCAGCTCTTGATCCGTAAACAGCTGCTGCTGCCGCGTCTTTCAGCACGGATACATTATCGATATCATTTGGACTAAGATTATTAAAATCGCTGGCGGTACTGATAATTCCATCGATCACAAAGAGTGCATCCTGTTTGTTCCATGAACTTCCGGTGCGGATCGTGATACTTGCCTGACTGCCCGGTATGCCGGAAGGGGTTCCTACACTTACACCTGCCATCTGTCCTGCCAGCAAATTAGCCGGGGATGTGGTAGGCGCATTTCTTCGGTTATCATCCATTTTCATGGTGGCTATTGAGCCGGTAACCAATTTACGTGATTGCGTGCTATACCCCACCACTACCAGGTCTTTCAGGTCCGTGGTGGAAGTCGCCATTTTAATTGTCAACTGCGGGGAACTGGCCACAACAAAGGTGGTTTGAAAACCCGTCATGGTAACTTTCAATTTGCTGCCCAGCGGTACGTTCAGTTCAAACGCCCCATCTTTGCTGGTAGCGGTTCCAATCTTCATATCCCCGTTCAGGCTCACTGTGGCTCCTGGTAAGGGAACGCCTGTGGAATCTGTGATAACACCTTTTACGGTAATTTTGCTTTGTGAGTAAATGTGCGTGGAATAAAGGACAAAATTCAATAACGTGAGTGTCCATAACATCAATTTAGATCGGTTCATAAAATGAATTGTATAGGTGGTAAATTGTGGAATACTGACTCTAATCCGGCTCATGATATCTCTTGCCGGATATAAAGATCTGATTCCCCTTACCGGAACACAACCCTTAATTTGACCATTATGGATGCTATTTTTGCAGTAGTAAGTTTCTACCGGATTTTATTATCTTTGAATTGCCTGTAACACAGAACCAGACCTACAAGTTCATGCAATATATATACGAGAATTTTACATTTCCACCGGACCAATCATTTACTGTGAGGTCAGAGATTCTTGAAATAAAAAAGTATACCGCCCTAAAATCGCACGTTAATTTTGAAATTGCATTGCTTGAAAACTGCAGTGGTAAAAGATTTATCGGAGATCATATCGAAGATTTTGACGGACCTGAGCTGGTGTTGCTGGGCAGTTACCTTCCACATTGCTGGCAGTATTATAAGGCAGTTGATCCGCTTATACCTACGCAGGCGGTAGTCATACATTTCTTTCCCGATTTCCTTGGAAAGGAACTACTTGAAAAACCTGAGGCAAGGCAGTTGAATCTACTTTTCGGGAAAGCGGCAAAAGGCGTGTTATTTACGGGCAGCACGCTCCGCGATGCAAAAATGATCATGCATCAGATGCTTTATGTGTCGGGCTTAACCAGGGTGGCGCTGATGATCCGGTTACTGGATATCCTCGCGCAATCTGAATCATCGGGCGTGTTATCATCTCCCTACTACAACACTATTGAAAGTTCCGGTGAAGCAAAAAAAATCAATAAGGTATTCGATTATATTTTTCAACATTTCAAAGATGACATCGTGCTTCAGGATGTTGCAGACCTTATCCCCATGTCGTCTGCAGCTTTCTGTCGTTTTTTTAAACGTAGTACCAACCGTACATTAATCGACTTTGTGAAGGAAGTGCGTATAGGTCATTCCGCCAAACTTTTGCTGGAAGGACATCATAATGTGGCAGAGGCCTGCTATAATAGTGGATATAATAATATCTCGAATTTTAATAAACACTTCAAGGAAATCAAAGGACTATCTCCCAGGGATTTTCTCAGGCAGTATGAAGACAAGGAAAAAAAAGCAGCCAATGCAATCAATCTTTGATAAAGTGGTAAAAAGGTTTCGCTTCCACCCATTTTTCGTTCTGTTGAACGCCGGGTACGCCGGTTTGATAACCATCCATTAACCTGTTCCATTCCGCACAACGTTTATCATAGGATTCAGCCGTTCTTCCCATTTGCCCCAGATCCGCTCCGGCCGGCACTGTGATTGTCATTACAAGCAGGTATTCATACCGGTAAAGCACTATTTTCCGGTAGCCCGCTTTTTTAAAACCGGCTTCCACCTCCGGCCATATATGTTGATGATAAGCGAGGTACTCTTTCAGTTTCTGCGGATCATGTACGATATTCACAACAAATACATGCTCTTGCAAGTCTGCATTTTTATCCACTTCTTTTTTATGTGCATTACATGCAGCGAATATAACAACTGCAGCCATCAGTAAAATGCGATGCAAAGTTGAGAGATGTATTTTATTCATGACGCTTCAATTTAATACAATATAGATCATCACCATTACTAAAGCCAGTACGCCCCAACCTGCCCATAGCCATTTATCCATTACGGGTTTGCCATTATCCGGAAAAATAAATGACAAACGTTCCTTTTCAGGCACCTTAAAAATAACGGTTATCAACGCCATTAAAATTACGAGGCATACAAAAATATAAATGGAGAGCAAAAGAAAGTGCGGCCAGAATCCTTTATACGGATAATTCAATACATAACAAACACCCATCAACAGGCAGAGAAACCCTCCTCCAAACAATACTGCTTCTGCCGCAATCCGGTGCGTACGTTTCCAGAATACACCACCTAAGAAAACAACCGACAACGGCGGCGCCAATATAGACACGAGCCCTTGTGTTAATTCAAACAAACTTTTATCTGAATAAGAAAATAATACCGCGATGCCTACTCCCAAAAGCGCGCCGATAGCAGTCATCCACCTGCCTACTCTTATTTTATCTTCCGCTTTTAAAGACACAAATTGCGTCACCACATCCAATGTAAAAACAGTGCTGAATGAGTTGAGCCCCGAAGATACCGTATCAATAAGTGAAGCCACCAGTGCTGCTATGCAAAGTCCGCGGAGCCCCTCCGGCATCAGGTTCTTTACCAGTGTGATGTAGGAATTATCGGGCGAGGTACTATCTCTATATAATAAAAAACAAATAATTCCCGGCAGCACAAAAATAAATGGTGTAATCACTTTGAGCGCTGCCAGAAAAAGAATGCCGCGTTGTCCTTCTTTGATGGTCTTTGCCGCCAAAACCTTCTGTACGATTGTTTGATCTGCGCACCAATAATAAACAGCTACAACAGGATAACCGGCTACAATAGCCAGCCAGGAGTATTCAGGATCAGACCTTACATGAAACAGCTTCCAATAGTCGGGAGAAGCTGCATTGGCAACACCTTCCATATGGCCAATTTTTCCAATAGCCAGCAACGTTAGTATAAGAGAGGAAATAATAATGATCAATGATTGAAAAACGCCGGTTCTCACCACCGCTTTTAAGCCGCCAATGGCTGTATAGCTGGTAGAAATGAGGGCTACGAGTACAACTGCTTCCAACAGCGAACATTGGAAAATCTCCGATATTACAAGTCCGCCTGCATACAGTGCGCTGCCAAGCCATACAAACAATATAGAGACCAGGCTGTAAACTACCAGGAAATTGTAAGACCTGCGGCCATAACGCAAAAGCAGGAATTGCGGAATAGTACTGATCCCTGATGAAATATAACGTGGAATAAAAAATGCAGACAGCAACATCAGAAATATCCATGCCAGCCACTCGAAATTGCCGCCCACCACACCTTGTGAAAAACCAAGACTGGATAAGCCTATCAACATCATAGGGCCTACATTGGTACTGAACATGGAGAAGCCAATTTGCCACCACTTCAAAGAGCGCCCGCCTAAAAAAATATCTCCCCCCGATTGTAACCGGCGGGATTTAAGGTAAAAACCAAAGAGGAATAAAGCTATTACATATACAAAGAGGACGAGATAATCAATTCCAGTTAATGTTATCTTCACAAAAAAAACTTAAGGATCACAAAGATACGATAGGCTTATATTCGCTGACGTTCTTTTTATTCCATATCCGCTTCCTGATCAGTTTACCGGTATCTTCACAGTTGCTCCAACTTACCCGAACAGGTAAGCCAGGCAGCTCGGGCAGAAAAAACTTCCCGTTTCTCCATTCCGGTTTAACATCGAAATACGTTTCCAGCCCCGACATAATTGAATACATATACTCCACCTCACATCGCTCAGACGAGGTGGTCATCAGCGAAGCCGTAAACAATGAATACCCCCCGGAGGAAAAATCAATGTTATGTTTTGCTGCCAGGTCCTTCACTGCCGTCCATTCTTTTACCCCGGCCAAATGGCCGGGTACTGGCTGTAAATGCGCTACGCCTATGTTTACCAGCGTAGGAAATACCTTCGCTGTCCGTTCAGATTCTCCAAAAGCAATTTTCATAGGCGTTTGTTTGCACAACGCTTCAATCTGATCAAAAGATGCCGAATGAGTAGGTTCCTCAAACCAGGCCAGGTTTTCCCCGGCTGTCTGATCTATGAATCTAAGCGCCTGGTCGCAGCTCCATATCTGGTTAGCATCTACGGCAAGCCTGATATCTTTTCCCAGCAGATTACGTACAAACTTTACCCGCTTTACATCCTCCGTCATGTTCATACCAAAATCCTTACCCACCTTCATCTTATAACAATCCACCCCTGCTGCGGTAAAATACGTTACTTCTTTCTCCAATTCCTCATAGCTATAGTTTGTTCCACCTCCGCTACCATATACCTTCACTTCATTCCGATGGGCGCCCATATATTTATGCAACGGGATACCAAGCCGCCTGGTAGCCAGATCGTGCAACGCCATATCCACCTGGCCCAACAGTGCTGAGGCAGGACCTCTGAAACCCTCGTTGCGAATAGACCAATATAATTTCGAATACAACTGGCCATAAGAAACATCATGGCAATACAATAAAAGAGGCAAAAGGCAAGCTTCCAGGATATTAGTGTAACTACTATAAACCGGCGCTTCTCCAATATTCCCGTTCTCATCTTCAATAGTAATCAGGGACATCCCAAAAGCAGGAAACGGTCCCATGGTGGCATCCTGCAATGGAGTAACTGCCTTTACCGGCGCTAACTCCCTTATCTGTATACTTTGAATATTAAATATTTCGTTGTCAATATTGCACATCGTAAGATCTTTTAACCATTACTGCAATTCAAAATTTCTTTCAGGATTGTTTCCGGTAATTTACCTTTATTAAAATTTTCAATACTGGCATCCAGTTCCAATTTATCTGATGGTCCGAGCACAATATTAAAATCATAAGGTAAAGACAAAAGGAACCTATGGGCCATGGCCGGCAAGGTGAGTTGATGCTTTGCTGCAATTTGTTCCAGACGCATGGCAATCTCCAACGTGGCTATGGGCAGCCATTCGGGGCGCATCTGTTTGAACGATCCAATACATCTTCCCAGCAGCCCCATATTTAAAGGGCTCGCAGCGTAATACTGTATGTTACGTGCTAAACAATAAGGCAACGAATCCTTGAGTGCTATTATATTTGAAGCATTGAGGCGATTAAACTCCATCACAACATCAAAAATCCCCGCATCCAACCAGGTCTTCATCCAGGAGGGCCAGTTGCCTCCCACGCCTAAACGCTTTGCCAGTCCCTGCTCTTTGAATTTTATCAACGTGGCAATTATCCGCTCCGCGTCTTCCTCCGGGATCACATGGGGATCGTGTAAAAACAGGATATCAAGACAGGAAGTACCAATAGTACGGAGACTATCTTCCACACTTTTTGCCATAGCCCTGTCTGTAAAATCATAATGACCCTGGTTTGCCGCATAGGATTTCAGGCGACCCACTTTGGAACTTATAACGGGCATGGCCCCACGCCATTGCCGTAACGCCTGTCCCAGATAAATTTCAGCATCTCCATAAGCCGGCGCAGTATCGATGGCAGCTATACCGGATTCCAGTGCAGATAAAATTGTCAATACAGATTGATGCGGATCAACCTTCCCCCAAACACCGCCCAAACCGGCAGTACCAAGTACCAAACGTTCGCTGACCATAACTAATACATAGTAATACCAGACAAAAATAAATAACCTTCGTAAGGTACAACACATCAATATTGACCAGCATCAATGTTATATTTACCCTGTAGACAATTATCTGGTTCCGCTGCGTTTCAATATTCTTGGTGTACCTAAAACACCATCCGGTGCTACCGGATAAAGCTTCCAGCTATTATCGTCCAGCTGCTCCAGATGATACCGGTTCTTTTCCTCCTGCATTTCCTTTTTCAATGTGTCGCCGAATGCACCTGCTATTTTTGCATTCTCCCAGGTCCGGAAGGCTTTGAATATAGCCTGCTTGTCTGATCTTTTTTCCATTGCATCCTGGCTCAGACCCAGCATATAGGTGGCATCCCAGGCAATGGATTTACACTGGAGATTTTCTATTACCTGTACGCTCCAATCACGCTGAATATTTTGTATACCAAAAGTGCAGGGGAAATAGCTACCGTTGAATGAATAACGCATGTCCTTTCCCTCAATACCCCATTTATTATTAACCGGGTCGAACATATTGTTACCACCACCCACATTGCATACGCTCATATAGTGCCAGTTTCCTTCAAAAACACAGGACCCCATAACTCTCAGGTAAGGCACTCCCAGTTTTTCAAGATGACCAAAAAGGCTTCGCAAAAAACGCTTAAAAGAGTATTGTCCATGTCCCTGGTAGGTAAAGCTTTCGAATCCATCAAAGTCGATAAAATTCATACCTCCGTCATGCAGCAGGTGGGCATAATATGCAGCATAATCGTCCTGTAAGGTGATATCCGGAATAAATCCTCCATAACAATTGACCTGGAGTTTGGCCAGCTGCTCTCCGGCATTATGCGATGCAGCATTGGTTTTTAAAGCGCCCCGTTCCACACCGGTAAGTGTATAGGGTTTTGTAGTGGTTACGCCTTTATACCTGATCAGCTCTTTTCCGATTTTCAACACATTCACCCGGTTGTCATCCCATCCGCCAAACTCATTCAAATAGCTTGTATCCATCACTTGAATCAGTGTATCATTTGCACCAATAGCCTTTGCAATACGGGTTTTCAATACCGTGCACAAACCATCGTTAGGCACAGGATGAACATCGCTGCTAAATGGCTGAACAAATTCGGTCAGCGTATGCAGGCCATAAGCAATTCCTTCTTTATTGGTTAAAGCCGTTAAATCACTGATGGGGCTTTTTTGATGATTGAGCATCACTTTTTTGTCCCCCCAGCGGTTTGCAGGATTAGTGTAATATTCTCCCATACCTTCATCCTGAACGGCTTTTAGCCCTAATTGACCGGCATAGGATACGAGACTGTCATGCGGACCTGACCAGGCTATATCTGTCTGATAATTGGAAGGATCTTTTACCCATTTTCCATTTCGGGTTACATAAGGTAAACCTTCATTTTTAACAATCTGCTCAATTACCCGGAGACCCAGTGAATCAGGACAGGCATAAAAAGCGATAGAAGAACCAATATAGTCCACGTCAACGGGGGTTAGCTCCATATGACGGGGCGACTTAACACCGGGAAAATCATTAAAATGCGGATAAAAGATGGTATACGGTTTCTTCCTGTCGCGGGAATGCAATACAATGGAAGAACCAAAAGCAGGTTCCAGGCTGGCGCCGTTGCCATTCAGATATCGGTAATACTCCTCCGGATGCGAATAAAATGCAACATCATTTATTCCATCTCCACCGATACGGAACCGTTGGCCTTCTTTGAGATTAGCCGGCAGTGGGTACTTCACCGAATCCGGCGAATGAATAATGTAGCATGACTGATACATATCGCCATTGCAGGGCGGGCCACTGGTAGTGTTATCGTCAATTGCCAAAATTCCAATGGCAAAATTATCACTCCTTACCACCGATAATATTTCACCGATGGTTTTAGAGATGTTGGTTTTATAAGGTCCCCATACAACATTATCAACTCCGTTCTTTGGTGACAGCGACAGCAGCTCAAAGCGCAGATAGTCGTTGTTCTGATCCACTTTTAATGTTGCAACAGCGCCGTTGGGATAAGACAGCTTTAGCTGCTTCCCCTGCAGCTTTGCGCCTGTCGGGTAAATATTCCGTCCGTTCTTTTCCAGCGCCAGCAACGGTGAGCTCAGTCCTTTCGGATTGTATTCTGTTGCCGTTTGTTTACCCCTGATACTGGTAATAAACCCGCTCTTATTGATAGCAATGGATGAATACCTGGTGGCCAGCGTAATGTACTGCGCACCTGCCTGCTTGTTAAAAGTCAGTAATGTACAAATGAATATCCCGGCGGCTAAACGCCTCCGGTTACAACCATTGCTTTTTTTCATTGTTCTGCTATTGATTAAATTTGTGAGCCTTGACAACTGCGCTGAAACAAGCGCGTTAATTTAATTATCGTAAAGCAAAGTTACTATAAGGCAACACATATAAACATCCGCTAATTTTGCATTCATCAATGTTTTTTTGCTCCTTTGCAGTCAGAAGCGATAAGGCCGCACTCAGAAAAATAACGTTATACGGAAAACAAAATACAGTGATCAATGAAAAGAATGTTAGCATTATCTGCACTTTTACTGTGCTTCACCACTACCTTCTCACAAACTAGCAAAAGCTGGACGCCCGATTTGGGCAACGGACATTTTACCAATCCGCTCATGTGGGGCGACTGGCCGGACCCGGACATTATCCGGGTGGATGATAAATTCTATTTTATTTCCACCAGCATGCATTATGTGCCGGGTTGCCCCATTGCCGTTTCCCGCGATTTGGTAAACTGGGAAATGAACGGTTATGCCGTATCGCGGTATGATGAAGATCCCCGTTATGATATGAAAGGGGGAGATATGTACCTCAGCGGCTCCTGGGCGGCCACGATCCGCTACCACGACAGCACCTTTTACGTAGGCTTCTGCACGCCTAAGATGGAAGGAAAGGAAGGGCATTTTTCCATCTGTACCGCTAAAAAAATAAACGGACCATGGACAAGAACGATCTTCAACGAATACCTGTATGATCCGGGGCTCTTTTTTGATGATAATGGTAAAGTATATGTTGCACACGGGCAACAAACCCTTTATATCACTGAGTTAAACAGTGATGCGAAGTCCGTAAAAGTTCCGCAGCGCAAGATTTACGACAATCCCGGTTTCCCTTATCTCGAAGGATCGCACCTGTACAAAGTCAATAATAAATACTACCTGCTCGGCTCCACCGGCGGCACGGCAGGTCGGGAGGTTTGTTTGCGTTCAGACAGTATTTACGGGCCGTATGAATCGAAAGTGGTGATACAGGATGACCATACCTATCCGGGCAATGGCTTACACCAGGGCGGTATGGTGCAGTTGAAAGATGGTTCCTGGTGGTTTATAATTATGCAGGACCGCGGACCTATAGGGCGTGTGCCTAACCTGGAACCGGTTACCTGGGTAGATGGCTGGCCCATGCCGGGCAAAAACGGGATGGGGGTGGATACGTTCCAAAAACCTGTGGTTGGAGTAACCTGCCCGATTACCGTTCCTGCCAGCTCCGATGAATTCAATTCTGCGGAGTTGGCATTGCAATGGCAATGGAACCATAATCCTGATAATAGCAAATGGTCGCTGACTGAACGTCCGGGTTATCTTCGTTTAAAAGCGGGAAAAGCTTCAAAATTGCTGTATGCCATCAACACTTTAAGTCAGCGGGTCGAAGGCCCTTATTCTGAAGGAACCGTGGAAATGGATATCAGCGGGATGAAAGATGGTGATATAGCCGGTTTGGGCATATTTCAGATTCCCTATGCTTATGTGGCCGTTCAGCAAACCAACGGAAGAAAAAAAATTATAATGGCTAACAATGACAGCACTGTAGCGATTGTTAATTTAAAGGGCAATAATAAGATCTGGTTTAAATCCTATGTCAGGGAGAAGGGCTTTGTTGCCACTTTTGCCTACAGTACCAATGGCAAGCACTTTATTCCTATCGGAAACGAATTAAAAATGGGTCTGGGACTGGATTGGACAGCCAACCGGTTTGCATTGTTTAATTTCAATACCAGCTTATCAACGCCTGCTGCAGGCGGATGTGTAGATATCAACTGGTTCCGGCGATAATTTATTATAAATGTAAAAGGGCGCCTCAACAATGAAGAGGCGCCCTCCTTAAATTAATTATTGTCACAACAACACCAATCTCATACCACTGTTACTTTTTCTAAAACTATCCAATTCTTATCAATTTGTATGAGAGCAATCAAGTTTATACCGGGCAATTGCTTCCACACAGAATGCGGTAGTCAACTCTTCCGAGCCCCAGCCATATGCTATTGTGGGATTTATGTAAAAAAACAGCCAACGGGGCCATTCGCCGTGCTTTCCCTGGTGTTTGATAAGAAAGCTGATTGCCTGATGCAGCTCTTTGGATTTACATCCAAAATTGATTAAAGTGGTAACACCGAGGGCCGTATAGAAAATCGATTTGCCTAATTGCCCGTCGGCTGAAGCTGTAGCAAGAATTCTCTCTATAATTGGGGAAACCACAGGCTGAAGCTTTTTCACCCCACGATTGTAAGCCCTGGATATGAGGTAGTAAATTGCAAAGGGATTACGGTACCATTCATCACAGTCGTCTTCCTCGTTGCTGGCAATGACGCGGATAACTTCATTGATAACCGGAGCCACTTCCGGAATATCTCCCAGATAAGACAAGACACTTGCATTGACACCTAAATCGATGTGACCAGCGTTCCTTATCATGAATAAAAAATAAGCAACAGGCGTCCGTAATCCCCGGAGGGATAAACGCCAAAGCGTTCTATTGGTATGCAGTTTAGGGTGAAGAACAAACCACGTGTAAAACAAGCCGTTGCGGGCCCGGTTATCCAATAACAACTGTTTATTGTTTCGTTCTGGTATTTGTACTCCCCTTTCCAGCAGGAAATTACTCGCAAAAGATAAGCTGTCTCCATCATAAGGAAGAATCCTTCGCATTGGATGGACAGTTGAAAAAAAGTTCCATACCCCACCGCCAACCATCTGGTAGCGGAGATAATCAGTAACCCTGGAAAGTATTGGTTCAGCAGCAGTTGTTTTGGACAGCGGCAATAAGCAGGAGCCTATTACCGAGGTAATAAACACCGTACTATCGACAGTGCACGGGCCCTGCATAGGATCATCCGGGGAAATATAACAGCAAAACTCTCCGTTTGGATATTGGTGTTGGGATAAGTAGTCTAATCCCCGATTGATTGCCGCTTCAGTAGCATCAGGATGGACGATTTCATCAGGCTGTAAAAAAAAATTCGAATTAACGTCACTCTTTGAACTATTCACTGGAATTTATGTTAAATGATCAATATGTTCGGGGATATAGATCAAAATTAAAACTTACTTTGCTCGCGGCTTAGGGCTTTCTTTCCTGATAGGATGAGTTCATACTAAATTAATTTCACTTTCACTTATTGTATTTTAAATAACATTTAATTTACTTTACACGACACGTAAGTGCTTAGCAAACTGTCGTCCCTAACTATCAATGATCAATTTAAAATTCAAAGTAAAGAATTTATACCAGAATCTACATTTAAAAAAAACATTACAGCTTATTTGGCAAATTTCACCGATGCAGGCAACAGTATCTTTACTCTTTCTGCTGCTCGAGAATATATGCTGGATAGGTACTATGTACACATTAAAGTTATTAATCGATAGACTGGTAAATCGTCCTGCTGTAAATAATGCCGCCGGTATTACGTCTGCTATTTTACTGGCTGGCTGTGTTGCGATCCTGTATGGGTGTGTTAAAAGCATATCTGCTTTTCTTAATGAAAAACAATCAGCAGCCGTCAATAATTATATAGATAAACAGATTCATCAGCATACAATTAGCCTGGATTATGGCTGCTATGAAGATCCCGCTTACTTTGATGTTTTAAAAAGAGCCAGAGAAGGGGGAATTGACAGGCCTTACGCGGTTGTATTAAGTCTGCATGAAATAGGCAAAAACATTACTATGCTTGGTTCTATGGGATACATTTTAATTTCCATAGACTGGATATTGCTTCCGTTGCTGTGCCTTTTTGTTGCACCTCTTCTGGTGGTAAGGCTTAATTTTTCTGAAAAGCTTTATTTGTGGCAAAGAAAGCATACGGGGATGGATCGCGAAGCATCCTACCTAAGCACGCTGATAACGGGAGATTCATCTGCCAAAGAAATAAGATCTTTTTCCCTGGGTCAGCACCTGTTAAATAAATATTGTGGGATCAAAGGAACATTGCTGGAACATCAGGTAGAACATAGCAGGCAAAGGACAATAGTTGAACTTATTTCCACTGTTGTAACAACAGTGGCCTTTTTTGCAGTCACAGCCTATATTATTTTCGGAATAATGAACGGCAAAACCAGTGTTGGCGACATTGCTGTTTTTCTGGTTGTTTTTCCACAATCCTTTTCTGTCATGCAGGGGCTTGCAGGTGGCATTTCACGTTTATATCAAAACAACCGGTATCTCTCAGATGTCTTTGCCCTTTTTGATCTGAAGCCAGTGATAGAATCTTCCGTTTTCACCGGCTTCAAAGAGGGAAAGGAGTCGAACGATTTCGTCGTAGAAAATCTATATTTTAAATATCCCCATGCCTCAGACTATGTTTTAGAAAATATTCATTTAAGTATCCCCGCTGGCCAGATCATCGGGCTCGTAGGCTTGAATGGTGCAGGCAAGTCTACCTTAATAAAATTGCTTTGCAGGTTATATGATCCGGTGGAAGGAATGATCCGCATTGGAGACAAAGATATCCGTGAATTGAATATAAATGAATATCGCAGTAAGATCAGTGTGGTGTTCCAGGATTTTGTCAAATACAACCTGACCGCAAATGAAAATATCCGGTTGGGAAACATCCATGCACCCACCAATACAGCTGAGATAAAAAAAGCTGCTGAAGATGCAGGTGCAGCAAATTACATCAATAATTTCCCTGATCAATACGATACTATCCTTGGACGAATTTTTGAGAATGGTCATGAAATAAGCGTTGGACAATGGCAAAAGCTGGCTATCGCACGTGCATTCTACGGCAAGTCCCAACTGATTATCCTGGATGAAGCTACAAGCTCCCTTGATGCCATTGCCGAACATGAATTGTTTGTAAATATCAAACAAAAACTGGGTGGCCGTTCAGCATTAGTGATCAGCCACAGGTTATCAACAATTCAACAAGCAGATCTGATATATGTGATGGGAGACAAAAAAATTATCGAATACGGAACACATGAAATACTCCTTCAAAATAACGGGACTTACGCTGCATTGTATAAATCATAAATAATAAATAAATCTACTGATGGCAGAAGCCAATAAACAACTTGCCATTATTGCGAGCTGCCAGGAAGACTGGGGAGGCAGCGAGGAACTTTGGGCTCGCGCTATACCACACCTTCAATCGGCAGGATACAGCATCACCGTTTTAAAACGTAACTTAAATAAGCGACATAAACAATTTGTCAACCTTGCCAGGCAAGGGGTGTTGCTGGAAGAATTACTACCCGGGCTCAGGATATCAAACAATGCTAAAATGTCTGCTGATCTGAGTAAGGCAATAACTATTTCTTTCGGATTACTTAATAAAGTTTTCAGGCGGGTCCTTGGAAGCGTTAAACAGGACAATACCCTGTATTTTAACGGCGACTATCGGGTTAGAAAAAAGCTTCAAAAGATACAGCCACAATTTGTAATTGTATCCCAGGGTATAAATTTTGATGGGCTTGAACTAGCCAATAGCTGTTCACAGCTTGGGATACCTTACGTGCTCATAGCCCAAAAGGCAGTGGATTTCTATTGGCCCTCTCATATTAACAGAGCTGCATTGCGGGATGTTTACCTCAAAGCCTCCTGGTCTTATTTCGTATCGAATCATAACAGACAGTTGACTGAAGAGCAGTTTGGTACACGCTTTCCAAAGTCAGAAATTATCTATAATACGGTGAAGGTTGCAAGGCAGATCATACCAATGCCCGGCACGGAAGAAGGATTTCGACTTGCCTGCATAGGCCGCTATTTCCTGCTGGACAAAGGACAGGATATATTGATCAGAATAATGGCGCAGCCAAAGTGGAGAACAAGACCAGTAACAATTTCGTTTATTGGTTCAGGTGTAGATAAAGAAGGTCTAATGGAAATGGTGGAATTGCTGGGCGTGGAAAATGTGCAGTTCCTCGATTACGTCGAGGATATTACAGGGCTGTGGCAAAATCATCATGCATTGATTTTGCCTTCCCGTTCCGAAGGATTGCCACTGGTATTACTCGAAGCTATGGCCTGCGGGCGAACCGCCATTGTATCAGCGGCAGGTGGCAACCAGGAGGTTATTACTGACGGGGTAAGCGGTTTTGTTGGCCACGCTAACGAAGATGATTTTGATAAGGCAATGGAACGCGCATGGGACGCACGTGAGGAGTGGGAAGTGATGGGAAAACGCGCATATACTTTTATTGAAGAAAAAGTACCCCTGCAACCAGAAAAACAATTTACCGATTCGCTTTTAAGCAGGATGAAGGGATAAACCTGTAAGCTGGTATATGAGAAAGATTTTAGCTGTTGTCAGAGCAAACGATTGGTGGGAGTATAAACTTCCGCCGATGCTTGCCATTGCATATATGATAATACAAAACAGCCAATACACTTTTTTCAATTTACTGCCATTAATGATGATTTCGCTAGGTGCTATCATCCTGTGTGCCATTTATGTTAGTTTGCTGAACGATGCTACAGATGTTGCGGAAGATGCCAAAGCCGGTAAAAAAAACGGGATGGCCGCTTACAGTACCGGTCACCAAATAATATTGGTATTATTACCTTTGGTTGGTGGGCTTTGTATCATTGCCGGCTTTCTGGATTTTTTTTCCTACGCAAATTTGTTTTACCTCGCTGCCTATATTTCTTTTACCTTATATTCCTTACCTCCTTTCCGTCTGAAAAAAAGGGGGATTGCGGGCATTGCAGCAGATGCCCTGGGTTCACAAGTGTTTCCTACATTCTTTCTTGCCATCTGTTTTTATCAATGGACAAATCAGGAAATAAGGGTGTTGCCATTTGTTTTCCTGGGAACCTGGCTTTTCTGTTTCGGGCTGCGGGGGATTCTTTGGCACCAGCTGGCAGACAAAGAAAATGATAAAATTAGCGGGCTGGTCACCTTAGTTCAAAAAATGAGTGAAGTGCAACTGTCACGATTGAGTACCGTTATCATCATCGTGGAAATGATTGCTTTTGCGGCTTACATCTCACTCAACGCTTTGTTTTTAATTATCCCCGGATTAATTCTGTACTTTATCTACAATTGGCTGTTACTAAAACAATACCATGTTAAACAAATACTAATAAATCCGAAACCCCAACAATACCGGATTTTTTTGTTTGAGTACTACCAGGTTTTTCTTCCCTTGTCGGTATTGATTATATGTATATATAAAAGCCCTGTAAACGTAACAGGCTTATGCTTCCACTGTTTTTTATTTCAGACAAACATATGGAGAATCCTCAGGGATATTAAACAATTATTGCGGCAAACTATCACAGGTATTCGTTTAAAGGCAAATAATCATTAACTAAAAAATCATCCTTTACTGAAAATTATGAGCTCAGTTTCGCAACCTCTTGTTTCAATTATTATTCCTACTTACAACCGGGAGCATATACTTTCAGGTGCAATTGAAAGCGCTATTAAACAAACCTACCCTAATAAGCAGATCATTGTTGTTGATGATGGTTCTGTTGACAAGACCCGTGAGCTTGTTGCACGATATCCCCAGGTGGAATATGTTTTCCAGACAAATGGAAGGCAAGGCAAGGCGCGTAATACAGGCCTTTGCCATGCCAGGGGCTTATATGTAGCTTCTTTGGATTCCGACGATACCTGGAACGCTGATTTCCTGGAGCGATGTATTGAAAAACTTGAGCATGAAAATATCGGTTTCGCTTTTGCAAATTGGTTACAGGTTGTTAATGATGAAAAAAGTTTCGACTTCTTTGCACAAACGAAAACGTTAAGTAAATATATTAGTTCGTTCAATAAAACCTGGATATTATTAGAGAATGCAGAATTACGAAAGATCTATCTCGATACATGCCCTTCCCCCTCTTCTTCTTTTGTATTCAGAAGGGAGTGCATGTTTGGAAACTGGAATGAACAACTCAATATCGCAGACGACTGGTGCCTGTTACTGGACATGATTTTGTTAAAGGGATGTAACGCAGCATTTACGACGGAAAAGCTATGGACAAAACGAACTGATGGTCAAAATATATATGACGGAAGAAATCCCATTGAACTGATAGAGCATTTAGGTATCAGGGACAATACCGCAATTTTAGAACGGTATAAACACAACCTGAAAAAATCAGAAATCGCAATTTTTAATAAAAGAATTTCCCGCAACATTTATGAATTTTATCTGCATAAATTATTAAAGCGCAAAAATACAACCAGGGATAATACCTTGTTAAAGCAAGCATTGCGTTCAAACCCTTTTTTGACCGGAGATGTATTCCTGAGAATCATCTATCGCATGATAAGAAAGGTTTCAAAAAAGATAGCAAACAATCAATAAGAAGGAGAAGAATGTATCATCGCGTATCATATCATTACGCATCATACTGTAGGAATCCGCCCCCATCCTTTTAAAAAAAAGTGAACCCCGTAATGAATCAGGATAGGGCATGTACTTGCCAGAAGCCCCCTTATCTATTTTGCCATCAGCGGATATAAAATAGTCTGGATTGACAATATCATAATAGATTTTATCTATTGAAGTATAGAAATTAATTGATTGTGATTATTAATCCAATACCATAACTTTATAATCCTGCACAAATACAGGTGCAAGCATATGTCATTCCATACCCTAAACTAATAAAAATGGAAAAAGAGTTAAACGACATCAGTAAATGCCCGTTTCATAATGGCAGTATGAAGCACAATGTTGGCGGTGGCGGCACCAGGAATCATGACTGGTGGCCCAACCAGTTAAAGCTAAGTATCCTGCGTCAGCATTCGTCCTTATCAAACCCGATGGGTGAAGATGCTAACTATGCCGAAGCTTTTAAAAGCCTCGACCTGGAAGCAGTGAAAAAAGACCTGCATGCACTCATGACCGACTCACAGGACTGGTGGCCCGCAGACTTCGGGCATTATGGCCCCTTGTTCATTCGCATGGCATGGCATAGTGCAGGTACTTATCGTGTGG
Source organism: Chitinophaga niastensis (assembly GCF_003014755.1). GTDB lineage: Bacteria > Bacteroidota > Bacteroidia > Chitinophagales > Chitinophagaceae > Chitinophaga > Chitinophaga niastensis. The sequence goes on along the minus strand of NZ_PYAW01000005.1, from coordinate 53,660 downwards.
GTGATGGCCGTGGTGGAGCAGGCGCAGGACAGCAACGTTTTGCTCCGCTTAATAGCTGGCCCGATAACGTGAGCCTCGATAAAGCACGCAGGCTGCTTTGGCCTATCAAACAAAAATATGGCCGCAAAATTTCATGGGCAGATTTGATGATCCTTACCGGTAATGTAGCACTGGAGTCGATGGGTTTTAAAACATTTGGCTTTGGCGGTGGACGTGAAGATGTATGGGAACCGGATGAAGCAGTGTATTGGGGCTCCGAAACTACCTGGCTCGGTGGCGACCTGCGTTATGCTAATGGTTCCCCGGACATGGAAGAGGGTCATGGCGTACTTGTATCGAACGACGATGCGAATGCCCGCAACCTGGAAAAACCGCTTGCTGCAGTGCAAATGGGGCTGATCTACGTGAATCCCGAAGGCCCTGATGGTAATCCAGACCCTATTGCTGCCGCTAAAGACATCCGTGATACTTTTGGCCGCATGGCAATGAACGATGAAGAAACGGTTGCCCTGATAGCAGGCGGTCACAGCTTTGGCAAAACCCATGGCGCTGCTCCTGCTACCCATGTAGACAAAGCACCTGAAGCGGCCGACATGGAAATGCAAGGCCTGGGCTGGAGCAACAGTTATGCTTCCGGTAAAGGTGCAGACACTATTACAAGCGGGCTTGAAGTAATATGGACGAAAACGCCCACCCAATGGAGCAATAATTTCTTAGAAAACCTGTTTGGTTTTGAATGGCAACTTTCTAAAAGTCCGGCTGGTGCGCACCAGTGGGTAGCTAAAGATGCAGCCGGTATTATTCCTGATGCGTATGATGGCTCCAAAAAGCATGTACCAACCATGCTTACTACCGATCTCTCTTTAAGATTTGATCCGGTTTACGAAAAAATATCCAGGCGCTTTTTGGAAAATCCCGATGAACTGGCAGCTGCTTTTGCCCGGGCATGGTTTAAATTAACGCACCGGGATATGGGACCTCGTGCACGTTACCTGGGCACTGATGTGCCGGAAGAAGAACTGCTTTGGCAAGATCCTATTCCTGCGATTGATCATGTATTGATAAATGAAAATGATATTGCAGCCTTAAAGGTAAAAGTATTGGCATCCGGATTGAGCGTATCTGAACTGGTTTCCACAGCATGGGCTTCCGCTTCCACCTTCCGTGGTTCTGACAAACGCGGTGGTGCTAATGGCGCCCGCATTCGTCTGGCTCCTCAAAAATACTGGCGGGTGAACAATCCGGCGCAGTTGCAAAAAGTACTGGATACATTGGAAAGCATTCAGAAAGAATTTAACGGTACGCCATCAAACGGTAAAAAAGTTTCACTGGCAGATTTGATTGTACTGGCCGGTTGCGCAGGTGTTGAAAAAGCAGCGAAAGATGCAGGACATACGATCACCGTTCCTTTTACACCTGGCCGTATGGATGCTTCGCAGGAACAAACCGATGTTGAATCAATCGGCTACCTGGAGCCCATTGCTGACGGTTTCCGCAATTACCGCAAATCAAAATTCCCCGCATCTACCGAAGAGTTGCTGATAGATAAGGCTCAGTTGCTCACACTTACAGCACCTGAGTTAACGGTATTGGTAGGTGGTATGCGCGTATTGAACACTAATTTTGATGGTTCCGGACATGGTGTTTTCACACCACGCCCAGGCCTGCTTACCAACGATTTCTTTGTAAACCTGCTCGACGTGAGCACTGTATGGAAAGCAGTATCAGCGGACAAAGAACTTTATGAAGGCAGCGACCGTGCCACCGGTAAAATAAAATGGACAGGCACCCGCACAGATCTTGTGTTTGGCGCTAACTCAGAACTGAGAGCTATTGCAGAAGTATATGGAAGCGCAGATGCTCAGAACAAATTTGTGAAAGACTTTGTAACAGCCTGGAATAAAGTGATGAATTTGGATAGATTTGATTTAGCCTGATTGTAAAATTTAGCGAAGAATATATATAACAGACGAGGTTGTATCAAAAATAAACTAAGGCGCTGAGAATCACTTAAACGACCATGTGTCTCCATCAGGTACCTGAATTAAAAGAGGCTGTATCGTACTTTTGATACAGCCTCTTTTACATAGGCATGGCCGTAAACAAAACAGAAATATGAACATCGTACTTACAGGCTCGTTAGGGCACATTGGAAAACCACTCGCACAAGAGTTGGTGCAAAAAGGGCATTCGGTTACCGTTATCAGCAGCAAAACCGAAAGACAAAAAGACATTGAAGCATTAGGTGCAAAAGCTGCTATCGGCACAATGGAAGACGCTGATTTTCTATCGGCAACTTTCAAAGGGGCAGATGTAGTTTATGTTATGGAAACACTTGGCGCTGTTGGCAGTTTCTTTGACCCAAATACTGACTTCATAGCTGCTATCAGCAGGATCGGCAGTAATTACAAACAAGCTATTCAACAGTCCGGCGTAAAGCGTGTAGTGCATCTAAGCAGCCTTGGCGCTCACATGGACAAAGGAAATGGCATTCTTGCTGTTCATTACAATGTAGAAAATATTTTGAAACAACTGCCCAATGATGTTTCCATTAAATTTATGCGTCCTGTTGGTTTCTATAACAATATGTTTGCGTTTATACGAACCATAAAAACACAAGGCGCAATTGTGCAAAATTATGGAGGCGATGAAAAACAACCCTGGGTTTCGCCTTTAGATATTGCGGCTGCTATTGCCGAAGAAATGGAGAAACCTTTTGAGGGCAGAAAAATTCGCTACATAGCAAGCGATGAAGTTTCGCCAGATGAAGTAGCAAATTTTTTGGGTGAAGCAATCGGAAAACCTGATTTGAAATGGTTGGTAATTCCTGATGAACAATTACTGAATGGTTCGTTGGCAGCAGGAATGAACCCGCAAATTGCCAAAGGTTTTGTGGAAATGCAAGCAAGTATGCGTGATGGTGTGTTGTATGAAGATTATTATCGAAATAAACCAACATTGGGAAAAGTTAAGCTCACTCATTTTGCAAAGGAGTTTGCTGCGGTTTATAATCAATAATATTGCCTTCTCCTGTTTATAGGATTTCTACATACCCTTCTGTTCCATGCACGCGAATTCGTTGCCCATCTTTTATCAGTTTGGTAGCATTTTCTACTCCGACAACTGCCGGTAAGCCATATTCACGTGCGATAACTGCTCCATGGGTCATCAGTCCACCAACTTCGGTGACCAGGCCTTTTATGGATACAAACAATGGTGTCCAGCTAGGGTCAGTAAAGGAGGTAACTAATATATCTCCATCTTCCAGATCAGCATCTTCCATGTTTAAGATGACACGTGCCCGTCCCTCTATAACTCCGGAAGAAACAGCCAGACCTACAATAGCATCCGCCGGGAGGTTTTCCCGTTTATACTCCCCTGCAATGATTTCACCATCAGACGTGATGACGCGTGGGGGAGTTAGTTTTTCATATAATTTGTACTCGTCTTTTCGTTTGGAGATGATCTGGTAATCCAGTTTATTGGTGCCTACGACATCGCGAAATTCTTCAAAAGTGAGATAGTAGATATCTTCTTTTTCACGAATAATGTTGGCTTGTACGAGTTGTTCGGCTTCTTTCAGTAACGCCTGCTTATAAATGAAGTAGCGATTAATGATGCCGTATTTTGGATATTCACGATAACCCACGAAATTCCGGATCAGGTTGATCATTCGTTTTGTCTCCCTGGCTTTTCGTTTACCATCCGGTAGTTGCCTCAATCGATCTAATAGCGCTTGTTCTTTTTTCAACGCTTCCTGTTGCCCTTGCTCAAATTTCCGTTTGCCCGCTTCAGGCGCAAAGTTTTTGATATTACTGAGTATTATGGGGACAAGTGTAGCTGGTTTTTCACTCCAACGGGTTTTCGTAATATCGATTTCTCCGACACATCGCATTCCGTATTTGTTGAGATAAGCATAGATAGCCTCTTGTGTTTCCTGTCCACCATTAAATTGAATCAGTTCATCCAAAAAGTTATCCTCTTTCAGATGTTGTAAATACTCAATTATTGCCGGATAAGGACGAATCACATCTGCAACATCCAATAGCGCCAGACCCATTTCCGAAGTAATATTGTTGGGCGCAGATTGGGAAAGCGTATCTGCTGCGTTTTTTTCACCTAACCACTTCATCATTTTTTTGTTGACCCATGATGAAGCATACAGCGCAACCTTAATCGCTTCCCAACTTTGGGGACTAAACAGTATCTTCTTTAATTGCGGGATATCTTCCAGGATAAAATCAAATAGGTCTGCTCCTGATTTCGTTTGGATGTTTTGTTTTAACGCTGCTATGGATGTTTGATTGCTGTTAATCAAATCGGCAACGATTGCCGGATTGGTTTCGAATGGTGCCAGATAACTCCATGGCAGTACTTTTTCGACGTACCCCGGGCTCTGCGCTGTACTATCCGGTAACGATCTGATAAATCCTTTTCGCCCTACAATGGTCATGAGGGCGTCTTTTATGAGTGGATGGGATTGTCCAACGGTTTCCAGTATCTTTTTTCTGCTGTTTGGTGAAGCGAGGTGAGGTGTGATATCAACAAACAACCTTCCGCCAGCTTTATACATAGGTCCGGAAGTCGTTAGCTGGAAAAATGACAATCCAAATGGTTTCATGGCATCGGTCATCATTTGGTTATGACCAACAGATATATAAACGTGATTTTCTTCATCATTCGCTTCAGGTATCGGGTATAAAGTAGTGATGGGCCTACTCTGGACAATATAAAATGTATCATCCACCAAACACCATTCTATATCTTGCGGGCATCCGAAATGTTCTTCGATCTTTCTGCCTGTACGCTCAAGCTGTAAAATCTGCTCGTCCGTCAGCGCTTGTCTATTCTGCCTCTCCGGCTCAATCGTTTGTTCTTTCGTACCGCCATCTTTTAAAGCATAAATAGCCAGTTTCTTGGCGGATATCTTCTTATCGATCACCTTGCCGTTACACACTTTATAGATATCAGCATTCACCAGGCCGGAGACAATAGCTTCACCAAGTCCGAAGCCGGCATCAATGGATAACACTTTCCTGTTAGAGGTGACGGGATCGGCAGTAAACAAAATTCCTGCCACCTGCGGGAAGACCATCTGCTGAACAACCACAGACAGGTGGACTTTACGGTGATCGAAGCCGATTTGAAGGCGGTAAATTACTGCTCTCTCTGTAAACAGCGATGCCCAGCACTTGCTGATATGTTGTAGGATTGCCTTTTTTCCAATAATGTTCAAATACGTATCCTGCTGGCCTGCAAAAGAGGACGTCGGTAAATCCTCTGCAGTTGCGCTGGATCGTACTGCATAGGCATTTTTTTCATCAAACCAGGAGAGGAAGCGGGTGATCTCTTCATTCATGTCTTGAGGAATGGCTATCCCTTCGATGACCCTGCGAATCTCACCGCTAAGTTCACTGATTTTATCCCGGTCTTCCACCTTCAGCAGCGATAACTGGTCCAATAATTCGTTAATCGACGGCGTTTCGGCAATGATTCTTTTAAAAGCTTCCGTAGAAATACAAAACCCATCCGGTACGTGGATTCCTTCAATCCTGGTAAGTTCTCCCAGGTTCGCGCCTTTCCCCCCGACAACATTGAGTTTTGTTTTGTCAATGTGCTGAAACCCAAATACAAATGAACTCATACTTATAATATTAGCCATATTTTTTTATTGCAGGGTCTACGTTTAATACTATTTCTTCTTTTGCTTCCATAATTAAAGTATGCTTTGAGATGTGAATACTTTAATAAAAACCAGCACTGAGCAGTCAAAAATATCTAATAGCTCCGTGTAAAAAAATCATTTTGCACTATATTTTTTTTGTACAATAATTGCTGTGATCATTACGTTTTCCATGCAAATAGTTACAAGCAACAGGAAATGCACTAAATAGCAAAAGCCGCTCTGGGAGCGACTTTTTTTAACCCGATATAAACCCTCTACACAAACAACAAGTCCTCTTCAACACGACTCTCCACGGGGGTCTGTTCTGAAAAGGCGTCAGAGAGCAGGATGAGGGATACGCCCTGCTGTTTCCACCAGTCGTCTTTTTACAGGTCTTCAAAGCTGATGATGCTGGTAACTTTCAAAATAGACGCATTGCGTATTTTGTATATCAGCACCAAGCGACTATTTTGTTGATAACAAATTCAGTGAATAATTAAAAAACTAATTCAATCAAGCGGCGTTCTTTTACATCTTTTCTTTGGCCGCTTATGTGGAAAGAAAAGAAGTTCCCTGAAAGAACAAACGGGATAACGAATTATGCATGAAAATAGCAAGCCTTTATGTACGGGTTAGTACGGACAAACAGGCCGATAAGGGCTATTCGCAACGTGACCAGGAGGAACGTTTGCGGGAATACTGCGAAATAAACAATATCCGGTAAGAAAAGTGATCTTAGAAGATCATTCAGCTAAGACGTCAGGATTACGGCTATCGGGATAGCGCCGGACTTACACTGGCTTCCCTATTAACCATTACAGTACGTTGCTGTATATGAACCCGATAACAATTCAAATGTATGAGGAGTAATTTTATCCAACGGATTTTACTTTCAACAGGTGTGGATAAATCCCATAGGGGGTTATATAGATAGTAGGTTGACGGTCATATTGACCAAGCTATTAGACTCCTCAGTAATCCAGGCATTTTTTTGAATAAGTTTATGCAGCAATTGTTTGCCAGTAACAGACAATTCCAAATCAGCTACGGTTCGACTACTAAGCTGCCATTTACTATTATGATCACTAGCTACAATTCCTTTTGGTTCCCCATCTGGAATTAATAACTGTGTATTCGGGAGCAAACGTTTAACCATAGGATAAATAATAAACATGCCATCATAATCCCAATCACAGGAATAATAAACGGGCAAACCACGGGTATCTGCAAATTCCAGCTTATTCACATTTTTCCCCCCTGCATACCATAATTCAATTCCTAATAGACGGGGTTTAACGGGTTTCATCAGGAAATCCAGGTTCTCGCAAAGCACAATAATACGAGGATTATGACATTCCAATTTGTAGATGTATTGCTGGTCTTTCTCGTTTGCAAAGGTCTCTACGTTTAAAATATTTTTTAATGCTTTTACAAGTGCCTCCTTATTATCAAGGTACTTTTCATCCCTGAAAAACATTTCAGAAATACCACGGAGTGATTCATCTGCGGCTATTATCTGAGCTCGTAATGACTCCAAATCGCCGGCCTCATACAACTGAGCCACATTCATCAGAATTTTAATATCCTTCTCCTCTATTCTCAACTGAGGCTTCAGCAGATCATACCTCTCAAGGAATGCATGATAGAACAAAAATTTGACTTTATAATCCTTTTCATATAGGTATCCAAACTTGGGTAAAGCAAAGATCTTGCTGCCAGCTATTTTCAATGCTTTTCTAGATCTGCTTAAATAAAAGATCTCAGGATCAGCATTCAATGTTGCATTTAGCGTCAATGTTAATCCATTGTACAGGTTATTCAAAGCTTTTAGCACCAGCCAATTCATTCCTTTGTCGTTTTAGGTATATCGAAAGGCTCTCATTCCCTAATGGGGTCTTAAAAAAAGATGAAGAAGGAAAGTAATTTATATTTTTATCGCTTATTCCTTTTATCAAATGATGAGCATACCAGTGATCAGAAAATCCAATGTTAAAACTATGAGGAGCCATCGTAATAATTTGATATTGGAATTCCTCCGCAATGGCTGGAAAGGTATTGAAATTGGTATTATCCAGACTTCCTAATTCTTCCAGTATAAGAAAACGTAATCCCTTCCTTTGTTCCTTCTGGGAGAGTGATAGGCGTGCTATACCCAATAATGCAATTGCGGAATAAGTTTCTCCTGTACTGCCCGGCACTTCAACCCCGAACTCATCTGTCAGGCGGGCGGATAATTCAAAGTAGGTTTTGGGATTCAATAAATCTTCGAATGGTATCCGCGTTTTAAGATTAAGTTTGTTGTTGAACGAGTTTTCAATAAATGATACTATGGATTCAGTAACACCAAGTGCACCTTTCATAAGCGCTATTCTCATTTCAACTGCTATGTCTTTTACATGTTCAATACTAATAACTTTATTTTCTTCAAAGTCTACCTTAAAATAAAAGTGTCCGCTAATCTTTCTATCCACAAAAAAGCTATTAATCCGTTGAATTTGGCTCTTATACAAATCATACCTGGTAACAGTTAAATTGAATACCTTCAGCATTTCGTCACTAACTCCATCCGCCATACTACTCCTTGATGCATTGGCTTCTTTTAGCGCCTCTACGATATCATCTGTTGCCTTCACCCTGTTTCCCAGCAATGCCCTTTCCAGCACAGCAAAAGAAAGAGACAAACTTGTGATCTCCATCTGTACATCAGCATTTTTTCCATCTTTGGTTTCCTGAAAATGCGCGGAGGTAGTGATATAGTGGCGTTTATATGCTTCCTGAGCGTTCTTGTAATCACTCGAGAGGTGTTGTAAATCATCACATGCCCCCTCAGTGATCTGTGGTTCCTCCTCAAACAGATTTGCATAAACACGGATATAATTCTCAAGATCTGACCGGTTTTCAGAGAGCTTTTCTGTAGTATCCTGCATATCTTTTGAAATTTGCAGTAGTGCCAGCTCAGCAGTCTTTACATCCGCTTTATATTGGACCTCTGTCTTCCCACACAAATTATTTCTATTGTTCCACTTCTCACGTTTCTTAACCAGTTGTTGGCGGATATCCTCCATAGTGGCTCCTGAAACATCCAACTCTTGCTTCAGAGAAATTATTTTTTGTTGAAGACTATTACATTTTCCCATCAATCCTCTTTCAATTGCAGGCATTTTCTTTATGTAGAAAAGTGCCTTGTGGATCGCCTTTACCACAGTAGATTCTATTATCTGTACATCAATGTTCTCAGGCACAAGTTCCTTATCTATTTCACCGCCATCCTGCACACATCTGATTGCCTCCAATTTGCTTTCTAAAATACTGAGGTCACTTTCCAAACGTTTTCTCAGGAGGCCGATGGATACATCAGTAGCATCTGCATTTTTAATCAACACCGCATCCTCTGTAAATGGAACATATTCCCTCAAGGCACCGAGCTTCAGCCATCCCCCTTTTTTTGACGGAATAAATTCAAAATCATCAATAAAGGAATCCATATCCAGATACTGCCTGTTGCCGGTGTCTTCATCTGGTTGAGATACAGGTAATACGGCAAAATGCAATATTGCCTGTATTTGTTCCGCAGATAAGTTCTTGCCCTGCTTCAAAAACCAACTAATAACGGATGAGTCATTTTTACCTGCCAATAATTCCAATAGTTTATTCACTGTTTTTTTCTTCTCCACCACTTCATTCTTAAGCGCCTCCAGGCTCTCCTGCTGACTAGTCCGCTGATAGAGTAGGTGTTCCATACTCTCGTATCTACTAAAAAATGGCATCTTGTGTTTAATATCCCTGCATACCTCCGACACTGATGGAATTGTATCTTCCTGTTCGATTACAAAATTTGACCATCCTTCAGTTAGCGGTGGTAGTTCAAAGGCTTGTAAGACATCCAGTTGCTCATTTACATCGTTCAATTCATTCATCAAGTTCCGACTACTCTCCAACTGTTCCTCCTGATCCTTTATTTTATGAAGCGTTTTATCAATGATGCCCTTTGCATTGGCTATTAGCAAAAGTCGGTTATGCTTAATATCCTTCCTTTTTTGCTCCTTCTGGTCATCTATTTCTAATTGACGAATTTGATTCGCCAGGTGTTTAGCTGTTTGACCCAAAACATTAACAGTGGCGCCAAGGTATCGTCTGTTCTTTTCCTGGTACTCTTTAAATAATGCTGTGGATTCTTGCAGGTATTTCTGTTTCTCAGACAGTATTGATATATCCTCATCCAATTGTCTATAGTCGTCAAGAAACTTTTCAAATTTATTCTTATTACTTTCAAACTGGTTCTTGATATCACTGTCTGTTTCCTCAAAAAGAAACTCTTTCAAATTCTTTGAAACATTCTCCCCTCCAAGATTCAGGGTTTTCACTTTGGAAAATGATTGGATTACTTTAGCATAAGCCCTTAGACTTTTATCCTGACTTAAATCCAGCGGTAGTATTTCCTTTTGATACAAGGCCTTGTAATAGCGGTTTATTTCCTCTTTCGTCCTAAATATATTTAGCTTCAACTCAAAGTTTTCTGAAATATGATCCGATAGTTCGTCAAGGCCGGTTATCACGTTTTCTACAATAAAGTCTGTAGCATATAACAATTTTTCTTTAGTAAAGAAGACATCATCGGATCGTTGTTCAAAATCTGCCTCACGAGTGATTAAAAAGGGCGTCAATACTTTTCCGTGCTGACTATTAATTTGTACCCCAAGGGTTAAAAACAGCCCTTGTTTAGCCTCAATATTAATAAATGCATATGCGTATCTTGATTTGTAAGGAAGTGTTCTTATCTCCCGCTTCTCCTTATTCACACCATCCGTTCCAAACCGGATCAGATTGGGATCAAAAATAAAGATCAGTTGTAGCAAATCGGCCAGCACTGATTTCCCAACACCATTGGGGCCTATGATATCCGTTCGCTTATTGTGAAAATGATAGTCATGAATATAGTGCTTGATTATTCCAACTGTAGATAAGGAATAAATGTAGGGATACATCATCATTAAACCGGTTTGTAAAGTTCACAGAATTTATCAAAATCATTCAGCTCCAACTCATACAGCTTGGCGAGGCGGAATAAGGCCGGGCGCAACTCATATGCCCATTCTTTTCCTTCAACCTCTACCTGTTCCAACCATCCTAATGTTACAAACCTTTTAAAAACTCGTTCAAAGGTACTCTTCACCATATTCCATTCTTTTTCATCATAAGAATCTCTGACTGAACTGAATAGGAGAGTCTGATAAGATTCCTGATGCTCACTCTCCAATATTTTGTGCATCAAATCCTCCCAAACGACAATTTTTACTTTATCGAAATATCTCAGATAATAGATATCTATTAACATCAAGCCATAAATAGTCTCCCGCGACGACAGGAATCCTGCTGACTTTTTATCCACTAAATTGCTACGTACACCCGGAATAGGGTTTAGATAATAACAGGGAGTGCCGTCAAAAACGTCATGGACAAATTCGAGCTTATACAGATGTTTGAAAAAATCCCTGAAACCTGCTTCCTCATCTCTAAGCAATGTAAAAAACGCATAGTACTTTTCATCAATATGCTTACCTGATAAGAGCAAATCTGATAGTTCATGGAAACAAGCCTCCACTTTGCCCGAACTCAGGAATTCATATGATTTTTCCTCTGCAAGATAGTTCGCCATAAGTATATATTTTCATCACTTTTTATCTCTGTCAAATGGTAATCAACGTTAATTAACAGGTTCGGATTCTCTGACACACTCCCAATCAGTGTACTCATCACAGCATAAGCAACCGACAAATCTGCCTCTTGCTGAAATACCTGATTCATTACATCCTCTGCTTTCAGCTGCTTACCAAGAACCAATTCATCCACAAAATGCCGGGTCCATTTATTAATTGTTTCCTGCCTTTCCACTTCCTGCCTGATCCTTTTTCTTTCCTCATCTTCATATGCTTGATTCGGACTCACTTCTATGATTGTATCAGGAGGACGCTTTATCAGTTGATGTATTTTAATATCCGGCAATGGGCGATACTGGCTATAAAAATATTTCACGGGCAGATCAATGGAAAGCACATCATCTTCCTTGCTGTATTGACTAAACTGAAGCAAAAATGATTGTAATTTACTTAGCTGAATTTTATAGCTAGCCCTGGCTGAAATGGTCTCTTTCAATTCATTCAACTTATCATTCGCATGATAAATGCGTTGACGAATCATCCTTAATTTATCATCCACCTCCTTGAAAAAATCGGCAATATCTGTCAGAATAAGCTGAGCCTTTTCCCAATCGGATTTACGATTGACCAGAAGTGCATGATCGTATGGAGATGTAGTTTCCATTAAGGAATAGAAATCATCTTTCTTAAACTTTAAATCCGACAAAAACTTATCCTTGCTGAAAATGGCTCTATTTATGTCTTCTGCCTTTTCACCAAATGTTTTGAATACTCTTGCAAACTCCTGAACCAATTTCGTTGCTGTGGCCTGATCATTATCCAAAATATGATTCAGATCTTCATAGGCATCTCTGAGTTCATCCTCAAGTGATTCAATTTTTTGAAGCACAATTCCTTTTGGTCCCATGATAAAAATGCGGCCAAACTTCCTTTCCAACTCTTCACCTGAGTTGATTTCTCCATGTCTTAATGTAAATGCTTCCTGAAAACTCTTTTGTAACAGGTGGTCCTTATAGGGATTCTCCAACTTGGCTCTCATTAGTTCTACAATGCCTTTTGCATGATCTGTCAGGTAATACTTCCATGGTTCACCAGGTACGTTTCGTACATAATAATTAAATAATACATCACGGATTTTGCTCCATTGCGGTTCCGACTTAAATTCATGCTTACGGTCCAGATATATTTCATGCAGTACTTCTTCTATGTCTGACAGACTAAAACAATAATCCAGCTCTTTAGATTCAATCTTTTCATATAGCGCAATCACAAGATATCCGCCACGTTCTTTTCGAGGGAGCAACAAATCATAGTTGTCGTATATTTCCTTGCTTCTCATTGCATAGAGCCTTTATCGGATAACAAACCTTTTTCAAGGGATAATCCTTGCAAAAAAAAGAATAAATCAATAACAGACAGTTAATCATATGTTAATCCGATCATGATAAGAATATAAATCAAGCATCATTTAAGTTGTAATCTATCATTCGTTGGTCCATTTCTAAGTTACTAGGATTATACCTCAAGCTTTTGATCTAACCACATCTCAGCTCCAAAGGACAATTCATGAAATAGCGGTTGAATACCATACTTTCTGGAGATATTCATTACTTTTGAAACTGCGCTATCAACCATATCATATCTTTCAAAATGCAGCATCAAGAATTTGAACCTCCTGAAGAGCTACGGGATACCATAAAATGCTTTTGGTACAACAGAAGAGATGTCGGAGAACTACAATCGAGTTTTGAGGTACTACCTGATGGCTACGCTGAAATTATTTTTCATTTCGGAGGTGCCTGTAGCATTTCTTACAATGGAGGCTTGCAGCCATTGCCATCACCGTTTATGATGGAGCTGCTCAATCAGCCTGTTATTTTTCACACGAAAAACTGTTTAGAAATCATTGGTATCAGATGCTATCCCTGGACCGTGTTCGATTTGCTCGAACTGCCGACCGGTAAAGACGGAGTGCGCATATTTGAGCATCCTATCGCCCAGCTTCAATACGCGTTAAATAAGTGGGTTCATGCTGGTAGGATAGATGAAGCGCTGGCTCAGGTAAAACAGTATTTCCTGAATGCCCGGTCGCGGATTGCTATTGACAATATGCTATTCAAAGCGGGAGTTGCTATGAGTGCAGCAAACGGCTCCATGCCGGTAAGCCAGGTAGCGGCGGCGGCTCATGCAACGGTTCGTACATTGGAAAGGAAGTTCAAGCAATCTTCTGGCTATACTGTTAAAGACGTGTCCGGTCTGATGCGCTTTGAGCAGGTGCGAAACCAATTATGGCTTTATCCAAATTCCAACATTGCCGGCTTGGCTCATGAGCTGGGCTATACGGATCAATCCCACCTAAGCAAGGAATTCAAGCGCTACAGCGGTACTACGCCAGCGGCATTCGCGCGAAAAATAAAGAGAGAGAGAAACAGGCTGTAAGCAACGATTTTGTCGCGTTTATACAAGCCTAATGCAAAAGCATTTCAGAATTTTGTGCTTCAATCATGCTATATGAAAGCTACACTTGAAAGCAAGAAATCTGCACAAAATCATTCTATACACGATGTAATCATTTCCGGCGCAGGGCCTGTAGGTCTATTCCTCGCCTGTGAACTGGCCTTAGCCAAATGTTCAGTTCTGATGCTGGAAAAGGCGGAAAATCCGCACACGCCATTGAAGCAAATTCCTTTCGGGATACGAGGACTCTCGGCGCCTACTATTGAAGCACTTTACCGCCGTGGGTTGCTAAATGAACTTGAGATATATAAACATCTTAAAAATCCACACTCAAACGCTGTACAAGGACCACGCCGTCAGGCAGGACACTTCGCCGGCATTCCATTCCATGACGGCGATATTGACACTTCCCAGTGGAGGTATCGCCTGCCAAGTTCGACCGATACCAGTTTAATTTCCGAAATGAAGGAGCTTGAAACTGTGCTGGCCTGCCGCACAGCATCCCTGGGCGTAGCCATCAAGCGCGGGCTTGCGATTACTGACTTTCATCAAACCGGGGACGGGGTAACTGTTCAGGCAGGTGGCCAATCTTATCAAAGTAAATGGCTCGTGGGTTGCGATGGAAGCCGTAGTATTGTTCGCAAGGCAGGTGGTTTTGAATTCGCCGGTACGGAGCCGGAATTTACCGGCTACTCCGCTAAAGTGGACATCACCAACCCGGAGAAGCTCAGCCCGGGCAGAAACGTGACATCAAGAGGCATGTACCTCCAATCGCAGCCAGGCTACCTGGCGATCCAGGATTTTGATAGCGGGGCATTTCATCATTCAGGAAAGCCAATCACGCTTGAACACGTTCAGGAGGTGTTACGCCGCATCTCGAACACCGACGTGACTATCGGCGCCCTGCATTTCGCAACCACCTGGACTGACCGCGCACGGCAGGCCACCACCTACCGCAACGGACGGGTACTTTTAGCCGGCGATGCCGCGCACATTCACTCGCCTCTGGGAGGCCAGGGACTTAACCTTGGGCTGGGCGATGCCATGAACCTGGGCTGGAAGCTCGCCGCAACCATCCAAAAGAAAGCGCCGGAAGGTTTGTTGGACAGTTATCATACTGAACGACACCCAATTGGTGTACAGGTCCTGGATTGGTCACGCGCCCAGGTTGCAATCATGAGACCAGACCCACATGCCCGCGCGTTGAATGCAATTGTCCGCGACCTTATGAATACGCACGATGGTGCCACCTATATTGCAGGAAGGGTGTGGGGCGTTTTCACACACTACAATCCCGGTGGCGACCACCCTTTAGTAGGCCACAGTGTTCCCAACTTTGAGTTCGAAGACGGTGCAAGAATTGGCGAGTTAATGCACGATGGCCAAGGAATACTGCTGGACTTCGATATGAATGCTTCACTTAAAACTTTAGCGAGTGAATATGGCGATCAAATGAAGTATGTTTCGGGCCGGGCGAAAGAACAATTAGGCTTGAGCGCTGTACTGATACGCCCTGATGGGTTTATCGCCTGGGCTTCTGACAGCGAACCTAATGAACAATCAATCAGACAAGCGGTTGCTCTTTGGTTTGCTTGATAGCCACTATCCAAAAGGCTTTCAGCAAACTTGAAATCAATCATATCCATAATCCCTATGTGAGATACTGAGTTTTTTAGAATGTTCATCTTATTACCAATTACCAATCCTAAAAAAGACAAAGTAGACGATGGTAAATTAGCTATTAAAATAGGTGCATCAAGAAATCAACCGCCGGCACACAAACAACAAAGCCCACACTCCATGTGCGGGCTTTGAAATCAGCGCCAGGCATTTCATGATAGCTGACGAAATGCTTATATCCGGGAAGTGGAAATATACACACTTTGTTCTCTTTTTAATCCATTATTGACACCGGAAAAACTTCATTGATTTTATGGGTCCCTTCCTTAATCAAAACCTCGTTTCCATTATCGCCAATTTTAAAATCAACCAGGTATTTATTAATCTTTGATAGCATATTAAACTCGATTTCAAATTCATTGGTGGCTTTCCAATATCCTCTTAACGCATACAGATGGCCTGAACCGGCATCTTGATAAAATTTATAAGCAGTACCAATTCCTAAAGGATAGATGATGGTTTGTTCCCCGGTTTGCTTTAACATAAGGGATAGATTCCCTTTTTTCCATATAATTTCGGCGCTTTTAATGGCCAAACTGTTCTTTGGGAAAATGATTGCTTTATTAAATAACTTCCCTTTTTCACTAGCAATGGAAATGTACCCGGGCGAATCGATAACCGCTTTTGCCGCTTGAAGTTCCATTTTTTTCAAGCTATTAAAGGCCACCCGATCACTTTTCAATTTTTTATCAGAGTGGAGCGAATTACCAATAATATCACCAATCCGTTCCTTCTCATCCTCATCAAGCCCTCCTGCCGTAATTACGACAATTGCATTGTGTATGGAATCGATATGTAACCTTTGTGTGCCCCTGCCTTCCGCATTGCAGGCATGATCCTTGTCGATCCAAAAACCATAGCCGTAGCCATTTCCGTTTGAAAATACCGTGTTCATCGATTTGGCTTTTTTTACCCAGTCTGCGGAAATAATGGATTTATTATTCCATTTGCCACCGTCTAACAATAGCTGGCCAATTTTAGCAAGATCATGTGGTTTTAGGGCAAGGTCTCCCCAACCGTAATTAATACCCTGATTATTTTTCGACCAATAAAAGGACTTTATCCCTAAATCATTAAAGAGGTATTTTTTAGCAAAATCTTCAGGGGATAATCCAGTTGCCCGGTAAATAATTTCAGCCAGCAAGTAATAATTGCAACTGCAATAAGAGAATTGCTGGGCGGGATTAGCTACAAAAGGAATATCGAAAATAAATTTGGGCCAATTGTTTGATGGAAATAATTCATTGAAGAGACTATCTTCATTTGAAAAGCCGCAATCAAAACCCGACGTCATGGTGAGCAGGTCTTTGATTGATAATATTTCAAACCCCTTACCTGTTAGTTTGATCTCTGGGAAAAATGATGAAACCAATTGATCTTCACTCTTTATATAGCCTTTATCTATGGCTATGCCAATAAGTATGGATGTTATTGATTTGGTACACGATGCTATATCATGCCGTAGATTTGAGCGAAAGGGATAAAAACAGGCATCAAGTACGATCTTCTTATTCCGTACGATTAAAAGGCTGTGAATATTTACTTTTTTTTCTTTCACATAAGTAAATATATCACTTAAGCCTTTTGAGGAAAATCCCTCGTCTTCCGGTGCAGAGAAAGAAAATGTTTCATCCGGAATCTTAGATTTAGAGACCTTTGTTATTTGAGAAAAAATCAGCACTGTTTTAAACAGCAACAGTAGCAACAAAGTAATCCTTTTGTAATGGAAGCTGTGCATAAATAGGAATTTATATATCTATATGGGTGAAGTTAAAAAATTTCCTGGACAGCCGGTTTTGTCACAAATATTAGACGTAATTCCGTCATATTTTTTACTCATTAAGATTTAATAAAAGCCAAAAGGTCGGCATTTATTGTCGCAGCTTCTGTAGTTGGCATTCCGTGAGGAAAACCTGGGTATGAAATAAGTTTTCCATTTTTCAAAAGCTTTACAGCCTTTGCCCCAGTAATTGGAAATGGCACAATCTGGTCATCTTCGCCATGTAGAACAAGTACAGGAACATCCACACTTTTAAGGTCTTCTGTAAAATCTGTTTGCGATTGGCAAGTATTGTATAATGTTGATCACAGCACCAGTGTCGGTTGGTCTAACTAAATATAATAAATAAAGCTGACATGCATTCGATTCAGATATTATTAATTGCTCACGAATTTTAATGTTAACCAGCTGTATTAATGTTTGAATGGTATGGAGTTGCGGCGCCGGTTTCAAACGAGTATCATCTATGATAGTCTATTTCTTTCTGCATGGCTTTTTTGGTCGCATTATCGATCAGTTTTTCCGGTAGTAACGATATTAAAAAGGTCTGGATGGCATGCGGGAGGTAAGGCATAATACTTTTTCTGCCGCAACCAACAATCGCTAAAACATGTTTTGCGTAGGTTGTTGCGTCCGGCCGCATAAATGTAACCGGTTTAGTATTAGTCCCTGTGTTTACACTTCCGGTTATCAAAGAAATTACTTCTATATTTTCCAGTTCCCGGGCAAGCGAAATAGAAAAAGCATTGTTGTATGCTTTTGTGCCTGCATAAATTGCTAAATAGGGTGGTGGAAAAAGGCCGGCATAGGATGAAACATTTAGTATTAATGATGGTTTGCTAAAATGTGGCAATAAGCTACTCGTCAGTTGTGAAGGGAACGCTGTATTGAGTGTAATTGTTTCATCAATTTCTTTGCCTGAAAAATTTTCAAGTGCATTGATCGGGCCGACGCCAACATTATTTACCAGCACCTTTATAGGTAAATGTGCAATTGCCTTAATGTCCATCCAACTACTTTTACTTCCATCATGCAGCAAACAAATGACTTTACACTCCGGGTGGTTTGCTTTGATTTCTGATTCTACAGCCTGTAATTTATTTCGGTTCCTTCCGTGTAAAATGATATTAAAACCATTGTGGGCGAGCGCTATGGCAATGGCTTTTCCAATACCATCAGTAGCACCTGTTACTATGGCGTAAGCATCATTTACCAGATATTTTTTAAGATTTGAACGACGGATATAAGGATGAATGAATCGGATTAACCTATACAAAAGCCATACAGCTGATAATGTACCAATAATAAAAACAATGCTATTTCCCATTCCTTATTTTTATGCAAAATTAGAGATAGGGCTTGTGGCAGGAAATGGATAAAAGGAGGAAGCTATTGGATTATTTGCGGTATTTCATTCGAAATTGTAAGGGTGGCTGACCTTCAGCATTAGAAAAATAACGATTGAAATAAGCGTGATCGTTGAACCCCAACAGGTAGGCGATTTCCTTGATAGAAGTATCCGTTGCGTAAAGCAGCCTTTTAGCTTCCATGATTATGGTTTGTTGTATCCAAAAGCCGACCGTAAAACCTGTAGACAGTTTTACAGCTTCATTCAGATAAGCCGGTGTAATGTTTAAAGTTGCGGCAAAGTCTGCTGTGCTTTTGCACGTTTTAAATTGCTGCAATAGTAGTTGCTTAAATTGTTGTGTTAAAATACGTGTGCGTGGTAAAATTGAATTGCTATTTTCAGATTGATGATAAGCAGATGCAAACATGCCAACACAGGCGCTAATTAAAGAATGTTCAGCCTGAGGAAGGAAATTAAGTTGCCCGTTATTTTCTTTTATTGATGCAATTAATTCAATGCATGTATTGAGCGAAATGTTTGCTATGCCTGAAAGGGTTTGTGGTTTGGGTTGAAAATAATAATTATCAAAAATCACTTTGTAATCATCATTTATATAAGCGCTATCCAAAGTGATCAACCATGCTTCCGTATTTTTATCAACAGACACTCCATAATGAATCTGACCGGGCAATACACATAAGATTACACTCCCTGTTAATTCGATTTCGTTAAAATCAACTACAACGTTACTGCGCCCGCTCCTTTGAAATATAAACAGGTAATGATCATCTCTGCGGTGTGCTGATTTTTTATAGGATGCGACACTATTCTCTGCTTCAATAAATTTTACTATGCTAATTTCCTCGTCGGTTATATCCCTTAATGAATGTGTTGCAATATTATTATTCATTGTTTGAGGTTCGTTTAGAATGATAGCTTATTCGGAAGTATCTATTTTTTAGGCCGGTGGCGTAAAGAACAAACCGCCGGTTTTGCATTCAAGACTTTTAGCAGAAAAAGGTTATTATTTCCCTTCTTGGGAGCCTACCGGCGAATTTCTGAAATCCGAGGGCGATGACCCGGTGTTTTTTTTGAAGAAACTAGAGAAATAAGACACGTCTTCAAATCCGAGCTCAAAAGTGATGTGTTTTATCGATCTGTCGGTATAACATAAAAGCCGTTTAGCCTCCACCGTGATCCTTTCCTGTATGATTTGCGAAGGCGTTTTTTGGTTGAAAATCGCAAAAAGATTGGATAAGGTTTTGGGTGACTTACAGAGTTGCTCCGCATAAAAACTAACGGAGTGTTCGGATTTGAAATTTGCTTCAACAAGCAGGTTGTACTTTCGGATAATATGAAACCTTTCGTCGGGAAGTTTTTTGATTGGCGCATACCCGGACTTAGCCAACCGGGTTACATAGATGATCAGCCGCTTGAGTAGCACCAGGAGCATTTCATTCTGGATATGGTCCGAGGTCTTGAATTCCTCAACGAAAACATCCGATAGCAGCTGTAACTTTTGCTGAGCCTGGTCGTTTAGCTTAACAAACAAATGATCTGTACTGCTAAACAGGAACCCGACACAACTCACTTCGCTATCGTGATCGATAATGCAGTAAAATTCCCGGTTAAATTGCCAGGCAACGATGCCTGCGGAATTTTCAAAGCTAAAAGACTGGTTAAACAGGAGCGTCAGCAGAGAATTGGCCGGGAATTCATATTCAGCGCCGTCGATGGTAACGGTCTGGCTTTCCGCCGGGTTCCATGCGATCGTAAAGTACTTATTGAACCGGTCTCTGGTAAAAAATAACCTGTCAAACCCCGCTTCTTCCTTAAAAAGCAGCAATTCTCCTCCTGTATTTTCCTCTCTTAGTTTAAGCCTCATTATTGATTAAATAATTATTAGCGAATACAGCGCAGCCACCGGGATAGCGCCGCCGGATGATCACTCAAAATACAAAAGAAGCATCGAAGCCCAAAGTTTAAGTTCCACCATTCCGGCTATTTTAGTGTACCCTTCCCGGTCCTGTAAAGTACTAAACCCCATTTACCGATTGCAGCAAATGGGGTCTAAGGTATAATCGAAGATCCCGGCTATTTGATAGACACCTCTTGCGCTGCTGCTGCAATAACAGCGGCTACTTTCTGCGGCTGTGAGATGTAAACGGCGTGACTGCCTTTGATCTCGGTAACCCTGGTGTTGGAGCGTTTGTACATATTACGCTGGATTTCGGGATTGATGCTTTTATCCTCAGTAGCTACAATACCGTATGCTGGTTTGGTTCTCCATGCGGCGTCTGTGATTGGGGTCACAAAGCATTTGGCAAAAAACGCACCGTGTGATGCATACATGAACGCTGCTTCTTCTTTGCTCAGATCACCGCAGAAACCAGCGTGGAACTTTTCTTTATCATAGTAAACGATACCCTTATCATCGGGAGGCAGCACCCCGTTCTCAGGAGCAGGTTCGGCGGTCTGGAACCATTGCAGCGCGGACTCGTCATTATTCGGCTGGAAGGCAGCGATATAAACCAATCCGGCAACTTTCGGGTGGTTTCCGGCCTGGGTGATAACAGCGCCGCCCCATGAGTGACCGGCAAGGATAGTAGGGCCATCCTGGGCGTCCAGCGCCAGCTTTGTTGTTGCCACATCATCCTCCAGGGAAGTCAATGGGTTTTGTACAACAGTTACATGGTAACCCTGTTTGGTAAGGGCTTCATAAACGCCCTTGTAACCGGAACCGTCCGCGAAGGCGCCGTGTACTAATACCACATTCTTTACCGCTTGCTTATTTGCTAGATTTTCCATTTTGTTTGATTTTGAAGTTTTTGTTTTTGTTAACGATACAAAGATGCAGTCAAAACATGGCGAAGGTTATTAACGGAATTCCCGATTAGTTGTGATTATTTCCCTTTTTTGAAATTCCCGGCTGCGTTTTCCGCCGAAACAACAAAGGTGGACATGGCGCAGGTGCAGCAAATTTGCACTGATATTTCATTGATGGTACAAATAATATTTTTAAACTATTCAAGCTAATGATGATATTCTCCCTGTTGTTGCCTTCCTCATTACCATTAAGGTTATAATGAACAAAGGAACATTCATAAGAATAATGCTAATCCTGTAAACGGTACCGCCAAAATGATAAACCATACAATATAATTGTTCCGCAAAACCCCTTTCAATAGTTTCGTTTCATCAACACAAGCCAAATAATTTAATCCTGATTCTTAAAACTTGTATAGCATGAAAAAGAAAACTAAAATCCTTGAAAAAAAACTCTCCCTTGGTAAAATCAACATCGCTGATTTAACCCAACATCAGATGTATCATATTCGTGGAGGCCAGGCTGTCTACAATAACGGAGGAGCCGGTAACGACGGCGATTCCTTTGGTTGTGTACCTACCCGCACCACCCGCAGGAGGCCTACACATTGAATAACAAAAACCAATCATTTGATTTCTCTTTTAGCCGGCCAATGCTTAAATTAGCCTGAATGAACCGTTATTAAGTTAACCCTTAATAATCCGTTAACGATGAAGAGGCATCCAATGCCTTACCTGCTAAACCCATTAAATTAAAAAGATGCTTAAAAGAGTGGTACTGATATTATATTTCACAGCTGCGGGTTTTGCAGCGTCATCACAGCAATGTGATTGCAGCAATAACTTCGACTCCCTTGTGAAACAGGTAACGGCAAACTACCCCGGATTCCACGACAAAGTTACCGCTGCCCGCCAGGCCTCCTTCTACAAATTTACAGATAGCTTGCGCAAGCTGGCTACCCGCGCAGAAAATGGAACTTGTTATCAATTAATGGGGGAATGGATCAATTTTTTTAACGATCAACACCTGAGCGTTGTCATTAACCAGGACGCTGGTAGTGCACCGTTCATCAGGTCCTTATTCTCTGATGAAGAACACATTACTATCAATGCAGATTCACTCCTGAGATATTATGCACAACCCGCCCCTGCACAAAATCCGATAGAAGGAATATGGGAAATGGAAGACGGCAATTATAAGGTGGCTATTATCCGCCTCCCGGATTCAAATACCTATGCCGGCGTAGTGATGAAGTCTGACAGTGTTTTTTGGCTCCCCGGACAAATTAAATTTAAAATCAGCCCAACACACAACAATAAATACCACGTTGTATTTAAAAAAAGAAGCCATGAAAATGAAGTGTCAGATATAATATTACGGCCGGAAACCGGTATCCTGGAAATGAGCGACAGCCGCTGGATAAAAATCCTGCCCGCAACCGCAGGACAGCCACCGGTTAATAACTCAGCACTGCCACCTTTTTATTTTAAACAACTGGACAACCAAACAAATGTACTCCGGATATCCAGTTTCGCACTCGACTACAAAGAACTGATCGACAGCCTGATCTCCAATAACCTGGACCTCATT
Source organism: Chitinophaga niastensis (assembly GCF_003014755.1). Taxonomy (GTDB): domain Bacteria; phylum Bacteroidota; class Bacteroidia; order Chitinophagales; family Chitinophagaceae; genus Chitinophaga; species Chitinophaga niastensis. The sequence continues at coordinate 30,656 of NZ_PYAW01000005.1, read as the reverse complement.
ACAAAAACCCCCTATCTCATCCTGGATCTGAGGGATAACTTAGGGGGCTTTAATATGTCCTTTGAAAAGATTTTACCAATCCTGTATACCAACCCGGTCGTTTCTTCCGGAACCAGTATTCTCGCCACACCCGAAAATATAGCCCTTTACGAAGGAATGCTCAGCGACAAAAACATACTGCCCGACGGAAAAGAAAAAATAATGACACTCATACAGCAACTAAAAGAAAAGAAAAATAATTACCTGGTTGAAAAAGATGAAATCTATAAACAGGCACACATCTATAAATACCCGGAGAAAATAGCTGTTATCATGAATGAAAAATGCGCCAGCGCAACAGAACAACTAATCCTGAAAGCCAAACAGAGTAAAAAATGTATAATGATGGGACACCGCTCTGCCGGCATTATAGATTATACCAACATAGTAGGCCCAAGAGAACTGCCATGCAGCTATTTTCAGCTGTATTGCCCTACTGCCAAAAGCAACCGGCTACCGGAACATCCGATAGACAATATAGGGATCGCACCGGATTTTGCTATCCTGGACAATGGAACAGACTGGATCACGATTGCTGCAAAACACCTTCATAATAATCACTAACAAAAGTTGCCCCCCCAGCCAGAAGAATAACATGGGAAAATACAGACAATACCCGCCGATTACCATCCTGGTGCATTTCATTGTATGGACACTATATGCATCAGTGACCCTATTGGTATATGCCAGTTCGTCCTCCCATCCCAAAATCGTAATTTATGAAACAATAGAAACTTTCTTTATTTGCGCAGCTATCTTTTATACCAACTCCGATTTCTTTTTACCCGTTTTCTTCGAAAAAAAGGAATATGTAAAATATACTATCTGCATCATCATTTCATTCCTGGTACACCTGGGCATCCGCTACCTGTTCGCTTATTACATTGATCCGTTTGTTATGGGCAGCCCATCTACGGTAGTAGATATGAATTTCACCAGCTTCACCATCATCAGCACATGGTGGTGGTTTCAGGCCACCCTGTTTTCATTCGGTTACTGGTTTTCAAAAGTATCCATCAAGCGGGAACAGGAAGTAAGTATGGTAAGAGATGAAATGACTATAAAAGAAACTGAACAGCTAAAGCTACGGCAGGAAAAGCTTGAACTGGAAAACGCATTTCTGAGAACACAGATCAACCCGCATTTTCTGTTCAATACACTCGGGTATTTTTATAATAAAGTTTCCGATACACACCCGGATGTAGCGGAAGGAATAGTAGCCCTTACCAATATTATGCGGTCTTCTATCAGTAAAAAAACACATGATGGCCTTGTATCACTGGAAGAAGAAGTGGAAAACATAGAATACCTGATCAGTATATACCGGATGCGGTACAATAACAAAGTGTATATTCTGTTTAACAAAGCAGGAGAATACAATCTGAGGATTATGCCCCATATACTAATTACACTCGTGGAAAATGCCTTTAAACACGGTGACCTCCACGATCCTGCCAACCCGCTGATCATCTGCCTGGACATACAAGATAAGGATATCAACTTCCACATCCATAACAAAAAACGTTTTGGACCTAAAGAAATATCCAGTGGTGTAGGATTACAGTACGTAGCAAAACACCTGGAACTGATGTATCCCGGCAATTACCATTTTAACATTGACAACAAGGAGTATTTATACACTGTTAACCTCCACCTGAAAACAAATTAAATACCTGTGCTATGATTAACTGCTATATTATAGACGACGAACAACATTCAATAGACTTACTGGAAAAATACGTAACCCAAACGCCTTTCCTCAAACTGGCCGGCAGCTCCACCAATGCGCTGGAAGCACTGAAAGCCATCAGCGCAGGCAATATCAAACTCATCTTTCTCGACATCCATATGCCTGAAATCTCTGGTATCGACCTGCTAAAGATTGTAGGCGGCACTTCCCGCGTTATCCTGACCACTGCCTACAGTGAGTACGCATTTGACGGATTTGAACTGGATGTAATAGATTACTTACTCAAACCTATTACCCAACAACGCTTCCTGAAAGCTACACAGAAAGCACTCATCTATTTTCAGTCTACCGAAACAGAGGCCATAGAACCCCCTGCCCTAAACTACATTTTTGTTAAGGCAGAACATAAAGGAAAACAGATAAAGATAAATTTTGAAGACGTGGAATATGTGGAAGGCATCAAAAACTATGTGGCTTTCCATTGCCATAAAGAAAAAGTGCTGGCGCTCATGAACATGAAAGACCTGGAAAACACACTCCCTAAAAACAATTTTGCCCGTATCCACAATTCATTTATCATCTCCCTCAACCGCATCACTTCTGTGGAAGGTAACCAGGTTATATTACGAAAGAGAGATAACACCACTGTAAATATCCCTATCGGAATAACTTTTAAGACCGCCTTCTTTGACCTGATAAACCTGCGGAAGTAGTGGCTGCCAACTGCTCAAACCAGGCCATTATCCGGGGGTAAAATTCCTGAATGGTATGATACTTATTTCTTTCAGCCGCATACTTCCCCAATAACTCATATAAACCAGGCATATACCGGTATTTGCGTGCCTGTCCGCTGCATTCCATTTCACCAGCCACCACTCCATCCCTGCGCGCCAATATACCAGCTACGCAAGCCCTCACCAATAACTCTTCCATTTCATTCTCCCACTCCTGTTCTTCATATTTTTCTCCGTCAGCAGATTCCAGGAAAATGCGCCGCACCGCAAATAAACGTGAACGGTAACGTACCAGGAAATCATGCAGGAAAACATGACTGCATTCATGTGCAATTACATTTAGCGGCGGACTAAAACGCACCATACTGTCGTCCGTCAGATTATCCGTAGAATCAGTAATGTAGCCAATACGCATCATGCAGGCTTCTTTGTATTTCCCATCCTGCAACGGAATAGCGTTATTGCCAATATTATTCAACAGATCAGGGAAGATAACAACCCGCTTCACCTGATGATTCCCATAAAACGCCTGTACATCACGTAGAATACCACTGTTAACAATGGCAGCCTTTCCATCTGCTTCCACTTTTTTATAGCGCCCTTTTTGCTCCTGCATAAATTCACCCGCCCTGCTGTCTTTATAAAATGTATTCACTTTATCCAGTAATACCTGCAACGTAGTACCGTTCTTTACATAAGAAAATTCCATTTTTGCGACCGGCTTTAATACAGGTGTATCTGATAAAAATATGCCCAGTGAAGGCATATCATAACCATCCCAATTACTTAGTTTCCTATACCACATCAACGCAGGATGTGCATCATACGGCCCAAAATGTTGTTTTACCGCTTTATAATAAACAGATGGAGAAGGACGCTCATCAGCATCCAGCGAATCTTTTAAAGCAAGGAAATAAAAAATGCTAAGCGCCTCAAAGCGGGGATCTATTTTTACGTCAACGGCTATATGATCCTGTGCCTGTAAACGATTTAAAGTCAGTATGACTAACAATAAGGGTATAACAACATGTTTCACGGGAGTACATTTTGGTTATCCAAATATATCAAAATATTTTTCTTTACTACCATCCGAATAATAACAACAGGATTTCATTTTTCTTTCTATAACTGATATCTGTCCCTATAAAATGCAAATACGTGTAATGATTTTTTTTTGAGATGCTTCATTTTTCATCTTTACATCATCAAAATAATTATTAACATGAATAAGCATTTAAAAGTATCATACCTCATATATAGTTGTATCGGCATTTTGCTGAATGTTATTCAAACGGCAGCTGCACAGGAAATGCAGCAACAAACCCTGAAGGAAGTAAATGTAAATGCAAAAACGATCATATTAAAAAGAGAAGCGGACAGACTGATAGTAAATGTTGAGAAAAGCGCAAAAGCATCCGGCGAAAATGTTTACGAACTGCTGAAAGATCTGCCCGGCGTAATTGTAACAGGAGAAGACAATGTAAGCATCAGCGGCAAAACAGGTATCTCCTTCATGATCGATGGAAAAAAAGTAATGCTGTCCGGAGATCAGCTAAAAAACATGCTTAAAAATACTTACTCCGACAATATCCGGCAAATCGAAATCATTTATACACCACCGGCAAAGTATGATGCAGAAGGTGCTGGCGGCATGATCAATATAGTTACCAAAAAAAATGTGGAGCAAGGATATAGCGGTACTTTTTTCACCAGGTACTCACAGGGAAAATACGGTTCATACGGAGCAGGCGCAAATCTCAGCAGCAGAATAAATAAAGTTACTTACCTGCTGAACATGGATTATTACAACTCCGCTTATTTTTCACAAGGTACAGAAAACAGACGCTTTGATACAAAAGGTATTGCTACTGAATTCCGGCAACAGAGCTACGACAAGGCTAATGCCAGCGGCCCTTCTGTAAAGGCAGGAATAGACTGGAAAATAAATGCGCAACATACGGCAGGGTTTTCTGTAGACGGGAATTTTTCCCGTAAAAACAACCCCTACACAGCTGTAACAGATGTAGCAACCATTAAAACCGGCAGCATCGATTCCTCATTTAATACCAACAACCAACTTGGCAATAAGTATAGTAACCTCAACGGCAGCCTTTATTATACACTACAACTGGATACTTCCGGACAAAGCCTGGCATTCAGTTACGATATTTCACATTTCGATGACCGGCAGGATCTCAGCTACAGAACAGACTTTTACAATAATACCGGAAAAATATACAGAGATGCTGCGATACTGAGTGGCTATAACCCCATCCGGATTAATATACACGTGCTGAAATTGGATTATACGGTCAACAAAGCAGGATATACAATCGAAACAGGTGCCAAAAGCAGTTTTATTAACACCTGCAACGACATAAAATATGCAAGCCCCGTTAATGGCATAATGAAACCAGATGCAACCCGGAGTAATAATTTTGACTATCATGAACGTATAAACGCAGCATATCTATCAGTAAAAAAAGAATGGAAAAAATTTAGCTTTCAGGCCGGCCTTCGTGGCGAACACACCAACACCAGCGGTAATTCCATTACACTGAATAATATTGTTTCCCGGAATTACTTTCAGCTATTCCCAAGCATATTCCTGCAACAGCAACTATCTCCGGATCATACACTGAACCTGTCCTACAGCCGGAGAATAACCCGCCCGGATTATAACAGCTTCAATCCTTTTGAGTTCTACTTCGACCCATACTCACTCACCAGGGGTAATCCATATCTCAACCCGGAATTTGCCAATTCGTTTGAGCTGTCTTACACCTTCCGGTCCAAATACATGCTCTCTTTAGGATACACAGCGTCCACCAATGTTATCAGCGATATTTCCCATCTCAACGACAGCACAAAAATACTGGAATACGTTCCCGTAAACCTCGACAGCAAACATAACCTAAGCCTTCATCTGCTGGTACCGGTAAGCATATCCCCCTGGTGGGAAACAGAAAACAGCTTTACCCTATACAATAACCGGTTCAATTCAGGGCTATCCGGCACTATATTAAACAGATCACAGACCAGCTGGAAGATAACGCTCAACAACACTTTTACAATAGATAAGAAAACAAACGTGCAATTAATGGGAACTTATACTTCCGCTTACCTGCAGGACATCTCTTCGTTTGAACCTGCCGGCAGCATATCGCTGGCAATAAAAAGATATGTGCTTAACCATAACGGAACTATAAAACTCAGTGCCACCGATCTTTTCATGACTGATAAAAGCAGGGGATTTATACACTTCGATAACCAGGATATCCGCTTTTACCAGTTTTATGACTCGCGTAAACTCACACTCACCTTTACACTAAACCTCCGCAAAGGTACCCGCTTCTCCGGCAGGGAAAAAGAAGCAGGAAACGAAGAAGAAACAAACCGGGTATCCATCGGTAAATAAGAAATCATTTGTACAAAGATAAGGGGAAGCCGAAAACCTTTCAGAGTAGGCACTAATCAATAAATCTTAACAAAAATGGAAAATCTGAAAAAGAACCTCGAGTCCATCGAAAAATTCGAAACCGTTAATCAGGAAGAACTGAACCTGATCAAAGGCGGTATAGAAATGACTGCAGCCGGAGATTCAACTAAAAATGATTCTACCTCACAGGACAGCAAAAAGCATGATCACTTTCCTCCCGGAAAAGGCTGAGAAAACTGACGGCAAACAAACATGACCGGGAATAACTCCATGGTTTCACACGGGGAAGCTGAAAACCGCTTAGAGTAGGCATCAATCAATAAGTCATAACAAAAATGAAAAATCTGAAAAAGAACCTCGAAACAATCGAAAAATTCGAAGCTATCAATCAGGAAGAACTGAACCTGATCAAAGGCGGTACAGAAATGACGGCAGCCGATTCAACTAAAAATGATTCTACCTCACAGGACAGCAAAAAGCATGACACCTTCGGACACCCCTGAGAAAAGGGAAACTGACGGCAAACAACAACACCTGGACTAACGCCATGGTATAACACGGGATAGCCGAAAACCGCATAGAGTAGGCATCAATAAATCTCAACAGAAATGAAAAATCTGAAAAAAAACCTCGAATCCATCGAAAAATTCGAAGCGGTTAATCAGGAAGAGCTGAACCTGATCAAAGGCGGTTTAGAAGAAGCTGCAGCCGGAGATTCAACTAAAAATGATTCTAATACACAGGACAGCAAAAAGCATGATCATTTTGGTCCTCCTTCTAAACCCGCACTGTAGTGATATTTCAGCCTTCATAAACATGGAGGTGTAGAAAATCGCATGCGTCAAAAAAAGAAAAATAGAGAGCATGCGTCAATGGTTACACCATGCTCTCATTTTTCTTTACACATTGGTATTCATCTTTATAATATTGTTATCAATGATACTCATCTTAAGCTTCAGGCAATATGAACAGGGCACAGATCCCGTTATAGACTGGCTCTATGCCAGGAAAGCAAATTTCATCCGGATCTCCAGCCAGGATATTATCGGCAGGGAAAACAGGTATGATCTGAATGTAAACGAAGGCAGTCTTGTTATTAATGGCATACAGATAAACCTGGATGAAGTAAAAGTGATCTGGGACAGAAGATGGCAGGATTCCGGCCTGATACTGAACAATTATCCGGAAAATGAATGGCCTTATGAACAACTGATATTTGAGCATGATCATGAAATTAATTACCTCACCAATTACCTGCATGAATGTTTCAAGGATAAAATATGGCTCAGTAGCCCGTTCCATGAAGTCAACAAACTTTCTATGCTGAAAGACGCTGCTGCTGCAGGTTTAAATGTACCCGCGTCGGCAGTGATCAATAACAAACAAGACCTGCTAGCCTTCTTTCACCGCTGCCACAATAATATTATCAGCAAACCAATTCATCACTCACACTATTTTGTAAGTGAAGAATATGTATACAGCGTTTATACCAACACATTCAACACATACGAAGCCATAGAAAGTTTACCGGAAAAATTCTTCCCCACCCTTTTCCAGGAAAGGATCTGCGGCGAAATAGAGATCCGTTGCTTTTACCTCGACGGGCAATTTTACCCGATGGCCATATTAACAGACCAGGAAAGCAAAGAGGAAACAGATATCAAGCTGAGCTTCGGACTTAGCACCACCAAATGGGTACCCTATCAGTTACCCCGTTCATTGGAAATAAAACTGGAAAAACTATTACGGACTACCGATAACAATACCGGATCTATTGATCTCATTAAAACAACATCAGGAGCATACTATTTTATAGAAGTAAACACCGGCGGACAATACAATGCCCCCGGCTTCAGAGGCAATTATTATCTCGAAGAAAAAATTGCAGACTGGCTCATTACACATTCCTGTTAATCTGTCAAATTATTAAGCATGAAAAAAAGGATCTCCATATTCCCTGAAGAAGTGCTGGAAGAACTTTCCGTTAACTATAGATATATGGTACAGGAACTTGCAAACAAACAGGGAGAGCTAAACCTGGGCCAGCGCTTTTCTACCAGCGATATTCACCGGACCTCCGATTATATGACGGTACGGTTGTATAAACCCATTTCTAACATTTATTTATCTGAAAAAGATGAAGACCTACTTTAAGCTATATGCATATAATATACCCGTAAAGGGCGCCAGCAGGGCAGCCATTTACAATCTGCAATTCAAACGCATCCGCCTGATCCCGGTATCCCTGTACGAAATATTGCAGGAAACAGCACAACACCCATATGAAGAAATCCGGTCTTTTTACGAAGGAGATGACCAGCAAACCTTCGACAGCTACTTTGAATTACTGCAGGCAGAAGGCCTGGGATTTTTCACAACAACGCCGGAGTGTTTTCCTAAAATGTCGCTGGAATGGAAGTATCCCGGTTTGCTGCAATCCTGTGTGCTGGAATATCCATTCATAAAAGACAATACAACCTCACTAATCCCCCACCTGGCTGCAATGGGGTGCCGGTTTATGGAAGTACAACTGCACACTTATTCAGCTGCAATGCTGGAAAAACTGCTCAACAGCGCCAATGGCACCATATTCAGATGCATCAACCTGGTGATAGATTATCACCCGGATATGAAAGAAGATTTTCTGATCAGTCTTATAGACAGGTACCGGAAAATCGGCAAGATACATATCTACAACGCCCCGCAATCAGGGAAACAGGCAGGAGGTAACATTATATATTCAGTAAGAGGGATAAACAATATTTTTCCATTAAACAGTTACCACGTTAACCTTAGTTTTTTCACGGAATCACTTTCCTACAATACCTACTACAATAAAAAAGTTTGTATTTCCAGGAACGGAGACATCAAAAACTGTTTATCCCACGCACAGAGCTTTGGTAATGTTAATACAGACGATATAGCAGCAATAGTGAACAGTAAAGAATTTCAGCAGCTATGGCACGTATCTCCCGACAAGATCACAGATCTGCGGGATTCAGAAATGAGATATGCCATTTACACCACCGCAGCGTTGCAACAAAACAACGACGGTACTTACAGTATCACCCGATAAACCAGGTATTATGAGATTTCCGTTTTACAAACAACATGACACCATGGACTGTGGCCCCACCTGCATCAGGATGATAGCCACGTATTATGGAAAGAACTTTCCGCTGCAAAAATTGAGGGAACTTTCCGACATGAGCAGGGAAGGCGTTTCCTTCCTCGGGCTCAGTAAGGCTGCTGAAGCCATTGGCCTGAAAACAAGGGCAGTAAGACTGGAAGCAGCCATGCTGGTGGCGGAAGTACCATTGCCCTGCATTATCCATTGGAAACAAAGCCATTTTGTAGTATTATATAAGATCAGTAAGGGCATCGCCTATATTGCCGATCCCGGTAAAGGACTGATAAAATACACCTGGCAGGAATTTTTGCAGGGATGGATGAACATGCAGGAACGCGATCAGTCAAAAGGTGTGGCACTATTGTTTGAAACAACCCCCGCCTTCTACAATGCACCCGAAGAGAAAAATAACGGTATCAGCTTCTCACTGATCTTTCAATATCTGAAAAAATATAAAAAACTACTTTTCCAACTGGTCATCGGGCTACTGGCAAGCAGTTTACTGCAACTGCTATTTCCCTTTCTTACCCAGGTAATAGTGGATGTTGGTCTTCATGAAAAAAGTATGCATTTTATTTACCTGATACTGTTTGCACAACTGTTCCTCTTTATAGGCAAAACTTCCATAGAAGTTATCAGAAGCTGGATATTACTGCACATCAGTACCAGGGTGAATATCTCTATCCTATCGGACTTCCTGATCAAATTAATGAAACTACCCCTCTCCTTTTTTGACACAAAAATGTTTGGAGATATTCTGCAAAGGATCAATGATCATCACAGGATTGAAAGATTTCTCACTTCCTCCACACTGAACCTCCTGTTTTCGTTTATGAACCTGCTGATATTTGCAGGAGTATTGCTTTTCTACAACGTTACCATCTTTATCATATTCATCGCAGGCAGTGCGCTCTACGTGGGCTGGGTAACACTTTTCCTGAAACGCAGGCGTTCACTGGATTACAAAGCCTTTGAACTCAATGCCCGCAATCAGAGCACTATTGTACAGCTGATAGGTGGTATGCAGGAAATAAAACTCAACAACTGTGAAGTGCAGAAAAGATGGGAATGGGAAAATATTCAGGCCAGCCTGTTCCGGTTTAATCTGCAGGGACTTAAACTTTCTCAGTATCAGCAAACAGGAGGCAATTTTATCAATGAAATGAAAAATATACTGATCACATTTTTTTCCGCAAGCCTGGTACTTTCCGGTGATATAACCCTTGGTACCATGCTGGCAATCCAGTATATCATCGGACAACTCAATAATCCTATTGAACAATTTGTTGAGTTTATGACCTCCGTACAGGATGCCCGCATCAGCATAGAGCGGATGAACGAAATCCATCAGTTTAAAAACGAAGAAGAAGAAAATAAGATCCCCCACGATGAAGTATTAACTGCAGATAATTCCATCAAAATAAATCACCTCTCATTCAGATATCCCGGAGTAGAAAACAATATCCTGAAAGATATTTCTATGGAGATACCCGAAAACAAGATCACTGCTATTGTTGGTACCAGTGGCAGTGGCAAAACTACACTCATCAAACTATTGCTGAAATTTTATCAAACCAGCCCGGAAGAGGTAACTGTAAATACTACTTCCCTGGAAAACATCCGCCACTCCAGCTGGCGCAGCAATTGCGGTGCAGTGTTGCAGGACGGATTTATTTTTTCAGATACCATTGCCAGCAATATTGCCGTAGGCGAAGAAGTGCCCGATAAGGAAAAATTATTATATGCCGCCGGAACAGCCAATATACTTTCTTTCATACAGTCGTTGCCGTTAGGCTTCAGTACTAAAATAGGAGCAGAAGGAAATGGTATCAGCCAGGGACAAAAACAGCGTATCCTCATAGCCAGAGCCATCTATAAAAATCCCAGGTACCTGTTTTTTGACGAAGCTACCAATGCACTGGATGCCAACAATGAAAAGATCATCATGGAAAACCTCCATGAGTTCTTTAAAGGCAGAACAGTAGTGGTAGTGGCACATCGGCTCAGCACTGTTAAGCATGCGGACCAGATCATCGTTATTAATCAGGGTAAGATTGTAGAACGCGGTACACACACTATTCTTTGCGAACAAAAAGGGCAGTACTACGAATTAGTAAAAAATCAACTTGAACTTGGTAACTAATGGAAACAAATAACATACAATATAACGTCCGGAGTGAGGAAATGCAGGAAATTATCAGCAATATCCCCTCCTGGATCGTCAGAACAGGAAGCTGCCTCATTTTTATCATACTATGCGTCGTCATCAGCTGGAGCACCTTTACGGTGCTCCCTTCAACACGCAGCAGTAAAGTACAAATACTCACCAATCCGGGTATCAGCAGGATCCTGGCAGACAGCAGCAATAACGCTTTTTATTACCTTATTGCCAGCCATACCATGGTAACCATGGCGCAACCCATTATATTCAAAGGCTCAGCGAAAGAATATAATACTGCAAAACAACTGCTGCTGATGATGCAGGAATTATCCGGAACAGATCAGCACCTGTCACCTGAAAAGCTCAGTAAACTGAATGCCGGCCTGGAGCAGGTTGGTCAACAGCAGATAAATTTAACGGCTACCGGCTATTCCGGTGGCATCAGGCAATTGAAAAGTAGTTATAGTAAACTGCATCAATGGCTCAACAAAAAACTCATTGCTGCCCCCGTCAGCGGACAAATATTCTTCAACGATCTTCAAACCGGCAGGGAACTCGCCTATATCATTCCTGAAAAAGCAGTGTATTATGGACTGTTATACCTTACACAGGACAATATTACAGCTATCAACATCGGACAGGATGTTACAATCAGACTGGACGGCTACCAGGAATCCATTTATGGTACATTACAAGGTAAAATAGTTGCCATATCCGACGTTCCTGCTGACAACAATCTGTACCTGGCCAAAGTAGCCCTGTTTCCCAATAAACATAACACCGGTGAAAAAATGATAGGCCTGCACCCGGGCGCGGCCGGCAATGCAGAAATTATCACAGGCAGAGAGAGTATGTTTGCAAGAGCATTTTTCAAATGAAACTGACCTAAAATAAATGATAGCTGTTATAATCACTATTGTCTGAGAAAATTTTATCTTTAACCCCGACGATACTGTATTAAGTATTCAATTATCATGATGCCAGGATTCATCGCCTGCAACACGAAATGAATTTTATTACTGTTATGAAGATGATCATTTTAAATTAGTATTGTCCGGTTATCCTATTATCGCCCCTTTTTATGGAACATAGACATCATCAACCCACCAGATCCCGTCAGCCCACCAGTTCTGCCGTAGCCAATAATACAGGATCCACAGGTATTTCCATGCCGGCCGTAGTGCAGGCGCAGAAAATAGAAAAGAACCTCTCCGGCGCAAATATAATACAGAGGGTAGTCGATAAAGAACAACAGGGAATAATAATAAAATTGCTGGGGGTATTTCACATCGTAATAAACACGGAAATCAGTGATGCTTTGGCAATCCTCTTCCATGCAGAAAATACAACGCTCGCTTTTATGAATTTCATCAGTAACCTTCATGAAATAGTAGGAAACGAGATGTTTGGAAAAGAAGCGCCTTATGGAATGCACCACTATGTCAGTCATGTTGCAGCGTTTTATACCGCCGCACAGGCAATCATCGGTGGATTGCCGGAAGAAGAAGAGGAAGAGGATAATGCATACATGGATGAAATTGATTATGATACAACAGGAAACAATGAGGGTAAAGAGGAGATGCCTCCTGCTCCTGCTCCTACTCATGCGCCTGCAGTGATGCCCATGGAGCAACAGATTCCTGATGGTGATTATACTATAACAGCAATCAATGAGGAAGAAGAGGAGATCACAGTAGCAGGGCTACCACACCCGATAAACCTGAGTGAATTCTTTCATATAGGATTGTTTAGGGTACATGATGTTGTTCACCTTACTTTCGATGAGGAAAATCAGGTTGATGACATGCCTGTTGTAAATACAAATGCGATAACAGTTGGTCATGTACCGGCCGGAGTCAGGAGAGAACTGGCAATACCGCTACTTCAACAGAGCACAGGTAGTTCCTGTTGGGCTGCTGTAAGTGCAGCCATTCATAATTATTACTTTTCCAATGATTGGAATGAGGAAACGGTTGCAGCAGCAACAGGCAAGTCTTTGGAAGAGGGAAATGAAGTTGCAACAACGCTTACGGCAATCGGAATTACTGCAACACATACTAATAATATAATTCCGTTTGATCGCGTTATGGCGGAAATAAATGCGGGCAGACCCATTGTTGCATCTATGTCATTAGGCGGTACCGGGCACGGAACGATCATAGGAGGATACATACATGACGCAGTGTCTCCGCTTGATAGTTCTTTGAAAATATTTGATCCTCAATTTGGATCTTTCTATTGGGTTCCTTACAGATTTTTCGCGTTGGGAAGTATCCGGTTAAAAGCAAATGTCTTTAGTACAGCCGTGCCCACAAACGGAGGTTGGATGCATACCATAACAACCAGCAGATGATAATACCAACATGTTACTGGCTTTTTGTTCTTAGCAGTAATTTTTATTTTGCCCTGTTTGCCTTCTGTATTTCTTCATCTGTTGGCCTCATATTCCTGCCACCGAGGGTAGGCAGCACGAGTTGTGAAAATTATTTTAATTCAATTCTATCTCTAAAATCCTTGACTACTTGACAGTTTTTTGAAATTAATTTGATAAACCGAATGGTTGCGCGTATATTTGCAACCGATTGGTTTACTAAATAAAATAACAATTATGAAAAGTAAAATTCTTTTTGTTTTATCCCTGCTGGCCAGCCTAATGTTTATAAATGCGGGTTTGGATAAATTTTTCCACTGTATACCGATGCCTAAGGAAATGCCTGAAAAAATAAGGAAATAATTTAGTTGTTACAGCGCCTGATTCCCGTAATTCAAGCCGGTATATATTCACTGTGAATTGGCCCGATTAGCAACAATCAACAAATCAAAATGATACTTCAGTGAGAAGAGATATTTTTCAAGCCATTGCCGACCCGACACGAAGGGCTATCATCGCTTTAATTGCCTTACAGGCAATGACACCCAGTGCTATTGCAGATCATTTTGACATGACACGGCAGGCAATTTCAAAACATATGAGAATTTTAACTGAATGCGAACTGGTGAAACAGGAATACCAGGGCCGCGAAATATATTATCAACTTGAAATTGACAAAATAAAAGAGATAGATAAATGGCTGGAACAATTCAGGAAGATTTGGGAAAGCCGCTTCGAAAAACTCGATCAACTTTTAGCAACAATAAAAAAGAAGAAATAATGAAACACCATTTGCAGTTCGACTTCATTGCAGATAAGAAAAAAAACACGCTGACAATCAGGCGTGAGCTTTTAGCAGACCGGCAACTGGTTTGGGATTGTTACACAAAAAGTGAATTGCTTGACCAGTGGTTTGCGCCCGCCCCGTTGACCACAAAGACGAAATCAATGGAATTTCGCGAAGGAGGCCACTGGCATTATGCAATGGTAGAACCCAACGGAACGGAATATTGGGGTTATACTGAGTACCTGAAAATCAAGCCAATTGACTATTACACATCTTTAGATGCTTTCAGTAATGCAGCAGGTGAAATAAATAAAGACCTGCCCAGTGCAGAGTGGCTTGTAACTTTTACTGACAAGGGAGAAAATGCTTTGGTAACAACCATCGTTACCTATAAATCTCTTTCAGACCTGGAAAAAGTTATTCAAATGGGTATGGAACAGGGGATGATAGCAACACTGGAAAAACTTGATAAATTATTATTAACCTTGAAAAAGTAAAAAAATGAGCAACAAAATTACTGTTACCGCTACTATAAATGCAGATACAAAAGAAGTGTGGGACTATTATACAAATCCTGAACATATTACAAAATGGAACTTCGCAGACCCTTCCTGGCATTGTCCTTCTGCATCAAATGATATGCGGGTAGGCGGAAAATATTCGGCAAGAATGGAAGCCAAAGATGGAAGTTTTGGCTTTGACTTCGATGCTATTTACGATGAAATTATTGACGATGAAAAGTTCACTTATACAATGCCGGACGGCAGGCAAGTAACCGTTGTTTTCGGGAAAAATGGCAACCAAACTGAGGTTAATGTTACGTTTGACCCGGAAAAAGAAAATCCTACAGAAATGCAAAAAGCAGGTTGGCAAGTAATACTTGACAACTTTAAAAAATATGCAGAAACAAACTAACGGACGGAAGAAAAAACATTGCTAAAAAAATTGTACAGGCCGGCCGATTGAAAATCAAAAGACTTATGAATGTAAAAGTTCGTAAGTCTTTTGATTTTTTTTGAAGAACTGACATCATTTATAGATTCTTCCTGAAAATTTCTTGTCTCATTCAGCTCCGGCGAATAATTCAGACAAATCTCCGAAAAAATTGCTCATATCATAAGTGTCCATACCTATTTTGGCGCTAACGCTGCCAATGTGGATTTAAGTAAAATCTATGTTTGAGTGATTGAACTTTTTAATATTCCTGATGTCTTTTGCATAAATCACTATGCGATTAGGTATTAATGTGCGCTAAATCGGCATAATCGGAATGGAAATTTTGTTGAGATAAAATGCCGGCTTAGTTTGGTGTGGTTAAATGAAAATTTACTACATCCTGCGCAGATGTGAGCCTAACGGGCCTGGCTATGTGAAAGCCCTTTTCGTTCTCAAAAAAATTGTTTTCAAATGGCAAAACAAAATGGAATTATCCCACTGAAAGGGACTATCGGCAACATTACTTTTTATAAATCTAAAGCCGGTCACCTGGCCCGCGGGAAAGGTGGTATAGATGGAAGTCGTATTGCTAATGATGCCGCCTTTGTCCGTACGCGGGAAAATGGGGCGGAGTTTGGCCGGGCTGGTAAAGCCGGTAAACTGTTAAGGGCTGCTTTCCGGGCTATGCTGTTAAATACCAGTGATAGTTACATGACGTCCCGGCTAACCCGTGATATGTTGAAGGTAATTCAAGCCGATGCTAAGAGTGTTCGTGGTCAGCGCAATGTTATCGATGGTGAAGCTGAGCTTTTGAATGGGTTTGAGTTCAATATCAATGCACGGCTGGCTAGTACGCTGTTTGCACCTTTCATCGCGGCGATTGACAGGGCGACGGGAATTCTCAAAGTAGATATTCCGGTCTTCATACCTATTAACATGGTAGCGGCACCAGGTGGTGCCACCCATTTTAAAATTATGTCCGCCGGTGCTGAGATTGATTTCGAGGCAGAAACCTTCGTCAATAGCAATGCGAGCAGTGCAGCGTTACCAATTGATGCAGCCCCGACAGCTGTTCTCAGTTTGTCTACTAATGTAACAGCAAACAGCACTAAACCGCTGTTTCTCGCTTTGGGTGTAGCGTTCTTCCAACAGGTAAACGGGGCGCTGTATAGTCTTAAAAATGGCGCTTACAATGCCCTGGCATTGGTGTCCATTTCGGGCTTGCCAGCAGCACCGTAATAAAGGCTAGCTGCATCAATTAAACAAGTATTCACTAACAGTTTAAAAAGAGCGTATGAAATTAACTGAACGTTTTATTGCTTCTACGCCATCATTTTTCAGTAAGGCCCGGAATATTGGGTTGTTACTTACAGCCATCAGCGGAGCTTTACTTGGTATGCCGGTAGTGCCGATAACTGTGGCAAAAATAGCGGGTTACCTGGCGGTCGCTGGTACCGTGATGGCTGGCGTTAGTCAGTTTGCGGTAGAAAGTGATAAGAGTAAAACCGCAACGAAATAGTGCATCCGGCCAAAGGTGTGGTTACCTTGCGGATTGTTTGGTGTAAAGGCTTTCGCTAAATGCGAGAGCTTTTTTTATCCAATTAGGGATTGCAATTTTGATTTTGTCAGAAAGGCATCAACAACCGCCAGGACATGTACTTTGTCTTCTGGTAGTAACTGGTCAAAGTGTTGCAATTGATTTGCTTCTTCGTCAGTAATTGGTCCCTTTTCCGTGGTTATTCCGTTAACCAGGTAGTCAATGGATACGTTCAACGCTTTCGCAATTTTGGCGGCTACGTCAATCGATGGTGTAATAAAATCTCTCTCATACTTGCTTACAATATTCCCACTGGTGCCGATTAAAGTCCCCAGTTCAGATTGGTTAATATTTTTCTGTTTACGCATTATTGTTACACGCTGTCCGAATGTCATATTTTCTTTTTTTGATTGGGTTAATTCAAATCAATTGAAGTAAAATTTTAAACTACCCTAAATCTATGAAGAAGCTGGAATATTACAATTACATTATTATTAATACCAATATAAATATTGTACTGATAGGTAAGAAAACAGATCAAATAAATGACAATATTTATACTTAAATGTACAAAAAAGTACTTTTAATGCTTGTTTTATATTGTAATTATAAGTACATTTATGTATCAATAAATACAATTAATATGAAAAACCAACACAAAACAAGACACTTAACAGTAAACTACATTCATCAGGAACGAACTTATGAATGTAAGCAGGTACCGTCAATTTCTTTAGCTGGGATATGGGTTCAAAATGCCGGTTTTAAAATTGGTGATAAAGTAATGGTTGACGTAGAGGAAAACCGGATTGTTATTAGCAGATTGAAACCGGATCCATCTGAAACAACACCTGAAAAAGCAAATGGTAAAATGAAAATGCGTGAAATACGCAATGCTCTAATATAACGTGTCCCCTCTTTATTGTTAACCCTGACAACCGGGCGCCTGCGGGCGGGCGGCATCTATGATCTTTCCGCCCGCGGGGATCGGGTTGTTAACCAAACCATCTTTTTAATGAAAAAATTCCGCACCAGCGAACAAAAGATGTTCGCTGAAAACCTTGCAAAATTATTTCCTCCGGCACCTTTATCAGATAATGAACTGCATGATACCTATACGAGGTTATGCAATTTTCCATTATACATTAAAGAGTATCTGCGCCGGGAACTGGGCTGGACAGAATCCCAATTTTCACAACTGGTACTGCCTACGCTTGGCGGCAGGAATATGAGGCCAACAGATGAAGAAATACAGAAGGTTCGTATAATTATTAAAACGCAGCTCTCCTACCTGCTGCGATACCTGGATATTTCACCGAGCCTCGTATATGCGCTGAATAACAGTAACAGCACTGAAATACTGGCATCCAGTCACTAAGCACCTCCTGCTTAGTTTTTAACCCCTTCTTCTCATTTTTTAATTGTTATTCATGTTGAATGTTTATACTGACACCTCCGTGATCGGAGGCTGTTTCGATATTGAATTCAAAGAATTCAGCAACGCATTATTTGAAGAATTTAAAAGTGGAATAAAGCACCTGGTTATATCTGATCTGGTAATATTGGAACTAAAACAGGCCCGCGAAGAAGTGACCTTAAAACTGGATGAAGTACCACACAGTTTTAAAGCAGAACATAAAAACACACCAGAAGCCGTAGACCTGGCAGAGGCATATATTGCGGGTGGCGCGCTAAGTAATAAGAGTTTTAATGACGCATTACATATTGCCATTGCTACGCTGAGCAAAGCGGAAGTTTTGGCCAGCTGGAATTTTAAGCATATTGTTAATTTAAACCGTATAAAATTGTATAATTCCATTAACTTACAGATGGGTTATCCAATCATTGAAATCAGAACACCACAAGAAATTTTAAAGCCTAACGACCATGAAAAAAGCTAAAAAATATGATGCGGTTGCTGAGGTCCGTAAGATTCGGGAAAAGTTGAGTGTTAAATACTGGAAACACCCTGAATTGCTATTTCGTGACCTGAAGGCTGCCAGTGACAGCTACCACAGCGAGGCGAAAGCCCGTGCTGCTCACGGATAAAATCTTTTATAGGCGTACTACAGCCTGATAATTAACTAATCATTTTTATAACATTGCTGCCAGCGTTATCCGCCTGTTTTATCCAGGCTGATAACGTGCGGGCTGTTATTTGGAGGGACCGCTACCAGGAGGCGACCAGTTATTGGGCTATCAGTCAGAACAATTAAAAATTACGGTTGGATCAAACGCGTTAACGTCCGGGGGAATAGATGATGCGTTACAACAGCTGAGGTTATGATCTACCGCTGATCAAAGTGATACTGCTGAGCCTATGTTCTATCGATGCCCGCATCATCTGTTCTCACGGACGCCGCGCGATAGTACAATGTCGACCAGGGTACTGATGCTGGTGTTCGCGCGCCTGATTCCCCGCTGGTCGCTTAATCAGAGACTATCGTTCAGTGCTATAATCTCCCGCTCAATAGAATTACTGTCGCCCCGCCGCGCCTTCGACCTTTGTCTAGCCGGGAGCGCCAGCGGACGGCAAAATCAAAAATGCAAGGCCGGGGTGGCTGGCGGGCATAAAGACGACCACATTTAAAAGCAAACCTTAACCAAACCGGGAGTTACCCGAACGGAGGCCTAGTGCCCTTTTTGCCGACTGAGGCCGTAGTGAGACCTTTTTCTCTGCTAGGGCTTTATAAGCAAGCATTGATTATTCAGTGTCGCATGATTAACAAAGAAGCTAGTGGTAAAATGGTCATCCCTCAAGCAGAGGTCCAAATCCAGTTTTTATCATCTTCTGGAATGTAATTCAGACTTGCAATTGACGCAAATCACCTCGAAATTTCCACTTTTCGAAACTTTAGATTACCTTTTGCTACAACAGGCTTTCTACCGGTTTTTCACTTACCATAGCACCCGGAAAAAAGGTTGAAGATAATAATTATTTATTTGATAATTACAACTTAACCGGCATGGTCCAGCCGGAAGATTGCAAAACCGAAAAAATCTATCTTAAGCCCAACGACAGAAGCGTTTATGAATATGACCAGATGCCTTCGCTGGGTTTAACGGCACTGCAAATTACTATCCATGCAAATAATAATAGCTGAATTTGATACTTAAACCAAAATAACATTGCTCCTCTCCGTTGGTCACTTGCAATAAAAAATCTGCACCATGAAAAAAAATTTTCTATTACTTACAATAGCTATCTTATTAGTTGGTTGTGTAACTTCAAAGCAGTCCATATTACCCAAAACATTAGAGCATGAAATTAATGTTGAATCAAATGGTTATCAGCCTTTAGACCCTTTACCAGTTTATGAAGTTGTACTTAATGCTGCTGGGGACACTATTGGGAAAGGCCCCAAAATAGGCCAAATACCTAAGGTTGAAAATATAAAAATCATGGCGACATTACCTGATGAAACCATGCGCCTCGCAATTGGACAGGTAAATAAAACAGGGAGTATTTCATTCGGGGCAACGAGTATTGGTTACAAGGACAGTAATTACATTATAGTTTTAGACTATATTAAATTTGATACTAAATCTTTAACAGCATTAATAAAACAGGATGATACTGGGAATATTACTGACTTTAAATCTATAACAACAAACAAACCGGATACACTTCAAATGCCTTTTAGAATAATTCCCGTGTATGTTGGGGTTGGTTTGCGGTTTACTGCAACAATTCATGTACTGGATGGAAATGTCAACTTAAGCAATCTTTTTGGTTTAGGATTAGCTGCGGAATCAAATAAAATTAACGGCACATTGGTTATTCAAACGTTAGGAATCAGCGGTCAAAATATTTCTACATTAATCCCGATGCCAAGCCAATTGAATACAACAACAATTCAAAATGCTATTATGGCATTAGCTGCTATAAAAGCTAAGATATATGAAGCAGATGCCGAAATACATCCAAGAATTATAGGCTTTTATAATAATTTTGGCGGTGGTCAAAAAACAATAAATAGACTCATTTCAAGTGTTTTATCAGGATCTGTTACGCACGTTGTAAGAATGTAATTAATTAATCTTCTTTGAGTAACAATTCCCAATAATTTTTCTTTTAAAATGCCAGTACCTTTAGCCGTTTTCATAGTTCCTAGAAAGGGAAGCTAAAAACAGGTCCCCCGCTATTTCCAGGATAAATATTGCAATCAATTAGGAATTTTTTACTTTCAATCTTGTGAGAAGGCAGCCACGCTCTTCTTTAAAGTATAGACATAGATCCCTTTTCATTCTATACCCAAATAGAATCTTTAGTTGCGAGGTCCATACAGCCATGCCCAGCTGGTCCACCTACTTTTGCAACTTTCTTTTCTGTTGTATTGTAAACGGATCGAAGAATCCTGAAAAAGATTAATGAATTATTAAAAGACACAATGCGACAGCCATTTGAAGGCTTGGGGAAACCTAAAGTGCTTAATAAAAATATTATCGCTCAAAAATTTGAGCATTGAAAGTCACGCCAATATTGGGATGGAATCCTCCCATGCTTTCAGGCAACTTTTTAGGATCTGTTACCACCCATCTACAATCTGAAAAAATTTGAAAATAATTGTATTGGAACGCTATTTTAAAGCCCCAACAACTAATCGAATTACTCAAATCCTTAACGTCCTGTGCTTTGAATAGGTATTTGTAGTCCTTTTCACTTTGAGAGGGAACATTTATATTGGCATAGTACCCAGTGAGCGCAAGGGAAATTTTATCATTACCATCAATCAGCAAATATTGAAGGGTACAACCTACTGTTAAGTTGATAGTATAGAAATTTCTTGTAGAATCTGTATTCCTACCTTTGATGTTCTTATAGGAGAATTCCAGCAGGGGAGAGCATAAGTAAATGTCTTCTCCTTCTGACCAATTTAATTTAATGCCATATGTGCCATTAATATAGAAGGAGTTTTGTCCAACATCTGAAAACAAAAATGTACTTGCCAACAAGCTATCGGAATTACTTGCATTTATATTGTAAGCGAAGTTTAGCGTTAAAAATTGGTTGTCATGCTTAAGAGGGCGTATAAAACCACTCAGTTTACCTGAAGCGTTTAAGTTGTTAAAGGTTGAAGTGTTGGTATTCCCAATTCCATAAAGGCCAAAGGTAGACAGGCTCTTAATATGAAGCGAGTCTTTCGCCTGAGTATTCAAGTTGGATATTTTTTCAACTTCCAATTGAAGTCTTGTATTTTCGCCAGTTATTTTTTCCTTTTCTTTTTTCAAAATAGAATCCGTCTTTTGTTCATTACTTATGGAATCGGCGGCTGCTTTCTCATTGAGTGATAGCTGATTTACTGCGTTCCGGTATGCATTATAGAAGTTGAGCGATTCTTCATTTTCCTTTATTTTTTGCTTTAAATCCAGCATCTTCTTTTGGGAAACATCCGGTCTTGTTTTAAGGTTTAGGTTCATTGAGGTTTGGCCAAGAGCCAATAGTGGCAAAATCATCGCCATCAAAATGATACAGTGCTTAATCATACGACTAGATTTAGTTAGGTAAGGAAATTATTTTGAGAAGCCTATTTTTGGCGTTTGAAACAGAATTTTGGAGCTTATCGAATTAGGGGTACCAGAAAAAGGATATTTAAAGGTATTATTTTTTCGAATAGTCCAGTAGTGATTTTTCGATTCATACGAGAAATTCCTGCTTTGAATAAAATGAATGGTGTTTTTGAAAATGAATGGAATGATTGATTAAGGAATGCAAAGCAGAATATGGGAATTGCTCCTATCGAGTCAAAATTAGATTATGAAATTATGGGGCTGGTTGGAGGTTTACATTCTATGAGTTCTAATAAAGTCATATAGTTAACGTTTTTGGGAAATTAACAGATGGTGCAATGTTTAGTCTTTAATGTATGTGTCATTCGATGATTTTAATGTTTCCTGCCTCTATCCTATCTCTTTGTATAATAATGTTTTCTACGATCTAAGTCAAAAAGGCTTGGAACAAACGGCATTTTTGTAAAATCAATAACGTATAATAGCGTACGATAGAATGACCAGGATTTATTCCAGGGTATTGGATAGTGTATTATGCCTTATTGAAGTAAATAATAAACTTGCACACATTCCAAATTTATTGCAACCCAATTGTTCATTAAATTCGTGCAGAAATTTAGGCCTGCCACATTTCCAAATCAACAATTTAGCCATAGATTAATTCTGGTTTGCCAGGTAAAATTTAATTCTACAGGCTGATCACACTTTCCTTTCACTCTTAATGGCAGATTGCCATTTGCTTTATTTTTATCCTTATCTTGTAATTGATAAAATAATTATCCATGAACCCCAATACCCTCCTAATAAAATAGTTGAACCCATGATAAAAGCGGATTATACCGATCGATCACTTGTAATAGAAATTCTTACTAAGGCTTATGATAAAAATGAAACGATCAATGAAACGATCATGCAGGATAAAAACAGGAACGCCAGGCTTCATAAACTAATGAAATATTCATTTTTCTTGTGTAAGCAATTTGGCAAAGTTTATTTATCCGATGACAAACAGGCCGTGGCTTTGATACTCTTTCCGGAAAAGAAAAGGACCACTTTAAAGACTATAGGCTGGGACATACAGTTCCTGTTTACGATCAGTGGATTTTCAAAATCTCTTAAGGCGCTTTCCAGGGAAAATGCTGTCAGAAAAGCGCATCCAACAGGGCCTATTTATCATTTATGGTACCTGGCCACTGATCCTTTACATGCAGGAAAGGGTATTGGTGGAGCTTTAATGAAAGACCTTATTGGCGATGCCGAGGCAAAAAATCGAATCCTTTGTGTGGAATCCAGGATGGAGCAAAATACCAGCTGGTATCAAAAGTTGGGATTTTCTATTTATAAGGAGCTGATACATGAGGACAGGAAATGGTCTTGCATGAAAATAGCACCCGGAAAAGAATAGGCGCAACCTTAAAAGAGTACCCCATGATCCATTTACCCATTTCTGTTAATCTGGTAATTCTGGTCCTTATCATTCTTGAAATTGCCATATTCGTTCATCAATCCATATTATATTTTGCAAGGCCCCATGAAAAGGGCAGGTTATGGCATACCCTATTAATAGGATTATTAATCCTGTATAATTTTGATGAAACACTCTTCATGTTACCTGATCCCCATATTCCCCTTCCCTATATAACCCAGGGGATCATTTCAGAAAGTACCGGCTATTTTGTAACAGCATACATTCCTTTTTATGCTTATAAAACGATGAACTTTAAAGGAGACCGTACCGGCTTCCACGGCTGGTATGGATGGTTGTTCGTACTGATCCCGACGCTAACTTTTTTCTTTATATACTATCCAATATCTGAAAATTTACTCTTAACCAGGAGGTACGTGTTTATCATTCCTGGATTGTATGCTATTACAGCATTATATGCCACCGGTAAATGGATCTTTATGGAATACAAAGAGGACAACAATCGTATCATCACCCGTGAGCGTCTATATATTTTCCTGGCCATAATATTCTGGTGTACCCAACCCCTGGTCGGAGCCTTTGCTGGTGCCCCTAAATGGATAGTAGGTCTATTTAGCAATGTTTTTTTCTTAGTATTGAATGCCTTCTTCATGCGGCAATTAGTAAGGAAATCCAGGAGAGAATATAATCTGTTGCAGGAATCCAACAGGACGCTCTCAGAAAAAGTAAGGGAGCGGACAGCCCAACTGGAAGCTTCCAATGAACAAAGAACCAATACATTCGTAAACCTGGTGCATGAAACCAAAACACCCATCACGTTAATCAATAATTATTTAGAAGAATATATTGCCAAATATGGGCACAAGAAGGAATTGACAATCGTAAAAAACAGTATCGACAAATTAAACAGGAATATCAGTAATCTGTTTGAGCTGGAAAGATATAATAAAGGTTTTATTATCTATGATCATGCACAGTTGACGGATTTCAGCCAGGTACTTTCTGATAACCTTATTTTATTTAAGTCGTATTGTAATAAAAAAAATCTGGTATTACTAGCGGAAATAGAAGAAGATGTATGGATCAAAGCGGATCCTGATGCCATCAATGCGATAGTGATCAATGTGATTGAAAATGCCATCAAGTTTACGTGTTCCCCCGGAAAAATCAGGGTTACATTAGCAACAGATGGTACCGGGATCTATTTCATTGTGAAAGATAATGGAATTGGTATCCATGAAGGGTTACGTGTCAAAATATTTGAACCCTATTACCAGATTAATTCATTGAAAGGAGGCTTTCAGGGAATGGGCCTTGGCTTACCCATTGTAAAGAAAACAGTGGATGACCTTAAAGGTCAGATCAGTACGGACAATAACCCGGATGAGGAGCATGGTACCATAATGACAATAGTATTGAATAGGTATATTCCGGGCGAAAAGGAGGATAGTTTAAGTACATACTCTGTTCCTAATTACTCAGGGCTGGAAATAGAAATAACGGAACTAATTGACACTGATTACAATGATCAATTAAAAACCATCCTGATCATTGAAGATAACAGGGCAATGATCCATTATCTTTTTTCTAAACTTGTTGATACCTATAATGTTGTGCTGGCGTTGAATGGAACCGAAGCCCTTGCCAAATTAAAAAGCTATGCCGCATATCCGGATTTGATTGTTTCAGATGTGATGATGGATAAAATGGACGGATTCAAATTTGCATCGGTACTCTCAGAAATTCCCGAATGGCGACATATCCCATTTATTTTCCTTACTGCTAAGTCGACCCCTGGTGACAAGTTAATTGGATTAGAGCTGGGTGCTGTTGACTATATACAAAAGCCATTTTCAACGATTGAACTATTGCAGAAGGTTTCCTCCATTTTGGAAAATAGAGATCATCAAAAAACGACTATGATCAATACCATGATACATGCCCTTAATAAAATGGGGTCCCGGGATAAAATGCAGGAGGATATTGTGTCCAAAAGGGTACAAAATCATAAAATATTCAATTTGTCTGGTCGGGAAATTGAGATCATACAATTAGTCCGGCAAGGGATCACCTATAAACAGATCGCAGAAAACCTGTGTTTAAGTGAAAAAACGATCGATAAACACATCCAAAATATTTTTTTGAAAATAAAAGTTACCAATAAAACGCAATTGCTCCTTAAACTGGATACCTAGTATATCTCAAAGTGTTTCCGGATCATCTTATCATAAATATGATCCGGGAGCAATTTTTTAAGGACTACTGACAGTTTTTCTAAAGGTTTCCCTATCCTATAGCATCGTTTCACTCTTTTGCTTTCAATGATCTTTTCTACTGCAGGTCCTAACATAGCAGGAGATAATCCAAGACTTACACTATCCTTAATTATCCGGTGGCATCTTTCCCAGCTTCCTTTATAGGCATCTCCTTTAAGGAGTGTGACCATTCGGTTGTCGTTTATCTCCGTATTAAAACCACCGGGTTGTATATAGCAGGCTTGTACACCAAAGGAAGCCAGTTCTGCTCGTAATGCTTCTGTGATCCGGTCCAAGCTGGCCTTACTGGCGCTATAGGCGGCTCTATAAGGCAATCCGTTTTCTGAAGCTATAGAGCTAATATTAATAATAAGGCCGGATTTTTGGCTCCTCATCTGCGGTAATACCGCCTGGATGCTACGTAAGGCTCCCAAAACATTTACATCCATGACCTTTGCAACATCACTAAGGGATAAATATTCCGAGGGACCAATAAGTCCTAATCCTGCATTATTGATCAAAACATCTATGTGTCCCTGCTCCTGGATTATAGCCCCTACTGCCGTTTCAATACTGGCTTCCTGGGCAACATCCATTTGAAGCGTGTGAAAGGGGTATTTATCCCCCTGGATACTTCGGGATGCTCCGTACACTATATAGCCATTGGTCCATAAGTAAGAAGCGACCGCTAATCCCAGGCCGCTGGAAGCACCTGTTATGAGAACCACCTTTTTTGATTGATGCATAATTAATTTACAATTTGGGCATGGATAATATAGCAGATCATCCGGGCCTTTTAAAATCGAATATATTACAATAAAATAAAAGATCAACCCATTCCCACTTATAAAATGCCAGGCCCCTTCTAAAAATAGGGCTTTCCCCCTACCAAATTACGGTCAATCCCTTATTGACAAAAAAGAAAAGAAAGCTCAATTTAGTAGGAGAAAACCATTGGCATCCGAAATTCAAAAAAATCTTACCGGTATGTTGCTTTATTGTAGCCCGATTATTTTATATGGATCCATAAATGAAACATGTTTGTTGGCATGAAGAAAAATTCTCCCCCTAGATCCAAGAAATTGATTGGGCTGATATCAGCTTATGCTGGGTTTGGGAATATTCTGCCATTCTTATCTTAAACCAGCAGAAATGGGGAGAGGGATTTTCGGGGGAGATCTTATTAATTTGTATTGAAAAAATAATAAAGGAGTTTATGATGGTATTATTTAGTAGTACCGTGTTTATACGCATCTGTTTCTGTTTTTATACGCATTTACAATCGGTTTACAATCTGACAGGAAAATAACGATACCTTAGCTTTAGTTTGTTTTACAAAGGCCTCAAACAAATCACAAATCAATTTTAATAGTTTATTTTCTGGTATTATTTTTTCCGAAAAGCTAAATGGATTCCTATTAGCCAGGGACCTGTTATATTCTGTGTTGTGCCTTTGGAAGCTATTAGAATAACAAGAATCCAGGCCATTCAACCATTTTCCAGAATCAGGATACACCTGGTATCCACTATCATATCTGAAAAGTAAAATTTCTTAATTGGCAGAAAGAAGCCAGGAAGAAAAAATCATCCACTAATATTTAGCGGAAAGTTATTTTATCTGGATGCAGTAAAACCCCAAATTAGCTATGATGGCAGCATATCAGTTGACCAAGATTTAGCATAAGCAAAAATCGAATCAAATACTCCATTTAGAATTCATAGATAAATAGATCGGCATTTTCTGCATGTAATAATTGTGGAATTTAGACAGGCTCAGTTTCCCCTTTTACCCTGAAGTTATTGATCGTATGAAATCTCTTTATTTACTTGTATTTTTTCACTTGCTGCTACTATTCGATGTTCATGCGCAAGATAGTGCAGCTGCTATGATTAGAAAAATCCCGGTCAAATATCTCTCCCAGGTTAAAAAGAAATCAGAAAAGTTAGAGAAGCAGGTCACCAAAAGAACGGATAAGGTGCTGCTTCGTTTTATGAAAGAAGAAGAACAGCTGAAAAATAAATTGGCACGTATTGATTCCCTCAAAGCACAGCACCTTTTCGTTAATTCCATTGACTCTTTAGGTAACATGAAGTCCCGCATGCAAGGTAAGCTGGGCAAGCTGTCCAGGCCTTTACAGACAGGCGCCCCTTACCTGGACAGCCTTCAAAATTCACTTGCTTTCTTAAAACAATCCAAAAATTTATTGAATCAATCAAAAGGAGTTACTGATAAATTAAATGGTTCGCTTCAGTCGGTGGAGCAGTTGAAAGATAAGCTACAACAAGCGGAGGAGATCAAAGCATATATACGGGAACGGAAACAATTACTGAATGAACAGCTAAAACAATACACCGGTTTCTCCAAAGATCTGCAGAAAATGAATAAGGAAGCTTATTACTATGCTCAGCAACTGAAAGAATATAAAGAGGTATTTAAAGATAAGAAGAAAGCGGAGCAGAAAGCAATGGAGCTGATTAAGAAAGTCCCTGCCTTTAATGATTTTATGCAACAACATTCTCAACTGGCCAGCTTATTTAATATACAGGGTGCTGCAGCTTCCGCTCAAAGCCTGGAAGGATTACAAACACGTAGTCAGGTAGAACAACTTATACAGCAACGCATTGGTACCGGTCCTAATGCTGGTGCAGCAGTGAGTCAGCAAATGTCGGAAGCCTGTGGTAAGATGGATGAGTTGAAAAGTAAGTTCCCCGATCTCGATAATGCCGGAGAGATGCCCAACTTTAAGCCTGATGCCATGAAGACAAAACGTTTTCTGCAACGGCTGGAGTTTGGGAGTAATATCCAGTTTCAGCGTAGTAATAAATTTTTCCCTACCACCGGAGACCTGGCAGGACAGGTAGCTTATAAATTCCACAAAAACGGGAGTACCGGGTTGGGGCTCTCCTACAAGCTGGGCATGGGAACAGGTTTCGATAATGTTCGGTTTTCTAATCAGGGTGTAGGTATACGCTCTTTTATAGACTGGAAGCTGAAGGGCACCTTTTTTCTTAACGGCGGTTATGAACAAAACTATCAGCCCAATTATGTAACGCTACCGAATGGAGGTGGACAACAGTGGACGCAGAGCGGGTTGATAGGGGTCAGTAAAAAGTATAAAATCAATAGTAAGATGAAAGGCAGTATCATTTTGCTGTTTGATTTTTTATACAATGAGCATATACCGAGAACAGATCCTATAAAGCTAAGGACGGGCTATACTTTTTGATAATTAAAAAATTAAAAACCTATAAATAGTTATGAAGAGAAAAATCTTACAATTAATCCCTGTTTTCTTCTGCATGTTTACCTCTTCCACCATAGCGCAGA
Source organism: Chitinophaga niastensis (assembly GCF_003014755.1). Lineage (GTDB taxonomy): Bacteria > Bacteroidota > Bacteroidia > Chitinophagales > Chitinophagaceae > Chitinophaga > Chitinophaga niastensis. The sequence goes on along the minus strand of NZ_PYAW01000005.1, from coordinate 1,312 downwards.
ATATAGTGTTTGATACTTTGACAGCAAGGGTGGGTGGCAATAAAAGTATTATATGGACCACTTCTACCTTTGGAACTGGTTTTGGTCATAAGATTTATTCATATGACCCGGGGGGAAGGACCGATCTCCGGATTGCCGCAAGGAATAATTCGGCTACCTGGACGGATGTGATGAACATCACTTCTTTGGGTAATGTGGGAATAGGAACAACTTCTCCTTCGGCAGGTCTGCATGTGACACAGGTGAGCATCTTGCCAAACGGGGACAGGGCTGCAGCAATATTAGGCAATGCCTATAATGACTGGACCTATTTTGGTGGAAATGCCGGCGGGAAGATCAGAGGCAGCAATGAGGGATACCTGGTGCTGGAAACCAATCCGGGTTCGAATAATGCGATGTTCATTAACTCCGTTTCTTCCGGGAATATTCTAATGGTAAACGGTGGCGGAAATGTAGGCATAGGAACAAACACCACCAACGGATATAAGTTAGCAGTGAATGGTATTATAGGAGCGCGCCGGGTTAAAGTAGAACAGATTACCTGGGCTGATTTCGTATTTCAATCAAATTATGAATTGCCTTCTTTACAATACGTAGAAAACTTTATTCAGAAGAATAATCACTTACCAGATATTCCTTCTGCACAACAAGTAAAAGAGGATGGATTAGATCTGGGAGAGATGAATAAACAGTTGTTACAGAAAGTTGAAGAGCTGACACTCTATATCATAGAACTGAATAAGAGGATGGCGTTGCAGGAGAAGAAGATGGACGCACTGACAAAATAAAAAAGCAATCAAAAAACTATTAAAACAGATCGTATGCGGGTGAAATTTCTTGCAACAACCTTGATACTTATAATAATCACCACTTTTTGTTTTGCCCAGTATCAACAAAACTTACCCAAAGCAAGGCCCATACCACCTAATGCGGCGTCTATGTTTAAAGTACTGGAACGACCTATAGGTACTTTTACAGGTACCATCCCAATTAGTTTTCCTCTTTGTACCATTTCCAGTGGCCCCCTATCTGCCAATGTCACGCTTAACTACAACAGCACGGGCGGGATAAAGGTAGAAGAGCTGTCCAGCTGTGTGGGATTAGGCTTTAGCCTGGCAGACGGCGCTGGCCGCATCACGCAGATGGTGAGAGGAAAACCGGATGATATGAACATGGGAATGCTGAATAACCCTTATGCCAAACCATCTACATTCAGCACATCGAATACAAATCATCTCTATGCTTTAAGTCATGACTTCCTGGACCTGGAGCCTGATACCTACCTCTATAATTTTAACGGGCGAAGCGGCAA
>NZ_PYAW01000004.1 GCF_003014755.1 Chitinophaga niastensis | reverse complement strand
GTATAACACGACCCTTATCATTATAATAAGTAGAAGTAGTTAACCAGCTATTAGTCCCCACTACTCTTGCTTTCGTACCTGTTACCAATCCTTTGGTCATAGCACTCACGGCAGTTACAGGCTCTGCATAGGGATTACTGCCTGCCTGGGGTTTATTGAAATCCCCTGTTTGAGCAGCCAACACACCGGTATAACTATAATCATCATAAAAGGTATAGGTAAGGGGTGTTAATGTTGATGGGTCCAGTCCCGGCAATGGATTGGTAGCCGCGAGGGTGGTAGCTCCCGGAGTAAAAGCTGGATCAATCAAGACCTCTGTTGCTGCACCGGCGCCAGTATCAAAACCCATTTCAAGGGTAACGCTTTGGGTAGCAATATACTGCGGGCGACTATCATAATTATTCACCGATAGATCAACTACCCCTGGAAAAATATAAGGAATGTTTTGCGTATTGGAAGTGGCAGCATTCATACGGGTTTGCAGCGCATCCCTGGTATCGGTGGCAATACCAGTGTACAGGGCTGTCATAGTAGGCCGGTTAAGCGCATCGTAGAACATGACCATCCACTGGTTCTTGCTCAGTAAATTACCATCACGTGTAAATACCAACCGGTCCCTTACATCATACACCATTTCTGTAGGAGCAGTAGTGCCCGGAATCTTTTTTACGATCATCCTGTTACGGCCATCGTACTGATATTGATAACATAGCTCATCTGCTACTTGCTGGGAAATAACCCAGCTGGTTAAAAGGGCCTGCACTGCTTTGGGGGAAATAACAAAACGTAGGTTGCTCAGATCATCATACACATAATAAGTACATAACCAGCCGATGTATCCGTCTGCTGCCCCCGGAGTGATTTCTACGCGCTTTAATATAACTTTCCCTTCCTTATCTTTAAACTCCGCCACGCGGTTGCCCGCTTCATCTTTTACCACATTTTTAAACAGCTGTCCTGAAGCATAAACACCATTTTGTGTGGGAATAGTAGCTCCTGCCGCCATATTCCAAACCACAACGGCATCCGCAGCGGTATTCACCTGGTAACTATTTTCTACTCCACGTCCACTGCCCTCCCAGCTATTGCCAGGGGCCAGTGTTTTCAACACCCGGTTTAAGGGAGAGGCTTCAAACTGCGTTTCACCATAATACACCTGTTCTCCGGGATATTGTGTGCCTGAAAAAGTTTGCTGTTCACCAAAGGGGTTGAGCTTAAACTTGCCATCACTGGTGGGGGATACATAAGGAAGATATTTAAGTCCTTCCCTTCCATACTGATCATATATAACAGGGGCTACCAGGTCCCTGTTGTTTATTCCGCTGATCCCTTTGCTAACTGTTTGTAACGGCCGGCCCAGACCATCAAAATATTGGGTGGTTTGTTTCACTGCCGTTATATCTGTAGAAGAGGTGACGGCAGCCGGGTCAGAGGTAGGTATGCTGGGCTCCCAGGTACGGATATAATTAATTGTAGTATTTGTATAAGCTCCCGGCAGGGCAACAGGTGTGGCTACTGGCTGGACGGTGACATCCGGTTTATTCTGCGCCTGCAGCTTTACTGCAAAACCCAGCAGCATTATAAACAGACAAAATCTATACATGATATTTATTTCAACAGGTTTACTAATGACCACTGTAACTAAGATTTCAGGCAAGCAGTTAGTTTTTCTTCTTGATCGCTTTTTTTAATATCTCTAACTCTGTACGCTGTGCTGTACTCTCTTTCTTCACTTCAATAATATACAGGGGCGGCTTTTCTATCTTCTGCAAGAGTTTCTTATTCATCTCCCCAATATCTAATCCCTCTTTCTCCACGTCTCTCTCCGAAGGTATCTCCGGCAACTGTTTATTGACCTTTTGGCAGCAACTTATTGATAGATCCCTCTCTACTAATTCGATATCGTAATATTATAGGTTCCTGCTGTGCTTAAGCTTACTGCATCTGAGTTAATGCCTAGTCCTCCATTGCTAAACCACGACTGCCCAGTTTCTGTTACTGAAAGCATTAAGTTCATATTCTGATAGATTGACGGTATCGTTACTGCCAGGTAATAGGTGCCTACCGGTACATCTACTGTAAAAGGTCCGCTTGGAGATCTCGGGAAACTGGCTGTTGCCACAGTATTAGATCCCTGCATAAACTTGATGGAAATCGACGATGTTGGTGTCACACCTGTCACATTAAAATTCAACTGCACTTTAGCTTTTACTACCGGCGTCTTACATTCTCCCAATAAATTTGCATATAAAGGTCCATACAGAGCCGAAGCCGCTGCCGATTGTTGCTCCGCATCCGCAATACTTAAGGTCGACACGAACATACCTGCAGGTAATCCGTATCGAACTTCCGTTCCTTCCATACCGGCGGGGCAATCGCTTTTCGTATAGACCAGTGAAGATGATGCGCTTCTATAAACAGTAATATCTGTAGCCGCCGGAATGGTACTGGTAAATTGATAATCATACTGTTTAAGGACTTGCTTATTATGATCTTTAATAACGGAAAGCCTTCCTATATCGTCATAGTTATAATAGGTCGTCAATCCCCTTTCATTGGTCTGACTGGTCATGCCAATAAGCGGAGCAAAGGTGTAAGAGTTGACAAGTGCACTGGGCAAACCGTTGCGGAGCTTCGTTGTTTCTGTCGATACTGCGTTATCTGTCGAAGGATTATCCAAAACAGATTGGGTGATCAGTTGACTGGCGCTTTGATAGTCTGCGCCAGTAATCTTTGCAACAGGAAAAGAGCTTTTGTATCCCCATATATAGGATTCTTTCACATTTCCCGGCGCTTCCTGCTCAAGCAACCGGCCCTGCCCGTTGTATTTGTTAAACTGCATCATTACCTTGTATCCAGGGTCAGTTTTTACTGCCCCATTAGCTACATATGATGCCGCGAAGCCGCTTAGCGGCTGATTATTTTCTACTACATATAACTTATCCTGCAGCCCAATGTCTGATTTATAAGAAGCAAACGTTGTTTTAATAAGTTGTTTATTACTTCCATCGCTATTGCTTTTAAAAGTACTTGATTCCAATACAGGGGTATAAATATGTTGCTGCAGCAAATTCTTAACCCCAGCGGAAATAGGATCGGTTGCCGAAATGCCGGAATAATCCAACGGATATTTTGACTGTTTTTCCTCAATCCTCCCATCGCTATGGGTAGTGCCAACTATTGATGGATAAAGATGAGCAAGGTTATTATAGGTGTATTGGGTGGTGGTAGTGAGCGACTGACCATTTTCATAAACTGTATGACTCTCTGCAGTTTTTAAGCTTGCGCCACCTTTCACTGGCACTTCCCGGTAAACATAAATTGGCAAGTTACTAGGTGCCTCGGCAAATTTTCGTTCCATTACCTTTCCGTCGTCAAGTAATACGAAAATAAATTGCGCCAGAAATATTTCAGGTATTGAAACTTCTTTAAAAGTGGCATAGGTAAACTCGTTGCTGGATTGCAAGACCAGATCTGCTCCCTGGGACTTATAAATTTTTTTTGAAGTCAGTTTAGATTCACCGTATGGAGGCATATACACCGGCTGATACCAGAAGCCCGTCTCATACTCACCCCAATTTGGAATTGTTCGCTGGTACAACTCAAGTCCAGGAATACTATAGGTATATTCTATTTTTCCATTAATCGCATTCAGGTTCTTATCCGTAGCATATTCTGTCACCTTTGAATAATATACGGGGTACCCGTATGCTTCGGCTACTTCCGGATTAGGTGAAGATTGATATCGCCTTACTCTCGCTGCTCCTAGAATGCCTCCATTTCCAACGGATATTACTTCTCCAGCCGGCGGTACCGTAATATTAGTTTGTTCCGACGCAAAATCATATTTACGCGGCTGATACAAAAGCGCTCCGGCCCCATTTTCATTTTCACCATACTTGTAAAGTTTTAGCATCACATTTCCATTACCGTCTGTTGATACAACCTGTTGAACTCTTATCCCTGGCCCTTGCTGCAATGCGCCCGCCCTATCTAAATACCTGTTAGGCTCATAGACAAATTGCGTGTTACCACCCGTTGGGAAAGTAATTTTACGGAGCATTCCATATGATTTATGAGCAAATGAGGGCGCAAGACCACCTGGAGAGCCGATAGTTTGAGAGAAACTACCTCCGCCGAAAACCATTTTTACAAGAAATTCCGGGATATTGCTCCCGTTTTCACCCGAATTACCATTATAATACCCCCACCAATCATGTTGCTTAGGAAAATCCCAGGTAACCTGAAAGCCGTCAGATAAGTTGTAGTCGAATGCATATTTTTGTTTGACTGCGCCCTGCGCATTTACCAGGTTCAATTCCGAAAGCAACATGGAGTTATTGTTTGGTAAATTTTCGCCCGGTATCTGCTTATAAATAAACGTATATTTTTGGGCTGTGTTCCCGTTATAATCTGTTAACGTTGCATTCGTTAATTTATAATCGGTATCATATCCAAACGATATCTTTCCTGTTGGGAACTCGATGGCAGTAACGTAGTTCATAAAATATTCCTGGAATGACCTGATAGCCCCAGTAAATGGCACATCATTAAGGTTGTAGATGGCATCTCGCGCTTCATATTGATCAAAAAGGCTCATGTTGCCCCAAATGTGTGAACCGGATACTGAGTTACTGTAAACACTGCCATACTTAAACTTTATTTGCTCTCCATAAGGTGTTGTTATGCTATTAACAAACCAAGAATCATTAGCGCGAGCTCCTTCGCTGTCAAAAAATTCCACGCCTCCATAGGCATCTCCCGGTTGTGAGCCAAACAGATATGTTACCCCATCGTCATCTGTCAATTCAAAATAGTTTTCTGAAATAGGCCGTATCCCGATTGGTTCCCCGGAAAGAATTACTGGCTGACCTTCCTGCAAAATAAATTTACCGGATTTCCCATTCAGGGTATAGGTATACAGGTCATGCTGACTGTCAGGCGTTTGAGCCGATGCAAAAGCGTAACCGCTGGTCATTTGCCATACCTTGTCATAATTTGCAGGTAGATTCGCAATTTCCGCAATCGGGTATGGCGCTTTCTGGAATGGCAACAAATCGGCTCTTCCCTTAACCGTTCTCGATATCACAGCTGTTGCATTTAGGTTCCATCCAAGGCCAAGACTAGAGTAATTTAGGGAAGTCTTTCTGCCAGAGGCATGATAATTTATATTTACCGGCAGCGAATATTTATTCAAATCAACAGAAAATAAAGGGAAACCTATCGTAGGTAAACCTGTGGCACCAGAAACCGGATAATTACCATATTGCTGGATGGATGCAACATTTGGAGAAGGCGGAATGTAATTGGAATACTTTTTTTCGGTTTGAGCTAAACTAACAGTGGCTAAGCCAGTTAACAACAGGTACAGGGTTAAACGTAAAGTCATAATTCTACTTAATAATTAATTGAACAAGGCATAAAGTTAATAATAGGATTTTTAATGGCAATATTTCCCCGAATACTAAAATAGATAGAGCCGCAAGCGTTGCCTGCGGCCCTATCTGTCCTTATTGATGTATAGTTATTTTTTCTTTCACCTTTTTATAAATATTATTTAAATAAAAAAGCAACATATCAACATCAACTGATATTTTGAACTCTTTACTTTCTGACCAGATAAAATAGTCTGAAAGCTCATCTTTAAACTGCGACAAAACATCTTTTCCCAGAAGATTAAGTAATCCTTCATTACTTACTTGATTTGAGTAATCTTCTACAATTCCCAACGTGTCATAGATTGTCTTAAATAGTTGGCTATCCTTTAAATCAATGCTGCTTAGTGATAAAACATCAAAATTGATTATCGCATATGGGCTTTTAATACCAAAACTTTCTTTGGCCCATTCACCTAATACTTTATTATCAAAGTGACAAGTACTCTTTTGAATTACGGCTAATAAATCTTCTGGTGTTGAGAAGAGAAGTATATTTTTGTCAATACCAACTAACAATTTATCTATTTCATTATCTGAAAAATCTGCACCAAACACTGTATAGTATTTCTGCTCTTCAAATATAACTTCTAATAAATATTTGCGATACTTTTCTGAGATATAATTAATGTCCTTCATATTTTTAATTAGGTCGTTTATCTCTAAACCATTTCTTTATAAGATTATTAGGTGTTTTGGGGCCTTTAGGTACCCCAGTCCCTGTAATTTCATCCGCCAATTGTTGATCTCCTTTATTCCAATCAATCGTATTAGGATTCGGTTTGGTATATTGTCCATCAGGCCAAACATTCTTTGGACCACCTTTGGAATAAGTATAAGGTTTACCTAAATAACCAGGAGGTATATAATCACTACTCCGCTCTCCATAATTCGCTGGTAATAATATAAGTGCAATAACCAACAATATTGGGTTAGGCGCCGGAATAACTACCGGAGGTAAAGTTATACCAGATGGCGGACTATACCCGGGGAAACCTATAGGCATCGGCACACCCGTTAATGCAACACTACCTCCAGAAGACCTAGCAGCATTATTATTGTCTCCATTGGTATCCCCACGTCCAGTTATAGTCACTCCATTTAACGTTCCCCCATTCATTCCTGTTCCTGTCCAGCCCCCATCTTTATTATAAGTGTAAAAGGATTCCTGACCCTTTTGTCCAGGTACAACCAATACATCACCTTGCTGAGGATTATTTGCAGCAGTTGTACCTCTTGTTGTATCCATACCTGAAGGATCGGCGAATAATAATGGATTATTCATTGCAAAATGATATGGTGTAAGGTCATAGTGATTCTCAACCCTATCATCTTTTTGTAAGAACCTTCCTATTTGTTGATCGTAAGTTCTTGCATTGAAGTCAAACCATTCCAACCCACTTCCATCATTGAACTCTTTTGACTGTAACTCATTACCATTGTATTTCTTGCGATTTTCCGGGTAGTTACTCCCCTTCAACGCATTGGAACTAATCCCCGCCATCGTCAATCCAAACGGATAATAATAGCGTCTCCTCCAACAACGGTCTCAAAGAACTTCTACCACTAAAAATAACGGATTTTATTTTTTCATATGAAAGAAAAAAATCTGATCGGTCATAAAACGCGGTCACCGTCCGGGGATAGATGATGTGTTACTGCTGCTGATTTACATTCTCATGTTGATCATAGATTTATCGCTCAGCCTATATTCTGCTGCTGATCACATCATCTATCCCCGGACGGAAGCGCGATAGTACTAACGCTGATCAGGGTACTAACGCTGGTGTTCGCGCAGCTTATTCTTCCGCCGCCGGGTCAGCGGTATAACGCTGATGGCTATATTCTATCGCCCCAACAAAACGTCTTCCGCCCCACACCGCCATTCCCCCCTGGCCGCTGCGGCGGCAGCCAGGACATTGAGAAGCTGGACGAGGATACCAAAGAGAAGGTGTATTTCCTCATTGACAACATTATTCAAAATACTAAAGCTAAAAAAGTTTTTAACTCATAAAGAGCCGCGGGCATTGCCCCGCGGCTCTTTTGGTTACTAATAGGCTCTTAAATTTCCTTCGCCTCATACAGAAATACAACCTTATGTATTTACCCACGTGAAGGTTGCAACCCAAATATTCTCTTCTTCTGAGAATTGAACTATTCCAACCGCCGCTAACTCTTCATCATCATCTAACAATAACTCAAGTCCTGGAACGAGTTTAATATTTAAACGTTCTAAATCATCGAAAGTTCCTCTTGTATTCAAACGAACCCTTCCCTGACGATCACAATTATTAAAATCTACATAAACTTTTTGCATCATTGCTATCAAAATTTGTTCGTATTAAATATTATGGCGTTTTTTTAGCCGGATTTTTTATTGGTGGGTTTAATAACTCACTAATTGTTTTAGGAGTTAGATTGGTTAAGGTAGCATGATTGGGACTCTTTCCAGAAGTCTTAATTACATCACCGCCTGCAGCCCGAACTTCACCAACTGTTGTTACACCTACTTGATTATGTGGAATATTTTCTGCTAGCTTTTCTACAGAACAAGTTCCACATTCAACTGAAACCCCAGTAACACCTTCAGGATGATTTCCTATTCCTTTCGCTACGGATTCAGGAGTATTTACACCTCCTCGAACAACCAGTGCATTATCTGGCAACGGCACTTTCCCTGCACCAACTACTTCTTGAACACCTCCATTAGCTACTTCTGCTACTTTAGCACCAGCCGCCATTTCTTCACCCACTACCGCCGCTGCTCTTACCTCTATGCTTCCTATGCCTGTTATCGCCGCTAATGGATTTTTTGAAAAATCATTAAGAATTAATTGAGGTGTTGTTGTTCCGGTAGCAATACGATTCTTAAAATTGTCAATGCCCTGTTTCCCTAAATCACGTACAAAATTTACTTCAGCAGTAGTATTGCGTTTGAAGTTATCCACTGCTATTCCTGCAACCTGAACTATTCTATTCCATAGCCCATCCCCAGGACCAGGTTCATCGCCTAAAAAGTCATTATACCTAATGGGATTATCGTAGTTAGACACATACGGACTCCACATCTCCATATTCTCTGTCTTCGGATCTATCTGATTCCACCTGCCTATCTGGGGATCAAGATTCCTTAACTGTGCATCATATATATCCAGATCCAATTCATTCGTATACTCTATCCCGTTATACTTCTTTCTGTTCTCCGGATAATTACTCCCCTTCAACGCACTCGAACTAATCCCCGCCATCGTCAATCCAAACGGATAATAATGCGTTTCCTCTAATACCGGCCCTGACGTTACGCCCAATATAACATTATCAAAGAACACATCCTGCTGACTTTCATTACTGGTATATACATATAGGAAGCCACTCTTCTTAATAGCCATCTTCTCTGTACCTAATGATTGTAATTGATCAGGTTCTCCTTTCACTTGCCGTACTCCACTATTCTCTTCCACTAATTTAAACTGATCATCGAACAACGCAAAATTTAAGTACGCTTTCGGTTTATCTGATTTATTTTGTTCCGGGTCTTTTTCTTTTAAACGTTTGTAGTCATTGCTATAGAAATTGTTTGTAAATGGAGTAGACTGATTCGCGCTCCCTTCACCATGTGCGCCGGTGTTATTATCAGCGCCATTAAATGCCCGCACTAAATCAGCGACCATATCCTCTACATGGGGAGGGTTATCGGAGTTTTTAGGACCATCAGATTTATAAAATGCTTTACCATCTATTTTAATAGTATCACCGGCCATTACCCGTAATACCAGGGAAGGACCAATCTTTTGACCGCCTGCTTTGGCATTCAGTTTGGCAACAAACTCATTTTTTTGTGTGGTGTTATCCTGGGGATAACCTACAGGTTTAGCTGTGCGGGTATTGTCGATATTGCTGAACAAAGCCGTTTCTGTTGCTGCGGGTGCTGTTTCCATAGTAGCAGCATACATACTAAAATCACTTTGTTCTGTAAGCACCATCCGCACATCTCCCAGGTGGTCTTTTACAAAATAGTCGTATACATAGCTGATAGGCAGCCCCGATTTCAATACCGGCCGTACCCGTCCTTCTTCATGGGCTAAAAACTGCATAGTATCATTCTGATATACCACGCCACCTATATAATCAGTAACTGTTGTCTTAGCCGGAGTTACTGTATTATCTGTTACTGTTTTGCGTAGCTTGTTACCAGCTGCATCATACAGGTACTGGATATTGCCTTTACCCGTAATCGTTATCCCTGTGGGAAGGTTTAAATGATTATAGCTTATTCCTGATGCCGGTATATTTTTATTGGCGTCTTGTGTAAGGTTACCATTGGCATCATACGCATAATCATTCGTGCCGGTACCATTTACTTCTTTAAAATCCCCGAGGGTAGAGCTGGGATCATTTGCAGCATCCGTTACCCCCTGCAGTTTGTTGCTGTTAGCCAAATAAACATAACTGAGTTTGTCAATAGGAGCACTGCTGGTACCTTTTAACCCCTGTTGGGTCATGCCAAGAATGTTACCATTGGCATCATATGCGGTACTGTAATTAAGTCCGTCTCCCATCTGCATGCTGAAATTCACGCCTGCTGTATTATTCCAACCACTGTTGTTTTGGGTGAAGTCTCCCTTCAGCAAACGATTGGCGGCATCATAATTATACCCATAGGAACGCCACTGATTATCGCTCTTACTGCGCCAGGTAATACCGGCTATATTACCATTGTACTGTGATTGCGTATAGCCGTAATCGTAATGCAGCTCTGTTCCAAAATAATGTCCCGCACTCCCGCTTTGTGCATAGCTTTTGTTGATTCCTTTCAGCCATCCGCGGATATTGTAATCATAGGTCAGGCTCTCCAGGTTGGCTCCCAGTGTTTTGGTCATCAGTTGTCCCAGCTCATTGTAACTGTTCTGCACAATCACTTTGGCAGCATCATCGTTCACCTGCTTGCTGATGCTGGTTAATCTTCCCACAGCATCATAGCTCATGTTGGTCAGCAGCCGCATATCCGGCGTAGCCTTGCTATGCGGGTTGTTATGATGCTGGTAGGTGCTGAGCTGTTTCCCATTAAAATCATACAGAGATGTCACTACATCCACACCATTGTTTATATTCTCCGATAGCAGCTGTATAACGCGACCCTTGTCATTATAATAAGTAGAAGTAGTTAACCAGGTATTAGTGCCCACTACTCTTACTTTGGCACCGGTTACCAATCCTTTGGTCATGGCACTCACGGCAGTTACAGGCTCTGCATAAGGATTACTGCCTGCCTGAGGTTTATTGAAATCCCCTGTTTGAGGAGCCAACACACCGGTATAACTATAATCATCATAAAAGGTATAGGTAAGGGGTGTTAATGTTGATGGGTCCAGTCCTGGCAATGGATTGGTAGCCGCGAGGGTGGTAGCTCCCGGAGTAAAAGCTGGATCAATCAAGACCTCTGTTGCTGCACCGGCGCCAGTATCAAAACCCATTTCAAGGGTAACGCTTTGGGTAGCAATATACTGCGGGCGACTATCATAATTATTCACCGATAAATCAACTACCCCCGGAAAAATATAAGGAATACTTTGCGTATTGGAAGTGGCAGCATTCATACGGGTTTGCAGCGCATCCCTGGTATCGGTGGCAATGCCATTGTACAAGGCAGACATAGTAGGCCGGTTAAGTGCATCGTAGAACGTGACCATCCACTGGTTCTTGCTCAGTAAATTACCATCACGTGTAAATACTAACCGATCCCTTACATCATACACCATTTCTGTAGGAGCAGTAGTGCCCGGGATCTTTTTTACGATCATCCTGTTACGGCCATCATACTGATATTGATAACATAGCTCATCTGCTACTTGCTGGGAAATAACCCAGCTGGTTAAAAGGGCTTGCACTGCTTTGGGGGAAATTACAAAACGTAGGTTGCTCAGATCATCATACACATAATAAGTACATAACCAGCCGATGTATCCGTCTGCTGCCCCCGGAGTGATTTCTACGCGCTTTAATATAACTTTCCCTTCCTTATCTTTAAATTCCGCCACGCGGTTGCCGGCTTCATCTTTTACCACATTTTTAAAAAGCTGCCCTGAAGCATAAACACCATTTTGTGTGGGAATAGTTGCTCCTGCCGTCATATTCCAGATCACAACAGCATCCGCGGTGGTATTCACCTGGTAACTATTTTCAACTCCGCGCCCGCTGCCCTCCCAGCTATTGCCAGGGGCCAGCGTTTTCAACACCCGGTTTAAGGGAGAGGCTTCAAATTGCGTTTCGCCGTAATACACCTGTTCCCCGGGATATTGCGTGCCTGCAAAAGTTTGTTGCTCAACAAATGGATTGGTTCGGAATTTGCCGTCATTTACAGGTGAAACATAAGGCAGATATTTATATTGTTCCCGGCCAAAAGTATCGTAAATGACAGGTGTTACCATATCCTGCCCACTTTTACTTATGCCCTTTATAACTGTTTGCAGCAACCGGCCCAAACCATCAAAATATTGGGTGGTTTGTTTCACTGCCGTTATATCTGTAGAAGAGATGACGGCAGTCGGGTCAAAGGTAGGCATGCTAGGTTCCCAGGTACGGATATAATTTACAGTGGTATTGTTATAAGAACCTGGTGGTGTTTGCACCGGTAAAACTAACTGCTGACTACCATCAGGCTTTATCTGCGCATATATATTTATTGGCAGTATAAACAAGGCTATCACAAATAAAAGCAGCTGTATAGGCACTAAATTTCTGCGCATATTTACTTTAAATAAGTTTATTGTAATTGTTATTCAAATCCATTTTTCCCGTACCTCACTACGCTTAACGAACAATGTATCCGTATTCACTTTGCAAAGTGAATGTGTAATTGGTAGCGGGTGCTCCGGGGGCCTGTGATTGCCGTTCAGATAAAAGAAAACCTGGCTTAAGTACCTGGCTTGAACCAGCACAATTAAACCATTCATAGGTTTCTACAGATGTATTATCTGGCGTGGTCATCTTTGTGATTTTCACCCTTATAAGAATATTTGCTACTGTAACAGGAATGGTGCAATCCGAATTACTATAAAACTTTATCACAACATCTCCTGTTGTTGTTGTAGGTGTTGGAACAATATTTTCAAATTTCATTTTAGCATATATAGGGGCAAGACATTGACCATTTGCGTTTGCATAACCCGGACCATTCAAAGTCATATCATCTGTTGCTTTTTGGTCAGCATCTGCCTGACTGATATCAGAAGTATATTTTCCAGCCTCCACTGTATACCATACATTCTCCCCCATGAAATCACCAGTACAATTACTACGGGTAAACAATTTACTATTCGTAACATTATAATAAGAGGTACAATACCCATATTTATTTGCATAAGCCTGCCCGTTTGCATTCACATCATCATCAGCTTTTTTATCAGCATCAGACTGACTTATCAAAGAAGAATATGTCCGCTCATTTACTATATAATTTACTGTGGTTCCATTCCCAAAACCGCAATTGTTACGTGCAAAATTCTTGCTCTTATAAACATTATAATATAAAGGTGTTACAGCTGTTTGATATTGATAATCGAAGAGTTTGAGGATGTTATTATCCTTGTCGCGGACAAGTTTAAGGCGATTGAAGCCATCGTATTCGTAATAAACAGTTTTTCCCGTTGCATCAGTTTCACTGGTTACACCAATTAAGGGCGAATAGGTATAAGTGGATACGAATGCATTGGGTAAGTTATTTCTTAGCTTATTCAGCTCTGCTCTAACCGCTGCATCCGTGTAATTGGAAGCATTATCTAATAATGTTTGATCAATATATTGTTTCGCAGTGTTATAATCACTGCCAATAATTTTGGCTACCGGATACCTGGAATTGTAACCCCAGATATAAACTTCCTTTATATTGTTGGTTTTGGATTGTTGCAAAATATTCCCTTTCGTATCATATAAATCAAAACTGATTTGTTCTTTGTATCCATTATCTATTGTAACAACCCCTCCCTGAACAGATGATTCAGAGAAGTTAGTAACAGGCATAGCTGTTTCAGTTTTGAAAACTTTATCCGGTAGTGGCAAAGTAGGCTTATAGCCAAAGAAAGCAGAAGAAAGCAGCCGTTTATTCGTGCCATCTGTATTCGATTTATAAGTGCTTTTTTCAATAACCGGGTAAATCATGTTTATATCCAGCATTCTTTTTACGCCGGCTGAAATATTATCAGAAGCAGAGACTCCCGCATAGTTGAAAGGATACTTATAATTTGTCAAAAATACCTCTCCCTTGCTATTCGTTATTTGTTCGCTTGCAATTAAATTGGCTGAAGTATAACTGTATCCCGAGGTTGTTATTAATTCACTGCCTGATAAAACATCATAGTCCGTGGTAATTTTCTTTTTTAGTAATACATCTCCCCTTGTAATGGTGTAAGTAGCATAATTAAAAACTGATTGAATACCTGAATTTGTATATAGATCATAGGGAGAAGTAGTTAATGTTTGCACCCCTATATCATCTCCTAAAGCAAAGGCAGCTACTTTAAACCCTGTAAATTCATCGCTTACAGGGCTGGGAACAGGAATACTGTATTCATAATTTTCCTTTTGCCGCGCGGTATAGACCCCTAGTTTTCCTTCATAAACAGTTTTCTCCTGTAAATAGGGCTTATTCCAGCAATTATAAGATGATAAATATTGTGCAGGAAATTGAGGCGAACCTTCATGATTAAAGTAAACATAACTCGAATTTGTTGGGTAAGCGCTAAACCCTTTGTTCGCATACGGTATATCGAATTTATATACTATCTTTCCTTCTCCATAATCTTCTGTTACCTCATTATACCAACCATTATTTGGTTGCATATTAGCTGCTGTTATTTCTTCATTCAATCCTGAAGATTGGGTTGTTTTACGCAAGCTTTTTATATTGGGAATATTACTACCACCGAAAAAAAGACCTAAGACAACTTTTTCACTTAAATACAATTTAGGATCAGTTGGATCAAACACGCGAATCCCCTTCCCGTAATAGTAATTTCTCCTTAATGCAATTCCTTTCACGATGTCATTACTATATATGCTGGCAATCCTAAACCCACCTTTAGAAATTGTATAAGGATTACCATTAACGATGGCCTCATATTGATTTGGTTCATACACAAATTGCTGTGTGCCTCCGGTTGGATAAGTAATTGTCTTCAACATACCGGCATCGGAAGTTGGGAAATTTCTTTTATCAAGACCATTCAAAGTTATATAATCAGGTATGGCTAACCCAGAACAGTAATCCGGATTGCCAGATGGATTTTGCATATTATCATAGTGATTTTTACCTATTCTTTGAAAATCAAATCTTCCGTAATAGGTTGCATACTTGTAGTCTCCTCCCTGATCATAAATCCCATAACCAAAGCAGTCATAATTGCGAAAATCTACCTCCTTAGAAGTATACTCAAAACTGTATTTTTCAATAGCTACACTATCGTTGCCAACTACCTGAATTGAATCCAAAAAAATACGGCTACCTGGTTGACTATAAAAAAAGGTTGCTTTTTTTATGAGCACTCCATTTTTATTTGTAATTGAAATAGCAGCTACAGTGCCGTTGCTATTGCGACTAACTACAACCTGTTCATTCGGTGTAGTGATACCTGAAAGGATTTTAGTGTTATAATTATTAACAGATGCCGGCTGGGTTGTACCGTAATCATATGAAGTAGGGTAACAGGAGCTCCCATCAGCCCGATGAAGATTATCACCAGAATATCCTTCTATCATGGTTCTGCTATAGGCGGGCATACCCTCACTTGATTCTGTAAATGGCAGGTATTGAAAATTGATGGAGTCATTGAAAGGAGTCGTAATTTTGCCAAGCAGCCATGCAGAATTGTATTTCCTTAATGCACCATTCATATATACCTGGAAATTTTCATTATTGGCATCAGTTTCTCCAAGCTTATATTGTACTCCATTACCATCTGTTACATCAAACTCGTTAATACCAATATCATTTGTTGTATAATTTACTTTTTGCAAAGCCGCATTGTCAAGCATAGTGGTAATGCGATTTTGCCTGTCTGTAATAATAAAATTACCACTATTGGCAGGTAGCCCAATAGTGAACATATCATACTGTCCATCCAGGTAATCATTTTGAAACGCTGCAATAGCAGGCACATCTCCTCCCGGTCGCAGGTTTATGTACCTTGCGATATACCTGTCGCGGTCGTATGCCGAGGTAAACCCACTCAAATAACCATTTATTGTTTGACCATTGGGGAAATTGTTCATATCCGGCATACTATAAGCTTCATCCAGTCTCCCATGCATAGTTCTTGATACACGATAGTCCGAGCTTAAAGCCCACCCGATCCCAACATCGCCACTTGTTTGGCCACATTTTATACCCGAAGCATGGTAAGATATACCGATAGGAATTTTAACACCATCCAGGTCAATGGTATAAAAGTTAATATTCATTTCGGGCAAGCCATTATATAGGGACACTTTGTAATTAATGAATTTTTCAAACTCTCTTGAACGGGGAGAAGGTGGTATAACAGTATTTAACTGATCTGATTGAGCAAAAGAAAAATTAATACCGCTACAGCTAATAAACAATGTAATTAATATTCTATTTAACCACATTAGCAGGTTACTTTTCATATTTTAACTTCTTTTTTGTAACATTTAAAATGTATGACTGTGCCCATAAAAAATATTTTGGGTCTTATTCATAGATATTTATTAGGAAATATTTAATGTTACGGTAAGCACTAAAAAGTATAACCCGTCCTTAGCTTTATAGGATCCGTCTTCGGTACATGCTGATTATATAAAAAATCAAACAACAAAATAATATTGCCTTTCATCTTACTATTGATCTTATACTTTTTACTGATCCCTATCAACCCACTTTGTGTCCATTTCTGCCCTACTCCATCCGGTAGCGCTGCATAATTGGGCTGATAGTTTTGTTCATAACCACCATTAAGAAAAAAGGTGCCTTTTAACTTCCAGTCGATGAAGGAACGTATACCTACTCCCTGATTGGAGAAGTGGATATTATCAAAGCCGGTACCCATGCCCAGTTTATAGGAAAGCCCTACACCTGTACTCCCATTCTTATGGAACTTGTAAGCTACCTGTCCTGCCAGATCTCCAGTAGTAGGGAAAAATTTATTGCTACGCTGAAACTGGATGTTGCTGCCAAACTCAAGTCTTTGCAGAAAACTTTTTGTCTTCATTTGATTCGGCCTAAAGTTGGGCATGTCTGCAGCATTGTCGAGATCCGGGAATTTACTTTTCAATTCATCCATCTTACTCCGCGCTTCTGCCATTTGCTGACTTACTGCTGCACTGGCACTGGGGCCGCCACTGCCTAAACGTTGTTGGATCAGTTGCTCCACCTGGTTACGTGTTTGTAATCCTTCCAGGCTTTGAGCGGAAGCAGCAGCACCCTGTATATTAAATAAGCTGGCCAGCTGCGAATGCTTTTGCATAAAATCATTAAAAGCAGGAACTTTTTGCATCAGCTCCATCGCTTTCTGCTCTGCTTTCTTTTTATCTTTAAATACTTCTTTGTATTCTTTCAACTGCTGAGCATAGTAATAAGCTTCCTTATTCATTTTCTGCAGGTCTTTAGAGAAACCGGTGTATTGCTTTAACTGTTCATTCAGTAATTGTCTGCGTTCCCGTATAAACGCCTTTACCTCTTCCGCTTGTTGCAGTTTATCCTTTAGTTGTTCCACAGATTTAAGCGAACCATTTAATTTATCTGTGGCTCCTTTAGTTTGATTCAACAGATCTTTGGATTGTTTAAGGAAGGCCAGTGAATTTTGCAGGCTATCCAGATATGGGCCACCAGCCTGCGATAAAGGACGACTCACCCTGGTTAGTTTGTTTTGTATGCGGGCTTTCATATTGCCTAAAGAATCAATGGAACCGGAAAACAGTTGTTTAGCTTTGGTCGAATCAATACGCGCCAGTTTATTCTTCAACCGGCCTTCCTCTTTCATAAAACGACGTAACGCCTTATCAGTTCTCCGGGTTACCTGTTTCTCCAACTTATCAGATTTCTTCTTTGCCTGGGAAAGATACTTATCCGGTATTTTATTCACTGCACTATCCTGCGCAAATGCACGACAGCAAAACACAAGGGATACAAGTAACAGTAAAAAGAGATTTTTCATATAAGTATAGAGAATGAGGTAAAGGGGTCTATTTATTTCTGCAGTGCTGAAATCACGGCTTGTTGCGCATCCATTTTCTTATTCAGTTGTATAATATAAAGGGTCAGCTCTTCTACCTTTTTCAACAGCAAACGATTCATATCTCCCACATCCTGTCCGTCTGCCATTACCTCTTTTTCAGATGGCATATCCGGGAGATGTTTATTTTCTGTTATAAATTTCTCTACGGAAGATAAAGTTGGAAGTAAATAATCTTCGTGGAATACATAGTCAGGCCAGGCACCATACGCCTTCACTTTTAACCTCGTAAAAATGCCACTGCCATTTACAGCGAGTTTGTACCCTTTTGTATCTGTTGTACCGATGCCTACACTCCCATTATAGTTAATTCTCATCGCCTCCGATAAACTGTCACCTTTTACAAAAAACTTCATAACGCTCATTCTATTTGAAGCAATCGTCCTTTCCACTTCGATCCTTCCTACATCCGTACCGGACATATTAAATTTCAGGGTACCTACTATACCCAGTACATCACTGGTATGGGTAAGTTTTATATTGGATAAGCCAAGGGAAGATATTTCCAGTTTTTCTGTCGGTGTTGTGGTCCCGATACCTGCATTGCCAGTGCTTCCTAATTGATTGGTTTGGGCATTAACAGCAATATTTCCTAAAACAAACAGTACAGATAATAATTTTTTCATTAGTTCTTTTTAAGCTACAAGGATAATTATGTTATTTTTTAATTTTTTACTCAATTCTAATTATTCATTCTTTCTGGTGAATATGCATCAATTATTTTTTAGCGTAGCATGCCACTGTTCTTATTCAAATTGACTGATTATATTTCTTGTTGAATGAATAGGTTGCATATACATTCATCTCTTTCCAATTTTCATGAAAAAGGCTTACTGATGTCACTTGTAACATTCATTATTAAAATCAAAAATGAATAGCATTAATCCTGTTATAATAAATAAGATACAGTATATCGAAGAGCAAGCAATCTCCTTTAGTATAAGGTATACTTAAATATAGGAGCAGGAAAAGGAATAAAACTTAAACCGAATCCGGTAATAAGCTATGCTTATCATTCTCACCAAAATTCGGGCATAAGGATGCTATCTGACAGAACATTGCGCTAACATAACAATTGATATAAGTATATTAAATTATTTTTTACTATTGATCAGTTACAGAAATAAAAGTGGTGCAATATAAAATATAAACAATTCAAAAAAAAGTATTTATACGCAACTGCCACTGGCTTACGCTTAAAAAAATCAATTATAGTATTCCTCTTTTATCAAGGATAATCATGATCGAAAGATTCAAAATTAAAGGAACGGTGCGCAGTCTATCAGCGTTGTCAGCTCATTTATAGATAGTGTTACGGTAACTGCATAAAGGTTAGGGCGACAAATAACAAAGCCATGAAAAACTCTTTTAAAAGTTCTTCATGGCTTTATGTTATTTCCGTTCCGTAAATTAATGTAACTGGACAGTACCAACATCTGATACCTGACCTATAGTAACATTTACGCCGGTAATAGTTCTGCTGTTCAACGGTGCCACAGCATCTACAGCAATAGTATAAGATCCGCTGCTGAGGCCACTGATCAGGAAGGCACCTGTTACCAGGTCCGGTTTTGCAGTAGCAATGGTGTCCATATTTTGTATCGCATACACCCAGTTAACACCTGACGGCGGAAGTATAATCCCTCTCACAGAACCACTGGTGGCCTGCGCAAAGGTGCGGATAACCGGTTTTAAAATATAATTATTGTTGCCGGTAACTACGATAGAGCGTTTTGTATCAAAATCGATCCATAGCTTATATTCTATACCTGCAACCAGTTGCGCCTGAATATTCAGCTTTAATCCGGATTGCTGTGCAGAAGGCGTTTTCAGCGGATAGGCACCCCCCCCGATAACAACACTGTTATTAGCACCCAGTATCAATCTGATCTGTGAAATTTTTCCTGCTGGTATATCTACTGAAGCCAGTACCGTATCCACACCATTTTTAAATTTTAGCAGGTCATATACACCAGGGCGTAATAAGTGTAATGATTGCCATCCATTGTCAGGATCCGTTGAATTATTTACCTGGGTATCCTGTATATCGATTAAAACGGCGTCGTAATTGGATGGAGCATCTGTAAGGTAAACACTGAGGCGGGAATCCCCGGAAGTGTTATTATCACTTTTGCTGCAGGCTGCAACAAATAGTATTGCCACTAATAAGATTATATGAAAAAACTACTGTTGGTCATCTGTTTACTCATCAGTGGCTTCTTTTACGGAAGCCTGGTGAATGCACAGGTGAAACTAAATGTGAATGTAAATATTGGAAGTCAGCCGGTATGGGGGCCTGTTGGATATGATTATGCACAATATTATTATTTACCGGATGCAGATGCTTACTATTCTATACCCAATCATCAATACATTTATCAGAATGGAGGAAGGTGGGTGTTTGCATCAGCATTACCGGGAAGATATAATTACGATCCCTACAGGAGCTATAAGGTAGTTGTAAATGATCCGAAACCTTATCTGCATCCGGATATATACAGGAATAAGTATGGTAGATATAAGGGGCAATATGACCAACAGCAAATCATCCGGGATAGCAGAGATGAGAAATATTATGCGGTAAAAGGTCATCCCATGAATGGAAGAGGTAACCAGAGAAAATATAATGGAGATAATAACCAGGGCCACGGAAATGGTAATGATAACAGTCAGGGGCATGGAAATAATGGGCATGGAAATGGACACGGAAATGGCAATGATAACGGTCAGGGGCATGGACATAATAAGGATTAACATTATAAAAAAGACCAGTATTCAAAGTATTGGTCTTTTTAGCAGGTATATTTCGATCCTTCCCTTTTTAAATTTTTTGCCCTCAGCATGCATGTGATGCAACACCTGCATTGAATAATCATTTCAATTAAAAAGTGATTTTTTGCAGCTTTTTAATTGAAATGTATCAATTAAACGGAAGGGATCTACTGTTAACTTTGTGGCGCGAAATGATGCATTATCTCCCGGTTAACCCGGATTATTTGCTAAATACAAACAGCAATGTATCCTTTCTAAAAGTACTCAGCTACAAAAATGGAAAAAATTACACCAAAACCAACATGGTATGCAAATGATGCAGCATTTGACTGGTTATACCCCGAAAGGATACAACAATTGTCCAGGAGGCATTGGACTCCAATGGAAGTAGCAAAGAAATCCGCCAGGTTCCTCGCTTCCGAACCCGGAAAGAAAATTCTTGATATCGGTAGTGGTGTTGGCAAATTTTGTCTTGTTGGAGGCTATCATTTCCCCGATGTTACTTTTTATGGCATAGAGCAAAGAAAAGAATTATATCATTTTTCGCTTGCCGCCAAAGAATTAACTGAAGCTAAGAATGTAGATTTTATTCACGGGAATTTTACGCAGATTGATCTTGAGGACTTTGATCACTTTTATTTTTATAATGCGTTCTTTGAAAACCTGGCCAGCGACGGGCATATTGATCAGCAGATGGAATATTCAACAAGTCTCTATCAATATTATGTGCGCTATATGTTCAAAGGTCTGGAAGATAAACCAAGTGGTACCAGGTTGGTTACATATCATAGTTTGGAAGATGAAGTACCACCCAGTTATCAGATGGTGGATGCTACCGTTGATTTCCTCTTAAAAATGTGGATCAAAAGATAAAATATAGTCAAAGCACGGATATAAAAAACGAATGATGAAAGCAGATAAATATGTATTGTTGATAGCAGAACAATTAAAGACGGCAGTACTTAATAGCCAGGTAGAATCTATTATTTTGGGGGCAATAGCAAATATTGAGCAAAAGGAAGGAGCAGATTTGATTTCACCTGTTCTTACAAAACTACTGGCCTGGCTGGAAAATTTATCGCCACTTGATTGGAATAGCACACAATGGGGCTGTTTACGCTATGCTTCTATTTATCTCCGGAAGTATTCGAAGATGGAACTTGTTTAAAAAGGATTGCCTGAGCGTAACTGTTTAAAGGAGGTAATATATGCTGCGTCATATAGGACGAAAAAGGAATTATAAACACAATTTACGATTAGCAGTGCTGTTATGCTTTACAGCAGGGATGGTAAATGCTGCCGGTTTCTTCGCGTTTGCGGTCCTTACCACCAATGTAACGGGACACGCAGCATTATTGGCGCATAAGCTGGCAACAGGTGACCTACGCGCTGCCCGAATGGTTGGTTTATGGCTGTTGCTTTTTCTTGCCGGAGCATTTTTCTCCAGTTTTTGTATTGGAAAAACAGGACAAAACAAAAGATATGCCTATGCATTGCCCATAATATTTGAGATTATGATCCTTATACTGGTAGGCAGCTTTGGCCAGACCTATGATCAGTCTATCATTAAGACAGAATATTTTGCCGGTAGCCTGCTGTTTGCTATGGGTATGCAAAATGCGCTGGTATCTACAGTATCAGGATATGTTGTCAGAACCACTCATCTTACCGGCATGTTTACGGACCTTGGAATTGATCTGTATACTTGGATCTCAGGAGCGGGTAAAAACATCATCGAAGTGAGAAAAAAAATTATGTTGCGGCTGGTTGTCATCTTCTTTTTTCTTGGCGGAGGCATCGTTGGTGGCTATGTTTTCCTGCAATTGAAATATTATACATTTTATTTGCCGGCAGCCATATTGGTTGTTGCTATGTTTTATGATGCTTTCCGTGTAAGGTTCGCTAAAATGGTACACCGCATAAAATCCGGAAGAGTAAGATTACGGAAAGTGATAGCAGGAGCCTTCTTTAGTTTATTTATAATTGGCAATTTCAATTAGCTTATTAACGTTCCCAATAATAATTTTTCTGCCTTTCGTTTCCAAAATCCCGGCTTCCTTAAATTCTGTTAAAGTCCTTACCACATTTTCTCTGGCGGTACCTACGAGGCTGGCTAAGTCTTCCCGGCTAATGTTTATTTCTATAGGCATTCCTTCCATTAAATTCACTTTGTATTTTTCTCTGATAACAATTAATTGAAGCGCCAGCCGCTCACGCACAGTTCTTTGAGCAAACATGGTCAAACTGTTTGCCAATACCGCAAATTCATGACTTAAAGTTTTAAGCAACCTGGTGTTCAATACTGGAGAATGTTCCAGCGTATTCAAAAAATCTTCTTTGGGAATAAAGGCGATGGTACTTTCTTCTATCACCGCAGCTGAATCAGGATAACGGTCTTCCGAAAGAATGGCATGATATCCTATAAGTTGCCCGGTATTAGCTAAGTAAACTATTTGCTCTCTACCTTCATTATCAACTTTATACTTTTTAACCTTGCCCTTAGTAATATAAAATATACCGGATGGATAAGCTCCCTCTTTAAAAAGAATTTCACCTTTCTTATATATCTGTTCGCTTTGATGGGCGGTCAATAGCTCATAATCTTCCCCTGGCAGATCTACAAGGATAGATTCACTTTTGAAATCCCATTTATCGATTGGAAAAATCCCCTTGATACTCATAACTTCAAAAGTAACATCTTTTAAATTGATAAAACTCACTTTTTAAGCTGATAAAGTTCACCGCGGGAAGATCAATAGAGGAATACCTTTGTGATGTGAACACAGCTAGTACCCGCATGGAATACCGCTTAATTGTAAATCAGAAATTTCAGCATAATACATGTCATTAACAACACCTGCTTTACCCGGACACCCGGACAAATGGTTTGATTCCGACCTTAATTTTCACCACCTCTACCCTCTTTATATACAGGCATTAGCGCAAAAGCACTGGACTCCGTTAAAAGTGGTACAAAAGGCATCCAAATTTCTGGCAGCAGTACCCGGCGCAAGGATATTGGATATCGGCAGCGGACCGGGTAAATTTTGCCTGGGAGGATCTCACTATAACCCGGAAGCCTTCTTCTATGGCATTGAACAACGCCATGATATGGTTTTTTACGCCACTATTGCGAAAGAAATGTTAGGCTTTAATAATGTTACTTTCATTCATGGTAATTTAATAGACCTCGATTTCAGTCAGTATGATCATTTTTATTTTTTCAACTCTTTTTACGAAAATCTTCCAGGTACTTATAAAATAGATAATAAGCTTACTTATTCCAGGTATTTGTATAATCAATATAACAGGCACTTATACCGTCAGCTGGAAAAAATGCCGGCAGGCACAAGGCTTGCTACCTATCATTGTGCAGAGGAAGAAGGTCCGGAAGGGTATCTTTTGGTAGATACAGCAATAGATCATTTGCTGAAGTTCTGGATCAAAGTGTAATCAAAATAAACTGTTTGATCGTATACTGCATTTTTTGCCCGGGCATCAAGTGATAAAACATTTAAAACATAACGTGCGTCTTCAATATAATATGCCTTTGAAGATTTTACACTGTTAATGGTTTTTTAGTTTCCTGTTGTTTGATAATACTTTCGGCTTCAGGATCATATCCCACATAAAAATTCAGGTATACGGTCCGGGACAAACGCATCAATACAGGCATCGCCAGTGTGAGTATGATGCCATTAACAATAAGCCAGTGGAAGATGCTGTTATCTCTCCATGTTATACCAAAGATCAGCCAGTACAATATTAAAGTGAATATAGAAAATAGCACAGACAGTACATAGCTCACATATCCTGTTCCATACCAAAAACCTATTTCCAATTCTGTTCGCTGCGCACATTCAGGACAGTAGTCATACATGTCAAGAACTTTCTTCAGCTGATAAGGGTTCTCATTTCTAAATAATTTCCCTTTTCTGCACCGTGGGCATTTATTCCTTAAAATGCTGGTAATAAAATTGGATTTTCCCATCACAATATTTTTCTCCTGGTCTTAACTAACAACTTTAACGCGTATCAATTTCTGATAACTTTCAGGTGAAAGAAGCGTATCCTGATTATTAAATTTCAAAGGGGTTACAAAAAATACCCAGCCTTTGTCCTGTGGGCTTTCAATAATCAGGTTCAGGTTTCCGGCTAATTTTTGGTTTTGCCCCAGGAATTTACAATTAACAGGGGCATGAACCGGGATAATCTGGTCGGCTGTATGAATCTCGGCAATCAGGCTGCCTTTTTCAATAATGCCCTTATTAACGTGCCACTTTATATTAGTAATGTTTTTAATTTCTTTAAGTTTATAGGCAGAAATACCTACAAACCCAACTGTCCCATTGATATCAATCCACTCATGATTGTTAGTGAAATTGATCCTGGGACGAGAAATAGTTGATATTTTCATCTTGCAAAGGTACCTTTGGAGGTGTTAGGTTTAACTGATACTTTTCAATTAAAAAATTGAAAAAAGTCACTTTTTTTATCAATTGGGTCAATTTATGAGTTTAGCGGGTCTGTTTCCTATTGATAAATGGAACTTCAAATCTCAGTCAATTTTAAGCAATTTACCGGAAGACGAACAGGCTTATCTCTGTGCCAATATGTTAGAGCAGCGATATAGTAAAGGGGAAATTATATTCAGGGAGGGTGCTGTTGCTTCGGGTATCTTCTTTATTAAAAAAGGGAAGGTAAAAAAATACCAGGTTGATCATGTCGGAAAGGAACAAATTATATACGTTGCCAATGCGGGTGAGTTAATAGGCTACCACGCTATTTTAGCTGACGAACGTTATCCGGATTCCTCTGCTACATTAGAAGAATGTGTCATTGCATTTATCCCCAAAGAAGATTTTTTAACTGCATTGGAAAGATCTGCCGTTCTGCCACGCAGGCTACTTAAAGCGCTCAGTCACGAATTTGCTGTATTATCAAATAGCATCTCCGTATTTGCGCAACGATCTGTAAAAGAAAGACTGGCAATTACACTTATCGTATTACGCGAGAAATTTAAAGAGGAAACAGCTCCTGGTACGGAAATTATGATCAACGTTTCCCGAAGCGATCTGGCGAATATGGTGGGAACCGGTATTGAGAATATAGTACGGTTTCTTACAGAGTTCAAACTCGCAGGTATATTAGTTACTCAGGGCAAAAAAATCTGCATTAGTGATGTAAAGAAATTAATTAAAGTATCAGGCTGCGGCAACGAACGATAAAATAATCCGCTATTTCCACTTCCTGAAATTAACGCGCAACATAGTTTCCTCATTAAAATATAAAAGAAACTCATAATTATATAACAATTAACCCGGCAACTACTTCTATTTTCGTAACGAAATGAAGAAGGTCCTCACACTCTTATTGGCCGTCCTTTACATGGGTTCATCTACCGGCGCTACCTTCCACATGCACTACTGCATGGGAAAGCTGGTGGAAGTACAATTATGGCATGAGGAAACTAAAAAATGCAGCAAATGCGGACCTGACCAGTGTACTGCATGCGCAAAAAAATGCTGCAAGGATGCACATAAAACAGTGAAGCTGGACAAAGACCAGAAAGCGGTTGAGCATGCCTTTCATTTCCAGCAAATAGCAGCAGTAGCTACTCCTGCTGCTAACCTATCGCTTCCTGCAGTTCAGGCCTTGTCACTGTTAGCGGAGTATCCTATCAGCAACGCACC
Source organism: Chitinophaga niastensis (assembly GCF_003014755.1). Classification (GTDB taxonomy): domain Bacteria; phylum Bacteroidota; class Bacteroidia; order Chitinophagales; family Chitinophagaceae; genus Chitinophaga; species Chitinophaga niastensis. Next base: position 608,888 of record NZ_PYAW01000004.1, on the reverse strand, counting down.
GCCACGAAGTTATAAAGTACATCCCTATATATTAAACTGCTCCTTCCGTATCTGATCCCCTTATCTTTCAGGGCTTACATTCCTTTATTACAATTCCGCTGTTAGCCAACGTACGCCCGGCTTCCCATTATAATTATCCGCACAACACTATCATTTATACTGTATGGCTACAGCTGTATAATTGTCGCATTTGAAAAAACAGATATGGTACATCGCATTATTGAATGGTCATTACGCAACCGGTTTATTGTGCTGGTAATGGCAGCAGCTTTGTTTGCCTGGGGGATTTTTGCTGTAAAGAAAAACCCCATTGATGCCATCCCCGATCTATCGGAAAACCAGGTAATTGTATTTACGGAATGGATGGGCCGCGGGCCACAGCTGATAGAAGACCAGATTACTTACCCACTGGTGACTAACCTGCAAGGGCTCCCTAAGATCAGGTATGTACGCGGTACATCCATGTTCGGTATGAGTTTCATCTACATCATCTTTAATGATAATGTAGATATTTATTGGGCAAGAGAAAGGGTACTGGAAAGATTAAGTACCGTATCCAAAACCTTACCTACAGGCGTTACACCACAGCTGGGGCCGGATGGCACCGGCGTTGGGCATGTGTTATGGTACACTTTGGATGCACCCAATATGGACCTCGGGGAGCAACGCGCATTGCAGGACTGGTACGTAAAATTTGCCTTGCAAAATGTGGAAGGCGTTAGTGAAATTGCGTCTTTCGGCGGTTTTCAGAAACAATACCAGGTAACAGTTGATCCTAACAAGCTACTGTACTATCGCCTCTCTGTGGCGGAGGTAATTAATGCTGTCCGCACCAATAACAATGAATCCGGTGGACGAAAATTTGAGTTAAGCGACATCGGTTATATCATCAAAACATCCGGTTATTTAAAATCAATCGGGGAAATAGAGAACATTCCTGTTAAGACGCAGAACAGTATCCCTATTCGTATTGCAGATGTAGCAACAGTACAAATGACCGGCGAAACCCGGCTGGGTATTTTTGATCAGGACGGACAAGGAGAGCGTGTAGGCGGCATCGTTGTGATGCGTTATGGAGAAAATGCAGCAGCAGTAATTGATAAGGTGAAGGCCAAAATGAAAGAAGTGGCCAAAGGTTTTCCACCCGGCGTAAAGTTTGATATTGTGTATGATCGCGGCGCATTGATCAAAGAATCCGTCGATTCTATCAAACACACGCTGATAGAGGAAATGGCGGTGGTATCTATTGTTGTAATTATTTTCCTCTTCCACTGGCGCAGTGCGCTGAGCATCATCATACAAATTCCGGTTACACTGGCTGCCAGTTTTATCCTGCTGAATGCTTTCGGGATTTCTTCCAACATCATGTCTCTTACCGGTATAGCACTAGCCATCGGCGTTATTGTTGACAATGGGATCATCATGAGTGAAAATGCCTATAAACATCTGTCAGAGCGGTATGCGCAGTGGCAGGAAGAACAAAAAAATAGTTAACTATGAACTGGCTGAAGAATAAATTTAAAAAATCGCCGCAATGGATATCTGAAGAAGAGCGGTTAAAGATAATAGAACAATCCAGCAAACAGGTATCCCGTGGGGTATTTTTTGCTACCATCATTATCATTACCTCTTTTCTGCCGGTGTTCATGCTCACGGGCCAGGAAGGCAAACTGTTTCACCCGCTCGCATATACGAAAACCTTTATCATGATTGTGGATGCACTCCTGGTTATAACACTGGCGCCGGTGCTGATCTCTTTTTTTATGAAAGGTAAATTCAGACCGGATCATGCCAATCCGGTAAACCGGATTTTGGAAAAGATATATGAACCGATCATAAAAGGTGTACTTAAATGGCGCAAAATCACTATCGCTATCAACGTAATTGCGCTGGTAATTACGATCCCGCTGCTGAAAAGCCTTGGAAGCGAATTTATGCCTCCGCTGGATGAACAAAGTATATTGTTTATGCCAGTAACACTACCCGATATTTCCAATGCAGAAGCCAAGCGCATTTTGCAGGTGCAGGACAAGATCATCAAATCTGTTCCTGAAGTGGATAAGGTGCTGGGTAAGGCCGGGCGCGCCAGTACAGCTACCGATAACTCTCCCATCAGTATGGTTGAAACCATCATCATGCTGAAACCAAAAGCACAATGGCGGGAAGGCAAAACAAAAAAAGATATCATCAATGAACTGGATGCCAAACTACAGATTCCCGGCGTGGTAAATGGATGGACACAACCCATCATTAATCGTATTAACATGCTGTCAACGGGTATTCGTACAGACGTTGGCGTGAAGGTGTACGGCCAAAACCTGGATACCATTGCGTCGGTGTCTGAGCGGGTAAAGCAGGCGCTGGAAGGCACCCCGGGCATCATGGACTTATATGTGGAACCTGTTACCGGTGGTAAGTACCTCAATATTGATGTTCGCAGGCCCGATCTGGCACGCTACAACCTCCATGTGGATGATGTCAATCAAACCGTGGAAACAGCACTGGGCGGGGCTCCTATCGGCAACACCGTTGAAGGCCGGCAGCGGTTTTCTATCAGTGTACGACTAGCGCAGGACTACCGTAACAGTGTAGCGCGTATTAACCGTATTCCTGTTATGTCGCCCTCCTTTGGTGAAGTACCCTTATCTGCTGTGGCAGATGTGAAATTTGTAGATGGCCCGCCGATGATCACCTCTGAAAATGCGATGCTGCGCGGCGCTGTTTTATTTAATGTACGTGGCCGCGACCTTGGTGGTACCGTAAAGGAAGCCATCGATAAAATGAGCCGGGCCAAAGGTATACTACCACAAGGTTATTACCTGGAATGGAGCGGACAATACGAAAACCTGATCCGTGGCCAGCAAACCCTGATGTGGATTGCTCCGATAGTACTGGTGATCATTTTCTTCTCCCTGTATTTCGCATTTAATTCTATCAGAGAAGCATTCCTTAGTCTGATTACAGTGCCCTTTGCATTGATCGGTGGCGCCTATATGATCTATTTCTGGGGCGTGAACCTCTCTGTTGCAGTGGCCGTGGGCTTTATCGCCTTATTTGGTATAGCGGTGGAAACAGGTATTGTAATGGTGATCTACCTGAATGATGCCATGCAGCAACTGATCAAACAGAAAGGCAACTCCGCTGCAACCATTACTAAAGAAGACCTGCGGATACATGTGATTTACGGGGCGGCTAAACGTTTACGCCCCAAACTGATGACGGTATGTGTATCCTTATTCGGACTGGTACCCGTGCTCTGGGCCAGTGGTGTAGGCACGGATGTAATGAAGCCAATTGTGTTACCAATGATTGGTGGTGTACTCACTTCTTCCACACATATTTTGCTGGTTACACCACTCATCTTTTTAATGTCGAAAGAATACGAATTACGTAAGTACGGAAAATTACAAATGCATGAAGTACATCACTAAATATATGCTATGGATACTGCTTTGGGGGCCTTTGCACCTGTTTGCGCAACAGGCAACCCCATTGCCGCTGGACAGCATCCTGCAACGAATAGACAGGAACAATATCTTGTTACAGTCGTATGGCTTAAAAGCTGAAAGCTACAAATACAGCGCTGATGCAGCCACCGCCTGGATGGCTCCCATGGTAGGCGTGGGAACATTTATGACGCCTTATCCGGGACAAAAAATCATGGATAACCGCGACAAAGGCAGCCTGATGTTGCAGCTGGAACAGGACATTCCTAATCCTGCCAAATTAACTGCTAAGAAAAAATACATCGCCTCGCAAGGTAATATAGAACGGGCTACCAGGGACATCACTCTGAATGATTTTAAAGCACAGGCAAAGCGGCTTTATTTTAACTGGCTGATCGCTAAACAGCGTATTACTGTATTGCAGGAGAATGCAAAGATCATGGTGATGATGAAAAAAATTGAGGAAGTCAGATACCCATATAATCAATCGCAGTTAAGCGGTGTGTATAAAGCTACTGCGAAGATTGAAGAGAACCATAACAAGATCCATTTACAGGAAGGCGTGATTGCTAAGGCAAGATCATGGCTCAACAGCCTGATGAATGCGCCGGGTAACCAGGAATTTGAAATAGATACTTCTTATCAGCCTGTGTTTGAAGTGGCATCCTCTTATGATACGGCTTCACTGGCAGCAGTCAGAAAAGATGTGTTTAAAATGGAGGAAAGTATCCGTTCGATGCAATTGGATGCAGAAAGTATAAAGCAGGAAAAGAAGCCAGATTTTAAAGTACGTTTTGATCATATGCAACCGCTGGATGGCATGATGCCAAGAGCTTTCAGCGCGATGGGCATGATCAGTATTCCTATTGCGCCATGGTCGTCCAAAATGTACAAGTCTGGAATCAAAGCCATCCAATACAATGTGCAGGCGATGCAAAAGGAAAGAGCTGCCATGTTACAGGAAACACAGGGGATGTTATATGGTATGCAGTATGAGATACAATCTATGCAAAATCATATTGCCGCTATGGAAGAAAAAATCATCCCCGCTTTACAGCAAACCCTGGATGTTAATTTCCTGAATTACCAGGAAAACAAACTGGCATTGACTAACGTGATCGATTCCTGGGAAGCACTCACGATGATGCAGTCTGACATACTGGATGAAAAATTAAATCTCTACGAAATGATAGTGGATTATGAGAAACAATTATATCGTTAAAATATTATTGGGGGCATTGCTTGTGTTATCAGGACTGGTAGCCTGCAAAGGCAAAGCCGGTAAAGCCCCCCATGCGGAACATACAGCCGCGCAGCAATATACCTGTCCGATGCATCCGCAGATACTAAGTGAGAAGCCCGGCAAATGTCCGATATGCGGCATGGACCTGGTATTGAAAGATGCCAATAAGGAGCTGATAATGGACAGTAGTATTGCCAGGTTAACCAAGCCCGTCAATGCGCAGGTGATAGCTTCTATTCCTGCCATTGCTCCGGAGAGCGGTACCCGTACCTATTCATCTGAAGTAAATGGCGTTATTACCTATGATACCCGCAATCAAACGGGTATTTCCAGCAGGGTTGGCGGACGTATTGAACGATTGCTGGTGAAATATAATTACCAGCCAGTCAGAAAAGGGCAGCTGATCATGGAAGTATATTCTCCCGACCTGGCCGCAGCCCAGCGTGAATTATTGTACATAGCACATAACAGCAGTGAAATGCTGGCCAGCGCAAAACAGCGGCTACAGCTGCTGGGCATGCAACCCGGCCAGATTGACCAGGTACTGAAAACGGGTAATATTTTGTACCGGGTTCCGGTATACAGCAACAGTGATGGTTATATTTTAGAGCAATCTGCCGCCGCTACGGTGGTAGCTCCTGTGGCTACAGCCGCTGCTGATGGCATGGGCACTATGGGAAGCAGCGCTTCCCCTGCAACGGCAAGCCCCGCTCCTGCCGCACCTGCCGCCACACCGGTATTACTCCGGGAAGGGCAATATGTAAGTGCGGGTCAGTCGCTGTTTACAATATACCAGGCCAAAACGCTGGTAGCTGCATTTGCTTTTCCACCACAGCTGGCGGCGAGGATAAAACGCGGTCAGCAATTGTCATTCTATCCTACTAATAACAGCAATGCCATACAATCAGGCAGTATTGATTTGATAGAACCACTTTTTCGTAATAACGAAAACTTTACAGTAGCGCGGGTATACCTGCGGGATAATAATTTCCAGGTAGGACAGCTATTGAACGCCACCATTCCTATTGTTTATACAGATGGCTGGTGGTTACCTAAAAAGGCCGTGTGGCGCTTAGGAAATAAATCCATTGTGTTTAAAAAGGAAGGCGATGCCTATGTTCCTGTTGAAGTAGAAACAGGTATCGAAGCGAAGGATATGATACAGGTAAATACCAACATTGGTGATTGGAAAGTAGCTGCTAATGCGGCCTACCTGGTGGATAGTGAAAGCTTCATTAAAACAAATAATAAAATGCAACAATAATCATATGAAAAGAAAAAATTTTGTAAAAACAGTTGCGTTTGTTTTACTGGCGCCGGCAGTATTACTGACGGCTTGTAAAGAGGCAGAGAAGAAAAAGATAACAGCTGAAAACCAGCAAACCTACACCTGTTCTATGCATCCGCAAATTGTGCAGAACAAACCCGGTACCTGTCCCATATGCGGCATGGACCTGGTGCCATTTAACAAAAATGCCAAAGATGCCACCCTCACTTTAGGTGAAAGCCAGATCGCCCTGGCTAACATCACTACAATGACGGTAGGCATCAGTGCATTATCTGATTATAAGCAGCTGAATGGCAGACTGGTAACAGATCCTGAAAAAACGACTGTTATTTCCAGCAGGGTACCTGGTCGGATAGAAGTGTTATATGTAAAGGAAACCGGTGTGAAAGTGAATAAAGGTCAGCCTTTATATAAGATCTATTCTGAGCAGCTGGCTGCTCTTCAGCAGGAATACCTTTTAGCTGCCGCACAGGTAAAACAATTCCCGGATGATACGCGGTTTCAGCAAATTGAAAAGGCCGCCAGGCAAAAGCTGGTGTTGTATGATCAATCCGATGCACAAATCAATCAGCTATTGCAATTGCAAAAAGTAAATCCTTACGTCGTTTATCCTGCTACTGCCAGCGGGGTGATATCGGAGCTGTCTGTGTCTGAAGGACAATATATAACGGAAGGTGGCGCCATTATGCGCCTGGAAGCTTATCATCAGTTATGGGTGGAAGCAGATATTTACCCGGCAGAAGCTTCTGCCATCCAGGTAGGGCAATCCGTGAAAGTGATTGTTGCCGGCTGGGAAAGCGAGCCGCAAACCATGACGGTACAGTTTATTAATCCTGCACTGCAAAGCGGCAGTCAGTTGATGCAGGTACGTGGTAGTATCGCCAACCCTGATAACCGCTGGCAACCCGGACTTCAGGCAAACATATTATTGCCTGTTAAAAGTAAGGGAAATGTACTGAGCCTGCCCGTAGATGCAGTTATCAGGGATGGTAAAGGCACACATGTATGGATTGAAAAAGCCCAGGGTAAATTTGAACCCCGCATGGTAACCACCGGCCTGGAAAATTTTGATGCTGTAGAAATTACGGACGGATTAACAGCAGGAGATAATGTAGTAATTACAGGCGCGTATTTATTATACGCTGAATACATGCTTAAAAAAGGAGCTGATCCGATGGCAAATATGTCAAAGCATCAACATTAAATCTTTTATCTTTTTTATAAAAATCAAAAAACAGAAAAATGAAAACAATCATCCTCGGTGCCTTAGCCATTGCCACCGTTACCTTTGCCGCCTGCAATAACAGTAACAAAACATCCCATGAAGGACATGACCATGACACCGCTACCATGGCCGATCAGGCCGTAAAACAAGTAACAGATGAAAAACCTGTAGCAACCTTAAAACCTCAGTTTACAAATGTGGATGCCAAAGTAGTGGCTTCTTTGAAATCCGTTATAGATGATTATCTTCAGATTAAAAATGGCCTGGCGGATGATAATTCAGCAGCAACAGCCAACGGTGGTAAAGCCATGGCAGCGGCTATGTTAAAGGTTGACAAATCCCTATTAACACCCGAGCAGCAAAAAGTGTACAAGGAAAATGAAGATGATCTGAAAGAACATGCAGCGCATATCGGCAAAAACGAAGGTAATATTGCGCATCAACGTGAACACTTCGCCCAGATGAGTGAAGATGTGTATGCGCTGGTGAAGGCATTCGGTGGCGGACAAACATTGTATCACGACCATTGCCCTATGTACAATGATAACAAAGGTGCATTGTGGTTAAGTGAAGTGAGGGCGGTTAAAAACCCTTATTTCGGCAACAAAATGCCTGCCTGTGGTATAGTAGAAGAAGTAATTCAGTAATTTCATTCTCTTGTAATCACTACCCCTCCTTGTCAGGAAGGGTGGTGATTACAAGAGCCCGGGGGTGGTGATTTCCCAGCGTGCAGACATAGCTGTTGAAAGTGAACTCTTTTAATCAGTCCCTTATTAATCAATATTTAAAAAATCCAGTATGCGCAAAAGCAGCATCGTATTACTTTCACTCTTAGTCATTTTAGTATTGGCCCAGTTTTTACGCCCGGCCAGAAATAAAAGCAGCCACGATTCCCCAAATGATATCGCACGGTTACATCCAATGCCTGAGGATGTACAAACGATGCTGAAAACCGCTTGTTATGACTGTCATAGCAACAACACCAGGTACCCCTGGTATGTGAACATTCAGCCAGTGGGCTGGTTTATGGCCAGCCATATCAACAACGGAAAAGAGGAACTGAATTTTAATGAATACGGTACTTATTCTCCCAAAAGACAACGCAATAAATTAAAACGAATGAAAGAAGAGATAACAAAGGGAGATATGCCGCTCACATCATATACCCTGATTCATACAGACGCAAAATTGACTACAACCCAGCAGGAAACCATCACGAATTGGATTGACAGCACATTAAATAAAATTGATACCACTAAAAGCCATTAGAATTCATTTATCGCTTCGCCCAGATCAAACGTATTTGTTTTTCCCCTGAGCGCATTTGCTACAATACTACTTCCGGCGGCACTACGGTATCCACCGGCACAATGTACTACAACAGGTTTGTGTACAGGTATTTCGGATATGCGTTCCCGTAGCTGATGCAGCGGAATGGAAATGGCATTATCAAAGATAGGATGGTCCTGTACTTCGGAGGTATTCCGAACATCTACAATAACATAATTCTCCCGATGTGCTTTGAAATCGGATAAGGGAACAGGTATCATCTTTTCTGTTCCTTCACTGAAAACAACCGCTGCGGCGATGAACGGCTCGTAGCCGATTTTTGTTGTTTTCTCCATAACTGTTTGCAGGTGTGCTTCATCTTCAGCTACCAGGTAAAAAGCTTCATCGGGCGCAATAATGCTACCCAGCCATGTTTCAAACTTATCACCATCCTGCAGATTGATAGCATTGGGTAAAAATCCCTGTTTAAAAATATGCGCCGGACGGGCATCAACAATGATTATATTTTTATCAAAGATAAAGTTGCCGGAATGTACCGGAATATTTTTTAAAGAGATGTCCCTGTCGGGTGCTCCTTTTTTGTTGAGCGATACATTATAGGGGAAATATTTTGGCACAAAGGGCTGCTCTGCTATCAGTATGCCCACAAACTCCGCTTCTGTATATTGCTGTAAACTCCAGTTGCTTAGCTTTTCCGCTCCCATAGTGCTGTAGTTAGCTGTGCTCAATGACTTTCCACACAAAGTACCGGCGCCGTGGGCAGGATAAATGATAACATCATCTGCCAATACCATTAATTTTTCACGGAGCGTGTGATACATATTTTTTGCCAGTACTTCCTTTGTGGTGCTGATGTTTCCGGCATCTTCGCGCAGGTCAGGTCTTCCACAATCACCAATAAATAAAGTATCGCCGGTAAACACGGCTTTATCCCTGCCATCACGCACAAGTACGATGCTGATGCTGTCTGGTGAATGCCCGGGCGTATGGAGGGCTTTGAGCTTTATGGCGCCCATATTTATTTCATCTCCTTCATCAAAACCTGTATGCGGATATGCAGCGCCCAGCAGTTTGGAACAATACAATGTTGCGCCGGTGGTATGGTGCAGCTCCAGGTGTCCGCTGATGAAATCGGCATGCGGATGTGTTTCTATTACCCCTGTAATCTTTGCCTGCAGCGACTTAGCATAATCAAGGTAAGGGGTAATGTTCCGGGAGGGATCAATTAACACCATTTCACTGGTACTACTACTGTAAACAGCGTAAGAATAATGAGCCAGGCCTTTATCTTCGAATTGTTTTATATCCATTGCTGTGTGTTTAACTTTTAATGAGGCAATTTTTCATGGAATTTCCCATACACCCAGGTACCGGCAAGAGGCTATTTAAGGCAAGGTACAAAAAAGCACCTTGAAGTATTTATCCAGGTGCCCACTCTTTCATATTGCTATTTACTGCTACATAATATTTTTAGTGCTGCACTCTTTTCAGCGGCCGCAGCTGCGTAGCCACCCCAATTCTGTTCCAGGAATTAATAGTGACTACAGACATAATAATTTCTGCTGTTTTTTCCTCTCCAAAAATCGCGATAGCCTGCTCATAGGTAGCTTCGCTTAATCCATGCTGACTAATCAATGTAATTTCTTCTGTTATCTGAAACAGTAATCTTTCGGCTTCGGTGAAAATGTTTCCTGATTCCCTCCAGGCGCTGATCAGAAAAATCCGTTGCAGCGATTCCCCCAGCTTTTGAGCATCAGCAGTATGAGCGTCTACGCAATAGGCACATCCATTTAGCTGGGAAGCCTTTATTTTAATCAGCTCTTTATGCAGTTTACCGATGGATGATTCATTTACATATCTGTCCAGTGCATCCATCGCATCGTAAGCCTTAGGCTGTACAACATTAAAATCTATTCTCTTTTTCATACTTTTTTTTTAAGAAATAGTTATCTGTGCTTCGTTTCGTTTTGATGAAACAAAAGTAGCACACACCTATACCTCAAAAAATAGACAATCCTCAGAAAAGCATGTAAGATCTATAGATTGTTTTTACTTTGGTAAGATTTGGGAGAGATGCTGGCCGATTTTTTAAAGAAATTGGAGAAATAGAAAGGATCGTTGAAGCCTAACTTATAGGCCACCTCCTTTACAGATAGGTTTTGATAGGTAAGTAAACGTTTGGCCTCAGAAATGATCAATTGATAAATAACATTCTGGGCAGTTTTTCCGGCATGTATTTTTGACTGTTCGTTGAGCTTTGCTTCCGTGGTGTTTAATAGCCGGGCACAGTCTTTTACCGTATAGTTTTTATCGAAGTTGGATCTTACTAAATCCAGGAACTTCAAAAACAAGGCATCGGGTTTCCAGATTTCATCTCCCCTCTCCACTTTTTCTCTGTTGATAGTAATTAACATCAGCTCAATCCTGGAATGAATGGAGATAAGGTATTGATATGGTTTTGCCTGGAGCTCTTCACTGATAAGGCTCAGCTGATTTTCAATGACAGTATGGTTTTTCACCGGAATAACTTCGTTCAGATCAAAATGACAGAATAAGCCGTTATGAAAAATAAGCTCAATATCATTATCATCTTTACAAAAAAAGTTAAGGGTAAATCCCATTATATATCCTTCGGCTTTAACACGTTTTTTGAAGTAATGGATTTGCCCTGATGTAATTGTCAGCACCTCATGTTTATGCAGTATCAATTCTTTTTCATCCACTACGATGGTGATGCTGCCCTCTGAACACCATATCAGCAGGTATTCCATCAAACGTCTGGGCTGGTTGGCTTCCTCGTATGCAGATAAAGTACTTATGTTGATCATGGAGTGATGCTGCAATTCGTTGTGATTAAATGTAAAGATAGTCCTCAGCTTAAAATAGCCCGGATATCCGGTAAATGTGCAGGTGAATTTCCTGAAAAATATTTAAACTCCTTGATAAAATGTGACTGATCAAAATAATTATATTTAGACACAATCTCCTGCCAGTCTGTAAGTTGATTATTCTTTATCCCTGCCAGCAAGGCGTTGAACCGCGTAATGCGGCTGTACAATTTAGGCGACAGGCCCACCTGTTCCTGGAACTGATATTGTAATGCTCTTTTTGAAAGCCATACCTTTTTCGCTAATTGTTCAATAGATAAATTGCCCTGATTGGCTTCTATCAGCATACAGGCATGTCTGACACGGGCAACATCCAGTTTTTCTTTTTTAATAAGCTGGTCTTCCAACCATTGATTTACTAATCTGATTACATGGTGGCTGTTATCGCCGGCGTCTTCAATCTGGTTTAACAGGGGTATTATTTTATCTGCAAGGATACCAGGTAGCGATGTTCCGTGCTCGTCAAATGAACAATTCTGAGGGATGCCCAATAACCTGTATGCACCATAGGGCTTAAATATAACATGCAATACTTTAGCAGGAAATGCGATCACCTCGTAAATCCGGGGTTGCTTAAACTGGTGAATGAAGTTAAACCTGGCATGTTTGATCATTTGCCCCGAACTGATTTCTTTAAATATAGCCGGTCTGTCTAAACTAAAACATAAAACGGCCGAACCTGTAGGATACATATAGGTAGTAGTGCCTACAAACCCATCCGTATAATCGCTAAGGATATATGTTGAGATGTATTCGCGGAGAGGGCTAGCCGGATAAAACCATTTAGAAGGCATAAGACAAAGGTTTATTCCTGCTGTAAGGTATCAAGATTTGCGCTTTTTTACAATTTTAAGAAAAACACGGCATGTAGCTTTGTTATGGAAGAATTATTTGGAAAAAGCCATGCCCCTACGCCTGGTCAACTACATTGATTTTTTATCGGTGATGTTATCGATACTGTTGATTGTCAATCCAGCGGCACTTTAACGTATATACGCTGTACTGCACGAGGCTCCCGTACCGGCCATCCGTTTACGGGGGCATTTTATCCCTTTAACAGTACTATCGGGCTATTGCTTAGTAATCGAACTACGTATTCAGTAATTATAATGTCAGAAAAACTTTGTAAAAAAATCCCCATGAAACTGTACTCATTACTAATGATATCCATATGCCTGCTGACTGCCTGTCAGAGCCAACAGCAAAGCGATGCAAAAAAGCTGGCAGCAGGCATACAAGGCGCTGTGAAGGAACATAGCCCCGGTTCAATTGCCACTTCCGCCACCGGCTATTCCATGAAAGCTAAAATAAATGGCAAAGATTGGGTGGCTGTTGCTATGATGCCCATACAAGGCATAGACAGGGTAATAGGCTATATCGACGACGGAGGTTATATCGGATTAGGTGTGAATAAAGATGAACCACAAGGTAGAAAATTAAACATTAACGAAACAAATGCCGCTGATCTTTATATTGTAAACGGTGGTGAAGCGCTCCTTGATAAAACCAAAGGCCAGATAGTCATTACAAAACAGGACGGCCAATGGATGGAAGGCACGTTTTATTTTACCGCGAGTAGTAGCCAGGCTGATAAAACGATACAGGTAACAGATGGCACCTTCCGTATTCCACTTACGCCTGCTACGTCCAAATAATTTACAAACATATCCATTCCTGAAATCTGATCAATAAAGCACAAAAGGCCGCTCTGAGAGCGGCTTTTTTGTGGTTGTTTCAGAAAGAAAAAGATCCCGGTAATTTTCCCGCCATAAAAGAATTTAACCCCTGAAGCATAAAAATAATGTCAGGAGCTTGTGGCCCCCTTTTTAATATTGTAAATTTGGGCAATATGGCTGAACGCCGGAAGCCTGCCAAAAGATTGGATAAGCAATATTTTAAAATAGTCGATTAATGAATGTTTACCATAAAAGGGTTTTAACATGCGCTTGTTTCATCCTGCTATCATTATCTGTTATAGCACAGCAAAGGACCATCCACATTAAAGAATTACTATCCCTGGTCCAGTCGCAGCCACAAGTGAAAGCATATGAGCAGCAATCCCAGGCAGCGCAGTACAATGTCCGCCTTGCGAAAAACTCACTCCTGCCGGAAGTAACTGCAGGTTATCAGGCAGGTTATGCTACTTACAACAATATCATCGGCATTAGTTATCCGGGGCTGATTGCACCTATGACCGGCCCGCCATCTACGGGAAACGTGTATGATCCCGTTCCTGGTACTGCTATAGCAGCCATGGTAAAATGGAACCCGCTCACCTTCGGGCAGCGGCAGGCATCCGTTGAAAAGGCAGCAGCACAATACAAACTAGCTGGTAGTTATTATAATGACGCGCTTTTCCGTCAGCAGTTTTTAGCTATATCCACTTACCTGGATGCAGTGTATCTTCAAAAACTATTGTTGAGTTATCAGGCTAATATTGAACGTACTAAAGCAGGACTACAACAATCCCTCGTATATGCACAGCAAGGACTGCGCCCCGGTATTGATACCACCCAGTTTCAATCGGTACTGGCACAGGCGCAAACAGACCTGCTGATAGTGCAACGGCAATACTATGCACAGATGGCCGAACTTACCCGGTTGGCTGGTTTACCAGATAAACCAAATGATATTTTATTGTCAGATACATCACTGATCAATCAATTACCATCCGGCGCCGATACCGCTGCTCCTTTTACAGCGCATCCTGCTTTTCAATACTACCAGACTAAAAAAGAAGTGAGCGAAGCAGCGCTGAAAGAAATACAACGCGCATGGCGGCCTAAGCTGGATCTCTGGGCCAATGCGTTTGCCCGTGGTTCAGGTGTAGCCGCAGATGGCACCGTAAATAAAGCAGATGGCTGGTCCTTAACAAGAAAAAACTATGGTGCCGGTGTACAATTAAGTTTCCCGATCCTTCAGTTTTCACAAGTCAATCTGCAAAAAAAACAATACCGGTTGTTACTTAAATCTGATGAAGCGCAGCTGGATCAGGTAAAGCTGAACCTGCAAAAACAAAAAGAAACAGCACAGTTTAATTACGATCAGAATCTGTTGATAGCACAGCAGGCGTTGATCCAGTCACAGGCAGCGCGCTATGCTTTTGATGGACTGAAACTTAGTTATGAAAGTGGATTAATAGATTTTACCAGGTTGATTCAGGGGCAATACGACCTGTTGAAAGCGGAAACAGGTGAAGCTGCTGCTTTTTTACAAACATGGCATGCGTTGTTAGAATTAGCAGCCGCAAATGGTGACCTGAAAGTTTTTACAGATAAACTGAAATAACGATACACTATTTATGAAACTAATCATTTCGGCATTAAGGCATCCTGTTACAATACTGGTAGCTGTTATTGCCATCCTCTTTTTTTCATACCTGTCTATCCGCCATGCAAAGGTGGATATATTCCCGCGCCTTGGCCTGCCGGTAGTATATGTAGCACAGCCTTACGGTGGTTTGTCGCCGGAACAGGTGGAAGGTTTTGTTACTTCTTATTATGAATATCATTTTTTATACATCACCGGTGTTAAATATGTAGAGTCTAAAAGCATACAGGGCGCAGCGCTCATCAAAATAGAATTTAATGAAGGCACTGATATGAGCCAGGCAATGGCGGAAGTAGTAGGTTATGTGAATCGTGCAAGGGCCTTTATGCCGCCAGGAACGGTGCCTCCATTCGTTACCCGCTTTGATGCGGGTAGTGTACCGGTAGGACAACTGGTTTTCAGCTCAGACAGCAAATCATTAGGGGAGATATCCGATCTGGCATTGTTTCGTGTGCGACCTATGTTTTCAACTTTGCCGGGAGTTTCGGCACCACCACCGTTTGGAGGCAATCAAAAAACGGTGTTGATCACCATAGATCCTGATAAGCTGCGTGGGCACAATCTTTCACCTGACCAGGTGGTACAGACAATTGCTAAGTTTAACACCATTTCTCCTGCGGGTAATGTGCGCATTGGTGATACTACTTACATCACTCCGCAAAACAGTGTTATTGAATCCCTGCAGGATTTGCAGAATACGCCGCTGCAATTAGGAGCCGGTCCTGTTGTGTATGTAAAAGACATTGCCAATGTTACAATGGGCTCGGATGTTACCACCAGCTATGCGCTGATCAATGGCAAACGATCCGTTTATATTCCGGTTACCAAACGCGCCGATGCCTCCACCTGGGATGTAGTGCAAAGAGTAAAGGCAGCATTGCAGGATATGCAGGCAGCTATACCATCAGATATTAAAGTAACCTATGAATTTGATCAGTCGGGGTATGTGATCAACTCCCTGAAAAGCCTGCTGTTTGAAGGCGGACTGGGAGCCATTCTCACGGGTTTGATGGTATTACTGTTCCTCGGCGACCGCCGTAGTGCGCTGATCGTAATAATGACGATTCCGCTGGCGTTACTATCTTCTGCTACGCTGCTATATCTCACCGGTCAAACGATCAATATTATGACACTGGGAGGGCTGGCACTCTCGGTGGGTATCCTGGTAGATGAAGCCACTGTTACCATTGAAAATATTCATCGTCACCAGGAAGCCGGCAAAAGTAAAGCACGCGCCATAGCAGATGCCTGCCGGGAAATAGCAGGACCAAAATTATTAATCCTGTTGAGTATCCTGGCAGTGTTTGTTCCTGCCCTGTTTATGAATGGTGTACCCAAAGCTATGTTCATGCCTTTATCGCTGGCAGTGGGTTTTGCAATGATCGCTTCTTTTTTGTTGTCGCAAACATTTGTGCCGGTGGTAGCTAACTGGTTGTTGAAAGCGCATTTAAGCAATAAGGAAATGCAGGAAGGAAAGGGCTTCTATCATCACTTGAAACAAAAATATATTGCAGCAGGACAACGTTTACAATCCGGCTTCGGATGGGTAACGGCTTTATTTCTCGTTATCTCAACAGGACTTGTATTATTGTTCTTCTCTTTTACAGGCACAGAACTGTTTCCGCAAACCGACAGCGGACAAACACAAGTTCGTTTACGCTTGCCCGTAGGCACCCGCTTTGAACGTACAGAAGATGCCACCAGAAAGCTTTTAGCACTGGCTGATAGTATTTCCGGTAAAAATAATACCCTCATCACGTCTGCTTTTATTGGTACACAGCCTTCCAGTTATCCGGTCAACTATATTCATTTATGGACCAGCGGGCCACATGAATCTGTTACTAAAATAAAATTAAAAAGAGGTGTTATTCCGATGGCAGTTTTTAGAGAAAAATTACGTGCAGCGATAACAAAAGAAATCCCTAACGCAAAAATATCATTTGAGCCGGGAGATATTGTAGAGCAGGTATTGAACCTCGGCAGCACCAATCCGATTGAAATAGCAGTAGTCAACCGTAACCTCGCAGAAGGCAGGAAAACCGCACAGGAACTGGTACAAAAACTAGCTGCCATTCCTTCTTTGCGTGATCTTCAGATTGCTACGCCACTGGATTATCCTGCTATCAGATTAGATGTGGATCGTGTTAAAGCCGGACAGCTGGGAATTTCCGGCGATCAGGCCGCCCGTTCTATTGCAACGGCTACCTCTTCCAGTCGTTTTACTACACCCAGTTACTGGCTGGATAAAACAACAGGTACGGCTTACCAGGTGCAGGTGCAATATCCTGAATACCGTATGAACAGCACCGCTCAGCTGGAGGCCATTCCTATATCCGGCGGTGTTGGCAATACCCATTATTTAAGTGAAGTGGCCACCTGGAAACGCACAATTGTAGCGGGTGAATATGATCGTCTTAATCAGCAACGTTACATTACGATTACCGCCAATGCACATCAACAGGATCTGGGAACGGTATTTAATAAAGTAAATAAGATCATTGCCGGCATGGGTAAACTCCCCAATGGTGCTAAGATCCTGCTGCGCGGTCAGCCGGAATTACTGCAACAAACATTAACAAGTCTGCAGTTTGGATTACTGATAGCCGTGATAGTTATATTCCTCGTAATGGCTGTTTACTTTCAGTCGTTCCGTGTTGCAGTAGCTACTTTATCTATCATACCGGCAGTAATAGCCGGATCATTGTTATTCCTCTTTATTACCGGTAACTCGTTAAATATACAGTCATATATGGGTACTATTATGGCCGTAGGTGTAGCCATTGCCAATGCGGTATTATTTATTACCAATGCAGAACATAACCGGAAAGATAACATTCAAATGGGGCATATGCAGGCAGCAGCAGCGCGTTTACGGCCTATTTTAATGACCAGCGCTGCCATGATTGCCGGCATGATCCCAATGGCATTAGGTATATCTGAAGGCGGTGATCAAACAGCTCCTTTAGGCATTGCGGTAATTGGTGGGCTCCTTTTTTCGGCGGTGAGCGTGTTATTTTTTTTACCACATGTGTATCAGTTGATGATCGGAAGAAGACCCTACAAATATGTTTCTTTAGATCCGGATGATTTTAATAGCAGATACTATGACAAACAATCATAAAAACAAGTTCAATCATATGCGATCCATCGCTTTCATCAATTTGGTTATCATACTGGCAGCTTGCGGAAACGCACAGCAGGAGCAGGAGAAAGTAAATAATAGTACCGCTCAGGATACCGTGCCGGTATTCATCTTAAAACAAGACACCGTTAAAAAAACAGTGGAACTAACTGCTGAATTGATCCCTTACGAAAGTGCAGAACTCTTTGCAAAAGTGCAGGGCTTTGTGCGCGCTATGAAAGTAGACCTGGGCGATCATGTAAAGAAAGGTCAGACGCTGGCTGTTATTGAAGCGCCGGAAGTAGACAGCAGGTTTGCTGAATCAGCAGCAGCCTTACAATCAGCTAAAGCTAAGTGGGCTTCCAGCAAAGATAATTATGAACGCCTGTACCGGGCATCTCAGGCAAAAACACCCGGCATTGTAGCCCCTGTTGACCTGGAACGTACCCGCAACTCAATGCTGGCCGATAGTGCTACTTATATAGCCGCCAGTAAACAGTCGCAGGCCTATAAAGCAATTTCCGGATATTTATATATCACCGCACCATT
Organism: Chitinophaga niastensis; assembly: GCF_003014755.1. Taxonomy (GTDB): domain Bacteria; phylum Bacteroidota; class Bacteroidia; order Chitinophagales; family Chitinophagaceae; genus Chitinophaga; species Chitinophaga niastensis. The sequence goes on along the minus strand of NZ_PYAW01000004.1, from coordinate 590,508 downwards.
CGATGGTGTGATCACAGCGCGTAAGGCCGATCCGGGTGCACTTGTAGGTACCAACGCGATGCTGCTTACTGTTCAGAATAACCACACACTGCGCCTCCGTGCCGCTGTGCCGGAAATATATACGGCAGCAGCCAGCACTTCAAAAAATATTGATTTCCGGGTAGATGCCTACCCTACACAGCGTTTCAAAGCGGTGTTGACCCGTAAATCGGAAACCATTGATCCGGCTACCCGCACAGAACTCTGGGAATTCCAGGTAGATAACAGTGATCACTTACTGAAAGCAGGTGCTTTTGCTTATGTAAAGATTAACCTGGAAAGAGGTACTTCTTCTTTCATCGTTCCTTTTACTGCCGTTGCTACTACGCAGGAAAAAAAGTTCGTCATCCGGGTAAACAAGGGTAAAGCTGAATGGGTGGACGTTAGGCAAGGTATGACGGTGGATGCAGGCGTTGAAATATTTGGAAATATATCGGCCGGCGATACTTTACTGAAAAAAGCTACGGATGAAAGAAAGCCGGGTAGTACTGGTTTTTGGATAATGAAATAATAACAGTGTGCTAATGCCTGGAATGTAAGAAACCCGTTGGTTTTTTCTATCTTTGCCCACTGGTGAAAAAAAGCTGCGTTTATATATTAATCCTTTTATTTACACTTCACAATACTGCTTTAGATCAGTTGCTCAAGCTCCCTACCCTGGTAGCACATTACCACGAGCATCAGGAGAGAAATGGCAATATTAGTGTAATGGATTTTTTATGCATGCACTACTGGGGCCATGATATTAATGATAATGATGACGACAGAGATATGCAGCTTCCCTATAAACAGGTAGATATCCGCACGCTCTATCATTCCTTTATTCCTTTAGCAAAAGTAATTTCCATAAAACAACAGTTATATAGTCCGGTTGCCATTAATTATCCTGTCCTCAAAGATAATTACCTGCCGGAACCAGCCCTGTCCTCACTTTTCCGCCCTCCTAAAGCGTAAGGCTTTTTTATTATTTATTATTTTTCGCCGCCTGTCAGTGTCTCACAGGTAATACTAACTATTTGAAAATTTAATCAGACGATATGCATAATACGGCAGCTGAAGAGAATAATGTGCAGCGCAAAAGTAAGATCACGACTATTTCCATTTTTGCCAGTGGTGGGCTGGCGGCAATTAAATTCATTGCAGGCATATTAACAGGTAGCCTCGGTTTAATTGCGGAAGGTATGCATTCCCTGCTCGATCTGCTTTCTACACTGGTTACATTTGTAGCTGTAAGAGTGGCGGCTAAACCACCGGATGCCAATCATCCTTATGGGCATGAGCGCGCGGAGGCGCTGGGCGCACTTGCGGGAATGACCTTACTGGGAGCTACTGCGCTCATTATTCTTTATCACGCTGTTGTTAAGATTGTTTGGGAGCCGGGCGCACCAGAAGTAAGCATCTGGTCCTTTTCCATTATTATTATCAGCATCATCATTGACTTCTTAAGAGTAAGGACACTTAAAAAAGCCGCCAAACATTATCAGAGCCAGGCGCTTGCTTCTGATGCCGAACATTTTGGTAATGACATGCTGGGATCATTAGCGGTATTGCTGAGTTTAGTTTTTATTTTTCTGGCCAGGTACCTCCCCCTGCCTGTTTGGCTGGTAGAGCGTGCCGATGCACTGGCGGCATTAGGTGTGGTGGTGATTGCCTTTAAGTCTGTGTGGAGTATCGGCGCAGAGGCCATCCGGTCTTTGATGGATGATGTGCCGGAAGATTTAGCACCAAGATTACAGGAACTGGTGGAGCAATTACCAGGTGTAGTGAGTGGTGCAGTCAGCATCAAAACCAGGTTTGTAGGCAATAAGCCCTATGTGGAAGCTACTGTAGGTACACCAAGAAGCTTAACTTTTGAGAAAGCCCATGAGCTGACTGAAATAATAGAGCATGCCATTAAACATGAATTAAGCAGCAATGCAGAAGTGATCGTACATGCAGAGCCTATTCATACCACCGATGAGCCTTACAGTATCACTGTAAGGTCTGTAGCAGCTTTGCTGGACCTCCGCATTCATAATCTAAATCTCTACCTCGTTTCGGGAGAGATAAGGATAGAACTTGATCTGGAAGTATCTGACGATCTTTCGTTAACAGAAGCCCATGCGAAATCTGAAATTTTAGAGAAAGCATTGATTAATGAGTTTGCACTTCCGATAAAAGTGGCGGTGCACATTGAACCCAGAAATGAAATACCCCGCCCGGCGATACGCCACCAGTCATCATTTGACAGGGTGCGCCAAGCGCTGGAGAACATGGAAGATTATAAGCAGGTAACAATAGATGAGGTTTTATTAACGGACGAAGGATTAGTGGTTACCCTTATCATGACCCTACCCGGTCAAACACCTTTAGCTGATGCACATGTTGTTATGTACAACCTGGAACGGGTACTCAGAGCGGAGATAACAGATATCATCAGGGTCCATATTGATCCCGAGCCATTAACGAAAGTAATGGTGTACTGATATAATATATAAAAAAGCGGCTTAACATGTAAACATGTTAAGCCGCTTTTTTATATTATTATTTTTAGAATCTTCCGGAGATCCCCACATAAAAACTCCTTCCATCAGAAGGAATAATGCCGGGGCCCGGGTATTCATCTGTTCTGCGTGTGAAATACGCTTTGTTACTTAAATTATTAATACCCGCTTTGCAGGCATATCTGCCAAATTTATAAGTAGCGCTTACATCGTACACCGTGTATGCCGGAATGTATCCAGCTACCGGGTCTGTACTGAATTTTGCATTGGTAGCATCTCCATAAGCATCTCCCACATTATTCATCTGGAAAGTGGCAGAAAAATGGGTATTGTTATAAATAACTCCTACACGGTTAATATATTTTACGGCTGCCTCTACCCTGTTGTTTTTAAATTCTCCTGAAGTATATTTTGCATCCGTGTATCCAAAGGAATCGAATATGCTGATACCTTTTGCGCTTTCAGGATGCAGGTATTTTAAGATATTAAACTCAACATAACTCTCTAAACCTTTATGTACACTGTTAGCCACATTGGTTCTGTAAGTATAGGGCTGTCCCTTGGCATCGGTTAATAATACAGTACCAATGCGGCGGTTATAGGCCAGGTAGAATAAGCCAATATCAAAATTCAGGTAATTATTTACCGTGCCTCTGTAACCCAGGTCAGCATTGAAACCGGCTGCATCTTTCAGGTTAGGATCAATTTTGGAAGTGATGCCAATAGGCGTAATTTGCGCGTAATCAATCGGGCGGTAAGCCTGGCTGATGTTAGCATACAGGTTGGCAGAAGGACTGGTTTTATATTCGGCTCCAATACCAAATAAAGGAATGGAACGGCTTCTGCTATTATCCGTGAAAACTTTTGCGCTATCTGTGATATAACCTTTCGCAGTACTTCTCAGGTACTCAAACCTGAATCCTGGTGTAATGGAAAAAGCTTTATTGATCCGGAAAATATTCTCAATAAATGGAGCAATGTTGGTGGTAGTAAAGTCGAGGTTATATTCATATTCACCCTTAACACTCAGGTCAAAATCTGCCGCAGTAGTGCCTTCGCCGCCACCTTGTCTTTTAAACCAGGCGTAACTATAACGCAGACCGCCAGCCAGTGTATTGTTAGTGCTACCCATTTTATAATTGTGCAGCAAACGTATTTCTGTAGTGGAATTGTGCATGGCCTCATTCTGCACTTCGCGCGGAACGTATTGGCCGGTGGCAGGGTCTATTGTGTCTAATGCTTCAGGACCGCCATTTTCATTGCGCCATACCAATGCTCTGCTGCTAAACAGGTAAGTAGTTTTTATATTTAAAGCCGTGGCAGGAGAAATGGCATAATTGAGATATCCTGTTACCACATTCCACGGGCTTTTGAGCCAGTTGCGTGCACGAAAGGAGGATTTTGGATCCGCATTAAACATGCTGTCGTTTAATCCGCCCGGCATCTTGATGCGGTTACGTAATAAGGAATATTCCACGCCTACTTTCAGTTTTTCGGAGGCATCATACTGTATTCTGCCGAAGCCGGAAACCTGCCACTGCTGGCTATTGGGTCTGTATCCCTGTAATGTGCGGTACTGGAGGAAACCATAGTAGCTCCATTTCTTTATAGTACCTGCAAAGGAATTAAAGGTATTGAACATACCGAAGCTGCCGGCAGTTTCAGAAGTATAAAATTCAAAAGGTTTGTTTTTGGGAGGCTCATTCAACACATAGTTTACCAAACCACCAAACTGAGGCCCGAACTGGAGGGAGGAAGCTCCTCTTACCATTTCTATACGGCTCACTGCTTCCATGGGTGGAAGATAATATGCTTCATTATAACCATAAATATCAGAAGCGATATTGTACCCGTTCTGGCGGGTATTCATTTCAATACTCTGCGTAGGGTTTAATCCGCGGGTAGCGATCCCGTTGGCAGTAAAGCCACCACTTTCGGTTTCCGCAATATTCAGTCCCGGAATGCGGCCTAATATCTGACGGGTATTGTTGATAGCTTTATTGGCATCTAAACTGTCTACAATGATTACTTCATTCTTTTTTCCGGAATAAATGATCCCATCTTTCTCTTCAGGCAGATGGCCTGTACCGCGAACGGTGCGGATAGCATTGATTCTTACATCCTTCAGATAATGAATCCTGATTGAGTCGGCTGGTCGTTGTGCACTGGCGACAAAGGGCAGCAAAACAAAAGGCAGCCCGAACAATAATTTATACATAGAATTAAATATGCCCCAAATTTCGATCAGTGCTAAGCAATCCAATGATCGAATCGGGAAAAAAAAACACGCAATCGGGAAAAATAGTGCCTGAGATTAAAACCAGCTTAAAATTGGCTTAAATATTGACCGTATTGGCACTCAACACATTATTTATTTTTGCAATAACTATTATTTAAGCATTTGCTTAAATAATGATACCTTTGAATAATACCTGATAAAACTGCCAGATATGCGAAACGAAAATGTTTGCATCAGGGAAGATGCAAATCCTGTTCAGATAAGTGAAGGCCGTAGGAAAATTACAGTTGCAGCAACGGCATTGTCTCAATTATCATCCTTGTTATCACTCGCCGGAAATGAGGTACGGCTTAAAATCCTATATCTGCTGGATGAAGAAAAAGAATTGTGTCCCTGCGACCTGAGTGATATGCTGAATATGACCATTCCGGCGGTATCACAGCATTTACGAAAACTAAAAGATGGCGGGATGGTCACCTTTAGAAGATCCGGGCAAACAATATTCTATTCCCTGCGGCATGAGCATATTAAGCTGCTGCGGCCGTTTTTTAAGTTGATAGATCAAACTAATCTAAACCCTACTCCACTATGAATAAAGGGAAAAACAACAAATTCCTTTTAGGAACCGGGTTATTGCTGGCTACTTCTTCCAGTCTTTGTTGCATTGCACCTGTATTAAGTATTATAGGTGGCATCAGCGGAGCCGGTGCTGCATTTGGCTGGATTGCTCCATTAAGGCCCTATCTCCTGGGACTGATGGTGGTTACATTAGGTTTCTCTTTTTACAAAGCCTATACTCCACCCAAAAAAAATGATTGCGGATGCGGGGATAAGAAAAGTCTTTTTCAATCAAAAAAAGTGCTTTGGAGTATTGCCATTATAGCTGTATTGCTCTCTACATTTCCATATTATGCCGGGTATTTTTCGGCAAACAGGAAACAAACGGTGCAGCCAATAAATAATACCCACCTGCAGCAAGTTGTATTTCATGTAAGCGGAATGTCCTGCAAAGACTGTGAAGGTCACATTACCGCAGCAGCAGTTTCTTTACCCGGAGTAACGCAAGCCAATGCATCTTACGAGCAACAACTCGCCTGGCTTGAATTTGACAGTACCAGGATCAGTGCGAAACAGTTATCTGCTAACATTCAAAAGGAAACAGGTTACATCATTACACCATAATAGCTAAACTACGTATTCAAATGTCTGCAAAACAAATAATTACTGAATCTGTTATTATCTGCCCTCATTGCGGATTTCAAAAGCTGGAAGTCATGCCAACGGATGCCTGTCAGTATTTCTATGTATGCACCAATTGTAAGGAACGCCTGAAACCTAAAGCGGGCGACTGTTGTGTGTATTGCAGTTATGGAACCGTAAAATGCCCTCCCATGCAGGACGGCACATGCCATTGCTGATAAAAAGATTAAAACGTATGGAGCAGATATCCAGGTATATTTCTATTTTTAACGGATGGCAACTACAATTAACCGGCTATCGTCATGAGCCGAATGCTGCAAATAATATGTTTCATAGCCGTAATGGTCTGCCTCCTGTCGGCGGGCGGGAAAGTCTATCATACCGCTACGCCGTTAAAGATCATTTACCCTGATTATTTTGGCAACCGGATAATGATACCAGCGGATAATCCTACTACTAGCGAGGGTGTTTATTTAGGCAGAATGCTCTTTTATGAAAAAGCATTGTCGGCCAATAACAAGATCTCCTGCGCCACTTGTCATCAACAGTCGCTGGCTTTCACAGATGGTAAAGCATTCAGTGCGGGCGTAGACGGAACCTTGCAACCGCGCAATACCATGTCGCTAGCCAATCTTTTGTGGGTGCGTCATTTCTTTTGGGATGGCAGGGCAACCAGCCTGGAAATGCAGGCGGCCACTCCCCTCACTAATACCCATGAAATGGGGCAATCACTGGAGGTATCAGCCAATAAGCTGCAAAAGCGCTATACACCGTTATTCCGCAACGCTTTTGGCTCAGACAGTATCACAGGAGACAAAATCGTGAAAGCCCTTGCACAGTTTGAACGGACACTGGTATCTGCCAATTCCAACTATGATAAATATCTGCGTGGCGAATATCAACCTACTGCATCGGAGCTACATGGCATTGCGCTCTTTTATAGCAGCCCGGAACCAACCAGGCATAGTCGTGGTGCCGGCTGCGGCCACTGCCACGGAGGACCAAAAACATTCAGTGATCTTTTCCATAACAATGGGCTTGACATTATTCCGAAAGATGCGGGTCGTGAAAAAATTACCGGTCAGGCTTACGACAGCGGCAGGTTCAGGGTAGTGTTGCTAAGAAATATTGCACTCACTGCACCTTACATGCACGATGGCCGTTTTACCACACTGGAAGAAGTAGTAGCACATTATAATGAACATGTAGCGCAAAGCAACACGCTGAGTCCTTTTTTACAAGGCAATTCAAATTCAGTTAATGGTACATCACTGGATTTAAACAGCCAGGAGAAAAGGGATCTTATTGCCTTTCTGCATATGCTTACAGATTCCTCCTTTATTAGGGATAAACGTTTTTCAAATCCATTCTTAAATTAACAGCTGTGAAACTATTTACCTTTCCTACCTCCTTACTTCTTTTATTTATGCTCTCCCGGCAGGCTACTGCACAGGAAAATCCGGCGAAGCCTTTTTTAAAAGTGTCGGGAGAAGTAACTACTCCGCTGACTTTATACGCGGATGATATTACAAAAATGCAGCACAGCACTGTTATCATGAAAGACCGCGACGGCAAAGAACACAGTTACACAGGTGTTGCCATACAGGACATCCTGGAACGGGCGGGTGTTACTACAGGTAAACAACTACGGGGAGAAAATCTCACCAAATACCTCATGGTAAAATGTGCTGACGGCTATGAAGTGTTATTTTCCCTGGCGGAACTGGACAGTAGTTTTACGGATCGTAAAGTGATCCTTGCAGATAAAACGGAGGGGGCTCCGCTGCCCAATGGCAAAGGGCCTTTCAGGTTGGTAGTACCTGGTGAAAAGAAACCTGCCCGCAGCAGTTTCCAGGTAACTGAATTTGTGGTAAAATTTGCGAAGGAGTAATTAAAGCAGCTTTGTAAGAAAGCTGTAAAGGTTTTTCGCCAAATGCCGCAAATTATTGGCGCAAAAAACCTTATTTTCATTACAAACTCACCCCATATGAACCGGAGAAATTTCCTGCATGCAGGTTCCCTAACAAGTCTGGGCATAATGGCCGCCAAACTTTCAGGCTGGGCTGCAACTACCGGCACATCGCATCCTCTGGAGGAAGCCACCATTACACAGTTACAGGAAAACATGCAAAAAGGATCGGAAACCTCCGTATCCATTACCCAATCATATATCAACCGGATCCTGGCCATTGATCAAAAAGGGCCCACCCTGAAAGCAGTGATAGAGCTGAATCCCGATGCCCTGTCCATTGCAGCAGCCCTGGACAAAGAAAGGCAACAAGGCCGTATCAGAGGTCCTTTACATGGCATTCCGGTGCTGATAAAAGACAATATTAATACTGCCGATCAGATGATGACCACTGCCGGCTCGCTGGCATTGTCCGGCAATAAAGCGAAGGCAGATGCCTTTATTATTCGTCAACTGCGTTTAGCCGGTGCCGTACTGTTGGGTAAAACCAACCTGAGTGAATGGGCTAATTTCCGGTCAGAACACGCTACCAGTGCCTGGAGTAGTCGCGGCGGGCAAACCAAATGCCCATACATATTAGACCGTAACCCCTCCGGCTCCAGCGCAGGTTCTGCTGTAGCCACTGCTGCCAATCTGTGTACCGTGAGCATTGGTACAGAAACGGATGGTTCCATTGTATCTCCTGCTTCCATCAATGGATTAGTGGGTATCAAACCTACTGTTGGTTTGTGGAGCCGTTCCGGTATCATTCCCATTTCAGCTACACAGGATACCGCCGGCCCTATGGCCCGTAGTGTAAAGGATGCCGCCATTTTGTTAGGTCCCCTTACCGGTGTTGATGCAACAGATCCCGTAACAAATGAAAGTAAGGGCAAGGCGCTGAAAGATTATACAAAGTTCCTGGATAAAAATGGCCTGAAAGGAAAACGTATCGGTATTGAAAAATCGCATTTCACTGCCAACCCCGATCTGGTACAACTTTTACGGGATGCCATGACTGTGCTGGAAGCACAGGGCGCCACGATAGTAGAAGTGGATTTACTGAAAGCCCTGGAGCCCATCGGCCGCCGCTCAGAATTTCTTGTTTTACTCTATGAATTTAAAGACGGTGTAAATCGTTATTTATCCGGTACAGATTTGACTATCCGTTCACTGAAAGATGTCATTGCTTTTAATGAAGCGCATGCGGCACAGGTGATGCCTTTTTTCAAACAGGAAACATTGACTGACAGCAACAATAAAGGCGATCTTAGCAGCCCTGAATATACAGTAGCATTAACCCTGACACTCAGTTCCCGGAAGATCATTGCTGAGCTGATGGCGCAGCATCAACTGGATGCTTTGTCGGGCATTACTAATGGCCCTGCATGTTGTATTGACCTTGTAAACGGGGACTATGATAATGGCCCCTCCCTGTCCACTCCTGCCGCTATTTCCGGCTTCCCTCACATTACGGTGCCCATGGGTCTTGTACATGGATTACCGGCCGGTATATCCTTTTTTGCAACTGCTTACACCGAGCCACAACTTATTTCCATGGCTTATGCGTATGAACAGGCTTCGCATAAACGTACCATACCCGCGTTTAAAACCGATCTGCCGGGTTAAAAATTTATCATCATCATCGTCTAAAATAAAAATCAGGTTATTTTTCGCAGCGTACTTTTATAACTTAGTAAAAGTAGCATTCCCCCCGCTTTTGGTATCCGGGGCGGATCGTTATGCGTATTGGTTATACGTGTTTTTTATTGGTCGAATGAAATTTCACTTTTGTCTAAAAAAATATTTTCCTGTTTTACTTATTGTAAAATTGCAGGTAATACCAAAATCTGTTCACGCGTATTTAAAGTGCATAAAAAGCTGTAGCACTATCCTGCTTATTACCATCAATCTATCTAACCAAAATTAACTTAGCATGAGCAAAAACATCAAATCTCTCGCGATTCTGGCCCTCGCAGTAACTATGATTACTGCGTGTTCTAAATCTAACCAAACACCTGTTGTTCCTCAACTTCAGCAGGATAATTCAAAACAAGTACTGGCGTACATTCAGCATTTAGGATTCCCCGCTTCCAGTATCCAGGAAAACAAAAATGAATACATTGTTGAAGAAGATATCCTCTTCCCGAAAAACATGAAGGTACCGGTTGATGATGGTAAGCCTAAAACAGAACAGTACTATACCGGTGCCAGTACCCTGTTGACTCTTGCCAACAGTATGAATATCCGTTTGAAAGTAGACCCTTCTATGAACAGTATGATGGCTGAGATCAATTCGGCCATCAACCAATGGAACACTGTTCCCGCAACGTCTATCCACTGGACCATTGTTACCGGCACCTCTTATGATGTATACATCCAGAATGCGAACCTTGGCTCCGGTATTTGCGGACAGGGTACATTCCCATCCGGAGGTGCTGCAGGCGGATTGATCAGAATAAACATAGCACAAATTGCCGGAAACAGTTTTGCACAACGCCAAAGAACCATTACACATGAAATGGGGCACTGCATATCATTCAGGCACACCAACTGGGCAGCTATTGGTGAGCCCTTTGCTGCCGCAGTACCAGGTGTAGGCGGAACAGATGCTTCCTCTATTATGAATGGTGGTCAGTGTGGTAGTGGCGCTACAGTATTATCTACAAAAGATAAACAAGCTACATCCGCATTATACCCCTGATAACAAACAGCCGGATAGGTACAGCTTTCTATGAAACACAAAAGGCATTATATCTTATGGTATAATGCCTTTTGTATTTGATACCTTCATGATTCAAAAATACAGGGCAATTCTGAATTCTTTTAGAATTTACATGATTGATCCCGCAACATAAGAAATGCCGGCTAAAATAGGGTATCGGATTGCTTGGAGGAGTTATTATTTTATATTAACTTCCATCTAATGAGTTGAAGTATCAGCTGTCGGGCCCCAAAGAATGTTTTGTCAAGTCCCCTTATGTTACATCCTGATTGGTTTTCATAATTTTTTTATTGAGCACACTTCATATTACTAATTTTCACTGTATCGACCAATACGATGCCCCAACACCGGCAACTATCAAAACCATTTACAATAACACCACTATTCCACCCAACAGGTGGGCGAATTCAAATAATCAACGTCTTTAACAATAAAAACTGACAGCATGCAAACGAAGATATTAGACTTGTTGAAGAGTTTGTTCGCATTATTATTCTTCCACTTCAAGGTCATTTTTGAAAAGCTTTCGGGTGCAAAGGACCAAATCCCATTGCGTTACCTGGTGTCCGATTTTTTCAGTGTATTAAGAAGCTGTGGTATGTTTTCCATATTGAATATTCTTGCATTTTTTGTTTTCACCATGTTACCTCAGGGCAGGGATGTACTGCTGATAATAGTGGAAGAAATAGCCATTCAACACCGGATTGGCAATTTATTCTGGTTGCTGGGCGGTGTATTCCTATGGAGTGTTGTATCCGAATATGGCAGCAGGTACGCTATTTATGTAACGGATAATTCAGGTAAAAGTTTATCGGAAGAAAGGGTTAGATGGAGGAAGGCCGTACAGGAAACGGTTGCAAATATGTTTTTACTCGTGCCTTTTTTAATTGTATTTGCCAGTTTCCTGATCAATTACCTACGGGATAATACACTTACAACTACACAGAAAAACTGGGGCTTCGGCATACCGGTTGCCTGCCTGTATTTTGTATTAAATGTGCTGGCCAGGGCTTATTTCAGTGGTATACCATTGAAAAAAAAGAGCGTAGATAGCTCATTATATGAGGACAGTGCAGGAAAAGAAACTGAATATACAGCAACGGAGAAGAAACCATCAGGGTTCATGTCTTTTATGCAGCTGCTGCCTGCTGAACAACGCTGGTGCAATAAATTGATAGGTATTTACAATGAATACCTGTTTACGCTCCGTAAGCCTTCCAGTTTCTCCGCACAAATAAATAAACCTATAAAGGAATTTGCGGAGACATTCTTAAAACTGGATAAAGAAGGACAGGATAGATTTCTGCAGCAACCGGAGAATATGACGGCTGAGACCATTGTGCCTGATAGCTTTATACCTAAGGTATCCAGTTACAATCAGAACAAAAATGATGAGCTGTACAAGTGGGTCTATGAAATTCCGCTTAGCTTTTATGCCAGTTTGCATAAGCAACTAAAAGTCATTGTACTTACCAGCATTTTTATTTTTACTGTTATCTGCTTTCTGCCGGTATATGCCTATGAATATATAGGTGCGCCGGGACTGGTGATCATTGCCTTTACTTGTTGGAGTGGTATGTATATAGGATTGCTGTACCTTGATTACGCCGTGTTGCGGAAAGCAAAGTTTTCCATGCGTTTCTTTTTAACTGTTTTACTGATCGCAAGTTCTTTCCTGAATAATGATCACCAGGTAAGATATAACGAGCATGGTCTTGTTGACAGACGGCCAGTATTATCCAATCATTTCGACAAATGGTTTGAAAACTACAAGGGAGACTCCTTTCATACAAGGTATCAATTCAAATGGATCAAAGACACGAAAACAAGATACCCTGTTATATTTGTTTGCGCCGAGGGAGGTGCATTAAGGACAGGCGCTTTTGCGGCGCAGACACTCAGTTTTTTAGAAGATAATTTCGTAAGGGAAAAGGATTCTTTTATCTATAAAAGGGCGGTGGAGAATGACAAAATAGCGCTTGATAATAATCAGCCCGCTACCAATGTGGCCGACTATTATCAGCGGAAAATAGCGGGAAAAGATATTGGAAGTACTTTTAAAAAAGCCGTTTATGCTTACTCCGGTGTATCCGGAGGTGCTTTGGGGCTGGCTTTCTTTAATGCGATTGCATATCTTACGCCGGATAACAAACACAAAAGCGATTCCCTCTCCCAATTGACGAATACCTTTTTTAACCAGGATTACTTGTCGCCCGTGATAGGTAAAATGTTTTACGGAGATTTCCTGAATCTTTTTATTCCCTTTCATATTAAACGTTTCGACCGGGCCATCGCATTGGAACAAAGTTGGGAAAACGGATACCTGAAAACCATCACTACAAATGCAACAGATATTTTCTCTGATGACTACCTGGGGCAATATGATAGTACACATATTCACCCTGCCATGTTTGTTAATACAACAGAAGTAGAAAGTGGTTTACAGTGCTGGTTAAGTAATGTAAAACCGGATAGCGGTATGTATTTTGGAGATGAGCGCGACCTGTTTTTAAGAAAATTAAAGGGTGGCATCAACTACAGTACGATGGTTAACTTTAGTTCCAGGTTCCCGCTTTTTTCTCCTGCAGCAAACGTCAGGCAAAACGAAAATATGAAATTGCATTATATAGATGGAGGGTATGCCGAAAATACAGGCGCGGGCACTATGTTTGAAATATTACAATCGTTGAAGGCAAGATCCAGTTATTTCAAAAATGATGAAGTAGTTCCGTTTGTATTTGTCCTGAAGTTCAGTGATGAAAAAGATGACGAATTCCAGAATATTAATCTTGGTAATGAAGTAATGGAAATTGTTGACGGTATATATGATACCAGGGCCGGGCGTTCAACGATGGCCATGGAGCAACTTAAAAGATACACCGAGCAGGAGCTTCATGGCAGGTTAATCACGCTGTCGTTAAGTAAATCCGGTAGCCAGGTGCCGCTGAACTGGGTATTATCTGCCACCAGTCTTAATAATCTTAAAAATGATATAGAAGATAAATGGAAAAAAAGGGAGGTGAATGATCTTAACAAATTTTTCCTGCTGAATGCAGCATGCGTACGACTGGCGGATACTGCAAAATGTGCAATAATAAAATAATCCCCGGGGAAGTCTCCCGCTTTAATGCATAACTGGCATCACGATAAAGCCAATCTAAAAGCTTTCCCTAAGGATAAATACTGGTCATGTTGGCGATCTGCAGTTCCAGTAACATCACCTGTAACTTAATCACTTCTGTCTGATAGCGAATACTCTCATTCTTATAGTCCTGATTATACAGCGCTATCAGTTCGGCACTTTCTAATATACCGGCAAGTGTGGATTGCATATCCTGGGGTGCAGGCCTGATATTATCATCTTTTTCTGAAGATGTAGTAGTTTTCATATTTATGGTTTTAATGGGGCATCTCTATTAACATACATGGTCCTTCATTTGAGGCAGCAGCATGCATTCTTATTGCTGCCGGTTGGTTGTTGTATCAAAAAATGGTCTTCCCTGGAATTAGCCTATTTATAAAGATAAGGAAATTGCTTCGTTGAAAGTACGGGATAGTATCCTAATTACTCCCTTATAAGCATCTTTTTATACGGGAAACGTAAGTGCGGGATTTTAAATATCCTGACATTTACACGGGAACATTGTAATTCCACTATAAAATAATCACTGTAATTTCTAATACCCTTCAAGATGGTAAGCATTCATCAACTGGCATCGTTATATATAATCCTAAACTACTGATGTATACATTGTATAAATTATCTGCACTATCCTATTAAACAAAAATAATACTGATAGAAACTAAATTTTTCTTCCAATGCAAGTGACCATCTTTTGTGTTTCTGATCTACTGTTAATATCATAAAAGTATGAAGGAAAAACAATAGCCACTGTGTTGATAGTTTTATGGAAGATAAAGCTCATTCTTAGTCATATTATGGGGATGAGTAAATAGACACGCATACCAAACTGGCAGTTATTGATGCATCGTAGCAAACATTGCGGTAAAGAAAATGGGGTAGCCGAAAACCATCAGAACAGAGTAGGCGAATTGCAAAATTAAAGTTTAGCTTTTTGATTTAAAAGGCGCCTGTTATTATGAAAAAAGAAAGAACCATGCTGGCTGCCATTGCAGTTGTAGCAGTTATTAGCGGCGGATTAGCCGTTAAAGCGAAGACTTGGGGAGCGCGCCTATTCTGTAGCACAAAAGCTACATGTACGTGTCCTGTATTATTAAACAAAACCACTACCACTAATATAAATGCTCCACTTTCATTTTGTACAACTGACCCGGTTGGCTGTTGCAATTTTGCAGTCCATGTAACCGTAGTACAATAAAATGGGCATTTTATAACCAGCGCAGAAAGATGTTATGCATAAAGATGCGGGCTATTTAAGTAATCGTTTGATAGCTGATATTTATAAGGTTAAAAGCATATTAACAGGTAACTATTGATGCATCTTAGCAAATAATGTGGTGATTAAAATGGGGTAGCCGAAAACCATCAGAACAGAGTAAGCGAATTGTAAAATTAAAGTTTAGCTTTTTGATTTAAAAAGCGCCTATTCGTATGAAAAAAGCAAGAATTATGCTGGCTGTCATTGCAGTTGTAGCTGTAGTTGGTGGTGGATTGGCCGTTAAAGCAAAGACTTTGGGAGGTGTAATATATTGTAGCACTACAAAATCCGATCATTGCCCCGTAAAACTTAACTATACTATTACTCCCTTTTCAGGCGTGACTTCATTTTGTACTACTGACCCAGTTGCCGTTTGCAATTTAACTTATATAACGCCGCATCTATAAAATGGGCATCCTACTGCCAGCGCGGAAAGATGCTTTGCCTATATAATGCACGTCTATTTAATCAATTGTTTCAAAAGGGAACCACCACAAAACTACTTTTGTGGTGGTTCCCTTTTGAAACGAGGCCTCTTTGATAGCGGATATCACGTATATTGCTCTTTCTAAATCTATCATCCTATTCATTTAATTGTTGATAATAATCCAGTCCCGGGAGTCTTTATACTATCATCTAATTCCAATCCATCATCTATTCCTTTCATTTTAGCAGGTATACCCTTTGTCATCCATTTAGGTGGTAGTGCGCCTTTCAGATAATGATCAAAAAACTGCGTAACCCGGATGGTAAAGTCCTTGGTTGCTTTTTCATCTACAAGTGAATGCGCTTCTCCGTCATACTGCAGCATCCAGGCTTTTTTACCAAGGCGACGCAACGCAGTAAAGAATTCTACTCCCTGGGCAAAGGGCACCACAGCATCCTCCTTGTTGTTCATCAATAGAAGTGGTGTGGTCACTTTATCTGCACGAAAAATAGGGGAATTTTTTATATATAAATCCGGTCTTTGCCAAAGCGTAGGGCCTATCCGTAACTGATCTACTTCACAAAAAAATTGCAGACTCGCTCCGTTTCTCATTAGAGATCCATAATCACTAATTAAATCAGCTATTCCTGATGCGGACATAGCAGCAGCGAATAAGTTGGTATGCGTTACAATATAATTCGTTTCGTATCCCCCAAAACTATGTCCCTGTATTCCCATTTTAGCAGCATCTACCCAAGGGAATTTAGCTAAGTATTTTGCGGCAGAAACAACCGAATTATAAGCACTTTTCCCAGGCTCACCCACAGTATAATGAATATCAGGAGTAACAACTAAATAACCATTACTAACAAACCAGGGAATGTTTATCCAACCTGGAGAAGCTTCAGGTTCCCGATATTGATTTAGCTCATCCGACATTTTTTCATAATAATAAAAAATTACCGGGTACTTCTTTTTCGGATCAAAGTTCGTTGGTTCATACAGCACCCCTTGTGTGGAATATCCATCAAAGGTTTTCCAGGTGATTAATGTTGAGCTCAGCCAGTTGTAGGCAGCTTCAGGGTAAACATCGCTTACCGGTATAAAGGTTTTAAAATCTGACGTCCAAAAGTAGTTCCTCGACTGACTGGCGTTGCTACGTTCCACAATATATATTGCTGTATCCCGGGCGGAAGATGCAAGGCTAAAGGTATATGGCCCCATAGTCAACCGCTCAGGATCCCCATTACGACCCAATACAATACTGTAAAAACCGCTGTTTTTAGTCGTCCGGTCAAATGCAGTTAAAATAAGTTTTGCGTTATTAGTGATGGACTTATCATCATACTTCCTCTCATCAGTGAGGCGAAATACAATGTTGTGTTTGCGACCATAACCATTGGTAAGGTTAATAGCCGGCTTTCTCCCCGCCGGATCCACCTGCCAGATATCATACTTGTCACAGATAAGTATTGCCTCCTCATTATCTAACCAGGCTGCTACACTAAGCCCACGAGGCTTGGGAAGAGGATTATCGTCCGATTCGTTATCAACCAGGGGAATAGGGAGGGATTGGGTAATATTGCGGGTCACGCCGGTTGCAACTTCATAACTAAATACATCTTTGTTCAATAAAATGACATATTTCCCTCCTGATTGCACAAATGAAAAATCTCCATCTGCTTGTATTCTATCTCCATTTCTCGTATTTATTAAATAGTTAGTACCCTTACCAAGTGTATTCCAATTTACCTCTTCCATAGCTCCTTTCCTATGGCAGGTAAATGCAATATCATTCGATTTAACTTCGAAAAATCGCATATAATCGATTTCATCTTCCTGCGTCAACCGGATAATGTGATGATCTTCTAATTGGATAGCAGCTGTATAACCACCTTGTTCTCCGTTGTCTAATTCCTCTAATTGTTGCGACTGCAATTTTGGATCTGTATAACTCCAGATATCCACTTTTACTGCATCGGGATTAGGTTTTGGAGCATCCTTTTCTTTTAACCTAAAAAAAATCCTACTGCCATCCTTACTAAAACTAATAATATTATTTAATCGCAAACCAGGGTCTATGCCGGCCGATTGGTTATTGGCCAGTAGGATAGCTTTATCGGTTCCAGATTTATAATACCAGAAAGAAATTGCTGCCTGATTATTCACCTTGGCTTGTACTACGAACGCCAGCTGTTTATTAGTAGCATCAAAAACAAAGTTGTCGGTTTTACTTCTCTGCTCACCTGGTCCTGTAGACCAGATAGGAATCATATTACCATCTGGAAGGTTCACCCAGTTCAACGATTGTGTTATCGCACTATCCTTCTTTGACTCCGTTTGCAGCAGTAACGTCTTACCGTCATTACTCAACAAAAAATTCGTCACTCCTGTAAAAGATTTTTGTCTGCCAGTTGCCATGTTCCGTACTACCAGCTCCTTCCCCTTAGTATTTAACTGGTAAGCCAGGCATTCCCCGTCATCCTGCTTAAAAAGCCAGAAAGAACTGACGTGGGGCAAATATTCAATAGCAGAAGTTCCCAATGTAAGCAGGCACAAACTATCTCCCGACTTCATAAAAACAGCCATGCGACTATCCTGAGTAAATGTTGAATAATCAGTAACGGGTAGCTCCATTTTCCAATTATTGTGGATGGCTTGCAATATCAAAGTACGGCTGTTTACCGGTTGATTATAGATAGTATATAAAGCGTAATTTCCATTATTACTAATAGCTGCATACCTAACTGATGGCCATTTATCAAAAACACTGGTATCAATGGGGGGCTTTTGAGCAAAACAACAGATCGAATAAAAAACAAATGGGATACTTACAATGAAATGTTTCATAGATAAAGCGTATATAAATTACATGTAAACAACAATCATTACAGCAGTAAAGTCCCTACTCTGGCATTGGTTTCTTTAGATATATAAGGTACAAAAAATAAGAAAAACACACAAGATTCTTTGATCCGGGTATTTCTACAGCTCTTTCCTCATCTGTAGATCTGTCAGTTGCATTAATACCCAATTACTCCCTTATAAGCATCTTTTTTATACCTGAAACGTAAGTGTTGGATTTTAAATATCCCGACATTTACATAGGAAAGCATCAGGCAGCATGTAGAAAGGGTGTAATGTTTGGAATATGCTGTTGAGCCACTGTATAACCGGCTACCTGAAAATCCTTTCGAATAAAGAACACTGTAATTCCATTATAACCATTATAAAATAATCACTGTAATTCCTGATACACCTCCAGGGTGTATGCATTCATCATCTGGCACTATAGTACATAACCCTAAACTACTGATGTATGTATTATATATCTATTTTATAGATTATCTACACACTATACTATTAAACAAAAATAGTACAGAGAAAAACTAATATCCTCTTCCAATGGAAGTGATCATCTTTTGTTTTTCAGACTCACAGCTAATATCGTCCAACTATGAGTAAAAAGGCTATCATTATTGGTGCTGGTCCGGCAGGACTCACTGCCGCTTACGAATTATTAAAGAGAACCGATATAATACCTATCATTCTGGAGAAATCCGGAGATATAGGTGGTATTTCCAAAACAGTTAACTATAAGGGTAACCGGATGGATATTGGCGGGCATCGTTTCTTTTCTAAATCGGACCGGGTAATGAACTGGTGGTTCAATATTATGCCGGTGCAAACTGAAGGGCAAAGTAACTTTAACATCAGTTACCAAAATAAATCAAATAAGATAGATGCTGAATCAATTATCCAAGCAGACAACGTGGGAAA
Organism: Chitinophaga niastensis; assembly: GCF_003014755.1. Taxonomy (GTDB): domain Bacteria; phylum Bacteroidota; class Bacteroidia; order Chitinophagales; family Chitinophagaceae; genus Chitinophaga; species Chitinophaga niastensis. The sequence goes on along the minus strand of NZ_PYAW01000004.1, from coordinate 571,267 downwards.
AGATCCTGATAAAGTGATGTTGTTGCGCAAACGTTTATCCAGGATCTATTTCCTGCGCAAATTCTTTGCTTATCCTATTCAATTGTCGATAGATACGCTGCGTAAACTTGGGTTACTGAGAACCATCTCGATCATGTTCTCTTATCTGAAAGCGCAGTTATTCCCCCGCAAACCGGAAAAAACACTGGAAGATTTTATGATCAATCGTTTTGGTCATACTTTATATGAGCTCTTTTTTAAAGATTATACCGAGAAAGTATGGGGCATTCCTTGTAATGCTATTTCTGCCGAATGGGGCGCACAGCGCATCAAAGGTGTATCTATCAGTAAAGCCATTCAGCATGCAGCTGCGACGCTCATGAAGCGCAATAAAAAGGGTGATGATATTACTCAAAAAAATACAGAGACCAGTTTAATTGAACAGTTCCTGTATCCCAAATTCGGACCAGGACAATTGTGGGAAGAAGTAGCCAGGCAGGTAGAAGAAATGGGAGGTAAAATATTAATGCATCACGACGTCAAACGTATCTATACATCGTATAATAATAACCAGATAGCCGCTGTTGCAGCTATCAACAATATAACCGGTGAAACCAGTTTGCTGGAAGGCGATTATTTCTTTTCCACCATGCCGGTGCAGGAGTTGATTGCAAGTATGGACGGCACTATACCTGATGAAGTGAAGGAAGTAGCAGCAGGCCTCCAGTACCGGGATTTTATTACCGTGGGCATTTTGCTGAAACAGCTGTCCTTCTTAGATCAAAAGACCGGAGAATGGAAGCCATTGAAACTGGAAGATACCTGGATCTATATACAGGAACAAGCCGTAAAAGTAGGGCGCATACAGTTATTCAACAATTGGAGCCCATATATGGTGAAAGACCCGGATACAATTTGGGTGGGTATGGAATTCTTCTGCAATAAGCAAGATGCCTTCTGGAACCTGAAGGATGAAGAAATTAAACAACTGGCTATTAGTGAACTGGAGAAGATAGGGCTGGCAGCTGTTGCCAATGTGTTGGATACTACAGTACTGCGTATGGAAAAAACATATCCTGCTTACTTTGGAACGTATGATAGGTTTGATACCATCCGACAATATATTGATGGATTTGAAAATATTTTCCTGGTAGGAAGAAATGGAATGCATAAATACAACAACTCCGATCACTCCATGCTGACAGCTATGGTGGCGGTAGATAATATTTATGCGGGGATCACAGATAAAGCCAATATATGGTCGATTAATACGGAGCAGGAATATCATGAGGAGAAAGCGGGCGAAAAAGAAGCAGTCAATACAGAAAACAAATCATCTATGCAAGAACCAATATGGCATCTAAATCTCTGGAATTATATATTTAAAAATCCGGCTTATAAGTGGTTTGTGAAGATTGGCATTATTGGCATCATCCTGCAGTTGGTTGTTTTTAAATATTTATACCCTTATGCAGGCTTTATCAATGGAGATTCTTATGTATATCTGGAAACAGCTTATCATAATTTTGATATTAACACCTACCCCATTGGTTATTCGATGTTCCTGCGGTTATTCAGCGTTTTCACACATTCAGATACCGCGCTGGTAGCGTTTCAATACCTGTTATTGCAAGTGAGCGTTTTATCACTGGTGTTTACAATGTTCTATTTTTACAACCCGGGTAAACCTGTTAAAATATTGCTATTCGGGTATATGCTGTTTAACCCGGTATTTCTGTACCTGTGCAACTATGTATCCAGTGATGCGATGTTTCTATCACTCAGTTTGATATGGTTTACCCTGTTGCTGTGGATCATATACCGGCCAACTACCCGTTTGATAGTATTACATGCGGTAGTATTATTCTTAGCTTTTATGATACGATACAATGCCTTGTACTATCCTATAATAGCATGTATTGCTTTCCTATTATCGAAGCAACGCGTATTACTGAAATTAACTGGATTGGCACTATGTATTGTACTAATAGGATCTTTTGTACGATATACCAGTTCCAAATATTATGAGCTGTCAGGGAAACGCCAGTTCACACCTTTTACTGGCTGGCAAATGGCAAACAATGCCATGTATGCTTACCGCTATATAGATAGCGTGGATGTAAAACCGGTACCAAAGCGGTTCCTGCAATTGGATAAGATGGTACGTCACTATTTTGATACAACTCGCGATGTAAGAACACATCCGGATGAAATGGTACTGGCCAGTACAGTATATATGTGGGATGGCCGTACTCCTTTGCAGCACTACATGAAAGAACAGTTTAAAAAGGATACTGCTGCAGGAGAGCTAAAAAGATGGGCATCAGTGGCACCTTTGTACGCGGGTTACGGTAGTTACCTGATTCGCCAATACCCTTTAACATTTGCCCGATACTATTTGTGGCCCAACGCCATAAAATATTATGTTCCGCCGGTTGAATTCCTCGAAACCTATAATATGGGAGTAGACTCTGTAGAGCCAATAGCTAAGATCTGGTTTGGATATAAAAGCAACAAAATACACAGTCATTTTAAAGATTTTAAAGTAACTATACTTGATTTCTATCCTTTATTGGCAGGTATATTTAATGTACTCTTCTTATTCAGTGCGTTGGGTTTTATTCTCCTGCAAGGCAACAAACAATATCCACTGCTCTCTAAGAGCCTGATACTGATAATAGGTTTGTGGCTGATTAATTTTGGGTTCAGTGTTTTTGCTTCGCCCATTGCTCTCAGGTTTCAAATGTTCCCTATCATAGTTACTGAATCGTTTGCTTTTTTATTCATGGAATTCATCATTAAAGCGGCAATGAGTTCTACACCTGAAGTCCAGAGTCCAGAGACTATGATTTCAAAGTCATACTTATCAGGAACATAAATTTGAAGACAGTCATAAAAGACAAATACGAAGCTATTCACTGAGGCCTTTAAAAATTAAAACTGCAATAAATATGAATATCCGGAAAAATATTGTAGAGATCATTGCATTGTTATTTGTTATCCTGTTTTTATATACTGGTATCAGTAAGGTAATGGATTATCCTGTTTTTAAAGAACAAATTGCCACATCTCCTTTACTAGCACCTGTTTCCCGTTGGATCTCTTGGATGCTGCCGTTGTCAGAATTTGTAGTGACTGTTTTATTAGTTATTCCCCGTTGGCGCTTAAAAGGGCTATACGCCGCCTTGGGGTTGATGCTGATATTTACCGGGTATATTATTTTTATTCTAAACTTTAATGAACAACTTCCCTGCAGCTGCGGAGGCGTATTAGAAATACTTTCGTGGAAAGCACACTTGATATTTAATGGAATTTTTATTGCACTGGCATTGGCGGGTATTGCAATAGGAAAACGATTGATGCAAGCTAAAGAACTCCCCTCCTCTTATAGTTAATCAAGGTTAAAGGATTTACATGAATAAAATAATTTTTCAGAATTTTATTTTACGATTCAACAATCAAAAAAATGAAAAACGCTATTATCTTACTACTGTTGGTTGGGTTATGTGGTTGCTTTGGCCGGGAGCCCGAAAAAACCGTATTGAAAGGCAAATCCATGCCGTCCTTTAATTTGCTACTGGCAGACAGTATTACTCATTTGAATACAATATCCATACCTGCTGGAAAGCCAATTGTATTATTCTATTTCGGACCTAATTGCCCTTATTCCCGTGCACAGATGGATGAAATTATTGAAAATATGCCATCGCTGAAGGATATCCAGTTTTATATTTTCACTACTGCTCCTTTTCCGGAGATGAAAGGATTTTATGATCATTACCAATTAAGAAAATACCCAAATATGGCCGTAGGGTTGGATTACGATAATTTTTTTTCAGATTATTTCAAGGCGATTGGAGTGCCTTATATGGCTATTTATGGAAGAGATAAACGTCTAAACGAAGCGTTTGTTGGCAAAGTGGGGGGGAGTCAGATCAAAGAAATTGCTGAGAAATAAAAATGTTTTACAACCACGCAGGTGTTGCCCTGATCAGATAATACGGTGTGGACAAACCATATCCTGTCAACGGATAGGTTAAGAGGACAAAGCTCAACCTTAATCATGATGGGGATGAGTGAATTAACACTTTCACCAAACTGACAACTATTGATGCATCATAGCAAACTGTATGGTGAAGAAAATGGGATAGCCGAAAACCATCAGAACAGAGTAGGCAAATTGTAAAATTAAAGTTTAGCTTTTTGATTTAAAAAGCACCTATTATTATGAAAAAAGCAAGAATCATCCTGGCTGCTATTGCAGTTGTAGCAATTGTTGGTGGTGGATTAGCCGTTAAAGCGCACACTTTTGGAGCGCGCATTTTCTGTAGCACAGTAGCATCACAGAATTGCCCTCTTTTAGTACCGAACAAAACAATTACCACCCTTACAAGTGCTCCGGTTTCATTTTGTACAGATAATACCATAACTGGTAATTGCCTTTTTACTACCCATGTAACTGTTAAGCAATAAAATGGGGATCTTATAGCCGGTGTAGAAAGATGTTAATCTTATACAATGCACGGCTATCTACGTAATCGTTTCAAAAGGAACCGTCACAAAAGGAATTTTGCGGCGGTTCTTTTTTTATAAATCGCCATTGGATAGCTGATGGTTCATGTACATTAAAAATGGGATTGCCGAAAACGATTAGAACAGAGTAAACAGATTGTAAAATTAAAGTTTAGCTTTTTCATTCAAAAAGCACTTATTATATGAAAAAAGCAAGAATTGCCCTAGCTATTATTGTAATTATAGCAATCGTTGGTGGTGGATTAGCCGTTAAAGCAAAGATTTCGGGATCACGCATATTTTGTAGCCTTGGGCAATCCCAGAATTGTCCTCTTGTATTACTTAACAAAACAATTACTATGTCTGTAAATGCCCCGACTTCATTTTGCACAAATTTAACAACCGGCACATGTCTTTTCCCGACCCATATAACTAACATGCAATAAAATAAATATATGTAGTCACATGGAAAGATATCAGGCCTATACAATAGGCGGCCGTTTAAGTAATCATTTCAAAAGGAAGCGTCATTAAAATAACTCTGAAGCGATTCCCTTTTGAAACGAGCCGCCTTTTGATAGCTGATACTTAGAAGATTGAAAGCATATTAACAGGTAACAATTGACATATCGTAGCAAATAATGTAGTAAATGAAATGGGTGGCCGAAAACCATCGGAATAAAGTGGGAAAATTGTAAAATTAAAATCTAGTTTTAGGATTTAAAAGCAACTATTATTATGAAAAAAAGTAAAATCATATTGGTTACGGCTGTAGTTTTAACAATGATTGGTGGCGGATTAGCCGTTAAAGCACACAATTTTGGGGCATGCATATTCTGTAGCGCTGTGTCATCACCAATTTGCCACGTCCTATAAATCAACAAAACCATTACCACCGATATAAGTGCTACGATTTCATTTTGTGCAAGCACCTCAGTGAACCCATGCACTCTTCTAGTCCATATAACTGTCAGGCAATAAAATGGTTATCCTATGGTTAATACTGATACTATGCTTATATGATTTGTGTCCTTTTAAGTAACCGTTTCAAAAAGGAATCGTCACAAAAACAATTTTTCGGCAATTACTTTTTTTGTGAATCGTCTTTCCATAATAACTACTTCTAAAGTTGAACGCACTTTAGCAGATAACTATTGATGCATCATAACGAAAAAGATATGGTAAAAACGGGGATCTTATATACAATACAAGAAGTGCTATACTTACACAAAATGAGCGGTTATTTAAACAATCGTTTCAAAAAGGGTACTACAAAATTATTTTACAGTGGACGCTCTTTTCTCACTAGTTGTCATTTGATAGCTGACACCATATACAGCTTTATTGCAAGATCATCTATTCATTTGATTACTGATAATAATCCAGGTCCGGGAGTCTTTATACTATCGTCTAACTCCAATCCGTCATCTATTCCTTTCATTTTAGCAGATATACCTCTTGTCATCCATTTAGGTGGTAGAGCCCCCTTCAGATAATGATCAAAAAACTGAGTAATCCGGATAGTATAGTCTTTGATTGCTTTTTCATCTTGAAGTGAATGCGCTTCTCCGTCATACTGCAGCATCCAGGCTTTTTTACCTAAGCGGCGCAACGCCGTGAAAAATTCTACTCCTTGGGCAAAAGGAACTACAGCATCTTCTTTATTGTTCATCAATAAAAGCGGGGTGGTCACTTTATCTGCAAAAAAAATGGGGGAATTCTTTATATATAAACTTGGCTTTCCCCAAAGTGTAGCCCCTATCCGAGTTTGATCTACTTCATAAAAGTATTGTAAACTCCCTCCCTCCTTCGATAAAGATCCATAACCACTAATACAATCAGCTATCCCTGACGCGGACATGGCAGCAGCAAACACATTGGTATGTGTCACAATATAATTAGTTTCATACCCACCAAAACTATGCCCCTGGATCCCCATTTTAGTAGCATCTACCCAAGGGAACTCAGCTAAGTATTTTGCGGCAGAAACAACTGAATTGTAGGCACTTTCGCCAGGTTTACCCGTCGTATAATGAATATCAGGGGTAAAGACTAAATATCCATTACTAACAAACCAAGGAATGTTTATCCAACCTTCCGCGGCTTCGGGCTCCCGGTATTTATTCAGCTCATCCGACAATTTTTCATAATAATAAAAAATTACCGGGTATTTCTTTTTTGGATCAAAGTTCTCCGGTTTATACAGCACCCCTTGTGTGGAACGTCCATCGAAGGTTTTCCAGGTTATTAATGCTGAGCTGAGCCAGTTGTAAGCCGCTTCAGGGTAAACATGACTTAAAGGTGTAAAGGTTTTAAAATCTGATGTCCAAAAGTAATTAGGAGACTGGCTGGCGTTACTTCGCTCCACAATATACGCCGTAGTATCCAATGCTGAGGAAGCAAGGCGAAAGGTATATGGACCCATAGACAATAGCTCAGGATCTCCTTTGCTGCCCAATGCAATACTATAAAAACCACTATTTTTAGTCGTTCGGTCAAATGCATCTAAAATAAGCTTCTCGTTATTAGCAATAAACTTATTGCGATATTTCTTATCCTCAGTCAGGCGAAATACAATGTTATGTTTACGGCCATAACCATTGGTAAGGTTTACTGCTGGTTTTCTTCCTGCCGGGTCCACCTTCCAGATATCATACTTGTCACAGATAAGTACTGCCTCCTCATTATCTAACCAGGCCACTACGCTTAGTCCACGAGGCTTGGGACCTGGATTATCATCAAACTCGTTATCTACCAAGGGAATATGGAGGAATTGGGTAATGTTGCGTGTCACACCGGTTGCAATCTCATAACTCAATACATCCCTATTTAATAAAATGACATATTTCCCTCCTGATTGCACATCTGCTATAAAATTCCCATCTGTTCGTATTCTTTCCCCATTCCTAGTATTTATTAAATAGGTAGCATCACTGCTAACAGCATTAGCATTCCAATTACGCTCATCCCAATTTCCTCTACTGTTACAAGTAAATGTAATATCATTAGATTTAACATCGAAAAATCGTAAATAACTATCATCTACCTCCTGTTGCAAACGGAAGATATGCTGATCATCAATTTGGATAACAGCTGTATAAGTATCTTGTTCTTCTTGGCCAGATTCATATAACTGTTGTGATTGCAATTTCGAATCGGTATAACTCCAAATATCTACTTTTACTGCAACTCTCTTCGGTGTTGGTACTTCCTTTTCTTTTAATGTAAAAAAAAGCCTGTTACCATCCTTACTGAAACTAGTAATATTATTTAATCGTAGACCATGGTCGATACCTACCGATTGATTGTTGACCAACATAATGGCTTTACTAGTTCCCGCCTTATAGTACCAAAAGGAAGTTTCTGAATCATTATCCACACCTTCTTGTACAATATATGCCAACTGAGCATTACTGGCATCAAAAACAAAGTTACTTGCCTTTTTTTCCTGCTCACCAAATCCTGTAGACCAGATAGTAATCATATTACCACTTGGGATGTTCACCCACTTCAACGATAATGTTATAACACTATCCAGCTTTGACTCCGTTTGGAGCAGTATTGTATTACCATCATGACTCAACAAATAGTTAGTTACCCCAGTAAAAGATTCATGGTTGCCAGTCCCCAGGTCACGCAGAACAAATTCCTTTCTCCTATCATTTAACTGGTAAGCTAAGCACTCTTTCCCATCCTGCTTAAAAAGCTGGAAAGAACTGACATGAGGTAAATATTCAACAACAGATGTGCTTAGTGTAAGCAAACATAAAGTGTCTCCGGGCTTGATAAAAACAACCATACGACTGTCCTGAGTTATTGCCGCATTGCCAGTACCCGGTATCTCCATTTTCCAATTAGTATGAATAGCCTGTATTACTAAAGTATGATTGTTTACTGGTTCATTATTAATAGTATATAAAGCATATTCCCCATTATTACTAATAATTGGAGATTTAACCGATAACCATTTACCAAAGACACTGGTGTCTGTGGGTAGTTTTTGAGCAAAACAACAGTAGGTGTAGAACACAAAGAGTGTACATACAATGGCATATTTCATAGACAAGCAATATATAAATTACATATAAACGATTATCATTACAACGAAAAGATTCCCAATCTAGATTAAGTTACTTTGGACATAGAAGATACAAAAAATATGAACAACAGAAAAGATCAATGCAACCACTATAAAAAATATCGTTTCACTTCACTGTCCAGGTAGGTTCCCGATTTTGCATTTTGGCTAAATTTTCCACATAATCACTAGCGATTGCTTCTTGTTTAGTAGATCTGGCTATTTCTAAAGCCTTTTCTTCCAAATCAATGGCTTCTTTAACCCTTCCTAATTTGTATAATAGATTTGCCTTTGTATCTAAGACCTGAACATTCTCTGAATCTAATTTTATAGATAGATCGCTCCAACTAAGTGCTTTAGCTAAAACACGTTTATCATTGCACAGTTCAAAAACATTCCAGGCGTCAACATTCAAGACCCAAGCATCCCTAGCTAAGCCTCTCTGGCTACTATCTGTTGCTGGTTTTGGTGGATGCTTTTTTATTTTGTCTTCCCGGAGTCTGGCGAATTCCCTCCAATCTTTTATACGCATGTAAAATGCCAGTTGAGCAGGATAGATAAGAGTTTCGGCGTAACTAATATTATATTTTTTACTTATATTTTTGCTGATTTTATTCCAGTCCGGCTTCCTGGTAACAGGCTTATCACTTTGCCATAATTTGTCGTTTATCTCTTCCTTTCCAATGACCATCTTAACATAATAGTCTGCATAATCTTTCAAATCCAAAATGCTATCCACTTTATCAGAATGATGATAAAATAAATTAAAGTACTTCCCTTTTGAACCTGCTGAAAACAGCAATGCAGGAAACTGACCCATAAACCAGATATTTTCTTTTGTATATAGTTCTTCCTCATTTAGTTTATCTAAGTAGTTATTTACATAATCACCAGCAATGGTATTGGCTAAATCCTGATCACCCTGTTCCTGGGTAATTAGCGCCAAAGAAGCCATTTTTGTATAATCCTTTTTGCCATGCTGATAGTTTTCCATTAAGGTGTAATATTGCTTTGATGGGTCATTTGCCTCACCCGCAAGTCGAATAAAATCATCTACCTGCCTATATCCTAGACCTCTATGTACTAATCTGCCATCAGGTGAAAAGAATAAAAATGTAGGGTAACCTGTTATTTTATATTGTTGCTGTATGGCATGCGCATCCCCATATCTTTTTTGCACAGCATTACCATCAGTTTTGGAGGTATCCATCTGCATTTTTACAGAAATGAATTTATCGTTAAGGTAGGCACCTAGCTTATCTGACGGATATACATCTTTTTCCATTGCCTTGCAGGGCCCGCACCAAGTAGTATAGCAGTCCACGAAAATGTATTTGTTTTCTGCTTTCGCTTTGGCTTGCAATTGTTGCCAACTAAGACTTTGTTCAAATTTAATTCCCTTTTCATCCTGTGCTTTAATAAGTAATGGGAAGTACATCAATAAATACAATGTCCATTTCATTTTATTAGTTTTTGATTTTATCGTTCAGACTTAGTATGAAAATATTTTTTCTCTCCCTAGTAACCTATATTTTGTACCAGATTCGGATTTGCTTTCAATTCGCTTAATATAATGGGATACCACTGCCAGTTTGTATTCCAGGTGCCGCCTTTTTGTGGTGTTACCTCACTCATCACAGCATCCACCATATTTGTTCTTTTCAGATCAAGCCAACGATGACCCCATTCTGTGAATAATTCTACCTTACGTTCCCGTTGAATAGCAGCCAATAAGCCCACTTGTGTAGCAGCCGTAGTGTTCATCAACCCTGCCCTGGTGCGTATAATATTCAGATCTGCAGCTGCACCGGCAATATTACCTTGTTGCGCCCTTGCCTCTGCCCGTACCAGATACTGCTCACCTAAGCGAAGAACCATTATGTATTCATTAGTACTAGTATTAACTGCGCCAATTTTATACTTATAAGGATAGTAATACGTAGCACCACTTACCGTAATGCTATTGACCCAACTTGTTTTACGCTGATCACCAGTCTCAAAACTATTGGTTATGTTATCACTTAAATAAACGGGGTGGTCAAACAGGTTAGGCCCCCCAGCAGGAAGGATAAATAACCTGCCTGCTCCTGTATTGGCAGCCACGCCTGCCCCTACGGGTTGTAATTGCCAGATAGCCTCGTTACTGTTTTTAAGAAATACGCTGTTCAGCGTATCCAGACTGTATAAGGAGGAATTATTAATAACAACAGTAGCTTGCGCTTCGGCCTGCACTTCGTCTCCGATATATAAATAAGCTCTGGCTAATAATGCAGTAGCTGCCCATTTAGTTGGTCTCACTTTTTCGGTTGTCACATTTAAGAGAGTCGCATCCAAGTAATTAGTACTTAGCAGACTTTGGGCGTCTTTCAGGTCGGTGACGATCTGCTCCCATACTTTTGTCATTGAGGTACGGGATAGCAGGGCATTTATTGTATAATCCGTTCCGGTTACCAATGGCACATCTCCATACAAATTAACCAGGTAGAAGTAACAAAAGGCACGGATGAATTTTGCTTCTCCTATCAATTGCTGTTTTACAACGGGGGTCAACCCAGTAGCATTCGTTAAACTTTCAATGGCGGAATTCGCAATAAAAATGATCGGATAAATCTCAACCCAAAAATCAATATTATTTAAATTATTTAATGCATTAGAGTAATATTGACGTTCATTTTCATTTGAAAGGTTGTAGAGCGTCAGTTCATCTGAAGATAATCCTGGAAATAATGACAAACTGATAAGCCCACCATCGCTAAACCTTACATCACTTAAACTCATCTTAGTATAAATACCTGTTAATACAGCTACCGCTGTGGCATCATTGGTATATACATTACCTACATTTATACTTGTAAAGGGGGCATCCACTTCCACCAGTTTCTTGCAACCAGTTTGAATAAGCAAGAAGAGAAAAATCCCCCCAGCTGTCGTCCAAGCAGAACAGACGCTTATAAAGCGGTGCTTGTATATGATTTTATTAATTAATTGCATTTTAAATTCCTTTAAATATGTTATCAACTCAGACATTTCTTATTATTTATTATAAAGTCAATTGCACCCCCATTGTCCATATTCGTAAAGGAGGCAAGAATGACGAGCCGGGAGTTTCAGGATCCAAACCTTTGTAGTGAGTGATGGTGAGTAAATTCTCTCCCTGCATATAAAGTCGGCAGTTTTGTATATGCGCTTTCCTCATCCATATTCCCGGGAATTGCCAGGATAAGGACACATTTCGGAGCCTGATATAAGATGCATCCGACCAAGCCGCATCGCTGCTGTAAGCTGCGTTACCATATTGAGTGAATAAACTATAATCAGTATTATATCGTTGCTGAGCGGCTATATCTCCTGCCTTTTGCCAGCGATCCAACACGCTGACAGGTTGATTGCCCCAATAAAAACCACCAGGATAATTCCCATAAACATAATTTACTCCCGTTTGCTTTACAATCTGAAATAAGAAATCTAATTCAAATCCTTTATACCTAAACCTATTTTCAATACCTCCATAGAATTTAGGAGAAGGATTTTCCAACACGGTTTGATCAACTGGAAAAACAGGGGAAGAAGTAGATTTTCCATGACTGTCAGCAAACTGATAAACACCAGTTGCGGGATCTACTCCCAATAAATGAAAAACCTTCCTAACTGTGATAGGCTGACCAATCACCAAAATATCTGCATAACTAGATGAAGTCAGGTTCGGAAATGCCACCAATTTATTTTCAGGAAGGGTCAAGTTAATATTACCCGACCAGGTAAAATCTTTTGCTTGAAAAAACATAGTATTAAGCGCAAATTCCCAACCGGAATTTTGTATGGTAGCAGGAAAATTTTTTGTAATACTCCCAAAACCGGTAATAAGAGGCAATGTATAAGGTAGTAACAAATTGGAAGAACGGTTATGAAAATAATTCATATTAAGTAATACTCTATCTTTAAAAAAACCTAGATCTAAGCCAAATTGCAATTTTTTAGTTTCCTCCCATTGCAAATAAGGATTGTAAAGACCATTTGGCAAAAGTCCTGGGCTTCCCTGATAGGGGGTTAACACATTCGGCGGTGTCTTATACTGAGATAGAAACAAATAATTTGAGATCTGGTCATTTCCGGTAGTTCCATAGCTTCCTCTTATTTTTCCAAAACTAACAATTGGTAAATTCTTCTGAATGAAAGGTTCATTTGAAAAAACCCAACCCGCTCCAATTGAACTAAAATCATGGAATCTGTTTTTCGATCCGAAGCGAGAACTACCATCCCGACGACCATTGAAATTAATGAGGTATTTATCCTTCCAATTATAATTGATCCTACTAAATAAGGCATTGTATTTATAGACAGAAGCAATATAAGCGTCAGTTCCTAAGTGAGCAGCAGCGCTGGGATCTTCCAGCACTGCATCACTGATAAAGCCAGCAGCTGATAACTTTAATGTATTGCTATTATTTTGTTGAATCGTAGTACCAATGAGGCTCATGAGTTTTCCCTTTCCAATCATGGTTTCATAACTAACCTGAGGCTCAACTATCCAGGTAGTGATGTTATTATTTGCAAAAGATGAACTTCTTTCCAAAAATGGCCGTTGTTCCGGAGCATTAAAAATCAGCGGATAGAGATCGGTTTCATTTGATTGCTGGTAGGTATAACCAAAACTGCTTTTAATGTCCAACCCAGGCAAAATCTGGTAACTGATCAACGCACTGCTTACTAAATTATTGGCCTTGTTTTTATACTTTTGTGATAAATATGAAAGCGGGTTTTGCCATGTAGAATTGCCTGAAGCGAGTGGGGCCCAGTTGAGGCTACCATCTGCATTGTAAAGAGGGGGTGCATCGGGAGCAAGTGTTATCGCTGTTTGTGTTAGGTCCGTGCTTATTAACCGGTTATTATCTACGAGGTAATTACCGGTCAACTGGAATCGGAATTTCTGATTGAGAGAAATATGATTGATACTGAAATGCAATGACCCTTTCTGATCAGAGAGATCACCAGGGAATACAGTAGTTTCCCGATGGTAGCCAGCGCCTGCTAAAAATTGGGTACTCGTATTACCACCTGATACACTTATTTGTGCATCTGTATATTTCGCCATTCCCCCAATTAGTACTTTTTGCCAGTCGGTATATCGGGTAGTATCCCAAGCTGTTAAATCAAAATCCACTGTTGAATCTGGTATCAGCCCATCATTCCTTAAGGCTTCATGCCGCATTTGCAGGTATTGTTGTGTATTCAGCAAATCCAGTTTTCGAGTCACTTTCCCCCAGCCATTTTGCATATTGATATCTACTTTGGTCTGTCCTGCTTTTCCTTTTTTAGTGGTGATGAGTATAGCACCATTAGCTGCACGAGACCCATAAATAGATGTTGCATCGGCATCTTTTAATATATCAATGGACTCTATATCGGCAGGGTTGATATAACTAAGCGGATTACCAGCTCCGTTCCTAAATCCGTCAACTCCTGCTCCTCCGGAACCACCTAAAACATTCGCATAGGTTGGTAATAGTTGAGCAGTATAAGGTATTCCATCAATCACATAAAATGGATCATTCCCTGAAGCTATACTATTTAATCCTTGTATGCGTACTGTTACCCCACTGCCTGGCAGGCCCGTACTTTGTGTAATGAACAAACCAGGTACTCGACCTTCCAGGGCAAGTAAAGGGTTACTTACCGGTTGTTTTGCTATATCAGCAGCCTTTACGCTGAATACATTACCTGTTTTTAAACGTTCGGTGGTGGCACCATAGGCAATTATTACTGTCTCATCTAACCTATTGACATATATCTTTAGTATAACATTAATCGTATTATTACCTTTCAAAACAATATTCTGGCTTTCATAGCCTATATTACTAATTATCAGGGTCGCATTTTTTTTAACGTCTTTTAATGAAAATTGACCGTTATCGTTCGTAAGCGTCCCTATGTTAGTTCCTTTTACAATTACTGTTGCACCGGCTACCGGCTTTCCATTTTCATCCATCACTTTTCCACCGACACTTGGCAGGTCTTCCCCTTGCTTCTCTTTCGGTACTTCACCTCCAATACTCACACTTTTTTTTTCATCCTCCTTATGCGTCACAATGATCGTCCCTGCTTTAATCTTATAACCTAAAGGCAAGTGTAAAAAACATTGCGTTAATACCATTTCTATGCTGGCATTCCTCACTTCTACATTCACCTTCCCTGCTTTCTTTATCATTTCATCGTTGTATAGGAACTTATATTTGCTTTGATGTTTTATTTCCAGGAATACCTGCTCCAGCGACACATTATGCAGGGAAAGTGTAATCCCTCCCTGAGAACGGGCCGGGGCTCCAGCTACCTGCAGGCAGGTGCTTAGCACTAATATCCATGTAAGTTTCATGACAATCATTATTGGGGCCAAACATGCCAACCTCGGACCATGCTTTTGGCCATGTAATGTAGATCCCATAATATATAATGAAGTTGGTAGAAAAGCCTCCCTTGTCAAATAACAGGGGAATTTTATTCATCATGACATACAACCAGATGTGTTTACACATTATCCGGTGTTTTTTTTGGGGAGAAGGAACAAAGGTGAAATAAAAGAAAGATTGATTGATTTATGAACTAATGGTTGACTTGTGAAATGGTAACATTGTTCTTGTCAATAGTGAATTGTACACCTCCTGTTAATTCCAGCATTTGCAGTATTTGCGCCATTGTAACATTGCGGTCTATTTCTCCTGTAAAATGCAGATCAGGCGTTTTATCTCCGATGTAAGATACTTTCACATTATACCACCGGGCCAGTTGTTGCATAACGGTGGCTACATCTGTATTTTTGAATATAAATAGACCTTCTTTCCAGGCAGTCACCGCTGCTACATCAGCCGGTTCAACAGATACCTGGTTATTGCTGACCACTGCTGCTGTACCAGGATGTAACGTATAGCTTTGATGCGCATAAGTGACCTTTACCAGGCCCTCAGCCAGTGTGGTCGCACTTTTTTCCTCGGTCGTATAGGCCATTACGTTAAAGGCAGTACCAAGCGCCTGTATCTCCAGGTTATCAGTAGCTACAATAAATGTTTGTTGTGCGTTTTTAGCTATTGAAAAATATCCTTCCCCGCTAAGCAGTACCCGGCGCTCTTTACCGGTAAAATGAGTAGGGAAGCGCAGAGAGGAACCAGCGTTTAGCCATACCTGTGAGCCATCACTCAACACAATTTTATAAGTGCCCCCTATAGGTGTAGCTACAGTATTATATGCAGCTACTCCTGCAGCATTATTGCTATAAGTTAACACACCATTGTGTTTGTTGATAAGGGTGGCATTATCAGCCATAAAGGAGGAATCTGCCGGCGCATCCAATTGCACGGTGTGCCCGTTAGCAAGTATGAGTTGCGCTTTATTACCACCTGGTCGTATATCGTTTTTATATCGAATACTTATATCATCATTGGGACTGATGGTAGTGCGTGAAACTCTTGTGAGATATAACATGACAGCACTACTTACGATCAATAACACCATTGCAGCAGCAATATATTTCCAGGACCGCAACGACAATCTGTGAATAGTATGTTGTTCATTAATGCGCCTACTAATCCGTTTTATGGCAGCTTCTTTATCTATACTATTTAAGTAGTTTATTGATTCCTGTGTTTTATTTTCATTCCTGAGTGTGTGCAACAGTGCACGATGCGTTTCACTTTCCTGTAACCAGCTTTCAAGAGATTTCCGTTCCACCTCCTGCAAATTTCCCTGCAGATATTTTATAATCAGGGTTGCAATAGCACTGGTAGGTCCGGCATCTTTTTCATTCATCATTTTGATTACATTTATTCACTAAGCAATTTTCTTATACACTGCAGCTGGTTATCAGTAGCATTTACCTATAAAACGCTGGTTATTCACGCCAGTACTAAGCCGGATAATTCTCAAAATGATAAAGTGGAAGTAGATGCCTGCAATAAAAATCGAGAAATAATAGATAATTATTTGGTGGAATATAATTTACACATGCATTGTTTTAATAATTTTAATTACTTCATCCTTGTTAACACCTGGTTAATACGGACTATCAAGTTAATGCAATGTTAATACCGCTTCATAGAATATTAAATTTTTCATATCAGTATCTGCCAAATATTATGTTCATCATCCCTGCCACCATGCAGCGTTTTCTGCAAAGTAGTTAATAGTTCCTTACGCGTAAGGGTTTTCCCTGCAGCAGGTATTTTTATCATCGCAGCATCCTTTTCATCTATCTGTTGCACACTGCTGGCATACCAGGTGGTATGCATTTTAGGAATAGCCAGGCCCATAATCATACCCGGCAACCCGACAAATGATTCAGGACCACCGCTTACTGGTATCCTGTCTGTGTAAAATGCAATAATTACTAATGAATCCATGATAACGCCCACTGCTTTTCTACAGTTGACACCTGCAATCATCCGTGTATCCGGTGTTATTTTCCATGTTATTTTAGCAATACTGTCTGCTACGAGGTAAGTAGATTCGAACACTTCTTTTTTTGCATAAACAAAGCCTGTATTAAAATCAGTAAATACGATATTACCTGCTGCCGTACCCGCAACAGGAGGATCTCCTGCTCTACCTGGCTTATAAAGTGTTTTATTTGATGAAAAACTAAGCTCGAAATAGGTAGTATTAGATTGGGGTTGATTTTTCATAAATTCTGTCAATCCTTTCTCCTGGTATATGCGCGTTAAATTTATTTTTTTCTCGAACATTATTTTACCACTGCTGATAAATGATTGTGCAACAGCAGTAGCTGTAACCAGGCATATCAGCAACAATAATATGTATCTCATAAATAAATAGTTTAATCGGTTATTGAGAAACGAGGATTATCTTCCGGTTGTATTAAAATTCCATATTACAGATAACATCCAGTACCTGCGCAGCGTATTATAATTATTTTCTGTAATAGTGCCGGCACCTACCAAACGAGAGAAGCCGATATTTTGATCCAGTATATCATTCACGGATAATTTCAGGTTCATGCTGCCTTTCAATACTGTTTTTGTCACATAGGCATTCCATTTGATCACATTGTTATTTTTATCGAAAGCACTTGTTTTCTGGCGCAAGGAGAAATAAGCCTCTGTATTGAAATAAACCTGTTTAAATAAAGTAACAGAAAGTAAAGCAGTATATTCCTGCATCCAGTATTTCGTAATCAGATCCGGATTAACAGAAGAACTGGAATAGTTATAATTTATGTTGGAAGTAAGGGTTAAACTACTCTTATCTCCATTATACCAACCCACTCCCAGTGTAACAGCCGGGCTAAAGTAATTCGTATTGTTTAGCTGATCATTGATAAAACTAACACTACGGCTCAACGAAAATTTTGTTCCTATACTTGCTCCCAGGTGCGACTTATCAGACGCTGTACCATAATTTACACTTCCCATTATACTTTGATTGCCATTTACATTTACAGGTTGAATGATGCTCCTTCCGGCTGTATCTATAGAATTACGGCTTGTAATAGCATCCTGTATGGTGCTGTAAGAAATATCTGCAATAAAGTAGCTGCTTTTAATTACTTTAAAACGCTTAAAACTCAAATTCAGTGTATGATTGAATGCCCGTTTAAGCAGGGAATTGCCTATATAAATATTCAGTGGATCATAGTTATCCTTTAAAGGCTGTAGTTGTTGAATAGATGGTTGCTGTGTAATACCGGTATAGGAAAAGGTAAGGTCCTTGTAAGTATTTAGCCGGTACCGGATATTCAGTTTAGGAAAAAAATTGATGAACTGGTGATCAAACACCCCATCTTTCACCGCATTATGCTGGTGATAATCTGCCCGTGAAACATCCCCTCCTATGGTGTAATCCGTTTTTTTACCGGCCATGTTTAAATACATACCTGCTCTATGTGTGATAGTCCGGAGGGTGTAATTATTGCTAAGGCTGTCAACATATACCTGCTTTCCTCCAGGTAGGTTATCATAGGTACTTCTAAGTGATTCCTGGTTATTGAGCGCCAGACCATAACTCAGCATAATAAAAGCATTTTTCCATAGCGGTTCTGTATATATTATTTTCCCCGTGAGCAGCGTACCATTGTTTTGATTCAGCTTTTGCTGATTAGTAGTATCTGCATTCAGATGTGTTCCGCTTGTGTTGTAAAAATCATTTACGGCATACAGCGAGCCATCTGCTTTATTATCTCCGGTTTTTATATTTGCGTATAATAATAAACTACGACCTTTTTTCATGAATTTTCTACGCCAGATCATATTTGCCTGAAAATCCCTGGCATCCGCAGTATTGCCTGTTATCCGGCTACCATTATTTACTTGTATACCATTTTTAAGTGTATTGGTAGAAAACGTATTCTGGCTACTGGCTTTACTGATCGCTGTATTCAGCCTGATATCGAGTGTGGATAATGAATCTGTTGCCACTACCAGGTTACTGTTAAAGACATGCCGCTCATTTTGTATGGTTGCATCACTTTGTTGCCGGCTATCAAACATACCATCCTGTACGTTTTGCTGGGTAATAGTACCCCCTATAGGGTTTACAATAGTTTTACCAAACCGGTAATTAGTATTCAGATAATACTGATCATCTTTCCATTTGTTGGAATAATGCGCACCCCCATTCCAGCTAACGGGAATACCGCCAGGCCCTGCCCCTCCTCCTTCATCAGCTGTTTGGGGTAATCCCATTCCTTCTTCCAATTCTATACCTACCCCGCCTGCACCACTGAAATTGTCTGCTTCATCTACTCTTAAAGTGCCACTGCCGGTATTAGACATTACACCCACCACTGCTATCTTTCGCCTCCCCTTAAAAGCGCTGATCATGCCCCGGTTGTCATAGTATTTATTAAAATCGGTCCCCCCTTCCACCTTTCCGAAATACCCTTTCTTTTTATCTTCTTTTAATTTCAGGTCAATCGTTTTAATTTTCACCCCATCATCTATGCCCGTAAACACTGCCTGATCGCTTTTTTTATCGTATACCTTCACTTTTTCCACCATATCGGCCCGCAGGTTTTGTGTGGCAATGGTGGGATCTTCACTGAAGAATTCCTCCCCATCTACCAATATTTTCTGCACCTGCTGCCCCTGTGCAGTGATCTCTCCTTTCCTGTTTACCTGTATGCCTGGTAACTGCTTCAATAAATCTTCCACATTGGCATTGGGCCTTACTTTAAAGCTATCTGCTGCATATTCCAGGGTATCACCTTTGAGGCGCATAGGTGAACTTTGGCGCACAATTATTTCTTTCAGCATGCGCATCCGGGTAGTGAGGCTAATATTACCGAGGTTAATGTGTGAAGTATCTTTAAGGGTTATCTCATCTTCATAATCTGCATAGTCCGGATAGGTAACCAACATCAAAAAATGGCCGGGGGTTAACTGCCGCATCACAAAATTACCGTCTTCATTACTCCGCGTAAATGTAACAAGTGTGGAATCGCTGGCACGTAATAACATGATCACGGCGCCATTCATGTTGTTTTTATTCAGTGTATCTCTTATTATTCCCTTTATGTCTGCCGACTGTCCCCAACAGGTGCTTACAAAAAAAAACATACTCAGGATGGCAATGAGGAATTTTTTCATACAGGGTTATAACAGTGATACGAAAAAATAAATATCCCTATTAAATCACATCGTTACTTATGTTTGCGGGAGTAAAAAGTTTCAACAGGCGGATTTTCACATTATATCTTTTACACGGTGTTTGCGCTTTTAAAACACCGGTGGATAAGGATAAACAAACTTAATTTATCTGCTGAAATGGAGGAGGCAGGTCAGGTAGGAAAGAAAATAACCGGGCGTGTGTTATACACGTATCCGGTTATGTGTCCTTTGGGGCTGGTAACAAGGGAATCTGATCGAAAAAAAATGGTGTAAGGTTGCTGGTTGGTTTTCTAAGGATAATATATTAAAACGGTCACGTTATTGTTTTCTGTTATGAATGCTGCACTACCTACCTGTCAATATCACCTGCCGTTATAAAAACGTTTATTCTTTGCTTTAGCACTAAAGCATACAGCTGATTTATTGTTAATACATTGTTAATAACCGCAGCAGAGAGAATAGTAATATCACCATGGTCCAGACATCCTTTTTCAGTAAGACTGTCTTTAAAAGACATACTGCCCGGGTTTTCTGATTTTTTACAGTAGGCAAAGCAAGCCCGAGGTGATCGGCAATTTCCTGATTTTTCATGCCTTCAATAAAACTGAGTTTAAATATTTGTTTGCACTTTGGGGGGAGCTGTTCTATCTCACGGTAGATTTCACCTAACACTTCTGAATGGATGATGGAGGTCTGCATAAATTCATCATCATCCTCTCTCGTAATATAAGTCAGCTGTTTCAGGGAGTGTTCTTCCCGCACTGCTTTTCTTAAATAATCCATACAGCTGTTGCGTGTAGTGATATACAGGAAGGCTTTAATGTTTTGTATGGTTTCAAAATTATCGCGCCGTTGCCAGAATTTCATAAAGGTTTCTTCTGCAATTTCTTCGGCTGCAGGTTCATTAGTAATCAAGCGTGCTGCAAATAAACATAACTGGGGATAGTAAAATTTGAATAAATCAGTGAGGGCTTTTGTGTTACCGTTTTTTAATGCATACACAGTGGTTGCATCCAAGCAGATCTTTTCCTGGTTCATAATAAAGCGCTTAATGGCCTAACCAAATTTAAACGGCCATTTTAGGTTAGTAAGTGTTTGTGGGGCACATTTAACGCAACAAAAGATGAAGTCTCGAGGGAAAAGATGATTGGTTGACCTGGTTGCGTAAAGCTTATAATTGTGAGAGTGTGTCTTTATAAAGATAACGCTTTCTTAATTAAAAATCAACTGCCTGTCAGATTTTTATGAGCTTGCTCTTAAATTTATTGTTTCGGTGTAACTTAAAGATGCAGAATAATTTGAGCCATTAATATTAGGGTGTTTTATTTTCATAATAATAATTGCGGACTCCAACAATTTGAAAAAGTTATATTTTGGAGAATTTAGTTAAATAATCCTTTTTAAGAAATATTGTTATCCGCTGAGAATAAGTGTCCCAGTCCGTTTGTTCTTACCTTCGCAGTATAAATCATTACAGCTGACAAAATAAGCACCTCATTATCTTATAATATTAACTCTTTGGAATGTAATTAATGGAATATGGAACGCTATTTCTTATTAAGGAAGATGGCTTTTGAACTGGCCTCAAAATCTCTTTTGAGGCTTGTTCGTGAATAGGCACCACCACATCTCTTGCTCATTTTTTCTTTTTTAGCGCACCAGGTGGAAAACCAAATTTCTTCTTAAATGCTACAATAAAATTAGGTGCATTTCTAAACCCTATTATCTTCGCAATATCCCCTATAGAGGTATCCATTTCGTACAACAACTGCAATGCTTTATCCAAACGCACTTCCTTCAAATAATCAAAAACAGTAGTACCAAACAGTTGCCGGAAGCCCTTCTTCAATTTAAAATCGTTAGTGCCTACCCTATTGGCCAGTTCTTTCAGTGAACAGGGATGCGCCATATTGTTCTCCAGCCATTTTTTAGCAGCCAGCAACTTTTCAATATCTTCCTCGTTTAATACCAGCGGATTTTTACCAACAGGATGCTCCAGTCTTTGTAAAGCCAGCAACAACAATTCTCCTACCTTGGCAATGATGTAAATGGTACGAGGTTCACCGGTATAGTTACAATGTAAGATGCTGTCAATAATTCCTTTCATCTCTGCAGTGATATATCCATGCCACGGGCTTAGTTGCCCCGCCTTTCCTGCCTGTACCTGTTGCATAAATATATGCAATGAAGGAAAAGCATCACTAAAACGATGAAGGTACTCAGTAGTAAAACGTATGTTAAACGTACAGTATTCAGTATCCGCCTTAAAGGAGGAGGTATTACGCAGGTAAGGCAAATAGATGAGATTATACTGCATTTCATGTATCACTACTGCGCCGATACCTTCCATTAAAAAATGCATATTATTCTTTAATGAAAAATGCAATTCCAGTACCGGGGTATCTGGTACATTACTAAAAGTCACCTCCTTTCGTATCAGGTAATTATTATACCGGATACTAAAGCCATTGCCTGGAATTTCCTGAAAAAGCATATCTCCAAAATCGCCATAGGCATGTAATGCACAGCAATGCGGCAAGCCATACCCTGCCAGAGATGATGGCAAATTTTCAGTACAGACAACAAAGGTGATCTCCTCTCCCTGAAACCGGGTAAAAGACATGGGGTTCCTTTTGACTCAAATTTTCTAAAATATTACTTCGGAATAGTTGGCAATTATATCAATTGATAAGGTGCTTACAGAACAGTTATTTCCTCCCGCAAATTGTTTTTAAATCTACCTGGAGGATACCCGTATTTCTTTTTAAATGCAGCGGTAAAATTTGAGACATTCTTATATCCTGTTATCATGGTTATTTCCTTAATCAGCATATCCGTTTCCGTTAGTAACAAATAAGCCTTTTCCATTCGGGCATTTAGTAAAAAATCAAATACCGTAGCACCAAATAGTTGTTTGAATCCTTTCTTTAATTTGAACTCATTAATAAATACTTTATGCGCCAGCTCCCTGAGCGAGCAGGGATTGTCCATGTTTTGCAGCAGCAAATTTCTGGCTTCCTGTAAACGTTCAATATCATCCGGGCGCAACTCCATATCATTATGCATATCCTCCCGCCAGGTTAGTTTCTCCAATGCGAGTAAGAGTAATTCATGGGCTTTATTTTCCAGGTAGATATCTTTAATGACACCTGTATATCCGCAGTACAGTATTTTATTAATAATGGCGATCATTTGAGGAGATGCTGCCGCATTCTGCGGACTAAAAATACAGGCTATTTCCCGGTCCACATTTTCCATGAATTGGCCTATCAAAGGAAAATAGGGAATTAATTTAAAAAGATATTCTTTGGAAAAGTGAATGTCAAAACTGGTACATCCTTTTCCCTGCTTAAAGGTGGACTTACTTTGAACAAAGGGCAGATAAATAATATTATACTGCCAGGCAGATATTACTACGTTTCCCAATCCTTCCAGATCGCAAACCTGTTTGTTATTTAAAGTGAAATGTAATTCAAGGCATGGTTCATCACCGTACGCATATATAGTAGTGTTTTGCGCTATGAGATATTCACTATACCATATACTGAAATCGGATCCGGCAATTTCCTGAAAAATGAGTTGTCCGTAATCACCACTGCAATAATACAGCTGAGCATTTGCAATTACGTGGTTCAACAATGCTTGGGGAACATATTTCTGGTAGCTGATTTCCTCTTTATTGGCGGTGGTAAGCTGCAAACTCATAAATAAATTCGGGCTTATTTCTATAAAGGTACTGAGGGACCTTTGTAAAATAGCCGCAGGCAACCAGAGCGAGATCATTTATTACTCACCCCGATTGCCCGGCAATCAGCACAGATATGTTAGTTTACAGGATATATAAAAACAGACTATTCCTCCGCTAGAACATCCAGGCTGCTCCTATACTGATCCTGAAATTATTTTGGGTAGACTTAGAAAAAAAGGTAGGCATATAATCTGCCTGCACTAACCGGATAGCGAACGATTTACTCACAGGCCAATCCAGTGCTACTCCTATGTTTGGAGTGAATGAATGCTGTGAGGTTTTGTTACTGGTGAAACCATTGCCTGTGAATTTATACGAATATGTTGAAATACCGAATAAGGCGTGGGTGGAGAAAATAACATGCGGTTTTGGTTTGGTAATCGGTATAAAAGTAATACCGGCTGTTGCATTCCATTGTTGATAGTGCGTTGTTAATTCATTCTGTTTATCATTATGAAAATAAATTCCTATATCCACCGTGGCGCCGATCTTGGGAGTAAAAAAATGGGTATACTCCCCTGTGCCCCCATAGCTGCCGTAGTGAAGATCCTTATCTCCGAAATGCACGTAACTGGGCCCTATAAAGATCAGGTTCTTCGGATTATAATAAGTGTGATGATGAGGACAACAAGCTTCCGGGCAGCTGTTCAATCCGGCTTTTTTAACTACATCCAGGATATTATCACAGGAAAGTTCAGGCGTTAGTGTTGCCATGAGATCATTGTTATGCCCAGGGCAAGGCTGACCACAACGTATCATCGCTGCGGTGGCAGTACAACAGTTATTTCCGTCCGGATCAGGAGGTGGGTCGCAAGTTACCTCTACCACGGAAGTGTGTGTAACGGTATCATATACCCGCGAACAATATTGATCTTTTAATCCTGCCAGGTGTAACACTTCATGGCAATAGGTTCTGGGAGGTTCGTCCCGGCGCCATGTACCTGTTTTGGGGCCACCGTTTGGTGTACCGATATGGGCATTGGAAGGCTGACCATCATTGTTAACCATTGTAATATGATGAAATGATTTTTTCTCATCGTCGCTGAGTGCAGACCATTTCTTTACGTTTACATGGCTGAGCACCGGGCATCCCACTGAGTTATCGTTTTCACATGGTATTACACATTTTTTAGAATAACATTCTTCCAGCTGATCACGCACCGCAATCACATCAGCATCTGTCCCCTCGATGCCGATCTGCAGAATGACATGTATTGTACAACCATTCTCTTTATCCCGTTCTACTGTGGTAGCATGGTTTTGTACTGCACAACCTTGTATCAGTAAAAAACCGGCAAATATCAATGCCAGGAAAATAAAGTATTTCATGATTAGTTTTTTTGGGGGAAAGTTATTGACCATAGTTGATCTTAATACCATGCGGTGCAAGGATAGTGTTGAGCTCAACAACAAGTTCATGCACTTCGGGGATGTCTTTATTCAGTAGCTCAACATAGTGCTTTTGCCCTGAATTGTTCAGTGATAAAAAGATGCCGGATCCATCTGCGAGGCCTCCATCATACTTGTTTTTGAGGTTAAAGAAGCCAACCTGCTTAGCCTTGTCCAAAAAAGACACAAGCTGGGATACCGGAATGTTAAATGAGGAAGAATCTTTTACAGTACCACGAACTTCGTTCAGATAAAATTGACAATGTCCCTGTTGATCTATAAACAGATTCTGATTGGTGCCCCACAATGCGCGGGAACCTGCATTTACCTGCACCACTACCTGTGATCGGGCAGTGATGGCAATAAAAATGCTCCCCAGGATTAAAATGCTTTTTACGTGCTTAATCATAGATGACAGTTGATCATTAAGTGAATAGTTAGCGGGGTAATGGGGTAGAGATATATAAACTCCTGATAGATTAACATCAAACAACCGGAAAGGTTTACAAAAGAAACAAGTTAATTTGGAAGCCTAACTATACATACATTAAAAACAGTACAGATCACACTTTGCGTTCATTTAACACAAAGAAAAACCACTTGCTTCTTTGCGTTTATTGAACACAAAGAGCATCCTGATTTTTATTATTAATAATGTTTTAGATTAAAAAATGTATGACATTTGGTTTTCATTAAATCCCAAAGTCATGCGAACAATAATGAAAGTTATTATGGATGTGGCAGCATCAAACAAGGCCATCACAGATGGTTCACTGCCCCAGCTTATTAAATCAACAACGGATAAAATTAAGCCGGAGGCCTCCTACTTCCATGCCGTTGATGGCTGCAGATCATTCTTTATGGTATTTGATCTTAAAGATCCATCGGAAATACCAGGTATTGCTGAACCCTTTTTTATGAAGATGAATGCTAAAGTGGAATTTCATCCTGTCATGAATTTAGAGGACTTGCAAAAAGGTCTTGCAGCCGCGCAAAATTCCTGATCTCTTTTAATCGTTTTAAAAATGCCCCAAAAAGCCGGTGCTGTCTATGTTTGAGGAAGCCCCACGTTATTCTTCCTGTATAGATAGCAGCGGCTTTTCCGATTCAATTTTATACAGATGGCATGCCACATAGCTAACAATAAACATACTTGTAAAATCAACGATTTTGTTATTAAAAAGTATAGTGCAAATTATTTTTTTAGAATGCAAAGGATTGCAACCAACCTTTATTTTGCTATGTTATAGCTCCTTCCTAACTTTGGCAACGAAGAAATATGATTGTTATGTGAATGGCATTCTCCTTTAATTTTCTTCACCCTATTTTTCTCACCACATCAGCTTGGTTGAGTTCATTGATTCACTATTGTCTTTTATTCGGGCTTTTCATTCATCACCAGATTTTTTCCGGTATTCAAAGCGTACACACGATCATTAATCAACGTATTCAACGTCGCACGACCCCATTATTTTCAATTAATATCGAAACCTCTATTTGTTCACTCTCAAAAATCACGAGTTTATGTCAAATTTCAGTATCACTGACCTCGTAGCTAACCTTGAAAAAACAAATAACCGATGGCAGGCACGCGAAACTGCCGTTTCACAGCTACCGGAAGATCAGCAAAAAGGCCTGTTAGGCGTTGTAGTAAATACAGCGGAACTGGCAACTATCATGAAACCCAAGGCAGGCGCGGCATCAGCGGCCAATTATGCACCTGCGGTTGACTGGCGGAACCACAACGGCAACCACATCACGCCAATAAAAGATCAGGGAGGATGTGGCTCCTGCGTATCTTTCTGCACTACTGCTGTTACAGAAGCAATGGCATCTATTGAACAAGGACAATTACTGGATCTGTCTG
Source organism: Chitinophaga niastensis (assembly GCF_003014755.1). Lineage (GTDB taxonomy): Bacteria > Bacteroidota > Bacteroidia > Chitinophagales > Chitinophagaceae > Chitinophaga > Chitinophaga niastensis. The sequence continues at coordinate 544,085 of NZ_PYAW01000004.1, read as the reverse complement.
AAGCAGATCTTCATTTTTGCTCCTCACATGGTGCTAATTGCGGTGGCTGGTGGCCTACAGACGCGTATGGCCAGATAAAGACCCGCGGCATTCCTGATGAAGCCTGCTTCCCTTATGCCAGCGCTTTCCCGGGTAATAATATCTGGAGCGGACAAGCTCCCCATTGTACAGTGGGACCCAACCGTGACGCAAGAGCTGTGAAAATCACCAACTCTACTACATTGGCAGATATAACAGATCGTAAAAATTATTTGTCCACTAATGGACCCTGCTCTGCCGTGATGCACGTGTATGAAGATTTCTTTTCTTATGCAGATGGCGTATACATACATGTAACCGGTGTAGATAAAGGGTTACACTGTGTTACTGTGATCGGTTACTCTGAAGCAGAACAGTGCTGGTTATGCAAAAATTCCTGGGGCGCCGGATGGGGCAAAGGAGGCTTTTTCAAAATAGCTTACGGCCAGGCAGGTATTGACACAGAATTCCCATTCTGGACTGCCAGTGGTATAAAATTGCCTGCTCCGGCTCATGGCTGGCATGGTTATGAAAACCTGGGAGGCTTACTTACTTCCAGACCCAATGCGGTTTCATGGGCAGCAAACCGGATTGATGTAGTGGTAAGAGGACTGGATAGTGCCGTGTATCATAAATGGTGGGATGGAAATGGTTGGTATGGTTGGGAATCATTAGGCGGACAAATTCAGGGTGCACCTGCTATTTGTTCATGGGCCAATGGCCGGCTGGATATTTTTGCAGTAGGCTTGAACCATCACCTGTGGCATAAATACTTCCAGGGTGGATGGAGTGCCTGGGAAGACCTTGGTGGTACATTATCATCAGAACCTGCCTGCGTGAGCTGGGGACCTAACCGTATTGATATTTTTGCCCGTGGTATGAATTCATCTATGTGGCATCTCTGGTGGGATGGCGCATGGCATGGCTGGGAAGACCTGGGCGGAATTATCACTTCTGCACCTGCGGTATCTTCATGGGCACCAGGAAGACTCGACTGTTTTGCAAGAGGACAAAATAATCATCTCTGGCATAAATGGTATAGTAACGGATGGAGCGGATGGGAAGATCTGCAATCTAATATGTTCGGTAGCCCTGCGGCTGTTTCATGGGGTCCTAACCGGATCGATATCTTTTATCCGGGTCAAACATACAGCATGATGCATAAATGGTGGGATGGAAGCACCTGGAATGGCGACTCAGACCTGGGTGGTGTCCTCTCCTCAGATGTAGGTGTATGCTCATGGCAGGAAGGCAGACTTGATTGTTTTGTGGAAGGAACAGATTCTGCTATGTACCATAAATGGTATGTATAGGCGGGTATTATAAACTACGAATGACGGATTACAATCTGGCCCGAAGATTGGGGCCAGATACAAGGAGCATCTTTAATACAGTCGGGATGCTCCTTGTATCCGTAATTCGTATGTATAAAAAACTCGTATATGGAAAGTGAAATAAAAGAAATAAAGGTGGGGACCTCTCTGCCTGTTATTTTGCCCGGATTAGGAACAGCAGGCTTTCAGTGGTTTTTCCAGGTAGATGATACCAGCTGTATAGCGGTGAAACCTTATGATTACACAGTAGATACTATGTTTCGTGACGCCGGCACCAGCAATGATGAAGTGTTTATGATCACCGGTAAGGCTCCCGGCAAAGCCATTGTTGTATTTGAACAACGCAGGATATGGGAAAAAGAAGGAGCTGCTATTAATACTAAAAAACTAGACATTACCGTAATGTAAAACGGTTACCTTCTTATTTTCATTTTCTCTGTAGCAATAATCTGTTTGTATTAAAATGACCATACTTCCAATATTAAACCATTGCAAGTATGGCCATTTTATTTCAATGACTTGTGTCTAATAAACAATTTTTAGTACACCAAATTTTCCAGATTATGAAAAAGATGCTTTTACTAATTTTTATTGTATTTGCAGGACTTGTTTTCAATAATGCCTATGGGCAAGACGTTTGCAGCACAAATCCAAAGTATTGTAAATTATTAAGTGACACCGCAGGCGTAAGAATGATGCTCATCACGCTTCCGCCAGGAGCTAAACTCGCCACGCATACCCATCCGGTAAATATGGGATACGTCGTGAAGGGCGGTTTGTTAAAGATAGCCTATGACGATGGGAAAAAAGAAAGCCATATGTTGAAAGCTGGTGATGCAATGCATAGAGGGCCAGAAACTCCCCATCATGCATGGAATGCAGGCAAAACAACCATTGAGCTTATTTTTGTAGAAAAGATGGAATGAGAATAGCCCGGTGGTGATGTAGTACGCTTTAACTCCCTATGATAACACAATGATAGCACCGGGAAAGTACCGTACCTGTCAAAGTTGTAGTAACGCCTGCACGCAGATCAATTATTCGTCCCAATAAGTTATCTCCGATATGGCAATGGCAAAGGGAAGGCGCCTTCCCTTTGCCATCTTTTTCTACTCTATCAAAATGCCTTTCTTCTTACTGGATTCAAAAAATCCCACCTGCTCCGCATAACTCAGCATAAGGTGAACTTTCTCTTCATTTATCCGTCCCCATTTGAATTGCAATTTTTTCAAAATCGCATTGGTTTCTTCTGAACACAACTGATATACCACACCTGCATCTTCCTTCTCTTCACTGAACAAGTCTGCCTGCAGGAATAACCGGTCAATCATATCCTTCTTAGATTCATATTCACTCAGCATTTTTTCTATATAAGCTTTCGTGCTCATCAGGGCTGCTTCAAAACCATAGCTATTAAGGTATTCCACAAACATAGCTGCTGTTAAGGTATGAGGATTACGAATATGAAAATTCCTGTTCAGCAATTGTTTTTTATCAAAAATCTGAAGGATCGCATCAGATACTTCATCTATATTAGACAACTCCAGTTCTGCAATTTCCTGTGGTACCGCTCTGAAAGAAATAAATCCTTTTATCTGATTATAGAAAGCGTTGTTGTCGATATTCTCCTGGAATCTACCTGTTGATGAGTGGAAAGAAAGATGACCTACCCGGTAAATATTTATCTGTATACCACTTTCTCTGGCCTTATCCAATAGTTTCTCTGCTTCCAGTTTACTTTTAGTATAAAAATTAGGGACCTCCTGATTCTTGAAAAGATCTGCTTCCGTATACAGGTAATCATGGCTACCTTCAGGAGACATACCCGCCACACTGGTGGTGGATATATGATGGATCACTTTTACTTTACCCTCCCTGCAATGATCCAGTATCACCTGTACCGATCTGGTATTTACCAGCTCAAATTCATGATAACTACCATAGTGTTTTACGTTAGCAGCTGTATTTAGAATACAGTCGGTTTCATTCATCACGGCATGAAATAAGCTGCCGGACAAACCAAAGTGATGTTTCGTGATATCTCCCTTTATTACCTGCAGCCGGTACTTATCTTTTAACAACGGTACGCCAAAATAGAACATATATTTTTCTGCTAATCGTATAAAGGCATCTTCATCTGTATCTGCCCTTATCAATACGCATATATCGGCGTCCTGCCTGAGGAGCAGATCATGCAGCAGATGAATACCTAAATAACCTGTAGCGCCCAATAACAATATCTTATCATACCTGATCGTCTCCGTTGGGTCTATATCCGGCAACTGTTTGATATTATTAATGTACTGTTGCTTTTGGATGGCCATTTCTTCCTGCATCCGGGCGGCTTTCTCCCCTGATACTATCTGCTCTTCATGATTGATATCAAATTTTGTTATTAATGCGGCCAGCTTATTTTTGAAATGATTTTGCTCATAAATAACATGTTTTGAAATACCCGCCACTGTCGGATGCTGGAACAAATTATTTATCGACACCTGGAAGTTCACTTTCATTTTAGCAATCAGCCTGATGGCTGTAATAGAGTTCCCTCCTGCCGCAAAGAAATTATCGTATATGCTTAACTGTTGGAAATTTAAAACCTCTCTCCAGATGAGCAGTAACTGTTCTTCCATGTCGTTCCTTGGGCTGCCATCATGCTCTTTATTAGCCAGTTGAATACTTTCCAGCGCTGGCAACGCTTTCTTATCCACCTTTCCGTTGGCGGTCGTCGGTAACCCTTTCAGCTCCACCAGTAAAGAAGGAATCATGAAGTCCGGGAGCTTCGTTTTCAGGTAAGCGATAATGCCTTCCTTGTCAAAAGTATCCTGCGGCACTACATATCCTACCAGCAGTTTATTATCATGCTGACCACCTTTCACCATTACTACCGCCTCTCTTACCAGGCTGCACTCATGCAAAACATTTTCAATCTCTCCCAGTTCAATCCGGTAGCCACGCACTTTTACCTGGTCATCTATACGACCCAGGTATTCTATATTACCATCGGACAGCCACCGGCCCAGATCACCTGTTTTATACATCCTTGATTCCGGTTCGGAACTGAAAGGATTCTGTGTAAATTTCTCCATTGTCAACTCCGGACGATTCAGATAACCGCGTGCCAGGCCGGTACCACTTACACAAATCTCTCCCGCTACACCAATCGGGCATAAACCACCATGCACATCCTGGATATACACCTGCATATTAGCTACCGGCTTACCTATCACAACGATATTATCTGATGTAACCGGAGCTGCTGTAATGGTAGTGCAAATAGTATTTTCTGTAGGTCCATAAGCATTGATCACCCGGATACCCTTAGCATGGAGATACTTCCAGTCTTCCCTGTTTAAGGCCTCCCCGCCGGATACAATTGTTTTCACACTACTACCCAGCATATCCCTGACACTATGCAGATAAGAAGGTGACAATAAAAGGGTGTCTATTTTCCGTTTATTGATCAGGGTGGCAAAACCTGCTGATGACAGCAGATCTTCTTTTCTGGGCAATACCAGCAAAGCACCAACCGTCAGCGACTGGAAGATCTCCAGGCAGGAAGCATCAAAACCAAACGATGCAAACTGCAGTATCCTGCTGTCGGAACGTAGCTGCAACATTTCCCGCTGACTTACCATCAGGTTTACCACTCCACGGTGTTCTATCAGGACTCCTTTAGGCTTGCCGGTAGAGCCGGACGTATATATCACGTATGCCAGATCATTTGCTTCGGGCGCTGTTGTCATATCTGTTCCCGGATAACCGGTGATCAGCTCATGGTCCCCATCGGCCAATATCATCTTTATTGATCCTGCTATCGGCGCCAGCCTTTGTTTAACAGCACTGCTGCCTATCATTATACCGGCCCCTGTATCTTCCAGGATATAGCTGATCCGGTCCAGCGGATATTCCTGATCAACAGGTACGTAGGCACCTCCTGCCTTCATGATAGCCAACATGGCTACAATCATTTCCAGGGAACGCTCTATGCACAGCGGCACCAGGGCCCCTTTGGTAACACCCAGGCTGCGGAGGTAATGTGCCAACTGGTTTGAGCGCTCATGCAGTTCCCGGTATGTTAACGTATTGTCCTCAAACATCACCGCCATAGCATCCGGCGACGCTGATACCTGTGATGCAAATAAATTAATGAGCGACTTATCTTCCGGATAAGGAACGGTGTTATCATTAAATACAACCAGCAACTGATGCTCTTCTGCAGCGCTCAACATAGGTAGTGCACAAATATGTGTTGCCGGCATTTTCACAATAGAACGCAATAGTTGTTCAAAGTGGCGGCCCATACGTGTAACCGTATCTGCAGAAAAAAGATCTGTGCTGTATTGTATAATGAGTGATAATCCGTCTGCCGTTTCCTTCAAACAAAAATTCAGATCAAATACAGCGGTTACATGATCCAGCGACACTTCTGATAATTGTACTTCACCCAATTGAAGGACAGGAACGTCAGGTGTGTTCTGTAAAACGAGCATGATCTGGAACAATGGACTGCGGCTCATATCCCGCTCTGTTACAACGGCATCCACTATTTTTTCAAATGGTACTTCCTGGTATTCGTAAGCGCTCAGGGTAGTTTGTTTTACCTGTTGCAGTAAAGAAAGGAATGCAGGGTTATCGCCCAAATTATTGCGCAATGCCAGGGTATTAATAAAGAAGCCCACCAATCCTTCTACTTCCTGCCTGGTACGACCGGAAATAGGACTTCCCACACAAATATCTTCCTGACCGCTATAACGATATAACAATACATTTAAAGCAGCCAGTAATGTCATAAACAAAGTAGTGCCTTCCTGCTGCGACAGTGTTTGCAGCTGATCCGTCAACTCCCTGTCAAGATCCAGACAGACTACCGACCCATTCTTACCTTTAATAGCGGGGCGCTGATAGTCAGTAGGCAATTGTAATGCGGCTACGCCTGTCAGTTTATCTTTCCAGTAACCTAACTGTGTGGCTAATAATTCATCCGACATATACTGCCTTTGCCAGATGGCATAATCTGCATACTGTATTTCGGGAACAGGTAATTTTACAACATTTCCTGCGGTGTAACTATCATACATCGCTATCAATTCCCTGAAAAGAATACTGATTGACCAGCCATCGGAGGCAATATGGTGCATGGTTAATACCAGCACATACTCCTCTTCTCCGGATGCGATTAAGTGTGCCCGCAGCATATGATCTTTCCCTAAGTCGAAAGGCGTATCGATCAATTTATGTATCAATGAGCGACAAGCAGCAGCATCTTTCTTATATACCGGGTTATTGATGATCTGTAAGCTCCACCGGTCTTTTTCCTGTATCCGCTGGAAGGAATGACCATCTTCCTGCACAATTACCGTCCGCAATACTTCATGACGGTTAATAACCTGTTGCAGCGCACATTCCAGTGCTGCTCTGTCCAGTGATCCCTTTAACCGCAATACCAGTGGCATATGGTACTGCGTACTGCCTTCCATCTGATCAATAAACCACAGGCGTTCCTGGCTATAGGAAAGTGGAATAAATGAAGGGCGTGTTTGTAAAGTAATAGTGGGGAGCACCCATCCGTTGCCATTGCGTTGGATAAATGCTGCCAAACGTGCGATGGTAGGATGTGCAAATATTGATTTTATAGACACTTCCACTTCCAGCTTTTTCCGTAAAGCTGATTGCAAACGCATGGCCAGTAAAGAATGTCCGCCCAACTCGAAGAAGTTGTCGTATATGCCTACCCGTTCTATCTGCAGCAATGATTCCCATATTGATACCAGTTGCTGTTCTGTCAAATTACGTGCAGCCGTATACGTTACAAATCCTAACAAAGAGACATCAGGATCAGGCAGCGCTTTTTTGTTGACTTTACCGTTATTGGTCAACGGTAGTTCCTGCAGCTCCACAAATAAAGAAGGGATCATGTAATCCGGTAACCTGGATTGCAGGAAAAGCCGGATATCTTCTTTATTAAAGCGGTCTTCCGGTACAATGTATGCCACGAGGCGTTTATTACCATACTGATCAGCCTTTGCAAGTACTACACACTGGCTCACCTGTTCACATTGTGCCAGCACACTTTCCACTTCACCAATCTCCACCCTGTTGCCCCTGATCTTTACCTGGTCGTCTTTGCGGCCGAGGTAAGATATATTTCCATCCGGCAACCAGCAACAAACATCTCCCGTTTTATACATGCGGCCATTCCCGTGTACATCAAAAGGATCTGCCATAAAACGTTCTGCGGTCAGTTCCGGCAGATGCAGATACCCGTGTGCTACCTGCACACCTCCTATATACAACTCTCCCGGCACGCCAACAGGACATAAACTATTGCCGGCACCCAGAATATACAACTTCGTATTGCTGATGGGCTTTCCGATAGGCGGTAATACACGATGTATATAATCCGAAGGCTGTACCATATAAGCGCTCACCACATGCGCTTCCGTAGGGCCGTATTGATTATGCAGCCTTGCTCCTGCATGCGCAAGGAATGTTTCCAGATCAGCGCTGAGCTTTAATTGCTCACCCGCCGTAAATACTTCCTGCAACATCCGGGGATATATACCACTTTCCTGTGCATATTCTACCAGGTTTTTTAATACTACATATGGCATGAACAAACAGGTAATACCATCTGTATTGATCTGTTCCATCAACACCGACATATCCTTTCTGCGCTGTTCTTCTATCAGATGCAAACTACCTCCGTAACAAAGTGCAAAAAATATCTCCTGGAAGCTTACATCAAAATTGATGCTGGCAAACTGCAACACTCTTCTGGGGTAGTTATTACTTACCTGTTCCTGCTGCCAGCATAACAGATTAAACAATGCACTGTCCGGCATTTCTACTCCTTTGGGGTTTCCTGTAGATCCGGAGGTATAGATCAGGTAAGTAAGTTTATCCGGGCAAACGGCTCTTGTAATGTTTGAAGATGGCATTGAAGACAGGATATTTTCCGTGTCTGCTGTCAACACCAGGATGCGTTCTTCTTCTATATCCGAGAGCAGAGAGCGGTTACGTGTATCCGTAAGCGTTACCATGAACTGCGTATCTGAGAGTATATAGCGGATACGTGCTTCCGGGTAGGCAGGATCAACAGGTACATAGGTGCCTCCTGCTTTTAATATGCCTAAAATAGCAGTGATCATCTCCAGTGATCGTGTCATGCAAACAGGCACCAGCACATTTTCCATTACCCCTTTATTGCGCAGGTAATGTGCCAGCTGATTGGCTTTTTCATTCAGTTGCCGGTAAGTATACTGTTGCCCTTCAAACAGTACAGCCGGGGCATCCGGGGAGTCAGCGGCCTGTTCTTCGAACAGGTCAATCACTGATTTATCCAGTGGATACGTGCGATCTGTATTGTTAAATTCCACTAATAGCTGTTGTTCTTCTGCTGCGGTGAGCATCGGTAATGTGCTGATCTGCTGATCAGGATGTGCTACTACCCCATGCAGTAATACCAGGTAATGATCCATCATCCGGGCAATGGTAGCAGCGTCATATAAGTCGCTGCAATATTCCACACGCAGGCGAAGACCGGTATCCGTTGTCATTACATCTACCGTAAGATCAAACTTGGCAGTGATGTTGGGTACCGGTTGAATGGTTATCTGCAATTCGTCCAGATCCAGTGCTGGTATTTCCGGTACATTCTGCAGGATGAACATTACCTGGAATAATGGCGTGCGGCTCATATCCCGTTCACTCCCCACTGCTTCCACTACTTTTTCAAAAGGTGTGTCCTGATGCATGTAGGCTTCCAGCAATGTTGTCTTCACCCGCGCCAGTAAAGTTTTAAAGTCCGGCTCACCGCTAAGGTCACTCCGCAGCGCTATAGTGTTGACAAAAAAACCTATTAATGGCTCAATAGCCTGTTGCATACGATTAGCGATGGGACTACCCACACATATATCTTCCTGACCGCTGTAACGATACAACAACACTTTAAATACAGACAACATCGTCATAAACAAGGTAGCACCCTGTTGACGGGAAAACAATTCCAGTGCTTTTGCCAGGGATGGATCTATCTCATAATAAATAGTATGACCACGTGTGCTCTGTACTGCCGGTCTTGGATAATCGGTGGGCAATTGTAATACAGCTGTATCATCCAGCTTTTCTTTCCAGTAGGCCAGTTGTTTATCCAGTAAATCCCCCTGTAGATAAAGGCGTTGCCATAATGTATAGTCTGCGTATTGTACCTGGAGTGGTGACAACACATGTGGTCTTTGCTGGTGAAAGGATTGGTATAACTCCACCAGTTCTTTTACCAGGATAGAGGCAGACCATCCGTCTGATGCAATATGATGTTGATTAATTACCAATAAATGTTCACCGGTAGTTAACGGCAGCAAATGTGCACGTAACATAAAATCTTCCGACAAATCAAACGGTGTATTAATCAATTGCGCTATCTGTTCCAGTGCTTCTTTCTCATCAGAAAAACTATTATGCTGCACCTCCTGTAAATGCCAGTGTGCTGCGGATATAATCTCCTGGCTGACTTCTCCCTCCTCTTCCTTAAAAACAGTGCGCAATACTTCGTGTCTGTCTATAATTGTTTTAAGTGCAAACTCCAGGGCTGTTCTGTTGAGATTTCCCTGTAGCCGTAATACAGCCGGTATATGATATGGGACACTGCCTTCCATTCTATCAATGAACCAAAGCCGTTCCTGGGAAGAAGACAAAGGCAGCTTACCGTTGCGTTGCATGGCGGTAACAGCAGGTAATACAATTCCCTTCTGCAAACTTTGAATATGTACAGAAAGATCAGCAATAACAGGATGGGTGAATAATTCCCTGATCGGTATTTCCACTTCCAGTTCCCGGCGTATGGCAGATATCACTCTTGTGACGAGCAGTGAATGTCCGCCCAGCTCAAAGAAATTATCGTATATCCCTATCCGTTCTACTCCCAGCAATTCCTGCCAGATAGCTGTCAGGATACGTTCCTGCTCATTACGAGGGGCCACATAGCTGTTCAGCTGCAGATCATCGGCTGCAGGTGCCGGTAATGCCTTCTTATCTATCTTACCATTTGTTGTTAAAGGGAATTGCTCCAATACTACCAACAGCGATGGCACCATATATTCAGGTAGTTTTTCTTTCAGTGCAGCAAATGCTGCTGCTTTCTCAAAGGAATCAGTTCCTGTTACATAACCTACCAATCGTTTATTACCTCTTTCGTCAGACCATGCTATTACAATCGCCTGTTTTACGCCTTCGCAGGTTTGTAATACATGCGCCACCTCTCCTAATTCTATACGATAACCGCGGATCTTTACCTGGTCATCTATACGACCCAGGTATTCAATATTACCATCTGGCAGCCATCTGCCAATATCACCCGTTTTATATAACCGGCTGCCGGGTGTTTTACTGAAGAAATCAGGGATAAATTTTTCTGCTGTCAGCTCCTGACGATTTAAGTAACCGCGTGCCACCTGTGGGCCACCAATGTGCAGCTCCCCGCTGATACCTACCGGCAACAACTGGTTATTGGCATCAAGGATATAAACATTCACATTATCCACCGGTTTACCTATCGTAATTAAGCTATCTCCGGGTAATACAGCTGCTACTGTTGACCAAACGGTGCCCTCCGTAGGTCCGTATTCGTTATAGAGAGATACCTGTTCCGTTTCACGGAAATGGCGATCCGCCAATGCGGCTTCCAGTGGCTCCCCGGCCAGTATTACATTAGTCAGGCCCGCTTGTTGTACCAATCCTTCCTCCAGTAAAAAACGGTAATAAGAAGGCACACATAAAATCGTATCTGTATCTTTTAACAGTGGTTTTACAGCAGTGGCATCTTTCAGTACGTCATCCTTACACAGGATCAGTTTTCCACCTGTGCACAAAGTGCCGAATATAACGGCTACGGATGAATCAAAAGAAAAAGAAGGTATTAATAAGGCAGCCCCTGTTGCATTATAATAAGCACGTCTGGACAAAGTAGATGCTACCAGTCCCTGATGTGTGATAGTAACGCCTTTGGGGTTACCGGTAGAACCGGAGGTATAGATCACATAGGCCAGGTTGCCGGGATCAATGATTGTATTTACACGGTCTGTATCCTGTGCCGATAACAGCGCCGTGATATTATCCAGGCAAAGCAGCTCCATAGTGGTGTTTGCCTGTTGCAGGTTTTCCAGCTGCGCATTTTCTGTAATAATCAACGTGCTGTTGCTCTCCGACAGCATATAACTGATACGTTCCATTGGATAATTAGGATCAACAGGAACATAAGCGGCGCCTGCTTTCAATATCCCCCATATACCAACGATCATCTCTATGGAACGATTTATACATAGAGGCACACGCATTTCTGCCTGCACCCCTTTAGTGCGCAGGTAATGAGCCAGCTGATTGGAACGTTCATCCAGCGTTTTATAGGTCATCGTTACCTCTCCGGACACCAATGCTGTTGCATCCGGTGTAAGTGCGGCCTGTTCCTCCAATAACGCCACTATATTGCTGCCTGACTGATAGAAAGGAAGCGTGTTATTAAAGGTGGTCAGTAATCGCTGTTCTTCTCTTACACTCAACATTGGCAAAAGACCTATCTGCGTAACAGGCGACATTACAATGGAACGTAACAATTGCTCAAAATGAGCAATCATACGCCGGATCGTATCTGCATGGAAAAGGTCTGTACAATATTCCACTCCTCCTACCAGGCCGTCAGCGGTTTCTTCAAAAGTAAAATTCAGGTCTACCTGCGCGGTAGTGTATTCAATTACTTCTTCCTGTAATTGTAATCCCCCCAAACGAAGAGACGGGATACTGGGCATATTCTGCAATACAAACATCACCTGGAATAACGGGCTGCTGCTCATATCGCGCTCTTTCACCACTGCCTCCACTATTTTCTCAAAAGGAATTTCCTGGTGTTCATAGGCGCTTAATGTAGTTTCTTTTACCTGTTGCAGTAATGATATAAATGAAGGATTATTACGCAGGTCGCTGCGTAAAGCGAGCGAATTCACAAAGCAGCCGATCAATCCTTCCATTTCCTGTTGGGTACGGCCGGACACCGGGCTGCCCACACAGATATCTTCCTGTCCGCTGTAACGGTATAACAATACTTTGAAAGCTGCCAGCAACGTCATAAACAGGGTAGTTCCCTCCTGCCGTGACAATGCCTGCAGCTGCTGCTGCAACTCCCCGTCTAACCGGAACCGGATAATAGCGCCATGTGTGCTGAATACAGCTGGTCGTGCCTCATCCAGCGGTAACTGCAAAGTGGTTACCTGATGCAATTTCTCTTTCCAATAGGCCAGCTGTGCTTCCATGGTAGTACCCGACATATAAGCATGCTGCCAGATGGCATAGTCTGCATACTGTATATCCAATACAGGTAATTGTGGGACACCGCCTGTTTCATAAGTGTTATATAATTCCACCAGTTCCTTTGCAAAAATGCTGATGGACCAGCCATCGGAAGCAATATGGTGCATCGTCATCACCAGTATATGCTCCGCTGCGCCCAGCATCAGCAAATGCGCCCGTAACATATGGTCTGCCGACAAATTAAATGGTGCATCAATCAGCCTTTGCATAGTAGCATGTAATGCTATAGTATCTGTTTGCCAGCTGCTATTTTCCAAAATATTTAATCGCCATTCATCTTTGTTCAGTAACTGCTGATGCGTCCTATCATTGTCAAGCACAATAACAGTACGCAGTATTTCATGCCGGTTAACGATACTTTGTAAAGCGTATGCCAGGGCCTCTTTATTGAGGTGGCCCTTTAATCTGAATGCCATTGAAATATGGTACTGGACACTCCCGGCCAACCGGTCGATAAACCATAAACGTTCCTGTCCGAATGACAATGGCGTATTTCCTGAACGATCGTACTTTTTAATAGCAGATAATGCTCCTCCTGCCTGTTCATGAATATATATCGCCAGCCCCGCAATGGTTTGATGCTGGAAAATAGCCTTCACAGGCACTTCCACCGCCAGGTGCTTACGTAAGGCCGACTGCAAACGCATTGCCAGCAGGGAATGTCCACCCAGTTCAAAGAAGCTATCCTGAACGCCTATACGTGGTATACCCAGCAACTCCTGCCAGATATTCGCCAGTGTTTGTTCTGTTGCATTACGGGGAGCTACATAAGCAGCAGATGATAACAAAGCCGTATCCGGAACGGGCAGCGCTTTTTTATCGACTTTACCATTTGGTGTTAAAGGCAATTGCTCCATCGGTATCAGCAGCGATGGCACCATATAATCCGGCAACCTGTTTTTCAGGTAGGTAAGTATACTTTCTCTGTCAAAAGTATCATGGGGTACTACATATCCCACCAGGTATTTGTTATCCTGTTTATTAGACCAGGCCACTACCACCGCTTGTTTTACGGCTTCACATTGCTCCAGCACACGTGTTGTTTCACCCGGCTCAATACGGAAGCCGCGGATCTTTACCTGTTCATCTATCCGGCCCAGGTATTCTATATTGCCATCCGGCAGCCAGCGTGCCAGATCGCCTGTTCTGTATACTTTTTTACCTGGCTGTATAACAAACGGATGTGGGATAAAACGCTCTGCAGTGAGTTCAGGAAGATGCAGATAACCAAGGGCTACCCCATCGCCACCTACATATAATTCTCCCGCTACACCAACTGGTACCAGCCTTTGCGCAGCATCCAGTATAAAGGCACTCCTGTTGTTTAACGGACGTCCTATCGGGGTATGACGGGCAATCGTTTGGCTATTGATCCGGTAGCTTAATGAAAAAGTAGTATTTTCTGTAGGCCCGTAAATATTACTGAAATCGATATGTGGATAAGTATGTCTGAATTTGCCCGCATGTTTTTCTGAGAGTTTTTCTCCTCCGGTTAATATAGCCGACAATTTCTCAAAAACGGTGATATCGGTATCTACCAGCTGATTGAACCAGCTGGTGGTGAAAAACATTTTAGTTACCTGTCTGCTGTACAATTCTTTCTTCAACAATTGAATATCCAGCAAACTCTTTTCAGCACTTAATACCAGTGTGGCGCCGTTCAACAATGTACCCCAATATTCAAATGTGGTAGCATCAAATGAAAGAGAGCCGGCAGATAATATTACATCTTCTGCGGTAAGCGTAATATAATTGGCTCCTTTTACGAGGCTGACAACATTCTGATGCGTTACCGCCACCCCTTTGGGTTTGCCGGTAGAGCCGGAAGTATACATTACATACGCCATGTGATGCGTCGCAGTGGAACCGGGGATACTGTCTGTTTGCTGTCCGGATAAAATGCCGGTCATCTCATCTATACAGCACAGCTCCATATTTCCTTTTACTTCGTTCAGTCGTTCCCGATAGGCAGCTGTTGTAATGATCAGGGTACTGTTACAATCTGACAAAATATGACTGATACGTTCTGCGGGATACTGCGGATCAACAGGCACATAAGCACCACCTGCTTTCAATATGCCCAGTATACTTACCATCAGGTCTAATGACCGTTCCATGCAAAGGGGTACCAATGCTCCTGCTTTCAACTCTTTACTGCGCAGATAATGTGCTAGTTGATTGGAACGCTCATCCAGCTCCTGGTACGTTAATACGGCTGTTTCAAATACAACAGCGGTAGCATGTGGTGTAAGCGCTGCCTGTTCTTCAAACAGATCTTTGATCGTTTTTTCTGCAGGATAACTTACCCCGGTATCGTTAAAGCTGGTCAGTAACTGCCCGCGTTCTTCTGCTGTGAGCAGTTGAATATCCTTTAAGCAATTTGTTGCAGCTGCAGTCATCTGTAATAACACCTGTTCAAAATGACGGGTTATTTTCTGCACATATATTTTTTCCAGGATAGCGGCATTATAACCAAAACCAATGCTGATCGCACCTTCCGTCATGATCCTGATGCTTAGCGGATAGTTGGTTTGTTCTGCCACCTGCAATTTTTCTATCTGCAGGCGCCAGGGTTGTGCTGTCAGGGCTTTATTGACAGGGTAATTTTCAAAGACCAGTAAGCTGTCAAACAGATCTCCTTTTATAGCTATCCAGCGCTGTATTTCGTTCAGGGAAGCGTATTGGTGTTCGCGGCTCTGTAACTGCGCCGTTTGCAGTTCCTTCAGCCAGTTGGCCACCAATTTTTCTTCTGTCACTATTGCATGCAGCGGCAGCGTATTAATATACAAACCTACCCGTTGCTCTATACCGGACAACTCATCGGGCCGGCCGGCTACCGTTACTCCATACACCACATCCTGCTTACCGGTGTAACGGTATAACAGGTACGCCCACACGCCCTGCATCAGCGTATTAAGTGTAATATGATGCTGTTGTGTGTAACGTTCTATTTGCGCCTTCGTTTCTGTATCAAGGCACAGTAATTCTTCTTTATAAATACCGGTTTCTTTGGTTCGTCCGGTGGTAGTGCTCACAAAGGGCAAGAGGATACCTTCATTTACACCTTGCATGTACGTACGCCAGTATTGTTCTTCCTGCACTTTATCACGCCGTTCCTGGTAGCGGATGTAATCCCCGAAGCGGTCTTCCTTCACAGCCGGTAAAGCCTTACCTGTCACTAAAGATTCATAGGTATGTAATAATTCGCCCAGCAAAACGGGCAGCGACCAACCATCCATTAACATGTGATGGTAGCTCCATTGCATCCTGTAGCGGTTTTCCTCCAGCTGTATCAAACAGATACGCATCAGCGGAGCCGTTTCAAAATCAAATCCTTTGCGGCGGTCTGCTGCCAGATATTCATTGATAGCTTCCTGCTGTGCATGTATGGTCATTCCGCGATAATCCAGGATAGTTACCGGTAACGTTACCTCGCGGTATACGCACTGTACCGGTATGCTGAATACATTCGCATAAAAAGCACTCCTGAAAATACTGTGCTGTGCTAATAATCGTTTCCAGCTTTGCAAAAATGCTTCCACCTGTAAATCTGGTAACTCACAACTGAACTGCTCAATGTAAGCGCCTCCGGTTTCATCATACAATCCATGGAACAACATACCTTCCTGCAAACCGGTTAAACGATACAAACCGGTTAGCTGATTACGTCTGGGTACACCCTGATATGTTGCATCGAGGAATGTATCCAGCTCCGCATTACTCATTACCCCACCCAGTCCGTAATCTGATGGTGTATGAACCGGCAGGGACGGATCCTGTGCCACACAATGCGCTATCAGGGATTCCAGGTGTGACAGGTAAGTATTGGCCAGTTGAGCTACCGTAGCTGCTTCGTAATGTTTTTGGCTGAATCCCCATTGGATGATCAACTCACCCTGGCGGATCATACTGTCAACCGTTAATTTTTCCGGTACTACCCGCTCTGCTGCACCTCCGGCTCCCAATGAAGCCAGTGATAATTTTACTGCTCCATCCCGGCTGGTCATGTTATCTCCCTGTCCGAGGTAGTTGAATGCTATTTCCCATGGCGTTACCTGCTGTAAGGAGGTTGTTTTACGGATGTATTTTAACACACCGTATCCAATCCCTTTTTCCGGCACTTGCCGCAATTGCTCTTTTATCTCCTTTAAACTAACACCAATATCTTCCTTGCTACTAATCTCCAGCCAAACAGGATACTGGCTTGTAAACCATCCTACAGTGCGATTAATGGCGATACCTGCTGCTATCTCTTCCCGGCCATGTCCTTCCATACCAACCAGGATGCCGGCAGTGCCATTCCATTCTGACATAGTGAGTGCCAGGGCACATAACAGGATATCATTGATTTCCGTATGATAAGCCCGGGGGACTTCCTGTAATAAACGACGTGTTTGTAAAGCATCCAGGCGCAGCACCTGTATACCGGTGTCTGCTACCCTCACTTTGCCATCGTATACCCTATCCGTCAGCAATGGCATGTTAGCTGCAGTTTGTTGTTCCCAGTAACTAACCTGACCGGCTAAACGATCACTTTGCGCATAATCTGCCAGTGTATTATACCATTGACGATAAGAGCTTCCCTTATGCCCAAGTACTGCTTCTGCGGTTTGTGCATTATTTTTCAATAATAATTCCAGGTCTTCCAGCAGGATACGCCAGGATACGCCATCTACCGCCAGGTGATGTACCATCACCAACAGGCGGTTGCAAGGTTCACTCTCCGGCATTAACAGCAATACTGTTTTTATCAGTATTCCTTTTGTGATATCTAAATCAGCCTCACAATTATTCATGCAGCTGCTGATACTACCGGGCAGTTCACCGGCAGCTATTTCCCGGAAATCAACTACGTCCAGTGTTCCTCCGAAGGAGCCATAAGTTTGATCCCAGCCTTCTATTCCTTGCTGGTATACAAACCGGAGCGCATCATGATACTGTACCAGTTTTTTTATCGCCGATTCCAGATCAATAGCAGTCAGCGTTTTATCTGTTTCCAATAAAACATGTTGCATAAATACAGGCGGCGTAGTTGCACCTGCTTCAAAATACCATTGCTGGATGGGTAACAGCCCGCTGCTACCAGCCAGCACATCCTGTTCTGCAGATGTGGTATTATTATTTTCTAATGATAACAGGGAAGAAAGGTTGTGGATGGTCTGATGTACAAATAAATCCCTGGCCTTCAGCTCAAGCCCCAGGCGTTTGGCCCTGCTTACCACCTGCATGGAGATAATGGAATCTCCACCCAGCTCAAAGAAATTATCGTATATCCCTATCCGTTCTATTCCCAGCAATTCCTGCCAGATGCCTGTCAGCAGCCTTTCCTGCTCATTACGGGGCGCCACATAGCTGTTCAGCTGCAGATCATCGGCTGCAGGTGCCGGCAATACCTTCTTATCTATCTTACCATTTGTTGATAAGGGGAATTGTTCCAATACCATCAGTACAGATGGTACCATATATTCAGGTAATTTTTCTTTCAGTACAGCAAACGCCGCTGCTTTGTCAAAGGAACCGGTTCCTGTTATATAACCCACCAGGCGCTTATTCCTTCTTTCATCAGCCCATGCCACTACCACCGCTTGTTTTACGCCTTCGCAGGTTTGTAATACATGTGCCACCTCTCCTAACTCTATACGATAACCACGGATCTTTACCTGGTCATCTACCCGGCCCTGGTATTCAATATTGCCATCTGGCAGCCATCTGCCAATATCACCTGTTTTATATAACCGGCTGCCGGGTGTTTTACTGAATGGATCCGGAATAAATTTTTCTGCCGTCAGCTCCTGACGATTTAAGTAACCACGTGCCACTTGTGGCCCGCCAATGTGCAGCTCTCCGCTGATACCTACCGGCAATAAGCGGTTGTTGGCATCAAGGATATAAATATTCAGATTGTTTACCGGTTTGCCTATCGTGATTAAACTATCCCCGGGTAAAACCTTTGCTACTGTTGACCAAACAGTACCTTCCGTAGGTCCGTATTCGTTATAGAGAGATACCTGTTCCGTTTCACGGAAATGGCGATCCGCCAGTACCGTTTCCAGTGGCTCCCCGGCGAGTATTACATTTGTCAGGCCAGCTTGTTGCACCAATCCTTCTTCCAGTAAAAAACGGTAATAAGAAGGCACACATAAAATTGTATCTGTATCTTTTAACAGTGTTTTTACAACGGCTGCATCTTTCAGTGCATCATCCTTACACAGGATTAGTTTCCCGTTTGTGCACAAAGTGCCGAATATAACGGCTACGGATGAATCAAAAGAAAAAGAAGGTATCAGTAAGGCCGCTCCTGTTGCATTATAGTACGCAGATCTGGACAAAGTAGAAGCTACCAGTCCCTTATGCGTGATGGTAACGCCTTTGGGATTACCGGTAGAACCAGAAGTATAAATTACATAGGCCAGATTATCCGGTCCCAGCTGCGTTTCCACGCTCGTGGCTGGAAATTGCGCAATTTCAGGCCAGTCTTTATTGATATCAATGATCTGCCGTGAGTCATTATTATCTGCCAGCCAACTGAAGTGTGTATTCGTTATAATAATGGAAGTACCGGTATCTTCCAGCATAAAATCAATCCTGCCTGCAGGATAGGAAGGATCAACCGGAACATAGACCCCGCCAGCCTTTAATACGCCTAATATCCCTATGATCATTTCAGCAGAGCGTTCCATGCAAACGGATACCATCATTTCTTCCCTGACGCCTTTGCTCCTGAGGTAGTGCCCTAGTTGATTAGCGCGTTTGTCCAGTTCTTTATAGGTGAATGACTGTTCCTCAAAAACCAATGCAGTAGCGTCCGGTGTAAGGGCAGCCTGTGTTTCCAGAAATTCCACGATAGTTTTATAGGAAACAGGTTGCGCCTCCTTGTGATTAAAACCTTCCAGCAAAAGAAGTTCTCCATCCGGCAGGATACTGATATCTTCTACCTTATCGTGCAACCTGGTTTTAAATTGCTGCAGGATAAACATCATCCTTTGTAACAATAACCGGATATCGGTGGAGGTAAAATATGATAACTGAAAATCTATTTTCAGCTGCAATGGCTGTTGACTACCGTAGTCTCTCCAGAATAATTCCAGCGGATATCTTGTATTTTCATTTGATACATCATAGGTAATTCCCTGTAATGCTTCTCCAAAATCCAGCTCAAAATTAAGGGTGGCATGATTCACAATAATCTCTGTGAGCTGATGTTCCGTCGCATTTAGCTTAAGGAACCTGTTCAAATCTGCCGTCTGATAGTTTTGATAGCGGTAATCCTGTCGCCTGGTGGAAGCAATACTTTTGATCAGCTCCAGTACCGTAGTTCCCGGCCGGCAAGCTCCTTTGAATGGCATGATGCCTGAAAACATACCGGAAACAGTTGCCATTTCGCGGTTTTTTCTTCTATGCACGGGTGTACCAAAAACAAATTCAGATTGATCTGTAATCCTGGAAAAATATATCATTAATGCAGCAAGCGTTAATTGCTGCAATCCTGCATTGGTTTGTTGCTGTAATTCCTCCAGCAGCGTAATTTCTTCTTTAGAGAAATCAATATTCAGTGCTTGCGACTTATTACCGGATGACGTTGTGGTGTGGTATTTTCTTTCCAATAATTGCGGCGGCTTTTTATCTATGCTGTTTTGCCAATATGCAGCCTCCTTTGTATAAGCCGGAGAATGATAATATGCCAGTGCGTTTTCAGCGGCTTCCCTGTATGAAATATACTTCAACGCTGTTGCCGGGTTGTGTAACAGTGAATGGTATTTGCGGGCAACGTATTGGGTACCGGCAGCAATACCATATCCGTCGTTGATCAGATGATGAAATTTATAAAAATACCAATGCTCATTTTCTGTTATTTTAATCAGATAATGCGCAAATAGTAATTGATTTTTCTTAATAATGAATGGGGTTTCCAGACAGGTTTTCATCCATTCTTCTATGGTTTCTTTTTTCTCATGGCTAAAATCAAGCAACGTGAGTTCAAGTACCTTATATTCTTCATCAAACCAGGCCTGGGGTTGCGGGTCATCGAGGTCAAACCTCATTTTATATACATCAAATACTTCCGGTAGTGTGCGAACTGCCGCAATGAACTTTTCTTTGTCGAGGAGCCCGGTTAATTTTGTATAACAACCAATATTATAAGATGCGCTTCCTATATTGATCAATTGGTCCATGAAGATATCCCGTTGTGCAGGATGTAGCGGCGAAACTTGAAGTGGCATAAACTGAGCGTTAAAAGATTTAAAAAGGGTCCTGGATAGTAATGTCATCTGTATATAACAAACAATAACTCTCCCATTCAGCTATGTACAGCTGTGGAAAATAGGTTAATGGCAAATCCGGTACTATGAACATTCAGGCGTAGGTAGCATATCAATCAACCGTTTGATTTATGCTCCGGGCATCCATGAAATTTAGTGACTGGAAAAATTAAGGCGTACCTGGCATGTACGAGGATAGTAATTTCATCTCTAAAGGTTATTTTAATTGAACAACTATTTAAGCGTTTGTTAACAAATGTTCACGCTTAAACATAAAAAAGAAAAATTAATAGCTGCTTTCCTGCTATGTTCTGGTGTTATAAAGTAACATTACGCACGACTATATAATGACAATTTCCACCTATAGTGGCTAACATGACTAGTAGCCATCAGCGCTATTATTCATCAATCTCTTTTCAGACAGTGCATGCATCTCTTAAACGAAAAAAAAGAAGTAAAATGGAGTTTCTCACAAGCCCATGGCTTCTTTAAACAGGTTCCGTTAATCTTTTTATTAAATCAACTATAAAGGGTTTAAAATTGGCATTAGCAATATTTAGTCTGCAACTAAAATTGCGGCATGAAGGTAAATAAAAAACGGAATTGAACAAAAAAATTCGGATGGGTATTTCAAACTACTTATAGCTTTGTTCTTTTGTCCGAAGGCTGTACTAATAGTACATAATGCTGCGCGCTACCACTAAATAAATGAAGGCATTAAATACCCTGTTAATCATTTCCCGATTTTTTGGTGATAACTATTTTTAATTGTAGATTTTACCAACTGAATGTATTATCTTTTTGGTGACAAATATGCCATTTTGTATTGTAGTTCCTGATTAACAGTATACCCCCTACCGTAGCCCGATACCTTATCATTTAACCCTTTTAATTTAATCCCAATGAGGAAAATTATTTTACTCCTATGTCTGTTATGTAGCAATTATTATGTCAATGCCCAGGTTTGTAACACACCTTATCATATTGTAGTAATAGGTTCGTCTACTGCAGCCGGAATGGGGGCCACGCCCAACCATGGCTGGGTGGCCCTGTATACGCAATATCTGAAAGGCATTAACATCAATTACCAGGTAGATAACCTGGCGGTAGGTGGATATACTACTTACGATCTGTGCCCCACCGGATTTGTGCCGCCGCCATCCAGACCCTTGCCTGATACAAATCATAACATCACCAGGGCTTTGTTGCTGCACCCGGACGCGATTATCATTAATCTGCCCACCAATGACGTAGGCCGGGACTATACGTTAACGGAGCAGCAGGATAATTATAAACGAATGATCAGTGCAGCAACAGCGCAGGGCGTGCAAGTATGGGTTACTACCACCCAGCCCCGAAACGCTTATAACGCCGGGCAGATAGCCGCTTTAAAGACGATGCGTGACTGGACAATCTCCTATTTCGGCAATAAGGCTATAGACTTCTGGACTGACCTCACAGAACCCAATGATTCTATCAGGCATATTTATAGCTATGGTGATGGTATACATTTGAATGATGCGGGGCACCAGTTACTGTATACCAGGGTGGTGAGCAGCAATATACGGGATGTACTTTGTAATGCCGGCAGCAGTGTTAATCCCTTCCATCTTACTTCTTTTGCTGTAAACCAGGTACAGAACAAGCTTTATTTAATCTGGTATACCAATAATGAAAAAAATACTTCCCGGATTATCATAGAGCACAGTGCTGATTCCCTGAGCTGGAATACAGTTGGTACGTTGACGGCAGCCGGTAACTATACCGGTTCCCGCTTCTACAGTTTTATAGATACTAGTATATATCTGAGTGCCCAGTATTACCGGTTAAACATGGTAACCACAGACAGCCGTCATTTTTTCAGTACTGTTATAAAAGGGCTGCCGGATACCATGTATACAAACCCCTTCCGGCTGGATGTCTTCACTGTGGCCTTGCAGCAAAACAAGTACCTCCTGAGCTGGACTACCCGGGCAGAAAAAAATACCAACATGTTTACAATAGAGCGCAGTACCGATTCTCTTACCTGGAATAGTATCGGAAATGTTAATGCAGCAGGTAATTCCGTGACCATACGATCTTATAGTTTCACGGATACGGCTACACGAATTACTGCAGCCTGGTACCGGCTGAATATGTCTACTCACGACAACAGGCATTTCTATAGTCAGGGAATCAAAAGCCTGTCACCAGGCCCGGATACAGTTCCCGTCAGCAATCCTTTTAACCTCACGACATTTTCCGTCAACCAGTATCATGATCAGCTGCACCTGAACTGGGCTACCAGCAACGAAGCCAATAGTTCATTGTTCATCATAGCGCGAAGCAGTGATTCCCTCAACTGGAATAATATAGGCAGCATTACGGCGGCAGGTAGTTATCCGGGGCAACGTTCCTACAATTATCCTGATACCACCATACGCACAAACGCGCAATACTACCGCCTGGAGATGGTGACCCTGGACAACCGGCATTTCTTTAGTGCCGCCATAAAAGGAACGCCCGATACGATGTACTCCCGGCCATTCCGCCTGGCTACCTTTGCGCTTACCTTACAACAGGGGAAATTCGTATTCAATTGGTCTACCAGCGCAGAAGCCAATACTTACCAGTTTATCATAGAGCGCAGTACAGATTCCCTGAGTTGGAATAATACCGGCACCATAGGAGCAGCAGGCAATTCCAATACCATACGGTCCTATAATTTTACGGACACGGCTACACTCACTACAAATGTATATTACCGGTTAAACATGGTAACGCATGATAACCGGCATTTTTATAGTGGAAGCCTGAAAGGTGTAATGTCCCTCTTACCTCTCCGGGGACTGCAACGAGGCAGCTATAATGCTTCCTTTCATTCCGGCACGCTAAAGCCCATCGCCCTGTTGATAGTACCCAACCCCGCACAGGAAAGCTGCCGGATATCCGGCTTAGCCACCGGCCATCACCTCGTAAAAGTATATGACATGTCCGGTCGGTTGGTTTACTTCAACCGCCAATTCCAAATGGGCAGCAGCATTGCAGTAGGTGCCTGGGCCAACGGGTTGTATATTTTAATAGTAGATGAAGGAAAGCAGCCGCTTAAACTAATAAAAGAATAGATCACAGAGGAACGTTGATCTGCGCAACGTATTAAATGCCGGGCTGACCAAAAAAGAAACAATGCTTTTAGGTCAGCCTTTTTATTGCTCACTGGTATTATCCGGATAAAAGGCGGATATATTATAAATCATCAACTACATTTGCTAACTAAAAATAAGCTTGTCCGTTCTATATGCAGCCCGGAAAAAAAATAAATTCATCAGGAACCCCTGACGCCGAAATCAGGATAAATGAAGCACTGGTTTATGCTTTGCTGAAAGAACAGCATCCGGATTTAATACACTTGCCGCTTCATTTTGAACAAGCGGGTTGGGATAATGTAATTTTCCGTTTGGGAGAACAAATGCTGGTGAGATTACCTCGTCGGAAGGCAGCAACGATGCTGATTGAGCATGAACAAACCTGGCTTCCATTACTGATGGAAGGGTTGCCTTTAGCTATACCTGCTCCTTACAGGATTGGAAAGCCTAACAGTGCTTACCCCTGGCGATGGAGTATATTACCCTGGCTACCAGGTGTACCTGCAGACGAAGAAGCGCCTGATGCTGACCAGGCAAAAATTTTTGCGGCATTCCTCAAAGCATTGCATAAGCATCCACCCTCCGATGCGCCATTAAATCCTGCACGCAGCGTACCGCTTCATCAACGGGCACTTGTTGTAGAAGAGCGTATACAACGGCTAAAAGTTAAGACTGATCTAATCACTAAAAAGATAGAGGATACATGGAGTATAGGTTTAAGCGCTCCGCTGGATGTTCAGAAAAAATGGATTCATGGTGATCTTCATGCGCAAAATGTGCTTGTTGAAAACGGGCAGATTACAGGCATCATCGACTGGGGAGATATAACGGCCGGCGATATTGCAACAGACCTGGCTGCTATCTGGATGATCTTTCCGAACCAGGATGCCCGAAGAGCCGCGATATCAGCCTATATAAATGTTTCTGAGGCAACCTGGCAACGCGCCAAAGGATGGGCTATACTTTTTGCTGCGCTACTACTGGACACCGGATTAATAAATAACCCAAGACATGCCGCGATGGGAGAAAAAATATTTCATCGTATTGCTGAGGATGAGTGAACTTCTTACTTAGATAATTTCCGGAATTATTACAAAATATATACTTTCGCGGCTATACAGGTTATTTTCCACTGCATAAGCAATAAAATTATATCTTGTTTAAACCGTTGAGGGAAGACCTTGACAGCCTTATGCCTTTACGGCAATTAAAATAAAAACATGAAAAAAAATATCAATTGGCAGCAAGCCATTGAAAAATTCCCCGCTTTAAACGAGGTAAACCAAACCTTTAGTAAATATGGATATTCCCCGAAAAACGTTTTGATGTTTGAGGGTAATTATACTGCCGAAAATTTTTCCTTCAATAATTTTGAAACCGAAAAGCCTGATTTTATTGTCATAAATGGTGATGCTGCCTTCACCAAAGATTTTTATGCCGGAAGCCTCGACGAAGACGGCGATAATGATTTTGGGGTGTATGTTACCGGAAACCTGAGCTGTAACCGCCTGTTCATGAAAGATAACGAAATCCTTATTGGTGGCGACCTCGTAGCCAAAACTCATATCGAATGCAGCGCCAATGGCTTTGAACAAGGTTCTCTGATAGTGCAAGGTAAAACCCATTGTCCTTATGTTTTTAAGGAAGGCTGGGCCACATTGATTTCGCTGAATCTCCAAAATGGAAAAGAACTGAGCGCCGCTGATTTAGAAGCATATCGTGATAATTTTTTCAACAAAGATTGGGGCGAGTTTGATTATAAAGCGATGATAGCATTATGGGAAGGCTGACACACTTTTTGTAATTCTTCCATCATTCCAACAGGTTTGAAAAATACATAGCTTTAACCAGTTTTTGCAGCATATGCTGCCTGCCTTCTTTATCGATAAGCGGAGGAGCCATGGCTGTCATAAATTGATCCATCAACACACTACTCTTTTCTGTAATTACATAGCCATCCAGCTCAACTGTCCAGGGAGAAAAAAGAGGATAAGTCTGATACCTGAAATTGCGTATGATCAAAGTATGGCCTTCCTGGTTAGTCAGGATGAGCTGAACCCAGTTATTATACATGTTCCAGCTTCCTGAAGGAGTTGGCCTGCAATCATTCCAGGTTAATGAATCTGTTGCCTCAAGCAAGTATTTTAATAGTGCAGGGCTTTCAGTGCCACCAGGGTTGTTTTTTTTCATTGATTCATAGGCTTTCTCCATAAAATCGCCAAGGTTGGCAATCTCCGGGCCTATAACAACAAAATTATTACTCCATAATCCTTCCGGTAACACCAGTATTTTATGCAATTTCAAAGAATCAAGCAAAGGGATCGAATCAACTAAATCAATTAATCTGTCAAAATTTAGATTATTGATATTTATCCAAAAATCTGCAGCAGGACTTTCCGGAATAACATGTGCCTTCACAGCTAATTGAAATGTATTAATTTGTTTTTTGCAATGTTGATACTCCTGCTTTGAAAATTTGAAATCTGCTATTTTATCGTATTGATAACAGCTATTTTTTATGTTACCGGCTAATGAATCAATACTGCCTGTACTGATGGTTGCTGGCATTTTTACTATCCAACCGGTGTCTGTTTCATTTGCTGTACTTTGGGGTCGCTCAAATTGCTGATTGTTTCTTTTATAAACTACTGTGTCCTCTTTCATGAAAACAGATCCTCTCATTATAAATGCAATACTTTTAACCGGCTGCTGATAAAAAGCAGATAATGATTCCTGTACCGTTACTTTTTTTAGTTGTTTGGTATCAATTCCATAATAATAAAGCGAATCGTTTCCCGGTGTATACAGCAATTGTTTTCCCGCTACTATCATTGCCGTACCTTTGTTAATTTTAAAAGGCAAGTCGCTGTTATAATCCCAGTTCAGGCCATAGGTTTGTTGCTGATATAATTTATTATCTGACAGGCCATAGGTAGTATCCCCGGAGTGTCCGACTGCGGTAGGTTGCCATTCAACACTTTTACCTGCATAAAGGGGACTGCTTACTATTTCCCCATCTGGTCTATACTGTGTTACATGACTACCATCCCAGGTATAAAAGCTACCGTTTTTACATACTGCATTTAAGTAAAGCGCCCGTTGCGTATATTTTTTTTCAGATTGAAGCCGGCTGTTTATTTTATTCACTTCATTCCTGTCTGATACAAAATATAAGCTGCTGGTTGCTGCATCCGTGAAAAAATCTTTTATTCCTGGCAGGCATTTCCAGTTGATCTTATTTCTCTTTGAATAGAATACCAGCTCTTCCTGCCTTACCAGGAAATAATCATTCCATATGGCCACATTATTGATTTGTGGACGGTTACAGATGGCTGTCTTATTATATTTCCCCTGATCAAGCGGTGTAGGAAGTGTATTCCAGCTACTGCAATTATCAGCAGTATAAGCCAGTACATTCCATAATGAACCTATCAGGCCCTGTTGCTGATCATTAAAGAATATATGGCAGAACCGCTGGTTATTCCCCGGCGTTTTAAATGACAACCATGTATGGCCGAAATCATTTGTATAGTAAATACATCCCGGAGTGCGCCTGACAACAGGCGTATCAGATGCAGGTTTGTCAGCCACCTGGCTGTTATCATAACCCGATGAATAGAATAACCAGGCCTGACCGCTGTTCAGGTATGTGCCGTCATCAATCCTGCGCGAGGCAACCTCTGTGAGTAAGACACGTTCCCAACTCCTTCCTCCGTCTGACGTTTGTAAAACGGTACTACCGGCAATGAAATGAAAAAAATCTCCATTACTTACAATGATTCCGGTATCATTATTAAAGAAAAGGAGATGCTCATAAAAGATATCTTTTAACCCTTCATGCAGCCGTTCCCACTTACCTTTCACCTGCTTAGCCACTACCAGTTCACCTTTTTCATTACAAAGCATTAATTGCCCATGCTCATTTACACCGAAACTAAATTTGAGATAGGAATTGAATTTAAAAAAATGCTGATTGTAGTCGTTCTCCTGTGCAATACATCTGCTTACCAATAACAATGTACAAAGCAGGCATAATGTGTATTTCATCAGTATCAGGGTTTTGTGTGTTTTACAATGGCAAATATTTGGATTGAAATATAAATAGTTATTTTTTCGATGCCTAAATTACTGCCTTCTCCTGGTAAAATAAACAGTAGTACTACTGTTTATTTTATTAAAAGTACCGTAGAACTACGTTATGGGATATCAGCAAATTAAAAGCGATTCCTCCCATTAGAATAGGAGGAATCGCCGGAAAAATATTCATCAATGAATTACTGCTTAGCGAATTTATCAGGCACAAAGGAGGCAAATCCTGGCAGCTTTACTTTATAACGCAACATACCGCCAAAATGATCTTCTTCTTTTAATAGCTCGTGGCCTGTTTTGCTGATCCAAAAGATTTGGGTGTAATGTCCTCCTTTGGGTGAATTTCCTTCAGTGAAGAGTTTCCAGCAATCTACTTTTTTGTTATCTAAGGTTGAGATGGATTCAGCACCCGTAACTTTGTAGGTAACATAAGCTGGCGGCTCTAAGCCCGCGTCGTAGAATTGGATAACAAAGGATTTACCTTCCGCTAAAGGCAGCATTTCGAATGTTTCAATGTCCAGGTTCCAGTTGTAGTTAGGGCTTGCAAAGTCCAGTTTGTAATCAGCGGCTTTATTATCTGCGATGGCCGTTCCTTTAATTCCTGTGGCCGACCAGTTATAGGCTTTCAGGTCACTGCCTACATAAGCGGCGTGGTAAATGGGTGAAAAGTCAGCAGCACTGTTGATAGAGGTAATATGGTGATACCTGGTACTATCTTCACTATACCAATATTGTGATATTTTGAATACGTCTTCTTTGTTTTGAGTAGCTTTTTCAATTTGCCTGATCCACAGATTAAGCCATAACATTTTTTCAAAACCGGGTCTTACAAAATATACGATATACTGTCTTACACCAGGGTTCAGTAATTTTGTATTTAATTTATGATGTTGCGGATCAATTGTGTCCGTTTGTGCTATAGCGCTTTGCGCTGCCAGTATTGCTATTATCGCAACGGCAAGGATAATACGTTTATAAAGTTGGAAGGATTTGAAGAAATGCATGTGATGCTTTTTTACAGATGAATAAATTTGAAATATTTTCATCAAAGATTCTATCTCTTTTATTTTCCAAAAAATAAATTCAATCATACCCAACAGCATTTCAATGAATAACGGTAATGGAGATATCAGGCGAACCATTTAAAAATCAGACCTATTGGTTGAATGACCACCAACATTTGTTGAAAATCGTTATGTAAATACAGAAATACCTGCTCCGGTAATAAAAAAAGATTAAAACCTTCGTAAATTGGGGGATGCGGAATTTTAGAGATATCACCATGAGTACCCGCCTGCAATGGTTTCTGTGGCTAGTCGTGTTTGCGATGATGTTCTTTTCCATATTGCCAGGAGATGGTTTTTTGCAGGCGATGGTATTTTCTTTTCTCAATACATTATTTTATGCCATTGTGATCTACGGTAATATCAGTTGGTTATATCCCAGGTTCTATGAAAAAGGACGTATAGCCTTGTATGTGATAGCTGTTTTGTTATTCCTGACAATCGCTGGTTTGGGCAGAGGGTATCTGTTAGACTGGATTTATAATAAATGGTTTACTACGATGCCGCTCCCTATAACCGGCAGTATTTTAATCAGGTACCTCAGTGGTATACCGCTGATCTTTTTGCTTAGCTTCTTTTTTAGAATAGTGGTTGTTTATTTTACTTTAAAACGTCAGGCTGCGGCACTGCTGCTTCAAAATACCCAAACTGAGTTGAACCTGTTGAAGTCGCAGGTGCAACCGCATTTTCTTTTCAATACATTAAATAACATTTATTACGAAGCCTACCTGGAATCTCCCAGGACAGCCGTTTTAATAGAACGCCTCTCTGAAATAATGCGATATTTTGTAGATGAAAGCCCTAAAGATCAGGTGCCTTTATCTACAGAAATTAATTTTCTGGAGAACTATATTGCCCTGGAAAAAATACGTATCCGCCATGAGATATCGTTGAATTTTGTCAGGCAGGCAGACGAGTCTTCCAGCATTCCTCCTATGTTGCTGATGACATTTGTGGAGAATATTTTTAAGCATGGTATTGATAAGTCCCGCAAGGACAATATCATCGATATCTCCCTGGTACAGGAGGGCAACAGGTTACATTTCAGTACCCGTAATGGTTTGCCTGAAAATGGTAATAGTCAGCGTAGCCGGGGATCAGGAGTGGAAAATCTGCAAAAACGATTATCACTATTATATGGTGACAATTTCACCATTCGCACAGAAAAATCTGAACATCATTTTACCGCCTTTTTATCTGTTCCCATATGAACCTGAAATGTATTATAGTAGATGATGAGCCCAATGCGGTGAATTTGCTGGAGTTGCATATCCAGCAAACAACGGAATGGCAGTTGGTAGCCAAATGCTACAATGCGTTGGAAGCATTGAATATATTGAAAAACAATAAAGCAGATGTGATCTTCCTGGATATCAATATGCCCAAACTGGATGGTATGGAGCTGGCCGGATTGCTTCCGCCGGATTTAAAGATAGTTTTCACCACAGCATATGCAGAATATGCATTGGCCAGCTATAATTTTCAAACAATTGATTATCTGCTGAAGCCAATTACCCTCAAGCGCTTCCTGACGGCCAGGCAGAAAATAGAAACAGCGTTTATACATAAGGGTTTGTTGGAGGCCACCATTCCTGATAGCGACTATCTCTTTTTGAAATCAGGTAAAACACTGCATCAGATTAAATTATCGGAGATATTATATTTTGAAGGGGAAAAGGAATATGTGCGTGTAGTCACCAATAAAAGCGAAATACTGATTTACAAGCGACTGAAAGAATTAACTGAACAGCTCTCTCCGCCTTTCACCCGTGTACACAATTCTTACATTGTGAACACCGGTCATATTGATAAAATTCAGGACAACCATATTTTCATTGCAGGAAAATGTATACCGTTGAGCGAAACTTTCAGGGCGCCGTTTATGGAGTTGATTCAGCCACGGTTTTTGTAGCGAGGCTAAACACAAAAAAGCGCCAGATTCCACCTCCAGCGCTTTGTCAATTTAATTACGTTCAAAAAACTTAATATTTTCAACGCCTGATTGGCATCATTAACTACTATGGATGAAGGTTGATGCACTTCCCCTGATCCGGATTCGAAGGATTATTAGTAGACCAGCATGTTAATCCTGTGCAGCACTTGCTATCCATCCAATTACAAAACTGCCCCGGACCTGAGCATCCTCCAGTTCCGCTTCCACTGGCAGCTCCGCCTAATATATCTTTTAATTGACTTCTTGTCAATAGTTTAACATTATCCAGTTGTAGAAAATTCAATTGCTGTTTTTTCATTTTTTTAATTTAATTGTTTGATAATTCAACCATGTTCATTGTAAACATGTTGGTGCTTCCTTTCAACTGGTTAAGTGCATTTTTTTACGCTGAATACACAAGACGCATTTTACCGGTTGCATACCTTTAATATACCTATTCTCCCGGAAAGTAATTTGTCCGTTTCAGCTATTAGTTATTGTTTTACGTGCATCATCTTATATGTTTTAGTGAAATTATCCACTTTCAACTGGAGGATATAAATACCCGCTGGCAGATCCGGAGTTTGCCAGGTAACAGTCTGGATACCAGGCTGCATAACTTTATCCAGCAAACGTGTAACCATCCTGCCATTTGCATCATAAACGTTTAATTGAACCTTGTGCTGATCAGCCAGTTCAAATGAAATGGTTGTAAAGCTGCTGAACGGGTTAGGATAATTTCCATTTAAGCTGAAGCTCATAAACACTTTACCACCGCTACTTTCCATATTCATTTCCCCATTATCATTGTTATCTTCCCACCATTTCCGATGATGATCTTCCATTGGTTTAAGCTGATCAATGATCTTTTGGGCGGCCCGAATGAGCGCTTTCCGGTCGGCGTTTGTAAGATGCGTTCTATGCGTAGCATTCTTCACCAGTATGATGAATACTTTAAGCAGCGCAATAGCAGGTTTTATTTCTCCTTTAGATTCCAGCTTTAATGAAAGTGCCAGGAGCCCATTTAAAAAATCTCCTTCCTGAGAGGTAAGTTTACCACTATTTACCAATGCGGTCACCTGCAGCATCAGCAGTCTGTATTGTTCTGCTATACCTGATTGCGGAACTACCTGTATGGAAACACTGCTTTGATTATCTACTGCAGGCGAATCCGGATCAGGAACGTTGCTGGCAGTAACCCCGGCAGTATTGGTAATTGTTCCGGGCTGCGTAACGATGCCGGTAATAATCAATGTGGCCTGCTTACTACTATCTAAAGTGCCCACCGACCATTTACCGGTAGTATTATCATAAGTACCGGCAGATGTTGTTGCATGGCTGAAAGTAATACCAGCCGGCAGTAGATCTGTTACCACAATACCGCCTGTACTTGCTGGTCCTGTATTAGCTAAACTGATGGTAAATATTACCTGTCCGCCAACGGTGTACTGTACTTTATCCGCCTTTTGGGTCAATTCCAGATCGGCTGTTGGTACATGTACCTGTATAGCAACACTGCTTTGATTATCCGTTGCGGGTACATCCGGATCCGGAACGTTGCTGGCAGTAACCCCGGCAGTATTGGTAATTGTTCCGGGCTGCGTAACGATGCCGGTAATAATCAATGTGGCCTTTTTATTACTATCTAAAGTACCCACCAACCATTTGCCTGTGGTATTATCATAAGTACCGGCAGATGCTGTTGCATGGCCGAAAGTAATACCAGCCGGCAGTAGATCCGTTACCACAATACCGCCTGTACTGGCTGGTCCCGCATTAACTAAACTGAGCGTAAATATTACCTGTCCGCCCACAGTGTACTGTGCTTTATCGGCCTGTTGGGTTAATTCCAGATCAGCTGTTGGTACACTACCCGCTTGCAGGCAGGCGCTGAACTCACTCGTATTGCCATTGGGATCGGTAGCTGTAGCCGTAACAGCAGTACCGGCAGGTAGCGTTATACCAGGTAATACATTTTTAAAAGCAACATTTCCGCCGGCATCTGTAGTAACATTAAGAGAATCGAGGAAAGCCTGGCCTTCCCCAAAACCAGTAGGGTTGCATGCATCATTTCTAAAGAATTCCAGTCTGAAAGTAGTATTATGGGTGCTGTTTAAAGTACCTTGTATGTTGGTATTTCCGCCTGCATTATTCACGCTGGTTAATACCGGGAAATTCTGGAAATTATTCGGGCCGGCAACTACGCCTACATGATTAGGAGTAGGCCCGTCATTTCCCAGGTCAATACCCAGGCCGAGATTTTTGAAAATGGCATTAGCAGATATGGCACTACCTGTTCCGGTTCCACCCAATGCGATGCCTTTTCCATTCGCAGTAACAGTATTACTTACAATGTTGGCTGTTGCTGCATCATTCACCAGTATGCCTGTGCCATTACCGGAGACGAGGTTACCTTCAATATGCGCAATAGTGTTGCCGTCCACTAAAATACCAGGACCACCATTGTTGGTAACAGTATCATTAAGAATACTCTTTCCTGTTAAGAAGCTGGTGACTTCAATACCAGTGATCGTATTTCTGTCAATAAAATCTCTTTCTATAAAGGCACGGACTGTAAGAAGGTTTTTCCCATCACTGATCCAGCGGATTCCCCCGCCTCCATTAAAGGCAAATTTGTTATCTGTTGATGTGAATGTAGCAATGGCATTAGCATCGGTAAACACGTCTATCCGGTCGCCGTCTTTTCCATTATTTACACCTGATGAACCGCTGACAGCATAACTAAATTCTGTTCCCGCTTTCAGTACTACTCTTCCCTTTCTTCCTTCAGCGCCATTGTTTCTGTATATGTCTCCATTGGCCCTGAGTGCCATTTGCACACCGCCAGGGATGTCTGCTACATAATTAAAGGCAATACCGGTATTAGCATCATATATGCCGTTGCTGAAATTTTTATTTCCCGCAGCATGAAAGATAAAGTTGGAGCCCACCTGTCCCAGCCGCAAAGTATCACCGGCAACGACCCAATCGATTTTACCTTTGAACGATTCTACCACGTCCATGGCCATACCATTACCGGTATGGAGATTACCCTGATACATCACCTGAATAGTGCTGCCATCAGCAAACCGCAGTTTACTACCTATTTTCATATTACCTTCAAAACCGTTCTTACGGATATTGTAACTGCCATCTGCGTTTGCAAACAGATCTATACCTACTCCCGCAATATTGGTAATAAAATTCCCTTCAATAGTAATTGGCTTTGCACTGGCCGAGATGCCCACCGCAAACTTAACCCCTGTTTTATTTTCTCCGATAAAATTGCCCAATATCTTAATCCCTTCTGTCAGACTGCCCTTGACCGTGACGCCGTTACTGGTACTATCACCCGCCATTTTATTCCCCTCTCCCGGATTTGTTCCTCCGATAGTATTGTTGGGGGCATTATTAAGGATAACGGCATCTTTTTTATTGGGCAGTGCATTCTCCCCCGAGATATCGAGACCAATAAGATTACCCTTTGCCAGGTTATTTGACGCTCCATTGGTGCCAAACTGAGTAGAATCAAGCCCTTTAATATTAATACCATAACCAGTGTTGCCGGAAATGATATTCCTTAACACACCGACACCGCCAATGGTGTTGCCAGGTGTATTATCAATAAATATCCCATCTCCGCCATTTCCTTTGGCAATGGTGCCTGTACCATCTGTACCGATGTAGTTGCTCTGTATAATGTGGCTGCCATCACCCGGAGGTGGGGTGCCCGAAATAAAAATCCCATGAGAGGAAAACTTGTTGATGATAAAGAATGAAATCTGGCACTGACCACCCAGCAATTGCAGCCCAATTGCATTGGCTCCGGCCATCGTTCCATCCAGTTCAATACGTCTGCCGTCATTGTTCAGGGCACTGATAATTACTGATCCAAGAATAGGTGGTAATGGTCCTAACCCGGTGCTTCCTATTTGGAGAATGATGCTGCCGGAACCAGGTGCATTGGGTATTTCAAAAATTATCATATTCTGACCTAAGTTGCGGTTACCGTTTTGATTTTCTATAGCAGCACGAAAAGTACATTGGTTACCTGGTGTATTCAGATCTACATCACATACCCCGTCATCACCAATCTGGCCCGCGTTTGGGTCACTTTCGTCACCTGTCATATTAACTGTAAAAGTTTTTTGTGCCAGGATGCTGGTGGGCAAAAACAAAGAGAGCAGGAAAATAATGGAAAAGCATATCGCTAAAAAAGTACAGGAATAATTTGGTTGCGTTCCGGGACTAATAAGAGGTAGATATTGCTCATTTAGATTTGGTTTCATATTTATTATTCTTTGGGAGATGAATAATATACACCTCATCAGGGAGTGCAAACGGCTCCTGATAATGCGCATGCATAGCATGATTCACATGTCTGGTTGGTTGAGTGTGCCGATAAAATTTTTCCTCAGCGTATTGAGTGTTCCATTGGAGTAAGTTTGAGGGGAACGTAAACGGCTATATTAAAATCAGCATATCGAAAATTGGTCACAGGTCCAGAGAAAGGAAAAACCACTTAATCGATTTCAGCCATACTAACGGAGATATAAACAAAGGTTACGAAAAGTTATTGAGAAATAAAAATAATACAGCATATACCGGTGATGCCTATACGAATATATTTATTACGGTCTTCAGCTTGCTGTATACGGCTTTAAAATCGATTGGCAGAAGGGACCATAGCCTGTATCTGCATTACAACTTACATTTCCGGGAGCAATCACAGAGAAGATCAGATCTTTACAAATATTATTTCTGATTAAAAGAACAGAAATAATTATGTTTCCTGATTAAAAACAATGTGTTGTACTGCTGAAATCAGGAACGCATTACCATACTTTTCCATTGTAAAAATTTACAGGAATTTATAGCATGTTACAACCTATATGCACCTGATTTATTCAGCTAAAAAATACATGATGGAAATGTACTACTCCCTCCTGCTTTCTACCGTATATACGAAACTATCAGCTCTGTAATATCCCAAATTATATTCGATAGGCCGTTCACCCTGGTCAAATACAAAACGTTTTCTGAAAAGTATGGGGCTTCCTGGTTCCACTTCCAGTTTGGAAGCAATAAATTTATCTACGGCCTTAGCAGCAATTTCCTCTTTAGACATGGTGGCAATTATCATGTAATCCTTTTCAAGAATATCGTATAGCGGTCGCTTAAAGTCTTCTTCTCCTGTTAAGCCCACTCTCGGATGAAAATAGGAAATGAAATAAACAAAGGGCCCTTCCGCCTTGCCCCTGAGCCGTTCCAGCTTGAGTACTTTTTTGGATGTACTGATCTCAAAAAAATTAGCAACGGCTTCATCTGGTG
This sequence comes from Chitinophaga niastensis, assembly GCF_003014755.1. Taxonomy (GTDB): domain Bacteria; phylum Bacteroidota; class Bacteroidia; order Chitinophagales; family Chitinophagaceae; genus Chitinophaga; species Chitinophaga niastensis. The sequence continues at coordinate 507,569 of NZ_PYAW01000004.1, read as the reverse complement.
TAACCCAGGTAACATGCAATTCAAAATTTTTTATAACTATTCCCCTGGCATTCATCTCCTGCGTAAAGCTCAGCCAGTTTTTTGATTTCGAACTAATAGCTGGTTCTGCTACTTTTGTTCCTACCCCTTTCTTCCTGATCAGTAACCCTTCATAAACCAGTTTATTTAAAGCCTGGCGCAGCGTTGATCTGGATATCGCCAATTGTTTTGCCAATTGTACTTCATTAGGCAAGAATTTACCATTCGCATATTGCGGGTCGTTTATAATTGTACGCAACAGGTTTTCTGCCTGAATGTGAAGAGGAATAGGATTCTTATGATCAATACTAAAATTCATATGTGCAAAGCAAGTGGAAAAATATCAAAAAAAACAATTTACGGGTGTTTATGTGCAGGTATGTATGTTCAAATATAAAAAATACAGTGACTACTATTATAATTATATCAATTATAATAATTTACTTTAAATTCATTATCAATTATTTAGATACAAATAAGTATTTATTTTCACAATTCTACCTGATTCTTTGTAAAAGTTGTTTTATGTACATATGTTTGTACATATAAAGTTCTGCGTTATGAAACAATCTTTGCCATTTTTATAGCCGGCCTATCAGCATCCAAGAACGTGAACAATGAAAAAAATAGCTGCCGGTATTAACAGCAACGCTGCTGATCAGTTGCAGCAAACAGGATACTATAAAACAAAATAACAGACAGGAGTAGGAATTAAATGAATATGAAAATACAAGAACTTGCTTTAAACGTGGCTGATCATCAAAATGTGGTCTGGCGAAATTCTTCCCAATCATTATTGCCAGCACAAATAGCAGCAACGGAAGAAAATGGATATAATATTTATCCCCTGCACCCGATTGGTCAGGGTAAAATACATACAGGCTATCCAACACTGGCCCGGTGGATAGCTACACAAGCGCTGGTACTGATAGATGGCTATGTTGGAATATGCTGGGACGAAGTACAGGAAGCCCTGGAGCAGGAATTTTATAAGCAGGGATTAAAGGTTAAATGGCATTTTACAAAAGCACTGCAAAAGGATACGAGCAGCATTCAACAGCTGGTTACTCCCTTTATAGGAAATGAAGGAGATGTTTGGGGCAAAAAATGTACACTGGATATAACCGCCTTTTTCCAGACCGGCCAACTATCGTCCCTTGCATTTGATCCGGCTTACGATATTAATATTGTTATTGGTACAGGAGCAGCACTTACGCATCCGGATGCGCCGGTGGTATACCTGGATATCCCTAAAAATGAACTGCAATACAGGATGCGTGCCGGTGCTGTTACTAACTTTGGCAGCAAACCCGGTGATGCTGCAGCAGAGATATATAAGCGTTTTTATTTTGTTGACTGGGTAGTACTGAATGAATATAAACAAACATTACTGAACAGGATAGTCATCATGGCAGATACACAATGGCGGAAAACCATTGCCTGGATTTTTAATACTGATCTGCTGGAAGGAATTGACAAAATCAGTCAATCTACCTTCCGCGTGCGCCCCTGGTTTGAAGCGGGAGCCTGGGGAGGACAGTGGATGAAGGAACATATTTCCGCATTGAATAAGGAAGAAATAAACTATGCATGGTCGTTTGAAATGATCGTTCCTGAAAACGGAATACTGTTTGAAAGCGATGGTAATTTGCTGGAAATACCGTTTGAATGGATGATGTTTTACCGGCATAATAATATTCTTGGCCGGCATGCAGCTATTTTCCGCTATGAGTTTCCCATACGGTTCGATTTTCTTGATACCTTCGATGGCGGCAATCTGTCTATTCAATGCCATCCATTCCTCTCCTATATCCGGGAACACTTCGGTGAAACCATTACCCAGGATGAAACCTATTATATCCTGGACTGTAAAGAAGATGCTGCAGTATACCTGGGTTTCCAGGAAGGGATAGACGCCGGTGCTTTCAGGGATCAGCTGGAGAACAGCAGGGATCACGGCATTCCGGTTAATATTGAACAATATGTACAACGGCATAGTGCCGGTAAACATGATCTGTTTTTAATACCAAATGGCACGGTGCATAGTGCAGGCAGCAATAATCTTGTATTGGAGATCAGTGCTACGCCATATATTTTCACTTTTAAAATGTACGATTGGCTGCGTCCCGGGCTTGATGGAAAACCAAGATCCATCAGCATTGAGCATGCATTCAATAACCTGGATTTTAGCAGGCAGGGAGCTGCTGTTACCAGTCAGTTACTGTCTGTACCCACTATCATTGAACAGGGCACTGATTGGCAGATCATACATCTGCCTACGCATGCGGCTCACTTTTACGATATACACCGTTTGGAATTTGATAATGAAATAATTGTCCATACCAATAATAATTGCCTTGTCCTCATGCTGGTAGAAGGTACAGCTGTTTCCGTGATCACTGCCAGCGGAGAAACTATTATTTATCACTATGCAGAAACCTTTGTAATACCTGCTGCAGCAAGGGAATGTCGTATCAAAAATATGGGCAGCAAAAGGGCTAAAGTGATCAAAGCTTTTTTAAAAGATGAACATTATATATTCACCAATATTACATCCATCTAAATTAGCATGCAGCAACAATCCAATAATAATCTGACCCTGACCACACTTGTTGTCTCTTTAGGCGGCCTCCTGTTTGGTTTTGATATGGCAGTTGTATCCGGTATATTACCTTTTGTACAGAAACAGTTTGGATTGTCTTCTGTACAGGAAGGTTGGTTTGTATCTTCCGCATTGGCAGGTTGTATCGTCGGTGTGATCTTCGCCAGTGACATCAGCGACAGATTAGGCAGAAAAAAACTATTGGCACTGTCGGCCTTACTTTTCCTGGTTTCCGCAGTGGGATGTACATTCCTCTCCTCATTCTCCTGGCTGATCGCAGCCCGTATCCTGGCAGGTATGGCAGTGGGTATTGCTTCCAGTGTGGTGCCGCTATATCTATCGGAAATTGCCCCTGCCAATAAGAGAGGCCGTTTGGTAACTTTTTACCAACTGGCAGTGACTATCGGCATATTTGTCGCTTACGGGAGTAATATCTTACTGCTGAAATATGCACCGGCACCATCACAACACACAACCGGAACATGGGTAGACTTCATTTACAACATGGATGTTTGGCGAAAAATGTTTGGTGTTGGCACACTCCCGGCTATCATGTTCCTGTTTGGTATATTATGGATTCCCGAAAGCCCGCGCTGGTTAAAGCAAAAGGCAGACAGATCTGCTATTACAGCACCTGAGGAAAGTGGTTACCGGCAGCTATTTGCGCCTCAATATCGCAGGGCTTTGCTGATAGGCATATTGCTCCCGCTCTTTTCTCAGTTCAGTGGCATCAATGCGATCATTTATTATGGGCCTACTATTTTACACAACGCAGGTATCACACTTGATAATTCACTGCTAAGCCAGCTTTTCTTCGGAGCTGCAAATGTTTTCTTTACATTTTTCGCTATTTGGAAAGTAGACAGTCTTGGAAGAAGACCTCTGTATCTTTGGGGTACATCAGGAGCAATGATCAGTCTGATCTTTACAGGTCTTTGTTTTTATAACGGTGCCACTAACGGCATCTACTTATTGCTTTGCGTGCTGGCTTTCCTGGCGTTCTTTGCCTTTTCTATCGGTCCTTTGAAGTTTGTGATTGCTGCCGAGATATTCCCAGACAGCATCCGGGCAAAAGCCTTATCATTAAGCATTATGGTGATGTGGGTGGCTGACGCAATAGTCGGACAGCTGACCCCTATGCTTTTACATTCCATAGGCACCGCACAAACCTTCTGGTTCTTCGCCTTGTTTTGCCTGCTGGCATTTATAACGGTATATAAACTGATTCCGGAAACCAAGGGACAAACGCTGGAACAAATTCAAAATAATTGGAAGAATATAATGCATTAAAGATGAAGCATTCCATTGTACTTGGGGCAGATATCGGGGGCTCACATATTACGACGGCACTCATTGATCAGCATAGCAGATCCATTATACCCGGCTCATTATACCGCGCTCATGTAAATAGTCATGGCAGTGCCGGGGAGATAATCAAATGCTGGGGGGATATCATACAAAAAAGCCTGGATACAGCAAACGGTGTAAATCAAATTGGTATCGCTATGCCTGGCCCCTTAGATTACGAAGCAGGTATTTCCCTGATCAGGGGGCTTCACAAATATGAAGCCTTATATGGCCTGAATATTAAAGAACTGCTGGCTCAACAACTTCAAACGGAAGCACGGTATATTAAAATAGCCAATGATGCACGCTGTTTTTTACAGGGTGAGCTTTTTAATGGTGCAGTAAAAAACCAGCATACGGTAACAGGACTCATACTAGGCACCGGCTTTGGATCAGCCATTGCTGAAAATGGTATAGCGAGGGATGCCTCCTTTTTTGAGACGCCCTTTTTAGCGTCCAGAGCAGAGGATTATTTTTGCTCCAGGTGGTTTGTTAAGCGCTACAACGAGCTAACCAGCCTCCAAACGGTTACTAATGTTAAAGAAATAGCCGCTCTTGCAGCAACTGAATGTCCGGCTGCCATAGCTGTATTTCATGAATTTGGATCTAACCTTGCGCTTTTTTTATCCTTGTTACGGCCAACGCCTGAACTGGTATTATTAGGCGGCAATATTGCAAAAACATTTTCTTTGTTTAACCCGGCACTCCAGGAAGGGTTAAACAAATATCATTTACAGATTTCTTTTGTGTTGTCCATCCTGGGAGAAGATGCACCACTTTTAGGTGCTGCAAGTATAATTTAACCACGTTTTATAAAATGATCTACTTCCATTCTGGCATTCATAAAAAGTACCAGGATAATATAATTCTTCAAATAATTTAAGCGTATACATATGCTATCAAATAATTTTTACCGCACTCTTAAAAGCATCTTTTTAATACTTACAGTTGTGATGCTTACACAAAATGTGATGGCGCAAAAAGAGGTGCCTTATTTTGGTAAAATAAACTGGGTTAATGGTTTTGCAAGGGAAATCAGTGGCGAAAATGTCAGTTATTTTTCTGCTTACCCGGATTATGCCACAACAGCTTTATTATCCCGCTGTACTGATGGCAACAAGACCATTGAATGGGAAACTGCACCGGTTCCCAAAAATATCAAAGGCCAATATGTTTATTTCAGCTGGGTGGCTGCTCATTCTTCGGGCACCAGCAGCGGCAGCCGTAGTTTTGATTTATACGTTGATGATAAAAAACTGTTGACCTTTACTACGCTGCCCGCTCACCAAATGCCTAACTGGACTTTTGGCGCACCCGATAGTTCAAGATTGGTATTTCAACAAACAAAAAGGGATGCTGCAAATGATGCACATGGACTGGCTTTTCTCCGGTTGCCTGTAAACAAAGTAAAACCCGGACAGGCAGTTAAAATTAAAGTGGTTGGTCATTCGCAAAACAGTAATGACTGGTATATGACTTTCAAATTTTCATTTGAAGAAAAGGTGGATATAACTCCTATGCCTTTTCTTTTAAAAAACGGGCAACAACCTATTGTATTAACTGCTTTACACTTTGGGGAAGATCAGCAGCTACTGGTCAAAGTAAATAATAAAACATCCTATTCATTTGTAGTGAAGGATGGTGTAAATACTTTTGATATACCGGTAAATGCCGTACAACAACCGGATAGTGTGTTCATCAGTGCTACTGCAGGAAAAAATATTTTGGTCAACAAGTTTGTGCATTTGAAGCCGGTTATATACCGCGAATTACATTTTATTCATCACTCGCATACCGATATAGGCTATTCCCATCTTCAACCGGAGGTTTTAAAAATTCATCTTAAAAATATTGATGATGCCTTGCGAATGATTGAGATGACTAAAAATTTCCCTGCTGAAGCAAAATTCAAATGGAATATTGAATCGTTATGGGTGGTTGAAAATTATTTAAAACAAGCATCTCCCACACAAAAAGAAAAATTTATTACTGCCGTAAAAGACGGGAGTATTTGCTTGTCGGCTTTGTATGCCAATATTCTTACAGGTTTGAGTCAGCCGGAAGAAATGTTTCATTATACCGATTTTGCAGAACAACTCCGGAAAAAATTTGGCTTTACTATCAACAGTGCCATGATCTCCGATGTACCGGGATATGCCTGGACAACAGTGACTGCCCTGGCCAAAGGAAAAGTTAAATATTTTTCCAGCGGCCCTAATTACATGGGAGAGAATCACCCTTATGGAGGAGATAGGGCGGGATATTTTGTAAAAACCTGGGGGGATAAACCTGTTTGGTGGACCTCTCCTTCAGGTGAAGAAAAAGTGTTATTCTGGACTGGTGCAAAAGGTTATTCCTCATGGCATGGAACTGCCCCGGGAGCTATCTTTGAGCGCGGGCCTAAAAAAATTGCAGCCTATCTTAATGAGCTTGCTGATAAAAATTATCCTTATGACATGGTGCAATGGAGATATAATTGTGTTTCAGATAACGGACCGATTGATACCACCATTTCAGCTTTTGTTAAACAATGGAATGAAAAATATGCTTCTCCCAAAATTATATTAAACACCACCGAAAAATTATTTGAAGCCTTTGAACAAAAATATGGAAACAGTATCCCGGTAGTTAAAGGAGATATTACACCATATTGGGAAGATGGCGCTATGTCTACCGCTGCTGAAGAAGGTAAAAACAGGGTGAATAGTTTGCGCCTGCAACAGTTGACAACACTTTATTCCATGCTTGCTCCTCAGCAATACAATAAGCAGCAATTTTATGAAGCCTGGACAAATGTGATTATGTTTCATGAGCATACCTGGGGGGCTTATAACAGTACAACAGAACCCGATGTACCATTTGTAACAGCACAATGGCGCATTAAAAAACAATTTATGTCTGATGCAGATGCGCAGGTAACTCATTTGGAAAAAGTGTTGCTGCAGCCGATCAGTAATCCTCCATCAAAAAAAATTGCAGTGTTCAATACTTCCTCCTGGAAACGTAGCGGGCCGGTGATGATATCCGGGACAGTTAACGGTAAATCTGTAAAAGACGCTGCCGGCAAAAAAATACCATTGCAAAAACTAAGTAACGGCAGCTATCTATTTATGGCCAGCAATGTGCCGCCTTTGGGAACTGCTGTATATGAAATTACAGCTGCAGCAGCACCTTCCGCTGCAACAAAGTTTATGCTTACTGACAGTTCTGTTTCGAATGGAAATATCTGGTTGAGTTGGGATAAAATAAATGGCAGCATCACCAGTTTAAAGGCCGGCAATAGTTTTAATTATGCAGGCAATTTTAATAACCAGGGATTGAACAGCTACTGGTATGTGCCGGGCTTAAATCCCGCAGATGCTGCAACAAACAGCAATATCCAGGTAAAAGTTTTAGAAAGTGGACCGGTACTTACCACTATCTCCATTACATCCGAAGCGCCTGGCACCAATAAATTAGAAAGAAGAATATCATTGTATGCAGAAAGCGATGAATTGGAGATTGAAAATATCATTGATAAAAAAGCTATCCGCGAAAAAGAAGGCGTTCATTTCGGATTTCCATTTAATGCATTGCTGACTAAAACAACATTAGATGCGGGCTATGGTTCCATGGAATATTTGACTGATCAGTTACCTGGTTCAAATATGGATTATTTATATGGTCGCAGATGGGTAGATGTATCGGCTGCCGATAAAGGATTACAGTGGGTTTTATTGGAAACCCCTTTGGTGGAGCCGGGCAATATGATTGATGAAAGACGTACGATACAACAAAGCCATAAAGAATGGAAAAAAGAAGGCAAGCCAACAGCTACCTGGTTCAGCTATGTTATGAATAATTACTGGCATACAAATTATAAAGCAGACCAGGAAGGAGTTGTTCATTTCAGGTATGCATTACGACCTCATGGCATCGTTAATGGTTCAGAAATGGAAAAAGCTGCAGCAGTATTTACACAACCATTAATAGCATTGCAGGTTAAAAACGAAGCAACACTTCCCAATGAACTCTTTGAGCTGACCAATAATGGTATTGTAGTTACCAGTATTACACCAAATGAAGACGGAAGTTATCTTATTCGTTTATTTAACCCGGAACATGCTGTGCAGCAGACAAAATTTGTTTGGAAATCATTGCTTCCTGCAGCTGTCATTGATGTACAATCAGGAGAGAAAAAGCATAAAACTGATGATGTGAAATTAGCGGCTATGGGAGTTGCTGAATTCTTATTAACAAAGTAAATTCCATGAGATCACCGGAATACCTGGTGCTGATTTTTTAGCTTTGAAAATTATTTTTGAAATGAAAAAACAAGTTTATGCAGCTTATTTCATTCTTGCTGCAGCTGTTTTCAGCACACTTTCGGTCTCCGCTTTGGAAAATCAGCATCATACAGTTATTGCTGATTCTTCTTCAAAACGTGCCGCAGCACCAGGTATCCCTACACTTGACGATATAGCCGGCGACTGGATGCCGATGGAACAAGTTGATAATATGCCGGCGGTGCATAACTTCAATCATATGTTGGTGGTCAACCGGGATCTTACCTCCTATTTCTATTATCCGGGAGGTTTGTATCCCTGGCGGAAAGGGCATCCCATAACCACATTGACGATAGATGGGCAGGAATATCCGGCGACGGAAACCCGCTGTTTTCCCTATAAGGCCCTTCGTCGCAACCGGTATTGTAATGGCATATCGATAGAAACCGATATACGAATGATCAATGAGTCAAGAAATGTAATGTGCCGCATCACTGCAACCAATACAACCATATTACCGCGTCGCGTTACGCTTGCTCTCCGTGTGCCGGGCAAACTCATGGCTGATGGCATTGGCGTTTCTAATAGCACCCAGCGTCCGGGCGTGATAGCTATCGTACGTCCGGCACGCAAACCCGATGGGGTGGCAGTGGAAAAGGATACTGTTGTTTGGCGTTGGATAGTGGAGCTTCCCAAGGGTGGTACTACGCGTGTTGAATTTGCTGCAGGAGATGAAGCGACCCCACAAGTTGCTCAAACCGATGCAGCTGTCACCAAATGGGCTGCCAACTTCAATGCCTGCTTCGATGATTGTAAAACCAACTGGGAGCATCGCTGGGCTGACGCCTTCACTCCCGGGAATAAACATTTTTCGGGACACCTGCCTGTTTTAAAAAGTAATGACGCTGCACTGATGCGCAACTACTATGTCGGCGCATGGACCATGTTAGCTTTAGAACGTACGCAGTTTCCAGTCCACCAGCGCTCTTTCATTACCAGTGGTGAGCGTGAAGATGGTACTCAGTATTACTGGGATGCATCTATGCAGTCGACTGCATGGGCGCTCCTTGAACCTGCGGGCATGAAGGCTACGCTGCGCCGCTGGTTAGTACAAAATCCGCGTAGTGGAAAAGCCAGCGGATATGCGCTCGATTTACGGGATGTCAGGGGCTTTGATACAAATCATTACGACAGCATAGGTGGTTACGCCTTCAACGCATGCACTATTTTCAAGACCATCGATGAATACCTGCGCGTGACAAACGATCGTGTCTTCCTCGACGAAAAACTGGAAAATGGTAAAACCGTTATAGCAGCCATGGATGCATTGGCCACCGACTGGGAAACGCTTCCAAAGGGGCATGACGGATTGGCTAACTACGGTGAGAATAACAATTTGCTCGAATGTGCACCAGCTTATATCAATTGCGTACCTTCCTGTAATGCGCAGAATATCTGGATGATGCGGCAAACTGCAAAGTGGTATATCCTGTATGGTAATACGGTACGTGCGAAGGAACTCGAAACAAAAGCTGCCGCCTTACTTCCCAGGGTGATAGCACTCTACAAGCCAGGCGATGGCGTTTGGAATGCCTGGCAATTAAATGGTAAATGTGTGGAACTACGTCATTGTGTGGACTTCATTTATACCGGCAATGCTTTAAAAAGAGATCTCTCCGCAACGCAAAAGTCAGAGATGATCTCCTTTGTTAAGCATGAACTACTTACCCGTGACTGGATGCGTGCCATGAGCCTGAAAGATGCGGCGGCAGTGAATTCAGACCGACCGGATCATGGTCCAATGGGCGCCTATGATGGTTGGATTCCACTCACCGTTAATACCATGTGGAATCTGGGCGATCCTGCCGGCGCCTATGCGTTCTATTGTCATACTGCAGTGGTTACACGCGAAGGCCCTTTTGCCCAGGCCCGTGAATTTTTTGGTCCCAACCGTACCGGATATGATGCGCCCGTGCGCATTGCAGCAAGGCAGGGTTGTATGAAAGAATGTATCAGCGGCGTGGCCTTCAGCGATGTGGTGATAACCACTTTCTTCGGCTTCGCTCCGGAAGCAGGTAATGCAGCTATTCCTGCCGGTTCAGCTACACCTCGCCCCTTTTCCGGCGAGTTAAGTAATATCCATTTTGCCGGTAAGGAATATACGTTTGAAGCAGGGCCTAAAGGTATTAAGGTGACAAAAAATTAGCAGAAATGAACTCCCTGCCGCAAGCAAACGAACATCAAACTCCGAAAAAGATTAAACTTTTTATGATAAAAAAAATCCACACTTTATTTTTTGTTGTTTTAATATTAGTATTAGCAACAGGAGCATTTGCACAACAGCGGCCAACAAATAATGCGGGCATTTCAAAAGTAACAGATGTATGGGTCGTATTTAAAACTCACTTTGACCTGGGGTTTACCGATTTACCGGAGAATGTTTTTGCGCGATACCGGGGAGAAATGATGGATAATGCATTAAAGGTCATAGAGAAAAACGCAACACTACCACCCAAGCAGCGCTTTGCATGGACAGTACCCGGATGGCCGCTTTATGCGCAGATATTAGGACCATTGCAAAACCCCGAACGCAAAGCGAGGATAGAAAAAGCTATCAGAGAGGGCGCAATAGTTGTACATGGTCTCCCATTTACCACACATACCGAGTCGCTTGATTATGAAGACCTGGTTCGCGGATTGGGTTACTCGTCAAAGATTGCCCGTGCCTATGGACAACCTTTGACAATAAGTGCTAAAATGACTGATGTTCCGAGTCATTCCTGGGTGCTGCCAACATTATTAAATCATGCAGGTATAAAGTTTCTGCAATTAGGCTGTAATCCTGCAAGTCAGTATCCCCGCTTTCCCCCACTTTTTTGGTGGGAAGGTGCCGATGGTTCTAAAGTCTTATGCCAATATACTTCTCTGTATGGTTCTGAAATGAAACCACCATCAGACTGGCCTTGTAAAAATTATCTCGCCATGATTATGACCGGCGACAACCATGGCCCGCCCAATCAAAAAGAAGTGGAAGACATCATTGCAAAAACCCAAAAAGAACTGCCCGGCGTAAAAATACATCTTGGAACGCTCGATGATTTTGCAAAAGCAATATTTGCTGAACACCCTGATTTACCAACTATTAAAGGAGATACACCTGACTCCTGGATTCAAGGCTTACTTTCAAATCCGCAGGAAACAAAAATTGCACGGAATATCCGTCCCTTAGCATCAGCGCTTGATGGACTGAACACACAAATGAGAATTTGGGGTATATCTACAGAATCTATTTCGGCAAAGCTGGCAAAAGCGTATGAGCAAAGTCTTTTGTACGCCGAACATACATGGGGTATGAATGCTGAATATGGTCCACGTTACAGCTATGGTGATGATTGGAAAAAATGGTTGGCAGCAGCCGAAGCAGAACCTGTTCCTGAAAATGGCGATTATTCAAAACTTAAAAATAGTGATGCACTAAACACAAGCGAAGGAAGCAAAAGAAAATGGCTGCATTCTTATGACGTAAAACGCCAATACATCCGTAATACAAACGATATTGTAAGTAATGAATTAAACGCTCATCTTGATTTACTTGCAAAATCCGTAAATGTAGCGGGAAACCGTTTGATAGTTTATAATCCGTTACCGTGGAAAAGATCAGGCATCATTGAAAATCCATGGAAAAAAGGAACATCTTTTTATGTTAAAGAAATTGCACCGGGTGGTTATGTTACCTATTCTCAAAATGATTTAAAAGAATCAACCATTATAAATGATGAGCAGTCTGCATTTAGTACACCTTATTTTAAAATAGTTTTTGATTTAACCCGGGGAGGAATATCTTCATTAATAGAAAAAACAACTGGTCGTGAATTAGTTGATAAGTCTTCTAAATATGTTGTTGGTCAGTTTTTGCATGAGCGGTTCAGCACAAATGAAGTTGATAAATGGTTTAATACTTATAGCCGGATAAAAGACGGTTGGGGCTTAAATGATTTGGGCAAACCCGGAATGATGAGTGCAGAAAAGGCGCCGTATTTAGCATTTACGCCCAATGACTGGAAAATCGCTGTTGTTCATTCAGACATTGCAGATATCGCGACTTTGACTTCATTTAATACAAAAGGGTTTGCAAAAGAATATACTTTAACATTCACCTTCCCACGCAATGCGGCTTATGTTGATGTTGAATGGTTTGTAGCATCTAAAACACCTGATAAACAACCGGAAGGAGGATGGCTTTGTTTCCCATTCGCAGTTAAGAAACCTGACTTTACGGTTGGTCGTTTGGGGGGCCCTATAAATCCTGCAACAGACATTATTTCCGGCAGCAACAGATATTTGATGGCTGTTAATTCAGGCGTTTCAATTACACAGGCAGACAAATCGGGAGTAGGACTAACACCAATGGATGCTCCTTTGATTAGTTTAGGTGAACCCGGGTTATGGAAGTTTTCTTTGGAACACTCACCAGAGATACCAGCAGTATTTGTCAATATTTATAATAACATGTGGAATACCAATTTCCCGTTATGGCAAGAAGGTTCATGGAGTGAAAGAGTTCGTATCTGGGCTATTGATACACACACACCAACAGTACCCAATCTGATTCAAAAATCATGGGAGGCGCGTGTACCTTTATTAACCGGAATAGCAGCAGGTACTGCCGGGAAATTACCAGCAAAAAATACTGGTATATCTATTTCAAGAACAGGTGTGCTGGTAACAGCTTTTGGCGAAAATCCCGATGGCGACGGAACTATTTTGCGTTTGTGGGAACAATCAGGTATTTCCGGAAATTGTACTGTCAGATTTTCTGAAGAAAGCAATGCTAAAGCAGTTCAACCAATTGATTTGCGCGGAAACCTGATCGGGAAACGGATTGTTGTGAAAAACAAAGCGTTTACTGTTAATTTAAAGAAATATGCACCAGCATCATTCTTATTGGTTTTTTAATTGAGATTTCATAAAAAAAGAATGCTAATATTGAAAACCCGGTCAGTAAGTTTTAAATTTACTGACCGGGTTTTTCAGCTTCAAATTCCTCATCTTCGGCGATAAGGTTACATTTGAAACTGAACTTATTCTGTTCTCAGGCTTTTCACCGGGTTTGATACTGCCGCTTTTATCGACTGATAACTTACTGTCAGTAATGCTATTGCTACGGATAAAAAACCTGCTATTGCAAACACCCACCATTCAATACCGACCCGGTATGTATAATTTTGCAACCATTTATACATGCCCCACCATGCCAGCGGTGCTGCTATTAAAAATGAAATGATCACCAGTTTTACAAAATCTTTTGATAATAATGTGGTAATACCGGTTACCGATGCGCCCAATATTTTTCGTATACCAATTTCTTTAACCCTGTTTTCCGCCATATATGTGGCCAGGCCAAATAAACCAAGACAAGAAATAAATATGGTGAGGCCGGCAAACAAACCAGCGAGTGTGCCCTGGAGTTTTTCATCCTCAAACTTCCTGGCATATTCTTCATCAACAAACTTTATATCAAAAGGATATTCAGCGTTATACTTTTTGAAAATAGCTGCTACCCCTTTCAGATTTTTTGCAGTAGCATTATTCCCGTTTAGTTTTATCTGCATCACGTTGAAACTCATGAAGCTGCTCTTCGCACCGCATATCAATATCGGCCTTGTTGGTTCATAAGGGCTGGTAAGAATAAAATCTTTGATAACCCCTACAATATGCCATTTAATGCCAAGGTCTCCTACTATTTTACCAATCGGGTCTTTGAACTTCATTACTTTCAGTGATGATTCATTTATAATCAGCCCCGTTGAATCGGTAGGAAATTGTTTCAAATCGAAATCACGGCCTTGTATAAATTGTAAACCTGCAGTAACACCCAACCCTTCATCAGATAAATACCGATCGAAAGCTGTGTTATCATTCGGGTCCTTTCCTTCCCAACTCTGCCCCCATCCATTGCTCCACCTTTCAGTAAGTGGAGAGTTTGTTTTTGTAATTGATTTCGCAATACCTGATGCAAGCAATTCATTTTTTATCAGTGTGTAGTTCTTAGGTATATCACCCGTCATGAAATGGTAAACGAGATTATCTTTGTTATACCCTGTCACCCGGTCACGGGCATAGTCTATTTGTTGTTTTACGATAATGGTGCAGATGATAAGAACGGTGGCAAATGTGAACTGCAATACAACCAATGCTTTTCTTGGCGTTACCAATGCATTTGCTTTTTTAAATGTGCCCTTTAACACTTTAATGGGCTGGAAAGATGAAAGAAAAAATGCAGGATAACTGCCGGCTAACAAACCAGTGAACAGGATAAACCCGATAAATGCCATCCATGTATAGATATTGCCAAAGTTTATGAATAGTTTTTTATCAATAAGCTGGTTGTAGCCGGGTAGGCTTATTTGAACAATAATGATAGCTACAATACCTGCCAGAAAGGCGATAAAAACAGATTCCCCGATAAACTGGCTGATAAGAGAACTTTTCTGAGCACCCACTACTTTTCGTATCCCTACTTCCTTCGCCCGTTTTTCACTCCGTGCAGTACTCAGGTTCATAAAATTGATGCATGCAATCAATAATATAAACCCTGCGATGATGCCAAATAGTTTTACGAATGTGCTACGGCCTCCGTTGTCTTCCACACCATTGGTGAAGCTTGAATACAAGCGCCAGCGGGTAAGCGGGTAAATAAATAGCTCCCATTTCATCGTTTTTGCTTCACCATCGTACTTCTGTTTTAATCCTTTTATTTTAGGGGCCACAGCAGCGTAGTTTGCGTTTGGCTTCAGCATCACATAAGTAGGGGTGCTATTATCGTTCCAGCCTAAATCCTGTCCCTCCCCGTATTTTAAATATGACCAAGGCAATAAATATTCAAAATTGAACCTTGTATTGTTAGGCAAATCTTTAAGAATACCGGTAACAGTAAAATTATCTTTATCCCCGATTTTTACAATTTTCCCCATTGCATCTTCATTGCCAAATAAAATTTTAGCTGTTTTCTCAGTAAGCACCACCGAGTGCATATCATTCAGTGCCGTAGAAGGATTGCCTTTCAGCATCGGGAAGCTGAACATTTGCAGAAAACCAGTATCAACTATGTTTCCCGACTTTATTATTTTTTTATCACCAACTGAAAGGAGAAAATTATTCGAATTTACCCTTACTGCACGCTCTACTTCAGGTAAATCTTTTTCCAGCGTGCGGGCCAATAATGCAGATACGGTATTCCATGACGAGATATTACCATCAATTGGTACGCGATTCCATACTTCGTATATCCTGTCTTTATTTTTATGAAACTCGTCGTAGCTAAGTTCATTTTGTATCCACAGTAAAATAAGTATCGCGGCAGCCATACCAATGGCCAATCCCGTAATATTGATGGCGGAAAAACCTTTATTACGCAGAAGGCTCCGGTAAGCGACTTTGAAGAAATTCCTAATCATAGTATATCAATTCATTGAAATGTAACGGGCAGATTTTGCGGGATGGTGTGCCAAGATAGTGCCGGATAATCATATGATTGATTTACAGTACGGTAGTAGTATCATGCATACGGGTTTGTTCATTTTCGATACAAAAACTGTCCGCTTTTGAACACTGCTTAATCGGCTTGTTTCACCAGCATATAGTTGCCGCCTGCAGCGTCTTTTTTTACCGTGTAGCCTTCTTTAAGCAACAGTTTCCAGCCATCTCCTTCTATAGTATTGCCCTGCGTTGCCAAGGGGGTACTCAGGGTTATTTTCTTCCAGGAGTTGTGCATGAGGGCACCTTTTTCAACCGTTAACACGCCCCAGTTGTCCGTTACCCGCATGGTGAGGTAAACAGCGCCTATATCTTCCAGTGGTATAATCTTTCCCGGGTTAAAAGAACAGTTCATTTTTTCCAGCGCTATATCCAGGTGGGGTTGTTGTATAAATAATTGTTTATAGGCGGCGAGTTCCTGTTGTTTTTTTGCCTCTCTGGCTGTTTCTGCAACAATAATGGTTTGTCCGTTATATTGCTGCGCCAATATAGCTGTTTGTGCTTTTAAATTGCCAGGCAGGCTGATGTTGAAAGCCTTCTTAAAATAGGCATTAAGGGAAGTATGGCTGGTAATGTCCTGATTCCATAGGGCAAGACTATCGTGCAGCAAATAGCCATAAAGCGGTATAGTGTATAAAGCAAATGATCTTACGAAAGAAGCTGTTTGCAACAGTATCGCGGCCTCTTGCTGAAAATGTACCAGTGTTTCCTGCCTGTTCCGCATGCTTGTTATCAGCCCGGTGTATTCCGCCAGTCCCTCATTTATTTCCACTTCGTTTTCTGTGCTGTCTGCCCCCGGATATAGGCTGTAGCGGTAGGCACGGAAGATTAGTGCTGCCTTAATATGCTGTTTTCTGCCTGCCAGGCTGCTTTCCAGTGCTTTCATCAGCGCAGCCAGTTCCAGTTGCAGGTATATACGGCCATTCATTTCATCAAGATGATTATTGGCTACTTCCCGGAGATCAAATTGCAGGCTGGTTTGTGCTCTATGAAACAGTTCGTGTGCCATGAGGTTAATCCTTTCATGGAAATCCGGCGGCAATGGCAGTATGATCATGGCCCATTTTTTACCACTCCAGTCAATGGCAGTATTGGCAATGTTTTTTTCTGAGGGTAACATACCAATGTAAATACTGCCTGTTTTTTTCAGCAAGCCTGCACTATCCTGCTCATTGGCAAACACCTGCCTGGTGTCAGGGTTTACAAGCAGCATAGGGCCGTAAAGGTTATGACGCCAAAGCTGCTGGCTTTCGCTGGTGGCCTGTTTTATTTCATTAAACCATTGGTACACGCTGTCGCAGAAGGCTGGCGTTTGTGCATTTGTAAAATGCACTGAAAGGAGGCTAAAGGAGACTAAAAGCAATTTTTTCATGAGTCGGGGTAAATTATTTATTGAATGTAGTATGCTGAAGCAGGCAATGAATATAATGACTAATGTGATTGAAATCAATAGTCCGGTAAAAAATTGGGAGAAAGATGAGCTGGGAGTCAATCAGGCACTGGAACACTTTATTTTGCTATTTTTGTTTTTCATGGAACAAAGACAACAATTCAAGTTCGATACCGGCGTGCGTGATGCCATTACCTGGGACTGTGATGGTATAAAAATAGGACATGCTGTTTCAACAGCTACGGTGTTG
This sequence comes from Chitinophaga niastensis, assembly GCF_003014755.1. Classification (GTDB taxonomy): domain Bacteria; phylum Bacteroidota; class Bacteroidia; order Chitinophagales; family Chitinophagaceae; genus Chitinophaga; species Chitinophaga niastensis. The sequence continues at coordinate 490,161 of NZ_PYAW01000004.1, read as the reverse complement.
GGCAGTTTCCCGGCAAGCAGCCAGGCAGATGTGGTACGTTTGCATTTCGGAATGAAAGGCAACTACAGCTTTACCTATCAGCAGCTAAATAAAACCTATCATCTTATTGGAGGGCATCACAATATCATGTACTCCCATCCCTTTGATATGGTGGTAGAGAACAGAACCCTGGTGCTGGAAACTTTTGGCATCCAGTTCCCAAAGGAACAGTTCATAAAATATACCGCCAATGCCGATGATACCTTAAAGCGGTTTTGCGAAAGTATCATGAAAGGAGAGAGCGTAATGCTTTCTGAAAACTGGGGCGCGATAGATAGCAATATGGAGCAGGTAATAGCACAGGTGTTGCATTGCAGGTACAGCGGGGAGCTTAAAAAATTATTCCTGTTATCTAAAAGTATAGAGTTGCTGGTGCTCTCTGCCGACTCCTGTATAGCTGCGGCCGGCAAAAAGGACGTGTTTATCAAACAGGCTGCGGATAAGGAAAAACTGATTGCTGTCAGGGATATCATCAATGAACGTATTCATTGCCCGCCTAACCTCTCTGAAATAGCCAGAACAGTTGGATTAAACGAGTATAAACTGAAACGTGGATTTAAGGAAGTGTTCAATAATACCGTATTTGGCTACCTGACAGACCAGCGCCTGCATCTGGCACATCAATACCTGCGGGATACCAATAAAACAGCAGCCGAAATTGCACTGGATATGGGCTATGCCACACCACAGCATTTTAATAACGCTTTTAAAAAGAAATTTGGCATTACTCCTTTTTTGGTTAGAAATAATCCGTAAGATGCAATCCTTTCCCGGGTAAACAACCTAATTTGCATACTACAAAAATAAAATCAACGAAGGATGAGCACACCATTAAACGTAGTAAGCCGTATCACTATTAATGCACCCGCTGCTAAAGTCTGGGATGCACTGGTCAACCCGGAGCAAACAAAGAAGTATATGTTCGGTTGCGAAACGGTTTCTGACTGGAAAGAAGGCAGTTCTTTGTTATGGAAAGGTGTTTTTGAAGGCAAGGAATTAGTAGCTGTAAAAGGTGACATCGTAAAGATAGTGCCTGAAAAATTACTGATATACACCACCATCGATCCCAATTCCAATATTAATGATGTCTCCGAAAATTATCTGCACGTTACTTATGATCTGCAGGCAGTGAATGGAGAAACCGTGCTCACTGTTACCCAGGGCGATTTTGCAACCGTGGCAGAAGGAGAAAGGAGATATAAAGAAACCTTTAATAATGGAGAAGGCTGGAATCCTATATTGGAACAGATAAAGAAAATAACAGAAGAAAAATAATTACGGATCATTGTTGCTCGGATAAACTATCCGCAAAAATTACTGAATATCCATCAACAAAAGCATATACTGTACCTAAGGCACAGTATATGCTTTTTCCATTCTATAGAATTACAATCCATACATTTCATTGTGCATCCATTTACAACAAATTGGCAAATGGAACTATTGAAACCAGCTCATAAATTTTATCCAATGCCGGGTCATTTAATATTATACTTTCAAAGTCGTTATCCGATAAAACATGTAACAGTATACAAATTGAATTTCCTGTTAAAGCCATGCCATATCTTAGTACCCTATTGTTTTTGTTTAACGCTCTGTAATAGTTCAAATGCATCTTCAGATACATATCCGGATTTTCTAACACACAGGGTATTATTCTTTTTAAAAGAATCATTACTTCGTGTTCTTCTGCGTATCTGACATGCGTTTCCATTTAGTTATATTTTAATACTATCCACTGCTTTTACAGACGGGACATTTAAACCTTCAGCCATTATAAAAGTAATATCCGTCATGCCCAACATGCCAGGAACTGCCCGCACTATCATGAGTATGTCCTATTTCAGTATTTTTCATATTTAGCATTGATGCCACGATATGTCTAATTTTTAACGGCTTTTCCGAGTTCATATATGCCTTACCTGACGAATTTTCAGACAGGTCATCTTTATTCCAGATATCAATGCCTGTTGCCTTTCCACCAGTTAACTTTTTGGCAGCTCCTATCATTAATAAACCTAAGCCAGTCCCTACATCCAACACCCGCTCATCACCGGTCCAATGGACAAGATTCAGCATCCGGTCCCTATGATTGAATTTGCCCTTTTTAGCATATAAAAGCATGAGTAAGCCCTCTGCCAGGCATATAAAGCCTCCTGCCAGGACAATTGAAAAGGCAACCTTCTCAATTCTTGCAATGATTATAGCAATACCAAAAAAGAGGAAGGAAAAAAGAAATAAGTTTCTGACAAATTTGGGTCCGTCTATTCCATAATTAATGTGCATCATCATCTGTTTTTTTGATCGTTTTCTTTCAGCAAAAGTATTTTGAAAGAAAAGATCAAACATTGACAAATGATAAAAAATTTATCCTTTCTTCTTAAGTCGACTTAATGACTCCTGAGTTATACCCAGGAAGGAGGCAACGTGCTTGTTAGATAGTCGCAATACGACTTGTGGCATTCGCTCCAATAAATTCTCATATCTTTCTTTCGCAGTCATGCTAATCATAGTTTCAATTCGCCATGTGGCAATGACCTGTGCTTGTTCTAAAGATTGCCGATAAAGTTTAGAAAAAATAGCATTGGTATCTACAAGTTGATAGAAATCAGCTTGTCTGATTCTTAATAATTCTGAGTCCTCTAATGCCTGAACACATTCTGCAGATGGGGCTTGTGTTATAAAACTTGCGAAAGCACTTACAAATTTATTTTCAAAAGCTATATAGCGTGTTTTTTCTTCTCCTTTTCCGTCTATAAAATACGTTCTTAAGCAACCATTACAGATAAAATACGCATATTGGCAAACCTCACCAGAAGTAAGAAGCAGACAGTTTTTCTTAACATTTACACGCTTAAATTTTGACAAAAGCAAAGTTTCTTCCGCCGGGAAAGAATATTGATCCACTAAGAATCGTGTTAAGAAATCTAAATTATTTTGCATGGACTATTATTAGTCAGTAATTTTTAAACATACGATCACGCAAACGATGAACCGCCGTATACGAAATCGTACGTGTGGTGGCTAGAGGGAACAGCATAGGAATTAACCACATGCCTCCTACTCAATCAATTCTTACTGCATAAATATATCCATCGGTACTTCCAAAATAAACAATACCGTTTTTTACAACAGGTGAAGATAGAATCGAGCCCAGATTAAGGATTTTTCGCTCACTGTCTTTTGTAGTTACATCATCATCATAGAGCTTAAAATCTTTCCTGAAATGACCATCTGCAGTATATACAGCAGCATAATTCTTTTTGCTGTCCTCTGTTTGAAAACACCATTTGATTTCTCCTGAATTTTGTCCAAAGCCATAGAGGCATCCGTTGTGGCAACCTGCAAATATGAGGGTATCATAGGCTGTAGGCGTATCATAAACGCGCATTGGCAGCGCTGTCTTCCATCGAACTTTGCCATACTCACTGCCAAGCGCATAAAAAGCATGAGTATCTGATGTGCCAAAGAATAGATTGCCATTCTTTTCAAAAGGAGTAGCAATAATCCAGCTTCCTCTTTCTTTCATATTCCATAGCCCGGTTCCTGTTTTTTTATTAAGGGCGTATATGTTATAATCCCTGCTGCCAAAATAAAGCGCGTCGTTAGTTACAAGTGCCGCTTTTTGTATTTCCCCTTTAGGGAAAAAGCGGTCACCTATTGTTTTAAATTTCCAAATTAAATGACCATTACCTGCCTCCAGCGCATAAAAAGATCCATCAAAACTACCGATGTACAAAGTGTCTTTATCGATCACAGGATCGGCATGTACGATCCCGTTTGTTTGAAATCGCCAACTTTCTTTTCCATCTGCAGCATTGAGGCAATAAATGCTGCCATCTCCACTACCCATAAATATTTTCCCATTGCTATATAGAGGAGATGACCGATAATAGTCCCATAAATCATATTCTTTTTCACCATTGGTGCTAAATTTCCATAAGATGTTACCCTTCAGCGCATCTATTGCATAGATATTTCCATTTTCACAGCCTATAAAAATTTTACCATCTCCCGCACCTGCCGAAGATTTTATTGCCTTCCCAAGATTGGCCTTCCACAATAATTTGCCATCTTCTAAAGCATTACAATAGACATAACCGTCTGTACTTCCATAATAGATCTGTTGGCCGAGGATGAGCAGGGATGCAACTACTTTATCCCCGGTTTTGTATTTCCAGACCTGTTTCCCTGTTTTAGGCTGTGCCTTTAAATGCATGCTAGCAACAAGCAACATGGATAAGAAAAAGATGTGTTGTTTCATAATTTTAACTGGTATAGGAGTTTTTATTTGTTGTAAATTAAACATTATCCTGTGTTCAATATGCATCCTGAGTTATTACCGTGGCTGTTGCTGGGTAACACAATGGATCATTCCTCCATTGGCAAAAAGGTTACGGCAGTCAATTCCAACCACTTTTTTACCAGGATATAGCTGTTGAATGATATTTATGGCAACCGCATCATTGGGGTCATTATACTTTGGTACCAGCACACTGTTGTTGGCGATATAATAGTTGATATAGGAAGCTTTACCCAAATTTTTTCCGTAGGTGGTTATTACATCATTTTGAGTGAGTGGTACTTTTACAAATTTGTAGGCAACAGATTCATTATTGGTAGCAGCATATAATTTATTGATATCATCCTGTGGTACCTGCCAATAAGTCAAATCATCGTTGTTCAATGTTATGATCGTTGAAGCATTGGCAAATCTTGCAAATCCATCAATGTGCATATCCGTTATATCCAGTCCTGCCTTTCCTTCCAGCCAGATAAACTTCTTAATGCCCAGATATCTGGTGAATATTTCTTCTGCCTGCTGTTGTGTCATACCTGGATTCCGGTTCTCATTTAAAACAGAACTTTTGCAAGCCATCAAAACACCTTTCCCATCAATTTCAACACTGCCCCCTTCATTTACCATGACAGCATTGAGGTCGATTTTTTGTATTTGCTGATCAGCGGCAATTTTTGTAGGTACAGCATTGCAGTTATCGTAAGCTGCTTTCCGTCCCCAGCCATTGAATCCCCAATCTTCAATAAATAGTTGGCCATTCTTATCTTTTACATAGATAGGCCCGTTATCCCTTACCCATACATCATCAGTGGGGTAGATTTTGAAATCTATATTCGATAATGGCACGTCTTCTTTTTCCAGCAAAGCGATTATCCGTTCTTGCTCAGTTTGGTCGTAGGCAATGATATGAACTTTTTCGCCTTGTATCAATTCCCTGGTCATGGTAATCCAGGTTGCATCCAGTCGATTGCGGAAAGTTTTACCATATTGATATTGGTGTGGCCATTGAAGCCAGGTTCCCTCGTGCGGGCCGGATTCTTCGGGCATTGTATAAACGATAGTAGTATCAGCAGGCGCCGGGTTATTAGTTGATATCTCTTTAGTGCATGATAATAGCAGAGTAGGCAAAAGCAGCAGTAAATTTTCCATTTTATGCATGATTAAATAAGTATGTTGTATTTGTAATACAGCAAAACTAGATGAATAGCCAGGAGCAATGTTGTCCAAAATTGACAATCTTATTTAAGTGGTAACAGAATGCTTGTCACCTGATCTTCTTTAGAATCGGTATTGTCAGCGTGTTTTAAGTACCTTTCAATTATTGGTGTATGGGCAAATTCCAGTTCTGATTCCAGTATCCAGCCTGAATAGATGCTTTTATAGGTTTCTTCTATAGTTTCATATTTACCAGCGTGAATAAATTCAATGTACCTGCCACCCAGTATCATTTTTGAAGGCAGTTTTTTACGCTTTGCCTGTGCAGAGGAGCAGGCATCGTATCTGCAATTCAGTTCTTCTTTTATTAATGGCTCATCTGCTATCACGCCAAAATATGCAGTTCCGGTATCCGGGAATTCATTTTGCATAAACCGGCTCCATAATAATTCAATCTGTTCATTCTCATAAGGTATAAAGGCGCTTTCATAGTAAACCTCCATAGGTTGAAGGTATATTATTTCCGGTTTCAATACCATAACGGATTCAACAGGAATGATATCGGCCTTGTTGAATAGTAGCTTTTTGTTTGATTTTGCTTCTTTGGGCGAGCAGTTGAAGTATTGTTTAAAGGCTTTGGAGAATGATGCCAGATTTGCAAACCCGACTTTAAGGGCAATGGAAGTAATACTTTCTTTAGTATAAAGAATCAGTTTATATGCATTCTCAACTCTCAGTCTTTTCTGATAAGCGCCAATAGTTTCGCCACATGTATATCTGAAAATCCGCTGAATATTCCTGTAAGAGTAATTTGAAACCTCTTCCAGTTCCTTTATTGAAATACACTGATCATAGTTATTCTCAATAAAGTTGAGTATGTTATAAACGCAATACAGATTCGCTGAGCTGTTTCCGTTCATTTCAACCGGTTTTAACGATATAAATTAGCTGAAATAATTGCAACAGTCAAAAAAATACCGTTTCCCAGTTTGTTGCACCTGGAGGCAACTCATTAAAACGACAAAACCCGCTACTAGAGCGGGTTTTGTAAAGTAGTGCCCAGAACTGGATTCGAACCAGCACACCCTTGCGAGCGCTGCGACCTGAACACAGTGCGTCTACCAATTTCGCCATCTGGGCAACTGATATTGTGTCAGGGGTGCAAAGATAAGCAGCCATTTCATTTTTCCAAAAAAATGAAACACTTTTTTGAGAACTAACGGAAATGGCTATACTAATAATTATAAATAAAGCCGAAAGAGGTGATACTAAAAGGAAGTCCGCCTCTGGCTACGAGGTATAAATCATGCACGCCTTCTGCATGCCGGAGGTTGCCGGTTAACTTTAACGCATAAGTGCTGTCTCCTGTATACGGGATACTAAGGGTGCCGATAATTTTCCCTTTAGGCTTGTCTATACGAAATTCGAGCCGCGCATTGCTCTTCTGATGTTCACAGGCTACTTCTACCCTGAAACCAATTTCACCCAAACTTAAATTTACCTGGTTAAAGCTGAGGTAACTCCCCTCCTTCATCTGAAACGATGTTTCGCGATTTCCCTTTTTTGCCGGTGGCGCAGCCGTCTGTCCCATGACAGACAATTGCATGAAAGCAAAAAACAAAAATAGCGTAAGCCTCATAAGGATAGGATAGGTTAGGTTTTTAGCCTCTCATGCAGAAATGGTATACCCCATTCCCGGTGAAAAATTAATGATAAATTTTATAAAATTAAGGAATTACGTAATATTATAGCAAAATAATAACTTATCTCCTTAAAAAGACGCGCTTTATAAAAAATAGTACACTCGTACCAGTGAGTACCATCAAGAAAAAAATACCCGGCACCCAAAGGTGTATAATCAATACAGGAACCCATACAGCTTAAATTGTTGAAACCATGCAATCAATTAAACTCATCATCGGGAGCGTTACCATTTTGCTCTTATTATCTCCGCACACTACTTCCGCCCTCGGTAAAAAAGATAAATACCAGAAAGGCTATTACCTGGATACCGCCCATCATCAGATAAACGGCTTCATTTCCGTTGACGATGCTGACTGCCTGTCGTTTCTCTTCAAAAAATAACTGGGCGATAAGGAAACTTCACGCAAAGACACAAAGGAAAAAAGGCGCAAAGAGTATTTCTTTGTGCCTTTTTTCCTTTGTGTCTTTGCGTGAAACACATACGCTTAAATACCGGCCAAACGCGCGTATATCTCCATCATACCCGCCTGTCTGAGTAACTCTTTCGCCGGACGTTTCCCCAACATATTATTGCTTTTATCACGGTCGTGCTCCCACACGTTATCTGCATATACTTTCATGGCAGCTACGTACTTTTTATTATTATCTGCTTTATATAAAGCTTCGTAACCACGCAGCAGCACAGCATTGAACCAGTACGACGATAAAAAACGACCATTCCGGTAAAACCGCTGATAGCTGGCTTCAGCAATGTGTTGCGCTTCTTTCAGGTACTGCGCATTACGGGTAATAGCTTTAGCTCAGTAAATTAAAAGATACAAACACAATGGTGATGCTCACACATACCAATGCCACCAGGAAAGTGTAATCTGCAGCAGCTTCCAGTTTCTCACCCAACTTCTCCTGCGTGGTGCGCATAGACAAAAACGACAACAAACAACTGGCCATCAGCAGCATAGCTGCAACACCGGTACAATCATCAATAATAGTGGCATTGTTAAACCGCGCTACTTTAATGGAGGTCAGGACGATTAAACAAAACCCCAATAAATTGGTGGAGGTGTTTAGAATATGCGGCGACTTTGAATCATTCGACATAGCTGTATGTTAATTCGTATTAACAAATATTAGGTATGCATTTTACATTCCTATTACCAATACTTTTACGAAAGAAGCGAATTTTTAAGATTCTGTTTACATGAGCAATAAATTTTGTTTATACTTTAACAGTATAATCCATTTTTATGAAAACACTAACGATCCTAGCGTTACTTAGCTGTCCGGTGCTGATGCACGCACAAAGCGGGGAATACGAGTTAAATGGCAAAATAAGCAAAGAAAAAGCCCCCGTTAAAATATACCTCACCAGGATTGTAAACGAGGAAATACTGGTAGATTCAGTCACGTTACAAAATGGTATATTCCAGTTTAAGGGCAATGTGGGAGGCCCTTCCTATTCCATGTTATTGATGGACCACAAAGGCGAAGGGGTGGATAAGCTGCTACAGGACCCGAACACCGACAAAAAGATGTTATACCTTGAAAAAGGTACTATCAAATTAGTGGCGCAGGATATCATAAGCCAGGCCCGGATTACGGGCTCCCATATTAATAAGATGGATGAACAGTACAGGGAATTCCTGAAGCCCGCCGATAAACCCATTGCACAGATCAATGAAGATTATAACAAGGCCCCTGAAGAATTAAAAAATGATAAAACCTTCCAGAACTCCCTGAATCAGCGTTACCTGCTCGCCTTATCGGCAAGAAAAACTTTGCAACAAAAATATATCATTGATAATCCCGAATCTTTTTTGAGCCTCGTAGCCCTGAAGGAAATAGCCGGCGACATTATAAATGTTCCTCAAATTGATCCTTTGTTCCAGATTCTTTCTGAAGAAGTGCGTAATAGCCCCGATGGCAAAACGTTTGCAGCGGCCATCGAAAAAGAACGCAGTCTATGCGTTGGCGCCACTGCACCCGACTTTGTACAACTTGACGTGGATGGTAAACCGGTGAAAGTATCTGATTTCAAAGGAAAATATGTGCTGCTGGATTTCTGGGCTTCCTGGTGCCCCCCCTGCAGACGTGAACACAAAAATGTGGTAAGGGCTTACAGAACTTTCAAGGATAAAAACTTTACTGTATTGAGTATCGCCCTGGACGAACCCGGCAGTAAAGAGAAATGGCAGGAAGCGATTATAGCCGACAGCCTTACCTGGACCAATGTAGCAGATCTCAGCTCCCCGGTCAATGAAGCCGCTAAGGCATACAATATAAAGGGCATTCCACAGAATTTCCTGATAGATCCAACCGGTATGATCATCGCTAAAAGTTTGCGGGGTTCAGCACTGGATCAGCAACTGGCGGAGCTATTAAACCCGAAGGATGAGTAAAAAATTCTACATTTGTCCATCTTAATTATAAATATAGTTTATTATAAATATATTCAGCATGGACAAACAGCCCCTTTTCTGGGCCGCTAATTTGAAATTATTACGGACGCGAAAGAAGATATCTCAACAACATTTGTCAAATATACTGGGACTCAACAGGAATAAAATTACCGCGCAGGAAAGCGGCAAAACAAAAAATCCCAGGATGGAAGACCTGGTGCTCATCTCCTCTTTTTTTCAGATAGATATAGATATCCTGGCAAAAAGTGATCTGTCAACAATTCCCGTAGAACAGCTGGAAGCTCTCGAAGCAGGAAATAAAACAGACCTAACGGGCAAACATATACGTATTTTACCCATTACCGTTGATAACAGCAACGAGGAAAATATGGAATATGTACCGGCAAAAGCCAAAGCCGGCTACCGTAGCGGCTTCAGCGATCCCGGTTTTATTGCTGCCCTGCCTAAGTTTACCCTCCCGGAACTGCCCAGAGGCAAAACCATCCGCATGTTTCCTATCTCCGGCGACTCTATGGAACCTATTCCCGATGGCAGCCATATCATTGCACAATACCTGCAGGACTGGTCGCATTTGAAAAACAACACCGCGTGTATCCTCGTACTCAAAGGCGGGGAAGAAGAGATTGTCTTCAAAGTAGTAGGCAACAGGATTAAGCAGGACGGCACCCTGACGCTACATTCACTCAATACGGTCTACCATACTACTACTATACATATAGAAGAAGTACTTGAAATATGGACCTTCATTGGCTACATGAGCAAACAGTTACCGGAACCAGCCCTGGCTGCCGGCTAATAATGCTGGATACCGGTTTTGTTTTGAAGGAATTGTGCTTCCAGGGGCATTTCTATCCCGGGATCTTTTTTGATTTGCGGATCAAAAGGGATCTCCCCGGGCATATCGTTATACCATTGTGCTTTCTCCTGTTCGTTATCTATGGAATGAGTGCCCTAAAAAATTCGTTTAGGCGTTACCGTAAAAGTGGTTTCTGCGTAAGCAATTCACTTCATAAGAGCTTACAGGAAAATTCACGTCATATTTATCTAATGCTCCCAAAATCACGTCTTTAGCTAATAAACTATTTACCGGTAATTCCTTCAGCCTATAAACAGTGTTTTGCTATTCAATCTACGATAAGGGGTTTGTAGCAGGACGAAATCCCGTTGTAAGTTGCCCTTTAAAAACAAAGCCTTGCTTTTCCTGTGAAAAACCATACGGATTTGAGTAATATTTGCGGTCATATTTTTGGGAAAAGATGATCACCTATTATTTTTATAAAATACTGGTTTACAATATATTAAATCATCTTACTAAAAGTAAATTCTATATTCAAAACAAAATTTGAGTAATACATTTTAATTATTTACCCAACTGCGCTCAGACAACTGTTAGTTGAAATACCTTGTTTATTCTCACCCGTAAAAAGAAAAATAATTTTCAGAAAAACTGTAACATTTTAATCCTTCCCGTATCTAAAAGAAAAATAAAAACAACCTCATGAAAAAATCATTCTTCTTATTTATCCTGATAGCGCTCACCGCATTGTATTATAATGTATTTGCACAAAGTACATCCCCTTCTTTTAAAGTAGATATTAAAGGAGATGGCAAACAGGCGTTGATCTTAATACCCGGATTTGCCTGTTCCGGAGATGTATGGGAAGAAACCGTACAACATTATCAGCATAATTATAAATGCTATATCTTAACGATGGCCGGATTTGCAGGCACGCCGGCACAAACATCGCCGGATCTGCAAAAATGGGTAGCAGATATAGCTGCCTATATCCGGCAAAATAAAATTGATACGCCTGTCATCATGGGGCACAGCATGGGCGGGGGTATGGCTTTAATACTGGCCGCCACTCATCCGGAGCTGATATCCAAAATTGTAGTAGTGGATGCACTGCCCTGTCTTATGACAATGTACAATCCTGCCTTCAAGGCACAGGAACACCTGGATTGCAGTGCCATGATCAACAGTATGACACAAATGAATGATGCACAATTTTACCAGATACAAAAAATGGTCATTCCTCAACTATTGGCCGACACTGCCCACCTGGAGCAGGTAGTACAATGGGGTGTAAAATCTGACAGAAAAACTTTTGCCGACATGCGCTGCCAGTATGGCAATACAGATATGCGCAATACAATTACGACTATTAAGTGTCCTGCACTTATCCTGCTGGAGCCCTCTTTCGCTAGTGTCAAACCTGCCGTTGAAGCACAGTTTAAAAATCTCCTCACCGCCAATATGCAATATGCGACCAAAGGTTTACACTTTATTATGTATGATGATAAAGAATGGTACTTTCAGCAAACAGATAATTTCTTAAAGTAATCGCCGGATGTTTTTTGAACAGATCTATCAAATATACTGGGACAAAGTGTATCGGCTGTGTATGGGTTATGTGAATGATCATGAATGGGCCAAAGACATCGCACAGGATACCTTTGTTACCGTTTGGCAACAATTGCCAAACTTCAGAAATGAATCGGCCATAGGTACATGGATTTTCAGAATAGCTTGTAATAACTGCCTCCGGCAGATAGAAAAAAACAGCCGTTTTGTAAAAAAAGAGTTCCCCATACAGCTGGAAGATACGCCTGTAATGTATCCTGATGAAGAAGTGAAACTTCTTTACAAATGCATAGCTGCATTAAATGAAACCGACAGGCTCATTATCTCCCTGGAACTGGAAGATGTTAAACAGGCCGAAATAGCGGGGATACTGGGCATCTCCGAATCCAATGTACGGGTGAAAATTCACCGCATCAAATATAAATTGACACAGAAATTCAAATCGTATGTGCCCGGAAACTAATTTTAAAGATATCTGGAACCGGCAGCCAACAGCTACCGCACCTGCTGCCAGCGAAATTATTTCAAAGGCCAACCAGCTTAAACGAAAAATCAACAACAAAACGTTGTTCAGCATACTGTTACTTACCGCCACCATGGTCCTTATTCTGCTGATAGTCTACTACGCAAAGCCACAAATGCCTACCACCATTATAGGCACCGCCCTCGTTTGCGCAGCCATCCTGCTATTTATTTTTGTTTCAGGCAGCCTGGTACACTTTCTCTTTACCCATAATGAAGAGAACAGGACGATAAAACAACAACTGACGCAGTTATTACAGTTACGAACCAGGCAAGCTTTTATTCAAAAGAAAATATTAACGCTTTACTTTATTCTTTTGTCTGCCGGCATCTTTCTGTATATGATTGAATATACCTTGCGAATGAGTACCTCCGGAAAAATCGCAGCTTACGGTATTACTGCCGGCTGGTTTGCTCTCAACTGGTTTTATTTCCGGCCACGTACTATCCGCAAACAACAAGCACGACTAAACGAAGTGATTGATCAGTTGCAGAAAATTAATCAACAGCTGGAGCCGGAGTGAAAGATGATTAATGAGAGATGATAACTGCGTATAAATAAAAACAGCTTCCCGGACCTTCAGGAAGCTGTTTTTGTTTATTATGAACCTTCTTTTATTTTTAAAGATCTACTATGGTAAATACAATCTGCTTATAACTATCTGCTTCATACAGCACCCCGATTTTTTCCTTGTCCACTTTCACAATGTCCGAATAGGCTGCATAACCGGGAACCGACTTGCCGCTATTGGCCACTACATATGATTTAGGCCATGTTTTGCCTTCGTCATAGCTGATACGCAATGTGAGGTTATCGCGGGTAGCGGTATCTGCTGCATTACAAAAGGCCAGCACAGCTTTCTTCTTTTTCCAGCCAATAGTCAGGATGCTGCCTTCACATACGGGATCCGGTAACTGATGATCCACATATGTTTTGCTCCAGGTAGCGCCGCCGTCGTTGCTGATACCTATCAAGCGGGCTTTTACATCATGACGCTCGTTACGCGAGTTGATCATCAGCTTTCCATCGGACAGCTCCGCAGCGGTAGATTCATTGGAACCCGGCATAGGCAGGCTTTGTCCGAGATGAAAAGTTTTACCGTGATCATCTGTATAATAACCATGTGCGCAATAATCCCCAGCAGCCTTTTGGGGCGTTCCTTCAGAATGATTGGCGGCTACATACATACGTCCCCTGTACTTACCGGTACTGAACTGCATCGCATGCCCGGGTGTATTGGCATAGGCTCTCCAGTCTCCCTTAAAATTATAAGCCGGATTAACAGCCGGCTGGTTGAGCCGATGTACCTCCGTGGTGATGTTCACTGCATCGGACCAGGTAATACCTCCATCGGCAGATGTGATGTACCATACCTCGCGGTAGCCTTGGCCTTTGCGCAGATCTCCTTCATGAGCGTTGCCGGTATTATAAAAAAGAAAGATCCTGCCACCTGGAAAAGCCGGATCGCTAAGATCCACCACTGGCGCAGGGTTACCAGCTTGTTTGTTATCATAGTCGACCACCTGTGTAAGTGCCGACCATGTTTTACCACCATCTTTACTGTGTTTCATCACAATATTAATATCACCGAAATCATCCGAGTCGTGCACCCTCCCTTCTGCAAAAGCAAGGAGCTGTCCGCCAGGCAAACTGATCACCGCCGGAATCCGGTAGCTGGCGTGGCCTTCCGTGCCGGATACAAATACAGGCACCTTTTGTATCTGTGCAAATACAGTGGTGCATAATAATAGTAATAACCCTGTCAATAATTTGTTCCTGTTCATATCTTATCGTTTGATATTATTTCCCGCGGAAAGAATTCAGCGAAGATTGTCTGAACTGTGATTATTATGATTAGGGGGATTATCCTGATGAGCGAAGATCTTAGCGGATATTGTCTGAACCAGGATTTAACAGATTTAAAAGATTACCCTGATGGGTGCCGGAGATCTAAGCATAGATATTCACGTATATCTTTCACATAAAACAACATAACATCCATCAGGGTAATCTTTTAAATCTGTTAAATCCTGGTTCAGACAATATCCGCTAAGATCTTCGCTCATCAGGATAATCACAAAAATCATAAAAATCACAGTTCAGACAATCTTCGCTCATCAGGATAAATTCCTACTTATAATTCTCTCTGAATGTCTCTAACCCCTTCTGCATTTTCACTTTCAGGGATTCACCAGCCGGACCGTCACCAGGTTTGGCCACGTGAAAAAGTGCCAGGATATTATCTTCTTTTAATTCACGGCTACCTTTTTCGCTTTCTGATATTTGTACTACAGCGCCATCAAACTCAAGACCAATATAATAATCGTAGAATACACCTTTGATGGCACTCACCGGTGCGGTTAATTTATACAGCATAAAACTCTTCTCTACCGGATAACGGAAGGTAACAGATAATATGCCTTCGGGACTGATGCTAAAAGGTTTTTCTATGACTGCACTGGCTTCCGTCTGATAAGATAATTGAGGTGGAAAGGCTGTTGCTGCGTCGTTGAGTATTTTGGTTAATTGTATCGCTGCTTTGGCTCTTGTGCCGGCATTACCGGATTGCTGTGCAGTGGCAGTAAATAAAGATACTGTGAGCAGCACAGTAAAAATAAAGTAAAGATGTTTCATAGGTTTCCGGTTTATTGAATCAGGATAAGCATAGTTATATCGAACCGAAATATAGTCAAATATTTAATGTGTTTAATACCGCTTATACAAAATCATGCGCAGAACAGTTACCTACGTTAAGGTTACCATCGCTTTGATCACGCCTGCTTCAGGTTGCAGCAATCCGGGAAATGCATCTTTCAGCTCATCAAAAGCAATGTGATGGGTAATATATGCAGCGGGATTTATTAACCCGTTTTTCATGGCAGCGATCACCTGCTCAAAATCCGCGCGGGTAGCGTTACGGCTGCTCATCAATGTAGCTTCCCGCTTGTGAAATTCGGGATGGGAAAATACAATGTCCTCTTTCTGTAATCCTATAAGTACATAACGGCCGCCATGTGCGAGGTAGTGAAAACTATTATTGATGGCGTTTAAATTTCCGGTAGCATCAATAATTACCGTAGGCATGTCACCGTTAGTAATGTGCGATATTCTTTTCAATACATCAGCTGTGGATGTAGCATGAATGAGGTGTAAGATATCCAGTTTTTCTTTGCAGCAATACAGTCGTTGTACATTCACATCCATTGCTATCACCTGTGCCCCCGCGATACGCGCAAACTCCATTGCAGCCAGTCCAATAGGCCCTGCTCCCACTACCAGTACAAACTCACCGGGCTTTACTGCGGCGCGTTGAATGCCATGTGCTCCTATCGCCAATGGTTCTATCAGGGCCAGCTCATCATAGCTTAGGCCGTTGCCATGTACCAGTGCATCGGACGGTACAGATAAATATTCCACCATACCACCATCTATATGTACACCACATACCTGTATTTTTGTACAGCAATTGGACTTACCGCTGCGACAGGCAATACAGGTGCCACAACTGAAATAAGGTATAATAGTAACGGCTTCGCCGGGTACAAAACCAGGTGCATTGTCTGCTACAACAAGATCTCCGGATAATTCATGTCCCAATATCCTGGGGTAATTAAAAAAGGGTTGGGTTCCTTCCCAGGCGTGTAAATCAGTGCCGCAAATTCCTATTCTTTTAATCTTAATAATGGCATGACCCGGAACGATAACCGGCGCATTCATCTCACCATAAGCCAATCGCCCCGGTGTCGTGCACACTAATGATTTCATATTATTTCTTAAAAGTAATTTTATACGTTACCGCATTGGTGGAAGGGTAATTTTGCATCGGCTGAATGATAAGCCCATCAGGCTTTTGCGCCCAACGTACTTTTTCCTCACTACCTACCAGGGAGATCCTCTCAATAGTACCATGACCCGCCTTTAAGGATAAGGCCTGTATTTTTGTATTTGCTGAAGGTACGCCCAAAGCAATCGCATACAAAATTTCTCCTTTGGTAGTAAAGCGTATATCCTGCGCGGTATAGGGCACTTTCTGATCAGCAAAAGATCCGCTGGCCGATTCGGTAGGCCCCTCCCCATATGCCTTCCAGGGGCGGGTGCCGTAAATGGCTTCTCCGTTGACAGAAAGCCATTGGCCCACACCAAGCAATACGGCTGTTTCTTCTGCGGTAATAGTACCATCTGGCTTGGGACCGATGTTGAGTAACAGGTTCCCGTTCTTACTCACAATATCTATGAGATTAGTGATCACATATTGCGCAGATTTGAAAGTGTTGTTATTAATATATCCCCAGGATTGGTTACCAATGGCATCATCTGTTTGCCACGGCAGCTGCCGGATACCACCCAGTTTACCGCGTTCCAGGTCCAGTACCGCAGTACCATCCGGATAAGCAATGTTATTTTTATAATTGATCACCACACCTTTATTCAGCTCCTGTCCTTTGTTATAATAATACGCTGCAAATGATTTGCGGTAAGGCTCCAGTGCCGGCTGCTCTATCCACCAGTCGAACCAAAATAATTGCGGTTGATATTTATCCACCAGCTCCGTACATCTCATTAACCAGTCGTTCATATACTCAGGCGACATGGTTTCATTTTCTTCCCTGGCCGGACCATAAAAATCGGCATACTTCGGATCGTTGACATCACTATCGAATTTACGACCACCATTCATAAACCACCAATGCTCAATGCGGTGAGAGGACAGTCCAAATATAAGCCCCTCCTTGCGGGTGGCAGCTGCCAGCTCTCCTATAATATCCCGTTTAGGGCCCATTTCAGCGGCATTCCATTTGGAGAGCACTGTTTTGTACATAGCAAAACCATCATGATGTTCTGCCACCGGCACCACATACTTTGCACCTGCCTGTTTAAACAAAGCCACCCACTGATCCGCATTAAATTGCTCCGCTTTAAACTGCGGAATAAAATCTTTGTAGCCGGATTTATTCAACGGGCCATAGGTGTCCACCTGGTGCTTGTTTTCCCTGGAACCTTGCTGGTACATATTTCGCGGATACCATTCACTGCCCCAGGCGGGAACCGAGTATACTCCCCAGTGAATAAAGATCCCGAACTTGGCATCCCGGAACCATTCCGGTGTCTGGTATTGCTTCAGTGACGACCAGTTAGCCTGGTATCTTTCCTGGGCAAAGCTGTAATGCCCCCACAGGAGCAGGATACAGCAGATGAGTAATGATAAATACTTTTTCATAGTTGATACGCGTGGAATTGAATCGTAAAACTAGGAAGGCCGATCCGGATTTTTTTTCAGCATTTTTGCAAAAAAGTGTGGAATATTACCCTATTGTAGCTACAACTATTTATATTACCGGTAATGAAACCAGCATTAAGAAAAGTAACACCACACCCGGAGAGCTCCTTTATTGTGAGAAGAGATATCGGGGAAAACATGCGTAACAACTGGCATTACCACCCGGAGCTGGAATTATTATTTATAAAAAGAAGCTCCGGCACCTGGCTGATCGGCGATTTTATTGGTCCGTTTCGTAGTGGAGATATAGTTTTATTGGGCGCTAATTTACCGCATTCCTTCCGGCATGAATATGCCTATATCCGCGAGCAGAAAGGGCAACCCGGCGAAGCAGTGGTAGCATTATTTAAACAGGATATGCTGGGCGCCACCTTTGCTGCCTTGCCAGAGATGCGTAAGCTCACGCAACTGCTAACATCGGCCCGGCAAGGTATAAAGCTAAAAGGCGCCACCAGCAGGAAGATAGCGCATATGATGGAAGAACTGCCGGCACAGTCGCCCGGCGGCAGATTGTTGCTGTTATTGCAAATCCTGCATCTGATTGCGGAGAGCAGCGACTATACGTTGCTGACCAGCAAAAGCTTCAGCTACGACCATGATCATAACGACAACGATCGTTTGAACACCATCTTCGAATACACCTACAGTCATTTCCGGGACAAAATAAGTCTCGACAACGTAGCTGCACTACTCCACATGACCAAACCTTCCTTTTGCCGTTATTTCAAACTTAAAACACGAAAAACGTATGTGCAGTTTTTAACGGAGGTAAGAATAGGACAAGCCTGCCGGTTGTTAATTGAATCTGACAGCAACATCACGGAGATCTGCTATGCATGCGGTTATAATAACCTTTCGCATTTTTTCCATCAGTTTAAACTCACTACCGGCAGGAAGCCATTGGAATATAAAAGGCATTTTATGTAAGCTGAAATGCTGTGCGCTATTTTTTATCCATCACATATTCTGTCGGGTTCTTCACAAAATCAGCCTTGCAATAATCTGAACAAAATCCATACATCTTTCCCTTATACATAGCTGTTATCAGGGTTCCCTTTTTCATGGGCATATGACAAACCGGATCAGTACCTGCTGCAGGCAACGCCCCGGTAGTGGACTGTTTAACCGGAGATGAAATCACAGTTGTTTTGCCCACAACAAGGCCGGCAGCAGGATTCCACTTGTCGTACTCCATAGCGCGGCATACAGCGTTAGCTTCTTTAATGCCTTTCAACATTTCCACTACATGCAAAGCACCATCTATACCGGCCGAAATACCGGCAGTAGTAATTATCTTTCCATCTGCTACAAATCGTTTGTCTTTTACCACCGTAGCCATTGTATCTATTGCCTGCAGTGTATCCACCACGGCCCAATGCGTGGTAATTATTTTTCCTTTGGTGAGGCCTGCTTTACTGAGTAAGAGCGCCCCGGTACATACAGACATCGTCATCTTTGTGCCTTTATTTACCTGGTTGATATAACGCAACACTTCAGGATCTTTGTAAGCAGCGGTAACGGAATCTACCAGCGCACCGGGTATTACCAGGATATCCGGTTGTGGTGCATTATGAATAGTATAGTCCGGCATCATGGTGAGTATATTATGCCGTGAGCCAACAGGGCCATTCACCGTAGATACAAGATACACTTCACATCCGGTGGTATTACTAAACACTTCCGCCGGACCTGAAAAGTCCAGCAGCTCTACACCCGGATATACCAAAACAGCTACTCTTATTGTTGTACTATCCGCCTTAGCAGCTGTGTGCGACTGCTTCACAGGCGTATTACAGCTCATAAACCCGAATGCACTTAACAGTATTATACAAATATGTCTGATCATCTTTTTTAATTTAATAAGATAATTTTTAAAAGAGATACGTTACATGTACCATGGCCCTGTTACCGGATTTTACCCGCATATCCGCCAGCTGCTGGGAAACAGGCGGCTGAAAATTTCCGCCGATGGCTATATTTTTATAGCTCACTTCCGCACCCGCTGTTGCGAGTAAAGCATATCCGCCGGAAACATCCATGGTAAAGCGTTTATCTTCTGTATCCTTTTTTGCTGTTTCATACAACAAACCTACATTAGGCGCCACCGTTAGTTGTTGCGCTACTTTGATTTTATAATAGCCCAGCACATTAGCGGTAAATTTATTGCCATACTGATAATCGTATTTATTAGCAGTATTTATTTTGTAACTAACATTTGCATTGATGCCAAAATCCATCAAACGCACGTCATACATGGCATTCAGGGTAAAATCCATACTACCGGTACCTAACTGAAAACTATTCGGTGTTTCTTCATTCTCCTTTTTTTCTACAGGTTCATATCTGCCGGTAGGCAATTTTATTCCTCCACCAATCCAGAGCGATTGTACCAATAGTTTGCGCCCTACCGTTTGTTGTTTATCCAACAGTTGATAATAGCCTACTACTGCTATATCACCCAGGCCGTTTTTATGCTGACTGACACCCTGGTTGCTGCGCCCGTTGAAGTTAACCGGTACAAATCCCAATACACGAAAGCGCCTACCAATGTTCCAGCCACCCCATAGTTCAGCCGTTTGATAAGTTTCATCTGTGGTGAGATAAGAAGTTGTACCGGCAGGCCCAAGATGCGTACGCAATGTTTTATACTGATATCTTATACCAATAAAACGTTTCTTGAAATCAGGTAAAATACCAATATAATAACTACCTACGCCGCAGCCGCAAATATCGCAGGCACGGGACTCATAGACGATTGTTATAAAAAATATAATCAGAAAAACCGCTCTTTTCATCTTCCAAAAATTTTATACTTTTTTAATATTACTGCGCCTGTTCTGAAAACCTTTTATCAGTAATGAATGCTTTATCATTTAAAGTATTCAGAAACGCTAATACCTGTTGCTTCTCAGCTGCTGTCAATGAAATCCCCAGGCGTCCGTTTTGTTTGAGCAAAGGGTCCAGTGTAGGCATATTCTGCACTTCCGATGTATAGTGATCCAACACGCCGTCCAATGTGTAAAAACGGCCATCATGCATGTATGGTGCTGTGTAAGCAAGGTTACGCAGGCTGGGCACTTTAAACTTGTATTTATCTGCCGTATTTAACGTAATCGGATAACGACCTTCATCGTTGTTAGGCCCCGCACCAATGCCATTATTGCGGAAGGAATGATCTGTAAAAAGTGGTTCAGCATGACAGGCACTACACTTTTGCTGAAAAAGAGTGTAGCCCGCCTGTTCGTCCGCAGTAAAGGTTTTGCCTTCTTTGCGCATTACTTTATCATACTTTGAGCCGGCACTTACCAGCATCACCATAAACTGCGATAAAGCTTTCATCATACGTGCAGTAGTAATTTCTTCCGAACCAAATGCTTTCTTAAACAAGGCCGGATACTGCGGATGTGCCTTTAATTTTTTCAGGACATTATCCAGTGTTTCATCCATTTCCACAAAATTGGTGATGGGCGCAATGGGCTGCAGGTCCAGATCAAACACGCCGCCATCCAGCATAAAGGTGGTATGCCAGGCCAGGTTCATGATAGGCGGTGCATTTCTGCTGCCTAACCTATCGTCGATACCATGACTGACATCATGCCCGTGATGCGTAAATGCAGCTGTCTGAATATGACAATCACCACAGGAAATAGTATTGTTGCGCGACAAACGCGGTTCATAAAACAGCTTACGTCCCAGCTCAAATCCAGCCTGGGTAATATGGTTATCATCAAGATGATATACGGGTGCCGGAAAATTAGCGGGCTGCCGGAAACCAATGAAAGCGGCCACCACATCAGCACTTTTACTACAGGCATACATTCCCGTCGCCAGTACTGCCAACACTATCCAGGGTTGCTTACTCATATTAATTTTCTGTATGATCGTGAGAGAACATGCTGGCATAATTGTTTGCCACCTTTACACTGAAATCGCTGAACATCACTGTAGGATTATTGGCAATGCTGATATTGGTAGCACCATTAAACATCTTCAACACATCTACCATCAGGTGTACATTGGACTCTCTCCCCTGTCGTACTTTAGGAATACCACCTGCATTCAGATCAATACTGATAGTTTTGATATTGTTCATAGTAACCGCAGCATAGCCACCAAAGCCACCTACGTGGTAACGGAATTTATGTTGTCCGCTTGGATCAGCAGGCGCCGCAGCGGAAATGCCTTCCATTTTGAAAAAGATATAACCGCTGTTCCAGCCCCAGTACATAGCGCCATCCATGCCAGTGGAAGGGTCCAGCACACCAGTGCGTTTACTGATATCCATGGTGCTGCGCAAACTATCTACACCTAATACAAAACTCAGGGAAGTGTAATCTCCTTCCGGCACCTGTACTTTCACAAACTGAGAAGCACCCGCAGCTTCCGATACAAGGAAATAACTGCTATCCTGCGGCACCACAAACTCTTTCCCATCGCCGGTTTTAACTTTTATATTACTGATATAGTATTGTAATAAACTGATAGTAAATGTTTCGCCGGCAGCATTGATATAGGTACCGGTATTCAGTTGTAAATTTTTAGCACCAACGATGTTATCAAATTGAATAGATAATGTAGCCTTATTATTGTTAGATGGTATTGGATCATCTTTCTTTGCACAGGCAGTGAGTAATAAAACAGCTATAGTGGTCAATATTAAAATATGCTTCATAAAATGTTTTTTAAGCAGATAAGGAAATGTAAAGACAATAGCATGGCATCTCCCCTATAAACAAGAGAAGGCACCTTTGAAAGAAAATTATTTTGTTCTTTCAGCAATAGCAATAAAGACGCTGAACGCCTTTATTACAAAGCATCAGCAAGGAAATATAACCGTCAGCAAAATACTGTCAGGGTGCCATACCATGATACCGTACAGGCATGCCAAAGCAGTAGCTATGACGCATTATTTTTTGATAAAAAGAAATGAAAATATAAAATCAGCAAGTAGCCGGGGGACGAAATAAATCAGAAGGTTGATCTACAGGAATACCTATTACATTAGGATAGTGATAACTTTTATTATCAGCCGTCATCGGCGGAGATGCAATATGAGCTTCGTTTGTAAGGGGATAAAAAATTTCACTTTTATTATCGGCTCTACGCTCAGGGTTCTCCTGATTTTTTTTATCTTCTTCGTTTAACTGTTTCTTCAAATGACATTTACCATTACAATGCATCTCTGGCTTATTGCGGTTTTCACAAAGATTTGCAGCGATGTATTGTTGGTTCAGATAGAAGTCGAGCATCACAAAATAACGGCCTGATAGCTGGCAAAGCCATATCAGCATTAAGAAAGCCGTTATTAATTGTTTCCGCATATGTGATGAAGATGTTAAAAATGACTGCGAAGTTATTGATAAAAATGTTATTGCTGATATATAATGCGAAGAACTTTTTAATTAAAATATAATCAGCTAAAATTTAAAATCAGATCAATATATTAATCACCTATTTCAATATATTGAAATAGATGATTAATACATTAGGACTATTAATTAATATACTACACTTCTGTTTTAGCAGCCACTGTTTTCTTCGGGAAATTAAACAAGGCAGAGGTAATAATCGGGATCAGGAAAATACCTACCGTCAAAATAGAAGTAATAACATCTGCTTTAGAACTTTCCAGGAACTGCGTAACAGGCGACTCAGGGAAGAAATGCTCAAACAAAGACATCGTAAGCTTAATACCCAGGATAGCGATTACTATGAAAGCTGCTGCTTCGAGGAAAACGTATTTAGTCATCAGCTTTACAAAAGCCTGTGCCACAAACCGCATCGCCAGAATACCAATAAATACCCCGGTACAAACCAACACGATATTATCTGTAAAGGCTACCGCTGCAAAAATGTTATCGATAGAGAAAGCCATATCCATTAGTTCTACCAGTGCCACCGTGGCCCAGAATGGCCCGATAGCGCCTACTGTAGCCTTGTATAGCCAGTTGCTGCCTTTATCTACTGTTTCTTCTTCCTTTTCTCCTTCTGCCTGTTTTCCTTTCCACCAGCCGTACACCAGGTATAACAGATACAAACCACCGATAGGTTTTAACCACCAGATCTTAATGAGGAAAGAAGCAAATATCATGGCCAGGCCACGGAAAAAATAAGCTCCAAAAATACCATATTTCAGGGCACGGTCTCTTTGCTTTTCAGGTAAATCCATTACCATGGTAGCTAATACTGCAGCATTATCTACAGATAATAAACTTTCAATAATCACCAGGTTACCAACTACGATCAGTGATGGAAGCGGATTGTCAATAATTTGTTGGATTAGTTCACTCATTTTTATGCTGTTTTAATATAGGTTGTTGGGTGTATCCAATAGCAGGTATACCGGAAATTTTCTCATTTGTACAAACGGCTTAAGGCAACGATCCGGAGGATGGACCGCGCCGATAATCAGGTTATTTGCTACAATACCCGGGAAAACAAATGATCAGGAGTACGTCAACTTTTTCAGTTCATCCACAAAGCTGTCTGATTGATGCGGATCACCGATAGCCCTGAATTTCCAGGCACCATCTTTTCTGTATAATTCAGCAAATGTCATGGAGCACATACCGTTGTAGGTATTGTTTCCGGATAAACTAAACTTCGCAATTTCTTTACCCCTGCTGTCTACTGCGCGAATGAAAGCATTATCGATTAAACCAAAATGCTGATTATTTGCACGTCCCTGGTAAATGGTTACCATGAACAATATTTTCTGATATTTTGCATCCAGTGAATCCAGTTTAATAATGATCTGTTCATCATCGCCATCACCTGCGCCTGTTCTGTTATCACCTGTCAGCCAGATATGACCGGAAGGGTGTTTCATAGAATTAAAGAAGATAACATCGCCTTCAAATAAATTGATTGTTCTGCCATCGTTGGTGGCTACCTTCCTGCCTAAGTTGGCTACTTTTCCGTTGCTGTCCAGCAGCATGGCAATAGCATCTAGGTCGTACTCCGCTTCTTTTTGTGGGGCACCAAATAGTTTACCAAAAAAACCGGTTTCATTCTTTTGTTGTTTCACATCCCATCCCAAACCGATAGTTACAGTAGACAGGTCAAATTCTTCACCTTTATCGTTTTTGCGCAGGTCAATTGTTTGACCTTTTACTAAATTAATAGCCATATAACAGCGTTTACAGGGTTATTTAATAATTTGGCCTTTGAAATATTTTGACAGAAAAAAAGCCAGGTCCTGTTTGTAACCGATACCGGAAGCTTCAAATTTCCATTTGCCGTCTTTGTTGTACAGGCGGCCAAATTCCACGCCGGTTTCTATTGAAAAGTCTTCTCCCAGTTCATATTTGGCTATCTCCTGACCAGTGCTGTGATCAACGATACGGATGTAAGAATTTCTTACCTGTCCGTAGTTTTGTCTTCTGGCAGCAGCATCGTGAATTGTTACCACGAAAAGAATTTCTTTCACCCTGGGATCTACTTTTGTCAGATCCACTTCTATTGTTTCATCATCTCCATCTGCGCTGTTGCCGCCTGTAGGGTCATCACCTGTATGATGCAAAGCGCTATCCGGAGAGTCGGTATTGCCATAGAAAATAAAAAATTCTTCCCGGGGAATGAGCCTGGTTTCATCAATCATAAATGCAGAAGCATCCAGGTCGAAATCTGCGCCTGTTCCTTCGTTGGGATTCCATCCAAGTCCTACGCTGATCTTGGAAAGACCGATGTCTATCCGCTGTCCTTTTTGTAAATTGATCGCCATTGTCTGAATTTTAACGCAGGTAATATAAGGTATTAAGTTTATTGAACAAAAACGTGCTATAAAAAAATTATTGCTGGTTTTGTGTGGGGATCTCTTTCTCCTGGCTGGTAAACGGGAAATATGCCACCCGCTCCCATGGCCCGTTCAGATAAAGCCAGGTAGTAATACCGACGGCGGCCACTTCAAAGGGAACAAATGCCGCCCCCAACTTTTCATGTAGCTGCTGCGATTTGAAGGCAGTTACCTTATTCTGGATAGTGATATGTGGCCACAGTGGCTGCTGATCGCGCCATACCAGCCATGCTTTCCATTTTTCCTGCATCGATTGATGGAGCGTTTGCAGTATATCTGAAGCCAGCGTATAGGCTACTCCATTTTCAAAACGATGCAGCCCATTTACCTTAAGGGTGAAAGGGGTCTGTTTTGAAAGTACCGTCAATGTTTCATAGATGCATGGTTCATTAGACGGCAGATGGTGGAACAAGGTAATATGTGCATCCAGGTAATTGGCATGAGCAGGGAAATGCGCCTTGCGTAGCCCATTAAAAAATGGCTGATGCATTGGATGCAATTCTAAGGTAACGATCAGTGGTGCATGGTCCATGAAATCAGGGCTATTAATTTAATGCCGGCAATATAATAACTATTTAGCTGCTGCAAATCCCGATACAGCTTTCTTTTGGCTGCCTTCTTTATAGATAACTGTATGAACAATCTGCAGCTTCCCGTCCCGGTCACTGTGACTTTGAGTAGCAGAAACAACATCAATATTCTTATTGGCTTCAAAAAATGCATTCAATTGAGATGCCAGCGCAGCAGCGCTATCAGCGAGGATCACGGAAGAATTATACGTCATTTTTTAATTTAAAAATAATGAAAAAAAATTAAGCGCATCATAAACATCATGCGAAAAATTCCTGATACAAGCGTACTGGTAGCAATTATATTTTGTAGTCTCCCTCTTTTATTATATCTTATACATAACACCCAAAAGTGAAATAGCAGAACAATATTTAACCCCTGGACTCAGCATAGTTTCATCTGTTTTCCTCATGCCTAAATAAATAGTTATGCGCCCGATTGTTAATACCCCCCAGCAACAGCGAAGTAATGCTGATCAAACACCTATAACCGTTAGTAACCCCGGCGATGAACATGAGTTACAAGCGGACCAGATTGCCGACCAGGTAATGCGTATGACCGAACCTCCTCAGTTGCAGCGGAAAGAAAAGCCAGGTACAAGCCCGGTAGCAGCTTCAGTGCAACCAGGTGATCTTTCCGGTAGTGGAGATCCGTTACCCCGGGAAACACGCTCATTTATGGAATCCCGTTTTGGCAGGGATTTCAGCGGCGTAAAGGTGCATACAAATGATACGGCCGCCGGCGCTGCGGAATCTATACAGGCAAAAGCTTACACCACCGGTAATGATATTGTATTCGGACAGGGACAATATGCCCCATCTTCTTTCGATGGTAAAAGATTGCTGGCCCACGAACTGGTACATGTGATACAACAAAATGCGGATAATACAGATAAGGCAGGATCTTCATTACCTCCCATCTCTCCTGTGCAGCGTAAAGGTATGACACCTTTTATCCAAAGAGATGTTAATCATACCGTAACGCATGACGATACACTTTTTTCACTCAGTCACCTCTATCATGTATCTGCTGCGGCTATCCGGGCTGCCAATCATTTAAACAGCGACACTATCCTCGAAGGCCGTCATCTGGTGATCCCTGAGTTATATACGGTGATCGACGGTGATCATTTATATTCGATCAGTCGCTCATTTGGTGTGACCGTGAATGATCTGATGACCGTGAATCGTCTTACCAGTAACGACATTCATGCAGGACTGAAACTTCGTATACCACTAAGACAAATAGCAGGTGCAACATCTGCGCCTCCAACACCTGCTCATCCTACACCTACACCTACACCTACACCTACACCATCGCCATCACCTGCACATACACCAACCCCTACACCTGCGATCCCTACACCTGCGACACCTGCTCATCCTACACCTTCTCCTACCGGGCCTGCACCCATAGCTGTTACCCCTGCGCCAGCTCCTGCAACACATACACCAACGCCAACACATATACCAACACCTGCAACAACACCTGCACACGCAGCCGGCCATCAGCCAGGAGCAGATTATGCCACTGGTGAAATGCATGAGCAGAGTTTCCTCCGTGAAACAGACCTGCACACCATCATGCAAAACAACCATCACAACCTGTTTTTTGAGAATAATGCAACCGTTACTTTTGTGGCAATACATCCTACAGATCCGCAGTGGATACAGGTAACCGGGCCTGCATTTGAAAATACACAACCACCAGTAGCTGTACCAACTCCGCAAACAGGCTGGATACAACGTTCCTGGACCAATATGACACTGGGTATGTACCGTGATTTACAAATCACAGACCGTAGCCGCACTTTTGCAAACCTGGAATCTGGTAATCTGCCGCGGGCCAACGTGCATAACATTATATTGCATCAAACAGAGAGTCCTACACAATCGTCAACATTAAATACCTACCAGAGTCGTATGGACAATGGTGAGCATGTTGGTGCACAATACCTGATTAGTGAAACCGGTGAGATATCGCTGATATCTCCTGTTAACCGACGGGTTGAACAAACACGTCTCAATCCCACTGCTGTCAATTCCAACTCCGTAGGGATAGAACACGTGGGCGTCCCTCATCATATAACCCCCGTTCCAAACCGTCCCACACATCCCAGTCACCCTGCTCATACAGCCACTGCTGCTGAACTAGTAACATGGAGAGCAGCAATGGCTGCATGGACAGCAGCATTACCAGCAGAAATGACCCGTGTAAGAACGGAAATCGCAGCATTACACCTGAGCCCACCTATGCATGCACGCCTGGCTGCATTAAACGACCATGTCCTGTTTCAAACCATGAAGGATACCAACTGGCTGATATATGCAGATATCAATGCGCAACAGCGTCGTTCTTCCTTCCTGCTTTTAACAAGACTACGTCTTGATTTTGGTGTTGGCATGAGCAATATTCACGCCCATGAAGCTATATCACAAAAAAGCCTGGGTGAAGGTGAAAACATTCGTGATTCGGTAGTTGCCATGGAGGCATATCCTTCACAGGTGCGCCAGTTGCACGCTACGGCAACAGCCCGGCCAGATTTACATGCAAATACCACCTTCATGTCTATACTGGCAAATGAAGAAAGTATACTAGCAGCCGTGCTGGCAGACGGTACGCATACAGAAAATTCGCTGCTGGCCACAGAGCGTGCCGGTACACCAGGGCCAGCTAGCGCCCGCGAAGCTTTGCGTGTTGCATTTCATCAAAACTTCTGGACTCGTATTACACAGCTGACCCGGTTGAGGACATTTCTCAATGGACCGGACGCCCGGAATGCAGCACAACTGACTACGTTGTTATCAACATGGCAAAGGTAAATACTGCAATACCCTTCTATATAATAAATCCAGCAATATATACTGACTGAAGTAGTCGACTACCTGAAAACAAATTTCCGGGCAACAAGGGCGTTATCTGACATGATAGCATTTACAGCGGTACGCTTCGACCCGATTGCTTTAGCACCAGTTAACTGAAAGAATTATAAAATATAAAAAACATCCATATACTGCCCTCATCTATCTTTGTTTAATCTTAAAAAATAGTACTTTTACTTTCTCACGAAAGTTTATACCCAAAATATGACGTTACCCTTTATTGAAATAATTGAGTCAGTAACACCTGACCCCAACATGCTGATGTGGAAGTTTGAAGATGAGGACAAAGAAATAAAAAATGGTGCTGTGTTAACCGTAAGAGAAAGCCAGTCCGCGCTTTTCCTGAATGAAGGCCAACTGGCAGATGTATTCACTGCCGGGAAATATATCCTTGATACAGAAAACATTCCTTTCCTGACCCGTCTTAAAGGATGGAAATACGGCTTTAAAAGCCCTTTCAAGGCTGATGTTTACTTTTTTAATACCCACCAGTTTATTAATCTCAAATGGGGCACACCGGCACCTGTACTGATGAGAGACAATATGTTTGGCCAGGTGCGTATCCGGGCCTTCGGATCGTTCAACATCCGTATCACCGATGTTGGAAAGTTCTTTAAACAATATGCCGGTACTTACCCGCGGCTGAGTGTTATAGAGCTGGAATATCAGCTACGTGATTTTATTGCACCCAAATTTGGTGAAGTGCTGGCACAGGCAAATATATCAGTAGTGGATGCTGCAGGCAGTCTTTCTATGTTGAATGAAAAGGTGCAGCCATTGATCCAGCCATATTTTACAGATCTCGGTGTAGAAGTAACCCAATTTGCGATCAGCAGCGTTACCTTACCTGAAGAAGTAACCAAACATTATGATAATGTTACTGGTATGAATATGGTTACTGATATGAATAAGTTTTCACAATTCAGTCAGGCCAATGCGATGGGCAAGGATAACTCAAGGATAGCAGATGCCGCCCAGCAAGCTATTGCCATGGGTATGATCATGAATCAGCTGAAACCCAGCAACAGTACGCCAAATGAACCTGCACCGCAGGAAGATGTTGCTGCCAGGCTCAAGAAACTAAAAACACTTTTTGAAGCGGAACTGATTAATGAAGCAGAATACACTGCTAAAAAAGAAGAACTGTTAAAACTACTGTAGCATATTTTGATATTCAATCTATAGTCATGAGTGATGAAGAAAAGAAAAAGCCGTTAACCTATCTTGAAAAGCTGAGGCAGAGCGCTCTCAATCAAAAAAATTATGGCGGGGAAGTAAATATGGAGGAAGCCAGGGTGGAAGCCCGCGACTGCCCTAATTGCGGTGCTGGCAGGGCTTACCGGCACGGACTTACCGCCTGTGCCTATTGTGGTTTCACATTCATGGACATAAAGCTCACAGATGGTGTCCACATAAAAAAAGAAAACAATTCGTAATCTATGTTTAATTTTTTTGAGAAAGAATATGATAACCCCGCGCTCATCGAAAAAATAAAGCAAACACAAAACAAGTGGATTTCTTTTTTAGAGAAACTGGAAGCCCGCATGAAAGAAATGTGTATGGGTGCCCTGCCGGAATTGAAAGAAGTTTTTGAACAGGATAATGATCCATATAAACGGGCACATGGCCGCATGGTGTCTGCGTTGCAGGGGCAACTGGGGCAGATGCGCGAAAAAGCAAATGAAGTAAAGGAAGAAAAGGTTTTCAACTTTGTGCATCATGCCTCCGCTACCATTCCCCCCATCACTACCAAAGCAGGCCGTAAGTATGATGACATGCTCTATGCCTTCAGACAGGTATGTTTGGACAGACACCGTATTTTTGAGGAGAAAATACACTATTATTTTTCACTGCTGAAAGGTACAACCGGCCAACAGGATCTGGAAGCTGATTACCAGGAACAGCTGACAGCTTTTGAAAGTATAAAGGATAAGTTTGGGTGTAAACAATGCGGAGGCAATATTACGATTCCAAAATTGTTTTTTATTGCTACCTATGTTACCTGCCCGTTTTGCCATACACAAAACACCTTCCTCCCTTCTACTGCAACACAGTTGGTATTCCATAATGCGCGTAGCCTGGCAGAGCAAAGAACGGCTCATTTATTGAAAGCTTACGAAGAAAGTGAAACAAAGGCGCCTGGTTTATATCAACAATATTTACGTTCCATGTTTGATGAGTGGAATAAAATAGTGCCCGATATGGCAGAAGAAAACGAAAAATTTTACCAGCGCCTGCTGAAAGATAATTCCATTGATCATCATTAAATAACAATTAAAATGTCTGAGAATCCATTATTAGCACCCATTCATGGTATTACTTTAGAAGATTACAGCGCAGCCTGCGCAAAATTAGGGAGTGGTTTAAGCGAAAATGATGTAGCAAAAGCTTTAGGGGTGGAATTGCCTGTATGGCAGGAGGCAAACCTGCTTTGGCCTGAACGTATGAAACAGGATGGCACCTTTCATATTGTAACCCTTTTTGGTCAGTATTTCGGTCAGGCTGATCAACATCCAAAGTTCGGTAACTTAAAACCAGTTGTTTCAGCAGAGGGAGCTAACAACACAGAGAAGATTAAGACGGATATAGATTTTTACCAGGAATTAGAAGTAGCAAGACAAGTAGCCTATGAGTATGGCATAGATGGGGCTCAGTGGATTGCTGATAAATACGGTATTAATTTAGGTGATTTCCAGGTAGCTGCCTCTATATGGAATGAGCAGATCCAAAAAGACCTGCAAACAGATTATGCAAAATACAATGAAAACCAGGATACTTACAGGGCCAAGTATAAGCATTTGTTTGCTGAAGCGCAGGGCGGTAATGTAGCTGATGATATTGAATTTTAAAATGATTATAAGCAAAAAAAGCCCTGCACCATCCGGTGCGGGGCTTTTCTATTATATCGCTCCCTGGTATTTTTTCCTTCATTAGTTGTCCTTTTCATCTTTTCTGAAAGGGTGTCTTTTATTCATTGGAAATTAAGGGTATAATTGCCCTAGTAAAAAAGAGATGCAAAGATGTTGAGAATAGCGATAATTAGTGATATACACGGCAATCTGCCGGCAATGAAAGCAGTCCTTGACGATATTCGTAGTTTTAATGCTGACCAGATATATTGTTTGGGTGATCTTACCGATGCAGCTCCATGGCACAATGAAGTGATTGAACTGATAAGACGTATGCGCATCCCTACTATTATGGGTAACCATGATGAACGTATTGCGTTTGATCATCCCATTCTGCCCCTCAGTAAACATAGTCCTGAAGAACAGGTAGCCAGAGAAAAGGCCATCAATTATACAAAAGATACCATCACCAGAGAAAACAAGCTTTTCCTTGCTCATTTACCGCGGTATATACAATTAGATTTTGGTCACCTGAAGTTATTGCTGGCGCATGGCAGTACACGCAGCGTCGACGAATACATTTATCAGCACCATAACGAAGAAGAGCTGATCGGGTTAATGAATGATCAGCAGATAAATTTGCTCGTAACAGGTCATACGCATCTATCTTATATCAGATTTTTAGAGAATGGGGAAAAGATGGTGGTGAATGCGGGGTCTGTTGGACGAACAAAAGAAAAGGACGGACTTGCCACCTATTTGCAATTGACTATTAAAGATAATAACGCATCCCTGGCGAAAGATTATTTCAATGTTGCCATTAAAAAAATAAATTATCCTGTTAAGGAAACCATTGAAGGGATAAAAGAAAGTCAGATCCCTGATTTTTATGCAGCATTGCTATCTGATAATAGCCTCGCTGTGTAAGCTATTTTAAAAAAGAGGCTGTACCAAAACAATTGATACAACCTCTTTTATTCATTTCAACATATCTAAGTATTAACTATTGTCCTACCGCTACATCAGCATTTGGGATACCCCAGCCAAAGTCGTGGTTTCTGTTGGAAGCAAAACTGGACGCCCTTTTCATTCTTGCTATGATACTATCTTTAGGATAAGTTGGATATTTACTCCACACCAAAGCAGCGATAGCAGAACAACTGGAAGTAGCTACAGAAGAGCCACCTACAGTAGAAGGCGCCGCGCCGCTCATTGCCAGTGAAAGTGCCGTAGTACCATTGCTTGTTTTTTCCATTACAATAGTGAACGCTACTTCAGGTCCTACGTGACAGTCTACGCAACGATCTGTAAGATTATCTTTCATACCGGTTACTGCTACCACCGTTGGCAGATAAGCAGGGAATATAACACCAATGATATTAGGAATACTGCTGTTAGTAGTACCGGCAGCGCAAAACATCAGTTTACCTTTGTTGTAAGCATATTGAATAGCATCGGTGATCTGATTAAAAGCGATAATGGTACCCATACTCATGCTGATAATCTTCACATCTGTACGGTCTCCTCCTAATATATAAGCAGCAGATACGCCCTGCACAGATTCAGAGGATAAGATCACCACATTTTCAGCAGCATGTACCACTACCAGGTTGCAGTTGTAAGCAATGCCGGTAGAGGCGCCATTTGTGCCTCTTGGGCCAGCCAATGCGCCAGACATAGCAGTTCCGTGTCCGCACAGATCATCTGGTGTAGCACCCGGGAAAGTAACCAGTTTTTCTATGGTTCTGCCGGTAGAAGATCCCTGGTTGAATGATGCACCCAGGTTGTCCTGATCCGGACTTACACCTGTATCAATGATCATCACTTTTACGTTCTGACCGGTAGATCTTGCCCATGCCTGGGGAATATTATGGTAAGTGTAATTCCAGGATTGTTTTGCACCAGGTGTGATATTAGTATAATCAACACCAGCTACCAGTCCGGGTGTGGCCACATTGGTACCACATCCGAAACTAAGTACGCTTGATGCTGAGGCTCCAGCCCTTGCGGTGTATTTGGTGGATGATCCGTCATCCATATATTTGCCGTATCCGATAGGTTCTGCGTAGCGTACCAGGTTAGAAGCTCTTAACGCTTTGATAGTAGCGAACTGGCTCACCTTGATATCAAAAACAGGCAGCTTATTTTCTTTAAATACAAGTACATCTTTTTCGGAAAGTGCTGTACTGGTCTTTCTCTCAAATTTCAAAATGAGGTCCAGGACCTGTGCCCTTGTTGATTTCCAGTTGGCATCTGTAACATCAATGGCATGAATTTTATTAGCAAGATCTGAAAAACCAGCTGGTTGGTAACCAACAGACAGGACGCTGTCGCTTTGTACAAGCGCGCTCCATAACAGGCTGTCGCTGGCTGTTTTCCAGTCAAACTGATGATTCTTTTCCCATTGCGCTCTGATAAAAGCATTGATCTTTTCTTTAGGAACAACACTTGTAGGGTTTTCATTACCAGGAAATGTTGCATTCAACGTGGATTCTCTCTTTTGACAGGATACGATCGTGATGACCAAGGCAAAAGCAATAAGCAGATTCAAATTTTTCATGTGTAAAATTTAGAGGTTATTGATAATTGAAATGAATAAGGTTAACAAAATTTGAGGGCAGGATTATATCAATAAGATATAAAAGGAATTACAGGCCAATACTTTTTAGCCGGGTAAAACTGGCATATTTAATCCGGCATAACGGAGCCGATGTTTTTCCTGACCGCTTCCTGGTAATAATAACCACCCAGGGCAATATCAAAAATAGCCATGCCCATCGGGTTGAACATAATAACAGCGTCTTCCTTTCCCTGTAAAGCATCTGTGCATAAGATATCTGAGATAGATAAAGTGTCCTTTTTTTCAAGGCCCATTACTTTATGCATATTTTCGATGTCTGTATTTTGACGGCATACTTCCTCCCAATCATCTACTACGATAACATCCATGTGCGCTACCATTTCCGCTTTATAATCTCTCAGCGAAACATTTAACTGCAAAGAGCCTTTCACTGGTGGCAGATCTACATATGGACTGGAAGAAACGGTACAGGTAATAAAAATATCTGCTGTGGTATAGCAGGCCTGCCAGGAATCGCAAACCTGTATTTTATCCTGCCATGCTGCATCAACACTGCTAAGATCTACGCCATTAATATCATAGAGCAGGATCTTATCGATGCGGTTACCCAAAATGGCCGTGATCATTTTTAAATGCGTTTTACCGATAGGTCCAAATCCAATAATGCCTACAGTAAATTGTTTATCCGCTTTTTTAAGAGCCAGGTATTGTTCTACTATTGTTCCGGATACAGCAGCAGTACGTAATGCACTGATCATAGCGGTATTGATCACGCACAAGGGAATGCCTGAGTCATGCTCATTCAGGATAGTTACCGAATGAGCTCTTAATTTTTGTTGATAAATATTATCAGGGAAACTGGCGATCCATTTAATACCTGCCAGCGGTGCGCCACCGCCCACATAAGCAGGCATAGCAATGATCCTGTTTTTAGGATCGCCATATCTCAGATAGGGTTTAATGGGTTGAGAATAATCGTTTTTATGAAGCGCGCCGGTCGCGTTTTTTATGACCGCTGTTAAGTCGCTCCAATTAATTCCGATGTCGTTGATATTATTCGCATTCAGATATAACATACGTTATTTATTTGCTGGTTTATATTATTGAGCTATTGTTGATGATGTTAATTTAGCGGCAAGTTGTTCGCCCCACTCCTGGTTGTAGATGGTATCCAGGTAAGTATGGCCTTTATCCGGGAATATAAGCAGGGAGGTTGGTACTGTTATGTGCTGGGTATCTTTAAAATAATTTTTGGCAGCTAAATACACCGCGCCTGAAGATGCGCCGGCAAAAATCACCTGCTCATTCAGCAATTCAAAACAGCCTTTTATGATGTCTGTCTGTGACACAATCACTACATCATCAATCAGTGCGTTTTCTATAATTGGCGGTACCTGGCTGGCGCCTATTCCGGAAATATATCTTTTAACAGGAGGAGCATTAAAAATTACAGATCCTTCTACATCTACTCCTATTATTTTAATGTCGGGTCTTTTCTTTTTAATACTTTTGGAGATGCCTGTAATAGCGCCACTGGAGCTCACGGCAACAAAAATATAGTCCAGGTGATCAAATGATTTGATGATTTCTTCCGTCAATCCGTAGTACCCTTTATAGTTATTTGGATCGCCATACTGATCCGCTATAAAAGAATTTTCTATCGTCTTGTGTAAATTATTCACCGTTTCAATACGGGTGAGCAGGTAGCCACCGGTTTTATCGCGGTCGGTTACTTTCACTACTCTATAAGACAACAAATTGAGTAATGATTCATATGCGCTGTTAATATTTGGATCAATAACAGGAATAAATTTAAGGCCAAGCATTTTACTAATAGAAGCCACTGCTATCGCAAGGTTTCCGGAGCTGGAGGCAATGATGGTCGTTTGTTCATTAATGCGACCGGATTTGATACCGTTATATATAATACTGAATCCTGCACGATCTTTAGAGCTACCGGAAAAATTATTGTATTCCAGTTTTGCGAACAAACGGGTGTCTTTATTTTTTAATTCCATCAGGGGGGTATTCCCAATAAAAGCGGCTAACTTTTCAAGCTGTTTCAACATAAGTGCGTGTTTTAAGAGTGAAGATTGTAGTGTGATTTGTATATGGTTTAGATGATGGTGCAAACAGGGTAACATTTGCCCTTATTTTTCAGATAGTAATGCGCATTATTACTATCTGAAAAATAAAAACACCAAAAAGGAAAATGAAGATTATTATTTTTCGTTAAGCTGGTTAATCATATGTCCGGCCAGTATTACAGCGTTATTGCCGTCCACCATGTTCAGGTGATCTCCCGGTACAATCAGCGTACGGACAACTGCACTATGATTGAGCCAGCCCATATACGGGTCTGTTTTCCTGGTTGGATTATCTACTGCTTTCAGTACTACAGCAGGGGCTTTCACGCTACCGGTAACTGCATAATTATTATGCACCCATGTATTATTCCATGATAAGGCAAGCATCCTTAGTACAAATGCAGTTTGTTTATTCTCACGGCCTATCTG
This sequence comes from Chitinophaga niastensis, assembly GCF_003014755.1. GTDB lineage: Bacteria > Bacteroidota > Bacteroidia > Chitinophagales > Chitinophagaceae > Chitinophaga > Chitinophaga niastensis. The sequence goes on along the minus strand of NZ_PYAW01000004.1, from coordinate 453,187 downwards.
TTCCTGTACAAAGCGGGTGATAAAGGGCATCAGTTCATTATATGGCAGATGAGCAATAGCTGATTTCAGCTGAATGGTCCAATCCGGATATGGTGCTGTAATAAGACGATACTGCTCAAAAAATGCCAGCATACTATCATACAGGCTATCTATGTCTATTGGGTCAGGATCAGCAGCCGCCTGCATATCCAGCAGGTAAACAATGGCCACTTCTTCCCCGGCAGCTTCCAGCTGCTTCGTGATTTCGTAGGCCACATGCGCACCAAAAGAATGTCCTGCTAAACGATAAGGCCCCTGCGGCTGGATTTCCTTTATCCAGGAGATATGCTGTGCGGCAATAGCTTCCATCGTATCCGCCGGTTGCTCGTCTTCAAATGCACCCAGCATCTGGAAACTATAAAAAGCCATCGTATCATTAAAAGCACGGCCCAGTTCAGTGTAGGCGTCACAAAGACCACCGGCACCCGGCAAGAAAAACAGCGGTGGCGCCTGCGTTGCTTTATTTAATAAAACAATGTGCCCGTTACCCGGTAGTGATTCCTGCAGTAATAATCGTCCTTCTCCATACCTGCCTAATCCTTCCTTGTCCTGTTGTTGCTCCAGCATAACAGACAAAGCAGCAATGGTTGGCCAGGTATATAATTCTCTTATCAGTACTTCCAGTCCTGATTCTTTTTTGATAGCAGCGATTAAGCGGATGGTTAGTAATGAATGTCCACCCAGCTCAAAAAAGTTATCGTTAATACCAATCTGCGGCACCTGCAACAACTCCTGCCAGATAGCCACCAATGCGTGTTCTATCTTACTGCGGGGGGCTACATATTCATTTACTGACAAGGCGCCTGCCTCCAGTTGCAGCAATGCCTTTTTATCAACTTTTCCATTAGCGGTTACCGGCAGCTTATCCATTTCCAACAGCCATGCAGGTACCATATAATCCGGCAACTTATTCTTCAGGTAAGTCAGGATTCCTTCCCGGTCGAAATTTCCGGCAGGCACGATATAGGCAATCAACTGTTTACCGCTATGTACTGTTTTAGCTAATACCACTGCCTGTGCTACCCCTTCACACTGCCGCAATACATGTTCTATTTCTCCCAGCTCTATACGGAAGCCACGAATCTTTACCTGGTCATCTATACGCCCCAGGAATTCAATGTTGCCGTCCGGCAACCATTTACCCAGATCACCGGTTTTATAAAGTAATTCACCTGGTGATGCAGCAAACGGATCGGGAATAAATCTTGTTGCTGTTAATGCAGGCTGATTAAGATACCCCGCGGCCAAACCACTACCTCCTACATACAGCTCTCCTCTTATACCTACCGGTACCAGCTGCTGCAGATGATCTAATACATATGCTGTCCTGTTATTGAGCGGGGCACCAATCGGGGTAGCATTTTTAATGGGCACTTCCGAAATAAGGTAGGCCAGTGAAAAGGTAGTATTTTCCGTAGGCCCGTATACGTGAATAACATCAAGTTTCGGGTAAGCCTGTTTAATTTTCCTGACATGTTCTTCTGATAATTTCTCTCCTCCTGTTAAAATGGCTGACAAATCTTCAAACACACTAACATCTGTATCTACCAGCTGATTAAACCAACCCGAAGTAAACCACATTTTAGTTGCTTTCCGTGCGCGCAATTCCTGTTTCAGCAAAGCGCTGTTTAACAAGGTATCCTCTGCGCACAACACCAGTTGTCCGCCGTTCAGTAACATGCCCCAATACTCAAAGGTAGTGGCATCAAAGGAAGGCGACCCGGTAGATAATAATACATCCGACTCATTTAAGGTAACGTAAGTAACTTCTTTTACCAGGCTCACCACATTTTGATGTGTTACCACCACTCCTTTTGGCTTGCCGGTAGATCCGGAAGTATACATCACATAAGCCGGGTCCTTAGCGGAGATAGTCCGACTGACAGGGCCTGCATATGGTGTTGCAAACCACTCACCCATCGCATCCAGCAGCAGCAATTCTTTATCATACCATTCTGCCGGTAACAGTTCCATAGTAGTAGTGGTTGTTACCAACAACGTAGCATTAATATCTGCCAGCATATAATTAATCCTTTCTGCCGGATAAGTGGCATCAACCGGAACATAAGCGCCACCAGCCTTTAATATACCCAGTATACCCACCATCATTTCCAGTGAACGTTCTATGCATAAAGGCACCAGTGTACCGCTACGTACGCCTTTGCTGCGCAGGTAATACGCCAGTTTGTCTGCACGTTCATTCAGTGTTTTATAGGTATAGGATTTATTACCGTACACCAATGCAATAGCACCTGGTGTAGCAGCCACCTGTAATTCAAATAAATCTGCAATTGTTTTATTTGCCGGATAAGCAGTTGCGTTATCGTTGAAAGCCGAAAGTAATTGTTGTGCTTCCCCATCACTGAGCATAGACAGGTAGCCAATTGGTGTAGCCGGATTTTTAACAATGGCCTGTAACAGCTGTTGGAAATGGCTGATCATCCGGTTGATCGTTGTTTCACTAAATAAATCAACCCCATATTCTACACTACCTATCAGCCCGGCTGGTGTTTCTCCCACTGTAAAAGTAAGGTCCCATTTTGCAGTGGTATGCGTTGTACTTTCTGCCGATAATTCCAGCTCACCCAAACCAAGATCAGGTACGCCAGGTGTATTCTGTAATACAAACAACGCCTGGAACAGCGGACTACGGCTCATATCACGGTTCTTCACCACTGCCTCTACTATCTTCTCAAATGGTATATCCTGGTGTTCATATGCTTCCAGGGTGGTTTGTTTTACCTGCTGTAATAATGAAAGGAAAGATGGGTTGTTACTCAGATCACTGCGCAGCGCGAGTGTATTAATAAAGAAGCCAATGAGATTTTCCATCTCCTGCTGCGTTCTGCCTGCAATAGGAGTACCTACGCAAATATCATCCTGACTACTGTACCGGTGCAACAATATATTGAAAGCAGTCAGCAATGTCATAAATAAAGTAGTCCCTTCCTGCCTGCATAATGTCTGTATATCATCAGACAACTGCTGATCCAGCCGGAATTTGCTCACGGCACCGCGGGTACTTTGTACAGCGGGTCTGATATAATCCGTTGGCAGATCCAGTGTGGCTACACCGGATAATTTATTTTTCCAGTAAGCTAATTTTTGTTCCAGCACAGCGCCTGATAAATAATTGCGCTGCCAGATAGCGTAATCTGCATATTGTATATCTAATGCTGGTAATTGTGCAGGACGGCTTTCCAAATAAGCACTGTACAGCTCTGCCAGTTCGTGCACAATAATACCTGTAGACCAGCCATCAGAAGCGATATGATGCAAGGTTACCACCAGCATGTGATCTGCGGCTCCCAGTGTAATCAGGTGCACACGCAGCATATCATCTTTCAGCAAATCAAATGGTGCCTGCACCAGCTGTTGTATATAATCCTGCAGACCGGCTTCATTTTGCTGCAACGAAGCAGCTGTTATCACCTGTAGTTGCCATTGATCCTTCGCTCTTACCTGCTGATAGGCCTGCCCTTCCTCCTGTGCGATGCCGGTACGCAATATTTCATGCCTGTTTACAATGGTCTGCAAAGCATGCAACAACGCATCCTGGTTTAACGCTCCTTTTAATCTTAATACCGTTGGCAAATGATAATGCACGCTGCCTTCCAGCTGATCTATAAACCACAGACGTTCCTGGCTATACGACAGCGGAATGCGTGCCGGCCTTTCCTGTTGTGTGAGGGCAGGCGCCACAGCAAATGCCGTTTGTGTTGATAGTTGTGCTGATAAGGCAGCAACGGTAGGATGATTAAATACTGTACGTATAGATATTTCCACACCCAGTTGTTTCCGGATGGCGGATACTACCCGAATGGCCAGCAATGAATGTCCGCCCAACGCAAAGAAATCATCGTATATCCCTACCCGTTCTACTTTCAGTAATATTAAAAAGATATTTACCAGTGTTTGTTCTGTGGCATTGCGAGGCGCCACGTATACTGTTTTTAACAATACATCTGCTTCCGGTTCGGGCAATGCTTTTTTATTAATTTTTCCGTTAGCAGTGAGCGGCAGATTTTCCATTGTCACCCACATAGCAGGTACCATATATTCCGGTAACCGGCTTTGCAGAAAAGCAATCGTTCCTTCGCGATCAAATTCTCCTGCTGGTACAATGTACCCGATCAACCGTTTGTTACCGGCGCTGTCGGCCTTTCCTGCTACAACGGCCTGTTTTACCAGTTCACATTGTTGCAGTACACTTTCTATCTCACCCAACTCTATCCGGTAGCCGCGGATCTTTACCTGGTCATCTATACGGCCAAGGCATTCCACGTTACCATCCGGCAGCCATCTGCCCAAATCACCGGTAAAGTATAACCGTTCCCCTTTCTTAAACGGATGATCAATAAATTTTTCTGCTGTCAGTTCATGTCTGTTCAGATAACCCCGTGCCAGTTGTACACCACCGATACATAACTCCCCTACTACTCCTATTGGTGCCAGCTGCCTTGCCTTATCCAAAATATAGATTTCCGTATTGCCTAATGGCTGTCCGATAGTAACAGGTGCTTCCAGCTTCAATTCCTTTATGGTAGCCCAAATGGTAGCCTCTGTAGGTCCATACAGGTTCCATACAGACTGCTCACTTAATTGTACGAGTTTATTTTTCAGTTCCGGTTTAATAGCTTCCCCACCTGCTAAAATGGTGATCTGCTCTTTGTTCTCCCATCCCGCATCTGTCAGCATCTGCCAGGTAGCAGGCGTAGCCTGCATATAAGACGGCTGTTGTAATGCTAATTGTTTCATCAGCAGAAAAGCATCCGCAGCAGTTTCCCTGGTGGCTACTATTACTTTACCTCCTGCCAGTAATGGCAGGAAAAGTTCCAGGTAAGCAATATCAAAACAAAAAGTAGTGACCGCCAGTAAGCTGCAGGAAGCGTTGAGATGAAGTGTTTGCTTCATGGAGCAGAGGAAATTAGACAGCGATTGATGTGCTATCATCACTCCTTTTGGCATGCCGGTAGAACCGGAAGTATAAATAACATAGGCCAGGTGATGCATTAACGGCGCATCAGGTAATGCTGTTTCCGGATACCCACTGATGACAGCATGCTCCTGATCCAATATGATCATGTGTGCTGCTGTATAAGCGGGTAATGCATTTTTACAGCTATCATCTGTTAGCAGCAATAAACCACCGGTATCCCGGAGCATATAATTGACCCTGTCTGCAGGATAGGCGGGATCTATTGGTACATAAGCACCCCCAGCTTTTAATACACCCAATATGGCGACTACCATATTTAACGATCTTTCCAGGCAAACCGGCACCAACACATCTTCTCTTACACCGTGGCTTCTTAAATAGTGCGCCAGCTGATTCGCTTTTTTATTCAGCGCAGCATATGTTAATGTGGTTCCTTCAAATTCAATGGCGATGGCATCCGGCGTAGCCGTGGCCTGCGCATCAAAGAGTGTTACAAATGTTTGTTGCGGATAGTCAGTTGCCGTGTTGTTAAATGCATGCAGTAACTGCTGTTCTTCAGCCACCGGCAGCATGGGCAATGTAGCTATCTGCTGTGCCGGATCATTTACGATGGCACGCAACAGCATTTCAAAATGACTGATCAGCCGGATGATAGTAGCTTCCTTAAACAGGTCCACACAATAGGCGATAGACCCGCGAAGTCCGGTGGCGCCTTCCTGTAAAGATACTGTCAGATCAAAAGGTGCGGTGATATTGTCTACACCTGCCGGCAACAATTCCAATCCATCCAATACCATATCCGGTGCATCCGGTGTATTTTCCAGGGAGAATAACACCTGGAACAGCGGGCTTCTTTCCAGGCTTCTTTCTGTTACTACTGCTTCCACCACTTTTTCAAAAGGAACATCCTGGTGTTCGTAGGCACCCAATGTAGTTTGTTTTACCTGTTGCAATAGTGCTGTAAAGGACGGATTATTACTCAGGTCACTGCGCAGCGCCAGTGTATTAATAAAGAACCCGAGGAGCCCTTCTATCTCCTGTCTTGTTCTGCCAGCGATAGGTATACCGATACAAATATCTTCCTGACCAGTGTAGCGATACAGTAACGTTTTGAAGGCTGCCAGCAAAGTCATAAAGAAGGTAGTTCCCTGTTGCCGCGACAATTGCTGCAACTGCTCACAGAGATCACGGTCAAGGCTAAACGTAACGCTGCCTCCCTGTAAACTTTGTACCGCCGGACGTGGGTAATCAAGCGGCAAATTTAATACGGTAGTACCTGATAATTTATCTTTCCAGTAAGCAATCTTTTCTTCCAATACCTTACCCGACAAATAGTTTCGCTGCCAGATAGCATAATCAGCGTATTGCACTTCCAATACCGGCAACTGCACTTCGCGGTTAGCAACGTAAGCATTGTATAACGCTACCAGTTCTCTTATAATAATTCCGGTAGACCAACCATCTGATGCAATATGATGCAGGGTGGCCACCAGTAAATATTCATCTTCCTCCAGTATAATTAAATGTGCGCGTAACTTATGATCGGCCGACAGATCAAATGGTGCGTCCACCAGCTGACGTACGTATTGCTGCAATGCCGCTTTGTTTTCTTTATATACCTGCTCATCTGTAATGGTTAACTGCCATTGACCCTTGTTCAGGATACGCTGATATGGTGTACCTTCTTCCTGCTCTATTACAGTACGCAATACTTCATGGCGGTTGACAGTTGCCTGCAGCGCATGAGATAGTGCCGCCTTATTAAGCGAACCTTTCAGGTGCAACACATTGGGAACATGATAATGAATACTACCTTCCAGCTGATCAATAAACCACAAACGTTCCTGGCTATACGAAAGCGGAATATGCGCCGGTCTTTCCTGTTTTACCAGTGCAGGTACTGCGGATGGCGCCATGCGACCCGCCAGCTGTTGAGATAAAGACGAGATCGTTGGATAATCAAATATATCTCCGATAGATACTTCTGCACCCAATTGCTTACGGATAGCAGATATTACCCGTATAGCCAGCAGGGAATGGCCTCCCAGGGCGAAGAAATCATCGTGTATACCTACCTGTTCTATTTCCAGCAATGCTGACCAGATAGCGGCCAACCGCTCCTCTGTTGGGTTGGAAGGTGCTACATAACCTTCACCGCCAGCATCAGCAGCATCGGGATCCGGTAATGCTTTCTTATTAATTTTTCCATTGGGCAACAGCGGGAACTGCTCCATTTCCACCAATGTTGCCGGTATCATGTATTCCGGCAACTGCGCTTTCAGATAAGAAAGAATGGCAGTTTTATCAAATGTACCCTGCGGTATCACATAACCGATCAATCGTTTATTGCCGCTGTTGTCTTCCCGTGCTATCACTACGCCCTGGCTTACTTCTTCACATTGTTCAAGCACCCGGCTGATTTCGCCCGGTTCTATGCGATAACCACGAATTTTTACCTGGTCATCCACACGTCCAAGGAATATGATATTTCCATCAGGCAGATACTTTACGAGATCGCCTGTGCGATATAATTTTGTTGCTGCTTCCGGTGAGAAAATATTTTTAATAAACTTACTGTCTGTTAGTTCCGGATTATTGAGATAGCCTAAAGCAACCCCTTCTCCCCCGATATATAATTCTCCGGGAACACCTACCGGGCATGGTTGTCCGGCAGGACTCACCACATAAATATTTGTATTCGAAAATGCTTTCCCTATGGGTACCACATCCGGATAAATACGTTGGGGATCTACCACGTGCAGTAATTTTCCTATAGTCGTTTCCGTTGGACCATAGTGATTAACAACTGTGCAGTGAGTACCTGCCGCACGGATATTTTCAATCACCGCTGCTTCCAATGCCTCTCCGCCAAATACCAGTAATTTTTCAGGGAGTAATAAACGATCCTGGTCTGAAAGTGCCTTCCAGTGCGATGGTACGATCTTAATACAATCAATGATATGCTGCTCAAAATAAGTAAGCATTGCAGCAGCATCGTTGATAGCTGCTTTGGAGAACAAGTGTAATGCACCGCCCGTCATCAATGCAGTAAATAACACCGTATTACCCAGGTCCGTAGCAATGCTGGAAAGCAACCCGAAAGAGCGGCAACCGGCTACCGGTATATGTGCCTGCAATCCGGCTAAATAGTCTGCCAGGTTATGATGTGTTATCATCACGCCTTTAGGCGTACCGGTACTGCCGGAAGTATAGATAACATAGGCCAGTTGTTCTGCAGCAGGGATCGTACCGGGTGCAGCTCTATCGCAGGCAACGATAGCTTCTTCATCCAGTGATATAATTTGTATGGCGTCACCTTCAGGTAATACCTCTCTGCTGTTATCATTGCTTACAATGATAGTAGCGTGGGTATCTGAGAGCATGTATTGTATCCGCTCTGCCGGGAAATCCGGTTCAATGGGTACATAAGCGGCGCCCGCTTTTAATATGCCCAGGATACCCACCATCATATCCAGCGAACGGGCAATACAAAGCGGCACCAGTGAATTAGCCTGCACTCCTTTGCGGTGCAGATAATGCGCAAGCTGATTGCTCCGTTCATCCAGTTCTTTATAAGTTAGCTGTTTGTCTTCAAAAACGAGTGCAGTAGCAGCAGGCGTGCGTGCTGCCTGTATGGCAAACCAATCAACAAAAGTCTGGTTGCGGGAATAAGGCACTTCCACTTTCCCGAATGCCTGCAACAATGCCTTGTATTCATTTTCACTTTGTAAAGGCAGCAGGTCTACCGGAGTAGCCGGTGATGCAGCGATGGCAGCCAACAACTGTTTAAAATGTTCCATCATGCGCACTACCGTATCTTCTCTGAAGAGGTCTTTGCTGTACTCTACATCTATATTTAAGCCTACGGAAGTTTCCTGTACAGAAAAGAGCAGGTTATATCTCGCGGTACTATGCGATATTATTTCCGGGGATAATGTTATTCCCTTTAGCCCGGGCGCATTATTGCTACCAGCTTTATCGGGCATTACAAACATTACCTGGAAGAGTGGCCGTCTGCCGTGTTCCCTGTCTTTCACCACTGCTTCTACTATTTTTTCAAAAGGCACATCCTGGTGTTCAAAAGCATCCAGTGTAGTTTGTTTTACCTGTTGCAGCAAAGCAATAAAAGACGGGTTATCACTTATATCACTGCGCAGGGTGAGCATATTGATAAAAAAGCCTATCAGCGCTTCTATGTCCTGTTGCTGGCGTCCTGCCGAAGAAGAGCCCACTACAATATCTGTTTGCCCGCTGTAGCGGTATAACAATACCTTAAAGGCCGCTAATAATGTCATGTACAAGGTGGTTCCCTGTTGCTGACTCAGTTGTTGTAACTGTACCAATACGCCTTCATTGGCCACAGTGCTTACACGGCCACCGCGCATACTTTGTATGGCAGGCTGTTTAAAGTCTGTTGGCAGATTTAATGGCGGTACATCCGTCAGCTTGTCTTTCCAGTAGGCCAGTTTCTTATCCAGCGTTTCTCCCGCGAGGTAAGACCGCTGCCAGATAGCATAGTCAGCGTATTGCAGTTTCAGTGGTTCCTGTTGGTGCAGTGTTCCTGCCAGACAAGCATTGTAACCTTCTATGAATTCGCGCGCCATAATACCGGTTGACAATCCATCAGAGGCAACATGATGCGTAATGATCACAAGTACATGTTCATCAGTTGCCAGCTTTATCAGATGGGCCCGCAACATATAGTCCGCAGACAAATCAAAAGGCGCACTCACCAAAGCAGCTATTTGTTGATGTAAAGCGTGCTGGTCATCTTTATAAACCGGGTTATCAGTGACAGATAGCTCAAAATCAGCTGCGCTGCGGATGCGCTGATAAGGTTTTCCATCTTCCTGTTCTATTACAGTTCTGAGCACTTCATGCCGGCTCACTATATTGTTGAGTGCTGTTGCCAGCGCTTCCTTATCCAGCAAACCTTTCAGTCTTAGTACAATAGGAATATGATAATGTATACTTCCTTCCAGCTGATCCACAAACCATAAACGTTCCTGATTAAATGACAGCGGAATATGTACGGGTCTTGTTTGTTTTTCGATCACCGGCAACAACACACCATTATTTTTTTCCGCTTCCAGGTATGTTGCTAAAGTAGCGATAACAGGATGTGTAAAGATGGCCTTCACCGGCAACGCAACGCTCAATCGTTTGCCTACTGCTGCTACCAGGCGCATTACCATTAAAGAGTGGCCGCCCAGCTCAAAGAAATTATCGTATATGCCTACCCGTTGTACCCCCAGCAATTCCTGCCAGATGCATGCCAGTGCCTGTTCCATTTCATTCCGCGGCGCTGTATATTCATTTACTAACAACGCTGCATCGAGATCCGGCAACGCCTTCTTATCAATTTTTCCATTGGCGGTTAATGGTAATTGTTCCAGTTCTATAAGCAACGATGGCACCATATACTCCGGCAGCTTGCCTTTCAGCCAGGAAAGCACTGCGCCTTTATCAAAATCTCCTTCCGGTACAATGTATCCTATCAGCCGCTTATTACTATGAGGTTCCTTATTTTCTGATTTAGCCAATACCACCGCCTGGCTTACGCCTTCACACTGTTGTAAAACACTTTCTATTTCTCCCAGTTCTATGCGGTAGCCATGGATCTTTACCTGCTCATCTATTCTGCCTAAATATTCTATATTTCCATCCTGTAGCCATCTGCCCAGATCCCCGGTTTTATACATTCTTTCCTCTTCCGCACTAAAAGGATCTTTAATAAATTTAGCAGCGGTGAGGTCGGGCCGGTTCAGATAACCACGGGCTACTCCTATGCCGGAAACACAGATCTCTCCCGGAACGCCTATGGGGCAAAGCTGTTGCGCGCCATCCAGTATGTGAATATGTAAATTTTGTATAGGCGTACCCAAAGGTATATTCGTACTGGCGGGAACGTTATACATGAAGTAATGACAAATATCATCTGATGCTTCTGTAGGACCATATGCATTTACCACCGGAACAGCACCAAAATAAGCGTGTTCAAACCATTGCTTCAACACATACTGACTCACCACTTCGCCTGTTACCAGCAAAAATTGCAATGCTTTTAATGTGACGTTTGTATTTTCCTGCAACAAAGCAGACAGATAGGAAGGCACCAGCTCTAAGATAGTTACCTGATCCTGCTCTACCTGGCTGATGAATGCACCGGGTTGTAATATCAGTTCATCCGGATAGATGATGGTAGTACCTCCGCACAGCAATGCCGAAAACATCTGCCATACCGAAATATCAAAGGTGTAAGCAGCGGTGTAGGCCAGGATGGTTTTATCATCCATTTTCAGATCACTGATCTTGGCATATAAATGATTTAACATGCCACGATGTTCTACCATCACACCTTTGGGCTTACCGGTAGAACCCGAAGTATAGATAACATATGCCAGGTGATGCGGCGCCGGTTGCGGTGAAGACGCTGCTACCCGCATACTGTCCCATTCCGTATCCAATGCAATAACAGGAATCGTTGCTGTTATTTTTTGTTTCGCATAACTACTGCTCACCACCACTGTTGCGTTACAATCCTCCAGCATATACTGTATCCTTTCCGCAGGATATTCCGGATCAATGGGCACATAGGCGCCGCCAGCCTTCAGGATACCCAATATCCCGACAACCATTTCCAGCGACCGCTCTATACAAATGGGAACCAGCGTATCTTCCTTCACACCTTTGCTTCTGAGGAAACCAGCCAATGTATTGGCCTTTGCTTCCAGCTCATGATAAGCCAATTCCTGGTTTCCAAATTTTAATGCCACCGCTGCAGGTGTACGTGCCGCCTGTAAGGTAAACAGCTCCACGAGTGTTTTATCCGCCGGATAAGGCACCTCTGTATCATTAAATGCCACCAACAGTTGCTGCTGTGCAGCAGCTGTCAGCATAGGTAATGTTGCGATAGATGCCGCAGGATCTTTTACCACAGACCATAATAACTGTTCGTAGTTTTCCAGCAACCGCGCAATCGTTTCTTCATTAAATAAATCAACACAATATTCTACGTATCCCGACAATCCCGCAGCACTTTCCTGCAAGGAGATATTCATATCAAACTTGGCGGCTACATGATTGGTACCTGCTGCTTCAAACAACACCTCTCCCAGGCGGAACTCAGGCGCATCCGGTACGTTCTGTAATTCAAACATCACCTGGAACAGTGGTGTTCTGCTGATATCACGCTCTTTCACTACTGCTTCCACTACTTTTTCAAAAGGCACGTCCTGGTGTCCATATGCTTTTAAAGTGGTTTCTCTTACCTGCTGTAATAGTTGTATGAACGAAGGAGCATTACTTAAATCGCTGCGTAATGCGAGTGTATTAATGAAGAAGCCGATCAGCCCCTCTGTTTCCTGTTGTGTTCTGCCCGCTATGGAGCTGCCTACACAGATGTCTTCCTGCCCGCTGTAGCGATATAATAATACTTTAAATGCCGCCAGTAATGTCATGAACAAAGTGCTGCCTTGTTGCTGCGACAAAGCTTGTAAGGAGGCAGACAAGGCAGGGTCCAGCTGAAACAAACTGATAGCACCACGTGTGCTTTGCACCGCCGGACGCGGATAATCCGCAGGTAAATTCAGGGCAGGTACACCCGTGAGTTTATCTTTCCAGTAAGCAATCTTTTCTTCCAGTACTTTTCCGGATAAATAGTTCCGTTGCCAGATGGCATAATCTGCATACTGTATATCCAGCGCGGGTAAATCCGCATGACTGCCGGATTCAAATGCGTTATACAAAGCCACCAGCTCACGTACTAAAATGCCGGTGGACCAGCCATCGGAGGCGATATGATGCACGGTAGCTACCAATACAGACACCTCTTCTTCCAGTACGATGACATCTACCCGCAACATATGATCATTTGTAAGATCAAATGGCGTTTCTACCAGCTGCTGTATATAATGCTGCAAGGCAGTTTTGTTTTCCCTGAACTCCGGATGATGTGTTACACCTAACTTCCATTGGTCTTTGTTCAGTATACGCTGGTAAGCTATTCCCTCCTGCTGTGCAATCACTGTGCGCAACGACTCATGTCGATTCACGATGGTTTGCAGGGCATGCGATAAAGCAGCCTGGTTGAGACGCCCTTTCAACTGCAACACTGTTGGAATATGATAATGCAAACTACCTTCCAGCTGATCGATAAACCACAAACGTTCCTGGCTATACGAAAGCGGGATGCGTGCAGGTCTTTCTCCCCTCACCAGTGCCGGTACGGTAGTTGGCGCCGACCGCTGTGATAATTGTTGAGATAAGGAGAAGATAGTAGGATAGTCAAAAACATCTCCTATAGCTACTTCCACGCCCAGCTGTTTTCTGATAGCAGATATCACCCGGATAGCCAGCAAAGAATGCCCTCCTAATGCAAAGAAATCATCGTGTACGCTTATTTCATCTACTTCCAGTAACAACGACCAGATAGCAGCCAGCTTTTTTTCTATATCCGTTTCCGGTGCAGTGTAATCCGATACAGCGGTAGTATTTACTTCCGGATCAGGTAATGATTTTCTATCAATTTTACCATTGGGCAGCAGCGGGAAATAATCTATTACTACGAGTACTGCCGGGATCATGTGTTCCGGTAATTGCTCCCGCAGATAAGTGATCACAGCCTCTTTATCGAAATTTGCTGCCGGTATAATGTAACCGATCAACCGCTTATTACCGCTACTGTCTTCCCGCGCAATTACCACCGCCTGGCTCACCTGCTCACAACCACTTAATACGCGACTGATTTCTCCCGGTTCTACGCGGTAGCCACGGATCTTTACCTGGTCATCTACACGGCCCAGGAAAACAATATTGCCATCCGGCCGGCATTTCACCAGGTCACCGGTACGATATAATTTTGTTTGATCAGCAGTGGAAAATGGATCTGTGATAAACCGGCTGGCAGTCAGTTCCGGATTGTTTAAATAGCCCAACGCAACTCCATCTCCACCGATATACAATTCACCGGGTACGCCTACAGGACATGGCTGCCCTTCCTGATTTAACACATAAATACGGGTATTGGAAAATGGTTTCCCGATCGGGATCACCTGTTCATATATGCCGGCCGGATCTACTACATGGAGTAATTTCCCTATAGTCGTTTCCGTTGGGCCGTAGTGATTCACAACGGTGCAAGCAGCATTTGAATCCCGTATACTATCCACCACAGCAACTCCCAGCGCTTCCCCACCAAAGACGAGTAATTTTTGGGGCAACAATAACCTCCCTGGTGCTGATAATGCTTTCCAGTGAGAGGGTACTATTTTTATACAATCGATCGGGTACCTTTCAAAATAAGTATACAGTGCCTCCGCGTCGTTGATAGCAGCTTTGGAGAACAGGTGCAACGCAGCACCTGCTACTAACGAACTGTATAAAACAGTGTTCCCAAGATCCGTCGCAATACTGGACAGCAAACCAAAGGAACGGCAACTGTTGATATCCAGCTTCACCTGTAACCCGGCTACATAATCCGCCAGGTTGCCATGTGTCACCATTACCCCTTTGGGTGTACCTGTACTACCGGAAGTATAAATTACATACAACAACTGATCCGGCACAGGATGTATTGCCGGCGCAATAGGGGAACACTTGTTAATAGCGTGGCTGTCGTCATCGAGCGCCACTACCTGCATCGCTGCTGTTACTGGTAGCAGTTCCCTGCAGGCGCTGCTGCTCACAATTACCGTTGCATGGGTATCTTCCAGCATGTATTTTATTCTCTCTGCCGGGAAATCCGGTTCTATGGGCACATAAGCACCTCCTGCCTTCAGGATACCTAATATACCCACGATCATATCTGTGGAGCGTTCTATGCAAAGCGGTACCAGTGTATTGGCGATAACGCCTTTACTGCGCAGGTAATTAGCCAACCGGCCGGAACGTTCATCCAGTTCCTGGTAAGTCAACAGCTCTTCTTCAAAGACGAGTGCAGTAGCCTGTGGTGTAAGGGCAGCCTGCGTTTCAAACAGGTCAACAAAAGACTGTTCTTTAGAAGGAGCAGTTATGTTGTTATTAAATGCCACTTTCAGTTCCTGCCGTTCCGCTGATGTGAGCAGAGCTATCTCCCCTATTTTTTCTGCCTGCCTGTTGATGATTTGCCCTATTACCTGCTCAAAATGCCCGGCTATTTTTTCAATAAAATAATCAGACAGCAAATCATTATTGTAGGTAAATATTAAAGTAGTTTCTGCCGTAATACCCATGATAATGGTTAACGGATAGTTGGTATGCGGATGTGTTTCTACATCACTTACCTGCAACTGCCATGTTTTTGCATCTACTACTTCATTTATCGGATAATTCTGGAAAGTAATAGTGCTATCAAACAGTTCACCCGGAATATTTGTCCAGCGCTGAATTTCATTCAGACCGGTATATTGGTATTCGCGGCTCATCAGCTGACTCGTTTGTAATGCCTGTAACCAGGATACTATTTCCAGTGATGGATCTACTACGGTATATAATGGCAACGTATTAATGTACAAGCCTACCCGTTGTTCCACGCCAGGCAAATCTTCCGGGCGACCGGATACGGTAATACCATAAGCTACATCTTTATGACCCGAATAACGGTATAACAGGTACGCCCACACGCCTTGCATCAGCGTATTCTGTGTAATGTGGTGTTGCTGTGCAAAATGAGTCAGGTGGGCAGTTGTAGCGGTATCTAATTTGAATATCCTCTCTTTAAAGTTGCCGCCACCTTTTGTCAGTTTAGCAGTAGCTCCAATAAATGGTAACAGGCTGCCTTTTTCTAATCCTTTCAGATAACCACGCCAGTACTGTTCTTCCTGCTCTTTATCCAGTCGCTCCTGGTAACGGATATAATCTTCAAAACGATCTTCCGCGCTTGCAACAACGGGCTTTCCTGTTGCCAGTGATTCGTAAGTGTTCAGCAATTCCTCTATCATCACGGGCAATGACCATCCGTCATACAAAATATGATGAGAAGTCCATAACATCCGGTAAGTGTCGTCTTTCAGGCGCAGCAAACTAATACGCATTAATGGCGCTTCCTTTAAATCAAATCCTTTCTGGCTGTCTGCGGCTTCATAGTCCTTCACCGCTTGTGCCTGTTCACCTTCCGCCATATGACGATAGTCCAGCACATGCACCGGCATATTCACTTCGCGGTACACACATTGCACCGGAACAGGAAATACATCATGATAAAAACCACTTCTCAGAATGCTGTGTTGCTGCAATAAATGATCCCAGCTCTGACGGAAAAAATCTTCCTGCAAACCAGATAAATCACAACTAAACTGCTCTACATAGGTACTTCCGGCTGCATCGTATAAACTATGAAACAGCATACCTTCCTGCAAACCGCTTAACCGGTACAATCCTGTTACCTGGCTACGGCGTGGAGCGCCCTTGTAGTCCGCATCCAGGAACTCATCCAGCTCTTCGTTACTCACTTCTGTACCCAGCCCATAATCGGAAGGTGTATATATGGTAGCCTGTGTTGCCTGTTCAACGCAGTGGTCTATTAGTAATGTAAGATTTGATAAATAAGCAGTGGCCAGTTTTTCTATGCCCGCAGCTGCATAATGTTTGTTGCTGTATTCCCATTGCAAAATGAGTTCAGCTCCCTGTACCATACCGGTAACAGCTAATTTATGCTGCATAGGAAAATCTGTGCCGGTATCTGTTCCGGAAGATTCCGGTGCCATTCCCAGATAACCATCCTGTTTCACTGTATTATCTGACTGTCCCAGATAATTAAATACAATATCCCAGGGATCTTTACCCTGTAAATCGGGTGCCTGCTGAATGTATTTCAGTATGCCATATCCCAGCCCTTTATCCGGTACCTGCCGCAGCTGTTCCTTCACCGCTTTCAGTGAGGCCTGCGGCCCACTACCGGCGGCTACTTCCAGCAATACAGGATACATATTTGTAAACCAGCCAATAGTGCGGCTGGTATCTATATCCTTTGCAATATCCTCCCGTCCGTGCCCTTCCATGCCTATCACCACCTTAGACGATTTATTCCATGCTGAGACGGTCAATGCCAGTGCACATAACAAAACATCGTTGATAGCGGTATGATAAGCACGTGGTACTTCCTGTAACAATCGTTGTGTTTGCAGCGTTCCCAAACGAAGTGTATGCGAGCCGGTATCCGATACCGTTAATTGCCCTTTATATATTTTATCTGTTTGCAGCGGAACATAACCTGCTACCACCCGCTTCCAGTAATCTTCCTGGGTTAATACACGATGACGCTGCCCATAATTTGCCAGCGCAGTAAACCACTGCCGGTAAGAACTACTCTTACGACCCAAAATATCTACTGCATTTTTATGCGGATCATTTTTCAGCAACAGCTCCAGGTCTTCCAGCAGGATACGCCAGGATACGCCGTCTACCGCCAGGTGATGCACTACTATCAATAAACGGTTACGCGATTCGCTGGCAGGTGTTAACAGCAATACAGCACGGATCAGGATACCTTTCTCTATTTGCAGGCTTTGCTGGTAATGATTGGCCTGCTCTGCCACCCCGTTGGCCAGGTTATCCGGAGATACCGCCTGCAGATCTGCTATTTCCAACCTGCCTTCGGCAGATCCGTACAGCTGCTGCCAGCCGTTATTTGAGGGCGTATAAACAAATCGCAGCGCATCATGGTAATCTACTAACCCGCTGATGGCTGCATCTAACGCAGACGTATCTACGCTTTTATCTATCGATAATAAAACACTCTGATTAAAAGGTACCGTTACCGCAGCACCTGTATTAAAATACCATTGCTGGATTGGCAATAACCCGCTATGACCCGTTAATAAACCTTGTTCACCTGCCGTAGCAGTGCTTTTACGGGACGATAGTAAAACAGCCAGTGCTGCAATGGTTTGGTGTAAAAACAAATCTCTGGGCTGCAATTCATAGCCGGCACGTTTAGCGCGGCTGACTACCTGTATCGTGATGATAGAGTCGCCGCCCAGTTCAAAGAAATTGTCGTGTATGCCTACACGTGATACACCTAACAACTCCTGCCAGATGGTTGCCAGTCCTTGTTCGGTGGCATTTCTCGGTGCTACATATGCATTGGTGAGCAGTGCCTCTGCGTCAGTATCCGGCAGTGCTTTTTTATCAATTTTTCCATTTGCCGTTAATGGCAGTTTCTCCAATGGGATCAACAGTGCAGGTATCATATAATCCGGCAGCTGCTGTTTCAGGAAAGCAATAATACCTTCCTTGTCAAAGAGGTTGGCGGGCACGATGTACCCTACCAACCGTTTATTCCTGTGACCACTATGATCTTCTTTTGCCAGCACCACCGCCTGTTTTACCAGGTTGCATTGCTGCAATACATTTTCTATTTCACCCAGCTCTATGCGGTAGCCACGGATTTTTACCTGGTCGTCTATCCTTCCCAGGTATTCGATGTTGCCATCCGGCTGCCATCTGCCCAGATCACCGGTTCTGTACAGGTTACCTCCCTGCACATCAAAAGGATTGGCAATAAATTTTTCTGCTGTCAGTTCCGGGCGATTCAAATAACCGCGCGATACTCCTTTACCCGCAATACAAATTTCTCCGGGTACACCTACTGGAGATAATTGTGTATGACTATTGATAATGTATATTTTAGTATTGCTCACCGGCCTGCCTATCACCGGCGTAACATCCTTATCCCTGGCTGATAACGGGTAATAAGTAGTAACTACACTATTTTCTGTTGGGCCGTAGTTATTGACAACTTTATACGTAAGACCACTCACATCAATGGCAGTTAATTTATCTCCACCGGTGAGTAAATATTTCAGTGCCGTTAATTTATTTCCTGCTTCCCGGATAAATTCATGCAATAAAGCAGTAGATAAAAATCCGTGTGAGATCTCTTCTTCCCTAAATAAATTTACAATAGCTGTTAGCGAAAAACGTTTTTCATCATTCAGGATATTTACAGCAGCGCCTTTGCATAAATATGGCCACACTTCCCATCCGAAAGCGTCAAAGCCCATACCGGCGGCAGCTGTAGCTTTACTGGCAGCAGTTACCCCGTAAGTAGCATTGTGCCAGTTAACAAGGTTTGCCACCCCATTGTGTTCAATCATTACCCCTTTGGGGAGGCCGGTAGAACCGGAAGTATAAATTACATACGCGAGTTGATGACCAGTGTAAGTGAGATTTGGTACAGTGGCCGGATATTGGCTGATGATGTCCTTATCTCCATCCAATGTAATAATATCAGCTGCTCCGGCCAGTTTCAGCTTATCAACACATGCCTTACTGCCTACAATGATAGCAGCACGGGTATCTGCAATAATATGACGGATACGGTCTGTGGGATACTCCGGATCAACAGGCACATAGGCGCCTCCCGCCTTCATGATACCCAACATACTCACTACAATTTCAGGTGATCTTTCCATGCATACCGGCACCACTGTTTCTGTGGTAATGCCTTTACTGATCAGGTAATGCGCCAATTGGCCGGAACGTTCTTCCAGTTCACGATAGGTGAGTAAACGATCATCAAATACCAATGCCGTTGCTGCTGGTGTAAGCGCTGCCTGCAAACTGATCTGCTCAATAATTGTTTTATGCTGCGGATAATCAATTGTTGTATCATTAAAAGAAAGGATCAACTGCTCTTCTTCCCTGGCCGCCAGCATTGTAAAGGAAGCTATTGGTGAAGCCGGGGATGCCACAATGGATAACAGCAACTGTTCAAAGTGTGTAATCATCCGGTCTATTGTTGCTGCGTCAAATAAATCGATGCAGTATGATACCGATCCTGTTAGTTCACCGCCCCTGTCTTCCACTGAAAAAATGAGATCAAACATAGTGGTAGTGCTGACTACCTGCTCATGGGAAAAGGACACCGCATCCAGACTGAGGTCTGGTTCTTCCGGTGTATTCTGCAACATAAACACTACCTGGAATAGAGGGTTCCTGCTCAGATCACGCTGTTTCACCACCGCTTCTACTATCTTCTCAAACGGTATCTCCTGGTGATCATATGCACTTAAAGTAGTTTCTTTTACCTGTTGCATCAGGTTTGTAAAAGAAGGATTGTTGCTCAGATCATTGCGTAATACCAATGTATTAATGAAAAAGCCGATCAGTCCTTCCAGTTCCTGTCTTGTTCTGCCGGCGATAGGGCTGCCTACACAAATATCATCCTGCGCGCTGTAGCGATATAATAATACGTTGAAAGCGGCCAGCAGTGTCATGAACAAGGTAGTATCCTCCTGACGCGACAATGCATGCAGCTGCGCCGTTAACTCACGGGGAAGCCTGAACGAACGGGTAGCACCACGGGTGCTTTGAATAGCAGGACGCGGATGATCTGTTACCAGGCTCAGTGCATCTACACCAGATAATTTGTTTTTCCAGTAATCCAGTTGTTGGGTTAACACTTCACCGGACAAGTATTCCCGCTGCCAGATTGCATAATCCGCATATTGCAGATCCAGTACAGGCAGTTGCGCAGTACGATCTTCTGCATATGCACCATACAGCTCTACCAGCTCTCTGATGATGATACCTGTAGACCAGCCATCTGATGCAATATGGTGCACGATGACCACCAACACATGCTCGTCGGCATGCTGCACAATTAAATGGGCCCGCAACATATGATCCTTTGACAGGTCGAATGGTGCAGCGATCAGGGCTTTTACACAAGACTGCAAAGCAGTGGGGACTTCTTTATAGATTGGTTCATCTATCAATTCCAGTTGCCACTGATCTTTCTCTTGTATCTGCTGCCAGGCTTTCCCTCCTTCTGCTGCTATTACGGTACGCAATACCTCATGCCTGTTGATAATATGTTGTAATGCGTAAACCAATGCCTTTTTGTTGAGGGCTCCCTTTACTCTCAACACAACCGGTAAATGATATTGCACACTGCCTTCCAGCTGATCTATAAACCACAAACGTTCCTGGCTAAACGAAAGCGGGATACGTGTTGATCCATTTCTGCCGGCAGTATTTATTTCTTCCGTGAGCATGATATCTGATCCGCTCTGGTGGTGCTTTTTAAAATATTCTATTAAATATTCCTTATTGCTTTTCAGCTCATTCAGGAAGGAGGCGTCAATGATATTTTCCTTGTGTGTTTGTACAATCAGCTCGTTATCATCAAATGAAATTTGAATGCCAATATCATTTGCTTTCTCCAATAAATCTACAATATCAATTAAATTAAAGCCGGTCATGTTTACTGATTTAAATATGAGAATTCAGAGGGGTAATTAGAGTTTTATTGTTTGAAGATCAGCTGCTGCAATGGCTACATTGACCTGGTTTACTTTTATATATTTTGCCAATGATTCTATAGTGGCCAACATAAAGAAATCCCTGACGGTTACTTTTGCCTGTAATGTTTTACGGATCATGGCAATTAAGCGCATCACCTGCAATGAATGACCGCCCAGCTCAAAGAAATTATCGTATATGCCTATCCGTTGTATTCCCAGCAATTCCTGCCACAGATCGGCCAACGCCTGTTCTGTTTCGTTGCGTGGTGCTACATATTCATTTATCAGCAAGGATGCTGCTCCGGGGTCCGGTAAAGCTTTTCTGTCAATTTTACCATTGGGCGTCAGGGGTATTTTCTCCAACGCTATCAGCAATGACGGCACCATATATTCCGGCAGCTTGCCTTTCAGCCAGGTAAGGATGGATGTTTTGTCGAACGTTCCCTGTGGTACAATGTAACCTACCAGTCGTTTGTTATGATGTACATCTTCATGTGCAATGACTACGGCTCCTGCTATTGCTTCACTTTGCTGCAACACACTTTCTATTTCACCCAGTTCTATGCGGTAGCCGCGAATTTTCACCTGCTCATCTATGCGGCCGAGGTACTCTATGTTGCCATCCGGCAACCATCTGCCCAGGTCACCGGTTTTATACATCCTGCCCCGCGTCGCCAGGAAAGGATCTGCGATGAATTGTGTGGCCGTTAAATCAGGACGGTTGAGATATCCGCGGGCTACACCTACGCCGGACACACAGATCTCACCGGGTACACCTACAGGACATAACTGTTTTTCTTTATCCAGCACATAGATGTATAAATTTTGTACAGGTGCTCCCAAGGGGATATTCGTATAGTCGGGTGCGTTATACATAAAATAATGACAGATGTCATCCGATGCTTCCGTAGGACCATAGGCATTTACTACAGGAATGTTGCTATATCTTTCAAACCATTGTATCAGTAAATGCTGACTCACCGCCTCTCCTGTTACCAATAAAAACTGCAGTTGTTTTAAAGCTAACGGCAAAGCCTCCTGCAGCACGGCAGACAGGTAAGAAGGCACCAACTCCAGAATAGTAATCTGTTGTTGCTCCACAGCTGTTATTAAAGCAGCCGGATGCAGTATTATTTCTTCGGGATAAATAACAGTAGTACCACCACAAAGCAGTGCAGCAAATAACTGCCATACAGAAATATCAAAAGTATAAGCCGCTGTAAATGCCACTATGCTATTGTTGTTCAGCTGCAGATCATTTATTTTGGCAAACAGGTGATTCAGCATGCCGCCATGCTCCACCATCACACCTTTAGGCAAACCGGTAGAGCCGGAAGTATAGATCACATATGCGAGATCATGTGGTGCAGGATGTGTGGTCAGTGCATCTGCTGATTGTTTGCTGAGAGTCTCCTCCCAGACATCCAACGCTATAATGCTGATACCTTTCAGGTCCGTTAGTTTTTGTTGGCCGTAACTGCTGCTCACTACTACTTTTGCAGCGCAATCTTCCAGCATATACTGTATTCTGTCTGCCGGATATTCCGGATCAACAGGCACATAGGCGCCTCCTGCCTTCATAATACCCAGTATGGCTATCACCATTTCCAGCGAACGTTCTATACAAACCGGTACCAGCGTATCTGTAGTAACGCCTTTACTGCGCAGCCAATGCGCCAGCTGATTGGAACGATGATCCAGTTCCTGGTAGGTTAAGGATTTTTCTTCCAGCACCAGTGCAGTAGCCTGTGGTGTAGCTATTACCTGTGATGTAAATAATGTGGTGAGTGTTTCCGTTTGCGGATAAGCTACCACCTTATTGTTAAACGTATTCAGGAGCTGCTGTTCTTCTGCATCTGTGAGCATCGTTAAGGTACGCACCGCTTGTGCAGGCTTATTTACTATTGCTCTCAACAATTGCTCAAAGTGTCCTATCAGCCTGTTAATAGTGGCTTCCCGGAACAAATCAACACAATACACAGCTGTTATATTCAGGCCGTTTGTAGTTTCCTGCAGTGATAAATTGAGGTCAAATTTTGCGGCATTACCGTCCAGTTCTTCCTGGAACAGTTCTACATCTCCCAGACGGAACTCAGGTGTATCAGGCGTGTTCTGTAATTCAAACAATACCTGGAAGAGTGGGGTTCTGCTTACATCTCTTTCTTTTACTACCTCCTCTACTACTTTTTCAAATGGCACATCCTGATGGTCGTATGCGCTGAGTGTAGTTTCTTTCACCTGTTGCAGTAAGGCAGTGAAAGACGGGTTATTACTTAAATCGCTGCGCAAGGCCAGGGTATTAATAAAGAAGCCGATCAGCCCTTCTGTTTCCTGCCTGGTTCTGCCGGCAATGGAAGTACCTACACAGATATCTTCCTGACCACTGTAACGGTATAACAATACTTTGAATGCCGCCAGTAATGTCATAAACAAGGTGGCGCCTTCTTGGCGGGAAAGTGTTTGCAGTTTTGCCAGCAATTCCTGATCAAACTTAAATAAACGAATGGCGCCCCGCGTGCTTTGCACTGCCGGCCGGAGATGGTCCGTTGGTAGGTTTAATACCGTTGTGCCGGATAATTTATTTTTCCAGTAATCTAATTTCTGATCCAACATTTCACCTGCCAGATATTTACGCTCCCATATGGCGTAATCTGCGTATTGTATATCCAGTGCGGGTAACGGTGGGTTGATGTTATCCAATACTGCATTATACAACACCATCAGTTCACGAACGATGATACCCGCAGACCAGCCATCAGCAGCAATATGATGCAGTGTTACTACCAGCACGTGTGCTTCTTCCGCCAGTACAATTAAATGCGCACGCAGCATATGATCCTGCGACAGATCAAACGGTTTACTGATCAATGCCTGCACTTCCTCCTGCAGGCCCATAGTATCCGGCATGTATTGTACGGCTAATTGCCAGGTATCTTTATCCTGTACCCGTTGATGTACTACGCCATCTATCTCTTCAAATACAGTGCGTAATACTTCATGCCGGTTTACAATCGCATTTAATGCCGCTGTTAATGCAACCTTGTTGAGGTGCCCTTTTAATCTTAATACAGTGGGTATATGATAATGGATGCTGCCTTCCAGCTGATCAATAAACCATAAACGTTCCTGGCTATACGAAAGCGGAATGTTTGCAGGGCGGACATCTGCCACCACAGCAGGTAAGGAAACAGTTTTGAAAGCTGTTTGCACCTGCGCTGCAAAGCCTGCAATAGTTGGATGCAGAAACAATGCTTTAACGGAAACTTCTATGCCCAGTTTTTTTCTTAATGCCGACATCAGTCGCATGGCCATAAGCGAATGCCCTCCCAGCTCAAAGAAATTATCGTATATCCCTATCCGTGGTACACCCAATAACTCCTGCCAGATTGCTGTCAATGTTTGCTCTGTTCCGCTACGGGGAGCCACGTATGTATGTTGAATAGCTATACCAGGTTCCGGCAATGCTTTTCTGTCGAATTTTCCACTGGGTGTCAACGGGAATTTTTCCATGGAGATGAATACCGCAGGTATCATGTACTCGGGCAGCCGCTGTTGCAGCCAGGCAACTATCTCTTCCCGGTCAAAATTGCCGTTGGGAACGATGTATGCCACCAGTTGTTTACTCACCGCGTCGCTACCTGCTTTTGCCAGCACGATTGCCTGATTTACCAATGAACAATCCAACAGCACGCGTTCTATTTCTCCTAACTCTATCCTGTATCCACGGATCTTTACCTGGTCATCTATGCGGCCCAGGTATTCAATGCTGCCATCCGGCAACCATCGTCCTATATCACCGGTGCAGTAAAGACGCCCGCCCCATGCGGTACTGTAAGGATTAGGTATGAATTTTTCTGCTGTCAGATCCGGGCGGTTTAAATAACCACGCGCCAGGTTAGCGCCACCAATACAGATTTCCCCGCCTACGCCAACAGGACATAACCCTTTATCTGCTGCCAGTATGTATACCTGTACGTTGGCAATAGGTGCGCCTATGACCACTACATTGTTTTCCCTGATCGGGCTATCTGTGAGCGTAGTACATACTGTGTTTTCCGTAGGTCCGTATGCGTTAATGAGCCGCACTCCCTGCGATTGAATATAGCTGCCGTCTTCGCGGTTCAGCGGCTCCCCTGCTGATACAATTGTTTTTACAGGACCTAATAATTCTTTAATAATATGCTGATAGGAAGGCGGTAATGTAACCAATGAAATATCATGCTTAGTCAGCAGGGCAGCAAAGTTTTCTGCTGATAGCAGGTCTGATTGCTGCGGCAATACCAGCACACCTCCGCTCAAAAGTGTATTAAATATCTCATAGCAGGATGCATCGAAACCAAAGGAGGCGAATTGAAGGGACCTTGTACCCTGCGTTAAATGCAGCGCAGCCGCCTGGCTTAATGCCAGGTTTACCACCCCTCTATGTTCAATCAGCACACCTTTAGGTTTGCCGGTAGAACCGGAGGTATAAATTACGTAGGCCAGCTGTTCCGGCGCAGGTGTTATTGCCAGGGCAGTTTTCGCATATCCGTTGACGTTAGTGGCAACTTCATCGAGTAAAATAATTTGCACATCTGTTAACACCGGTAACCTGTTCACGCAATTACTACTGCTCAACAGCAGCGTAGCACCGGTATCGGCCAGCATAAAGCTGATGCGCTGTTCAGGATATTCGGGATCAACAGGTACATATGCACCACCCGCTTTTAGTATCCCTAATACCGCTATGATCATATCAAACGACCGCTCTATACAAACAGGCACCAAAGTTTCTTTTGTAACGCCCTGTCTGCGCAGGAAATGCGCCAACTGATTGGCCCGTTCATCCAGTTCTTTATAGGTCATGGCGGCTTCTCCAAATAGCAGGGCCGTTGCATCCGGTATGTGGTATACCTGTGATGCAAACAGATCTATGATAGATTTGTGTTGCGGATAAGCAGTAGCGGTATTGTTAAACGTCCGCAGCAACTGTTCTTCTTCCGCGGGGGTTAGCATTGGCAGAGCGCCTATAGACTGACGGCGTTTGCGCACGATGGATCGCAGCAGCTGCTCATAATGGCCAGCCATCCGGTGAATGGTTTCCTCGCTAAACAGTTCCACACCATACTCTATAATGCCGTGCAGTCCTTCTGCTGTTTCCTGGAGCGTAAAGGTCAGATCAAATTTAGCCGTCGTATAATCAACAGTATCTTTTTCCAATACTATCTCTCCCAGTGTGAGATCAGGTATATCAGGGGTGCTTTGCAATGCAAACGCTACCTGGAACAGCGGAGTTCTGCTCACGTCCCTGGTTTTCACCACGGCTTCCACTACTTTTTCAAAAGGTACTTCCTGGTGTTCAAAGGCGCCCAGCGTAATTTGTTTTACCTGTTGCAATAAAGTTGAAAAGGATGGGTTATTATCCAGGTCGCTGCGTAAAGCCAGCGTATTGATAAAAAAGCCGATCAGTCCCTCTACTTCCTGTCTTGTTCTGCCGGCAATAGAAGTACCCACACAAATATCCGCCTGTCCGCTGTAACGATACAAGAGCACCTTGTAAGCCGCCAGGAGTGTCATAAAAAGTGTAACGCCTTCTTCACGGGATAATGCCAGTAGCTGGTCCGACAATGTTTTGTCTATATGAAAGGCACTAATAGCCCCCCGCGTACTTTGTGCTACCGGCCTTGCATAATCTGTTGGCAGGTTCAGCACAGTGGTATCTCTCAGCTTATCTTTCCAGTAAGCTATTTTTCCTTCCAATATTTCACCGGATAAATAGTTGCGCTGCCAGATGGCATAATCAGCATATTGTAAATCCAATGCAGGCAACTGAGCAGCGCGGTTTGCTGTAAAGGCACTATATAATTCCACCAGTTCACGCACAATGATACCCGTTGACCAGCCATCTGAAGCAATATGATGCAGTGTTATCACCAGCACATGTTCTGTTGCACCTAACACCATCAAATGTGCGCGCAGCATATGTGAGCGGCACAAATCAAAAGGCGCTGTGATGAGTTGCTGTATATATTCCTGTAATGCAACCGCATCATGCTTATAAGCTTCCTCAATCACCGTTAACTGCCACAGATCTTTATCCAGTATACGCTGATACGCCTGATCATCTTCCTGTACAATCACGGTGCGCAGCACTTCGTGGCGATTCACAATGGTTTGAAATGCGTTTGACAATGCCTGCAGGTTCAGCGTTCCTTTCAATCTTAATATAGTAGGAATATGATACGGCAGACTGCCTTCCAGCTGATCAATGAACCACAAACGTTCCTGGCTATACGAAAGTGGAATGCGTGCCGGTCTTTCCTGTTTTTCCAGGTGGAAGGCCGGTGCGGGTGCCGTTTGTTGTAATAATTGCTGAGATAAAGCAGCAATGGTAGGATAATCAAATATATCTCCTATAGAAACGACTATGTTCAATTGTTTTCTTATAGCAGATATTACCCGTATGGCCAGCAGCGAGTGCCCACCCAATGCAAAGAAATCGTCGTGCAGTCCTATCCCTTCTACTTCCAGCAACGATGACCAGATAGCAGCCAATGTTTTTTCCAGTGCTGTTTCTGGCAATGCGTCTGCTGTAGTTGTAAATACTACTTCGGGATCCGGTAAAGCTTTCCTGTCTATTTTTCCATTTGCCATCAGTGGAAACTGGTCCAGGATTATCAGCGCCGATGGCACCATATATTCCGGTAAGCGGCTGCGTAAATAATTCAGGATCTCTTCCCTGTCAACATCTTCCGCTGCTATTACATACCCTAATAATCTTTTATTACCGCTGTTGTCTTCCCGTGCTATTACAACTCCCTGACTTACCAGCTCACAGCCGCTTAATACGCGGCTGATCTCTCCGGGTTCTACGCGGTAACCACGGATCTTTACCTGGTCATCTACACGACCCAGAAACACAATATTGCCATCCGGCAGATATTTCACCAGGTCGCCGGTACGATACAATTTTGTGGAGGCTTCCGTTGAAAAAATATCTTTAATAAACTTACTGGCCGTTAGTTCCTGATTGTTTAAATAGCCTGATGCGACCCCATCTCCACCGATATACAACTCTCCCGGCACACCTACAGGACATAACTGTTCGTCCTGGTTTACCACGTAAATGTGAGTATTGGAAAAAGGTTTTCCGATCGGGACCACCTGTTCATATATGCCATCGGGGTTTACTACATGAAGTAATTTTCCTATAGTCGTTTCCGTTGGTCCGTAGTGATTTACTATAGTACAAACAGCGCCAGACATCCGGATACTATCCACCACAGTAGTTTCCAGCGCTTCCCCGCCAAAGATCAGTAATTTACGGGGCAGCAACAATCTGTCTGGCTCTGATAATGCTTTCCAGTGAGAGGGTACTATTTTTATACAATCAACCGGGTATCTTTCAAAATAAGTATACAGTGCTTCTGCATCGTTAATAGCGGCCTTGGAAAACAGGTGTAACGCACCACCGGATATTAATGCACTATACAAAACAGTATTACCAAGATCCGTAGCGATGCTGGACAACAGGCCAAAGGAACGGCAACTGCTGATATCCAGCTTTGCCTGCAGCCCGGCTACATAATCCACCAGGTTGCTATGTGTAACCATTACTCCTTTGGGTGTACCGGTACTACCGGAAGTATAAATCACATACAACAGCTGATCCGGTACGGCATGTGCTGCCGGTGCAATAGTGGAGCACCTGTTAATGGCATCGCTGTCGTCATCGATCGCTACCACCTGCATCGCTGCTGTTACCGGCAACAGTTGCCTGCAGGCGTTGCTGCTCACGATCACAGTAGCATGGGTATCTTCCAGCATATATTTAATTCTCTCCGCCGGAAAATCAGGCTCAATGGGCACATAAGCACCACCTGCCTTCAGGATACCTAATATACCCACGATCATATCTGCAGAACGTTCTATGCAAAGCGGCACCAATGTATTGACGGTAACACCTTTGCTGCGCAGGTAATTAGCCAGCTGACCGGAACGTTCATCTAATTCCTGGTATGTTAAAATATCTTCTTCAAAGGCGAGCGCAATAGCCTGTGGCGTACGGGCAGCCTGCATTCCGAACAGGTCAACAAATGACTGCTCTTTGGCAGGAGCAGTCATTTTGTTATTAAATGTAACCTTCAGCTCCTGATGTTCGGCTGATGTGAGTAAATCTATATCGCTTATTTTTTCTGCTTCGGTAGCTATGATCTGCAATAGTGCCTGTTCAAAATGTCCGGCTATTTTTTCCACGTAAAAAGTGGGCAGCAAATCACTATTATAAGTAAACAACAAATTGGTTTCCGTAGCAATACCAACGATAATTGTTAAAGGATAATTGGTATGCGGATGTGCCTCCACTTCTTTTATCTCCAGTTTCCACGGTTTGGATGCTACCACTTCACTCACCGGATAATTCTGAAAAGTGATGGAAGTATCAAACAGATCACCTTGTAACCCCGTCCAGCGCTGAATATCATTTAAGCCTACGTGTTGGTGCTCCCTGCTTTGCTGCTGACTGGCCTGCAATGCCTGCAACCAGGTAGTGATCTCCTGCAAGGGATCTACTACTGTATGAAATGGCATTGTATTTATATACAATCCTACCCGTTGTTCTATTTCCGGCAAATCATCCGGCCTGCCGGATACCGTTATACCATACACAATTTCTTTGCGGCCTGTATAGCGGTATAACAGGTACGACCATACGCCTTGTATCAGTGTATTGAGCGTAATATGGTGCTGATGTGCATATTCTACCAAACGCGCTGTAGTGGCGGCATCCAAGCGGAATATACGCTCCTTATAAATACCCACTCCTTTGGTAAGATGCGCAGTAGCTGCAATAAATGGCAGCAGGCTTCCTTCCTGCAACGTTTTCATATAGCCGCGCCAGTAGTATTCTTCCTGTTCCTTATCCCGGCGATCCAGGTAACGGATATAGTCTTCGTAACGATCTTCTGTTGTAGCCGGCAGCGTTTTACCTGTTACCAGCGATTCATAGATGTTCAGCAATTCACTTACCATTACCTGCAACGACCAACCGTCGAACACAATATGGTGAAAAGCCCACAGCAACTGGTAAGCGTCGTCTTTCAAACGCAGCAAAGTAATACGCATCAGCGGCGCCGCCGCTAAATCAAAACCCTGGCGGCTATCAATGATCTCATAATCCTTTACCGCCTGTACCTGATCGCTTTCACTCATATGGCGATAGTCCAGTACCGTAACAGGAATAGTTACTTCGCGATATACACATTGCACCGGGATAGCGAATGCCTGGTGGTAAAAGCCGCTTCTCAAAATGCTATGCTGTTTCAATAAATGATTCCAGCTTTGCCGGAAAACATCTTCATCCAAACTTCCCAACACGCAACTAAACTGTTCTACATATGCCGCTGCCTGCTCATCATATAAATTATGGAACAGCATACCTTCCTGCAAACTGCTTAAACCGTACAACCCTGTCATCTGGCTCCTTCTGGGCGATCCGTTGAAATCTGCATCCAGAAATTCATCTAATTCTTCATTACTGACAGCGGTACCCAGACCATAATCTGAAGGTGTGAAAACAGCGGCTATTGCTGCCTGTTCCACGCAATGATCTATCAATGATTCCAACTGTACTAAAAAATCAGCTGCCAGTGCGGCGATGCCGGCAGCTTCATAATGTTTGGTGCTATAGCCCCATTGTAATACCAACTCACCCTGCTGCACAATACTGTTGACAGATAACTTCTCTCTTACCGGAAAACCAGCGCCCAGTCCTGATCCGGAAGATTCCGGCGCAGGCGATAGCAAGCCGCTTTCATTCACCACATTATCAGATTGCCCCAGGTAATTAAACACAATATCCCAGGGGTCTTTACCCTGCAACAACGGCACTTTGTTAATGTACTTCAGTACACCATAGCCCAATCCTTTATCCTTTACTTTGCGTAATTGTTCTTTAATACTTTTTAACAGGTCGTTCTTTTCTTTTCCTGCGGCCACTTGCAGCAACACTGGGTAAAGATTGGTAAACCAACCTACGGTACGGCTGGTATCCACATCCGGTGCAATATCCTCTCTGCCATGGCCTTCCAGGCCTATCAATACCTGTGAATTATTACTCCAGGCAGATAAGGTAATTGCCAGCGCAGCTAATAAAATATCATTGATGTCTGTATGATAAGCCCTTGGCACCTCCTGCAATAAACGCTGCGTTTGTACCCCATTCAATTTTACCACCAGGCTGGCAGTATCTGCCACTGTTACCGCTCCTTCATAGGTTTTATCTGTTTTCAACGGCACGTAACGCTGCATCACCTTTTCCCAATAATCCTGCTGGCTTAATAAACGACGACGCTGTCCATAGTCCGCCAATGCAGCATACCATTGCCGGTAAGAGCTGCCCTTGAGCCCCAGCACTGTTTCCTCTTTTTTCTGCCCATTGTTTTTCAGCAAGAGTTCCATATCCTGTAATAAAACGCGCCAGGATACGCCATCCACCGCCAGGTGATGGATCACCAGCAACAAACGGTTATGTGTTGCTTCCTCATTTGTTAAAAACAATACCGGGCGGACAAGTATTCCCTTTCCGGTATCCATCTGCTGATGATAATTTTCTGCACTTGCTGTAAGATGTGCTGCTACATCAGTCACTGGTATCGCTTTCAGGTCTACTACCTCCAGTTCACCTTCATGAGCACTATACACCTGTTCTATATCATTTGCAATGCCGGTGTAGGAAAAACGGAGCGCATCATGATATTGAACCAGTTGTTTAATAACAGTGCCTAACGTTAACGGTGATACGTTTTTATTAAGAGATAATAATACACTTTGATTGAAATGTGCTGTGCCGGAGCCGCCTGTTTCAAAATACCATTGCTGTATGGGTAACAAGTCGCTGCTGCCTGTGAGCATGCCCTGTTCACCGGTTACTGCTATATTTTTATCAGATGATAATAAAGCAGATAATCCGCTGATGGTTTGATGCAGGAACAGGTCACGTGGATGCAATGGATAACCGGCTTGTTTAGCATGACTTACTACCTGGATAGTGATGATAGAGTCGCCGCCCAGTTCAAAGAAATTGTCGTGTATACCTACACGTGATACGCCCAACAACTCCTGCCAGATGGTGGCCAGTACCTGTTCGGTTGCATTTCGCGGCGCCACATATTCATTGGTGAGCAGTGCTTCCGCGTCAGTATCCGGCAGTGCTTTTTTATCAATTTTCCCATTTGCCGTTAATGGCAGTTTCTCCAGCGGGATCAACAGTGCAGGTATCATATAATCCGGCAACTGCTGTTTCAGGAAAGCAATAATACCTTCTCTGTCAAAGAGGTTGGCGGGCACGATGTACCCTACCAACCGTTTATTCCTCTGACCACTATGATCTTCTTTTGCCAGCACCACCGCCTGTTTTACCAGGTTGCATTGCTGCAATACATTTTCTATTTCACCCAGCTCTATGCGGTAGCCACGAATTTTTACCTGATCATCTATCCTTCCCAGGTATTCGATGTTGCCATCCGGTTGCCATCTGCCCAGATCACCGGTTCTGTACAGGTTACCTCCCTGTGCATCAAAAGGATTGATAACAAATTTCTCTGCTGTCAGTTCCAGGCGATTCAAATAGCCGCGCGATACCCCTTTGCCCGCAATACAAATTTCTCCGGGTACACCCACCGGAGATAATTGCGCATGACTATTGATAATGTATACTTTTGTATTGCTCACAGGCCTGCCTATCACCGGCGCAACATCCTTATCCCTGGCGGATAACGGGTAATAAGTAGTAACTACACTGTTTTCTGTTGGACCGTAGTTATTGACAACTTTATAAGTAAGACCGCTCACATCAATAGCAGCTAATTTATCTCCACCGGTGAGTAAATATTTCAGCGCCGTTAATTTACTTCCTGCTTCCCGGATAAATTCATGCAGTAAAGCAGTAGACAAAAATCCGTGTGAGATCTCTTCTTCAATAAATAAATTTACAATAGCCGTTAGCGAAAAACGTTTTTCATCATTCAGGATATTTACAGCAGCACCTTTGCATAAATATGGCCACACTTCCCATCCGAAAGCATCAAAGCCCATACCAGCAGCAGCTGTAGCTCTACTGGCAGCAGTTACCTCATAGGTAGCATTGTGCCAGTTAACAAGATTCGCTACCCCATTATGTTCAATCATTACCCCCTTTGGTAACCCGGTAGAACCGGAAGTGTAAATTACATACGCGAGTTGATCACCGTTGTAAGTGATATCCGGGGCCGTGCAGGGATATTGACCGATGATGTCCCTATCTTCGTCCAGTGTAATGATATCAGCAGCTCCGGCCAATTTCAGTTTACCGGCACATGCCTTACTACCAACAATGATAGCAGCACGGGTATCAGAAATAATATGACGGATACGATCTGTAGGATACTCCGGATCAACAGGCACATAGGCGCCTCCCGCCTTCATGATACCCAACATACCCACTACTATCTCTGGTGATCTTTCCATACATACCGGTACCACTGTTTCAGTGGTAACCCCTCTACTGATCAGGTAATGCGCCAGTTGGCCGGAACGTTCTTCCAGTTCACGATAGGTGAGCAAACGATCATCAAATACCAATGCCGTTGCTTCCGGCGTAAGCGCTGCCTGTAAACTGATCTGCTCAATAATTGTTTTATATTCCGGATAATCAATCGTTGTATCATTAAAAGCAAGAAGCAGCTGCTCTTCTTCGACAGCACTCAGCATAGATAAAGATCCTACCTGTGTAGCCGGAGATGATACAATTGCACGAAGCAGTTGCTCAAAATGAGCGAGCATACGGGAGATGGTGGCTGCATTAAACAGATCAATACAATATTCCACCTTTCCGGATAAACCATCCGCAGCTTCATACATTAAAAAGGTCAGGTCAAACTTTGCGGTAGTATGGCTGGTATCTTCCTGTATTAATTGTATACCGCCCAGCTGAAACTCAGGTGCGTCGGGCATATTCTGCAAAGCAAATACTACCTGAAACAATGGACTACGGCTCAGATCACGTTCCTTCACCACTGCTTCTACAATTTTTTCAAAGGGGAGATCCTGGTGATCATAGGCGCCCATCATCGTTTGTTTTACCTGCTGTAACAGCGTGGTAAACGACGGATTATCGCTCAGATCACTGCGTAAGGCCAGGGTATTGATAAAAAACCCAATCAGGTGCTCTACTTCCTGCATGGTTCTGCCGGCCATGGGGCTACCAATACAAATATCTTCCTGACCACTGTAATGATATAATAACACATTAAAAGCAGCCAGCAACGTCATATACAGCGTAGTGTCCTGTTGCCGGGACAGTAACTGCAGCTGCGCCGTCAGTACCTTATCAATGGTAAATGAAATGCTGGCACCACGCGTACTTTGCACAGCAGGCCGGATATAGTCCAGCGGCAACTGCAAGGTGGCTACACCCGACAACTTATTCTTCCAGTAGTCGAGTTGTTTATCCAATATATTGCCGGATAAATATTTGCGCTGCCAGATAGCATAATCAGCGTACTGAATATCTACAGCCGCTAATTCGGCGGTGCGGCCTTCTGCATAAGACTCATACAATTCAACCAGTTCACGCACAATGATGCCTACCGACCAGCCGTCTGATGCAATATGATGCATCACCACTACCAGCAAATGTTCTTCTTCGTGCTTTACAATCAAATGCGCACGCAACATATGATCACTACCCAGGTCAAAGGGAATATCAATTAATGATTTTACAAATGATTGCAATACTGCTGCATCATGCTCCTGGTGATTGATGACCTCCATTTTCCACTGATCTTTTTCCATTACCTGCTGATGCGCCTTACCATCTTCCTGTGCAATTACTGTCCGCAATATTTCGTGGCGGTTTACAATCATTCGTAATGCATAGGCCAGTGCAGCATGGTGAAGATTCCCCTTCAATCTTAATACTGCCGGTATATGATAATTGATACTATCTTCTTCTATCTGGTCTATAAACCATAAACGTTCCTGGCTGAAAGACAAAGGTATTTTAGCTATACCGACGCGGTCAGCAGCAATTATTCTCTCCTCAAAATCAACTTCGTTATTTTTAAAAAGATCACCGTTATTTAAAATAATTTTTATCTGCTCTTTATATTCTTTTATCTCTGCGAGTAAATCATGGTTGATGATTTCATCTTTAGGCACTTTAAACTTAACTTTTTCATTCTCCAGAAAGAATACAACGCCCTGTTTACGGGCTTTCTCAACCACTTCAAATGCTTTTTCAAAATTAGTATCTATCATAATGCTTGCTTGAAAAGTGTAGGTTAAAAAAGAAATGGTGTCACATCCTATAATTCAAAAACTTCGTACTCTGTATTGCTGCTAACCGTGACGATATACTCACTCAGCGCTGCTATGTTTTTACATTCAAACAGCTTGCTCACCGGTATATTGATGCTGCGTTGCCTACGAAGCGCCGCCATCAGCCGGATGGCCATCAGCGAGTGACCGCCCAGCTCAAAGAAATTATCGTATATGCCTATCCGTGATACGCCCAACAATTCCTGCCAGATGTTTACCAACAGCTGCTCTGTTTCATTCCGGGGAGCTACATATTCATTGGTTAACGTTGCAGCAGTGTTCATATCTGCCAGCATTTTCTTATCTATTTTTCCGCTGGCCGTTACCGGCAACTGCTCCAGTTCAAGGAATACTGATGGTATCATATACTCCGGCAAATAATCTTTGAGATAAGCAGTAATACCTGTTATATCCAGATTGCCCTGTGGTACGATGAATGCCACTAACCGCTTCGGCGCATGCGCTCCGCCCTCTGTACCGGCTAATACCACCGCCTGTTTTACCAGTTCACATTGTTGCAGTACACTTTCTATTTCACCTAATTCTATACGGTAGCCACGAATTTTCACCTGGTCATCTATCCGGCCCAGGTATTCAATACTGCCATCCGGCAGCCACCTGCCTGCATCTCCTGTGCAATACATTCTGCCACCCCAATGCTGGCTAAAAGGATTGGATACAAATTTTTCTGCCGTAAGATCAGGACGGTTTAAATAACCACGGGCAAGACCCGCACCTCCCACACAAATTTCTCCGATCACACCTACCGGGCATAATGCACCGTCAGATCCGCGGATATATACCTGTACATTGGCGATAGGCTCTCCTATCACTACCACATTATTTTTACGGATAGGATGATCTGTTAAGCTCACGCAAACCGTATTTTCAGTAGGACCATAGGCATTGATCACACGAATACCCTGCTCACGGATATACCGCGCATCTTCCCTGTTTAAAGGCTCTCCGGCCGATACAATGGTTTTTAAGGGGCCTAAATGTTCTTTAATAATATGCTGATAAGAAGGTGGAAGTGTCACTACTGCTATCTCATGTTTGTTAAGCAGCGCAGCAAAACTATCTGCAGATAAAAGATCTTCTTTATGTGGTAATACCAACACACCACCGCTGAGAAGTGTAACAAATATTTCAGAACAGGAGGCATCAAATCCAAAAGAGGCAAATTGCAGCGTTTTCATGCCTGCACTTAATCCAAATGCAGTCGCCTGACTCGACGATAAATTCACTAATCCTTTGTGTTCTATCATTACCCCCTTGGGTTTACCTGTAGAACCTGAAGTATAAATTACATAGACCAGCTGATCAGGTGCAGGTATAGTGGCAACAGCTGTTTTAGCATATCTCCGGATACTGCGCCAGTCATCATCTATGCTAATGATCTGAAGATTTTGTGTTATCGGTAATTTATCCAGGCATTTATTGCTGGTAATAACAATGCTGGCATTGGTGTCTGTCAGCATATAGCTGATACGTGCCGCAGGGTACTCCGGATCAATCGGAACATACGCCCCTCCTGCTTTAAGGATACCCAGTATACTCACTACCATA
This sequence comes from Chitinophaga niastensis, assembly GCF_003014755.1. Lineage (GTDB taxonomy): Bacteria > Bacteroidota > Bacteroidia > Chitinophagales > Chitinophagaceae > Chitinophaga > Chitinophaga niastensis. The sequence continues at coordinate 416,080 of NZ_PYAW01000004.1, read as the reverse complement.
TCAAACGACCGCTCCATACAAACAGGTACCAGCATCTCTTTTGTAACGCCCTGTTTGTGCAGGTAGCGGGCCACCTGGTTAGCACGTTCCTCCAGTTCTTTATAGGTGAGTTTTTCATCATCATATATCAGTGCTGTGGCATCAGGGGTTTGCAGCGCCTGTGCAGTCAATAAATCAACAACTGTTTTATCGGATGGATAAGCCACGGCAGTATCATTAAACGCTGTCAGCAACAACTGTTCTTCAGCAGCAGGAAGCATTTGCAACGTGCCTGCTTTTTGCGCAGGCGTACTTACTATAGATTTGATGAGTTGCTCAAAATGCAGCATCATCCGGTCTATTGTTTCTGCACTAAACAAGTCGCTGCAATATTCTACGTAGCCATTGATACCACCTCCTTCTTCTTCCATCACAAATGTGAGGTCATAGGCAGCCGACATATGCTCCGTTGTTTCACGCAGCAACTGTACTTCTCCTAAGTGCAGATCAGGCGCTTCCGGTGTATTCTGCATTACAAACATCACCTGGAACAAAGGGCTGCGGCTCATATCCCGGCTTTTCACCACGGCCTCCACTATTTTTTCAAAAGGCATATCCTGGTGTTCATAAGCACCGAGCGTAGTTTGTTTTATTTGTTGCAGTAAAGCAGTGAAGGAAGGATTATTACTCAGGTCACTGCGTAAAGCCAGTGTATTTACAAAAAATCCGATGAGTCCTTCTACTTCCTGTTGTGTTCTGCCGGCGATTGGCGTACCTACACAAACATCTGTTTGATGGCTGTAACGGTATAACAATACTTTATAAGCCGCCAGCAACGTCATAAATAAGGTAGTACCCTGCTGTTTTGACAATGCCTGCAATTGTTCTGTCAGTGCTTTATTCAGTCTGAATTTTCCGGTTGCACCATGCATATACTGAACAGCCGGCCGTACAAAATCGGTAGGCAGATCCAGTGTAGTTACCCCCGACAATTTATTTTTCCAGTAATCCAGTTTTTCTTCCAATACCGCACCGGATAAATAATTACGTTGCCAGATAGCATAATCGGCATACTGTATATCCAACACCGGCAACTGTGCGGTGTGGCCTGCGAGATGAGCATCATACAATGCAATTAATTCTTTCACCATAATACCTGAAGACCAGCCATCAGAAGCAATATGATGCAGGGTTACCACCAGTATATGTTCGGAATGATCCAGTGTAATTAAATGTACCCGCAGCATATGATCTGCTGCCAGATCATATGGTGTTGTAATTAACTGTTGTATATAGGTTTGTAAGGAGATACCATTTTCTTTCCAGACAGCATCTGTAACTACCGCCAGTTGCCATTGGTCTTTTTCCAACACCAGCTGATAAGGTAATCCCTCTGTTTCTTTTATCACCGTACGCAGTGCCTCGTGGCGGTTCACGATTGTTTGCAGGGCATACTGCAATGCTTCCTGATGAAGGGCTCCTTTTAACCGCAGTACAGTTGGAATATGATACTGTATTGTACCCTCCAGCTGGTCAATGAACCACAAACGTTCCTGGCTATACGAAAGCGGAATGTAATCGGGCCTCCTGGCAGCGGTTAATGCAGGTACCGTACTCACTTCCTGTTGTTGCTGCAACACGGCAGATAAAGCAGCAATGGTAGGATAGTCGAAAATATCACCAATAGCTACTTCCACGCCCAGCTGTTTTCTTACCGCAGATATTACGCGGATAGCCAGTAGTGAATGTCCTCCCAGCGCGAAGAAATCATCGTGTATGCCTATCCGTTCTACTTCCAGTAAAACAGACCAGATACTCGCCAGGGCCTTTTCCATAGCGGTTTCCGGCATAACACTTTCGGCTCCTGCTGAGATATCCGGATCAGGTAATGCTCTCTTATCTATCTTACCATTTGCCATTAATGGAAAATGGTCAACGGCTATCAGGGCGGCAGGCACCATATATTCCGGTAGCTGTTCCCTCAGATAAGTTGTGATAGCTATACTATCGAAATCTCCCTGTGGTATTATATAACCAATGAGGCGGTTGTTACCGCTGTGATCCTGTTTCGCTACCACTACTGCCTGACTTACCAGCACGCAACCAGTTAAGACGCGGCTGATCTCACCCGGCTCTACGCGATAACCACGGATCTTCACCTGGTCATCAACACGGCCGAGGAAAACAATATTACCGTCGGGCAGATATTTTACCCTATCACCGGTACGATATAATTTTTGTTGATTTTCAGGTGTAAAAGGATCTGTTATAAAACGGCCATCTGTTAATGCTTCATTATTCAGATAACCTTGTGCTACGCCATCGCCGCCAATATACAGTTCACCGGGAACACCTGCCGGGCATAGTTGTCCGTCTGGACTAACTACATAAATACGCGTGCTTGAAAATGGCTTGCCAATAGGTACTACCTGTTCATAAACAGCATCGGATTGTACCACATGCAATAATTTTCCTATAGTCGTTTCCGTTGGTCCGTAGTGATTCACTATTGTGCAATCTGTACCGGAAGAGCGGATATCAGCTATCACCGCTGCTTCCAGCGCCTCTCCACCAAAGATGAGCAACTGTTGCGGCAATAATAAACGACCCGGCTCACACAATGCTTTCCAATGTGATGGAACAATTTTGATACAATCAACCGGATGTGTTGCAAAATAAGTCTGTATACTTTCTGCATCATTGATGGTTGTTTTTGCAAACAAATGCAGGGCGCTACCAGTAACTAAAGCACTGTATAAAACAGTATTACCCAAATCCGTAGCGATACTGGACAGCAGGCCGAATGAACGGCAACTATCTATATTTACATGTGCACGCAGACCTCCCACATAATCCGCCAGGTTGCGGTGCGTAATCAGCACCCCTTTAGGTGTACCGGTACTACCCGAAGTATAGATCACATACAATAACTGATCCGGCAGTGGCAGTATTTCCGGCGGCGTTGTTGGATAAGTGCATATTTTTTCCCAGTCGTCATCCAGCATAACAATATGTGTGGAGATATCGACCGGCAATACAGCACTGGCTGCAGCACTGCTTACGATGACAGTAGCGCCGGTGTCTTCCAGCATATATTTTATTCTTTCTGCCGGAAAATCAGGTTCTATCGGAACATAAGCGCCACCGGCCTTCAGGATACCAAGTATACCTGTTATCATATCCAGCGAGCGTTCTATGCAGATGGGAACCAGTGTATTTTCCTTCACGCCCTTTCTGCGCAGGTGATATGCCAGCTGATTAGCCCGTATATCCAGTTCACTGTAAGTCAGTGAACTCCCTTCAAATACCAGTGCAGTGGCATCCGGCGTAGCAGCTACCTGTGCCTGGAACAATTCAATAAATGTATTATCCTTAGCATATTCAAACAAGCTGTTATTAGCTGCCAGCAGCAGTTCCTGGCGTTCAGGTAATGTCAGCAGATCAAGATCTCCGATAGTAGCATTATCATTATCTAATATTTGCAGCAGCACCTGCTCAAAATGCCGGCTGATTTTATCTACATAAAAAGTAGGTAACAGATCACTGTTATAGGTAAATAACAGGCTGGTTTGCGCGGCAATACCTATGATGATCGTTAAAGGATAGTTTGTATGCGGATGCACCTGTACATCACTGACCTTCAATTCCCAGGTTTTAGATGCCAGCACTGCACTTGCCGGGAAATTCTGGAAAGTGATGGAGCTGTCAAACAGATCGCCAGCTACATTTGCCCATTGCTGTATATCACTGAGTGCAGTATACTGATATTCCCTGCTTTGCAGCTGGCTGGTTTGTAATGCCTCCAGCCAGTGCACAATACTTGTATTAGCTTCCAACCGGGTATGCAATGGCAAGGTGTTGATATACAGCCCCACGCCTGACTCTACTCCCGGCAAATCTTCCGGACGACCGGATACAGTAACACCATATACGATATCATTTTGACCAGTATAACGATATAACAGGTACGCCCATACGCCTTCCATCACAGTACTGGGTGTAATGCGATGCTGATGGGCATAACTGGCCAAACGGGCAGTAGTAGCGGTATCCAGGCCACGCTCCATTCCCTTGTAGGTACCTTCACCTTTTGTACGTGCGGTGGTAGCGTTAATAAATGGCAGCAAACATCCTTCCCCTCTTCCTTCCATGGCACTGCGCCAATACTGTTCCTCCTGTTCTTTATCACGCTGATCCAGGTAACGGATATAAGCTTCATAATGATCTGTTGCAGCTACCGGCACAGGTGCGCCTTTCGACAACAATTCATAAGTGGTTAGTAGTTCTTCCATCAACACCGACATGGACCAGCCATCTGATAATATGTGATGAGATGTCCAGAATGACCTGTAAACATTTTCCCGTATGCGGATCATGTTAAAGCGCATCAACGGTGCAGCGCTGAAATCAAATGCTTTGAGATCATCTGCCTGCGCAAATTCTTTTAATGCCTTTTGTTGTTCTTCCTCATTCAGGTGGCGATAATCATGTATCGTAAATGGTAATGATACTTCACGGTAAACACATTGTACCGGAACCGCAAACGCATCATAGTAGAAGCCACTGCGCAGAATAGTATGCCGTTGCAATAAATGCATCCAACTCTGACGGAAGACTGATATATCCACATCCGTGAGTTCACAGCTGAATTGCTCAATGTAAGCACCTCCTTCCTCATTATACAAACTATGGAACAACATCCCTTCCTGTAAACCACTTAACCGGTATATACTTTCAACCTGGCCACGTCTCGGAGCTCCGTTATAAGGTGCATCTAAAAATTTGTCCAGCTCTTCATTGGTGATTACTGCTCCCAGTCCGTAATCTGATGATGTAAAGACAGGTGCAGTCAGTGTTGTACAGTGTTTTATAAATGATTGCAGGTGCGATAAATAAGTGGCAGCCAATTGTTCAATGCTTTCCACATCAAAATGTTTGCTGCTGTACCGCCATTGGACAATCAGTTCACCGCCCTGGATAATGCTGTCTACCGCTAACTTATCAGTGAAAGGAAAATCTGCTGCAATACCATCACCAGCAGGTTCCGGTGCCATCTTCAGCAAGCCCTGCTCCTTCACCACATTATCTGCTTGCCCCAGGTAATTAAACACAATATCCCAGGGGTCTTTGCCTTGTAAATAATCTGCTTTGCTGATATACTTCAATATGCCATAGCCTATTCCTTTACCAGGCACCTGGCGCAATTGTTCTTTCACCGCTTTCAGCAGATCCCCTATATCCGTACCTGTGGGCACTTCCAGCAATACGGGATACATGGTGGTAAACCAGCCCACCGTATGACTTGTATCAATACCGGTGGCGATGTCTTCACGACCATGCCCTTCCAGTCCTACAACTATTTTGGCCGCATTGCTCCAGGCAGATAAAGTAAGTGCCAGCGCAGCTAATAATATATCATTAACTTCTGTATGGTAAGCACGGGGTACCTCCTGCAATAACTGTTGCGTGTGTAATGCGCTGAGCCTTACTTCCCGGTGACCTATATCCGTTACCGTTACTTTTCCCTCGTATATATTTGCTGTAGGTAAAGGTGTATAATTGGCGACTACTTTTTTCCACCAGGCTTCCTGGCTCAGTAAACGGCGACGATGTCCATAATCTGCCAGTGCCGTGTACCACTGCCGGTAAGAGCTGCTCTTGGGGCCTAATACATCAGCTGTTATACTGGTATCCTCTTTTAATAATAACTCAAGATCTTCCAATAATATTCTCCATGACACACCATCTATTGCGAGGTGATGAATCATGATCAGCAAACGGTTATCAGCTTCTTCTTCCGGTGTCAGAAACAGTACTGTGCGCAGTAATATTCCTTGTTCCACATCCAGGCTGCGATGATAACTGTTGCCATATTCTACTATTTTATCTGCGAGGCTGCCTGATGTTATGGTTGTCAGATCGGCCACTTCCAGCTCTCCTTCCCAGGCGCCATAGGTTTGCTGCCAGCCATGTTCTCCATAAGTATATACAAATCGCAGGGCATCGTGGTACTGAAGCAATGTGCTGATAGCAGCTGATAACGCAGATGGATCAACGTTTTTATCTACAGATAATAAAATACGCTGATTAAAATAAGCATCTGTTAAACCTGTTGTTTCAAAATATCGCTGTTGAATAGGTAATAAACCGCTGCTACCAGCAAGTATGCCCTGTTCGCCGGTAGATACTGTGTGGCTTTGACCGGAGATCAGTGCAGACAAGCGGCCAATGGTCTGATACGTAAAAATGTCGCGGGGTTGCAGCTCATAGCCTGCACGTCTTACCCTGCTCACTACCTGGATCGTTATAATAGAATCGCCACCAAGCTCAAAGAAATTATCGTGTATCCCTATACGTGGTACATTCAGCAATTCCTGCCAGATAGCTACCAGGGCATATTCTATTTCACTGCCTGGCGCTACATACGCATTTGTTATCAATACACCCATATCCGGATCAGGGAGGGCTTTTTTATCGATCTTGCCATTGGTTGTTAATGGCAATTTATCGATGCTGATCACTAATGCAGGCACCATGTAATTAGGGAGTTTCCGTTGCAGATAAGCAAGGATACCTTCCTTATCAAAGTCACCGGCCGGCACTACATATGCTACCAGGCGTTTATGAAGATGATGACCATATTTTTCTGATACCGCTGTTACTACCGCGCGGTCTACCAGGTCGCATTCTTCCAGCACCGTTTCTATTTCACCTAATTCAATACGGTAACCGCGGATCTTCACCTGTTCATCTATACGTCCCAGGTACGCGATAGTGCCATCCGGCAGCCAACGGCATAAGTCTCCTGTTTTATACAGCGTTGCATCCGGAGCGCCGCTAAAATGGTCTTTTATAAATCTTTCATTGGTGAGTACCGGCATATTGAGGTAACCATGTGCTACTTGTACACCACCAATATATAATTCACCGGAAACCCCTACAGGAACCGGTTTCCTGTTAGTATCCAAAATATAAGCGCGTGTATTACCCAATGGTTTTCCAATCGGAACAATATCCTTATTACTTCCGTTATCCGGTGTATATAAAAATTCTGTAGCGGTAACAGTAGTTTCCGTTGGTCCGTACTCGTTATAGAAGCCGGCATATTTACACCAGGCATTCGCCAGTTGTATGCTGCAGGCTTCACCGCCGGATATTACCCGTTTCAAACCACCATAGCTACCGGGTGTAATCGTTACCAGGAAGCCCGGTGTAGTGTGCAGGTGTGTGATCCTTTCCCTATGGAGTAATTGTTCAAATAATTGTTTATCCAGCCGCACATTTTCAGGTATTAATACCAATGTGGCACCACTAAACAGCGCCAGGTATTGTTGTTCTACGGCGGCATCAAAACAATAGTTGGAGAACTGCAATATCCGGTCGTTTTGGTCAACACCAAAATGTTCCTGCTGATAAGTAATCAGGTTCACTACAGATTTATGCGTAATCATTACTCCTTTAGGTTTACCTGTAGAACCCGAAGTATAGATCACATAGGCAAGGCTCTCCGCCGCTGCACCGTTGTATACACGGGTGACAGGCTGGCCGGCATATTGTTGGTCTAATTCATTTGCGTATATCAGCTGTCTTCCGCTATTTAATGCAGTTAACATCGCTGTATGTGCTGCTGTTGTTACCACTACGCCCCTGGCGCCACAATCATTCAATACAAAAGCTATCCTTTCAGCAGGATACTCCGGATCGATAGGCACGTAGGCACCTCCGGCTTTCAGGATACCTAATATAGCCACCATCATTTCCATGGAACGCGCTATACATACAGGTACCAGGCTATTGGCTGCAACACCCTGCGTACGCAGATAATGCCCCAATTGATTGGCGCGTTCATCCAGCTCTTTATAGGTAAGTATGCTGCCATCAAATACCAGTGCTGTGGCATCCGGTGTACGTGCAGCCTGTGCTTCAAACAACTCGGTAATGGTAGCTTCATGAGGATATTCAGCCGCTGTATTATTGAATGTTTCCAGCAGTAGTTGGTATTCGCCGGCTGTGAGCAGTTCAATATCTCCCAGTTTATCTGCCTCTTTGGCTACCACCTGTAACAATACCTGCTTAAAATGCGCTGCTATTGACTCCACATAAAACGGTTCCAGCAGATGCGCGTTATAATCGAACTGGATGGTTATTTCTTCTGCGGCTGCAATCACCACATCTAAAGGATAGTTAGTTTGTTCCCGCACTGCGGCATTTTCTACCTGCAGCTGCCATGATTGGGCAGCCAGCACTTTACTTACCGGGAAATTTTCAAATACCAGTAAACTATCAAACAGATCGCCCTTTACACCTGTCCAGCGTTGAATTTCATTCAAAGGAGTGTACTGGTATTCCCGGCTCTGTAGCTGATCCACCTGCAATGCCTGCAACCAGGTAATGATGTCTGTTTGTTCATTTACCGTTGCCTGCAATGGTATCGTATTGATGTAGAGGCCCACCCGCTCTTCCACACCGGATAAATTTTCCGGTCTGCCTGACACCGTTGCCCCGTACACTACCTGCGTACGACCGGTATAACGATATAACAGGTACGCCCACACGCCCTGCATCAATGTATTAATAGTGATCCTGGCATGTTGTACAAAATGCGTGATCGTTTCCGTAGTAGCAGCATCCAGCTGTAATCTCTCCTGCTTAAATTCACCTGATCCTTTGGTCCGGTCTGCCACTGCGCTTATAAAAGGAAGCAGCGTAGCCTCATTGACGGGTTTCATATAACCACGCCAATATGCCTCTTCCGCTTCTTTATCACGACTCCGGAGATATGATATATAATCTTCAAAGCGGTCTTCTTTAACCGCCGGCAATGATTTCCCGCTGATCAGTAATTCATAGGTATTCAGCAAAGATTCCATCAACAAAGGAAGTGACCATCCGTCTATTAAAATATGATGGAAAGTCCATAACAAGTGGTAATGATTTTCATCCAAACGTATTAATGAAATACGCATCAGTGGTGCAGCCGCAAAATCAAATCCCTGGCGGCGATCAGCAGCTTCCCATTCTTTTATTGCCTGCTCCTGCTCTTCTTTATTATAATGGCGATAATCATGTATTACGATTGGCAACTGCACTTCATGGTATACACATTGTACAGGAATACTGAAAGCATCTGTATAAAAACCACTTCGTAAAATGCTATGACATCTCAGCAAATGCGCCCAGCTTTCGCGGAAGATATCTTCCTGCAGGTCAGTCAACTCAGCTGTAAACTGCTCTACGTAAGTACCTGCCTGTTCATCATATACGCCGTGGAACAACATACCCTCCTGCAGTCCGCTCAATTTGTAAATGCCGGCTACCTGGTTACGTCTGGGTGCTCCATTGTAAAGTGCATCCAAAAATTCATCCAGTGCTTCATTTGTGATCACTCCGCCCAGCCCGTAATCAGACGGCGTATAAGCAGGTGCGGTCTGTACACAATGATTGATCAGCAGTTCCAGGTTAGCCAGGTAAGCAGTAGCCAGCTTTTCTATACCGGCAGCATCAAAATGTTTATGGCTGTAATCCCATTGTAAAATCAGTTCACCACCCTGAATGATACTGTTCACCGCCAGCTTTTCTCTTACCGGGTATGCGTCACCTGTATCTGCACCGGAAGGCTCTTTGGCCATACTTAAATAGCCACCTGTATTTACAGCATTATCTGCCTGTCCGAGATAATTAAATATGATCTCCCATGGATCATTGCCCTGCAGCGATGGGGATTGACTGATGTATTTCAATACGCCATAGCCTAATCCTTTATCAGGTACCTGCCGCAATTGTTCCTTCACATTTTTCAACACGCTGCTTATCTGACTGCTGTCATTTACTTCCAGCAGCACCGGGTACAGGTTGGTAAACCAGCCTACTGTATGACTGGTATCTATACCAGGTGCAATATCTTCACGGCCATGTCCTTCCAACCCTATCAATACTTTTGAAGTATTATTCCAGGCAGATAAAGTAAGTGCGAGTGCACTTAACAGGATATCATTGATTTCAGTATGATAAGTACGCGGCACCTCCTGCAACAAACGTTGTGTTTGCTGCGCAGATAAACGCGATTCGTAATTACGTATATCCGCTCTAGTTATCTCACCGGTATAATTACCAGGTACGTACAGTGGCAGCTTGTTTTCCACTATACGGTTCCAATATGGCTCCTGGCTCAGTAAACGACGACGTTGACTATAATTCACCAATGCCTCATACCACTGCCGGTAAGAGCTGCTTTTGCCGGCTGGTAGTCCTTCCCCGCTTTTCAGCAAGTGTTCAAGGTCTTCCAGCAGGAAGCGCCATGAAACGCCATCCACAGCCAGGTGATGAATAATCAGTAATAAGCGGTTATTCACTTCCCCGCCTGGCATTAAAAATAACACCGGACGGAATAGTATGCCCTGTGTGATATCCAGGCTTTTATGATACTGATCTGCATATGCTGCTAATTGGGTAGCTAACTGATCTGCTGCCACCAATTGCAGGTCTATTATTTCCAGTTTGCTTTCGTAAGCACCGTACTTCTGCTTCCAGCCCTGCTCATCGCGGGTATAGGTAAAGCGCAGTGCATCATGATATCCGGTTAACTGCGATATAGCGGAGGCTAACGTTGAAGCAGCTACGTTTTTATCAATATTTAATAACGCATGCTGATTATAGTGTGCAGTTGTTGATCCTGCTGTTTCAAAATACCATTGCTGAATGGGCAACAAACCACTATTGCCGGTTAATATGCCTTGTTCACCAACAGCAACCTGGCTCTTTCCGGAAGATAACAGTAAAGACAATTCAGCAATTGTTTGGTGTATAAACAAATCACGTGGCTGCAAGGTGTAACCCGCACGTTTAGCCCGGCTTACGACCTGGATGGTGATGATAGAATCGCCGCCCAGTTCAAAGAAACTATCGTGCACGCCTACACGTTCTATGCCCAGTAAATCTTTCCAGATATCTGCCAATATCTGTTCTGTCTCATTTCGCGGTGCTATATAAGTATTGGTTAGCAAAGCACCGGCATCCGGATCCGGTAACGATTTCTTATCAACTTTACCATTGGAAGTAAGTGGTAATTTTTCCAGCTCCACCAACAAAGCAGGAACCATGTAATCCGGCAGTTTTCCTTTCAGATAAGTGGTAATCCCTTCCTTATCAAAATTTCCCTGGGGTACGATGTATCCTACCAGGCGTTTTTTATCGGCACTATCGCCTTTTGCCAGCACTACCGCCTGGCTTACCAGTTCGCATGCCTGTAATACGCTTTCTATCTCACCCAATTCAATTCTGAAGCCGCGGATCTTTACCTGGTCATCAATTCTGCCTAAATATTCTATTGTGCCATCAGGCAACCATCTGCCCAGATCACCTGTTCTGTAAAGGCGGTCTTCATTTTCTTTGCTGAAAGGATGAGGAATAAATTTTGCCGCCGTTAATTCCGGACGGTTTAAATATCCTCTTGCCAGACCAGCTCCGCCCACATACATTTCCCCGGCCACCCCTATTGGCGCCAGCTGCTGATAAGCATCTAATACATATAAACTTAAAGTAGGAATAGCTTTACCAATTACACTACTGCTGCTCAAACGGGTAACATCCAGTTCCTGGTAAGTAACATGCACAGTAGTTTCTGTAATACCGTACATATTAATAAGCCGGCTGTCGGCGTACCGTTGCAGCCATGGCTTTACCTTTGCAGGGTTCAATGCTTCACCGCCAAAAATAACGTAGCGCACGGGTACAGTGTCGGTGTTGGCAGTGAGGTAATCCTGCAACACATAAAATGCTGATGGTGTTTGATTTAAGATAGTGACGCCTTTGGCTTTAATGAGCTCTCCAAATGCCATGGCATCCTGCGCAATATGCTTAGGCACCACAATCACCTTTCCACCATAGAACAAGGCGCCATACATTTCCCAAACAGAGAAGTCAAAACAGAAGGAGTGAAACATCGTCCACACATCTGATGCATTGAAATCATATAATGGCACATCTGTTTCAAATAATCTCACCACATTTCTATGTTCAATCATCACGCCTTTGGGCTTACCGGTAGACCCGGAAGTATAGATTACATATGCCAGGTGTTCGGGACGGATGATAATATCGGGCGCAGTTGTTGGGTACCGGCTGATGATAGTAAGGTCACCATCCAGGGTAATAATATCAATGGTGGTGGTGAAGCTGTTTACACAGGTGTTGCTGCTTACAATAACAGTAGCATTGGTATCTTCCAGCATGTACTCAATGCGCTCCGCCGGATAATCCGGGTCCATAGGCACATACACGCCACCTGCTTTTAATATGCCGAGTATACCAATGATCATCTCCAGAGATCGTTCTATACAGATGGGCACAAATGTTTCGGCCTCCACACCTTTGCTGATCAGGCAATGCGCCAGCTGTGATGACCGTTCGTCCAGTGTTTTATATGTCAGCGTTGTTTCTTCAAATATTACGGCTACTGCATCCGGCGTAAGTACTGCCTGACTGCTGAATAAGTCTACAATATTTTTATCAAGCGGATAACCTGTCAGGCTGTCGTTAAAGGTGATCAGCAATTGTTCTTCCTCACTGAACGGTAGCATTGGCAAGCTGCCGATCAGTGCTGCCGGCGTGTTTACCACAGACCGTAACAATTGTTCAAAGTGGATAGTCATCCGTTCAACTGTAGCTGCATCGAACAGATCAATACAATATTCTACATCAGCAGTGATGCCATCCGGGTTTTCCTGCAGAATAAAAGTGAGGTCAAATTTTGTAGTACTGTTAACCGCCGGCTCAGACAATACAACTACATCGCCTAAACGAAGATCTCCCACATCAGGCATATTCTGAAATGCAAATACTACCTGGAATAAAGGGCTCCGGCTCATGTCCCTGTCCTTTACCACCATCTCTACCACTTTTTCAAAAGGCACATCCTGGTTATCGTATGCGCCCAGCATGGTTTGTTTTACCTGTTGCAGTAAAGTGGTAAATGACGGATTGTTACCCAGGTCGCTGCGCAGTGCCAGGGTATTTACAAAAAAGCCTGCCAGTGCTTCAGTTTCCTGCTGCGTTCTGCCAGCTATAGGAGTCCCTACACAAATATCATCCTGTCCGCTGTAACGATATAACAATACCTTGAAAGCAGCCAGCAATGTCATAAACAAAGTAGTGCCCTGTTCCAGCGACAATGCCTGTAACTGTGCAATCAGCGCAGCATCCAGCCGAAATAAACTGGTAGCGCCACGGGTACTTTGCATAGCAGGCCGTACACGGTCTGTTGGCAGGTTTAATGCCGCTACCCCATTCAATTTATTTTTCCAGTAGTCCAGTTGCTGATGTAAGATGCCACCGGATAAATGTGTCCGTTGCCAGATAGCATAATCGGCGTACTGCACTGCTAATGTGTTCAGCTGCGGTGTGCGGCGGCTGGTATATGCTGTGTATAATTCTTCCAGTTCGCGGATGATAACACCTACCGACCAACCATCTGATGCAATGTGATGCATTACTACCGCCAGTATATATTCTCCGTTGTTTTGTATGATTAACCTGGCACGCAGCATATAGTCGGCAGACAAATCAAAAGGCGTGGCAATAAATGATTTTATTGCTGCCTGTAATGCATCCACATCGATGGCGTCATTGATGATCGTTAACTCCCAGCCATCTTTGTCTTTTATCCGCTGGTACGCACTGCCATTGGTTTCTTCCACCACCGTGCGCAGCACTTCATGCCTGTTTACAATTGTTTGCAGCGCATCTGACAAAGCAGTAATATCCAGGTTTCCTTTCAGGCGGAAAACAGCAGGTAAATGATAATGTACACTTCCTTCCAGCTGATCAATAAACCATAAACGTTCCTGGCCAAACGAAAGCGGTATCTGCGGCGGACGCGGATATACTTCCAGCGCAGGCAACAGCAGCTGTTCACCGGAATGTGCTGCTGCTATATATGTTGCTAATGACGCAACGGTAGCATGCAGAAATAAAGATTTTACAGACACTTCCCGCTGCAGTTTTTTCCGTAAAGCAGACATCATGCGCATAGACAATAAGGAGTGTCCACCTAATTCAAAGAAATTATCGTGTATGCCTACCCGTTGTATACCCAGCAACTCCTGCCAGATGTCTGCCAGCACCTGCTCTGTTTCATTACGGGGGGCTACATACTCCCTGCTGGCAAGCGCGCTTCCATCAGGGTCTGGTAAGGCTTTTTTATCTATTTTACCGTTAGCTGTCAGCGGGATTTTTTCCAGTTCCACCAACAGGGCGGGTACCATATATTCAGGTAATTTATCTTTCAGATAAGCGAGTATAACTGCTTTATCAAATGTGCCGTTAGGTACAATGTATCCTACCAGCCACTTATTACCGTTATCATCTGCTTTTACCAATACTACTGCCTGATTTACCTGGTCACATTGTTGCAGTACATTTTCTATTTCTCCCAATTCTATACGGTAGCCGCGGATCTTCACCTGTTCATCTATACGGCCCAGGTATTCAATATTGCCGTCGGGCAGCCATCTGCCCAGGTCCCCGGTTTTATACAGGCGGCCACCCGCAGGGAATGGGTTAGGGATGAATTTTTCTGCTGTTAATTCCGGCCGGTTTAAATAGCCTCTTGCCACACCGATGCCGGATACACAGATTTCTCCGGGTACGCCTACAGGGCACAGCTGCTGCGTCTTGTCCAATACATACAACTGTAAATTTTGTACGGGAGCGCCCAGCGGCACATTGCTGCGGGCAGGTGTTTCATACATGATATAATGACAAATATCATCGGAGGCTTCCGTTGGGCCGTAAGCATTCACCACAGGAATGTAAGGATAGCTTTTAAACCATTGTGCCAGCAGGTGCTGACTCACCGTTTCTCCTGTTACCAATAAAAATTCCAGGGACGTTAAAGCCACTGGCACGTTTTCCTGCAATACAGCCGCCAGGTAAGAAGGCACTAATTCCAGGATGGTGACTTTGTTTTTGTCTACGTCCGTCATCAATACCGCCGGGCTGAAAATAAGATGATCCCGATATATAATAGTTGTACCTCCGCACAACAATGCAGCGAACATCTGCCACACAGAAATATCAAATGTATAGGCAGCTGTATAAGCAACAATGGATGCATTGTTGAGCCGGAGGTCATTTATTTTAGCATACAAATGATTGAGCATGCCGCCATGTTCTACCATCACGCCCTTGGGCAAACCAGTGGAGCCTGAAGTATAAATGACATAAGCCAGATCATGCGGCAGCGGCGCCTGTGCGAGGGCACGAACCGGTTGCTCACTGATTACTTCCCTTTCATCATCCAGTGCAATGACGCGGATAGCTGTTACTGCGGTGATTTTTTCTTTTACCTGGTTACTACTAACCACTACGCCTGCACGACAATCTTCCAGCAAATATTTTATCCTTTCAGCAGGATACTCCGGATCGATTGGTACGTATGCACCACCTGCTTTCATAATACCCAATATGCCAACCAGCATACCCGGTGAGCGTTCTATGCAGATGGGTACCAGCGAATCAGTTTTAACACCCTGTTGCCGGAGCAAATGCCCCAACTGGTTGCTGCGTTCATGTAAAGCCCGGTAAGAAAGCGTTTCTCCTTCAAAAACAATGGCCGTTGCATCCGGTGAATGATTTGCCTGCGCTTCAAATAAATCAACCAGTGTTTTGTCCTGCGGATAGATAGTAGCGGTATTGTTGAAGTTGATGAGCAACTGTTGCTGTTCTCCGGCCGTCAGCATGGGTAATGTACCAATGCTTGCCGCAGGAGATTGTAACACTGCCCGCAACAACTGTTCAAAATGTTCCATCATCCGCCCGATAGTGGCCTCCTCAAACAGGTCAACACAGTATTCTATCGTGCCATGGAGGCCATGAGGCGTTTCATGTATAAATAATGTTACATCAAATTTAGCGGTATGATGATCTGTTGTTTCCTGTAACAGGCTTAATTCTCCCAGGCGCAGCTCCGGTACATCCGGGGTGTTCTGTAATACAAACATCACCTGGAACAAAGGCGTACGGCTCAGATCACGTTCTTTTATCACCGTTTCCACTACTCTTTCAAATGGCAATTCCTGGTGATCATAAGCACCCAGCATCGTTTGTTTTACCTGCTGCAACAATGCTATAAAGGAAAGATGGTTGCCCAGCTCACTGCGCAAGGCCAGGGTATTTACAAAGAAGCCGATCAGCGACTCTGTTTCCTGCATTGTTCTTCCCGCAACAGGCGTACCTACACAAATATCTTCCTGTCCGCTGTAACGGAATAACAATACCTTAAAAGCTGCCAGCAGGGTCATAAACAAGGTAGCATCCTGCTGCAGTGAAAATGTTTGTAATTGTGCCGTTAATTTTTCATCCAGCCGGAAATAAGCATTGGCACCGCGCGTACTTTGAATAGCCGGCCGCGAATGATCCAGTGGTAAGTTTAATGCAGGTACCCCCGACAATTTTTCTTTCCAGTAATTCAACTGTGATTCCAATATGCTACCGGATAAATGTGTGCGTTGCCAGATGGCGAAGTCAGCATACTGTACATCCAATGCGGCTAATGATGCTTTGCCACCAATAGCATAAGCGCTGTATAATGCTTCCAGCTCACGAATAACAATGCCTACCGACCAGCCATCAGATGCGATGTGATGCATGATAACCACCAGCGCATGTTCCTGTTCGCCCTGCACCACCAGGTACGCACGCAGCAGGTGATCGGCGGACAAATCAAAAGGCGCTGCTATTAATGATTGCACCTTCGACTGTAAGGCGGTTTCATTATTCCTATATAATGGTTCATCAATTATTACCAGTTCCCAGAGATCATTATCCAATATCTGCTGATGCAGGATACTATCCGCTTCCACAATTACGGTGCGCAATGCTTCGTGGCGATTAACGATTGTTTGCAACGATTTTGCCAGCGCAGCGCGGTTAAGATCTCCCCTGAGCTTAAATACAGCGGGCAGATGATATTGCACACTGCCATCCAGCTGATCAATAAACCATAAACGTTCCTGTCCGAATGAAAGGGGTATTTGCAACGGACGGGGGCCGGCTTCCAGCGCAGGCAATAATTGCTGCGCATTTGTTGCAGCACCGGTGATATAAGTATGCAATGCAGCAATAGTAGCATGAAGGAATAACGACTTCATGGATAACTCCACCTGCATTTTTTTGCGGATAGCCGACATCAGTCGCATAGCCAGCAATGAATGTCCGCCAAGCTCAAAGAAATTATCGTATATACCTACCCGTTGTATACCCAGCAACTCCTGCCAGATGTCTGCCAGCACCTGTTCTGTTTCATTGCGGGGGGCTACATACTCCCTGCTGGCCAACAAGCTGCCATCAGGGTCTGGTAAGGATTTTTTATCTATTTTACCGTTAGCTGTCAGCGGGATTTTTTCCAGTTCCACCAACAGGGCCGGTACCATA
This sequence comes from Chitinophaga niastensis, assembly GCF_003014755.1. GTDB lineage: Bacteria > Bacteroidota > Bacteroidia > Chitinophagales > Chitinophagaceae > Chitinophaga > Chitinophaga niastensis. The sequence goes on along the minus strand of NZ_PYAW01000004.1, from coordinate 398,671 downwards.
TATTCAGGTAATTTATCTTTCAGATAAGCGAGTATAACTGCTTTATCAAATGTGCCGTTGGGTACAATGTATCCTACCAGCCACTTATTACCGTTATCATCTGCTTTTACCAGTACTACTGCCTGACTTACCTGGTCACATTGTTGCAGTACATTTTCTATTTCACCCAGCTCTATGCGGTAGCCGCGGATCTTCACCTGTTCATCTATACGGCCCAGGTATTCAATATTGCCGTCGGGCAGCCATCTGCCCAGGTCCCCGGTTTTATACAGGCGGCCACCCGCAGGGAATGGATTGGGGATGAATTTTTCTGCCGTTAATTCCGGCCGGTTTAAATAGCCTCTTGCCACACCGATGCCGGATACACAGATTTCTCCGGGTACACCTACAGGGCACAACTGCTGCGCCTTGTCCAATACATACAACTGTAAGTTTTGTACGGGAGCACCCAGCGGCACATTGCTGCGGGCAGGTGTTTCATACATGATATAATGACAAATATCATCGGAGGCTTCCGTTGGGCCGTAAGCATTCACCACAGGGATATAAGGATAGCTTTTAAACCATTGTGCCAGCAGATGCTGACTCACCGTTTCGCCTGTTACCAATAAAAATTCCAGGGACGTTAAAGCCACCGGCACGTTTTCCTGCAATACAGCCGCCAGGTAAGAAGGCACTAATTCCAGGATGGTGACTTTGTTTTTGTCTACATCTGTCATCAATACCGCCGGGCTGAAAATAAGATGATCCCGATATATAATAGTTGTGCCTCCGCACAACAATGCAGCGAACATCTGCCACACAGAAATATCAAATGTATAGGCAGCTGTATAAGCAACAATGGATGCATTGTTGAGCCGGAGGTCATTTATTTTAGCATACAAATGATTGAGCATGCCGCCATGTTCTACCATCACGCCCTTGGGCAAACCAGTGGAGCCCGAAGTATAAATGACATAAGCCAGGTTATCGGGAGATATTACCTTTTGCAGTGTACTGACAGGCTGGCCGGCAATCATTGTATGGTCGTTATCTACCGATACGATGTCTATAGCGGACAGTGTATCTATTTTTTGAAGACATGCATGGCTGCTCACCATCACTGTAGCACCAAGATCATCCAGCAGGTAATTAATTCTTTCTGCAGGATAAGCAGGGTCGATAGGCACATAGGCACCACCGGCCTTCAGGATACCTAAAATGCTCACTATCATCTCCGGCGAACGTTCTATGCAAAGCGGCACCAAAACGTCTGTTTTAACCCCTTTGCTGCTTAAATAATGCGCCAGTTGATTGGAACGTTCATCCAGTTCCTGATAAGTGAGTGAAATATTTTCAAATACCAGTGCAATGGCATCCGGTGTTTGTAGTGCCTGTGCAGCAAACAGATCAACCAGGTTGCTGTGCTGCGGATAGGCGACCACGTTATGATTAAAAGCAACCAGTAGCTGCTGCTCTTCTTCAGGATGCAGCATCGGCAAAGATGCAATCTTTGCTGACGGAGCTGTTACAATGAACTGTAACAACTGTTCGTAGTGCCTGATCATCCTTTCAATAGTAGCTGCGCTGAACAGGTCAACACAATATTCTACATATCCGTTTAAACCATTCGTATCTTCTTTAAAACAAAAACTTATATCAAATAAGGTTGTCTGGTGTGCTGTCTGCTCCCTGGATAACAGTACATCGCCCAGGCGCAGATCCGGTAAATCCGGTGTATTAAACAGCTCAAACATCACCTGGAATAAAGGTGTTCTGCTCATATCCCTTTCCTTTTCCACTACTTCCACTACTTTCTCAAATGGTACTTCCTGGTGGTCGTACGCCTGGAGGGTAGTTTGTTTCACCTGCTGCAAAAGTGAAATAAAAGAGAGATCATTGCCCAGGTCACTGCGTAATACCAGCGTATTGATAAACAGTCCTATCAGTCCGTCTACCTCTTCTCTAGTTCTGCCGGCAATAGAGGTACCTACACTGATATCTTCCTGACCACAGTAACGGTATAATAATACTTTAAAAGCCGCTACCATCGTCATGAACAAGGTAGCACCCTGTTGCCTTGACAGTATTTGCAACTGAGCAGATAATTCCTTGTTAATACGGAAGTGATGTCTTGTACCACGTGTACTTTGAAAAGCGGGCCTTACAAAGTCTACCGGCAGATTCAACTGCGCAGCGCCTTCCAGCTGACCTTTCCAGTAATCAAGCTCCTGTGCCAATACCCTGCCTGATAAATATTCGCGTTGCCAGGAGGCATAATCAGCGTATTGCATTTCCATTGGCAGCAATTGCGGGCGGCGATTTTCCACATGCGCCCCGTATAATTCTACCAACTCATTGAAAAGAATATTTGCTGACCATCCATCCATCGCAATGTGGTGCATCGTTAACACCAGTATCTGTTCGTTGTCTGCTATTTTGATCAGCTGCGCACGCAACATATGCTCTTTCGATAAATCAAAAGGCTGATGTACCAGTTGCGTAATATATGCCTGCAATGCGGCGGCGTCTTCTTTGAAAGATACATCCTGCACAGTGGTCAACTGCCACAAATCCTTATCCAGCAAACGTGGGGAGGCTTTACCATCCACTTCAGTGATCACTGTTCTGAGCACCTCATGCCGGTTAACAATATTTTGCAGCGCAGCTGATAAAGCGGCGGTATTCAGCGCTCCCTTTAATCTGTAAACTGCACGTTCGTTATACTGCACGCTGCCTTCCAGCTGATCAATCACCCACAAACGTTCCTGGCTGAATGATAAAGTAAGCGGGGTGTTGGCAGGTTTATTATAAAAAGGTTCTTTTACCGGAGTAGTATCAATCATTTCTTTCTTCGGCGGCAACGGATCTTCAAATGTTCCATTGGTGCCTTTCCCCGTTTTGTAATGCTGGGATAGCCACTGGAATTGCTGCGCCATAATATTGAACTGCCGCTGCATGACCAGGAAAGGGTCCTGCTCTTCAGGGAAAAGTGCGCCACCCGAAACAGCTGTTAACGGTTGCATTGGCATGGTTGCTACTGCTATGTCGTGCAACGTTTCCGTAGTTGCAGGCAGAATATCCACTGCATTGGCTGCAATATATTCTGCTATCTGATCCAGCGTGATCAATGTATCAAACAGCTGTTTGATCGTCAGTTTCAGGCCATATTGTTTTTCAATGGCCCTCAACATGTTGCTTAATATCAATGAGTCGGCGCCCAGTAATAGTAAGTCGGCGTATACATCAATTTCTGCCGGTGATATTTTTAATGCTTTGCCTAAAGCCTCACTGAGGTAGGAAAGAATAGCTGCCTGGCTATTTGCAGCGGGATGAGATGCTGTAGTAACAATAACATCTTTTTCTTTTTTACCTGCCGGCAGGATAACCGTGCGTTGAAACGGTTCACCTGCTTCTAACCAGTAACGTTGGCGCTGAAACGGATAAAGCGGTAAAGCAACGTGCTGATAGTGATGATGCTGATAAAATTGTTCCCATTTAACCGGAATGCCTTTTACATGCAGGGCCATCAGGCTATGCATGATGGTAGTCCAGGATGAATGCTCACGGCGCATACCCGGTAACAGGCAATCTTCAGCATAAGCAGCCGTTAACTGCACCATTGATAAGAGATTGGGCTGAGGCCCTAACTCCATCAATATTTCTCCACCCAGCTCTTTTATTGTTTGCAGATTTTTTGAAAACTGTACAGGCAATAAAATATGATTGCACCAATAATCGGCATGGGCTATTTCATCTGTAATGACTGCTCCTGTTACATTTGATACCAGGTCCAATACAGGCGTATAATATTGAATGCGTATGGCTGTTTCCCTGAATGCCGGCAACATGGGCTCCATCAATGGTGAATGGGAAGCATGTGATATCAGCAATTCCCGGCCGCCAATACCTTGTTGCTCCAATGATTGCAAGGCTGCTTTGATGGCATCTTTCTTGCCTGAAATCACGGTCAGCTCAGGACCATTGATAGCTGCAATGGACAGGTCATTTCCATATGGCTGAATAGATGCAGCCACCAGGGCCGGTGCTGCAAACACAGTAGCCATGGCGCCAGGCTCTTTTACAGCCTGCATTAAACGAGATCTTTCTGTTACTAATGTTAATCCGTCGTCGAGACTGAATACACCTGCTACATAAGCAGCTGCATATTCTCCCACACTATGGCCCGCCACCAACGACGGCCTTATACCCCAGGAAGTCCACATAGCAGCCATGGCACAGGAAACAGCAAATAATGCCGGCTGGAAATAGGTCATCTGCTGCAATATCCGGTTACCTTCCTCTTTATTAATTTCATAGAGCAGATGTGTTAAACCGAATCCCCACCTGGGTTGCAGGAAAGCATCGCAATGATCTATCACCTGTTTGAATACCGCGTTATTTTCATACAACTCCCTGCCCATGCCCCAGTATTGAGAGCCGCCGCCGGTAAACAACCAAACGATTTTTCCAGGATGTGCAGCTGCACTGCCCTGCACTATTTCATTTGTATCACTGTTGTTAACAAATGCTTTCAGGCGTTGCGCAGCTTCTTCTGCTGTACTAACGTTGAAGGCCATACGATTTCTGAAAGCATCGCGTGCAATAGCTGTACTGTATGCAATCGCTGACAAAGGAACAGCCGTATTTTGCAGCAGCAGCATATATTGCGCAGCCTGCGCTTTTAATGCATCCGGCGTTTTGGCAGATAATAATAATGGATAAGATGGTAACTGCCATCCGGAAGGTTGTGCGTTATTTTTTTCTGGATCAGCTTCTTCCAGTATCACATGCACATTGGTGCCGCTCAAACCAAAAGAGCTAATGGCAGCACGCCTTTTTCCGGTGGCAATATCCCATGGGGTTAATTTATTTACTACCTGTACCTGCAGGTCCTTCCAGGGAATCAGGCGATTAGGTTTATTAAAATGCAGGCTGGCAGGAATCTGTTTATGCTGCAGACTGAGTACTGTTTTTATCAGACCAGCGATGCCTGCAGCGGCTTCCAGGTGCCCAATATTTGTTTTCACCGCACCCAGCAGCAGTGGCTGCCCGGCATGATGGGCTTTGCCATATACGGCATGCAATGCCTGTACTTCTACCGGATCACCCAATGGTGTACCGGTACCATGGGTTTCCACGTATTGCACTGTTGCAGGGTCAATACCGGCATGTTGCAAAGCCTTTCCAATCAGTTGCTGCTGCGCGATCCCGTTTGGAGCCGTTAACCCGTTGCTTAAACCATCATGATTGATAGCAGAGCCATTAATAACGGCCAGTATATTATCATTGGCAGCCAATGCATCGGCAAATCTTTTCAATACAATAACGCCTGCTCCTTCCCCTCTCACATAGCCGTCGGCGGTATCATCAAATGTTTTACACAACCCTGCCGGAGAGAGTGCTTTTATCCGGCATAATTTAATAGTTGTATCCGGAGAAAGCATCAGGTTTACACCACCCGCCAATGCCAGGGAACATTCTCCCTGCAACAGGCTCATACAGGCCTGGTGCACGCTTACCAATGAAGAAGAACAGGCAGTATCCAGTTGCATTACCGGACCATGGAAATCCAGCAGGTAAGCAATTCTGCCGGCAGCAATACTTCTTTCCACACCAAGTCCCGTCAATGCATCTTCATAGTATGTATTATCCTGGCTTTTATTAATAATATATTGATAGTCATCTGATCCTATTCCTATGAAAACACCACTATCACTACCTCTCAGTTTTGATGGACGAAGACCTGCATGTTCCAGTGCTTCCCAGCATACTTCCAGTAACAAACGCTGTTGCGGGTCCATACCTGCAGCTTCTTTGGGAGAAATACCAAAAAACAGCGGATCAAATTTGTCTGCCTGCTCAATAAAGCCGCCATACCTTGTATACATTTTACCAGGCGCCTCTTCATCTTTATCAAAATAATCGGCCACATTCCAGCGATCTTCCGGCACTATGGTAATAGCGTTTCCTTCTTCCACCAGCAGCTTCCAGAAAGCGTCCGGCGTATTTACTTTTCCGGGGAAGCGACAGCCTATGCCTATTACAGCTATTCTGTTATCTGTGATTTTGTTTTCATCATTATGCGGATGATGCCCGCCAATACTTGCTGCAGGAGCAGCTGCGCCTGCCAGGTAGTTGGCTAAAGTATGGATGGTAGGGTAATTAAAGACAACGGTATTATCCACTGTTGTCTCTAAAAAAGTTTCAAGATCTTTTGCCAGTGATACCACCATCAGGGAAGTCATCCCATATTCCCTGAAAGTTTTATCAGCAGATAATTCGTCGGCCGCAAGCCGCAAATACCGTTGCAACCATTGTTGCAGCCATGTGCGGATAGTGGCTGCACGTTGCAGGTGGGATCGGTCAGTTGTTTCGTTAACCGTTATCACCGGCTTTTCTTCCGGAAGTGCAGCAACAGGGATGTCCGCGGCTTCCATCTCTTTAATAATATCATCGTATATCCCTTTACGGTATTCCTCTGCGAATAAATACCGCTTTACTTTTCCGCTGGTAGTTTTGGCCACCTTTCGCACTGGTATCACGTGTTTTACTTCAAATCCCAGGTTGGCAGCAATAAATCTTTTTATTTTTTTGGCGAGTGGCAGAAATTTTTCTGCTGAAGATTTGTGTAAAACAAACACCACAATAAATTCTGAGCCTGTTTCCTCATCGGGCACCCCACAGGCTACTATTTTGCCGGTTTCAATACCATCCAGCGTTTCCACGCTTTGTTCAATATCGTGCGGATAAACATTCATTCCGTTGACGATAATGATATCTTTCACTCTTCCTGCTACATATAAACACTTGTTCAATATAAATCCTGTATCACCTGTATTCAGCCAGCCATCTTTTCTGATGATGGCAGTAGTAGCTGCTTCGTTGTTATAATATGCTCCTGTAACGCTTTTCCCTTTAATCCAGATAACACCCACAAAACCCTCCTGCAAGGCAATCCCCTTTTCATTCGTTATTTTAATCTCCATCCCTGTTATAGGTGTACCCAAATTCACCACTTCCAGGCTACCCTTTGTCGCTTTTTGGTGTAATACACCTTTAGCTGTTACACAACGCCCTATTGTTAAAGCATCCCTACGAATACAAACAGATTGAAGTGTGGGCGTAAAATGCGGGAAAGTTACTTCCAGCGTAGCTTCCGCCATACCGTATACCGGTTTCAAGGCGTCCGGCCGTAAGCCGAATTGGGCCATCTTATCTAAAAATGCCCTGCACAAATCTGCGGATATAGGTTCAGCACCATTAAAAAGGGTACGTACCTGCGACAGCTCTATTCCATTGACTTTATCGTCAGAAAATTGATTGAGGTAATATTTGTAACCAAAATTAGGAGAGCAGGTGAAGGTAATACGATGATCCGACACCTTTTGCCACCATAACAATGGATGCCTGATAAATAAATCAGTAGGCATAATAAAATGGTTTACACCTGCACCCAACGGATACAGGTGAAAACCAATCAGTCCCATATCATGGGTGAGCGGCATCCAGCTCAGATGGCTGTCTTTTTCGTTCACACCATGCGCTGCCAATGCAGCAAAAATATTGTCGATGAGATTACTGTGTTTAAGCACTACTCCTTTAGGATCTCCTGTAGAACCTGAAGAGAATTGCAGGAAAGCAACCGTATCCTGCGTTACTGGTTGTAATACGCCCTCACTGCGGATATCCTGCCCGTCTTCAATAAATAATACTTTATCAAAGTGCGGGCTGTTCTCCTTTCCCACCGCCTGCTCTGCTGATAGTTTTTCATAATTTGCCCGGGCTATAAACAGATAAGGGTTATTCAAAAAAGTCCGGATCTTAAACAGCTTTTGCGCATTTTCACCATGAAAGTTGATAGCAACAGGTACCGGGATGATACCTCCTAAAATACATCCCCAAAAAATGCCGATAAATGTTTGATTATCTTCTACCTGCAGCACCAGTTCATCTCCGGGCTGCACACCTTTTCCCTGTAAGAAGGATAACCAACATACAGCAGTTGTATACAGCTCACTATAAGATAAAAACGTTTCTTTATTACCGGCCAGAATAAAAGTGATGCCTTTGTCTTTAATATCTTTCAGCCTTACTAATAATTCCGCTACCGTTTCAGGGATGTGTTTAGTTTTCATATTGTCTGATCGATGTTTAATATTATAAGTTGTACGGCAGGTCCGGGCATGGCGCTGCCAATTCCATAGCTCCTATCAGCTACAAAACATATTCACCGCATATGATCGGGGTAATCATATGCGGTAGCAATCTCAGGGAAAATTTAGTGGGAAAACCGGGTGTTATTGCAGTACACTTACCAGTTCTTCTTTTCTGTCATATAAAAGTTCTTTCTCTCCATATAACCGTTCTGCAATAATTCCTCTTTCCTGGCAAAGTTCTACCAGCTTATTGGATTGGATGATCGGGTTGGATTCATCCGTGTATTTTATACTGCTGATAAATTCCAGCCATGGCTCCATGCCCATGGCATATACATAAGCTTCCTTCGGTTTAAAAATATCTATCAGCGCCATTCCTTTGGCACAGTCTGAACCGGCCAGCCTGCGGCTTCCGTCCTGGTCCCTTGTGATCTTTTTAGTGATCAACGGACCATACAACCAGGTAAGCGGTGCCCCATCACATTCCATACCGAGGAACAAAACGTCCACATCACCAATCTGGCCGTGAATATGTTTATAGAGTGCGGATTCTACAATCCTGGAATCTGCCAGGAACAAGAGTTTAAACCCGCTAATCTGCACCAGGTAACATGATTTGGTAAGGATATTCAGATCGCTGTGTTCACCGGTAAAAGGTAATCCGGTAATGGTACTATCCACAAACTCAATGGTTTCCATTTCATCCATAGGAATCACATTCCGGAAACCAATGTTATTGAACATCTGTTTCAGATCAGGATCTTCCATTTTACCGCTATTGGTGCGCGGTACAATCAGGTTTTTTATCTTATGACGCAACGGCAACAGGGTTTCAAACAGAATATGATCCTGGTGGTTATGCGTGATCAGTACGTAATCAATAGTATCCGGTAAATCTGCATCAGAGAAGTGTTCTATGTCGGTATCATAGCCGTAATAACTGATCAGGGGATCTACCAGGATGCTTACATCTTTTGTTTCCACCAAAATACACGCATGTCCAAAATACCGCATACGGATCTTATCACCTGTATATTTTTTGTATACCGGTGGTGGTGTTTCAGTAAAAAATGTTTCAAACAAAACTTCCTGTTCCGCGGGTATTCCCAATGCTTGTTTTATTTCAGACAGCGCACGGGGTGTTCTTTTCATCCGGGATAATTCATCAATACCGGCATGTTCAAAGGGAATATCCAGGTGCAATACTTCCGGTTCATTCAGGCGGGGCGTGCTTAAACAAAAAGGCCGGTGATCATTATCAGTGATCCATAAAGCGATGCTCTGTGCACTTTTATTATAAAATTCACTTTTGTATAACAAGGATTCGAAGAAACGGAAATCAGCATTGTTATTACGGTCATAAAAAAGTTCCACGTACCCTTTTAAGATATCAGGCACTTTTTCATACAGTGTTTCCAGTCCGAAGCCTTTTGCTTCCGCCAGCAATATTTTATCCAGTTCTTTTGCTGCTTTGGCAAACTGAATTACTTTCTCCTGGCGTTTTAATATCGTATTTTTTAATGCTTCTACCTCTTCTACTCTGCCACCACCAAAATCCATAAAGGGGCCGCCTTTCATTTTAGGGTTTATCACTGCTTCCGCATGGATACTGGGATCATCCAGGTAAGAGTCCATGATGGTCAAATGCCGTCCAATGGTATTCATAGCGGCAGTAACCGGAGAAATTAAATGGCTCCAGGCATACCATCTGTCAAACAAGGGTTCCAATACTACGTTGGGTTTCAGATATACTTTTTTTTCACTCATGATTAATACGATTTGGAATGAACAACTAATTTTTTGGCAATGATTTGAATTATTTCGTAAGGGTATTTATAAATAAAAAAATGGTGTCCGGGCATGCGTCTGAAGTCAACGGCTATTTTCGTTTCTTTTTGCCACAGATAAACATCTTCTATCTTCATATCTTCTTTCGTTCCTGTAATAACTGTCATAGGAACATTCAGGGATTCATTGGCAGCATACACATAGTTTTCTGTCACTTTAAAATCGGCCCGCAGAATAGGTTCTATATAGTCAAGCAATTCATCATTTTGCAGTATCTCATCCGGGCTGCCGTTCAGGTTCCTCACTTCTTCGATGAATGCTTTTTTATCGAGCAGATGTCTTTTCTTTTCTGTTCTTGACAGTGCTGCAGGGCCGGTGGTACCTGTTATAAAAAGATGCAGCGGTGGCGTCTTTTTATTTTCTATCACTTTCCGGGCCAGGAGGCAAGACATTAATCCACCCATACTATGGCCATAGAAGGCATAGCTCTGATCCAGTTTATCCTTCACCTGTTGATATAAATCATGCAGTATCTGATCAATATTATCCATTAATGGCTCCCTCATTCTTGCACCTCTCCCAGGATATTCCAGGGGAATAATATTAATGAAGGATGGCATATTGTCTTCATACAACCGGTAGGAATACCTGCTTCCCCCGGCGAATGGCAAACAAAAAAGGTTTATTTTCTCCATCATATAAAAACATTTGTGCACTGGTGACAGCGCTATATAGTTATTGAAATAATTTCCCCCTTAACGGTATATACTGTACCGGTATAAAACAGCTATTGCTTAAACATTATCATATAACGTTTTAGGCTATACGAAAATGAGCAGGAAATAGTTTGCTTATAGAAACATACTTACAAACAATTCGTGCACGTTAAGCCGATGATTAACATCCGGCTAAGTAGGTTCCATAAACAATCCAGCAAATTACAGGTGGATTAACCGGTATTGAAATGAATGATACCGGTAAAAATAGCGTGAATGCCACAATGGGTTTTCATTTACTGTGAAACAAACAACTGCTTATGATATGGTTCATAACAAATGAAAAATACGTCCTAGGTGGCAATGGCTGACAGATACTCACAGGACAGTGTGATCAGTATATTTTTCCGCAGCATATTTACCCTTATTAAGATTTTCTGCTCTCCTTTTACCTCCACCACTTCGCCTATAAGTCCACATAGTACGCCGTCTTTGATCATTACCTGTTTGCCGGGAAGGAAATAATCATCAGAAACTTCTATGTCGGTATCATTCACCTCCTTCATTACCAGGCAGATATTATGAATAACATTCTCATTTACCTTTACAACTTCCTTACCTGCTCTGACATAATAAAGTACGCCATCAAGGGTAAGTACACTGTAATATGTTTCCATATCTTCCAGGTAAATAAAAACATAAGAGGGGAATAATGGTGTATCAACATATTTTTTTCTGTCTTTCCATATACGTAACGTTCTTGTTGTGGGTAAAAAATAAGCAATGTTTGCGTCTGATAATTGAATAGCAACTTTTTTTTCGTGTCGTGGCCTTGTATATATTACATACCACCCAGTGATGAGAGCACTCATTTCAGGAAATTTCTAGGATATTTAATAAATATGTACCCGTAATAAAAAAACATAGGTTCAAGAAGACATTATTTACCCGAAAACCGACACCTGTCAGTTAGTAATCCTAATTATTTATGTTCAAAAAAACAAAAATAACCAGACAAACCATAGCTGTCGCTAATGTGGCTCCATTTCCGCCACATTAATTATAAAACTATAACCTTACTTACCTGATTGAAAGACACAATTGGCTAACAGAACTACCCAATGTAGCATTAAGGAATTTTTTGTCTATCGGATAGTACTAGTGATTCTTCATAATTAAATTTGAGTCGATTTCGTCGTCTTAGGGTTTTTGATTTTCTGAGGGCTCATTTACTTCTAAGGGTGATCGTTGTCTACTAAATATGTTCCTCCATTGGCCTTAGATGATCGAATTTAGGAAACATATTTAATTCAACAAAATAAAATACTCAAGATGGAGTTATCGAAACAAGAAAACCAGTAATAATGGGGGTACTTTGTATACTTACTGAAATATAAGCCCAGTAAGCAAAATAGTCGCATGATCCCGGTTGTAAAACAAAATATTTCCTTTTCCCAGTTAATAAACTGATAACATACTCCTTCATTCAATCTGCTCAATCAATCCTAAAATCCAATATATTTGTTCTGAATAAAAAATAAATGATTTACATTTCAGTATACTGCTAAAACGTATGTTACAACGTTCTACGCGATTTATCACTGCTGAAATTAACCGCCAACAATCTATTTTATAAAATAAACCCAAGTTTTTTTTCAATGCGATTTCCATTCACTGATTAGCCAAGAACCGCTGTAGTATTTAATAACACAGCATAAGGTTAAACAAACAAGTAAACCCTTATTGTAAAACTCCCAATATTTCGAAATGAAAACCCTCCCTCATGAGCCAGCTGCTAAAAAAGCGCAGTCTGCCACTTCCATAAAACAAACATGGCGTTTGTTTAAATATTTACAGCCACACTGGCCCGAGTTCAGTGCGGGCATGTTCTTTTTATTATTATCCAGCCTGGCAGGCCTGGCATTTCCAAAACTACTGGGGCAATTAATAGATGTCAGCAAACAGGATCATTCTTCCAAAACGATTAATCTTATTGGGCTGTCATTATTAGGTGTCCTTACTGCACAATCTGCCTTCTCTTTTTTCCGGATTATGTTGTTTGTAAATGTATCTGAAAAAACGCTGGCAACGCTCCGGCAAACTATTTACAATCACCTGATACAGCTGCCCATGAACTTCTTCCTGACCAGGCGCGTGGGTGAATTAAGCAGCAGAATATCATCAGACATCACCTTACTGCAGGAAACTTTTACCACCACGCTGGCAGAATTTGTACGACAAATAATCATCATTGTAGGTGGCCTCACCTTATTAATGATGACCTCCATCAGCCTTACCGGGTTCATGTTGGCTATCCTGCCGGTAATGGTGATTATCGCAGTTATTTTTGGTCGTTTCATTCGTCATTTCGCCAAAGATGTACAGAACCAGATGGCCTTTTCCAATACTGTTGTAGAAGAAACACTGCAGGGTATATTCAGTGTAAAAGCTTTTGCCAATGAATTTTTTGAAATGAAACGCTACCGGGATCGCACCAACGAAGCTGCGCGGATAGGTATGAAGGGCGGAAAATACCGGGGCGCCTTTTCTTCTTTCATTATTATGGGCATATTTGGCGCACTGGTAGCCGTCATATGGAGAGGCGCCGTTATAGGCCTGGATACAGGTAAACTGTTTTCATTTGTACTTTATTCTGTTTTCATTGGCAGCTCCATTGGCGGACTGGCAGAAATATATACCTCTTTACAAAAGAGTATCGGCGCCACAGAAAACCTGTTTCAAATACTGGATGAACCTGCCGAACCAATTACCAATGCTGCTTTAATTGCCCCTGAACATCTGCTGCACGGTGATATCAGTTTTAAAAATATTTCTTTCCATTATCCTTCCCGCGAAGACACACCTGTGTTGCAGGGCATGTCCTTTGATGTTGCTGCCAACCAGAAAGTAGCGCTGGTAGGGCCCAGCGGAGCCGGTAAAAGTACCATTGTATCATTGCTCCTGCGCCTGTATAATCCTGTAGGTGGCCATATCCTGTTTGACCAAAAAGAAAACCATATTATTCCTTTATCCGCACTACGCGCTCAAATGGCAGTAGTACCACAGGATGTCTTTTTGTTTGGCGGTACTATCGGCGAAAATATTGCTTATGGTAAACAGGATACCTCCGAAGAAGAACTGATCGAAGCAGCCAAAAAAGCGAATGCCTGGGAATTTATTCAACGGTTCCCCCTTGGACTCCAGACCATTGTAGGAGAACGCGGCATTCAGTTGTCCGGTGGCCAGCGGCAACGCATAGCCATCGCCCGTGCCGTGCTCAAGGCTCCCCGCATCCTGATATTGGATGAAGCTACTTCTGCATTGGATGCTGAATCAGAAAGACTGGTACAGGATGCCCTGAATAAACTGATGGAAGGCCGTACTTCGATCGTCATTGCACATCGATTAGCTACCATACGCCAGGCAGATAAAATTATTGTACTGGATAAAGGTGCTATTGTGGAAGAAGGTACCCATAAAGAACTGGTAAATGTAAACGATGGGCTCTATAAAAATTTAAGCGAAATGCAGTTTACGCAGTAATAAATCCGGGTGCCGTTTCGTAATATTGTTCACATGTCACATTTATTATACTATAGCCGGTTTGACACACCTCTTCCTGCACAACAATTTTTATATCTATTAAATAAAATGCCGGATAAAATAAAAGAGCGGGTGGTTAAATTCAAAAGATGGCAGGATGCGCATGCTTCCTTACTGGGGAAGCACCTTTTATTGCATGCTATGTCTGATTTGGGCTATGACATTAGTCTGAATGATCTTCAGTACACACAATACGATCGCCCGTTCATAGCAAATAATGCAGATTTTAATATCTCCCATTCCGGCACATTGGTCGTTTGTGTAATAAGTAATGATGGCCGGATAGGGATTGATATAGAGGAAAAGAAACCGATAGATATCACTGATTTCAATAATCAATTTTCACCGGAAGAATGGAGCATTATTACCCAATCACAACCGGCGACAGATTCCTTCTATGATTATTGGAGCAGCAAAGAAGCTATTCTGAAAGCAGACGGGATAGGCATATCAGTAGCGCTTTCAGCACTCAATACTGCCAACAGAAAGGAAGTAGATTTTAATAATCAAAAATGGTATCTACTGCGTGTAGACGATTTTCCCGATTATGCATGCCATATCGCCTGCAACGTTTTTAGCAGCAACTACCACTTACATCAAATAGACTTTCATACTGCTACCCTTCACTCCTCCTTGTAAAGGAGATGAAGGGTAGCAGTATGAAAGTTATCAAAATTGGTTTTAACTTATACTTATATTAGTACATTGCAAATGATATAAGTTATGTTATCAACTGCAAACGAAACCAGGGAAAACAAAAATAATACAGTAACTGATGGTACTGCTAAAAAGCAAAGCCATAGCAGTGCGGCCTTTCATTTTGCAGATAACCGGCCAGCAGCCATTGCCCAACGCAAAATGCAGGAGTTCGCTAATAACAGCCAACAGGTAAAACACCTGATGACTATACACCAAATGGCCAATAACAGCATTCATGCAAAAGGGGCGATGCAAATGCAGCAAATCGCCAATACCCCTTCTCCCGCTATATTGCAGCGGAAAGATGCACCGGAAGAAATTGAAACCGTTCAGCAAAAAAACGATAATGCCTCGCTGCCCGGCATAAAAAAGGAAGCCTTGAATAAAAACCTGCATGAGCATAATACTGCGACTGGTCCTGTTGCAAGTAACGCTCCCGTTCTTCAGGGCAGCTTTCTAAAAAACCTGGGATTCGGACTCGGGATGTTAACAGGTGTTGGTGCCTTAGGGTATGGTCTTTACCGGTATTATCGTCACAGGCGGCGGGAGAATACGCTCGCAGATATTCATAATGAACAGGCACCCCAGGTTATTACGGCAACAAATAATGTTGCAACACCCAGTGAAGCCGTAGCCGATAATCCCAATGCAGCCCAGGCGCTCAGAACATATCATATAGATATGAATAATGCTAATCCACTTGGCCTTGACCGTACAAGCCCGGAATTGATTAACATTGCTACACTGCATGAACGTACACACATATCCGCTGATATGGCCTACTCAGAAAACGCAGCTAATGCAAGAGGAGAAATAGTACACGCAAATCCATTAGCGCCAAATCATGTAGTGGCCCAATACAACCTTATTGATGCACGTTTACAAACACTTACAAATATTGTAACTAATGACAGTGCACTAACTGCTTTGCAGCGGGCCGACATGCATCAGCGTCTCAATTACGCAGGGGTACCAAGAGAATACGATCCGGTAATTAATGAGTTACTGGCTTATTCCAAAACATTTGGAATAAGAGCAAATTCTAAAACTGTAAAAGCCCTGGTTGAATTGGCAAGAGAGAATTTGACAAGACGAACAGCCGGTGGCCCACATCTGCAAGGCAATTGGCCCGCATAATGCTTACGTTTTTTCCAGCCGTTTTTCTCTCAAAAAAACCTTAACATAGCATTCATGCAGCATAGTGTCCCCTATTTATGAATTTCAGGTATATTTATTCCAGGCAGGATTACTGCGTTTTTTCAAGGAACATTATTATATCATCTTTAATTGTATGAACCATGCAAATTGCTGTTAGAGATCAACTTGAACCACTACTACAGGACATGCTGTACATCAGCGAATCTGAATATCCGCTGGAGCTGCTAAACCTGGGTACTTATACTGATGATGCAGCATTGTACAGTACTGTATCACAGGAAACATCCATTCCATTTGACGGAGCTGTTGTAAAAGAAGATGCAGATATTTTTTTTGAAGAAACAATCAGTAACCTGATAAATGGCGGAGATAGTGTATCTGCCGGATTAGGCAAAAAATATGAACAGCTCTATGCATTTGTACAATCAACTTTTCCTGAGCGATGGGTTTCCCGCGTAACAATTGGTGCAGAAGTGAATATCTGTATCATTGGTATTACTGCAGATAATGAATGTAGTGTAATAAAAACACTGGCTATTGAAACCTGATATCTGTTGATGATATAAAAACTAAAAGGCCGGCAATACAATAATTGCCGGCCTTCTTCATTAATTTCCGCTATCTACTTTCGATTTCAGTACACTGGCTATATTAGCCGGAACATTTGACAAAAGGGTATAATTGGTAGCAGATTCAATGTTATTAACAGAAGTAAGATAAGATTTCCAATCAGCGCTTACACTGTTATCATTAGGTGTATTTACAGCTATCACCCTGGTGGTGGTAGTGATACGCGACAGGTCGTTATTACCATTAGGTATTACTACTACTACTTTCCAGATGTTGCTGGGAACATTCACATTGCCATTATCAATTGTACCTGCACTTCCGTTGCTACCGGTACCACCACTGCCATAACTACCCATTACCACGTATACTTCGTTACCGGCAGTCACCAGTGTACGGATATAGTTTTCCAGGTTAGCCCACAGATTCCGGTTATTATTAGGCGCCTGAGGGATCATATTAGTCATGAGGAAAGTAGTTGAATTGGCAGTTGCGTCTGCGGTTCTATCACCGGACGGGCAGTTATGACCTCTGTCAAAACCACTACCAGTATAGCTGGTTTGAGACACCTGGTACCATCCGGCAGGTAAAGTATTATCGGCTCTGAAATTATTGGAACGCGAATTACTACCCAGATCTGAAGCACCTATATGCCAGCTTACCCAATTGGGCTCCCCCTTATCACGGCTATATGAAAGTTTAAAATAGGTTTTATCCATCAGGTAATTATTTATCAGCACAATGGAAGAGGAAGCATTGCTGGGATTACCTAACAGCAGATTATCGTTATCACCGGGAACACCACCACCGCCGGTACCGGTAGTATCAACCGATCCTGCGGTAACTACAAATGTATCAAAGTTGATACGGTTGCTGCCGCCATCCGTTTTGCGGATATCAAAACGTACTTTACCACTGGCGGTGTAGGAAAAGGAAGCTGTTTGTAAAGTGGTGGAAGCAGCCGTAATGGTATTCCCCACTTTAACGTAGGTACCTCCCTGGTTTGCAGAAGCCCACAACTCCCAGCTACCATTGCCATCAGTACCATACACTGCATGCTTAACGGTAACGGTTACACTGCCGGTGGCATTCAGGTCAAAATTCATGCTGGCAATACCGCTATTACGTACTCTTACGGACTTAGCGCCTTCTTTACGATCATTGGCGAGTGTACCGATTAAGGCGTCTGAAAGATTCCAGGAGCCACTGGTCAGGGCTACATCTCCTGCGGCATAGGAGGTCTTGGAGCCTTGTTCAAAATCCTCTGCTAATAATTGTGTGCTTTCTGTTCTGACACCATTTGTTTTTACATTTTTTTGAGCAGATTCGGGAGGAGGTGTAACTAATGCGTCCTTATTACAACCTGCAAAAATAGCTGACGCAAACGCCAGGTAAATAAGTGCTTTCATTTTGGGTTTCATACTACTTTGGATTTAAGAGTGGATAAACTAAAAGATACCACTAAACTCCTTGGAAATGGAATATCCGGTATTAAGCTTTCCTTAAATCATGGTATTGCTGAAAATCCTTTTGTATATCCTGTTTCTCCTGATTATTTTAAATTCGGATATGGGGAATTAACAATAACCTCTTTTTATTAACCTTCCTTAACATTAATGCAAGGCTTGTTAACCTGTTTTTGCAGGTGGTGGAACTACTTTCGTAATTGGTTTACAAAGTAAAAGATCACTATGCAAAAAATCTACCTATTGCTGATAGCCTGCTGTCTTGCTTTTGCCGCCCACGCGCAAAAGAATGGCTCTATTAAAGGTACCCTTTTAGATACCATCGGCAGGCAACCCGTTGCATCGGCTACCATCACACTTTTGAAAAAAAAGGATTCCTCGCTGGTCACCTTTACCATGACCGACAACAAGGGATATTTTGAACTTACCGGTATTGCCGCCGGCGGAGAATACCGGCTGCTCATTACCCATGTAAATTATCACAATGCCAGCCGGCTTGTTACGATCAGCCCTACCACACCCAACACCAACCTCAATAACATCATACTCCATGATCTGACCAAAACGCTGGATGAGGTGGTGGTAACTGCAGAAGCGCCACCCGTTACGCTTATTGGTGATACCATTCAATATAACGCCGGTTCGTTTAAAACACAGCCTAATGCCAATGTAGAGCAACTGCTAAAAAAAATGCCCGGTATACAGGTAGATAAAAACGGTACCGTAAAAGCCCAGGGACAAAAGATAAATCGTATACTGGTAGATGGCAAAGAATTTTTTGGTTCCGACCCTAAAATTGCTACCAAAAATCTGCCTGCCGATGCGGTAGACAAAGTGCAGGTATACGACAAACTCAGTGATGCTGCCCAGTTGACCGGATTTGATGATGGCAATAGCGAAAAGACCATCAACCTCAAACTGAAACAGGATAAAAAGAAAGGGCTGTTTGGCAAAGCCACTGCCGGTGCAGGCACTAACAACAGGTACGAGGGGCGTTTTAATGTAAACTCCTTTAAAGGTGCCAGGCAGCTGTCTGCTATCGGTATGGTCAATAATACCAATGCAGAAGGATTTTCTTTTATGGACCTGATGAATTTTACCGGTGAGCTGAACCGCATGCAGCAAAACGGCAGTGGAAATATCAGCTTCACATTGAATGCAGATGATCCTGTTGCCGCGTTAATGGGTAGTGGTAACAGTAACGGCATTAAAACCATCTGGGGCGGGGGTATCAACTACAACAACATCATCGGTAATAAAACCAACTTCACCAGCAACTATTTTTACAACCGCTACAACCCTTACCAGGAAAGCGTTGTACAGCGTCAGTATTTTCTCCCTGACTCATCTTATTTCTACAATCAGCATTCCACCAGCGATAACCTTTACAATAGTCATCGCCTCAATCTTAGCGCTGATATTCGCATTGACTCATTTAATTCTGTTAAAATATCATCTTCCATTGGTCACCAGGAAACCCGTAATAATGGCTATAGCAGTTATGAAACACTTTCAGAAAATCAGCAACCGGCCAACCAGGGATTCAGCAATAACTATTCTTTGGGCCATGGTACTAATTTTAGTAATGATGTGTTGTTCAGGAAAAAATTTCACCGCAAAGGCAGAACATTTTCACTCGGCCTGCAAACCAGCTCCAATAACAGTGAGAGTAATGGCAGCCTGCTTTCCGTTAATCACTATTACAACCGCCACCCATCCCAGCCTGACTATGATTCTATCAATCAGCGTAACACTATATCGGGCAACCTTAACAGCCATGCCGTGCGCGCTGTGTATACAGAGCCTTTGTTCAGGCGCTCCTTACTCGAATTCAGCCTGGGCAGCAGCAATACAAAAACTACCTCCGATAAAATAACCTATGACTATAACCAGCAAAACGACAAGTTCGATCAACTGAACCCTCGTCTGACAAATAATTTTGAAAATACCTACGGGTACACCAATGCAGGACTACGTCTGCGTACAAAGCGGAAAAAATTCAGCCTGGCAGCAGGTTTCAATTGGCAGCAGGCAGCCTTCAAAGGAAAGATCATTGCCGGTACCAAAGATTCGGTTATTCATAAAACGTTTTACAACCTGTTACCATCTCTCCGGTTTAAATACGATTTTACCCGTTACCGCAATCTCAATATCAACTATGCTGCTATTACCAACCAGCCCAATATGTCGCAGCTACAGCCAGTACCCGATATAACAGACCCGCTGAATATCCGCGAAGGCAATCCTGATCTGAAACAGGAGCTTACACATGCTGTGCAGCTGAACTTTATTTCCGTTAATCCTTTCAGGAATAAAAACCTGTTCGCCTTTTTTGATCTGCAGGAAACACAAAATAAAATCGTGGATGACGATGTAGTGGATACCCTCGGCGTTAAACATACCCGCCCGGTAAATATCAACGGTGCATACAATATGACCGGTAATATCAGCCTGGGGTTACCACTCCGTTTGTTGAAAGGTACCGTCAACTTCAGCACTAATGTGGGCTACAGTAAAACAAAACAGTTTATTAATGCCGTACCCAATACCATCCGTACTTTCACGCTGGGGCCCACAGCACGTTTCGATATAAATCCTTCCAGTAAAGTAGATCTGTCGCTCAGTGCCGGATTTAATTATTACAAAACCGCTTATTCGCTGCAAGCTGCACTTAACACCGGCTATTTTTCACAGCAATATGAAGGAGCAATAAACTGGCAGCTGCCGGCTAATTTTTATTTCAGCACCAGTTTTACTTATACTATTAACAGCCAGCGTGCGAATGGCTTTAATACAAAGGTGCCATTATGTAATGCGTCTTTTAGCCGTCAGTTCCTGCACTTTAACCGGGGAGAACTGAAGCTGAGCGTTTATGATCTGCTGAATGAAAATGTAGGCATCAGCCGCAGTACTAACCAAAACTATATTGAAGACAGCCGGGTAAAAAATCTGCAACGTTTTTTCCTGCTGAGCTTTACTTATAGTCTGAGTAAAAACGGTCTTTCACAGGGTAGCCCGGACGGTGGACTCAAGATCATACGACATTAAAAAAATGTCAGGTGCTGGCTTGAAACAAAATGGCTCCGGGATATTATTCCCGGAGCCATTTGATTTTATCCTTGTTTACCTGGTTAAATAATGAGCCTGCCCATTTACTGGCTGATACGTATTGATCTTCCTTTTCCGCCACTATTATTGCGTTGCATTTCTTCCACCAACTTATCTCTTTCTTTGGCAAATTCGGCGGTGGTTACTTTTTTCCCTTTGGAAGGCTCCTTAATAGCAGATAGATCTGCCTGGGCAGACACCTCTATGGCCTTGTAAACACTTCGGCTATCATTAATGTCGATGCCCAGGATAAGTCCCGGCAGCTGGCCCTGGTATTCGGGACCAGCCGGTACCGGAATGGAGGGTGTAAACCAAACCGTGATATTAGAGGTATCCGCTACTTCCTGTTTTTTCATCTCCCCATTGTCCATAGTGGTCACTATACGTTTACCAATACGCTGGGTTATCGCCTGTTGACAGGGATAATTGAGAATGGTAGTTGTTTCGCCGGTCAGCTTCCAGTTCAGTTTATGTATACTGTCTGCAATAATATAATTCTTTGCACCAAACTCACGCTGCTCCACTACATGATCTGTTGCGAAATTAGTATAGGTCACGTCATTGGCGTCGGCCATCACCATGTGTATCTGCATCCCGCCTTCGGCTGAAGAAAATTCATCGGGTGCATCATCTTCTACCGTTCGACGCAGGGACTGGTTGTTATCAAACAATACTTCCAGTTTATCCTTACGTGTATGTGGGAGGAGGTGCGCTGCTTCATCACCCATGCCTTGCATGCGCATCTGCATCTGTACAGTGCGTTCATATAATACTTTCCCCTGTTTTTGCTGACCATTGGCAGTAAAAAGCAGCATGCCCAGGGAAAGTGTAAAGATTATTTTCTTCATGGTATATATTTTAAGATAATAAAGCTATTCGGTTCCAGCCGGAACACAGGTTAACATGACTTGATTTAATGTTAATTAAGGTTAATGTTTCTGTGCCGGGGAAAAAGGAATTGATACATTTGAGATAGGAATGCCGATACAAACTATATAATTCACCAGGTGCGATATAAACTTTCCATACCAGTTACCGTTTTCCTGATTGTACTGACAATCATGCTGATCACTGCTTTCCAGGCATACTGGCTGAGTAAAAATTATCATGAAGAAAAAAAACTATTTGCTACCCGTACCAATATACTTTTCCGCGAAACAGTTTTCCGGTTGCAGGCCGCCAAGCTAAAACTGGATTCCAACATCAATATCCGCATACAGGAACGGGAAGGTGTTATGGGCATATCAAATGTACTGCAGGAAAAAATGAGGGATGCTGCCACTGCTAAGCCATCAGTACAGCACACCATGATTGTTGCCGTGAATAACCGTCATACTCAGGGCGCAGCCAGGGATTCATTTAATGTACAATACACCGTTAATAAGGGCGGTCCTCCTGAAAGCGTTTTCGCTTTCCTGTCGGGTGTGGATTCACTGCGTGATTCCATCACTGTAAAAGAAATTTACAACCGCTATAGTAAAGCATTAGAGAAGGAAAAGATCAACCTGCCTTTTGTTATCAATGTTCTTCCTGCAGATACAACTATAAAAGCATTCGATCCATTCCAGGAAGATCTGGACGCCAATATCGTAACCATTGGCTTTACAAAACCTGTCAGGTACCAGGTTTTATTTGAAAATAATACCTGGTACCTGTTGAAGCGCATCAGCCAGCCTATTCTTATTTCAGTCCTCCTGCTTGGCGTAACCATATTATCTTTTTTACTACTATACAGGAACCTGCAACAACAACAAAAGCTCGCGCAGCTTAAAAATGATTTTATCAGTAACATGACCCATGAGCTGAAAACGCCTATTGCCACCGTAAGTGTAGCCATCGAAGCCTTAAGGAGTTTTGATGCGCTGGAAGACCGGCAAACAACAAATGAATACCTCGATATATCGGCCAATGAAATGCAGCGGCTGTCATTATTGGTGGATAAAGTTTTAAAGCTGTCCATGTTTGAGAACAGAGAGATCGCTTTGAATAAAGAACAATTTGATATCAGGGAGCTGGCCAGAAGTGTAATGGTTTCAATGAAGCTGCAGCTCGAAAAACAACATGCCGCCACTACTTTAAAAACAACCGGCAACAACTTTATCATTACCGCAGACAAACTGCATATGACAAGTGTGCTATACAATCTGCTGGATAATGCTTTAAAGTACAGTATTAAAGACCCGAATATCCTTATTCATATCATTGATCATAAACAATACCTGGAAATATGCGTAACCGACAACGGGATAGGTATTGCCAAAGAATACAAAAACAAAATATTTGAAAAGTTCTTCCGCATACCCAATGGTAACCGGCATAATATAAAAGGATATGGCCTTGGTTTAAGTTATGTGTCGCATATCGTACAACGTCATATGGGCTTTATAACCGTAGAAAGCGAACTAAATGAAGGCAGTACTTTTTCCGTTAAACTTCCTTTTGCAGAAGCACCGATCATTTATTACGATAAAAACAGGCGAATTGTAAAATTTAAAACCAGCTGAGATGAGCATTAAAATCCTATATGTTGAAGACGAATTATCCCTGGGCAAAATTGTAAAAGAAAGCCTGCAGCGACGGGGCTTTGAGGTAATATTGGAGAGCGACGGGGCTAACGTGTTGTCACTGTTCAAACAGATAAACCCGGCGGTATGCGTGCTGGATGTAATGCTGCCCAATAAAGATGGTTTTGAAGTGGCCGAAGAAATACGCGCCCTCAATGCCGAAGTTCCCATCTTATTTCTGACCGCCAAAACACAAACCGCCGACCTTGTAAAAGGTTTTACACTCGGTGGCAATGATTATATCCGGAAGCCTTTCAGCATGGAAGAATTGATTGTGCGCATTGATAATGTATTGCGCAAAACAGAAGGTGCCCCCTCTCCAACCGCAGACCACATCAGGATTGGCAAGTTCCGGTTTTATACCAACCGTCAGATACTGGCCAATGGAGGAGAAGAAAAAAAGCTGTCGTATAAGGAAAGTGAACTGCTCAAATTATTATACGAAAACCGTAATGGTATTATAGACAGAAAAAATATACTCGACCTGCTTTGGGGCCACGATTCTTTTTTCAACAGCCGGAATCTTGATGTGTACATTACCCGGCTACGCGTGCGCCTGAAAGAGGATGAAAACCTGCAAATATTAACGATAAAAGGAATTGGCTACCGGTTTGTGCTGGATTAGATTGATTTTAAAGCGGCTTCCTTAGGGTTGGACAGGATGTTCCCTCCTCCATTTTTCGGAAAAGAATTTACCCCCCTCCTGAATGTATTTATAGTATTCGTATTCGTTCTCGAAACCCTGCAGCATTTCATAACTGGGTCTGTATTCAATCATAAAGCTATCCAGGGCCGGCGACTGTAAACCCGTTATTTTCTTTATCAGTTCCTTGTTAAACCGGTGATCTACATATTTATCGCGTTCATCCCACTCCAGGTAACGTTTAAAAGCTTCCATCCTTTTGACCTTTTTCATACTGAACAACAGGTCCAGGTTAACGCCCACACCGGCCCCACCACTGCCACCCGACAAATAATCCCGCTCATAATCAAACACTTTCCGGTACTCGTCGCGGTTTTTCAATGAATCCAATTGATAACTGCGCCGCATCGTGGATATCACCACTGTTGGTAATACCTGGATATCTACATGCAGGCTCATATCGAAGGGACGGTTGGTAGGAATGTCTTTTACAGGGAATTTCATGGTAGCTTTCCCCTGGTAAGAAAAACTAATGGAATCAGTGGTATGCAATTTAATGCTGTAATGTCCTGAAGAATCAGTAATGGTGCCGCCACCGGAAGTGCTCATAACGCTCACGCCAGGCATTCCGAAGCGCGCTGAACGTTCATATACAGTTCCGCTGATCCGCACCTGTCCGCTGGCTACGAGGCTAAACAGGACTAATAGGGTAAATATTGTTGTCTTTTGTAAAAGATTAAAAGTGCTCATTTCGCCCCCAATCTAAGACAGGATGAAAACATACGCAAGAATAGCCCAAATATTAACAATTCATTTTGTCTGGTTTCAGCGCCATTTCCATGGTATCGAAACAAAAGCGAAGTACATTAATAACCCTACCCATAAAGACAAGCTAATAATCATTGCTGATTATAGCTTGTCTTTTTTTAGTTACCCCGATTGTTGTATAATTCCACCAACGTTACTTCTCCGGCAGGGTAATAAAACATTCTTCTTCAGGAAGAATAAAAGTTATAAATTCTATCAGGTAAGGATTCCAAACTTTTTTATTATCTCACTTAATAAACTAAATTCAGTTTACCTGTAATATCCATGTTCATGATAATAATGATGATGATGAGGGCGGCAATATCCCGGCCTGTCGCGAACAACCAGGCAACTACTTAATCCGGAAATAAGGATTGCTGCGATGATAAAATATTTCAATGTTTTCATGATTGTTAGTTTTGAGTATACATGATGAATTGATGGAAGTTAAGCTGCTGCAGGTGGTTTAAGCTTCCTGTTCAGATATAGTAAATGATAAAATTGTGCCAGACTGGGGCGGGAACTATTATCTATTGTTAACGTATTGAATGTGCCATTAATTTCAATGGCCTCAGCTGCTTTTCCGATGACGACTGCTGCATTTCTGTTTCTCTTATATATGAGTTGCAGTTACCGCTCCGGGTTTATTAAAATTTGATTAAAAAAATGCTAATGTAGATTGAGCTGAGCAGAAAGCTGTAATATTGGATAATTGATAATTGATATTTACTGGTTACAACAACGATTGAGACACTAGACCATCATCTTTAAGCAAATCGTATAACCCTTCGAGCAAACCTGAATCACTGGAAAGACCTGGAATTCACCATTAGGAATAAGTTTGATTTAATCGGCAGGCATATGCAGGCAATCGGCCTGATAGCTTTATTTACTGTAGACAACTATTGCTTTTAGGGTATTTTCTTTTAATTATTCAACCTGAACATCGGCTATAAATGTAGCTGTAGTATACCTTTTTTTCATGCAGGCACGATAGTATAATTTAAAAACCCAAAATCTCCATCAATGAAAAATCAAACCCTGTTATTTTGTATCTGCCTGATGGCAGCTTCGCTGGTTATTTCCTGCCAGAAGGATAACAAACAACGTAGTATTGAAAAAGTAAAAGTTCCTGATGCTGTTTTAGCACAAATCAAAACAAAAGGATTCAGTACAAGAAATGTACATGCAGTAAATGGCGGCTATCTTGTAGAGGGCGATATTTTCCTGAGCACAAAGGACCTTGCAAAAAAAGCTACTGCCAATAAATTAAGAATTGCAAAAACAGAACAGTACGTTACCAACAACCAGGTAAGTGGATTGCCACGTGTTATCACGGTGCTCGTAACTGGCCTGGGTAGCGCTTTTGTACAGGGAACAGACCTGGCTATCCAGCGCTATAATGCACTGAACCTTCGTGTACAGTTTCAGCGCATCAGCAGTGGTAATGCTGATATTACTATCCAGGGCTTTTATGAAGGCCCCAGTGGTGGTTATATTACATTAGGCTCATCTGGTTTTCCTACAGATGCCGGAGATCCATTCAATCTTGTTCAGATGAACACACATCCTGATGCTTATGGAAGCAACCCTGATGTGTTGTATGTAGGGTCTGTCATTCAGCACGAAATCGGACATTGTATTGGAATGCGCCATACAGATTATATGGACCGTTCTTACAGTTGCGGTGGTGATCCCGTAGACGAAGGAGATGGCGGCATAGGTGCTGTCAATATCCCCGGAACACCAAGTGGCCCGGATGCAGATTCATGGATGCTCGCCTGTTCTAATGGCGGGGACCGTACATTTAATGCCAATGATATCATTGCATTAAACTACCTCTATCAATAAGTCAGCCTGGTAGGATGCATTGAAAAATAATTATCATCATTACAGATGAGAAAGGTTACACTCCTCAGATCGTGCCAGTGTAACCTTTTTTATTGTGCGCTGTTATTAACAGCATCACCAGGTACAAATAAAAATCCCCGGGGATGCTTAATAAAACATCTCCCGGAGCGCAACAGTAAACTGAATAATTTATTATGGCAAAATTCCTCCCTGTATCACGCCGGTCAGGTCTTTTGTTACAAGTGTAGTACCGTCGTAAAACTGAACAGTTGCTGTACCGTTGATCTGATACTGAAGGAATTTCCAATGAAGCACTGTTCCCGAAAAGCTAACCACTGCTAAATCCTGTCCTGTACTGGCTTTCTGAACTTCAATGTAAGTAATAGGTTGCGGAGCCGGTTTAGACAGGTCAGCAAAAAAAGTATAAACGTAAGTTCCATCAACAATATAACCAAGCGCTGTACCTGATGGAACTGATACTGTTTTGTGACTCATACTTTTATTACTATCTGTTGGTATAAAAGAGGATAGCGTTAGTGTTACAAAAGCAAAAAGAAATAAAAATGATAGTTTTTTCATAGCAATCTGTTTGAGATTATTGTAAAATGTAATTCCCTCTAATGTTTTTTAGAGAATTGGTTTTATATGGGTTTACTGTTGCAAAGTTGGGTGCAAAAAATCCGGCATAAGCAAAAAATGGTTTTCAGATTCGGTTGGCATCAAAAGAAATATTTGATGGCTAAAAGATAGTCTTTTTTATATTTTAATGGAAGTAATATTTTAACATTCTAATGTCATTTTAATTAAGTGTTGGGGATTAAGTCCGGATGATGCGTTTTCACCTTTACCCATCGCCAATTAAAATTATAAAAAATTGATGAAAGCCGCATCCATAGAATTATTAAGAAAAACAAAAGCGCTTCAAATCTTTCAATTTGAAGCGCTTTAGCCCGTGACAGGCTCCTGCTAGGCTATGAATGTAAGGTAGTACCAGCTACTGTTCCAACACTACGCTCTTCTTTCATCACCTCTTTTATGGCAATGATCAAAGCCTTTACATCTGCCGGGAATATCTGTCCGATGTTGCCAATACGGAAGGCATTTGCCTTCCCCAATTTACCCGGATAAATTACAAAGCCACGTTTGTTAAGCTTTTCATAGAACCGTTCGAAATTAAACGCCGGATCATCAGGATAAAGAAAGGAAGTAATGATATGCCCCTGGATTGCGGGGGGAAGGTATTGTTTGAAGCCCAGTTCCGACATGCCTGTATCTAAAACAGATTTGTTTTCCTTATAACGTTTTTCCCTGGCAGCCACACCGCCTTCTTCCTTCAGTTCTTCCAAAGCCTGGCGGAAAGCCATGATACTCAGGGTTGGTGGTGTAAATCTGAATTGTCCGTTGGCTTCCAGTCCGGCCCATTGTTCATACAAATCAAGGCTCAAACTTCTGGCCTGTCCTTTGGCTTTTTCCAATTCATTTTTTTTGCAAATGGCAAATGCAAAACCGGGAACACCTTCAATACACTTGTTGGAGGAAGATACCAAAAAATCAATCTGCATCGCCTTCATATCCATCTTCACACCACCGAAACTGCTCATGGCATCCACAATAAAAACCTTGTTATACATTTTGCAAACAGCGCCAATTTCCTCCACAGGATTAAAAAGTCCGGTTGTTGTTTCACTATGAATACAGGCTACATGTGTTACTTCGGGATGCGCCGCTAAAAATTTTTCTGTGGCGGCGGCTGTTACAATTTCATCCTCCGCAAACCGCATCACATGGTGATGGAGCTGATGAATGTTTGCCATCTTTACCATTCGTTCGCCATAAGCACCATTCGCTAAAATAAGTAATGCATCGTTTTTGCCAATCACACTGCTAACAACACTTTCAATACCAAATGTCCCTGAACCCTGCATCAATACCGATTCATAACCTTCTTCCTTTGAAACATCTGCCAGCGTCAATAATTCACTGCGGGTTTGTTTAACGGCCTGTACAAATTCATCATCTCTCGACCCAACATCCTGTAGCATAGCCTCTTTCACAGTAAGTGAGGTAGAAAGCGGACCTGGTGTAAATAATAATTTCTTTTGACTCATGTTAATTAATTTAGTGTTTGAAGTTTTCCCAGTTTTTTTATGACCGGGCCTTTTACGCCCAGCCTGCGATTAAAAAACACAACAATGATCAGCAGCAATACGGTACAGATCAAAGTAAGCAGGTAACTAAAACGCATCAACATTTTTGACCAGCTGGTATCTCTCATAAAAAACTCTTTATACAAAAGCAAACCAACACTCCCGAGATAACCAATGGAATCGCAGATATAAATAAAAAAACCTGCATTGGCTTTTAACTTAAACAAAGCAATGATCCGCTCAAAAACCGCCACCTGTATAGGAATATAGGCAAGAAACAGGCCCATGCCAGACAACAGCATCCACCAAAATGGCTCCAGCCGGTGTATTTGAAAAAGCAAAGTGCTTCCACCGCAAAGCAATACACCAAAAGTGATCAGCCATTGTGTACCCCAAAAGCCCCTGATATTATTTCGTATCAGTGACAGGCACCCAACAGCAAATAAAACCACACTCCCACTGATCATTTCTGTTTTTGAAAACACCGTTTTATCCCATGAAGGTTGAATTTCATTCCAGATCTCTACTGAAAAATTGTCCCGGAAATCACGCATGGTGGTTAAAAAAGTGTACATCAATACAAAGCATAAAATGCCCCATCCCAACTCCTTCAATACATTTTTTTTGTCCACGGCGGTCATAGGCAAACGCTCTGCACGCAACAGTTTATCCGTCTCTGTCGGCGCAGGGATCATAGCAAGCATCCATGAGAAAAAAAGAAATAAAGGCAGAAAAATAAGCCCGATCACGCAGGGAAGCCAGAACTCTGAAACAGCAGGCAACCATCCATGTATAGTGAAGTAAACTGTTTTTAAAATTCCTGATGAAACAATCAGGCTGATACTCAGGCCCATGCCCAATACCTCAGTAAATCGCCTGCCTTCCAGGTAATTAAAAATAATCCCCCACACCATACCTAATGGAAGCCCGTTAAAAAAAAGAAAAACAAAATTGTACGGCGCACGTGCAAGACCAAAGAACAATAAGCTGATCTCAGCGAATACAATTAAACCAATGATCAGCCGCTGACGATTTTTAGGTTTTAACTCGGAGATAACTTTGATGCCAATAAATTTTGACGACATATACCCGAGTGCCTGTGCGATGATCAATATGGCTTTGTAATCCATTCCAAAAAAATGATCACCACTGTAAGTACCGGCATTAAATGGCTTACGGAAGGCATACATGCAGAAGTAAGTGCCGAAAGCAGCTACCATAGACCATGCAATAAAAAAATGTTTCGACCTGTTGAGTTGATTGGTTAGTATACTCACTTTAGATTTCATCACAAATTATTTTTCATAATTTTTTTATTGATGGTATTGAGTCAGGGATATGGCAAACACTTTCTGTTTTTCATCCGTCTCTTTTCTTTCCTGGTAATGGTTGAATAATTCAGTTTCCCATTACCACGGCATCGAAAACGTTTTTACATACGTGAAGCATTTCATTGCTTCTATAACGCCTTCCTTCACTCCCAGTCCCGAATCTTTAACCCCTCCAAACGGAGAACTTTCAATACGGTAACCAGGTACTTCATTGATGTTTACTGTTCCTACCTTTAATTCTTTCACAAACCGGAGTGCATACTCCATATTGTTGGTAACAACACCGCTCGATAATCCATAAGCGGTGGAATTGCTCAAGGCAATTGCATCATCAATATCTTTAAATGTTACGATCGGCGCTAAAGGCCCGAATGATTCATGCACTATCATTTCGGCATTCCTTGGTACGTCAACGATCACTGTTGGCCCAAACAACGCACCCTTTCTTTTGCCATCCAGGATAACTTTTGCGCCCTGTTCAATGGCTTTCTTTACAACCGTTTCAAGGTAAATGGCAGCAGCTTCATCAATCACGGTCCCTACTTTTGTTTTCTCATCAGCAGGGTCGCCACAGATATATTCTTTTGCTTTAGGCACAAACTTCTCTATGAAAGCATCTTTTATTTTTTCATGCACCAGTATCCTTTTTACTGCCGTACAGCGCTGACCACTATTACGGAAAGAACCTTCTGCAGCAAGAAATACCGCTTTATCAAGGTCAGCATCTTCCATAATAATGAGGGGATCATTGCCACCCAATTCCAGGATCACTTTTTTGTACCCTGCTGCTGCTGCAATATGTTTTCCTACCGCCACACTTCCTGTAAATGAAACAATCTCTACTCTGTTATCTTTTACAAGCGGTTCAGCTATTTCTTTGGTAGGCCCCAGCAATACACTCAGCATGTAATGCGGCAAGCCCGCTTCATACATCAATTCCACCAGTTTAATGGCGGTGAGCGGCGTTTTTTCTGAAGGCTTCAGAATAACCGGTGTACCCACCGCAATAGCCGGCGCAATTTTATGAACTACCTGGTTTAAAGGGTGATTGAAAGGTGTGATGCAAACTGCCAGTGACAAGGGTTCACGGAGCGTGAAAATCTTACGGGCTTTGCCACTTGGCGAAATATCGCAGGAAAAAATCTGCCCATCATCTTTTAAAGATTCTATGGCAGCAAACATAAGTACATCATGTGCCCGGCCTGTTTCATATCTTGCTTCTGTTATGGCAAGACCAGATTCAGCACTGATCACCTGCGCGAATTCTTCTTTTCGCTCAGTCAACAATTGCCTTGTTTTTTCTAATATGCTGTAACGCTCGTATCTCGATAATTTTTGTCCGCCTTTTAATGCCGTTTCAATGGCCTCTTCCACATGAGCTGCGTTGGCCAGCTTCACTGTTCCCACCAGCCGCTGATCATAAGGGCTGCGGACTTCCAATATATTATCTGACACAATAGGTTTCCCTGCTACGTAACAAGGACGCTCAATAACTGCTGCGCCATTTGTGCCACCGGTTTTTCCTTTTGGTGTTGAAATCAGAGGGTTGCTCATAATATATTTTTATTTGCATTTTTATAAATAGCATACAAAAACCTGCATCGTTTCACAAGTATGCCTTCCTCCATTTGCCACTTCATCAGCGTTTATTTAAAGAATTTCATTGCTAACAATGGGACATCTCTAATTCGTTGTGTTTAAGCATTTGTGCCATTAATCGTAAAATCAAAAATGTCAAAGTTCCTGGGGTCGCCGGCTGCTTTCATCTTATACGCAGCATTCAACGGATGTGAAATAACCATTGGCA
This sequence comes from Chitinophaga niastensis, assembly GCF_003014755.1. GTDB lineage: Bacteria > Bacteroidota > Bacteroidia > Chitinophagales > Chitinophagaceae > Chitinophaga > Chitinophaga niastensis. Next base: position 366,278 of record NZ_PYAW01000004.1, on the reverse strand, counting down.
CCATTTCTTCATAACGTCCGCCATGCGAACGCAGCGTTCCATCTAATGCAGACAGGTCGTGATATTGCGGGCGACGGCCAACTACAACATCTCTTCCGGATAAAACAACAAGATCACCAATACGGTCTTCGGGTTGCTCCAGCACACGTACTGCAGTGGCTTTATCATACACTTCCGTAATACCGGGTTGTATAGCCAGCCAGTTTTTTATTTCGTTGATCTTTGTTTTATCATTCACGTGTACTACCACATAGGAACCTAATGCGCCGTGATGTTTTACATATGGATCGGTAATGGGACAGATAACGCGGAAACCATTCTCTCCGAATTTTTCTTCCAGCATATCTTCCACAAATAATACATTGGGGCTGCCATCGGCTTTCACTTTTGCATTCATCCCATGGTCTGCCGTTGCGCCAACAATAGCACCCAGTTGCAGCAGCTTTCCGATCTCTGCATCCATTGCTTCATAAAAAGCCAGTGATTCTTCTGCATCAGGAGCATAGGTATGCTGCATATAATCTGTCAGCGACAGGTAAAGAAAATCAGCTAATCCTTTTTCTATAAAGGCAACGCCTGCACGCAGTACAAACAAACTCGCATCTGCACTGTAAATCACCGGGGTAGGATGACCTACAATTTCTTCAACACCGGCCACACCATGCGTTTCACTCTTTGCCTGGTTGGCTTTTTCTGCAGAAATAGCAATGCCTTTCATTTTATGGGAAAGGATATCCCTTAGTTTTTCTTTGGCAGTAACCACCGCTACTTTTCTTCCGGCGTTGGCAGCAGCCGCCAGTAAGGTTTCTGCTCTCAGATATTCCGCAGAATTCATCATCACTTCCTGGTCTTTGGCAGCATCATAAAAAAAGTTGCCGCTGATACCATGTACTGCCGGAGAAACACCCGTTACAATGGATGAATTATTAACATTGGTAAAAGATGGTAAAGCACCACGCACCATGCCCCGGTAACCGGCTATTGCCATTTTCTTAAGATTGGGCATACGATCAAATGCCATGGTGGTATCAAGATATTCATCTGCCGAACCATCCATACAAATAACTACGATAGGTTTTGCGGATGGTTGATAATTAATACCATTTGCTGAAAATGCTTGTCTTGAAATACTGCTCATCACTGGTTTTATTTTATGATATAAACTAAATAAAGAGAGCCGCCGAAACGAAAACCGTTTCAACGGCGCTGCTTAAATAAAAAACTATTTTAACAACCACATTACATCATTACGTGTATCAGAGCCACCAAACTGGCTTTGAACAGCGGCTTGTACATTTGCACCATTGTTGGTATATTCTGATTGCGGGTAACTGAAACGTACCGGTATTAATCCCGTATTTTCATTAGATGGACCAATATTAAATGTGGGTACACCCGTTCTTCTGTAGTTATAATATGCCTCATAGCCTGAATTTTCAAAAAACGCAACATACTTCTGTGTGAGGATCTGATTCAGGCCGGCTGCATTATTGCCTTTATAAGCTACTTCAGGTTGTATCCAGAAGAGGGGTGACTGCGTTACTCCATAAAACCCGGATGACAGTTCAATCCCTTTTGTATAGCTGGCTGCGGCATCGCCATTTGCCCAACCCCTGTTGATACCTTCTGCTATATTAAAACAGGTTTCACTCACACTTAATTGAATACAGGGAATACCACTGGCATCTTTCAACCAATAAGCCTGACTCAGGCTCGCATATTTTCCCTGGTTGGTCTGATCCTGTACATAGCTTTGAATATCGCCGGTCTTCGCACCTTTATACCGGGCAAAAGGATTCAGGGGATCATCTGCTATACCGGCTGCCGGCTGGGCAATTTTGAAGATCCTGCTATCCTTTAATGAAGTAAGAATATCCACCCAGGTAGCTCCCAGTGGGTTCCTGTTAACATAAAACAATCCACCACTGGGATAGAGCGGGAAGTTGTTGCTCTTATCGGTGCTATTGTAAGTCATCTGCAGATTATCGTTGTTATCTGTCATCACCGGGTATTTGGCCGGATTACTTACAATAGTATTGAAACGTTGCTTAATATTCAGGTCAGCATCGTTTTCTTTTTTGCTCAGGGTGATGAGAATTCTGAGGGACAGGGAATTCACCGCCTTTCTCCACTTGCTGATGTCGCCATTAAAAAACACATCACCTTCTACAGCAGTGGCAGGGTTAATTTTGTTGATGCTGTCGAGTTGCGTGTTTGCATCGTCCAGCCATTGCAAACACTGTTTAAACACCTCTTTTTGCTGATCGTATTTTGGGTAATAAATACCTTTAGGGGCCTTCATAGCATCACTTAAAGGGATATCGCCCATTTGTTCTGTCATACGACTATATGCCCAGGCCCTCATAAATTTGGCAATTGCCTTATAGTTGGCTGTTACCATATTGGCTCCTTGTTTGGATGCTTCAATTTCCAGGCGGTCAACATTGCGCAAAGTGGTATATAAATCGTAGCCGCCTGCGCCCCATGAATACGACTGGTTACCATAATAATCAAAATTCAACACAAAGAACTGTGCCATACGGTGGGCATAAGAATATCCGCTCCATGCGTTATCATACATATCATATTCAATACCGGTTAAAAGCAACTTCGGCGATGCCTGATCTGATACATTCGGGTTTTTCTGAAGATCATCAATTTTTCTGCAGCCGGTGAATAGTATAGAAATGGCTACTATGGCAAGCATCCATCTGTTATATATAAGCTTCATTGTTTTTATTTTTAAGGTTAAAAAGTGAGGTTGATATTCACACCAAAACTTTTTACAGAAGGAGTTTCAAGATTGGTACTTCCGCTGGTCCACTGATCAAGATCGATGTTGCGTGCATTTTTATCTTTCGTGAGATACCAGAGGTTACGACCTACCAGCGTAAGGGAAGCAGCATTGAAAAGCTTTTGTCCGGACAACAGGCTTTGCGGCACTGTGTAGGAAATTGTCACCTCCCTGAGTTTCATATAAGATTTATCCACCAGGTTGGGAACTTCACTTCCCCAATAACCTTTTGCAAAAGATTCCCATTTAACTGTTGTTGTATTTGCCTGAAATTTCCTTGAGTCAGCAATAACATTTCCATTTCCATCTACTACCAGAGAACCACCGGTAATATTTACCCCTTGTCCAACGTAGGTACCTTTATAATTAGCGGTATTCCTGTTGTTCCAGTCATCCAGCCGGTATTCATTCGCTGATCCTGGAGCTGCTCCGGCCTGCCATTGTTTCTGACTGACGTAATTCACCAGCTTACCACCGTAACGGCCATCAAACATAAAGCTCAGGCTCAGATTCCTGTACCGGAAAGTATTCTGTAAACTACCCATCCATCTTTCATTCGTATAGCCCTGGAAGGTAGTATAGCTGTTTTTTAAAGGTCTTCCGCTGGTGGCACTGTAAACAACCTGGCCATCCGGTGTTCTTTGAAAGTCTGTCAGGAATAATTTATCTGTTCTTTCACCTACTTTCACCCGATTGTAAGCATTTAATGTATCATACACTCCTTTCAGGTACCGTTGCTGAGTTGACCAGTTGATGGTTACATCCCAACTGAAGTTCTTTGATCTGACTGGGCTGCCTGTTAAAATCAGTTCAACACCTTTGCGGTTGTAGGTTAAACCATTACGCTGCAGAGAGGTAGCTCCGCTGGTGGCAGAAAGCGGCAGATAAAATATACTGGGGCCTTCTATATTCCTGAAATAAGTAAGATCAATACCTAACCTGTTTTTCAGGAAACGGAAATCTCCGCCAAACTCCAACGACTTATTAAATTCAGGAGAAATTCCCGGATCGTACAGTGTACCATCATAATACAAAGAGGGATTTCCATTCCACCTCACACCGGTAGAATAAGTAGGCGCCAGTTTATAATAACTGGAGTAACCAGGACTTGCAGGCAGCCCATCATTTCCTACTTTGGCGTAAGAGGCCCTCAGTTTAGCATAGGAAACAAAAGAAGGCAGTTTTACCATTTCAGATATTAATGCACTGAGTGATACCGATGGATAGAAATAGGCGCCTTTGCTTTGCGGCAATGTAGAAGCCTGGTCAACACGACCGGTTAAACTAAGAAAGAGCATTCTCTTGTAATCAAAATCAGCTAATGCATAAGCACTCTTTCTTTGATAGGTTGCCTTGTCAGTTTCAGTAGAAGACGGATCTACGCTATTCTGCACCGTCCATAACTGAGGTACCAGCAAACCATTGTTGGTATGACTATATTGATAATTTGTTCTTCTGGATAACAGATTCGCACCGGCCGATCCTTTAAAAGAAAAATTTGAAGTAAGATCCTTTGTATAGGTAGCTAATACATCCGTATTGTTTTCCCAGAAGTAATTATAGGATTCATTATATCCTCCTTTTTGAAAATATCCTCCATCACCATTATACTGTGAAGTAGAAATCGGGTAACGGTTTTGCGTGTTCACATAGTTTGTGCTAACGTTAGAACGCAAATGAATATCAAAGTTATCGGCAATATTGTACTTTAATTTAACATACCCATAAATATCATCCTTATAATAACCTTGTAATTCTTCATAAGCAATAAAATATGGATTAGAATATTGATAGTACTCAACATTCTTTTGTTGTGTACCTACTTTACCCGGCTGCCAGTAATCTCTTAAATCCCTTACATCATAATTCGCCGCTCCCCATACCATCATGGCGTAGATCGGGCTGCTTGGCTGGTAGCCAAAGCTGGGTATGTTCGGCGTATATTGTTTGTTATAATTGATATTGGATTCCAGCCTGAGTTTTTTAGTAATATTCAACCCTCCTGAAAAATTGATATTTGTAGCATTGAGTTTGGTATTTGGCACCATTCCCTTTTGATATAATTGTGTCATGGAGAAACGGATATCCCCTTTGTCATTATTGGCTGAAACAGCCAGGTTATTAGAAGACAGCAATCCCTTTTGCAAAAAGTTAGTCAGGTTATTTTTTCCTTTTGCGGTCCAGGGCAACGGCATCAATTTGCCGGTGTTCGGATCTATTTTACTATCCCACTGATTGATCATTTGCCCTTCAAAACGTGGCCCCCACACATCATAATCTGCATCGTTGGTGCCGCCACCACTACCATCCACAAATTCGTATTGAAAGTCTGAGCCGGGGCCATATTCAGATTGTAAACCAGGTTTGGCATTAAACCCTGTTTGCACCTGGGTGCTGGAATTGAACTCAACTGAATATCCCCGTTTATTTTTAGAACCTCTTTTAGTCGTGATCTGGATAGCACCATTAATACCATCTGACCCATACAATGCAGCAGCAGAAGGGCCTTTCAGGACAGAAAAACTTTCAATATCATCTGCACTCAGGTTCCATGAATTGGAATTTATCCGGACACCATCTACCACAATGATGGTACTTTTTCCCCGCAGGGAAATCCCCGGATCTCCGAAAAGGTCAGTAGAGGTAGCAATACGTAAGCCTGCTACTTTTCCGGTGAGTGAATTGATGACGTTAGGCTCTCTGGCTTTCACCAACTCAGCGCCTTTTACTTCCTGTACAGCGTAGCCTACTGCTTTCTTTTCCTTTTTAATACCCAACGCTGTTACTACTACTTCATTTAATCCTTCATCTTTAGATTGCAATACCACGGTGATGTTTGTCCGGTTATTTACAGGCACTTCTTTAGCGTCAAATCCTATGAAGCTAAAGGTAAGGGTGGCATTGGCACTGGCATTAATAACAAAGTGCCCCTGCGCATCTGTAGTGGTACCTTTTTTTGTTCCTTTAATTAATACCGACGCACCTATTATAGACTGGTTGTTGGCATCAGTCACTGCCCCCCTTATTTCAGATTGGGCAAAGGCCACGTTTAATCCCGTCAATACTGCCAATGCCGTGCACAGTATTGCCCGTAGTTTCAGATGAAACAATTTCATAACAAATAGATTTTGGTGATAAACAGGTGTTTAGTATTACTATATCAAAATATAGTATAAATATACAACTAGAATACTATACAAAGTTCATAAATACTAAACTTACACAAACGTTTGTGTAAACCCGGAGGTTATATAACTATTGAGTGCATAAGTAAAACTGCCGGCAGATGGCCTGAGCAGCGTTGTTGAAAAGGGCGGAGCATAAGACTGGTGGCTTTACACACCGATACCTTTTATTCCTGTTGGCATCTCTTCCATATTAAGACTACGCAGATATGCGGAAGGAGACAGTCCCGTAGCTTTTTTAAAATATCTGTTAAAAGAAGATTTTGAATTAAAGCCGCATTCATATGCCAAAGACAGCAAAGTGAATTGATGATTATCAGGATTGGAAATAAGCCTTTTAAATTCTTCAATACGAAGCGTATTGATATATTCATAAAAATTCTTCCCCTCCAGTTCATTTATAATCTGAGATAAATAGTTGGGATGCGTATGCAATTCTTTAGCCAATTCAGCAAGTGACAGTTCACTTTCCGAAAACAACTTTTTGTTTTCCATCATTTGTGTAAGCTCCTGGTGCAGGTTTCCCGCTACAGCTCCTGTAAGTCCTGATTTGGAATACTTCTTTTTATCAGGATGATCATCCGCACTCACTTCATCCTCTAAAATTCCGGTCAGGTCCCCTCCTTCCTCTGAAGCTGGTGCTTCTTTTGCAGGAATGGCCACCGCTGCTATTTGTTGGGGTATTACTGTATGCTTATAAACCTGCACATTCCTATCCTGATAATTATAACCGGTATGAGTAAAGATACCGACCTGCTTAATGCCAAAATATCCTATGAAAATAACGAATACAACAACAGCTCCAAAAACTAATTCCTCCCTGTTCAGTATAACAAAAAGCCAGATGATCGTGATGCCATATATCAGGTATTGCAGCCATTTTAAATTAATTTTCTCTGTATATGAAAACTGATCAAAGAGAGAGCGGTGATACTTTTTCAACAAAATCGCCGACCAAACGATATATGTTATACCCGATAGGATAATGACAAAAAGATTCAGCATGGTAAACAGCTCAAACCCGCGTCCTTTGTTCAGGTAAACAAAGATCTTTTGTTCATCCGGCAAGCGATAAAACCTGACCAGGTACAGATAAGAAACGATAGCCGGAACAAAGTGAAGCAGCATAAATTTCCATTTATGAGGAAACTGCCGGGTCAGGGCGGCCGTATACAAATAGAGAAAAGGGCCATGCAAAAGCGGCAGCGGGATCTCAATTCCAAGTGCCCAGGGACGTTCAGTAAAACTCCCGTGGAAATAAGTCAGGTAAAAAAACAGTAAATGAATGCCTATACAGCACAACCAAAAGGCCAGCACTTTATCAGCCAGCGTTTTCCCTTTTTTACTGATCAATAACAGATCAAGGAAAAAGGCTAAGATGATTCCAACAACAAAGAACATTGCTTATATTATTTATCCGGATTCATGCGTAAGTCATTGCAGGCACACATAAGATACCCTTACAGGAATACGACAGCTGAAAATCGTTTTACCCCTATTATGGCGTAAAAAAGAAAACCCCACGCCAGGCGTGAGGTCTGTAATCTTTCAGTCATCCAATAGGACGGAAAGGTATCTTTTAACTATTTGGTTTCAATACCATTATTCAGTTTAGAACAGATTATTAAACATTCCTTTGTCATTAAGTACAGCAGTGGTTTTTGATGAACACCCATTTAAAAGTATGGCAACTGTTACCTTTTGCACCGGGAGATAAAATACTTTTCCAATAAAACCATATACATGCCCGTCGTGTCCTATGGCTGTTCCCTGGTCCGTTTCTATTTTCATTAATCCTAAGCCATATTGTTTATAATATTTTAAATCATCGGGGAGATTTGAAGGATCTATATCCGTAAATGTTTCCATCTGAGCCAGTGAAGCTGGTGAAATAACTTTACCAGTCAATAAAGCCTCCATAAACTTTGCTACATCATATGAATTGGAAATAATCCCTCCATCCAATGCCCCCACTCCGCCAACAGCATTATTATCTGCGTAGGTAAAATCTTTCATTATACCATTATTGTCAACATCATGATAACACCTGGTTAGCGTGCCAGGTAACTCCGTACTCGCAGAAGTATTTTGGAGCTGAAGCGGCCGGATGATCTTTTCAGTTACTACATCGAAGGCATTTTTACCTGTTGCATATTTTATCACCGTTGATAATAATAAATAATTAGCATTTGAGTATATCATCCCCTTGCCCGGTGAGAAATATGCACTTTTATCATAAATAAATTTTAAATTCTCTTCTGCTGAGTATTTAATTATTTGCTTATTCAATATCCCGGATATCACATTTTGATCTAAATAATCTCTTATGCCGGATGTATGGTTCAGGCATTGTTCTATGGTTACATCATTTGCATTGGCAATATGGTCGGTGATGCTTCCCGGAATATATTTATTGATTTTATCTTTTATATTTAAAACACCTTCTTCCTGCAGTTTTAAGATTGTTGCGGCGGTAAATACTTTTGTAATGCTACCAATGCGTAAAGTATGACAAGGAGTCAAATCAATATTGTCCTCTATATTAGCCTTCCCCCCACATGCGCTCCAGGTACCCTCAGGCGATATCACCGTTACACTCACACCTGCCGCACCTGCATTCATAAAATTATCAATGATCCGTTGATAATTGTTGCGATTGGGATGATTGCCGGCTCCAAGGTTACATGCTGTTGGAGGAACCGGGGAGTCTTTATTTTTTTTACAGGAAATTGTAAAGAGGATAAACATTGCTAATACAACAACTTTTAACACCTGAATAGTTTTCATAATAATTGTGTTTTGGTTAAAAATATTTCAGTGCAAAAATTGGATAAAATAAGCGCCTGGGCGGCCCAACGTGTAAGGTGGTACGTACTTTATAAAGTATCAAACACAAAAAAGCCTTCAAATCAAACGACTTGAAGGCTACTGCATTTTTCCTGATTAGTATAATTTATATTGATGGTATATTATTCAGGTAATTATTATCATTTTCTTTCTCTTTTTTAAATTGAAGCTTACCGAATTTATATGTCAGGCTGATACCGAATGAGCGGTAAGGTATCTGTCTTAAAACAGTTGAAGTATAGTTGGCTGTATGGATGGTGGTAAGCTGGTTGATATATTTGTTAAAAGGATTTGTAGCTGTCAGGCCTATGCTTGCATTTTTATTCCAGAATTGTTTCCTGAAAGCGAAAGTATAAGAGATGCTCTTGGGTTGTCTGCCCTGTATATTATTAAAAGATGACCGGTATTCTCCAAATGCCTCTGCTACCAGGTTTTTCGGCAGCTGGTAAGTGACATTCATGTTCAGTCGCCAGTTCAGGCCATTTGTCTGGTTCCCGCCATCCAGCTTATTCACCACGTGCCTGTTAAAGACCATCAGGTTTTCCCGGATATTGAGCGCTTTTGTTAAAGGCAAAGATCCCGTAATAATAAGTCCTGTATTATATTCTGATCCGATATTCACCCGGTTTGTTACTGAAACATTCTTATACAGTGAGTCCCCTATCTGAAAGGAAGGATAAAAGGTGGTATATGGCTTTATATCGTTGCTGTTGATCCGTTCTATCAGGGCAACATAAATACTGCCACCATTATCAAACGATTTATTATAACCCAATTCAAAGTTGTCGCCTATTTCAGGTTTTAAAGCAGGGTTACCGGTGCTTATGTTATAGGGGTCACTAAGATTAAGAAACGGGTTAAGCTCCCTGTCAGGGCGTTCCAGCCTGTGCGTATAAGCAAGTTTAAAGGACTGCCCTTTATTGAATTTATGTGATAAGATGATAGAAGGAACCAAATTGCTGTAGGATGGTACCGTTGTTCCCGCGAAATGCATCTGAATATTGGTATATTCGTACCTTGCTCCTGCTACAACATCTAAAAAATTGAGCATGGAGAAAGTAGCGGACAGGTAACCCGCATAAATATTCATCCTGTAATTAAAATCATATGATTGTGTCGGGTCCGGAAGGTAACTGTTGGTGCTTTTATCATAGGTATGAACGTCGGCAGTATTGCTGAGATCATGAAAAATTGTTTTTAACCCGGTTTCAATAGTCAGCTTGTTATTCACCGGATGTACATAATCTATAGAAATATTATGCTGCCTGTCGTTGCCCGGGTTACTGCTGGATGTTCCTGCATAGGGTAAAGTCTGTCCATCATACAACTGGGACTGCAGAAAACGGGAAGATGGCGATCCATAACTTGCACTATATAATACATCCAGTTCCTGCCCTGCTTTCTTAAACTTCTTTTTGTAGGCAAGGTTCCAGTCAACAGCATTAATATGATTGCGCGTATCCGATTGTCTGAGTGAATTTAATGTATCTGAAGAAGCATTGGTTAACCTATTGATCAATTGCTGCTGGTAAGTTAATCCATCCAAACGATTATTGAATTGATTAAGGGATACCGATCCGCTTAGGTTATCTGTCTTGCTTATATTCCAGTCAAACCCAAGGCCTGACTGATATGCATCCCGGTTAAAATCCGAATTACCATACTGTAATAAACGGGTGCTTGTTTTAGCGATAGAATCAGCAGAAGTCCTGTCCTGTGAATAAGGAGTAGAAGATTTTAACTGAGCATTTCCACTGAAGAAGAAGTTCATGCCGAAATTATTGTGGCGCACGTTCAGGTTAACAGAACCGTTTTCTAACCTCGTTCCGGCAGCAAGACTGATATTACCATTAACGCCCTGCATTTTATTGTCCTTCAAAATTATATTAATGATACCTCCCGTACCCTGGGCATCATATTTTGCCTCCGGGCTGGTGATAGCTTCGATGCTTTTAATCTGGGAGGCTGGTATAGAAGCAAGCGCATCTGACAAGCTGTTACCAAACATGCTGGAGGGTTTGCCATTGATCAGAAAACGGATATTGGAATTGCCCTGTAATTCAACGTTCCCGTCAACATCAACTGTAACCTGTGGTACCTTTTTTAATACATCTGTCGCCACTCCACCCTGGGATGTTACATCATTAGCAACATTATATACAACCCTGTCAATTTTATTTTCTACTATTGCCGCCCGGGAAATAACCACTACTTCATTCAATGATTTACTGGCTGAAGTGATGTATACCGTGCCCAAATCATAAACAGGCCTGGCGTTAGTGAGTACTACACTGTCAAATATCTTTTTTTCGTATCCTATAAAATCAATTATCACTTTAAATCTGCCAGCACTTAAACCGTTAATATCGAATACGCCTTTGTTGTTTGCCACAGCCCCGCTGATCGTTTTACCTGTAATAACGTCTGTAACTATAACAGTGGCATATTCAACAGGCAACTTACTATCACCGTTTAATATCTTTCCTGTAATTTTTTCGTTTTTATGCTGTTGGCTGAAAACATTCGAGCTTACTGTTAAAAGCAAGATCATAGCTACTATTATCCTCATACTATCTCCATTTAGCAGGGCGAAGCTAATGGATCAATCTGTAGAAAAACTGAATAACAGGCTTTCATCCGGCTTGATTTAACGCTTTAACTGATCTTAAGGAAGGGAGAAAAAACCTTTGGGAGTTCCCTATTACCGGTCTTTTTATAAAAAATAGCACAAAAAAAGGGTATGCTGTTCAGCATACCCTTCCAATAAATAAGATATATAAAATTAGATAACTTTTACGTTAACTGCATTTAATCCTTTTTTACCATTTTCTACTTCATAAGATACGCGGTCATTTTCACGAAGTTCGCCAGTAATACCCGATACGTGAACGAAAATGTCTGGACCACCATTTGAAGGTGTAATAAAACCAAATCCTTTGGATTCATTAAAAAATTTAACTGTTCCTTGTTGCATTATATTAATATTAATTACACCCAAGGTAAGCATATCTATTTGAACAACCTAATCCATTTTAAAAATTAAACTTTACCAACACCCCCTGATTTGGGCAAATGGCGGGGCAAAAAACGCAACAGGCCAGCTATTAAACGGGCTACAACTCAATACCAGTATACAACTTCAATTACCTGGTCACTTATTTTTGCTCGTATTCAACAGCGTAAAAAAAGGCAGATCTACGGCTAAAAATAAATTCCAGCGCCAGGAGGGATTGGTCATTACAGCCACCGATTCATCTGTTTTAATTTTGGAGAGCCCGGGGCCGTATTGTCCGCCAAAACCGATAGAAAGCGGCAGTTTAGCAAAAAAACCGTAGGTCAGGTACACGCCCGGTGAAAAGATTTGCCCTAGCTGTACCTGGTAATTCTTTTTAATAACAGGGGCATTTCCTCCGCTGGCAGTAGGCACAGAGTCTGTTTTGAGCTTATAATCCACAATGGCGCTGATATCAAGGATTACCCCATATATACTCACCGCACCACGATTCCCCCAGCTCAGACAGCCCGGCGTGTAGGAAATACCTATAGTAGCCGTTACCCCAAACTTATCCGACCAGGTGCCCTTAATTGCATTGCCGCTATTGGAAGAAGACATATATGCTCCTAAATAACTCTGGACAGACAGGTTGTTCTTCGTAAATTTTTTAATAGAAGAGCTTCCTACCGGCAATATTACATTTTCCAGAACGGCGCTTACCTCTTCCTCCCCCTTTGCATCCACCATGTTACCCATGAACAAAGCATAAGGCTTTACCTTTTCTACAAACTTATTAATACTATCTTTTGCATTTTTGTAGGACTTAGCCTCTCCTGTTAATGCTGCGATACCGCTTAATATGTTCAGCACATCGTTGGCGCCCTGTGTATAATGCGTGGTATAAATATCCCTGTATAAACTGTTCCCATCTCTTGCCAGCTGCAGATAGGTATCTGGCAACACATCAGATCTATATGGTTTTGTTATACGAAAAAAGTAATCTATTACATCCAGGGACACATTAATATAATTGTAATAATCTTCATTTGATAGATGCCCATTGTTTTTCTTTAAGTTTATATCCGCCACCGAATGATTGACTTTACCACCCAGGCTGGATAGTTCCTGCAACATCTGCTGATTCATAAAAAAAGAGCTGGAATCGATCAGCTTATATAATTGTGTTATAACTCCTCCTTTATCAACAAAAGAAATATCCTGCGTCTTTGCTAACTGACGGGTAAGTCCCAGGTAAATACTAAACAATGTATCATTGCTCAATAATTTCTTAAATTCATCACCACCTATCCATACGTTATCATCGCTTCGAATGCTTTCGGAGAACAATGCCGCAGTTTTTATCGCTCCTTTAATATTAAATAGAGGGCTATTCGCCGGCAGCACCGCATCCAACTCTCTGAAAGAGGCCAACTGCTTAATAACATCCGCCGCATTGGAAGCCCCTGTTTCCAGATCATTTGCAATACGCAAAGTATGAATAGCCATTCTTATTTGTGGCAAATCGTTCAGCAATATCCTGTACTTCGGCAAATCAATCATATCATCAATATGCAAACTGATTTGTTTAAGATCTTCATAAAACCCATCCCGGAGTGTAGGCAACATCTGTGGATATTTATAGGTAATAAGTTGCGTAAGGTTCTTGGTGGTAACAGGAAACAACGTGTTGAACTCAGGATTTTTTTCCGAATACTTTACAAACCTGTCAAAAAAAGCAACGGTGAGTTCCTGCTTTGCTCTTTTAATCATAATAGTGGCAAGCCCATTGGCAATGGCTGTTATGTCCACACTGCCTAAACTTCCTCCTATAAGATTTGGTATGCTGCCTAAATTTTTATCCCCAGCGGATACCCCGCTTCTCTTAAAGTATGGTTTTAAGAAAATATTACTATCAATTGCCAGACGCAGAGGTTCATCATGCAACGCCCCGAAGTAATATTTAAGAACCGTCCTGCTTTCGTCAATTATTGGAAACTTTCCTCCATTTATATCTGCCAGCTTTTTTAAATAAAGGGCATCATAATATGCAATACGCTGTGCTACGCTGCAGATGGGCAACATTAGTAATGTTGCTATTAAAAATTTCTTCATGCTTAAAGTTTTATGCCTGGAACAAATTCAATAATAGATTAGGGTCTAAAACATTGAGGGTTTTACTGACGCGTTGTTGATTAAAATCTAACAAACTAAATGTTTGAGGCTGGGAAATACTTTTGAGCATTTCCAGTATCTGTTGCTGTGAAAATTTTATTTTTTTGTAAGAAATGATTAAGGCTACAATACCTGCTACTACAGCATTTGCCTGACTTGTTCCGGGAGGAAATACAACAATTGCATTATTCCTGTCATAGGACTGCATGCCTTTACCATTAATGATCGTTATCAGATGTTCATTGATATAAGGGTAAATCTCATGTTCTAAAGGAATAGCACCAATACCTATTACATTATCAACAGAGGCAGGAAATAGAGGACCGGGGTCATTAAATGAAGAGGCATTCCCGACCGAACAAAGGATTATTTTATCTTTATCAATGGCATTTTTAATCTCCAGATTTAATTCATCCAATATCGTTTGCTCAGTAATACTGGATGCCCAACTGATAGATATTACCTTAATATCATCCTGGCCGGCACAAAATTTAATTGCTTTGGCATAAATTGATTGATCGTTCAGCTCCTCCTCATCTGCTATCTTACATACATATAAGTGGCAATCAGGCGCAACACCTATAACCGGACCATTCTTATTCTTTGATGCAATCAGGCCGGCACAAAAAGTTCCATGCCCCACCACATCCTGCAGGTCCGCTGTTGCAGGATTTTCTTTGTTATAGGCATAACGTATTGCTCCATCAAAAGTCAGGTCAGGATTATTTATATTAATACCCGTATCCAGTATAGCTACCCCTACACCTTCCCCTTTTGTTAATTGCCAGATCTCAGGTATTTTCAGATTAACCATCCAGTCGGGAATACCGGTTTTATTTATTCCGGCAGACGAAAGCGGCACCGCCACTCCACCACTCCAGTAATAATTACCCGCAGGATCTTTATACCAGATATCATTATCAAAAAGGTTATCTCCATGATAAAGCGCCCCATCTACCTCCAGCAAACTGCCCGGCGACAAATATTGATAGCAGGGAGCATTAACACTGGCCTCTCCCACCCGCACATTCAGGTATTTAGTGACAGTTAACTGTATCATCCTACCCGCTTAATATTGTTTGTGTTAACTTCCTTTGCTTTGGCAGTATCCTGTTCGATGGCGGGTGCTACTGAGCTGCGCAGCTTCATCAATTTATTCAGTATATCAAACCAGAAGGGCGACCCTAAGGACAATGCCAATGCAGTAATGATCCAGCCGGCAAGCGCCTGCAAAAATCTCCAGAGAACATTAAGACTATACCAGTCCTCCCCCGTTTTCATCAAACTGACTGAATAAATGCCGGTACCCAATATGTCGCGGGTACGTACAATATCTCCACTAACAAGATTACCCGCTGCAGCATTTAAAGAATCCATCACCTGCTTTAAGGAATCATATCTCTTGTCCAGGTTAGTGCCGGCTACCTTTATTACGGAATCTTTTTTAGTGATGGAGGAATCTGCCGTAACCTTTTCTTTCACTGCTTTTTTTGCGGTTTGCAGTTCTGCGTTCAAATCAGGATGAGCAGCAACAAAAGCACCTGCCTGCTGTACCAGCTGTTCCCTCAGTTTAGGGTCCTTGCGCAACGCATCCGCTATCTTCAATGTATCCACATTAAAGACGATGGCCAGCACCAAACCAATCAGCAGCGATATAAATTGTGTATACTTCTTATACCAACCGGTGGTGCGATCCATTGTTTCATTAAACCATTGTTCCATTAAATCCCGGAATTTCTCAACATCTCCCTGGGCATCTGCCCATATAGAATTCAGATAGGCTTTGGTGTCCTTCTCTATTATCGTGTCATGAATAACCTGCTCATTAATATTACCAGGGTTCCATTTGATAGTGCCGGTAGTAAGTGACTCCTGTATCTTGCTACGAATATTTTCACCTGGCACTACTTCATGTCCTTTTAAAAGATCTAATACTATTTTGGAAAATGTGGTACTAACCAGGTAAGCCGGCTTCCTGGTACAGTCCTCCTGACTGAAAACTTTTATCAAAGAGTGATTGTAGAAGGCAGCTGCAAAGCTATTTGGCCCTTTCTTCTTCTGAATCGTGGCGTTATCTGCTGCGCGCTCTTTCTTATTGTCCTCCTCCATTTCAGATACCCTCACTTCCTGTTTCTTGTTGCTTTTGGGCTTTGCCAGCTGGTTAATAAAAATACCCCACTTTGTAAACGTGGAATACTCCTGCTTATCCTGCAGCATCCTGATGATGGCTTTTTCAAGGAACTTTGCACGAAAAGACAATTTAGCCGCGATAATTTCCTGGATAATAGTGGTGAGCAGACTATAAAGGAGGTAAATAAATACCAGCCCGATGGCTACATCAATAGCTACATTATTAAACATGGAGTTACTTTTAAAGTATAATTATCTCAAACATCGCTCAGCTAAGCTGTTGCAATGCAGTTACCAATATGAAATAGCTTTGAGGTGAAATATCCGGTGTAGGACAACATTTCAAGGTATTTACATTCGATTAAAATTTTGGGGTATATCTGTCAGTAAATCACTTCAACATCACAACTCCTGAAATTATATAAATCTCCATTCAAACGGTAACAAGAAAATATGCTGTTAAAATATGATGATAACTTCGAGGGTATTACGTATGGGGTGAGTAATAATAAATATTATTACTAATTAGTTTAATAAAGATAATTATTGTAAATGATTTTTCCAATAGTATGAAAGTATTATTTAAGTCCGGTTAGTTGCACATAGATAGCCCATCTTCATAATACCCTAAATACAATGAAGATTCTTTCACCTGGCGCATTCAGGATAATTCAGACAATACAATACAGCGCTGTTCAAAGAAAAAACGTGTTACAATCCTTAAGAATTGTAACACGTTTCATGATCTCTATGATACAGCAATCGAACTACTTTTCAGCGCAAATCAGTTTATTTTCTTACCTACAAAAGGCAAGCTATTTTACAGTACCGGCACATTGTAATGTGTATAAGTAGTAAAGCCCAGGAAAGTATTGTCGCTGGTAACACCCAGCGGCGCCTGTAGTCCTCTCAGATAGGAAAGATTACTGGTTTTGTAATAATTATAAGCGACTTCAGTACCTGGAAAAACGGAGCTGGAAACAGCACAATAGCTGCAACTGGTGCTTTGTCCGTAAGCAGCTTTCATATAATCATATCCCGCGCTGATGCGGTTGGAATTAGCAGTCCACAGGGAATTATCTCCCTGTATGCGCGCCAGTTCAGCGGCATATGCAAAGGCAGTAAGAGAATACTGGAAGTGAACACAGTCCTTGCGATCGCAGTATTCCGGTATAGTCCCATCAGATTGTATGATAACAGGAAGATAAGTGGTAATGGTATTATATCCATTCTGGTATACGGAAGTGCTGTTCAGGAAAATGCCAATAGCCATCTTGGCATATCCCTGCGAAGCGTTCCAGTTATTATTATAAACCGGCATGTTGTTAATGTAATTATTCTTTACATTATTCAGGTAATTGTTAAACTGTGTTATATCTGCAGCAGCCCAGCCGGCGCCCTGACCTTTTATGTTATAGTAACGGATTATTTCTGCGGCAGCAACAAAGCTGGGAGTTGTCCAGCAGGCCTCCAGCCCTGGCTGATTGGGATTGGTAGCACCATCCAGCAAAGCATATTGCTGGAAATTATAAGACCAGCCATTGAGGATGCCGATAGCCTGTGTAGCGTAGGTAGCATTACCGGTTTTCGCCCATCTTAATGCCAGGGCATACACCAGCTCTGCGTCCTTCCTGATCTGTGTTTTAGACGGTGAAGTAGCGCCATTGGAGCCTACTACCACTGTGGATGGAAAAGAAGTGGGATAGCTGTGGCTGTTAATAAAGTCCAGCACTTTTTGATAAGAGGAGGTACGGTTGACATCTCCCCCATTTACCTGTCCACCCACCAGATCAAGACTGGCTTGGGTATTGAGAACACCGGGGTGTACAAAGCCGGTAATAGCAACATTTGCAGCACCTGATGACGCATTACTAACCTTATTATTTGGGGCTGTGGATTTCAACTGTTGTTTGGCACAGCTGCACAAACTGGTTGCAACAAACAGTAAACTGATAAGCGGGTAATAAAAAACGGATTCTTTTTTCATAATGGAATTTTAATAAAAATGAATGATAAATGTGGGAAATGTAGGATTGCCTGCTGATTTGCTCTTAATGGGTTATCTTAAATGCTGCTCAAAGGGTATAGATAAAAATATAAAAAAATAACCTGGAATCAAACCAAATCACTAACATCATAGGAAATATAAAAACACGAAAAGAAAAGAAAAGAAAAGAAGCATTCAGTATATGCTACTGCCTATCCATGCAACCGGACACTATCCCATGATAGAAAAACCGGCGGAGTTCAATGCATTGCTGGCACAGGCCATTGAAAAGATAAAGGCAGGTGACCGTTAGTTTTACACCTTATCTGCCCCCATCATTCTGCGAGATTCAGGTGCATGGCCAAGTCCATGAACGCACATAAAAAAAATGTCTTACACTAATCAATTACGAATTGATTAGTATAAGACATTACTAACTTTATCAGGAGACTACAATACAAAAAAATAAAATCACCCGGTAGATCAACCTTTGATAAATTCTATTACCCAAATTTACTACCAACAATAATGCTCAAGAGTACACATCATTCTTACTTTTGTAAGTTTTCAACTTTTATATCATAAAAGATATTCTATGAAAGGGGCGAGAATCGAACTTACTTGTTGGGGATTTGAAGTTATTTAAGTGGAATAGTGCTGTCATTACATCTCAAACTCCGCCTCTGGCTTGAAGTTATTGAGTTCAGCAGCATCCAGCTCTTTTTTAAAGTAAAAATAAATGAAAGACGGGTTCGGGGCCGGCTCAGAAAAAGTGGTGACCAGCTTCCATCCTTTAGCACTCATGAAATTCAGTACATCTACAATGGACTTGAATTTTTTTACATTGCCAACAGAATCTTTCATTCGATGGTCTTTAAAATCAATTAGCCTGGTTCCCTCTCCAAAATTAAGTTGTGCCGTCACTTTGGAATTGAATCCAGCACCGCCAGCCTTTAATTCGCAGAAACGTTCTATTTTCCCCTGGGCATATAGAAAAGCGGGAATTGTCAGTATCAGCAGACAGAGTATAAGTTGTTTTTTCATAAACTACAATAGCTATTTTTACTATTATTGTAAAGTACTATTGTTCTGGCAAAGTGCAATCATAAAAATAAAATCTTTGGGCAACGCAATAGATAAGTTAATAACTACATTACGAATTTCAAGTGCTGTTGCGCCCTCATTTGCATAAGACGCAATTTCTACTCCTTCACTATCTGTTAGCCTGGATTTAAAAATAACATCCAATTTGCTTTTCAACTTCTCATTCATAGTTTATAGTTTTATCCAGCCACAAAATAGTCTCTTGTTACACGGCTCTTCCTTTTTTTGTAGCAAAAAAATTCAGCTGATTTTAACACTGCAATTATAATGCAGCATAAATAATTATTTTACCTGCGATAACCTGGATTCTACGAATGGTAAGCGCCATTCTGATAACGTCTAGTTCTGTATAATCTTAAATTTAACAAATGAAATTCTTAAAATCCTTTGGTACTCCATTGATGCGCGCTGAAATGAAAAACATCAAATGTGGCTACAATGATCTTACGCCATGTTCAAATCAATTTTGTTATGCATGGTGTATGGACCAGGCAGGCTTTGGAGGCGAGTGCTACAACGGTCAATGTTATTGCTTCGGGTGATAATATTATATTAAGAGCTTAAATTTAAAGGAAGGCGCCTCATAAATCAATGAGGCGCCTTTTTAAATCTTGAATATTTTGAATCAATTTATCCGCTTTTGGAGTTGATAAATTGGACTTATAAATGTTTACCAGACTGGTTGTAACTTAATTCATTAAAATTCACAGCTCTTAATCAAACCATTTGCCAGCGTGATTTTTTTTGTATCTCCGTCTTGTTTAACCTCCACAAATCTTTCCAGTCGTTGTGAACGTTCAACTATATAATCCTGATCATAATAATAATTGGTGATTTCCCGCACGGGGCCATTCTGTGAAGTATTTGAGCCGCTATAAATTCTTGCCGTTTTGAGCTGGTTGAAATCGTGGATAAGCTGGATAAAATATTGGCCGGGCTTCAGTCCTTCAAAGGCAAATCGTCCATCGGCGCCGGTAATTGCCTCAATAGAATATTGGTTTGCTTCTTTCGACATATATACACCGGTTTTTTTATTCTCTTTCTGATCCCGTAACTTATACCACTCTTCAAGATACGGGGTGACTGGAAACAAAACGACTTTAACACCTGCAGCATAAAATATTAGCCCGTCCTTCTTTGTGCAGGCCCTTCCCACAATCCTTGACAAGCCGCGACCCAGTGCCCCCTCTGCTAATTTAGCGTCAAAAGTTCCCTGTGGAAAGATCTCCCGCCGTGACTTTTCGCCGGATGCTGAAATCTTTCCGCCAAGATCGCTGTATTTTTTGCGGTCAAGATCCGCCAGCTTGTTGCTTCCAATAGCCTCATAAGCATCCGCGCGGTTGAGATAAGCGAGAAGATTTGCCGGGTCAGCTTCAATGGCTTTCGTGTAATTGGAAATCGCAAGGCTATACTGCTGTTTATCGTGGTGAACCACACCAACATTCAAATACCCATTGGAGTATTTCGGATTAATTGCAATGACTTTGTTGAAATCAGCAAACGCC
This sequence comes from Chitinophaga niastensis, assembly GCF_003014755.1. Lineage (GTDB taxonomy): Bacteria > Bacteroidota > Bacteroidia > Chitinophagales > Chitinophagaceae > Chitinophaga > Chitinophaga niastensis. The sequence continues at coordinate 345,559 of NZ_PYAW01000004.1, read as the reverse complement.
AGATCACTTTGCTTCTTAATTTTGAAATAAATATTGCCGCGTTCCAGGTAAGCGTCTGCATTTTTCGGATCCAGCTCAATAGCTTTGTTATAATCATTAAGCGCCGCATCCCATTGCTCCCAGCGAACGTAAATATTACCGCGGGAAACATAATAAAGGGCGTTTTTCGGATCCAGCTCAATAGCTTTTGCGTAATCACTGAATGCCAGATCTGCTTTTTCCTGCATGAGATAAATATTACCGCGGTTGCCGTACAGTGAGGCATCTTTTGGAGAAAGCTCAATTACTTTGGCATAATCGGCAAGTGCCAGATCGTATTTTTCCTTTTTCTTGTACATCACCCCACGATTGAAATAAGCATCCACATCTTTGGGGCTCAATTCAATTACTTTTGTGAAGTCCGCTATTGCCAGATCATACTGTTGCTTTTCGTAGTAAGCATTACCGCGGATAAAATAACAGCCGGCATACGACGGATTAATCCCGATTGCTTTTGCATATTCGGCAATGGCTGCGTCGTCCTGTTTCCTGTTGGAATAAATTTTGCCACGTTTCACATAGGAAAGCGCAAAACGTGGGTTAAGTTCGATAGCTTTTGTGTAATCAGCCAGGGCGGCTTCTTCTTTTTTTACACTTTCATAAGCAATACCGCAGGCATAGTATTCAATGGCAGATTTCGGCGAGCCCAATAGTTGGAGGGCTCTTTCAAACGTTTTCCGTGATAACTCCGGGTTATTTTGATATTGATAACAGGCAGCTTCAAAAGCATAAAAGACTCCGTTATCCGGACTAAGTCTGATAGCTTCTGCAAGGTCCACCTGCGCCCCGGCTAATTCATTTCCAACAAGCCTTGCCCGCCCGCGAATGGCATAGGCCAGCCCATTGTTCCGATCGGAATTAATAGCTGCTGCTGCCAGGCTCTTTGCCTTTGTAAAGTCTCCTTCCATTAGTCGCGTTAATGCATTTTCTGCTATTGAACTACTTTGACCGGACGCTGTTGAAGCAACTCCGCTGATAATTATTACAATTACTGAAATCGAAAACCGCTTTACTATTCGTTTCATGAAATAACTGATTATATACATTGGCTTGAAAAACTTATTTGGGTAACAACGATACCACCTGGGATCCGTAGTCCTGATTGTTATAAAATCAATTTTACTATATGATTAAAAAAAATGCTGGCATTATGTGCCCAAATATAATGCATAAATCTTCAATGTGATGGCTTATGCACAAGTGGATAACCAGAATGCCCTGAAAGTTTTATATTTTTGCCACGGCCGTACCGAGTCAGCTATTTTGTCTTACTAAAAAAAATACGAAACCCATGAACCTAACCAAACATCTCCTCCCACCATTGGAATATAAAAGCAAATACAATAAAGAGGTGGTTAGGCAGGATAAAACAATTAAGTTAAATGTCCCGTCCTAAATTTAGTTGACTAAAAAACAAAAATGAAAAAAATCCCTGTAAGATATATAAATGCTGTCCCAAAAGATCCGAATTATTCTGAACACTTTATCATACGGGATATTCAGGATTTACTTGCTGGAAAAGACATGGTTCAGGAGCTTCACAGACATGATTTCTTTTATATGCTGGCTCTGAAAAAAGGAACAGGTAATCATGAGATAGACTTTACATCGTACGAGGTTTGTGACAATGCTGTTTTCTTCATGCGTCCTGGCCAGGTACATCAGCTTGCACTGAAAGCAGGAAGTACGGGATACCTGGTGGAGTTTAAGGCTGATTTCTATTATCCACATGACAAAGTATCAAATCAGCTATTACGAAAGGTAAGTAATATGAACCATTGTCGCCTTGATGACAATCGATTCAAAAAGTTAGTTTCTATATTGACTTATATTTTTCAAGAGTATACCGACAAACAAGAAAGGTATCAGGAGGTTATTAAAGCGAATCTGGGTATTTTATTTATCGAACTTGTCCGGCAGGATAACAAAAGCCCCTCGAATAATGTCAACCCATATACACAGGAACGGCTGGAGGAATTATTAGAACTTATAAAAACGCATATTGCTAACCATAAACAAGTGTCCCAATATGCTGATTTATTGAATCTTTCTCCCTATCAGCTTAATGCAATCACTAAGGGAACGCTGGGTAAAACGTGTTCAGCACTTATTAATGAATATATTATTCTGGAGTCCAAAAGATACCTTCTTGCAACATCTAATCAGGTAAACCAGATAGCATATCATCTGGGTTACGAAGATGTTTCCTACTTCATCAGATTTTTCAAAAAGCATACCGGGTATTCGCCTGAGGCGTTTAGATATAACTTCAAATAAGTCCTGCTAAATTACATTTTTGTCCTATCCTGCTGATGGCTGTGTGAACTACTTTTGTACGTAAATAACAAGTTGTAAACTATTTATTAATCAAAAGTTTAAATCGAATCAATATGAAGCTGAAATGGGATGAAAGATACTTAGTTTACCGCGCTTTTTTGGGAAGGGGGCCTTTTACTTCTTTCGGTAACATATTTTGCAACTCAACAACCGGCTTAAAAGGCACTTTAAAATCATTATCGGTAACAATAACCCCTGCACAGGCATTGAAACTGAAAGCTGCTCTTAATGGCCCCTGCGGCGCCATATAATCATTCATCCAGGTAATACGATTATGGCTGAATATCAGATGCTCCGTACTGCGTGCCGTTAACAAAGGATAATCATAGATCTTAAAATCATTGTTTTCTATCCTGATATTACGATGCACCATATACCCTTTTACCAGCTCATGATTCTCCGGCGCAATGGCAATCACGTAATTGCCGGGAGCCTGGTTATAACCACAGCCCTCAAAGGTATTCCCGGTAATGGATACATCCTGTACAGGACCGGATTCATACCAGCTGCTGGCATCATCCGCTATTAAGATGGCATGCATACCTGTTCTGTAAAAAATGTTGTTTTCTATCACCACTTTTTTGCGTGTGGTAACCAACAGTCCTCTTGTATTCACGCCTTCAAAACGGCAGTTTCGTATAGTCAGTGACGGTACCCAGGTAATATTCTCCAGGCAATCGCCTGTACGAACATCCGAAGGAATATCCTTGCTTAAAGTAACTTCCATCTCCCGCGCTGAAATTAGCCTGGCAGCAGTAACCAGGCCGGTGCCGTATCCCTGTAAGGCAGCTGAATGCACAAACATAATACTGTCGCCCGCAAAAAAAGCAGCGAAACCATAAGTCTGGTGATGCATAAAACGGAGCTTCAATACCCGCGGTGATATTTTTTCTGTGATGACAAGATGTGTTCCATGTACATTGACAGGATCATCATGCAGTCCTTTGAAATGCGCAGCTGTAATTTCAATCTCTCCCTTACAGCCGGAAAAATGCATACCATCAGCAAAAGAAGCCATTACCCTGCCACTGTTTTCTGCAGGCATCACCTGTACATGGCTGTAGTGAAGATTTTCAGAAAACTGGGCTACAATACCCAGGCCATGCATATAATGCATGTTTATGTTTTCCAGGCGCACATTTTTGCAATGTTGCATGAAGGCACCTACCTGATCTCTGATCCCATCTCTTACAGTCAATACATTCCCGGGGGCTCCTTTAAAAGCAGAAAAATCGCCGCTGAACTTTACCAGGTCAGGTGCTATCAATGTTGCCTGACTTTTGTAAAACGGGTTCCAGGAAGAGTAGGTATAAATACCCCTGGCAGTATCTGCCAGCACCGCGTGGAATTGTTTCATACCCCATTTTTCGCCATACCATTCCAGACGCTGGTTCACAATGGTAAATTTTGAATCCGGATGCACTGCTGCCACCACAAATTGCGGTGTCACTGTTTTCAGGGTCATTTCAGACATGGAAGGCCGCTCAAAGTCCACGCTTATATTACGCAGGGTAATATCTTCACAGTGATCAAATAACCAGGTGATCATCTTTCCATGAAAAACAAATGTAGCGCCATTCCCCTCAATGGTTAATCCTTTGAAGTTTTCAAAAAACAACCCTATTGTTTTTATTTTGTTGCTGACTTCTGTTTCACTGGAAGTATTGGAAATAAAGTATTCCTTCTTTACGGCATCTTCCGGGTAGAAATCGTAACGGCCCGCCGAAAATTCCAATACAGCGCCAGGCTTATCTTTGCAGGCTGCAATAGCCTGCTGCACGCCTGCGGTAGCATCTGTAAAAGTATTGGGCAATACACCAAAACTGCTGACATTGACTTGCTGTTGTGCAGCTGCTGTTAATGACAGGAGCAATGCAAAAAGAGTTGTTACCGGTTTATGAATCATCATTGGTCTATTTCTGTTAGAAATCCTTTACGCGGGTTTATTTCAATACTATCGTTGACGGATATACGGCGTTGATCCTGGAAATTATTCATTAAACAACCTGCTCAGGAAAAGAAAGGTTTGATCATTCACGTCAACCTCTTTGGCAAGGGTTTTAGCCCGATCCAGGTCACCGGAATAAATGGCATTGCACCACAGCATTATTTTGGATGAAGGATTATGCGTAAGTAATTTGTTCATGACCTGGTCCCCTTCGGTTTTCTTTCCGGCTTTTTTTAATAGCCAGGCAGTTAAAAAGTCGCTTATGTAAGGCGATAAGTTCAGTTGCCCTGTATGGCCGATGATTTGGTCTTCCATCTTCCTGGCAGATATATTATCTTTCAGCTTTTTAAAACACTGAAATGCTATAAAATCTTCAAGTTGTTCATCCACCTGGTATGGTTTTCCAACACCCAAATTGGCAGGCCACTGCCTTGCCAGGGCGATACCATCGAGCGCCTTTCGATATTTTTGAGCCTTCATTAAATCCAACGAGTTCCCGATGTTCGCATTTCGCCAGATTGTTCGTCCTTCGATGGAACCTTCGCAAGGCAAAACCCGGATATTTTGGAGGAGACTGATACATTTTGTGTAGTCCTGGTTCAATTCCAGTACTTTGGCATAATGCAGTCCCAGGTAATAGTTCATAGGATTTCCCTTGTAATAATTCCGGGCCAGTTCTTCTGCTTTCGTAATATTGCCCCGATCCAGGTAAAACCTGGATGCATATAAGCCAGCCCGCCAGTCATTCCCGGCAATGGAAACAGCTCTTTCAACATCGGTCTGTGCTTGTTGGCTATCTGCGTTCAAAATCCGGGAACGGGCAATGTAGAAAGGATAAAAATCGGGAGTATTTCCACAACTATTCCACAGGCTCCGGCCTTTTTCATCGGCCCCCGCATTCAAATAAATTAAGCCGGCATAGTAGTTTAGTTTCCAGTTATCCGACAGTGTTTGTGCCCATTCCAACGGTTTCAGTGTTTCTACCCGAAATGGAAAAACAAATTGAGGGTTTTGTTCAATTACCTTTTTAAACGCGACGTATGCAGCCTGTTCATTTCCTAAAAGATGATTCAGATAACCTGTCCAGAGCAATACAACCGGATGATTTCCGGGTGCCATCTCCAGCACCTTCAGCGCATCAGACAACTGCCCGTTTCGAAAATACCATAATGCATATTCCAGATAGGTTTCGTGGGAAAGTTCATTGCAAATGAAATGCTGAACCAATAATTTGTTTTCATTTGAAGGATCAGAAAGAAATTTTTCAAACCGGATAAAATGATTGAGTGGGTCTTTCTCTTCCAATTTAGTGAGTTGACTACTTACCTCTTCCATCATTCCAAGTTTCCGGAGACAAAGAATTTTCAACTGAATGGCGGCTGAACCCTGTTGATTATAAACAAGGCTTTTCCCGGCATAAGCAAGCGCCTTGCGGTAGTCAGCTTGTTTCAGCAACACGGAAGCAAGCGCATTGTATGCAGCACTCCGTTGGGAAACGCCTGCCGATGCGATGGAGAATCCATCAATAGCCGAGGTAGTATCGCCCAAAGCAAGACCTGCCAAACCATAAGACATGTTGGCGTCCGGATCATACGTATCCACTGAAAGTGCTTTTAATGAATATGCTAAAGACGCTTTGTAATCCGTTTTTCTATAGGCAAGGTTAGCCATACCCGTCAAAGCAGGTACAAATCCCGGTTCTATCTCTATTGCTTTTTTGTATTCTTCCCAGGCTGTTTTATAGGCACGTTGTCTTTCCTGCTCTTTCCCTTTCAGGTAATGCCCGTAGGCTGTTTCCCAATTAAATCCTGCAGGAGGTTCCACAGGACGTTTTATTTCATATTTTTCCCGGTCGGCATCAAACAGCAGTTCATTGTTCAACCATACAGATAGTTTCTTATAATCACTTTTGTATTCGAATGATTCATTGATGCTATGCATCGGTATTGTATGAATTTTTTTATTAAAAACTACTTCTTTGCCTTCCCGTACTTCCAATGAACCATCGGTAATTTCATTCGGGCAAAACCATACGCTTACCTTATTTTCGTGTTGTTCCATATTCACAGAACCAATAGGCGAAGCACTTTTCAGCCCATTTGTGCCCTTCACCGGAAACCAATGCTCCATCCATTCGTCGGTCGATCCAGGGGCAAATCCCCTATTTTTAAATGGCGTATTACTGCTTCCTTCACTGGCTTGATTAAACAATCTTCCGGATTGGATTTCAGTATATTGCCCATCTGTATCGGTCAATAATTTTTCCCAAATCATTCCTTCATCAGACAATCCCCAAATCCAGACTTTCTTGCCCGGCTTTTCATCATACGGGGAATAATGCGCAAAACCAAAATCATCATTATGCCAATAAGCCCCGTAAAAATTCGTCATTTCTCCAAATACATGATATGATTTATAACTCCCAAAATTATTCTTTTCATAAAAATTAGTCTTGTGGCCTTGTTCATCTACCGGCCATGGGAAATGTTTTCCATCATGTCCCAGGTAATAATTCCCGGGGAAAACGTATTCAAGGTCCCCTTTCGTTTTTATTCCCAGATTCATCCAGTGATAATAAGATTGTTCCAATCCTGTGGGATTGTCCCAGGTTGAACGGGTGGTAAACCAGGCCTTGTCTTTGGGCAGGTTGACCTCCACACTCCAGCGGGTATGTGAAGGAAGGTCAATAGCTCCGACAAAACAACTGACACTGCCATCACCGTTTTTCCGGATCAGATAATCCACAGGAGTAGAACTGGTAGGAGCATGGCCAATCACGCCAAAGTTCATCTCAATTCCTCCGGATGTCCAGGGACCCCGCATGGCTATATCACGGAATTTTACTGCATGATTATAGTAAACAAACGCTTTACCCGTAGATTTCTCTATGGCTCCCCATATTTTGCCACCAATCTCCGGAGTAATCCACAGTTTGATGTAATCATTTTCCATTTCTACCATCTTCCAATCTTGCATAGTTCCCTTATCAGCATAGCCATCAAAACGGAAATAGGGGAAAATCTTCCTAGGTTCTGGTACTGGATCAGGATCCGAAAAGGGGTAAGTTTGCAGCGAAAATTGTTTCTCAGAAATTTGTGCCGTTTGGGCAATCAGCAGATTTGAATTTGCTGTACAAATTGCTGGAATCAGCCACAAGAATATTTTTTTCATTTTATTTTTTTTCCTGGATATATAATAACCATCCTTATTCCTGATTTGAGATTATATTGATTTTAGTGCTATCGTTTCATTGATTGCTGTTTTAAAAGAAATACTATTACCATCAAATATTTCAGCCTTTTCCCCATTTCTTATTAATAGCACTTTTTTATCTGGCCATGGATTGATAATAGTGCATAACATCCCTTGTTCACTTAAAATTTTAACATCAGCAACTACTCCATTTGTCAATCGGGCAGAAACCAGGAAGGCACCCCACGCCCTTATATTTTTAAAACCTGCACTTTTATCTTTTGGAAAACCACTAAACAAACGAATTACATTACCTGCACTCATGCAAAGCATTTCATCGAGCGCATTAGCTATGGTACAACTGTTTTCTATACCATGCGGATTGTTTAATTGAAAGCCGTTGGGATAGGTATGCAAAGCATATTTATGTAACTCATTGATGATAACAGAAGGATCATATCCTACCCTGATTGCAGCAACGAAAAAACTGTTGCTGGTATTCATATCCTGCCAGCGTTTCATTTCATCAATGGTATTACGGGCCACTGTCAGCAATTCCTCTTTGCTGTCAGGTGTAATGGCATTGGCGGGATAAATTTGTTGAATGCCTAAGCCATTATTGGCCCACCAATCAACTCCTTCTTCGGTATAACGAAATACTTTTTTGCTATTTCGTATTTGAACCGGGAAATCACTGAGTTTGGTTAAAATATCCTTCCATTTTTCCTGCCTGTTTTCATCTACTTTCAATGTTGCGCTCAAATCAATAACCAGGTTGAAAGCATTTCGAATGAGCCCAAGCGATAAAATCGGGTTTTTATCTTTTCCGGAACCTTCGTGAATGGCATCGCCGTAAATAACATATCTGCCGTTCTCAAATTGTAAGTAATCTTCCCAAAAATTTGCAATAGCCAAAGCGTACGGATATATCTTTTTACCATATTCTTTATCATAAGTACAACGCCAATGCTGAGCCATGTTTATCAGTCCGTAAGCAGCATTGGAACGTTGTCCGAAGAACAAACCTTCTTGTTCCAGTATTTCAGTATGATTCGGATGGTTTCTGGTTACTTCAATACCCATCGGACCAATACCCACAGGATATAAAATACCCCGTGTATTTGTTACATTTTTTGCATACCACTCTCCTCTCGGCATAAAATCAAGAAGCGGGGCATCATGTGGCGCTCCCTGTTCCAAACGATTGGCTGCATACAAGCCATAAAATGGCGCCTGAAAGTTATAATTCAAATGATAATCGCCATTCCATCTTGGAGTATCAGTAACTGTCCAACCAAATATTCCCGGAGGAAATTTTATATCCCGGCTACAAGCTGCCATTGTATAAAGTCCCTGATAATAAGCTTTCATCAAAACAGTATCTTCAACAGTTACGGAAGATTTATTCCAATATGCGTCCCACCATTTATTATGCTGTTGCAGGAAGGTTACAACAGTATTTTTATTGACTTTTTTTATATGGTTCAATACATATTCCAATGGTGCTGCTTTTTTGAATTTACTTTCAATAGCCAGGGCAATGAGTAATTTTTTGCCTGGCTGCAATTCAATAATGTTACCTGTATAATTGATGGTTTTTAATGCAACGGCCACTTCAGTTGGAATATCTACGCTATCTGAAAAAGCCCGGGTAAGCCAACAAATATCACCTGCTTTACCGGTTTTCAATTTCGCCTGTTTGTTTTCCGGGGCTGTTAAATTTATGGAAACTTTTGTTGCTTTATCTATTGCGCTCAATTCAATAAAGATCAGGTTGTCTGTTGCCGATACCCATGATTTTGTTTCGAGCTTTTGTGCCTTTTTATTCAGCAGGCAAGTGGTGATACCGTTCCTGATAAACTGTTCGGCAGAAAAATCTGCATCATTAAACCCTTCCATATTGATATCAACAAAGCCAACTACGCGTGGCCCCGACAATTTATCAGATTGTGACCGCAACCGCCAAAAATCATTCTTGGATAAGTAATAACGTAAACAATCTCCTTTATAACCCACACTCATTGTTACATCCCCGTTTCCCATTAAAGGAGCATCAATCGAAACATCATTTGGGATATGCGCGGGCGGCTTTGTCCAGCTATTTTTAAACAATCCGATTGGGCCAATTTCAGCTATATTACTTTGAGCAAAAGCACCAATGCTGTATACTAACAACAAAAAAAACAGTTTTATTACTTTCATAATTTCTGATTAAAGATTGAATCCAGTCCGGGAATAAGATAATTAAAATTTGCTATACAAATTGCTGGAATCAACCACAAGGATGTTTTTTCATTTTATTGATTTTTCCGCTGGATATATAATAACCAACCTTTTTTAGGTTCAACCGGAATTGAATCCCCGGGTTTGAAAATAGTATAATGCTGGAAATTCTTAATTTCAGGAGCTATCAGGATTGCTTTTTCAGGATCAATTCCCAGCGCCTTCCAATCGAACTGAAATGAAAACTTAATTGGTTGCTCAGCCCAGCTTGCAACAGCAATCAGCGTTTTACTCTCCTTTTGATAGATGGTGGCATAAATGCCGGGATGACTTGTCTTAACAGGACACTTTTTTTCCCAATATCCAATCATCCTAGCAGATTCAATTCCAAATTCGTCCCATATTTTCCAGATATCCCTGGGATCGCAGCTCACACCTTCCGTATTCCAGGGATAGCGCACCGTCATGCCATACACCATTCCTCTCCATGGATTGCCGCCACCTTGCAGCATGTCGCCCATTAGTCCGAACGGAATACCTGATGCCTCTACCAGCCAGTTAGCCGGCGACATGTTATTGTAATCGAAACTTTCTCCAAACCATATCTTGTTAATGTAAGGAAAAAACTCTGTGTACTGATTAGCAGGCCCCCCACTTCCCGGCAATTTATCGTAGCATCCACAAACCTTAACAGCGGGCGATAGTAGCGGTGGTGCAGTTCTTCCAACGCTTTCTCTGCATCCCCTCCTACCAGTCTGATGAATAAAGCGGCAATCATACCAAGTACTGAATTATTAAAACGGAATGAAAACAACTATTCGTCCTGATCCTTTTTTCCCACAAACGCATATCCTTGTGCTATCACAGGGAGTTAAAGCGTACTTTGGGGCAATACATGCCATCCATTGAAAAGCCACACATAGAAATGTGTGGCTAAAACATAAAGTGGAATTTTAGTGCCAAATGCATAAATAAAAACATTTTATTAAAAAAGAAATGCCCCTGCATAGGAATATTTCTTAAATACTATCACGTAATTAACATTTTACCAGGTGCCAAAATTAAACGTCTGAATCCGGGAACCCTTCTACTTTACTATTTAAAAACTAAACTATTTTAATCATTACTAAAGAAGAAACGAGTAAATTGCATAATTATAGTCCAGTCATGAAGCCACTTGTTCAGAAATTACCGCTTAATGAAAACACCTCATTTTTGGCTAAAACATTTCGCACGCCGCATTTTGAAGTAGGTTGGCACCAGCATATTGAATATGAGCTCATCCTCTTCACCGAAGGCTCAGGCCTGAGTTTCATCGGCAATCATGTGGGTGAGTTTGAGACAGGTGATGTTTATTTCTTAGGTGCCAACCTACCCCATACCTTTCAAAAAAGAGAACCCGAATTAATAACCAGTGCCGTTGTGGTGCAGTTCCGGGAAGATTTCTGGGGGCCTGACTTTATGCAAATCCCGGAATGCAGATCCATCAGGCAATTATTGGAGACATCGCAGTACGGTTTGAAAATAACAGGTAATTGTAAACAAAAAATACAGCCGTTGATCGTAGCATTAGAGGCTGCCGACAGCTTCCGGCGCATACTGATCTTAGGGGAATGCCTTGAAATAATAGCGACTGCAAAAGAGTTTAATAAAATATTGACACAGGAGGTGAAACCCCAAAGCCATAAGGATACAACATGCATTGATAAAGTCTTTCAATTTACAATTGATTCTTTTAAAGATCCCATCTCGCTTTCGCAGGTGGCTGCCATTGCCTGTATGAGCGTACCTGCCTTCTGCAATTATTTTAAACGAAGTACCAAAAAGACCTACATCGATTTCCTGAATGAAATAAGAGTAGGTTATGCCTGCCGCCTGCTCATAGAAACCCAAAAGCCAGTGCTGGAGATCTGTTATGAAAGCGGTTACAATACCATCGCCAATTTCCATAAGCAGTTCCTCAAATTAAAGAGCAAAACTCCGCTACAATACAGACTGCTTATCACTCGAATCCAGGCCAGCAATATGGGGTCCGATTGAAAAAGATGCAGGATCAGGCGTTCATTTTAACATGGTGAGTGAAGGATTATTCAGATGAGTCATCACCGCTTGATGCTTCGTTTTTCAATTTGTTTTGCAATATTTCCAAATCACGCTTTCTCGCTTTGTAAATGCTGTGTTCCAGACCACCGGCATAGTAGGCGAAGGCAAAGAAAATCAGTAGCAGTACGATTACCCAAGCCGGTTTCCCTCCTTCTCCAACTCCAAGAAGGGCTAGTATACCAATTGGCAGCATGTTCCAGCGCATAAGTTGTGAAAGACGAACCTGATAAGTAGCTGTTGAAATGGCGTGACTAAGATCGCCACCAATAGATCGGTCAAACCGCTTACTCCCTTTTATTCTGCGGATCCGGCTCATCAATAGATACAATGCGATAATAAATATCCAGGCTGCCATCAGGAACATAAATATATTTCCGTGCTGCCCGGATAAATTCATACCAAGAATGAAGCTTGCGGAGCCGATATATACAATGATTAACAGTAACTCACTTGTATTGGTAATATGCAGGGCCTGCTTCTTTTTTGCCGCAATACGGTTGTACAATGCTTTTTCATTGATGGTATAGAGGGGCTGACTGTTTTGTAAGTCCCATATTTTTTGTAGTTCTTCAAATTCCATGGTAATAATGCTTTTTTGATTTAGTGATCAAATACTTTTTGATGCGATTAATTTTCACCCCCACATTTGACTCCGTAATGCCCAGTATGCCAGCTATATCTTTGTAACTAAAACCATCCAGCAGTAATAAGGTAATGGAGCGATCAATTGCATCGAGTTTGTAAATTTCTTCATAGAGCCAGATCAGTCGTTCATCCATCTGTATGCTGTGTTCCTGTAAGATGTGCTGTACATTATCAAGGTTATCTGCATGATAATATTTTCGTTCCTTTCTTGTCCATTTAATAGCTGTATTGAGTGAGATACGATATAACCAGGTGGTTACGGAAGCCTCATGCCTGAACGATGGAATGGAATGCCATATTTGAATGATAATCTCCTGAAAAAGATCATCCTGATCCATAGCAGAAAATGCGTAAGCTCTAACTATTTTAAAGATTAGCGCTTTATGCTGACCAAGCCATTTTTCATAAATATGATGCTGTTCATTTTCTGTCATGGTCTATTGTTTATCTTATTAGTACTATTAATGGAATAAATTCTTACAGTAGGAAGAAAATAATCAAAATATGCAAAGAAATAAACTCCACCTCAAGTAAATAAGACTACCCTTAAGAATGTTGTCTTATGACAACTTTTAGGATTTTTCATCTCCTCATCTTTGCATGGTTAATCAACAATATTATTCAATTATTTAAAAATTATTAACTATGCCGCTTACAGTAATTGCCACTCAAGGTATTTTTACGCCAGAAAATGAAAAGAAAGTAGTACCGGAGTTGTCCGCACTAATGCTGAGATTGCATGGATTAGCCGGGAATAAATTTATGACGCCTGTAGTAATAGGCCACCTCAATCTGGTTTCACCCGATCTTATCTTTTCAGGTGGCACTCAGGTTTCTGCTGTATTTATTGAATGGAAAGTTCCGTCCTTTGGTTTTTCCAGCCAGCAGATTCTGAATGACTATGTAAAGGAAGCTACTGACATTGTAGTTCAACTATCCAATAGCACATTATCCCGGAAAAATGTCTTTGTAAACGTTGTTCATGCAGTGGATGGTTCCTGGGGAATTCACGGAAAGGCATACAATAATGTTGAGCTGATCGAGGCTGTCAAGGCGGACGTGGCTTATTAAGGTTACCATCATATAAAACTGAACGGGGCCTGAATAATTACTGTATTTATTCGGGCCCCATTACTCTGGCCAAATTCATTTATGAAATACATATTGTTCATCGTGACTTCTGTTGACAGGATCGGAACGGATCATATTCCAACAGGGTACGAATTTTCTGAAATAGCCGATCCTTATTGGGAATTTACTAAAGCTGGTTTTACAGTGGATTTCGCCAGTCCAACGGGCGGTTCACCTCCGGAAGATGGCTACGAAGAAAATAATACCAATAGTCGGCTGTTTAGAAATGGACCCGGGTTTAAAAGACTGAATTTTAGTCATAAACTGGAAAATGTTGATATAGATGCTTACGATGGTATTTTCTTTCCTGGCGGATTGGGCCCAATGGTGGATATGGTGGATCATCCGCTGGTTAAGGATATAGTGTCGAAAGCCTATGAAAAAGGTAAGATTGTTGCTGCTGTGTGTCACGGGCCGGTTGCCTTATTGAATGTAAAACTATCCAGTGGTCAATATTTGGTGGAGGGTAAGAAGCTCACCAGTTTTACCACAGAGGAAGAGGTCATCAAGAAGCATCATGTAAATAGAATTATTCCATTTATGCTGGAAGAGGCGTTGATCAGGCAAGGCGGTATTTTTAATAAGAAAGCTCCTTTTATAAGCCATATTATTAAGGACGGCCTTATTATTACAGGACAAAATCCTGCCTCTGCAAAAGATGTGGCGCAAGCTGTGATAGAAAAGATCCTTGGCCAGAAAATAGGCTAAATCGATAGCCCGGTATTTTAGGATTTAGAAGCCCTCAAATCCAATGATTTGAGGGCTTCTAAATTTGGTCGTGCCCCTGTGGTCCAAGTCTCGAACCAGTTTATAAATGGTCTTAAAAAGCTTGCTAAATTAAAGCAAGTTACAAATAGAATATAAAGAAGGATAGAAGGCATAAAAGAGGAAAGGGCCTTTTAATTTATATTGTTTAAGTTTATAACAGCTAAAAAATACATTAATCATGTTTACTATCGAACAGATAAATGATGTACACGAAAAACTGGGTACGATGAAGAACTTTTTAAATTATGTGACAGCGCTTAAGTTACTGGGTGTTGAAAAGTACGATTCGTATCTGACTGATGGGCACTCTCAATACTTTGGATCAAATGGATACCATATTGAATCAGCACCTGTTCATGAAAAATTGCCCGTTGCAGACAATAGTGATAAAGAAAGTTTTCTACGGCATCTCTCTTTGCACGGAGAAGGAAAAACTAATTATATAACAATGTCCAGAGGCTTAGCGGAAAGTGGTATAGAGAAATGGACAATAGATACTTGTAACGCCACTATCTCCTATTACGATAAGCAGGGGAACCAGCTGCTGGTAGAATCAATTGTGTAAAAAGGAAAAATGAAGACAATCAAGGTAGCGCATGCCGTTGCTACCTGTTATCCCCCCATGCAGACTTATACAAATTGCTGAAAATACGCGCAAACCTTCCCGATTTAGCCATTTACAATAAGGCTTTCAAGGCGTGTGTTGAAAGTTGCTAAAAAATAAAATAACCACTGATTTTTCATACCCCATTGCTGCACCACAAGAACTGAAGTGTAGATTCATGTGAAACAAAATATCTTTGAAAACGACGCGATGATGATTATTTCTGCTTGCGGCAGAAAAAGTATTCCTGCATGTTGCCCTCTTCAATTAACCGGTTGAATTTATAGGGCGGCACCTATAAACATGCACTTTATTTTATAAAGCATCTTTTCTCAACAAACTTTGGAAAAATCTACCTTTTTGTTTACCTGAAATACCCTTTTTTTCTCATCAAAAAATTTTCAATATGGATAATACTAATCCCTCAACATCGGCTGTTGCCAGTCGTCAGCAATCAGAAAGAATATTAAAGTACATTACCAATCACTGGCTTTCATGTTGTGTTTATGTATCTGCCCGGCTTAACATTGCCGATATTCTCTCAGACGGTCCCAAAACAATAGATGAACTCGCCGAAATAACGGCTACACATCGCCCTTCACTTTATAGATTGTTAAGAACACTGGCCAGTGATGGCATTTTTGAAGAGTCTGCACCTGGTACTTTCAGTATTACTCAAGCTGCTACTGCTTTGAGGGGCAATGTACAGGGTAGCCTGAAAGCCTTCGTACTGGCAGAACTCGGCGATTTTTACAATCCCTGGGGTCAGTTATTATATAGTGTCCAAACAGGGAAAATTGCATTTGATCATTACCACGGCATGAATCTTTGGGAATACTATAAAACCCATCCGGAAGAAGGGCTCAATTTCATGAAAGCGATGACGGATTTAACCCAGGTTATGAACCAGGCAGTTGCCGAAAAATATGATTTTTCCACATTTAAAACATTGATAGATATCGGGGGAGGCAATGGAGAACTAATGTTCTCCGTATTGAAAGCCACTCCCGGATTAAACGGAATTGTGTTTGACGAACTTTATGTAGTGGAGCAAACAGCAGCAAGAATTAAAGCCATCCCCGATATTGCCGGGCGATGCAGCGTAGCAGCCGGTAACTTCTTTGAACAGGTTCCGCCGGGAGCAGACGCCTATATGATGAAATATATTCTGCATGACTGGCACGATGAAGATGCACTTAAGATACTTCGTGCCTGCAGTAATGCGATGAAGACCGGAAGTAAAATACTGGCAATAGATGCCGTTATTCCCCAGGGCAACCTGCCACATGGAGGGAAGCTGATGGATGTAAATATGCTGGTTGTTACCGGTGGATATGAGCGTACAAAGGAAGAATTCAGCAGCCTGTATGAACAGGCCGGGCTGCGATTTTTGCGGGTGGTGGATATTGGGCTGACCGAATTGAGTATCGTGGAAGGAGAAAAAATTTAATGGCAATACATCACTAAATCATTGGCTATGGATGATAATGAAATGACAGCAGAGCCGTATAAAATAAAGATGATTGAACATCTTAAAGTAACAAGCAGGGAAGAGCGGGAACAGTTTATCAGGGAAGCCGGCTATAATGTTTTTAACCTGAGATCAGATGATGTATACCTTGATTTCCTGACAGATAGTGGTACTTCAGCGATGAGCGAACAACAGTGGGCTGGCATGATGCTGGGCGATGAATCTTATGCAGGGAGTCGTAACTTTTATCATCTTGAAAGTGTAGTTAAAGAATATTATGGTTATAACTACGTCGTGCCTACACATCAGGGCAGAGGTGCAGAACATATTATTGCCAGGATGCTCATAAGGCCAGGCACCTACATTCCGGGAAATATGTACTTCACCACCACCCGTGCCCACCAGGAGCTGGCGGGAGGCACCTTTGCAGATATTATTATTGATGAAGCGCATCAGCCATCACTTTCATACCCATTCAAAGGCAATGTGGATCTGCAGAAACTGAGAGACCTGATAGCAAGGGTGGGCGCGGCTAACATACCCTACGTAAGCATTGCCACTACCGTGAACATGGCCGGAGGACAACCCATTTCACTTGGAAATTTAAAACAGGTAAGGGAGCTGACACAGCAACACGGCATAAAAATAATACACGATATGGCCCGCGTTGCGGAGAATGCTTATATGATACAACAGTACGAACCAGGTTACAGCGATAAACCGGTAGCTGCCATCGTCAGGGAAATATGCGCGCTCACTGACGGAGCTACCATGAGTGGTAAAAAAGATGCACTGGTAAACATAGGCGGCTTCCTGGCTCTCAATGATCTGGCACTCTATGAAGAGGCAATCAACCTGGTGGTACTCTACGAAGGGCTGCATACTTATGGAGGAATGGCCGGCAGAGACATGGAAGCGATGGCAATTGGAATCACTGAATCTGTGAATGAAAAACATATCTCCGCCAGAATTAAACAGGTACAGTACCTGGGCAAAAAATTGCTTGATGGAGGAGTACCCATTGTATTGCCGGTGGGCACACATGGTGTTTATATTGATGCTACTGCTTTCCTACCCCATTTATCTCAATTGGAATTTCCCGCACAAGCCTTAACCATAGCGCTTTACAAAGAAGGTGGCATCCGGTCGATGGAAAGGGGAATCGTTTCAGCCGGCCGCGATCAAAATACAGGGGAACACATATTTCCGAAAATGGAATTGGTGAGAATGGCAATACCAAGACGGGTATATACCAATCTGCATATTTCGCTGGCAGCTGAAATCGCTATTAAAGTGTATGAGAATAGAAATAATATCAGCGGGTTAAAAATGGTTTACGAGCCTAAATATCTCCGGTTCTTCCAGGCCCGCTTTGAACCGCTCTAATTGGCAGATGCCCGTCTACTCCTTCGAAAAGTGGTGCAGGTGCAATTATGAGCATCTGCTATAATAAAAAATAGAGGTAGCCAGGAATAGCACCTCTTTTTCTTAACCATATCCTATGAAAAACCAAAAAAATACTTAATTATTCACTATTGTGTTGTTTGTCTATTCTTTAGCGGGCACAAAGATAGTGGAGTTATATAGTTGCGCCTGTATTACAATTACTACTATTCAGTTTTAGCCTCAGACAGGGATTGGCAAATGATAAACAGGTGCCGGCCAATAATGGCTGGCACATTCTTTTATCCGAATTCAACTTTTATCCGTTATGCCATTGAGATAATAGAAATATCGCTTATTATAATCCATTGCTTAATATAATACCTTCAACTCAGATCGTCTGTTTTGTTTATGTTGTTGTTCAGTACAAGGCACGCCGTCCTTACAACCGTTGATGATGGCCTGCTCCCCTATATTCCTGTAATAAATGCGGACAGGGGATATTCCTTTATTATCCAGGTAATTGATCACAGCATAACAACGCAGGGATGACAAGTCTTTGTTATACTCATCAGTACCGCGACTATCCGTATAAGATATTACCAACAGCTTCCACTGTGGATGCTTTTTCATGATACCTGCAACATAATCCAGTATACGGCGCGATTCGGTAAGCAGCTCTGTGCTATTATAAGCATAGAAGAACTGGAATTTCTCCAGTTCCATTTTATCTTTTTCTTCTTCAGGAGTGAGTTCATGCTTCACGATCACTTTATCAGTTCCGCCTTTAACGGCACTATCTCTGCCTGGTTTATTACCGGATGTTACAACCGGGGGAATGTGATCATTTATTCTCTCAAAGTAATGAGCGTCTGTAAAGGTGTAAACATCATCACTACCCTTCCCTCCCTGGCGGTTGGAAGACAGAAACCCTTCATATCCATTCCCTTTCAGAATAAAGCCGATATCATCACCCCCGGTATTAAAAGGAGGCTTCATATTCACAGGATGCTCCCAGTGAGAGCCGCTTCCCTTAACCCGGTAGATATCATATCCACCCATGCCTACATATCCTTTACTGGAAAAATATAATACTCCTTCTTCGTTGATAGTGGGAAAAGCTTCCGGGGCAATAGTATTCAAATCAGGTCCACAATTTACCGGGGCTCCCCAGGTGCCATCCTGCTGCTTTTCGCTGTACCAGATATCTGTCTGACCATATCCTCCCGGCCTGTCGGAAACAAAATACAGTAAACTACCATTTTCAGTCAATGCAGGATGACTGGAAGAATAACCATCCTGGTTAATCAGTAGTAACTTCACAGGCTGGCTCCATACACCATCGTGTTTGAATGACTGGTAAATAAAAAGTCTGCGTATACCGCTCACAGGGCCTTTCCGGCTATCTGGCAATACTTTATCCTGCTCATTGATCGTAACGTATAAAGTATCTTCCGCTTTATTCAGACAAACAGGACCTACATGATAATGGTATTTGCCCAACAATTGAGGGAAAAGCGCTTCCAGGAAAATATTGGAACCATCTGTACTGTATTGCTTAAAGATGTATGGCTTATAATAAGGCTGTTGCGTGCGTTTGTCATCTGCCGGATGATTTTCCACAGCACCATTCAGTAACATTTTCTGGTAACCGTTTGCCACCAGTAACAGCCCTTCTTTTACCACACCACTTATCACTTCAGAGTTCTCAGTGTTCAATGCGTTGAACGCGTTCAGTGCTATAACAGGAGGCTGTTGTTTCCATGCAAGGGCACTGTCACAACTTTTTAACACCATCTCTTTTAATTGCACACTATCTGCTTTTACAGTATTAAAAAGTGCATATTGTAATTTTGCTTCGCTGTATAATTCCTGGTTTCTTAACACTTCCCCGTAGGCAAACCACGCCTCTGCCGGACAATCAGGCAGGGATGTTATTTTTGCATACCAGCTGCCAGCTCTGCTGAACTGTCCCACTTCCTGGTAACAAGTGGCCAGTTTCAACAACTGTTCTGTGTGTACATGCTTACCTTTGTTATGTACCAGCCTTTCATACAGACCAGCCGCTATTGCAAATTCCTGCCTGCTGTAGGCCTCTTCCGCCATTTTCAGCACACTTTTTTGCTCCTGTGCAAAAAGGGAAAACGGCAACCAACAAGAAAGCGCCAGCACATATACTGTACCTGACAACTTTTTACCGAAATAAAGATGATAGTATCTCAAGGTTAAACTATTTAAGGTGGCCCATTAGAAATAACGCGGATTACTAATGTTATACTTTTTGGAAGGGAACAACACGCCTATGGATATTTCATGAGATCCAGCCTGATAGCCGGCCATTTTGTTCACGTTCAGATCATAAGCATAACCAAAGCGAAAACGGTCGCCCACATAATACTCAAGAATTACACTGGCAGCATTCACCTGTTGCAGGCGTGAGTCGAGGTTATTTTTATTCCATAATTTCACGCTTGTTCTATATGAACCTCCTACCCACAACTTTTCACTGATCAGCAGGAATGCATTCAGATCCAGGCTGGTAGGGGCTTTAAAATCCTCCTTCAGCATCAGTGTAGGTTTTAGTTTCAGGTCGTCAGAAAGATTCAATACGGTGCCTGCGGTGAGATATGCATGTTGTGTTTTGCGGATAGTTTCATAACTGTTCCCCTTCCAGGAATACCTGCTGCCATCAGTATACAGGGAAAAGAGATCCATGACTGAAACGCCGAGATAAAAAGAGGGGGTATAATAGTAAATACCGAACCGTGCATCAGGAACCCAGCGGCTTACCTTTCCTATGGGGATTGCATCATCATTATTATCGACATATTGCAATGCGTTACCATCAATTGAATACTGAGTTACACCGCCACCCAGGCCAATGCAAAGCCGACGGGTATCTTCCTCATCCAGTGGAATACGATAGGAATAGGAACCATAAAGGGAGAGCGCTTCCTGTGGGCCTGTTTTATCAAACATCATTTGCAACCCTACACCTACCCTGTTATCCGGAGCACTGGTCAGACCATCCACAGATATGCCACCTGTACGCGGTGCTCCGGGGAAACCTGCCCATTGATGACGGTAAACGCTATTCACGTACCAGTCTTCCTTATAACCGGCATAAGCCGGATTTACTGTCAGACCGTTAAATGCGTACTGACTGAACTGTACATTTTGCTGTGCTTTCCCCTTCACTCCTGCAATCAGCAGAATGATGGTGAACCAGGCTATTAACTTGCTTTGCATCATGTAATGCTTTTACTTAACACGGAATACAGATGGATGGCTATTACCAGTTAGCAACAGCCACCCGTTCGTTTTATCTTAATATTTGCACCCAGCCTTTGTAATGCTTTGTACCCTGCTGCTTCTTCACTTCCAGGATGTAATAGTATGTGCCTTCATTCAATCCTGAGCCATTCCAGTCGTTCCGGTAATCCTTGGATTGATATACCATACTTCCCCAACGATTATAGATGTAGATAGCAGATCCGGGATACTTTTCCAGGCCTCCGATAATAAAGCGCTCATTCTTACCATCACCATTAGGAGTAAAGACATTCGGGAATGTGATATCACCGCCGTCAGCCTGTATAGTAGAAACAGCTGTGTTGTTGTCCAGATCCATCTCTGGTTCCAGTGCTGTTACGGTAGCGCGGTTTGTTACCTCATTTCCTTCAATGATGCGGCATACCATGGTGAGCTCCACTTCTTCTCCGGCCAGCAATTGCCCGATATTCCATGTTACTTTTCTGGTGTTGACATCTTTATTTACCTGACCTGTTGCTACGTTTATTGATTTAGCCATTTCAAGATTCAGTGGTAGTGCATCTTCCATTATCACATTTGTATAGATGGTATTACCAACGTTTTTCACCTTTATGCTATAGGTTATATCCTGTCCCATACGGTAAGGGCCGACCGCCGGACTTATTACTTCTTTACTTATCACCAGATCCCCGCTCACATCACTTACGTCCATTACAGTTCCGGATTTCGCACTACATCCCGGAGCAGACGGATCACAGCTACCTGTATTCTTTGTATCCTTACCGTCACTTACCTGGGCAGTGTTGGTGATTGTTGTCACTCCTTTAAGATTACCGGCAGTTTTCACAACAAAGGTTACACTTGCAGTAGCACCTGCTGCAAGATTGGTTATGGTAAAGCTGACCACATTGCTGCTAAGTGTTCCACCGCTCACATAGCTGGTATTAGCTGGTATCGGATCGGTAATGACCAGGCCGGCAATAGGCACGTTGCCCGTATTATGCACATAGATGGTATAGGTCAACTCTTCGTTGGGATGCACTTTTCCGCTGGTATTCCCTGCCCGCAATGCCACTGTTTTCCAGGTATCAAAGCTTTGTACATCATTATCGGTTATGTTAACGATAGCTATTTTTCCCGTTCCCGGCGTAAACAACAGACTACCTCCACTACCACCGGTAAGTGTGAATACCACTGTGCGTGTACCATCCTGCACCAGGTTATCTATTACCTGTACAGGGATATTAATGCTGTTTGCACCTGCAGGTATTATTGCCGTGCCATTGAGTGCTTTGTAATCATTTCCTGCAACAGCCGTACCGCCGATAGTGTAATTCACCACGATATCAAACGCAGCAGTGATGCCGGCAGGTAACTGAATCATTACTTCCCCATCTGTGGACGGTTCAGCAGCAGCAGGTTTTGTTGCAGTAATATTCAACACCAGGTTAGATACAATATCATCATCATCTCCAATGGTAACGGTGGCGTTGCCATTGGTGCCGCTGGCGGTGAAGCTGCCCAAGCTGGTGGTTGTGCCACCTGTCAGGGTCAGGATCACTGTTTCACTACCTTCTATGATCTTGTCGTCTATCACGGTCACCGGAACGCTTACACTGTTCTGTCCAGCCGGAATGGTGGCCGTAGCGCTGATCGTGTAGTCGGTGCCGTTAGTGGCAGTACCAGTGATGTTGTAGTTCACCGTTACGGCTTCTGTAGCAGTGACACCTGCCGGCAGACTGATACTAAATGCACCGTTAGTACCTGGCTCGGAAGCATCCGTTGTTTTGCTTACACTCAGTACTTTATTGACGGCAATATCATCATCGTCTGCAATAGTAACAGTGGCGTTGCCATTCGTGCCGCTGGCGGTGAAGCTCCCCAAGCTGGTGGTAGTACCACCCGTCAGGGTCAGGATCACTGTTTCGTTTCCTTCTATGATCTTATCGTCTATCACGGTCACCGGAACGCTTACACTGTTCTGACCGGCCGGTATTATGGCGGTGGCGCTGATCGTGTAGTCGGTGCCGTTAGTGGCGGTACCGGTGATGTTGTAGTTGACTGTTATTGCTTCTGTAGCTGTAACACCTGCCGGCAGACTGATACTGAATGCACCGTTGGTACCTGGCTCGGAAGCATCTGTTGTTTTGCTTACACTCAATACTTTATTAGCGGCAATGTCATCATCGTCTGCAATGGTAACCGTAGCGATACCATTGGTGCCGCTGGCGGTGAAGCTGCCCAAGCTGGTGGTTGTACCACCCGTCAGGGTCAGGATCACTGTTTCATTACCTTCTATGATCTTGTCGTCTATCACGGTCACCGGAACGCTTACACTGTTCTGGCCGGCCGGTATTATGGCGGTGGCGCTGATCGTGTAGTCGGCGCCGTTAGTAGCGGTACCGGTGATGTTGTAATTGACTGTTACAGATTCTGTGAGGGTAATACCCGCCGGCAGACTGATACTAAATGCGCCGTTGGTGCCTGGCTCGGAAGCATCTTTTGTTTTGCTTACGCTCAGTACTTTATTAGCGGCAATATCATCATCGTCTGCAATGGTAACAGTAGCGTTGCCATTGGTGCCGCTGGCAGTAAAGCTGCCCAATCCGGTGGTTGTACCACCTGTCAGGGTCAGGATCACTGTTTCATTACCTTCTATAATCTTATCGTCTATCACGGTCACCGGAACGCTTACACTGTTCTGACCGGCCGGGATAGTAGCGGTGGCGTTGATCGTGTAGTCGGTGCCGTTAGTGGCGGTACCGGTGATGTTATAATTTACTGTTACGGCTTCTGTGAGGGTAATACCCGCCGGCAGGCTGATACTAAATGCACCGTTGGTACCTGGCTCGGAAGCATCCGTTGTTTTGCTTACGCTCAGTACTTTATTAGCAGCAATATCATCATCGTCTGCAATAGTAACAGTGGCGTTGCCATTCGTGCCGCTGGCGGTGAAGCTGCCCAAGCTGGTGGTTGTACCACCCGTCAAGGTCAGGATCACTGTTTCGTTACCTTCTATGATCTTATCGTCTATCACGGTCACCGGAACGCTTACACTGTTCTGACCGGCCGGTATTATGGCGGTGGCGCTGATCGTGTAGTCGGTGCCGTTAGTGGCGGTACCGGTGATGTTATAATTTACTGTTACGGCTTCTGTGAGGGTAATACCCGCTGGCAGACTGATACTGAAGGCGCCGTTGGTACCTGGCTCGGAAGCATCCGTGGTTTTGCTTACACTCAGTACTTTATTGACGGCAATATCATCATCGTCTGCAATAGTAACAGTGGCGTTGCCATTCGTGCCGCTGGCGGTGAAGCTCCCCAAGCTGGTGGTAGTACCACCCGTCAGGGTCAGGATCACTGTTTCGTTACCTTCTATAATCTTATCGTCTATCACGGTCACCGGAACGCTTACACTGTTCTGGCCTGCCGGGATGGTGGCCGTAGCACTGATCGTGTAGTCGGTGCCGTTAGTGGCGGTACCAGTGATGTTATAATTTACTGTTACAGCTTCTGTCAGGGTAATACCCGCTGGCAGGCTGATGTTAAATGCACCGTTGGTACCTGGTTCGGAGGCATCCGTTGTTTTGCTTACACTCAGTACTTTATTAGCAGCGATGTCATCATCGTCTGCAATGATAACGGTGGCGTTACCATTGGTGACGCTGGCGGTGAAACTGCCCAAGCTGGTGGTTGTACCACCCGTCAGGGTCAGGATCACTGTTTCGTTGCCTTCTATGATCTTATCATCTATCACGGTCACCGGAACGTTTACACTGTTCTGGCCAGCCGGGATGGTGGCCGTAGTGCTGATCGTGTAGTCGGTACCGTTAGTGGCGGTACCAGTGATGTTATAATTTACTGTTACAGCTTCTGTGAGGGTAATACCAGCTGGCAGACTGATGCTAAATGCACCGTTGGTACCTGGCTCGGAAGCATCTTTTGTTTTGCTTACACTCAGTACTTTATTAGCAGCAATATCATCATCGTCTGCAATGGTAACAGTAGCGTTGCCATTGGTGCCGCTGGCGGTGAAGCTGCCGAAGCTGGTGGTTGTACCACCCGTCAGGGTCAGGATCACTGTTTCGTTGCCTTCTATGATCTTGTCGTCTATCACGGTCACCGGAACGCTTACACTGTTCTGGCCAGCCGGGATGGTGGCCGTAGCGCTGATCGTGTAGTCGGTGCCGTTAGTGGCAGTACCAGTGATGTTGTAGTTCACCGTTACGGCTTCTGTAGCAGTGACACCTGCCGGCAGACTGATACTAAATGCACCGTTAGTACCTGGCTCGGAAGCATCCGTTGTTTTGCTTACACTCAGTACTTTATTGACGGCAATGTCATCATCATCTGCAATGGTAACCGTAGCGATACCATTGGTGCCGCTGGTGGTGAAACTGCCGAAGCCGGTGGTTGTACCACCTGTCAGGGTCAGGATCACTGTTTCGTTACCTTCTATGATCTTATCGTCTATCACGGTCACCGGAACGCTTACACTGTTCTGGCCTGCCGGGATGGTGGCCGTAGCACTGATCGTGTAGTCGGAGCCGTTAGTGGCGGTACCCGTGATGTTATAATTTACTGTTACGGCTTCTGTCAGGGTAATACCCGCTGGCAGACTGATACTGAAGGCACCGTTAGTGGCTGGCTCAGAAGCATCCGTTGTTTTGCTTACACTCAGTACTTTATTAGCAGCAATATCATCATCGTCTGCAATGATAACGGTGGCGTTACCATTGGTGACGCTGGCGGTGAAACTGCCCAAGCTGGTGGTTGTACCACCCGTCAGGGTCAGGATCACTGTTTCGTTGCCTTCTATGATCTTATCATCTATCACGGTCACCGGAACGTTTACACTGTTCTGACCGGCCGGTATTATGGCGGTGGCGCTGATCGTGTAGTCGGTGCCGTTAGTGGCGGTACCGGTGATGTTATAATTTACTGTTACAGCTTCTGTCAGGGTAATACCCGCTGGCAGGCTGATACTAAATGCGCCGTTGGTGCCTGGCTCGGAAGCATCCGTTGTTTTGCTTACGCTCAGTACTTTATTAGCAGCAATATCATCATCATCTGCAATGGTAACCGTAGCGATACCATTGGTGCCGCTGGCGGTGAAGCTGCCGAAGCCGGTGGTTGTACCACCTGTCAGGGTCAGGATCACTGTTTCGTTGCCTTCTATAATCTTGTCGTCTATCACGGTCACCGGAACGCTTACACTGTTCTGGCCGGCCGGGATGGTGGCGGTGGCACTGATCGTGTAGTCGGTGCCGTTAGTGGCGGTACCGGTGATGCTATAATTTACTGTTACAGCTTCCGTGAGGGTAATACCCGCTGGCAGACTGATACTAAATGCACCGTTGGTACCTGGCTCGGAAGCATCCGTGGTTTTGGTAACACTTAATATCTTATTAGCAGGTATATTATCGTTATCTGCTATTAACACAGTTGCATTTCCTGTGGTGCTGCTGGCGGCAAAGGAACCAAGACCAACAGCTGTTCCACCTGTTATGGTCGCTATTACAGTTTCAGTAGGCTCCATAATCTGGTCGTCAATCACCTGTACGTTTACAGGCACACTGTGCTGGCCTTTAGGTATTATTACTGTACCTGTGAGCGCAATGTAATCTGCACCACCTATGGCTGTGCCACCAATCGTGTAATTCACCGTAATATCAGCAGAGGCGGTCAGACCCGGAGATAAGCTCACATCGAAAGCCCCGTTTACAGCAGGTTCTGCGGCATCAGCTACTTTCGTAATACTTATTACCCTGTTAACGGTAGTATTATCATCATCCGCTATAATCACCGTTGCATTACCATCAGTGCTGCTGGCGGCAAAAGTGAACTGTGATGATGTGCCACCAGTTAAAGTAACTATTACCGTTTCACTTTCTTCTATGATCTTATCATCTTTAACTGTTACCGGCAGATCTATACCGTTTTGTCCGGCAGGTATCACTATTATTCCGGTCAGGGTTTGATAATCTGTTCCGTTAATAGCAGTTCCTGTTATTGTATAATTCACGTTCACTGCCTCAGCAACTGTAATACCAGCAGGCAGGCTGATATGATAGCTGCCATTGGTAGCAGGTTCAGCAGCATCTGTAGTTTTGGTAATACTCAGCAATGTGTTAGCTGGTATATTATCATCATCAGCAATAATTAAAGACGCATTGCTGTTGGCTGTATAGCCACTGAAACTGGTAGAAGTGGCTCCTGTAAGGGTAATTACTACCTGTTCGTTTCCTTCTATTATCTTATCATCTGTTACCACAACAGGCAGTGGAATCATATTCTGCCCGGCAGGGATGATAATTGTTCCACTCAATACCGTGTAGTCGACACCGTTAGTAGCAGTACCGCTTACAGCATAGTTCACTTTCACGTCTTCCACAGCTGTTACGCCCGCAGGCAAGCTAATACTGAATGCGCCATTAGTTCCTGGTTCTGCAGCATCTACTGTTTTTGTGATGCTCACTACCTTATTGGCAGCAATATTATCATCGTCTGCAATGGTCACTGTTGCGCTACTGCCCGCAAGATCTGCGGTAAAACCGAAGCTGGCGGAGGCTCCACCAGTAATATTCAATATAACCGTTTCAGGGTTTTCAATGATCTTATCATCGATTACGATAACTGGAACGGGTACACTGTTCTGACCTTTCGGCAGGACTACTGTTCCGGTCAGACTTACATAGTCTACTCCGTTACCTGCAGTACCGCCTACAGTATAATTTACCGTTATATCTTCCGATACGGTCACGCCAGCAGGCAGACTAACCTTAAACGCACCAGGTGTAGCAGGCTCGCTGGCATCTGCCGTCTTTGTTATACTTATTACCCTGTTGGCTGCAATATTATCATCATCAGCTATTGTAAGCGTGGCGGTGTTGCCCACAGCCGGTGTAAATGTTCCAAAGAGAGGGGAAGTACCACCGGTGAGTGTCAGTATCACGGTTTCATCTCCTTCAATGATCTTATCATCTTTTGGAGCAACAATTACCTGAACACTATTGTTACCTGCATGAAGTACCACTGTACCGCCGAGGTTATCATAATCGGTGCCATTTGTAGCCGTACCAGCCAGGTTATAACTGATAGTAATATCCCCGGCTGCGGTTACACCCGCAGGCAAACTGATGTTGAATGCACCATTAGTAGCCGGTTCTGCGGCATCAGAGATCTTTGTTACCGTTAGTTCCTTATTGGCTGCTGTGGCATCATCATCAGCAATGTTTACGGTAGCTGTTTTATTGGTTGTATTAGCCGTGTAAGCATTCCCGTTATTATCTGTTCCGCCTGTCAGATCCAGGATCACTGTTTCCACTGGTTCTATGATCTTATCATCGATTACATCTGCTTGTATATCCACGCTGTTTACGCCAGCAGGCAGGGTTACCGTAACAATGGAATAATCCACGTTCCGTGTTGCGGTACCACTTAATGTGTATTGCAGCGTAATATCTCTTGCTGCTGTATATCCTGCTGGCAGGGACACTCTAAAGATGCCTGGTGTAGCTGGTTCAGCAGCATCTGTTATTTTATGTACTTCCAGCACACGGATAGCGGCTGTATTATCATCATCAGCAATTATCACTGTAGCACTGTTGGTCCCGGCAAAGGTAAAGTTGGTTGAAGTACCGCCTGAGAGCGTAGCTATCACGGTTTCATTACCTTCTATGATCTTGTCATCCTGCACCACTACATCTATGTTCACACTGTTTTGCCCGGCAGGGAGCAATACAGTGTTCGTTAATAACGTATAGTCAGTACCGTTAACCGCAGTTCCCGCTACGGTATAATTCACGGTAATATCCTCCGATACGGTAATACCAGCAGGCAAACTTACTTTAAACTGGCCGTTGGTGGCAGGCTCGCTGGCGTCTGAGACATTTGTAATCGTCAGTTGCCTGTTAGCGATTGTACCATCATCATCTGAAATTTTCACAATAGCTACAGCTGCGGCACCTGGCGTATAGGCATTACCGGGAGTATCTGTACCACCTGTCAACGTTAAGATCACAGTTTCTGTCAGCTCAATAATTTTATCGTCCTTCACTTTAACCGGTAAAATCACGAAATTCTGATTTGCCGGAATTGTTGCGGTGGCACTGATGGTATAGTCTACATCTTTAGTAGCTGTACCACTCATATTATACTGTACCACAATGTCACTGCTGGAAGTATAACCAGCAGGCAGGCTAATCATGTAACTGCCGTTAGTGGCGGGTTCTGCGGCATCTGCCGTTTGCACTACGCTCAGTATGCGGTTAGCTGCAGTATTATCATCATCTGCAATAGTAACAGTAGCTGTATTTACAGCATCAGCCGGGAAAAGGTAGGCATTGCCTGCACCATCTGTTGCACTGCCCGATATCACGGTAAAAACTACTGTTTCCGGAGCTTCAATAATTTTATCATCTATTACAGTTACATCTATATCTACGTGATCCTGCAGGGCAGGTATTATTATTGTGCCCGGAATTGTATAATCCACGCCAGATGTAGCTGTTCCGGAGAGGTTATATCCTACGGTGACATCATAATTGGAAACTGATCCGTTCAATGAAATCCTGAATTTGCCATTGGTAGCAGGTTCAGCAGCATCATTGAGGTTTGTAACAGCAACAGGTGTGCTGCTGGCAGCGTTGGCATCAATAATATTTACAGTGGCGGAGCCTTTACCCGGTGCAATGTTAAATGTATAAGTAGCAGAGCTGGCGCCGGTCAGTGATAATACTGCCTGCTCCGGCCCTTCAATAAGCCCATCATTCATTGCTGCAAGATCCACCAGCACAAAATTGGTACCCGCTGTAATAACTGCCGTACCCCCCAGTGTGGTGTAATCGGTCGTGTTGGTAGCACTGCCCCCCATCGCATAATGGATCGTTACATCTTCCGAAGCAGTGATGCCTGGTGGCAACGAAATCTTATATTGGCCATGCACACCACCTTCCATAGCATCAGACACTTTGGTTACCAGTACCACGTTACTGTTGGCAGTAAAATCATCATCAGCAATATATACGGTAGCTGTTGCAGCTGTGGCGTCTGCAGTGTAAATAAACAATCCATCCGTACCACCAGTAATATTCATTACCACTGTTTCTACCGGTTCTATCACCTGATCATCTGTTACCAGTACCGGCACGTTCACGCCATTCAGGCCGGCCGGAATTATAATATCGGCTGTAATAGCCTGGTAATCCGCTCCACTGGTAGCTGTACTGGCTGCATCAATAATATAGGATACTTTAATGTCAGCAGCTGCTGTAACACCAACAGGCAAACTAATGCGGAAGTTCCCGTTGGTAGCCGGTTCTGCGGCATCTGTTGTTTTAGCAATACGCAGTGATTTATTGGCGGTGGTATTATCATCATCCGCAATATTCACCTGAGCAGCAGTACCATCTGTTGTAAAGCCAAAGCTGGCAGCGGTACCACCATTTACGTTCAGCACCACCGTTTCCACACCTTCTATAATCTTGTCGTCTATTACAGTTACCGGAACGCTTATACTGTTCTGACCAGCCGGTATAACTATTGTGCCGGTAAGATTCGTATAGTCGGTGCCGTTGGTAGCAGTTCCAGTGATCGCATAGCTCACTGTAATGGCCTCAGATGAAGTTATGCCTGCCGGCAGACCTATGCTGAATGCACCGTTTGTTGAAGGTTCTGCAGCATCTGCTGTTTTCACAGCACCCAATATTTTATTGGCAGCTGTATTATCATCGTCCGTAATGATAACAGTAGCATTACTATTGGTACTGCTTACCGTAAATGCACCAAAGCTGGCAGATGAGATGGTTCCCAGGGTAGCTATTACTGTTTCGTTATTCTCTATAATCTTATCATCTTTCACAATTACAGCCAGTGGTATACTGTTCTGACCAGCTGGTATTACCACTGTACCGCCCAGAGAAGTGTAATCTGTTCCATTAGTGGCAGTACCGGTAATGGTATAATTTACAGTAATGTCATCCGCCGCTGTAATACCTGTAGGTAAACTGAGCAGGAATGCACCATCAGTAGCTGGTTCTGAAGCATCGGTAGTTTTTATGATGCTTACTATTTTGTTGGCAGCTATATTATCATCATCAGTAATTGTCAGGGTAGCAGCACCATTGACAGTACTGGCAGTGAATGCCCCGAATCCGGTGGCAGCACCACCTGTAAGGGTAGCTATTACGGTTTCATTCGTTTCAATAATCTTGTCATCCAGCACGTTCACAGCCATGGTAGTACTGTTTTGACCGGCCGGGATCTTTACGCTACCGCTCAGGGTGCTGTAATCTAATCCACTTGTGGCTGTACCACTGATTGTATAATTCACTGTGACATCCTGCGTATACGTAATCCCTGCAGGAAGGCTGATGGTGTAAGCGCCATTGGTGGCCGGTTCAGCAGCATCTGCTGTTTTCACAATACTTAATACCTTATTGGCTGCCGTATTATCATCGTCTGTTATCGTTGCCGCAGCGCTGTTATTAGTAGTCCCAACGGTAAAGGTAAACTTAGCAGAAGAGCCTCCCGAGAGGGTAAGGATCACGCTTTCATCTCCTTCCACTATCTTATCATCTATTACAACCAAAGGTATGCTGACGTTGTTCTGTCCTGCAGGAATGATTACACTGCCGCTTAAATTCGTATAATCTGTACCGTTAGTGGCAGTACCGCTTACGGTATAGTTCACCGTTACATCTTCCGCTACTTTTATACCGGCAGGCAGGCTAATGCTAAATGCGCCATTGGTACCGGGTTCTGCGGCATCAGTAGTTTTGGTAATGCTTAATACTTTGTTATCCGCAGTATTGTCATCGTCGGCAATGATTACGGTAGCTGTTTGATTGGTAGTACTTGCGGAGAAAACACCCAGGCTGGCAGCTGTTCCTCCGGTTACTGTTGCCAGCACCGTTTCATCGCCTTCTATCAGCTGATCATCAATCACATTTACCGGCAGCAGCACGGAATTTTGCCCGGCCATCAATACCACCGATCCTGTCAGCTGTGTATAATCCGCAACAGGTGTGGCGGTACCAGCTATGGTATAACTAACTGCAATATTTTCAGCGGAAATGATACCCGCAGATAAGCTGATGCGGAAAGCCCCATTGGTAGATGGTTCTGAGGCATCCAGCAATTTCTGGATACTCAGTACTTTATTGGCTGCGACATTATCGTCATCCGCAATGGTTACTGTAGCAGAAGCGCTGCCTGTAAAGGTAAAGCTGGCAGAAGCGCCACCAGTAAGGGTAGTGACTACTGTTTCATCACCTTCAATGATCTTATCGTCTGCCGTTATAACGGGCAGGGCTACACTGTTTTGTCCTGCGGGAATTGTGATAGTTCCGCCCAGTGCGGCATAATCTGCCACCGGGGTAGCCGTACCTGCTACGGTATAGCTCACCGTGATATCTTCCGAAGAGGTGATACCTGCCGGCAAACTGATGCTGAATGCACCATTAGTGGCCGGTTCTGCGGCATCCTTGGTTTTATTGATGGTCAATACCGTATTACCCGCGGTATTATCGTCATCTGCGATGGTTACCGTAGCGCTGCCATTGGTACTGCTTGCCGTAAATGCACCATAACCTGCGGAGGTACCACCGCTGATATTGACGATTACCGATTCGTTTGTTTCAATGATCTTATCATCTATTGTAGCTACTGCCAGTGACACACTGTTCTGGCCGGCGGGGATTACTACGGAGCCGGAAAGGTTCGTATAGTCTGTTCCGTTAGTAGCAGTGCCGGCAACAGTATAGCTTACTGTAATATCCTGCGGTAAGGTAATGCCGGCAGGAAGACTTATCCGGAAAGATCCGTTGGTAGCCGGTTCTGCGGCATCCGCCGTTTTACTGATGCTCAATATCTTATTTGCAGGAATGTTATCATCATCGGCTATGATAACAGTGGCTGCAGTTCCGCCGGAAGTGTATGTACCAAAAACAGGTGAGTTACCACCCGTTACGGTCACTATGGCTGTTTCATCTCCTTCTATAGTACTATCATCTATTATTTTTACGGGTATACTCACACTGTTTTGCCCCGCAGGGATCACCGCTGTGCCGCCCAGTAATTGATAATCGGTACCGTTGGTAGCAGTACCAGCCACCGTATAATTTACGGTGATATCTTCCGTGGCAGTTACACCAGCTGGCAGTTCCAGGCTGAATGCACCGTTGGTGGAAGGTTCTGCCGCATCAGCGGTTTTAACAACGCTTATCACCTTGTTTGCGGCCGTATTATCATCATCCGCAATGGTTACCGTTGCTGTTTTTGCAGCACCGGCGGTAAAGGTGAAGCTGGAAGAAGTACCGTTAACAAGTGTTACGATGACTGTTTCATCTCCTTCTATTATCTTATCATCCTTCACTGCAATGGGCAGAGGCACACTATTCTGACCAGCCGGAATAATTACCGGGCTGGTTATTAACGTATAGTCAGTACCGTTAGTAGCAGTACCGGCTACCGTATAATTTACCATCACATTCTCTGATACAGTTACCCCGGCAGGCAGACTGACAATGAAACCACCGTCAGTGGAAGGCTCTGCGGCATCTCCTGATTTGGTAATGTTCAGTACCAGGTTAGCTGCTGTATTATCATCGTCTGCAATAGTTACGGTAGCCGCATTGTTGGTACCGGATACGGTAAATGCGCCAAAGACCGCTGATGTACCTCCATTGAGGGTTACAATCGCTGTTTCATTGCCTTCAATGATCTTGTCGTCTATTACTGTTACGGGAACAGGCACACTGTTCTGACCGGCAGGTATGCTTACCGTGCCGCTTAGCAGCGTATAATCAGTACCGTTAGTAGCGGTTCCTGTTACTGTATAATTTACATTGACAGCCCCCATCACAGTTACACCTGCGGGCAGGCTCACCAGGAATCCGCCATTGGAGAGAGGTTCAGCGGCATCGCTTGTTTTAACAATGCTGAGTACCTTGTTGGCAGCCGTATTATCATCATCTGCAATAGTTATGGTAGCCGTATTAGCAACACTGGAAGCAGTGAATGCAAAGCTGGGCGAAGTGCCACCCGTGAGACTGGCTACCACCGTTTCGTTCCCTTCAATAATCTTGTCATCTGTTACCGTTACATCCAATGCAACACTGGTCTGACCGGCGGGAATAATTATACTACCGCTCAAAGATGCATAGTCTGTGCCGTTAGTAGCCGTACCGCTCAGCGAATAGCTGACAGTCACTGCTTCTGAAACGGTTACCCCTGCAGGCAGGCTGATACTAAATCCACCATTGGTAGAAGGTTCAGCGGCATTTCCTGTGGAGGTGATACTTAATATTTTATTGGCAGCAATATTATCATCATCTGCGATGGTTAATGCTGCGCTGCCATTTGTACTGCTTGCTGTAAACGCGCTTAAACCAGGAGCTGTTCCACCACTAACGGTTGCAATCACACTTTCATCTCCTTCAATAATCTTATCATCTTTTACTATTACCAGCAGCGGTACAGTGTTCTGGCCGGCAGGTATGATCACGGTGCCATTCAGATTCGTATAGTCGATACCGTTTGTTGCAGTACCACTGATAACATAGTTAACAGTAATATCACTGGCAGCTGTAATACCTGCGGGCAAGCTGATGAGGAAGGAGCCATTTGTTCCCGGTTCTGCTGCGTCTGCTGTTCTGGCGATACTTATTACCCTGTTGGCAGGCACATCGTCATCATCGGCAATTGTCATGGTGGCCGCAGCGTCGGTACTGCTTACACTACATGTAAAGCTCGCTGATGAACCACCTGCTATAGTAAGTATGATGCTCTCATTTCCTTCTATCAGTTTATCATCTTTCACCACCACAGGGAGCGATACGCTGGTTTGCCCTGCAGGGATGACCAGTGTAGTGGATAAAGACATATAGTCGATACCGTTAGTAGCAGTTCCGCCAATACCATAGTTAACGGTGATATCTTCCGAACATGTTACGTTTAGCGGCAGGCTGATACTGAAACTGCCATTAGAAGCCGGTTCCGCCGCATCAGTTATTTTTGTTACACTCAATATCGCCTTACCGTTATCATTATCTATAATATTCAATGCGGCGGCCTGCCTGGTACTGCTGATACTGTATGCATTGCTGCTGGCAGCACCTGCAGCGGAGGTAAGTGTAAGCTGTACCGTTTCTGTTTTTTCTATGATATTGTCATCCTGTACGATCACTGGTAATATCACATTGTTATCACCGGCTTTCAGGGTGACCTGCCCGCTTAATGTGGTATAATCAACACCGTTTAAAGCGGTACCCGCTACGGTGTAGTTGATATTAATGTCTTCCGAAGCTGTTACACCGGCAGGCAGTTCAATGCTGAACTTCCCGTCCTGTACACCTTCTCCCCCATCCTGTACTTTACGAATACCCAGTACCTGGTTGGCAGTAATAACTCCACCAAATACAGAAAGATCCTGGAGTCCTTCAAACTGTACATAATTCAGCCCGTCTACCGTGCCTGTGGAGGCAGGTGTTAACTGCGTTATATTATTTATTTTTTCCGGAGAGATATCTGCCAGTGTAGCGGCAATATTACCGGTATGTTTAAACCATGTCCATTGCTGCGGAGCTGCTACATTGCGGGTACCGGATAAATAGGTGCCTGCATTGGTTTTTCCTACAGGGTCCCAGAGGTAACGCAGCTTCACCCCACCATTTACCGTGAGGGCGCTGCCGGTGTAACTGATCTGTAACAGGCGGCGCATTATCTGTATGCCGTAATCGGTTCCATTGCTGGCACCCAGGGCAGACATATTTTTGGATACATCCACTATGGCTGCACCAAAGTCAGTCATATTCACCGCATTACCATTCAGGTCAATAGCGGCAATATATTTTGTAGCGTCTGCAGGATCTACAAAATAGATCCAGTTACCTTCTTTACAAACAGATGCGGCTGTTTTAGCCAGTCCATCAGCTACCAGGCTGGCTTTACGTACCGGGTGACTGGTACTTATTGTGAACACTGCTCCTGCAGGAATGTTGCTGACGCTGGTGAAACTTACTTTCTTATTTATATTGTCGTAGCTGGCAGCCCGTATTTCAGTAACCGTACCCGTAGCAAAATTACCATCTCCATCCAGATCAATCAACAAAGAGAAATCATTGATATCGGTACCCGTATAGGCGATACCGTTAAGATCGAATGTGAGCGCCACTTGTTGTGTGCTTGCATCAAAGTTGCTATACTGTACTTTCCACTGTTGGGAAAGCCGCTGACTGATACAACTGCCGGACGGCAGGTTGGTAGGGATGGTAGTAAGTGCATTGCCGTTACTACCCCATATCATATAGCTTTTATCACCACCGAAGGTGGCTGCATTGGAAATATTATCTGTTTCAATAGTGCTGAGACCAATTGAAAGAATGGAACCGGTATTGATACTGCGGGATTGTTTCTGGTTCAGTCCTTCCACATCATCATAACCGATACCGGCAATGTTGTTGTTATATCCCGCATTGGCAGTGGCATTCCAGACAACACTGCTATCGGTAGCCAGGTAGTTTCCTGGTGTGGTCTGATCCAGTGTGTAACCATACTTAATACCCAGGTAAGATTCTACCTTCCGGAGTTGCCCGGTATTTAACGCAAACGGATATACGATTACATCTCCTATAGTACCGCTCCACAATTGGTCATTAGCCAGAAAGGCGCCAACCTTTGCTGTTATTGTACCGGTATTCCAGGACTTGGTACCATTAGCCAGTTGTCTGGTCTTGCTGTATACAGTAGCTATACCGCCTGTTCCGGCCCATGTACCGGATAACTGATTGGGTTTGTTTACCTGCCAGAATCCAGGAGTTGGCACATCATCAGCAACACCTACGAAATACCCAGCTCCGCCAATATTGGCCAGGCCACTACCTTTGGAAGTGGTAGGTTCGCCCCAGCTGATTATAAACCTGTTGCCTGCAAGGCTGGCTACATTACCAAATCCCATTACCGTTCTGGCAACAGTGCCGGTTGGCAGTTTGTTTACATCCAGGTTCATATAATTGCTGGTTCCATTAAATTTCACCAGCGGGTTATAGTTGACATTATCTGTTGTGTTGCTCGCAAACAATGGCTGGTTGGCACTTACAGGCTGCAATGCATTATTCAGGTCTGAAGCAAAATCTGTCCAGGTGTTAATGGCCACGTTATCGCTGGTAGAAGAAGTGCCATAATCAGGTCGCAGCCATAAGGCCGTACCAGGCACACCACCCGGCGCCTTTACGTATCCGCCAAAGCTGAAATACTGGCCGGATGTAAAACTCACATTTGCGGCATAATGTTTCACGCCATTGAGCGTGATCAGGGTCAGCGGAATAAACTGATCTGTGCCATCAAGTGTGTTATCGTTACTGATAATGAGATAAGACTGTTTGGGATTAGGCAACGCATTGAAAGGAACCGCCACCTGCACCTGGCCGGTAAAGCCCGGTGTTTGCTGCACTTTCCATAATCTGCCCATTCTGTAATTAATAACAGGATGCCCGGTAAGCGATGTCCTGAAACTGAGGGTAGCATTATCATCTCCCCATACCAGGTATGATTTATCGGTTGTAAAATTATTAGTATTATCCTGGTTGGTTTCAGCCAGGCTACTCAAACCAATCACCACCTGCGAACCAGCATTCACACTACGGGATTGTTTCTGTTGCAGGTCTTCCGCATCATCCCTGCCTATACCGGCGATATTGTTTTTATAAGTTGCATTGGCAGTAGCATCCCAGCATACCGTATTATCAGTAGCCACGTAATTATTAGGCGTACGCTGATCTACAGTGACACCGTATTTGATAGCCAGATAGCTGTTTACCTTAGCCATTTCCGGATCTGTGAGCTGACGCTCATAGATGAAGGCTTCCGGTATCAGGCCGTTCCATGAGCCATCAGTGCCGCTGCTGCCAACAAATACGCCATCTCCGATTTCAGCCTGTTGCTTTGCATCCATGGTTGTTGCTTCCTTGTAAGCATCCACCCAACTCACTATATTATCTGCTCCACCAGCAGAAGCATTGGCACTTCCTAATGAAAGCAGCTGTGGCTGTACATTAGTGAAGCCGGTACTACCACCGTTATACATAATAGCATTTCCGCCTCCCCATTCCGTAGGTGTGGAAGAAGTCATCCAGAAGTTCCATCCATTGAGACTGTTGACATCTTTCTGTAAATCAAGACTTGGATAATTACCGTCAACACCCATACCCATCGGGCTTGCGAGCGTAGCCAGGTTGGAGCGTTTGTCCATTGCTACAGTAAACAGCTGAAACCCTGTTGTGTTGGGGAATAAGCGGGTTGCATTCTTCAGTACATTGTTTGCGTTTTGTGTGCCGGGGTAAACCACTGACGGGTTAAAATTTACCAGTTGTGACGGCGTTTTATTATAAAATACCGGCTGATCAGCTACACTGGCGCTGCTAACACTATACGTAGATCCAATAGCGTTAGTCCATGTGCTTACTTTTGTTCCATCTCCGCTCAACACACCATCATTGGCTTTCAGCCACAGGTCCAGTTTCACATTTACGCCACCGGGAGAAGTAACATAGGCGCCATAGGTGACGTAAACTCCATCCGGCAGCAGGCTGCTGTTGAGTGTAATATGCCCGTTTGCATCCAGTGGGAGTTCCTGCGTGATGGTGGCAAACGAAGGATCGGTGCTAACAAGCAGGTACCTGTTGTTACCGGTTATTTTTGCATCCAGTGAAATATTCTGATCGGTCCATCCCTTTTTAGTAACCCTCCATACAGCGGGCAATCTGCGTGTAGCCTTGACACCAGCTACCATCATACTATAATCAGCACGTGACAGCCCGTTATCTGCAAATACCAGGAAAGACTTATCGTTAGTGATGACACCTGTATTCTGTTCATTAGTCAACGCTACCTGCGATCCTAATGCCAATGTTACAAAGCCGGTATCCTGGCTGAGCGATTGTTTTGTATTGAGACGGGTAAGATCATCACGACCAATACCTGTAATGCGTTTGTTATAAATGCCATTAACAGTGGCATCCCAATACACTGAGCTATCGGAAGCCAGGTAATTAGCTGGTGTAGTTTGGTTAAGAGTAATACCATATTTAAGCGCGAGGTAAGATTCTACTTTCAGGCGTTGTCCATCGCTCAATACTTTATTGTAGGCAATAACTTCATTAATACTACCTAACCAGTAAACCGCTTCGCTTACTAATGATCTGTAACCTATGCTAACCAGGTTGGGTGTGGCCGGCGTTAGATTGATAGTACCTGTTTTATCCAATCCGAAATTCTGATACAGTTTAATACCATTCACCGAATTGTCCTGCGTAGCACTGAAGATGTAAGGCCTGTTGGGAATAATAGTGTTCACACCTGTTATAGGAAAATAAGTAGTACCATTAGCTTCTCCGTATTCCAGTTTACCTGCAGTGATAATCCTGAATTCCATTCCCTGAATAGTTGCATTTCCACTGCCGAGAATTTCTCTGGAAGCACTGCTATATTCATTACAGTTAGCTACTGCAAACACTGTTGAAGTAGCAGGATCGATCCTGGTAGTGTTAATGTTCATCAGGGCAGCGCTACCGTCAAATTGCAAACCATAATTAAAGTTGATGGATTTTGCATCCGTAACCGGTTGTTTAGCTACCGTAGTCTGTATTGCATCATTACCATAACTGCTATAATCACTCCACAGTGCTCCGCTTGAAATGCCGTCATCTGCACGTAACCAGAAAACAACACCATCTTTCACATCATTAGGACCCTTTAATGCGCGGGCAAAAGTATAGTATGCACCATCTGCCAGCAGGCTGCTGTTCAATGTTACTTTGCCAGCGGCAGTCAGCGGATAAGTGGTTACGCCTGATGCAAAGGCGGCATCTGCGCTCACCAATAAATACGTTTGTGCATTACCGTTATTCAACTGCAGGGTAATGTTCTGATCAGCCCAGCCGGTTGTTTTGCTTAGTTTATGTACACGGGCCATGCGCATATTCACGCCGGCTACACCTGTTACCGGAACATTGTACAACGTTGCAGCGCCATTATCACTGAATACAAAAAAAGATTTATCATTTGTAATAACACCGGTATTGGCCGCATTGGAAGCCGCAATATCAGTACCTAAGGCGATGGCCACTATACCGGTATCCACACTCAGTGATTGTTTCTGAAACAGGGAGTCCAGATCATCCCGGCCAATACCGGTGATGCGCTTACTGTAACCGGTATTATTAGCTGCTGTCCACATCTTCGTAACGCCATCAGTGGCCAGGTAATCAGTAGGTGTGGTTTGATCTAAAGTGACCCCATATTTTAATGCGAGATAAGCACTGACGCGCTGGAACTCAGCATTGGTAAGGTTTCTGTTATATACGATTATTTCGCCCAGATTACCGTTCCAGTAACGGTTTTCTCCAATGTACTTACCAATCTGTGCTCCCTGCGCAGAAATAAGTGTATTCCAGTTCATTGTTGCTGAAGCGATGGGATTAATGCCATTCGTATATATGGAGGCAGTGCCGGTTGCGCCACCGGTATAACGTCCGGAGAAAACTGTTACTTTGTTAACAGCGAATGAATTGGTGGGCCCCACTACGGCTGCTGCACCAAAGCCTTCAAAAACGGCCCACTGATTAAATGCTCTGAGCCCGGAAGTCTGATTAGAAGCGAAAGTACCATAACTAACCATTATCTGGTCTGTAGCAGCATTAGTTACTCCTACTCCTATCAATGTTCTTTCTGTATTGCCAAAAGCAAATGTACCTGCTATTGATGCCTGGGGTATCTGCAGATAACTGGCAGCGCCATCAAACTTAAAGACCTGGTTATAATTAAGACCCGCTGGCACCAATGCAGGTTGATTAGCTACCGTGCCTTGTGCAGCATTGATCTGATTACCACTGAAGTCGTTCCATTGACTGGCGCTCGCTCCATTATCTCCCCTATACCAGGCGCCGATGCCTGTAGCAACGCCACCAGGGCCTTTAAGATAAGTGCCAAAAGTAAAGTAGGCTCCATCCGCCAGCTGGCTGCTGCTGAGTGTCACCTGTCCCTGAGACAATGGTAACATTACGTTGCCGGTACTGAAGGAAGCATCGCTGCTGATAACAATGTATTGTATATTAGGTACTGCAATGGTATCGAGTTGCAGGGTGATGGTCTGATCTGTCCAGGCAGTTTTCTGCACTTTCCAGATCCGGCCCATACGCTGAATAGCCGGTACAACGTTTACAGCAACATTCAGGGCAGTTACTGCGCCGTTATCTGCAAACACCAGGAAAGACTTATCCTGTGTAATTGGATTAGTATTGTTGATATTGGAAGCGGCGATGTTATTACCAAGTGCTATGGTAACAATACCTGTATCCTGGCTGATGGATTGTTTCTGTAATAATGTACCGTTGTCATCACGGCCTATCCCGGTTACTCTTTTGAAGTAACCTGTATTTACGGCAGCCGTCCACGGTTTGGTAGTACCGTCACTGGCAAGGTAGTCTGTGGCATTGTTGGTGGCGTCTTTCAGGGTAATACCATATTTAATGGCCAGGTAGCTGTTCACCTGCTGACGCTCAGTAGTATTCAGCTTGCGATTAAAGAGGATTACTTCCGAGATGGGGCCATTGAATACAGACCCGTGTCCGGCGCCGATATAGTTGTTCCCGGGAGCCGTACCAAATTGTGGTGTATTCACCGCATTGGTATAAAATATCTTTCCGTCGAAACCTTCTGCCAGATCATTGAGTGCGCTCCAGCTGCCCATAATATGTGCCTGCTGCATATTCCATCCCTGCAATGAAACGCCGGGACGGGCATTCCGCCCAAAATGGGAGTACATATTGCCGTCACTATAATTATAGAGCACGGCTGTAACCCCATCATTTCCGCCAAATTCAAACGGGAAGCTGGCAGTAGAATTGTTAGGAAGGCTGGAGGTTTGTACTGAAAATACTTCTCCTGCGGTGAATGATGGTGTAAACTGAGGTACTGTAAACCAGTTAGGGCCGCCAATGTTGATAGCCGGGTTAAAGTTGATGGCTGCTTTCTTCCAGGTAAGCGGCTGACTCAGATCGCTATAGGCGCGCTGCCATTGCCGGTCTACCGGCGCCTGATCCATCCACTGTGTAACTTCGCTGCCTATAAGTGTCGCTCCTTCATCTGCTTTAGCCCATACCTGCAAACCTGCCAGCACACCACCTGGTTTTTTTTGTATATGCCCAAAAGTAAAGTATGCTCCTGTTGGCAGATCGCTCCCCTTTATTGTTACCGTACCATCACTTTTCAATTGCACTTCTTTTGTAACCGTACTAAAAGCAGCATTTGTACTGATCAGCAGGTAAGTATTTGCATTCCCGCCATTCAGTTGTAAAGTAATATCCTGTGTATTATCCCAATTCGCATTCTGCTGCGCACGCCATACGCGGTTCATGCGGGAAGTGGCTGTGGGGGCTGTAACAGCGCCCGCATAATTAATGGTGGCGCCATTATCTGCAAATACCAAAAAGGCATTGTTATTAGTGAATGAAGTTGTATTCAACTGGTTGGAAGTGGCAATAGTACCGCCCAATGCGATGGTCACCAATCCTGAATCTACACTGAACGATTGTTTCTGTTGCAGGAAAGAAATATCATCGCGGCCAATACCGGTAATACGTTTTTTATAAACAGGATCTGCTGTCCACATACGGGTAGTACCGTCGCTGGTAACATAATCCG
Organism: Chitinophaga niastensis; assembly: GCF_003014755.1. Classification (GTDB taxonomy): domain Bacteria; phylum Bacteroidota; class Bacteroidia; order Chitinophagales; family Chitinophagaceae; genus Chitinophaga; species Chitinophaga niastensis. The sequence continues at coordinate 302,740 of NZ_PYAW01000004.1, read as the reverse complement.
TAGGGGTAGTCTGATCCAGCGTAGTACCATATTTCAAAGCCAGGTATGATTCTATCTTCTGGCGATCCAGTGGCGTGAGTGTTGAAATATCTTTATAAATAATAAGCTCGGGGATATTACCGTTGAAATAGCCGCCACCGGGCCATACACCTATATAGGAGCAATAGTTGGCACCGTTACCGGCACCATAATCACGGGGAGAATTACTGGAGATCACCGTAGTTCCGTCCCGGTAAATACTCATATTTGCCACCGTTTTGGTAAAACTCCATACGTTGGTCTTATTCAAAGTACCACCCCATAATGTATTTACCCTGAAACCAAAAGGTGCATCCCAATAAACATTTCCATTGCTATATGACGGGGAAGCTACCAAATCGTAAGTATTGGAGGTTTTTTGATCGAACAGTGCGCCGTTAACCATAGCACTGGACGAAGAAGCACCAAATATGGCCACATTCTGAATGATACCATTTCCAAAAACAGAGGTCGCAGGATCTACACCAGTTGTCCCAAAATATTGTGGGCTGCTAAAAGTAGCAGTAGGGTTAAAGTTCATGCCGGTGAGCTGTACACCAGGCTGGTTGGCCAGACTAGTTTGCGGAATAACGATGTTATTTCCACTGAGATCATTCCATTTCGAATTGCTCAGTCCCTGATCGGCACGGTACCAAGCACCAATGCCGGCGTTAACGCCGGCCGGACCCAGGATCGCAATAGCTTTAGGGTCGCTGAACTCAGAAGTACCTTTGACGGAGGTTAACGTTGCTGTCCAGAAGGCGCCGGGAGAACCCGTATAACTCACCGTATAGGGGGCGGTACCGGCTACAACATTATTAAAAGTGGCTGACAGTTGTTTGCCACTGTTGGGGGTAGTACCCGCATCATTGGCATACAGGTGAATGGTGTAAGTGGTACCTGCTGCATCCGTGGCAATAACGGGAATGGCTATATTAACGGTATAGCTGTTAACGCCGGCTGTTACAGAAGAAACAATCAACGGACGATTAGCCCCTTTATAGTTTCCATTGGGGGCAAGAGAAAAATTAATTGCCTTGGTAGTATTATTATAGATACTGTTGCCGGTAATAACAACGCCCTGTGTATTATCATTAACATCAAAGAAAACGCCATGGCCACCATTATTATATATCTGATTATTACCAGTAATAAAAATAGATTTGGGGGCACTGGGGCCTGCATGTATCCATACGCCGTTACTGACGTTATTACGGATGATATTACCTGTAATGGTAAATTCTGTAACAGGATCAGTTGCCGGGAAAACAACACCACTGCGCCCGCAGTTCTCAAAAGTATTATTCGTGATTTTTACAGCACTGTGGGCACCCGGACCAAACTCTATTGCATCACTCCCAGCACCCGGCAGATTATGGATATATGAATTTTTAAGCTCAAAACCGTTTGCTCCCCCATTTGCTTGTATTCCATCCCTTACGTTTTCTATCTGCATACCATCCCAAACAGCATTTGTAAGAGCTCCCCACACGAGGATCCCTTCATACAGCGCATTCCTGATGGTTACATTGGTTAGCTGGGAATTGGTTAATGCTCCGGCGAAATATAGCAGGTATTGTACCTTATCATTAGCATCTGATTCTATCAGCACATTCGTCATCGTTAATCCACTCACTGCGCCAACGAAAGCAACGGGACTACTAGTGCCGTTATGATTATTGTTTAAAGGATTCCTGAATTTCGAATCTTTAATTATAATATTATTGGAAGTACTACGGAAACAAAGATCATTAAAACCACCCTGAAATACCTGAGCTCCATCAAAGGTGATATCTTGTACAGGAGATCTAAACTCAATACCATAATCTTCATCAGGGTTAGAAGGATCAGCAATATTTTTAAGGTTCAGGTATAGATTTTTGAAGGTCGTCTTTTCCACCGCCCCCTCAAACCATACGCCATAATCTATGCCGGTAACAAACTTATCAAATGTGACATTTTCAAAACTGGCATTCTTAAAAGTGTTGCCTGCCCGAAAAGCACTCCCCATAGTGGTTTGTGTGATATTCTTAAAAACAGCGGTATCGACAGGTGCAGTAGCGCTAAACTCTGCAAACATCGAAGCCACATTAGCACGCGCCTCATTTCTTCCATCTATGGTAATATTCTCCATCCACAAGTTCATCTGCTTACCTGTTGCAAAATAGAAGGCTCTCCCGAAACGCGGACTGCTGATTACTTCCAGGCCCATGTCAGAAGTTATTTTGCGAATGGTCAGGTGATTGGTGGCTCCTCCTACGTATACAATGTTATCCATATTAGCTACCCCTGCACTATTCACTTTCATATTTTCAATGGTCACACTATCGCTATTGGCCAACACATTTATCGCAATACCTGTTGTATTCAGCAGATTAAAATTTCTGACAGCAACCCCTTTCGCTCCTATTGTGAAAAAAGTAGCAGCATTACTGTTGGCATTGATCGTGATATTATTTCCTCCGTCTATCGTTAATCCTGCTGAAGTAATACCAGGCAGACTACTGACAATATTAATTGTTCCATATACATTAAATACGATACTATGAGGCCCGGTACCTGCTGCATTCGCATCCGTGATAGCCTGCCGTAATGAACCCGGTCCGGTATCATTGGTATTAGTAACCGGAAAGTTGGCTGCAGTCGCCTGCCCATACAACAAGCCGGTAATAAGCACCAGGGAGATGAATCGCAAAAAGCGACCACATTTAATTGACTTCCACGGGATATTGGTATCAAAAAAATTAATACAGCGGTAAAGTTGCGGCAAGAGCATCTGTAACATAACAATTCAGTTTAGGGCAAAGCATGCACGTACTGGTTCTCCTGCATCAGATCAGTAGAGCCAGTGGCAAAATGCGAGTTCGGATATCGCTTATATAAAATAGTAAAGTCTACAGGAAATTTTAGTCTCCTGTATACGATAGCATGGTAGTCGAAATTTCGTGTAGTGGTAAAGAATAGTTATTGTTTACCCTACTGATTGATACATAAAATCCGGAACAGACAACATAGTTAAAGTAATGACAAGGTAACTTTGCAACATTCTCCATAGGTTTTTTTGACATTGAATTTGAATTCGGCGCATGCTCATTATCGTCAGTTACTCATAGGCTTTTAAGGGAACTGACTATTAATTTTAGCGAAAGTAGCACAAGCAGTTGTAATACGTTGTAGAATAACTACGTAGTGCTGGTAGTATTATTACTACAGAATAAATTGCAGGAAAGACTACTTTTGTGCTACCACTACACCTATGTCATGAAATCAGTTCTTGTTGCAGAAGACCACGCTATTGTGCGGTTAGGGATTACCGCTATTATCAGAGACCTTATAAGCCAGGTTAATATAGTTGAGACAGATAATTTTGACAGCGCCATTCAACTCCTGTCAGAACATCCTTTTGAGTTGCTGGTGCTTGACATCAACATTCCGGGTGGCAATAATCTTCAGATGATGAGCGCCGTACGTTTACGGCAGCCTGATATCAGGATCCTTATTTTTTCCGGGTATGATGAACAGCTGTTCGGGATCAATTATCTGCAGGCTGGCGCAGATGGTTATCTTGTAAAGCATGCGCCGGAAGAAGAGATCCGCAAGGCCATCACTACAATGATGAACAATGAAAAATACCTGAGCGAAGGCATCAAGGAACAGCTGGTACAGCGCATCAGCCCCCACCGTTCCTTTTCCACTCCTGCCAACCCGTTACTGGTATTATCAGGGCGTGAAACAGAAGTAATGCATCTGCTGATAAAAGGTACCAGTGTACTACATATTGCCCAAACGCTCAGTCTCCAGATCACTACTGTCAGTACTTATAAAAGCAGAATATTTGAAAAACTGGAGATATCCAACATTATTGAACTGGCAGAGAAAGTAAAGCTATATAGCAACTAATGTAATGGGAGTATAACTGTTACTACAGTTCCCACATGACGTATACTTTCAATTTGCAGCCGGCCTTTTATCAGCTGCAATAATTCTATTACTATAATAAGTCCCATTCCCTGCTGCAGCGGCCATTCCAGGCTAGCCTCTTCTTTTCCATGCATGGTAATACCATTGACCCAGGCTAATACCTCTTCATGAAAACCGGGACCGGTGTCGCTAATACAGATATATACTTCTTCCTGTATGATGGATGCTGATAAAACAATATTCCCGTTATCTGTATGCTTAACCGCGTTATCTACCAGGTTATGTATGGCTACTTCCAATATGCGGGGATTACCGGAAATCTTTAATGACGCAGCTACCTGGTTGCTGATAATTGTATTTTTCAATGCTGCAACCGGCTCAAATATCTTCCGTTTCCCTTCTATCAGTTCGTATATACCCATTTCTTCCTTCACCAGCTGTCCTATCTGCAAATGTGTGCGCATGTAGCCTATCAGGTTATCCAGCAGGTGATACATGCGATAGGAAGCATCATAAATAATATGAGCATGCTGCTGCATTATTTCCTTTTCATGGTCTTTTCCAAAAATATGTTCTGCAGCACGCATCAGATATTTCATGGGTGTTTTGATATCATGCGTAATAGCCGCTACCAGTCTTTCCTGGATACGTACCTGTTGCCGCAATCTTTTTTCCGAAGTATTCAACTCTCTCGTGCGTTCAGCCACATGTGCTTCCAGCTCGATATTTTTTTTCCTTAAATTATATAAATACAGGCGGGAATAAATATATATGGTGAGGATTCCTATGAGGCCTGCCAATAGCAGGAACCAGGTGGTTTCATAGTAGGCTGGTGCTACTATTATCACCATTTTGCGGAACGTATAGTTGCCGATGCCAAAGCCGTTCAGCTTACGAATATAAAGCTTGTAGGTGCCGGAGGCTAAGGTAGAAAATGCAATAGTATTGTCAGGTGGCACATCCAGCCATAAAGTATCAGTACGGTTTTTAACCAGTGCATAAGATAGCCGGAGGTTATAGGCATTCCCGAAATACGGCGTGCTCAGATATAACTTCATCTGCCGGAAATTATGCAGCAGATGAATGGTATCCTGCACATAGTATTTACGCTTATCCACTTCCACTTCGTCAATGAACAATCCTTTATCTGGTATTTCAGCCATCTTTTGCGTAGCGGAAAACCACACCAGGCCATTCATAGAAGGGAGAGAAATGATACCGTTATCCAGCTTCAATGCACAGGGCTCGCAACCACCGTTAAATTCGTTCGTGTTGAAACCCGCATCTTTCGCGTAATACATATAAAACAAAGAAGATGATGGATGCCGGGCATAATCCAGCAGATCCTTCCTCGCCACCTGGAAAAGCCCTTTGTTGGTGGTGATCCAGAGAAAACCGTTATCATCAGGCACTATACAATGCGATGCTGCCAGGTAATGTTCTTCATCCAGCGGAAATGCGGTGAGTTTATTATTGCTGAAAAGATAAAAACCATGGCTGTACGTAGTGATCCATACTTCACCTGGACGGGGTATATACAGGCTCCGGATATAGATGCCCCGCATTCCCGGTATGGTATCTGTTATTCCCGTGGAGTACCGGAAGCGGAACAAGCCCACCGCTGTGCCAATCCATAACAGGTCTGGTGTTTCTTCCTGCAGCCACGATATCTTGGGCAGCCAGTCTACCAGTAGTACCGGCCGCTTTATGTATTTAGCAGGATCAAGATACCAGAGTCCCTGGGAACCTGTTCCTATCAGTAACCTGTGCTGTTGGTCTTCATAAATCTGGGACACTTCACCCGGCAGGTGGAATTGCTGTTTTACACTGTTGGAATCCAGTTGGTAAACAAAGTTGCCCGACTTATACCAGATCTTGTCAAGATGATCTTTCAGGATACTGTACCTATCAATATGATAAACACGATTTAATGCAGGCAACACCCCTGTTGCGCTAAAATTATTATACATCTGGCCATCAGGTACAATGATACGGTGATGGGTATACGCTGCCTGTGCATATTGTACATCATCTCCGGACACACCATCTACATTTACAGGTGTGAATTTTTTCCTGGTAAATACATAAAGTCCCTGTGTATGGCTTCCCAGGAAAAGTCGTGCATTATCTTTATCATAATACGGGCAAATTATCCGGTTATCTTCCAGATCAAAGCCATTTAGAATAAGGGTAGTCTTAAAGCAGCCATCTTCCTCCCTTTCCAGCAGATACAGGCGCTCATCTGCATACAGGAACACCTGCCCGGCGATAGCATTCCAATACAAATGATAACCGTAAGTTCTTCCCTGCACCCCGCATGGCCTGAGCTTTGCGCCATCAAAAGTGAAGATTTGCCCGGAAGGATTAATATAAAACAACTGCTGCTGTATCGTAAAGAAAGAGAACGGATCTATACTGTCGCAGGCCATACCGCTGCGGCACCCGTTGGGCATCTGCACCAGCAGGCTATCTTTTGTGATCACGTAAAAGCAATTATGCTTACCTAGTATCAGGTATTCTTTGAAAATGTGTGTGCTTGGATAAAAATGGGGAATACCTGTAGCTGGCAAGCGGCCTTTTACATCATCCAGTACGAGGCGTTCGTACAAACAATTTCCCCTGGCAGCAGCTGGTCTCAGCCATGCAGCGCTGTTGCGGATATCAATTATCTCTCCTGCATCTGTTCTGGCGCTTAGTTGCCCGCTACCCGAATTGATATAGATATAACTGATTCTATTTGACGTCAGGGATAGGTTACCTACGCTATAATTTTTAAATCGTTTGCCATCAAAACGTACAAGACCATTCTCTGTGGCCATCCACAGAAATCCATTTTCATCGTGCGTTATAAATTTTACACTGTTCTGAGGAAGCCCGTTATCATCCATATAATGTATGACAGCATATTGCAAACTGTCAACGGAATTGGCTTTGATCTTTTTAATTGGCAATAGTATCAGTGATGCTAATAAAAGCAGGAAACAGGAAGCATAGTACACAAATCACAGGCAATTTTCACATGACGAAAACAAGGTATATATTAAATATCGTGCCAAGTTAGCACATAAAAGGAAGATGGGCAACTATTGATGTGGGAGTCAGACACTACAAACTTTGTAAACATTGTCATTATTTTTTGCCGGAAGTCTTCGCTTTTTTATTGAAGTCAAGCGCAAGTGTCACCCAGTAATTAAAATCAGCTTTTGTTTGAAGACTATCCTCGTTTACATAAACATACCCCTTGTATTCCTTTCCTTTCATAATCACAGTACGGCAACCTTTTCTGCTAACCGCTTCTTCATGAATGTTGGGGTCAATACGGCACATCATCCTGTCAGCGCCCGCTGTCAGGCACATTTTGCTATCAACCATAAACGCTGTTCCGCCAAACATTTTTTTCTCTTCAACTTTCGGCAAATGAGCAAGCGCTTGTCTGATCTTGTTTGCCAAGGATTCATTGTAAGCCATAAAAGATTGAAATTACTTTGGAATATTCTTATCAAAAGTATGTGTATCAAAGAATATGGTCAGTGCATCAAGTTTCCCATTCTTCGCTTTCCAGATCTCAGCTACATCACCATTAATGCTTACGCCGTTAGGAAATGTATAGTCATAGTTTCCAATAACACAGGCATTTTCACCTTCGATAATCATTTCTTTTACACGCATGGTTTGAAACACACGGGAAAACCTTTTAATGACTTCAATGTAGGCGGCTTTTCCAACAATTGGGGCTGTTTTTGTCATATCACCGCCAATAAATTTAAAGTCATCAGAGATGACCGATTCCCATCCTTCTTTTTGAGCAAAACCCTTGTAATAAGTTTCGAGAAGTTGTTTTGTTGATGTTGAGTTTTCCATTTTTTCCATTTTAAAGAATTAGATAATGATTATCTTTGTTATTGCATTTTGCAAGCACTAAGATATAAAGTTATTTCAAATTGCAAGTACTTTTAACAAAACAGTATGGAAAAAACCAGGTCAGATTGTCCAATCACGTGTTCCCTGGATGTTTTTGGGGATAAATGGTCGCTGCTTATTATCAGGGATATTATGCTCAGAGGGAAATTGTCTTACAGCGAGTTTCTGGAGTCAGAGGAAAAGATCGCTACAAACATTCTTGTTAACAGGCTGGCCCTTCTGGAGGCTGAGAATATTCTTTCAAAACGGGTGTCGCCAACCAACAAGTCAAAGTTTATTTATAGCCTTACCAGAAAAGGGATTGATCTGTTGCCAATAATCATTGAAATTATGGATTGGGGAGCAAAATATAATGCCAACTGTCCTCGCAAAGAACTCGGAAAAAAAATAAAAAAGGATAAAGCCGGCGTCATTAAGGAATATTTTGAAAAGCTGAAAAAGCAGGTTATATGACAACCTGTTTGTTTTACGAGAAATGGTAGCCCCCAAAATTATTTGTTATAGAATTATAATGTTGTAGTGTAATTATCTCTTCAGTTCAAAATCTTTGTTGGCCAAAGCAACAATTAAGTTATAAAAAGTGAACACTGATAAAAGGAGGTTAAAGAAATTGTAGATATATATATCTGTAGTAAGAAGTAAATTTAAAGACTTAATTAGCTCTTTGCTTCCTGCATCTTTTTACTGGCAAATTGCTGCAAATAAAAAAAGGCCGCATCGCTGCAGCCTTTTCTAAGCATTTGGTAGTCAATGTGCCCAGAACAGGAATCGAACCTGCACACCCTTGCGAATACAAGATTTTGAGTCTAGCGCGTCTACCAATTCCGCCATCTGGGCAATCATTTATAAGAACTCGCCGCGTCAATTACGGGATGCAAATATAGAAACTCTTTCTTTAATCTGCAACAAAAATTTTCTTTTAAAATAAAAAATTTTCAACTTTTCCAGGACTGCAGCGTCTGCATTTGTCGGATCATAACCGTTCACCGCCTCCGCTGCTTCTTCCAGCATCTCTTCTTCTGCCGCTACTACAGCGGTTTTTAGGATACCGAACACTTTTTCATCCGGGTCACTTTCCAACTCTGTCAGGTGATCACTGATAGCTGTCATCTCCATTAAAAAAATTTCCGGCAACTGAAAATTTTCGCCTGAAACTACTATGCCGGCCTCTTCAAGCATGGGAAGTAAGCGCTCCTCTTCTAACAATTCTAAATTATTCATACCACTGCAAAAGTAAACCATGTTCATTAAAATGCAGTAAATTCAGAGATGGAAAACACGATACACATAGGATTGATCCGGGAAGAAAAACATCCGCACGATAACAGGGTGGCCTTTACACCCAAACAATGCCAGTGGATCATGCATCACTTTCCGCAAACACAGATATACGTAGCACCCTCTCCCCACCGGTGTTTCAGGGATGAAGAGTACGAAAAGGCCGGCGCACAACTGCAGGAAGATCTCTCCCACTGCTCCCTCCTGCTGGGCATCAAAGAGGTACCGGCAGAAAAATTAATCGCACATAAAACGTATCTCTTTTTCAGTCATACTAAAAAAAAACAACCCCATAATCAACACCTGCTGCAAACAATCCTGAAAAAAAAGATTTCGCTGATCGACTACGAATGCCTCGTGCATCCCGACGGTCAACGCATCCTTGGCTTCGGCTTCTTTGCCGGTGTGGTAGGAGCTCACAACGGATTACAGGCCTTTGGCAAAAAAACCGGTGCCTATAATTTCAAGCCGGTACATACGTGTCACGACTTCCAGGAATTAATCACCCATTACTTTGGTATCAAGCTTCCTCCTATGAAAATAGTGATCACAGGGTCTGGCCGTGTGGCTGCAGGTGCTTTGGAAATCATGGGACTACTCGGGATTAAATACCTTCCACCGGAAGAATACCTCGTAAATGAATATGCCTACCCGGTGTATACACAACTCAAGGCAGGAGAGCTATACCTGCGCAAACACGACAAAACCTATAGCAGGTCCGACTTCCACGCCCATCCGGAAAATTATGAATGCCGCTTCCTCCCCTATGTTACCGGAACAGATATCCTCATGAACGGCATTTACTGGGATCATAATATCCCCCCATTGTTTAATGCCAATGATCTGAAAAAAGATAATTTCCACATCCAGGTGATCGCGGATATTACAGATGACACACATGGCTCTATCCCCTGTAACCTTGGCGACAGTACCATCGAAGACCCTGTATACGGCGTCATTAAAGAAACGATGGAACAAACCGCCCCCTATCTTCCAGGAACCGTAGATATGATGTGCATAAGCAACCTGCCCAACGAATTGCCCCGCGATGCCTCACAGTACTTCGGTGATCAACTGATGAAATATGTCTTTGAAGAATTATTAAAGCCACAGAGTGAAATGATCCGCAATGCCACCATTGCGGCAAACGGAGCGCTTACAGACAAGTTCTCTTACCTGGAAGACTATGTTAACGGATCATGATAAATACAGGTGATGTAACTGTTTTTTAAAGATATAAATAATATGGCTGTAACAGCTGTGCAAACGCAGACGTATATACGTTGTTTGCATCATAAATGGCCAGCTCCTGTATAATAGTAGTTGCAGGCGTTTTCGCAAATATACCGGTAGCCCGGAAATAGCCATGGTTCACACTTTGCCGGATGTACATCACCTGTTGCAGATGATATCCTGCCGCCACTGCCAACAACCTGAATGTTTCAAACTGCACAAAAGGCAGCAATATAGATACCTCTCCCGATGGTTGCAAATGCTGATCAATGGCAGCAATCAGTTCCTTATAACTTAGATTGGTGGCGTGCATAGCCTGGTCCTTCGTTGCATGCCCGCTCTTCAGCGCGGCCTCATAAAACGGCGGATTGCTGATAATGAAATCATATTTCACCGCCGCATCCATTTTTCGTATATCCTGCTGCGTTAGTGATAGCCGGTCAGCCCAGGGAGAAGCATTAAAATTTTCAGTGGCCTGCTGCGCCGCCGCCGGGTCCAGTTCCACTGCAGTAATCACTGCACCTGACTGTTGCGCCAACATTAAACTAAGCAAGCCGGTGCCGGCTCCTATATCCAGTATAGCCGACACCGTTAGATGACTGTCTGCCAGGTATTGCGCCGTGAAAGCACCTTGTATACAGGCGTCTGTACACACTTTCATGGCGCAATGCGCCTGGTTGACGGTAAACTGCTTGAACTTAAAAAATGTATTGGCCATACTTATTTTTCAATCACTACTGCCAGGTTGGGCAGCTGTAAATTACGATGCACAGATACCGGGTGTGCCTGTCTGATCTCACAGGTTTCTACTTTCCCATTACCTTTTACACGCAAAGGCAACGGCTGCGAATACATTACCTGCGGTACATTGCGGTTAACAGCCCACTGCGACTGCTTTACAAATCTGCTGTAGAATTTCACCACCAACTGGTTCTTTCCGGCTTTGAAAGGCAACAGCAACACGCCTGTTTGCGTACCACCGCGTTCCGGATTATTATGCACCATCTGCTCTTCTCCATTTAGATATACGGCTATACCATCACCACTGGTAAAGCCTACCAGGTAAGCACCCGTCTGTGGCGCGGTGATTTCCTGCAGAATATATAATCCCATATTTCTATCGGCATCAACTGTTTGCACTACATCGTTCTTCCACTCCGGATGAAGGGTCCATGCCTTGCCATTTTTATTAGGCCATGGTTTGGAAGAATCTATATCTTTTACGGCACCTTCTGTGTCATCAATACCCGACCAGAAAGGTCCGGCAGCGTACATACCACTCCACTGCAAACTGGCAGGATCATTCTTCAAAGGCTGTGCAGTAGCACCATCCAGCTGTATTTCATTATTACTGCCATTGAGCGTAAGCCGTATCTGCCTGCCTTTTTCTGCTTCACTATATAACAGGTGAAGACGGGCAGGCTTAGCAGCAGTAAACAACCACGCATCCCCTACCTGGCTGCGGTAATAGCTCTCATAATCTACCCCGGAGAAACTAAATTGTGGGGTAGCATTATCCCTGTTCAGCAGGGTCGGATTTTTCAACAGGTGCTGTGGCGTTATGGCTACACCATCTTTGCAGGTAAGCGCCAGCACTTTAATTTCTTTATCCGCTAATGTAAAACCGGCAGGCAGCTGTATCACGGTATTGCCATTCTTCACCGTTACTTTGCCATTTATTTTTGTGCCATTATCCAGCAAAGTAATCTGGCTGATCTTACTGGTCAAACCCGGTAAAGTGATCGTCCCGTTTTCCGGTGCATGCAACAAATGCAAATATAATTTACCTGGTTTAGTGGTCACTTCACCCCAGGCGAAAGTAGTATCAAAAGGATTGGCAGAAGCGCTATAAATGGCTTCCCCATTCAGTTTCAGCCAGGCACCATTTAACAGTAATACTTCTCTTTCAAAATCTACTACAGAACCATCCCCACGCGGACCTATATTTAAAAGATAATTACCACCGCGACTAACCACCTTAATCAGTCCTTCCAGTTTTTCATGTGCTTTATCTGCTGCTTTACCATGTTTCTGCCAGCTGCGATATCCCCATGTTTCATCGTATACAGAAGCAGGTGTTTGCCAGGCGGAAGCTATTTTATAATCAGGATACTGGTTATCTCCCATCACACAAAAATCGCCGGCATCATTACCTAAACGACCACTCACCATACAACCAGGTTGCAGGCGATGCACAATCTCTGCCAGATCACGACTCTGTTGCGCGGTAAGAGAACCCATATCAAACCAGATCTCTGAAACGGGTCCGTAATTAGTCATCAGCTCCGTTACCTGTTTCTTGTTAAACTCATGATGCTCCGGTGTAATAGGATCACTGTTACTGCTGGAAATAGGATACGCCTGCGGAAAATGCCAGTCGATCAACGAAAAGTACATGCCGAATTTCAACCCCTGACGCTGACAGGCATCAGATAATTCTTTCAGTACATCGCGCTTAAACGGCGTAGCATCTACTACGTTATAGTCGGTATAAGCCGTATGAAACATACAAAAACCATCATGATGTTTGGAGGTCATTACCACCGACTTCATGCCTGCAGCCTTTGCCAGCAATACTATAGAATCAGCATTCCAATGCTCCGGATGGAACTGTTTGGCGATATCTCCATATACATCACTATAAATACCGGCATGCGACTGTATCTGTTCACTATATCCCCTGGTAACAGGTTTGCCTTCCCATACACCACCAAGGGTAGAATAGATGGCCCCCCAGTGAATGAACATGGAATATTTCTGGTTCTTCCAATCAGTATAGGCAACAGACTCCTGTGCTATAGTAATATTGAAGGTCATTAGCAGACCAAACAAAGCAATTAATATCTTCTTCATAAATAAAAATGCAATTATAGGAATGCCCTAAAGCTAAATCGGTTAAGTATGAGAAAGGAATAGCATTTTAGCTTTTAACGATTGGCTTTTAGCATTTAGGGACTAAAACCTAAAATGCAGCCCTCGCGGTAGGCACTACATCCAATGACACAAAATCTCCTGCCAGGTATTTATAATAGGCAGTCATTGCAATCATGCCCGCATTGTCCGTACAGTATTCAAACTTTGGAATAAAAGTACGCCAGTGATGTTTAGTGCCATATTCCGCTAAAGCCTTGCGCAGACCGCTATTGGCGCTCACGCCACCTGCAATGGCAATATCACGGATACCGGTTTCCTGAGATGCCTTCACCATCTTATTCATTAAAATACTAACAATGCGTTGCTGTATAGAGGCACAGATATCAGGCAGGTTTTTAGCAATAAAATCCGGGTCCTTTTGCTGGTTCTCCTGCAGAAAATAAAGGATGGCTGTCTTTAAGCCACTGAAACTGAAGTTCAGCTCAGGGATACGTGGCTCCGTAAATTTAAAACGGTTACCATCTCCGGATTGGGCGTATTTATCAATCAGCGGACCACCCGGATAAGGCAGGCCCAGTATTTTGGCACTCTTATCAAAAGCTTCACCGGCAGCATCGTCCAGCGTTGCACCAATAACGCGCATCTGCAGCGGGCTTTCACACAATACAATCTGCGTATGGCCACCGGAAACGGTTAAGCACAAAAATGGAAAATCAGGTTTCGGATCATCAATAAAATTGGCCAGCACATGCGCCTGCATATGATGCACCCCTATCAGTGGAATATCCAGCGCCATAGCCATAGATTTGGCAAAACAGCTACCTACCAGCAAAGAACCAATTAATCCCGGCGATTGGGTAAAGGCAATAGCACTCAGCTCCTCCCGCTTTACACCCGCTGTTTGCAAGGCAATATCCACTACTGGCACAATGTTTTCCTGGTGTGCGCGGGAAGCCAGTTCCGGCACTACTCCGCCGTATTGCTCGTGTATACTTTGATTGGCAATATGATTGGATAAGATCTTTCCATCCACTATAACTGCTGCACCGGTATCATCGCAGGATGATTCTATTGCTAATATTCTGACAGACATAAGCTACAAAATTAAATAAAAAAGGCGGGAAAACTCCCGCCTGTCCTACAGCATCATTGCTGTTCATTATTTTATAGCTGTTATACAATCAATCCGTGCCATCTTTCCACCCATACAGGTAGACATACGGTCCTTTAATTCAGTATAGTTCAGTTTCACTGCCTGTCCGGCTTTCAGCGTAAAACCAGGATGGGCAAATTCTACCGGCTGTAAACGGGTACCGTCTTTCAACTCTATCAACAGACCACATCCGTCCAATCCGCTCATATCCTTTACAACGCCCTCAAACTTGCAACCAGCACTACTTTGTGTGGTTTTGCAGGATACTGCTGCCAGGGAGATAAATGCGAGTGCCACTAAATTTTGCTTCAGATTCATATTAGGTTTATTTGCATCTTAAACGGGTACTATTGCCAAAAGTTACATTAAATGTGAGAATTACGAATTACGCATATAAATAGTCTTCGCTTTGATCCGTAATTCGTAATTCGTAATTAATTACTGCGTATAGCTACCACCGGATCCAGTTTACTGGCGGTATAAGCTGGTATAAAGCCAGCCAGCACGCCTACCACGGCAGATATACTCAACCCTTTGATAATATTCCCCAACGACAATACCATCTCAAAGGAACCAGACATATTAATGAGTACTGTCAGTCCATAAACCAGCAATAATCCAAGAGTGCCCCCAATCAGACAAAGGCACACCGCTTCGAGCAAAAACTCCATCAGGATGATGCCGCGACGCGCGCCAATAGCCTTCTTAAGCCCTATAATACTGGTTCTTTCCTTTACCGTTACAAACATTATATTGGCAATACCAAAAGCACCTACAATCAGCGCAAAACCGGCAATAAAGCCGCCTCCCAGGTTAATAGCCCCAAACATCGCATTCAGACTGTCATTGGCTGAACTGATCTCATTTAATGCAAAATCGTCTTCCTCTCTGGGTTTCAACCGGTGCAACGCACGCATTACGCCTCTCAGCTCATCTTTCAGCTGCTCCATGGATACATTGGGCTTAGCCTTTACTAAAATATATGGATCAGCAAACCGGCGCTCATCCACCACTGTACGGGCAAAACGATAAGGCAGTACGATAGCATTGTCAAAAGTGGGTCCACCAATCATGCTTTCCCCCTTTTTCTTCAGCACGCCTACAATCTTTACATCCCGGCCAGCCACCTTCACCACCTTACCTATGGCCGCTTCCGGCGAAGGAAAAAGACCATCCCAAACCGTAGCGCCCAGTATACCAACGTTTACACCACTATTACTTTCGCTGTTGGCAAAGAAACGACCATTTGTAATCTGCATGGCCTGTATCTGATCAAAATCATTTGACACGGCCATCATGGTCACTCCATCCATATAGTCATTCCCATATTCTACCTTTTTACCACTTACTTCAAAGTTAAAAGAAGCATAGCTGGCGCTCTGCACCTTATCTTGTATAGGTTTCAGGTCTTTGTACTCCGGCAACGGACGATTCATATATTTCCACCAGGGATAATCACCATTCCCGCCCCAGGGCCATTTCTGGACATATACCACATCATCTCCCAGATCCGCCAGCTCCTTTCTGATATTATGTTCCAGACTATAGGTGAGGGCGTACACCGCTATTATACAGAAGATACCAATGGTAATACCCAATAACGATAAAAAAGTGCGCAGCTTGTTTACCCGCAGCTCCTGCATCGCCATTCTGAAGCTATTCCATAAAATTTTAAGGGTTGCAATCATATTTCAAATTTAGCGGATTTATATTCATGGACAGCACCAATAAACACGAAATATAGCCGGACAAAAAATTTAGTTACCTTTGCTGCCATTTTTCGGATATTTATGAAGTACGCTAACGAAATCAGTAAAAGAAAATCCTTTGCTATCATCGCTCACCCGGATGCCGGTAAAACCACGCTAACAGAGAAATTCCTCCTGTTCGGCGGTGCTATTCAAACAGCCGGTGCGGTGAAGTCCAATAAAATAAAGAAGCACACCACTTCCGATTTCATGGAAATTGAACGGCAAAGAGGTATCTCTGTAGCCACTTCTGTAATGACCTTCGAATACCGCGATATCCTCATCAACCTGTTGGATACCCCCGGTCACAAGGACTTTGCAGAAGATACCTACCGTACACTGACTGCAGTAGACAGTGTGGTACTGGTGATCGACTGCGTGAAAGGGGTGGAAGAACAAACAGAAAGATTGATGGAAGTATGCCGCATGCGCGATACACCGGTAATCATCTTTGTAAATAAAATGGACCGCGATGGTAAATATCCGTTCGACCTGCTGGATGAACTGGAAGAAAAACTCAGCATCCGTGTAAGACCTCTCAGCTGGCCAATCAATATGGGCAGCGATTTCAAAGGCGTATACAACCTGTACGATAAAAGCCTGGTGGCCTTCCAGCCCAACAAAAAAGCTACCGATGAAGATGTAGTACCTTTGGAAGACCTCAGCAGCAGCTACATAGACGAACATTTCAACGCCAAAGATGCAGCACAGCTGCGCGGCGACGTGGAACTGATCGAAGGTGTATACGATAAATTCAATAATGAAGAATACCTGCAAGGTAAGCTAGCACCGGTTTTCTTTGGTAGTGCGGTGAATAACTTCGGGGTGAAGGACCTGCTCGATACCTTCGTGGACATCGCACCCATCCCACGTAACCGCACAGCCTCTACCCGTGAGATTGATGTGTATGAAGATAAATTCAGCGGATTTATCTTTAAAATACACGCCAACCTGGACCCACGTCACCGCGACCGTATTGCGTTCCTGCGCGTTTGTTCCGGTAAGTTTGAGAGAAATAAGTTTTACCACCATGTTCGTTTAGACAAAGACGTTAGGTTCAGTAATCCCTATAGTTTCCTTGCCCGCGAAAAAAATATTGTGGATGATGCTTACCCCGGCGATGTGGTAGGTTTATTTGATACCGGTAACTTCAAGATCGGTGATACCCTCACAGAAGGTGAAAACTTTTACATGACCGGTATCCCAAGCTTTTCACCTGAACTGTTTAAGGAACTGGTGAATAAGGATCCGATGAAAACCAAACAACTGGAAAAAGGTATCCGCCAGCTCACAGACGAAGGTGTGGCTCAGCTGTTTACCCAACACGGTGGTAACCGGAAAATTATTGGTTGCGTTGGTGATCTGCAATTTGAAGTAATTCAATACCGGCTGCTGCAGGAATACGGCGCTGCATGTCAGTTTAACTCACTGTCTTTCTTTAAAGCCTGCTGGATCACCGGTCCTAAAGATAAAGTAGAAGAATTTATCCGCTTTAAATCCTCTAACGTAGTGGAAGATAAAGACGGACACCTGGTATACCTCGCACAGTCCGAGTGGTACCTGAATACAGAGCGTACAAACAATCCGGACATCACATTTAGTTTTACTTCAGAGATACATAAATAGTCTTTCTCAGGATTAGACTGATTATGCTGATTACCTGATTTTATTTTTTTTGATTATAAAAAGATTAGCGAAGATCAAAGCGTATAATACCCGCTCTGTTCTTCGCTAATCTTTTTATAATCAAAAAAAATAAAATCAGGTAATCAGCATAATCAGTCTAATCCTGAGAAAGACAAAAATCTACTCCACCGCCAAAGAATACTGAAAGATATATTCCTCTGTAGTACCGTCTCTCTCCCCTTCTACACGGGCATCCAGGTGATGGGCATCTCTAAAACGATAGGTAATTTTCCGGGGGAAATCATTGTGCAGGTCTTCTGCAACAAAACCGATCTGTTTTAATACCCGCAGTTTTAATCGTATAGGCGCTAACGTTGGCCGGCCTTCATATGCAGGAATAAAATAAATATCATCGCCCCTGCGGGTAAGCTGCATAGATTGCTGCACGGCACTATCAGCACCCACCACACGCCATGTTTTCCCATACCAGGTAGAATCATTCACCCGGTTCCAGGTTTCTACGATCGTGCTTTTGCGGGTAGACATCTTCCAGGTACCGGCCAGTTTATCCAGAAAGCGGAAGTCGGCTGTACTGGCCTGACCGGCAACCCGAAGGCTGCCGGCTAATATTACGAACAGGAGCAAACAGCTACTGCTGCACCACCGCTTCTTCGCCATAAATTTGTTGTTTATATTTCAGTGAAGGGGAAGACAGGAAAGGACCTACGCCCAACTCAGCCCATTTAGCATCTATTTTACGGATGGTTTCATCATCAGCTACAATGATATTAGGCCAGTCGCGCTCAAAATTATCCAGCAGCCTGGTTTTCAGTGTACCATCCATACCAATGCCACCAATGTATTTACCGGGTTGTGTTGCCGGTTTATTGATCACAAAGCTATCACGCTTGGGGTCCAGGTTATTGCAGAAACGCCATAAAGCAGATGCCAGATCACTTACATCCACTGTATGCTCTACATACAGGATCATCTTCACACCCGCCAATGCAGGCAAAGTATACAGTTGTTCATTTAATTCACGGATATGAAACGGGCGGCTCTTTTGCACCGCTACCAGTATACAGGAAATATCCATTGCCAGCAAACTGCTGTTGATGCCTTTTATTTCCGGGAACTGTTGCGTAATAGCTGCTGTATCAAGCGTTTTAGGTGCTGCCACCGATAAGTAGGCAGTATCCGTTTCTTCTTCGTATTTCCTGGTACCGTCAATACACATCTTACCACCGAAACCCATTTTTGAACAGGAATGATCCAGTACATCCATCGGTCCCTGGCTCAGATAGATGTCTGTAGCCGGATTCAGGTGCTGGAATACATACTGCGCCAGCTGTTTGTAATTATTGATCTTCACGCCTTCATCCGTTACCACCAGTATCTTGTTAAACATCATTTGTCCGGCGCCCCACATCGCATTCATCACTTTCTGCGCCTGACCTGCATAATCTTTTTTGATCTGCGCGATCACCAGGTTATGAAAAACGCCTTCCACGGGCATTTCCATGTCAATGATTTCAGGCACCAGCGTCATCTTAATAGGTGCCAGGAATATACGTTCCGTGGCTTTTCCAATCCAGGCATCTTCCTGCGGCGGAATGCCTACTATCGTTGACGGATACACGGCGTCTTTACGATGCGTAATGGCTGTTACATGAAATTTAGGATACCAGTCGGCCAGGGAATAATAGCCGGTATGATCACCAAAAGGCCCTTCCCAGATCAGCTCCTCGGATGGTTCTACATATCCTTCTATCACAAAGTCTGCATCGGTGGGTACTTCAATTTCAGGTTGTGAAATACATTTTACCAGCTCTACTTTCTTTTTACGCAGAAAACCAGCCAGCATGTACTCATCCACATTTTCAGGGAGGGGCGCAGTGGCCGAATACGTATATACCGGATCACCACCCAGTACAACGGCAACGGGCATACGCTTATTCAGCTTCTTGTATTCCATAAAGTGTTTTGCAGATACTTTATGTTTATGCCAGTGCATACCCGTCATATCTTTTTCAAATACCTGCATGCGGTACATCCCTACGTTGCGGGTACCGGTAAGCGGGTCTTTGGTATGTATAACAGGAAGGGTTATAAAAGGGCCGCCATCTTTGGGCCAGCAGGTCATTACGGGTAATTTGCCCAGGTCTGGTTGCGCCATCACTACTTCCTGGCAGCTACCTTTGCCACTAACCACCTTCGGCATCCAGGAGGCAAACTGTCCCAGTTTGGGCAGTAATGCCAGTTTATCAAGTATACTTTCTTTGGGTTTGGATAATAATTTAAAGAGTTGTTCAATTTCGCCGGCTACATCATCCAGCTCCTTTACTCCCAGCGCCAGGCACATCCGCTTGTAACTGCCCATGGAATTGATGAGTACCGGAAAATCATAACCCGTATTTTCAAACAACAGCGCTTTACCACCATCAGCCGATTTGCTGATCCTGTCTGTGATTTCAGCTATTTCCAGTTTAGGATCCACATAAGTTTTAATGCGTATCAGTTCTCCTGCCTGCTCCAGCGTATCTATAAAATGTCTGAGATTTTTATATGCCATGTTGAATGTTCTTAGTAACCAATCAACAAAAGTAACCATACCATACCGCATTAAAAAGTGGTAGCCAATAGTAATTTCATATGCGCTCCTTTTTCCCTGCTGCTGAAGGATTATTCCTTACAGCAACAGGTGCTTATAAAAACGAAGCAACCGTCCCGGGAGACGGTTGCTTCGTTTTTATTCCATTTTTCAGTTATCAGTTCACAATAGTAACGCCTGCGTGGAATACAGCTCTTGGTCTGGATGGATAGTAAACAGGTGCAGGAACCGGAACCGGGTAGTAAGCAGGTTCTGCATACACTACTCTTCTTCTTGGACGGTAGCAATCATCATCCCAGCCACGGCGACAATCTCTGTCTCTGTCCCAGTGTCTGCGTTCACGGTGTTCGCATCTGTCATCATCATCGTCACCACGTTCCCAGCGTCCGTGTCCATGTCCACGACCACGATCATGGTCTCCTCTGTCGTATCCCCTTTGTGCATAAGTAGTGAGCACAGTGCCACCCATGAGCAGCATTATCAGCAATACTTTTTTCATCTTTTCGGTTTTTTTAGTTCAAGATTGGTTGGCAAATAAAAGTTGTGGTGTTATTATTTTCTTATCCCTGATACAGCGTAAAGCTAACATTTGATACCGCATAATCTACTCCCGGATAAGCAACATAACCATACCTGCGATGCCTGTGAGGCCTGTAATGTTTATGATAATGCCTGTAAGGGTAAGGCCTTGGCGGATGATGCGGTGGTCCTGGATGCGCAAAATGCGGCCTTGGCGGATGTGGTGGTGGAAAAGGCGGATGCGGTGGAACCGGAGGATGTGGAAAATGTCCGGGTACCGGTGGCCTTGGTGGTGCAGGTGGTCTGTGTTGTGCAAAAATTGTTATACTACCTGCTATCAACATCACGGAAGCTAAAAATAAAAACTTCTTCATGGCACTTCTTTTTCGTTATTTATACAGGCAGTTGCACACCAACTTATTCTTACGGCTATTGTTTCATTACTCTCTCCGCGATTTTGTGATACTTCGCGCTTGTTATAAGCTGGTGGCTGCAAGTATTACCTGTTCAAACAAATAAATCCAACAACTATGCCAATAAAAAAATCCCGGCATTAAGCCGGGATTAAATTTATAAATAACTTACCGGAAGATCTGAAGATCAGTCTTTTAAAACAGGCTAAGGTCTTAGTACCGGACAACGCATAGCTTTTTGCTTGCCCCATCCTCCGCCGCCACCAAGGCGATAGGTGATAGTAATGCCTGAAAACGAGTACCAGTCTTTATGTTTAGAGGAGCCACGTTGAGCGCCATCTGCAGGGTATACACCCGGTGTATTTTTTCCATTCAGTTCATCACCACGAAAAGCCATATCCACTGATTTCTGCCCGCGATAAGCCAGCAAAGTATTTTTATCAACATAAGTAGTACTCACATCATCCAGGTAATCTGTAAGTGTTGGACGCAAACCAATTTCAAAACCCAAGGTCCAGGTATCATTAAGGATAGCTTTAACACCCGCGCCAAAAGGGAAAGAAAAAGAAAACAGGTCGTATGGCTTTCTGTTGGGATACTGTGGTAACCCCTGTCCTTCTGTGCCCAATGGGCGCAAACGCACCCTGTTACCCGACTGGTCTTTGGCAGTAGGATCAAATCCGAAACCACCTACACCGGCAAAAATATAAGGTGTAAATCCCTTTTCTTCTATATCAAAAAAATTAAGCTCACCTATCAGGCTCCCTTCAAAAATATTTGTTCTGAAGCTCAGGTTCCTTGCTACCAGTGCCTTTTCGGAACTGGTGCTATCAGCTCCTGTAGCAATTCCCCAGGTAAAGGCAGCGCGTACAGTGAAGTAACGGTTGATATCTCTTCTCACCAGCAAACCCAGTGCAGGGCGGGTGTATCTCATGTCAACCCGTTTTTGGGAAAGATCTCCACTGTAATTGGTAATACCGAGAAGAGCGCCTACGTGCCAGTCCTGCGCAAAGGTAAAAAAGGGTACTGCCATGAATAACAACAGTATTCCGGTAGATTTTGTGAATTTCAATGTATTAAATTTTAAGAGGTTAGTCCTTTTGATCGTGCACCAATTTAACGTTCTTTCTAAGATTTTTATTTGGTTTAGAGACATCATAAGTTTTTATGACCCACCAAAACAGCCTATAAAAATGTAAAAATAAACTAATAAAGCAATTAACTAATAAACAATTAAACTAACATCTTATATAAGACCATCCTGCCGCCTGTCGCTCTACCAGGTGGGCTATTGCCGCCGGCACTATTTCTATGGAAGGCAGGAGCTGATTGACTTCCAGCTGATGAGCATTCATCGTATTACGGCAAATAAGGAATTGCACGGACCTTTCCTGCAGTGACTGCACCTTTTCAGCGAAGGGGTTTCCGGTGGCCAGTAATAAATGCCAGGCATCTCCATGCACGACTACTTCAACGGCTATACGGGCTTGTTTGTTGTCGAAATACTGAAGAAGATGATGAAGCTGACCTAACATAGCCCTTTGTGCATCCAATGCATTGGATGTGATCTGAAAAACTACCTGCATGGTAACAACCCTAATTAAATATTGGCAAAAGAGAAAGAAGGAGCGGGATCAAATATTAGGTGGATGTTATTTTAATTTGCTGTTTGTTTTATGTTTTTCCTTATACAATTCATACTGCGTTTTTTGCAGTTTATCCTCCATTACATGGTATTTTTCATTCAGCTCACTTAGCTGAAATAATAAGGAAGACTCTCTCTGGTCCTGTTGCAAAAGCCTGATATTCGCCGCCTGCAAAGCTTTCCGGTGCCGGAGTAATAACATCCAGCCAACGCACAAAAGCAGTGATAATAAAACGATGAGTGCTATCATAAAAGAAAATATGGTAAACAATACCCTTTAGCTTCACATGGTGATTCATCGGTTTAAGCAATGGTGTTGTGGCTAACGCAACCCCATAACAGGATCAATAGGACAAAATATGTTGAATGTTTTGGATGAATAATTTCCCGGAATAGTTTGTTTGATGGTCTCCTGTTTTAAAGTTATTTAATCAGTTCCAGATTCATTTGTCCATTCTAGCTTTTTTTTAATAAAAACAGAAAAACATACAGTTTTTACCTCATTCATATAATATATTATTTAAAAATAAACTATATGTACAACTGTATTATATTGATAACCAATATTATAAATTTATTTACAAAATTGTATGAATATTTATCATAAAAAAAATTAAATTGGTAATTGTGTGTACGTTGTTAATGCCCGTTTTAGAGTTGCCAGCATGTATCTGATCCCATGAAAAATCATTAAAAAACTGTATGTTTAAATCCTCCATCCTCACCAAAGAACAGTTAGAAAATTTCGCATTACAAGGTTTATGTTTTGCCGATGATCATGTAAGCGATCCTTTTCACATCAAAGACGTAGCTGAGCGGTTGGGAATCTCCTATTCCTATTTTTATCACAACTTTAATGACTACATGGGAGAACCTTTCTGGCATTATGTAAAACGACACCGGCTGGAACTCGCTGCTGGCCTGCTCCGGCACAGCGGATACAACATCAGCGAAATCAGTGAACTGTGTGGTTATGCTACCACAGCAGCTTTCAGTAAGGCATTCAAACAACATTTTAAGGAAAGCCCGAAAGATTTCCGGCGCATACTGGTATTACCTAACGAAAAAAGAACGCTTCAGATCACAGAATCCATTACTGTGGCTGCCGGCAGCGACATATTCGGTAACTTCTTTAACTATGAACGTTGTGAAAAAATAACCCTTCCTGATAGTATCCTTTATTACTCTTTCATCTCCCGCGGACAAAATCCTATCGGTGAAATGATTGCTAAAATGAACCACTATTATACGATGTTCCGTAAAATGCTGACCCTCTTTGATCTCCCACAAAGCAGGATCATCACGGGCACGCTGGACTCTGTACCTGTTACCGACTATGAAAAATTATCCATGTTTGCGGGGATCAGCATTCCGGTTACAGCCACTGCTGCACATCAGCAACTACGGGATAATTTTTCTTACCTGATGAAAAAACGCGTGCCGGGTGGCAGTTATCTTAAACTGCCTGTACCCATGGATTTCGCTACTGCAGGCATTCCTATGTATAATTTTATTAGCAGGAACTGTAAAGAAGGAATCTTTAAAATGAGTGGTAATCATTTCTTCATCTCACTTGCAGGACCTAACTACTGCGAGATCTTTATACCGCTGCTAAAAAAACATTACTGAGATTGTCTTTCCCAGGATTAGACTGATTATGCTGATTACCCTGATTTTATTTTTATGATTATAAAAAGATTAGCGGAGAGCAGAGCGGGTATTGTACGCTTTGCTCTCCGCTAATCTTTTTATAATCATAAAATTAAAATCAGGGTAATCAGCATAATCAGTCTAATCCTGGGAAAGACACGGTGCAGCTATATAATAGAAATTCTAATGTCATACAAACTGATTTTTAATATCTTTGGTAAAACCACTAAATCTATGAATGAGTTTAAACTGCCGTTTAACGCAAGACTCACATTTACCTTATTATCCATCATACTTGTCGTATACATTGCACACATCGGTAGTGGCATTATTATTCCGCTGATGTTTGCCATGCTGATAGCAATTATGCTTTTACCTGTTGTACATCATTTGGAAAAATGGCACTTCCCCCGGGGCGTGGCCGCCATTTTGAGCGTATTGCTATTTATCATAGCTATCGTCCTGATTATGCTGCTACTCGGAAAACAAATGGAATCTTTCGTATCCGATTTTCCGGAACTGCAAAAAAGACTCTTAACAACTATCTCCTCCACACAGGAGTGGGTGCATGCTAAATTTCATATTAATTCCAGCACCCAGTTAAATTACCTGGAGAAAGCCCTTATGGGCACATTGGGAACAGCTACGAGCTTTATCAGCCAAACGTTTCTTTCCCTCTCTTCTATGCTGGTATTTATTGTTTTCGTATTTCTATACGCTTTCTTCATACTCTTTTACCGCAAGCTGCTGGTAACTTTCCTCATAAAAGTTTTCCGGGAAGAACACCGCGAAAAACTATTGCATGTAATTGGCAGCACCCGCTCTATCATTAAGAGTTACGTAGGTGGCCTGATGATAGAAATGGTAATAGTAGCAATTCTTAATACCACGCTCTTTTTAATTCTCGGTATCAAATACGCGATCCTCCTCGGAGTAATGGCCGCTATATTTAATATCATTCCTTATATTGGTATATTAACCGCCGCCATCCTTATTATACTGGTTACTTTAGCTACCGGCGAACCTATACAGGCTTTACAGGCAGGCATTGCGCTGTTCCTGGTGCATTTGCTGGACAGCAACGTACTATTTCCCAGTATCGTTGGTTCCAAAGTAAAGATCAATGCACTCATCACCATTATAGGAGTAGTATTGGGCAATATGTTATGGGGCATACCTGGTATGTTCCTGGCTATTCCTACTATTGCCATTATGAAAATTATATGTGAGAATATAGATGAGATGAAACCATGGGCCGTATTACTGGGAGATGAAGGGAAAGTAAAAGTAAAAAAAGTGAAGAAGAAAGATAATGACGAAACATCTGCATAAATAAAAAAAGAGAAGGAGTTATACTCCTTCTCTTTTTTTATATGTGTCTGTAATCCGTTTATTCCGGATGTTTTGTATCAAATTTCCGGTAAGCCCATCCAAAAATCAGTGGGAATATTATCAGCGAGAAAATCATCGCACACAAAATACCCCCTATCACTACCCTCGCCAACGGCCTGGAACTTTCTGACCCAATACCGTGGGAAATAGCAGCAGGAAAGAGTCCTATCGCAGCCATTAAAGCAGTCATCATCACCGGTCGTATCCTTGAATTAACACCCAGCTTGATGGCCGTATACAAAGAACTGTTTTGTCCCCGCATCTTCTCCAGGTTTTGCTTAAAGACTGTTATCAATAACACCCCGTCCTGTATACAAATCCCAAACAAGGCAATAAAACCAATACCTGCGGATATACTGAAATTGGTGCCGGTAATATGCAAGGCCAGTAAGCCCCCCACAATGGCAAACGGTACATTGAGAAATACCAGTGCCGCATCCATAAAATTACCGAACATCACAAACAACAGAATGAATATTAATATCAAACTGATAGGCACCACCTGCTGCAAGCGCTGTGTAGCTCTCTGTTCATTTTCAAAGTCGCCCTGCCATACCATAGAATAACCACTTTTCAGCTTGAGCACTTTGTCTACCTTCGACTGTGCCTCTGCAATGGTGCTACCCATATCACGACCACGCACGGAGAATTTCACCGCAGAATAACGTTCGTTTGCATCACGGAAGATCAGGCAGGGGCCTGTTTTCATTACAATGCTGGCGATTTCTTTTACCGGCACTTTAGAGCCACTTTGTGTGGGTACCATCAGGTTGCCGATATCATCTTCCGTTTTACGGTATTCTTCAGGGAAGCGCAAACGGATATCAAATTTTCTGATCCCTTCATATAAGGTAGTAGCTGCCTTTCCACCAATAGCCATTTCTATCACCGCATTGGCATCTGCAGTAGCTACGCCATATAATGCCATCTTTTGCTGATCCAGGTCAATGTTCAGTTCCGGCTGACCAATATTCTTGATTACACCCAGATCCTCAATACCTCTTACCGTTTTGAGGATGTCATGTACCTGTGTAACCTTATCCTCCATGTAATTCAATGAATCACCAAATATCTTCACACAAATAGAGCCTTTCACCCCGGACACTGCTTCTTCAATATTATCCATGATAGGCTGGGAGAAGTTGAGCGATGCGCCTGGAATAACAGCAAGTTTATCATTCATCTGGTCTATCAGCTCTTCTTTGGTAATATGTGGTTTCCAGCTATCCTGCGGATACAGCATTACATCAAACTCATTATTATAGAACCCTGCAACATCGGTTCCATCATCCGGACGACCTGTTTGCGATACTATATTTTTCACCTGGGGGAAAGCCATCAGCATAGACCGCACCGTTTTGGAGGTTTCTACTGATTTATCCAGTGAAACACTATACGGCAGCTGCACCCTCAACCAGATGGAACCTTCATTCAGCTCCGGCAGGAATTCTGTTCCCAAAAATTTAAAAGAATATAAACCTAAACCGATAATGATAAAGGAAGTAAAAACGGCTGTTTTCCTGTGCTTAAATGTAAAGCCAAACCATCCGAGCATAAAGCCGGTAAGCACATGCAGGAACGGGTTATGCTTTTCATGCACATTTTTCCTGAGCAACAGATTAATTAATACCGGCACCAGTGTTAAAGTGGTGATTAATGCACCCAACAAAGCAAAACCGAGGGTATATGCCAGTGGAGAGAACATTTTTCCTTCTACTTTCTGGAAAGCAAAAATGGGTAACAGACCGGTGATGATAATTACTTTAGCAAAGAAGATCGCCTTGGCCAGCTGTGCGCCATGCTTTCTGATCAATCCCATTTTCGCCATCTTGTTGAAGCGCTCCATCCCGACATCCCTGGCCTGGTGATCAAGGACGACAAAGAGCCCTTCCACCATTACCACGGCACCGTCAATGATGATCCCAAAATCCACCGCTCCTAAGGACAACAGGTTAGCTGACATGCCCATTATACGCAGACAGATAAAAGCAAACAACAGGGAAAGTGGAATGATAATAGAAACAATCAGCGTAGTACGCCAGTTGAACATGAATAGGGATACCAACAAAGTAACCAGTAAGATACCTTCTACAAGGTTATGCATCACAGTATCTGTGGCATAATGGATCAGGTCTTCCCTGTCGTAGAACGGTACTATCTTCGTATCTGCAGGCAGTACACTTGTATTGAGTTTCTTAATTTTCTCCTTTACCGCCTGTACCACTTCCGTAGGGTTTTCACCTTTCCGCATAATGATAATTGCCTGCACTACGTCTTCTTCATCTGTTACTCTACGACGGCCACTGGAATCTACTATTGCATCAGATCTGCCAACATGCCCCAATCTTGGAAGACTGGATAATTCTACATTCGCAACATCCTTTACCAGTACCGGGATCCCGTTTACATTTGTTACAATGATGTTTTTAATTTCATTGATATCATTCAATAACCCGATACCACGTACCACGTATGCCTGGTTATTTTTAACGATAACATCACCACCAATATTAATATTACTCTTACCCACCGCAGAATACACGTCCAGCGGGGTTATACCGAGATTGGTCAGTTTACCCGGATCCACACGTATTTCGTAGGTCTTCACCATGCCACCAAAACTTACCACATCAGCCACACCTGGTACTGATCTGATCTGACGATCAATGACCCAGTCCTGCGTAGTTTTCAGTTCCCGTACATCCCGGAAAGTACTTCTCAGGGTATACCGGAAAATCTCACCGGTAGGGCCGGTAGGTGGCTGCACAGAGGGGTTGATACCGTCTGGCAGACTGGCATTGGCCAGTAAGTTATTTACCTGAATCCTGGCTTCATTATCTGTGACCTTATCATCAAAAATTAATTTTACATATGATAATCCAAATATGCTGGTAGAACGCAGACTGGTCTTTTTCTGCACCGGGTTCATGGCTATTTCTATCGGAATCGTCACGAATTTTTCTACCTCTTCCGCACTTCTGCCAGGCCACTGTGTGATGATACTGATCTCCGTGTTGGTTACATCCGGAAAAGCTTCTATGGGCATATTCTTAAAACAGATGATGCCCGACACCAGCAATAAAAAGGTAGCGAAGAAAATGAAATATTTATTCTTCAGCGAAAAGCCAATGATTTGTTTGAGAATTTTATTCATCTAAAAAAATAATTGTACTGATGATTGTTAGCAACTTTCACTTAATTATTCAATGCATCGTAAATCAGGATGGCCTGTGAAGCAATGATCTTATCACCCGCATTTATACCTGCGGAAATATATGTTCTGTCCCCGATAGCACTAATCACCTTGACTGGCGTTATTTTCACATCTGATTTACTGGCATATACCAATACATAGTACTGACTGTGGTCAAATATTAATGCCTGCGAAGGGATACTGAGTGCCTCCTGGCCGTCTTTGTATACAACCCGCACACTGGCAAACATTTCAGGTTTAAGTGCATAATCATCATTCTGTAATACGATCCTTACTTTCATTACCTTATTGGTAGGGTCCAGTACATTAAATACTTTATCAACTTTTCCGTGAAATACTTTTCCGGGATAAGACAGCGTAGTAACTTCCACATTATCGCCCAGATGTACCTGACCAATATTGGATTCATATACATTGGCGATGATCCAAACATTTTTCAGATCAGAGATGGTAAACAGGTTAGTGGAATTATCTGCGCGAACCATGGTGTTATTGGTTACCAGTTTTTCCACTACAAAACCACTGATAGGTGTTTTAATAATGTATTCACCACCGGTATTACCACCGTTGATGTTCAGCACCTTGTTAACACGATTTAGCTCTGATTGTGCTTTCTGATAATCTGTTTGTGCCGACAGCAGGTCTTTCTGTGAAGAGATACCACTGTTATACATATCCTGTGTGGCATCCATATTTTTCCTGGCCACTTTTACACCTGCTTCTGCATTTACCAGGTCAGCGCCAAAGCCGGCCATCTCGGAGCTGCTCATCACTGCCAGCGTCTGGCCTTTATTTACGTAGTCACCCAGCATCACTTTAATATCCTTGATCTTACCGCTCACCATCGGAAAAATTTTGGATACATTATCGTCGTTCGCAGTTACTTTACCGGTAAGGGTTAAGGCATTTACCAGCGGGCTATTTTGTACAGTATCTATTTTAAGTGCGTGTAATACCGTATCCGGGATCACGTACTTCTGCTTTTCGTTAGCGTTTTGAGTTGGTTGTGTACCGCAGCTTTGTATTAAAACCGTGCTGGCAAATAAAAAGATGAAACTGCCTGTGCAACCTATCTTTATAAAATTTTGCATACTATCTGTAAATTTATCTTTAATTGAAAAAGTTGGTTCCCGTAACGAAATTGAGCTCTTCAAAGGCCTTGATACGGCTGTATTGGATCGTGTTTAACTGCAGTGTATTCTGCTTATAAGAGTCATAAAAATCAAGGAAATCCAACATGGTGATATTCCTTTTCTGATAGTTGATCAATACTTCATGCATTAATCGCTGGAAATCTTTAGAGAAAGAAGCATCAATATTTTGATAAAGTTTATCTGCTGCCAATGTTTTTTGCACTCCCCTGAATACCTGCTCTTCTACTGTAGCTTCTGCACTTTTTTGTGTGGCAGTATTAAAATCAATCATCGCTTTGGCTGATTTAATATTACCCTGGTTCCTGTTGAATACAGGAAGATCTATGCCCAGCCCTGCTGCATTGTAGTTTTTAATATAGCTCCCCTGCTGATCGTAAGCCACATTTAATGTAATGTCCGGTACAGCCAATGCTTTCTGATAGTTATAATTCAGTTTGCTGATATCAGTATTGGCTCTCGCTATCATCAGGTCGCTGCGGCGGTTATAAGCAGAATCCAGCAGTGTTGCCAGCGGATATTTAATGGGGCTCAGGGAGGCCACGCTCTCTGTATTAACCAGCGGATCTATGTATACCGGTTTTACCTGCAATACCAGTCTCATTTCACTTTGCTGATCTTCTATCTGTTCCAGCAGGTCTTTATACTCACTTTTCAGACTATACAACTGTGCCTTGATCCTGATGGCTTCTTTTTCGGAGATATAACCTTTTCCTTTTTGTTCGTCAAATGCATTCACCACTACCTGCAGGGAACGAATTTCCTCTTCATAGGTTTTTGCAGATTGCTGCAGGTAATAAATATTATAGAAATCATCGCGTAGCGTAAATTTCAGCGTACGCAACAAATCATAGAATTCATATTCTGATAGCCTGGCGTTGGCTTTTGCTATTTTTATCTGCTTATTACGTTTACCGGCCAGGTAAATTAATTGTGATAATCCTGCAGATGTTTCTCCGGTACTGCCAACAGGGAAAAACTTCTTCGTTTCTGTGTTATACAGTCCATGTTCTACCGTAAAGTTTGGATTGGCGTATAACCGTGCCTGTATGATCAGCGCTTTTTGCGCATCAATATTATACCGCTGTGCTAACAGCGACAGGTTTTGCCTTAAAAACATATTTTCTGCGCTATCAAGGGTAAGATGAAGCGTGTCCTGCGACATAGAAATGGGAGAAGTATCTAATCGTTGTGCCGATGCCGTTAGTCGGAATAAAGCGGCAAACAGTACCAGAAAAGGAAGTAACATTAGTCTATTCGTCATACAACTTAATTTTCGTTGCAAAGATGGCAATAGGCTATTAGCTACATATTAGAATGAAGTTAAAACAAAATTAGAATTTATGAACGGGTGTAAAAAAAATGTTAAACGTTGTCCCCTCGCCTAACACACTACTCACTGTAATGGTTGCATTGTGGAGCTGTAATATTTTTTGAGACATGGATAAACCAATCCCATAGCCCTCGAAAGCATGTGCATTGCCTGCACGATAAAGTGGCATAAATATTTTTTCCAGATCAGCAGGCGCTATGCCAATACCCTTATCACTTACAGAAAGAATGACACCAGCCTTACTGTAGGTAAGACGGCAACTAATGGCCTCGTTATATGAAAATTTAAAAGCATTCCTGATAATATTATGTAACGCCAGCATCAACAAAGAACGATTACCGCGGATACAGAGCCGTGCCGCATCCTGTGGCATATCCAGCATTTGTACCTGGATAATTAAAGCGGGTGTTTTTTGCTGCCAGTGTTCCTGTATCTCCCATAACAACTCATCCAGTCGTATATTTTCTGTATTCGCACCTGTGAGGATCACATCTACCCGGGTCAGCTGCAACAGGCCATCAGTAATGATCTTCAGCTTTTCAGATTCGTCCAGCACCGTACATAATGTTTGAACATAATCTTCTTTTGTACGGTCTTTTTGCAGCGTTACTTCTATTTCCCCTATAATAGTGGTCAGCGGCGTCCGCAATTCATGTGATGCATTGGAAACAAAGGACCGTTGCATATCAAATGCCTGTTCCATGTGTTGCAGCAACTCGTTGAAGTTGGTAGCCAGTTCGTCTATTTCATCTTTATTACGACCATGCTGTACGCGCAGGTGCAGGTTGTTGGAGCGGATATCCTTCACCTGTTTGTTGATACTCTTAATAGGCTGTAATGCTCTACTGGCATACCATTGCCCCATAAGGAAGGTGATCAGCAGCGCTACAAAAAACATTACAATAAGTATCCACATGAGGTATTGCAGTTGCTGCACCCCTGTTGTATTTCGGGCAGTTACAATCACTACAAAATCACCCTGGTTATCCGGATAGAACATGCCCAATCCGGCTGCATCGTCAAAAGCAAAGCGATAAAACTCCTTCTTCCGGATGATTTCCAGGAGCGATACCGGCCAGTTGTACTTTGTTTTCTCTATAAAAACTGCCTGATTACGCTGATCATAGATATTGCTGGATTCATCGGGAATACGTTCCCGGTAACTTTTTTCTATTTCAAGAAACTTCTTTTTAGTCAGCTCATCCTTCTCGAGGTATACCTGCGCAGTTACCAGTGCACGCATCTGCAGCAGCTTGTAAAAGCTATTTTGAATATATTGTGCGGATAACAGGTAAATCAGTACAAATACAACGGTAAGAATAATACCTGAAATCAGGGTAAACTGCAGAGATAAACGGTGTCTGATCTTCATAATAGCTGTTAGCTGTTAGCTTTTAGCCTTTAGTGTATTTAAAATATATCTATTCTTAGCAAAACATGCTAACTACTAATAGCTAACTGCTAATAGCTAGCTTTTCACTTTCATAACATAGCCCATCCCAACAACGGTATGGATCAGCTTTTCGCCTGTAAAGCCCTTTTCTATTTTATTTCGGAGATAATTAACATATACATCAATGGTATTGGTACCGGTATCAAACTCCAGTCCCCATACAGCTTCAGAGATGAGCGCACGTGATAATACCTTGCCGGTATTTTTAAGCAGCAGTTCCAGCAACGCGTATTCTTTGGCGGTGAGGGTGATCTCCTGTCCTTCTCTGGCGGCGGTTTTGGTGTTGGTATCTAATTGCAGGTCTGCCAGCGTGAGGATGGCTTTTTCCTGCCGGAAATGATTTTTTCGCCTGGAGAGTGCATTCACCCGTGCTACCAGCTCAGAGAAATGAAAAGGCTTAGCGAGATAATCATCTGCGCCGGCATTCAATCCATCTACAATATCATGCGTGGCATTCAGGGCCGTCAGCATGAGTAAAGGAGTATGAATTTCCTGCGCACGCAGGTTTTTGCAGATAGTAATCCCATTAATCCCCGGTAACATAATATCCAGAATGATCAGATCATAATCCTGCTCCATTGCTGCCTGCTGGCCGGCAGGGCCTTCAGTCTGTATTTCTACCTGGTGATGATGTTCTTCCAATCCTCTTTTAATAAAGGCACCCACTTTGGTTTCGTCCTCAATAACCAATATTTTCATATAAAGAAAAATTATAAGCAATGACCTTGCAAAAATAGTACTGTTTTACACGGACTGGCATTAAAGGATGATTAAAATCAATTACAATAAGAACAATTTACCAATATAAATTAGCTTTGCCTCAACCTAAACCGGTAACCTTATCATGCATGTACCCGTTTTAAGCACTGGTGAACTGGTGCTAAGACCTATCGAAGATAAAGATACCGCCGCCCTCTTCAGGCACTTTTCGAATGATGCGGTAACGAAGTATATGGACATAGACTCCTTTTCCAATATCAGCGAAGCCACTCACATCATTTCTTTTTTCCGCGAAAGCCTGGAGACCCAGGAAGGCATGCGCTGGGCCATTACGCTTACAGAACGGGATGAATTAATTGGCACCTGTGGATTTCACCGGTGGAGCAAAACACATTTCAAAGCTGAAATAGGTTACGACCTGGAACCGGCTTACTGGGGTAAAGGTATCATGTCTGCAGCCCTAACAGCAATGCTGGCATATGGTTACGAGGAATTACAATTTAACCGCATAGAAGCATTCGTAGATCCGGAAAATACAGCATCCTCCAAACTCCTTGTCCAGCTGGGCTTTAGCTACGAAGGTTTTTTAAGAGATGCTTTTTTTGAGAAAGGAAAATTCGTAGATGCCCAATTATACAGCCGTTTGCGGCATGAACATAACAGAGAGACCATTTATTAATTATTACATACACAATGAATTTGCAATTCAGACATGCTGAAATTAATGACCTGCCAAGGATAGTAGACATCTATAACACCACCATCGCTGGCAGGATGGTTACTGCCGATACTAGTCCGGTAACAACAGAGAGCCGTTTGGCCTGGTTCCATGCACACAATGCAGAACGCCGCCCGCTGTGGATGATTGATGCCGACGGAACAAATGTTGGCTGGATGAGTTTTCAGTCTTTTTACGGTCGGCCGGCCTATAACGGCACAGTAGAAGTAAGTATCTATCTCGATGAAACTGCCCGTGGCAAAGGATTAGGCAAAAAAATATTACAGTACGCCATAGATGTAAGTCCGCAATATGGTATACAAACACTGCTCGGCTTTATTTTTGCGCACAACATACCCAGCCTGAAACTCTTTACTGATATGGGTTTTAAAGAATGGGCACATTTACCGGAAATTGCCATATTGGATGGAGAAGAAAAAAGTCTGAAGATATTAGGATACAAAATAAAATAATTACGAATTACGATGCTACCCGAAGATCTTCCCGAATAACCGCAATTCGTAATTCGTAATTTCATTAATTAAATACAACGCTATGTGGTGGATCTATGCATTACTCTCTGCCGGCTTTGCCGCGCTCACAGCTATTTTCGCGAAGATAGGTGTAGCGGACATTCCTTCTAATCTGGCTACGGCTATCAGGACATTTATCATTTTAATTATGGTATGGGCTATCGTATTTGCCAGGGGGGAGTATAAAAGTTTCGGGACGATTTCCAGGCACAGTCTGTTGTTCCTGGTGCTTTCCGGACTGGCTACCGGCTGTTCCTGGCTCTTTTATTTCAGGGCGTTGCAGATAGGAAAAGTATCACAGGTAGCGCCGGTGGATAAATTAAGTGTGGCGCTCACTATTATTCTGTCTGCTATTTTCCTGCATGAAGATATTACCTGGAAAACAGGAATAGGTGCATTACTGATCATATCAGGTACGCTGGTATTGATTCTTAAGTAAGAGAGATAGAAAATTACGAATTGCGAATTACGGTTATTCGCGAAGATCTTTGCGAATGATCGTAATTCGCAATTCGTAATTCGTAATTTATTAAATTGGATTGTTAAATAGCGGTAGCCGCCGAAACAGGTACTATTTTATAAACACAACGGCGGGCGCCGTTGATGATATGTTCCATGCGGGTAACATTCATATCCTCTCCCAGTATGCTGACGAAAGTCCTCATTTCAGAGGTGCAGATATTATCACATTCCGTAGCTGCGCAGCAGATGGGACAGTGGTTTTCTATAAACAAGTAGGCATCCCCTTCTTTTTTCCACTCTGCCAGGTAACCTTCTCCGGATCTGATGGCCGCGAAGGAGGTCAGTCTGTTTTCAATGCCGGTAACTCCCTGCAGTGCGCTGCTATATTTTTCCAGCTGATTTTTTTCGCGGGCGTTAACTACATTATCGAGCGCTTCCTTACCCAATACATTCTTAATTGTTTGAATAAGTTGCAAAGTAAGTTCAGTATGTGTATCCGGGAAACGGGCGTTGCCCAGTTGGGTGAGGCTCCATATTAAAACAGGGCGGCCCACTCCCTTGGAAGTACTTTCGGAATGTACCAGTCCTTCTTCTGCTAACTTCAGCAATTGCAGGCGTGCTCCCTCCCCTGTAATACCCAGCTCGGCCGCCAGTTCGGCAGCAGACAACGGGCCTCTGGTCTTGAGCAAAGTCAAAAACCTGTCGGCAGCAGTCTTGGTTCGTGATGGATAATTTTCCAAGTTATTACTTGTTTTATTCTCAAATGTCGTAATTTTGTAGGAGCTAAAAAAAAGATTTTGGGGTTTTGATGATTTTGAGAGGTAATTCATCAAACAAAAATCTCTCAATCACTTAAATCTCTAAATGTTAAATATTAATGAACGTCCTGATATTTAATGGTTCGATTGATAACCGTCCTTATGCTACCTCCAACAGGCTGGCTACATACCTGGAGGAGCAATTAAAAGAAAAGAATTTTTCACCTGAAATATTCAGTCTGAGTGATGCTCAGATTCCATTTTTCTCGCAACATGAGGCCGGACAAACACCAGAGGCAGTAGCCAATATGTGTAAAGCCTTTTGTAAAGCAGATCTTCATATATGGATGACACCTTTATATCATGGTGGTATGACAGGTGCTATGAAAAACTGCCTCGATTGGCTGGAATTAACAAGCAAGTACCAGCGTCCATATTTAACCGGAAAGGTTGTAGCTTTGCTCTCCTGGGCAGACGGCACCCAGGCCATGCAGGGCATTAACGCCATGGATGCAGTGGCTAAGGCTTTGAGGGCATGGGTATTACCATATTCTTTGCCTGTCTTGAAAGACAACCTTTATGACCCGCAAACCCGCGGGTTCACTGCGTTTTATAAAAACAAGCTGGATACGATGGTACAGTTGCTGTGTGCGGCTAAATCGCATGTAGTAACAGGTATTGAAGGATAAGTCGTAAAACAATATTACCGGACAACCGGTTACAAATATTTAAAACAAATGCTGATATGATAACCGTTTCAGAAAAAGCAGGGGAATATATCAAAGCGCTGATGGAAAAAGAACATCATGCGCCAGGTACTTTTGTACGTGTAGGCGTAAAAGGCGGTGGCTGCTCCGGCCTCGAATATGTAATGAAATTTGAAGCAACAGAGGAAGAAGGCGACCAGATATTTGAAGACAGAGGCGTGAAAGTGGTAGTGCAAATGAAAAGTTTGCTGTACCTGTACGGCACAGAGCTGGACTATTCAGACGGACTGAATGGTAAGGGCCTCTACTTTAATAATCCAAATGCAACCAGGACGTGTAGCTGCGGCGAAAGCTTTGCAGTATAAAAGAGATATTTATGGATTTTTTGATTTGACAAAACCTAAAAATCCAGGAAGCTCAAAACCTTAAAATTGATATGGTCAACAGTAACGAAATAATAGATGATATAGCCAATAAGGAGTATGAGTTTGGCTTTAGCACCGACATTGAAATGGATATGGCGCCTCCAGGGCTGAATGAAGATATCATCCGTTTAATTTCGGCTAAAAAGAATGAACCTGAATGGCTCCTCGAATGGCGCCTGAAAGGATTTGCCGCATTTAAGAAAATGCAGTTTCCTAAGTGGCAGCATTTTGAAATGCCGGTGATTGATTTACAGTCACTCTGTTATTATGCTGCTCCGCGTAAGAAGAAACAACTCAACAGTCTGGATGAAGTAGATCCTGAACTGCTGGCAACCTTCGCAAAACTCGGCATTCCGCTGAACGAACAGAAAGCCCTGAGCGGTGTAGCCGTAGATGCTGTATTTGACAGTGTTTCCGTAGCTACTACCTTTAAAGGCAAACTGAAAGAAATGGGCGTTATTTTCTGCTCTTTCGGTGAAGCCGTACAGGAATATCCTGACCTGGTAAAAAAATACCTGGGTAGCGTAGTACCCCATTCCGATAACATTTTTGCTGCACTGAATGCCGCGGTTTTCTCCGACGGTTCTTTTGTGTACATACCTAAAGGCGTACGCTGCCCGATGGAACTGAGCACTTACTTCCGTATCAATGCACAGAACACCGGCCAGTTTGAACGTACCCTGATCATTGCAGACGATAACAGCCATGTAAGTTACCTGGAAGGCTGTACGGCTCCTATGCGTGATGAAAATCAGCTGCATGCCGCCGTAGTAGAACTGGTAGCCATGGAACATGCTGAAATAAAATACTCTACCGTACAAAACTGGTATCCTGGTGATAAAGACGGTAAAGGTGGTATCTACAACTTCGTTACCAAGAGAGGTATCTGCAAAGGCAACGCCAGCAAGATCTCCTGGACACAGGTAGAAACCGGTTCTGCTATTACCTGGAAATATCCCAGCGTAATTTTGCAGGGCGATTATTCTGAAGGCGAATTTTACTCCGTAGCAGTTGTCCGTAACAAACAGATTGCTGATACCGGTACCAAAATTCACCATATTGGTAAAGGCACCAAAAGCCGTATCATTTCAAAAGGTATCTCTGCTGGTCGTGGTGACAACAGTTACCGCGGGCTTGTATCCGTGGGACCACGCGCAGACAATGCACGTAACTTCACCCAGTGCGATTCTCTCCTGATTGGCAACCAGTGCGGTTCTCATACGTTCCCGTATATCGAATCCAGAAACAAAACTGCCATGATCGAACACGAAGCTACCACTTCGAAGATCGGTGAAGACCAGATTTTTTATCTGAATCAGCGCGGTATCGACAGCGAAAAAGCAGTAGCCCTGATTGTAAACGGCTATGTGAAGGAAGTATTGAACCAGCTACCGATGGAGTTTGCGGTAGAAGCACAGAAACTATTATCTATCACACTTGAAGGAAGCGTTGGATAATTCATTATCCAATTAACTACATAAAGAACGAAATAAAACAATCATGCTGACGATTAAAAATCTGCACGCAGAAGTAGAAGGGAAAAAAATTCTGAAAGGCATTAACCTCGAAATAAACAAAGGAGAGATGCATGCTATTATGGGACCTAACGGTTCCGGCAAAAGCTCACTGGCTTCTGTTTTGGCGGGTCGCGACAGCTATACTGTTACCGAAGGTGAAGTATGGTTTAACGGTAAAAATCTGCTGGAAATGGCTCCGGAAGAACGTGCCCGTGAAGGTGTATTCCTCGCTTTTCAATACCCGGTAGAAATACCAGGTGTTTCTAACCTCAACTTCCTGAAAACGGCACTGAATGAAATCAGGGCGTATAAAGGTCTCCCTGCCCTCGAAGCAAGAGAGTTCCTGAAGTTGACAAAAGAAAAACAACAACTGGTAGACTTTCATTCCAACCTGATGAACCGTTCTCTGAACGAAGGCTTCAGCGGTGGTGAAAAGAAACGTAACGAAATTTTCCAACTGGCTATGCTGAACCCACAGCTGGCGATCCTGGATGAAACAGATTCCGGACTGGATATCGATGCACTGCGTATTGTTTCAAATGGTGTAAACAAATTACGTGATGCAGAAAAAGCTTTTGTGATAATTACCCACTACCAACGTTTGCTGGAGTATATCATCCCTGATTTTGTGCATGTATTGTATGACGGCCGTATCATCAGAACCGGTACCAAAGAACTGGCACTGGAGCTGGAAGAAAGAGGATACGACTGGCTGAAGGAAGAATTACATTTGAAAGAATCCGTATAAAAAAATTACGAATTACGAATGTCGGATTACGATTATTCGCGAAGATCATGCGGCAGCGCCGTAATTCGCAATTCGTAATTCGTAATTCTGATAAATAGTTAGAAATAATTATGACAAGCGATATGATATTGCCTTTTTATCAGGCGTTAACAGAAGATGTAAACGCACTGTCGGCACAGGTCCCGAGCCTTGCTCCCGATACATTGCATGACATCCGCCGCGAGGCGCTGGACCGCTTTACAGCATTGGGACTCCCTACGCTTAAAACGGAAGCATGGCGCTATACCAATATTCAGCGCTACCTGAAAGAGTTTCCTTATGAATTATTGACAACAGCTACCCCTGTAGCTGCTGAAGCGATAGATAAAGCAGCGATCCCTGAACTGGATTGTTACCGCATAGTACTGGTAAACGGCCACCTGCAGGCAGATCAGTCTGCATTACCTGTTGGTAAAGGCATCACTGTAGGCGCTATGAGTGCGCATACAGACGCTCCCGGTTTTGTTACTTACTTCAACAAACAGCATCACCTGGTGAATGAATCACTGGCAACGCTGAATACCGCACTCTTCGCTGATGGCCTGTACATTGAACTGGCAGCCAATACAGTGATCGATAAACCGGTACATATCGTGAACGTATACACATGTGAACGCCATGCTTTTATACAGCCCCGCCATTTGTGGGTACTGAATAAAAATACCACGGCTACCATTATCGAAAGTTCTGTTCATCCGGAAACAACGGCCGTCGCTTTTGCTAACAGTGTACTGGAAACCGTGATCGCTGAAAATGCGGAACTGTGGCATTACAATGTACAACAGGGAGAAGAAAGTTTCCGTGAAGTGCATACTACAGCGGCACAGCAACATAACAACAGCCGTTATCATCATTTTAATTTCACCCTGCCCAATACACCGTTCACGCGCAACAACCTGACCGTAGCATTAAATGGCAGTCACACAGAAACTAATCTGAACGGCCTGTATATTGCCAACAAAAGTCAGCATGTAGATAACCATACTTTTATGGATCACATCAAGCCTGATTGTCACAGCAATGAGTTGTACAAAGGCGTATTGCTGGACAACGCCAACGGTGTATTTACTGGCAGGATCCTGGTACACCAGGAAGCGCAGAAAACAAATGCCTTTCAGCAGAACAACAATCTGTTGCTGGGCAGCAAAGCAGATATCAACTCTCAGCCACAGCTGGAAATATATGCCGATGATGTAAAATGCAGTCATGGTTTTACTGCTGGTCAATTCAGCGAAGAATCAATGTTTTACCTGCGCTCCCGTGGTATTGGTGAAGATGCAGCCAAAGCACTGATGGTAAATGCCTTCTCGCATGATATTACGGAAGCTGTGAAAGTACCTGCCCTGCAGCATTACCTGCAAGTGCAGATTGCAGAAATCATGAATAACTAAAATGACAATGGAACATATTGCTAACATAGTAACCGCCGGGCTGGATGTAATGCAGATAAGAAAGGATTTCCCGATCCTGCAGCAGAAGGTACATGGCAAACCGCTGGTATACCTGGATAACGGGGCTACCACGCAGAAGCCGCAGGTTGTAATAGATGCAGAAGCCCGCTATTACGAAGTTTACAACAGCAATGTGCACCGGGGAGTACATCACCTGAGCCAGGTAGCCACCGATGCATATGAGAAAGCCCGCCACATTGTGGCTGGTTATATCAATGCAGCGCATTCCCATGAAATCATTTTCACCAAAGGCACTACAGACGGTATCAACCTGGTAGCCAATACCATGAGCCGCCGTTTCCTGAAAGCCGGTGACAGTGTGATCATCTCTTCCATGGAACACCATAGCAATATAGTGCCCTGGCAGATGGCCTGTGAAGAGAGTGGCGCCACGCTGAAGGTAATTCCTATCAACGAGCGCGGTGAACTGCTGATGGACGCCTTTGAAGCCATGCTGGACGATTCGGTGAAAATAGTAGCAGTAACATATGTTTCCAATACCATGGGTACCATTAACCCGGTGCAGGACATCATAACGCTGGCGCATGCACGAAATATACCCGTGCTGTTAGATGCCGCTCAGGCTATTCAGCATATCAGTATTGATGTGCAGGCGCTGCAGCCGGATTTCCTCGCGTTCTCCGGGCATAAAATTTACGGTCCTACCGGCACCGGTGTGCTGTACGGCACTACCGAATGGCTGCAGAAACTGCCTCCTTACCAGGGTGGTGGCGATATGATCAAGACCGTAACCTTTGCCAAAACGATCTATAACGAACTCCCTTATAAATTTGAAGCAGGTACACCCAATATAGCAGGTTCCATTGCCATGGGTACTGCCATTGAATACCTGCAAAAAACCGGCATCGACAAAATACAGCACTGGGAAGAACAGCTGCTGACCTATGCGATGCAGGAGCTTCGCCAAATAGACGGTATTCGTTTTATTGGTGATGCAGCAAACAGAAGTGGTGCTATTTCATTCCTGGTACACAACATTCATCCGTTTGATATGGGAGAACTGCTGGACCAGCAAGGTATAGCCGTAAGAACAGGGCATCATTGCACAGAACCGCTGATGGATTTGTTTAAGATCCCCGGCACCGTTCGTGCGTCCCTCTCTTTTTATAATACAATGGAAGAAATAGATAAACTGGTAGCAGGCGTTAAGAGAGCTGCTTCCATGCTGTTGTAAACTGGTGAATATGACGATTAAAGAAATACAGGAAGAAATTATATCCGATTTTTCGGTGATGGGTAGCTGGGAAGATAAGTATGAATATATCATCCAGCTGGGTAAGGAATTGCCGCTCATCTCAGAAGAATATAAAACACCAGATAATCTCATCAAAGGCTGTCAGTCGCGCGTATGGCTGCATACCGAGCTAAAAGACGGTAAGCTGTTTTTTACCGGCGACAGTGATGCCGTGATTACCAAAGGACTGGTAAGTTTAATGGTTTATGTTCTTTCTGGTCACACACCTCAGGACATTGCAGCATCGGATATTTATTTCATTAATGCCATCGGTTTAAGCAGTCATCTCTCCCCTACCCGTTCCAACGGGTTGCTGAGCATGCTCAAACAGATGAAATTGTACGCAATAGCTTATCAGGCAAAAATTAACCAGCAATGAGTGAAGCAACATTAAAGGAATTGATAGAAGCACAGCTCAGGACCGTATTTGATCCCGAAATTCCGGTGAACATTATGGAACTGGGACTGGTATATGCCATCAAGATCAAGGAGAATAACCGCATTGGTATTGATATGACCCTCACTGCACCTGGCTGCCCTGTAGCAGGTGATATTATCCGCGAGGTAGATGAGAAAGTAAGGAATATAGAAGGTGTATCTGATGTAGATGTACATCTTACCTTTGATCCGCCATGGACAAGAGAGATGATGAGTGAAGAAGCGAAACTGGAATTAGGTTTCCTTTAATATCGTGGGATAGCTATTTAATAAATAACTTTTAAAAAAGCCGAATACCAAATACACTGCGTAGTGTTATTTGATATTTGGCTTTTTTATTTTATGGAATTATTTAATTTGTGGCCTAAATCGTTAATCCGTTGAACCTATCCGACGAACAAGTGCTTGCAATGGCGCCTGACGAATCTTCCCGTAAATCAGGGAAGGACCTGGCCAATCCGGCTAAATGGGTCAGCAAGGGCATCAGTGAAAATGCGTTATGGGGTGAATGCCAGGGCAGCGGCAGTAAACCCTATCAAACACAGATAGATACCGGCAACATGGCATTCAAATGCAGTTGTCCCAGTCGTAAATTTCCCTGTAAACATGGTTTGGGTTTATTATTACTACATGCCCGGCAGCAACAGCTGTTTACGGTGCAGGCACCTCCTGCATGGGTAAGTGAGTGGCTGGCTAAACGTGCCGAAAAGGAAGAAAAAAAAGCGGAGCAGGCAGCAGCGCCGGAAAAACCAGTAGATACCGCTGCACAGACTAAACGCCTACAAGCCCGGCAGCAAAAGGTGAGTGATGGCGTGGAAGAATTATTACGCTGGATAAAAGATATCATCCGTAACGGCATTATGGCCATACCGGAAAAAGACAGGGCCTTCTGGGAAAATATGACCCGGCGCATGGTAGATGCCCAGGCCCCCGGACTAGCCGGTATGCTGCGCGAATTAAGCGGGATCAACTACTACCAGGAAGGATGGCAAACAGCGTTCATGGACCAGCTGCTGCGCATTTACCTCGTTATACAGGGATACCAGCATATTGATACATTACCGGCTGCGTTGCAGGCAGACGTCCGCAGCCTGATCGGGTTTGCGCAGGCACAGGAAGAGCTGAAAGAACAAACCGGAATTACAGATACCTGGCAGGTGTTAGGTAAACAAACAACAGAAGAAGATAAACTTATAGTAGAACGGTATTGGCTATACGGTGTGAACACACAACGCACGGCTTTAATACTGCAATTTTATGTACGCAACCAGGGTACAGCTACGCTCGCACTTACACCCGGAGGCACCATACAGGCGGAACTGGT
The DNA here is from genome assembly GCF_003014755.1 of Chitinophaga niastensis. Taxonomy (GTDB): domain Bacteria; phylum Bacteroidota; class Bacteroidia; order Chitinophagales; family Chitinophagaceae; genus Chitinophaga; species Chitinophaga niastensis. The sequence goes on along the minus strand of NZ_PYAW01000004.1, from coordinate 258,492 downwards.
ATACTACCCTTCTGCGGCCCCGCTGCGTGCACTTATAAAAAGTCAAATAGCTGCTGCTCCCAATCATTCTTTCCAGGGCTATGCCCGCTGGCAGGAAGTAATGGCAGCCCAAACAGCCATCAGCGCACAATTACCGGTGTATAACGACCAGGTATATACGATTGCCAATCTTACGCTCGTATGGCACCAGGAACAATGGTGGCTGCAGGACAGCCATCAGCAGCTGATGCGCATACGCAACGGGTTCCGGCATACCTGGAAGTTACTGGCCCTCAGCGGAGGCATGCCCCTGCATATGGCGGTTACCGGCCGGGAAACGCAATACGAACCAATGGGCGTATGGCATGAAAATGAATACAAAATATTATAATGCAGCGCTGGAATAATATCATCAATACCGCATTACTGGGCACCGCCAAAAAAGCCGCCAACAGCCAGGGCCTCAGTGGCCCACTGCAACAGGCAGCAGATAAAATACTGGCTGCCAACACGCTGGATCGGGAAGATCAGCTACTACAGCTGGCGGCAGTGATGTATAATTACAGGCAGAGCGGCGCGCAACCGGAAACAGCAACCGTGACGCCCATCGCTGTTTGCGCAGCAGAAACCAAAGCATATTGTACACCACAGGCGATCCAGGTATTGCACCAGGTGCTGGAAACCGACAGCCAGCAGTTGCTGCAGCAATGGCTGGAATACTGTATAGCTGCCAATCTGCTGATTCCATTGGTACTGCTGCCAGGGATGCTGGAGAAAGCTTACCGCAACAAATCACTGCGCACAATGATTGCCGCAGTAAGCGGTCAACGCGGAGAATGGCTCGGTCAATTAAACACCGACTGGAACTTTTCTATTGTAGCAGAAAGTATAGAAGAGCCCTGGCAAAACGGCACTACGGCACAGCGTTTTGAAGCACTCCAGGAACTACGTAGTACCGATCCCGTTATGGCCTTAAACTGGCTGCAGGAAACCTGGCCAAAGGAAAACGCTGCTGTTAAAAAAGAGCTGATAGCCGCACTCAGCATCAACATCAGCATAACAGACGCCGACTGGCTGGAAACGTTGCTCTCCGAAAAAAGTAAACAGGTAAAAGAAGCGGCTATTTATCTCCTTAAAAAAATTACCGGATCAACATTACATGAAAACTACCGGCAGGTACTGGTTTCAGCAATACAGCTCCATAATAATACTGTTACCTGCGTTTTTCCTGAAAAAATAGCAGATGAAATATTTGCATCCGGCATTGAAAAACTCAGCAGCAGCAAAGCTATTACGGATGAAGCATATATCCTGGATCAACTGATCCGCAGCGTACATCCTGCTGTATGGGAAAAACATTTTAACAGATCTCCGAAAGAAGTATTGGCGTTGTTTGCGCAACAGCCGGTATTGAATCCATTTATTCCTGCGCTGGTAAATGCTATCCTGTGGTTCCATGATTCACAGTGGGCATTAGCGTGTACCCATTACAGTGAGATATTCCATATAGACCTGATTCCGCTGTTACCACCTGCTGAGCAGGATGTTTACAGCGAAAAATATTTTGATGAGTACCCGGATGTCATCCTTCAGCAGCTATTACTTCGCAAAGAAGAATGGAGTATCACACTAGCGGATAAAGTGCTGCGGTTTTGTGCTAACAATCCTTTCACCAATAATCAGGCTTTTATGAATAACTGTATCCGCTTTATTCCGGTTGCCATTGCCAAAGAGCTGGATCAGTATACAACGGAAAATGCCAACTATTTTGATTACTGGAAAAGTATAAAAGCACATCTGCTAAACCTCTTGCAGGTAAAAAAACTAACCAGTGATTTATATGATTTTTATGATTCTCCTGATGAGCGAAGATTATACTGATTTAAAATCCGCTAAGGTCTTTGCTCATCAGGAGAATCATAAAAATCATATAAATCACAGTTCAGACAATTATTAAACATATCAATCAACATACCATGTCAGACATTTTACGCTACCACGCAGAACAACTCTTTGCACATGAGCTGGAAGAACTGAAAAAGCAGGACCAGGAAAAACGTCCGCATAACTGGCTGTTATCCCCTCAATCTGTTGTTACCTATCTGATAGGCGGCAAACTGAAAAATGGTTTTGAAGTAACCCCTAAATACATTGGCAGCAGGCGCCTCATGGAAATATCTGTGGCCACACTGGCCACAGATCGTGCGTTGCTTTTATACGGTTTACCCGGCACCGCTAAAAGCTGGGTGAGTGAACACCTCGCAGCGGGCATCAGTGGCGATTCTACCATGATCATCCAGGGAACAGCCGGCACCAGCGAAGAAAGTATCCGCTACGGCTGGAACTATGCACGCTTACTGGCAGAAGGCCCTTCTAAAAACGCATTGGTAGAAACTCCTGTAATGCGGGCTATGCAGGATGGCAAGTTAGTACGTATCGAAGAGCTCACGCGTATTGGTGCAGATGTACAGGATACGCTCATCACGATCTTATCGGAAAAAACGTTGCCCATACCGGAATTAAATTCTGAAATACAGGCTACCAAGGGCTTTAACGTCATTGCCACTGCCAACAACCGCGATAAAGGAGTAAATGAATTATCCAGCGCGTTAAAACGTAGGTTCAATACCGTTATACTCCCGATGCCTGATTCTATGGAAGAAGAAATTGACATCGTTAGAAGAAGGGTGGAAAGTTTTGAGAAGATCATGGACCTCCCGGCCGAAAAGCCCGCCCTGGAAGAGATCCGGCGTATTGTTACCATCTTCCGTGAACTCCGCAATGGTGTTACCCTCGACGGCAAAACAAAGCTCAAATCGCCGGGTGCTACGCTGAGTACAGCAGAAGCTATTTCAGTAGTGAACAGCGGATTGGCCCTGGCAGCCTATTTCGGCGATGGTACCCTTAAAGCAGCCGACCTTGCCGCCGGTATTATTGGTGCTGTGGTAAAAGATCCGGTGCAGGATAAACTGGTATGGCAGGAATACCTGGAAACAGTAGTAAAAACGAGAGATGAGTGGAAAGATGTGTACCGCGCCTGCAGAGATCTGGTATAGCTGTTAGCTGTTAGCGATTAGCATTAAACTAACAGCTAATCGCTAAATGCTAACAGCTAAATACAATTATTTTATTGAATAAGATCTAAACATGTCTGTACATATATTAGGCATCAGGCACCATGGACCTGGTTCTGCAAGGAATGTAAAAGCTTTTCTGGAGGAGCTCCAACCAGATATTGTGCTGGTGGAAGGTCCGCCGGAAGCAGATGCATTGCTGCAATGGGCCGGTCATGAAAACCTGCAGCCACCGGTAGCTATCCTTGCATATCAGCCGGAGAGCCCGCAGAAAGCCTGTTTTTATCCGTTTGCTGCCTTTTCCCCGGAATGGCAGGCCATCCTGTATGCCCGCCGGCAGCGCATCCACGTGCGTTTCATGGACCTCCCCCTGGCGCATGTTTTTGGGATGGAGCATGAGGCAACTGTTGATGAAAACAATCAGCAGCCCCCTGAGAACACGGATAGCGGATCTGCTCCGGTATTCGTTGTTCGCCGTGACCCTATCTCCCACCTGGCAGAAGCCGCAGGGTATGAAGATGGCGAGCGATGGTGGGAACACATGTTTGAATACCGGCAGCAGCAAACACAGATTTTTGAAGCGGTAAATGATGCCATGCAGGCCCTTCGTGAGGAATTACCCCGCAAAGAAGACCACCTGGAACAGCTACGGGAAGCCTGGATGCGCAAGTGCATCCGGCTGGCAGAAAAAGAAATGTTTCAGCGTATTGCGGTGATATGTGGCGCCTGGCATGCCCCCGCACTCAACAACATGCCCAAACAAAAAGAAGACAATGACCTGTTGAAGAGTTTACCCAAAGCCAAAGTGGAATGCACCTGGATACCATGGACGTATAGCCGTTTAAGTTATGAAAGCGGTTATGGGGCCGGCATCCCCTCGCCCGGATGGTATGAGCATATATGGGAGCATCCCGCTGATGACGGTACCCGCTGGATGGCACTGATAGCAAAGCTTTTCAGGGAACAGCAAAAAGATACTTCCGTAGCGCATGTGATGGAAGCTGTGAGATTAGCGAATGCCCTCGCTTCGCTGCGGCATTATTCCAGACCGGGACTGGAAGAATTAAATGAGGCTACGCTCAGCGTATTATGCAACGGAGAAAACATCCTGATGCAGCTTATCCGGGATGAGCTCATTGTGCGCAACCGCATGGGCACTGTTCCAATCGAAGTACCCAAGCCTCCCCTGCAAACGGATATTGAAAAACTGCAAAAGAAGCTCAGAATGCCGCAAACAGCGGACTTCAAAGATTATTTGCTCGACCTCCGTAAAGACACTGATCTGGAAAGAAGTATTTTCCTGCACCGGCTGCAATTGCTGGAGATCCGCTGGGGCCGCCGCCAGGAGGTATCCGGCAAAGGTACCTTCAAGGAACAATGGCGGCTGCAATGGGACCCTTCTTTTTCCATAGATGTGATTGAAAAAGGTAGCTGGGGCAATACGGTAGCAGAAGCCACTGCCAGTTTCGTGATCAGCAGCGCCAATAATACCAGCACGCTGCAGCAGGTATGCAGGATGCTGGAATCTGCTATCCCGGCAGAATTGCCGGCAGTAGTGGAAGTATTGATCCATCGGATCAACAACCTGGCCGCAGCTTCCGGTGATGTATTGCAGCTGATGGAAGTGATCCCGTCGCTAGTAAATATCAGCCGGTACGGCAACGTACGTAAAACGGATGCAGCGCTGGTAAGCGGCATCGCGGAAAGCATGATAGGCCGTATCTGCATCAGTTTACCTGCTGCCTGTACTGCCGTGGCAGATGATGCTGCACTGGCCCTGCTGGAGCTGTTTTATGCGATGAACGATGCCATCAACCTGTTACAGGACCCCGCACTTACCGGGGAATGGCAGGCAACACTGCTGATCATCTCCCGTGCTGCACAATCCGCATCCATGATAGGAGGTTATGCTACCCGCCTGTTGTTTGACGGCAAAATAATTACCGGCGATGCACTGGTAAAAGCTTTCAGTGTAGCCATGTCCGTAGCCAATCCGCCTGCGCAGGCAGCCGCCTGGCTGGAAGGTTTCCTGAAAGGCAGCGGTACCCTCCTGCTGCTGGACGAAGAGCTTTGGAACATGGTACATAACTGGGTATCTCAACTGGAAAATGATTTTTTCATACAGGTATTGCCGTTATTACGCCGCACCTTTTCTAACTTTACCGCGCCGGAACGAAAAAAACTGGGCGATAAAGTAAAATCCGCAGGTGCGGGCAATGGCAAAAAATCCGGTAGCACAACAGTAGGCATCGACGAAAACCGCGCCAGCAAAGGCATTCCGGTAGTGATGCAAATTTTGGGATGGGGAGACTCAAAAATATTAGCAGATGGCGCATGAAGAACAGGTACGCAGATGGCGGCTGATTTTGGGAGGCGAGCAAAATGATGGCACCGCTTATTCGTTAAATAAAACGGATCTGCAGATAGACAAAACACTGGAAGCGTTGTATGACAGCACCAGGCAGGGCGGATTGGGTCCCTCCTCTCCGAACGTAAGCCGGTGGCTGGGCGACATCCGTAACTACTTCCCTACGTCTGTAGTGCAGGTAATGCAGCAGGATGCACTGAAGCGCCTCAACCTCACCCAGATGCTCCTTGAAAAAGAGATGCTGGAAAATGTAGCCGCAGATGTACACCTGGTAGCCACCCTGATGACACTGAGTAAGGTTATACCTGAAAAAACCAAAGACACTGCCCGACAAGTGGTGAAAAAGGTAGTGGATGAACTCATTGGGAAACTGTCGCAGCCCACACAACAGGCTATCACAGGCAGTTTGAACCGGAGTGTTCGCAACCGGCGGCCACGGCACAACGAAATCAACTGGCACCTGACCATTCAAAAAAATCTGCAACATTACCAGCCGGCTTACAAAACCATTATCCCGGAAACGCTGATTGGCTATGGCCGCAAGCGGTCGGCCCTCAAAGATGTGGTGTTATGCCTTGATCAGAGCGGCTCTATGGGTACCTCTGTAGTATATTCCGGTATCTTTGGCGCCGTAATGGCTGCTATCCCGGCTGTTAAAACACAAATGGTTGTTTTTGATACCGTGGTGGCAGACCTTACAGAAGAGCTGCAGGACCCGGTAGAACTGTTGTTTGGCGTACAACTGGGTGGTGGTACTGATATTAACGCCGCCTTGAAATACTGCGGACAAATTATTACCAGGCCAACAGACACCGTGCTGGTGCTGATTACTGACCTGTTTGAAGGCGGTGATGAACAAAACATGCGCAAACGCTTCACAGATCTGGCCGCAGCAGGTGTACAGGTAATTGTACTGCTGGCGCTGAATGATGAAGGCGCACCAGGCTATGATCATGAAAATGCGCAGTTCCTCGCCAATCTTGGAATACCGGTATTTGCATGTACACCGGACAAATTCCCGGACATGATGGCCATGGCATTGAGCAAACAGGATGTTGCCCAATGGGCCGCAAAAGAAGATATTGTGCTGAAAAAATAACTGAATCTATTTATACCTTATGCCATACACGAAGGAAGCTATACTACCTATTGTTGAAGAACTGAAACAACTGAATGACTATGAAGATATCGCAGCGATTATACAGTCCGGGGTAGATTTCCTTACTGGGCAAACCTTTACTGCGCCTGTATTTACCGATACGCATGATGCAAAACAAATGTGTTTTTTTATTTCCCGGCTTCAATTACCGGATCATTGGGATGAAAACGACCGGCTGATATTACAGCTCATTTCACCACCTGTTACCTGGGAGGCATGTAGAGAAACTTTTCTTCACACGATTGTACCGATGATGGATACGCCAGGTACTTCCTCCTCCATAGTGCTGCGGTTCAGCTATTTCACCAGCTTCCTGCAGCAACGGGGATGCACACCAGAAGAAATAGGCTCTATGCTGATCAGCTATTCCGGCGATGGCAACAATTTTGACCTGGCACCTTTGAAATTCACGCCACTGCGCAAGTTTTTGCAGGACCTGATCAAAAGTGCCGAATGGCATGTAATTGACGCATACATACAAACCTGGAACAAAAAAGGCTGGAACTCCCTGTTCTTCCGCCTCCTGTCCAAAGGACACCCGGAGCGGGAAATGGAATACCTCGAAAACATCCTGGCAAAATCGGGTTATTACAAAGATCACTATGAGCTCTCCAGGATATTACTGCAAAATAATCTGAGCAAGTATGAACCTGTTATTGAAAAAACTGCCGGCTGGTTTGTCAACCTACCCGATTATACAGGCGCGCTCACAAACTATCAGCTCCTGGCTGATCATCTCCCGGAAAAATATAACCAACAAGTGGTGAAAGCTGCTTACAATTACCTGGATATGCCTAACACCGGCATTCCTAACCAGGATTTACGGCTGTTTGAAGTACCAGGAGATAGCAGCTCGTGGGCACCACCCGCCGTGATGGCCATCCGGTTATTATTACAACTGGATAAATTTCCGGCAATCAATTATCTGGATAACTACCTGGTGGAGAAACGCTATGTTCATCCTGATGTATTTCAGTTACTCACAGATCAGCTGCAGGACAGGGCTGTTCCCCTGTTGCTACGTGCCCTGGAAAACGATTATGATGCAAAAATACTGCTGCCTGTACTTACACAGTTAAACACGGCACTATACATAGATCAGCTTTGGCCATATACATTACACAAATTAAAATCAGTTCGTACACTCGTTGCCGTTATACTGGCAGAACACCCGATGGCACTGGAGAAAGCAGGAGAATTACTGCTGCATAAAAAAGCTGATCAACGTTTAACTGCGGTACAGATTTTATGCAGGCTCAATACCATTGATGCCAAAAAACTCCTGCAACAGGCGCTGCACAAAGAAACCAACGATGATGCCCGCGATCTGATGCTGGAAACACTGGGAGATACCATCACGGATACCGATGATGCAGCCACTGTAGCTCAGCTGGTATCCTTTGCGAAGAAAAGAGGTAAGTTATCCAGGCCACTGGAAACATGGCTGGATGACACTACACTACCACCACTCTATTTGCTGAACGGTACGGCTATGACAACAGATATGATGCGTTTTCTGTTGTATCGCATGTCGCGCATAAAAGAAATCCGTTCTGATGTAGAAGCCCGTCCCCTGCTGCGTTTGATCGACAAATCCCGCAGTGGTGATTTTGCTGCTCATCTCTTTAAAATATATACTGATAAAGGTGGAGATGCAAAATATAAATACCTGATGGCATTGGCGGCGCTGGTGGGAGATGATGTACTGGCAGATAAACTGCATATCGCCATCAACCACTGGATAGATGACAAACGCCTGAAAATGGCGGAGCATGGCGTGGGTGCACTGGCCATCCATGGCAGTGATAATGCTTTGCGTGCAGTGGAGTTCCTGTCGCGCAAATACCGCATCCGCAAATCCAACGTAGGTGCGGCAGCGTTAGTAGCATTACAACATGCCGCAGCTGAAATAGGCATTGGCATTCATGAGCTGGGAGACCGCATCGTACCTGACTTTGGCTTTACAGGGCTGTTTAAATATTTTGAAGTAAAAGGAGAAGTATACGGTGCATTTATTGACAGCAACTTCAAACCAGCCTACTTCAACGAAAATAACCGCAAGTTAAAATCCATACCTGCAGCCACTTCCAGCGATATAAAAGAATCATTTAAAACTATCACCAAAGAAGTGGCCGAGGTAGTAAAGTCACAATCACCGCGACTCGAACATTTCCTGGTAACACAAAGAGCATGGAGTGCCGCACAATGGCAAGGCTTCTTCCTTCACAACCCGGTTATGTTCGTTTATGCCACCCGTTTATTGTGGGGTATCTACGATGAACAAGGGCAGCTGACCGGCTGTTTCCATTGCCAGGAAGATACTACGCTGGTGAATGTGGAAGGCGAAAAAATTACGATTCCGGAAAATGCCCATGTGCGCATATTGCATCCCCTCTACCTGGATGCCGGCACGCTGCAGCAATGGAAACAAAAATTTGTTGATCTGGCCATCATCCCGGTCTTCCCACAACTGGAAAGACTGGTAGCTGCATTGTCTCCCCTGCATAGCCATGCCACACTGGTACATGATTTCGAGGATATCTCCCTGGAAAGCGATGTATTGAACAAGCACATGGAACTAAAAGGCTGGAAGCTCAGCGAAGGCAGTGATAGCAAATATGTATACGCCTATCACAAAACTGATGATGAGCATCAGCTGGAAGTGATTATAGAGGTAAGCGTTATTTATAAAGATGATGCTTTCTGTTATAAGCTTGGAAAGCTTTATTTTATTGATAAAACAAAAACGCAGCAACAGTGGGTCAGAAGTACCGATAAAGATGCAGCCAACTATTTGCTGCCACTGCAAAGCGTTCCGCCCGTATTTTATTCAGAGGCGATGACGGATATTGCCATTTCACGGGACAAGGTGGTGTTGGTGTAGCATTATTAATCACGGGATTTTATTTGTACTTTATCGCACTTATCTGAGTGAACAAGTAAAATCTTATTATGCTAAAACCACATTCTTTGCTGGCAGTGGCTTTCATGCTCCTGTTATCAGTAACAACCACCCGGCTGCTGGCAGTCAGTATTATTCCGCAACCATCGGAAGTAAAAACATTATCCGGCACCTTTAGTTTATCCGGCGCTACTGCCATCATACCTGGCAAAAGCGCCGGAGAGGCTAACCTCCTGCAACAGGCGTTACAGGAAACTTACGGTCTGGCACTCTCCCTCAAACCTGCTGCCCCAAACAATTATATCCGTTTAACACTGGACGGGAAACTGAAAAAAGACCTGGGCGAAGAGGGTTACCTGCTACAGGTAAATCCTGGTAACATCATCATTACGGCGGCTACCAATACGGGTATTTTTTACGGGATACAATCCCTGCGCCAGCTGGTAACAGCTAACGGCAGTGACTATACGATTGGTGCTATTTCCGTGAAAGACAAGCCCCGCTTTGGCTGGAGAGCTTTTATGCTGGATGAGGGCCGCTATTTCAAAGGCAAAGAAACAGTAAAACACCTGCTGGATGAAATGGCATTGCTGAAGATGAACGTTTTTCACTGGCACCTTACAGATGACCAGGGCTGGCGCATTGAAATCAAAAAATATCCGTTGTTGACACAGGTGGGCAGCAAACGTGACTCTACCCAATCCGGCACCTGGAACAGCAAGGTTTATGATGGAAAACCACATGAAGGCTTTTACACCCAGGAACAAATTAAAGAAATTATCAATTACGCTGCAGCCAGACATATCACCATCATTCCGGAAATAGAAATGCCAAGGCATTCCAGCGCCGCCATTGCCGCCTATCCCTGGTTAGGCACCAAACATGAGCAAATCAGGGTACCGGTCAATTTTGGGGTGCATTACGACGTTTTTAACGTAACCAATCCTAAAGTGATCAGCTTTTTACAGGACGTATTGCAGGAAGTAATTGCCCTGTTCCCCTCCAAAGTGATTCACATTGGCGGAGACGAGGTAAAATACGACCAATGGAAAGCAGATGCCGGCGTAAATGCCTACATGAAAGCACATCACCTGGCTTCCCCGGCGGATCTGCAGATTGCTTTTACCAACGACATCTCTCATTATCTGTCGGGTAAAAACCGTCGCATGGCGGGATGGAATGAAATCATGGGCAGCAAACTGCATGATTTTACAGATGCAAAGGATGTATCTGCCACAGAAAAACTGGCTGCAGGTACCATTGTTCAATTCTGGAAAGGTGAGCTGAATCTTATTACTGATGCGGTTTCCAAAGGGTACGATGTGATCAATTCCTATCATGCTGCTACCTACCTCGATTATGATTACAATGCTATATCGTTGGAAAAGGCGTATAGCTTTGACCCTATCCCAGCGGGACTGGACCCTAAGTACCATGCTAAAATCCTGGGTAGTGGCTGCCAGATGTGGGGAGAATGGATTCCTGACGTAAAAGCCATGAACCACCAGGTATTTCCACGTTTAGCAGCTTATGCGGAAGATGGCTGGACATTGCCTGCCAACAAGAACTTTGAGCAGTTTAAACAGGCGTTGCAATATTTCTATGCGCACTGGGACAAAGAAGGTATTCAGTATAATAAATAGTTATTGCTTTTTAGCATTAAAAACAAAACAGCATATCTCCGGTAGAGATATGCTGTTTTGTTTTTAATCTGTTGTAAATATCTTTATTTAATCTGTACCAGCTCAAAGCCACCGTCATTCTTTTGCAAGCCATACCGGACGATCATCCTGGTATCTGCCGTCAATGCATCCGGGGCGCCTTCGCGATATACCGGGAAGGTGCGTACCAGGTTTTCATTTTTTATATAAAAAGAGTCATGTCCCCTGTATGCCGGTAGTTCCAATGTGTCCACTGCATTGGTGCTGATACGAAGAATTTTATCTCCGCTGAAATCGTAGGCATATATATTTCCGTATCTGCCGGTACCTTCTGATAACATATAACAATAAAGTTCTGGCTTTCCATTTCTATCAAGATCTCCCACCATGACAGCTTCCAGCTGGCCTTTTATATCCCGTTCAATGATGGTGTCTGCCCTGGTAGAATCTTTCTTGTTGCCAATAGCGATCAAGAGATTGCGCATGCTGGCGTCTCCACGGGCAATGGCTGTAATATGCAGGTCCCCGAAAGTGGTATCACGCTGAACGCTGTGTTGCGTAGTATCCGGCTTAATGGGCGCCTTTGTACTATCTGTTGCATCTTTTTTGGGTGCTAAATTACAGGAGGCAATTACAGCAGCTGTAATAAATCCTGTGACGATATAGTTTCTACAATGCATGCTATTGATTTTATTATTTTTAAAAAGGCTTCAGGGTGATTATGCCCTGAAGCCTACTGACTATTTCTTTTTGTGTTTGTCAGCCTTCGTATCTTTGTGATTATGGGTACTATCCCGCCCCTTGTCATCCTGTTCTTCATTTTTCCTGCTATCCAGGTTATCCCTGATTTCAGGTTTCGGCATGTTAGACAACGGTTGCTGTTTACTTTGGCGCGTGTTTTCACTTCTTGTACCTTTCATAAGATAATCTTTTGGTGAACAATACCTAATGCGCCACAAAAGCAGTGCCTCAATCCCTTCCCCATTCCGCAAGACACTGCACAGCTTGCACGTCTCCCGGCTTCCACTCATTGACGGACAAAATCCACAATCTATGTACATCAGCCTCTGCACCTCCCACCAGAGAAACAAGCACGTAACTAAAATATGCTCAATCTATTATAACGTACGCTGCTATGCTATCCTGAAGTACGCACGATATGTGCAATACAGCTATTACATATTACACCATTAAAACTTTACTTTATGAAAAACCTTCCTGCTACAATTGGCATTCTACTTATACTAACCATCCTATTCTTATTCAGGAGCAGGCCTGATAACCAGTTAAAAGCCGCAGTGCTTAACAATAATGAAGCAGTGCAAATTGACACAATACCACATAAAATGCTGGATACTGTTTCGCCGGTAAAACATGGCAAGAAAAAAGACTGGAAAAAGAAAGATAAAGATTCAACGTGGAAAAAAGATTCCATGCGATAAAATTTCTGAACTGTGATTCATATGATTAGTTTGATTATCCTGATGAGCGAAGATTTTAGGGGGTGTTGTCTGAACCAGGATTTTTAGGATTCAATGGATTACCCTGATGGGTGCCGAAGATCTAAGCATAGGTATTCGCATATATCTTCTAAATTAAATAACATAACGCCCATCAGGGTAATCCATTGAATCCTAAAAATCCTGGTTCAGACAACACCCCCTAAAATCTTCGCTCATCAGGATAATCAGACTAATCATATGAATCACAGTTCCAGACTGCCAAACAGCCCGTTCTTGTAATCGGCTATGGCCTGATCAGTTTCTGCTGCTGTATTCATTACAAAATTATCTTTTGCAGCAACGGGTTCATTAATGGGTTCGGCGCAAAGATAAAGCAGGCGTGTATTTTCGAGGGCAGTAATATGTACTGCGTCCTGATCATCTTCTTTATCAAAAACTACCAAATGATAACCTGTTACTTCGGTATCATTGACTTTTACTTTGCCATCCACCACATATAGTAAGGTCCAGTAGCCACGTGTAGCCGATAACGTTACTTCTTTGCCTGCATCTACGCTGCCCCAGATCGCTGTAATGGGAGTGAAATTTTTTAAGGGTCCTTTTTTGTTTTCATAATCGCCACTGACAAGGGTTAGGTGTACCCCATCTGCAATAGCCACTACCGGCATATCGGCCCCTTTAATGTATTGATAGTACGGATCTTCCCATTTATGTGCGGCGGGGACATTGAACCACAGCTGTAACAACTCGTAGTTGCCGCCTTTTTCCAGGAATTCAGCGGAAGGCCCCTCGCTGTGCAGGATCCCTTTTCCTGCAAACATCCATTGCACATCGCCATCGGAAACAGTCATGGCATTACCGGCGTTATCGCGGTGGAATCCTTGTCCCTGTAACATAAACGTAACCGGTGCAAAGCCTCTGTGCGGGTGCGGATGCAGCCTGTCTTCCGGAGAGCCGGGTGCAAAATACTTAGGGGGCATGTGATGCACCACTATAAAAGGATTGGCGAAACGGAATTGCATGGTGGGCAAGGACTGCCGCACTACTTCTGTATCGGTGATGTGCTTTTCCCTTCCTTCGAGCACATGCAGGATTTTCTTCTCCATAAAAATATTTTATCGGATCAGCTTCAGTCTTGCTTTTTCAACTGAACTACGGAACATTTTCAGGATAAGCACTTCATAATTTTCAATGATCAGTACTTCACCTTCCCGGGGAATATTCCCGTGTCTGTAGTTTATTAAACCCGAAAGTGTTTCGTAATGTTCACTTTCAGGTAGCGGGTAAGGTAATAATTCGTTGATATCTGCCAGGTATTCGTGGGCATCTACCAGGAAAGTATTATCATCTTTTTGTTCTACGATGGGCGACTCATGGTCGTGCTCATCCTGTATATCTCCTACCAGTTCCTCCAGGATATCTTCCATGGTCACAATACCTTCTGTATCCCCGAATTCGTTGGTCACCACTGCCATTTGCAGGCGCTGGGCCTGTAAAGTACGCAGCAGGTCTTTAATTTTCATGCTATCGGGCACATAAAATACCGGCTTCAGGATATCCTTGATATTAGTCAGATTTTTTTCATGGACTCCTTTTACGAGGTCTTTGGTATAGATCACTCCTTTCAGTTCATCCAGCGAGCCGCTATACACGGGGTATCTGGAGTAACCATCCGTGATCACCTGATTTACCAGCTGATCAAAAGGCAGGTTGATATCAAGTGCAGAAATATCTTTACGATGGGTGAGGATTTCTTTTACACGGCTATCGTCAAATTCAAACACATTCTGGATCAGTTCACGCTCTGTTTCCTCAATAGCGCCACCTTCCTGGCTTTCGGAGATGATGAGCTTCAGCTCTTCTTCCGAGTGTATTTCCGATTCGCCGGCAGGCTTAATGCCTATCAGGCGCAGGATACTTCCGGCCAAACCGTTGAGCATCCAGATAAAAGGGCGGAAAATAACGAATAATACCCGTAGCGGAATGGCTACTGCCAGCGCCGTGGGCAAAGGTTTGCGGATAGCCATTGACTTGGGCGCCAGTTCTCCGAAAACAATATGCAGTATGGTAATGATCGTAAATGCAATAGTGACAGAGAGCCAGTGGGTAGCGGCATCTGTTATATGAATATTTAATCTATCCATAAACTGCAACACGTAGGCTGTCATCACTGATTCGCCCACCCAGCCTAAGCCCAGAGAGGCCAGGGTAATACCCAATTGTGTTGCAGCCAGGTAGCCATCGAGGTTACTCAAAACGCTTTTAGCCGCTGTGGTAGCCCTTTTACTGGCTACACTGCCTTTGCTGTTGATCTGAGAAGAACGTACTTTAACAATGGCAAATTCTGCCGCAACAAAAAATCCGTTTAATAATACTAAAATAATTGTCCAGAAAAGTTGCCAAAGCATGTAGTTGTTAAATTGGTTCGCAATGCCAAATATAGGTAAATCAATTTTGATACGTTGTTTCTATTTTAAGAAATAGGGGATTGTCTTACCCAGGATTAAGCTGATTATACTGATTACCCTGATTTTTTCATACTGATTATAAAAAGATTATCGAAGATCAAAGCGAATGATACCCGCTCCGATCTTCGATAATCTTTTTAATCTTTCAAAATTCAAAAAAAAATCAGGGTAATCAGTATAATCAGCTTAATCCTGAGTAAGACAATCCATATTTTTTTCTTACTAGTCTACTTATTTCATAGAGTTTATGTATTTTGTGGTAAATTAAGGCCCGGCATAACATACGCAATGGAGAAAGTAATTACCGCAACAGCAACTACATCAGGGGATAACACAGTGGCTGTGCCACATACTACAAGTACAAACAGCACTGTTGTTGCTATTGAAGATACCGTCGTAAAAAAGCGATGGAGATATTGGCTGGCAGGCATTCTGCTGTTATCTGCAGTTATTACGGCCTTATGGTGGCAGTTGCCCGCGTTTCGTAATTATGTGGAAGATGTTCCCTCCACCTTTTATTATTTCCTCATTGCTGGGTTCATTTTTGCGATGATCGACGGTGCCATTGGCATGTCATATGGCATCACTTCCACCACCTTTTCGCTGTCTATGGGCATACCGCCGGCATCGGCCAGCACAGCAGTACATATCTCAGAAATTCTCAGCTGTGGTATTGCGGGCTGGATGCACCAGCGCATGGGGAATGTCAATAAAAAGCTTTTCAAATTGCTGATCCTGCCCGGTATTGCAGGTGCGGTGATTGGCGCCTACCTGTTGTCATCTCTGGAACATTACGCGCAGTATACCAAACCACTGGTATCCCTGTATACACTGATCCTGGGTACGGTGATCCTATTGCGAGCCATAAGGGCACACCGAAAGAAACATCCGGCCAAAAAAATAAAAAGAATTGGCCTCCTGGGCTTTGGTGGCGGCTTTATAGATGCCATTGGCGGCGGTGGCTGGGGCTCTATCGTATTATCATCTCTTATTGCCGGCGGCAGGCATCCCCGTTTCTCCCTGGGTACGGTAAAGGCTACCCGCTTTTTTATTGCCATGCTCAGCTCCCTCACTTTTGTAACGGTGCTATATCATGTGCACTGGGACGCTGTACTGGGACTGGTTGTTGGCAGTGCTATCGCTTCTCCCATAGCGGCTAAAGTATCCAATAAAATATCTGCTAAAACAATTATGATAGCGGTGGCAGTGATTGTAATTATTGTAAGTATGAAGAGTATCTATACTTTCGTTTCGCATATATTATAATCATCTCCCTTAATCATTGATCACCGGGCGATTTACCTTCAGGGTAATAGGCTTGTTGATTTCATACTCCACACATGCCTTTATCACCACTGCATCTTTATCGTTGAAAGGTTTGTGCGGAAGGTGCCTGGTATCAATATTTACCTCTATTTCAGCGGTTCTATCCTCAAAAACATAGGTGCTACCCCGTAGCTTCTTCGTGATATATCCGGTAATTTGTACGGTAGTGCTGTCATTGTGCAGTTGCCGGGCATTTCTCATCACCTCTCCTATCGTGTAGTCACGTTGCTGGAAGGCAATGAAGGGAAGCAACAAACAGAGCAACAAGCTTTTCATGATGGTTTTATTGGTTTGCTACTTTGTAAAACAATCGCAGGGTAAAATTGTTTAGAACTGTGATTTTTGTGATTAATATGATTATCCTGATGAGCGATTTTTTTGTCTGAACCAGGATTTTTAGGATTGAATGGATTACCTTGATGGATGCCGAAGATCTTAGCGAAGATAATCGCGTAAATCTCTCAAATAAAAACAACATAACACCCATCAGGGTAATCCATTCAATCCTAAAAATCCTGGTTCAGACAATATCCGCTGAGATCTTCGCTCATCAGGATAATCATATTAATCACAAAAATCACAGTTCAGACAAAAAAATCTTCGCTCATCAGGATAATCTTAATCACAAAAATCACAGTTTTATAATTATCTGTTGTCCCTTTCTTATATCTGCTACACCTGCATCAATAAACACACAACCTTTTTTATAAGCAGGGTCATATGTCCAGTGTGGCAGCGGCTTACCATTCAGGGTAACGGATTGCGGCTTTTGTGTACAGTATACTTCCAGCTTAATGCTGCGGGAAGGCAGCTGGCCTTTATAGGATCCTATAGCAGCACCTATTTGTACGGTAATGTTGTTAGCTGCCGTTTTGGAACTGATATTCGTATAGGCAAAAGCGTTATCCTTTTTATATGCCAGTGTAGCACCATCATCTTCATATAATTTGAAATGTCCATCAGTCCCCGGATAAATTTCTAATGTAAGGGTGTCTTTTGGTTTCTGGGCATCGTACAGCATAGCCGGATACTTAGGGATAATAGCGCCCTCCTTCACAAACAACGGCAACTTTTCCAGCGGAGCGGCGAAGTTATTCAACCACTGATTGCCCGTATAGGCGGTACCGTTATCATAGTCCATCCACTTACCGGCAGGCAAATAGATGCTGTCGCGTTTTTCTTCATCCTTGTAAACAGGTGCTACCAGCAGGTATTCGCCACTCAGGAACTGGTATTGGGTAGATTGCCCCCAGGTGGTGGTATCATTTGGATATTCCAGTACCATAGCGCGACAAACAGGCGTACCATTTTCATACGCTTCGCGGCAATAGGAATACATGTACGGGGTGAGGCGCATCTTCAACTGCATATATTTGCGGTTGATGGAAGTGTAGGGTTCTCCCTGCGCCCATGGCTGCTTACCCGTTTTTGCCCATCCACTGATAGACATAAATACCGGTGTAAAGCACTTCCACTGCATATCACGCACATATGTTTTTGCACTGCCTCTAAAAATACCATCCACATCACCGGTGGCATAGTTGAAACCAGATAAACCACTGCCAATAACAGATGGGATATGGAAACGGATATATTCCCAATTACCGCTCTGATCGCCGCTCCAGATGGTGGAGTAACGTTGTGTGCCTGCCCAGCCGGCTACACACCAGATAAAACCACGGGCATCTGCGTTTTGCTCAATGCCATTATAGGCAGCACGACTTCCGTCCAGGCCCCATTTGTAGCCAGGGCCTACCCAGGCTACATCCAGTTTCATGCAGCGCGTACCAAACTGACTCACTTCTTCTTTAATTTTCTGCACACCGTTTTCTGTCCATAAGCCGGTGTAGAAGCCCAGCTGATGCAGGCGCGTAACCACGGTATCCAATCCCTGATAACCGCAGCCATAGCCATCATTAGGCAGTATCCAGCCACCAGGCATATTTTCTTCGCGGTATTTTTCTGCTATTTTTTTGATGACATCACCGGTAACACCTTTTTTGTTGTAACAATCGGCATCGCCAAATTCAAGGCCCCAGCGCGGCACCATAAACGGACGGCCTGTTACATGTGTATACTGCTCCAGCACTGATTTAATAGAAGGACCATAGAAATAATAAGCATCGTATTCGTATCCTTCATGTTGCAGCAACACTGTGTCTTTGAAGCCATAGGTACCTTTGTTGAACGTATTTCTGAAGATGCCATAACCTGCAGTGCTCACAAAAAACGGAGCCGGGTTAGAAGTCGTATTGGTACCCCAGTTACCGAAGTTATTGCGGATATTTACGATGCTGTCGCGGTGCGAGAAGTTGCCATTTTGCATACCACCGCCATAGAAATAATCTTTATCCCCCCGGTGAAGCGCTTCTGTGGCCTGTTCACCTAAGCTGATCGGTTCTGTTTCTTCCATCACCTTTTTGCCGGTCTTATCGTACATGGCTATACGAAAAGGGGCTTTATTGATGTGTAGTGTTACTTTATCTGTGGTTACTTCGTAATAAGTATTTTTATCTTTCAGCTGATATTTTACCGGTTGGTCGCCGTTCCATACTACAATACCATTTTTCATGGCATCTTCAAACTTACCATCGGCGCTTACCTGAACGCGATAAATATCGGAGGCTACCCACTGTAGTTGCACAAAAGCGTTGCCCAGTGCGAATTGCAACTTACCCGGCACTTGTGTTACTTTTTTGATATTGGTGAGTGGTACTTTTTTGAGCAGCAGATGCGTGGCAAAAGTATTGTTAGCTGTGTTCTCATCTCCTTTCAATATGGCCTTTACATCCAGTGGCCAGATGCCTTTGCTTTCGAGGTTGGCTGTTTCCAGCAACACATCACGGATGGCGTAAGGTGGTAGTGGATTGGCATTGAAAGGAACGGTAATAGTTTTGGCGGGGGCACCATAACCCAGTGTGTACTGCAACTGCACGGCTTCCGTTACTGGTTGTGTACCCAGGTTGGTAACACGGATGGTAACCGGTTCTTTTGTGGAGAATTTATCTTTTCCGTTGAGCGGTGCTACCACATTGGTGATGGCGATATCCAGCGGATATACTTTTTCGTAGGTAGCGAGGAATATTTTCCCGTGCAGGGTACCTTTGTGGTCTGTTACCACGCTGCCGCTGCCTTCATCAAAAGTGTAGTAATGTAAGAGATGAGCATATTCCGGGTCTTTATCGTTCACCCCTTTAAAAGCAAGACGGGCAATCGTTTCCGGCGACAACATCTTATCCCACATACGCATTTCATCTACGGTAGCGTTAAGTGTACCAAAACCATCTGCATCCAGCCCTATTTGAGTGAGGGGCAGGGAAATACTTTTGTCGATGCGCTGGATAAATTTACCATCGATGTACAGGGACGTATGGGCGCTATCCGCTACCAGTGCCAGGTGCGTGAGTTTTCCTACCGGCAGCTCATAATCAAATAACACATCAAATTTGCCTTTTTTACTAAGCCCAATTTTGTTGGTGTTATTGTATTGCTCCAGGCGTATGCCGCTTTCATAATCATCGCCAGTGAGCAGCGAAGAGTAGGTAGACACTTTATTACGACTTACCAGGCACTCCACGGTGTAGGGAGGTGGCAGGTCTTTTCCGTCCAGTTCCACAAAGTTGCTGGCGCCGTTAAAGCGCAGCCGGTATTGTGCTTCTGCCGAAAAGGTAGCAGTGGTCAACAGGACAACCAACATGGTTCCCATCGCCATAAAATGCAGCGAAATCTTTCTCATTGTTCACATTTAAATATCGTAGCGCTAAAATTACTGATCAGAATTGATAATTCCGGTATAAATTGTAATAGTATAAATTTCATATATGGGATTCCTTAAGACATATAGTAGCATGTTCTGGCTACTGGCGGGCATTATAGCAGGCAGCATTGCCGGATTGATATTTGGTGAAAAAGTGGCCTTGATTAAGCCGATTGGTGATATTTTCCTGAACCTGTTATTTACAGCGGTGATTCCGCTGGTATTTTTTGCTATTGCAACGGCGATCGCGCATATTGATGCTTCTCATAAGCTGGGACGCATATTGGGTATTATGTCGCTGATTTTCCTGAGTACCATCCTCATCTCGGCTTTTCTGACGATTGTAGCGGTATGGATCTTCCCTATTCATCAGCAGGTAATTTTATCTGAAGCAGCGCATATAGATAAGCCGGGCAGCTTCGGAGATCAAATTACGCGGTTGCTGACGGTGAGCGAATTTTATGAGTTATTGTCGCGCAAAAACATGTTGCCCTTTATTATCTTTTCTGTGCTCACAGGATTTGCTGCCATGCGTGCAGGTGAGCGGGGTGCGGCTTTCCGGCGTTTTTTATTTTCGGGCAATGAAGTCATGAAAGACCTGCTGATTGTGATCATGAAACTGGGGCCTATAGGTTTGGGTGCTTACTTTGCTTACCAGGTGGGCACGGTAGGGCCTCAGCTGTTTGGCACCTATGCACATTCGCTGGGTATTTATTATGGATTTGGTATATTTTATTTCATCTTCGGATTCAGTTTTTATGCTTTTGTTGCCGGTGGTGTTAACGGTATAAAAACGTACTGGAAAAATAATATTATTCCCACGCTTACCGCTGTGGGTACGGGTAGCAGCATTGCCACCATTCCTGCCAACCTTGAAGCTGCGCAGCGCATGGGTGTGCCGCAGGACATTGGCAGTGTGGTAGTACCATTGGGTGCTACCCTGCATAAAGATGGGTCCAGCATTTCCTCCATCATAAAAATGGCGGTGGTATTTGCCATGTTTGGTAAAGGTTTTAACAGTGTGGATACCATTCTAATGGCTATGGGCGTTACCGTTATAGTGAGTATTGTAGAAGGCGGTATTCCCAATGGTGGCTACATTGGTGAACTGCTGGTGATGAGCATATATGGATTCCCGGTAGCGGCGCTCCCGGCGCTAATGATTATTGGCACCCTCGTAGATCCGTTGGCTACCATACTCAATGCGACGGGAGACACGGTAGCGGCTATGCTGACAACACGTTTTCTGCGTGGGCGGGCACCGGCAGCTTCGTAAAAGCCTGTTCCAGATCGGCCAGCAGATCGTTTGTTTCTTCCAGGCCAACAGACAGGCGGATGAGACTATCGCTTACACCTGCTGCCCTTCTTTTTTCTGCGGGGATAGATTTATGTGTCATAGCAGCCGGATGGCAGAGTAAACTTTTGATACCACCGAGGCTTTCGGCCAGTTTAAAATAATTGGTAGACGTTACAAATGCAGTAGCTGCTTCAGCAGTATCCTCTTTTAAAGTGAAAGAGATGATGCCACCAAATCCTTTGCTCTGCTGCTTTGCCAGCTCATGACCTGGATGTGAAGGCAAGCCGGGATAAAATACTTTTCCAACGGCCGGATGTTTTTCCAGGTATTCTGCCAGTGCCTGTGCATTGATGCCGTGTTGTTTTACACGCAGATGCAATGTTTCAATACCACGAATGAGCAGGAAACTATCGAACGGTGAAAGGATAGCACCGCAGGCATTTTGATAGAACTTTATTTCTTCTCCGAGTTGTGCTGTTTTAGCAATCACCACACCTGCAATGAGGTCGCTGTGCCCGCCGAGATACTTGGTAGCGCTGTGTATCACCAGATCCGCACCCAGTTCCAACGGTTTTTGCAGTACAGGTGATGCGAAGGTATTATCTACACAAAATAAACAGTTGTGCGCTTTTGCGATGCGGCCAATGGCAGCAATATCAGAGATCTTCAGTGTAGGATTGGTGGGCGTTTCCAGCCATATCAAACGGGTAGCCGGCGTGATGGCATTAAATACTGCCTGTAAATCGGAGGTATCTACATAGGTAACTTTGATACCAAATTTCTCGTATACTTTGTTGAACAGGCGAAATGCGCCGCCGTAGATATCATCTACCGCTACTATTTCATCGCCGGACTTCAATAATTTTATCACCGCATCAATGGCTGCGAGGCCGCTGGAGAAGGCAGATGCGGTGGCACCGCCTTCCAGTTGTGCAATAATTTTCTCTACTGCTGCACGGGTAGGATTGTTGGACCGTGCATAATCATATCCTTTATTTACACCCGGCGCTTCCTGTACAAAAGTGGATGTTTGATAGATAGGAACCGCGATAGCGCCTGTTTGCGGGTCTACGGGAATAGAATGGATCAGTTCAGTGATAGTGCTCATCTTGTTTGTTTTTAGTTTGATGAAAAGTGATAATTGGAGCCTATCAGAAAGGGGGATTGTCTTGCTCAGGATTAGGCTGATTATGCTGATTACCCTGATTTTATTTTTTTGATTTTTAAAAGATTAGCGAAGTCCTAAGCGAATATATCCGCATTAATCTTCGCCAATCTTTTAAATCTTAAAAAATCAAAAGAATAAAATCAGGGTAATCAGCATAATCAGTCTAATCCTGGATAAGAAAATTTACACCCGGCGTAGCCGGGCACAAAAAAACTCATCCGGGAGCCAGATGAGTTTTAATTATATTGATAATAATGTAAAGTAAAACCTGTAATCTGACTTATCTTTCCTGATCTGTTGATCGGGATGGATGCAGCACCTTTCACTGTTTGCACAGTGATGGTTGCTAAGGTATCGTCGGGCCATGTCCCTCCTCCTTTCTTGATAAGCTATTTAAAGAACTGGTGCAAAGATAAAGCAGAAAAATTAACTACCAAATTTATTTTCCTACTAAATAAGTAGACTACTGTTTTGCCAGGGTTAAGCGGATACCTTCTTCGTAAGGTGTGGGCTTTACATTAAAATGTTTTTCAAATTTTGAAGAGTCGAGGATATACGGATAATTGCTCTGGTACAGCATTTCCTTCATTTCTTTAGTAGTGCTATCGAAAAGACCGGCGAGTGTTATCATAAAAGCACCCAGCTTCGCGTATTTAGGCTTAGTACCCATTTGCGCTGCAATCATGTTGACATAACCTTTACCATCCGGGGCAGGATTGCAGGTAGGCAGATGCCAGATCTGGTTCCAGGAAGTATCATCCTGTGACAGCAGGTACAGGCCTTTACCGGCATCGGGTGTGAAAGTGTAACTATGGGTTACATTATCTTTACCGAGCCACATGGCAGTGCTGTTCTTTTTAAATTTATCGATGATCAGTAAATTGAGAAACCCTGTTTTATCGGCGCCGGGGCCGTAGAAGTCTGCTGCACGGGCAATAGTAGCGGTGATCTTACCGGCTTTCACTTCATTCATCAGCTGTGTGGCAATAGCCGCACGGATCTCTCCTTTTTTGCTGGAAGGATGATAAGGGGTATCTTCTTTCATCGGACCTTTTACTAACCCGTAGGAATATACGTTATCGAAGAAGATGAGCTTAGCCCCGGCTTCCTTGCAGGCATTGATCACATTAGTCATGATCTTAGGCCATGCCACTGCCCATAATTTTTTATTGTATTGCAATCCGGCTGTCAGGAAAACAATAGCGCTGCCGCTGACTGCCTTTTTTGTTTGTTCATAGTCGGTAATATCTGCCGGCACCAGGTCTGTGATACCTGCAAATGATTTAGGAGAGCGGCTAACGAGGCGAACCCGTTTATTGTTATTAACAAGCTGCTGCGCCAATTCATTAGCAATAATACCACCTGCGCCAAGAATGGTATATAGCGGTTGGATAGATAAATCTGACATAGAATTTTGATTGTATTTATTATAAAGACGAATAAGAGATGATAATATTGTATGATCACGGATCCAGCGGATCACGGGCGTCTGCCTGCAGGGAGCGGATGTCCGGTGTGAAGGTGATAAAGTAGAGGTCTGCCTGTTTTATATCTGCCGCAGGCACATAACCCAACTCCTTTAAACAGCGCAGTTCAAACATGCGGCTGGTAACGTAGTTTAGGTGCATGGCATCCGATACACACATCATGCGTCTTTTGACAGGGATGCCATTGCGATAGGCCATACGTACAGCGTTACGTATGTTAGTGGTGGTATGCCGGGCGTAAGGATCCACCATTACAGCCACTGCCGGTATTTTCAGTTCATTTACCAGGTACTTCTTCATTTCTATGGCCTCTGAGTAAGGTGTGCCCACCGGGCGTACATGTCCACCAGAAACGATGATACAGGGCGCCATTCCTTTGCGGAAC
The DNA here is from genome assembly GCF_003014755.1 of Chitinophaga niastensis. Taxonomy (GTDB): domain Bacteria; phylum Bacteroidota; class Bacteroidia; order Chitinophagales; family Chitinophagaceae; genus Chitinophaga; species Chitinophaga niastensis. The sequence goes on along the minus strand of NZ_PYAW01000004.1, from coordinate 233,998 downwards.
ATTTCTGCCCCCAGGTGGCAACGGTTCTTCCCTGCTTCGCTGATCGTTTCTTTGCCACCAGGACTGGCACCTAAAATGAGCATGGTGGTATAGGTGTATCTGTCCCAGTCGATTGTTTTCAGGTACGTATAGGCCTCACGGTTAGTATCCGACAAGGGCTCATAACGGCCCGCCTCATCACGTTTATTTATCAGCAGCAGTCCCATTGCCAGGTCCAGCGACGGCTGGAAGAACAAACTGGTATTGTTATCTTTTCCGCTCAGTGTTTTCAGAAGTTGCCCTACTGCTGCCTGGTAGGCGGGTGATTTCACATAATAAGCAGCAGAATCTATTGTTGGGTAACGTAGCCCTTTGTTGGTTGTATAAGCGTTGATGATGTAGTTCACCCCATTGGCGGCATCTTCCCAGGCACGTGAAAGCAATACTTCGTCTTTTGTACCGATATATAGCTGAAACAGGCCACTGCTGCGCATTGTCTTTACCAACTCATCCATCTGCTGCGGGTAGCGTAGCAGCATACGTGGCAGGTCATTACCCACCTGGTTTATCATCTCTTCAGAAAATAAAAATGGAGATGTGCGTGTGCTGACGTCTCCGTTGGTAACGGGATGGGCTATACGCTGCCGGTATGTTTTAAACAGCCGTTGCATATTAGCATCTTTTGCTAACAACCGGTTTACGGCAGGCATCTTTTCCAACAGGGTAAAAAAATAAAAGTTCTTATCCTGGATAAAACTGGTACTTGTCAGAAAATTATAGGAAGGATCCAGGTATGCCGACTGGCTTTTGGCAGATGGAAGAAATATAAACAGCAGGAACAACGAAAGCAGGTAGTTTTTCAAATAGTGCATCAAGGAAGATGTTATGTGTACAACGTTACGAAAAACTTTTAATTCGCTTTTTTAATCGTTAAAAATTTAAAAAAAAGATAATGCATTTTTAACTGTTATGTATATATGACTTATTCCAAAACATATACCTATAGTTCCTTTTGACATTGATTATCCATTAGTTACAAAAGACAAAATCACTTATTTTCACCGCCGCCAACGCGGTATAAGCCGCAGCTGCCAACATCCAATTTTGTGTAACGATGTATAGAACCCAAGAAAGAACAACCTTTGTACGCTATGCTGTGCTCACTACAATGGTCATCATACTCATGACATTTTTCATGATTATTTTTCTGAGAAAACGTGCAGCAGATCAATTAAGCATAGGGGTAAAACACCTGGTAGCTACTAAAACCGATGCCGGTCATATTGATCAGGCAGTACAGCTGTTATATGCAGCAGATAATAACTTCCGCTTCTACACGCTTACCTACGACCATGACTACCTGAATAGTTATGTGCAGCAGTTGAAAAGCATTGCAGCACACCTGGATACAGCTATAGCATCCCGGGAAAAACAACAGCAAATAAACGGGCTGCTGGCCGACAAAGAACATAAGGCGCAGGTCTTTTTACAAACCCGGTTATTTGTGGATTCCTTACTGCAATTGTCGCAGGTATGGGATACTACTGCTTCCCCACTCCCCTTGCAACAGTTGAGTAATATGCCTGGGCTGCAACATCAGCAGGTGGATACTATTGTAATCGCTAACACTACCGGCCATAAGAAAAAGTTGTTTGGGCGATTAAAAGACGCCATCAGCAACAAGTCCGGCGTGCAAACCAGTCAGCAGGTAAAGATTGTAAAATATGGTGCGGACAATAACAATTCCGGCAAAGCATTTAACAATGCGCAGTTGCGGCGTATCCAGGACGCTTATAACCAGTTTATCAAAGACGCCACCAATAGTCATAATAACCTCAACAAAAAAGAGTATGCCCTGGTAATGGCCAATGAGCGCCTGTTTAGCGGGCTGCTCAATCTCCTGGCCACACTGAAGCAGGATATAGTAGAGGAATCGGATAAGAAACGTTCTCAACTAAGCCAGGATATTGATCATTCTCTTTACCGGATAGATGAGCATAGTTACTGGGAGATCCCATTGCTGCTGCTTTTAGCGGGTATAATTATTTATGGCATTATACGGCTTTACCGCTATGACCTGGCCTTGTTGCGGGCCAAACAACAGGCCGAAAAATTCGCCAGGCAAAAGAGTGATTTTGTGGCTACGATGAGCCATGAAATCCGTACACCGGTGCAGTCGTTACTCGGCTATGCCGCCATGCTCGAAAAAGAAAAATCAGCTGAAACGGTATCGGCTATACGTAATTCTGCCGAGATGTTATTACAGGTGGTTAACAATGTGCTGGACTACACCCGTATGGAATCTGTGGAGCCTGTATTGAAGCAGGAAAAATTTGCGCCCCGTACTGCTATTGAAGAAGTAAGCAATACGTTGCAGGTACAGGCAGAGATGAAATCTTTGCAGTTGATCACCAATATTTATTTCCCCAGTACCTTACTTGTTATTGGCGATGCCTTCCGGCTCAAACAGGTGCTGATCAACCTGGTGGCCAATGCTATTAAGTTTACTGAAAAAGGAAGCATTACAGTAACCGCCCATATGCGTGATAATAATCTGCTGCAGGTAAATATAAAAGATACTGGTGTTGGCATTTCCCCTAAAGAACTACCTTTGATTTTTGATCCTTTTTCCCAGGGAGATCATAACTATCAGAAGGGCAGCGGATTAGGTTTACATATCTCCAAAAAGATCATCGATCTTCATAATGGCAAGATACATGTGGAGAGTCTTCCTGGCAAAGGCACTACCTTTTATTTTGAAATCAGGTACCAGCTGATGAGTCCATCACCTGCCACCAAAAAAATCATTGTACCCGTGAGTAATACTCCTACAGCCGCTTCCGTAACCGCAGGCATAAGATTATTAGTAGTGGAAGACAGCATCCTCAATCAGAAATTACTGGCCCTTATGCTGGACAGAATGGAGGCTTCCTATCTCATTGTTTCTTCCGCTGAAGAAGCGCTGGAAGTGTATGAACGCGAATCTTTCGATTTCCTGCTGACTGACATTGATTTACCCGGCATGGACGGCATGGTGTTAACCAGCATCATCCGTGCACTCCCCGACAAAAAGAAGGCGTCCATCACAATTATTGCGATCACCGGCAATATATTGGAAGATGACATAGCCCTGTACCTCCGTTCCGGCCTTAATGATTATATTATGAAGCCTTATCGCGAAGAAGATATCGTGGAGAAGATCACCGCACACAGACAACTGGTTTAGCACTGTTTGTATTAAATTGCAGGATGACTATAGCGGATCAGATTATATCATTCAACAGCCACCTGCATTTTCCGGGCAAGCTGCCCACAGGTATACGTGTCATGAACCCTTTTAAAGAAGGGCCGGGCATCATGGACATCATGACCCAATTCTATAAAAAGTTTTATGATGATAAAAAGCCAAGGCAGCTGATCATGGGCATCAATCCTGGTCGTCTTGGCTCAGGCGCTACCGGCGTGCCTTTCACGGATACTAAACGTATGTCGGAGAAATGTGGCATAGAGATACAGGGGCTCAAAACACATGAACCCTCTTCTGTTTTTGTATATGATGTGATTGATGCTTATGGTGGTGTGAAAAAATTCTATCAGCAATTTTATATCAGTGCTGTTTGCCCACTTGGTTTCACAACGCTAAAGCCGGGTGATAAAGAAGTGAATTACAATTATTATGATAGTGCCCCTTTGACAAAAGCGGCTTATGATTTTATTGTAAGTAGTTTACGTGAACAGCTGACATGGAATATCAGCCGTGATGTTTGTTACTGTATGGGTACCGGCAAAAATGCCGCCTTTCTGCAGGCATTAAATGAAAAAGAGCAATTTTTCAAAGAAGTGATTCCGCTGGAGCATCCCCGCTATGTGATGCAGTATAAAACGAAAACGAAAGAAGCGTATATAGATAAGTACCTGTCTGCTTTTGAGACCCACAAATAACCACAGGTTGTAGACTTTTTACGCTGTTTGCGCCTCAATCTGGTCGGCAATACTGGTAAGCAATCGCATGTTTAAGCGGTGTCCGGTGCCGGTTGCTCCTGGTGCGCGTACGTGGCCGTCTTCGTCTTTTTCCATCATGACCTCCTCTCCGTTTACGTCTACCATGAAGCGTTCGGTTGAATAAGGCCATACATAAAAGCGACCTCCCGGTGTTTTTATCATAAATGCGTTCATAAAATCCTTTTCAGATCTTGTGCAAATGGCGGGCCAGTAGATCAGGAGAGAAAATAATAGTAGCGGTTCCACATTAATTCAAATTCTTCGCGGGAAATCATCTCCGGGATGAACAGTTTATCTTCACTTATCTCTTCTATGTTTGGCATTACTGTATCTGAAAGGGCTGTACCGCCAAAATGAAAATTACTATTTGCGATCCCAAAGCTACCATCAGGATAAATTTCGATCTTCCGGTTTTCGAAGCGTTGCGCATCAATTTCACTATACAGTATCGCTGGTTCATCATCAAATTCATGTAACCAGGATACTTTGAGGTATTCCATACCTTTAAATTTTAACCAGCCTGCAGTCCCAGGTTTCTTTTGGCTGCTCCTGCTTTGAATCAGAAAATACCACACCGGTGATTTTATAGATATTCCCGTCCTCGTGCAAACGATCTCCGATTTGCGGTGTTAAGTCATACTGGAACCTTACGGTAGCAATAATACCAAAGGATTTGTAGCTATGGATTTTAACAATACTGGCGGGTCTGACAGGGAGGAGCAATTCTGATCTTTTGCGGTTATTACTTCTGTACAGGAAGATTAGCAGCCATACTCCTACGGCGGCAAGCAAACTTAATAGTAGCAGATTCACGGTTGTGTTTAGGTTTAGGTTTTATTAAAAATATCCAGGTTTATTGGCCTCTTGTTGGCAAAGAGAGGTACTACAATATAGTGATTTTAATATATGTAAACAAATTTTTTTACCAGTGATTATTATGATTAATATGATTATCCTGATGAGCGAAGGTTGTCTGAACCAGGATTTAACAGATTTAAAGGATTACCCTGATGGGTGTTATATTATTATTCCTGCTGTAAAAACATGCCTGTTAACCGCTCTTTGGTTTCTTCCGCCGGTTGCTGCCATAGCCCGCGCTGCATGGCTTCCAGCATACGTGCGGTCATATCCTGTAAGGCATGGGGGTTGGTTTGTTGCAGGAACTCGCGGTTATTATCATCAAATAAATAGGCCTGCGTAATGCCTTCATACATAAAATCATCTACCAGGACGGTGGTGGCACTGTAGGCAAAGAGATAGTCCATAGTGGCGGCCATTTCAAAGGCGCCTTTATAGCCATGACGGCGCATGCCGCTCATCCACTTTTCATTGATAACGCGGGAGCGGTATACTTTGAGTAATTCTTCTTTCAGTGTTTTTACGCGTGGATTTTCGGGGCGGGAATGGTCGCCGAAATACATGGCTGGCTGCGTGCCGGTAACCTGTTCAATAGCATTGGCCATACCACCATGAAACTGGTAGTAGTCGTCAGAGTCGAGGATATCGTGTTCCCGGTTATCCTGGTTATGCATGACCACCTGGATGTTGGATAGTCGCTGCTTAAAAGGCTCATAAGCCGAAACACCCTGTTGGCGGCCATTATAAGCATAGGCGCTCCAGTTCATATATACAAGGGCAAGATCCTCACGGGTGGTCCAGTTTTTTTCATCGATGAGTGCCTGTAAGCCGGCCCCGTATGCACCTGGCTTGGAACCGAATACACGGTAAGAAGCCCACTCGGCTGCTTTTTCAGGTGCTAATCCTTTTTGCTCCCAGTCATTTTTTTCCTGCAGGTACTGCGCACGGATAGGGTTATCTTCCGGAGATTCTTCTAACTGCGTTAAACGTGCTACCACGGCGTTGAAGAGAGAGATCATATCCGGAAAAGCATCGCGGAAGAAGCCGGAGATGCGCAAGGTAACATCTATGCGAGGCCGTCTCAGTTCAATGAGAGAGATCACCTCAAAGTCTGTTACACGTCTGCCAACACTTTGCCATACCGGTCGTACACCCATAAGGGCAAAGGCTTGCGCCAGGTCATCACCACCGGTACGCATGGTTGCAGTGCCCCATACGGACAAGCCTATACGTTTTGGATACTCCCCGTGTTCCTGCAGGTAGCGGTCTATCAGCAGCTGCGCACTTTTTTGTCCCAGGCGCCAGGCAGTTTCAGTGGGAATACTGCGTACATCCACAGAATAAAAATTGCGACCGGTAGGCAGAATGGTTACACGGCCACGGGTGGGCGCCCCCGAAGCACCGGATGGCACATAACGACCGGACAGACCCTTTAGCAGGTTGATGATTTCATCTGTGGTAGCCGCCACGCGGGGTAAGGTATCCTGTTGCAGGCGCTGTAATACATAGGTGGTGGCGGGTCCGGCTGCCGGAAATATTCCTGCTACAATTTGCTGTACATAAGCCATCGCCATGACTTCCATGGCTTCTACCCCATCCCCAATCGTCCGGCAAAAAGTATTATTTATCTCCCGGTCTAACGTTGAAGCATACTCGCAATTAATGGGATCAAAAGAGAATTGCAGATCTGTTGCGATGGCCTGGGTGATGCCTGGTACGCCATATCCTGGCAGGCGGTGCAAAGCCACCAGTAAGCTACACAGCTGTTCACCGGCAGGTACCTGTCCGAAAATATGGAGCCCGTCGCGGATCTGGGATTCTTTTAGTTCACAGAGGTAGGCGTCCAGTTTAAGTAACAGCTCATCAATATCTTTACCATCCGTTTGCAGATCGGTGAGCAGATGCTCCTGTTTCACCAGTTCACGGATGCTGGTGCGTATCAGCGTAGCACGGCGTACATCCAGGCTCGCCGCCTCGTAATATTCGTCCACCAGTTGTTCCAGCTTAGCTAATGCACCAAAGCTTTCTGCCCTGGCCATGGGTGGTACCAGGTGATCAATGATCACCGCATGATTACGGCGTTTGGCCTGTGTGCCCTCGCCGGGATCGTTGATGATGAACGGATAAAAATGTGGCAACGACGGAAACAAAGCAGCAGGGAAACAAGTGTCCGGATTCAGTGCTACACTTTTTCCAGGTAACCATTCCAGGTTGCCATGTTTGCCGGTATGTACCACTGCATCTGCTTTAAAAGCGTGATGCAGCCAGCAATAGAAAGCGAGGTAGTCGAAAGTTGGCGGCAGGTCCGGGCTGTGGTAAATACTTTTAGGGTCACTGTTGTACCCTCTTGCAGGCTGTATACTTACGAAGATGTTTCCCAGCATACAACCCGGTAATACAAAACGTCCGTCCTGGTAACAGGAAGCGTCTGCGGGCTGCCCCCACTGGGATTCTACCCGGTTTTTGAGTTCAGCGGATATGCCTTCATACCACTGCATAAAAATTTCTTCTTCCAGGAATACCTGGTAAGGGCGATTAAAAAAAGTACTAGTATCATTGGTAATATAGTGCGTAAGCATCTCCATCAATGCTGCGCTATTTTCCGGTATATACGTACCAGTTAGATACGCCTGCCCCCGCAGTGCCGCCAGAATAGCGGTTATGCTGGCAGGTGTGTCCAACCCTACTCCATTGGCCAACCGGCTATCTTTGTTAGGATAGTTAGGCATGATCAGCGCAATTTTTTTTGCCGCATTTTCTGTTTGCTGCAACTTTATCCAGTTTGCTGCCATCTCCACTACCCTGCTGCAACCAGGCTCATAGGCCCTATAAGCTACTATATTGGAATCTGTCAGCGGATCACGGCCATCATCGGCCTTAAAAGAAACTGCGGTGCCGATGATACGTCCATCCATTTCCGGCAAGGCAATATTGATGGCCACATCAGTAGGTGGTAATCCGAATAGGCCGTCCTGCCACTGTTCGAGGGTACAGGAGGCAAAAATAGCCTGTATAACTGGAACGCCTAAACGTGTAAATATGAACTGATCTTCCGCCTCATCATCACTTAATGATTTGGTGGAGAAGCTGGTTGTATTGAGGATTACCGCAGGTGATACCGTTTCATCTGCCGTAATAAACCGGTATACTTCTTCCAGCATAGCTGTATCCCGCAAATTGGATACATATACCGGCATAGGCTGTAACCCGCGTTCCTTCAGCTCCTGGCACAGCACCTGCACCGGCGCTGTATTGCCGGCGATATAATGTGTTTTGTAGACAATCAATGGTACTAATGGCAACGTAACATCAGCAATCGCTGCAAAAGCGGCCCTGTTCATCATTTCATGACCTGGCAACGCAATGAACAGTTCCGGTAAAAAAGACGGAGGGGCGTATGTTTCCGGGCGATGTAAAAAGTGATGCCATAGGTATTGGAGGCAGCTCTGCAGGTTTTGCGGTCCGCCGGCAGAAAAATATTTCCATACTATATCCGTTACCGTTATATCTACAGAAGAAGATTGCATCAGCTCCAGATCCGGGGCATCGTAGCCAGGTAAAAACAATACGGGAATGTTCCACTGATCGCAGTAATGGCGCAGGGTTTCCACAAGATATGCATAGTAGCCTTTACCACCCAGCAAACGGCATACTACCAGCTTTGCATGCCTGATCACATTTTCCACATAATGATCGATAGATAATTCCTGCTTCAGAAATACCAGGTTAGCCATGCGAAGCGAGGGAATGTCCGCGTTCTTTTGTTGCAGCGTATGAAACGCTGCATTCAATGCATGAATTTCGGTGTCTGCGGAAGACAGAAATATGATATCGCCGGGTTGCTGTTCTACCATAAAAACGCCTTCGTTGTTAGGGTTCCAGCCGCCGGGGATGGTTGCGATCAGGTGCATGGGAGGAGGTGCTAAAGTAAAATAAAAGTGCGGAGGGGAAGGCCTTCGGCCTTTGTCTTTCTCATGATTAGACTGATTAAGATGATTTTTCTGATTTTATTTTTTACTTATAATGATTCAAATCTCATTTCATTAATCCTGCTGAGATCTGATTTGGATATTTTTAAAAAGAAAATAAAATCAGAAAAATCATCTTAATCAGTCTAATCATGAGAAAGACAAAGGCCTAAGGCCTTCCTTTACGCGTTTAATGCCGCTGCAATTGCCGCTTCATCCAGTTCGTGGCCAATAACTACCAGCGATGTTTTTCTGGTTTCGTTGGTTCTCCAGGCACGGTCGAAGTAGTGATCAAAGCGGTGTGAAACGCCCTGGAATACCATGCGCATAGGTTTGCCAGGAACATCAATAAATCCTTTGATGCGATAGATCTCATGGGCAGATACTAACGCTGTGCACTTTTTCACCAGTGATTCCGGTGTATGCGGTACCGTTATATCCACTATAAATGATTGGATATCTTCATCATGATGGTGATGATCCTGGCCACTGGCATGATCTTCCTCATGGTGGGAATGGCGGTTATCTACATCATTTTCTGCTGCAGCACCGATGCCCAGCAACACGCCCGGGTCAATAGCGCCTTTAGTGGCTGCAATAACCTTAACGCCTGCACGTAATTCCTTGCTGATGATATTTTTCACCTGTTCAAATTCTTCTGCATTGATCAGATCGGCTTTGGTCATCACTACCAGGTCGGCGCAGGAGAGCTGATCTTCGAATAATTCTTCGATAGGTGTTTCATGATCCAGGCTATCATCTGCTTCCCGTTGCGCCTGTACCAGCTCGCGGTTACAGATTTCACCGGTAGCTTGTCCTACGGCATCTACTACAGTGATCACTGCATCTACTGTGATTTGTGGTTTCAGATCAGGCCAGTTGAAAGCATGCAGCAGCGGTTTAGGTAAAGCAAGACCGGAAGTTTCAATGATGATGTGATCAATGTTTTCCTTACGGTCCATCAGTTGCAGCATAGTGGGCAGAAACTCTTCCTGCACCGTGCAGCACAGACAGCCGTTGTTGAGCTCTACAATATCTTCTTCATTTTCGCAACAGGTGCGGATAAGGTCACCGTCGATGCCCATGGCGCCAAATTCGTTTACAATCACGGCCAAACGGCGGCCTTGATTATTGCGCAGCAGGTGGCTGATCAGGGTTGTTTTACCGGAACCCAGGAAGCCGGTGATAATAGTTACAGGTACCTTTTTCATTGAATTATTTTAATTAGTTATTAGTGTAGAGATGAATTTTTTATTCGTTTGGCGTAGCTGTTTTTTTTCTTTTGTAGAGAAACAATTGCCATTTTTCTTCTGCCACACCTGCTTTATCCATTTCTGCACGGGCCAGGATAAAGAAAAGGTCCGATAACCGGTTGATGTAAGCAGGTATGTAATCTTCGATCGTATCTTCTTTCATTAAGGTTACCAGCAATCTTTCTCCGCGGCGCATTTGGGTACGGACTACATGGCAGAGTGAGGAAATTTCATTTCCACCGGGTAGCAGGAAATAGTCGGATGCGCTGGTGATGGCTGCTTCCAGCTCATCAATCCATTCCTCGCAGAAGGTAGCACCATCTACCGGTTTGGGATTGGGGTTTTCTTTTTTGCAGTCGGAAGGACGTGCCAGGTGCGACATCATATCCATCATATCTTTCTGAATACGATGCAGGTTAAGCTGCCAGGGATGTTCGTTCCCCAGCTTTGAGCGCAGCAATCCGATGGTAGAATTTACTTCATCCAGGGTGCCGTAACAATTTACGCGGGTATCATCTTTGAATACGCGTGAACCACCAAACAAAGCAGTGGTACCCTTGTCCCCTTTTTTAGTATATATTTTCATGATGCTGATTTTTTAATATTCCGGTTCAAATACATGACAGCCTAATCTTTCGGCCAATGTAACGGCCATGCCTAAACGAGGATATCCTGTTTCTGTATTGATGATACTGGTTTGTTTTGCCAGCTGTTTTAAATGTGTATGAAAAAAAGTAATGGCTTCTTCAAACGGTTGCGGTGTGTTGCCGGCGTTGATCCTGCCGTCGGTAAACAAATACAGCTGATGATCGTGCAACCCCTGTTGCCTGTCTATGGTTTGTAGCACCTGCTCAAAACCCGCTGTCAGATTGGTTTTACCACCGGTATATAACTGTGCCAGTATATCCGTCACTAATGCGGCATCATTGGTTGGTGGAACAATGATATCGGCGCGGCCATGCGATAATGCGATCACGCTTATCTGTGGCTGCCGGTGTTGGTATCGTTGCATCATATCAGCAATAAGGCCTTTAACAAGACTGATCTGTTGGTCTGCTGCCATAGAGGCGCTGGTATCAACAATCAATAACAGGCGCAATTGACTGCGATGCTGTGTGCTGGTATACTTCAGTTCAAAGGTGTTATGCACCAGGTAATGTTTTACCGTAGCCACCAGGTTACGGGTAAGTGTATGTCCGCCTGCACCGGAAGTGATCATTTTAGCCGCTTCAGGCAACCTGGCTGCCATTCCCTTACGCGCAGCCTTTTGCCCCGCTTTCAGGGGCATCTGCGCTGTTACAGCGCTTGCCTGAAACAGGTATTCCTGCAAGGGGGAAGGGTTTATATCCGGCTGCGGGTTTCCGTGTGATATTCCCCCCGATCCGGTGAAGGAGCACTTTCTCTTTGTCTTTGCTGCTGATCAGGCTGACTTTTTTTCTTTGTACGGTGTGCCAGTACCAGTGGTGATACGTGATGTATATCATTCACGGTAACGGACAAACGATTTTGAAAGGCAGCGTATGCACGGGCAGCCTTTACAATGAGGATATCCGCACGCATCCCTTCTGCATGGTGTTGCAGGCAGAGGTCAGCTACCATGCTGTAGATATCATCTGCAATAGCTACCTGTTGTAACAGTGTACGGGCGAGGTTTACCATGCGGTTCATCTCCCGTTCCGTTTCTGCATAGGCATGTACAAACTGCTGCGGGTCGGTATCAAAGGCCAGCCGCCGCCGGATGATATTAGCACGTATTGATTGTTCAACTGGTGTACTAACGGTAACGCATAAACCAAAACGATCCAGCAGTTGCGGGCGCAGGGCGCCTTCTTCCGGGTTCATGGTGCCTATGAGAATAAAGCGGCTATCCTGCCACGCAGAAAGGCCTTCCCTTTCCAGGTAGTAGCCTCCGCTGGCGGCAGCATCCAATAATACATCCATGATGTAATCATTCAGCAGGTTCACTTCATCAATATACAGCACACCCTGATGCGCGGTAGCCAGTAAGCCCTTGCGGACTTCCTGTCTTTTTTCATTAATGAGTACTTCGAGGTCTACACTGCCCAGCACACGGTCTTCCGTAGCGCCTACCGGCAGGTTGACAAACGGGAACGGCTGTACGCTGTTATGTAACAGGTTAGCCAGTGCCCGCACGGTGGTGGTTTTGCCGGAGCCTTTATCTCCCATTACCAACACCCCACCTAACGTAGGATCGATGGTAGCCAGCAAGAGCGCCAGTTTAAAGGTGTCCTGCGCACATATAGCTGTAAAAGGGTAATATGGTTTCATCAGAAAAGTTCCTTAAAAGATTCATATAAACAGTATACACCGATCACAATGGAAAACGCCCCTACCGCGTAATTAATGCCTTTTACGGAAGGCTTCCATTTGCCGGAAAACCGGGTTACAGATAATGCGAAGAGGCAGCTGTAGCCAGTCATTGCTATAATGATGCCCACACTTTGCAGCACGAGGATACCCACGGCGGTGTAAGCATCACTGGCAGCTAAAGTAAAGGCCAGCGTACAAGCGCCGCCAGTACCTGCCAGGCCGTGGATCATACCGATCCAGAAAGAGCGACTAAGCATGTTGCCTTCCGGCATATGCGTATGTGGATGCGGATGTGTTGCAATAGCTTTTTTGGGGAAATTGCGCATAATGGCTGTTACGCCCAACCAGATCATGATTGGCCCTATCAGAAATTCTACATAGCCGGCAATATGTGCCGACATAGCAGATTTAAGAATAAGTATGAATATGCCGAACAGCACCAGCGTTAATGAATGTCCCAAAGCCCATTGGGAAGAGCGCCACATCAGTTTCCGCAACCGGTGTTTTTTATTGTCTTCCGTAGCCAGTACAGATACGGCTGCTACGTGATCCGGCTCAAAAGAGTGCTGGATACCGAGTAAGAAGGAATCAACAAATAAAGGAACAATCATAAGTTTGTATTGTTATTTTCATTTATCAAAAAACAAATCCTGCGCTGCATTATATATCCATAACAACCCGATCCCAATAGAAAACAATCCCACTACGGCGTTGATCACTTTAAACGCTACCTGGTTGCGCTCTATGAAGCGGGATACAGAAAACGCCAGCACACAACTATAGGTAGTCATAGCGAAGATGATACCTGCACTTTGTAATACAATAATCCATACAGCTGTCATGGTATCTTTTGCAGCCATGGTGAGTGCAATGGCACAGGCGCCGCCAGTACCTGCCAGACCATGCAGCATACCTACCCAAAAAGAGCGGCTGAGTGGATTCATGGCTATTTCTTCTCCTTGTTTTCCGTGAATATGTAATGCATTGGTAAGATGCTCATGCGCTTCAAATTTTTTATGTTCGGCCATCAGCTGCTTCAGCTGATGATTACGACGGATGGCCGAAACACCCAGCCATACCATGATAGGGCCCACTGCTATTTCTGCCCAGGCAGACATATTAAATGGGATGGCAGATTTCAGCAGCAAAGCAAATGCGCTGAACAGCACCAATGTAACAGAATGACCCAAAGCCCACTGAGAGGAACGCCAAAGCAGTTTTCCGATGCCGGTTTTATTCCTGTTTTTCTCCGAAGCCAGTACAGATACCGCTGCCATATGATCCGGCTCAAAGGAATGCTGTACACCTAACAATAATGAATCTAACAGTAACGGATACATGCGCTTTTGTTTTTAGTCCGCAAACAACAGATACTGATCCGTTGCATCAATCAATACAATCTTAAACGGTAATGGCCTGATAGCCGCTGCTATCACCCTGCGGCATTGGGCCGCCAGCGTAGGATAAAAAGGTTCACCTGCATTGAACGGAAATAATTCAGTGAGGCGACTGGCCATATTTAATTGCCGGATGCTGTCACATTTTTCCTGATCATAGCCGGCAGTTGCCGCCAGTGCTGCTACAAAGCCCTTATCCCACGACGACTCTTTACTATGCGTATTCAATGCGCCCCCGGCCAGTTTCACGGCTTTTCCCAACATCATACCAATGGTAAAGGAATGTAAGGGCGTATTGTTAATTTTTGCTAATGTTTCACCGATCCAGTTGCCATATTGTACAAAGGCCAGCACCGGCAGTTCCGGATGCAGTTGCCGCAATATTTTTTCGCTCCTGCCACCGGAATTAATGACCACTGTATTTAATCCATTGGCCAGCGCCACATCAATACCTTGTTCTATACTGGCAATGTAAGCCGCAGCAGAAAAGGGTTTCACCTTACCGGTAGTGCCCAGAATAGAAATCCCATTCACAATTCCCAGGCGTGCATTCAATGTTTTTTCTGCCAATGTAGCGCCGTTGGTAACACTAACGCTTACGCTTACACGTTTGTCGATATGATAATGCGTCAGCAGCTCCTGTATAACCTGTGTCATCATTTGTCGCGGTACCGGATTGATAGCCGGTTCCCCAACTCCAATAGACAATCCTGGTAATGTTACCATACCCACCCCTTCTCCCGGTAAAAAATTCACGGTTGCATCTCCGCCGAAACTTATGCTGCTGGCTATTTCTGCCCCATTGGTCACATCCGGATCATCGCCACTATCCTTGTAGGTAGCACAGGTAGCGGTAGTAGCCGTATAGCTGCAATGATGGATCTTAAATAATACTTCTTCCCCACCGGGTAAAGTGATGGTTACCGCAGCTACATCTTCCTGCTCTATCAATGCCTGCAAAGCGGCTTTGGTACAGGCCGTAGCGCAGGCGCCGGTGCTATAGCCCCAACGCAATTCACCTTTGGGTATGGGGAGTAAACTCATACCTGCAAATGATTTAAGAGTGCGGCTATATTATCTACCCTGATAAAATGGGCGGGTAATACCGGCCGACGGATAATATACAATGGAATACCTGCTTCAATGGCGGCGGCTACCTTTATGGATAAAAAACCACTCTCTCCGCTTTCTTTGGTAACTACCGCCTGTGCGGCTGTTTCCCGGAATACTGCTAACTCTTCTGCTACCGTTTTCCCGGGAAATGATAACAACAATTGTGTTTCCGGAAAACCACATTCCTGCGCAATGGCTACAGAGGTATCTCTTGGCAGGATGCGGCAATACATTTTTTTGTGTTGCCAGTAAGGCGCCCAGCGGACAATAGTTTGTACGCCGGTGAGCGAGAGCACCGGCTCAAAACCTCCTTGGTGGAGATCTTCCAGTACCTGTTCGTAGCTGTCGGCATATCTCACCAGCTGATGCGTTTGAGTTTCCGGATAGTCCCTTTCCATCCGTATAACAGGAATGGCTAAACGCTTACTTACATCACCGATGGTTGTATGCAGCACCGCAGCAAAAGGGTGGCTGGCATGGATAATTGTTGTGATGTGTTGGGTGGTACAAAAAGTGGTGAGTGCTTCCGGTGTGAAGGCGCCATAGCGGTATTGTCCGTTAACCGGCAGCAATACATCAATTGCGGTTTTAGACGAATACCAGAATGGAGCACCCGTTTCGGCTAATGCCGAAATCACCAGTTTGCCTTCTGTGGTACCACCAAATACAAGGATCATTTTATTATTTTATTTTTTATCGCTATCGTTTTTATTATTCGTTTTCTGATTACGGAAGATATGCTTCCAGTCAGGGTTGTAGAGGTGCGACCTATTTTTACGGGCGCCAATGGCAGTACCTACAATGATCAATGCGGTGCGTGTTAATTTGTTGGTACGCACCATACTTGCCAGTTCATGCAACTGCCCTACAAAAATCCGTTCGTCCTTCCACGTTACCCTGTACAATACCGCTACCGGTGTTTCCGGCGGGTAGTGCTCCAATAGTTGTGCCTGTACATTTTTAGCGATGGTGGCACTTAAAAAGATGCACATAGTAGCACGGTGTTTGGCCATCTCCTGCAGCTTTTCATTTTCAGGCAGTGGTGTATTTCCTTCGCCACGTGTGAGGATGATAGACTGCACTACTTCCGGAATTGTAAACTCCGACTTCAATACAGCAGCTGCTGCCTGAAAAGAAGAGATACCCGGCACTATGAAATAGTCCATTCCCTTTTCATCAAAAATGGTCATCTGCTCCTGAATAGCGCCATAGATGGAAGGATCGCCGGATTGCAAACGTACAATCAGGTGCCCTTTGGCGTAATGTTCTTCCATCAGGGCAATCTGTTCTTCCAGCGTCATGCCGGCAGAATTTTGTACAACAGCGCCGCTTTTAGCGTAATGTGTTTGTTCTTCCGGCACCAGGCTACCGGCATATAAGATCAGGTCTGCTGCCTGTAATAATGCTTTCCCTTTTACAGCAATCAATTCCGCATCACCGGGGCCGGCACCTACAATAGCTATCTGCGCACGCCTTTCCAGCGAGGCTTCCAGGGCTACAGCAATGGTGTGCATTTTGCCGGAGGCAACTTTTACTTTTTGTTTCTCCAGCAACCAGGAAGAATTCCGGGAAGACAAAGCCGATGCTGCTTCCGATACGCTGTATACATCCAGTTTACTTTTTACTACTTCAGATGGATTGGCCACCTCGCAGGTATTGAGGGCTTCCGCTGTATAAGTATGAAAAGGGATCTGCCATTTATTGGCCAATGCCATGAATGCGACTTCATCATGTTTAATATCGATGGAAGCAATGCTTTTCACTGATTCCTGCGCCAGGCCGTGCTGCGCCAACTGTGCTGCCACAGAAGCTTCCAGCAGGTCTGTTTCAATATCACGACTGCAACCCATGCCCATATGCAGTGCAGCTGGATGATAGTATAAAGTGGGAATAGCCACCTCGTACTTACGATAGGTAACAGCGATCAGCAGATCAAACTGTGCTATTGGTATTTCTTCTATCTTATAAAAAACACTTACAAAATCTGGCTTTGTTTGCAACAGCCATTCTGTGCCTTTATCTTTCACATCCAGCAGCAAGGCCACCGGGCGATTATTGACAAACAAAGAAATGATAGTATTCAAAGGCTTTGTGGCAGCGGATTTCCAGCCGTACTGCTTAGACAGCGTATCCAATGCCCAGATATCCTGCAAGTCGCTGGAAGTAGTGATAACTGCCTGTGCACCCAGCAGCCGCGCCACTTGCCGGGCCAGCGCATTGGCGCCGCCCAAATGACCAGACAGTACCGGTTGTACGAAAAAGCCATGATCATCCAGGTTAATGATAGCCGGATCTGTATTTTTATCTTTGATATAGGGTGCGATGCTGCGTACGCAAATACCCAGTGCACCAATAAATACAAAAGAAGTATAGTGGTTGAAATTTTCTTCCAGAAAGCTGCTGATAGTAGCAATCGTTTCCACTGATGCGCCGCCATCTGTGCGGGTAGAAAATGTTTTCGCTTCCGGAAATTCTTTGCAGATCTGTTGTGCCAGTATCAGCGCCCTGTCGGTGCTGGCGATAATGGCTGTATGATAAGTTTGTTTCATGATTTTTTAATCGCTGTTAATACGGTGATCGGATTGTGTACATTAACCTGGAGCACTTCCAGCGGCAGCAGCTCCCAGTGCAATTCTTCGGATAGCTGTATAAATTGTGCACTACTGTTTTCCAGTACAGCATTCATTACTATCCTCCCACCCTTACGCATACACGCATTTATGATACGTACCAGGTCTGGCAGCCGGTTGCCATGACCACCAATGAATACCGCGTCCGGTGCGGGCAGCGTGAGGTGATCCAGTTCATAGAAATCGCCTATATATACCTCAATGCCGGGAGCAGATAATTGCTGCATATTTCTTTCCATGATGCCTTTACACTCCTCTCTTTTTTCGAAAGCCAGTAGTTGCAGGTGTGGAAATAAACGTTTTGCTTCAATAGCTACCGCGCCGGTACAGAAACCAATATCCCAGCAGACCGTGGCATGCTGCAATTGCAGGCGTGACAAGCTCGTGAGACGAATCGCTTTTTTAGTGATCATATTAGGGCGGCCCGGCAGGCCTTCGAACAACTGATCATCTATTCCAAAGCCCGGTTGCTGCGGTATGCTGCATTGTTTCAACAATACACAGTTCAGCGGATGAAAATCTCGTATAGCCGCTTCCGTTAAGGAGCCATTGAATATGTTTTCTGCTGTGCCGTCCAGGTCCTCACCTACGACTATATTGTATTGAGTAAACCCGTAGGTGATCATGCGTTGTGCAATGGCTTGCGGAGAGCGGGTTCCATCTGTTAATACTGCAATGAGCGGTTCTCCTTTTATCAGGGCAGCATCCAGCTCCTGCCAGCTACGGCCATGCACGGAGGTGTTTTTCACCCGCTCGTAAGGTTGTCCGGTTTTAGCGCATAATCGTTGTATGCTGTTAAAATGCGGATATACTTTCACGTTAGCCTCCGCATCGTATTTATGGATGGTTTGTACCATGCCGTAAAACAGCGGATCGCCGCTGGCAAATACCACCAGGGGGCTATCTGCCTGTTCATACTGTGCAAACAACGCGGGCATATTGCCTTTAATCGTGATCCAGGTATGCATTTCCGGCAACAGGTGCTTTACGAGTGAATAGTGCCGCTCACCACCGGAAAACACCTTGCATTGCGGCAACACGGCCATTGCTTCGGCAGTGCAGCAACCAGCTGCAGTATTAGCTACTCCTATGACGATGTATTGCCTGCTCATTTATGTGTATGCATAGCTGTTATAGTATCCAGTGTAAAGGCAGCATTCACAATAGCAGCGGCCACATTGCTGCCGCCTTTGCGGCCTTCAATGATAACCGAAGGAATGCCCGTTGTATATTTTAATTTCAATTTAGATTCAAGTACATTCACAAAACCCACCGGAGCAGCCACCACACCAACCGGGCGACAATTACCCTGTTGATACTGGTCACATAATTCCAGGAGTGCCGTAGGTGCATTACCGATTACAAACAGTGCATTCGGATGTGCCGCTATGGCCAGTCGCATGCCCGCCTGGCTGCGGGTCAAATTTTCGGCCGCTGCCAATGCCACTACGCGTTCATCATTCAGGTAACATTTAACTTCTACTCCATAACGCTGTGTAAAGGCTTTAGTAATACCGGATTGCACCATGGTTACATCCGTAATCACTATACCACCGTTGGTCAGGTAGGTATGCCATTTTTCCAGTGCGTTGTCTGTACCATAATACAGTTGCTCATACTCAAAGTCGGCTGTGCTGTGGATACAACGAATCGCTGCCCACTGATCAGCAGGTGATAAGTCGTCGCGTTGCAGCTGTTCGCTGATCTGCCGGAAGCTTTCCTGCTGGATCTCATCGCCTGTAATAGGCTTGCGCGAAAGATACCCGCGTGGGGTGATGAGGAAATTGCGGAAACGATAGGTTTGTGAGTTGCCGATCATCACCAGGCAAAACATGTCTACCATCGTCACATCCAGCGCTCCTAAAGTAGTGAGGTGAATAGATTCTTCTTCACGGGACACCTGTCGCACAATGGCTACCGGTGTTTCCGCGCTGCGATGCAGCAGATATATTTCCTTTAAGCGCGATAGTTGCCAATTCCTTTTATTGCTGCGCGGATTGTATAAAGAAGTCACGAAATCACCCATGGCAGCGCCGGTGATACGTTTTTCAATAGTTGTCCAGGGTGTCATTAAATCTGACAAGGATATGCAGCAGAAATCGTGGCCAATAGGTGCTCCCAGTCGCGCTGCGGCGCCCTGGAAGGCACTGATGCCCGGAATCGTTTGCAGTGCAATATCCTCCCGATTTTGTTTTGCAGCATATTCATATACCAGCGATGCCATGGCATATACGCCGGCATCACCGGAGCTGATCACCGCAATATGTTTACCGGCTGCACAGCTTTCTACTGCCAATACTGCCCTTGCTTCCTCTTCTGATAGTTCTCTCCCGATACATTCACAGCCAGGCTTCAGCAGGTGCGATACAAACTGAAAATAGTAGTGATAGCCTATCACCATATCTGCATCTGCCAGTGCCTGTTGAGCTGCCGGCAACATGTAGGCAGCATCACCCGGACCAATACCAATCACGCTCAGGCGCATATGTTACTTTTTAAAATGATCAATGAAAAATAGGGCAGCTCGCGGGTTTCCAGCGATGAGATGTCTGTACTGAGATATTGCGTGGGCGTGCCCAGTTTTTCTCCGTATAACATCACCGCTTTATTTGCTGCTATCAGTGGTGCAATGTATTCCAGTGCACCGCGTACTTTTATTAATACGATGGTTTCAAATTTTTGTAAGTGATCCTCCAATACTTCCCGGCTTTTGAGCAACGGAATAATGGCTATTTTCTCCTGCAATAAAGCCAGCGGTTGTTGATGTGCAGCTGTTGCCAGCAAAAAGGAAGGTACACCGGCGATAATTTCCAGTGGAAGCTGATGTGCGCGGATCTGCTCCAGGATGTAGATGAAGGTGCTGTAAAAAGAGATATCCCCTTCACTTACAAAGGCCACCTGCAGGCCATTTTCCACGTCTGTACGGATCTCTTCAAAAGCTTTCGTATAGGCTTTTAAGTTATGCTCCCGGTTATGCGACATTTCCAGTACTACCGGCTGCAATATTTTATCAGGCAAAGCATAATGTTCCAGTATCGACAGGGAATAACTGCGCACTGCGTCTGCCTGTAAAGAAGCCGGATAATAGATCTTATCTGCCTGCTGCAAAGCCTTCCAGCCTTTGAGGGTAATCAGTTCCGGATCACCCGGACCTAACGATACTGCATATATTTTTCCCTGAATACTCAAATGCCAAATACTTTTTTTACGGTGGTCATAATTCCTTTTTTCTCTCCTGGTTTCACTTCTTCTTCAAACAAAATTCCTTTTACATTCAGGTGATGCCCTACCTGTTCCTTTCCCTGTTCTTCTTCAAAGCCAATGATCTGTGTGCGATACTTACACAGCTGACAGTTCATATTCGGATTGCCTGCTTCCGCCTCCCGGATACGTTCATCGATGGCCTGTAACAGCCATTCATGGCTACCGAAGGGAGTGGTACAGATATATTCTTTATCAGCATGCAGCTGAAACTCCGCCACTTGTTCGTATATACGTTTCAGTAAGATGCCGGTAAACAGGAATACCGGCAACACGATGATCTTTTTAAAAGGTAATTTTTCCAGCAGCGGCAACACGTCTGCCAGCAATGGTTTTGTAACACCGATATAAGCGGTAGTTGCAAATCCGAAACCCATACCTTCCCACAACATGCGGGTAAGTTTGGCTACATCGGAATTGGCATCCGGATCGCTGGTACCACGGCCAACCAGCAGCAAACAACTCTCTTCTCTTGCGAAAGCAGTCGTTTGTGTTGCTGCTTCCTGCACCATTAACTGTGCCAGTTGCAGCAATGGCGCGGTAATGCCAAGGTGACCGGCCATAGTGATTTTCAGGTCCGGATACTGTTGCTGCAGCGTATTCATTTCATACGGGATATCATTTTTTGCGTGACCGCCGGCAAATAAAATAGCGGGCAATGCAATGATATGTCGTACTCCCTGCTGATACATTCTTTCTACCGCTGCTGCATATACCGGATGTGCAAATTCCAGGAAGCCGTAATCCACTACCCTATCGGGATAGCGTTGCCGCATCTTTTCCACCAGTGTCTGAAAATGTGTGATACCGTCTTTATCCCTGCTGCCATGACCGCAGATAAGAATGCCTTGTTTCATTCGTAATTGATTTAGCATGTTTACCGATAATAAACACTACCGGCATCGGCAATGGATGCAGCAATAGTTGTGCTTCTATTTCGGACAGTGTAGCCGTTACCGTTTGTTGCTGTTCACCGGACACCTGTGATATGGCGGTCACATAAATAGTTTCGTTTCCTGCTGCCAGCTGTAGCTTTTCGAGTACTGCCGGCATATTGCTCAATCCCATGTACATCACCAGGGACGTGCCTGTGCGGAGCATATTGGCCAGTGCATCCAGTTGTTCGAAATCATAATTGGCCGTATGCCCGGTACAGAATAATACTGCATTGCTGCGATTACGCTCTGTTAAGGGAATATGGCATAAGCTGGCGGCTGCGATGCCCGCAGTAAGCCCTGGAATTACCTTATAAGGCACCTGGTGTTCCTGCAGGTAACGCAGCTCTTCTGCTGCGCGGCCATAAATAAAGGGATCACCGGATTTGAGGCGAACCACTTTTTTACCTGCCTGCGCATGTATCACCATCAGTTCATGAATATTCGCCTGTCGCGTAAGCGGATCTATTGCATCACCGTATTTCTTACCTGTATAAATCTGTTCCGCCTGTGGCCGGCACAGGGCCAGTATTTCAGCAGATACGAGGTTATCATACAGTATCACCTCCGCCTCTTCTATACAGCGTGCAGCCCTTATCGTTAGTAAGTCGGCCGCACCCGGGCCCGCCCCTACAATACATACCGGGTGCAGCATTTTATTATTTATTACCTCGTTTTCCGGCATCGAAAATCAATAAAGGATCATCATAAATAAATTCATAGTCTAATATTTTCTTCAGTTTTCCGGAAGAAACTATTTTATATGGCATTTCTGTTGGTGGCAATTTCCGGGGCATTTGTAGCCCCAAATGTTGTGCAGCTGTCTTGTAATAATTGTAGCGCAACGGATGTCCGCTGGCACAGGCGTTAAACACTTCTCCCCATACATCTTTTTCTATTACCCGTTCAATTACGCCTATACAATCATCACGATGGATCACATTCATCGGCAAATCGTTGATACGCTTACCTTCCTGCAAAGCGCGCTCAGTGGGTACACGGTCGTAGCCTATCAATCCGCCAAAACGCAGCACAGTAGTATCAAATACCGAAGACTCCAACAGCAGCTTTTCAGCAGCCCGCAATGCTTCCCCATTAGGGGTTTCCGGGATCTCCTTATTAACTTCTGTTACCAATCCGTTTACATCGGCATACACAGAAGTAGAGCTTACAAACAGCACTTTTTGAATGCTGGTTGTTTCCAGGAAGCTGCGCAACAATGCTATTTCTGTTACGTGTGCTTCAGGGCCTCTTTCTTTACGCGGGGGAATATTGATGATCAGGATATCCGCCTCCCAGAAAGCATCCGGACCGGTTATTACCTCTTCATCCAATACTACCACGTAAGCATCCAGCCCCAGTGCTTTTAATTCGTTGACGCCTTCCATGCTGGTTCTTGCACCAGTGACAGGATAACCGGCTTCTTTCAAATGCAGTGCCAGCGGCTTCCCCAGCCAGCCGCAACCCAAAATGCTGATTTTTGTGTCCTTGTTACTCATACTAGAATTTAACGGTTACACTCCCTCTCAAGCTAAAGGGCGTACCCGGAGTGATATGAAAATCCATGACAGGTGACTTCTCTTCTTTCAGTTGTGATGCATCATAAAACTGTGCTTCGGCCCATTTGGTGTTTAACAGGTTTTCAGCAGACAAACCAAATTCGAAACGTTTGTAATTATATTTCAATACCGCATCCATTAAAAAATATGCTTTGGATTCAACGGAGTTATCTTCTATTGCCGGACGCTGCCCCATGTAGCGGTAACGCAAACTGGCGTTAATACCTTTTGCAGGCTGCCAGGTAAGGCCACCGGTACTGGTAAATACAGGTGCAAAGGGAATATAGTTTTCTTTAGGAGCGGCATCCATTAAACGGGGACGCGCATAATTCACATTCACATCTGCCCATAAAGGATGTAGCACATGATATCTGAGGGCAACGTCAACACCTGTACGTGTAGCCCGGCCAATGTTTTCATAACTGCCGTCATCTGCTACAAAGCGGTATTCCGCATCGCTTTGTAACCACCACCAGGTGGCGGTAATGATGGCTTTACTGCCAATTTTGAGATTCGCACCAATATCTGATCCATAAGAACGTGGTACTGCATTTTCCTGTCCGTTACGAATAGCCACATTCGCGTAATTGGAGTGAAAGCCCATTCCCATTTTTACAAACAATCCGAAAGCAGGTGATACATCGTAATATACATTGAATTTAGGACTCACTCTGTAAGCAATGCTATTGCCGCTGTTAGCCGGGTCCAGATGGTCGCGGAGGTCAAAGGTGAACAGGTCGTTACGGAGACCGAGGTTAAAGCTCCAACCATTTGTAAGGCGAAGTGTTTCGCTGATATAAAACGAATAGTTGGCTACCGTTACATGGCTGGAATCGTTATTGGATAAAATTGCCCTTTCTTTCACATGATCACGTCCCAGGTTAACCATATCTACACGAACGCCCAGCCCTGCTTCGGATTCCAGCTGCGCTATGCCGAGATGTCCCTGATGATTGAACGTGTTTTTATAGCCGATGATATCGCGCTTTTCCCATTGTCTGATTTCATCTCCGTTAATTCTATCTTCTTTATAAAAAGTAAAATTGGACCACAGATCAAAGAGATTACGTACATAGTAAGCCTGTTGTTTTAAAGCAGATCTTTCACTGATCTTTGTATCCCATAACAGGTTAGCATTGATGCGGGTAGTTTTACCCCCTTCACTTGGATCAATGGAGCCAAAGCGGGTCATATAGCCACTCTCCAGTGCCCGCAGCGGTACCTGTCCGGATGCATTCCAGCTGCTGGTAAAGCCGGAGGCGATCAGTGACAGTGTATTGTTTTTATTCACCGCAATATTATATCTCCCTAAAAGATTAAACCGTTTGAATTTTTGAGAATTATCAAAATAGCTATCGGTATAGGTATAGTCGGCCGCGATATAGGCATTCTGATCGTGTACACCTGGTGCCGGTTGTTTATCTAACAGTTTCAATAAAGTAGTTGCCCTGGCCGTATTAAACTGCCCGTATTCTAGCTTTACAAACTGATCCTGCGGACGAAACAGCGAAGTGTAAACAGCGGCACCCGCATTGGTAAAATCGCCCTGACTGGCCTCGTAAGGGCCTTTATAATAAGCAGCGCCACCTATCACTTCCGGAATGAGGAAGTGCATATCGGCGTATCCTTGTCCGTGTGCATGGTTGGGCAGGTTTACAGGAATGCCATCTACAAAGATGCCGAAGTCGGTACCATGATCATTATCAATGCCACGCACCAGGATCTGCTCGGCTTTACCACCACCTGCATGTTGCGCGATGAACAAGCCCGGCACTGTACGCAGCAGGTCCTGTGCGGATTTCACGGGTTGCAGCTGCAAATCTATTTTAGATAACATATGGGCACTTTTGCCGGTAGCGGCACTGATATCTACTCCTTTCAGGTTAGTAACCCGGAGAGAATCGGTTGCTTTTTTTTGTTGCGCGCTTGCAGTAATCGTAAATATGGATAGTATAAAGAAATAAAAAGTACGCATGGATAGAGCTTTTGGCCGTTAGCTTTTAGCTATTAGACTGGAAAAATATGGCATCTTCTACCGGTATATTCTCCAGCAGGTGACATTTTACAAGATTAGCGGTGCGCTCGGCAAGCATTTCCTTGTACCAGGTACCATCAGGGTGTATAAAAACCACCGGACCATGTTCACACTGGCCGGTGCAGCGGGTGCGAACGGTATGCACTTCATCGTGCAGGTCGTTGGCTGTAATAGCTGCACGCAACTGCACAGTAGTATCTTCTGCGCCTTTATTAAGACAGGAATTGCCGTTACAGATAAACGCGATGCGTTTTACCTTTTGTAGATCTTTGCCCATAGATTAATCCAGTTAATAAGCCCGTTAACGATTAAATAAAAAATGACGGAAATACTGTGGGAAGATACAGGAAGGAACAACCGGTGGTACCATATCCGGAAGTGACTGTCCTTGCTCCTAACCCGGAAGCAGACCGTATACAATGTTCCCTGGCAGGTCTTCTGGCTCGTTCCGTTAACTGACGCCTTCCCGTATGTTAAAACAGTGGCTATGATGTCAGTAACGTTTGTATGAACTTACAGCAGCGGGTACTGCTCCGGATTCTAACCGGATTCCCTTTTAAGTGTTTATTTGAAAGAAACACACCTGGTAACGGCGGCGAAGATAGAAAAGATTTAGGGATTTTTGAATGCAGATATTTTATTGCCGGTATACCGCCCCTATAGAGTTGCTGCAAAGATTGCCCGCGAATATATAAAATCCGGGCACGGATATACATTACTCCCCTCTCCCTTCAGCGTCCCGGGCTACTTTGCAGCCCGTATTATCAATGATTACGCTATCAAAACCTATAAAAATGAATATTTCCAATTCACAATCAAAAAGTGTGGAGCAAATATTTTCGGAGGTACAAACGCAATTCCCTAAAGCGGAATTAAAAAAACCATTCCTAAGCCCACTCACTATTATTATTCCGCATGATAATTTCAAATTTTTGTTGCGATATAAAAAAAATTATTTGCAGGTAGATTTTACCCCACCAGTATACTGGCTGTTAGGCGGGATGCTGGCCGGTTTTGCTTTGTTTACCGCCATCTTGAGCATTATTTTCCAGCGGCTTGTCATCAGCTTTGGTGGGGTTATACCTGTTATTATAGGCGTTTTAATTATAAAAGTAGTCTTCAAATCCACCAGGAAAGATGCATTCAAATCTTTTGAGGATGAAGCAAATATTCTCGTGAATACCACCAACAATGGTATATAGCCGGCCTCTCATCTCTGTTTACAACCCATAGCCACTTCAAAAAGCAATTTTGAAGACTATGAAAATCCCTTACTTTTAGACCACTGTTTTATTCCTTGCCCATGAAATAATGATTGGTAATTGTAAATGAAAATTATGATCCGTACGCTGATAATTGACGATGAACCCGCCATCAGGAAAGATCTTGAATGGCTGATAAAACGGTATCCTGATTTTATTGTGTTGGGCAGTTGTGGCAGTATTGCCGAAGCTAGGGTGATTATTCCCAATACAGAGCCGGAACTACTCCTGCTGGACATTGAACTCGCGGATGGTACAGGATTTGAACTGTTGCAGGAGTTTCCGGAGAGGAATTTCAAGGTAATTTTTATTACTGCTTATAACCAGCACGCCATCAAAGCCATTAAGTTTGGGGCTTATGATTACCTGCTGAAACCTGTGGATGAAGATGAGCTCACAGAAACATTGCTTCGTTTAAAAGCAGCAGGGCCTTCCAATGCCAAAGTACAAATGGAGGTTACCGGCAGCCACCTGCATAACAAAAAACCGGGACTGCATAACCGCATTGTCCTTCGCTCCCATCAATACCTGCAGGTAGTTTCCTTTGAAGAAATACTGTATTGCCAGAGCGATGGCAGTTATACCACCTTTCATCTTTCTGATAAAAGAAAAATAACGGTATCCCGCCCTATCAAAGAATATGAGGAGTTGCTGCCCGAAAACTGGTTTATCAGGATCCATCAATCATATATAGTAAATCATCATTTCATAGACCGGTTCCTGAAAGATGGTTTATTGATTTTAAAAGATGGAACTCAAATCCCGGTATCTTCCCGTAAAAGGGAGTATGTAAGACAATTCCTTACAGGCGATCACTAATTATACTACATGTATTTTCCATACCGGCTTTTCATTTTATTGACAATGATCATTTCCGGCCTGTATAGCTGCAGCCGGCAGGATAAGCATGCACCGGCACCAGCCCGGAATAATGATCCTGCAATTGTTGTTGAACTGCAACAGCTGATAGATTCCGGCGCAAGGTGGAACGGCCCTGCCATGAAGGATAAAATGAAGCAGCTCAAACCTGTTGCACTGGCCTCCGGCGACAAAGCCAAAGGGCTGTATTATTACCTCGAAGGTATTCATTACTGGTATGCAGACAGTTTGCCTGCAGCTAACAAAAGCTTCCGGCAAATGCTTCGGCTCACTCCTGTTGATACCAGCCGCTACATTGATCTCATCGCCTTGCAGCAAATAGGTATGATTCACCTGGCCATTGAAAGGAAGGTAGATGACAGCACTTTTTCCCGGACTTACGCTTTAATTGATATCTCACAACGATTCCTCTATCCGGATATGTGGCGGGTTTATGAAATTGCCGCAGAAGTACATTTCCGCTACGGCGTTTATGATAAAGCTAAAACCTATACTGATAAAGCCATTGCGCTATTCCACAACAAAGAAGACTATTACCGTCAGTCTTACTTTATGGAAGAACTTTCGCGGATAGCCGAACGGCAACACAAATACCAGCAGGCAATGGCATATGAAGACAGTGCCCTTCAACTGGCATCAAAGCAACCGGATTCAATAAGACTGGCCACCGTGTATGCTGCGTTGGGTGTACTATACGAGAAGAATGGCGATAAAAATAAAGGTCACGCATTGATGGTAAAAGCATTCGCTATTAAGGAACGACTGGATAAAGTTACTTTCAGAGAATATGTAAACTATGGCCAGATATTTCTCGAAGAAAAAGATTATCCCAAAGCTATTTTATACCTGAATAAAGCCCTGAATAAGGCGCGGGAGCCACAAAATGCAGGCAACCTCAATTCGGCTTACGGCACCCTGTATAATATCTACTACGAAAACGGTGATTATAAAAACGCTATCGCCTATCTCGATTCCTCCACCAACATGGCTCTGACAGAGATGGAAGAACAACAGCTTAAAAAAGTAATGGAGCTGCAGGCCATCAACGAACTGAAAGAGCAGCAACACAAAAACATTTACATCAGCAGACAGTATCAGAACCAGGCTATTATCCTCCGGCAACAGCGGTTTATCCTCGCCATCTTCGGTATCCTGCTACTGGTGGGCGTTGCATTGACGATTGTGCTGATCAGACAAAGAAAACTACGATCACAGAAACTGAGCATAGAACTGGAACAACGCCTGTTGCGCAGCCAGATGGAGCCTCATTTTATTTTTAATACCCTTGCTGTTTTACAAAGTTTTATCCGTCATGATGAAAAGGAAAAATCAGTAAAATACCTCAATAAATTTGCCCGGTTATTACGGATCAACCTGGAAAGTTCACGTCATAACCTGGTACAACTACACCAGGAAGTAGAGGCCCTGGAAAACTACCTGAGCTTACAAGCGATCCGTTTTGGAAATGTATTTGATTATGCGATCCACCCCATTGAAGGCTGCGAGGACATGGATATTTTTGTTCCACCGATGTTACTGCAGCCCTTTGTTGAAAACGCCATCCAGCATGGGATGCGTAACCTTCCCTATAAAGGCATGATCACGATTACCCTGCAATTGCAAAACAATTTACTCCACTGTGTGATTGAAGATAATGGTCAGGGATTGCAGGAAAAAAGTACCAGGGAGAAGAATTCCCTTTCCAGTACGATTACACAGGAGCGCCTTAAAATACTGAGTGAGCGGACAGGCAAATTAGCCTCGCTGGTAATTGTTGACAAAAAAGAGAAAGGTGGTAACGGTGTGAAAGTGACGTTGATTGTACCTACGCAGCAGGAGCACTAAAATATTTAATTATTACAATCAGTATGATCATCACAAGTGTAACCGCATGATTGATGAATGTTACCTTTTTAAATTCCTCATGTGCAATAGGGCGCGCGTTTTCTCCGATGTAAGGTTTGTTCACCACCTTGCCGTGATAAGTATTAGGTCCTCCAAAGCGACAATCAAGAATGCCTGCCAGTGCAGCTTCCGGGAAGCCCGAATTAGGGCTGGCATGTGCCGGTCCATATTTTTTCACATAGTGCCAGGCACGGCGGCGGCCGGCAATGGTAATCATCAGTAAGGCCGTGATGCGTGCGGGAATATAATTGGCCACATCATCCAGTCTTGCGGCAAAGCGTCCAAAGTACAGGTAGCGCTCATTTTTATAGCCAATCATAGAGTCCAGGGTATTGACCATTTTATACAGCATCATGCCTGGTAAACCGAGGATAGCATAAAAAAAGAGTGGTGCAATGACGCCATCACTAAGGTTTTCAGACATAGACTCCATGACAGCAATGCGAATCTGGTCTGGCGACAATTGTGACGTATCACGCCCCACTATCCATGAAAGCCGCTTACGGCCAGCTTCCAGGCCTTGTGTATGCAGGGTATCAAAAACTTCCCGTCCTTCCTGTAGCAGGCTTTTGTTGGCCAGTGCAAAGAAAACGAATATCGTGCTGAAGGCATAATAAGCCGGCTGCCACTGCCATAGCCATCTCTGTATAAAATAAAAAAAACAGTATGTTGCTGTACATAAAATAATAGTCAGCGCTGCTCCTTTCCAGAAACGCCCGGTTCCCCTGTTAAGCCATTGCGTGCCGTAATGAATGAGGTGCCCGTAGCCCTTTACCGGGTGCGGCCAGCTACGCGGATCTCCCAACAAAAGATCGGCGATATATCCTAACAGTAACGGTAATACGAATTTCAATGCAGGGTCCATTGGTGCAGAGCAGTAGTGAGTAAAGTATTGTCTGCCGCATTGCGGCAAGCCACGCGGCAGTGGCCTTGTTCCAGCCCGTAAAAGTTGGATGCATCCCGGATAAGAATGCCATATCTTTCTACCAGCCAGGCTTTGAGTCCTGCAGCAGTACCCGTCAGTGTTTCAAACAACAGGTAATGGGTATGTGTAGGATACACTGCAAACTCCGGCATCTTTTTTATGCTTTCCCATAGCAGGAAAGTATCTGCCAGCAAGGCATCCAGGGGCAACTTAAATGCAGCCTGGTGCTCCATGATATAATAACCGGCCTCCAAAGCGAGGCTATTAACAGACCAGGGCATTTTATACATTCGTACACGGTCCAGCAGTTGTTTCCGGCCAGCGATGTAACCCAGTCGCAGCCCGGGAATGCAGCATGTTTTAGTGAGCGAACGTAACACCAGTACATTGGGTAAACGGTGCAGGTGCGGCAGCATGCTACCTGTATGGCGGGTGAACTGTATATAAGCTTCGTCAATGATGAATACAGTATGCTTATTATGATTGATCAACTGCTGCAAGGCATGTTCATCCAGCGTATGCCCTGTTGGATTGTTAGGATTACAAATAAATACCAGGTCTGTGCTGAAATGAATATCGGGTGTAAGCTTATCCCACAGCAGGTATTGCACCTGATGCCGGTACAATTTACCTGCATCTGCATACTCTGCAAAGGTGGGCGCCACCACGGTGGTGGTAGCACCGGTAAAGGCTTGCGCTACCAGATAAATGGCCTCCGTGCCGCCATTGGTGACCATGATGCTGCCAGGTGGTAAAGCAGCCTCCTTCTCCAGCATCGCCTGTAGTTTTACAGCGCCTGCATCGGGGTAGTGATCTATGCCGCCTACTTTGGCCTTCAGGTGTTCCTTCAGTCCTTCCTGCAGCCCGCCGTACCATACATTAGAGCTGAAATCTGCTTTGATGGGGTGATTAAACAGATAGCCATCGTCTCCGTGTCCTTGTATCATAATGCAATAATATTATAATTCCAGTGCTTTATAAACAGCTGAAACATCCAGATGTTCACGAATATGTGTTGCCAGTTTATTATATTGTTGCTCTTTGAAACTGCGATAGTCGAAATCCTTTACCACAGCGGATTTACCACATTGTGCCAGCAGGTCGTTTACCACTACATCATTATCCAGGATGCCGTGGAGGTAGGTACCCCAGCATTTGCTGTTAAGGAAATAGCCATCTGCCAGCCCGTTGTTTAATTTATTGAGGGGAGATGGCTGGTCACTAACGGTATCGCCCATATGAATTTCATAGCCTTCACATATCTTATCGTGTTGCTGATAACGAAAACTACGTTG
The DNA here is from genome assembly GCF_003014755.1 of Chitinophaga niastensis. Taxonomy (GTDB): domain Bacteria; phylum Bacteroidota; class Bacteroidia; order Chitinophagales; family Chitinophagaceae; genus Chitinophaga; species Chitinophaga niastensis. Next base: position 202,411 of record NZ_PYAW01000004.1, on the reverse strand, counting down.
CTGCGTTACCTTTTCCGTAGCCAGCACAGTTGTTACCGGGAGAATACCCAGGCCGGGCAGACTGCCTACCGGGCCTTCTACCCCATGCGGATCAGAGATGCGTTCTCCCATCATCTGATAGCCGCCGCAAATTCCAATGACTACCTTATTCCGTTTATGCGCTTCCGTTATAGCACGCGCGGTGCCATTATTTTTGATAGCAATGAGATCGTCGATCGTATTTTTACTGCCGGGCAGGATGATAATATCTGCTGCGGCCAGTTCTGCAGGATTATCTGTATAAAAAACATTTACGCGTTCATCTTTTTCCAATGCATTAAAATCGGTAAAATTAGACATATGACGTAGCAGCACTACGGCAATATTCACCTTACCGGCCGTTTGTTTTTTATGTTTGAGCGACAACGCCACTGAGTCCTCTTCTTCAATATGAATATCGTGATAATAAGGTAATACACCGGTTACAGGCACGCCTGTAAGGGATTCCAGCTGTTTGCGTCCTTCTTCAAAAAGACGGCTGTCGCCCCGGAATTTATTGATGATGATCCCTTTGATCAATGCTTTTTCTTCCGGTGGCAGCAAGGCAATGGTACCATATACACTGCCGAAGATGCCGCCACGGTCGATATCCGCAATGAGGTATACCGCAGCATCAGCGTGCAACGCAATGCGCATGTTGGTGATATCGCGGTGACGGAGATTAAGTTCGGAGATGCTCCCCGCCCCTTCCATCACCACAGGATTGTATTGTACCGACAGGCGATCGAAAGATTTTTTCACTTCTTCAAATAACTCCCGTTTATCGTTCTGCATGAAATATTCCCAGGCTGATTGGTTGCCTGCAGGTTTACCGTGCAGCACCAGCTGAGAACTTTTATCGTTGGTAGGTTTCAGCAGCACCGGGTTCATATCTGTATGACAAGGTACTCCGGCGGCTTCCGCCTGCACGGCCTGTGCACGGCCTATTTCCAGTCCATCGGGCGTAGCGTAGCTGTTAAGCGACATATTCTGTGCCTTAAAAGGAGCGGGTGTATAACCATCCTGTTTGAAAATGCGACAGAATCCGGCAGTGATCACACTCTTGCCTACATCGGAGGCAGTACCTACAAACATAATCGGCCGCAGTTGTTTCATGGGTGTTTTGTCTTTAAGTGGGAACGAAGATATTTAACTTTCACAAAAGAATATTTCATCCACTTATCTTTGCTCCGCATGAAGTCACAATTTTTGATAGCAGCACCGCATAGTGGTGCAGGTAAAACCACCGTCACGCTGGCCGTGCTGAGATCCCTGCAGCGCAAAGGTTTACGGGTACAGCCTTTCAAATGCGGGCCGGATTACCTGGACCCCAAACACCATACGCTGGCTGCCGGCAATGAAAGTATCAATCTCGACAGGTATATGATGCCCGATGCGCACGTGCGTGAACTATATGCAAAATATACTGATGGCGCAGCTATAAGCATTATAGAAGGTGTTATGGGGCTCTTTGACGGGGCCAACAAAATGCAGGGCAGCAGTGCGGAGCTGTCGGTGTTTCTTGATGTGCCGGTGATACTGGTAGTTAATGCCAAAGCCATGGCTTATTCTGCCGCAGCCTTGTTATATGGCTATAAACATTTTTATGCGGGCCTCACTATAGCCGGTGTGATCTTTAATTTTGTGAACACACCCACTCATTACCGCATTTTGCAGGAAGCCGCTGCAGACGTAGGTATTACGGCGCTTGGTTATTTACCTGAGCAGGAGCAGATAAAAATTCCTTCCCGTCATTTAGGCTTACATATTTCTGCTGAAACAGATTATAACAGTATTATCAATAATGCTGCCGATCATCTCGAAAAATATATAAACGTAGATGAATTACTGGAACTGACTAAGCGCGCAGCTCCGGTATATACAAGATCCCCTGCCAGCCCTGCAGGTGATTTGCGCATTGCTATTGCACAGGATGAGGCATTTAATTTTGTTTACAAAGAGAACATCAACGTATTATCGCAACTGGGCAGTATACAGTATTTCAGCCCATTAAAGGACACTGTACTTCCGGCGGCTGATCTGCTATATTTTCCGGGTGGTTATCCGGAATTACATTTACCGGCATTGGCCGCTAACACATCATTATTGCAGCAACTACAACACTATAAAGGCAAAATACTGGCGGAATGTGGTGGCATGATGTATCTTGGTACAGCTATCACGGATGAAAGCGGAACAATTTTTCCCATGGCTAACTTATTGCCCGTGCACACCAGTATGCTGCAGAAAAAATTATCGCTGGGATACCGGCAGGTATTTATTGATGATGTATTACTGAAAGGTCATGAATTTCATTATTCTCAATACGAAAAAAACACAGCCCTAACGGGATCGGGTATACGTGTTTTAAATGCAAGGGATGAAGTGCTTGCTACACCTGTGTTTAAGACAGATAATATTTTAGCCAGCTATCTGCATTTTTATTTTGGAGATAATGTGAAGGGATTAAAAAAAGTATTGGGTATATAAAAAAGCATCTCCAGTGAATAATTATCACTGAAGATGCTGCTACATTTTATCTATCATTTAAAAATATCGTCACTTAACCCGGTATTCATTTCTGCTTTTATCACTTTCATATTTGTATCAAAACCACCGGCAGTAGTTTTAAGTTTAAACGGCACCTTTATACCGTTTACATCGCGGTAATCAGCATAATCAGTTACTGCTTCCTGTCCGCCAGCACCTTCCTGTCCTACTAACGATACGGAACGGACTTTTAAACCGGTTTTAGTATCATAATAGTTACGGAACAATGCACCAGCAGGTGTAGCTATACTCACCACATAAGTTTGCACTTCATTTATATCTTCTGTCAACGGCGCCAGTTCCAGCTTTACGCTGTTGGCCGGAGTATTAAAATACAGCTCAGGGAACGGTTGATTTTTATCTTTCTCTAATGCTTTGTCGGTTGCAGAGAGCGGTAATTGTTTGCCACTGCGAAAAACAACTACTGAATCACCATTAATAACCAGTTTCCTCGCCATTAATTTGATGATCGGAATGAATACTTCCATCCATACTTTATCAGGTCGTTTAAATTTGTGTTTAAACGATATCTGCGTGCCCTGTGCATCTCCTTCCACTTCCGTAGAATAATCTTTTACGGCATTCAGTTTGTCTGTTCCACCAATAGCATTGAGGTACTGATTTAATACACTTGCGGCTGTGGTACCGGCAGGAACTGGTTTACCGGCTTCTGCTTTCCAGGTATTATTAGCAGGATTGATATCAGGGAAACTACCATCGGGATCAATCACCACCTTATTCAACTTGCTGGTAGAAGGATAATGGAATGTCCAGGTATTGCCGCGCTGCCAGATCTCTACCGGTAAGCGAACAGTATCTGTTTTACCATTTTCTTCTTTAACCGCTATAACAACCGGCATTGGCAGCTGTTCCAGGTTTTGAATGGTGATCAATGCACCTTGTGCAGGATCATTTTTAACATATTGTACATTCTTAATTCCCTGATCCAGTTTCCAGTTATTAAAGAACCATCCGCGCCAGAACCAGCTCAGGTCTTCTCCTCCGGCGTTTTCCATACTACGGAAAAAATCCCATGGAGTAGGATGTTTAAATGCCCAGCGTTTGATGTACTCACGGAAGGCATACTGAAAACGTTCTGGTCCGAGGATATGGTCGCGCAATAAATTAAGGCCCATAGCAGGTTTGAAGTATGCTGCCACGCCATTATAATTCAGGCCAATTACATCCGGGGTGTTCATGATGGCTTCTGCCCCGCTGGAAAATGCCATGGGAGCCATTCTTTGTGCACTTTGCGGAGAATTGAATTCGCCTTTATTAAAAGCCTGGTTAGCCAGTCCGTTGACGAATGTGTTGAAGCCTTCATCCATCCAGGCGTATTTACGTTCGTTGGAGCCTACCACCATCGGGAACCAGTTATGCCCGAACTCGTGACTGGTAACGCCCCAGAGCCCACCTTTGGTAGACATCGAGGAACAGAACACGATACCGGGATATTCCATTCCTCCTACAATACCTGCCACGTTGGTAGCTACCGGGTAGGTATATACGAACCATTCTTTGGAATAATGTTCAATACAACCTTTCACAAACTCTGTAGACCTGCCCCATGCACCCTGACCTGCTACTTCTACGGGGTATAAAGATTGTGCGAGTGATTTTTTTCCATCTGGAAGATTGATCCGCGCAGCATCCCACATGAATGCGCCGGAAGCTGCCCAGGCCACATCACGGGAGTTTTTACATACAAAGTGCCAGGTACGGTTACCTTTTGCAGCACTCTTATTGATTTCAGCGCTGTCGCGGATAATAACTGCTTTATCGCTGTTGCGTGCTTTGGTCAGTCTGCTTATTTCTGCAGGAGATAATACCTGCGCTTCATTTACCAGTTCACCGGAACCGTAGAGCAGCATGTTGGCAGGCGCCGTAATGTTATAATCGAAGTTGCCGTATTCCAGGTAAAATTCGGATGCACCGAGGTAAGGGATATTATTCCATCCCAGCACATCATCATACACCGCCATACGTGGGTACCATTGTGCAATTTCGTATATCCATCCGTTGCGGGTATGTAAACGACCGGTGCGGTCGGTGCCATATTCCGGAACTGTATAAGTGTAGTCTATTTTGATCTGCACCGAGGTGCCGGTCTTCATCGCATCCGCCAGTTTAATCTGCATACGGGTATCGTTCACCAGGTAATTGGCGGCGATAGTTTTACCGTTGCTGATCAGGCTTACCGACTTTAACTCAAAACCTTTGGAAAAATTGCGGTTTGCAAAACGATCACCGGTAGCAGCCACTGTTGCGGTACCACGGGAATCTTCGCGGTAAATGTTCTGGTCCAGCTGCAACCATACAAATGGCAACTGGTCCGGGCTGTTGTTTTTGTACGTGATCACCACAGATCCACTGATGCGGTGTTGCGCGGTATCCAGTGCAACATTCAATTTGTAATCAGCAGCGTTCTGCCAGTATTTAGGTCCGGGTTGGCCGCCGGCACTGCGATATTCGTTACCCGGAGCAGGATAAAACAAGGGGGCGAAAGCCTCGTGCTGGTCGTACTTTGACGCAGTTTGGGCCATCCCCTGCTTTACCAGGCCACATAGTAGCAAGGTCGCGATAGGGTAGATTTTGTTGAGTTTCATCTAGCGATTAGATTTTGAAGGCCCTAATATACATAAAAAGCAGAAAGCCTGAAGCGGAAAACATAAAGCCATTATAGGCAGATTGGTTGTCTAAAATCAATATCCTTTTCATATATACTTATCCGTTAGCCCGGACATTAGCTTTTATATTTGCGCCCTGTTAAACAGGAAAAAATCCAGGGCAAATAGTTATGGCATCAGTGCTTTCATCTCATTCTTCACATGTTTGAGGCGGAAGGAGAAAATTATACTGAGAATACCGGTGCCCCAAAATGCGGCGGCCACCAAACCCAATACTGCAACCACTCCAAGGGCGGGATTATCAAGAATAAAAATAGCGATAATAATTAATCCGATACCCCCTACTAACAGCCAGCCCCAGCCAGGTATTTTATCTGTTTGCAGCTGAATGGAAAAACCGATCAGGCTAATGCCTTTAAACATAAACCAGAAGGCCAGGAATAATGGAATCACCGCCATACTTACAGCGGGATAAAGGATCAGGATAAACCCGATAACCACATCAATGATTCCTGAAACCAATGCCCATCCCCATCCGTAAGTACCGCTACGATTGCTGACAGCGAAAGCAATTTCAAAAATCCCTGTCACAAATAAAGTGACACTAAAAAAGATACTGAGCAATACATAACTGCTGAAAGGATTGGCGAAAACGATACATCCGGCTATCAGAAAAATAATCCCATTGAGCAGATACAGCCACCAGTATTTCACATTATTACGAATGGCAGAGATGATTTGTGACATAAAAATTACTTTAATGTTATAAAATAATGACACTACGTTCTTCCTAACACATCCTATTACAAAAAGTTCGGCATAACATCTCCATTAAAAAACAGTGAAAAGCAGTAACTTTGCGCAGAATGATTTAAATCATAGATTTACCTAACGACGGAAATTATCTTTGTGGAATGAATAAGGCGATAAAGCAAGACAGAGTACCACCAAACTGGTGGCATCAAGTAGACTTCCTGGGCATACACGCTGTGCCCCTACTGGCATTTTTTACAGGCACTACAGCATTTGACTGGATTTTATGCGGTGTATTGTATGTGGTCCGTATGTTTTTTGTAACGGCCGGATATCATCGTTATTTCTCGCATCGTGCGTTTAAAACCTCGCGGTTCTTCCAGTTTATCCTGGCAGGTGGCGCGCAGAGCAGCTTACAGAAAGGAGCACTGTGGTGGTCTGCCAATCACCGTATTCACCATAAACATAGCGACACACCTGAAGATCCGCACTCTGCCAACGTTTACGGCTTCTGGTATGCACATATCGGCTGGATCATGGGCCCGGAATATAAGCCTACCCGTTTTGACCTGATCAAGGACCATAAAGCCAAAGAACTTTTCTGGCTGAATAAATATCATATGGTACCTGCACTGGTATTAATGGTAGCAGTATATTTTTTAGGTAATAAGGTCAATGGTACTGGTTGGTTCGATTGGACAGCCGGCTTATCCACTGTATTAATCGGGTTCTTCCTGAGTACAGTACTGCTGTACCATGGTACCTTTACCATCAATTCCCTGATGCACAAAATTGGTAACAAACGTTATCATACCGGCGATGAATCCCGCAACAGTGCTATTCTTGCGCTGATTACACTGGGTGAAGGCTGGCATAATAACCACCACTACTATCAAAGTGCCGCCCGTCAAGGCTTTTACTGGTGGGAAATAGATATTACCTATTACGTGATCAAAACCCTGGGATTATTTGGGATCGTTTGGGAAATACGCCCTATTCCGGCAAAATTAAAAGCAACCAACAAACTGAACCAGGTAAGACAAGCCGTTCCGATGGAGGAACTGCAATAGTTACCGTAAAAATTTATATAAAGGGAAATGTACATTCGTGTATATTTCCCTTTTTCATTTACCATAATCTGTAATTCGTAATTTTTTTTATCTTGTTCCCTTAAATCTAAAATTCCATGCAATACACACCCGCTGTGGACAGATATAATAGCATGACCTACAACCGTTGTGGGAAGAGCGGCTTGCAGCTGCCCATGATTTCATTGGGGCTATGGCACAACTTCGGTTCCATAGATAATTTTGAGAACGGACGTAGTATTATTCGTCATGCGTTTGATAAAGGTATCACCCATTTTGACCTGGCCAACAACTACGGTCCGCTGGCAGGCAGCGCAGAAGAGAATTTCGGCAGGGTATTGAAGCAGGACTTTACCGGTCATCTGCGGGATGAACTGATCATTTCTACTAAAGCCGGTTACCTGATGTGGCCTGGCCCATATGGTGATAAAGGCTCCAGAAAATACCTCATATCCAGCCTGGATCAGAGTTTGCGCCGCATGCAACTGGATTATGTAGATATATTTTATTCGCATCGTCCTGATCCGGAAACACCGATTGAAGAAACAATGGGCGCGCTGCACAGCATCGTACAACAGGGAAAAGCTTTGTACGTAGGGCTTTCCAACTACACTGCGGAACAAACAAAACAAGCGGTGGAAGTATTAAAATCATTAGGCACGCCTTGTCTCATTCATCAGCCTAAATACAGCATGTTTGAGCGTTGGGTGGAGAATGGCTTACTGGATGTACTGGAAGCCAATGGTGTTGGCTGTATCCCCTTCTCTCCGCTGGCACAGGGCCTGCTCACAGATCGTTATCTGAATGGCATCCCAGCCGGATCACGTGCCAGTAAGCCCAGTGGCTTTCTGCAGGAAAACGAAGTAACCCCGGAAAAAATTGAGAAGATCAAAAAGCTCAATGCCATAGCTCAAAAACGCGGACAGTCACTCGCACAAATGGCGCTTGCATGGATCTTAAAAGATAAACGAATCACCACCGTATTAATTGGCGCCAGCTCCGTAGCACAACTGGACAATAACCTTGAAACGCTGAACAATACAACGTTTGCTAAGGAAGAGTTGACGGAGATTGAAGCGATATTAGCGTAAATTGTCTTTCTGCAGGATTAGACTGATTATGCTGATTGCCCTGATTTTATTTTTTTGATTATTAAAAGATTAAAAAAGATTAGCGAGGATCTTAGCGGGTATAGTCTGAACTGTGATTTTTGTGATTGGTATGATTATCCTGATTAGCGAAGATTTCAGCGGGTATTGTCTGAACCAGGATTTTTAGGATTGAATGGATTACCCTGATGGGTGTTATGTTATTTTGTTTGGAAGATATAAGCGAATATCTCCGCTAAAATCTTCGGCATCAATCAGGATAATCCATTCAATCCTAAAAATCCTGGTTCAGACTATACCCGCTAAGATCCTCGCTAATCTTTTTTAATCTTTTAATAATCAAAAAAATAAAATCAGGGTAATCAGCCTAATCCTGCAGAAAGACAATTTACCGCCTCTTTGCCCGCTCATATTGTATAGGCCACTTCACTTCTGCTTCCAGCTCATGTGCTGCACGCAACGGAAAATAAGGATCACGCAATAATTCACGTGCCAGCAGCACTATATCTGCACGACCTTCTGCAATAACGGATGCTGCTTCCTGCGGAGTGGTGATCATGCCTACCGCGCCGGTGGCGATATCTGCTTCTTTACGTATTTTTTCGGCGAAAGGTGTTTGATAGAGTGGTCCTATAGGAATTTTCTGATGTGCAGCCAAACCTCCGGAAGAACAATCTATCAGGTCTACTCCTTTATTTTTCAGTATGGCAGCCAGTTTCACGGATTCTTCCGGGTTCCAGCCATTTTCTGCCCAATCGGTTACGGATATACGAACCAGCAGCGGATATTGTTCCGGCCATACTGTGCGTACTGTTTCCACTGTTTGTACCAGTAGCCGTATTCTGTTTTCAAAGGAACCACCGTATTCGTCGGTACGCTGATTACTAAGCGGGGATAAAAAACTATGCAGGAGATAACCATGCGCCCCATGTAACTCTATCACTTTAAAACCTGCTTTCAGTGCACGTTCGGCCGCTGTTTTAAAATCATTGAGCACTTTACGTATGCCCGTTTCCGTGAGTGCTTCTGGCATAGGATACACCTCATTAAAAGGAATAGCGCTGGGCGCCACTGCCTGCCAGCCACCTTCTGAAATAGGTACTGCACGGCTACCTTCCCAGGGCCTTAGGGTACTTGCTTTTCTACCGGCATGCGCCAGCTGGATACCCGGCACTGCGCCCTGCCCCGCTATAAAATCAGTGATCCTTTGCAGCATGGGAATATGTTCCTCTTTCCAGATGCCAAGGTCCTGTGGTGAAATACGTCCTTCCGGCGATACTGCTGCCGCTTCTGTGAGCACAAGTCCTGCCCCTCCTACCGCCCGGCTACCAAGATGCACCAGGTGCCAGTCGTTTGCAAATCCATCCTGCGAAGAATATTCGCACATCGGCGATACCGCAATACGATTACGTAATACTACCCCTCTCAATGTTAAAGGACTAAACAGATGCGACATAATTTCCTGCTTTTAATAGATTTAAAATTAAGGATTTATAGGGAGATAGTATATACTTATCACTGCCTGTTAAATAAATCCTAAACAACTTGCCCGGATGTGAAATTTTATTTAATTCGCATTCAGATTAATAATCCCTTATGAACAATTCCATTGACACAACCCGGAACTGGCCTTTAATCCGCCTGATACTTTTCAGATTTTTTGCTACTTATTTTGGCATATATGTATTGTTCAATATGCCATTATTAGTATTTGATACCCTATCAGACCACATATGGGATATCCCGGTTACCTGGGTAGGAAGACTGCTGGTCAGCCCTGGCTTTAAAATTACAGTATGGTCTAATGGCAGCGGTGATACCACTTTCAATTACCTCGCCCTTTTCTGTCAGGCAATATTAGCATTGGCATTAAGTATTATTTGGTGGGCCTTTGATTACAAACGAAAAAATTATGATAAGCTATTGTATTGGCTGATGGTGATATTTCGTTACGCATTAGCCGTTAGCATGATGAACTATGGCGGGGCTAAAATTGCAAAAACACAATTTCCATTTCCATGGCTTTTTCAACTGGAACAACCACTGGGACAAAGTTCTCCTATGGGACTGGCATGGGTTTATATGGGTCATTCTACCGGCTATAATCTGTTTATCGGCTTTGCAGAATTTTTTGGAGGATTCTTTCTTTTATTCCGCCGTACAAAACTATTTGGCGCATTACTAAGTATGACCATAATGGTGAATATAATGGCCATGAACTTTTTTTATGACATACCGGTTAAACTATTTTCCACTCACCTGTTTTGTATAGCGCTCTTTATTACATTACCGGATTTTAACAGGTTGATTAATTTCTTTTTCCTTAATAAACCGGTTCCGGCCCAAACATCGTGGTATCCAATCTATCAACGGAAATGGAAACGTATCACACATATTGCTTTGAAATACTTCGCCGTTGCAATAATACTCTATACACAAATATGTGGAATCAGATTTTCACAAAAGCGACTTAATAAAAATAATGCGATCCCTCCTTTATATGGCATCTACGAAGTTAAAAATATTGTATATCACAATTACCAGGCAACTCCCATCGCCGATAGTTCTCTTCGCTGGAAAAAAATATACATAGACAGGGGAGGATATGTATTTGCCCATGATATCAGGGATAATGTAAATGGCGAAGAAGCGAAGTTTGATACTATCCACAAAAATATATCCTGGCAGAGCGGTAACAACAATATTCAATTACATTACACTGTTCCGGCGAAAGACTCACTGACATTGAATGGTAAAGTTGGTGCCGATAGTGTAAGCATAGCCTTACTTAAAAAAGATGCGAATAATTTTATATTGGTCACCAGGGGTTTTCATTGGATAAATGAACATTCTTATAACAAGTAAATAAATTAATTTTTTGTAGAGATGAACAGCATGGATAAAGACATTATACTGAAACATCAAGAGGAATTAGCAGTACGGGGATTTATAGTGATAGACAATGTTTTTAGTGCCTCCGAAATTGCTGCTATCATTGCCGCGATAGCAGCAGCAGATACTTCAGGGCCGGCATTCAGGAAAACGAGTGACCTGTTTGCGATACGTCAGTTGCTGAAAATAATACCTGGCATAAACAAACATGTGTTTACACCCGGCTTGCAAACGCTCATTCAACAAATATTTGGCACAGATTATTTTCCGGTAAAGTCTATTTATTTTGATAAACCAGGTCAATCCAACTGGTTTGTGGCCTGGCACCAGGACCTGACCATTTCCATTGACAAAAAACTAGCTATCGACAATTACGGCCCATGGACCGTAAAACAGGATCAGTATGCCGTACAGCCACCAGTGGATATACTTGAAAGCAACTTTACCATTCGCATCCACCTGGATGATACCGATGAAACTAATGGTGCATTAAAAGTGATTCCCGGTTCTCATCTCAAAGGAATCTATCGCGCCGAAACCATTGATTTCAGTACTTCACCGGATGTAAGTTGCCGTGTAAAAAAAGGGGGTATAATGATCATGCGTCCGCTGTTGATGCATGCCTCAGGGCGCAGTAGCAACGGGCATAGCCGCCGGGTGGTGCATATTGAATTCACCAACCGGCAGTTGCCTGAAGGACTGAAGTGGTCTGAGCATTAAGCGGAAATTATATTTACGCCCCTTTCGGCAATTACCTCCCAGTCCTATAATAAAATCATCTTTCACGCACGCCAAAGCTCAATGTCTTATTGGTAACAATTGGTCTTGCCCAAAAACCGATACTTAAAATATAGCCCATCGTCAGGTACAGGAAACACATACCGGTACGCAATCCCCAGTGATCACCCAGCCAGCCTACGATGAGGGGAAGAACCGCGCCACCTATGATACCCGTAACAAGGATACCTGAAAATGAGCCATGATGCTCAGTTACAGAGTTGAGTGACAATGAAAATATAATAGGATACATCACCGATGCAAAGAACCCTACCATCGGAAAAGCAATGAGCGCGGATGCACCGCTGCCAAACAAAGCAACTGTAAAACTGATGATAGCCAGCAAAGTAAAGCCGATTAGTACTTTACGGCTGTCTATTAATTTCAGTAACAACAAACCAAGTACACCACCTGCTGTCATTAGTCCCCAGAAATAAGCCACTGCATTAGCACCGGTGGTTTGCGGATCATAATGATGATACACCGAAAGGAACTGAGAGATCCAGTTGGCAATACCCTGCTCCGTACCTACATAACAAAAGATCGCGAAGAAATAAAGCAATACTATCGGCTTCTTCAGCAAATCTATATGCGTTTGTAAGGCACCTGCTTTCTCTTCTTGTGTAAGTGCTACCTTCGGAAATTTTGAGATGGCAATGATCACTATCATCATCAGACAGATCAATGTAAACAGCCAGTACAAAGAGATCCAGGGCAGAGTAGGTGGTACCAGGGTACTCAGTTTATGTAATGTACCACTTTGTATATTTACTACCAGGTACGAATAAACAAGCGGACTCACAAAAGAAGCCAATCCGAAGATCAGCTGTGCCAATACGGAATTGAAGGCGTAATGCTCCTCCCCGCCTGATGTGCGCAATAAGGGATTGATGACCACCTGCAGCATCGCCATGCCACAACCAATTAAAAAGAGGGATAAGACGGCCGTTAAATAGTTGGGGAACAAAGACAAGAGCAATGCCCCGAAAAAGGCTACTACAAAGGCGGCTACCATCATCTTCTTTGCCTTGTACTTTTCTATGAGCATACCAGCGGGTATAGACATTACGCCGTAGGCAATAAAAAAAGCAAAAGGCAATAATGCTACCAGGGTGAGGCTCAGGCTGAAACCCTTGATGATATCAGGTATCAGCGGTCCTATCACATTCGTGAGAAAAGAAATCACGAAGAAGGTGAGCATAATTAAACCTACGATATAATAATTCCGTGTTTTCATCATTGTTTAATTGGTACGATGTTCCAGCCATTTAGAGAGATCATCGCAGCTTGTTGTTGTAAATCTTTCGTATGTACGTAACCATTAATAGTCAGGCTTTCACCCGGTAACAAGGTAAAATCATTGTCTACCCAAAATACCGGCACTATTGCTTCTCCGCTCTGGCGGCGGATATCCAGGTGTACCATAAAGGCCAGTTGTGTTCCCGGATTTTTTAAGGTGACCTGTGCAAAAGTTGTATCTCCTTTTTCTTTAAGCATTGATTGCATATTCAGTTTTATCTGCGGCAGCTGTTGCAAGGCCGTGAGGTCTGCAAACTGTGTTTGTGGTGTTACATACCAGTTGGTTTTAGGCATATCCAGTAAATCCTGCCGGGATGACAATACATAGAAATTGCGGCTTATTTCTTTACCCTCCTGCTGCAAACGGAGATCCAGGTACCAGGTGTTGGTAGCAGGTGATGATGCCAACGCAGGCAGATGCACCGCATCCTGCGGCAACAGATCATTGATGAGTGTATCTGCTTTGTAGATAGTATTCATGGTGGCATCCAGTACGCGGATGGTGGCTTTGAGCGAACCGGCAGCAGTTGCTGTGTTGTTGATAACGTCTACGCCCCTGATGCCGTAGTTATAGGCAATATGCAAGGGCTCCCCTGCTTTGCGTGCGCCATAAAAAGCACCGGTTGGCAACAGATAGTAATCGTACAGCTGCCACCATAGTTTGGGCCAGGAAGCGTTGTACATCCACTGGATGATGCCTGTAGCAGCGGGGCGGTTGGCCGTGAAAGCTTCCAGCATAGCACGCATACCTTCATAGTTGAGATATTGTGCTTTCCGCAGATAATCATCCAGACTAACGGCCTTGCCTAAACGCTTTTCCATCGCGTTGTTATAATAGTCCAGGTTGTGAAATTCTCCTCTCGCTGCGTGGTACATCCAGGAACCGGAAATAGGCCATAGGGAATCTTTAGGGATCATTTTCTGTAAACTCTCCAGCAACGGTACTTCCGGGCCGGGACCGGTTTCTGTATTAAAACCAAAGGCGCCACCGTTTTTATCGTCTATGTACCAGTAATCCGGTGGCACATAGTCATAAGGTCCGCGCATTTTCACCGCAGCAGGGCCAGTGAGTTTGCTGGTATTATCATGCGCAGAACTCAGTGATGGCCGGGATGGATCGTATGTTTTGAGCATATCGAGGTATTGCTGTTCCAGTGCAGGGCGTGGCAGCTTATCACTACCGTATACCCATATAAATACGGAAGGATGATTGCGTAACCAGATGATCTGATCCTTCCAGGATTGTGCGGCTACAAACTGTTGTTCTGGTGAAGCTATGCCACCAAAATCATCTGCTTCGGTACCGAAATAATTAGTCCATTCCCAGGCAGCGCTCCAGCCTACCATGAGGAGAATTCCTTTTTCATCGCACAGGTCATACAGGTGCTGATTGTTGCCCCAGAAACCTTCCATACGGATAGTGTTAAGGTTCATGTGTACAGCATAGTCGATACCTGCCCGTTCGTAATCTGCTGTAGCATTAAGTAGCATGGGATCCGTCCAACCGCCGCCACGGATCAGCAGCTTTCTCCCGTTGAGGATATAGCCACGATGACCGGATGCGTTGATATAATCTGCCACTGACCGGATACCAAAAGCCATGTTACGTGTATCCGTTACCGTGTTATCTGTTTTGAATTGCAGCTGAAGCTGATATAGTGCTGGTTTACCAAGGTCACGGGTCCACCACAGGCGTGGGTTATTAATATTCAGCTGTGGGTATTCCCGCGGTGTAAAAACGATTTGTTGGTTGCTATGAGGAGCAATAGCAATTTTTTTGGAGATGATAATATCTTGTCCGATGTGCCCTTCGAGGATACCGGCAACGGCTTTATTGCTTTGGTTGCTCAGCAGTGTGCTAACGGTGATGGCTGCACGTTTTAATGTAGCAGTATCAACCTGCGTTTGCACAAAAGGCTGTGAAATAGCCACCGGTCCGCTAAGCAGCAGTTGTACATCGCGCCAGATGCCCATATTTTTATCGGGAGGAGCCGGGTTCCAGTCTACAAAACCCAGTGTGGGTTCTCCTTTGCCGGGCGCTGTTACCTTTACCGCCAGCACGTTGGTACCGGCATGTACTACATGGCTGATATCAAATTTAAAGCGGCGGAAACCTCCTCTCACGGAATCTGACACTGCTATCTCCTGTCCGTTTACCCAGATGGCTGCGCGGTAGTTGATACCGTTGAAAAGCAGTTGTACTACCTGTCCTGCAGCCATAGGCGGCAGTTCAAAGGTAGTGCGGTGCCACCAGGGATCTTTGAAAGGATCTGCGGAGATCTTCTCCATATTGTTATCAAAGAAGATATTTTTATATACCCCATCATCTACTAAAGCCGCCATCACGGTACCAGGTACCTTGGCGGCGTACCAGTTTTGCGGTGCATAAGCGGTAGAAGATATCTCTTTACCATCTCCCCTAACCTTAACGGATGATTGAATCTGCCAGTTTTTATCCAATGGCTTTTTATCTGTAAGCCATTGCTGTTGTGCACTTACGGGCAAAGCAAGCCCCATTAACAGTACCAGGTAACAGGCATGTTTCATAAACTTATTTTTTATTTAAGTAAGAAGAGAACTACGAATGTCAGGCATTCGTAGTTCTCTTCTTACTTAATAATGTGGATTCTGGATCAATACGGATTTTCCATTTTTCACGCTCAGGTCTATCTGGCGCTGTGGAATGGGGAAGTATTCATTTTTATTAGCCGTAAAACTACCGCCAACAATATCACTAATGAGTGCGCCTTCAAACTGGAAATATTTATTGAGCACAGGAGCTGCTAATTTCCAGCGAACGAGATCAAAGAAACGATGCCCTTCCATAGCCAGTTCCAGCTTACGTTCAAAGTAAATTGCCTTTAAGCCGTATGCCTTTCCCTGGGTAGTAAATGCACCCGCCTGATATTCACCAATCACGTAGTTGGCAGCTGGTGTATTGGTGTTACCAGACAATGGATTAGCAGGATCTATATAGGTATGTACCCATCCATCAGGGTTGGTCATGCGGTGACGCACCCTGTTTACATATTTTTCGGCTATATCAAGACTACCTGCCTGCGCCTGGCATTCTGCGGCCATCAACAGTACATCAGAAAAGCGGATCAGCACATAGTTGATCGCGTTTCCGGGCGCCCATCCGTTACCATCATAATATTTACCCTGTGTTGCCTGCATGTACACATTCTTTTTGGGAGAATACGGACCGGCAGTAGTTTGACTACGGATCCAGTCCTGGCCGGGATGCAGCCCCCAGTCCAGGTAAGGAATCCCTCTGCGACCAACTGTCCAGTCTAAACGCGGATCAAGGTTTCCGTTATCCAATGTAAAGGCAACACTGCTGGCAACGCCCATATCACTTACAAGTGCGTGCTGATTATAATCATCCAGGAAAGGAAGCCCATTGGCATCTGTGCGATAAGAATTAACCAGGTCCATGGATGGCTGATAAAAACCACAGCAGCTGAATGGGCCGTTGTAGGGGTAATTCAGCATTTCTCCCTGGTTGGCATTTGCAGTACCACCAGAGCCATCGTTAGCACTGTATTGGATAGAGAATACCGCTTCCTGGTTATTTTCAGTAGCAGCATCGTAATTATCATGGTAGTGATCCATCAGGTCAAAATGAAGCCCCTTGGCAGTTACACCATTTTGGATCACTGTTTCAAAGAGGGGCAAAGCTGCTGTATAATTGGATTCATACAGGTATGTTTTAGCCAGATAAGCAGCGGCAGCCCATTTGTTTGCGCGGCCTACTTCGGCCTGTGTTTCGTTCAGATTTTGATATGCAAACTTAAAATCTGCTTCAATCATCGGCCATATGTCTTTATCATTGGGCTGCTTCAGCTGATCAACGTCCAGCTGGGAAAAACTGGTGTTCGTTTCATCTACCCATGGTACATTATTAAACATCTTCTTTAAATCAGCATAATAATGTGCACGTAAAAAACGGGCTTCTCCCGCAGCATTAGCCTTCTCCTGATTTGACATATCCTGTACATTGGTCAACAGGTGCAGTACAAAATTACAACGGCGGATACCTTCGTAATTCACGCGCCATTTATCGTTGAAGAAACCATTACTGGGAATACCCCCAAACTTGGCTATTACCAGCGCAGGGTTGGCATCATCCGTGGTACTACCTTTATGGGCATCACCACCGCATACACTGCCGTATATCCAGTTATCCGGTGAAACAATGAAGCCGCTTCCCCCGGAGAGATTTACCATGTCTGCGTTTACAAAGTCCTGTCCGTCGAGCGCACCATAAGCGCCTACCAGCATGGTACCTACACCTTTTTTATTCGTGAGCTGTGCTTCATCCAGTGCAGCCTGCGGCTGATGATCCAGGAAACTTTTACTGCAACTGCTGAATATGGCGGAAGCTATAACCGCCGAACCAAGTAATATATTATAGAGTGATTTCATGATACTACGTTTTTAATTGAGCATATATTAGAAACCAAGATTAACACCGATAAGAAACTGGCGCTGGTTAGGATAAGCACCTTCATCTACACCGAAATCGGTAATCTTTGAACCACCAATTTCAGGATCAAGACCAGAATATTTAGTAATGGTAAACAGATTAGCTGCCTGTACGTAGATCCGGAATTTTTCTACATGCAATCTGCTGAGTGCACCTGCAGGCAGTGTGTATCCGATCTGCATATTTTTAGCGCGCAGATAGGCACCATTTTCCACCATGTAAGAATTTGGAACACCGCTGGTGCTGGCGTATCCATTAATTTCCTGGATAGGCACTTTTGCATTTTTATGGTCCGGTGTCCAGGAATCATACAAGGCTGTTTTGCTTTTTGCACCTTCAAACGAAGCGTAGAAATCGCGCCACCAGCGTACATTATTCCAGATCTGGTTACCATGCACACCAAAGAGGAAAATGCTGAAATCAAATCCTTTGTAAGTAAGACCGATGTTGATACCATAAGAAAAATCCGGATTAGGATTGCCCAGGAAAGTACGATCGGCAGCAGTAACCTGGCCATCGCCGGATACATCTGCGTAGCGGAAACGTCCCACTCCTTCGTCTGTCTGATAAACAGCAGTAGGATCATTGGTCGCTTTTTGTGCCTGTGCATCTGCTGCGGCAATTTCTGCTGCATCATTCCAGAAGCCAACTACTTTATAGCCAAAGAAGGAAGATATCGGGTGTCCTACCGCATTGCGGATGATATTACTACCATCAAAACGGCGGGAATCTGTATCAAAATAATCTACGCCATCAGCAATCTTTACGATCTTATTTTTATAGGTTGTCAGTGTACCCGTTACGTTTAGTTTCAGTTGTTTGGTAAGATCTGCGTGCCAGCCTACGGAGAAATCGAAGCCTTCATTTTTCATCCGGGCAATGTTTACGTAAGGTGGTAAGGCAGTACCGGCAAGGCCTGGCAGCTCCGGATTATACAGCAGGTCTTTAATATCCTTACGATAATAATCTGCCGAGAAATCAAGATGACCATTGAGAAAAGTACCATCCAAACCAACGTTTGCATTGATGTCACTTTCCCATTTAGCATTGGGGTTACCAATCTGTGTACCGGCGAAACCGGGCGTAAGTCCATTGTTGGTACCACTCAGGTCATAATAGGACGAGTTACGGTTGCCACCATACAGGAAGTAGCCGTTGTTAACGCCCAGATTCAGCTGGTTACCCATAATACCCCAGCCACCACGGATCTTCAGATCTGTAATCCAGATAAGACTTTTCATGAAATTTTCCTGGGATATGCGCCAGCCACCTGTTATCGCAGGGAACCAACCATAGTGGTTGTTCAGCAACTTGGAGGAACCATCCCGGCGGATAGTACCGCTGATCAGGTATTTATCTTTATAACCATAATCTACACGACCCAATATGGAAGACAATGCATCTCCTGAGCGGAGGCTGTAGTTGGTTTGTGTACCGGTTCCGGAAGACAGGTCCGGGAAATTTGGATCAAAGGTGAAATAATCTTTGGTAGTACCTCCTACTTCACGGGTGCGGTTATCGTACGCTTCTGTACCTGCCAGTATTTTCAGGTCATGTGTATTATTAAAAATCCTGTGGAAGGTCAGGGTATTGGTCCAGGTCCAATCGTGGCCGTTAGATGCGCTTTCAGTATAAGAGTTTACGCTGGCATTTTCCTTGTTCTCATAAGTCGGATAAATAAAGGAATGTTTCCAGTTGGAATAAATCTGACCACCGAAGCTGGTACGCACCGTAAAATATTTCAGGAAATCTACTTCACCATACACATTACCAAACAAACGGCTGTTCAATCCTTTGTTATTACGGGTGCGATATTGGATAGCCACCGGGTTGGCAGCATCACCCATATCAGGAGGAGCAGAACCTG
The DNA here is from genome assembly GCF_003014755.1 of Chitinophaga niastensis. GTDB lineage: Bacteria > Bacteroidota > Bacteroidia > Chitinophagales > Chitinophagaceae > Chitinophaga > Chitinophaga niastensis. The sequence continues at coordinate 182,942 of NZ_PYAW01000004.1, read as the reverse complement.
CGAAATTTCCTTTGATATCGTACACAGGAATGATCGTTTGCTCACGCATAGCGTGACCAATAGCAGCATCGCTGGAAAGCTCACCTACAGAAGGATTATCTGTCATGCTGAAAGCCAGATTTTCACCTACGCGGATATTATCACGGATATTATATTGTGTATTAGAGCGGATGGTATATCTCTTGAGATAAGTATTGAGTAATGTTCCCTGTTGATTAAAATAATTGAGGGAGAAAAGATAATTTCCTTTATCACTACCACCACTCACCGCCACGTTGTGACTGGTAATAGGTGCTGGTGTGAATATTGCGTGATACCAGTCGGTACCCGCTTTATTAGCCCGGACGATCTGGTTAAATTTACCATAATCAGTCATATCGGTATAGTCCGGATTTACGTAGTATTTGGAAGGATCTGTAGCCGGATCGCCTTCTTTGGCGCCAGCGGGTAGCAGGTAATCCGGCAATACCGGTTTAGTTCCGTTACCATAAATAGCGTCGCTGGGATCTGCACCGGAGTTTTTATAAGCCAGCCAGCGGAGGTTTGCTCTTTCCTGTGGGTTCAGTGTATTCCATACATTTCCTTTTTTAGGATACTGACGGCCGTAGTAGCCATCGTAGGTAACACTTATTTTTCCTTTACCTCTGCGGGTAGTGATGATGATCACACCATTGGACGCGCGTGCACCATAAATGGAGGCGGCACCGGCATCTTTGAGTACCTGTAAACTGGCTACATCATTGGGATTGATATCGGCGATATCGGTAGTAGGTACACCATCCACCACGTATAATGGTGAGTTGGTACCAAAGGTATTTACCCCGCGGATACGTACCTGTGGTGATTCACCTGGCTGACCGGAGCCGATCACGGTAACACCGGAGGCTTGTCCCTGCAATTGTTCTGTTATCTGTGCAGAAGGTTGTTTAACAAGATTCTGAATATCCACTACTGCTACTGATCCTGTCAGATCTTTCTTTCTTTGGGTGGTATAACCTGTTACCACAATTTCATTGAGTGAGCTCGCGCCTTCTTTGAGGATGATGTTGATCACTGATCTTCCGCCAACAACCAGCCGTTGTGTTTCATAACCAATGAAGGTAATTTCCAGCTGATCATCGCTTTTACCGGGAACATTGAGTGTATATGTACCATCAGCAGTAGTAACGGTTCCTATAGCCGTTCCCGTTAGTTTGATAGTAACCCCCGCTACCGTATTACCTTTTTCATCTTTCACCAAACCTTTTACGGGATGTTGTTGCTGATTGATGTCGTGCGTGGTAACAGGCGGGGGTGTTGCCTCCTTTTCTGTTACCATATAAAAGTGTTCTCTTACTTTTTCATAATGCAGGTTGAAGGGAGACAATGCCTTGCCCAGTGCTTCTTCCGGCGACTGGCAGGTAGCTACGGAGAGTTGTACTCTTTTGCTTTTTACCAGGTTGCTTTTATAGGCAATAGACACGCTGAAATGTTCTTCAATCAGGTGCAATACTGTTTTCAGGGAAGATTCATCTGGCTGTACGTCAGCACTGTTGTCAGTGTCAGTGGGAATCTTTTGGTTGTTAATAGTAACCAGGTCTTGCGCGGTTACCGATTGGGATAGGAAATACAGCGCTAATGCGTGCATTAGCAATACACGTAAACCCTTTTTCATCTTGAACAGGTTTTAACGATTAATAATGAAACTTTCTATACTGGTAAGTGGCGATCTTTATTTTTGCTGGATCCATATTTCGTCGCCTCTTTGGTTGAATTGCATACGGAAAACCTTTCCAAGCTGCATCATCATTATGTCGGGTTGATAGATGATAGGCATTGACCCTGATACCTTATAATGTAGGAGTTGTGTATCACGAACGATCAATGTTTTGCCGAATACCTGCTGCATAAAAGCTGCTGCATCTGTCAGTGTAAAATCATCCATGATGAGTCGTCCTGAGTGCCAGGAAGTATAACGGGCAGCATCTACTCTTTTTTTGGTATAATCTCCATCCTGTTTATTATAGCGTACCATTTCCCCGGATTCCAGGTAAAGTTCAGCAGCTTTACCTTTGCGGGGCTCGCCGATATCCAGGAGGATACTCCCCTGCTGCAGTACTACCACAATTTCTTTGCCTGTACTGTTTACATTAAACTGTGTACCTATTACTTCCACACTTAATTTGTCGTAGGTATGAACAATAAATTTTTGTTGAGCCGTTTTATGTTTTACGTGAAAAAAAGCTTCTCCATCCAACCACACTTCTCTTTTACCATGATCCGTTTCGGTATACAGTAAACGTGAATTAGCGTTGAGTGTTACTTCTGAGCTATCGGGCAGCCACATTGATTTGGTTTCACCTAACCGGGTATAGGTGCTGAAGATGACCGGTTTATTATTCGTTTGCTGCATCCACCACCAACCGCCGGATAACAGTATCCCCAACAGCACGGCTGCTGCATACTTCCAGGCATCTTTCCACCGGGAAACAGGTATTACTGTTGCAGGCTCGTCTTCTTCTCCCAGGCCATGCCACACAGCATCCCACAGTTGTTCCTTATCCGTAGCAGACAGGCTGTAAGACCTGAAGCGGATACTATGTACGAGTTGCCTGGCATCGTTGATGACCGGTTCCATTTCCGGGTACTGTCGGAGCCACTTTTCCCAGAACACATTTTTTTCCTCCGGATGTAGTACCCATTGCTGGAAGTCCTCATCCAGCGCAAACTCCCTGGCTGTGAATGATAAATAGTTACTGGCTGCCAAGTGTATGAGCTTTTTATTAAAGAGCAGGTAGCGGGGAAAATCTCATCACTTTTTTTAAAAAATATTTTTATTTGCTCAGGAGTAGCAACAGTAGCGGCAGAGAGATATTCTTTTTAAGGATGCTGATGGCTTTGGAGATGGTATTGTATACAGAATCTACCTGCATAGACATGATTTCTGCTACTTCAGTATAGCTGAGGTTTTGGAAGAAGCGCAGGTAAATGGCCTCCCGCTGACGGCGGGATAAGCTGCTAAGGGCTTGTTGCAGCAAGCGTTTTTGTTCTTCCGCAGTTTCTTCGAGGATTAACTGGCTTTCCAGGGGGGATGTAAATTCGAATTCAAAGGCTTCCCATGATTCGCGGTGCTGATAGCGGCGATCCTTCCGCAAAGAGCGCAACAGGCGTCTGCGCAGGCTACTGATGAGGTAATAGCGGATGTTTTGTATATTAGCAGTCAGGTGATCCCTGGTTATCCAAAGATCCTGGAACAGGTCCTGCAGACAATCTTTCACCCTTTCATTATCCTGGCAAAAGTGCATCCCATAATGGAAGAGATCATCGATGTGTGCATCGTATATTTCGGCAAAAGCATGGCGATCGCCCTGTAAAAAGCGTCCCCAAAGTGAGGAATGGGAAGCTACCACGTGTAAGCCTGATTGGAAGGCTTTCCCTGTATTCATACATATGTTGGTTGAATACTAAAGCTTGTCATTTATTTTGATACTTGCAAATATTTTTTTTTGGTGCGGATGTACAGAATCGGTTATGTAATAAAAAAACACATTATGAAACACCTTACTTACCTGTTGTTATCTTTTCTTATTTTCTCCATGAGTAGTTGTGCAATTATTGCCGGGATCTTCAAGGCTGGTATATGGACCGGAATCTTTATCGTAGTTATAGTAGGCCTGATCATATTTTTGGCAACACGTGGCGGGAAGCGGGATTAGTTTTAAAAGAAAAGCTGCGAGAAATTTTGAAAAAAGAAATAATTACCTACTTTTGCATCCCATCAATGAAAACATATACCGGTAATTCGGGACGTAGCGCAGCCCGGTAGCGCGCTTGCATGGGGTGCAAGAGGTCGCAAGTTCGAATCTTGTCGTCCCGACTGAAAAAGCCATCTTATTGTAAGATGGCTTTTTTTATTTATATGGACCATAGAACAACCCATCGTTGGATGAAATAAGTTATTTTTGGATTATGCGTATTACTAAACTTGAACTTAAGAACTTTAAGCGATTTACAGACTTAACCATTGACGGAATTCCAGAAGAAGCAAAGTTGGTATTATTAATTGGCTCAAATGGTTCTGGCAAATCGTCTGTTTTTGATGCGTTTGATTATGTTGTTAAGCAATTTCGGGATGATGCATATAGCCCTATTCCATTAGAAAACTATTATGCAAAAAATAACCTTAAGCCTGAAGTTAGTATTAATTTTTCCGATGGCAATTCAATTAGCATAGTAGATAAATCAAGAAGATCTAGTGATAGCTCAAGAAATAAAATATCAAAATTTACTGGTAGGAGTAGTATTCGGATTGTGCCAAGAGTAACTAATCAGGTTAATCTCGATTTTGCCAGGAATAATACTGACGGTCCACTTACTTTTATTGATGCAGATGAACGCTTTACGAGCGATGTAAATCTTTACATACAAGAAATTGACAATGCTTTAAGGGCACCAGTTTTCAGAGGAGAATCCGCAGATACGTTGAAGATTTTCCAAGATTATATTGATCCGCTAAATACATCTTTAATTAATATTTTAGGTGGTGATACTACCACTACTATTCAGATTGCTGCATTTCAGAATCCAACCGCGCAAAGCAGTGGTCAATTAATATTTCAGAAAGGAGAATCACGAATTAGCTATGATTTATTAAGTCATGGTGAAAAACAGGTAGTGATACTTCTTTTAAATTTTATTGTAAGGAAACCATTCTATGAAGACGCGATCATCTTTATAGACGAAATGGATTGCCATTTAAACACTTCCTTACAAGTCAGATTATTGAATGAAATTACTAATGGCTGGGTTCCGGAGAATTCGCAACTCTGGACGGCATCACATGCATTAGGATTCATTGATTTTGCCAGGAATGCAGAAAATGCTGCACTTATCGATCTGGATTTGCTGAATTTTGACATTCCACAAATCATTTTGCCAGAACCCAAGGATAAAATGGAGGTGTATGAAGTGGCATTGCCTAAAGAAATTATAAAAAATGTACTAAAAGGATATAGGCTGGTTACTGTAGAAAATCAAAATGACCAGCATTACAACCTGGCTTTAGGGGAAGATGGCTTCCTTTTTCTACCTGCACAAAATAGTCGTGAGGTATTCATGACAATAAAGGAAGATCCTAATAAATTGGGATTAAGAGATCGCGATTATCTCACAGATGAAGAAATAGTAAGTATTCAAAAGAGATTCCCCAATCTTAAAATTCTAAAGTATTACGCTTTTGAAAATTACATTTACCACCCGGATAATATTGCAGAATTAAATTGGATCGGCTTTGATAAGGCGGCGTATATCCAGGAGATTGTAGATCAAAAGAATAAAAAGTTGATCCCAATTGTTGCTGACATACAGGTGGCACGTCAGTCATATCCTGAATTAAAAGAGGAAGGTGTAAAAAAGAGTAAGAGTATTGATACCATTACTGAAGGTTTACAAAGCAATGACCTGGAAACTTTTTATCCTTTTTATAGTATAAAAAGCCATTACAATAAAGCTTACTTACAGAAATTCAGTTACTTCATTAAGGATCTGGTAAAGACGCAATGGTTTAAGGAAAAAATCGAGGAAATTCTGAAAAATCAGGAGCATACCTGACAGCACTCTTTATCGCCCTACGTAACGTAATCAGGCAGAAGAGATAAAGATGAAGCTAATTAAACAGCAGCAGCTATTTCATTGACATTGGATATAACCTTCAGACCAAAAAGCTTTTGAATTAAGTAGCCGCAGCCACCAAAGTGTCCCGAACCCTTTTTATTTCAGTTTCGGACCTATTTTTATTAGAATGACCGCTCCATTCCCTAATTACCTGATCAATTTTATTTGTATATTCTACATCTTGCTTTGGGAAAATCTGTGCCCATCGTTCATAGATAATTACCCTATAATATATCATTCGATCGGCGTTTCCTTTGAAAGCGGCCATTGCTTTCTGATAATATTCATTTGCTAATTCAAATTTTCGCTCATCAGTTAAAAGACCCGCAAATGACCTAAGTGTTAAACCTTTGTCAACATCTGATTTAGACCGCTTTATAGCTCTCTCAAAGCATTCTTCTGCCGCCTCTATTTCATCGATCGTAACCCATCCTCATGCAACCATATTCCATTCATAAGGACTTACATATCTACTGATTTATTTAGCTAGGTATGCGGCTTGCCGTACAAAAAATCGTTGTTGATCGTTTAATAATCCTTGATAATTTGCCGGGAAGCCAACACTGTTCGCTTTAGCTTTTTCTGATTCAATATTGATACTGGTAATTTTTTCAAGTATATCGGTTAGCTGTTTCCTGAGACCCCTATTCGATTCAACTATCTTTTGTATAAGTGTTACAGCAGAAAAAATAATTGCCATAATACTCTAAATGTAATACTTAAATATTCAATATAAAAGAGTTAAAACACCCATGTCGTTAAGCTATAATGTCCATGTAATTCGAGTTAATACCTTCTGCTGCCCTTGTGAGTACCATATCTATTATAACTACTTGAATTCCTATAATGCCCACCACGGTGGGAAGAACCTGAACCTCCAGCAAAGTGACCTCCATGGCTGGTAGTATGGTGGCCCCCGCCATAATGCCTACGTTGTGCCTGACTGAAAATGGTTATTGTAATCAGGAAGACGAGTAAAAGGATTTTTTTCATAATGGCTATTATTTATAGTCACGAATATACAGGTTCCAATCAGGGAATCACAGATAGCCCACAATGTAATCATTGTGAATGCCTACCGCAACCGTTAAAACACCCATATTTGCCTTAACTTAACGGCATGGGTGTTTTGTCAGTAATTTTTCATAATGCCACAATAGCTTCCAAATTCTTTGAAACTGCTTTTAAAATTCACTAATTGAATATACTCATTTTGCCTCATTTCTAAAACATGGTTCAAAGCCTCCTAAATGCTTAATCAATGGACAGAGTCAGGCTTACCTACCCTCGACTATTTAATTTCAATGGCGGTAATTTTTCGGGTATAGTATCTATATGTTTGCGTAGCATTGGCATGTTCCTTATAATTTCCGGAGGCAAAGGCAAACCTCGTTAAATGCCAGTACCGGCCACCAGTATAAAAACTGACATCGTTTAAAGTATACCCCTTTTGAAAGCTTCCAAGTACTGATAAATAATGTCCTGCTAGGTCATAGATGCTGAACATGCTTTTGGGGCCATCCGCAAAAGAGGCAAAAACATCTGTTGAATAGATGATGGTTACCGTTTTCTTCCTAAAGTCCACATCGGCATTAAAATTATTGATTTTATCCTGGAGTTCCGGATGGTCTAAAAGTTTGTTTGGGTCTAAACGGATTTTGAAGGATTGCAGCGTAGTTATCTGATCGAGGTTGATCGGACTTCCGGTAATATGAAGCGCATAATCATTCCGTAATTGAACAAATTTAGGAAAGTATGGGTTTTCGATTTTCCTAATTTCCATCCGATCCGGTTCTGCCGGGTGGCCGAGCTGCGAGCTCACGATTGTCCCAGATGGAGGAGAAGACATCAAGCTTGCCTTTCCCGCAATGAGCTGGTCAAAATAAGCCTTTACTTCCGGTAGTTCCGAATTCAGGGTATACCGGATACAGATACGTAAAGGCTGCAATGGCTCTATCGTGCGGATGGAATTAGTGACCAGCTTTTGTTGCTCTTTGGCAAGACCCTGCATCCGGTTTATTGAGATATCCGTTTGTTCACTTAAATGCCCTATTAATGTTGCCGAACGATGCAAGCTAATATCCAGCCGTGTTTTAAAAGCCTGTTCCAGCGAATCACGCTGTCTTAAACTATCAGCTATATGAGCGGCTTGTATTTTTTCCTGGTTTTGCACCTCTATCTTTTGATAAAGCCCTCCGACTTTAATGACCAGGGTAAATATCCCTGCTAATACGATTCCCGTAATGGCGATTCTGCCTTGTGGGGTAAGCTTACCATCCTTCGGTTTAGTATCTGTCATTGCACCATACATACCAAAAGACATACTGACAATCGGCAACGATACATCCAATGTGGAAGTGAGAAGGTCAATGATTTTCATGTGGCTGATTAAATGGGATTGTGAAACTTTTGGGATTGTGATTAACTAAAGATAGTATTTATTAGGTAAAAAGGACCTGCACAGAAACAGGTATCTCTCGGCTCCCTCCCAATTGATTTGCTATTTGCTAGCGACGGCTTCAACGCAATAAAATGGTTAAAAAAGTGGAAAGGGGGACATGTAAAAACAGCCAGTCAATGAGGTTCCCTATTGTACTGCCAGGTTCCTCATCTCCAGCCATACAAGTATATGATTTCATCACACAGGAACTCTGCGTCGTAGATGGCAGCAAGATGCGCAATGCTATAGTTGAAAAAATCCCTCTGAGGAATTATTTACGCGAAAAATAACTCACCTTTGCAAGTGACTGGTACTGGCAAAAATTTACAGGCGAAGATTACAAACCAAGACTAAAAAACCGGATAATTAATCTCCAGACAACGAATGGAGGAATTCTAATTTTCTCTTGCCCGGTTGCTCCAGCATTACAAATAATAAGTTGATCAAATGTTCCCCCGATTACTTCCTTATATAATTGGATCTTGGCCGCCCTTGTGAGGGAACTGAACATAACCTTCACGTAGATATTATCATTCATCCTGGAATTTGCCGCTTATAGTTGAAAAAAAATTAAGCGCTGGTTTTAGTATCTTTATAAATAAACCCACTTACTAATAAAAATGATATCATTAAACCCTGATTTGTTGCTAACCTCAGAAAATGCCGGTGAGTTGCTGTCTGGATTAAAAGGCAGCTATAACCCTATGCAATTTGTGTTAAGATTAAGAAAAGATATTCACCTTGAATTAAGTAAGGTACAACCAGGAGCTAATTCATCAAGAGATATCACTTCTACCCAAATTCAGGCTTATTCTACCTATTTACATGAAACCATTCATTGGTGGCAACATGTCGGTTCAAACTTTGGATTAATATCCAGTTTGAAGTTTCCTGCCCAAGGCCATATTATAAATTCCCTACTCAAAGATGTTTTGAATACACTTGGCCCTTTTAAATCAATCGCAAAGTTTGATCAACTTGGACACCAAAATGAAAACGTCAACAGCATCATTAATTACTGGCATGATATAGAATTTGCTGGCCAAATAGCATTTGAACCCACCCAGATCAATAAATACGCTACCAATCCCTATTTTGAATGTTGGGGACACTCCTATAATATGATGTGGAGTGCTTCCATTTGGACACTGGCGGCAACATTTGACCCGGAATTATCATTCTTACCCAATATCAGGGAGTGGGAACACGGATTCAAAAAACTAAAGGAAGCCAAAGTTGAAAGCTTTTACTACGGCTCATCCAATACGATTCCACCATTAGGTACAAGGTCAATATTTGAAGGACAGGCCAGATTCTCCCAGTTACAATATTTGTACCTGGCAAACGCAGGTACATTAGATTTTAATGACTTCAACAAGGCTGGTCTGCTTTCGGGAATATATGTGGATGCCTTTAATCTTTTCCTCAATATACTGGGCGAACCATTCCCCGTAAAACCAGATGATCCCCTTGTTGGGCTATTCCTGTTAATATGCGACCTTGCTATCAATCCAACTGATGGCTTTCCTTTTGATCTTACTTATCATGAATCTTTCATCCTAACAAATGATCCGGGCTTTCGCTTTGCCCTAGTGTGCAAGATGATCAGAGATAACCATAAGGATGTAAAAAAAGCAATTCAGCACTTCTCAAAAGAAGAATATATCTTCCATAGCGAAAAACTCGCCCGCTCCATCGGTTGCTTTTCTCCTTACGAAAGCGCCGCATATATCTTAAACTGGATAGATAAAGAACCGAGTATTAAAAAATTACTTGAGGAGGAAAGGAACTACCAGTACACATCATCCAATCTACCTATCAGGCTCTTTTTTTCCAAGTTTCTAAAGTTTCAGGAAGATAAAGTCAAATATCCACAGTTCTTTTGCTGGCCAGGAATGCATCTGTTTGAACTACCACAAAATCAAATAACCCTGAAGGAGGCATACAACTTGTTTGAAAAGCATAATGCATTATTTATCGATGATGAAAATGGAGATATCTATCCTTCGGCCAGCAAACAACATACTGCTGAACTGCTAGATAATACACTAAATGAATTTTTCACCTGGAATTCTGTTTACACCATGGTCAGAGAATGGATCATAACAGAAGGGCCATTTACTTTCGATTATCAGTGGCTTTCTTCAAAATATACAAAAGAAGAAATGAAGAATTGGGCGTGCAGTAACTTTGAGACTTCTTTTGGTGTCCATCCCGAGTCATTCAAAATTCTATGATTAGCGGCTGCCAAACAAATCCCAGCCACTATTATAATAAGGAATTATCACGAAATCTCAAACATGTCAATAAGTTCATTAAATGCGCGCAATTCAATATTCTGAATGGAGTTTTAAATAGCTATGATAAATTGCCTTAGCCACCTCCGGATTACTCAGGTACCCTTCGATACTGTGGTGATTGGATGTAGTGTTAACCAAGTTTGTTTTATTAATAATCCCCGGGGTAATAGGAAAATAATGCTTGGTTAAGGGGTTTAGGGCGACGATATCTTTGTTGTCAAGTGCATTAAACCATAAGTTACAAATGCAGGAAGGCATCTTTAACGGCTTATTCAAAAACTTTTTCACTGCACGAATACCTAGCGGGGACCCCAGCGTGATTAGGCCATCTACTTTGGCAGAAGGTATCTCATGGAGGACATTATAGGCCACTACAGTACCCAGGGAGTGAGCTACGACTACACAAGGGTCACTATCAATATGGCCAGCCACTAACTTATCAATAGCCTCCCGGATATGCGGCAGTGCCAGATACTGATATACATCTGATGTCGCCAGATCAAGCATAAAGTCCCGTAGCCCGGGGATCTTATCGACAGTTTTGACCATTGCAATTACCCATTTCCAGTTCTGAAAGCCCCTTTCAGTAAGTCCATCAGGATAATTTTGCTGAATCTGCGCATTCGTAATCCCCGCATTTTGCAATAGTTCCTGTAGCATATCACGCAGAAAATACATCCCTGCATCTGATGCTTCGCCTTTTTCAATTAGCCTTTCCAGAGTATCTTCGGGCCCTTTTGTCTTTTCATGTAGAATATTTCCGTAATAAGGAAACACGATCCTGGTTCCGGCAGGCAGCACTGCATCTATCTTTTTAAGTCCCACTTCCAATGCAACTCTCCACTCCTGTTCCAATTCCACGGGGTCACGTCCCTGCTGCCCTCTTCCATGTATAAATATTATTGTTGCCATACTATCGTAAACCTTTTGAAATAAAGCGGGCACCTTGCTCAGTAAATGTTGTCCACAGCCCCGGCACCAAACAGCGAATCAATGTTCTGTACTTCCCGGGAAAATAAGAAAAGTTGATAGGAAAATAGGACCATCCTTGCGTTAACAACGGCCCAATGGCTCCTCTCTGGTTGTTAAACCGTGATTTCTCCCGTCCCCTGATTCTGGCCAGAAAATTTAACAACGTCACATCAAAAAGGACCGGCTCTGGTTCCCTACTCATGTACTCATAAACCGAGTTGATATCTTCCCACCTTCCTTGTTGCGCATAGGCATAACTGGCATACAACCCTAATGTCGGATCAAACGCCTTGTCATAGCGTATAAAACCCGCCTGCCTAATCACTTCGGGCGCACTTCCGGTGATTTTAAAGTCTCCAAACTGCATGGCAGTGGCGATCAGCGCTCTTTTTTCCACTATGACCGGCCGCCGCTCCATTCCTTCATTATACCTGTGACTATTACGAGTGGGTTCATACCTAATGTTAATTACCTGCTCATCCTTCAAAAGCACAATGGCTACAAATTCCGGCAATATGGTTACTGGAACGCTGTTACCATTTCCAAGTCGCAGGAGCAGAAAAGAATAGGGGTAATACGGAGGCACCTCCACAAAAGTGATCTTTCCTTCCCTAAACAAGTAACCCACGGGCCAATCTGGTTTAACTTTAACATCGTCCGTGCCATCAATAATTACCCCTCCTTCACGATCCATAAAAAGTTGCAGGAAAGGTGCCCTGCTATCGTCCAGATAGCTATCCAGCGTTTTATACAAGCGATGATCTACATAACGTTCCAGGTTTCCACCAATAAATACTCCTTCCATTCCGGACCGATTCCTCGGTCCTTCCCTGTTATATGGTATCTCCTTGTCTGCGACTGTCTGGGGCGGGAACATTTCTGTATCATCCTCTCCTCTAAATCTGGCCAGATATTTAGGATAGGCAGACTGTACGTGGGCAACTGGTTGCTGTGTGTGTTCACTGGTATATTTACTCACTTCCAGCGGAACTATTTCTTCAAGATAAGTTTTTAATGCTCTGGGAAGTAGAATCTGGGTTCTGCCTCCATCCTCCCTATAAGGCTGAAGAATCTCAGATACATTCCCACTTAAGCCATTCAGTACACACCGGGTATATAATCCAAATGACTTAGCATCCTCTCCCCTCACAGTTCTCTCATAAGCGGGACTGAGCACCTTCGCCGCATGAAATCTGTCTACTTCAGGCGGTATACTAAGCCCAGCAACATTAGGAAAAATATCACTCCCATGAACGCGGCTCAAAAGCGGGTCGCTGTTGTTTGTTCTGCATGCATCGCCGATAAATACTACATGCGGGATATTGCCATTTTCCGCAGACCAGGCGGATGCGTTGAGGCCAATCGCCTCCGCGGCATTACGTGTGGCATCAGAGAGTAGCCAAAGCTCCGTACCAACCGACTTCCAGGCGCCGTGACCAGAGAAAAATATCAACAGCTGATCATAAACCTCTGCTTCCACATAGAGACTGACCACCTCGCTGACAGCAGACAAGGTAACAGGCCCATTCTCATCTGTAATCAGGGTGGTTGTATATCCCTGCCCTACCGCCCAGACGTTAAAATCCTTAGCTCCCTGCACAGCCGCTGTAAGCGGTGGAAGCTGCCTGACCTCATTGACGCCTATAATAACTGCACATTTATTCATAACCTGGATCTAAATCGCCTTTAAAAACAAATCACCAATTCAGGGCTGTCCTGATTCCTCATATAAGCCCTGTCTGCGTATAGCCAATGAAGTTAGGCATTTTATCAATAATTTTTAAAGGCTACCGGTTCCGGGTGTAAACGTCTTCTTGCCGGGTACCTTCCAGCATCTATTTTTGTTGATTCCAAATAATTTCAAATTCTTCTGACGGAATAATATCATCTCCGCTATATTCAGCCTCTGATAATGGTTGATCGGCCAACATCGAATCATCTTCAAAATAATAGCACTTAAAGAAATAGATGACAAAATAATGAGAGCCTAATCTTCCAATATAATTCTAAAATACCTATGGTCAAAGCTGATCGGAAAGAGATATATAAAATTCAATATCCTGAAACAATAATACTTTTTTTCGTCCAAGATCATATAAATTGATACCATTTGGAAGATTCTCACATATTAATTACTTTCGCCCTGTAACGTTCTTTTAGTGGCCAGAGTAAAACAGTGAGTAGGTTTAAAGTTATTGACACAAGATATTGAAATTCAGACAATTACGATATCAGGGCGTCGGGTTGTCGTCCCGACAAATGAAAAGAAACCCGCAGCTATTGCTGCGGGTTTTGTTTTGCTGGTGATGACCAATGATATGATGATATATACGGATCGTGATTAAGCTTATCTACTGCAGGTAAAACACTTAAACAGCCATTTTTTTCCGAATGTACATTTGGAGGTTTGAAAACAATATAAGTAGATTTGTGACAAAAAACCATGGAAACTGTAACAAGCAAAGTCGGAGTAGAAGAGGAAAAGCATTTGATCCAACTTACTCTTAACGATTATCTTCAAGGGCGTCCGATAAAAGACATCGAAAGGCTCCGGGGGGCCTTTCACTCCGATGCGTACATCAGGACCATCATAGAGGGAAAGTTGATTCAGTGGACACTGCCGCAATACCTGGACCTGGTTGCCCAAGCAACATTACAGGAATGTCAACCCGAACTTCTTTCATATACCTGGGACGGAGATACCGGGTCAGCCCACGTGCAATTGACTTTTGCCACCTTTCGGTTCATTGATCGATTTAACCTGATAAAATTAGACGGAAAATGGCTGATCGTGGATAAGGTTTCCTATCGACAGGAGCCGCTGCGAGAGTTCGTTAGGTAAAAAGCTATCAGCTTTAGGGGTACTAATACAACCCTTAATCCAATTCCATTCGAGTGCTCATTTTGTAAAAACATATAAATTGAATGCATTTCTATCCAGCTTTAGAAGCTGTTCGAACATATCTCGGACAGCTTTTTTGTTTGCATTTATTGACGAATTCTCATCGCCAGACATAATACGAAAATCTAATATCGCTCCTGTCGCAGATTTTTCTCTCACTGTTTCAAGTAACGAAGCGCCACACATCCTGATTTAAGAATCTTTGACTCAACTAGTCTTAATTGTAATCTTTCCTGAAGGTCAATGCCTTCCATCAACCGTTTCCCTTCTCCTGCAATGACTGGATGTATAACAAAAAGAAATTCATCGACCAGGCCCAGCGCTATCAGTTGCGAAGGGAGGGCCACGCCACCGAGTAAAATATCCCTGCCTTCTTGTTGTTTCAATTTGAGTATTTCGTCTTGAAGATCCGTACGAACAATTCTCGTTTTTTTATCTTCAGCCCTCTCTAACGATCGGGAGAAAACAACTTTGTCGAGGGAATCAAATGTGTCAGCAAAATCGTTCTCTGCTTTTGCCATAGAATGGTTTTTTGCGACATCAGGCCAATAAGGAACCATCAATTGATAGGTGATGCGCCCATAAACGAGCAGGTCGGCTTCCCGCAAGACGTGCGTCCAATATTCAAGCATTGCTTCATCGCCAATCACTTTAGTATGGTCGAAGCAACCATCTATGGTAAGGTTGATTGCGTAGATTAACTTTCTCATTGGATTGCTTTTAGTTTTAATTTCTTTCGGCTCAGGTGATGCTGATCATTTTTCAGGATTTTTGACTATAAAGATAAAAAACGCTTCGCTTTAATAAAAGGGCTGAATACGACATTGTTAGGGTGTGGTTGCGGCAAAGTCAGTAAAAAAATGGTTCGAAAATTGTACAGCCAGGTCTTTTTAGAGAAAGAAGCCTACTCAGAAACGAGTAGGCTTCTTTATTTTTAGTAAATTTTGTTTGTTATGCCTCATGATGTTTATATCCTCAAAGCAGTAGTACAGAACGTTACTATGTAGGAGAAACAACCAATGTTTCTACCCGGTTAAATAAGCACAATTCAAGATCTACGACAAGCACGCGGTATGGAGTGCCATGGCGGCTCATTCAAGTAATACCATGTGGAGCCAGACAAGAGGCGCTCCATTTGGAGAAACAAATTAAAAAACGAGGCATATCGCGTTGGTTATTGGGTCATGGCATCGTGTTATGATATCGCGTACCGCTGTAAGCGGCAAGGTCGCAGGTTGTAATCCTGCCACCCGGATTTATTTTTTAAATCCTTGAAATTATTTATCAGAAAGGGTTTATGTTTTTTTTATTTTCTCTGTTTTATTCGAACTAATAATAGGGTGCATGCTGAATATAACTCAATCAGTGTTTGCTACAGTTAAAACCGCAGGGATCAAGCTGGATATAATGAAGGTGTGTTTTGATACATGATTGGAAAATTATTTCGTTGGATAAGAAAAAAAAATTAGTTTGCAGTCCTTACATGAGTAGTATGCATTTATTATACCTCAATAATAAATTTATTCTTCACCCTCAAAACCATTTCTCTATGGACGCTCAAGTAAAACCTTTATCCATTTCCCTGTCAGAGGCTGTTAAGTGCGCCAAGTTTGTCAACCTGGCAGACATTATTTACAAACAGGCAGTAAAGAAAAAAGATACGGCAACACAACAAAATCCTTCAATGAAGGCGTATGCAGATATCTATAACGATAATACCTACCAGCTATTGATAGACAAGGACTTTTTGACAAATTACCAGGTATTGTACAATGTACAGATGATGGAGAATAAGACCCCGGTCTATTTCGGTTTTATAGCACAGCATAACAGCTCCAAGGAATATGTGATCGCCATCCGTGGTACGGAAAGCTCTTTTGAAACCATCGCAGACAACTATTTCGTTCCAACCCCCTTTAAAGAGTTTAGTAGCAACCCATCAGTACCATCCGGCTTTTACAATGTTTATGAATCAGGCCAAATCATATTGCCGGCCGGCTCTGCTAATCCAATTAAGCCTATCTCGTTAAAAACTGTTGCAGCCAATCCGGTAGCTATTATGAAAGATGCCGCAAACGTACAAACAATGCTTACAGGTCATAGCCTGGGAGCCGCGTTGATTACCTATTATGCTGCAGCTGTCTCTGTCGGACAGGGTAAAGATATAGATCTTTGCGTGTATACTTACGCGTCGCCAATGACAGGCGATAGCACCTTTACCGGGACGTTCAACAAGAACATAACTGAAAGCTACCGGGTATATAATAAGCCGGATGTTGTTCCAGACCTTCCGCAGTGGTACGAAAACGGTGCTAACATTTATACCCAGGTCGCTAAGGGCTACCAGATTGATTCAACAAATAATAAAAATGTAAGCACCGCCTTCGGATGCGCACACCAGCTACCGGTTTATCTGTATCTACTTGAGAAACTCAATGGAAATGATAACCCCAATATCATAAACGCCGGAGGTGGTACTTGTAGGGCCAAAAGCTAATAAAAGGGGACCGACGGCAAAATGATAATAAATTTAGCCGCCGGTTCCCCAGTTTCAGGAAGCAGTTTTACTTGTTACCAATAGGATAAACCAGGCTATCCATTTAGCTAAATCCCAAAAAGATATCTGCTGCAATAAAGAATGCCAATTTGCTTCTACTCTTTTGTATTGATCCGGCAAAAGCGTAACCGCTTTCTCAATATCTTCGTAAACTCCATCTTGAACAGTTTCCCAGTTTTTATTCCTAAACAGGGAGAGAAAAGAGCCTATTTAGATTGCAAAAGATTAAAAGCTAAAAAATTGTATCAGAACAAATGGGATGTTTTTGACAGGGATGAAAATGCTGCAATTCAAGAATAAATTACAACTAGGATATTATTCAAAATATTATTTACTGTTAGACCTAATAGTTCATGGCCATAGGAACAACAATATGGGCGCTCTCAAAATACAATTGGGACTTACTATTTCCTGATTAATCTATAATAATAAAACAGATAGATGTTTCAAAACTAAATACAACTCAATCGTACTATAAGTATCTTCAATATATTCATAGCTTAATTAAAACTCCATCCATGAGTAAAGAATTTATTGGTGCATTTACATTCAGAAATGAAGGTGATGGATGTCTAACCTCAAAATACCTTGAACATACAGAAGACACCTCTTACACTGAATCTTGCAAAAGGACTCCCAATAGTGAGATTACAGATGATCCATTTGAAGGAACATATCGAACCTCCTGGCTCGAATCTAATAATGGAGATGATACAGCACAGTTAACTATAACGAAACAGGGTAGCATATACCATATAGAATGGACGAATTTGACCAGAAATACCACATTACAATACAGAGGGAGGGCTATGAGATATGAAGGTAATCTGGTAGGTGCTTATTGGAATCCCTAATTTGAACATTAAAACTTTTATATAACTGTAATAGCTACTATTTACCACAGCAAAAAAATATGCTTAATAAGAGTACTTGCGTAAATCAGTGATTAATTGTTGTCAAATAAATTTTTTGATTACTCTAATTTTTCATTCTTATAATGATAACACGCTTGTACTACTGATGAGAAACCGTGAATAAATGCCGGTTGTTTCTTCTTATGCGCCCCCGGACATCGCCATATCGGCGGTAATCTATTAGGGAGAACAACCCGTCTGCGTACTGGTGTTACGGCAACCTTGACAGCTACCCGCAAACATGTTTCCTGTAGTATAACAAAGATAGCTTCGCGGTCTTTTCCATCACGTAATAAGCATAGTGCTTTACCAATTAGTTGCCTGTATAAGGTGTGTGCCTTATCCTTTTTCTGTAGTTGCCGGTATACCACTGAAGCCATCTTTGATGCAACTCCAAATAGCCCGGCATTTTCCATGGTTTTATGGAAGGCCGGATCTTTTTTCACCCGCTTGCCAGTAAGAGAACTCTTTGCCCGTAAATAATGTTTATCTGCCATTTTATAAATGCAGCAACCGGAAATAGTACCTGTAAATGGGAAATTATCACGGAGCCTTGCCATGGGATATGATTTCAGGGCTATAAATAACAAATGCTTCCTTTATAAATTTAACCCTTTTATTAAAATTCACCAACAAACAGGTGTTCCGGTGCTTTCCTTGTGTCATCCTTGTGCTGTCACAGGGAGTTAAAGCGTACTTTGGGGCAATACATGTCATCCCTTGAAGCACCATCCGGTTTGATCCTCCAAAGGAGGATGGGGTGAACGAATGTTAAGCTTATTGGTATTTATGGCATTGGAACTGGTCTTGGGTGAAGAGGCTCATAGACTCCAAGTTTTCCTCCACCGGGCAGCGTCAAATAAGTTAGATACCCCCATCTTTGATTTTGAACCGGATCGCAATGAATCTTCACATCAGTCATTTGCTGAATGAAATGTTGGATGTCGTCACACAATAAGAATAGCTCGCTTGGTGTATTGGTTTCCGCAGGATGAACTGCTATTTCTGATGGAGGCAGACCAAAGATGAGCCATCCGTGTCCAACGTCAACGTTGGTCAGATTAAGAACTTTTAAAAGGAAGTTTCTGTCGGCTTCCGGGTTCAGACTGTACAAAACTGTATGCGTCC
This sequence comes from Chitinophaga niastensis, assembly GCF_003014755.1. Lineage (GTDB taxonomy): Bacteria > Bacteroidota > Bacteroidia > Chitinophagales > Chitinophagaceae > Chitinophaga > Chitinophaga niastensis. The sequence continues at coordinate 164,077 of NZ_PYAW01000004.1, read as the reverse complement.
CTGTAATCATAAAATGTTGAGTTGTGATTGGAGGTGTGTTAGGTTTCCAGCCCATCCATTTCCTCTTCCTACAATGATATCACCCTCGTGTTTCAGAAACTTAATCCTTTTGCTTTATCTTTTGGCGATGATTTAATCCCCAGTTAACCAGGCTTTCCGTAACCGGGAAAACGCTCTGCCCGTATGCTGTTATGGCGTACCGCACGGTAATTGGTTTTGTATTCATCACTGTACGGGAAACAAGCAGGTTGATCTCCAGATCCTGTAGTTCCTTCGACAGCATTTTTGCAGATATGTCCTCAATACCACGCTGGATTTTTTTGAATGTATTGGTTTCATTAATGTGATTATTCAGATGACGCATAATCCTTAATTTCCATTTCCCACCCAATACCTCCAGGCTGTCGCGAATGGCATTTAACTCTTGTTCGCAGGTTGCTTCTTGTCTTTTGTTATCTCTCATTTTTACTGACCTGTTAACAAAAGGTTACTAGTTACCATTAGTTAACCGATAACTAAAGTAAACTATTTGGTTCTAATTTTGAGCAATTACTAATCAGTAAATCAAAAAAAACAAATGAAAAAACTTGATTACTACGTATTAGACGTATTTACAGACCAGCGATATAAGGGTAATCAGCTCTCTGTAGTGTATATCGAAAACGAACTTACTATCGAACAGTATCATGATATTTCCCGTGAATTCGGCTACTCAGAAACTTCTTTCGTGAATTATTCAACGGAACAAAACGTTTTCAAAGTGAGGTCATTCACTCCTGCAAAATTTGAAGTTGCCGGCGCCGGGCACAACCTGCTTGGTGCAGTTTGCCTTGCATTATTAAAAAAGTGGGATATTTTTAAAAATCAAGGCGAACAGCCCTGGGTACTCATAAAGGACACAAAGATACCGCTAAACATTACCGAAGAGAATGGATTGCCTTATGTTGCCATGAAGCAAAGACAGGCCGAAGTAATCAGAACTGTCCCAATCGATATGATTTCCGAAGCAGTTGGATTAAGCATCGATGATCTTACGCTAAATGATTGGCCAATCAATATTGTGCAAACAGAGGTTCCGCATTTAATGGTACCCGTAAAAGATTTAGCATCTCTTGAAAAAGCCATTTCGCATAAATATTTATTGAAAGAAATATCAGAAAAATTTGGTTTTGAAGGCTGCTATTTATTTACAACAAAAAGTTCAAGTGAAAAATACCTGGCCGAAACAAGATTTTTTAATCCCGGAATGGGCATTGATGAAGATCCGGCTACAGGTACTGCTGCCGGGCCACTGGCTGGATATCTTGAAATGCTTGGCTATATCAAAAAAGACCAGAATTTCCTGATCCTGCAAGGGAAATATGTGGAACACCCATCCACCATTCGCGTTAAGGTAGTCGAAAATGGAATCTGGGTTAGCGGTTCCTCTACAATTGTAATGGAAGGACAGATTTATTTATAAATATGTGCGAAAAAATTTTGTTGAAAAGTGATTGGTCTATTTAAGAGAATAGAAAAACTAGTCTGCAAATATTTATCTTTGATACAAGGCAATGCCCTGTTCGTTAGTGGTAATTTTACAGGTTACTGTCTTTACAATAACTAATAGAAAATGAATTACCAGATAATTGCACCTCCCCCATCGCTGAAAAATCATGTTCGTTACTTCTGGACGTTGGAGAACCAAACTGATGATGTATCGCAAAAGACCTTCACCGTAATGTGTAATGGTTTCCCAGGGCTTATTTTCCAGGAGAACCGGGAGGTGTTCACTGGTTTCGGGGGCGAACGATTACCACAATTGTTTGTTTTCGGTCAGGCGAGGAAGTATGGGCAATTGCATGGCAGCGGCAGTTTTCGCACTATTGGCGTAAACTTTCAGCCGACAGCACTTAAGTCGGTGTTTGGTTTAAACGCAAATGAGTTGACCGATCAAAATACTTGTATCAGTCACCTTGCTAAAACATCTTTAAGTGAACAGCTACTCAATTGTAGTTCCGCGCAACAACAGGCTGCTTGTCTTTTTACGTTCCTGCTGGAGCAAGCGCACCGTCATGAAGACGAAAACAAAAAACTGGGTTATGCCGTAGTTGCACTACAACAGGGCAAAAGGCTGTCTCGTGTGTTGCATGACCTCAATTTATCGGAGCGTTCGCTGGAACGTCTCTTTCTTACGCATATTGGCATTACGCCAATTTTGTATGCCCGCATCTGTCGTTTCCAAACATCGGTAGCGCTTTTGCGACAAGGCAAACTTCGTTCGCTCACAGAGATTGCACATTCGCTTGACTACTTTGACCAATCTCATTTTATCCGCGATTTTAAACTTTTTTCGGGCGTAAGCCCGGGCATTTACCTGCGCAAATCCATTGAACGGATGCCTGGATTTCCTGAATGGCAATCATAAAAAAGGCCTTGTCGGTTTTTTACAATTTTCTCAAATCTGCAGTGTTTAATTTTGCCACATATTAGCTTGCATTCAATAAAGTAATTTTTCTAATTATTGATATAATAAGCCGATCAAACTATATAATATGGAACAAAATAAAAAAATTGCAGCACCAGACAATACTGCTGTACGGGTAGCTTTATGGAGAGCTATGCACGCTCAGATTGACGCATTACCACATATTATTGAAGACGAAATTGGGTTTAAACTGATAGCACCTGATAGTGAATGGCGGCAACGTCCTGACATGAACCCGGGTTTCACAAAACGCCTTCGGGCATCAATTGTAGCCCGTGCCCGTTTCATTGAAGATTTAGTGATAGAACAGCATGAACATGGTATCCATCAATATGTCATTCTTGGTGCAGGACTTGATACTTTTGCTCAACGCAGACCAGAGATTGCTGCTCAATTACAGCTATTTGAAATTGACCAACCTGATACCCAATCCTGGAAACAACAACGATTAATTGAACTTGGCTTTGATATTCCAAAGTGGCTGCATTTTGTTGCTGTTAATTTTGAAATTTCTTCCTGGTGGGAGCAATTAATAAATGCAGGTTTTGATACCAACAAACCTGCTGTTGTGGCTTGCACAGGCGTTAGCCTGTATCTTACAAAAGACGCGGTGTTTGCTACCCTACGCCAGATTGCAACGCTTGCACCAGGTTCAAAACTTGCTATGACATTTTATTTACCATTGGAACTCATGGAAATGGAAGACAGACCTTTGCAACAGATAGCAGAAAAAGGCGCTCAGGCAGCCGGCACGTCTTTCATCAGCTTTTTTACCCCGGAAGATATGCTGGCGCTGGCACGTGAGGCTGGTTTTAAAGAGGTGGAGATTATATCGGGTCTTGCCAAACGCTATTTTGTTGGCAGGACAGATAACCTTAGTCCTGCAAGCGGAGAAGAATTTTTGGTAGCGACTACATAGACAACAAATTCAGACTAACCGAACTCGCCGGCTATTATATTAAATTTATAGAGACAGTTTTACCGATTAATTTTATATGCAATCTAATATTAGCCAATATATTGTTGAAAAGTGGATGAAAGGTTGGTCTTTATCCCGTGAGTTATCACCGCCTGTTAAAAACGGCAGCGGATTCAGGATTGATGTAGGATGGCCACAACAAAAGGTTCGTTATGTTTTCCCGAATTTCACTAATGAATTTACAAATTTGGCGAATACTATTGTTGAACCGTGGGTTTTTCTTAAGGTGTGTGCACATCCGGATATTATTAAAAATATTTTACCATCCCGATGGGTCATACAACCACCTGGCTTTATGATGACTTGTTTCAAACCTATGTTACCAAAGCGCATCAATTTAACCGGCGAATACATATTAGAAGTGAAAGACGATATACCTGTTACTGTAGTAAAAGTGCTTACAAATAGTGGAGATATAGCTGCTATAGGTCGTATCGTTTTTGTTGATGACTTTGTAATCTATGATCGTATAGCAACTGATTCCCTCCACCGCCGCAAGGGGCTGGCAACAATTATTGTGAACACACTTGAAAACATTGCAATTTCCAGGGGTAAAACAAAAGGTGTACTGGTAGCAACAGCAGCAGGTAAAACTTTATATGAAACGCTGGGCTGGACATTATATTCACCGTATACTTCTGTAGTGATTCCTGGAACCAACAATTTTTAATAATATTTTGATTCCGCTAAGAATTGCATAATTGCCGGTTGGTCTGAATAATTTAAGCCAATGATATCTTTTATCGCCCTGCTCTTATTGTCGGCATGGCGATAATATGACCTGCAGATAGCATAACCCATAAAATATCCCAGATCACCCATTGTCTTTGAACCTGCACCATTATACAACCAGTTAGAATAATCTTCACCAAGCATCTCCTTTTTGAATTGTTGCTTCAACTTCTTTTCATGTTTCCTTCCATATTTAAGATAAGAATGGGTTAATGGTTCTTTGAGTACCAGTTCTGCAATAAAATCGCAGGCTCCTTCAAAAATTGCTTGCCCTAAAAGTATTTTACCGTCTGCTTTTTGTTGCGTGTGTACATACTCGTGAATAACAATAGGAATGATATTGTCTGAGCTTTGCGATTTAAAGAAGTTTTCCAATCTTTTGTCCGGAAATTCTGATACATCTGTATTTTTATTACCCATTGCGATTTCCGAACCAATTAATACCAGCGAATCCTTTGTGGTACCAGCGGCACGAATAGCGCTAATGGTGAAAACAATCTTTGCCGCCCGGAAGTCCGGGTATAAAATATTGAATTCCTTAATGTACGTTTCAATAGCTGGTATCTTCGGTTTTATTTTTAAAGTGTTACCTCTTATTGATCCCCAGAACTTAGGGTATTTATTGATACTTTCCACAAGTTTGGTAGCATCAAACTTTCTAAGTTCCATAAATTTTTTCAATCCATAAGTTCCTTTATCAGTGTACAACGACTTCATTAATTCAATTTGTTTGTCCTTTTCTTTTATTGTTTGAATGCTATCAAAAGCGATCCAAAAATTGTCAATATCAGTGGTCAAAACGTTGGGAGCATTTTGTCCGTTAACAACATAAGAACTTGTAAGAAAGTAAATGAATGCAATAAAATATACAGGGATGTTCTTGTGTAGAAAACCGGTGTTCCTTCTCATTTATTTAAGCTATTTTTTTGTCTATTATCTTTGGTTGTAACTGATCCTTTGGCACAGGGGACATCCATGTAAAATAAAAAAAATTAAATATCTACCCGATCTTTTTTTCTTTCTTTAATGTACGAAATCCCCCTACCGGTTTCCCGGCCGCAGAAATATTGGGGCAGACTCCCTTGTCGGTTTTGTTCTATTTCCCGGAACATAACTGTTGTTCTTTTGCTTTATCAAACAAAAAACAAATCATGAAAAACAAGTTCAGCAAAGCAGTTATACCCGCCTTTTTCATCGTTATGCTCCTGGTTACCGGGAGTAGTTTTAAGGCCATTTCAGGACAGCCACCTGTAACAGGTGATGTCCTATACAGGAAAACCTGCAGGATGTGCCATGGAAACGATGGCACCAAAGGTATGTTTGGCGCCAAAAACCTGCAGATAAGTAAACTGGAAACAGCTGCCATTGTGCAGCAGATACGTGAGGGGAAAGGCAATATGCCCTCATTTAAAAACAGGTTCTCCGGAGAAGAACTGGCGGTGCTGGCCGATTATGTAAAAAGTTTCAGACAGCATTAAACAATCGGTGACACACCGGCCCTTCTCCGGAACAACCATGATCACCCGGCTTTACAGATACTGATCATTAAAACGCTGAAGGAAGTTTGCACATAGTCAATCTACGAATTACAACCGCAATGGCCAGCGCAAACACAATGAGCGTCCCGGCAACAGCGAATGTAATCCGCATACCAGTTGCAATGGCCTCCGGTTGGGCTGATGTAATTTCATTTGTTCCGGATGCAAGAGAAAATACCGCACCCATAACAGATGCACCGGTTATAAGTCCAAGATTGCGCGACAGATTAAGTATGCCAGATATAACACCCCGTTGGTTGGGGAGGACATCCATCATGACCGAAGTGTTGTTGGCTGCCTGGAACAATTGATAACCAGGAGTCAAAACGGCGATGGCAGCAATATAACCAGCAATACCTAACATCCCTGAAAAAGCGGATAGCGCAAATGAACCAACAGCCATTTCAATGAGTCCGATGATGACCACTAATGGTGCACCCAAACGATCAACAATACGACCGGCCGGGACACCGCTAACTATGGAGATAATTGGACCAACCGACATAATTATTCCAACAAGCGACTGTTTGAGTCCCAGCGAACGAGAGAGGTAGAAAGGCCCGATCACCAACGTCGCCATCATCACTGTCGAGACTAATGCGCTCATGACCAGACTGGCACTCAACACCGGATTGCGGAACGCTGATAATCGGATTAATGGAGAGGCTACTTTTCGCTCAGCCAATACAAATAGTGCGACCCCAAAAATAGCGACCAAGAGCAAAACAACGTTCAATTTGCCGTAATGGCCGCGTCCAATCGTCATAGCAAGCGCATAAGCCGCGAGCGTTAAAGCGAGTAACAGCGTGCCTGCATTGTCAAAGCCAACCCGTTCAACTTTCGTCCGCTGTCGATCAACAGGCAGATAATGACTGACAAGAAAAAAGGTTAGGACACCTATCGGTATGTTGATAAGAAAGATTGCCCTCCAACTCAGTCCGGCAATCAAAACACCACCGAGGGATGGGCCGATAGCGGTACCAATTGCGGACGTTGTTCCCAGTAGTCCCATAGCACGACCGAATTTTTCCTTCGGTACCGTTTCACTAACAAACGCAAGAGAAAGCGCCATCATAATAGCAGCGCCAAGACCCTGCATCGCACGAAAGGCTATCAGCAACGAAAGCGAGGATGCCACACCACATAAAACTGAAGCCGCTGTAAACAAAAAGAGTCCGGACAGCAGCAACCGCCTGCGGCCTATGATATCGCCAAGCCTTCCAACGCTAACGATCAAAGTAGTAATAGCAAGAAGATAGGCAAGCACAATCCATTGGATTTCCTGGAAGGAGGCATTGAACTCCTGTACTAGTGTCGGTAGCGCAACATTGGCAATGCTGGTACCTAACGAGGATAGCAACATGGAAAGAGAAAGGCAGGCAAGCACCCACCGTACTGAGGAAGTATGTTCCAATTTTTTGGTAATAACTTTATCGTCTATAGTTTCCATTTTTGCCGATTACATTTAAAATATTTTTTTACACTACAAAAGTAAATTGAGTAGTCATCTGAATGCCAGGACAAAAATGAAGTTGAATAGGACTTATTTGAATTTTTGCCTAAATGACGCTGGTGAATAATACGGGGCTGACCATCTTTTTTGTAATTAGTAAAGGCAGCTTCAAACCCTTGATGGTACAAGATCATACCAGGTGATGTAATTTGGCAGTCTGTAACGCATTAACTATTTTCGCCATGCAATATTCTTTTAGTGGCCAGTATAAAACAGTGCGCAGATACAAAGAATATGACTTAATTAAATAAAATTCAATTGATAACGATATCAATGCGTCAGGTAAAATAAATGACGCATTGACTTTTGGTAACTATCCTATTAATCGGCCCTATTCTTTAATTTTAAAAGTTTCATTTATGAAAAAGACCAATGGTCTTATTATCAAAACCACTGTTGCCATCCTGTTCATTGGCTCCTGGCTGATCGGTTGCAGAAGAGATTTGCTTTTGTACGGCGGGCATCCGGTACAAGCCTCCACGCTTGCCAGCGGCTCATATGCTGTTTTGACTACACAGCTTCCAACGTTTAATCAAGCCGATGTTGCGGTGGAATTGGGAATGAAGTTCAAGTCCATTACCGCCGGGAAAATAACACAGCTCAGCTACTATAAAGTTGCCGGAGAAACAGGTACCCATACGGGGCATCTCTGGTCTGTCAGCGGCACCCTGTTGAAAAGCGCTGTTTTTACCTCCGAAACAGACACAGGTTGGCAGTTCGTCACATTGGATACGGCTTATAATATTGGCGCTGATACGACATTCGTTGTTTCAGTCAATTCAGTCAGCCATTATGCGTCTACCTCTCATGGGCTGGCCTCTGTCATCAACAACGGCCCACTGAGCAGCATCGCGGATAACAACGGCGTATATATTTATACGCCAGGCAGTTTCCCAAACAGTTCCTATAATGGCACCAATTATTTCCGGGATATCGTCTTTGTTCCTACTGCAAATGACCCGATCCCTCCCTCTGTTCCCGGCAGCCTGACGGCAACAAGCATCACCAGCAATAGCGCCATCCTAAGCTGGACGGCTTCTACCGATAATATAGGTGTTACCGGCTACGAGGTATACCGCAATGGTATCCTCATAGACACGACTGCTGCCACCACCCTTTCAGTCACCCATTTAAATGCGGCAGGTGCGTATAGCTTTTATGTGAAGGCCAGGGACGCTTTTGGCAACCGGTCAGCCGCCAGTAATCTTGCTGACTTTCTTACCATAAATCCGGGAACTGTTACGCAAGGTTCGCAGCTAACCACTTCGATGGTAGGACCTGCAGGGATATCCATCAGTTCCTTTACCACGGTTCCCGGGGGATCTTTTTATGGAACCGCTCTTGCTGGATGGGGTAACCTGGCACGGACTCTAGCCGCAGGCGGAGAGACGATCGATGGCTTCTGGTTCCCGCAAGGTACGGTTGTCCTGCAAGCGGCGGATATCACTTCCCAGATCACCGTTTATTCCGGCTGGCTGGTTCTACGGGGTTGCAAAGGCAGTATTATCTATCGTAATCCGATCGGTGACGGAGGTGGCGGAGCTACCCTTTACAGCCAACTCACAGCCTTTAATACCAACGGCCGTAAAGATGGAGAACAACCTGCCGAGGCCATCGTCCACCGCTGTTATTTCCCGAACAGCGGATTGGAGAATGTGTACGCGGACAATATCACGGTGACCGAATCCTGGATAACGCCCGACCCGAGTTTCACAGGTGAACATGTGGATGGTATTCAGACCTGGGGCGGACAAAGTTACCTGAACTTCTCCCGGAATCACTTCCAGTTTAATGCGCCCGATCCGGATGGCTCTTTCTCCGGACTGATAGCCATGTACACGGACGGATCGCAAGCCGGTTATTCGGGATACGATCATATAACCGTAAAGGATAACTACATTATCCTCGATAGCACCGGCATTGGACTTCATGCGCCCCTGGGTGTGCCGGTTACCAATATGTCAGTCACCGGCAATCGCTGGAAATGGACGTTAGGCGCTCCGGACAAGGACTATTCCCCGGCTGTATATACTAATACCAGTCAGACCATCCCCAACTATAAAACGGGAGGCAATAGCTGGTCCGACAATCGTTGGGTTGATGGTCCCTATGCAAATCAGTTTCTTTTACCAAATAACGTAACGGCTTCATCTGATTACTGACAGGATCCGGTTGAATAAAGCATCCTTCACCAGGCTTTACAGAGGCTGCCCCAATAGATCAGGGGCAGCCTCTGTAAAGAATTTTTATTCCCGGATATTATTCAGAAAATATCATTTTTCTGTTTGCATTACAATCCAATTGCTTTAAAAAAAGTTTCTTTATAATTACTACCTATCGGTATTTCATATTTACCAATAAATACCCGGTTCCCTTCAATATGAGAAATTTTCGATTTGTTGATTATAAAAGATCGATGCACCCGGATAAAATGCGTATCAGGAAGAAGTGCTTCCATGCTTAAAAAAGCCATATTCTGTGCTAATGAGGCGTTCAGCGTAATTATTCTTGTATAATTACCATTTGCTTCGGCATATAATAATTCATCGTAGTTAATCTTATGAATTTTACCATCTGTTTTAATAAAAAGGTAGTCATCGTTAATACTATTGCTTTTAAGCGCAACTTGCACAGGAGTGCTTAACCGCTCCATTGCTTTGTCGACTGCTATTATAAATCTTTCCAGGGAAAAGGGTTTCACGAGATAGTCGCAGGCAGCCAGGTCGAATGCGGTAACTGCATATTCCTTATAGGCTGTGGTAAATATGATCTGCGGAGGATTTTTAAGCGTATGTAAAAACCCGATCCCATCCAGTACCGGCATTTCTATGTCTAAAAAAATAATGTCGATAACGTTCTCTCCTAATATCCTCCTGGCCTCAAAGGCATTGAGGCAGGTGGCTACTACGTGTAACGCCGGATAGGTGCTGCAATAATTCAGGATAATATCGCCCGCAATCGGCTCGTCGTCTACAATAAGACAATTGATCCTATTCATTTACCATGCTTTAAGTTGAAGTTGCACTTTGTAACGATCGTTCTCTTTTTGCCGCTCCAACAAGTATTCTCCAGGATATAACAATTGAAGCCGCTTAATGGTACTTTCGATGCCTAGTCCTGAATTTTTGTTTGAAGACATCCTGGCCATATTTTCCATGCTGTAACTATTCCGGATGGAAAAATATATCGTACTATTCTCTACAGACAAGTCCATATCGATCCTGATTTTTTCGTCCGTTGTATTCCTGGCATGTTTAAACGCATTTTCCACGAATACGATAAATAGCATAGGCGCAATCTTAACCCGGCCAATGATTTCTTCCATATGTGTATTTATAATAAGCCTTTGCCCCAATCTGATTTTTTCCATAGCTATGTAATTATGAATGTAGGCCACCTCGTCTTTTAACAATACGGAATGCTGTCTGGCTTCATAGACTGAATATCTCAACAGGTCGGACAACTTCAATAATAAGCCAGGAATTGTTTCATGCTGCCTGATGGAAAGACCATATAAATTATTCAGCGTGTTAAAAAGAAAATGAGGGCTTAGTTGAGATAGTAACAGGCTTAATTCACGTTCCTTTTGCTGCCGGGCGACGTTTGCCTCATTTAACTGTTGTCTCACGGCTATCCGGGTAATAGCTAAAAAGCTCGCTCCACCAATCGATAGGATAACAAGTCCTGGAATGAAAACAAAAATGAATCGCGCGTTATCTCCTCCATCGAATTTGAAATTCATAAAATAAGCAAAGCCTATTACACCGATTGTAGAAAAAAGGGCTATCGAAATACAGGTAAAAAGGATAAACAACATCCATTTATCCTTCAGCAGCCACTTCCTGGAGATCCATCTGGCTGTATAGATGCTGCATAAGACTAACAGGTATAGAAAGATCGCTCTGGGTGTAATTTCCTTGTAATAGCGGCTGCTGAAAATAATCAGGCAAAAAAGGGATAATAGGGCCATGCAAAAGAGGATATGCCTTCTGATCCCCTTTTCGAAGAATTTGTTCATTGATGCCTTTGATAGCTCCACATAGCAAATATGCAAAACTTAGCACGAAATAGCAGGAATTGCTGTCAAATTGCAACAAATAAATGTTAAACCTGTCCAAATGAATGACTAAAATTTAGAACCGGATGTTTGTCTTTCTGCCAGGGAAAAGAGTACATCTGACCTTATTTTTTTTAAGGCGGCTTTTTACGATGAACATTTGCCCAAAAGAAAACTTATGAAGCAATTGTTGCTTTTAGCGCTATCGGTATTATGCTACTATCAGTCATCTTCTCAAAAAACCATTAATACTGTTAAACAACTTACAGACTCCATACGCATCATTGTGCAAGAGCAACACATACCGGGCCTGATGCTGGGTATTACAACAAAAGACTCCGTGCTATTTTCAGGCGGTTTTGGTTATGCGGATTTGCAGACTAAAAGGCCGGTAGACAATCAGACCCTATGCAGATTGGGTTCCATCACCAAATCATTTGTCGCGCTGGGGATACTGAAATTGGTTGAGCAGGGGAAATTACAGCTCAATGATCTGTTAAAAAACATCGCGCCGGATGTTCCATTTCAGAATCAATGGGAAGCTGACCACCCGGTCAGGATCATTAATTTATTGGAACATACTACCGGATTCGATGATATTAAGTTTGATAATGCGTATACGCTGGACAAGAAAACATATACCAACAAGGATCTAATATTGCTACATAAAAACTCCATGGTGTGCCGGTGGAAACCGGGAAGCAGGTATACTTACTGTAATGTCAATTATATTATTTTAGGATACATCATCAAAAAACTAACGGGGCTTGAATATGAACGCTATCTGACGGAAGAATTACTGTTGCCGCTGGGTATGCATAACACTAATTTCAATTTGTGGGGAAAGTATCCGGATAAAGAAGTAAAAGAATACGCTGATTCATCCGGACTGATGAAACAGGTGCCTTCGGTAACCGTTTTATTCGGGCCGGCAGCATCGTTATGGTCATGCGCTGACGACATGGTAAAATTCCTCCAATTATTCCTTCGGGAGGGCAGCCCAATCCTTTCGGCGGCTGGTATACATGACATGGAAACGCCACATAGTTCGCTGGCAGCGAAGGCCGGGTTAAAAACCGGTTATGCTATGGCCAATGCATCGGGCCACCTTTATTATAAATCCTTATTCAGAGGGCACATGGGCTCAGTAGGAACCTGCAGCTCGGATTATCTCTATAGCCACGAATCGGGGATAGGATTGGTATTGTCATCCAACGGGAATGGCGGACTGAGATCCATTGAAGACCTGATCATTCAGTACTTTGAAAGGAATAAGCCCGAAAGAATACTAAAAGACGAACCGCTTGACAAAACAACCATTAGTCCTTACCTGGGTTATTATCAATACGAGGCTCCCCGGTTTGACCTGTTAACCTTCAAAGACAGGTTGATAGTGGTTAAGGTGGAAATAGATAAGGATAACCTGTATTACAATTTTTTTGGAAGAAAGGTGAAATTACTGCAAACATCCTCATTAACCTTTCGCGAAGAGGGCACCATTGCACCAAGTGTCATTTTTACCCGGAATGAAGCGGGTAAACGGATGGTTGTTATCAACGATCAATATTGTGAAAAAGTTTCGGCGGTAGCCACCATCGATAAACTGAGTATTATTGCCATTACAGTCATCTTAGCTTTATTATCTTTACCATTAGGCATTGTATCTATTATCGCTTCATTAGCCGGCAAATTGAAATGGAGAAGATTACCCCTGACACTTTTACCCGTATTGAGTGTAATGTTATTGATCTGGGGGCTAATGAATTTCTTTAATGCGTTGGATGCAAATTATCTGGCTTACCAGCTTCGTACAATAGGCTCCCGGTCTTTGGCAATTTTTACCGGCACTTTATTATCCGGTCTGTTAGCAACAATCACCTTGGTTTTAGTGGTGAAGCAATTTAAAAAATGGCCCAACCGGTTTATTAAGTGGTGGTTATTAATTACAGCTGTATCCATATTCCTCATAACCCTATTTTTGTTGGATTATGGCTGGATTGGTTTACGTACATGGGCTATGTAATTTGCAATAACCGGTATACGGGGAGTATTAGTAAAAATTCAATCCCGCAATTGAAATGTTTCCGTATTTTACATTTCAATAAAACTAAAACTAATAAACATGTTTGACGAAATCTTAAAATCGGTACAGGATCATTTTGCCAATAATCCTGAATTAGCGGCTGCTATTCCTGCAGATCAACAGGAAGCTGTTCATAATGAAATTGCAACCCATATGGCAAATGGCCTGGCGGGTCAACAAACAGAGTCTGGCGGTTTAGGTGGATTAATGGGACAATTGGAAAATGCCCTGACATCAGGAAGTCCGGTTGTAAGCGCTATTGAAGGCGGCTTGTTAGGTAGTCTGGCTAGTAAATTCGGATTGGGCTCAGCGGCAACCGGTGCAATTGCAGCTTCTCTCCCAGGCTTATTACAAAAATTCATTCCAAAATCTGGTTCGTAATTTTTTTGAGGTTATTGTGAATGGGCTTTAATGTAAAATAAGCAAACTTAAATATTTGCTTGTTTTTAGGAGGCTGCATGCAAAATATTTTGGTGGCGTTTGAAACACCATTTTATGAAATGTAATAGATGCAATAACCAGGTTTTTCGCAAACAGCGTATAAGGAGGTATAGAATAATATATTAATTCTCCGGTTAAAAATAGGTGAGCCACTACAATTTAATCACTGTAATATAATTCTGGCGCAGCATACTCCCTGCGAGTTAATTCCCTGTATTGTACAGGTAAACACGCTTGTTAAATCATTGATGTAAAAATTAAAGGATGCTTTTCCATTAGCATTTGTAGCTCCAGCATAATGTACTGTTCAGTTGCAGGGCCTGGTCAGTGAGGTAAATAACAAAAAAGGCTTTGAGTAATAATACTCAAAGCCCGTATCTGATAAAAATTAACAGCCTGGAAATATTACTGTTAATAACGTTTCTTAGGCTTTGGAATAACTTTGCAGCAATTTCCTTTATTATCCAATGGTTCGGCGAGATAAACACCATTTACCTTTTTGTCTGTTGTTTCTGTCAGTTCCGCATCATAAGTAATCTTACCCCGCTTTATTTCATAGAATTTTGAAGGGATGTAATACATCGAATCCGCAGCAGGATATTTTTCTGTCAGATCACTACCTCCAAACTCAAGGTTGCCGTCATGGTCGTAGTCTTTAACATCTGAGCTGATGGCATTCAATATGGAATCTGCCAGGGAATGGTCAATATTGAATACATACAACCTGTTCTTATTCGGGCTTCCGTTGACCTCCAGGAAGAGGAAAACGGAATGACCGTCTTCTATCAGGCGGTTACGTTTGCTGCTGTAGTTAATAATGTCTTCATGGAACACAAAAGCTTTATTCCCGTTCACGAAAATGGTGCCCTTGTACACCGTAATTAATTGCTGCTGGCTGCTGGTAAAATGTAATTCGTTACTTTTTTTTTGAGCCATAGCTGGCAAACAAATAAAAAGCAACAGGCATAGTCTGAATAGGTGGCGCATCATAGTTTTTTATTATAAGGCTTTAATTTAGGCAAATCCCGGCAGATATTGCAACTGGCGTAAAAATTTAAGACGAAAGAAAAACAATACAACGGCTGGAACCTTTAATACCTGAATTCCCGGGAGAGAGACAATTACACTACATCATGCTGCTGTGGCAAATAGTACAGCCAGCATAGAATCGGTTATGATTCCATATATTTGTAACTATGGCAAAAGAAAAAAACAAACCAGTTCCAGTAAGATTCGATTTGAAACTTTTGGAATTGTTGAAGGAGGAAGAGAAGATAGATACCCCTCAACAAGCCTTAAATTTCCTGTCAAATTTTTGGGAAAATAACCGGCCAGCGACGACTGATTTTGCAAGTGATGCTAAGCCCATCAAGACGATTGCCCCGATTATAAAAGTGGAAAAGGGAGAAACAACAACACATCCTTCGGGGCTATCAGGAATCGATCTGCTTATCTGGAAGGCGGAGCAAAAGGAGAAAAATAATGATTAAGGATATCTTTAACGACAATCAATATGGCTGCCGTTCTTAATTCTTCTGACTTCATTTATCAATTTGAGCAATGGTTGACTAAACAAATCATTCAGCAGTTGTCGGGTCTATGATTGCTGAAACCTTGCTTACTGAATTTGCGGGAAATCCGCCTTGCTTTGCGTGTTCACGAACCATTTCCTCGTTTGGTGCATTATAAATGCAATATATTTTATCATTCGTTACATAGCTATGCACCCACTGAATCTGAGATCCCATCTTGCTTAATACTGCACAAGATGTTTGTGAAATTTCTTTCAATTGTTCGGAAGTTAATTTTCCTGCTCCCGGAATTTCCCTTTCAATTACATACTTAGGCATAATGAAATGTTTTAGTATTATTAATAGTTCTCCTGTAAGCCAGAAGAGCAAAATATAAAGCGATACCAGCTTCTCATGTTTTGTAATGCTACTTTCATTACTTTTTTTAGTTTAAAGTAGAATGGCCGAAAGCACTGAGGTAGAACTCGCTGACAGGCGTAAGCTCCGGAAAAATGACAGTTGATTTTCAATACCTGAATTTACAAATAATACCGGGTTACATTGACAATTAAGTTGTAGTCATTTATTTGGGATGTAGTGCTGCCTGGTAGCGTACGTTGGTAGTCCTTTGTCACGTAGTTTTTGCCTGAGCTAAATTCCATGCTCAACTATATAACATTAATTAACAAAGGATTTGGACTTAATAAAATACAAACCCCCTACAAACGTAATGTTTGCAGGGGGATAATAAATCCGGTAATCTTATGAGGAACCTGGCTCCAAAATGGGCAGTTCAATTAACCGGCATTGGGGTCGCTCAATAACCTGGATTTTGTTCTTTTGACAGCAATGGATTAGTGATCGTCTCACTTTGGGGGAAAGGCCAGACAAAGCGGTGGTCGGTATAAGGTACTGCTGCAATCTTTGAACGGCAAACAGGGCGATTAACGATATCGTAGTTTGAGCCATCTGACTTTACATCTGTGTAGGAGACTTTTGCAGGAATATCTCCTGTTGAAAAGATAGGGTCCTTAGATAGGCGATGTATATCAGGCCATCTTAAACCTTCTCCGGCAAATTCTATTCGTCTTTCGTTTAATATGGCTTGTGTTAAAGCACTTGTTGTCGGAAAAGAGGTACTGGTATACTGATCTCCGGGAGCTACAGCGCGGTTGCGGACTGCATTGAGTAAGCTAAGTGCAGCAGCGGCAGACGAACCAATGCGCGAAGTAGCTTCTGCGGCATTTAATAATACTTCAGCATACCTTATGATCGGCGTCCAGTCGGTTAAATTTGCCTGATCGCGGTACTTATTGTTAAAAACAAATTTGGAGGAACCATCACTGGTATTCTGGATTTGCAATAACGCTCTTCTGGCATCACTGGAAACCCAGAAAGCCGCATTATATAAATTAGGGCTGGTGATATACCATCCCCTTCCATTTCCATCTGTGTAACCAAAGAGGGCCGGTAACGCGGTATTCACACCGGAGTTGGAGCTGCTTGAGTTTTCAATAGAGAAAATCGATTCAGTATTATGGCCGTTACTGACAAACGGGCCATCAGGGCTGGCTGTGAGCTGATAAGATCCTATTGGACTGGTATAGGAGCCCCCACTACCACTTGCACCTAATTTGGTGGCCTCGGTCATCACACCCGCCCAGTCGCCCATATGCAGTTTAATACGTGTTTTAAGCGCGATAGCAGCGCCCTTGCTGGCACGGGATATCGTGTGCGATTTATTATCTATCAGATTAGCTTCTGCATAATCAAGATCTGCCAGCATCTGGGTATAATCATCTTTAACCGTTCCTCTGTCTACCTGCATGGCGGCATTCAATCCGTCAGGTGTATTAACAGCAATGGTGCGATAAGGCACACCAGGGCTGGCGCCTGCATTATCCAAAAACGGACGGGCAAAATTGATCACCAACTCATGATGGGATAATGCTCTCAGGAAACGGGCTTCCCCTTCATAAGATGCAGCAGCGGCAGGGGTAAGTATGTTTTTTGCCAATGCAGCATGCACCCCTTCAATAAAAGTATTTGTTTGATTGATGACCGCGTAGAGATTGGTCCAGGCACCACTTATATTATTATCAGTGGTAATGATGCTGTTCAGGTATATATTCGGACTAAATCCGCTGGATATCATATCCTCACCACGCAGTTCATTATGGATAATTTCATCGCCATTGAAAATAGCTCCCTGGGCGGTGCCATATATGCCGATAACGGAAAGTTCAACGTTTGCGGACGTATTAAAAGCGACTGAAGATGGAAGGGCGTCCTTAGGCTGCAGTTCAGTAGCTTTCTTGCAGGAACCTACTAACAATACACCTATAAATGCCATTGCAAGGCCTGCGATTTTTATGATTGATTTAGAGTAGATCATGTTATCAGAAATTAGAGTCCAACATTTAATCCAATAGTGATTGTTCTTGCTTTTGGGTTGCTGCCTCCTGAAAGTTCAGGGTCGAGTCCTTTATATTTTGTAATGAGGAAAGCATTATCGGCAGCTGCATAGAGATGTACCTTATTCAATCCGATGTGATGGATCATATAGGAGGGGAAGGAATAACCCAACTTAAGCTGCTGGGCGCGGATAAAAGCCCCGCTTTCCAGGTAAGCTGTAGAGGCGGTATGAAAAGCACTGCCTCCGGAATACAACCTTGGAACGTTGGTGATCTGCCCCGGGGTCGTCCATCGGTTTAATATTTCAACACTGGTATTCTCGAAACTGTTGTCTGTCAGGAAACCCGCGCGGTCACCGTTAAGAATCTTGTTACCTCCTGAAAAGACAAAATATAAAGTCAGATCAAAGTTTTTATAGGTGAACATATTATTCACGCTGCCAAAGAAAGTGGGGGTAAAAGTGCCTGAAGGCTTTCTGTCTGTAGAAACTAAAGATGTTGGTGTAGACAGATCACCGGGACTCTTAGGGTCATAATTGTAATAGGTGGTATTAGGAATATTTCCCTGTACCATCTGGCCGTTTGCTTTTATAAATAGTGGGTTTCCGTTAGCCGGGTTTACCCCTGCAGACTGATACAGGTAATTTTCATTTCTAGGCAGGCCCACCCGGTATATTGACGCAGAATAGATAATATCCTGTCCATTGTAAAGTTCTGTAATCTTACTTTTGTTAAAAGAAAGATTCAGGTCTGTTGTCCAGGTAAACGATTTGTTGAGGATGTTTTTTGAACTGATCGCAAATTCATATCCGTGATTGTACAATGCACCAATATTTTCGGCAATGGTATTATTGGGCACGCCAAGTGAACGGGCGGTGGGAACACTTAATATCAGGTTATTATTATTGTTTTGATAGTAATCAACAATAATAGTAATGCGGTCTTTTAAGAAGGACGCATCAAGACCAACATCGTATTTGTTGGATGTTTCGAATGTCAGGCGCTGATTTCCAAAAGTACTGTAGGATACGCCATTTTGTGATCCATAGGTATTGGGTGCGTAAATGTTGGCAAATGGATAATTACCTATGTCCGCGTTGCCGGTTTTGGCATAACTGGCCCTTATTTTAAGTTCGTTAATGAAAGCAAGTGTACTGGATTTTTTAAAGAAGCCTTCATCAGATAATCTCCAGCCTACGGAGACACCAGGTAAATTAGTGGCTTTACTGTTGGGACCGAGACTGGATAAACGATCTGACCTGTAAGTCAGGGTAAGCAGATAGCGATCGGAAAAACTGTAGTTGACCCTTCCAAAATAGGAGCTGATTGCATTTTCAGTAATATCACCACCCACAAATTGATTGGCCACGGTGCCGGAGATTAAATTTTCGGGGCCAAAATAGATATTGGATAAACCAGTTCCTGATGCATTAAAATTTCTTATTCTCGTTTTTTGGAACTCTGTACCGGCAACAACGCCTATATGATGACGGTCCAAGGTTTTATTATAGCTGAGGTTATTGGTCCAGACATAATTAAAAGAGGGATTGTACTGTTGGTAAATATAACCATTAGTGCTTTGTCCGTCCCCGATGAGCGGGTTCCAATAATTATAGTCTTCACCGTATTTTGCGTTGATGCCGAGCTGTGATCTTACCGTCAGGCCATCAATGATTTTTACACTCACAAAGGCATTTCCATTGATCGTCAAACTTTGGTTCCGGTACACGTTATTATCCAGTACTGCTTTCATGTTGGGCAGGTCATTGGCAATTCCAATCTTATTGGCACCCCTGCCCAGGGCATTGCCGGTGATATTGTAGGAACCGTCCGGGTTGTAAACCGGCACATTTGGAAACAGCACCAAACCCGAGCCCACGTTCCCGCTAATAGCACCGGGATCTGTATTTAAACCGTTATTCTGTACATAGCTGATGGCGGTATTCAAACCAAAAGTAAATATATTGAGCGCTTTCTGCTCCACCTTGCCCATCACCGTGTATTTTCTTAGTGAGTTATCAACCGTTACACCTTGCAGATCAGTGAATCCGGCAGAAAAATAATAGTTAGATTTATCTGTTCCACCACTTAGGGATAAATTATGGTTGTGTGAATACGCAGTTCTGAAAATAACTTTTTGCCAGTCCGTATTATATGGTTTCCCATCGGGGCCCAAAGTTGGAAAAGCCTGTGGATCTAAGCCTGCATTGGTAAACTTCTCATTACTGATTTGTATAAATTGGTCGGCATCCAGCATTTTATATCGTTTTCCGATTTGAGAAATGCCCACCCACGAATCGTAATTTACCGCGGTTTTTCCCTTCACCCCTTTTTTTGTAGTGATCAAAACTACCCCTGATGCGGCTCTGGATCCATAAATGGCAGATGCAGAACCATCTTTTAACACTTCAATACTTTCAATGTCGGAAGGGTTGATGTCACCCAGTGGATTGGTAGGAATAATGGAACTGCTGTTACTGGTAACAATCGGAACCCCATCCAAAACATACAATGGATTATTACCGGATGTTAATGAATTAGTACCCCTGATACGTATAGTGGGTGGGTCACCTAATATGCCGCTACTCTGTGTAACCAGAACGCCCGTTATCCTGCCTGCCAGTGCTTTATCAAAGCTTTCTACGGGTTGGGTGGCAACGGTGGCCCCGCTCAGTTTCCCAATGGAGCCGGTCAGATCTCTTCTTTCCTGGGTACCATAACCAACCACAATAAGCTCTCCCAATTTCGCAGTCGTTATGGTCAATTTTATATTTCCCATATCTTTTTGGGCTTTAACCTCCTGGGTGATATAACCAATAAAGGAAATTACCAGGGTTGAATTTTCCGGCACGTTTTTCAGATTAAAAGCACCCGTTCTACCTGTTATAACCGCTATGTCAGTCCCTTTAACTCGTACGGATGCACCGGGTAGCGGAAGATTATTTTCATCTGATACAGTACCCGTTACATCTATCGAACTAAAATAGGTGTTGATATTGTTAATCGTTTTTTTTTCTTTTTCACTGATCAGTATTGTTTTTTCTTCAATACTATAGGTGAGAGGTTGGCTAATAAAAATCTGGTCGAGCGCTGCTTTTAAGGGAATGTGATTAAAATTCACAGAAACAGGAACAGACAGATCAATCACCTCCTCACTGTATAGTAATTCATACCCTGTTTGCGAATGGATCTCTTTAAGCACACTTTTTAAGGAGGCGTTTTTTCTTTTTAAGGTAATCTGTTGGGAGTAAGCTTCAGAACGTACTTGTATGCAGATGGCAAAAATTAAAAGTCCTGTAATTTTCGTTGTTCTTAATAATACCTTTACCCAATGTCCTTTTCGGTCGGGCGATGCAGGCTGGTTGATTGAACTGTAGCTGAGGTCATTGCATAGTTTGCCCCCTACAATTTTTTGAGATTGCATAGATAGTTTCATACCTTAGATTTAGGTTAGTTTTTAATTTGATTCATTAGATTTAATGAATTGTTTTAAGCCTTAGCCGTAGAATGTTGGCTCATTCTGCGGCTATTTTTTTTGTTGAAATTTGGTTGATTTTATTGTTTATTTATTTTCTTTTTTTGTTTTTATAACCAATTACTTGTTCACTATAATGTTTCTTTTGTCAATTTTGAAATTAATCTTTCCTGTCTTTTTGAGCATACTAAGAATCACTGATATATCGTCGTTCCTGGACACGGAGCCAGAATAATGCAGTTTAGGTATTTCGCCTTCGTAGATAACCTGAATGTCATACCATCGGGATAATTGGCGCATGACAGATGTAATATCCGCATTGTCAAATTCGAATTGTCCATTTTTCCAGGCAATAGCCATCTGCCCATCTGTTTCAATGATATTGATATGCTTGTTTGTAAGGATGGTCTGCTGGCCTGGGCTGATTTGTTTGGTCACATGATCTGAAGATACCTGCACACTTCCTTCCAGTAAGGTTGTTCTAACGGAAGCTTCATCTGCATAAGCGTTTATATTGAAATGTGTTCCCAATACCCTTACTTCCTGATCGTCAGTTTTGACGATAAAAGGTTTTGTTTCATCTTTTGCAATTTCAAAATAAGCTTCACCTTTTAACACTACCTGCCTTTCTTTTGCACCTTTAAAGTACACCGGGTATTTTAAGGAGGAAGTGGCGTTGAGCCATACTTTGGACCCATCAGGCAGGTCGACCTGAAATTGCCCGCCTCTGGGCGTCTCTATCGTATTAAACGCAGGTAATTCCGATGATTCTTCAGAGTTGGTAACGGTGTAAACAATTTGCCCATCTTCCGTTTTTTCAAGCTTTACTCCCGCCTGGTTGGCTATCTCTCCTTTTTTTGCATCGTTTAGGGATACTTTAGTGCCATCGGCCAGTGTGAGCATTGCCTTGTTTCCGCCAGGCAGAATAGGCTGTTGAACGGTTTTATGGAGTGGGGGTAAGGGGGTATCACGCCTAAATAGATATCCTCCCAAAAAAATCAGGATTAACATAGCCGCAGCAATTCGAGGCCATAATATAAATTGTTTTGGCTTTGGGGTTTGTTTTTGCAGATTTCCCCAGATTTCGGCTGCATCCTGCAATAAATCCCTGGCATCGCATTTTAATTCATCCTGTTCCCGGTATTGCAAATACCAGGATTCCAGAAAGGCTTTTTCTTCTTCCGTAGCCTTTCCACTTTTGTACTTACGAAGGATTTCAATTATCTCTTTTTCCTGCATATTTTTAAGGATTTTAATCCTTTGCCTATCTACAAGACAAGTAAGTAAGGCCAAACAGGTAAAAAAAATAAAATTAACTTATTTAGCGGTGGAAGAACCAGCATAAATAAAGGTAAAGACCAAATTTGGTCCTCAGGATCCTCAGGGCATTTGTGATATGTTTGCTCACTGTTTGTTCAGAAATATTCAATTCTATGGAGATTTCTCTGTGACTTAGATGTTTTTTTCTGTTCAATTCAAAGACATTCCGCATTTTAACAGGAAGGGCGGCAATCTCCTTTTCTATTAATTCGCTTAGTTGATGCTCCCTGATCAGGTGATCTGTTTTGATACTTCCCTGTTCTGAAAAATGTGCCATCGAAAGTATATATTTATCCCGAACGCTTTTATGAGCGATCTGATTTAATATGATATTCCGAACGGATGTATAGAGGTAACCGGAAAGGTTAGTTATTTGCAAGCTCCCACGTTTAGACCACAACATCGTGAAAACTTCATGAACAACATCCTTAGCTTCTTCCCGGTCATACAGTTTATTATTTGCGTGATTTAGCAGCGTGAATATGTACCGGTTATAAATTTCAGCAAATGCGCCATGTTTGCCGGCTTTTAGTAAATCTGTTAATTCGATATCCGAATATGTAGTATAATCAGGCAATTGGAACAAGTTTAAAAATAGTTCGTTGGATTATTTTCAATACTGGCTGGAAACCAATTAAGTCCGGATTTTTAAGACAGGTTACGCCGTGGCACCTATCTCTTTCCTGGAGGTAACTATCAAAGTTATAGTAAAATCTGGATCTCGCAAATCGAAATTGAAGAGCCAACCACAATGTTTATAGTTAACATGCCTGATATTTAAAAGCATATTCTATAATGATAATCAATATGTAAATAGCTTTTAAATAAAGAATATTATGAAATTGCCCTGGTAAATAACCGCAAATACAAAGGCGATTTATACACAACATTCGTACGAATTTCAAGAAGTTTTACAATATTAACATGGAGCTCTTTGAAAAAGAAGCGTAAATAGCTGGAATAATTTCTGATTTTATCCTTTAACGCCCAGGATGAACGATTGGCAGATCGTCGTCAAGGATATTACGCTTACTCCCCACGCTGATAATGATCAGTCTTTCTATAGCGCCGCTGGAAACTACATAGCTGAATGATTTTTCAGTGCGGGGCTTACAAAAAACATGACCCCTAAAATTTTGACAATAGCTGTACTCCAATATGGTTCTATAAAACAGTGCGGATGAAAGTACTGTTTTATAGAGCCACTTCACCAGATCCAGGTAATTACTGATTGGCTCAGTATCAAATTACCTGGAAAGCAACATTAATTCATTTTATTTTTATCCTCCTGTGCTTTTGCAGCAGCTTTACTCACAAGACCTTCTACCATGGCTATTTGCGCATCAATCGTTTTTGTTGAATCGCCCGCTTTAATAGCATTGGCACGCATTTCTTTTCCAACCGCGATCGCTTTATCAAAATGGAAATTTCTCCAAAGTATATAAAAATAAACGCTTAAGTAGTTGGGATCAGGATTTCGTTCGAGCAGGTCTTCCATCCATTTTATTCCTGCTACACCTGCATCTGCCCTTCCTGTATAATTACCCAATAAACTGGTTAATGAAAGCGTATAAGCATCATTATTCCGGCCATATTTTGTTAAAAACGCTGTGCCTCGCTGCATGTAATTATTTATATCAGCCTTTCCGGTACTATCTTTTGTTTCAAACACGCCACAAAACATGGAATATTCCTCAAAATATGAGTAATTCTTAGCTTTGAATTTTGCCTTGGCCGCCTGGAACTCCGCTCTTGTTCCAAAGACGACCAAATTCCTTAAATACCCCAGATAAGTAGTAGCAACAAATTTATCTACTTCGCCGGAATCAGTTGATTGAATGTACTGTATCCGGTTAGCTTCCAGGTACTCAAAGACAGGCGAGAAAGGCGCTATCCCAAGTAATTTTATTAATTCGAAAGTGCTTTTCTTAACCTTGTCTTCAGCACTTAATTTGTTGAAATAACTATTAAAATCAATAGTTGCTTTTTCAGTTCTGTAAGCTTCTTTAAGTGTCGTAAAATATTTTTTCGTAAACGCTTCATCCCGGTTACCAGAGTTCCACTCCTTTATAATCGATAGCAAATTCTTTTGCGGATCCATTGCAGTTTTTGCAAGTTGTATCAACCCTTCGGCTGAAGGAGCATCTGCTTCTGAATGCACCATCTCCCCATTCTTATCAAGGAACATTAGCGTAGGGTACGCGTTTACCTGGTATTTCTTTCCTAGCTCAACACCTACCCCTTTATCGTCGCATTGTATCTTACAATTGATAAAGCGTGCATTGAAAAAGCTGCCTACCTCCGCTAAAGGAAACACTTCGTTCGATAATGCTTTACAAGGTCCACACCATGATGTATAAAAGTCCACAAACACTAATTTATCTTCCACCTTAGCTTTAGCTAACGCTTCATCCAGATTGTGAAGGAAATTAATACCCTGTGCATACGCAATTACCGGGGAGCCAGCTAATCCTAAAAAGACCAGACAAATAGGTGTTGTTTTTTTAAACCACTTCATTTTTTTTGATTTAAGAATTATGTAAAATATGCATTTGGAAATTTTCAGTGGGAGTAATTTGGTATGCTCATCAACCACTTTAATCATTTCTTATTTTGCATATGCATCATTTTGAGTAAGCTTTGGATCAGCAGATATTTCCGAAGAAGGGATGGGATATAAAACGGAGCCAGGTTTCCAGTTACCCGGAGGAGAAAGCGGTTTTAATATTGCTTCCGCCCTGCCAGTACGTTTTAAATCGAACCAGCGATGCCCCCATTCTGCAAAAAACTCTACCTGGCGTTCGTGTTCTATGGCCAGCAATAAAGCATCCTTATCAGTAATGGCAGATAGAAGAACGCCTGCGCGTTTACGTATCACATTCAGATCTGCCAGCGCCTGTGGCAATTTAGCCCCCCCTTGTCTGGCACAGGCTTCTGCACGTATCATGTACTGCTCGGTAAGTCTGAATACCATGTAATATTCTGTAACAGATCCTGCTCCTGCTTTGTATTTGGAAGGATAAGCCCAGGCCGGATTGGCAGGATCGCTATAACCAATCCATTCAATTTTCCGCTGATCGCCGGGTTCAAAAGCACTCAACAACTGGGGAGTGAATTCATAATTGGGCTGTGTAACACCCGTTACAATAAACTGAGCACCTTCCAGCGTATTAGCGCTGGCCTGTACAGGTTGCAATTGCCAGATGGCCTCGGTGCTTCCTTTTAAAAAAACTGTATTTAATGCAGGCAGGGTAGTTGCATAGTCCCCTGAAGCAATAATGCCATTTGCTGCTGCTTCTGCTTCGGGCCATTTACCGGTATATAAATAAGTTCTTGCCAGCAGGGCCGATGCCGTCCAGCGGTTGGGCCGCAGCCTTTCTGCAGTTGGGTAGGTTGTTGTAAGCATGCCCTTTGCAGCAGTTAAATCGTCTATAATCTGTTGCCATACTTTATCTGATGAAGTACGCGGTAAAATCATGTTTCCCTGATAAGCCGTAGTTAATACCAGGGGCACATCGCCGAACAGGTTTACCAGGTAAAAATAACAGAAGGCCCGCATAAACCTGGCTTCGCCTTCTAACTGCTGTTTTACGCCAGCGCTTACCCCTGTTGATTTTTGCAGCCCTTCAAGTATGGCATTGATCTGGTAAATATAATTGTACCCGTCTAACCAAAACGCATGTACGTAGGTATTATCCGGCGTCAGGGCATGATCTCCAAACTGCTGGAATGTAGGAGCAGTAGTGTTGTTTTGCGTCCACACCAATTCATTGGCCGACATACTGCCCAGTGCGGTCATTGAAAAACACACAAAAGAACCATTACTGCCATACCGATCGTTCATCATCCCGATATAAACCGCCAGCATTGCAGCAGTAGCCGATTTATCATTATTGAACACTTTATCGTCTGTTGTAAATGTAGGCGGAGGATCAAAAGCAACAAACTTTTTACAGGAAGGCATCAACACCATTAATGTCAGGCAAACCAAAAGCTGCCTTCCGCATCTGAAAGGTATATTTATAATAAACTTCATGATCACATTATTAATAATGAACAATTAAAAAACTACCTGAATACCTGCTGTCAGCATCCTGAGCGGAGGCATAGACGTGAAGCTCATTGTTTCCGGGTCTCCTGTTTTATAGGACGTAAACGTAAACAGGTTCTGTGCCTGGAAATAAAGACGGATAGTCTCCGCATTTATTTTTTTCGCAATACTTTGATTAAAACGGTAAGACAACGATACATTTCTTAGTCGTATAAAAGAAGCATCGGTGATACGCGCACTCGAGTAATTTGCATAATAGCTATACTGAGTGGCAGCTGCACCAGCGGTAGTAAAGCGCTGTACATCCGTTATGTCACCTGGTTTCTGCCAGCGATCCAGCAATTCTATCGGCTGATTGGTCCTGGTGCCGGG
Organism: Chitinophaga niastensis; assembly: GCF_003014755.1. Lineage (GTDB taxonomy): Bacteria > Bacteroidota > Bacteroidia > Chitinophagales > Chitinophagaceae > Chitinophaga > Chitinophaga niastensis. The sequence goes on along the minus strand of NZ_PYAW01000004.1, from coordinate 137,124 downwards.
TGTCTGGAACTGTATGCTGGTCTTTCCCTTTTGTTTTACAAAATGAAAAAAGAAATCGAGTGACCATCCTTTATATTCAAATGTATTTTGCAATCCGCCATAACTCCGCTGGGCCAGATCATTAATGGCTGTCAGATCATTAGGAATTGATATGCCCGCCAGTTGATGAATACCTGTCTTGGGATCTACACCAAGATAAGGTACCGACTTATTAATAGTAACTGGCATACCGATGGACCATGTGGATGCATAAGGGGAATTTTCAAGGTCGGGATACCGCAGTAATTTATTGCGGGGAATGGTAATGTTAAAGGAACTTCTCCAGGTAAATTTTTTACCCTGCACATTGGTTGTATTTAACATCAGTTCCCATCCTGAATTCTGCAGTATGGCATCCCTGTTGGCTGTTATGCTGGTGAAACCCGTCTGGGAAGGCAGTATAAGATCGGTAAGCTGATTATCTGTTTTATTCAAATAGTAGTCAGCGCTTACATAGATCCTGTCTTTTAAAAAAGACAACTCAATTGCCCCCTCCCATTTGCGGTTACGTTCCCAGGCAAAATCAGGATTTAACAGGTTCTGAGGGTAAAGCCCGTTTGATCCCTGATATGCAACAGCCGATGTGGTAGGAGCCCAAATGGCAATAAATCCATAATCTCCTATTCTGTCATTCCCGGTAACACCCATGCTTGCCCTCAGCTTACCAAAACTCAGGAAAGAAATATTCTTCATAAAGTTCTCCTGCGAAAAGATCCATGCTGCTCCTACCGCTCCAAAATTTCCGAACTGTTTGCCAGGTCCGAATCTGCTGGAGCCATCACGGCGCGCAGAGGCATTCAGCAGGTATTTGCCATCCCAATTATAATTCACCCTGCCGAATATCGCTCCATAATTGTATTTTGAATAATTACTGTTCACACTTGTTACGGCTGCAGATCCCGGAGTAAGCAATAAATCGTCATTGGCATAATCACTTCCCGATATCTTGTTTCCACTGTTCGTTTGATCCTGCAAACTTCCGCCAACCAGTACCTGCAATTTTACTTTTCCCCATTGATTCGAATATTCTGCCTGTGGCTCTATAATCCAGTTTCTGCTTAGCCCATTATAAAATTCAGCGGAACTTATTAATGATGGACTATAAGGGCTTTGGGATTTTATGGGATTAGTGGTGACCTGGTCCAGTCTTACGGAATTATACCCTGCATCCACCTTCACCGAGAACCCCTTGGCTATCCTGTAACGCATGTTCATGCTGGATAGCAGGTTCTCGGTTTTGCCCGTGTATATCCTAAAAATATAAGCTAACGGGTTCCTGAAATTAATTCCATGATCTCTCCATACCAGGTTCCCACTTGAATCCAATGGATATGGAGCATTGGGAACAGTATTGATCAACTGCGTTAGATCGGTAGTATTTATGTGGTTATTATCCATACTATAACTGGCGGAGAGAGCAACCGAGAACCTGTCATCCGTAGAATGGTGAATAATATTTGAATGTATGCTGCTGCGGGTATCGCTCATGTTGCCATAATACACCGGTGTTTCGCGATGATAACCGGTTGCTATGGAAAACTGCGTTTGCTGATTTCCTCCGGACAAACGAACCTGAGCGTCATTACTGCGGGCCTGCTTGCCGATCAGCAGCTTTCCCCAATCGGTATAGCGCGTGGTATCCCATACCATCAAATCAGTTGCGTTCGATGCAGTCGGAATGATACCGTCATTTTTAAACGCTTCCTTCCGCATGGTTACATATTGTTTTGTATCCATCATAGTAGCCAGGCGCACAGGCCTTCCCCATCCGCTATAAAAGTTTACATCCACAGTAGTTTTTCCGGCTTTTGCCTTGCGGGTAGTGATCAGCACAACACCATTGGCACCCCTGGAACCATAAATGGCAGTGGCGTCCGCATCTTTCAGTACTTCAATACTTTCTATATCCGATGGATTAATACTAACAAAAGGATTCGTACCATTGGAAGCACCCGATAATCCATCCAGTGACTGCGCACTTACGCCACTTGAAAAAGTAAGTGAGGTGAGTGAGTGAGCAAAAGGCACTCCATCAATAACATATAAAGGTTCAGATCCCGCGCCTAATGAACTTTTACCTCTTATTACCACGCTCATGGGCGCACCTGGTATTCCACTTACCTGTGTAATCTGTACACCGGGCATTCTTCCACCCAATGCAAGGATTGGATTATCAACAGGCTGTTTGCGTATATCCTCTCCTTTTATTTTAGCGACTGTTCCGGTGTTCAGTCTTTTTGTAGTATTATAATAACCCTTTACCACTGTTTCATCCAAACCATTGATCCTTTGTTTCGCACTTACAATCAAATAGGTTTTTCCTTCCACCTTCATTTCAACGGTTTCCATATTCACACTTGTAATAACGAGAACAGCATTCCCTTCCACTTTTTTCAGCTCAAATTCCCCTTTTGCATTTGTGATGGTTCCTTTTCCTGTTCCTTTTACTGTTACAGTTGCTCCAGGTAACGGTTCCCCGTTATCATTCATCACTTGCCCATGTATATCAATAGGTGGGTGTGATGGGTGAGAAGTGTCTCCTGACTGGAGGACGGGGGCTAGTCCTATCAGCACCACTTTATCCTTGATCCTGTAAGATAATGGCAACCCCTGGAAGCATATATCTAATACCCTGGTTAAAGAAGCACCCTTTACGTTAATACTTACAGTATGCGATTTGTCAAGGAGTTTCTCATTCCAGAGAATAGAGAAGCCGGTCTGCTCTTCAATCAGCTTAAAGACCTTTTCCAGGGTGATGTTTTTGGAGGAAATCGTAATCTCCTGGGAGTAGCTTTTCGCACTTACATGCAAGGAGGCAATCAGGATCAGGATAGGCGTTAATCTCATAATTGACATCAGTTGGGCGGGCAAAAGCCGCCTTTTAACAGGGGCTTTGCCGTGTACAAGCATTTCCATACTTTTGTGTAGTTGGGTTTTGAAAGTTAAACAGTCATTTTTGTTAGTGTCTGGTTGTATACTGGATGACCTGATTTTTTCCGGGTTCTGCTGCAAACAGGATCCGGCTTTTTTATGGTCAGCCTTTAGCGTTCATTTCTATGTATCCATTCTGGTTGTTTAGTTAAAAAATAATCTGAGCCATAACGATAGCTATAGTCTGGTTGATCCTGGCATATTTTATTGCAATATTGTAATTGTTTTGCCTTCCGTTTTATAACGTACTCCGTTCTCTCCTAAAAAATCTAATACCGTCGATAAATTCACATCCCGGTGAAGGAAGCCACCAATACGTACATTGGGAACATTGCCCTGAAAGACTACATCAACATCGTACCAGCGGGAGATTTGGCGCATTAAACCGGAAAAATCCGAATTACTTATAGCTAACTCACCTTTTGTCCAGGCAATAACCTGGTCAGCATCCACTTTTTTAGATGATAATTCCCCTGTTGCCCGCTCTATTTTTCCCTGCTCTCCGGGAACTAATAAAATATGTTGTGACGCATTGGTCACCTTTATTGATCCCTCCAGTAATGTGGCGCTAATATTGTTTTCATCATTATAATTCAAAACATCAAAGTGAGTGCCCAGCACCGCGATTTCAGATTTGTTAACCTGCACCACAAATGGCATATTGTAATTATGCGCTACTTCAAAGTACGCTTCGCCGGAAACGGCTACTCTACGTTCTTTTCCATTGAAGGTGGTGGGGAATTTAATCGAACTGGCTGCGTTTAGCCATACACGGGTACCATCTGCCAATACCAGTTGAAATTGTCTCCCTCTGGGGGTAGTCACGACATTATACAAAACCATCGGTTTGTCTGCAAAGGCGTCCTCTGTTTTATAACTTAATTTGCCTCCCTGCTTTAAGAGCCTGGTATTGCCTTGTTGCGCCAGGGAACCATTTTGAGTGTTGTCGAGTTCAATTTGTTTACCGTTGGAAAGGGTCAGAATAGCCCCACTCCTGCCTGGAGGAGCGTCGAATTTGACCTGCTTTTTTTCAGCCACCAATTGGTTCGAAGGATTTCGCATAGCCAACATCCAATAAATACTGCCTGCTAATAAAAAGATAATAGCGGCAGCTCCTACGGCAATCCAACGTTTACGGTATATAGGAATTACAGGAGTAGGTAAAACTTCTTTTACTTCTCTCTCTTCAATCTTTGCCAGTAAGGAAGCAAAAACTTCTTTTTTATCATAGTCTCCTGAGCTAACGGTGAAATCAGGATTGGAAAGCACCCCATCCAACAATTCGTCCAAGACTTCCGGATCATATCCGGCATGAATCATCTCATATAGTTGAGAAAATTCCTCCGGTGTCAGGGTTTCATCCAGGTATTTTTTAAAAAGTTCCTTTAGTTGAATGTTAGACATATTTACTATTTACGGCGCTTTCTCACATCCATTGTACCGGATTCAAGAACAAGGACGGATGAACTGTAAAAAAGAAAACATCCAATCCAAAAAAAAATTGAAAATGGAAAATTTTAAAGCAACACCGATAATAAACAGTAATTCCCATGGATTCTCACCGATTTGTTTTCTAAGTGTTATGAGCGCCCTTGTCATGTACGTTTTAGAAGAAAGAGGACTAATGTTTAGTTTTCTGCCAATTTCTATATGGCTTAGCCCCTCAAAACGGCTTAGCGTGAATACCTGATGGAGCTGAGGAGGGAGGTTATTAATAGCTTCATCTAAAAAACCACTTAATTCCTTTTGTTCAAGTTGCTTATGTGGAGAGGTTTCATGATGTGCAAAATAGTTTATCAGAAACTCCTTGTTTGACTCTCTGAAGACATTGGTCCTTAAATGATCATGAAAAAGGTTTTTGGTTAGGACATACAGGTACGTGCTAAGATTCTTTATCTCTGATAACTTTGAACGAGCATCCCACAATTTTAAAAAAATATCCTGTGCAAGATCTTTTGACAGCTCCGGTGATTTAGTTAAATGCAATCCTGTCCCGTATACATGATCCCAGTAATGGTCAAAAAGTTGAGCGTATGCATTTTTATCACCATTCGCTACCAACAGCAGCAGTTCTTGTTCATTATATATATTTTCCTTGTGCAAAATAGAGTTGATAGAGTTGGAACATCGCAAAATACATATTTCCCATTACTTATCAAGGCGCTGGAAAAGAAGATCGATTTTTCTTAAATTGCCGGCTTCCCCTCATTTAGTGCCTGACTTTTCTATAATCCTGAATACATCCACTACCCTTTGCATGCTTATTTAAAGTGTACACCTGTTATACTCCCTTTACGAATGCCCGGCAGCAGGCAAATGAATTGGTATCATTAAAATATTAGACTGACTATTAAAAAGACTTTCATTTTCCTTTATGAGTTCATCATAGTTAACAGCATGGTTTTGCGCATCTCTTTTATAAAAACCTTTAATGCGCGAAGAAGAATAATAAAGTGTTTTACCATCAGGTGATACATATGGTGAAGAATTGGAATCACCATTATTTACCTCTGCACCAAGTTTCTGCGGTGCAGACCAGTCCTTATCCTGATGAAAGCTGATGTACAGGTCATTACCACTGAGTAAAATGAGATAATGCTCATCAGGCGCGATAAATGGATCCTGTGTTTCATGCAGCCCACTAAAGGAAATCATATTGGGTTTTCCATAATGGTCTTTCTGCCATTCTGCACAATAGCTGGTCATTCCACTGTGTCCTTCCCTGTCGCGGGAACAAAAATAAAGTGTCCCCTTAAGACTAACTGAAGGTGCATAATTACCTGTGCCTGGCAAGTTAATAGGAGCATCTATATGATGAGGAGTGCCCCATTCATCTGTCGATATCTGATCCACATACCATATATGGCTGCCTGGCTGTGCTTTATCTTGTGTTGCACCCTCCAAAGGCCGGTTGGAAATGAAAAACAATCTTTTCCCATCAGGGCTTACAAAAGGATCTGTATCTCTCCACCGTCCTGAAAAAGCAGCTACTTTGGGTTTCATCCATTTTCCATTTTTTATGGTAGAGAAAACAATGGTCCAGTAAACGGCACCCTGAGAAAAATAAACGGTTTTGCCATCAGGCGTAAATGATGTTGCCCATTCAGTATAGGGTGTAGAAACCACACCAGGTGCAAAGACGGCTGCTTTATCGACCGTATCTATTATTGGTTGAAAATTGTTTTGACTGAAAATTAATAATGGCGAAAAGCATATTGTAATAAGGAAACAAATAAAACAGGTTGACCTTTTAGTTAGCAGTTTCATGATGTGGATTGTATAGGGAATGATTCTTTCGCTTGTTTAAAAATAAGGCTTTTTTATATTCTAAGCATAGTTTTATGCTCCTAGCTTACCTCAAGCCCTTTCTCATATCCTCTATCCATCCCTCTGTTACTTATTTCCTCAATTGCTATTTTAATACTTTGTGGCAAGGAGAAAGTTACCGTTCTCTCCTTACCTCTTTTATAACGACCATTAGTCAACAGGTGTATTTCTTCAGTAGTTATATTTGAGTTGGCAATTCTTTCAATGCCGGTAATTTCTCCTAAAGCCCAATTTACAAGTGATATGGAATTATTCTTTCCTTTTGGATTTAAACAGAGATGTCGGGGTTCTCCATTTTCGACAATACAAATAGCCATTTGATGCTGTTCACATATTACCTGACCACCAGGAGGATTTGGGCAGTTGCATGTATTCATATTAAACAGTTTTAAGTATTTTTAATATCAATTGTATAAACATCTTTACTATAATCCACACTATAATCCGGAAATTCATCAATAGACAAGGCTTTCAATTTCTCCAGTGCTTCTTTTGCAGTAACCCCTGTATATTCTCCCCTGTGCAAAGGGGATGATTTTTGAGATGACTTAAATCCATTCAATTTAACAGGTTTCTGGGCGGCAATTGATATGGCATGTGCTGCTTGCTCAAAAGTCCAGCCCTCAGGAACAGAAAAATTAAATACTTGCCCGGATATAAGTCTTGCACCAGATGGAAAAAGTCTTGGAACAAGGTAAACAGTTGTTGCATTCAGGATCGTTACGGAAAATGTAATGGCATTTTTGAATGTTTCGGAGGAGGTGGTTGCATTATTGGAAGGCTCTTTTGTCATTACTAAAGAAATTCCTGCCAGCAATACGATTAATATAGCCAGAAATGGCGGTAGTTGAATTGCCCAGCCTGGTATTGGGGATATTACATTTTTATCAATGGGATTATTTGCATTTGCGATCCATTGAAATATTATTGTTAATTGTCCGATAAAAACAGGGATAATAATTTTAAAACAATCACCTTTCGAAGTAGCATCTAATGGTAATAATGATTGCGTACTTAAAAGCAAATAGCATCCAATTAAAACTGTAGTAGTTAAAAAGTAGATACCTAACCATCTCTGTGCTGATTCCAGTGTCATATCTTTGGATTTTTAAAATTTCACAATAGAGAAATTCATCTTTCCATTTAATTGCTGACATACTTTTTTTAATGCTTGTGTGAAGCCTATATTAACTGCTTAATCAAAATTACCGGTACCCAAGAGAAGTAAAGATTTTGAGGTTAGTCTAATATACTTAAAAAATAGATTGTATAAAAGTAAAGGGGGGTTATTTAGCATAAAATCTTTGAGATATGATATTACTGAAGTCAAATCGTTGCAGTATCCTCATAACAGGCTCCTATGTAATACAGGAAAACTTTTTGCATTAAAAACAATTCAGTAATTTTATATAGAACGTCTGACCTCAAAAACACCCCAAATGAATCCACTTGAGGAAAACAGGAAGCCCCATTCCGAAAAATTGCCTATTACCACCGTTTCTAATATTTCCGCACAGCCCGACAAAAGCAAAACGGCGGAAAATGATTTCTTTGTTCGGCCGCCTGGCTTGTCGTTACCGCAAGGTGGAGGGGCTATTAAAGGCATATCTGAGAAATTTGAGGTCAACGCTGTTAATGGTACCGCTTCATTTTCAATTCCCTTACCGTTAGCCAATTGCCGTAATGCCACGCCGTCTCTGTCGTTGAATTACAATTCCGGTGGCGGCAACAGTCCGTTTGGTTTGGGTTGGGATGTTAGCATTCCTTCCATTACCCGCAAAACAGAAAAAGAACTACCAAGGTATCAGGATGAAAATGAATCAGATACCTTTATTTTTTCAGGTGCGGAAGATCTTGTTCCTGCACTGCAGCAAAACGGCAGTGCGTGGGAACACATTCCCCCTACTCCGCAAACTGAGCATGGCATTACTTACAGTCTTACCCTTTACCGTCCCCGCATTGAAGGTGCATTTACCCGAATAGAAAAATGGAAGAATACCAATACCGGTGAATTACACTGGCGCACGATCAGCAAAGACAACATATTATCTGTTTATGGATTTACACCCGCTAGCCGCATTACAGACCCGCAGGATCAGCTGAAAGTGTTTAAATGGTTGCTGTCGTACAGCTGTGATGATAAAGGTAATTTCACCGGCTATGAATATAAACCGGAAGACTTTGAAGGTATACCATCCCTGATGTTTGAGAAGAACAGGAAAAACCGTTGCAGCAATACCTACCTGAAACGGGTGCTTTATGGAAATAAAACACCTTTTTACAGAGGCGATCTATTTTTACCTGAGTCTGACTTCATGTTCCAGCTGGTATTCGATTACGGAGAACATGATCCCACAGGCACAGGTTTTTATACAGACATTAACCAGCTGATTCCTGCTGATGTGAACCTGCCTAAAAATACCTGGGCATATCGCAAGGATGCATTCTCGCATTTCCGCGCGGGTTTCGACATCCGCACCTACAGAAGCTGCAGCCGTGTGATGCTGTTTCATTGTTTTGAAGAACTTCGTATCGCCGCTGCACCCTGCCTGGTACAATCGCTGGAGCTCGTATACAATGATCAATTACAACTGGAGCAAACAAATGATTCCATTAACGGTTTCTCTTTCCTCACCCGCGTTATCAGGAAAGGACATAAACTGAATACGGTAACCGCCTCCTACAGCAGCCGTGCCTTACCTCCCTTTGATTTCACCTATCAGCAGCTGGCATGGAATACAACGATACGCGAAATAACCACGGATAGTGTTATGCATGCGCCTTCCGCGGCTGATGGCCGCACCTGGCAATGGATTGACTTCTACAGCGAAGGGGTGGCAGGTATATTAACGGAGCAGGGCAATGGCTGGTATTATAAGTCCAACCTGGGCAATGGCCATTTCGCAGCACCGAAGTTAATAGCTCCCCGGCCCTCTTTTTCAGGGCTTTCCGGCGGCAGTATGGCTATACAGGAACTGACAGGCAACGGCAAAAAATATGCGGTGGGATACAGCGGCTCACAGCAAGGCTTCTTTGGACTATCAGCAAATGATACCTGGGAAGCTTACAAGCCCTTTAAACAACTCCCGAATATAGACTTCAAAGATCCTGACCTGAAATGGATAGACCTGAATGGCGACGGGCTTCCTGACCTGCTGATATCAGAAGAAGATATTTTCCGTTGGTATCCCGCCAAAGGTGAACACGGCTTTGATGAAGGAATACATCTGCTCAAAGCGAAAGATGAAGAGTTAGGACCTGTTGTGGTTTTTGCAGACAGCACACAGTCGGTTTATCTCGCTGATATGACCGGAGACGGATTAACAGATATTGTACGCATCCGTAACGGAGAGATCTGCTATTGGGCCAATATGGGCTACGGTCGCTTCAGCCGCAAAGTAAGCATGGAAAATGCGCCGACATTTGATCACCCGGATAACTTTAATCCAACCTGGTTACGACTCGCTGACATAGACGGCTCCGGCACTACAGATATTATCTACTTTGGTAAAAACGATGCCCGTATATGGAGTAATATGAATGGCAATGCATGGAGGGAAAACCCTGTAGTTATCCCTCAGATCCCTGCTGTACACAATGCTGTGGATATAGCTGTGATGGACCTCCTGGGCACAGGAACCAGCTGTATCGTATGGTCATCACCGTTACCCGCAGATCAGCAGCATCCCTTGCGGTACATACACCTGATGGATGGGAAAAAACCTCATCTGATGACAGGTTTTAAAAATAATACCGGTAAACATGTTTCATTACAATACCAGTCATCAACACATTTTTACCTGGAAGATAAAAATGCAGGTACGCCCTGGGTTACCAAACTGCCTTTCCCTGTGCATTTGCTGACTGAAACCGCCACTACTGATGAAATCAGCAAGGCAAGATTTGTAACCGGCTATACCTATCATCATGGTTATTATGACCAGGAGGAAAGAGAATTCCGCGGTTTTGGCAGAGTAGATCAACAGGATACTGAAACCTATACAAAGTTTGCAAGGAATAATGCCGGCAATATTGTGGATGAAAGCCTTCATCAGGCGCCGGTATTGACACGCAGCTGGTTTCACACCGGTGCATTTATACAGGAAGGTAAAATCCTGCAACAGTTTCGCCACGAATACTATCAGCAACCCGGCTTCACGGAATACCACGTGCCTGATGCGCATATTGTATTACCAACCGGCATGCTGATACAGGATGTGCCCACCGCAGTATATGCAGAAGCCCTGCGCGCCTGCAAAAATATGTTGCTGCGCAAGGAAATTTATGCAGCGGATGGAACAGATCTGGCCCCCTATCCCTACAGCACTACAGAACAAAATTGCCATATCAGGTTATTGCAACTCCGTGGCAGCAATAAGTTCGCTGTATTTGCACCTGCGCTCAGCGAAACAATCACCGCACAATATGAAAGAGTGATCGCTGACCCACGTATCAAACACGAGTTTAACCTGGATATAGATGAATATAACAATGTGCTGTCATCCGCCACCGTGGTGTATCCCAGGCAGGTAAACAATCCGTTGCTACCAGCGCCCCTACAACTGGAAATGCAATCATTGTCAACACATGTTAAGGATGCACAGGCTGCCTTGCACATTGTCCTGAAAGAAAATAGTTTCACCAATGATGTGATCACTTCGCCCAACTACCGGTTACGCATAAACGCAGCTGTACAAACCAGGGAACTGACCGGCTGTAAACCAGGCGGCAGCTTTTTCACCCTGGCAGAACTGCAGCAGGCGGCAACAGCGGCTACTCCTATTCCCTGGCAGGGAACGGTTGTTGCCAATACCCTGCAAAAAAGGCTCATTGCACATGAACGCCACCTGTACCTGGCAGACAATGCTACTACCCCACTGCCGCTGGGACAACTGGTATCTAAAGGACTCCCGTATGAAGCATACAAACTTGCCTATACAGGCCCCCTGCTCAATACTATTTATGCCGGGAAAGTAGATGCCACCCTGATGACAGCAGGACAATACCGTCAAACAACGGCGCTGCAGCCACTTTTTCCGGGCACTGACGATGCAAATGACTGGTGGATCCCTTCCGGCACTACCGGTTACCCGGCAAATCCGGCAAATCATTTTTTCATTCCCGACAAATACATCAATCCCTTTAGCAAAATATCGCTGGCGGCGACAGATAATAAATACCACTTGTACATTCCCTTGCAGCAAGATCCCATGGGTAACCAGCAAAGTGTGGTAACCTATGATTTCCGCACCCTGCAACCACTTGCGCTCAAAGATCCGAATGATAATATCACTGAAGTCAGATTTGATATTCTTGGTATGGTAACAGGTACAGCACAAAAAGGGAAGGGTACGGAAGCAGATGATTTTGACGGATTTACGGAAGATACCACGGAATCAGTGATCAATAATTTCTTCAGCGATCCTGCCACTCACGGCGCGGCATTACTGCAACACGCTACTTCACGTATCGTGTACAACCTGCACCAGTTACCGGTTAGTGCCGCTACCATCCTCCGGGAAAACCATCATCGCGATGTAACAGTAAATGGCTTGCCCAACAAATTGCAGTACCAGTTCGAGTATTCAGGAGGAATGGACCAGGTGCTGATGAAAAAGACACAAACAACACCAGGCAATGCACATTATATTGATGATACCGGCAAACTACAAATCACAGATACTACTCCTAAACTACGCTGGATCGGCAACGGCAGAACCGTACTCAATAACAAAGGCAATGCGGTTAAACAGTACCAGCCCTATTTCAGTGTAACACATGCCTATGAAGATGACAGCCGCCTGGTAGAGGTAGGCCCTACAAGTATCCTGTTCTATGATCCGGTTAGCAGGAACATACGTACAGAACAACCGGATGAAACTTTTTCCGTTATCGCATACGCCGGCTGGAAACAAACCAACTCAGACCCCAATGACACCGTTATCGGAAGTCAGTGGTATAACAAACGTTTTAACCGTCTTATAGATACGGAACTGATAGCAGCAGGTAAAGACCCTGCATTGGAACAAAGTGCCGCCATAAAAGCAGCAAAACACAAGGATACGCCTGAAGTAATGCATCTCGATACACTTGGCAGAACTATTTCCAAAATAGCGCACAACAAAGACCAGGCAATGCTGGATATATTTGCTGAAACAGCTATCCACCTCGATATAAAAGGCAATACACTCAGCGTAGCTGATCCCTTATTGCATACAATTATCTCCTGGCAATATGATATTGCAGGCAATGCCGTTTCACAGCAAAGCCCGGAAACAGGTGCCCGCATTACTTTTGCTGATGTAACCAATCAGCCGTTACATCAGTGGGACAGCCGGTCACAGACAATTATTTTTGATTATGATGACCTTCGCCGGCTGCTCAGCATGAAAGTAACCGGTGGTGATGGTGCTACGCCTTTAAACCATGTAGTCATCAAACATATTTATGGAGAAGGTCAGCCCAACGACAAACAAAACAACCTGCGAAGGCAGCCCTGTAAGGTGTTTGACCAGTCGGGCATGAGCACACGCAGTGCATATGATTTCAATGGTAATCCGCTTGCTGTTCAACGGCAATTCTGTAGCCACTATGATACCACTATAGACTGGGGCGGCCTTCCCGTGCTGCTCAACACCGAAATATTTGAAAGCAGCATGACCTATGACGCCTTAAAACGCATCAGAACAACTACTGCCCCGCATATTCAGGGTAAGCCGGCATCTGCCTATTATCCTGCCTATAATGAAACAGGTTCATTAGGCAGTATGGAAGTGAGTGTCCGCGGTGCAGCAAAAAGTCCATACGTTATCAGCATTAATTATAATGAAAAAGGTATGCGTACCGATATCCGTTACGGTAACAATACCAAAACCGTTTATAGCTACGACGTGTCAACACTGCGGCTATTGCAGATACGTACTACCCGTCCGCCCGGAAGTAACGGCGCAACTTCGGGATTATTCAAAGATCAGGCAGTGGTGCAGGATCTGTTCTATACCTACGATCCGGCAGGCAATATTACCGCCATTAAAGATGAAGCACTGGCAAGTGTATTTTACGACGGAGAACAGGCAGACACACTCAACTCATTTGAATATGATGCATTGTATCAGCTGATCAATGCTACCGGCAGAAAACATGCAGGGCAAACAGATGTACGGCATACACGTCCGGATTTCAATTATCGTAATCAACCCTTTATTAATTCCATTGCCATCAGTCCTAACGACGTAAATGCTTTCCGCAATTACCAGGAAATATACGGTTACGATAAAGCCGGTAATATGACCTCCCAGCAGCACATTTCAAAAAACAGCGGGTGGAAACGCACCTTTGAATATGGCAACGGCACCAACCAGCTTACCCTTACAACTGTTGGCGGGGCATTCAGTTTTAATTACACGTACGATGCACATGGCAACCTGAAAAAAATGGAGCATCTTTCCGGCATGCGCTGGAATTTCAGTGATGCATTGCAATGGCTGGACCTCGGCGGTGGTGGTAAAGCATGGTATACATATGATGCAGATGGTGAGAGAGCGCATAAAGTGATTCTAAGGCCTGATGGCAGCATAAAAGAACGGTTCTACGTAGGCGGTGTGGAAATCTACCGGGAAAAAGATAATACCGGGAAAATAACACTGGAAAGAGAAACATTGCAGATCATGGACGATCAGCAACGTATAGCCATGGCCGATAGTAAGATCATCAACGGCGTATCCGGTGCACCACTCGTACGTTACCAATACAGTAATCACCTGGGATCATCAGCGCTGGAACTGGATGATGCAGCCAAAGCTATTTCATACGAAGCCTACTTCCCGTTTGGCACTACCTCTTACAGCACTACAGACGCCAGCCGTGAGATACCTGCCAAACGTTATCGTTATACCGGTAAGGAACGTGATGAAGAAAGCGGGCTTAATTATCATAGTGCACGCTACTATGCTCCATGGCTATGCCGGTGGACAGCAGCGGATCCTATAGGCATTAAAGATGGCCTGAATATTTATGTGTATTCACATAATAATCCTACCAGGTTCATTGATCCGACGGGGCATGACGGAAAAGATACAAAACCGGAACTGACCCCACCTGATAGCCTCAAACCTTCTCCTGAGCATGCAAATGATCCGTTGTACATAGCGGGCAGTAATTTAGTAATCGCGGAATGGAGAAATAAAATGGCAGAACTACAGGCGAAAATCGATCAACTCAAAGCAGATTTTGACCAAACAGTCAAGGATGCAATCGCCAAATCGCCCTCCGCCCGTAAATTGAGAGATGAAGCGGCAATGAAGGATCAGAAAGATAAACTTCAACGCGAGGAAAAGGAAATGGTCAGGCCGGAAAGTGTACATTTCGGCATAGATGCCCAGATCGGCGCCTCGGTCACCGGCCTCGGAAGTAAAGCTGGTCCCAAGTGGTCATTTGATGCGCTGAGCTTAACTTTATTACCACGGAATTTGGGAGTCCAGTTGTTTCTTAGCAAAGATTTGGACATCAAGGCATTCAAAGAAATCGCACCACAACTGTTGATACAGCGCCAGCCCAAGGACAGTGGACGAGGAACGGAGACCCATATTGTAATAAACCCTGTAACGATTGACCTTCTTAACGTATCTACAGGACGTTGGGAGTTTGCAGTTGGCGGCATTGCCGGATATGATGCCACCTCGGGAAACCTGGCTTTCACAGGCACCACCGGAGCTAAGTTCACACTTCATAAAAGCGATACCGTCAGTCTGCCCATCCTGGGGATATTTGGTCCGGGAAAAGCGCGGCTTTATGCCGGCGTCAGTGCGGAGGGAGATGTTCCATTGCGGACGGGCGCACCTTCAGGTTTCGGCGGAGTAAGTATAGGTGGTGGATTCCTCTATGAATATGACAAAACAAAGAAGAAATAAGAATACCTCATATGCATACGCCGTATTTTTCAGCATTTTATGCCGCGTTGCAAAAAAGGTGAAAGCTAAACCCAATAAAGATCATATACATTTTTAAACCCTAAAAATATGTCTACTCAAACCATCAACGGCTATCTGATAAGTCAGGATAAACAACAGCCCCTTGCTGGCCTGCGCGTAGAAGCCTGGGATAAGTCATTATCCGTAACCGTACCTCTTGGCACTGCGATCAGCAATACACAAGGTTATTTCAGCATCTCGCCGGATACACAATACACTGACCAATTCAGTACGGGCCGCATTCAGGATGTATTTTTCAAAATATATAAAGATAATCGTCTGTTACTCGATACACGGGATAAAATTTTGTGGAATGCAGCCAAACCCACAGATGTACGTATACCCGTACCCGTAGATAATATTCCGCCTGTGACACCACCTGTTTATTACACGGTGAGCGGTAAAGTGGTAACCGATAAAGGCGCACCGGTATCACGCGTTATTGCACTGGCCAAAGACAAACGCCTTCCTTACGATATACCGCTGAGCAGCGCTGTAACAGATGCAGGTGGTAATTACAGGATCACTTACGATACCAGTTTATTAAAAGGCAAACCACAGCCGGATCTTGAAGTAAGTGTGATGAATGAAAGTAGCCGGGAAATCGTGATAGGTAAATCAGACATACGTTACAATGCAGGTAGTGCAGAAACAATAAATGTGATCCTCCACAGCGCACAGGTACCAGTAACTTCCGAATATGACAGGCTGACCGGCGACCTTCAACCTAACCTGGGTGGTATCGCGTTAAAAGATCTGCAGGAAAATCAAAACAACAGTCATATTACGCTACTCTCCAACAAAACCGGATGGGATGCACGCGCGGTAGCCATGGCAGCCCAGGCAAACAAACTAAATGCGGTTACAGGCATTCCCCCGGTGCATTATTACGCGTTGTTTCGTGCGGGGTTACCGGCAAACGATGAAGTACTGAGCCGTTTACCATCTGCAACAGTAGAAAAAATTATTACTCACGCCGCAGATACAAAAATAATTCCTCCCAATACAGATATACAAAGTACATTAAAGATACTGAATACAAGAAGTGTGGATTTCCTGTTGCACAACAGTGCAGCAGTAGGTGTTTCCAGCCTGGGAAATATGCTTAACATCCGCCTGAACACCGACCAGCAGAATATCTTTGCAGAAAGTTATAAAGAAGCTGCCGGCAATAACGATCTGCTATGGAGCTCACTGAAATCCAAAGGCATTCCACCTGAAACGATCAGCCAACTACAACTTGATGGGAAATTAGGATACCTGACATCCCAAAATGCCCCATTGATAAAAAGATTGTATGAAGCCTACCAGGTCAGTGATCCGGTACAACTGGTGCATAAAGGGTTATATAAAGCGGCAGCCTGGAAAAATCTCGTTGGCAATGATGTTCCTCAAGGTGTTAATCCGGATAGCTATGCTGCCAATATGGCCAATCAGCTTGCACTCAGCTACCCCACAGCTGTTGTTTCCGAGATGGTAAACAATAATGAAGTGATGCTGAATAATAATGCTCCCAAAGATGTTGTATCTCAATTTTTCAGTACTGCCGGTCAGGAAAATGTATTAGGTGTAAAGCCGGTAAAACAGTGGGAAAGTTTCGGACAACTGCATCCGGAAGCACAAGTGGCTGCAAAGCAGGTGGAGCGCATATTCCAGCTAAGTCCTTCTAATGAATCATTGAGTACACTTTCCAAACTGGGTCTTAATTCCGCATACGAGATCACCAAATATTCCCAGTCAGAATTCCTGGAAAAATATGGTAGCCAGTTCCCAAGTACAGCAGAGGCGATGCTTACACATACCAAAGCACAGGAAATATATAGCACTGTTACCAATATCGCCACCACTTATATTACCGGCCGTACTACACCAAATGTGTATGCACTGACTGGCAAAACAACTGCTGAAACCCAGGGATCTCCTGCTCCTTCAGCTGGTCCGATGCCAAAAGGAATGCCCCAAATCATTGGATATCCTACACTGGATAAACTCTTTGGCAATATGGACTATTGCTCCTGTGATGAATGTAAGTCTGTACTCGGGCCCGCTGCATACCTGGTAGATCTGCTGCAGTTCATTGATCTGGCAGCTATTCCACATACAAAGAAAAATCCGTTGGATGTTTTACTGGAACGCAGACCCGACATACAACATCTCCAGCTTACCTGCGAAAACACCAACACTGCTTTACCATATATTGATCTCGTAAATGAGATCCTGGAATATTACATTGTAAATGGCAGTTTAACCGGTTTTGCAGGTCATGATATCAAAGAAGGCACCAATACAGCCGACCTGATGGCTGACCCGCAATTTGTGCTGGCAAAAGCATATGAAAAAACAAATAGTGAAGTATTTCCTTATAACCTTCCGTTTGATCAGCCAAGAGAATCCCTGCGGTTATTTTTCAGCGCATGGAGCGCTACACTGGAAGATGCACTACGTGTATTTGGCAGCGAATTGCCGGCACAAAAAGAACGGTTAGGACTGAATCTTAAAGAATATGATATCTTAACTAAAATATCAGCACATCAATTACCGGAATACTTTGGAGAATCTTCCGCCACTAACATAGATGGGCTGAATGCAGCCGTTGCCAGTGGTAAGGTATTCAGTCGCCGTGTAGATATCACTTATGAAGATCTCGTCAATTTACTAAAAACACAATTCATTAACCCCGGCACATTATTAGTTCCTAACCTCGATCAGCTACAGATCAGGCTGGACCAGATCCAGGCTTATTATGACGGCACTCTCAGCGACACAGATTTAAACAACCTCCTGCCTCCGGCACTGGATACCAGCACCTACGGCGGTAATGTAGGCCAATGGCTGAAAAACAATCACACGCTGATTAAGACACTTATCCTGCTGACGGAGATCACACCCGATACCGGCGACTGCAACATGGCCACGATGGAATTACGCTATGCTTTACCGGATATGATCCAAAATAAACTGGATGAAATAGCCTATCATAAGTTACACCGCTTCATACGTCTCTGGAAAAAAACAAGCTGGAAGATCCAGACCATTGACCAGGTAATTATTGCCCTCCTGCCCGTTGCGTCAAAAGACCTTACGCTGATAAACATTGATCAGGCCTTTGTTGTATTGTTGGCCCGCCTCGCCAACTTTAACCGGCTCATTAATGCATGGAAGATATCAGAACAAAACATACCCGATGTATTACTGCTCTGGAATAACAGCCTGGCTGCAGACGTAAAACAAACACAGTGTGCAAAGCTCTTCAGGATGTCTGTTGGCAGCCTTTCCGACCTGGCAAAGATCACCGGCGCCGATCCGCTGACGATGGACCTCGAAGCAGATTATCCTGCTATATTAAAGTATTACCAGGTTACACAGGACCTGAAAGCTGCCTCCCTGAAGGTCAGCGACCTGGCGTACCTGCTGATGCATAAAGATCCTGCGGGCAAATTGACACCAGATGAAACAACATTGCTGAAAAATATTAAAGCACTGCGGGATGCCCTGAACACGGTAGATAAAGAAAACAACGTAGCCCCAGATAATGCTGATCTCTCCTTTGCAAAAACAAAGATGGCCCTGGTATATGACAACTCCGTTGTAGATACTTTTTTCAGCCTGCTCACCAACAGTAAAATTTATAGCGCACCGCTCCTCCTTCCTGAAGAATCGCTGCCATCACCACTTACAGTAGATGCGCAGCTGGGATATGATGCATTCAAAAAAAGGCTCAATTACACGGGTATCCTCACACCCGCGGCACAAACAATCCTCGATAACAAAGCAGATGCGCTGACATTGGCTGATATGACCCTTATCACACAGCAGCCTGCACTCGATAGTTTCAAAACACAATTCAAACAAGCTTTACAGGCAATAAAAAGTGCCGCTGATGCAGATCTCGCAGCATTAGCAGCCGGGTATCCCGAATTAAAAGCAGTGTACAATGCAGTATTGGCACAGCCTACTCCCGCGCAGAAAACAACTGTATTAATCAACAGCATACTACCAACACTGATCATCAGGCTAAAAGAAAATGCACTTCTGCAGGCGCTCGTACCTGTTACCCAAAGTGATATCGACACCATCAGTACGCTGGCCACTAACCCTGCTATCATACACAGCGTAAGTGATAATACAAAAAATGTATTGAACGACTTCACACTATTACAAACAGCGGTGACGTTCAATCATAACCAGGTATACGATGGCTACCTGGATCCCCCGGCCAGCGACGATTACATTTTGTATGTCAAGGCGCCTGCCGGTACTACTGTCACTTTAAATATCAACAATAAAGATATCATCACAGCCGCGAATATCGGGGTGGCAGGAGAAGTACAAAGTGCCTTGCCGGTTACCCTCCAAACCGGCGTGCTGACTGAAATAAAGCTAACCATCACCGCGTTGCCGCTAAACGGCGTTGCTACCATCTGGTGGCGCACAAAAGGAATGGCAAAAGTGCAGGTGCCTGGCAGCAACTATTACATCCAATCACAGGTGGACCATGCAAAAACAGCTTTACTAAGGCTATCAAAAGCAGTACAGCTAAAAAAACAATTAACGCTGACCACTCCGGAAACTGCTTATTTCGCAGCGCTGAACAGCGAAACAAAAAACCTGTTCAATGAGCTTCCCACTACCACTGTTATCTCAGATCCGGATCTTCACACACTCTGGCAAAAAATCAACCTGCTGCTCTTTTTTACGCTGTTAAAAAAAACTACTGAACAGGACGAAAATACCTGGTTACAGATCCTGATAACACCAACCGTCAAAACGCCGCAGGGTAACGGTTTGCTGACCGAACTAAATAACTGGCAGCAGACAGATGTAGATGCCGTTTTGCTGCACATGGGTAAAACATGGAATGATCTTTCCAAACTCAGTGTACTGAAAAAAGTAGTGGAGGCCATGCAACTGGTAACCACCATCAACTATCCGGCGGCCACTGTTATCAGCTGGTCGGTTGACAACCCTGATCAACCATTGATCTCGGGTATTAAAACAATGATCAGTAGTCGTACGGATCATGCAACATGGCTGACCACCTTACAAAGTGTGAATGATGTACTGCGCAACAGGCAGCGCGATGCACTGGTGAGCTATATCCTGCACCGGCAGCAACCATCACCCGAAATTGATACGCCGGATAAGCTCTATGAATATTTCCTGATAGATGTACAAATGGATGCCTGCATGAAAACATCCCGTATCCGGCAGGCACTTTCTACGATACAGTTGTTTATTTACCGCTGTCTTATAAATCTCGAAGTAGATGTAGCGCCATCTTCTATCCGTGCACAGCAATGGGAATGGATGCAGCGTTATCGTGTATGGGAAGCCAACCGGAAAATATTCCTGTATCCTGAAAACTGGCTGGACCCCACCCTGCGCGATGGAAAATCTTCGTTTTACCAGGAGCTGGAAGGTGAACTGATGCAAACCGATATCAACAATGATCTCGCAGAAACAGCCTTCCTGAACTACCTGAAAAAACTGGATGATGTGGCCCGGCTGGAAATAGTAGGTATGTATCTGCAGGAGAATGTTCAGGGTAATCCAAACGATAATATCATGCACGTATTTGGAAGAACGAATGGCAGCACCAGGCAATACTATTATCGTCGGTATGAATATGGCTACTGGACAGCCTGGGAAAAAATAAGCATGCATATTGAAGGCGATAATATCTTCCCGGTTATCTGGAAAGACCGGTTGTTTGTCTTCTGGCTGAATGCAGTAGAAAAAGCCAAAGAAGAGAACAGGGATCAGCATCCCCGGGATATGGCCGATCACAATTGGGGGGAATCAGTAAAAAAAGATGTTGAAATAAATTTCTGCTGGGGAGAATATTATAAAGGAAAATGGACATCTCCTAAATCATCAGAATTAAAAGAACCGGTGGTTATAAAAGATCTCCTTTCTTTTGATGCCCGCAATATTTTGCTGTATGCCAGAAAGGTACAGAAAGACATCAATACCACTGAACATCTTATCTTTTACTTTTTCTATTTAGGCAGTGAGAAAGAACAATATACATTCAAGAGTGTCACTTTCACGAGCAAGAATAGTCCGCCTATCATTGAAAACATAGACATATTCGACAACAATGCAAGTAAGGTTGCCCTATTTAATTATGAATTGTACCGCAAAGCATATGAAGGCTCCAATCCGTCTGTACTTAATGCCACTTCCCTGAAAATGTTTTCACAACAGTTGCAATTACTGATTGATCAACCGGCATTTGCAGCGCAGGACACGGTAACGGAAACGGTGCTCACCAAATCCAGTGGCATGTTCCAGGGATTCCGGTTATTGCCTTTACGCCATGAAGTACAAAATCAATGGCAGGCGCCTTTTGTATATCATGATGAACAAAGCGTATTTTTTGTACAGCCCAACGAACAAGATATTGCGCCTATATGGGTTTATACCGGTTATTACGACATGGGCAACTACAGCATGGCTAATTATAAAGTGAATATCCTGCCGCCGGTAGAAAGACCGGTACTCACAGTACCCGTCAAGCGTGGAGATCCACTGCAACCTGTAATGGACGTTTCTTCCTGGCAACAGGCCATCACCACTGCCAATTCAAACTACAACATTGTTTTACCGGCAGCAGGGAACTTCAGCTTTGATCAGGCCACCTTTGGCATAGGCGGTAAAGTGCCTGGCCTGCAGAATATCACACAGTTAACGAATATCAGCAACCATTAACCCCTAAACTGTTTCATCATGCCTAACAGAGCAAACTTTCATAACTACAGCTTATATAAAGCAGAACAACAGTTTTACCACGCATACGGCAGCTTTGTACTTGTGCAAAATGCCAAAAGGCAACTCAATTACGCCTTTGCCAATCACTATCACCCCTACGTGGATAACCTGATACAAAAACTGAACACCGACGGATTGCCCGCCATGCTGGACATAAACTTCCTGCAAGGGTTGCAGGATAATCTCAGCACCACCTATACTACCGACGGAACATATGTTACTACATTTCCCACAAATGAAATTGATGTAAGTGACGACGGTGCATATTCCATTTATAACTGGGAGTTATTTTTTCATGCACCATTGGCTATTGCCATACACCTGAGCAATACACAACGTTTTGCCGAGGCGCAGCATTGGTTCCATTACATCTTTGACCCTACCAGCAATGACATCAGCGTTCCTGCGCCACAGCGTTTCTGGAAATTTCTTCGCTTCCGGGAAGAAACAACTACCATATTTATCCAGCAAATGTTGGCCGAGTTAAGTAATCCTGCAGACAGTGAGCTGAAAACACGCGTCGAAAAAAGCATACAGGCCTGGCGCGACAAACCCTTCCAGCCACATGTAATTGCCCGTGGACGCTATCTTGCTTATCAGCTGAATGTAGTGATGAAATACCTGGACAATCTCATTGCCTGGGGCGATAACCTCTTCACACAGGACACCCTGGAAACAATCAATGAGGCTACGCAGATTTACGTACTGGCAGCAAATATACTGGGAGCTAAACCTCAGAAGATACCACCCCGCCGTAAAACATCGCCCAAAACATACGCTCAGCTGAAACAAGCAGGTATCGACAGTTTTGGTAATGCCATGATAGAGATGGAAAATGATTTTCCATTTAATACAGTACCCAGTTCCAACAAAAAAACAGATGAAAACGCTGTCAATGCAGTATTTGGGATAGGCAGGTCATTATATTTCTGTATTCCGCAAAATGATCAGTTGCTGGGTTATTGGGATACCGTAGCCGACAGGTTATTCAAGATCCGTCATTGTATGAATATTGAAGGTATCATACAGCAACTCCCCCTGTTTGAACCTCCTATTGATCCGGGTATGCTGGTGAAGGCCGCTGCAGCCGGACTGGATATCAGCAGCATTATCAATAATATCAATCAACCCGTTTCCAATATACGCGGCCCGCTGCTATTGCAGAAAGCACAGGAGATTTGCACCGAAATAAAATCAATGGGCGCAAGTCTGCTCTCTGCTATTGAGAAACAGGAAAGTGAACATATTTCCCTGCTGAAACAACAACATGAACTGAAAATATTAACCCTTGTGCAGGATATAAAATACCTGCAGTGGAAAGAAGCAGAAGCCGCGTCAGAAGCATTGCTGAAAAGCAGGAATACCGTGTTTGAACGTTACCGTCACTACAAGCTGATCCTGGGCAATACAGCCACAGATATTGACCAGCTCAAAACAATAGACCTGGCACGTAAAGCGCTTACAGAAGCTACATTCGACAGCATATATGCTGACTGGGTAAGTAAATATGCAATCAATCTGCAAAAAGAACCCTATCGCCAGGAAAGTTCCGTGGGAGGGTTGATGGAATTTGCCGGCAATGCAGTCACCAGTGTGGTGGGAGGACAACTCGGCAAAACATTGCCGCTGAACAAAAATGAAAATGCAGAGCTGAATATTTTCCTGCCTACGGCAGACGCTTTTAATACCTTGTCCATGGCGCTCAAACTGGCAACGCCTATACTGGCATTCATACCCCAGTTTGATGCGCACGCTACCCCACTTGGCGTAGGTGCTAAAGTTGGATTTGGCGGTGTACAATTATCCAAGGCCGCAGCGTATGGCTCCGATCTTTCCAAACAAGTGGCCGGCGCCTTTACTTCAAGTGCGGAAAGGGCCTCCAAAATGGCTGGTTATTACCGGCGTGCAGAAGATTACGTATTCCAGGCTAACCTGGCCGGCAGTGATCTGATGCAATACGGCCGCCAGATCATTTCCTCACTGATACGTGAACAGATTACCAAAAAGGAATATGATAATCAGATAAAACAAATTGAACAGTCGCAACAAGTTACAGATTACCTCAGTAATAAATTCACGCAGGAAGACCTCTACACCTGGATGCAGGGACAAATTTCAAAAACATATTACGACTGCTACAAATTTGCTTTTGATGTTGCCAAACGCGCAGAACAGACCATGAAATATGAACTGATGCGCAAAGAATTTGATGACCTTAGCTTCATCAAATTTGCTTACTGGGACAGTGCCCACCAGGGATTATTATCGGGCGAGGCATTGTCGCTGGACCTGAAAAGGCTGGAAATGGCCTATCACGACCACAATACCCGTGAGTATGAATTGACCAGGCACATTTCCATACGTCGTATAGATCCTTTAGCATTGTTGAAATTAAAAGCTACCGGCGCCTGTGAGATAAGCATACCTGAATGGCTATACGATATGGACAGCCCCGGTCTTTTCATGCGGCGCATAAAAAGTGTAGCCCTGTCTGTACCCTGCATTGCGGGGGCTTATACGAGTGTTCATTGCAAACTCTCCTTGTTGAGAAGCAGTATCCGTATATCCTCCGAAAGTGATTCCTACCCACGGGACATTGCAAATGACGATAACCGTTTCAGGGACTTCAACGGCGCCATTCAATCCATCGTTACCAGTACAGCACAAAACGACAGCGGGCTGTTTGAATTAAACCTTCATGATGAACGTTATCTCCCGTTTGAAGGAGCGGGTGCTATCAGCAGCTGGCGCATTGAACTCCCCACCGACATCCCGTCATTTGACACGGACAGCATTTCAGATATTATCCTGCACATCCGGTACACTGCAAGAGAAGCAGGACACCTGAAACAGGCTGCCGTTGATTATGTAAAAACAGCTATTCTGGAAAATACCGGCAACCTGCTGCAGTTATTGTCTCTTAACCAGGATTTCTCAACAGACTGGTACCGTTTCACTGCCGCAGCAAATGATAATGTACGGAAACTGGACATTCACCTGCAACCCGATAATTTCCCTTACTGGGCAATGTCTTTAGGCATGAAAGACGCTATCACTATCTCTTTCTGTTGTATAGACTGGAGTAAACACAAACTCATTATGGCCACCAATACACTCAGCATCATCAAAGATCCGATTACAGGCTGGAACATATCTATAGATAAAAATTCCAACATTTTCCCATTCCTGAAAAAGAATGCAGGCAATAATGTGTATATGGCAATATCGTATTCGTTAGTGTAAAATATAAAACACCTGAGCTTTCTTCTATTATTTTTTACTTTACTCAAATGATATACCTCACACAACTCATTTACATTCATGAAGGTCAGGAACACACCTTTCACCAATTTGAAGATGTAGCCATCCCCCTGATTGAAAAATACAAAGGGAAACTGCTGCTAAGATTGCGGCCAACAAAAGAAAATTTTATTGCCGGTGAACTAGCGCTCCCATACGAAATACATCTTGTAAGCTTTGAAAATGAAACAGACTTTGAAGCATTTAAACAGGATAAAGTGCGGCAGGAATTTCTGCACCTCAAAGAAGCATCCGTAAGCAGGATTGTGCTGATCCAGGGGACTGGATCATAATGGAAAACAGGCCAAATCGTTATAAAAAATGATCAGGCACTTTTCTATTGTTAAAAAATATTTTTCAGGCGATGTCCAATTTTTGCCATCTCATTAGTTATTAGGTATAATTCAATCACTATTTAAACCAATAAAAAGGAAAGTGTAAAAGCAGCAAGAAGGAGACACTTACGCCACTACCCGGTATACAACGTTTCATTGACCCACATCTGAGGTGTACTCACCTGTTCTTCGTTATTAACGAGCAGTCTTGTTAAGCCCTGTACATAGGCATTATTAAAATTTATCTCCGGCGCATGACAGAGCGCAGTATAGAAAGTTTCGGCAAAATTAATGGCAGCCCCGTCGCTGATGGGGTACTGCATGCCGATCACATGCCTGATTTCTTTGGAGAGTGCTTTGGCCATGTCAGCGGTGTAACAACCATTCAGCAACACGCAGGAAGTCTTTTCTTTAAACAAACTGAAAAGCCGGCAGATAGCAGCTGTAGGTATCAGTTCCGCTTTGTTATCTGCGGTGCTGAGTATAATACCGGTGGTTTGTCCATGTCCTGAAAAATGTACGATGGATGGCTGATGTTGATTCAGTTGTTCTACCAGTTTATTATACGTAGTGGCCATGAGTGGCCGCTCCAGCGTGAAACGGTTTTTATTCACCCGGTCGATAATGTTGCTGATCCTGCTGAATTCCACATCCAGCTGTAAGCGATTTTCTGTGGTGGGTAAAGACTCTACAAAGAGGATATTGTAAGA
The DNA here is from genome assembly GCF_003014755.1 of Chitinophaga niastensis. Taxonomy (GTDB): domain Bacteria; phylum Bacteroidota; class Bacteroidia; order Chitinophagales; family Chitinophagaceae; genus Chitinophaga; species Chitinophaga niastensis. The sequence continues at coordinate 110,742 of NZ_PYAW01000004.1, read as the reverse complement.
TCCGTTTTGTAAATTCAAACCGGTACTTAATAATTTCAGTTTATCGGAGTCCAGTCTTGATAAGAAAAAGTAGAGCGATTCTTTCAGATTAGCTAATGCTATATCATAACTTTCTTTTGAGATAAGACCATTGTAAAATTCGCTCATGATAGCATTCAGCTTGCCATTGTATGCTATCATTTTTATTTCCCTGGGCAGTAAACTATATAATTTAGATACCGCTGTATTAGTTGGTAATGCTGCCAGATATAATTGCAGATCTTCCAGTAGTTCACTCATAAAAGTAGTTTTTTCACTATCGAAATAATACCTCTTTTCTCCAACCCGTATTTATTGAAAGTACTGTCACTGATATGCCATTGCTGTTTATTATGTATGTTGATCCATTGAGAAATACTTTGCGGGCTGTTGCCATCTACAGATTTCACATCTTTATCCTGCAGGTCTGCCAGCAATAAATAGTTGTCATAATTTTTAAATACCAGCCTGTTGTTGGCTAATATATCGCACTGTAATCTGTGTAATTTCTTCAGGTGTTTATCCAGCAGGTATAATGTTGAACTGGATTTCGCGTAAATAGTATCTCCTGTAGTGGAAAACGTAGCTGCAATAATCTCTTCCGGCAGCTTAGTGGTATCAGACCTTCCATTTGGATAATGCAGATACATCAGCGGTCCATAATAATTCAATATGGCATGTGCTGAACTAAGTACTGATTGCGTACCCATCGTATTTTCGGGATCTCCAACCGGCATGCTGGCAAGTAACGACAATTCCGGTGTCAGGAATAGGATTTTATCAGGTGTATTAACGATGATATTATTGTTTGGGGCGTAATCAATCCTGAATACGGTGCTTGTTATCAGGGTATCCTTTAAAATACGGCCACTGATATCACTTTCGTAAATACGTGCAGCGTCATTCGGTTGCCGGCTATAGAAAAAAATATGTTGTAAGTTGAAATCGGTCGGAAGGAGCATTGTTACGCCGACAGGTAGTTTCCATTGTCCTTTGAGCTCCAGCTGATGATTATAATATTGAATGCCGGAGGTAGCAGCATTATAGACGAACAGCATGCTGTCTTTACTACTGTAAAACATACGTTCTAAGTTCGGTTGCAAACATAATTTCTGCGCAATGCGGTTTGGTAATAATTGAGAAAGACATCCGCCCGCCTCTGTATAAATATATGCAGCCGTGTGCGGAATATATTTTTTGACAGCAAGGTTGTTGCTGCTGCCTAATAACATATTCTGCTGTACTGTTCCCAATACCCAATTGAATTCAAATGGCCACCTTTCAATCAGTTCCGGGGCGCGATGGCTGTTAATGGCATAAAAAGAGAGTGAACTTTCAGTTCTGATATACAGGAAGGGTTCATTATCTACAAACCCTGCTTCCAATACGCCTGGAAAACAAAAAGTATCCCGGCCTGCATTTGTATATACTATTACATCTTTGGGCGTTTCAGTGGGTGATGCTATATTATTATTCTGCGAAGAAAACGTAATAGCAGCGGCGCTGTTATTGATATCTTTGTAGGAAGTACGGTTAAGGTAAGTAACAAGGAAGATATCATCCACCACAGATACTTTAAATGATTCTGCTATTTTCCCCGGTATGGAAAGTCTGTTGCCCAGGAAGCCGTTGTTATTAAATATATCTACCAGCTTATTAGTTACAAAATCTGCATAGTGATCGGTTTCTTCTTTCAGCCTTTCAAAGGTTTCTCTGAGTACATACAAATTTTCCTTATCCTGTAAAATATCCGCAGCGTCTCCGCTGCTACCAAACCTAAGTGTGCTGGCAGTTATATAAGCATTCTGGCGGTAGTATAACTTCCATGCCTTAATGGCTGTCCGTGATACTACAATCACCAATAGCACACAAAGGAGCGCAATACCGATGGCCCGGAGATAACGCAGTCGCTGCTTTAGCACACTGTCCTTGTCACCCATGCGAATAGCAGCATCCCGGTATATTTCGTTCAGCACATACGATTCATTGTCCGTTCCTTTCTTTTTCCTGTCTGTGTTTTCAATCCTGATGACTGCTTTTTTATCGATCATTATCTGCAACAACTCCCGGTTGGGGTCCGTTTTGTCCAGGGACATGCTCCTGAGATTCCCTTCTGTATCCAACAGCTGATCACTTATTAATTTCCTGATGCTGCTACTGTCAGCTTTGGAGATGTTTTGGAACAGGGTGTTAAAATGTGCAGTAATGTTTTTCCCCAGGTCTCCCAGTTCTTTGTTTTTTGAAACATCTATAATCGGTTCAATAAAAGCATCGTGACTCAACTCATAACTCTCTCCACTAACGGTATTCATTTCCCGTCTTACAATGCGGGTATCTGTTAATCTCCTGAGCAGGTCTTCATCAAAACCAAGAGAGTTGATAAATGCCTCATCCAGGCAAATACGGCTCATGGTTCTTTCATCAATCAGTTTTTTTTCTACCAGGTACCTTACCTGCAATATCTCGAATGCATTAAAAGGAGCCACAGCGCCGGATACATTCGTTTTGCCGGGCAGCGTGGTATATATCTGTTTGTAATAATTTTTGGTAATGTTTTTCAAGTCGCTGACATCTTCTCTCGAAAGAATAACCAGTCCTTCGGTATGCTGTTGTTTTTTTATAGCTGCATTTTCCAGGTGTTGACAAATGATCTGCAATAAAAACGTTTCTACTTTTACTTCTTCCCTGCGGTTATTCTGTTTCACCGTGAGATGTTTTCTTATGGCTGCCAACACTTCCGGTTTGTATATAAATGGGCGGGAAATGTAAGCTCCCTGTTCAGTAGCAGGTAAACACATCACATCTTCTATTTTTTCAGCAGGCAATCTTCTCAGGCGGTAACGATTGTTGAAGATATCAGGAATATATTCTCCCAATTCGTCCAGCTGATAAAGCTTATCTGACCTTATGCCTATTAAAAGGTGCAAAGGAATACCATTTTTCAGCAACGCCAGTTGCGGGCTATTTTCCGGGTTATCCAGGACATCGGCAATCATTGATTTTAATGCCCTGTCAAAAGCAACAGGTACCCTGTTGTACACAATTTCGGACAGTGCAATAGCGAGTTCCTGGAAATGCTCCTGGGGGGTATTAAATACTTGCTCAAACTGATCCATGATTAACAGGATGCCGGAAAATTTATCTGCAAATTTCCATTGCAGTGATTTGAATAGCTGCCAGGCGCTGATTTTCTCCTGTGGTATGTTAAGCATGGACATGAATACCGGCGCGCCTTCCAGGTGATTGAACAGTTGCGTAATGAGCTGATGGTGTAATGATGTACTGCCGGTGTCGGAAGGTTTTATTTCGAAACGTATCTTAATCACCTTATAGGGCTTTTCATCTGCCTCCGTGATACCAGCCGGTGACAATATATCCGCAGACCGGGGTTGTACGGTGCTTTTTTCAAAAAGAGGGCATAATCCTGCATCTATGAGGGAAGATTTCCCAAAACCTGATCGGCCGAATAATACAGTGACTGCTTTACTTTTTATAATACTGGCCAGCACCGAGATCTCCTCTCCCCTGCCAAAAAAAAGTTGGGTATATGCCTCGGAAAAAGGCACCGGGCCAGGGTATCTTCTCTGGAGCTGATCATTACTATTTTCTGGCATAATCAAATTTTTGCATCATAAGCTAAGTCTATAATAGCTGTCCGTAACTCCTCCATTCGTATGCGGTGCATTTCTTCCGTAATATTTCCTTTCTCACCTTTAAGGGTATTCAGTTTCCCTTTAATACTATTTAGCGTAATGATATCCCGTGAATTGCCATTGCCTTCATTAATAAAGCTGCATAGTCCGTCGCTCGTTGTAATTAACGCATCTTCGTCACTATCCTGACTTACCTTAGCGAGTGCTTTATCAAAAGAAATAGCTGGCGCCGATCCTTTTAACTGTTGGCGGAAGATGCATTTTCCTCTGACAGGATTATCATCTCCCGCAGCAGCGGCGCTTTTCTCTTCGGCTGCACCATTTTGCGTAATTGCCGCCATCAGATCTATTGCCTTCATATCAATAAAGGTCATTTCCAAAGGATACCTGGTGAGCCATTCCATGTAATTTTTATTCTCTCTTTCCGCCGTGTCATCCAGCGTAGCTATAGCCAATACGCGTCTGCCGTTTAATGTTCCCGATTTTAAGAGTTTGGTGAGCATGATAGGCACATACCATTTCTTCAGATCAAATCCCAGGAACAGGAATACTTTAGATGCTGTCAGCCTCATTTTCATATCGTTTAACTGTGCCTGCTGCTCTCCGATAAATGAAAACAGGAATTCATAAAATGCATCATAACTGATGATCAGTGAATCCGACTGGGAATGTCTGCCATAGAGATTATAAAGTGTCGGGATCTGCATATTGGAAAACCTGCTATCACCACCCGACATACCTTGCTCATCGGGTCTTTTAGAAGTACCGCGGGCATAAAAATATTGGAAGGAATGATTGATTTTAGCTTCCCTGAATGCAGCAGACAGAAACTCATCCTGCGTAAAGCTTACAATGGTATTAAAATTAATGTGGGCAATCTGGCTATAAACGTGGTGTGCTTTTGATTGTATAGCCGGATAAAATTTTGCGATAATATTCTCCAGTCTGATTGGTTGCATGCCCGGAGGATAAGATCGTGCAATAAAAATATTATCAAAATCTGTATCAAGATCCACATTGTGAACATGCTGTAATTCAGATCGCAGCAGCTCGTTCACTTTACTGCCATCGGCTGTTACAGCAAATAAAGGCCCGAGTATCAATGCACAGTCTCCGGCCCTGATGCTATTCAGTAAAATATCATAGTCACTATTATTCTCCAATATCATTTTTACAGATTTTAATTATTCTGTAACAAGTTCTTTTGCGTCAAAGGGGAGTTCTTCCAGTGCTTTAAAATCCGGATTCCGGATTGCTTCCGACAAGCGGAATACCGGATTGCCAAGAAATGGTTTCTGCACGCCCCTTACATTGTAGAGTGGTGTGAGATGATTACTGCCTAATAGTTTAATGCTGCTGCCACTTTCATTAACGACCCCTACTTTGATGCCTGGCAAGGCCAGATTGTTATCACCGCCCAAAGGCAGGCTACAAGCCAGTTGCAGGGTATTATCTGCCGTGGTGGAAATGATGATATAGGTATTATCAGTGGTGATAACATCTGTTATAATAACCCATTCCTTTTTCCAGACACCGTTGTTGTATCGCTCCAGGATAGTATCTCCCAGCTCATCCAGGTTGGATATGATAGTTCTTTTGGAACCGGAAAACTGGAACAATACACCTACATCTTTTTTAAAGGTTACTTCAACATTGGCCTGCACCGGTACACCACTCACAGGAATAATACCCGAATTAGCATTGATAGTACGTACCGCGGTATTTTGGGAATTATAATCCAGGTTGAGGGAACCCGTACTTTCCCTTACTTCAAAAGGCAATCCTTGTTTTGCCAGCGAGGAAGTGAGCACAAACTGCCCATATTCCAGTACACCGATATCGCCAGGTACAACAGGCAGGTCCGGTGTCCAGTTAGCACGATAGCTGGTAGTTTCGAACATGTGGTTCACATAAAATTTGGGAGGTGTACTCATTGCATTATTTTTTGAGGTGAATGGAATTAATATCAGGTAGTGATCTGAGGAATATCCTGAAAACCCGGCGGAATAACATTTACGATGGTCCAGTTCTGCTGACCGGGATATACAATATTGAATACCTGTACCTTGAACAGGTATCCCGGCGACAGATTAACGAAAAAATAAAACCCATCCTGATTGGTGAAATTATAGCCAGGTGTTACCCATTGTGCGCCATTCCATATCCATAGGTCTACACGAACATTATATAAGGGATATAACCGCCCGCTGTATGGGTCATATCTTACAATCCGGCCTCTGAGGTTGGTCGCTGCCGCTTTCTGCACAGCTACACAGACCATGAACAATAAAACTATCAGATATTTCATATCCTGATAAAATGATCTTAACTGTTAAATGCAGACGTGCTTTTGGGGGTATTTTATAACTTGATTTTGCTTTTTTACATCATTAAGCTGAAGCTGATGGAATATATACAATCGGGGCTATTACTAATATAGAGATTTAGTATGGATATAAAGGTATGGTTTTTCAGATGAAAAATAAAATATTAAAGATCACAGGGATGTGGGTGTTGTCACCAATTTTTCTTCAAAGACGTTTGTCCGCTGTAAAATATTCGCACTAAAATATTATAGCTTTATACACATCAATAATTTTAATTTTTTGTGAGAAAAAACCACTTTTTATGAAAAAGAAAAACTCCCTCAAACTACATTTGGGCAAAATTAAAATTGCCAGCCTTCACACCACTAATAGTGTAAAAGAAGCTATATGTTCATCTCCCAAAATCTCTATCTGCGTGTGCGAAACATGGAACCCTTGTCGTACGGATGGTTGCCCTACCGATAACGTTACCTGTTCTACTGGTATGTTATAGTATTTTTACCGGGATACTATCGCGCATGCTACTCTCTTCTGCTTTCCACCGTATATACAAAACTATCAGCTCTATAGTATCCCAGGTTATATTCAATAGGGCGTTCGCCCTGATCAAATACAAAACGTTTTCTGAACAGTATAGGGCTTCCGGATTCTATTTCCAGTTTGGAAGCAATGAACTTGTCGGCCGCCTTTGCTGAAATTTCTTCTTTGGATAAGGTGGCAATCACCATATAATCTTTCTCAAGAATATCATATAGCGGTCGTTTAAAGTCCTCTTCGCCTGTCAGGCCAACCCTGGGATGAAAATAGGAAATGAAATAAACGAAAGGCCCTTCCGTCTTGCCCCTGAGCCGTTCCAGCTTCAGTATTTTTTTTGATGTGCTGATACCAAAAAAATTGGCCACTGCTTCGGTTGGTTTAACCCAGGTAACATGCAGTTCAAAATTTTTAATAGTGATGCCCCTGGCGTTCATTTCCTGGGTGAAGCTCAGCCAGTTTTTTGATTTAGAGCTGATGGTTGGTTCTGCTACTTTAGTGCCTACTCCTTTTTTCCGGATCAGCAATCCTTCATAAACAAGTTTATTCAACGCATGGCGCAACGTTGACCTTGATATGGCCAATTGTTTTGCCAGTTGTACTTCATTAGGCAAAAATTTCCCGTTGGCATATTGCGGGTCACTGATAATTGTACGCAATAGATTTTCTGCCTGAACGTGAAGAGGTAAAGGACTTTTATGATCAATGCTAAAATACATTCTGCAAAACAAGGAGAAAAATATCAGAAAAAAACAATTGCGCCGAATTCTTTGTTAATGTGTTTGCTCAATTTATTAAGAAATAAAGCACAATTCATTCATCTGTAAAATTAAAAAATGTATAATAATATGATTATAAAATCAAAACTCCTCAATCAAGCGATAGGCTAAATCATTTTAGCAATTTGTTGCAAAAGTCCATATATGTTTATATGTTTGTACATATATAAAATTCCACGTGATGATAAAAAGACTTCCCCTTTCCATACTGGTAGGCGTTTTAATAGTTGGGTATAGTGCCCAAACTACGCATGCCCAAACCAAGGACAATACCACATTGGCAAAAACAATACTGGCGGATAGTCGTTTGGACACAATACAGGCAAGAGCACTGCGGCTACTGACAGGTTTTGCGGCAGGCACCACTTATGGGGAAGTATGGATAAGAGACTTCAATACTTTTATCAAAGGTTCGCTACAGGTACTTCCCCCGGAAAAAGTAAAAGACATGTTGCTGTTATTTTTCAAAATGCAGGGCGATAACGGCGATATAGTAGATGGTGTGATTGACAAACATAAAGCCAATGTTGGCTACCAGTACCGCTATTCAGCCCTGGCACCGGAATGGGCTGCACATAAAAACACCGTAGAAACAGACCAGGAATCGTCATTGGTACAGGCAGTTAAAAAGTATATTGATGTTACCGGCGACCATTCCATACTGACTGAAAAGATTGGCGGCAAAACGGTATTACAGCGCATTGAACATGCTTTTGAATATATACTTAAAGACAGATGGTCGGCAAAATACGGACTCGTTACCGGCGCCACTACCATCGACTGGGGCGATGTACAACCTGAAACAGGCTGGGGTGTGGCCATCAATGACAAAACAAAATGGGCTGTTGATATTTATGACAACGCGATGTTTGTAATAGCCCTGCAGGATTTCCTGGCCATGAAACCTGCAACCTACCACCCACAAAAGAATTGGCAGGAAATAGCCAACGGTATCCGCAAAAACGTACGCAAATATTTATGGCAATCCAATACCCAAAAATATATTCCACATATTTACTTAAATGGAAGCCCGTTTTCGACATCCTTTAATGAAAATGAAATTTTATATACCGGTGGCTCTGCCTGCGCCATTCTTGCGGGCTTTCATTCAAAAAAAGAAATAGCCGCCATTAACAACCAAATGGTGCAAGCTGCGGCAAAAGAAAAATATGCCACGATTGGTATAACAGTGTATCCACCCTACCCGGCAAAAGAATTTCCCAATATGCACCCTTATGTGTATCAGAACGCTGGCGACTGGACATGGTTCGGCGGACGCATGATACAGGCACTCACTATAAACGGGTTTACAACAGCTGCATGGGATGAATTAAATCCCATCATTGACAGAGCAATCGCGCATAAAGGCTTCTATGAATGGTATGATGTGCAAACCGGAGAAGCAAAAGGATCAGGAGATTTCAGAGGAGAGGCAGGCGTATTATATGACGCTATCAAACTTTTAAGAACGTGGGCAATAAAGAATAAGTAGATGCAGGTATGCTGATACGATGCAGTGGCTATTAAGGGAACAAGCAATGGTACTAACAGGTTCCTCATTTTTCATTTAATGAGGAACCTGTTTTGTTTAATGTGGCTTCAAAAAGCCGCCATCAACAATCAATAATTTTACGCCATTTTCTGAAATAGAACGATGTGAACTCAGGTCATCAGATACTACATACGTCATCCCTTTTGTTAAGGTAAAGGTTTCGCCATTCTGCAATTCGCTCTCAAATGCCCCTTCCAGGCAGTGAACAATATGCCCTTTCTGGCACCAATGATCTGCTAAATATCCTTGGGTGTATTCAACTATACGGATCCTTAAATCTCCCAGTTGTAAGGTTTGCCAATACGCTACGCCTGTTTCGCCATTGTGTGTTGTCTTTGGAACATTATCCCAATTTATTGTCTGAAATGGTATGCTATACATTTTATGCTGTTTAAATAATATTCATAGAATAGTAAGCGGGTGTATTGCGATAAAGTTAAAATAAAAAAACAGTACCAACCTTACCCCTTACTTTACTCTTTTTTTAGTTTTTCTTCAATCTGCTCCTGCAGTTCCTTTTTGAAATGATCATCCAGCTTTGCATTACTATGTTGATTGGAGTGAAAGAGCTGTTTTACCATCCGGTTTATTAAAATGCTCTGTTGCTGAAATACCCTGCAAACGGAGCAACCGATCAGGTGAATTTTTAGTTTTATATTTTCCCGAAATGTTAAACCACTGATCTGTTTTTTTTCAATCAGTAATGTAGCCTCCTTACAGTTGTATATAATGTTCTTTATCGCATTCATATCAGTTCATTTAAAACCAGTTTTTTTGCAGACATGCCCGCAGATTGATTTTGGCCCGGTGGATGATCACCCAGAAATTGGAGGGAGTTACTTTCAGTTCGCTACAGATGATATCGGTAGATTCATCTTCCATATGTTTCATTGTGAAAACAGCCAGCCACAGGCTGGGAAGTTTTTGCATACATCGTTGCAGAATACTTATAAATTCTTTGTTAGCCATCGGATCCTTCTCTTCCATCCCAAACAAATGTGGCCTGTAGGGAGCATTCCAATGTCCGTTATCATGGTCAAAAAAGTCGGCCTGCTCCTGTTCTGCGTCAGCTATATCAGTCCTTTTAGCAAACCCTGATGATTTTTTCCGGTAAATATCTATGATCTTATGTTTCAGGATGGCCGTCAGCCAGGTACGCTCTGAGCTTTTCCCTTCAAACTTGTCTATTCGCTCCAGGGCAGCCAAAAAAGTTTCCTGCACCAGGTCCCTTGCCTGTTCTTCATCATTTAATCGTGTGAGGGCATATGTGTACAGGTAATCTGCATACATTTCCACCCATTGGTGCGGGTTAATAGTATTTGCCCCTGGCAGTGTGCCTGTTGTATTGCTATCACTTGACATATGCATATGAATTCTTTGACAGTTCCCTATCAATGGGAACGGAAATACGCTTTAGAATTAATCATTTATGCGCTTAGTCGTTTTTTGCGGATAATCCTTACAAATTACCGAATTTTTTGGATGGATCGCCTACTCTTGCCATTTCAATTCTGTTCTACGGTTAATGGCCCGTCCTTCGGCAGTTTCATTGGTTGTTTTGGGTACAGTAGCGCCATATCCATTGCTCTGCATTTTCGAAACAGCGATACCTTGTTGATGAAGATATTGTAAAACAGCAGCAGCCCGTTGCCGGCTCAGTAACAAATTCTGCGGGGATGATCCGGTGCTATCCGTATGTCCTTCAATAAATAATTTACCGCTGTTGTGCTCATTTAATATAATGACTAACTCATTGAGTTTTTGACGGGAAGATGCGGATAAGTCGGCGCTGTTTACTTTAAAATAAATCTGTGCTGCAATAGCATCGAGTTTTTCTTTCAACTGTATACGCTGCACTGCGTTGGTATACCCCGTATCTTTTTTTGCAGGATAAGGGCAACCTTTATTTTCAGCAAACCCGGGTACATTAGGGCATGCATCTTCTTTGTCGGGAATACCATCTCCATCGGAATCAATAATGTCGCTATGTACTCTATCCCGCTTCATGGCTATACGTTCATCGTGTGCTGCTACCGGGGTCAGTTGCAGGGGAACCTGCTTTTTTTCTTTATACTTTCTTTTAATAATAGTTCCCAACAGGCCGAAGTTTCCCTGAAAATAATTGCCTGGTGCATCTCCTGTATTGAAACGATATTGTATTTCTGCATTTACATAAACATCTTTAACAATCCTTATTCTGCCGCCAGCGCAAACAGGAAAAGAAGGGAAGATATGACCATCATAATAACCAGCACCTATGCCCCCTGAAACATATGGTATCAGCTTATAATTGTATAAAGAAAACCTGCGGACACCGGATATATCCAGCTGATGAAGCAGCCTGTCCGTTTTATTTGTTTCAGTTTTAGAGAGATATTTTAATGCTACACTACCAAACCTGCAGGTATAATCATATTGCCTGTTGATGCCTGATGTATAAGAAAAAAAATAGCCCGGATTTACATTAGCTGTACTTAATTTATCAGCCATAACAGATCCGGAGAAATGTAACCCGATTAAAGTTTCCCTTTGTTGCGAATGAACATAGGGGATCAGAAAAAAAGTCAGTAAAAAAACCTGAAGCTGTTTATAGATCATAGGGATACAAGGCATACAAACGATTAATCCTTTTATTTATTACATCATAAAAGCGAATGCTAAAATATGCAAAATATATATAATAAAATAAAACCTCACAAGTAATTCAGCAACATCATTTCTTAAGGCAAATATTAATTACAAATAATTAACATATATATTAAGAAATCTTTTTTATCCATTTACAATGGATAATCCTCACCAATCCATTATTCGTCAACTTAGTTGACATCAATCCAGGTACTTACCTGAAGGTTAGCGCATATAGCCGGCAACTTCTTGGTTTAGATGCATCCAGGATTTACCTTTGGTTCCTTAAAAGTTACTAACCAGGCATCCTATGTACCAGGACCAACTATGTCTTTTAAGCATTATCATTGTAAAACATTACACTTTCTAAACCAAAAATAAATGATGAAAACAACGAGCATTATCGCCTCTTTATTGATCTTGTCAGCTACTACCTTTGCACAATCATGGACTGTTGACAAAGTACATTCAAGACTCGGATATGGTGTTACACACATGGGTATTTCTGAAAGCGAAGGTAGTTTCAAAGATTACACTGCAAAGATCACTTCTTCAAAAGAAGACTTTTCTGATGCAGTCGTAGAATTAACTGCAAACGTAGCCAGCATCAATACTGAAAACGAACAACGTGACGGCCACCTGAAATCACCCGATTTCTTTGATGCCGCAAAATATCCTACGCTCACCTTCAAAAGCACTTCCTTCAAGAAAGTGGGTGACAAGCAATATAAAGTTACCGGCGATCTTACACTGCATGGTGTAACCAAACCAGTAACCCTGGATGTTGTACTGAATGGTACTACTACTAATCCGATGAGCAAAAAAACAGTAGCAGGTTTTAAAATAACCGGTACTATCAAACGTGCTGATTTTGGTGTTGCAGCTGGTATGCCTACTGCTATGCTCGGCGACGAAGTTGCCATCAGAGCAAATACAGAATTTATTAAAGACTAATATTTTCTCAATGAAGAAATTGACAATATTTAGCGTAACACTGCTGCTTATGGCAGCAGTGTTTGCTTTTTCCCTGATACAGGGATGGAAAATAACAGATAAATACAACATCTCTTTTTCCAGTAATGAAGCTGGTGGTATATTCAAAACCTTCAAAGGAAATATCGTATTTGATGAGCAAAATCTGGCAACCTCAAATTTTGATGTTACCATAGATGTTGCTTCTATCAATACAGGCAATGGATTACAGAACAAACACGCCAAGAGTGATGAATGGTTTGATGCCGTAAAATATCCGGTGATCAGGTATACTTCAAAAAAAATAGAGAAAGCCGGAAATGCCTACCAGGTAACAGGCGATCTTGAAATAAGGGGTATAAAAAAAGCATTCACCATACCGTTTACCTTTCAGCACAACGGCAACGGCGCTACTTTTAACGGCACGTTTAATGTTAATCGTAATGATTTTCATATCGGTAAACCCGGTGGTGATGTTTCAGACATGATCAAGGTTACAGTTGCCGTACCTGTAGTAAAGCAATAGCTCATTCATAAAATATCCGTATGCTGAAAAAATTATTACTACTGGGCGTTATATCCGGTGCACTTGCAGGCATAGCTTCCCTGATTTACCAAAAAGTATATGCCTCTTCCCTCGGAGCAGGATTTACCAACATAGCCAAACCTGTTGGGATCATGCTTTCCAGCGTAATAGGCTGCCTCATAGCAGCACTGGGCTATTGGTTGCTTAGCAAAGTACTAAAAGGCAAAACGGAAATCGTTTTCAATCTTTTATTTGCGATACTTTCTTTTGTAAGCATATTGGGACCTTTTGCAGCAAAACTACCACTGGACATTGAAACGCCTGAACTATTTCCAGGCCTGACAATACCCATGCATTTTTTCCCGGCACTGGCCTGGTTTACGCTGAGACCTTTGTTTATTACGGTGAATGCAGAAAATAAGTAACAACCAGCGTTAGGCTGATAAGGATATTTACAAAAAAGAGAGGCAGGGATATCCTGTCTCTCTTTTTTGTACCAATAGGGAGTATGCTGTTTTTCTGATTTATTGGTGCTGAAGAAAATCATCCGTTTGACTGTAAAACCATTGTGGTTCATCAAACATGATGAAATGCCTGGAAGTATCTGATATGGCAATCTTCACCTGACGGGCCTGCCGGAACTGTCCCTTTAAATTTTCATATACACTTTCATGTGATGCGCCGTATTCTTTGTAAGACTGCCAGTCTCCCAGCACCAGTATTCTTGAATCGATAGTTTCCAGCGAATTACGAAGGTCATTACTAAACAACTCGTACATGGCCTCCCCCTGAGTGGCCTGATCTGAATGAGTGCCCATTGCGGCTACCTGTGCAATCCTGTCCGGATCCCGCATCATGGAACCTAACATAGCCTGCTGGGTTAGCTTTACCTGCGCTGCATTTTGGCTGACAATCCCCTTTTTTATCTTCATACCTATTTCCCGGCTGCCTTCAACCGTCATCTCTGCTCCCATAGACAATGCCGGTAAAAAAGGCGCACAACTTACGCATACTATATCGCCCGTGAGTTCAGGATACAGGATACCCAATTTAAGCGCCAGCCACCCACCCAGGCTATGACCAACAATCACCGGCTTTTTCAGATTGTTTTGCTGGATATAAACAGCCAGCTGCCTCACTATTGTGGTGAGGAGGGAATCAGACTGAATGGGAGGCTGCCCCCCAAAACCAGGCAACGTAATAATGTGACATTCAAAATTTTTGGAGAAATGAACAGCAGCATCATCCCATACATCCCCGGAACAATATAAACCGGGAATGAGGATCATAGGCCTTCCACTACCTTCTTTTTTAACGTTAAAAGAAATTTCGCTGGTTTGTGCAAATAAGGAAGTAGTGCTACCTGCCAGCAGGATCATCTGAAAGATGATCAGTAAGGTCTTTGACCGGGGTACAAAAAATAAATGTTTCATAAAAGTGATTTTATAATTAATAGATCCGGTACAAAATGAATGCATTACTGTCTTACTATAAAACCAGCTTGATATAACAGGAAATTATATTGATGAAATGATCTTTCCCGGAGAAAAACCGGCTACAGCCCTGTAGAGATAATATAACAGGGTGAATAATGGTTAAATAGTGCTTTCGTCATCGGGATACCGTATTTCATCAATAATTATTGTTAACTTTTACTACAGTCATTACCTTAGACCAGATCTAACAAGCCCAAACAAGTATGTCTCTTTTTTCCCGATATAAGCTGGATCACTTTCTTTTCTGGATAATATATTTCATTTTCTGGACAGGGTTTTCTATATACAACTATGGAACTCCGCTGTTATGGGCCTTATCCATAACCACTATATGGCTTATTGGGCAAGCCGCTACTGCTTATATAAGTGCTTATTTTCTAATGCCCGTTTTTCTGTATGCAAAAAGGTATATTCTTTTTATACTTTTTTTTTTAGCAACAATAGCAGCCGGTGCAATTTTTATTGCAGCCTGCGCTGTTCCGATGATCAGGTATGTTACGTCTGCTTTTACTTATACTTTTAGCACCCTCTTTCCTTATGTGCTAATGGCAAACGTTTATATCAGCTTTATATTTATTGCTATCAGAGCCATCAAACACAAAATCCTGGAAGAGCGAAAAAATAAATTGTTTGAAAAAGAAAGAACAGAAAATGAACTAAGATTCCTTAAATCCCAGTTGAACCCACATTTCCTCTTCAATGCCATTAACAGCATTTATATACTCATTAAAACAGATCCGGAAGTTGCAGGCAGTACCCTGGCAAAGTTTGCAGACATGCTCCGCTATCAGTTATATGAGTGCAATACAGATAAGATTTCTATTGAAAAAGAAGTGGCCTACCTGAATAATTATATTGAAGTGGAAAAACTGAGAAAAGGGAATACAGTTATTACCCATTATACTGTGGAGGAGCAGGTGCAGCATTTTCCCATTGCTCCCCTACTGATCATTCCATTTGTGGAAAATGCCTATAAACACATATCCGCTTTTACTGATAAACCCAATAAGATCAATATTAACCTGAAATATGAAGATCCTTTTTTCGAATTCCGGATAGAAAATACCATAGATAAAAACGCTACTACCAACAATTACCAAACATATGGAGGCATAGGATTGGAAAACGTAAAAAGAAGGCTGGAATTGATCTATAGTGATCGCCACACCCTGCAGATGAACATAACAGATAACATATACATGGTTTTACTAAGAATAAGTATACAATGAATATCCGCTGTATTATAGTAGATGACGAACCTCTGGCACGGGAAGGAATGATGTTATTGGTAAAGGATAACAGTTTCCTGGAACTGGTGGCTCAATGCAGCAGTGCATTGGAAGCCAATAGTATAATGGCACGGGAAACGATTGACCTGATCTTCCTCGATATACAAATGCCTAAGATCATGGGCATTGATTTTCTAAAAAGCCTGTCGGTTAAACCATTGGTAATCATCACTACTGCTTACCCCAATTTTGCATTGGAAGGCTTTGAGCTGAATGTACTGGATTATCTTGTAAAGCCTATTACGCCGGAGCGGTTCCTCAAAGCGGTTAACCGGGCTAAAGAGCTGCTGACATATAAAAAAACCGGTGTGCAGGAAGGTGAAACCAACTATTTCTTCATACGGTCTAATAACGGGTATGAGAAAATATTTTATGCAGAAATACTATACATTGAAGCATGCCAGAATTATAGTATCATTTATACAACAACGGCAAAATTTATGACACTCACCACAATCCGGTCACTGGAAGAACAACTCCCTGCGGGAAAGTTTCTGCGCATACAAAGGTCCTATATTGTTGCTATCGAAAAAATACGATCCCTCACAGGAAATGAAGTGAGGATAGGTAATGAAAAAATTCCGGTGAGTAAAAATTACAAAACAGATCTGATGAAGATCATCGATACCAAACTGATTAAAAAATAAAAAAGTCCTCATAAAAATTAAGAACTCAAAACAGGTATTTTAATCCAGCGCCTCATTCACTACTTCCACATCCCAATGCGAAAGCAAAATCTCAAAACGGTGCTGTTCTGCTTCTTTATATTGCTCCTGATCAGGATACAGCAGTTTTTTATACGGAGCAGTAAGATTTTCATCGAAAGCCAATGCTGCATTTTTGAATACGATCGTTACCCGGAAATCCCAGCGCGTATCTTCCCCACTGTGCAGCCGCGGCCTTGCGGCAGTAACGCTGATGATATCTCCCTTTTCAATAGCCTTTTTTAACAGCGGATAATGATTAGTCTTCCACAGGTGAATAAATTCATCTGCATATCCCCATTTAGCCCTGTAATAATTTTCTACCGTAAAGTACTCATTCGATGATGCCACTTTTGTTTGGGCAATACCCTGCAGCGATAAAATGCTGCAAAAAAGCAGCAGCAGGTATTTGCTTTTTGTAAAGAGGGAAGAAAAGGTTGATAACATGATTTATCTTTTTAAATAAATGAGTTGTTTTATATCTATTACTCTACTAATTTAGTAGAATAATAGGATTTAACAAAATTCCCTGTTTGTAAATACTGATGCCCTACCCAATAATTAATATGATCAAAAAGATAATTTCCAGATTCGTACTCCTTGTACTTCCGGGCCTGTTATTAATTTCATCGCAAATCTATGCACAAAAGAAGGCAGTTAAAAAAACCAATATTATCATCATAGTGGCAGATGATATGGGGTTTTCTGATCTGGGCAGCTTCGGCTCGGAGATTCATACACCTCACCTGGACAAGCTTGCAAAGAACGGCCTCATCATGAACCAGTTTTATAATGCCGGGAGATGCTGCCCTTCCAGGGCTGCTTTGCTGACCGGCTTATATCCTCATCAGGCAGGCGTAGGAGACATGATACAGGACAGAGGTTATCCTGCCTACCAGGGCTATCTGAACGATAGCTGTGCTACCATTGCCGAATTGCTGAAAACAGCCGGCTATACAACAATTATTTCCGGTAAATGGCATGTTGGACTGGTACCATCGGCATGGGCCTGCAACCGGGGTTTCGATAAATCTTTTACACTGCAGAATAACGGAAGCAGCTATTTTAATTCCAAACCTTTGTATAACGATGGCCGGAAAGTGACCTTCCTGCTGGGCAACAAAGAAATAGTACGCGAAGATACTTCCCTTTATTTAACACAGGCCATTACCAACTTTGCACTGGATGCCCTGGAAGAACAAAAGAATAAAGACAATCCCTTTTTCCTCTATGTGGCTTACAATGCACCACACTGGCCACTACAGGCCCTCCCGGAAGATATTGCCCGTTATAAAGGAAAGTATTTAAGCGGCTGGGATACGCTGCGGGAAAAACGATATGAAAAATTAATGGCAGCCGGACTCCTGAAAAAAGAATGGCAGCTTTCTTCCCGGTATGAAAAAGTGCCGGCATGGAACACCTTATCCGCAAAAGAAAAAGAAAGCTGGGACACAAGAATGGCCATCTACGCTGCTATGATAGATCGTATGGACATAGAGATAGGCAAGCTTTTAGATAAGCTGAAAACGATAAAGAAAGAGGAAAATACACTGATCATCTTCCTTTCCGATAATGGTGGTAGTGCAGACGACGTTAAAAACTGGAACTACGTCATCCAAAAATCAGGCACCCCGGGCTCAGTGGCATCCATAGACAGCTATGAAACTCCCTGGGGCAACGTGAGCAACACGCCTTTCCGGTTATTCAAAAAAAATATGCATGAAGGCGGCATCGCTACTCCTTTCATTGCTTACTTCCCCGGCGTTATTAAAGCAGGCACTATCAATACACAGGCCGCACATGTGATTGATATAATGCCCACCTGTCTGAATATAGCCGGAATAGATTATCCTGCTACATTCAAAACAAGAAAACTGAAACCACTTGAAGGTATATCCCTCACCAACGCTTTTCACAACAAACCATTTAAAGACCATAAAGCCATTTGCTGGGAACATGAGGGCAGTCGCTCCATTAGAAAAGGCAAATGGAAACTGGTGGCCGAAAAAGGCGTTTCCTGGGAACTGTACGATATGGAAAAAGACAGGACCGAAACAAATAATATCGCACAGCAGTACCCCGCCAAAGTTCAGGAGCTTCAACAGGAATACAATGCCTGGGCTGCTAAAGTAGGGGTTGTGGATTTGCCTTAAACTTTCCGGTTTATGACATCTTTTTCAGATACATTTATCCAAATAACTGTATTTTGCTACTAAATAAAAACTATATGAATCCTATATGGCTTAAGCCATTTCAACTTACGTTTGGAATATGTTTATTAATAGGCAGCACCTCATTGGCACAATCGCTTCCGGACAAAACAACGGATACATCAAAGAACGCGTTGCAGGTATATCGTCAAAAGATAGATTCACTCGACAAACAACTGATAGCCATACTGGGAGAGCGGGAAAGAGTGGTAAAAGAAGTAGGCGTGTATAAGGTAGCACATCATATGCCTGCGCTCCAGCAGGATCGTTTTAAACAAATGATGGAACCGCGTATTATAGCAGGTAAAAAGGAGGGCTTGTCCGAAGAATTTATAACCGAATTCATGAATGCTATTCATGAAGAAAGTTTGCGCATCGAACGGAATATTATACACTGACAGGATGATGATGTATAAAAAATGTGGTAGGAAATCTTCTGCAAAAAAATATCATGGTCTATAATAACAATCAAAGCATTTCCCCTGATAAGATAATCAGCCATTATACTTACCAGGGCGACTTCTACCAGGTGAAAGACTGGACTTTTGATTATGCCGGCAACAAAACAAACAGCAAAGGATATAATGATTGTCTTTGTTTTGTGCTGGTCCGCAGTGGCCAGTTTACATTTGACCTATGTAATAAATCCTACGAAATGCACACCGGCAGGCTTGTTATTGATAAACCCAATTACGAATATAGCCTGCACCCCGCACCCGGACAATGTTCCATTTTTAATTTCACAGATGATTTTTACGCTGCTATCACGGAAGAATACAACCTGGGGAAAGTGTCCTTTTTCTCCAACAAAAATATATTAGCCAGGATGCTGTCATCCACGGCTGCGATAGATTACCTGCATTACCAGGTATTACAAAGCATCCATGAAAGTGGCCGGTTGGAAATAGATACGCTGGTACTGGAACTGCTTAAACAGATAATAGAAGAGATCACTAATAAACCACTGGATATACTGCCCTCCTCTACCGGTAAAACAAATCACCTTACCGCTATTGAAAGGGCCAAAGCATATATGAATGAACATTTTCCGGAAGACATCTCCCTGCTTCGATTGTCCAGGTATTGTTATGTAAGCCCTTTTTATCTCAGCCGTCTTTTTAAAAGTTTCACCGGTTTACCGCCCCATAAATACCTGCAGGAAGTACGGTTTAAACATGCAGCTATGCTGATAAAACATTCTGATATGCCCATCATGGACATTTGTTTTTCATCAGGTTTCAGCAATACAGATTATTTTTCAGCCGCCTTTACCAAAAAGTTCAAAGTCCCTCCTTCCAGGTATAAAAGCCTTTCCAGGTAAAAATTAGCAAGATTTCTAAGTTCCCCGTCGGCATAAGCGGCTACCTTGTTTTCATTATCAATACTATTTATAATGAAATCAGTCTTCCTCTTTTTGTACATCTGCCGGTTTTCATTACTTGCCATACTGCCATACCATGACACCATTCCTGCACAAAAGACTACAATGGAAAACAAATCACTGCTCACAGACAAGGAACAACTCAGCGCATTAAATGCAAAGTTTATTAAAAACTTCATGACCAACGATGTGGCCAGTCATAATGAAATTATTCATCCCGATTTCGTCTACATATCCATGTCCGGGAAAATTGTTAATCGCGATGAATACATGAAAGCATGGGCCCATGGCTGGAATGACAAGGTCGATAAATCATTTACATATAAAGATGAAGTAATAAGGATTTTTGGAGAGATGGCATTAGTCAGATCAAACACTTTTTACTCGTGGTTAGAAAACGGAAAGTTAATGCAGGGAAAAACTGTTTACACAGATACTTATATAAAAGAAAAAGGCAGATGGTGGTGTGTACAGGCCCAGATTACAGCCGTAAAATAAATTTATCCTTATCCGAAATCACCCATAAATGAACAAGTTTAAAATAATACCTGCACTATTTATTATTATTTCATGTACCCATCAAACTGCCAACAAAAGCCCTGTTTTTGCTAAAGTACCCACACTGTTTGCAGAAGGAATTATCAGTACAGGTGATTATGAAACGCATCCCGCCTTTTCGCCATCCGGAGACACTGTTTATTTTTTAAAATGTACACCTGATATGAACGCCTGCACCATCTGCGTATCTTATCACAGCAATGATACCTGGTCGGCCCCGGAAATAGTTTCCTTTTCAGGGCGTTATGTAGATGTAGACCCGTTTGTTACCAAAGATGGCAATACATTATACTTTGTGTCCGACCGGCCGGTTCATGAAGGCGATTCCGCCAAAGCAGATTGGGATATCTGGAAAACGGACCGCACTGCATCCGGATGGGGAGCTCCGGTTCATTTAGATACTATCATTAACAGCAGCGCCAGCGAGTTTTATCCAACTGTTGCAGATAATGGTACACTGTATTTTGGCTCAGGAAGAGCAGGAGGAAAAGGTGCTTCAGATATTTATTCCAGTAAATTCATCAATGGAAAATATACCACACCGGAAAATCTGGGCGACTCAATTAATACCGCCGATAATGAATATGAGCCTTTTATTGCCCCGGATGAAAGTTACCTGATCTATATGGCCACTATTCCCAAAGGAATCATCCATGGAGATCTTTATATCAGCCATCGTCACAACGGTTCCTGGAGCAAAGCAAAAAAACTAAATATTCCGGTTAACTCTACTGCGACGGAATGGTCGCCCAAAGTTACGCGCGACGGAAAGTACTTTTTCTTCGGCAGCACAAGAAACAAAGTGAATGGTGCATTGCCGCAACGAACGGATATACAGCCGTTTGAGCGAAGAATAAAAAGCGCAGGAAACGGATTGGGAGATATTTATTACATAGATTTCTCCCTTATCCGGAATCAGTAATATTGCTTACTCATAACCAATGCCTCTTCATATAAAAATTCAACCATTTGGTTGAATTTTTATTTTTCCCACGGATATTATTTACAGTTTTGTTACTACTGTTAAATTATAAAATGATGATCCATGGGAATACTTTTTTTATCAAATGTGCAGGCTGAATTATTGAAAACAAAGAGAACGGCAGCGCTATGGTTAACATTATTGGCGGCGGCTTTTGTACCGGCTATTAACTGCCTGATATGTTTACAAAGGCCCGATATAATGATGGCCAAATTTAAGGTAGATCCATGGCTTACTTTTCTCCGGTTCAACTGGAAAAATACTGCCAGCGCCATTCTTCCACTTTTTGTTATCCTGCTGACCAGCCTCCTATTACAGATTGAATACCGCAACGCTACCTGGAAACAGGTGTATGCTATGCCAAGGAAATATGCGGATATATTTTTCTCTAAATTCCTGGTTATCCAGGCGCTGATCATTGGCTTCCTGTTGCTTTTTAATGTATTTATGCTCACTTCGGCCTTTGTCATTCATTCGTTTCAACCTGGTTATGCCTTTTATGCCGGTGCTATCCCATGGGATACGATGGCCATTCAAACCACCAGGATATATACCGGCATTTTAGGTGTGGCAGCTATTCAATACTGGCTCAGTACAAGATTCCGCAACTTCACAATTCCCCTGGGAACTGGAATGGGATTATGGATTGCCGGTCTTATTTTGATGGACTGGGACAAAATTATTTATTACCCCTACATGTACACTACGTTGTTTTTCGTTACTGACTTCAGCAAACATCCGGATGATTTGTCCACACTCCTGGTAAGTGCTGTTGCCTGTTTTATAGTGGCTATATTACTGGGCTTCCGGAATATATACCAGCTTAAAGCGAAGGGATAATAATTTTGCAATGAACCGGGAAGCCTCCGACTTTAAGCTTGTCCGCTAACTTCCATTCACTATCACAAAGTCATTAATCTTGTTTGCCTGCACCAGGAGTTTAATTTCGTAGGCTTCCACAGGATCCTTCACACCTTTCAGTATTGCCGTTTTTGCAGCTTTAAGATGTGCAATACATGTGGCTTTGGTTCCCGCATCCATACCTTGAAATCCGTCCATTAGCATACTACTATATTCCTCCATTACATGAGGTGCGTCCGAAAACTCATGGTACATTTCTTTGATCCAGGTTATGTCGAGCTGAGTGGGTATTGGTAGTTTTATAGTTGGGAAAACAGCATCTTTTGGAGGCATCCGCTTAACAGATTTAAATATGGCCGGGTCCTTTATTTTTCCCTGCCTTAAACTTTCCAGTGCTGCATCGGTGAATTTTACGCTTTGTTTATTCCATACTTTGGCACTTTCTACGAAGTTCTGAGTTGGAGTACCATTGGAAAGTACTTTAAAATCAAGTAATGTATGTTGTCCTGCGTTATCTGTCTTCCAACCCCATTCCACACTGCCGTAATAGGTGCCTGTATCTTTACCTTCTGTAGCTAATGCAGTTGTTTCAAAAGTATGGCCGGAGTTCTTTTTTGCGCCCTCTATTGATGGCGAATCCACAAGTCCGGCATTACATTTTTCCAGTTCTCCTGAATCTTCAGCAATATAATGATAGCCTGCAAAACCAGAACGCAAGTCTTCCTCTGTACTGCCAAATGTGGTATCTGCCAGGGTCCTGTTTCCTTCCTTTGCGGTTTCACCTTCCAGACCAGTAGAATGATAAACAGGTGATACGTGATAAGGGTCATTATCTATCCGGTAACCGGCGCCGGGCTTCCCTTCTTCTACTGTTCTGCCTGCGTAGTTTTCTTTAGGCGTAATATAAGGACTGTTATCTTTATGTGTTTTAACTGCCTGCGTCAGCACTATCTGCTTTGCATCCACGCTATCTCCCGGTTCAAAAACGAGTTGCATTTCTACGCCTCTGTAACCAATCACATCGTTCACATCTAAAAGATTCCTGGTAAGTGCATATTTTCCGGCCGTCCACTTCCCTCCCATTGTAGTCAGCGCTAACTGAACTGTATTATTATAAAGCATAGGGGATGGCATATGCATGGTACCATCGCTTTTATGTTGGGTAACTGTATTGGCTTTAGCCCCCATCACATCCGCTTCTGCTTCCAATCCTGCATCATCATTAATATTTACATTACTTTTTGTTTGAATGGTAGCCTGTACCCTTCCCTGTTTTTGCTGCACTACATGCCAGGCTTCATGTGGCAAATGTCTCTCCTGCCCCGGGCCTATATGTATATCAGGACCCTGCGCATAGGCCAATGCATGCAGCTGGGCTGGTTTATCAGAGTTATAATGTACCCGTACATCATTCATTGCAAACCCGGAGAGCGCTTCTACACCGTTTTTCAAAGTATCCGGAAGCCCTGTGTTATTGGCTTTCATCCGCTGCAGCGAGTCTACCGCCGGCAATGCAATACCTGTTGCATTGGCCTCCTGCGCTACAGGGTGGCTGGTAGCAACATTAGCAGGCAAAGCTTTATCACGGGGTTGCTGCATGATGGGGAAAGTGGTTATCGGATATTAATTTACGGATTTTATTTAAGAAGCGCAATTAGTAATAACCTTCATCCCGGATGCATCATTTATTGCTGATACAATACCTCAAAACCCTTATAAATGCTACGATGCAATATCGTCAGATGGCTTTCATCCGGGAAAGTAGTATAGGTTACTTTTATTTGCTTATCGGCGTCCGTTTGAAGTATATCGACAAACTTATCAACATCCCGCTTCATTTGCAGGCCCTCGTTTCCCAGGGCAACATACACCCTGATACTCTTTTTTGCATGTATTTGCAACAGCGCCTTTGCCTCTGACAGCAGAGATTCGTCGTTCCACCACAAACTGGGACTCACAATCAAATAATTATCAAAAAGATCCGGTTTCTTCAGCAATATTTCTGTTGCCAAAAGGCCTCCCAGGGATTGACCAATAATCGTTTTTTGCGCATTGGTCCTGTAATTTTGCTGGATATAAGGTTGTAAATCTTTCTCTATAAATAACATAAACTTTTGCGATCCTCCGGATGTAGGCAAAATTTTCAAATCCTTTTTAACGGTAGTCGGATGTGTAAAATCCCGCTTCCTGTCTACATTTGCTATCCCAACCACAATGGAAGGAGGCATTACCTTAATGGTGGTTAAAAACTGAACAAGTCCGGCAATATGTACAAAATCCTCATTGGCAGATCCGTCTAAAAGATAAACAACCGGATAAGTGGTAGCCGTGTCTTTATCATAATCTTCCGGTAAATAGATATTCAGCGTGCGTGTTTCTGCCAGCTGAACAGATTCAATTTTGTCTACGATGCCGAGCACAAAGGGGTTGTGTTCATTTTTTTCTGTGGATACGGTACGCTGCGCCATGGCCATGTTACCTGCAAACAGGAGCGCGGATAATATTACGGATGTTTTCATATTTTGTTTTGGTTGACTGCTAAAGGTTGGCATTGCTGAACAGCTGCATGTATTACGCCACAAACGCTTCTTTATTATATTTATTCCGGTAATCAATGGGAGATAAACCTGTAATCTTTTTAAAAACTGTTCTGAATGCTTTGGTGTCTGCATAACCCACATCATACATCACTTCATTCACATTTTTCTGGCTGGTTTCCAGTTGTTTTTTGGCAGCTTCCACTTTCACCCGTTGTATGTATTCTACCGGTGTATTGTTAGTGGCTTTCTTAAAGCGTCTTTCAAAATGGCGTCTTCCGATGGCAAATTGTATCGCTAAATCTTCCACTGATATTTTATCTGCCACATTGTTCTCAATAAATTCCTGCGCTTCCTTGATCGGTTTATCTTCATGCTTTTTTTGCCCGTTAAACATAATGAAAGGCGACTGGCTCTTGCGGTCTATTTCTACAGCGAAAACTTTGGAAGCCATAATGGCGGTTTCACGGTCGGTATATTTTTCAACAAGATATACCAGCAGGTTCCAGTAAGAATTGGCGCCACCACTTGAATAAAGGCCATGTTCTTCTGTGATGATCCTGCCATCTACCAGGTTCACTTCGGGGAACATTTCTCTGAATTCGTTAGCGGTTTTCCAATGACTTGAACATTCCTTGCCATTTAATAAACCGGTTGATGCCAGTAAAAAAGCACCGATACAAAGGCTGGCCACTTCTGCCCCATTTTCGTATTGTTCGATAATCCAGGGAATAAACGCCTTATTCACTTCCAGGGCGGCCTTCAGATCACCACTTAATGCAGGCACAAACACCAGGTCTGTTTTCTTTACATCTTTCAATAACACATCCGCATGCACCGTAAATGCTCCTTTGTTTAACTGTACTTCTTTTGTGAGACCTACCATTTGCACATCGAACATCTGAGGCTTACCTGCCGCTTCTAAAAACTCATTCACCGCGGTAAACATGTAGCGGGGGTCTGAAATACTTGCTAAAACGGCCTCGTTAGGCACCAGAATAGATACGTGTTTCATCTTTAAATATGAATTTAATTTTTTGGCAGATGATAATGATGACATATTTGCGGTATACGGCGTCATGAATACTACCCATCAACTTGACTTATACTGGCCTTTAATCAGGCTTAAACCAGGCTTTGATATACATTAAAGGTAAGCAAAAGTCGCAATCCACCCCTTAATAAGTCGTATTTGCACGCCATAAAATTTATCTGCCGGGGGTACATTTGTACCTGGAGCGCAAAAATATTAAAACTCAAAATAATTCGGCATACTGAAGTGTCTGACCTGGTTATTAGTAGTCCCTAACAGACTATGCAGTTATTTCAACCACCAGGCAATCTGCAGCGCCCGTGATAAACTATCGTTACACTACATGAGAAAAGTAATAGTATCCATGAATATTTCGCTGGATGGCTTCATGGCAGATCCACATGCAGCACTGGACTGGCATTTTAAAAGCTGGGATGAAGAAATGGCCAGGAACGCTTATGAACAACTAAAAAAAATGGATACTATTTTACTGGGCCGGGTAACTTACCAGGCAATGGCTAACTACTGGCCTTTGCTCGCTAAATATGAGGCCGCTAACAACCGGGACATTGAATATGCCGAAATGATGAACAGCTACACCAAAATTGTTTTTTCAAGAACCCTGGAAACGGTGGAATGGAAAAATGCAAGGCTGATAAAAGAAAACATACGGGAAGAAATCTACACCATGAAACAACAACCTGGCAAGGATATGGTGATATACGGCAGTGGAAGCATCGTAAAAACGCTCCATCAACTCGACCTGATTGATGAATATCACCTTTTAGTACACCCGATTCTTTTAGGAAAAGGAAAACCTTTATTTGAAAAGGCCGGCGATAAAGTGGATATGACGTTCCTTAACACAAAAACATTGAGTTCCGGCGTTGTGATACTTAATTATCAGCTGCATGATCACTTCCAATTACATATCTGCTAAAACTGAATGTTCCAATAAAAAAGGCAGTTCCTGCGAACTGCCCCGCAGAACCATTCTCTATGAATGTTATTTAATCTTCACCCCTATTCCAATCTGCGCCTGTTGTGTTTTCCATTCGTAGCGGTCATCAATATTATTTACATTCGAGAGCCCATACACATATCTGCCAAAGAAATTAAAATTATCTACAGACAACGTTACACCAACTGCCAATCCAAAATCGTTGCGTTTAAAAGCTGGCCTGTTATTCAGCAACAGGTTCTCATTATCATAACAAAGAAAGCTGTACTGCGGTCCTGCATTGATAGTAAACAGCCGGTTAATATTGTAACGCAACAATACCGGGATAGTAATATAGCTTAGCTTAATATTTTTATTAGCATCTGGTTTGTTGGAATAAACGTAATAAACGCTGAAATCATCTCCCCGTTTTGCACTGGCCTGCGAAAACAATAATTCAGGTTGCAGCCCCCATTTTTTTGTGAAATCATAGGTAGCAAAAACACCAAATCTCCCGCCTAAATTCATCGCTGAAGTAATACCGTTTCCGTTAATTTTAAATAAGTTCAGGTCCGCTTTCACGCCGTAATGTAATCCTTGCCCTATCGTTGCAGAAAAGATAAAGAGCATCATTGTCACGGATAGTAGTACACGTTTTTTCATAGTTTAATTTTTAAAAACTATAAAAGAAACGGGGGGATACTGTAACTATTGTGGCGGAACAGCCACTAATAGATGACTCCCCTTTTTTTCACTATCATGCCCGGAATTTCCTCTGCAAACCATTACCATATAACCACCTTACGGATGATTAATATTATCCCGGATTGTTGTCCCGTTAAAAAAAGTTAATTTCACTTACCATAACACTATCACTTACCTGACATTCAAATTCCCGCTTAATGAAACCAAAATTACTACTCCGGATCGCCGCAGGTCTGATGCTCTTCCATCTGGCCGGACATTCCATTGGGCAATGCACGTGGAAACAAGCCACTGATCCGGTAAAACAAGCGGTCATTAGTCAGATGACCGACCACCGCTTTCCTTTTATGGGCAGTATCAGGAGTATGGGCGATTACTATGAAGGATTCAGCTATGCCTCCTCCATTGCTTTGTTGCTGCTGGCAGTAATGCTTTGGCTTATTTCGGGTGCACTCACCAACAGCGGCTCACTGGCTTATAAAATGACAGTGACTATCACTATTGCCCTTTTTGTGTGGTCTATAGATGAATTTTTTTACTTCTTTCCATTTGCAGCCTGCAATACTTTACTCGCGGCACTTTTTACGCTGGCTGCGGTGATACAGTTAAAAAAGCAGGTGGCGCCGTAAATGCCTGATGGCAACACTATTTTAAGGCATATCATCCTTTTTAAGTAAAGGCTGTAACAGGAAATGCATGATCAGCAGTCCCAGCACAAACCCTATACCCAGGATGATCAGTACATTCACCAGTGGCACACTATGACAACGGCCGGGGACACTGCTGATCCCCACGAAATCCAGTTTTTTATTCAGGAAAAAGGCCATGAAGGTACTGACCACCAAAAGCAGGATCAGCAAGATGAGCAGGATCAGCATCTTCTTCCGGTATTTCCAGCCTTCTCCATTTACTCTTACAAAATAAAAATAGGCACCGCCACTAACGAGGGAAAGTCCCAGGAAGGAAAATGCGATGTAAATAAAATAAGTATCCCCTTCATATTGCGAAACGTCAATGCTACAGGGATCGTGGAATAAAATAGCGTAAATATTGAGTTCCCGTTTAATCCTTTGAAAAAGGGTAAGGTGCTGGGGGATGGGTGGCCGCAGCGAAACAGTATCCAGGAAAAGGGTGTCCGTCACTACAAATTTATCTACCAGTGCATCCCATAGATCTGTATAGCCTTTGTCTACACCCAGTGTCCAGATAGTAACGCCTCCCAATCCTTTTTTCAGCACAAAATCATATTTCATGGACATACTGATGCCATCATCAAACCATATCTCTTCTTTTACCTCTCCATACTGATCTTTTACTTCAATAAAAAAGGTAGCAGAACTTTCATCAAACATAGGGATTGTATCCGAAGGATATTGTTTACGGATATCAGTGTAACTCACATACCGGCTAAATACATCCGGATGGCCATGTACTCCCTTTTTCCATACCGCACCATAATAAGGTAGCAGTAACGAAAGTTTTCCCGGTGGCACCTCTCCCTGCGTGTAACCCGATACGGCTCCGTACAGGGATTGCATGGGGTCTCCATCCAATGGCGATAAAGACCCGGCCGTATGGCCCGTTGCCTGTGTAAAATCTATTACAAAATAATCTACATAGGGGCGTAAAGCGCGCAGATCATAGTTAAAAAATTTATCGTAGGCAGGTACTACAATATTTACCTTGTAGTTTTTATTTGCACTCCTGAGAGATCCGGATAAAAAGGTGATAAAGCGGGTAAAATCCTGGCGCTGATGAGCGGGCAGGTTTTGGAAATAGATCGTTACACCGTCACTTTTTTGTTGTTGCAGCAAGTGTGCGAGGGTATCCACAAAATTCACCTGGGCATCTGTATTTTTTAAGAGCGCGAGTATATTGCTGGTTTTCTTATCAAAAAAAAGCAATTGCAGGTTACACCCTGCTGCCAGGGCGTCGGGTATAGACTTCACCTGGTTTTCCTGGAATGCCGGATGTATATCACCGCTTTTACCATCTACCAGGTAACCCAGGAAGCTGAAAGTAGAAAGCGCGTTATAATTATACCCGGTATAATCCGGTTCCATCCAGTAAGGGTGAACACCGGTTACATTTATTTTTTGGGAGAGGCGTAACTGGTACCTGGCGCCTATGCTATCACTGAGGCGCAGGGTATCTACCTGATCGACCGGCCGCCCATACAGGGAGCGGATCGCCTTCATATGTTCTTCTTTTATTTTTTCGGCTTCTTCTTCCTCCCCCTTTTTCCGTAAGATGGGTATCATCTTTTCCACCAATGCGTTAAGATCTGTGCCCGGCACTGTTTTATCCGGCTCCTGCACTATTTTTTTGCCACCGGAATCTGTTGCCGGCTTAACCGGTTCTGTGGCGTGACTGACAGCAATGGCATTTAATAATGACATCAGTGAATCAAATTGCTGGTTCTCTCTTTTCGTCAGTGCTTCGTTCAGCATGATGATGTCACCCTTGGTAACGACCAGTGAATCGGTCAGTATTTGATTGATGATTTCGATCACCCGCTCTTTTTCATTTACCCGTGCATTATGACGGAAACGGAATGCCTTCAGTATACGCTGTATGAGCTTGGTATTCACAGCAGTATCAATGGCTACTTTTGGCGGCTTCGGTAATTGTGGCGACTTTGGCGGTTTTGGCGCCTTAGGTAGGGCTACCTGGAATTCTACATTAACGATCGGGTATAAGTGGCTGCTGTTCCCGTAAACGGTAACTTTGCAGAGGAACAATATTAAACATGCAATAATCCGGGCGGCTATTTTTGGAGCGGGAACCATAGGTGATTGTGATAGCAAAAGATAGAGAAATAATTTCTAAATAAAATTATTAAAATTATTTTTTTGAATTTATATTGTGGTAACTTCAAGAACTCAGACTAGCAATCTCAAAATTATAGCCATTCTTTATCCGAATATTTTATGCTGCACGTTTACCCTCATACGGTAAGCTTAAAATATTATACTAATGATTTATGAAGCCCTAAGTTGTATTACCGAAGAAATAAATAATAGCCTCAAGCGAAAACTACAGATTAACGAGGATAAAGTGATATTGTGTGGATTAGTCAACCAGGATGGTTCTTCTGCTATACAAGGCGAGAACAAGGTGATCATTACACTTATTAATGTAGAAAAAGAAGCCGCAGGAATGGGCGCCGCAAAAAACAATGCAGGCGTGTTTACCGCTACCGCAGCGCCGGTAAGCATCAATCTGTATGTATTGTGTGCAGCTTACTTCAGTGGCAATAACTATGCGGAAGCCCTACGCTTCCTGTCCTTTACCATCGCGTTTTTTCAATCTAAAAGCATTTTTTCCGTACAGAACACCCCTTCATTGGACCCTGGTATCAACAAACTGGCTTTTGAAATGGAGAGTCCGGGCCCGGATAGATTAAACAGTATGTGGACCACCCTGGGCGCCAAGTACATGCCATCAGTTTTGTATAAAGTGCGCATGCTTACATTCGATGATTCGATCATTAAAGAATACAGGCCTCCAATTGTTGGTACCGTGGGAAATGCATTACCTGCCTGATAATAGGTATTATATTTATACAGATGAAAACCAAAAATGAAACAGCGATATGAAATATTGACTACTATCCATTATCGTCACACTTTTCTTCAGGCCCAACCCTATGAAGGTATCGGGATCCGTATATCTGCTGCTGCCGGCAGACAACTGTTGAATGAAGACCTGGTGCTGAAACAGCAACCGGCAGGAATTGTATTATTGTATAATACTCTGTCTGGCAGTGGGCGCACAAGGAAGGATATGCTACAAAGTAACATTACCCTCACATTTGAAGTGGTATTGAAAGATTCTTTGTTTTATAATTACACACAGGTAAGTACATCCGCTATCACGGAGCAAATATTTATTTTCAGTAATGCCCCCGGTAATGCCGCCGGTGTATTACATAAGGCCGCTTATGTAGGTGCAGATGATTTGTGTGAACTGAACACCCTGCCGGAAACATTTTTTGTAAAACCACTTGGTCAGCTCACATTACAACTGAATGAAACTTTACAGGATACCTATTACATCCGTTTTCAGTCTAAAAGCACCTACTGGTGCTATTTTCTGATGAGTGATCAACTGGCGTCCCTGGCCAATCCTGTTATACTGGAAGCCAATGGGGCAGTGTATTTTAATACGCCGCAACTGGCAGACGTTGCAGGCAAAAGCAAGGTTCCTGTACTTATTTCCAATCAGCCAATATCCTTAACAAAAAGAACTCCTTACCTGCTCAAATTAGCTGATCAGTTACCGGAAGAAAAAGATAAGTACAAGGTCATCATCTCCCTGCTCCCTACGCCGGAAATCGACAGGATCTCGGCCGCAGGAACAGTATTACAGACTAACGATAAAGCATACTCGGAAATATTTTTATACTAATCACAAAATCACCTTAATATGGCATCAACCTTCATGACCCCAGGGGTCTATATAGAGGAGAAAAATGCATTCCCCAGTTCCATTACCGCTGTGGAAACTGCTGTGCCTGTGTTTATAGGCTATACCCAAAAAGCGGAAAGGAATGGAAAATCCCTGCTTCACAAACCTACCAGGCTTACTTCCTTTGCGGAATACCTGGAACATTTTGGCAGTGAGTTCAGTCCGAAATTTTTGCTGGCGGATGCAGATCCGAAGTTGAAACAGGAAACATTCAACATCAACGGAAAAGCTACGGTAGTAAAGATTAAAGACAACAACACAGCCTATTTTTATAACAGTATCCGGCTGTTCTTTGGAAACGGCGGAAGTCTCTGTTATATTTTATCCGTGGGCACCTATGGTAGTCAACCCGACGGATTCCCTATTGCTGCTGATGATTTCATTGGTTCAGACAGCAAACCAAATGTATTTACCCTGCTTGAAAAAGAAGTAGAACCTACACTGATAGTAATTCCGGATATCATTGCACTGGGGGCAGACATCTATACGTCTGTATACACGCAGGTATTACAACACTGCGCCACTATGCAAAGCCGTATGGGAATTTTTGATCTCGTGAAACAACAACCTTCGGATGTACTGACAGATGTTGTAACTGCTTTCCGCGACCAGATCGGGGTGAACTCACTCAACTATGGTACCGCCTACCATCCCTGGCTCAAAACAACCATCGTACAACCCGATGAAGTAACTTTTGAAAACCTGGATGCCAGTGTAGACCTGGCAACATTATTACAGGAGCCTGCTGTTGCTGCCATCATCACTAAATTCAAAGCAAACGCCACACCGGATAAAAGCACTAAAAAGAATTACCATCAATCATTGAGTGCTGCGAGTCCTACGTATGTGCACATACTCAATGAAGTACGGGCACAAATGAATGAACTACCACCCAGTGGTGCTATGGCCGGCATTTATACAATGGTAGATAATGCGCGGGGGGTATGGAAAGCACCGGCCAACGTATCCATCAGCATGGTAACATCACCCACTATCAATATCTCTGCCGAAGAACAAAAAAATCTGAACGTGGATATGATGGCGGGTAAATCCGTCAATGCCATCAGACCTTTTACAGGTGTGGGCACGCTTGTATGGGGTGCAAGAACACTGGACGGCAACAGCCAGGACTGGCGGTATATCAACGTAAGACGTACCCTCATCATGATTGAGCAATCCGTGAAGCTGGCTACCCGTGCTTATGTATTTGAAGCCAATGATGCTACTACCTGGGTCACCGTAAAAAGCATGATCAACAACTTCCTCTCCAATCTCTGGAAGCAGGGCGCGCTCGCAGGGGCAGCACCTGAACAGGCCTTTGATGTACAGGTAGGATTGGGTGCTACCATGACACCACAGGACATCCTGGATGGTCAGATGCTGATTACTGTAAAGGTAGCGCTCACGCGTCCTGCGGAATTCATCATTATCACTTTCCAACAGCAGATGCAACAATCTTAATTCAAATAATCAATAACTAATCATCTAATTGATAACTTTTAAAACTTACAATTATGGCAGATGACGGCTCAAAACAATCACAGGCCACCTGGCCTATGGTAAAGTTTTCTTTCAAATTAATGTGGGATGGCAAGGAGATTATATTCCAGGAAGTAACAGGACTTACCTCTGAAACACAGGTAATAGAATACCGCGGTGGTAGCAGCCCTGTATACTCTGTTGTTAAAATGCCCGGCATCGCAAAATTCAATAACATCACATTGAAAAAAGGCATTTTTAAAGGAGATACTACCTTATGGGATAACTATGATCTCATCAAGATGAATACCATTAAGCGTTCTACTATCGTAATCAGCCTGCTCGATGAAACCGGCACCGCTGCTATGAACTGGACACTTACCAATGCATTCCCCTGCAAGATGACAGTAACCGACATGAAATCTGATGCGAATGAAGTAGCAGTAGAAACCATGGAAGTAGCACATGAAGGGCTGCACTTAACAAAATAAAAAAGAGCCACCACCCCTCAATTCCTCCTTAACAGCAGGGATTGAGGGTGGTGATTTTATTCATGCACTAATATTTATTTGTCATGCCGATTCCGCCGCCACCACCACCATCATCACAGGCCGCCTATTATCCACCAGTGGGGTTTTATTTCAGGGTAAATGTGCCGGGTATTACCGGCAGCAATGAAGGCAACTTCCAGGAAGTAAGCGGACTAACGGCCACTATTACGCCACTTGAAGTAAAGGAAGGAGGAGAAAACAGGTTTACACATCGCCTGCCGCAGCCACCTAAATATGGCAACCTTGTACTTAAAAGGGGCATGCTCACCGGATCTATGCTGATCAACTGGGTACAAAAAAGCATCAATCTTTTCAGCTTTAAACCCGTACCTGTGGTAGTAACCCTGATGAATGCCAACCGCAGCACGGTAGCCTCCTGGCAATTTGTAAATGCTTATCCGGTAGCCCTCAAAATATCAGAATTCAAAGCACAGGAAAATACAATTGCATTGGAAACACTGGAACTTTGTTACGATTATTTTCAACAAATCGCCTGAGTTATGCCGCTTGAAATAAGAGAACTGGTGATTAAAGTCACCGTAGGAGAACATCCCTCGCAGGGCACCACTCAACCAGGCACTAATGACCTGCAAGCCCTGAAAGAAAAGATAGTAAGGGAATGTATGGATAAACTAATTACTACCATAGAGAATTTACCTGTAAGATGACTTCACCCGGCGCAGTTACCAAATTATTAATTGCAGGCTATTCAAGTACTACCGGTACCAGCGGATTAATTGGCAGCGTAAGTGCTGTGCTCAATCCTGCTACGTACACCCGTAACTATACCATAAATTATAAAAATACAGGTGAACAAGGTGCAGTAGCACCTACGCAGATATTCAGCAGCATGGAATCGGGCAATTTCGACCTGGAACTGCTGGTAGATGGAACCGGTGTAATACCTATCCCCGGTGGCCTCACTGTGGAAGGTTACATAGATAAGGTGATGAATGTGGTATACAATTACCAGGGTGTTGATCACCGGCCCAACTTCCTGAAAATAACCTGGGGTACCACTATCTTCAGTGGTGTATGCAAAAATGTAAAAATCAGCTATACCCTGTTCAGTCCTAGCGGTACCGCCTTACGTGCAACAATCAAACTCACTATCATTGAGTCGGTAGCCTTCCTTACAAAAATACAGGAAGCAGGCGTATCGTCTCCTGATCTCACACATATGCGCACCGTGCTGGCAGGTGATACTTTACCACTAATGACTTACCGCATTTACGGCGAACCGGGATACTACCTGGAAGTAGCCAGGGTAAATGGTTTGAATAGTATACATGATATTAAACCCGGTGACGAACTCTATTTTCCGCCTCTAAAGAAACAGTGATGACAGCAATTGTACCTAATAACGTAGCAGATCCTACCCTGCGATATACCGTCACGGCAAACGGCACTGCTATACAGTATCTTTTTCCCGTGATCTCTGTGAAGATACACCATGAGCTCAACAGAATTTCTTATGCAGAAATCGTGCTTTCAGATGGTACTACCGCCAAAGCTTCTACGGGTAAAATAGGAGATTTTCCGGCGAGTGACAGCACCTATTTTATACCTGGTAATACCCTGAGCATTACTGCCGGTTATGGTAATTCAGGTGAAGACCTCCTTTTCACGGGCGTGGTAGTTACCCAGTCCATCAGGGCCACAGACGATGGCTTTCGGTTGGTCATCACCGCCAAACATTCGGCGGTATCAATGACCATCACCAAAAAAGATGCGGTGTTCATGAACCAAACGGATAGCGCTATTATGTCTACCGTTATCAGTGGCGATGGTCTTACCGGAAATATAGAAAGCACCTCCGCTGTTAATGAGCTGGTGTTCCAGAAATTTGCTACCGACTGGGATTTCATTTTGTCCCGTGCAGAATTTAACGGCTTCGTAGTATCGTTACCGGTAGCCGGAAATGAAATAGTAGCAGGGCCTCCACTAGTTAGTGGGTCGCCCGTAGTATCAGTAGCCTTTGGAGAATCATTGATTCACTTTGATGCCAATGTTAGTGCAGAAAGACAAGTGCCTTCCATCAGCGCTGCTGCATGGGACCCGCAAACACAAGCCATGATCACTTCCAATGCAGCAGAACCCAGTCTGAATGCACAGGGTAACATTACAGTAAATACAATGGCCAGTGCATTGAATCAAACAGCTATACAACTGGTATCAAATTCTCCGCTGGCACAGGAAACATTACAGGCATGGGCCAATAGTACCTTGCTGCGTATGCGGCTGGAAACTATTCACGGACAAGTATCTTTTATGGGCAATGCCACTGTGCTGCCCAATACGCTGATCACGTTGGCAGGTGTAGGCGCCCGCTTTAACGGCTCCGCTTATGTATCGGCAGTAACGCATACCATGGTAGAAGGCGTATGGACTTCCAACGTAAAATTTGGTCTGCACAGTAAACCCATTTTTGAACGGGAAAATTTTTCCTATTCACCGGCAAACGGGCAACTGCCATGTAT
The DNA here is from genome assembly GCF_003014755.1 of Chitinophaga niastensis. Lineage (GTDB taxonomy): Bacteria > Bacteroidota > Bacteroidia > Chitinophagales > Chitinophagaceae > Chitinophaga > Chitinophaga niastensis. Next base: position 74,077 of record NZ_PYAW01000004.1, on the reverse strand, counting down.
ACAAGGCCTTCAACTGGGTACTGTGGTAGCTATATCAGATGACCCCGGCGCAGAATACCGCGTGCAGGTAATGCTTGCCTCTACCGCCACCGGGCAACAAGGTACCTGGGCGAGGTTATCTACTTTTTACGCCACCGCCAGTGCAGGTGCTTACTTTTATCCGGAAGTAGGTGATGAAGTGGTAGTGGCATTCGTGGAAAACGATCCCCGCTTTCCTGTGATCATGGGCTCTTTGTACAGCAAAATGAAAACACCTCCGATTACACCGGCCGACAATAACAATTACATCAAAGCCATCTATACCAAAAGTCAGCTGAAGATCACTTTTGATGATGAGAACAAGATCCTGACCATCATTACACCCGGAGGTAATAGTGTTACGTTGAATGATCAAACGCAAGAGGTTCTCCTGAAGGATCAGAGCAGTAATACCATTACCATGTCTTCCAGTGGGATCACCATAAACAGTGCCAGCGACATGACACTGCAGGCCACCGGACAGCTCAAGCTCAGTGCGGCGTCTATCAATGTTGCTGCTACCAACGCTGTGGAGGTAAGCGGCAGTACGATCAGCAATTCAGCTCAGATGACCTTTACGGCCACCGGAAATACTTCTGCTACGCTTTCTTCTTCTGCAACAACAACGATACAAGGATCGATGGTAATGATTAACTAAACAATTAACAACAACTATGGGACAACTTGCAGCAAGGCTTTCAGATATGCATACCTGCCCGCTTGTACAGCCGGGCATTCCGCCAATTCCGCATGTAGGGGGGCCTATTGTGGGGCCGGGTATGCCCACGGTACTGATAGGTGGAATGCCGGCATCTGTAGTGGGTGATATCTGCACCTGTGTAGGCCCGCCGGATTCAGCTATCAAAGGATCAGCCACTGTTATGATAGGTGGCCGCCCTGCAGTACGCATGGGTGATACCACCGCACATGGTGGTAGTATTGCTATTGGATGTCCCACTGTAATGATAGGAGGTTAATATGGCAAAAGATATCAAATCATTTTTAGGTACGGGCTGGAGCTTCCCCCCTTCCTTTGATAAACCCAATGCATCTGTACTGATGGTATCGGATGTGGCGGATATAGAAGAAAGTATCCGTATCATACTGAGCACCCTTCCGGGTGAACGCATTATGCTACCGGATTTTGGCTGTAATATCCGGAAGCTGGTTTTTGAAGTGGCAGACTCCGCACTCACTGCGGAGCTCAATCATATCATCTATCATGCGTTACTGGAATACGAGCCACGCATCAAACTAGTCAGTGCACTGATCATGGATAATACCATGGAAGAAGGTGTGCTGTATGTAGAAATTAATTACACCGTTATTACTACCAATACCAGACATAATATGGTGTATCCGTTTTATTACCTGGAAGGCACGAATATCAGCACCTGATGAGCAATTTTTTCGAAAATATACAGGATGGTATCAGCCAGTTTGAGCGACAACTGGATGCGCTATCACCTGACTATGTGAAAGTGGATGACAGGAGCACATTTGAACTGCTGGCTCAACTGGCATCGCTTTCAGACCAGTTCAATTATTACGACTTTCAGCACAGAACAGCCGGAGACTGGCAGGAATTTTTTCATGCAGATCTGGTGGTGATGCTTATCATCGCTTCCAATCTGCAATTCGCTACATACGAAGAAGAATACCTGCGTATCCGGGCCGCCATGAGTAATTCGGGCAATGATGAAAACCTGTTTCACCATACTTCCGCCTTCTTTGCTTTATTGTATGATATTGCTATTGTACTCATGGATGTGCTGCAAAAATTATCAGCAGCAGATAAACAATTCAGCATTCAAAATTATACACAGCAGGTAATTGAAAGTGTAGAAGAAGAAACCGATAAATTATACCGCTTTGAATTACAGGTAAGCCGCCTGTTTCCTGGTGAAGAGGCCCTGCATCATACTTTGCGATCACCGGAAACAACGGTGAAACTACAGCAACTCTTCCCCCGCACGTTCAAAAACAAGGAAGAGGGAGATGTACTCTTCAGCGGTTTCTTTTCGCTGAATGAAATCTATGATGCCCTGCGTGTTAAATTTTACCAGGTAGCCAGTGCCTCCGGCTACTACCTGAAGAATCAGGTGAAAGACCGGCAACATGCTCCGCAAATGGGCCTGCTGATGGCGTTTGTAGAACTCTATCAACATCTGCAGGCACAAATCAATCAATTGCCCAAACGGCATCTCGACTATTACTACCGGCAGGTATTAACGATGCCACAGTTAAAAGCCGTACCGGACAGCGTACATATACTGATAGAGCCGGCCCCGCAGATCAGCAAACTGCTTGTTGAAAAAGGAGAGCTGCTACTGGCTGCCAGCAACGCCCGTAAAGAGCCATTAAAATATCAATTGCTGGAACAGCTCAAAGTGCATCCTACCCGCATCATGGCCATGCATACCCTGTATGTAAGCAATTACCTTCAAATTGCCGCCCGCACACTGCAAACAAACGATATCTACGAAGCAGCGGTATACAGTGCCGCCCATCCGGTAATATTGCCTGATGCATATGCTAAACTCACAGCACCGCCTGTTACGTGGCCATTGCTGGGAGAAGACCAGCACAATATGTCGCAATCCTTGCGCACCATGGAGGATACCTCCCTGGGATTTCTCATCGGATCACCGGCTTTATACCTTACTGAAGGCGCCCGGTCAGTACAGGTGAAACTGCATTTCACTCCGGGTACTTTTGCTGTCTTTAAAAACTACCTCGTCAATTTTTCTGCTGTTACCGGAAGAAGCCCTGCTGTGATCACCAGTGAGTTACTGTCTGGTGCATTCCTGTTGTACTATACCACCGCCAAAAAGTGGACGTCCATAAAACAGTACAACGTACGCAGCGGCCTGGAAGAACAGGCAGATAATACCATCGTTATTAATTTTCTGCTCCATACAAATGATGAAGCCTTTTGTGTATACAACCCCGAAGTACATGGAACAGGCATTAACTCCCAGTTGCCGCTGCTCAAGGTATTGCTGAACTGTAACAGCTTCCACCACCCCTATTCATTTCTCCGCAAACTGGTGCTGGACAGGGTAACGGTAACGGCTAAAGTAAGTGGGTACCGCAGTGTAAAGCTGGACAATAGCCTTGGAGAAGTGAATGCTTACCACTCCTTCCGGATGTTTGGTTCCTTGCCGGCGGTGGGCTCCTATCTTGATATCTGCAATACCAATGTTTTTAATAAATACACACAAGATTTCAGTATCAAACTTGAATGGCTGGACCTTCCTCCTGTTATAAACGGGTTTGACAGTTATTATGCAGCCTATCAGTCAGGGATGACCAACAGCGCTTTCAAGGTAGGTATCAGCAGTATCAATAATGGCATTTTCCTGCCGGAACGTGGCAACCAGGAACAGTTTCCGCTGTTTTATACTACCAGGGACAAAAAAGGTGATCTGTACCTGGCAGATACTACCATTATCAAGAATGCGGACCTTAATAAAATTAGTTTTCCTAATACCATGAAAATGGATACGGAAACAAAACACAGCAGTACCACTTATAAGGAAGGAGCGGTACGGCTGGAACTTGTTAATCCGTCGGAAGCATTTGGTCATCAGCTCTACTCACTCATCTTCCCGGAAATAATATTATACAATGCCAGGCATTCGATGCGAAAAAAACCGCTTCCCAATATGCCTTATGTGCCCAGCGTAAAATCCATTTCGGTTAGTTATACGCTGGAACATTCTGAAACGATAAAGCCGGCTAAATCTGCCAAACGTGGCGAGGGATTGGAAGTACACCATATCAGCGCCTTTGGGTATGAAGATATTTATCCCGGCACCGGCATCCATTATTTTCCGTTACTCCCGGTATTAAGCGATGCCGGTCATCTCTATATCGGATTTAATCAACTAAAACCAGGGGAGGAATTATCATTACTTTTTCAACTGGAAGATAAATATTACAGCGATACCACCACCAACCTCACGCCACTGAAATGGAGCTACCTGGCAGATAATAAATGGTGTGTATTTGACAGCAGCTGCCTGTTATCAGATAATACCAATAACCTCGCCAGGAGCGGCATCGTAAAGATCAGGATCCCTGCAGAAATCAATAACACAAGCACCATTATGTCGCCCCTCTGGTGGATCAGGATCAGTACACCCGGGGCAGAATGCATCACACCAAGAGTGCTGGGCATTTTTCCCAATGCAGTAACAGCAGAAAGGATTTTGGACGAAGATGGTTATTCACTTGAAAGAATATTATCTATTCCACCGCTGACCATAAAAAGTACAAAAAAAGATATCCGTACTATCCTGGCCATCTGGCAGCTGTTCCCTTCCTTTGGTGGCAGCAAAACGGAGTCTGAAGATAAATATTACACCAGGGTCAGTGAAAGGCTGCGGCATAAACAAAGACCGGTAACCGCGCTGGATATTGCGCAGGTATTGCTGCAGGCTTTTCCGGAAATACTGATTGTAAAATGTATCAGTGCCCCACCCTCTTTTAAGGAGGAAGATGTGAGTGTGATTGTGGTGCCCCGTCAATCAGATAACGGACAATTTATTACCGCTGAGCCAAAGGTAGATCAGGACACGCTTTACCGTATACAGGCTTTCATGCAACAGAACATCTCCCCTTTTGTGAGGGTGGCCATCCGTAACCCGGTGTATGAAAGAGTGAAAGTTGTATGCAGTATCCGGTTCAGGGAACAAACAGAAAACAATCGTAACAGCTACCTGCAGCAGCTGCAACTGGATATCAAGAAATTCCTGTGTCCGTGGTTATTTGATCCTTCTTCTTATTTAAAGATCGGAAGCACTTTGTATAAGTCGGAGTTGCTGAATTATATTAACAAGCAGATTTATGTAGATTATATCACCGGGTTTTCACTGGTTCATTTTTATTATACCAAAGATCCTGATACCGGTGCGCTGACAGCCTTTGTTACTGATACCGCCATAGGAGACCTGTCGTTGATCCGGCCTTCTCTGCCGCAGTCAGTATTGATCCCTTCGCAGGATCACCTGATCACTATACTGGATAAACCTGAATATAAAATACCAGCACCATTAGGTATTAATGCGCTGATGATCAGCAACGAATTAATGATTAGCAGCGATCATCCTGTAGCTGTAGCACCTGAGCAATATCCGGATCATGGTACGGATGAGGAAATGCTCACCATCTCCATGATGCCACCTTGATACACCTAACATCTTACAAAATATTTATCTCACAAAATAAATCTCCATACATATGAGTATTCAGCAGAACAAAAAAGTATATGGACGGGATGAGCTCAAAGGATATTTCAGGAATGGCGTGATGCCTACAGAAAACCATTTTGGTTACCTGATCGATTCTACTATCAACAAACAGGAGGATGGTTTTTCAAAAGATGAAGACAACGGCTTGCTGGTGTCTACACTGGGAAACTCTAAGCGGCTGGTATCTTTTTACCGTGCGGTAAATGACCTGGAACCTTTTTTCTGCGTGGAAAAAGATGAACAGGAATTCCCCAGTTTGCGGATACAACCCAATGTTAGCGAGGATGACGCCATACAACAGGAAAAAAGTTTCTTTTTTCATACGAATGGCAGCATGGGCATCGGCAAAAAAAGTGATCCCCGTTTTAAAGTAGATATTAACGGATTTACGGGTATGCAAGGCCGTATAGGTACTTACAAAACAGGTACCGTGCTGGCTGATGGTAAATGGCATTCCATACTTGATGAGCTGGATAATTGCCAGGCCTTTGAAGTGATGGCCAGAACCGGCAGAAAACATGCGGGCAAAATGGCCATCCTGCACGCTACTGCATTGAGTGCCTTTGGCGGTGCGCATAACAGGATCAGCCAACGTTGCGCCCACTACGGATTTTGGTGGAACAAGATCAAATTACGCTGGACAGGCAGCACGCATAATTATGCGCTGCAATTACGCAGTAACAGTAACTATGGCCTCGGCGTTGAAATTTTTTACAACATTACCAGGCTTTGGAGTGACGAACTCTTTATGCCAGATGAATATTACTATTAATCTATTTTAATACCATCCATTAATATGTCCATAGAACCTGTTCTGATAGAAAGACATAAAGTCGGTCCTCCTGCAATGGATTATGATGGACTGCTGAAAGAGGCCATCGCCCGTATACAGGAACTATCGGGTACCATATGGACCGACTACAACCAGCATGATCCGGGCGTTACCATCCTGCAGCAGCTGTGTTATGCGATAACAGATCCGGCCTACAGAACAGCCTTTCTTATTGAGGATATACTGGCAGATAAAAATAATAATATAGATCCGCTGCAGCATACTTTTTACCGGAAAGCAAATATGCTCACTTCTGCACCAGTGACTGTAAATGATTACCGCAAGCTGGTGCTGGATGAAATAGAAGATATAGAAAACATATGGATAGAACCGGTACAAACATGGCAGCCATCCGGCTGTACCAAAGGTATGTACCGGGTATTTATACAGGTAGAAGATAATATCGCTGAAAACATGACTGCCAATGCTGATGTTGTACAAAAGCTGGCAGCGCAGGTAGATCATTGTCTGCAATCCTACCGGAATATAGGGGAAGATTTTGAACCAGTTGTTGTGTTGCAGCCGCAGGAAATTTATATTAAAGCAGAAATATTTGTAGATAGCAGGCATGATCCCCAACAGATCCTGGCCATGACATGCAATGCTTTTGAGATGACGCTGCATCCGCCGGTGCGGTTTGTATCTGCTGCCGAGATGTATATCAACGGTTATACACCGGAAGACTTATATGCGGGCCCGCTGTTAAAAAAAGGATTTGTTGCCAATAGTGACCTGCGCGAAAGAAAAGAGTCGGTAGATCCTGCTGACCTGATGAAAGCCGTATCAGCCGTGGAAGGTGTGCTAAAAGTGAAAGCCATTTATTTAGCAGGAGAAGATGGTAATTATATTGCCAAACCAGTTACGATTAAAGCGGGATGTTACCCCTTCCTGCAAATGGTGAATGATAAACATGAAATAAAAATTTCCAGCGATAAGGCAGAATATAACCTGAGAGATGCCTCCTTCCTCAACATGTATCAACAGGTGAGAGTGGTAGCACGCAGAAAATTTGCCGGTCATAAGAACTCGGAAGCTTCCAAACCCCTGAAAGGAATTTATCGTGATATCGGTAAATATTATTCACTGCAGCATCACTTCCCTGCCATCTATGGTATAGGCAGGGACGGGCTGGAAAAAGAAACACCCGGTTTGCGAAAAGCGCAGGCCAAACAGCTGAAAGCCTACCTGCTTTTCTTTGAGCAGTTACTGGCCAACTACCTGGCGCAACTGAATAGTATGGGGACATTTTTTTCTCCTTACCTGGATCAGACACCGCCTTTTACCTATGCCACGCAGCCATTATATGCCGTGCCGCATGTAGCGCCTTTATTGAAAGCCTTTACGGATAAAGACCCACAGTCCTCCTGGGACCATTTTACCGCCGATACCGGTAACGGCTATATGAAAAAACTACAGGAGTTTGTGGAGTCAGACAAACTATACCAGGAACGGAAAAATCATGTACTGGATCATTTGCTGGCACGCTTCAACTTAGTATTGACAAAATACCCGGTTGCCTTTTATGAACAGGTATATGGGAATGATCCCAAAAAAAGAATCAACCTGGAACTGGAATGGAAGGCAGATGTATTACGCCAGATACCTACGCTCAGCTCCAACCGCAATCGCTCCTTCAATTACCGGGATGATATTTTTAGTACTGACGAATTGTCTGGCTACGAAAATATACTGCATAAATTACTGCACATCCGTATAGCAAAAAGAAAACGGCTGACAGCCGCTTTTGATTCCGGCAACTGGAATGTGGCGGTAAGCCATCCCGGGCAGCCGCATGTACATGTGCACCTGGTAAAAGAGTATAAATTAAAAGATGAAATACTAAAAGTAAATGTAGCCGAGAGTAACGAAGGGGAAATTATTACCGGCAAAAAATATGACTATGGCCGGCAATCTGTGTCCCTGCTACGGTATGGGCTCGACACAAAAAATTACCGCATCGTGTACGATCGTGATGACAATGTATACCTCGTTATATATCGTCATTCGGCGCATGCCCTGTGGCAAATTGTGATCAGGGAAAATACACCGGAGGAGGCCACCCGCTCCCTCAACGAGATGATCCATCACCTGAAACAAGTGAGCATTGACTCAGAAGGATGTTACCTGCTGGAACACTTGCTGCTAAAGCCTGGCTTCCAGGAAGCCGGCTTTGGTTACCGTATATATAACCGGGAAAACAGTCTCCTTTTGCAACATGCCAATTGGAGTAAGCTGGATGAACGGGAAGCACAATTGCAACAACTACAAACACTGGCAGCAGACATGGACGCAACAGCTGCTGCAGCAAATTGGCAACAGTTACAAGCTGTATACAAACTGTATTTTTACCGGAACAACGCACCGGAAGTGTTAACAGCAGCACATTTCACAGATCCTGCCACCAAAGACGATGCCGGTAAAACCATGGAAAACATACTGTTGCAGATCAGGCAAATGAAACCTAATCAGCAACGTTATGCACGTGTAGAACATTATGTAAAATACGGGGCATCGCAAATGCTGCATGAAGATTTTTTCAAATTCGGGATGAGCATCATATTTCCCGCGTGGCCGGCACGTTTTCAATATAAAGAGTTCAGAAGTTTTACAGAAGAACTGTTTAAAGAACATACGCCTGTGCAATTTCATCTGCACTTTAAATGGCTGGGCATTGCCGCCATGCATGATTTTGAATCACGCTACTTTGCGTGGCTCAAAGCAATGCACGAGAAAGTGCAGGACAGGCTCGCTACCACAGCAATCATTGATGTAATGGTAAAAGATCCTGCATTCGCTCAATACGTATTTCCGGAATAATGAAAGCACATATCATTCAACGATATAGTTTTGATGTACGGTTTGATTCCAGATCCAGGGCTTTTGCCCTGCAAGACAAGCTAAGCACACTTTTCCGGCAAACTATTAGCCCAGGTACGGATGATCTCCTGCAACAACTGATCCCCGATGACATGATGGCCGCTATAGATACACTGGAACTGGACATCGGAGAAATTGCCTATAAAGATCTTGAAGCAGAGATGCCTCCCCGGATACTGGCTGCCTTGCAGCAGGTACTGACCGATTTGCTGTATCATAATAATGCAGGCGCACAGGATAATATCACCGGTGAAATAACCATCCGCAAAGGGGAAGACCGGCTATTTGAGCTGATGTCCTATTTCCTCCTGCATGGCATTATGCCCTGGTGGGCTACTACCGGCGAACGCATGCAACCGGGGGAAGTGATACTACAGTTATCAGGCACATCACCTAACAGGCTCGCGGCTTTTTTGCGTAGCATCGCAAAAAGTGCGTATGTACGTGAACGTATGGTGCATCAGTTTTCTACCAATGTACTGCATGCCATTGTACAGGTGCTGGAACCCGCAGAAGCCTTGTTTATCATTGCTTACAGCCGGGATATATTACAGTTGCAGCAAAAACAACAACTCCTGCATACGGAAACAAATGAGCTGGAAAAAGCCATCTGGCTGTTTATGCTGACTTACCTCATCATGGAAAGAGGTACTAACTTTAACCGCAAAGAATTTGTGCGCAGTAACCTTACGCAGCTGGCGCATCATTTTAACCTGTCATACGAAACAATGCTGGAGCTGTTTTACGAGGCACAGGCCCTTTACAAGGCCAACATACCGGAAGCAAGTTTAGGCGGTTTCATAAGAAATTTATTTGCAGAGCTAACGGGGAAGGATAAACGAAAATCATTTATCAAAAACGATCCTTCTCATAAAAAAATAATGGAAGATACCGGGGAACAAATCAATATCCTCCGCTATTATCTGCTATATGGCGCTATTCCCTGGTGGGCGCCTGCTATTACTACTGCATCGTTGCAGGAAATGCTGGTGAATACCGGTTATCGCGCTGCTAATCCTTTAAAGCAGATGCTGCAGACGGTATTACAGCACAAGGCTGCTGCCGGTCGCTGGACAAATTTTATGGCATCCACCGCCACCGTAATAAAAAAAGAAGTGTATCTGAGGGAGATAAAAACCTGGGCAGATGCCACCATAGCAGACGCGCCCTACACAGAAAACTCAGCTGTTAAACAGGTACTCCTCCGCGATGTAATCCTTCACCTGCTGACATATGGCAGCATCTCCTGGTGGGGCAAAGCATATGCACATTTTTCGCTGAACAGTTTACTGGAACAACTGGCGGATCAACACCCGGATCAAACCCTGACAATACTCGAATACGCAGGCACCATGCCCGATGCCATGCAACGATTAATAGCGGGTATCAAGGCACCTGTTTTTTTCCGGTTGCTGAAACATAGTGGCATGGATACCGCAGCGGAAGAAGTATACGACAACATATATGTGTTGTTGATGGCTGTGCAACAACTAACAACAGTTACCACATTACCCCTGGAGCAATTTGTTTTGCAGGCGCTCTGGCAATCGCTCGCTATCACCCGCTATCGCCGGGTGGATAAACCGGTGTTGCTGCAACACCTGATGATGCCGTCCTGGTCTGCCTCACCGGTAGTGGCGCCACAGATGATGCACTTCCTGCTACAGCAACTGCTGCCGGCAATTAACCATCTCTCCGGCAATACGGTGCTGTCAACCGATTTGCAGGAATGGGTAAAAGTACTGCCGCTTCAACATAAAAAAATGTTGCTGCCGGTAGAGATATTACAACCGCCGGCCGTGGTAGCCGCCTGGTTGCAGCAATTCCTCGTATCCGGACAATTACCGGCAGCAGCCGGTACTACAGACGCCCCATATGCCGCCCGCTTATTGCAATGGCTGTATACCTACCACAGCGGGTATATGCAGTCGCTGCAAAACAGTATTACGTTATCTCCTTTATTATTTCAGCAGTTACAGGAAATACTCCTGTTACTGGAACCCGATACCGCGCCGGTGCAGGCATTACTGCAACCCTGGCTCGACAAAGCAATGGCAACCGATCCTCAGCTGGCAACCACCATCAATAGCCGCCTGTATCAACCATCGGTGGCCTTTAGATCGCTGTTACAGCGTATGCAGCGTTATGCAGCCGTTACAGAAGAAGATAAACGAAAAGCACTGCTGGAAGAAGCCAGACAGCTACTAACGATGTTCCTGACACGTCATCGGTTGCCGGATAAACTGGGCAGCTTGTCGTTATCTACTACCAACGAAATAATGAAAGCAGTGGTTATTTTGTTGTTTGAAGAAACACCTGCTATCCTGCATCAGCTGTTTATCAACCACCGGCAGCAGTTAGCTGCCCGGTTACAGCTCTATGGTTTGTTCTCGTTTCATGCGGGCATACCCGAAAGCCATATCCGCCAAAGCCTGGACGCCTATGCTGTGCAGGACAGTCTGCTCCTGTTGCAGGAAACAGCAGGCGATACGCTACACAGCAGTATGGCCGGTTTGCGGGATGCCGTTCGTTTTTACAAACAACGGAGTCAAACCGAAAGGAAATTATTCTACAGCAAAATACTACAGCATCCTGCGTTAGTGCAGCAAATGGCGCAGCATCTGGATGACGATGCCTTCCTGGATATGATGCAGGATACACACCTTGGCTGGACAGGCAACACCGTAGATGCCCTGCGCGAACTGCAGCAACTGCTGGAAACACTGCTGCCCGGCAGCCACGAAAAAGAACAGCTGCAGCTGGCCTTCCGGCGCTTCCACCTGTTATTACTCGGCGGACATATACATGTATACGATACACGCAGTTATGCTACCCGCTTCCTGGCTTTTATTACAGCTACTGCCCCGGTAATAGCCAATCCGCTTATTAATCAGCTGGCCCAAAGTATCCACCACATCACGGCACTATCGTATACGCACATACGAAATATATTACCGGTATTACAACAACAGGCTACCGCACACATCACTGCCAGTCAGCACCAGCAGCTATTACGGGAAAGCCTGTACGAAAAAGACAGGCAGCTCACCGGCACACCTCCGTCTTCAGGTCCTTCCGCTGAGAAAGAGCTACCACCGCCACGTAACAAAGATGCCGATACCTGGGCCAAAGTAAAAAAACTACCCCTGGAAACTATTTATACCGGCAATGCAGGGCTGATTATCCTGCATCCTTTTCTTCCTTACGGATTTAAACGGCTGGGGCTTGTAAATGACGAAGGTTTTGTAAACAGGGAAGCGCAGCACCGTGGTGTGCACCTGTTGCAATACATGGTAAACGGAAAAGAAGTGCATGCAGAACATGAGCTGGCCCTCAACAAAATTTTATGTAACCTTCCGCTGGAAGAACCTGTCCCTGCCGAAATGCTGCTTACCGGTGAAGAAAAACAACTCTGCGGAGAATTGTTGCAGGTACTGCTTCAACGCTGGGAGAAAATGAATAACACCTCTGTAGAAGGCTTCCAGGCAGCCTTTCTGCAAAGAGAGGGCGCTTTATGGCAAAAGGAGGACGACTGGTGGCTGCGGGTGGAACAAAGAGGTTATGATATGATATTACAAACCTTACCCTGGGGTATCGGTATGATAAAAACACCCTGGATGGAAAAAACAATATATACAGAATGGGCATACAGTTAATTGCGGCCAACGCCGCCGTATTGCAGGAAGAGCTGGAATGGTTCCGGCTATTGGCCACTGCACGCATGCAACAATACTTTGAAGGAACTACACAGGAACCCCCTCCCCCTCCTGATCTGCGAAAAGATACTTCTGTGTATGCACAGATTGTAACGCATTACAGAATGAATGAGGCAGAGCGGATCATCCTGCTGCTGGCGCTTATTCCGCATATACATCCGCAGCTGCTGGACATCTTTTTTGTAAAGAATGCTACCTACGACAGGGGCTTCACTGAATTTGGCGGCATCAAAGGTGTACATCATGGCGGCTTTCTGCCCACAGGTGAAACGGCGGCCTTTTTGCTTGCGTCCAGCAGTTTACAGCAACGGTTTATACTGATCCGGTGTTTTAGTCCTGATCATTTTTTTGCAAAACATCAGATCCTGAAACTCACGCCGGCAGCAGAGGAGCCTTTATTGAGCGGTACGCTGACCCTTTCCGCAGAATATCTCAGCCTGTTTACACAAGGGGTAGCACATCAACCAGATTACAACATTCACTTCCCGGCAAAACGAATAGAAACAGGTATGGAATGGGAAGACCTGGTGCTGGAATCACATGCGATGGAAGAAGTGGAAGAAATCCGTACCTGGATAGAATACGGCCGCACATTGCTGGACGACTGGGGTATGAGCCGCAAAATAAAGCCGGGCTACCGCAGCCTGTTCTATGGCCCACCGGGAACAGGGAAGTCGCTCACTGCCTGTCTGCTGGGCAAAACATTCAACATGGATGTTTACCGCATAGATCTCTCATTGGTTGTTTCAAAGTTTATAGGCGAAACAGAAAAAAACCTGGCGATGGTATTCGACAGGGCCATCAATCAACAGTGGATCTTATTTTTTGATGAGGCAGATGCATTGTTTGGCAAGCGCACACAAACGTCTTCTTCCAACGATCGTTATGCTAACCAGGAAGTAGCTTATCTGCTGCAGCGAATAGAAGATTTTCCCGGTGTGGTTATATTGGCGACTAATCTGAAAGCCAATATTGACGAGGCTTTCAGCCGGCGTTTTCAATCTATGATCTATTTTTCTATACCCAGCCCTGAACAACGTTTACGTATATGGCAAAAATCATTTCCGGATCATGTGCAGCTGGAGGATAAACTGAACCTGGAAGAAATAGCTAAAAAACATGAAATGGCCGGTGGTACTATTATCAATGTAGTGCGTTACAGCTGCCTGATGGCGCTGAAACAGGGAGGCAAAACTATTTTGCAGAAAGATGTGATAGCCGGCATCCGCAAAGAGTACGGAAAAGACGGTAAGATCGTTTAACGGCTATAATTTTTCCGGTTCAGGTGGCAGTTCCGAATGCAGCTGCATCGCCTTTGCCCCCATTGTATCCGCTTCGCTTTCGAGGCCCGGATCATCATTTACCGGTATCCCTTGTTTCATTTGCATAGTAGCCTGAACCCTACCCTGCCGCTGTTGCACTACATGCCAGGCTTCATGCGGTAAATGTTTTTCCTGTCCGGCACCGAGATGAATATCATTTCCCTGTGCATAAGCGTGCGCATTGAGCTGTGCCGGTTTATCTGAGTTATAATGCACTTTTACAGCAGAAAGATCCATCCCTGACATATTCTCCACACCAGATTTTAACTGATCCGGCATACCGGTAAGATTGGGTTTAAACTGGGTCACAAATTTACCTTGTGCCGGTTTCTCCTCTTCAGGTAAAATTGCTCTCTGCAGCACAAATTTTGCTTGTGCCGGCAATGAAGTCTCTTCCTCTTCCGTTGTTTTAAATTGTGTAATAGATTTCTTTTGTGCTAATTCCTCTTCCATGGCTGGTTGCTTTTGCAGCACCGGCGCCGGCAACGAAATACCGTGAAGTGTCGTATTCCTGTTGGCAACAGCCCGTTGGGCAACAGGAAGATTTTCTTTTGAGGAATACTGGGTAGACATGAGATATCAGGTTATTGAATGAATAGTAACCACGCTATGAATTTAAGCAAATAATTGCAAAAAGCATAGCATATTTCACTCGTATGTATAATGATGTGCAAACACCGATACGGATAGTAGTTGGGCGTTCATTTGTTAATGCATCTATCTACCTTTAATATTTGTTAAATATGCAATAAAATCGAAGCCGCATCGGTATCCCCTTATAACTATTTACACTATACCACTTCGTATTTATTAACAAACTAAAAAAAAGAATGTCATGCTAACAACCATTCCATTACCAGTGCTTAATTGCCCGTTTCCTGAAAGCTTAAATGCTAATGTTTATGAAGCCGACAGGCATACTGCTTCATGGGTAAGAAAATTTGGCCTGGTAACAGACAGTACCCTTTGGAACACCTACCACAAACAAAAATTCACCTGGATGGTAGCCCGGATGTTCCCGAATGCAAGTTTTTCATCTTTATGTATTGCCAGTGATTTTAACACCCTTTTGTTTTTATGGGATGATCATCTTGATGCACCCTCTCCGGATGTCGTTAATGCAGGGTTTGAATACACCGTAAAAAGCATCATGCAGATCCTTCAGACGGGCAAAGTTTATACCCTGCAAACAGGTGGCCCTATCCTCAGTGCCATGAGCGATATCTGGCAAAGAATGCAGCTGATCAGTACCCGGGCGTGGCAAATCCGTTTTGCACGCAGCCTTAAAGCTGCATTTATGGCCAATAGCTGGCGTATGCAGCATGTAGACAATGCAAAGAAGATCTCCTTAAAAGAATACATCCGGTTCAGGCCACAAATTGGAGGCGCTAATTTTTTCCTGGATCTGGCTATGTTAATGGGAGAAATTAATTTACCGGCTAATTTGTTATCCAACAGGCTGGTAAAGAATATGGGGCTTTATTGCAGTCAAACTATTTGCTGGGCAAATGATCTGTTTTCTTTCACCAAAGAATCAGCGCTGGGAGATGAATTAAACCTGGTGATGTTGCTGAAACATCATCATCACCTTTCGCTTGAAAAGGCAGTTGAGCAGGCGGTAAAAATTCACAACTCGGAAGTGGCGTTATTCAATAACACCGCGGATGTGCTGATTGCTTTATGTGCGTCGGAACTGAAACCGGTACTTGAACAGTACGCGCTTACGCTTGGTTTAATGATGAGGGGAAATATAGATTGGAGTACCCGGGATACTACCCGTTATCAGCATGCATACAGTGAATTACTGCACCAATAACTTGTTCAGGGTGCTATTCAGTAATTTAAGCTCAATAGGTTTGGTGATATAATCACTCGCACCGGCACCGAGCATATCATTAATAGATTCCTGGAATGCATCACCGGAAACAGCCACCACCGGAATATTTTTCAACTCCGGTATTTCACGGATGGTTTGCAATGTTTCTTTTCCGCTAAGTCCCGGCATATATGAATCTATGAAAATAATATCCGGTTTTTCGTCCATTGCTTTGTTCACTCCTTCTACACCATTGCTGGCAGAAATGATGATAAATCCGAGCCTGCGTAAAAAACTGGCCAGGATCAGCTGACTCATTTCATTATCATCGATCACCAGGCATTTCAATCCTTTATGAAGGGTAAGTTCCATGAAGGAAGGCTTGGTGGTTGGAAGCGCGTTTTCGCAGATGGTGAGCGGCAACCTGACAATAAATGCAGTGCCTTCATCCACCACACTATTAACCACTATTTTACCACCCATTAATTCAACATACTTTTTAGTAATCGGAAGGCCAAGACCTGTTCCTTCAAAATCGCTTTTACCTGCCACAAACGGTGTGAATAAAGTGAGCAGCTGTTTTTGTCCGATACCAGCGCCCTGGTCTCTTACCAGCACCTGCCACTGGTCATTATCCCTGGCAAGCGAAATGGTGATGATACTATTGGTTTTTGTGAATTTAATAGCATTGAACAACAGGTTATTTAATACCTGTGTCAGTTTTCCTTTATCCGCAATAATATCTGCGGGCATCCCTTCATGAATATCCAGTTTTATTTTTACGCCCCGGATATCTGCGATATATTGATAAACGATTATTTTATCGGCCATCAATTCTCTTACATTGAATGCTTCATTTTGAATATCATGGGAGGCGCCTTCTTCTATTTTAGATATCGCCAATATGTTATTAATAATCTGCAATACGTTGTGCGTAGCAGAATACAGGTGTTCTATTTCCTGTTTAATGTCGCTGTATTTTTCTTCCTTATGCACTCTCATCATTAAATCCTGGCTGATGCCATAAATAGCATTCAACGGGTTACGGATTTCGTGGCTTGTTTCACGAACAAATATTGTTTTTTCGTTTGTTGCCTTTTCCAGTTTCTTATTGAGTACCCTTAATTTCTTTACATATAAGAAAACAGTGGCAATATCGAGGAATAAAATAGCCGGTATGGTAATCCAGCGAATAATAAACTGCTGGTCATGACCTTTTATAGTAGGATCTACGAATGTGTAGTAATAATTTACTTCACATGCAATCAGTGATAAAAACGCGATAATGACACTGGCAATAATCAGTGGCCGGGTTTTGAATAACATCAGCGAAGCTCCCAGCAAAAATATAAACAGTAGGTGTACCTCTGTTATCATTCCTAATACAGCACTGAAATAAACGATAGCAACATTGTTTATTGCTATAAATGCAATGCTGGCCATTACGGGCTTACGAATACTATTTAAGAAAATTACACTGGTAAAAGTGATCCCTTCAATAAAAGCCGGTAACAACAAACCCATTTTGCCGGTAGCTGCATAAATAATAATACCAAAAAGGAAACAAAGCGTAATAGTAATGATGGAAAAGGTATTGACCATTTTAGTCACCTTCTTTTGTTCATCATCCTGGAGGAGTGAACCTGTATTTATTATAGCATGGAGTATATATTTTAAATCCATTTTGGTTATCATTTTGAGAGGCAGTTGCAGGGTCTAAGAGATTTCAAGGTAAACTATTCATATGTTAATTCACATTAATTCACAAAAAACAATCTCATGTTTTTTCAGTTGCAATTTAAGCAATATTTAGAATTAAAAAAGCCCTCCTGACCAGGAGGGCACTATATTTCCGCATTTTTTAAAATGCAATATTAATAACTCAATGTAATCCCTGCGCCAAGACCCATATCACTATCATAATGTGTTGATAACGCGAAATTCTTTGTTACTATATATCTGAAACCTGCCATATATTCCTTGTCAGTATTAACCATAAAGCTGAACCGTAAGCGTTTGGTTACCGGAACATCTTCTCTCATCAATTGGAAACGCAGTTTACCTTCTGTATCCAATGAAGCGTCTGCTACAATCAGCATTGGTAAAGTGTATTGCAGGCCCACATGAAATACTTGTCTGAAATCTTTGGTATTCTTTTGTCCGAAGAGGTTCTTCTCAGTTTCTTCCATTTTACGATAGCGGAAGTCCCAGCCAATGTAAGGGAACAACCATTGCATTTTACCTATGTATCTTCCAAAATGGCTTTCACTTTCATATCCATGGTGATCATTCAACCCAATACGCCATTCAGTAGATAAGCGGTAGCGCGTGTTAGCCACCATTATCTCACCATCGCTGCCGGTGCTTTCTAATCCCACTCTGGCCATGGTATGCAACATCCTGTCGTCGCGTTTTAGCATTTTATAAGCCATTGCCGGGTCCGGTACTTCCGGATTGGGAGGTGAATTTTCATAACTGAATACCCTGCCCATTCCGCTCATCATGTGGTATAAAATATGGCAGTGAAAGAACCAGTCGCCGCTTTCAGTGGCTGCAAATTCAATGGTATCCGTTTCCATGGGCATTATATCCAGCACCGTTTTAAGCGGGGAGTATGCTCCCTGTCCGTTTAATACCCGGAAAAAGTGGCCGTGCAGGTGCATAGGGTGCCGCATCATGGTATTATTGTACAGTATGATCCGTACGTTCTCCCCTTTCTTAATCAGGATCTTATCCGTTTCAGAAACAGTTTTATTATTGATGCTCCAAACATAACGGTTCATATTTCCTGTGAGTTCAAATTTCAACAGCTTTACCGGAGCGTCCGGCAATGTTGTTTTTTCAGGTGCCCGCAGCATGCCGTAATTCAGGGTAACAATATCTGAAGAGGTGTTACCCATCTGCATGCCAGGCATATCGTGTTTTTTGGAAGTATCTGCATCGCCTGTCATTTCAGGATACATCACGGTGTTCATGTCCATCTGCTGATTGGTCATTTCCATGCCGCCACTCGTATCCAGATCACCATTCATCTTCATCATCCCATTCATCATCTTCATGCCTTCAAAATATTTCAGGCGGGGCAACGGCGTAACGGGCATTTTCATGCCACTACCTAACCATAAAGAAGTGGACCGGGTACGATCTTCTGCAGTAGCTAAAAATTCATAGCTCATATCCGCAGGAACAGTAACCATAACATCATATGTTTCTGATACGCCTACCAGTAGCCTGTCTACTTCTACCGGTACTACTGCTGCGCCATCATTAGCCATTACGGTTATTTTGCTGCCGGCATAATTTAACCAGAAGTAAGTGGAAGAGCTGCCGTTGATAACCCTCAACCGCACCTTATCCCCTGCTTTAAATTGTGGTTGTTCATCTACCGGTTTACCATTGGTTAAGAAACGTTCATAATAAACATCGCTTACATCCATGGCATTCATACGTTTCCATTCATTGGTAATTTTAGTATTAAAATATCCTTTGCTGATGGCTTCACTGTAACTCTGCACAGCTCCTTTTTTGATGGCAAACCAATCACTCGCATTATGCAGGTAACGGTTCACCGTATGCGGATGCATGTCTGTCCAGTCGCTCAGCACCATGGTATATTCCTTAGCCGGTTTTTCATTTCTTTTATAAAAAACAAGTGCACCGTACATACCGCTTTGTTCCTGGAACATGGTATGACTATGATACCAGTAAGTACCGTTTTGTACGATGGGGAATTTAAACAAATGTGTCTGGCCGGCTTTAATGGGTTGGGTTGTCAGATAAGAAACACCATCGTATTGATTAGGCAAAATAATACCGTGCCAGTGAATAGAAGTTTCTTCGTTCAGGGTATTGTGTACATATATTTCGGCGGTATCTCCTTCTGTGAAATATAAGGTGGGACCGGGAATACTGCCATTAATCGCTAAAGCGTGTTTTGTTTTACCGGAATAATTTACAGTGGTATCTCCGACATACAGATCATACCGGATGGTTGTTGTTTTTTGAAGACCCGCACCTGATGGCTGGTTCATGGGGGCTTGTGCAGCTACAAAGCCGCACAATGCCATGAATGTAATATAGAGAAATATTGCTTTCATAATTGAATATAAGAAACTACTTAATGGTGTCGCTTACTTTTCCGCAGGTAAGCATCTGGCTGCCATAGTAAGGGTTTTTAATAGCTGAACTGCTGCTTAACCAATACGCTTTTTTCATAGGGCAATACTCCTGGTAAACAGGTTGCCGGGTAAGAGAAACACCTTTGGCCAACAAATAAAAATTATCAGAGAATGTTTTGAAATGTTCCCGCTGCTGACTGATATCTGTACTACCAGCTATAAATTTTGCATCTGCGATCAGTTTTTCTTCCAAAGGCATAAATACATGATGTACTGCTGCGGGTAAAGATTTCATATCTACTCCGCTGACAGTTTTTACAAACTCACCTGCCTTAGCCGCAGCAGCGCCGGCGTTGCCACCTATTAACGCATCTTTAATATCGTAGTATTGTGTCAGTAAAGGAGATAATGCGGGTACATTTGTTTTGTCCTGCGCCATAGCGGGCAGTCCTAATGATGCCATAAAAACTGTTGCAATAGATAATATCTTTTTCATGTTTGTAGATTTAATATTTGATAGATTGATACCCTATTTATTAAGCTACTGCTTCTGCTTTATAACCAGCTTTTTCTATCGCACTTTTAATATCGCTTTTGCTGGCCTGTTCTGTTGATACGGTTAATACTTTATCCGGGCTTAACAAATCCACTTCCCAGTTATCGGCTCCTGCTACTTCATTTAATACCGGGGTTACTGTAGCGATACAACCGGAACATTTAATATTGGTTTTAAACTGTATTGTGTTCATTTTTTTATTTTTTTAAGATGATGATTGTTTGTTTGATGATGTAAAATTACGTTGAACCGATTGCGTTATTGTTATACAATTACCAATACGTTTTATATAATTATTAAAACAACTATCCTATTTCTACGGTTACATCATTACTCAGTGGATAGCTCTGGCAAAGCAGTATCATGCCTTCGTCCAGGTCCGTTTTTTGTAATGCATAATTTTGCAGCATATTTACTTTTCCTGCGGTAAGTTTAGCGGCGCAAATACCGCATGTACCCGCCTTACAGGAATATGGCAGGGAAATTCTATCTTCCAGCGCAGCAGCTAAAATTGATTTGCCTGCGGGTACTTCCAATAAATTCGATTGTTCATAAAAATGCAGCAATACTTCCTGCGCCTGTAAGGATAAGGCATCCGGCGTTTCTGTTTTTTCCGGCAAGAACCACTCCATAAAAACGTTACCTGCCGGTACCTGCCATGCCTCCAGCATCTCCTGGTGCATTTTCATCAGGCCCACAGGGCCACAAAGAAAATAATGCGCGTCCTGGTGGGGAGCTGTCATTCCCTGTTTAATCAGCTTCCTGGTGATCAGTTTATTGAGCCTGCCATTGATAAAAGTACCGCTGGTGGTATTATCCGGAGCGGATAATGCATGGTGGATATTTAAACGATCACTATGTCTTTGTTGCCAGTCGGCTATAGACTGCCGGAATATAATTTCTTCGTGCGAGCGGCTGGCATAGATAATGGTCACCTGCATATCTGCTGACCGGCTAATGATAGAACGGGCAATGGAGAATAACGGTGTGATGCCGCTGCCACCTGCCAATAATACTACATGTTTTGTTTTTTCAAAGATATCCGCAGCCGGGGTGAAGGATCCATATGGCCCTTCTACCTTCCATTGGCGGATATGTGCCACTTCATTCACAATAAAATTGCTCATGATACCACCGGCTACTTTTTTAACGGTGATGGCCGGATTTTCTGCTTCATCCGGTGATGAACTTAAAGAATATGATCTTGTTACCGGCACTCCTTCGATAGATAAAGTAAGTTGGATGAATTGTCCGGGTTTATAGATAAAAGGTACGCCGCCGGTATCAAATATTATTGTGATGGTTTCGGGTGTTTCCCTTATGATACCGGCGGTTTTCCAAATATGCGTGTTGCTCATGCTACAAATAAATTTAAACGCTTAAACATTATAATCTTGCAGCTTTTAAGCGGAGACTATTACTCACAACACTTACAGAACTCAATGCCATAGCAGCTCCTGCAATCATCGGATCTAATAAAAATCCGTTGATCGGAAATAAAACGCCTGCTGCAATGGGAATACCGATGATATTATAAATGAATGCCCAGAAAAGGTTTTGTTTAATGGTGCTGACAGTTTTACGGGAAAGTTTTAATGCTTTGGGAATACTGTTCAGGTCAGAAGTGATCAGTGTCATTTTTGCCACATCCATTGCAATGTCTGAACCCTTGCCCATTGCGATGCTTACATCTGCCTGGGCCAGCGCCTGTGAATCATTAATACCATCGCCTACCATAGCTACCACTTTTCCTGCCTGTTGTAATTCTTTTACAAATGCTGCTTTATATGCGGGTAATACTTCTGCCTTATAAGATTTTATGCCTACCTGTTGTGCCACTGCAGCCGCTGTATGGGCATTATCACCGGTAAGCATGTATACTTCAATACCATCCCGCTGTAACGCTTCAATGGCTTCTTTTGAGGTAGCCTTTATTTTATCGGCAATGGCAATCACAGCGAGGAGTTTTTTATTGGCAGCAAAGTACACCACTGTTTTAGCGGCTGCCTGTAAAGCACCGGCCTGAGCTGATAAAGCGGCATCAATAAGGATACTATTTGCGTTCATTAATTTGCTGTTGCCTACAAAATAGTGTTGACCTTCGTATGTTCCTTTAACACCTTGTCCGGTAAGGCTTTCAAAGTGCTGCAACGGTACCGCTTTTACACCGGTTTGTTTCAGGTGTGTGATCACGGCTTCCGCTAACGGGTGTTCTGACTGATGTTCCAGTGAATAAAGAATAGCCTGTTGTGCATCGTGTTCCTGCGCTTGTGTATTCCATATGATGTCGGTTACCACTGGTTTACCTTCAGTGATAGTACCGGTTTTATCCAGGATAATAACATTTACTTTATGTGCCAGCTCCAGGCTTTCCGCATCTTTAATCAGTATGTTATTTTCAGCACCTTTACCTACACCTACCATGATAGCTGTCGGGGTGGCCAGTCCGAGTGCACAGGGACAAGCAATTACCAGTACCGTAACCGAAGTAAGCAGTGCATGTGTAAAGGCATTATCGCCGCCAAATATCATCCATGAAACAAAGGTTAATATGGCAATTCCTATTACTACCGGTACAAAGATGCCTGCAATTTTATCTACCAGCTTTTGCACCGGTGCTTTACTGCCTTGTGCTTCCTGCACCATTTTGATGATCTGTGCTAACAGTGTATCTGCTCCTACCTTTTCGGCCCTGAACTGAAAACTGCCTTTCTGATTGATAGTACCTGCGAAAACGCCATCACCGGTCTTTTTAGCCACCGGTACGGGTTCACCGGTAATCATGCTTTCATCTACATAAGAGGTACCGTTGGCTACTTTACCATCTACCGGAATTTTTTCTCCCGGTTTTACCATCAACAGATCGTTTACTTTTACGCTGGCAATAGGAATTTCCTGTGTGTTGCCTGATGCATCAACAAGCAATACTGTTTTGGGTTGCAGGCCAATCAGTTTTTTTATAGCGGAGGAAGTATTTGATTTTGCTTTTTCTTCCAGTAATTTTCCGAGAGATATAAAGGCAATCACCACAGCGGCTGCTTCAAAATATACGTGGGCATGTAATCCGCGCTGGTGCCAGAACTCAGGGTATATGGTATTAAAGGCACTGAACAACCAGGCAATACCGGTACTTAAGGCCACCAGGGTATCCATATTGGCTTTACGATGACTGGCCTGTTTCCATGCATTGACAAAAAAGCTACGGCCCAGGAAAAATACCACTGGTGTAGCCAGTGCCATCATAATGTAGTTACCATAAGGCAAATCCATAAAGAACATACCAATAATGACGATAGGGAGTGATAATACAGAAGCCCATATTGTTCTTTGTTTTACGGCTCTATAGCGTCGTTGCTGCGCTTCTTCTTTTACTTCATCCTGGTTTTCTTTATCAATCAGCAGGTCGTAGCCTATAGAACGAACGGTGTTTTGTAATATCTCAGGAGTAACGGTAGCGTGATCATATTGTACCCAGGCCGTTTGGTTGGCGAAGTTTACGCCGGCATCTGTAACGCCGGGAACTGACTTTAGCATGGATTCTACACTGATAGCACAGGCTGCGCAGGTCATTTCCAATACGGGAAAGCTTTCTTTGGTGATGCCTGTCTTTTGTTGCTTTGTAATGGTGGGTGCTGGTTGCACGGATATAGCTGATGACATATTTTCTAATTTTATACAAAGCTACTTCGTGCGGGGGGCCTGGGTGTTACACTATTTACTATAAATTGTATATAATTTCAATGGTTTATGTTTTAAAGAGCGTCATATAAATGGAGGAGAAGGGCATCCAGACGGGCTAAAAGCATCATTTACCCTTTGTTTTCTGCGCCCATTCTTTTGATTCAGTTTTCAGGTTTCCTTTTACCCAGCGTTGCAGCTCCCCGTCATCCGATTTGTCTTCATTTACAATACTGACTGAATGCCATTGAAGTGCCCGTGCTTTTCTAACAGCTTGTTGAGGATAACATTGGAGCGGAACGTATAGGAATGAATTTGCATTGCGCCCTAATAATCCTAATCTTCCACCAATATCGTGCGGGAATACACTGCCGGCTATTCCGGGAAAATTTACCCCTCCTGTATCTCCACCATGGCCAATGGTTACTACAATTGTACGTTCGCTGGTACTTATAAACTGAGCTACATTTTCCAGCCCCGGGGCATAAGCAATAAAACTGCCGCTCAACTCACCGGGAACAGGTGAGATCAACAGGCTGTCCGGTGGCCGGTATAACTGAACGATAGCGCCTAAACTGGTTAATTTTTTTGAAGCTAATGCTGCAATATCTAAGTGAATTATCTCCTGATCAATGGTCTGTTGAATAATACTCGGGTAAATATAAGCTCCTCTGGCTGTTGCTTCCTCCATGGTATTATAAATAGCAATAGCCAGTTCTTCTGTATCCGTAGGTTTTTTTTCCAATCCATTATAAACCTTTTTTACCAATTCCATTTGTGAAGCTTTCATCTTTCCCCCTATTACCACCACCACTGCTTTTACACCTTTTAAATCTTCCGTTATATTTTTATCGTCCTCATTATCACTTTTTTGCGCTGTGTCAAATGTCTCATCATCATAATAATCATCTTCATAGTTATATTCGTCCTCTTCATCTTCCTCATACTCTTCATCATCGCTTTCATGGGCTGATTTCTTTTCTTTCTTCAAGTCCGCGGTGGTATGTTTTTCTTCCGGAAGCGGCTTTTCTATTTTTCCGCCTTCTTTTTCCTGCGGTTCAGTAACCTTTTCCAGTCTATCAAAGATGTCCGACACCTCACTATAATTACGCGCTTTATCCCTCATCAGTTCATTGAACTGCTTCGTCATAGCAGAATCAGCGTCCTCCAATTGGCTTAGCCCAAATTCTATTAACTGCTTCTTTAGTTCAACTATTTCCACATCAGCCAGATCTGATTTCTTATTATACATTCTTTGAATGGCGGATGCCTGTTGCTGTGGGGAGAAAACTGGCTGTACAGCTGGTCTGGATATACCTGTTCCTGCATTATTTTCTGCAACAGCTTTACTGGAACGTTTATCTGATTGGGTGGCATCATAGTGCTGTTTCATAGCAGGAAGATTAGTACTTAGCAAATAGGTAATAGTAATTTACACTAATTACTATGAATGTAGAAATATACAGACAGTACAGGAGGCTGGAATTTTAATCAGTATTACCTTCTTTCTGCGTATAGGATAGCTTGGATTTACGGATCTCTTTAAAGTAGGAAGGATTAAGTCCGGTTTGCGCTTTAAACTGCCTGGATAAATGCGGTGCGCTGCTGAAACCTAATTTAAAAGCAATGTCCGGCAGGGTATCGGCTGTATATACCAGGAGTTCTTTTACTTTTTCTATCCGGTATTCAATCAGGTATTTTTCCAATGTAATGCCTTCCTCTGCAGAAAAAATGGTGCTGACAACATTATAGTCCTTGTTTAGATTAGCCACCACTATATCAGAAAAGCGAAAGTCATCCGGAAAATCGTATGATCCGCTATAAACCAGTTCTACCAATGCTTTCACCTCTCTTATCAGCTTCTTTTTTTTATCTTCCAGCAGGGTAAAGCCCAATGGACGAAGTCTTTCTTCTAATATTGTCATGTCTGGCAATGATAAGGCAGCCACTGTTGTAACTTCCCCCAGACTTATATTTGAAAAAGGTATTTCCAGCTCATGAAACAGCTGGCGGATAGTAAGAATGCATCTGTCGCAGACCATCCCTTTGATTAAGATTTTATAACTATGCTGCATAAAAACACTTATTTGAATCTATGCAAAGTTGAGGGATGATAAAGAGATATTGTTATACAATTAAGGAGAACAGTTATAAAATTATAATACCGGTAAATTCCTCCCTATGCATTCATATTTTCACTATATTCATGCAAACGATTGCATAAATGATAGGCAGTCCTCACAAAATCAGAATAACCTAAAACAACCCGTATGAAAAAACAACTCATCACTGCTTTGCTGCTCAGCAATTGCATGCTATTCTCCAACTGTAAAAAAGGGATGGACAATGCACCCACCGGTAACTCCAGCCCTCATCTCCTAACGGCAAATGGTACAACCAACCTGGCCACAGCACTGCTTTGGGACGGAAACGCTACAAAAAGCTCTTCCAGCGTATGGAGTAACATAAACATTGAAGGCACCGGCACGGTTACTGCAGTAACCGACCCATTGGGTGGAAAGGATTGGAAATTTTATAAGCCTGCAGGTAGCCATCGTACAGAAGGCCACGGCGCACAAGGTTTTACGGCGGTAGAGGGAGATGATATTTATATTGGCTGGCGCTCCAAATTAATCATGCCCCAATCTGCTTCTACCTTTGCGGTATTCCAGTGGAAAGCCTACGGAAATACACAAACACAGAATCACCCCATTATGCTCAGAACAACCAACGGCAGCCTCGTTTTCCGGGATTATAGTCCTGGTGACGTTCCACATACGGATTGGTCTGTTCCACTTGTTACAGGTGTCTGGAATCGTTACGTAGTAAGGATAAAAGTATCTAAAGACATTACAAAGGGATTCATCGAATTCTGGTATAACGGGGTGCAGCAAACATTTAATAATGGCGGCACCAGGGTTATTTGCCGGACGCTCGACGGTGATAACTGTGATCCCAAATGGGGCATTTATGGTGATGACGGTGACGCCTGTACGAATTATGTAGCCGAATTGCGCATTGCCACTACTTATGCTGCCGCAGCGCCGCAGCAATAATTTTTCTTAGTACAAGAATAAGGGGCTGACCCAAAAGTTAGCCCCTTACCTGTTTTTAGCCTTACTTTCTTTGTATAGTGCTAAGCAAGTATCAACCAGATATCTACTAATCAGATTTTAATCCCTCATATGTATGGAAATATTACATTCGTGAAATTAAATCTGACGCACCATCAAAAAAAATCAGTTGCTAATCAATAAAAGATCATCGGATTAGCTTCACTATAAGAAATTTATCACATCCGCTTTGAAGAACATGAACATGAAAAAACCGCACCTGCTACACCAGCAGCATTTATCGTCACTATTACTTTTTGCGTTGTTCCTGACCGTAACTGCCTGTAAAAAAACGGAGGCACCCACTCCTACATCTAAGCCTACAGGCAGTACTGCTATAACGGGAACGTATAATCTGAATGTAGTCTATTTTTTGCCTTCGGATGCTGACACCCTGCTGTACTACCGGGAACGGCTAAACGGTGTATTACTGCGCGGGCAGCACTTTTATGCGCAATGGATGATGCAGTTCGGATTCGGTAACAAAACCTTCGGTCTTGCTTCCGACAATACCGGCAAAGTGAAGATCACGCTGGTAAAAGGGCTCCTGACCAAAGACCAATACCCTTATAACGGTGGCGGAAACATCATCATCAAAGAACTGAACACTTACTTTGCCGCCCATCCGGCTGAAAAAATGAGTGAGCATACCCTGGTGATACTGCCTGCCAGTACCTATGCGGCTGACGGAGATCCGGGCGGCGTTCCATTCTATGGTATGGGCCACACGTGTTTTGCACTGGATTACCCTGATATGGATACCAGCTACCTGGGTCAATCTACAACGCTGGGCAACAGAGCCACCAAATGGATTGGCGGCATGATGCACGAACTGGGCCATGCGCTTGGCATGCCGCACGATGGAGGCCTGAAATCAGTGAATGCGCAGTATGGCACTTCTTTAATGGGTGCAGGTAATTACACCTACGGCAAATC
Source organism: Chitinophaga niastensis (assembly GCF_003014755.1). GTDB lineage: Bacteria > Bacteroidota > Bacteroidia > Chitinophagales > Chitinophagaceae > Chitinophaga > Chitinophaga niastensis. The sequence continues at coordinate 45,840 of NZ_PYAW01000004.1, read as the reverse complement.
ACCCACCTATCTTACCAAAGCATCCTGCGCTATCCTGAACAACTGCCAGGCATTCAATAGTACACGCAGCGACTGGTACAACAATGCCAGTGCAACAGTGAGCCATATACACGCCGGTTACGACAATGGCAACCTGGTGGTATCCGGACGGATCAGCACCAACTCTACCGGCACTATTAATTACATTAACTTTTACAACAATCCGGGTACAGTTGGATTAAATGCTAACGGTGACTATAAATCCGCCGTATGGACTTCCAGTATTATTGGCGCCGATAGCTTTTATATCAGTATGCCTTATAGCGAATTCAATGTACAAAAGGATACTACCTACCAGCTGGAAATAAAGCCGCTGCATAATAACGGATACCATTTTACCCAGACATACAATTACCGGATCAGCAACGGTATACCTGTTATCAGTATCAATCAATAATTATTATACGCAACAAGGCTGAAGAGCTTGTACCAACAACAAGAAACGGGGCTAACCAAATAGGTTAGCCCCGTTTCTTATTAATCCTACTGCCCACAAATATTTACACCCCTGACTATAAAATGAAGAATGTCTTTATTACATTTATGATTGCATGACGATTCCACGGGGTACTCCCCTTCACTATTACGCATATAGCCAAGTAACATGACAATTATGAAAAAAGCGCTTTTATTCATTGCGGTGTCAATGATTAATTCCATTGCATCTGCCACTGTTCGTTTACCTAAAATATTTGGAGACAGCATGGTACTGCAGCGTGACAAACCCATTCCTATATGGGGTTGGGCAGATAAGAACGAAAAGATTACCGTACAATTTCATCAGCAGATAAAAACAACAAAGGCAGATAAAGACGGCAAATGGAAAATATTACTGCAACCTGAACAAGCTGGCGGACCTTATAATTTATTGATAAAAGGGAAAAACACCATTACCTTAAACGATATCCTGTTGGGTGATGTATGGGTATGCTCCGGGCAATCGAATATGGAATATCCTGTAAACGGTGTATTACAGGCCAACCAGGAAATAGCACAGGCCAACTATCCCGCTATACGGCATTTCTATCTGCCCAAAGATATTTCAGATAAACCTAAAGATGACATCCTGCCCGGTAGCTGGAAACCCGCCACACCCGCCAATACCGGCGATTTCACCGCAGTAGGTTATTTTTTCGCACAAACGCTCCATGAGCAATTGCACATCCCTATCGGGCTTATACATACCTCCTGGGGCGGTACTAATGTAGAAACATGGATCAGCCGGGAAGGACTTGCCAGCAGCGAAGAATTTAGCGCGCTGATGAAAAATACACCGGTGCTGAACCTCGACTCCTTTGCCATTCAGCACAACACCAAATTATTAAAAACAGTAAAAGCGCTACAGGGCAGTCTCCCGGACGCCGCCACTGTTGCCACCTGGAAAGGTGTAACAGCCAATGATGAGGCATGGCCTACCATGCAGGTACCGGGCTACTGGGAACAACAACAATTACCCGATTTTGATGGTACGGTATGGTTCCGGAAAAATATCCGGGTAACTGCCCCCAACGCGGGCAAACCTGCTGTGCTAAATTTGGGTACTATGGACGACAACGATATCACTTATGTAAATGGCATACAGGTAGGCAGCAGCTCGCAGTACAATGTTGTACGCACCTATAAAATTCCGGCGGGGATCTTAAAAGAAGGTAACAACGTGATAGCCGTAAGAGTAGAAGATACCGGCGGTGGCGGCGGGTTTTACGGCGAAGCCGACAATTTATATATCACGATCGATAACAAAAAGGAATCACTCGCCGGTGCATGGGCTTTCCATATAGAAGCAACGGCCCCCGCATCAACAGGTGTGAGCCCTAACAGTTACCCATCACTGTTATATAACGCCATGATCAACCCTATACTGCCCTTTGCTATTAAAGGTGCTATCTGGTACCAGGGCGAAAGCAATGCAGATCGTGCTTACCAATACAGAAAAGCATTCCCGCTCATGATCAGCGACTGGCGCAGACTGTGGCACCAGGGCGATTTCCCTTTTTATTTTGTACAACTGGCCAGCTACAGTGCCTCTAATGGCAACAGCAAAACGGGCAGCACCTGGGCAGAATTACGCGAAGCACAAACACTTACCCTATCGCTTCCTAACACCGGTATGGCGGTGATTACTGATATTGGTGAGTCCAAAGATATTCATCCTAAAAACAAACAGGATGTAGGCAAAAGGCTCGCTGCCGCAGCACTGCATAACACCTACGGAAAAGATATTGTGTTTAGCGGCCCTGTGTACCAGTCCATGCAAATAACCGGTAACAAGGCTACCATCAGCTTCTCCGGTACTGGTAGCGGCTTAGTGGTAAAAGATAAATACGGCTATATCAAAGGCTTTGAAATAGCAGGCGCCGATCAGCAATTTCATTATGCAAAAGCATATGTGGAAGGCAACAAAATCATTGTTTATGCCGATGAAGTAAACAGCCCTGTAGCAGTGCGTTACGGATGGGCAGATGATAACCTGGAAGATAATCTTTTTAATAAAGAAGGATTCCCGGCAGCTCCTTTCCGGACGGATAAATGGAAAAGTATCACTGAAAATGCAACGTATTCAATTCAGTAAATAATAGCTGACACCAGGAGGCTGTTTAAATAAAAATTAAACAGCCTCCTGTAAAACTTTCTTAAATTTTCTTTTATACCGCGCAATGGTAATATTAATGATCACCAGTCCTACCGTTAAAGGTCCCAGCCATACTATCCAACCTGGCAGGAAACGTACATTTACCACCAGGAAGGCAGTAATTGTAGCAATGTATGCTCCACCCATGCCACTGATATGGCTGTAAAACCAATGCTGCTTTTCTACCGGTCGTACATAAAATTTACGTACGTCCAATGTAACAACCAGTATACCCGACAAACCAAAAACAATGGCAACAATACGCAGCAAACTCCAATCGCCTGTAAGTCCCCATGCCAGCAAACAGATCATAAACACGGCCGCAATGCTGTTGATCAATACATCCACCCATGTCATCCGTTGCCCCTTATGCAATTTTTTCAGGTATAACGCACGGTAGCCTCTTACCAGTTGATGATAGCTAAAAAAGCTCACCATCAACAAAAAGGTCAGTTCTTTGATCAGCGCCATGGCAATGGCCGTGATAAAAATAATGGTCATACCGGCACAATAAAGTTTACCATTAATGCGGTGATGCCGTCCGCCCTTTTGTGTAGTAATCGCCAGCATGCCGGTAATTAAAGACAGTGTGCCACCGGCAATATGTATCGCCAACACTGCAGAAAAGAAGTTTTGCATAAAAAAGTATTTCATGCAAAGATGGGAAAGACTATAGTACCTATCTGACGAAAGGGACTACCAGCAAGCAATATGGGGTTAAATGCAAACAAAGTGGCCAACGGGAAGACCAGGGGGTGAATGGGAAGTGTTTATGGGTTATTTATTACTGATTTGCTCTTCATCAATAATGCAGTGATCGTTTTATTCAGGTGGCGGGATACTGGTATCTCTTCAGAAACATCACCCAGGTGCAGTTTGTAGCCCTGTGCATTGCCACTTACATGAATCACCTTATCCATGTTTACAAGATAGGTACGGTGACAGCGTAAAAAATGGGGATATGCCTGCAGTCCTGCTGCGGCTTTCTTAAGTGTACTACGCAGCACTACCGATTGCACCTTATTCCCCAACCGGTAATATACCCGGATGTAATTATCTGCCGCTACAATATAGATTAGCTCCCCTGCTCTCAACAACAGGTCGTCTTTGGTCTGCTCAGCAGCTATACGGATATTTTGTTCCGGTAAGTTGCTGTCTGATGTTGCGGATCCGTTCTCAGGCCATCCCTGCACCGCTGTGTTGAGCATGTTGGCTGCAGCTGCGTATTTCTTTTGCAAGCGCAACTGAGAACGCATTACCAGTATAGTAAGAGGTAATACGCTTACCACCAGCGTAGCCATCTGGTACCACAAAATACTTATTATGGAAAATGAAGCATGCAGGTAAAAATGAGCAAAGAGCTGGTTGCCCAATCCTATTATAAATATGGTAATCAGGAGCATCCCTATTTCTGCGCCCACTGTATTGTTCTCCTCCCCGAAAGTACCAGGCCAAAGACGCGGTAGTGCCCAGGAACAAATAAATATAAGTGTGGTGGTAATGATGCCAAAAACGGCACAGGAAATGAGCAGTCTCCGGTCATCAAAACCAGAAAGACCAAAAGGAGTAAATACCAGTAAAAACAGCGCTATGAATACACCAAATGCAAGCGACACTAATAACCGGTAACGGTTATTAGTAATAGTGGGGTAAGGTTGCTCTAGCTGCTTAAACATTTACTATTGAAAATACAACTTTTCAGGGACTGTTACATACAGCCGGATACATTTAAAAATACAAAATCCGGTATACAGCCGTACCGGATTTTGTATTGTATTCAACAAACTGTCTTCAAACAAAACATCAGCAGCTACCTAAAAAAGTGTAGGTGCAGGCAGCAGCTCCGTAACACTATTGTCAACGATGCCGGCGAGAGATGCTATCAGTTTATTTACACCATCCAATGTTTCTTCATTAGTGATTATCCCCTGCTCATTCATTTTTGTTTTAACACCGGAAATAACCAACTGCGTTTCATTTGTTATTTTAGCTTCTATAATTAACAGCGTTCCTAAAAGCGATTGATGCGCTTTAAAACCTGATGTACCCGCTGTTACCAGCGCTACCGGTTTCTTAGAAAACTGCATAGAGGAAACGGTCCAGTCAACTGCATTTTTTAAAGTACCAGGCACGCCAATAGCATATTCCGGTGTACAAATCAATATAGCATCTGCTGCATCCAATTGTTTACGAAAATCCACTACTTGTGCGGGTGCATTGCCATTATCCAGATCGGGATTAAAATGAGGGATGTCTGTTAGTCCTTCAAAAAGGCTCACTTCAAATTTATCCGCTGCCAGATCCGCAATAGCCTTGATGAGGAGATGATTGGAAGAAGATTTTCTCGTACTTCCTGAAATGGCCAGTATTTTTATTTTGTCTGTCATGATGAAACAAGTATAATGTTACCAGCAATAAAATTACTTGATTGCAGGTGAACTTTATGCTGATAATAGTATAATGATACGTTTGAGGCTGATGGATGGCTATCCCGGAGATAAGATAAAATCCAAAAAAGACAGCATTAAGTTTCAATAAATTCTTATTTTAGTTGTCAAATGGAGAATTCAGTGTGCAATGAAGAAGCTGCTCTGTTGCGGAAGCTGCAACAAGGGGATGCAGATGCTTATATAACATTATATAATCATTACTACCCTTCCCTTTACACCTATATCCTTCACTTTATTAATGTCCCTGAATTAGCGGAAGATGCACTGCAGGAAGTGTTTATAAAGATATGGGAGATAAGGGAGCGGATCAATCCTGCACTGTCTTTCAGCGGTTACCTGTACCGCATTACCCGTAATCATGTATTTAAGTTACTAAAGAAAATAACTGCTGATGAGGCCCTCCGCGTGCAGGTAATGCAGCAACTGCATCATGAAACCAACGATGCAGACACCCGGCTGTTATGGAAAGAATATGAATCATTATTGCACGAAGCAATCGGACAATTGCCCCCACAGCGACAAAAAGTGTTTAAATTATGCCGGGAAGAAAGTAAAAGCTATGAAGAAGTAGCACTGGAATTAGGCATCTCCCGCAATACCGTAAAGGAGCATATGGTGCTGGCCATGAAAAGCATAAAATATTTCTTTTATACGAATACCGACGGGATTCTTCCCCTGCTCATTTTCTCTACGCTGGTACTGGATCGTATCACCGACTAAAAAATATTTTTAAAAGGACCCACCCTACTTCTTTCTTTTTGGATAGTATATATATGCCAATAGAAAGGAACGAAGCCTATTACCAACAATTGCTGCAACGCTGGCAACAACGGAGATGCAGTCCGCAGGAAGCTATTGAGCTGATGGACTACCTCCGGCAGGATGCCGCCAACCGTACGCTGTTAAACGAAATGCAGCAGGCATTCCGGCAGGTTACGCCCGTTACCACATTGGAATCCGGCGAACCGGGAGACAGGGTCAGAAAAGAGCTGTTAAAGCATATACAGGCATCTCCTGTTATCCATATAAACCAACGCGGGAAAAATATTGGCAAATTCAGGCTGGCTGCTGCTGTAGCCATTTTGGGGATAAGCATCCCGGTAGGTTACCTGTTTATGGCAAATCATCAGCACAAAAAGCTGGCCGCTACAACTGTGAAAACACCCGTAAAAACGGATGTAGCCCCGGGTAAAAACAAAGCGGTACTTACCCTGGCAAACGGGCAACAGATTGTGCTGGACAGCGCCGCCATGCAGCAACTGGCTCAACAGGGCAACAGTAGCGTCATAAATAAAGGCGGACAGCTCGTATATGTAAAAACAAACGGGGAAACCGCCACTCCCCTGTATAACACCCTCACCACCGCCCCTGGCGAAACCTATCCTTTGGTACTGGCCGATGGAAGTAAAATATGGCTGAATGCCGCTTCCTCCATCCGCTTCCCTGCTGCTTTTGCAGGCAATGAACGGAAAATTGAACTCAAAGGCGAAGCTTATTTTGAAATCGCCCACGATGCACATAAACCCTTTCGTATTCAGGTGAATAATATGACTGTGGAAGTGCTGGGCACCCATTTTAATATCAACTCCTATGCAGATGAGGCCACCATCAATACCACTTTGCTGGAAGGAGCCGTAAAAATAAACAGTGATAAGGGCAGTATACAACTTGCTCCCGGAGAGCAATCGCAGGTAAGCCCCAATGGCAACTTAAAAAGAGTATCAGGTATCAACACAGAAGAAATAGTAGCCTGGAAAGAAGGCTATTTCCAGTTTGAGAGCACAGACCTGACGGCTGTGCTGAGGCAGTTTTCACATTGGTATGATGTGGAAATTGTATACGAAGGCCATATCAAACCAAGAAAATTCTTTGGTATGATAAGCCGTAACAGCACCCTGCTGAATGTATTAAAAATGCTGAATGCCAATGATATTTTATTCAGAATAGAAGGTAAAAAACTGATTGTTCAGGGAGACTAACAGTGAACAGAAAATAAGCATAGTAAGGAAGTAACACGTAATGTGAACAATAATATCAACCAAAGAAGGCCTGTAAGCCGGCGTATTAATTACTACAGAAGAAGATAGTAACCAAACCATTCACCTAAATCTAAATTCAGCAGAAGTATGCAATTAAGTACTATTGCCTGTACCCGGTATAATAGAAACCGGCGTCCAACGAAACATGCAAGGGTCAGGAAATTACTGACCCTGCTCTTCCTCGCCACCGGCGTACAGGTGAGCGCAGCAAGAATCCCGGACCAGGTTGTCAGCCTGTCTTTTAAGAATGCAACTGCCAAACAAGTATTCCGTGAGATCAATAAACAAACAGGTCTTAATATCCTGGCAGATGAAGCGTTGCTGGAAAAAACCGGTAAGGCCAACCTCGTGGTAAATAATATGCCTGTAAGCGATGCACTGAACATTTACATGCGTAATCAACCACTGACCTACACGATTGAAGGCGGTGCCATTATTGTGAAAACAAAGACCGAAGCGCAACCTGCCAGTACACCGCCACCACCAATAGAAATACATGGTATTGTTACCAGCGATAAAGGCCAGCCATTACCCGGCGCCACGGTAACCGTAAAAGGCACCAGACAGGGCACCGTTACCAAAGTAGACGGCAGCTTTGCTATCAACGCCAACGCCGGTGAAACACTGGAGTTTTCTATGGTAGGTTTTAAACCATGGTCTGTAAAACTGGATGGTAAAACAACTACCTTCAAAGTAGTGCTGGAGGCAGATGTTTCCAACCTCACAGATATAGTGGTAGTAGGTTACGGTACCACTAAGAAAAAAGACCTGACCGGTTCTGTCAGCTCCATTTCCAGCGATCAGATGAACATCGGCGGCGTAACTTCCAACGCAGCACAGGCCATACAGGGACGTGCAGCAGGGGTACAGGTAAGCCAGTCGAACGCAGCTCCGGGCGGACAAACCATCGTACGTATCCGCGGCGGCAACTCCATCAAATCTACCAACGAACCACTGTATGTAGTAGATGGTTTCCCTTCTGAAACAGGAAAAGACATCAACCCTAATGATATTGATGATATACAGATCCTCAAGGATGCCTCTTCCACCGCCATCTATGGCGCCCGTGGCGCCAACGGCGTGGTAATGATTACCACCAAAAGAGGAAAGACCGGTAAACCCAGCATTCAATATGATGGTTACTACGGTACGCAAAAGATCATTAAGGAATATGATAAAATGAATGGCCTGGAAAATATGCAGGTAACCAATGCCAAGGCCATTGAAAAAGGCCAGCCTGCCTATTATACCGCTGCCGATCTGGCCAGTGGCCGGAATAACGACTGGTTTAAATTAGCCACCCGGCCTGCCACAGTGCAGAGCCATAGCCTCAGCGTAAGCGGTGGTACAGATGACAGCAAGGTAGCCTTGTCTGCCAACTATTTCAAACAGGAAGGCGCATTGAAAAATACCAATTTTGAAAGGTACTCTGTAAGACTGAACTATGATAAACAGTTCAGCTCCCGCTTCAAAGTGGGCGCCAACGTATACGGCTCCCATTCCTTTACCAATTTCAAAACCTATGATGGTAACATCGTACCCTCCAATGTGATGTACGGCGTTTTAACCGCCTCTCCTGCCCTGCCGGTGTATAATGACGACGGCACTTACGCGAGGTTCAAAGGAAGAGATAATCCGCTGGCATGGCTGATGGCGCCTACCAATGAAAGATTTGAAAACAAGATCAATATCAATGCCTATGCCGACTACCTGATCATGGACGGACTTAATTTCCGTGTAAACGGAGGAACGGAATATACTACTACCAAGGAAGGGACTTATCTTCCGAGAGATCTGGTAGACGGTGAAAAAGTAGGTGGAAAAGCCAGCATAAATGATCTTGCCGTTACCCGTAACCTGGTAGAAACTTATTTCACTTACAAAAAGTTATTTAATAAAATCCATTCCATCAATGTAGTAGCGGGTGTTTCCTATCAATCGGATCTGAGTGACAGGCACTACTCACAGGTACAGCGGTTCAGTACCGATGCATTCCTTTATCACAACCTGGATGCCGGTACAGAAAGACTTTCCAGTACCAGTTTGACAATACCTGTGAAGATGGCTTCTGCTTACGGACGCCTCAACTATTCACTGAAAGATAAATACCTGGCTACTTTCACACTGCGCCGGGATGGATCATCCCGTTTTGGTAGTAACTACCGCTTTGGTAACTTCCCCTCCGGCTCCCTCGCCTGGAGAGCCAGTGAAGAAGAATTCATCAAAAACCTGCATGTCTTTTCCAACCTGAAATTCAGAGGTGGTTATGGCCTTACCGGTAACGACAGGATCGGTGATTACATCTACATGGCACTTTACGGACCTACCAACGTATCACTGGGACAAGGCAGCTCCAGTTACGGCGGTACTGTAATTACCCGTCTCCCCAATGAAAGCCTTCGCTGGGAGAGCACTGCACAGATGGATCTGGGCGTGGACATGGGATTCCTCAACAACCGTATTGCTGCCACCGTTGATTATTACAGGAAGAAAACAAACAGCCTGATATTTGATCTTCCCATCGGAGACTGGAACGGCTTTAGCACACAAACAGTTAATGCCGGAAGTATTGAAAACAAAGGGATAGAATTATCTATCACCACAGAAAATATCATCAACCATGGTTTAACATGGAATACCACGCTGAATATTGCCTATAACAAACAAACCTGTCTGGACCTGGGTGGCCGGCCGTATGTGATTACACAAACAGCCAACCCGTATGGCGGTCGTGGTGTAGACTTCACCAAACTGGCACCGGGACAGGAACTGAGCACCTTTTACGGTTATGAATATGATGGTGTGATCAAAGCAGGAGAAGCACATCCTGCCCAGCCGAATGCCAAACCGGGAGATCCAAAATACAAGGATATCAGCGGGCCAAACGGAAAACCGGATGGTATCATAGATGCCAATGACCGCACCTATCTGGGTCATGCCAACCCGCATTACATTTATGGCATCAGTAATAATTTCGCTTACAAGGGTTTTGAACTGAGCATCTTCCTGCAGGGAGCACTGGATTACAGTTTATACAATGCTACCGCGCTGGTGCTGGAATCCGGTCCTGGCAAAGCGGCATTGAACAGGTGGACTGCCACCAACGATAACACAGATATTCCAAGAGATGGCTATTCCACACCATATGGCGGTTTTGTCAACTCCCGCTTTATAGAAAATGCTTCTTATCTGCGTTGCAAAATGATTACACTGGGATACAATATTCCAATAGCCCATACATTTTTGAAATCGCTGAGAGGCGTTAAAGTATATGGCTCCGTACAAAATTTATTCACCATCACTAAATATACAGGATCAGACCCCGAAGTAAACACTAACCTGAACAGCAGCGGAAGTAACGCCAACCTCTCATCCGGTTTGGATTACACAGCATTCCCCGCTTACCGGTCTTACACAATGGGTCTTAAATTAAATTTCTAACCTGTAAATTTCGGAACGTATGAAATACGCATATTTAGCACTAACCGCTCTACTCCTCAGCACTACTTCGTGTAAAAAGCTGGTGGAACCTAAAGTATATAGTTATCTCACAGATGCCAACGCCTTCCTCACCCTCAGCGATGCAAAAGCGGCTGTAAACGGCGTGTATTCCAGATTAAAACAACCCAGCGGCAGGTCGGATGCCTGGATGTATTATGCCGGATTCCAGGTAACCATCTCTGATCTCACTACCGATATAGGCCATGCCAGTTCCGGTGGAGATGTAGGGTTGATGTCTGATTGCCAGTGGACAGGCAATAATACCTACCTGGCCTTTGCATGGCAGCATCAATACAAACTGGTGACGGATGCCAACAGAGCATTATTCCATATACCTACCATGACCACTATCACCGATGCACAAAAAAATCAGTTTGAAGCAGAGCTGAAATTCCTGCGTGCACTGGGGTATATAGATTTAACAGATGCCTTCGGCCCTGTAGTCCTGGTAACAGATCAAACGGTAGCACAAAATAATCTCACACCTAATTACGAAGCACAGTTACCGGTAACACCTGTAGCAGACATAAATAAACTCATCATCAGTGACCTTGAATTTGCTGCACAGAATTTACCACAGAACTATTTAAACAATGCTATCTACAGCACCAATGATATAGGACGTGCTACCAAAGGTGCTGCGATGTCTTTATTGTGCAAACTGTATATGCGGGAACATGAGTGGCAAAAGGCGCTCGACCTCACCACAGAGATCATGAAACTGGGCTATGGCCTGTATCCTACCTATGCCGGCCTGTTTGCCGAAAAAAACAAATGGTGCCAGGAGAATATCTTCAGCGCATTGGCAGATCCTTTGAATGATGCAGTAGAAATCATGAACCACTTTGGTCCCATCAACAATCCGCAGGTAACAGACAGATGGCAGTACTTCGCCGTAACCTGGTATTTCTGGAACACCTATGCGGCCACCGATGACCGTAAACAAATGTTCTATTACGACTACATAGGCACGGATGGTTTGCATTACGTACAGGCGCCTGCCGGACAAATAAATCCGCCTGCCGGATTTTACTACATGCCGGATGTAGCTACCACCAAATTTGCAGACCCTCATGGTTCTACTACCTATTACGACGGACACGTTTTCCCGATCCTTCGTTATGCAGATATCCTGATGTGCAGAGCGGAAGCGTTGAATGAACTGAACGGCCCCACTACGGAAGCCATTGGTCTGATCAACCAGGTAAAAGACCGCTCACATGCTACGGAACTGGGAGCTGCAGCCACTTTTTCAAAAGATGCCCTGCGTGATGCCATCCTGCAGGAACGCGGCTGGGAGTTTTTCTTTGAATGCAAACGCAGACAGGACCTGATCCGCATGGGTAAATATGAGAGCGTAGTAAATACTTATCTTACTGCAGTCGGAAAAACGCCGACCATCAAATTGGCCACAGATAAATATTTTTCTTATCCGCAGGCACAGATAGATATGAATCCAAAGATCAGTAATAATGACCGCCGTCATTAACAGGTAAATATGTCTTTTTCTAATTTTTCAATACCGGAAATGAAAAGATTGAATTGTGTACAAAGCTTGCTGCCATTGGTTTCAATGGCAGCAGCGCTGTTGTTGTTATTGCAGGCATGCGGGAATAACGAAGGAAATATTACTGAAATCCGGCTTACTTCTCCCGGACAAAATGCACTGAAAGTAAGGGCAGACATACAATGCACTGATACGGTGGATGCCGCGGTAGAATACTGGCAGAAAGGTCATGAACAACAGCGCTACACTACCCCGTTATCAAAACACCGGCTCAGTCATTCCATCATCCTTACCAACCTGCTGCCCACGCAAAGCTACGAGTACCGCGTGCTCACAGGTCATGGTAATGATCTTTCCAAAAGCAAGGTCTATTCCTTTAATACATCCGACTTCCCAATGTGGATGAAGGATATGTTCAGCGTGATTTGCCCGGACAGCAGCGTATTGCCGGCCAGTTTTAAAAAAGGATATGTAATGGTATCCCGCCGCGAAGATCCGGGAGTACTTGTTTTAATCAATGCAAAAGGCAACATCGTCTGGTATCACCAGGTACAGGGCACCGGTTTTAAGGTAGCCCGTTTTACTGACAACAATACCTTTCTTACCCTGCTGGGTGGCCCTTCTTACGAAACCAGCTATGGAGATGAAATACTGGAGTTGTCTTTAACCGGCGATACTTTACTGGATCTCAAAAAAGGACAACAGGATTTTAAACAAACTATCCATCACGAAATTTTACTGAATCCGAAAAATGAGCTGGTCACCCTCTGTGTGGAAGAAAGAATAGTAGACCTGAGCAGCAAAGGTGGCACTAAGAAAGATACCGTAAAAGGAGACGGTATCCTGGTATTGAACAGACAAGGCAAACAGGTATGGAAATGGACCGTGTTTGATGCACTGAATCCTTTGGATGATAAAAATATCTTAAAAGAAAAAAAAGACTGGATGCACGCCAACTGCGTTACGTTTGATAAAGACGGCAATTACCTCATCTCTTTTTACAACAACGGACAAATCTGGAAGATAGATGCTCATACCGGCAAACGCCTGTGGACACTGGGAAAATCCGGCGACTTTGATATGCCCGTGGAAGCAATATTTGATCAGGCGCATGGCATTCATATCAATGACAAAGGTGACCTTATGTTTTTTGATAACGGTGTGAGTAAAAAAATATCCAGAACGCTTTCGTTTAAAATAAATGAAAACGAAAAAAAAGCACAGCTGGTCATCAACACAAAATTACCGCCGGAAAATTATAACGAGAGAATGGGGAGCAGCTATTTAATCAATGATACCACTTTGCTGCAATGCGCTACCAAACGCAATACCGTTATACTCACCAATTTACAGGGAAGGTTCCTGTGGCTGCTTAAAACAGGCATGTCGTCTTACCGGGCAGCATTTATCCCGGCAGAAAAACTGGCGCCTTATATAGCCCAACCAGGCTATGAACACTAACTGTTCACACAATAAAAAAACAACGCATGAGAAGCTTAATAGTGATTAGTTTGATCGGGATATGGGGAGTGGTTATTATTTCTTCCTGTGGATCATCTGTAAACGGAAAAACAACAACAGCAACAGTTATACCCACCGAAAGTTTTATCACCGCAGATACTTCCCTGATCCCCAACGATCAATTCGGAGAAGCGGTACGTTATGGCAGGGAACTGATGTTAAACACCGCTCATTATATTGGCCCTGATGGCACCCGCGGAAAATACCTGGGCAACAAAATGAACTGCACCAATTGTCACCAGGATGCAGGTACCAAAGCATTCTCCTTTAACCTGATGTCATCTCACGATAACTATCCCCAATACAGGGGCAGAGAAGGTAAAGTGCTTACCCTGGCCGAAAGGGTAAATAACTGTGTGATGCGCCCACACAATGGTAAGCCACTTCCGCTGGACAGCAAAGAAATGGTGGCTTTCCTTTCTTATTTTAAATGGATCAACAGTTTTGCGCCCAAAGGCAAATCATTCAAAGGCGCCAAAAACCTCCATGTGAGCTTTCCTGCTGTTGCCGCCAATCCTGAACACGGACAGGTGCTTTACCAGGAAAACTGCTCCCGTTGTCATGGTCATACCGGAGAAGGACAATGGAATGCCGACAAAACCACCTACGTGTATCCGCCACTGTGGGGTAGCAGTGCCTATCAACCTGGTTCCAGCATGCACCGTGTAATTAAACAGGCAGAATGGCTGAAAAATAATATGCCTTATGATAAAGTGAGTCCTGGTAAAACTTTCCTCACCGATGCAGAAGCACTGGATATTGCGGCATTCGTGAATAATGATAAGATCCATGAAAGGCCCAATCCTAAAAGCTTTGACTATCCACAGCTAGCAGAAAAAGCGATCGACTATGATAAGGGTCCGTTTGTAGATACCTTCTCTGTAGCACAACATAAATTTGGTCCTTATCAACCTATTATCAGCTACTGGAAAGAGAAAGGATTAAAAGCTATTTATTAATAAAGACAGTGCCTTTCTCAGGATGTTCCTGGGAAAGGCACTGTCTTTATTGTTATTGCGAATTAGGAACCAGCGTTCTATAATTCTCTTCTCTATTCAGTTAATAATATGCTATGAACTTGGTAAATCCTTTAAGTAAGGGAATCTCACTCCCAAATTATACATGTTTGTACTTGACTACTTCTATAAATTTTCGATTCAAATGATCGAAATCCCCATCAATAGTGAGTAATTTTGCATTAGCAATTTTAGCGGTAGCAGCAATCCAAAGATCATTCTTACCCATTTTTATAGCCGATCCTGCCAAAGGATTCTCTGGAAGATTCCCCTTACTATAAGCGTCAATAGTTGCATAAGCATCCAACAGACTTGCATCACTGGAGTTAATGTCAATAACTATGATCTTTGTGATAAATTTCTGAACCTCTTGCTTTTTTTTACCTCCCCAATTATGTTGTTGAGCAAAGGATAAAATTTCGCCATATGAAACTACGGAAATAATTGGTAAGCAATCTTGCTCAGTCAGTTTCTCATTAGCTTCTATCTTCTTATACAATTCGCTTTGTCGCTTCTTTAAACAATTTATGCTTAAACCAGATCCGGGTAATCACGACAACAATAACCAGCAGTATGGCTGCTATCAAACCTAAGAAAACAATGGTACTGATGTAACTGCTGATTGTTGCAATACCTAGTATGCCCACAACCGCCAACAGCATAAATCTCAATAGTGACTTCAAAATATTTGCAGCCTCTTTTTCCCATTTATTCACCAGCGATAAAGCCATTATGGATAACAATATGATAGCAATGGCTACTAAAAACAATTGCCTGACCTCACCATTTTGCCCGTCAGTATCTGATAACACGATGCTGATCAGTGCTCCCATAGCTGCTATAGAAGCCTGCAAAGGAATATTCAGGTAAATAAATGATAAATAGGGACTATAGCCCGGTTTTATTTTCCGGTCGCCCAGCATATCAAAATAGATCCACCATAACAAAAATACGATCAGCATGCTCAATACAAACAGTGTCCATACGATCAATGATTTATGCTGTATAACGGACATGCCGCGTACAATTCCGGTTAATGCTTCACATAAAACAATAATGGTAAAAAGTCCAAAACGTTCTACCATGGAATCAGACAGGGTAAAAACCGGTATATTCTTATTGTGTGATCCCAGTATCAATCCAGATAATAAGCTGGCGCTGTAATTACATACCAGTGCCAGGCCCCACAATATTTTTGCCGTGGGAAAATCTGTAAAAACGGATATGATGAGCAATACGGCGCTGATTGGATAAGTGATCCGGTAGTATGTATTCAGTCGCCGGTGTTCCGGTTCCCAATAACCCACGCTCCACCACAGGTAATGAATAATCAGTTGTATTAAGGATAACGAAATAGCCAGTCCCCGATGATTACCTTCAAAAACATCATGAAAATTAATAGCCACCGCAGATACTGCCATCATTTGCAGTAAAGTAAAAGATCGTGTCCGCACACCTTCGCTGCCGTGGATATCATGATATAAACTACCATCTGTCCACGACCAGAAGATAAATAAAAAGAAGAAAAAGAAATTCAAGCCCCCCATCCAGTTGGGCTCCTTGCTCAGGTGTTCCGTCAGTTGGGCGATAGCTCCCACATACACCAGGTCAAAAAATAATTCCAGCCAGCTGATCTTCCTTTCACTTTGCCAGTTGAAAAATTTCTTGGGGGCTCCCCACCAAATGCTTGTGGTATGACGTGACATGCCTGATTGATTTTATAAATGGTCTTTTAGCAGGTAACTTCCATGACTATAGAAATGTACCGAAAATTAGTTACTACCCTTCCGTTTTGAAAAAAAGCTTCCCATTTTGGTATGGTACCAACATCTTCCGCTAATATATTAAATAAATAAAGATACTTAAATCTGTGATGAGTACGAATTCCCTGCTATAAATGCCAGTAGTAGCGAAGTGGCATTGGTTTGGTAATCTCCGTCATCAATTAACACGCAACTTCCATGTCCATCAGGCTAAAAACAAAATTCACCCTTGGGTTGGTCTTTTTATTCATCATCATATTTGCTTTTGGAACATTGGGGATCTTTCACATTTATAGGCTGAGCAGCAATGCGCGGCTAATATTGGACCAAAACCACAACTCCCAGGTCTATTCCAATAATATGCTACAGGCCCTGGAAGAACAGCCCGCAAAGCTGGCTGCGCTGGAAAAAAATCTGGTCCTCCAGGAAAAAAATGTAACGGAAGCCGGTGAAGGGGCGGTTACCGCAGCGGCAAGAAATCATTTTAAACTATTACAGCAGCATCCCGGCGACAATGCCCGGATGACAGCATTACGTCAGGATATTTTACAGATCGTTCAAATCAATCAACAGGCGATCATTCTTAAGAACCGCATAGCAGCCGCCACAGCAGCCAATGCCATCGTATCCCTATCCATCATTCTGCTGTTGCTTACCATCGTTTCTATTGTATTTATAATCAGTTTTCCGCGCATCATTACACATCCCATACAACTATTATCCATGGGCATCCGCGAAATTTCCAATAAAAATTACAACACCCGTATACATCTTACCCAACATGATGAATTTGGAGAACTGGCGGCCGTTTTTAATATGATGGCTGGCAAATTACACGAATACGAACATGGCAATCTGGCCCGGATAAGGTTTGAAAAAACGCGTATAGAAGCCATCATTAATCAGATGAAAGATGGTATTATCGGTTTTGATGAACAAAGGAATATCCTGTTTATGAATGCCGTAGCAGCGCGTTTTTTTGGGATAGATGAACAACCATTGATAAATAATATATCCGGTACACTGGAACAACATCCTCTCCTCAAAATGATATTGGAACACCCTGCTCATAAACAATTAAAAATAAACAGTGATGGCCAAACCGGTTTTTATATGAAAGATATAATTACGGTTACCAATAACCAGGATGTTATCGGGGAAGTGATGGTGCTCCGCGATATCACGGCGTTTCAGGAGCTGGCAGCGGCAAAAACTCAATTCATCGCTACTATTTCGCATGAACTGAAAACACCCATCTCCGCCATGAAAATGAGCTTAAGTTTATTGAATGATGACAGAGTAGGTACCTTACAATCGGAACAACAGGAGCTGCTCGAAAGCATTGGAGAAGATGTGGAACGTATGCTGAAGATCAGCAGCGAACTGCTGGACATGGCACAGGAAGAAACATTTGCCCATGAAACCTATCCGGTTATCGAAGCAGATGATATTAAAACAGTTTGATCTTAATTATACTAATCATGACAACGGGCACAATTTTATTGGTAGAAGATGAAGATAAACTTCGTCATTTATTAAAGCGGATCATTTCGCTGGAAGGTTTTCAGATACACGAATGTGCCAATATTAAAACGGCCATGAGAATACTGGAAACCACTCCCGTTGATGTGGTACTTTCTGATATTATGTTGCCGGATGGTAATGGTATCGACCTGGTGTCCAGCATACGTCAAATGCAGTTGCCTACAGAAATTGTGTTGCTTACTGCCTATGGCAATATCCCCGACAGTGTACGCGCTATTAAAAACGGCGCGTTTGATTATATCACCAAAGGCAACGACAACGCTAAAATAATCCCGTCGTTATACCGTGCGCTCGAAAAAGTGCAATTGCAAAAACGTATTGAGCATCTGGAAACGCGCATAGGCAATCAATATGCTACGTTTGATCACTTGCTGGGCAACTCCACCGGCATCAATGAAGCTAAAGAGCTAGCCCGGAAAGCCGCCCCCAGCAAAGCTGCGGTATTACTACTAGGCGAAACCGGCTCAGGCAAAGAAATATTTGCGCAGGCCATACACAGTGCCAGTGAACGTGCAGGCAAAGATTTCGTGGCTATCAACTGCAGTGCTCTCGGCAAAGATATCCTCGAAAGTGAAATATTCGGGTATAAAGCGGGAGCCTTTACCGGGGCTATTAAAAATAAAAAAGGCCTGATCGAAGAAGCCAACCAGGGCACCCTATTCCTGGATGAAATAGGCGAAATGCCGGTTGACCTGCAAGCCAAATTATTACGTGTGCTGGAAACCAGCGAATTCATTAAGGTGGGCGACACCAAGGTAACGAAAGTGGATATACGAATTATAGCAGCTACCAATCGTGATCTCACCAGGGAAATAGAACAGGGGCGCTTCCGGGAGGATTTGTATTATCGCCTCAATGTATTTACCATACAACTACCCTCCCTTCGGGAACGTAAAGAAGATATCCCTCTCTTCGCACAACATTTCCTGGACGTTTTTGCAGCCAAAAGCAACCGGCAGATTACAGGCATGAGCCGGGAATTTACAGAACACCTCAAACTACATGAATGGAGAGGCAATATCCGCGAACTTAAAAATGTGATAGAACGTGCCGTGATAGTATCCAATCAGTCTATCCTATCACTGGAATCCCTGCCTTTTGAAATGAAGCTGCAAAAGGCCGGCTCCCGGCAAAAAAACGGGACATTCGATCTGGCCGGCATCGAAAAAATGCATATTCAATGGGTTATCGCTTACACCAATAACAATAAGTCGAAAGCTGCACGGTTACTCAATATCGGCCTGTCTACCCTATACCGGAAAATGGAAGAATACAGTATGAAATTATAACATATAAAAAACTGCCTGGTAAAGAATTACCGGCAGTTATCATTTAACCTATATTAAAAATCAAACTAAATCTTATTATCAAATCCACATTAGTAATAAACTGATACCTATGTGTGCCGGATAAGTAAAGCATGGATGATTCTTTATTTATGCTTTACTAAACCCGTTACCAAAATATCCAATTTTGTGCCCCACTATACCCCGGCTGATGCCAGTCCCTCATAACACACCACCAGTATATGTTATATCAAATACCCCGTTATTGTTTATATCGAATAAATTGCTACCTTGATTTCGTCAAAATGAAAAAGTATATCAAAATGACATACATTTTTATGAAATTATCGGCTATACCAGCCAACTATATTAAATTGATCAATAATTCTCATTTTGACATGGTTACCGGAAACCGATAAATTAAAAAGAATAAAGAGATCAGGCGGGAAATCCGCTATAGTGAACAGTTTGGTGTTATTTGAAGCTATGAATAAAATTCAGGTACTGCAATTGCACCATTGTTATTAAAACCAATGACCCATGAAAAGGATAAACAATACTATCTGCACCATAGTATTAATGATGTGTATGAGTATCTCTGTAGCCGCACAACATAAAATGGCCGGTATCTACAAAACAATGAACGATTACCGGGAAAATCATTTGTCTTACAGCAAAGACAGCAGCCAGGAGATACCAAGAATAACCTTACATACTTTAGCGCCGCGGGACTATGTAAGCATACAATATAACGGCAACAACATCCACCTGAACAAGGATCAGTTTTTTGCTTATCAACTGACTAACGGTGAGGTATACAGACTTGCCGGCAGCAACGCTTATCAGCTTTTAAACAAAGGTCCGCACCTGCTGCTGTACAAAAGAAAAATACCTGCTTCTCCAAAAGAATTTCCATCCGGAAAATTCAAATATTATTTTTCAACGGATCAGGATAATACCATGA
This sequence comes from Chitinophaga niastensis, assembly GCF_003014755.1. Lineage (GTDB taxonomy): Bacteria > Bacteroidota > Bacteroidia > Chitinophagales > Chitinophagaceae > Chitinophaga > Chitinophaga niastensis. The sequence continues at coordinate 25,577 of NZ_PYAW01000004.1, read as the reverse complement.
AGGAGCTGACAGCCTGGAACATTAAGAAAGCTTTCCCGGATAATACCACCCTGGCCGACCAGGTAGATGCCTTGTTTAAAAGGGATGATGAACTGATGGCGTATGACCGTTTTCATGAGATGTATAAACTGGAATGGCTGCTGACTGAAAAAAAATGACATTAAAAAACCCGTTCGTACTGCATCAGCTGCACGAACGGGTTTGCTTTAAATTCACCCTCATAATATAAACACCTTATCAATTCACCAGCACCTCATCTGCAAACACCCATGCCCGCTGGCCCTTTCCGGGATGCCATACTGGTAAATGCAGCACCGGCACCATTACAATTTTCACACAGGAAACGGTGGTTAATGGAAAATTACAATCAATATTCATTGCGGCAGCAGGATCATTTTTTTGTCCGGCAGCCGGGATGATGCGTTTTAATAGTTTAAGATGATGTGCATCTGCACCGCCCCATACTTCTACTTTGGAAGGAGGGAAAATATATCCGTTAATATTTCTTAAGATGCCTATCGAAATTGTTTTTACTGCTACAGGTTTCACAAACAACAACATGGCCTGTAAATCAGTTTTATTGTAGCCCAGCCATTTACCGTTGCCCTGGTCTGTCTCCCCTTTTTTCCCGTCAATAAGTGTTTTGCCGCCTTCACCTGTATACTGACCATCAGGCAATGTAATCAGGATCACACTGTCAGGAATATACGTGGTTTTGGAAAAATGATACAGTATGGGATCGCTGGCTAACCAGCCTTTTTTACAGGCAATGGCACGGATGGTGGCATTGTCCTGTAATAGTACACTATCCTTAAATACAGGCGACTGCACACTATCAGGCATTGTTCCATCTGTGGTGTAGTGTATTTCCACGCCTTTAATGGGATGCTTCAGATGCAGTTGCGTGCTGTTTTTGAAAACAAATGCCGTATTCAGCATGACAGGCTGATTCAGTTTCAGCAGCGGCTGCCCCTCATTACTGAAACCTTTGATCACCGCTACCTGCTTCAATACTTTTTGTGCCTGATCCAGGTCGGCTGCTGTGAGGGCAGTGTTCCAGAGATATAGCTCCTTTAAGGATTTAGATGATTTTAACACCTGCAACTGCGACCAGGTAACGGCAGTGCCGGAAAGCGACAGGCTTTCCAGGTGTGGCAGTTTTGCCAGCACGGATAACGTTTGTCCCTTTACGTTAGTGAAGCTCAGGTTGAGTACACGCAGCTGCTCAAATTGTGATAAGATGTTCAGATCGGCATCCTGCACCGGCATCTTCTGCAAATGTATTTCGATGATCTGCTTCTTCAATGGCAGCAGCTCTTCCAATGATTTAGGGCTATACTGATCTTTGTTATAACAATTCACGATCAGCGGTGCCGCATGCAAAGCAATGGGGTAGATAACGCGATAATTATTATTCAGCTTTTGTACCAGTTTTTCGTCGGCTGCCGAAAAATCGTATACCGGCGTTGTCTTTTCAGCCGGCTGTAACATAGTAGTGGCCAGCATCCGCAAAGTATCTGTTACTGGTAAAGAGGCCGCTTTCATTTTAAAATCAGCCCCGCTTTTTACCCAGTAATACAATAGTTCCATTTCTTCCGGGGTGAGTTGCGGTTTACCTGCGGGCGGCATATGCTTCTTTGTATCCAGCGGCAGGTGGAGTCTTTCCAGCAATAAGCTCAGCTCCGGTTTCCCTGCTACAAACAGTTTACCGCTCTTTCCTCCTTTCAGCAGCTGCCGTGGCAGGTCCATGGCCAGTTCTCCTTTTGCTTTGCCTGCATTATGACAGGTCATACATTTTTCCTGTAACACCGGCTTCACCAGATGCTCATACACTAATGCCTGCTCAAATGGAATAACGGGCCGTTTCCCGGCCGGCATTACCGGCGCCAGTACAAAGTTATTACCATGGGTAATATCTGCGCCCAAATGGCCCGTAATGATTAAAATCACTACGGTAATAACAGCACCGTATTTCTGCAAAAGCGGCTTGCGAATACCGGATTGTCCGAGCCAGTATAAACCGGATGCCAGCCACAACATGCTCACCCCGCCCCACTTATGCCATTGCAGGGCATCGCCGTTGTAGCCTTCTTCTCTCGAAAGAAATAAGCCCATAATAACCGTAATGGCTGCACTGAGCGCTCCAAGCAAAAATAAGACAGATGATAACTGCTGCTTCCATACATCCGCCGTTTCCTCACGTAAACGGATAAACGTAAGCACACTGGCAACGATGATCAGTACAATCGGGAAGTGCAGCACCAACGGATGCATACGCCCCAATACCTGCAACCATGGCGGCAATACCACCCTACTACCGGATAGTAATAAAAAAAGGATAAAAATATTTAATGTAAATAAGGTGTTTCCTCCAATACTTTTCCACTTGTTACTGTTCCGTTCTGCCATTACACCCTCCTGAGTTTATAGGGATACACTTTACCCGCATTCCATTGTGCTACATATAAATTCTCATCATTATCTACACACACATCATGCGGATGTACAAATATTTTTTCTGCCTGTAGCATCGGCTGCAACTGTCCGTTGCTGTATGTTGGCGCGGTGCCGCCAATGTTGGATATTACCTTGTTATCTTTATCCAATATGGATACAAAGCCGGTGCCATTAGCATCCAGATTGGGAGAACGTAATACAGCTGTATAGAGATGATCACCTTTTATAACAGGCCGGCAAACACAGGCGCCTGGCAATGATATTACCTCCAGCAATTTACCTTCCATGGTAAAGCGTTTGAAACAATTGCGTGTTCTGTCAGTTATCAGCAACGTAGGTGTTCCTTTCCGGCGATCCACACAAACACCATGGGCGTTATCCAGGTGCTCATCACCATTTCCCCTGCCACCAAAGAATCCCAGCAGCTTACCATTACGGTCGTAGCGCATCACATACTGCGATCCATAACCATCTGCAATATAAAAATCACCATTGTCTGCTACTGCTGTTTCGGTAGGTACAAAATCTTCTTTCTTTTTATACACGCCTGTTTCAGCGGGATAATCGATGGTCATTAATATCTTACCATCCATCGTTGTTTTATATACCTGGTGTTTTTCTGTATCGGTAATAAATAAAAACTCTGTGCCGTTTTCATTGGTCAGCGTAAGCCCATGCGCACCCGGAAACTCATGCCCCCAGCTATCCAGCAGTTTACCGGATTTATTGTAGATGAGTATGTTGTTTTTTGTTTCATTGGTCAGCAAGAGGATACGACCATGTTTATCCTGCACCATTTCATGACAGTCTTTCACCGGGTACCGGCTGCTGTCCAGTGTGCCCCATTTGGTATCCAGGGCATAACGCATATTGTTATGGCCATACACCGGTCCTTTAGGCTTTGCAAAAAGATCGCGTGAAATATAAAAAGAGGCAGTTACTAACGCCGACGTCTGTATGAATTTTCTTCTTTCCATGTTGTCTTGTATGTTTTTATCAGGCCATCAATCCGGGAATTACTTTGCCGGCAACGTCTGTGAGCCGGTATCGGCGGCCCTGGTGCTTGAATGTTAGTTTTTCGTGATCCAGTCCCATGAGATGTAAAACGGTAGCATGAAAATCATGTACATGCACGGGATCTTTAATAATATTATATCCGAATTCATCTGTTTCTCCATAAACACCTGGCTTCACGCCACCGCCGGCCATCCAGATAGAAAAGCAGCGGGGATGGTGATCACGGCCGTAGTTGTCGGCAGTCATTTTGCCCTGGCAAAAATTAGTTCTGCCAAATTCGCCGCCCCATATCACCAGTGTTTCATCCAGCAAACCACGTTGTTTCAGATCAGTGATCAGTGCCGCTGATGCCTGGTCTACATCCCTGGCTTGTCCGGCCATTTCATTTGGCAGGTTGCCATGCTGATCCCATCCCTGGTGATACAACTGTATGAAGCGTACACCGCTTTCAGAGAGTTTTCTGGCCAACAGGCAATTAGCCGCAAAAGTGCCTGGCACCAGGCAGTTAGGGCCATATAATTTAATGATATCATCTGATTCTTTAGAAAGATCTGTCAACTCCGGTACAGCCGTTTGCATGCGATACGCCATTTCATACTGCTGTATTTTAGTATTGATTTCCGGATCTCCAAATTCTTTGTACGACTGATCATTTAACGCAGCCAATTGATCCAGCATCTGCCGGCGATTGGCCATATCAATGCCTTCCGGGTTATTCAGGTATAATACCGGATTCTCTCCACTACTGAATTGTACGCCCTGGTGAATGCTATCTAAAAAACCATTGGACCATAATTTGGAATACACCCCTTGCCCGTTTCCTTTACCACGCGAAAGCAATACACAAAAGGCAGGCAGATTTTTATTTTCACTTCCTAATCCATAACTCATCCAGGAACCAAAACTGGCGCGGTTTCCCTGCTGTGCTCCTGTCTGAAAAAAGGTCAGGGCTGGATCATGATTAATGGCTTCGGTAAACATAGATTTTACGATGCAGATATCATCCACCACTTTAGCGGTATGCGGAAACAGGTCACTCACCCAGGCGCGTGATTCGCCGTACTGCTTAAAATCATAGTAAGAGCCTACCAGCGGAAAAGATGTCTGCGCCGAAGTCATGCCCGTTAATCGTTGCCCCATGCGGATAGAAGCCGGCAGCTCCTGCCCCATCATTTGCCGCAGCTTGGGCTTATAGTCAAAGGTCTCCAGCTGCGAAGGCGCACCATTCTGAAAAAGATAAATGATCCTTTTAGCTTTTGGCGCAAAATGCGGCATCCCTGGTATAAAAGCGGCATCTTCTGCCGCAGCGCCTTTACCAAAAATATCAGGTATCAGTAAAGAACCCAATGCCAGGCTGCCCACGCCCAAACTTAGTTGTGATAAGAACTTCCGGCGATTCATATTCAGGTGACGCTCTATGAACTCGTTTTTCATGGTCATGTTTTTGAAAGGGTTTCTTCCAGGTTATAAATGGTGGTGATCACCTGCATCATTGCTGCCCAGGCGGAAGGCTCCATGTTGGCAGCCATCGGATACTCACCCTGCTGCAGCAATTTTGCGGCACTGGCCGGATGTTGTTTATATAGCTGTTGCTGCTGTTCATAATACTTTTGCAATACCGCCACCTCTTGCTGTTGCGGAGTTCTGCAAACAATTAACCGGAAGGCCTGCTGAATATTATGAGGGATATTATTATCTTTTTGCAGCAGCTGCGCAGCCAGTACCCGTGATGCTTCCAGCACAGTAGGATCGTTGAGCATGATCAATGCCTGTAAAGGCGTGTTGGTGGTGGAACGTTTCACTTCACACTGATCCCGGTTGCTCGCATCAAAGATCATCATGGAAGGCGGTGGCACCGTACGTTTAATAAACGTATACAAGCCTCTGCGGTACAGGCTTTCACCATGATCCTGTTTATAGCTCGCAAGAATGCCTCTGCCGGAAGTAGCCATTTCCCACAAGCCTTTAGGCTGATAAGGTTTTACGCTGGGGCCACCGATGGTATGTACTAATAAACCACTGCTCTGCAATACCAGGTCACGTACCAACTCCGCCGGCAAGCGGAAACGCGGGCCACGGGAGAGATAAATATTATCAGGATCTGCCCGCAGCTTTTCCCTGGATACCACGGCTGACTGCCGGTATGTGGCCGACATCACCATTTGCTTTACGAGCCGTTTAATATTCCAGCCATGTTGCATAAAGTCGGTAGCCAGCCAGTCCAGCAACTGCGGATTAGTAGGCAGATCGCCCTGCATACCAAAATCGCCTGTGCTTTTCACGATGCCCCTGCCAAAAATTTCCTGCCATTGCTGATTTACGAAAACCCTTGCGGTGAGTGGATTGCGCTTATCAAACAACCACTCTGCCAACCCTAACCTGTTGGCCGGATATTGTTTATTATCAAAAGGTAATACAGCATGCGGTGTTTCGGGCTGTACTTCCAAAGTGTGATTATCATAGTTCCCACGGCCAAGGATATACGTTTTTCTCAGGGTATCGCGATCGCCCATTACGGATACGATCAGTTTGTTGGTGTCTTGTTTGTTGATAAAATGTAATACACCGTTCAGGTCTTCTTTGGTGATTTCCATGTACGGTTTCTTCGCGTAGGTTTCAGGACCGCCTACGGTTGATTCCAATCCTATCTCTTTTACATTATTAAAAAATGCGAAGAGTTCATAATATTCTTTCTGGGAAAACGGATCATATTTATGATCGTGACAGTGGGCGCATTCTATAGTAATCCCCAGTAAACTCTTACCAAAAGCGTTGGTACGATCGGTAACATATTCAACCCGGTATTCTTCATCTATTACCCCTCCTTCTTCCGTTATTTTATGGTTGCGGTTATAGCCAGATGCCAGCAGCTGTTCGCGGGTAGCATTGGGCATCATATCGCCAGCCAGTTGCCAGGTAATAAACTGGTTGTATGGTAAATTTTCATTGAAGGCATGTATCACCCAATCGCGCCAGGGCCACATACTGCGATAGTTATCATCCTGGTATCCGTGTGAGTCCGCGTACCTGGCTACATCCATCCAGTGAATGGCCATTTTTTCCCCATACGCAGTATCCTGCAATAGTTCATCTACCATTTTCTCATAACCGGCATCGCTGGTATCTTTTCCAAAACGGTCCATTCTTTCTGCTGATGGGGGCAAGCCGGTAAGGTCCAGGCTCAGACGCTTCAGCAATCTTTCGTGGTCTGCCAGGGGATTAGGTGTTAGCCCTTTATTTTCCATGCGCGCCAATACAAAATGATCTATTTCATTGCGCGACCATTTCTTATCAGTTACGGCCGGCATGGCTGGTGCCACCGGCGCTACAAACGCCCAGTGTGGTTTATATTGTGCACCTTGTTTGATCCATTTCTCTATCAGCTTAATTTCAAAAGCGGTCAATGTCATGTTAGAGGATGGCGGTGGCATCCTAAGGGAAGTATCAGTGGAGCTGATGCGTTGGTACAATACGGATGCCATAGGGTTGCCCGGTACCAGGGCATGTGCGCCTGGTGATTCCTTCAGTGCTTTATAGGCACTATCTGCAATATCGAGTCGTAGACCAGCTTCCCGCTTATTGGCATCGGGACCATGACACGCATAACATCTGTCCGATAAAATGGGACGAATATTAAAATTGTAGTCTACAATTTCCGGCAACTTTTCCTCTTGTTGTCCGGGTGCGCCGTCATTATTACACGCTGCAATAAATGCAAGGAAGCAGATGGTAAGTCTGCCATAACGTAGGAACATATTTCTTATATTAAATGCGTGCTGTACTAATTAAATTTTCATTGTGGCCACACTGTATGGTTCCAGGTAAAATATTACTATAGCTGTTTGTTATTGGTTGTACTGAGATTAAAGGTCGGCTATTCAAATAGAGAAAACTAATACTATATTATTGTATGCTGGCTTTATTTTGTTCTTATAAGGGAAGTATGTATGAACAAATAATCATCAAGATAAGAAGAAGTCTATTCCGTGCTCATCACCATTCCCACATACTTCCCATGATGGCTCACCGAAACCGGTACATCACGGCTATAACTATCACGGATATACGGAATACCATCTGCATCTTTCCAAAATAACTGACCGGGTTGTAATATCCCCTGTGTGTGCAATAGCGCCGCATAATCCGGTGTGCGATGGTACAAGGTATAAGCGGCTGTTTGTTGCAGCAAAGTATGACTAACGGCAGCGCGTGTATGAATGCAGGAGCCGATACCCGTACTCAGGAAATAATATGGTTGAAGATCATGTATAACGGTGCCGGTGGCCTGGTTGCCGGATACGTTTGTTAGGTGGCATTCAAATTTTTGGGGAGCGTAGGTTCTGTGCCGTGTGGCACGATGCACAATTTTATAGGCGGCTTCTTTGCAACTCCACAGCAACCATATCATCGTGAGTGGTGCTGTGGCGTTTTCAATGATGCTTTTTTCGGCGGGTGTAAAAAGCTTGTCCAGAAATCCTTTCCGGTGGCAGCGGCTTTCTTTTTCCGCCAGGTAAAGGTCAACTATATCGTTGCCTATCATTTTTCTTTCAGCTTGGATGTTACAATATCCATGGCTGCCTGCACATTTAACATGCGTTCCATTTCCTCGTTCTGAATAACGATATCATATTTCTCTTCTACATCCAGCACCACATCTACCAGATTGGCAGAATTGATTTTAAGATCCTGAATGAAATCTGTGGATGCGCTGATCTGTTCCAGGGCTTCCTGATTTTTTGCGTAGGGCCTGACTATTTCTCTTAACTGCGCAATGAATGTTTCTTTATCCATGTTAGATCATTTACTGGTGACGGTATTTCTTCAGGATGATGCAAGCGTTTACATCACCAAAACCGAAGCTTGCTTTCGCAACTAAATTTATGTCTTTATACAATAGTTGCTGCGGAATTCTTTCGCTATCAATTACGGCAAGGATTTCCGGGTGCAGGTCTTCACAATTAATGTTAGGAAATAAAAAGCCTTCCTGCAGCTGTAATACCGCAGCCACTAATTCAATACTGCCGGAAGCACTCAGGCAATGGCCTACCAGCGACTTTAACGCATTGATATAAGGGAAGTCGGCGCCGCTCCTGTTAAGGGCAGCACTCCAGTTCCGTATTTCTTCCGCATCCTTGCCGGTGGCGGTTAAGTGGCCGTTAATATGATCGATGCCGGACGCAGATACCCCTGCCTGTTCTAAAGCATCTTTGATACAACGCTGTACTGCCGCACTGTTGGGGGCTGTCATGCTGCCGCCGTTACGCTGACCGCCGGAATTAATATTACCACCCAGCACTTCTGCATAGATGGTGGCCTTACGCTGCAACGCACTCTCCAGCGATTCCAGTAGTAAGGCACCCGCCCCGCTTCCCGGCACAATGCCGCTGGCGCTCGCACTCATAGGCCTGGAACCTGCTGCGGGATTGTCGTTGTGCTTAAAGGTAGACACCTTCATGGCATCAAAGCCACCCCAGATATACGGACCACTATCGCTGGTACTGCCGGCCAGCATGCGTTTAGCGTGACCATTTTTAATACGTTCATAGGCCATCAATACACTTTCTGCACCAGTGGTACAGGCAGATGAATTAGTAGTAACCTGGTTACCCAGGCCCAGCTTGCCGCCTAAAAAGGCACTGATGCCGCTGGCCATGGTTTGTGTAACCGCGGTGCTACCCAGTCTGCGTACCTGTAGTTCATCTACTTTATAAATCGCTTCGCGGAATTTATCGACGCCGGAGCTGCCGGTGCCAAAAACAGTGCCGCTGTCCCAATCAGGTGCTTCTTCCGGAGCAACGGACAGTCCTGCATCTGCCCATGCCTGCATACCGGCGATAACACCGTATACGATGCCGGTGCTACTGAGCTGCTTTAATTCCAGCTCATCAAAACAGGTTAGTTTTAATGCATCGGAGACTTCAGGTATGCCCATGATCTGACAGGAGAATTTCAGTGCTTCCAGTTGTTCATCATGCCGGATGCCCGACACGCCATTTTTAATGGCATCTCTGAAAGCCGGTATCCCCACGCCATTAGGGGCGACAACGCCTAATCCTGTTATGACTACTCTGTTACTCATTGGGTTTATTAATGATCATACCTTCAATGGTGCCTCCGCAAATATCTTCACCGGATGCATTTTTTAAAACCACGCTGCACTTTAATTTTCCAAACCTGAAATATACTTTTTCTGCGTGAACGGTGACTGTCTCGCCGGGAAACACGGATAAATAAAAATCGATGTACGTGGCCGTCATGGCTACCCGCGGTGTATGCGCCGTAAGTGTATCCCTTAGCAGATATATACCTAAACAAACCAGTCCCGTTTGCGCCATTACTTCCGTTAACAATACGCCGGGCGTAACCGGATAATCTGAAAAATGTCCTTTATAACAGGGCATTTGTGCATCAAAAGTGTAAGATCCTATCACCTTTTCTTCATCAATATATTCCAATGCATCTACAAACAAAAAAGGGGGCGTATAAGGTAAGCGTTGCAGGATTTCTTCTTTTGTCATAAACTAGTGAATATGTGCTCCTCCATCAACAGGAATGATAGCCCCGTTGATCCAGGCTGCTTCGTCTTTACATAACAGGTATACCACATTCGCCACATCGGATGGTGTAGTGAGCCGTTGAAACGGGTTGTTGTTTTTACTGTATTCCATCAATGTTTTGTTACCGGGAATTTTTTGCAGAGATGCTGTATCTGTTACGCCTGCCCGGATACAATTGGCCCGAACGCCATAAGGAGCGAACTCCAGGGCCATGCTGCGCGTAATTGCTTCCAATGCTGCTTTGGCGGCAGACACCGCGGCATAATGCCGCAAGGCTTTATAACTACCGTCGCTTGTAAAAGAAAGGATACGTGCATCTGTAGCAAACAGTTGCCTCTGCAATATATCTGTAGCCCAATCGTATACACTGATGGCCATATTATCGATGGTGATGCGGAAGTCTTCTGTTTCCAAAGCAGGACCGTTTTCGGTGGTCATGGCTTTAAGATTACCTTTGGCAATGCTGTGTAACAGGCAGCGGATACGGCCTTCCTCCCCCATCAATGTTTTCAACTGTAACAAAACGTCGGAACGCTTTTCTTTGCTCAACACATCTGCGTTAAAGGAAATAAATTGAACACCGTGGGCTTTGATAGTGCCAAAAGCAAGCTGGATATTATCCATTTCCACCCGGGTGTTACGATGTACAATACAGATGTTCATGCCATGTGCAGCCAGCTTATGCGCAGCTGCCAGCCCGAGACCTGTGCTGCCACCCAGTATTAGTGCCCAGTAATTTTTTGCTTCAAAAGTTTTTACCATTGTAATAAAATTCGCTGTGCAGAAAACCCGGGACCAAAACTCAACATCAACCCTTTATCACCTTTGGGTAATTGCTGTTCCATAAATCGTTCTAACACATATAACACCGTTGCGCTGGACATGTTGCCATATAAACGCAATATTTCTTTGGTATCGTCCAGTTTCTTTCCCATGGCGCTAAACAGCTCTTCTACCAGCTGAATAATTTTTTTACCTCCCGGATGGAAGATAAGATGATCCACTTCCTGTATGGTCATATTATTTCTGGCTAAGAAAGGGTGCACGATATCGCCGAAATGTGATTCTATTTTTGCGGGAACATCAATATCCAACACCATTTTCAGGCCGGTATTAGAGAGATGAAATCCCATCAGGTAATCGGCATCGTAGAAGTGATACATTTCTTCGGCTATAATTTCCGGGCCCTCGTCCTGCTCATGAGATGATAAAATTACGCAGGCAGCGCCATCACCAAAAATGGCGGCGCTCACCACATTGGCCATGGAAAAATCATCTAACTGAAACGTAGCCGTAGGTGATTCTACCGCAATAACTGCCGCGCGTTTACCGGGATTAGCTTCCAGCATTTTTTTTGCATAGATGATACCCGATACGCCTGCAGCACAGCCCATTTCAGTAACCGGGAGCCGCACAATATCCTGCCGTAATTGTAATTCATTAATCAGATAAGCATCCAGCGAAGGAATCATAATACCGGTGCAACTAACCGTGATGATATAATCCAGGTCGCTGCCTTTTAAATTTGCTTTATCCAGTGCGCTTTGTAGACAAGTACGCCCTAACACAATGGATTCGCGCATGTAAATATTATTCTTCTCTTCAAAAGATGTTTTGGTAAACACCTCTTCCGGACCCATAATAGAATAACGATTGTCAACACCGGCGTTTTCAAAAATCTTCTTTACTTTTCTGACAAAACGATCGTCCTGGCCCGTTAGCCAGACATCTAAAAAAGGTAATATTTCTGCAGTTGATCTGGTGTAGGGAGGTAATGCTTTAGCAACAGTCTGTATTCTAACGCTCATAAATTATTAATTATCCATTGATACCGGAAAGCCCATTTCCATTGAAGGGAGTACCGGCCAATATTTAGCTCTTTCGACAAATGATGTAATTCTTTTTTCTTAAATCCGCGGAGAATAGATACCTGTCCATCTTGTTTTACCATCTTATTCAACCTGAATACAAAACAGATCAGTTGAAACAGGCGGTAAGCCAATACACTCCGGTGAAGATCATTAATCACAATACCGATTTTTGCCTGTTTCCGGAACATGGCCATCAGCTTACGGATCTCCTCCTGTTTAAAATGATGCAGCGTAAGTGTACATAAAATAATATCATAATTACTTGCCTGAAAAGGTGGCTGCATAATATCCTGGCAATGATAACGGATAGACGGATATTGTTCTGACAATTCACGTGCATGCGTTACCGTAGCACTATTTGCATCCACTCCAATCAGTTGCAGTTGCCGGTTATTCTTTTTCCCGAAGTCTGCCAGCTGTCGCAGCATATCTCCGTTGCCGCAGCCTATATCCGCTATTGTAATTTCCTTATCGGCAGGTATATTTTTAATGAGTGCTGCCACGCCTTTCACAGTAATACTATTACCACCCAGGGTACGGTTGATTTGCGCAATTTTATTCAATGTTTCTATCAGCAGTTCGCCCTCCATGCAGAAGTCGTCCATCATTTCAGGAGCAAGGCTACGATGCCGGGTGTTTACACGCATTCCACTGCTGCTTTTAATGGTTTACCATGGGTACGCCTGATGATGCCGGGTAACAGACCCGGGAATATAATGAGTCCTTTCATCATGGTCGCGGAGAGTTTTTCATTGCGGAACAGCATTGATAAAATGCGGCCGGTACGCATACGTCCACTGAACATTTTATTCCACGCTTTGGTATAATGATGCTCCAGTGCCGGCCTGTCCTGCTGGCCATTGGCAAAATACTGCAATACGTTTTCAGCAGCTATCTGCGCGCTCTGTATAGCCATGGCCATGCCGTTGCCGCAAAGCGGATGAATAAGACCGGCAGTATCTCCTATCATTAAAATATGATTCACCACTTTATCTTTTTCCGAAAAAGATACCTGGCTAATCGTTAAAGGTTTATCAAATAACAGCTCACTGCTTTCAAAGATCTCTTTCAGGTGCAGATTACGATACAACACCTGTTCCCGGTGTGTATCAATATTTTTACAATTTTTAAAACTGTCGTAGCTAACCAGGTAGCAGATATTGAGGATATCATCTTCCACTTTAGATACGCCGCAATAGCCACCATCAAAGTTATGCAGTCCTACCATGTCATCCGGGAAATGTCCGCGGTAATGTGCTTTCACCGCCAGCCAGGGGGATTTCTCATTAAAAAAATCCCGCGATAATTTCTGATCCAGTGCGGCACGTTTGCCATAGGCACCTAATACCACAGGTGCAGAAAATACGCCATGGCCACTGGTATCAATAAAAAACCGGTCATTTTCAAATACCACATTCGTAACGGTATCTTCAATGATTTCGCAACCGCATGTCAGCGCATGCTGCATCATGAATTGATCCAGGGTATATCTGCTTACGCCAAAACCGCCAAGCGGGAGTGGTGTTTCCAATACTTTTCCAAAATGATCTGAAATGATAAGCCGGTTAATCCGGGAGGGATGGAGTACAGCCGGGTCTGCTCCGATTGATTGCAGATATGGTAATACTTCATTGGAGATATATTCTCCGCAAACCTTATGTGCAGGATATTTATTCTTTTCTATTACGGTCACATGCAGGCCGGCCCTGGATAAGTGAATGGCACTGGTCAGGCCTGAAAGTCCACCTCCGATAATGATTACATCTGTTGATCCCATAACCGAACGGTTAATACTATAACAACTTCTCTTCTCAAGATAAGGAAATATGGCGGATAGTGATGCAGGAAATATATATAATAATCTCTCAGCACACCCAGATGGGAATCAGGGGAATATAAAACTTAACATTGTCAATATTATATAATTGTTAAATTTGCTATTATTGATGTTTAAATAAATTATTATCCATGACCGAGACCAAGAAAACGACCGGCAAACATTTTAAAAAAGAAGCTGGTTTGAAAGTGGCTGCAGCCTTAGCGTCAGCACTGGGAGATTTAAAAGAAAGCCTGGGTGAAAAGAAATTTTTCCGCAACATTAAAAAGGCCAGCAAAGCAATGATAGCCGGGCTGACAGATAAAACGACTGCCGCTCCCGCAAAAGCTAAAAACGCCGCACCGAAAAAAAGCGCCGCCAAAAAAGCGATTGCTAAAAAAGCCGTTGCCAAAAAAGCAGCACCGAAAAAAGCAGCGACTAAAAAAGCTACAGCAAAGACAGCAGCCAAAACACAGAATGCAGCTATCAAATAAAACCGCTTTCGAACGACCTGCTACTATATCCTACCAATTAACCACCCTGTAACTCCCTCATATAGGCTTACCCCGGATGACAACTGCTTTTCCAGCCGGGCGTGATTGTATTGACATAAAAGAAGTATCGGAAGATATCTGACATAAAAAAATCATCTGCCCATAAAACTGTTTTTTATAGGCAGATGATTAACGCGTATTTGTATAATGACACTTACTATTACGGAAGATCCCTTTTTAATAAAGCGTACATATTGATATCATAACTTTCCCCATTCCATACCATCCATTCCCTCAGCAGCCCTTCCTGTTTGAAACCACTCTTCTCCAACACTTTTTCTGAGGCAATATTGCCCGGCAATACTTCTGCCTCTATCCTTTTTAATGCGAGTGCTGATAAGCCATATTGTATTACTTCCTGCATGGCTTCCGTTATGTAGCCTTTACGCCAGTATTCCGGCATCAATGCAAATACCATTACACCTTTGTGCCCATGTGTGAAACTATTGAACCCTATTGTCCCAATAATTTCCTGCTGCCCTTTGAGGGCAATTCCCCATCGTACACCCAGCTTATCGTTGAAGCGCTGCCGGAGGAAAGCCACTACTTTTTGTACATCAGCCACTTCCTTTAACGGTATTACATGGTAAAACGCCGTTACCCGCTGATCGGTAAACAGGTTAAATAAATCCGGCTGATGGTGCTCATTTATTTCAATGAGGTCCAGTCGTTGTGTATGCAATACGGGGAATGTTGCTAATAATTCAGTCATCTCTAAGGCTGGGTGTTTAGGTCCTAAATATACCGGATGTATTACAAACAAAGAACGGGTAAGCTAAATTAGCCCACCCGTTCTTTATATCTTAACAAGATAATTACAGCTTATTTTTTCTTCAGCAGCTTTACGGTTTGACTACCGGTATCGTTTATAGTCATGGTAACACCGCTTACATCTTCGGTGTGTGTAAGGCTTTCAGTTCCACTCAACAGCAGTGTATCGCCGGACCATGAGATATGGCTGCCGCTGGCGGTGGTAGCTGCGGGGATACCATTGCTGCCCGGAACGCCCACAAATCCCTGATCAAAATAAAGGGAGTCGCTGCCAATCAACTTGTAAGTTGCGGAGCTCCCCATAGGTGGAAGCGTAAATGCAAATGGCATCTGCATAGGGCCCGTTGAGATGCCGCCCATAAAGGCTTCTGCTTTAAGGATGGTATTTACTTCATAGGTCAGACCTTCTGTAATGGCTTTGCCGTTATTGAAGGTAATTGTTCCTGCGTTATTAATGGTTTCATAATCACTGATCGTGATCGTTTTATCCGGACCACCGGCACCACTGGTTGTAATAATACTTTTGGTGTATACCTTCATACCTACAAAATTCCAGTTGCCCTCCACGCTCCCTGTTGTGGGACCAGTGGGTTGGCCGGGGCCTTGATTGACCGGTTGTTGTGGTGCAACAGCCATTTCCATACTACAGGAAAACAATGTGGTAGCTAAAGCAACAGATAATAATGTAATAGTACAGGACTTCATTGTATGGGGATTTATTCAGTTCATTAGGTAACGCGGGGCCAAAAGTAAACGAATTTTTGATCTTTACAGCACAAAAAAGCGACTGATGAATACTATGCATTTCTCATTTCCTCAAAAAAGGGTGTCTTTCTTTCTTCCACACATTTTGCAGCATAAAGGTAAAGCGCGGCACTCCAGGTTTGCCATTCCTGTCCTTTGGGCAGGCCATCCTGGGCTTTCAGCCATTCATTGAATCCAAAATCTAATGTACCGCTGTTGGAAATTTTGATCACACGGGTAAGCTCAATGAGTTTTTCTTCTGCCAGTTTATACTTCTTTGCGGCTACCAGCGCAGCCACATAAAAGCCACAGATAAAAGGCCAGATACCGCCATTGTGGTATTCTCCGGGCTTGTTATAGATCGCATAACGCTCGTGCCAGTCGTTATCCTTAGGTTGCACATACGGAAAAAAATTAGGCGGCAGGTTTACGGCCAGCTCTCCGTTTTTTATTAAGTCGGCGCACTCCTCTTCAATCCACGACACCATTTCCGATGCCCGTGTAGGTGAAGCGATGCCGGAAAGAATAGCGAGACTGTTACCCAGCAAATCAAACCGCTCACTGCTCAATACTTTATAGGACCACATGGCATAATAAGGTTTGTATTTCACTACCAGTCCTTCGTGTACATGACGATGCTGTACTCCACCGGTGATCGTAAAGCGGCCCATCTCCTGCCGCACCTTATCTGCCCGCTCATGATGCCCGAGGATGCGCAGATAACTATATACCAAAGTATTTACAAACAGCCCGTAACCTAATACCCACTGCTCATCGCGCCAGTCGCTGGTAGGTTGTTGTGCTACGAGGTGCCGGTCTGAAGGACTTTGATACTCCATCCATTTCAGTGATTTGTCCACCGCCTCTTTCAGGAAATCAGGATTATTGGTGAGCTTTCTGAAAATACCTGCTGCCAGCAAAAACAATGGGGTGCTATCGCTTGCCCCCCGGTCGTCTTTATCATGTACCAGCGAAGTAATATGTCCGTGTGTTGTTTGGTTGGCGGCCAATGTTTCCAGCACCCGCTTAATGCTTTTAAGCAGCACCTCATTGCCGGTTACGCCGATGCCCAAAATGGACAGGAGCAGATCTCTTGTATATGGCTCCGGGTAGCCCCAACCGGCTGTGCGTGGCAGGCCATGAAAAGGACCATTCGCATTATGTAGCAATACCCCCAATGCAGCATTTCTTGCTTCGTTTATTTCTAACCAGGTGGAAGTTTGCATCATTGAAACAATTTAATGGATGTTCAATTTTTCATTGACAATCTGCACAAAACGTTTGGCTACCAGCCGGTAATCGAATTGTTCTACCACCCGCTTCCTGGCAGCCTTTCCCAGCTTATCCCTGTAAGCAGCATCTGTCATCAGCCGCAATAAGTATTCTCCTATGTCATTGATATCGGCGCGGTAATCTACCGTTCGTGGTGTACCAAATACCACTTTATGATTTGTTTCAAAACCGGATTCCACACCAAGCATCACTTCATTCAGCACAATCTCTTCCCCCACATCTGCCAGCAGTGCGGTTTCTTTATGTACCAGTGTATCCAGCATGCCCATGGCGCTGATGCCGATCACCGGTTTTTCACAGGCGCCTGCTTCTACCTGCGGCATACCAAAACCTTCCAGTCGCGATGGTGCGGCGTAAATATCACAGGCATTTACCAGGTAGGGCATATAATTTCTCGACACGGTATTAGTAGCATACAGTACTTTTTGATCGATGCCCAGCTGCACCGCCAGTTCAAGGTCTGCTTCGTTTTGCAGCCTTGTACGGGGCTGTGGCCATACCTTGCAGACATATTTCCAATCGGGCGCCTTATTCCCTATGCGGGCCAGCGCCTGCATTACTTCGCGGGCACCTTTGGAGCAGCCATCGCCGCCAACAGTAAGGATCAGCAGCTGCTCCGATGATACACCCAATGAAGCACGTACTGCCTGTACTTTAGGGTGATTTGTAGGATATGGAATAAAACTATCTGTATTACAACCTACCGGCAATACTTCAATCTTGGTACCGTCGATGCCATCACGCATATACATTTCCTTTACCCAATTGGAGGTTACCAGTATCAAAGGCAATGCATTCAGTATGTTTTGGTAGTTGGCAATATATCCATCGGCTACCAGCCACGGCACCGGCTGTACGTTAAATTTCTGCGGGTGCATAATCACCTGGGGGGTATGTCCCCAGTAGCCTACGCCCACTACTACATCCGGTTTAAACCAGCGATAATACCATTCCTTTTCCTGCGGGGAATCGAAATGAGCCGGGTATGCCTCCACCCCTATTTCCAGCAGCCCTTTATATAACAGATCGCCCTGCGTGGCGAGTCCTCCGGGTGATGGCGGATAATCGTACAACACCAGTACTTTCATAATGTGATGCCTTTATTGTTAAGCCATTTATATGCCTCTTCCGGATCATCGAAGCACCAGAATGATTCTGAGGCGGGCGTGGTTTGTGCTTCCCAGCTATCTTCCTTAAAACCATAGGTGTTGGTCATCAATGTATATTTCTGTTGCCATATATCTTTTTCCAGTACATGATAGATGGTAGCATTATCTATTGCTTCGGGGTAATACGCCTGTTCTCCGTCTTCGTAGGCAAAGACCCACAATTCATCTGTCGTGATCTGATGTGCATGCCACAAGCTTATCACGGCTCTACTCACTTCTTCATGGCGCAGATGCCTGGTATATTCGCCGCTGGGATGATGCGTAATAATAAGATCGTAATGTTTGGCCGGCAATAGTTTCAGGATGGCCTGTTCTACTGTTTCTTCGGGTAGCGGTGTTTGCTCCGGACCATCATCCAGATCTCCCATAGCACCATCAGCGCCCAGTGCCTGTAATACTTTAAAAAATTTAGGCGCCCGGTCTTTATCACCGGCCCTGCACACGCTCACTACAAACCAGTCCCACTGCGAATGATACAGGATCGTACCGCCTACCCACAATGTTTCATCGTCGGGATGCGCGACTATAACGGCGACTGATTTAACGGCTTTCTCTGTAGGATTGTCTACTGTCATAAATGCTGTATTAAATAGATTAATCAAACAATGTGAAGTAAACCAATGGGGTAAGTATACGTGTAGAAATTTCTGATAGTGCTATGAAGTTACTGAAACTTATTCAGTCTTCCGCGGCACTATTGCTTACCATAAAATCTGTCGAAATACCGGAATCAGCATATTATTGTTAATCTTACATAAGATTTAACCTACCGATTTAAAACATCATGAAAAGACTTGTAGCCATTACCGCCTGTATCGCACTTAGCATAGGACTTAAAGCACAAACCACTACTGCTATGAAATGGTATAATGAACCAAAGAAATGGTCGGCAGATAACAATAAGATCGCGGTAACTGTTGACCCCGGCACAGATTACTGGCAGGTAACACATTATGGCTTTATCCGCGACAACGGCCCCTTTTATTACCAGGAACAGGAAGGCGATTTTACCGCCACCGTAAAAATTACCGGTCAGTATAAGGAGCTGTTTCACCAGGCAGGGCTCATGATCCGTACAAATGATAAAAACTGGATCAAATGATAATAAATATTTCAAGATGCTTCGCCTCGCTTATTTTCCACCACAGGTGAAAGTGCAGATAGGGCCGGTAGCTGCAGCGCCGGGAAAGCAAAGTTTCCTGGTTACTTTTGAAGATTTTAAGGTAGTGCCGGTGGTGGTGGAAAAGTAAAAGTAGCAGCCGGATGGCGCATTCTGTAAAGACCGGCCGAATGGCTGGTCTTTACAGAATGTGATCTAATAAATTTAACTTTCTTTTCTAACTAAAATATATGCTTCTAAGACTTTGAATAAAGCTATTTTCATAGACTTATCATCAGCACGAATCATCTCAGCCTCAATAGTAGGAAAAGAAATAATAACGGTATAGTGATTCACCTCTCTCGCCCCATCAATTTTTAAAATAAAAACATCTCCATTTCCTTTTACAATCCCGGCACAATAAAGAAAATCATCCATTGAAATTTCATCAATCGATTTATTTAGTATAAGGGATGAAATCTTTTTCATAGGTATGGGTAATAAAGTTTTCCTGATTGTATGATTACAATATTTTTTATTTACTATAATAAATGATATTAGGGCTTAAGCTGGTAAGGGTATTATGCTACATTAACGGAGTGCAAAATAATATATACACGTAGAATTCAAATGGAAAGCACAAAACTATTTCACTAAAACTATATTTAGCTTATCTTTAAATAGGAGTTATTATATAATTCGATCTGCATTCATAACATCTTCCTACCATATTAATATTATATTAACCCGTCCACCTGATTTCTGACATTCGTCTGTCATAGTGCTATCCCGGACCTATCCTTCTGGTAAGGATATTTGTTAATATAGTACCGGTTATAGTAAAGAGAACTCAAATTAGAGATAGTGTTGAACTATTGGGACACGTGTTCTATTACTCCACTTGGTTATTTCAATAGATATGTGTAATTAGCATTTATAACATTGTTTTATGGACCCACTGGCACCACACATTGAAAAAAGGATACTCGAAAGTTTCGCACGGCAAAAATTAATGACTGCTTATGGAGCAACCGTTACAGGAGTAGCACATGGTTATATGGCCATCACCGTACCGCCAAAGGATTTCCTGCTACGGACATCCGGTATCTTCCATGGAGGCGTGATAGCAGCAATAGCTGATACTGCTGCCGGGTATGCTGCCGGTACCTTACATACAGCAGATGCATCATTTCTCACCATAGAATTCAAGATCAATTTTCTTAATCAGGCAAAAGGTGAACAGCTGATAGCAAAAGCCAGGATACTGAAAGGTGGTAAAACACTTACTATTGCGCAAACGGATGTCTTTACCGAAGATGATCATATTGAAAAACATGTAGCCACTGCTATTGTAACTTTAATGAAAGCAAATACTTAAATAATGGAAATAACTTCTGTAACCACGTTTCTTGAATACTACGACAAAATCAGAACGCGTACGAACAAACTTATCCAGGTAGTTCCACCTGATTTACTGGAATGGACTTACCGGCCCGGAAAATTCACTATCGGTGATCACATCAGGCATATATCCACCATAGAGCGGTATATGTATGCTGAAACGATAGCCGGGCGCCTAAGTGCCTACCAGGGTTGCGGTAAAGACCTCGCCGATGGCTATGAGAACGTAATAAATTTTTTCAATGAATTACACCGGCAGTCGCTGGAGATATTCAGCAGTCTGACTGATGAGGACCTGAAAAAGAAATGCACTACACCGGGCAATGCTACTATGTCTACCTGGAAATGGATGCGTGCCATGGTGGAGCATGAAATCCATCACAGAGGGCAAATATATGTATACCTGGGGATGCTGGGAGTGAGCACTCCGCCTATCTTTGGTCTGACGTCGGAGGAAGTGGTTAGTAGAAGTGTAATGCTGCCGGCTATTTAGAAAATAGTTTTATTTGGGGCTGGGTTAATCTGCGAGTGATAGGTATATTCATCAGAGATGATCTTTATTACAATATAATTGCTATCAGTGCTAATTTCTCTAAGGCTAAAAAGTCTTTTGCCTAATGCTACTTTTCTTTTCGCCAGCAACCCGATACATACATCCGCGATGCTAAGGCCAGGCGAGCATATGCACATTGAAAAATTCATAAATAATAAAACCGGTCGCTGACCGGTTTTATTATTTATGACAAAGCTATTTTAATCATTATGATTACGTTTCCAAAACGCTACAACCTCTACTCTGTTAATTTTAGGAGTCCAGGTATAATTCTCTTTAATTGTAGATGCCAAAAAATAATCATTGATATTAACATATTCTAAATTAGGAAATTGCATTAACGCTACTTCCAAATTCCATAGTCCATTATCTATAAGAATATTATTATACGGCATCCCCTTTTCAATCCACTCTTTCCTATATTCCATAAAGCTGTTCTCTCCATATACAGTATCATCGATGCCATACTCATACACACAGCAAGGACAAGTTGTCCCAAATTTCACATATAAGTCTTGATCATTACGTAAATCAAAACCACATACATAACAATATCTATTCTTTCTTTGATCCATACTTTACTAATTGTTCTTGTAAATATTCTGACGCATTTGAATAACTCGAATTAGGCTTAGGCTCTATTTTAAATACAGTCATTATATTCCCATTAGGCTCTACAACCCCATATTCTTGGGTTAGCTTATCTATTCTATGTATAAAGCCTTTTTCATCAGTAAACTGTTGAATACTACTACCTTTCCTCTTAAAAAAACTCTTACCATACTGTACTAAATCTTCGGCATTACCAAACTTATATCCTTGGGCAATCCTTTTATTCAAGTGTTTTTCTACATTATTATATCCAATCGTTTTTACAGTTCCTCCTCCTGTTTCAATTGCACCATTTTTCGCAACGCCCCCAGCAGAACTCGGATTGCTCTTGTAACTTATCAGTTTTGATTACGATTAAATTTAAATTTACCAAACAGTTTATAAATAATTCTAGGTTTCAATAAAGGAGAGAACCCAGCCGTTGGCTGGGTTCTCTCCTTTATTGAAACCTAGAATGTTCACCGAACATTATCTCTTTTTATACCACTCTGGATTTTCTTTAAAATAATCTTCAAGCGACTGTAGCATTATAATTTTAAGTTCCTCCTCTGTCTTATCGCTATAATAGGATAAAATCTGATTTGTCCAAAGCATATCTGATTGAGCATTGATTTTATTTTGGAACCATAAGCTAATTTCCAACCTAAGTTTTCCATTATCATAAATATGCCCTAGCCCATCGGTAAATCCTTCTATATAACTTTTTAAAGATGACAACGTTTCATCTGATAATATCATCAACGGACGCCTCTTCATTACATCTATCCATCCTAAAACCTTATTCGTTATATCCATAACAAAACTTATTTAACTGTTATTTTGGGAACTGTTTGGAAAAGTAAATCATCAGCATACTCAAACATCTGTTTATACTTATTTAAATCCATCCCTTCTGAACCTGTCATCATATCGTAAACCATTCCTTCTTTAAGCACTGCAACATGACGATACCATGCAGGACCTGCTCCTGCTGCATAATTAACTGGTCCCAACTGATTTCCAAACTTAGGTGTCACTTGTAAAAATTCTCCACCAATAGCTTTTTGTATAGTTCTGGCAACCTTCTCGCAACCAAATTCAATTTCTTTTGCACTAGCTGGTTGAAGAGGTAGTGGTACTTTCGATTCTCCAGTAATCGCTCTCATCTCAGCCTTTGTCAACTGGGCAAAGGTGGCTGACTTTGCAGTAGAGCCATCTGCAGCAGCCTGTGAGGTAAAGGGCACCTTTGGCATAGTTTTAATACCTGCTCCCATAGATAGTCCCAAACTAATAAGTGCATCGGTATATCCGGCAGCAGTATTTGCAACTTGTGGCGAAACGCCAACACTCCGTAGCCCCATACTTATGCCTTGCTGAGTATAAGTCGCAGCGTCTTCTCCTGTTATAAGTTCCGTTAGACCATGTGATGCAACATCCGCTCCATGCACTACCACAGCACCACCAACAACTGCACCTACTCCTGTCCAACTTGTGAATACTCCAACAGCTGCTCCTACCGCACCTTCAGCCAATCCGCCGACTGTTTTTAATCCTCCAAAAATCCTAGTCCCTGCACTCGACGTATCACCTAAAGGGTCACTAATACCAATTGGGCTATTATTAAAGGCTGAATACTGGCTTATACCAATTGTTGGTTTCGGATCAAGATTCCATCTCCTTCCTATCCTCGGATCATACCCCCAAAACTGAGCTGTATAACTATTTCCCTCTCCCTTTATCTCATCACTCTTCTCTTGCCCATTAAATCCATAACGATAATCATAGCATTAAACCATATCCAATTATGAAATCAAATAAACGAAAAAGCTATTCACCTCATCATAGGAATAAAATAAATGGCTTTAGTGTAATGTCATAACGCACTAAAACCATTCACGTGATTAATTATTTCTTGCTCTAAAATTTGCGTACACCGGATGCCCGCCTGTATTTACGTTTTTGTTGTACGATTCTTTGCGATATAATATAAACCTTTACAATCGATATTACAATTCATTCTTAAACCGTCGAAGAATGTTCTCATATCTAAAAAACTCTGGTTCATCCACCTATTTATCCAAGCTTTACCATATATTTGGATGCTGGGCTTTAATAAGACTATCTTTTTTCAATAGGCTATCACTCGGCGGCTTTAGATGCACAGTACCTTTATAAACCAATCCTCTTGTGTAATCTCTAGTCTTGGATGCCGTGTTAAAACGTACCACCTCCACTACTTTAGAGCCATTATTCAGTGCTGTATCATTAATCAGATAACAAACTGCATTATATGGCAACATTCTGATAGGAAAGTTAATTATACCTCCTCCGGCTCCCAATTCTTCTATTGAATAAAATTTAATCAATGCACTGGTGTCACTATCCCTAGTAACATACATAACAGGATTGATCGCTCCACTATAGGTTTCATGAACATATATCTGTTTGTGATCTTTCACGCGTTCATACATTCTCTTACCATCAAAACGCAAATAAAAAAAATACAAAGGGCCCAATACAACCCATAAGACCACTATTACCAGCATTGAACCAAACAATATCTTAAACTGTCGTTCTGTTAACATATATATAATCAAGCTTTAAAATAAAAATTCTATCTATCATTAATTTTCTCCTCTTCAACTTTATAATCAAAACTCTTCCAATTACGCAGAGGAACTACCACCTCCTTACTGTCTTCCGTCTTTACTGATATAGGGTCCGACATAACCCGAATACCTGTATTCTTGGGGATACTTAATTTATCGGGCTTACTTGACTTCTCAAACAACTCACCCATAAACCCTACGGTTTTCCCATTCTCATCCTTCATAGGAAGAATATTACCCACAGTCCACTCACCAGCTCCAGTCGTCTTATTTTTGACCTCCTTATCCGTGATAGATATTGAGGTATGAACAACTGTTTGATTTCCTGACTTAAACGTAACGCCAACCCCGAATATACCTGATACACCAATGTTATCTTCACCAATAGAAAGTCCTCCTCCGGCCCCTATTGAAATCTTCCCATCAAAACTAGCTGATGACATTGACAGTGAATTCATTGCCTCGCCAAACGTTGGCTTCATAACTAGTTGAGCACTTACATCAACTCCAGCCTCAACTCCAATAACCGCTGTTGGATTTGTACTTCCATCGCTTAAGTCTTGATTCCAAAAACCGATGGCAGTTGTAAGAAGAAATTGAGTTTTACCAATCACATCATATGCAGTCCCTACTCTAAGTCCGGCGTTGACGCCATATCCAAGGCCTGCAGCACTATTTCCCCCCGAAGACAAAATATAAGTTGAATTTTTCAATTTATTCCAGGTTTTCTGAAACCACTCAAATTCCAAACCATCCCGATCTATCCCTGCTATAGGGCTATTACTTGCAAACTGATAAGGTGTCAGCATCGGATATGATTTCATCAACGGATCCACACTCAAAAACCGTCCTATTCTCGGATCATAAATCCTCATCCCATAATCCTGCTGATTCCCTTCTCCCTTCACCTCATTATCATTCTCCTTTCCATTAAATCCGTAACGATAAACACCCGCCAAATTCCACTTCCTCCCCACCATCTGCATCCCAAACGGCGCATAATCCGATGCCGAATACAGCGTTGCATTTTGTGCTCCCTGTTGATCGGAGATAGTGGCCATTATATTCCCAAGGT
>NZ_PYAW01000003.1 GCF_003014755.1 Chitinophaga niastensis | reverse complement strand
CCATAATAAAATCGGGGGGAGCTCCCCCGATTTTATTACAATGTTTTTTTCTTCTGTATCACTTACTCACAAAGTGATGCAGGGTATTTTATGTCAATTTTACCCGGACAACAATGTTTCAAAATCAGTAAAAGAAAATCAGGGTAATCAGTATAATCAGCCTAATCGGGAGAAAGACAAAGCCCTCAGTTCAGACATAATTTTTAATATGTGCAATAATCTTGTCTGCATGATCCCTTGAGTTTTCAATGAACCATACATGTGTGTCCATTCCGCCACAAACCACGCCTGCAAGGTAAATGCGGGGCATATTGGTTTCCATGGTTAATGGGTTATAGGCAGGATGTTTCTTATCATCATTGGATAACCTGATCCCTGCTTTTTCCAACAGGGTGAAATTAGGCTGATAGCCGGTCATGGCAATCACAAAATCGTTAGGGATGGTAACGGTGCCGGCTGGCGTAATGAGGTCTACTTCCTGTGGGCGGATGGCCGCTACAGAGGAATGGTAGTAAGTTTTAATAGACCCTTCTTTGATCCGGTTTTCAATATCCGGTTTTACCCAATATTTCACACGTGCACCTATTTCCGCATCACGGATGACCATGGTTACATGTGCACCTTTGCGGTATGTTTCCAGGGCTGCGTCCACAGCGGAGTTATGGGCACCTATTACTACTACATGCTGTGTAGCATAGAAGTGCGGGTCCTTGTAGTAATGGGTTACTTTAGGAAGGTTTTCTCCGGGTATATTCAGGAGATTTGGAATATCATAAAATCCGGTAGCGATGATGACGTGACGGGTATGGTAACTTCTTTTGGAAGTAATTACCGTGTATTCGTTGGCGTTAGGTATTACCTGTTGTACTTCTTCAAACAGCCTGATGTTGAGTTCCTGAGAAGTGGCTACTCTTCTGTAGTATTCCAATGCTTCCGGCCGGGTAGGCTTGGGATTTACGGATACAAAAGGTACACTGCCTATTTCCAGTCTTTCAGAAGTAGAGAAGAAGGTCATGTACAGCGGGTAATTGAATAACGAATTCACTACACAACCTTTTTCTATGATAACGTAGGTAAGTCCGGCTCTTTTGGCTTCCAGGGCGCAGGCCAGGCCAATAGGTCCTCCGCCTATTATCAATACATCAAACGCAGCGTTCATACAACAATATTTTATTTACAAAGCAGCCATAAAGTCCAGTAAACGGAACATGGTAGCATTATTTTGAGTCAGCAAGTTAAGGTGTTGATTTATTTTTTCTTCATTTTGAATGAAAGGTCCGCCGGTGGCGATTATGTTTGCGCCAAAAGCAACCATACCCTGCAATGCAGCTGGTGTGAGCTCCATATGAAACTGTAATCCAATAACCCGGTCGCCGTAAATATATGCCTGGTTGCTGCATGCAGCAGAAGCTGCAAAGCGGGTAGCACCGGCAGGAACATCAAAAGTGTCGCCGTGAAAATGGAATGTGCTGAAATGTTGTGGCAGTATGTGTTCCAGCGTAGCTGCACGATCCTGGAAGGTAACATCCAGCGGGAACCAGCCCAATTCTATTTGCGTATGTGGGTATACGTTAGCGCCCAGTGCGGCGGCAACCAGTTGTGATCCCAGGCAGATGCCCAATACTTTTTTGTTTTGCTGAATGGCTTCGCGGATGAGGGCGATTTCTGTTTGTATCCAGGGATGCTGGTCTTGTTCGTACACACCCATCGGGCCGCCCATTACTATCAGCCAGTCGGCGTTTGCTAATTGGGAAGTGTCTGTAGTTTCATACCAGCGGGTATGCGAGAGCTGATGGTTTTCTTTCGTTATCCAGTCGGCAATACAGCCTAATCCTTCAAATGGTACGTGTTGAAAGTAGTGAATGTGCATATGCGGGATGTGAATGGTTGCCCGAAGATACAGCTGCTATTTCACTTCTCCTCTTACTACCCTGAAATATTCATATCCTTTCATGCGCCTGCTCTTGTTTCCGAAATATTGTGCGCGGTATTTTTCTGCACCGCCTTCATAGCGCATTTTCATATTACGCGCTTCCATAAATGAGTTCAGGTCACCGGGATGCAGACCAAAGTCCCAGTTTTCGCCGGAGCGGCGAAGGATGCGGTCTATGCTGACGAAACCGTTAAATGCTTTGGGATTTTCCAATACTGCTTTATCAATATAAGTGAAAATCACCTGTGTACCGGAAGGGAAGTTGTTGATGTATTTGAAGATAGTATCTGCTTCTCTTGCTTCCATGCTGGTGGTGAGTGCTTCCCAGAGGAACAGTGTTTTATTGTGATTGCGCTGCAGAAGCTGGGGAATTACATCCGACATCTGTTGCGTATTGAGGTCCAGCGGAACATAATCTATACGTACAGTAGGCATGTCTTGTAATTCGGCCAGTACTGCACGTTTGGCGTATTGGACCTTCGGATGATCTACTTCAACGTAATGTACCGGCACTCCTATATTCAGCCGATGTGCACGGGTATCTAAAGTAGCACTCACAATAATGATCTGATTAATGCCATCTGTTTTCACGGCGTCGATGATCATGTCATCAATCAGTTTTGTTCTGGCAACAGCAGAAGTGAAAGTGCCAGGCCATCGTAATTGTATACCCGTGGTTACTATTTTCCTTATGAAAGGAAGTGCACAAACGGCTACTAATGTCTGATAAAATTTAGATAGAAATGCTGCTGCAAAAGGATCATAGACCAGTCGTTCTTTTTCCGGTTTGCAGCTTTCAATAGCACGAAATGTGGCCATGTAAGCGCCAGATTTGATGGCGGGAGACCGGTTCATAAATTACGTGTCATCATAATGGTTATTGAAGATGATCTACAGGTTATTCAGGTCGTCTAATGGTGTAATCACATGTATTTGTAAAGTGATCAAATATATGGAAAAATGAGAGTCAGATAATCACGGTTTTTTCCCGGTATGGGAAAGAATTACGAATTACGAATTGCGAATTACGGACCAGAGTGATCTTCGCTCTGGTCCGTAATTCGCAATTCGTAATTTCTTTCCTGCCTTATCCCAGGCAAAGGATAGCGGCGAGTGCGCCGGTGCTGATCATCACCCATAATAGTACACCTTGCAGCAAAGGTTTCCAGCCAATACCCTGAAGCGCTTGCCTGGTAAGGTTAACGCCTATCAGGAATAAAGTGAGCGACAGGCCTGTTTTAGCGCTTTTTACAAGAAATGGACTCACTTGTTGTACCACCGGCACCCAGGTATTGAGCAACATGGCAGCAATGAAGATGGCAATGAACCAGGGGATTTTTATTTTACCAGCGCCATTCTTAAACAGGAGGGTTGTTATAAATGCTACCGGAATAATCCATAGTGCGCGGGATAACTTCACAGTGGTGGCTATTTGCAGCGCTTCTTCCCCGTATTTGTTGGCAGCTCCTACTACAGAGCTTGTATCATGAATGGCAATGGCACTCCACAACCCGAATTGTTGTTGTGATAAATTCAGCATATGGCCCACAACCGGGAAAATGAAGAGGGCTGCAGCATTCAGCAGAAATATAATACCCAGGGCAACAGATATTTGTTTTTCACCGGCTTTAATTACCGGAGAGATAGCGGCAATTGCGCTACCACCGCAGATAGCGGTACCGCAGGATATCAGGTGAGATGTTTTTCTATCTATCTTCAGGAGCTTGCCCAGCAGGGCACCAAACAAGAGAGTACCAGTAATAGAGGCAATGGTGAATACAAAGCCTTCACTACCGGCTTTGAGGGCACTGTATACATTCATGCCGAAACCCAGACCCACTACAGATAATTGTAACAGCCAGTGCGTAATGCGTGGCGTAATAGCTGCAAATGGATTGCCGATGGTTTGTGCCAGGGCAATGCCCAGCAGCAGCGCTACAGGTGGCGTTACCACAGGCAGGAGCGTAGCAGCAGCCACTGTGATAAATATTACTTTCGGGAAATTACTATTGAGCCATGTGGGTCCTATCTTCTCTTGTTGCATTCTCAAAGTGTTTGTTATTGAGATACAAAGTTCCGTACCATGGCCGCGGAAGTCAAATGGTTATATGTAATTGGTCATAACGGGAAGTTATGACCTTGATTAATCTACTGAGGTAATAAATTTATTGAATTTAGTGGCGAAGTCTTCCTTCAGGCTTTTATCAATACCATTGAGGAAGTTGACGGTAAAATTACGTTGCAGCCTGCGGGAGGTGCTGCCATCTACTTCCATTGGTCTGGCGTGTAAAACGGCTATCAGCTGTTTGCCCTGGCAAACGAGGGCCAGCCGGTAAAGCGGACTGGGATCATCGATACCACTTTCATAATTGAAGTAGAGCACATATGGTTTTAACGTAGTTTCTTCTTCCAGTTTAAAATTGTGGATAAAGGGTTGCATATCATCTATGCTGCGGCCTTTATGTTGCTTCAGGTAGCTTACCAGCGCTGTTTCCACAACGGTGCCGCCACGAATATTCTTTTTTTCCGTATAGCCGTTGATGGTAGCCCACATCTTTTGGCCATTGGTAGATACGGGGAGTTTGATATCCCGTTGCAATACGCCGGCGGCTACGCCATTTACTTTTATCTTACGGCCTTTGCGGAAAATGGGCTTGCTGAATTCTTCCGGTGTAATATCAAAATCTACGTTTACGGGGTACCAGTCTTTCTTCACCGGTGCGCAACGCACAGGAATATAATCCAGCAGCGACACAATAGGATCTCCATCCGGGCCAGTCCGGACAATGGCTGCACCACTTACTCTTTCACCCACAACAGGGGCTGTAACAGCCGGCTTTTTAGCCGTTGTTTTTTTAGTGGTTGTTTCGGTAGTATCTGTACCTTCTTCGTTGTCGTACTTGTTATGCTTACTTTTCTGATCGCAGGAAAGTAATAGTACTGCCAATGCCAGATAGCATATCTTTTCTTTCAGATGCATGGGGTAAAAATACTGATTCTCAGTGATATACATAAAAAAAGCAGGCGGTAAGCCTGCTTATATTTTAAGTGTTATTTTTCTTTTTTGTCTCCGGTCTCTTCTTCATCTTCCCAATCATCACTTTCTTCCCAGTCTTCATCTTCTTCCCAATCCTCTTCTTCATCGTCTATCAGTAAACTTTGTTCTGAGCCGGGTTCTATTTTATTTTCGCGCCAGTGGGCTACAATTTCGTCTGCTTTTGTTTGAACGGGGGTAAAATCGCTGATAGGATTTCCTTCAAACTCTATTTCCACTTCCGGCATTTCTTTGAAAGTGTTGAAACAGTTGTGCAGGAGTGAAATATTAACGGGTGCGTTGCGTAGTGCGCTGTAAGATAGCCTGATGGCATCAAACGGACCACTGTTGTGAAATACTTCTTCTCCGTTGATCATCGGAAAAAGCCATATGAGTACATCATCGCCTTCTTCTTCACTGTTGAGAATTCCAAAAAAATCGTCGAGTTGTTCAAAACCCAACTTGGCTAATTGCGCAAAAGCGTTGTTCCTGGGCGGGAATTTAGGATGCTCTTCTCCTGTAATTAAAAATAATTCACCGAACCTGGGCTTTTCCTTAGCAACGAACCTAAAGTCAATGAGGATATCGTTTTCCATTGATGGCTATTCTAGTTTCTACTGTAATTTAATTGTTTAATCGGAAGGAATTGAAAAAAAATTCTACTGGATAACTGCTGCCGCAATCCTACGATAGGCCTGCAGGTATTTGTTGAGGCGGGCAATATCTTTTTCTTTTACGTCGGTCATGCGCCTGATATCCATGTTATCGGTCAGGTCATTGAGCTTTACCATGCATGCCAGGCGGTTTTGCAGGGTACGGTCTACAAAGTGTCCGTAGTCTTCTTCTTCATCTAACTTTGTTACACAGTACAGCGCTGCCAGCAGATGGGGCTGTAATCCTTCTTTCTCCAATGCTTCAAAGGTCCAGTCGGTATCTTCCACTATATCATGGAGTACCCCTACTATTTTTTCATCTTCCGTACGGCCCATGTGCATAACACGGAATACATGTCCGATATATGGTTGTCCGTATTTGTCTGTTTGCTCTTTGTGTGCAGCGGTGGCTATTTCTATTGCTCTTGCTAAAGTCATAATATAAATTTAGGGATTCGATTATTTTGTTAATGACTTATTTCAATAATATTGAAGAGAAACCAGTCATTAACAAAATAATCAAATCCCTAAATTAAAGATTTATTACATAAAATGATAACGTACAAAAGCCTCCATAGCTGCATATTTCTGCAGACCTAATTTGTCGTACAGCTCAGCGGTGTTGGCGTTGCGGTCTTCCGCACGTTGCCAGAACTCACGCAGATCGGTACCCTGGAAAGGCACCACATCTTTCTGACTCTGGTGAATGAAGATACCCAGACGTTTTTGCATGATCTGGTCAGGGCTCATCGGCACTGCCATTTCAATTTCGTGGATTTCCCATTCCTGCCATGCGCCTTTGTACAGCCATACCCAGCAATCTTTTGCCCAGGCTTCTGTTTTCACAATTTGCAGTGCAGCAAAAATTACATCCAGGCAAACTTTGTGTGTACCATGCGGATCGGCCAGATCGCCGGCGCAATAGATCTGCTGTGGTTTCAGTTCGCGGAGTAAATCTACTGTGAGGTCCACATCAGCCTGACTCATTGGTTTCTTTTCCACCAGGCCTGTTTCATAGAAAGGCAGGTTCATGAAGTGTGCGTTTTCTTCAACACCTACGTAACGGCAGGTAGCTTTAGCTTCGCAACGACGGATCAGACCTTTAATGGCGCGGATTTCCGGTGTATCTTTCTGGCTTGGCTTTTTGGTGCGGATGAATGCTTTGGCTTCATCAAGGATCAGCGAGCTTTTGCTTTTATCGATGTCGAACATACCTTCAAAGCCTACTGCGAAGTCGATGAAACGCAACAGGAATTCGTCCGTTACCGCAATGTTGCCGGATGTTTGATAAGCTACGTGTACATCATGGCCTTGCTCATGCAAACGGATGAAAGTACCACCCATAGAGATGATATCATCGTCAGGATGCGGAGAGAAGATCAATACACGCTTTTTAGCGGGTTCTGAGCGTTCCGGGTGATGTGGTAACTGCGGACCAGGTTTTCCACCAGGCCAGCCGGTAATGGTATCGCGGATGCTGTTGAATTCTTCGATGTTGAGTTCATAGGCAGAACCATATTGTACGATCAGGTCGTTCAAACCATTTTCGTTATAGTCCTTATCTGTGAGCATCAGGATAGGCTTATTCAGCTTCAGCGCGAGACTGGTAACGGCTTTGCGGATCAAACCAGGCGTCCATTCGCAATCACCGGTGAGCCATGGCTCATTGAAGCGGGTAAGCTCGGCAGCAGCCTGCTCATCGATAATGAATTTGCAGTTAGGATGCTGTTGCAGCAGGGAAGCAGGCACCTGATCAGTGCTGTGGCCTTCTACAGAGCGACGTACAATTTTGGCTTTATGAGAACCCCATGCCATCAGCAATACACGTTTTGCCTTGAAGATGGTGCTGAGACCCATAGTGATTGCCAAACGAGGTACCTGGCTCATATTCGGGAACTCGTATGCATTAGCCAGACGGGTGCTGTTATCTAATGTAACGAGGCGGGTATGTGAGTTGATATTAGCGCCTGGTTCGTTGAAACCAATGTGGCCGTTGTTACCGATACCCAGTACCTGGATATCAATACCACCTGCGGCTTCGATGCGCTTATCGTAATCGTCACAGTATTTTTTGATCTGATCTTTCGGGATCGTGCCATCCGGAATGAAGTAATGTCCATCCGGAATATCGATGTGATTAAACAGATGTTCCTTCATAAAGCGGTAGTAGCTTTGTAAAGCATCCGGTTCTATGGGGTAGTATTCATCCAGGTTAAACGTAATTACATTCTTGAAGCTAAGCCCTTCTTCCTTGTGCAGGCGTACTAGTTCGGCATAGAGATACTTGGGAGTGGAGCCTGTAGCCAGTCCTAAAATACACTGTTGATTGGCAGCCTGCCTTTCGCGTATCAACGCGGCAATTTCCTGTGCAACTGCTCTGGAGCCTTCTTTAGCAGAAGGATGGATCTCCACAGCAATTTGTTCAAAGCTGTCGATCAGTTCGATTTCCTGATGATTAATCGTCATTTGAAAACGTTTTTGATTAGATGCGGTTTAAAAACGAGCCGGAAAATTAAAGAATTTACAGCTAATGAGCATAAATATTTAGCAAAAATTAATTTATATTTCTTTTTTGCGTTATTTATTCTATTATAAACTCATCTGCAAATAACCATGCTCCGTTGCCCGCGCCTTCTGCACCAGCAGGGATTTTTCCATAATTCTGTACATTCATTTTTACAAAACGGCCACGTACATTTTCCAGTTTGCCACGTACTTTATTGATGCCATTCTGTGGAAAAGAAGTTTGTTTGTATACTTCTTTATAAGATTTGCCATCATCAGAAACGGAGAAAACAATCTGTTTGGGAGGATAGATCCAATCGCCTTTAGCATTGATGGTATTCATACCAACCAGGTGAATGTCCTGAATGCTGTCCAGCTCTACGATAGCCTCCATATCTGTTCCTTTGTAGCCGTACCACTGATTGTCGTTATAAGAAGCAATACCTTCAATACCATTTACCAATGCAAAGGTACCGCCTGGATTGTGGCTCTTATCCGGCGCTGTTGTTAATGTTACTTTTTTAGCTAATCCTTTGTGAAAGAGGAAATGCTGATCGTATTCATTGCCAAAAGGTTTACCATTCAAAAACACCTGTGCGCGAATGGTACCGGTTTTAGTGATCTGCAGTGGTTGCGTATAAGGAGTCGCCTGAGGGGTAGGGGCAGTACTATCTGTTGTAAAAAATATTTTACCGCCATCCAGTTTGCTGTCCAACACTACTTCTACACCACCTTTCCTGTTGTCAACTACTTTTCCGGTTACTTCAAAAACGTGTTTCGCATAGTTCACTTTTTTCAGATCCAGGCGTTTTACATGCCATTTCAGTCTTTCCACAAAATCATCGTAGTTGCGCTTTTCTTTGGGCGACCACAATACTTCTGCGAGTGCACATGCGCGCGGATATACCATGTATTCCAGGTAGTCGGTGTTGTTGATATATTCTGTCCACACGTTTGCCTGTGCACCTTTGATATATTTAGCTTCGTCTTTGCTCAACTCAGCAGGCACCGGTTCGTAGGCATATACATTGCTCACCGGCAGATAACCGCCGATAGCTAATGGTTCGTTAGTACCTCTGGACTGGTAGTGATCAAAGTAGCAGTAATCACCAGGTGTCATGATCACACCATGTTTTTGTTTGGCTGCTGCAATACCACCTTCAATACCTCTCCAGCTCATTACAGTAGCGTTAGGGGCCAGTCCGCCTTCCAGGATCTCATCCCAGCCAATGATCTGACGGCCTTTGCTGTTCAGGTATTTTTCCATGCGCTGAATGAAATAGCTTTGTAAAGCATGTTCATCTTTCAGCCCTTCCTGTTTCATACGGGCCTGGCATTTGGGACATTTTTGCCAACGTACTTTTGGAGATTCATCACCACCAATATGTATGTATTTGCTGGGGAACAGTTCCATTACTTCGTCCAGTACATCCTGTAAAAACGTATATACGCTGTCGTTACCGGCGCAGTATACATCATCGTATACACCCCAGCGGGTGCCTACTGCGTAAGGACCGCCCGTGCAGCCCAGGTTAGGGTAGGCAGTAAGTGCGGCGAGTGAGTGCCCCGGCATTTCTATTTCAGGAATAATGGTAACAAAGCGTTCTGTTGCATACTTCACTACGTCTTTTACCTGTTCCTGTGTATAGTAGCCACCGTAAGGTTTGCCGTCATATTTGTTGTCTGCATAGCGACCAGCCATCGTTTCCTTACGTTTGGAGGCTATTTCCTGCAGACGCGGATATTTTTTTATTTCAATACGCCAGCCCTGGTCTTCTGTCAGATGCCAATGAAAAGTATTCATCTTATGCATCGCCAGCAGGTCGATATATTTTTTGATAAATTCTACAGAGAAGAAATGACGGCCAACATCCAGGTGCAGGCCACGGTATGGAAAGCGCGGAGCATCAGTAATGTTAACGCCAGGCACATACATAGCAGTGGCTTTTTGTACAGGCAGTAATTGTATCAGTGTCTGTACACCATAAAAAGTACCACTGCTGCCATTACCATTGATAGTAATGCCATGGTTATCCACATTCAGCGTATATCCTTCCCCGTTAGTGCTGTCGCCACCCGAATGAAGGATGATTGCGTTTTTATCTCCCTGCTCTTTTATGGCCAGTTCGTAACCAGTTAGTTCTTTGAGCCAGCTATTGAATAGTTCAGCTGTTTTTTTATCGGTAGCATTGGCAGCTACAATGATGGTTTGTTTATCGAGCAAAAATGAATCAGCTTTTTCGCTGACACTTGCCGGCATAGGAATGATGCTCACCTTACCTTTCGGAGCATCTGCATGGTGAGCGCCGGAACAGCTCCACAGCCCTGCAGCGGCCATGAGTAAGCAGGTGCGAAATACATTTTTCATTGTCATATAATGGATTGTTTATTTTAGCTATTAGCCTTTAGTATTTAGCTTTTAGCATTTACTAAATGCTAAAAGCTAAATACTAAAAGCTCACTTCAGCTCCAGTTCGCAGAGCATAGGTCTGTGATCTGATGCTACTGTTTCTTCAATGATACGTGCGCTGGTAATATTCCAGCGATGTTTCGGATGTATCATGATATAATCCAGTTTTACCTTAGGGGCATCCGCCGGAAATGTGGGTCCCATCTGGCTTGTAGCGTCTGTGAAAAGTTGTTTTAAGGCAGTGATTTCTTTGGATGCCGGTATGGCATTAAAATCACCTGCAATGATAACAGGTGTGGTGAATTGTTTGAAATAGTCTACCAGTGCTGTGGCTTGCGTTATGCGTTCTGCTGCATTATTTCCTGCATCCAGGTGTGTGGTTGCAAATTGAATCAGGCTATCACCGGGCATCTTCACCGTAATAATACCTGCTACTCTGGGTTCATTCCCTTTTGTAGCGGGCAAAGGCAGTGTAATGCTGCTAGTAATAGGAAAGCGGGAGAGTATCCCTGTACCGTAGCCACCACCTTCCAGATCCATGGATTTGGCAAAGTAGGTATACATACCGGTAATGGATGCCAGCTCTTGCAGCTGATCTGTTTTTTTAGTGCGCTCCGTAACACTGTCTACTTCCTGCAGTGCCACAAAGTCGGGGTTGGTAGCCAGTATTACATTGGCAATTCCCTGGAGGTCCAGCACTCCTTTTAAATTTTCACCATGATGGATGTTGTAGGTCAATACCTTTACTTTTTGTGTTTGTGCAAACAGTGTAAAGCCGGTAAAGCATACAACGGTAATAAGCAGCATTTTTTTCATAGTATAAATATTTCACCATTGGGATATCCAGGTATTCAGATATTTAGATTTAGTATTGAAATTTCAATGTACAAATAGCTGTATATCCAAATCTCAAAATCATTTAAATGCTTCTTTCACTGGTCTTCCGGTCCATACCTGCGGGGTTTTCAGACCAAAGATCCATGCCAGTGTGGCAGCAGTATCATACGTAACAACACTTGCTTTGATCTCTTTGTTTTGCTGAATGCCTGGTCCACGGATAATCCAGGGTATCTGCATTTCCTCCATCGTTTTTCCGCCATGGCCTTTTTTAATACCACCATGATCAGCAGTGAGCAGGATGATGGTATTATCCCACATACCTGCATCTTTTACGGCCTGCAATATTTTGCCCAGTAAAACATCGTTCTTGTGTACCTGGTCAAAATAAGCTGGTGTATTGTGTCCGATGTTATGACCTGTGCCATCCGGCTCATCAAAGTGAATGAACAGGAAATCGGGTTTCTTTTCTTTAATATAATCTACAGATGCGGCAGTAGCAAGGCTATCGTTATCATGGCAGGCCAGTTCCTTATTCACAGCAGCTTTCGGGAACAGGTAACCAATTCCATCCCAGCTATAAATGACACCTATTTCAGCCTTCGGTTTTTGTTCGCGAAGGATAGTATATATAGACGGGAACAAACCATATTGATCCAGCTCACGGGAAGGCAGCTCCGGTTTTTTGCTATCCCACTCGGTATAGCCATGTACTTCAGGACCTGCACCCATTACCATAGAAGCCCAGTTGACTGCGCTTGAAGAAGGCAACACACTGCGTGCCTGTAACGTCCATGCACCATCTTTCATCATTTGTTTCATGTTAGGGTTATCCACTTTCGGAAAACAGTAAGCACCAAATCCATCCATGCCTATCAGTATTACATGCTTAACCCCTTTGACTTGTGCCTGCGCGAGGAATCCGCCCAGCAACAGTCCTGTTGCAATGATCAGTTTTTTCATTTCCTTGTTCACTTTTAGCTACCAGCATTTAGCTATTAGCTGTTAGAAATTAATAATTGGTTTTTTTATGGAGCGCTAATAGCTAAAGGCTAATAGCTACTGGCTACTAATATAGGTCACTGTTTGTTTTCCTGCAATGTTTTTTCTGCTATTTCACGAATTAGTAATACTTCTTTTTTTTGTGTGAGGGAGATGCCATATTCAGGAACGCCTGGAATGCCGCCCATACTCACGTTAGGATTGCGATACACCATGTGGCTGTCTTCATAGGCTTTGGCAGTAGTATGATATTCTACTATACCGGTTGTTTTGATCAGTTGTGCGATATTATTGGCGCGTACACCCGAACCGGCCATAATGGCGATGCGGTCATCGGCTCTGTCTACCAGGTCTTTTAAGAGGGAAGCACCTTCTATAGCAGTATTGCGGGCACCAGAGGTAAGGATACGTTCGCAACCGATTTCAATGATATCTTCCAACGCTTCAAAGGGATTGTCGGTCATATCAAATGCGCGGTGAAACGTAACGCCCATTGGCCACGCCAGTTTTACCAATACTTTGCAACGTTGTTTATCCACGCGGCCATGTGCCGTGAGCATGCCAATTACTACGCCATTGCAGCCCAGTTGTTTGCACAGTTCAATATCTTTTTTCATTACTTCAAACTCCAGGTCGGAGTAAAGAAAATCGCCGCCCCGCGGGCGTATGATAGGGTAGATATCTATTTTTACTTTTTCGCGTGCTACTGCAATGGTAGCATAACTGGGTGTGGTGCCGCCTTCCAGCAGGTTATCGCATAGTTCAATCCTGTTTGCACCACCTTCTTCCGCAGCTATACAGGAAGCTACTGATGCGGCGCATATTTCGAGGGTGAAAGACATAGAGATTGCTTTTAGGTTTGGAAAGCCTTCGGCTTTTGTCTTACTCAGGATTTTTCTGATTAAAATGATTTTTCTGATTTTGTTTTTTTCTTATATAGATTCAAATTTCATTTCAATGATCTATAAAAATCAGAAAAATCATTTTAATCAGAAAAATCCTGAGCAAGACAAAAGCCGAAGGCTTTCTCTCCGCGTTTTTAAAAATAATGTTTTCCGTCAATTAAAATATTGCTGGTATAACTGGTGCAAACAGCATAGCTGAAGCCTTTTTGCAGGCAATAAGCACCGTGTTGTCCTTTTTTGTTGAGGGCCAGAAATCCTACCTGGATTTCTTTTGCTTTGGAAGGACTCCTTTTTACAATACGATCCACCGCTTCCTTGCAGGCTTTTTCCGGCGGATAGCCCTGACGCATCAGTTCTACCACAAGATGACTACCTACAATTTTGATCACTTCTTCACCCACACCGGTACTTGTAGCGGCACCTATTTCGTTATCCACATATAAACCTGCGCCAATGATAGGAGAATCTCCCACACGGCCATGCAGTTTGAAGGCCATGCCGCTGGTAGTGCAGGCGCCGGATAAGTTACCGGCTGCATCCAGGGCTACCATACCAATTGTATCGTGGTTATAAACATTCCCCGGCAGCATCAGCGGATTGAATGCAGTAGCGCCATTGGCGGGTGTGTAAGATTTATTTTCTATGTTGATGACCGGTTTGTATTCAGATGTTTTCAGCCACTCTTTCCACGCTTTTTCTGACTCTGGCGTGAGGAGATTTTCTTTCTGGAAACCATTTGCCAGCGCAAATTGCAGTGCACCATCACCTACCAGCATTACGTGTGGTGTTCGTTCCATTACCATACGTGCTACAGAAATAGCATGTGTTACATGTTCCAGTGCACCAACAGATCCGCAATTGCCCAGTTCATCCATGATGCAGGCATCAAGTGTTACGCGGCCATCACGATCAGGATAGCCGGAATAACCTACGGTGTGGTTGTTAGGGTCTGCTTCCGGTACGCGTACACCGGCTTCTACTGCATCCAGTGCGCGGCCGCCCTTCTTCAGTATTTCCCAGGCCGCAGCGTTGGCTGCACGACCAAAGTCCCAGGTAGACACCACAATAGGCTGTCCTTTTAGGGATCCACCTTTTGACTGTGAGCGTACAGGCGTTCCCGTTACTCCGTCTAAAGAGAAAACAGCGGCGCCAAGGGCCGCTGTTTTCAGAAATGATCTTCTATTATTCATAATTAGCTTTTAGCTTTAGCAATTAGCTTTTAGCAATTAACTTCCCGCAGTTAGTTGTTAGCTGTATTAACAGGTACTAAAAGCTAACTGCTAAAAGCTAATTGCTAGTCTTTCATTTCCCACGCCAGTGCGCTGGCGCCCAGAATAGCAGCATCACTTTCTTTCAGTTCTGAGAACAGCAATTTAACTTTATTCTGGAATATAGGAAGCAGGTTCTTTTCCATATGCTCCCGTACCGGTTTCATGATCAGATCCCCGGCTTTTGTAAGGCCGCCGAAAAGTACAATAGCTTCCGGGCTGGAGAACATCACGAAATTGGCAAGGGCTTCTCCGAGTATTCTTCCGGTGTACTCATATACTTCCATAGCCAGCGCATCGCCTTGCATGGCAGCTTCATAAATGAGTTTGGAATTAATCTCTTCTTTGGTATGATCCCGCATGATGCTGGGGGTATCCGGACGGGTAACCAGCAGTTCCAGTGCGGAATTGGTTACACCGGTAGCGGAAGCATAGGCTTCCAGCGAGCCGTGCGCGCCGGTTCCGGGATGTAATCTGCCACCAGGAATCACTATACAATGACCCAGTTCTCCGGCAAAACCATCGTGCCCGTAAATCAACTGACCGTTTGCTACAATACCGCTGCCCACACCTGTACCGAGGGTGATAACGATAAAATCTTTCATACCTCTGGCTGCACCGTAGATCAATTCTCCCAGTGCCGCCGCATTGGCGTCATTGGTTAATACAGTTGGCAGGCCGAACTTTTTTTCCAGCAGGCTGGCCAGTGGTACTACGCCTTTCCAACGGAGGTTAGGCGCGTATTCAATATTACCTGTGTAAAAGTTACCGTTAGGCGCACCCACACCAATACCTTTTACATTTTCTATACCGCCCACTTCTTCAATAAGTGTCGATAAGCGTTGGTGAAGTTCATCCAGAAAGCAATCTACGTTGTCATGCTGATTGGTTAACATACGACCGTCACACAAAATATTACCCCTGCGATCTACAATACCAAATTTGGTGTTAGTTCCGCCAATATCAATGCCCACCGCTAATTGCTGACTCATAATCAATACCTTGAGATTTTAAAATGTTTTTAACTCTGAATGCGAAGAACGCGAGGTAAGCAAAGCATAGCGCCGGAATAACATAAGAGGCGTGAATACCAATGCTTGGAATGTCTGCCAGACCGCCTTGTACAGGAGGAATGAGTGAACCACCGAGGATCATCATAATCAGGAAAGCAGAACCCTGACCAGTGTATTTGCCCAGGCCCGCAATAGATAATGCGAAGATACTTGGCCACATTACAGAGCAGAATAAACCACCACTGATGAATGCGAAAGTAGCCAGCGGACCGGTAGTGAATAAACCAATTAATACAGTACCTACACCCAGCAGGCCGAAAACCATCAGGGTTTTTGCAGGTTTATCCTGACCAGCAAAGAAACCGATGATTTGTATAACGATGCAGATAACATAAGGATACAACACTGTTACATCATTACCTTTTATTACGTTGGCACCGAGGATGACTGCGTAAGCAATGAAAGGTACAATTACACAAAGTACTTTACGTGTGTTTTTGGATACATTGAATACACTGATCGCGCCTGTCCATCTGCCTATCATCATACTACCCCAGAACAGGGATACATACGGATCCAGTTCAGATTCTGCCAGGCCTTTAGGCGTAAGGAATCCGGGATGTTTCAGTAAAGCACCGAGGTTACTGGCAATAGTAACTTCCACACCCACATATATAAAGATAGCCAGCATACCCAGTGTGAGCTGAGGATATCTCATAGCACCCCATCCTTCACTATTGGAAGAAGAAGCGGTTTTGGCAAAGAAGAGGATACCAATAATACCAACGATACCAGCGATAAATAAAGGCAGTTCAAATTTCAGGATCAGTCCCATCAGAATGAGGATGAACATGAAAGTGATACCCAGTATGGATTTGGTAGCTTTGGGCGATGTTTCAAATGCTTCTGTATCCTGACTTTCAGGCATTTTCACAAAAGCAAAGATGGCGGCAGCAACGAGGAACAGCCCAATCAGCAGGAAATATAACGTGTTGATTTTGCTGATATCTGTGCTTACATCACCTCCTTTAATATTACCGAACAGCAACATGCTCACAATAATAGGTCCGATAGTGGTCCCGAAAGAGTTTACGCCACCAGCCATATTGAGGCGGTGTGCACCTTTGGCATGATCGCCCAGCAGGATCGCAAACGGGTTGGCCGCTGTTTGCTGCAGGGAAAAACCTAATGCCACAATGAATAATGCCATCAGGATGAGGGCAAAATAACCGAAGGTGACTGTTTGTTTGTAATCAGTATCCAATACTGTTACTATTTTCTCCAGATTAGCTTTAGTGAAGGTGCCGGCATATTGTTTATGCTCCTCATCTTTTGTAAAGCCGCCCTGGATAGCAGCAAGTAATTGTGGATTACTGGTGTATTTCTCTGCTGCATCGTTGCTGATGAGCAGGGAGTAAGTATCAGGATTTTTTTCGCGACGTATTTTTAACAGTCTGTCCGAAGTCTGCAGTTGTTGCTCCACCTGGAAACCACTGATGTCACTGATAGTTTCCTTAATAGGAACAATTTTCTCCTTATTTACACAAGGGATCATGATCGCAGATCCTAGTACGGAGATCAGCAAGCCATAGATGATACCCTTTTTATAGCCGATCTTATTAAGGATATCTACTTTTCTTGCAGCAGAGGCCAGGTATAAGATCAGTGAGCCTATGAAGTAGGCGCTGTAAAAGGAGAAGTCAATCAGTTGAGATTGAAGCTGGGTAAGGTTGAAGTGAGATTTACAGAAAGGGATAAAGATACTGTTGGATGCAGCCAGAAACCCCCAAAAGAAGAACACTAGAATGAGCACAAAGAACGAGGGATGTGTACTTTGAGCGCTTTGCTTTGATTGCTGAGCCATAAACGTGTTAAGTTACAGTGAAATTTTTGCCGGATAAATGTATAAATAAATTTTTAAAATTTTTAAAAAAGTAATTTAATTGTTGCGTTTTTTTTGGTTGATAAAACGTTTTAGCTAAAATATTTATGAAATTAAGGATAAGTTAATTATGTTCGCGCTTATCTAAAAAATAATCTTGACAGCTTATGTCCAACCAAACAGCAACAATGAAAATACCCGTTAAACAAGCGGGATATGGGCAATCTATGGCCATTATGGGCATATTGTTCTTTGTATTCGGTTTTGTTACCTGGCTTAATGGTACACTGATCCAGTTTTTCCAGATCGTGTGTGAGTTGAACGTGTCTCAGGCGCTGCTGGTAACGATGGCCTTTTATATGGCTTATTTTTTCCTCTCTATTCCTTCTTCTTTTATCCTGGACAAAACAGGGTTTAAAAATGGTATGGCCTTAGGGTTGCTGGTCATCGCCGTTGGCTCGCTGGTATTCATTCCTGCTGCCAATGCGCGTAGTTTCGGCATGTTCCTCACGGGATTGTTCATACAGGGAGCGGGCTTGTCCTTATTGCAAACGGCCTCTAATCCGTACGCCAGCATCATCGGACCAAAGGAAAGTGCGGCCAAACGTATCAGTATTATGGGTATCTGTAATAAAGGTGCGGGTGCGCTGGCTCCATTGATCCTGAGTTCTATCGTATTAAAAGGTGCTTCCCAGCTGGAAGACAGTATCAAGGCTGCCGTAGATGTGGCGCAGAAGAATGCTTTACTGGATAGCCTGGCTTCCCGTGTAAAGGGTCCTTATGTAGTTATTTCCATTATACTGGTAATACTGGCGGTGCTACTGAAACGCTCTTCTTTACCTGAAATAGATACCAACCAGGAAGATGCTGCTACTAAAGCATCTACTACAGGTAAAACCAGTGTATTTCAGTTCCCTCACCTGGTACTGGGTGTATTGTGTCTCTTTGTTTATGTAGGTGTGGAAGTAATGGCAGGCGACGTAATTGGTTCTTATGGTAAATCTATGGGCATGAGCCTGGATGATACCAAATACTTTAGCACGTTCACTTTGGTGGCCATGTTGGTTGGATATGTAATTGGTATTGCTACTATTCCCAAGATCATCACCGGTCAGAAAGGTTTACAGATCTCTGCGGTATTAGGCGTGCTGTTTACCATTGCGGCTTACTTTACCTCCGGTTTCTCTGCTGTAACCTTTATTGCGCTGCTGGGTCTGGCTAAT
This sequence comes from Chitinophaga niastensis, assembly GCF_003014755.1. Classification (GTDB taxonomy): domain Bacteria; phylum Bacteroidota; class Bacteroidia; order Chitinophagales; family Chitinophagaceae; genus Chitinophaga; species Chitinophaga niastensis. The sequence goes on along the minus strand of NZ_PYAW01000003.1, from coordinate 1,039,228 downwards.
GCCCTGATGTGGCCTGCTATCTTCCCGATGGCAATTGACGGGCTGGGTCGTTATACCAAAATGGGTTCTGCTTTACTGATAATGGCTATCGCAGGTGGTGGTATCCTCCCGCAGATCTACAGTGGCATGTTCAATAAAGAAAGTATGTTCAGCTTCCTGTATAACAGCAACATGGACTTCAGACATGCATTCCTCTATTGCATGGTTCCCTGCTACCTGTACATCCTGTTCTATGCTCTAGTTGGTCATAAAGTAGGAAAGAAATAATATATTCTAAATAGCTTTTTTGAAAGGTTGTTCCGAAATTTCGGAACAACCTTTTTTATTTCTGAATCATTTTTATATTTTTAGGTGTAAATTCTACGTTTAATATTTTTTTGATGATACAAGCAACAAGGGAGAAATTCATACACTTATTCGGAAAAGAGCCACTGATAGTAGTTTCCCCCGGAAGAATTAACCTCATAGGTGAACATACAGATTATAACGACGGCTTTGTATTGCCTGCCGCTATTGATAAAAAAATTGTATATGCCATTGCGCTGAACGACACACGGCAATGTAACGCGCATGCGGTATTTACCAATGAAACTGTTTCTTTTTCACTGGACGAGGTGAAGCCTACCCACGGATGGATCAATTATCTCATGGGAGTGGTGTTTCAGCTACAGGAAAGCGGATTACCGGTAAAAGGCTTCGACTGTGTGATTGCAGGTGATATCCCTGTAGGCGCGGGTATGTCTTCTTCCGCGGCAGTGGAAGGTGGACTGGTGGCTGCGCTGGATCATTTCTTTCAATACGGGCTGGATCGTATGCAGATGGCCCTGATTGGCCAGAAGGCAGAACACACTTTCCCTGGTGTGAAATGTGGTATCATGGATCAGTTTGCCAACCTGCATGGCAAAAAAGATCAGGTAATGCGTCTGGATTGCCGTAGCCTGGAATTTGAATATTTCCCGTTTAATTTCCCCGGATATAAGATTGTTTTATGTAATTCGATGGTGCATCATTCCCTGGCTTCTTCTGAATATAACGTTCGCCGTCATCAGTGTGAAGAAGGAGTGAAGGTTATCCAGGTTAATCATCCGGCTGTAAAATCATTGCGCGATGCGGATATGTCTATGCTCCATGAAGTGCGCTCACAGCTATCTTCCAAAGTATACGACCGCTGCTCTTATGTGATTGCAGAAATTCAGCGTGTACAGGATGGTACCGAATTATTAAAGCAAGGCAACCTGCAAGCGTTTGGTCAGCTGATGTATGCTACACATGAAGGGCTTAGTAAATTATATGAAGTGAGTTGCCCGGAGCTGGACTTCCTGGTATCGCTGGCAAAACAACGTGAAGAAGTAGCCGGTGCACGTGTGATGGGCGGCGGCTTTGGTGGTTGTACCATCAATCTCGTGAAGGCAGAAAAAGTAGCGGATTACGTTTCGTATATCCAATCACGTTATAATGAGCAATACGGCAAAGTGCCGGAAGTATATGTAACTACTATTGAAGAAGGGGTTACGGTGAAGGAGTTAGCTTTTAGCCTTTAGCTTTTAGTTTAAATGCAGCGGAGATAAAGGCGGATATTTTATTATTCCCGTTTTTATCTCCGCTGCATTTAAACTAAAAGCTAAAAGCTAATCGCTAACAGCTATATTAATACTGGTCGTCCAGTGCAAAGATCGGTGTTCTGTTCATCCAGCGGCCGCGTGTAAAGTCAGGGATGAATTGTACACTACCACCTTCAGCTACGGACTGCTCACTCAACGGCGTGATAGCATACCAGGTAGCCATATCGTAAACGTCCAGCGGATAAGGTGTACCACGTTTGATACACTCAAAGAATGAGTTGAGTACAAACCAGTCCATACCACCATGACCTGCGCCGGCAGCATCTGCGGCATACTTTTTCCACAGCGGGTGATCATATTTACCGAAGTAACTTTCCGGATCTTTGAAGTCGCCGGTTTTTTCCCATTCGTCGTATTTACTTTTCTTCTCTACATACAGTGATTGCTGATCATCCATCCACAAGCCATTAGTGCCTTGTACGCGGAAGTTCAGAGAGTAAGGACGCGGAGAGTTGGTATCATGCGACAGCATAATAGTTTCGCCATTGTTGGTTCTCAACAGGGTAGAAACGATATCGCCCAGTTTGAATTCTACTTTAGCGTTAGGATGGTTTTCACCACCGTTGTCAACGATGTATTTATGCAGCCCGCGTGATTTGGTAGCCACTGAAGTCAGCGACAGTAAGCGGTTACCGCGGTTGATGTTGATCATATTGTTGATCGGGCCCAGTCCGTGTGAAGGGTACAGATCAGCGTTGCGATGTACAGAGTGATTGGTTCTCCATTTAGCTTCAGACAATGCTTTCTCGCCAAATTCCACACCACCACCGTAGTATTGTTTACCGTTGTTGAATTTCACGCCACGAAGATCGTGCTGGTAGCCGCCCTGCAGGTGCGTCAATTCGCCGAACAGGCCCTGACGAACCATGTTCAATACTGCCATCACATCTCTGCGGTAGCATACGTTTTCCATACCAAATACAGGTATACCGGTGTTTTCACTGGTGTTAACCAGTTCCCAGCATTCCTGGATATCAGAGGCGCCGCAAACTTCTACTGCAGGTGTTTTACCTGCTTTCATAGCTGCAATAGCCATGATGGAATGCCATTCCCACGGGGTTGCAATGATTACCGCGTCAATGTCATCACGTTTCAACAGGTTGCGGAAATCTTCAGGTCCATTAGTGTATTCCGCTACTTTTCTTTTACCACCATAGGCTTTTTCGATCATGGCTTTTGCCTTGGGCACAGTAAACGCAGTATCCGGATCAGCGAAAGCAACTACTTCCACGTCTTCGCGGTGGAGGCAGAAGTTCAGGTGTCCGAGACCGCGCGCACCAACGCCGATTACGCCTACTCTAACTTTAGGTTTTTTTTCGTTTGCAAATAATTTAGCAGAGGAACCGAGCATAGAGATACCTACGCCAGCCGCTACCGTGTTTTTGAGAAAACTTCTGCGATGCAGTGGTTGTTTGTTCATTGTTCAAAGTTTAAACGCGTATACATTTATACGTTAAGGAGGGATTAAATTTATAAAAATTGATCTATCAAATCCAACCCTATGCCTAATATTCTTACATTTTTGTGATAAACGGTGAAAAAATTACGAATTACGAATGGCGAATTACGATTTTAAGCGGATATTAAAGCGAATATTCAATTATGAATTGTGAATTGGCAATTGAACCCTATGAATTATCTGCTATATCTTCGCTCTGATCCGTATTTCGCAATTCGTAATTCGTAATTCTTTTATTTGGCAATGAAGAAAACCGCTCTAATTCTCGCCGGCTTACTTGGCTGTAACATGGTAATGTCTCAGCAAATCAAGCCCTATGGCGCTTTACCATCCAAAGCACAGGTAGCATGGAATGACATGGAATACTATATGTTCATTCATTTTGGTCCCAATACTTTTACCAATAAAGAATGGGGACATGGAGATGAAGATCCGAAAGTATTTAATCCTACTCACCTGGATGCCCGTCAATGGGCGCGTACGGCCAAGCTGGCCGGTATGAAAGGTATTGTGCTTACGGCAAAGCACCATGATGGTTTTTGTTTGTGGCCCAGCAAATACAGCACACATACTGTTCGTGAAAGTGCCTGGAAGGATGGTAAAGGAGATGTGTTAGCAGAATTATCGGCAGCTTGTAAAGAGTACGGTTTGAAGTTCGGTGTATATCTTTCTCCCTGGGATCGCAACCATCCTGAATATGGAAAGCCTGGTTATAACCAGGTATTTGCCAACACCTTAAATGAAGTGCTCTCCAATTACGGACCCGTGTTTGAGCAATGGTTTGATGGCGCCAATGGCGGTAATCTGAAACAGCCTTACGACTGGAATCTGTTTCATAAAGTAGTATATAAAAACCAACCCAATGCAGTTATCTTCAGTGATGTAGGTCCTGGTTGCCGCTGGGTAGGTAATGAAAGCGGTATTGCCGGTACTACCAACTGGAGTACACTGAATGTACACGGTTTTGCACCCGGAGCTGCGGGCCCTCCTACCAAATCGCTTAATGAAGGTAATGAGGATGGCGAACAATGGATACCTGCAGAGTGTGATGTATCTATCCGGCCAGGATGGTTCTACAGCCCTGATACCAATGATAAAGTGAAATCCGTTTCTAACCTGCTCGACATCTACTACGGCTCTGTAGGACGCAACGGTAACCTGATCCTGAACGTGCCTATCGACAGAGATGGTTTGATCCATCCTAATGATTCCACACGCCTGATGGAGTTGCGCCATGTACTGGATGCATCTTTCAAAAATAATCTTGCTAAAAAAGCAGTTGTAACGGCAACGAATACACGGAAAAATGATGCTGCGGTAAAAGTATCCCATCTTACGGATGGAACCAATACTACTTACTGGGCTACGCCTGATAATGTTACCAGTGCAGAGATTACGCTCTCCTATAAAACGCCGGTTAAGTTTAACCGCGTAGTGTTGCAGGAGTACATTGCATTGGGACAAAGAGTAAAAAGTTTTACTGTGTCTATCCTGGAGAACGGCAAGATGAAAGAGATTGCCCGCGAAACCACTATTGGCCACAAGCGTATTTTGCGTTTACCGGATTACACCACCACGCTGGTACGTATTAATATACTGGATGCCAAGGCTAGTCCGGTGATCAGCGAGGTGCAGTTGTACAATGCGCCAGGTGTGCTGGCTACACCGGAGATTAGTCGTAATAAAGAAGGAGTGGTAATGATCAGCTGTGCTTCCAGTGATCCTGAAGTACATTTTACAACGGATGGCACGGAGCCTACTATGCAATCTTCAAAATTTGCGAATGCATTCACATTGCCGCAGGGCGGCGTAATAAAAGCCAAAGCTTTCCTTGACAATGGTAAAACCGCCAGTGAAACCGTGACCGCTTATTTTGACGTAGCTCCCGCCAAATGGCAGGTGATCCAGTCGGATGCAGCTATTAAAGGTTACGAAGCAGCGAAAGCCATTGATGGTAATACTGCCACTGCGTATATCACCGATCGTAAAGATGCTGCTGCCAAATACCCGCATGAATTGCAGATAGATCTGGGTGAAAGCCTCTCCCTGAAAGGATTTACCTACACACCTGCTATCGGTGAAGGTATTGGCGGTGTTGTATATGGATATGCCTTTTACACCAGCAACGATGGCAAAAGCTGGGGAAATCCGGTGGCTGAAGGACAATTTGCTAATATTAAGAACAACCCGGTAACACAAACAGTGTCTTTCAAAGCTACGAATGCGCGTTATATCCGTTTTGTGGCGGTGGCGCCTGCTGAAGAAAAGGAAAATTGGGTAAGTGTAGCAGAATTGGGTGTGATTACAAAATAGCGATCAGCGCGGATGTTGTCTTTCACAGGATTAGGCTGATTATACTGATTACACTGATTTTTTTTATGATTTTAGAAAGATTAGCGGAGATTGAAGTGGATATATTTGCTTCGATCTTCGCTAATCTTTTTAAAATCATAAAAAAATCTTATAATATATAATCAGCCTAATCAGTACAATCAGCCTAATCCTGGGAAAGACAACATCCGCATTTGTTAATAATGCGCCCATATCAAAAAAAATTCGACCATTTAAAAAGATATTGTTATAACTTTGCGGATATTCTAAACTAAAGACAATATTTATAACAATTTAACGCTGAACTGAAGTTGGAAAAAACCGCAACTCATACCAACATCTCTGCATATCATCCCGCTTTAAACAAGGGGGTATATTCTGTTGGGTTCAATGTCTTTAGATTCCTTTCCCGACGACCTAGAATTTGATAGCGCTTGTCAACACATGACCGCTATCGCACCGTGATTCCCCAATCCTCCGGTGACCTTTCCAGCAATGGAATTTAATGTAGTTTATTGATTCACGATTTCAATTTAAAAGGTTGGAAAATCAACATATCATCGTTAGGGTAGCCACTCCTGACGATATTCACTATTCAAATACCATCACCAATGAGATGGAGTCGTCTGCAAAGGCACGAGGAACCGGCATAGCGAAGCGTTCCCCCGCTTATGTAGAGTTGAAAATGCAGGAAGGAAAGGCTGTTATTGCCCTTACGGAAAATGGTGAGTGGGTAGGCTTTTGTTATATAGAAGCCTGGGGCCATGAGAAATTTGTTGCTAACTCAGGTCTGATTGTAAATCCTGCCTTCAGAGGACATGGTGTAGCTAAATCGATTAAGAAGAAGATATTCGAACTGTCAAGAGAAAAATATCCTGAATCCAAGATCTTCGGATTAACCACAGGCCTCGCAGTAATGAAGATCAACTCTGAACTGGGTTATGAGCCGGTTACCTATTCTGAACTCACTGACGATGAAGAGTTCTGGAAAGGCTGCAGAAGTTGTGTCAACTTCGATATCCTCACCAGTAAAGACAGGAAGAACTGTCTTTGTACTGCTATGCTGTACAACCCGCTGGAAAAACTGAAAGAAGCAGAAGAGAAAGCGATGGCTGAAAAAGCTGCTGCTGAAAAACAACCGCAGCTGTCTGTTACTGCCAATGGCCACATGCACCACGAAAGACGTCGCCGCAGATTTAAAGGGAATATAAAGCTGTACGAGCGTTGGTTAAGATTTAAAAGATTTGTTTTGCTGAAGAGCAAAAAAGAAGGCGGTGCTACCGGATCTAAAAAGAAATTTTTCCTGTTCTGATCACCGATAGAAACGACGTAAATATTGTTATCTGGAATTATAAAAAACAATGTCATAATGAAAAAAGTAGTACTGGGATTTAGCGGAGGGCTTGATACTTCCTATTGCGTTAAATATCTGACCGAAGAAAAAGGATATGAAGTGCATTCGGTGATCGTAAACACCGGTGGTTTTTCTGAAGAAGAACTGGAGGAAATTGAAAAGCGCGCTTATAGCCTGGGCGTTAAAAGTCACAAAGCTGTTAATGCGATACATTCTTATTATGATGGCGTTATCAAATATCTCATCTTCGGTAATGTACTGAAAAATAATACTTACCCGCTGAGCGTAAGCGCGGAGCGTATGAGCCAGGCACTGGCCATCGCTGAATATGTGCAGGAAGTAGGAGCAGATGCAGTAGCACACGGTAGCACCGGTGCAGGGAACGACCAGGTGCGTTTTGATATGGTCTTCCACATCATGATCCCGGGTGTAGAAATCATCACGCCTATACGTGATATGAAACTGAGCCGTGAAGAAGAAATTGCTTTCCTGAAAGCAAAAGGTGTGCAGATGAATTTTGATAAGGCGATGTACTCTATCAACAAAGGCATGTGGGGTACTTCTGTTGGTGGTAAAGAAACACTCTCCTCCAATGGTATGCTGCCGGAGGCTGCATGGCCTACCCAGCTTACCAAGCAGGGCGAAGAGCAGGTGAAATTAATATTTGAAAAAGGCGAGCTGACAGGTATAAATGACAAAAAATTTGGTCATCCATCTGAAGCCATACAATATTTACAAACCATTGCCGGTGGTTATGCCATTGGCCGTGATATTCACGTAGGTGATACTATCATTGGTATTAAAGGCCGTGTAGGTTTTGAAGCAGCAGCACCGATGGTGATCATCAAAGCTCACCACGCACTGGAAAAACATGTGTTAACTAAATGGCAGTTGAGCTGGAAAGACCAACTGGCGCAGTTCTACGGTAACTGGCTGCATGAAGGTCAGATCATGGATCCGGTGATGCGTGATATTGAAGCCTTCCTGCAGAATACACAGGAAAACGTTTCCGGTGAAGTATTTGTAACCCTGATGCCTTATCGCTTCCAGGTAACCGGTATTGAATCTCCTTACGATCTGATGAGCAGCAAGTTTGGTAAATACGGTGAAATGAACAGTGGTTGGAGCGGTGAAGATGTAAGAGGCTTCAGTAAAATTTTTGGTAACCAGACAATGATCTGGCATCAGATTAAAAATTCTATCTAAATCAGCAGTCCAATGGCAAATGATAAAAAGATAAGAGCAGGAATCGTAGGCGGGGCGGGATATACAGGCGGTGAAATGATCCGGCTTTTATTAAATCACCCGGACGTCACTATTTCGTTTGTACATAGCCGTAGTAATGCGGGTAATCCGTTATATGCGGTACATGCTGATCTGCTGGGTGAAACAGAAAGATCATTTACAGCGGAACTGAGTAATGATATTGATGTGCTGTTTCTGTGTCTGGGTCATGGGGAGTCTAAGAAATTCCTGGACGCTACAGATGTGGCGGCACACGTGAAGGTCATTGACCTGAGCCAGGATTTTCGTTTAGGCGAAACCGTTAAAGACCGTTCATTTGTATATGGTTTGCCTGAAATGCAGCGTGAACTGATTAAAACAGCGCAGAACATTGCCAATCCGGGCTGTTTTGCTACTGATATTCAACTGGGTTTATTGCCACTGGCAAAAGCCGGACTGCTGAAAGAAGTACACACTACCGGCATCACCGGTTCTACCGGCGCTGGTCAGAGCCTGCAGTCTACCTCCCATTTTACATGGAGGTCCAATAACATATCTACTTATAAAGTGCTGAATCATCAGCACCTGAAGGAAATACGACGAACCCTCCAGCTGTTGCAGCCAGGGTACAAGGGCGATGTGAACTTCGTACCGGTACGCGGCGATTTCCCGAGAGGAATCTGGGTAACGTCGTATGTGCAGAGTGATTTGTCGCTGGAAGCCGCTGTGCAGCTGTATAAAGATTATTACGCCGGTCATCCGTTTACGCACATAAGTGAAAAGCAGATAGACCTGAAGCAGGTGGTAAACACCAACAAGTGTTTGATTCAGCTGGAGAAAGTGGGTGATAAATTAGTCATCCATTCCATTGAAGATAACCTGCTGAAAGGCGCTTCCGGTCAGGCTGTGCAGAATATGAATATCATGTGCGGACTGGATGAAACGGCAGGACTTAAATTGAAGTCCATCGTGTTCTAAATGTTTTTATCATTTCAACTTCAATGTCAACATGAAACTTTTCGATGTATATCCTGTAAATAATATTATTATAGAGAAAGCCCTGGGCTCCCATGTTTGGGACGAAAAGGGTACACAATACCTCGACTTATACGGCGGTCATGCCGTGATCTCTATCGGTCACACGCATCCGCATTATGTAAAACGCCTGACAGATCAGTTACATAAAGTAGGTTTTTATTCCAACTCTGTGAAGATGCCTTTGCAGGAGCAGCTGGCCACCTTGCTGGGCAAGGTTTCCGGTAAAGAAGACTACCAGCTGTTTTTATGTAACTCCGGTGCAGAAGCCAATGAAAATGCATTGAAGCTGGCTTCTTTTTACAATGGTAAAAAGAAGATCATCGCCTTTAAAAAAGCGTTTCATGGCAGAACATCGCTGGCAGTAGCCGTTACAGATAATCCAAAAATAGTAGCGCCGGTTAATGAAACAGACAATGTGGTTTTTTTACCATGGGAAGACGAAGCTGCGCTGGAACAGGCATTTCAGCAGTATGAAGTGTCTTCTGTGATCATTGAAGGTATACAAGGTGTTGGTGGTATAAATGTGGCCAGCGAATCTTTCCTGCGTAAGATCAGAACATTGTGTGATACACACAATGCAGTGTTCATCGCGGACTCAGTACAGTGTGGTTACGGCCGTAGCGGTAAATTTTATTCACATGACTTTGCCGGTGTGAACGCAGATATTTACACCATGGCAAAAGGCATGGGTAATGGTTTCCCTATTGGCGCCATCATCATTGCACCTAAAATTCAACCTGTATACGGTATGCTGGGTACCACTTTTGGTGGTAATCACCTGGCTTGTGCCGCAGCACTGGCGGTATTAGAAGTGATACAGGAAGAAAAACTGATAGAGAATGCTGCCAGCGTTGGTGCTTATCTGATGGAGCAGCTGCGCACGTTTGATAAGGTAAAAGAAGTGAGAGGCCGTGGTTTAATGATCGGTATTGATCTGCCTGATGAATTAGCGCATGTAAAAAAAGAACTGTTATTTAAACATAAGATTTTTACAGGAGAGGCTAAACCCAATGTGATTCGTTTATTGCCTTCACTGGCATTAACAAAAGCGCATGCAGATGAATTCCTCGACGCCTTCAGCAAAGAGTTAAATAAATAAAGAAACGATTAATCGTGTATGGCAGATAGTGTGCCTTTAATCTTTCCACTATCTGCCCAAAGCCTATAAGCGAAATGAAACAATTTATTTCTACAGCAGATGTTCCCAGTGTCCCGCGGTTAGTGGACATTGCGATGAACTACAAGAAAGATCCTTTCAGGGACAAAGAATTGGGAAAAAATAAAACATTGGGAATGATATTCCTGAATCCCAGTTTGCGAACACGTTTAAGTACGCAGGTGGCGGCACGAAACCTGGGTATGGAAGCGGTCGTGTTTAACATCGATAAGGAAGGCTGGCAGCTGGAAATGAATGATGGCGTGGTAATGAATGGAAACACAACAGAACACGTAAAAGAAGCGGCAGCAGTTATGGGACAGTATTTCGATATACTTTCCATCCGTACTTTTCCTGGTTTGAAAAATAAAGAAGAAGATTATACAGAGAAATATATTAATCAGTTTATCAAATATGCGGGTGTACCGGTGGTAAGCCTGGAAAGCGCTACTCTGCACCCTTTGCAGAGCTTAACGGATATAATTACCATCAAAGAAAACTGGCAGCATACCCGTAAACCTAAAGTGGTGATGACCTGGGCTCCGCACGTTAAAGCGCTGCCACAGGCTGTTCCCAACTCTTTTGCACAGTGGATAAATGCCTGGGGAGAGACTGATTTTGTGATCACGCATCCGGAAGGGTATGAACTGGATGAACAGTTTTCCGGTAATGCACGTATTGAATATAATCAGGACAAAGCCTTGCAGGACGCGGATTTCGTGTATGTAAAAAACTGGTCTTCGTACAGGGATTATGGTAAGGTCATCTGTACCGATACCAGCTGGATGATAACCAACGATAAACTCAAAAATACCAATACTGCCAAAGTAATGCACTGCCTGCCAGTAAGAAGGAATGTAGTGATTGCAGATGAAGTACTGGACGGACCACAATCTATCGTAATACCGGAAGCGGGTAACCGTGTATGGGCTGCACAGGCGGTTTTGAGCGAAATTCTGAAAGGATAATTATGATTGATCTATTTATCATTAAAGTAGGCGGAAACGTTATAGATAACCCGGTATTGTTGCAAACTTTTTTAGAGAAATTTGCAACAATACCAGGAAAAAAAATCCTGATACATGGTGGTGGTAAAATAGCCACACGTATAGGGGATAAGCTGGGTATTGAGTCGAAATATGTGGATGGCAGACGAATCACAGACGCTGCAACAATCGACCTGGTGACCATGGTATACGGCGGTTTGGTAAACAAACAACTGGTAGCCAAACTGCAGGCAAATGGCTGTAATGCTATCGGCTTAACCGGTGCTGATGCCAATATTATTCCTGCTATCCAACGGCCTGTAAAAGATATCGATTACGGTTTTGTAGGGGATATACGCACACAAACATTACAAACAGCTCCGCTGAAAGCTTTGCTGGAAGCCGGTATCACACCTGTGTTCGCACCGCTTACACATGATGGTAAAGGACAAATACTGAATACCAATGCAGACACAATTGCATCTACATTAGCCATTGCATTATCTGCGCATTATAACATAAGGCTCATCTATTGCTTTGAAAAGAAAGGTGTACTGCGTGATCCGGCAGATGATAACTCAGTGATCAATCTTATCAACGAAGAAATTTATCAGCAACTGCTGGAAGCAAAGATATTAACAGACGGAATATTGCCTAAACTGCAAAATGCTTTCGGGGCAATAAACAATGGTGTAAAAGAGGTGCTGATAGGACATGCAGATGATGTTCTGAGTAATACAACAGATAAAGTAGCAGGCACTTTAATATGCTAACCTATGTGGAACGAAAAACTATACGATGTTGCGGTGGCCCTGTTAAAACAGCTGATAGCTACTCCATCATTGAGCCGCGAAGAAGACGGCACAGCGCAAGTGATCAGTGATTTTCTGACTGCTATGGATATTCCGCATGAGCGGCATCTCAATAATATCTGGGCTTTCAACAAATATTACGATCCTTCCAAACGTAATATCCTCCTCAATTCTCATCATGATACGGTAAAACCCAATCCACAATATACCCGTGATCCTTTTAGTCCGGATGTGGAAGATGGAAAGTTGTATGGCCTCGGCAGCAATGATGCCGGCGGTTGTCTCGTGAGCCTGATTGTTACCTTCCTGTATTTTTATAACCGCAGTGATCTTAATTACAACATCATTATGACGGCTACTGCGGAAGAAGAGATCAGCGGTGTAAATGGTATCGAAAGTATTTTATCTCAGCTACCAGCCATCGAATTTGCGATAGTAGGAGAACCTACGCAAACGCAGCTGGCGACAGCCGAAAAGGGCCTGATGGTGTTGGATTGTATCAGTCATGGTAAGGCAGGTCATGCAGCCAGAGAAGAAGGCGAAAATGCTTTGTACAAAGCGTTACCTGATCTGAACTGGTTTAAGGACTATCGTTTTCCGAAGGTATCGGAAACGCTGGGACCGGTGAAGATGAGCGTAACGGTGATCAATACTTCCAATAAAGCACATAACGTAGTACCGGCAGATTGCAGTTTTGTAGTGGATGTGCGGGCTACGGATCAATATACACTGGAAGAGTTGCTGGAAACTATCCGGGCGAATGTATCCTGTGAAGTGAAAGCGAGGTCTATGCGTATGCGGCCTTCGTCTATTCCGATGGATCATCCGTTTGTACTGGCGGGTTTGAGTGTGGGGAAAACGTGTTATGGATCGCCTACTACTTCAGACCAGGCGCTGATTCCGGCTACCTCTGTAAAAATGGGCCCGGGTGATTCTGCCCGTTCACATACAGCAGACGAATTTATTTACCTGGAAGAAATTAAAGGTGGTATTGATAGTTATATTAAATTACTTGAAATGATTCAATAGTATGAACTTCCTTCCTACCATAGAAAATAAACGTGTTTTATTGCAGCCGCTACAGGCGGAGCATATGGAAGCCTTGTTACCAGTGGCTTTGGAGCCGTCGCTATGGACAGTGGGTGCTACACATATTGCTAATCAGAATGATCTCGAAAAATACATTCGACTGGCCCTGGAGGAAAGAGCGGCGAAAACGTCTATTCCATTTGTTATCATCGACAAAAAGGAAAACCGGGTAGCTGGTTCCACACGTTTTTCAGCACTAACGGTGCCGCATAAACGGGTAGAAATAGGGTACACCTGGATAACCCCTTCCCTACAGGGTTCGGGGCTTAACAAGGCCATGAAACACGCTATGCTGCAATATGCATTTGAAGTGATGGACCTGAATCGTGTGGAATTGAAAACAGATGAATTGAATATGCAGTCACGCAATGCTATTCTGAGCATTGGCTGTACACAGGAAGGTATTTTGCGTCATCACATGGTGACCAGTACCGGCAGACTGCGTAACAGCGTATACTTCAGCCTGCTGAAGGAAGAATGGCCGGAGGTGAAACAACGGATATTTGGTAAATATGATTTTTAATTTCACGCAGCGGCGCAAAGTTGCAACTTTGCTGCTTTGCGTGAAAAAACTATTTTATTATGAAATTGTGGCAAAAAGATAAAGCATCCTTAGCTGCGGTAGAAAAATTTACCGTAGGCAAAGACCGTGAAATGGACGCTTTCCTGGCGCCGTTTGACGTACTCGGTTCTCTTGCACACATTACTATGCTGCAAAGTATCGGGTTGCTGGAAGCGGAAGAACTGGCGGTATTAAAACAGGAACTGGGAAATATCTATAAAGAAATAATAGCAGGAGATTTTAAGCTGGAAGATGATGTGGAAGATATCCATTCACAGGTAGAGCTGTTGCTCACCCGCCGTTTGGGAGAAGTAGGCAAAAAGATCCACAGTGGCCGTTCCCGTAATGACCAGGTTTTAGTAGACCTGAAATTATATCTGCGTCATCAGCTGGAAAGTATAGTGGAAGAGGTACTAGCCTTGTTTCAATTGTTACAGCAAAAAAGTGAAGAATATAAAGCACACCTCATTCCTGGTTACACGCATTTGCAAATTGCCATGCCTTCTTCTTTTGGTTTGTGGTTTGGTGCTTATGCAGAAAGCCTGGTGGATGACCTGACCATGCTGCAGGGTGCTTACAAAATAGTGAATAAAAATCCGCTTGGCTCAGCTGCCGGTTACGGATCTTCGTTTCCCCTTAACCGTGAGATGACCACTGCGTTGTTGGGTTTTGAAACGCTCAACTACAACGTTGTGTATGCGCAAATGGGTCGTGGTAAAACAGAGAAGATAGTATCCTTTGCGTTGGCCGGTATTGCTGCCACCATCGCTAAAATGGCTATGGATGCATGTTTGTTTATGAATCAGAATTTTGGTTTCATTAGTTTTCCTGATGAACTGACCACTGGTTCCAGCATCATGCCACACAAAAAAAATCCGGATGTATGGGAGCTGATCCGCTCGCATGGCAATAAATTGCAGGCGTTGCCGAATGAAATAGCCATGATGATCACTAACCTGCCTTCCGGCTACCACCGCGACTTACAGCTCCTGAAGGAGAATTTATTTCCGGCTTTCGGAACACTGACAAACTGCATCCGTATGAGCCGTTTGATGTTGGAAAATATCCGCATTAAAGAAAATATTCTGGCCGACGATAAGTACCAATACCTGTTCAGCGTAGAAGTAGTGAATAACCTGGTGCTGCAAGGCACGCCTTTCCGCGAAGCGTATAAGCAGGTAGGCAAGGATATAGAAAACGGTACCTTCACACCGGGAAAGGAAGTAAAGCATACACATGCCGGAAGTATCGGTAATTTATGCACGGCACAAATTGCAGCACAGATGAACGAAGTGGTGAAAGGTTTTCCTTTTGAGAATGTGCATAAGGCATTTGAGCAATTGTTAGATAGTTAATATTTGTAAAGAACATAAAAACAAACAGCCCTCCGGTTACCGGAGGGCTGTTTGTTTTAGTAAATGCAGCGGAGATTATAATTGATCTCCGCTGCATTTACTAAAAGCTAACGGCTAATTGCTAAAAGCCTATTGTCAGCCCCACAAAGAAATTCAACCCTGCCATCGGATAGTAATAACTATCGTAGGCTACGCGGTTGGTTTTAAGATCAAAGCTGCTATAAGTGCTGCCATTGGGCTCATATTTAGCATTCAGTATATTATTTAACAGCAGTTGTACACCCAGCTCACGGAATAACGTTTGTGGCACTATGTAGTTGAAACGCAGATTGCTTACGAAATATGGATTAAGACTACCTCTCGCATTGGAAGTGTTGTCCATATACTGACGGCTCACATATTTCCCCAACAAATCTATATTCAGATTTTTTATTGGTTTGGCAGATAACGTAAACCCGCCTACGAAAGTTGGAGAGAAAGAAATATCTGTTTTATTATATTGCTGCGTGTGTGCGATATAGTTAGAGTCGTATGAGGTGGCATTATAGTCCAGTACCTTGTTCTGGCTTAAGGCCACATTGGCTGCAACCGTGAAAGCATTCCCCAGTTTTACATTCCCATTTACCTCTATACCCATGCGATAGCTTTTAGGAATGTTGGTACGCACATACGCGCCTACATCTGTGAGCATGCCGGTTTGTACCAACTGGTTTTTATAGTTCATGTAATACACATTCGCCGCTATGGTGGCAATGCTGTTGTTCCATTCGTAACCTGCTTCCACATCACGTAATACTTCCGGTTTAGGCGTTGCTACACCATAGTTATTTTCAAAGTCGCCACGGTTAGGTTCTTTATTCGCAATCGCCACAGAGGCAAAGATGCGGTTAGTGCGATTGATATGATAAGAGATACCTGCTTTGGGATTGAAGAAGTTGTAGTTCACATGTGCAATGTATGCAGGGGCTGCTTCAAAGCCGTCCATATTGTACATAATATTGCGGTATTGCAGGTCTGCAAAGAGACTCAGCGCTGTAGTGATTTTATATTCACCTTTCCAGTAGATATTAAAATCATTTTTGGCGGCGGGATAATTATAGTATTTATGATCTTTGTCGATGCCCACAGCTGCCCAGATGATTTTACCATAGTGATCACCGGTATAACGATTCCAGCCACCACCAAGGCTCCAGTTTAATTTTTCACCCGTGCGGTTTAAAGAAAATACGGAACCATAGAAGTAGTTGTCCAGCCACAGTTGGCGAACGAGATCTGTGGTTTGTATGGTATCTCTGTTAATGATGGGGGCATTCAAACCATATGCAGAATAAGCCTGTGCTGCTTTATATTCTTCGTAGTAGCCACGTCCGCGGGTAAGATGTAATGCTACGTTGAAGTTCAGATTGGCGTTGATTTCCTGGTTAAGAAATAACTGGTAGTGATCCTGTTGGTAATTATCCGTTTCATTATCGTAGGGTGTGCCAGGCTTCTCTGTGCCGGAAGAATTGTATGTTCTGTCGGACTCCAGGAGTGCCTGTGGTACACCATTCCAGGCCTGGTATGTTTTTTCTTTACCGGAAAAAACATTCAGCCTTATCGCCGTTTTTTTAGAGATGTAGGCGGCAGAAGTATAAAAAGAACGCAGGTCGGAAGTAGCGCGGTCGATGTAGCCATCTGATGTTATTTGGGAGAGTCGTGCATCAATGGTGAAGTGATCATTGATAAGCCCGGAACCTGCTTTCACCGTGTGTTTCCAGCTGTTGAAAGAACCGTAGCTGTTGCTGATTTCACCGTATGCGTTTTCATTAAATTCATTGGTACTAAGATTTAAAGTAGCCCCAAAAGCGCCGGCGCCGTTGGTAGATGTACCTACACCACGTTGCAGCTGAATGCTGCTGACAGACGATGCAAAGTCGGGCATGTTGACAAAGAAGGTGCCTTGTGATTCCGCATCGTTGATAGGAATGCCGTTTACTGTTACGTTAATGCGGGTGATATCAGAACCGCGTACACGCATGCCCGTGTAGCCGATACCTGTACCTGCATCGGAATTTGTTACAACGCCTGGTTGTTGATCCAGCAGTATAGGTAAGTCTTGTCCGAGGTTATTTTTTTTAATTTCTTCTGCGGACACAGTCGTGTTTACGAAGGGCGCATTTTTACCTGCGCGCAAACTGCTGATCTCTACCGGCTTCACAAACAGACCGGTTTCTTCCAGTGTAATATCTGAAAACTGGGTGCTGTTGTTAGCGTTGATCGTAGTGGTAAAAGGTTTGAAGCCGATATAGCTGGCGGTTAAAGTATAGGCTCCTTTTTTAGGGAGATGAATGCTGTAATGGCCTTTATTATCGGTGAGCGCTCCGGTTTGGTTGATGGATACGGTTACGCCTTCAAGCGGTTTACCGTTGGTTTTGTTGCTGATAGTACCGGTAATCAGGGATTGTGCATGTAACGTGCCTGCTATAGCTAGCAGCACTAATAACATTAGCTGTTTCATGTAAGTATATCTGTTTTCTGTTTTCGGTTTCCTAACCAGCATTACCTGGTCCAGGTTCATTGGGTGTGATCTCAGCCTGAAAGTAAGGCACCCCGTGTGGAACATTTAATTCCGGTACAAAGGTATACTTGTGTACATTAAAAAGAGGAAATTATTTTTTGAGAGAATAAAAATTGCGTAATTTCCATTTATACTTCTCTCAGTCATCTTTTATAAATTTTTAATCATTAAATCTTTATTTCTGATGATCAAACTTCAGTTAATCGGGCATCTTGGCCGGGACGTAGTAAAAAGAGAGGTCAACGGGGTATCCGTTTTCAGTTTTCCGGTAGCGGTAAATGAGCGCTTTAAAAATGCGCTGGGCGTATTGCAGGAAAGGACCACGTGGGTAGATTGCTCGCTGTGGGACAGAGAAAACCTGGCTCCTTATTTAAACCAGGGTGTAATGGTGTACGTAGAAGGCTCAGTTAGAGTAGAAGCTTACGTAAGCAACAGCACCGGTGCATTGTCAGGGGCATTAAGATTAAGGGTTTCTCAGCTGCAGTTACTCAGCCGCAAAGATGAAGAAAAACGCAAAGCAGCCGCAACGGATGTGCCCGTTCTACCAGAGGCAGAGCCCGTTCAGGAGCAACCCGCAGACGACCTTCCATTTTAAATGTTATGTGCATTCCAATATGAAAGCCAACCTGTTACGGTTGGCTTTCTGTTCTTTTTTCTAAAAAATATTTGGTGGAAATCAAAATAATCCTATCTTTGCACCCTCATTGCGAGGTAGAGCAGAGGTAGCTCGTCGGGCTCATAACCCGAAGGTCAGTGGTTCGAATCCGCTCCTCGCTACAAAAGTAGAGCTGAAGAGCATCTAAAAAAACTAAGAGCCGAAGAAATTCGGCTTTTTTTATTTCCGTAAGTTTGAGTTGTGAAAGCAGCGGTACCAGGTTTTAATTATCATCATGCACAAAGCAGGTTTTGTAAATATTTTCGGTAAGCCCAATGCAGGGAAAAGCACATTGCTGAACGCCATTATCGGCGAAAAGCTGGCTATTATATCTCCTAAGGTGCAAACCACGCGGCATCGCATCACGGGTGTGTTAACGGATCCGGCTTATCAGATTGTTTTTTCTGATACACCCGGTATCATTGATCCTAAATACAAGCTGCACGAGAAAATGATGGGCGCCGTTAAATCCGCGCTGGAAGATGCGGATGTAGCTTTGCTGATCATGGATGCAAAAGATTCACTGGAAGAAAACCTGGAGCTGTTTGATTCACTGAAACTGAAAGTGCCTATTATACTTATCATCAACAAAATGGATAATATCCTCAAAGAGGAAATGACTGTTTTGATAGAGCGTGCGAAGGCATGGGGTAAGGCCACAGCGGTAGTAGCGGTATCTGCGATGCAGAAAAAAGGTATCAAAGAGCTGCTCACAGAAATTGTAGCCTTGTTACCGGTAGCAAATCCTTTCTATCCTGATGATACACTAACGGATAAGTCTACACGCTTTTTCTGTGCGGAAATGATACGTGAAAAAATCTTTCAGTTATTTGAAGAAGAGATTCCTTATCACACTACTGTTATTGTAACACAATTCCAGGAAAAAGAAACCCTTACAAAAATAACTGCTGAAATTATAGTCACCCGCGATACCCAAAAGGGGATCATCCTTGGTGAAAAGGGTAAATCAATCCGTGAGCTGGGAACCCTGGCCCGGCAGGATATAGAGAAATTCATTGAGCGTAAAGTGTTCCTGGAACTTTTTGTGAAGGTGCGCGGCAAGTGGCGAGATAATGATCTGTTCCTCAAAGAGTACGGATATTAGAAAAGTTTAGAATTTCCATATTTAGTTATTTGGATGTTTGGGTGTAGCAGGAAATCTCCTGTTGAAACAAAATATCTAAGTATAAGAATGAAAAAATTCCTAGATATTTTTTTAGGTAATACGAAATAATTTAATTGAAATGGCTGGATTTACAGTAGCTATAGTGGGTCGCCCGAATGTGGGCAAATCAACGTTGTTCAATCGTTTGCTGGAACAGCGCAAGGCCATCGTAGATGATCAGAGCGGTGTAACCCGCGATCGTCAGTACGGTATCGCCGACTGGAACGGTAAAACTTTCAACGTGATCGATACTGGTGGATTTGTATCTAACAGCGATGATGTTTTTGAGCGGGAGATCCGCAAACAGGCTAAGGTAGCCATGGAAGAAGCCAATGTGATCGTATTTATGTGCGATGTAACTACTGGCATTACTGATCTGGATGCTGATGTGGCAAATATTTTGCGTCGCACTTCCAAACCGGTGTTCCTGGTAGTAAATAAAGTGGACAATGCACAGCGTCAGCTGGAAGCCACTGAATTCTATAGCCTTGGTTTTGAGCATGTACACTTCCTTTCTTCTATGACAGGTAGTGGTACCGGCGAATTACTGGATGATCTGGTGAACCAGATCACAGATGATATGGGTGAGGCTACAACGCAAGGCGATGTTCCTAAAATAGCCATCATCGGCCAGCCTAACGTAGGTAAATCTTCTTTGCTGAATGCATTGGTAGGAGTAGAGCGTAATATCGTTTCTGATATTGCAGGTACTACCCGCGATACCATTCACACGCATTATAATATGTTTCAGAAAGACTTTATGCTGATTGATACCGCTGGTATCAGACGTAAAGCTAAAGTACATGAAGACCTGGAATTTTACTCTGTTATCCGCGCTATCAAAGCAGTAGATGAGTCTGATGTAGTGATGTTGCTGCTGGATGCCGAAAAAGGCGTTACTGCACAGGATCTGAGCATTTTCAGTCTGGCTACCCGCAAAGGTAAAGGCATCGTAGTGCTGGTAAATAAATGGGATCTGGTAGAAAAAGCTACCAACACCGCCAGAGATTACGAAAAAGAGCTGAAAAAACGACTTGCACCGTTTTCCGACGTGCCTATCGTATTTACCTCTGTAACAGAAAAGCAACGTATTTTCAAAGCGATTGAAGTAGCGCTGGAAGTGTACGACAACCGTAACCGTAAAATCCAGACCTCCAAGCTGAACGACGTGCTGCTGAAGGCTATTGAAGCTTTCCACCCACCAGTGGTAAGAGGTACACCTATCCGTATTAAATACGTAACACAATTACCTACTTTTACGCCGGCTTTTGCATTTTTCTGTAATCTGCCTGAGGATGTGAAAACGCCTTATCGTAATTACCTGGAAAACCAGATACGCACGAACTTCAATTTCACAGGCGTACCGTTGAAAATCTTCTTTAGGAAAAAATAACCGCTGCATACAAAAAGGGCTGATTTCCTTTTGGATACTGGGAAATTTGTATACCTTTGCGCCGGTTTTAAAAATAAAATAACAACTAAGATGAAAAAATTATTTGTATTCGCAATTGCTGCTGGTATGTTCTTCGTAGCTTGTAACGGTGGTAGCAAACCTGCTGCTGATTCTACTGCTACTACTACTGCTGTAGACACTATGAACACTGCTCCTACTGCTCCTGCAGTTGCTGATTCAGCTGCTCATGTTGACACTGCTGCTGTAAAAGTTGATTCTGCTGCAACTCCAGCTAAAGCTAAGTAAGAGATTATTCATATAATATCTTTCTTGCAAGAAATTAAAAAGCCCATCGCACAAGCGGTGGGCTTTTTAGTTTATCTGAATTGTCTTTCTCCCGATTAGGCTGATTATGCTGATTACCCTGATTTTATTTTTTTATTTTGGAAGATTTAAAAAGATTAGCGAAGATCGAAGCGGAAATATTCGCTTTAATCTTCGCTAATCTTTTTATAATCAAAAAAATAAAATCGGGGTAATCAGCATAATCGGCCTAATCGGGAGAAAGACAATTCAGATTTATTCCTCCAATATGCTGGACAAATTCATCAACTCATCCTGCTTGTACGCTTCTTTGTCGTCCTGGAAGCATTTGGATAGCTCTTCCAGCAGGAATTGTATGATGCGTTTGTTGGATTGCGGTTTGAAATAAGAGGGAACAGCGGGCACAGATACTCTTTTGAGATAAGTATCCACATCCTGTTGTGTATAGATCTGTCCCTGTATAGGATCAATAAAGAACAGAATCCGGTGGTCTTCCGGTTCTATTGGCTCAGCAAAATCTACATAACTATCAAAATAAGCCAGAATAAACTGACGTGGAATATTAACGGCATAAACCGGTAAATCCAGCATCGCACAAAGGCTTTGGTATATAATTCCGTTGGTAATGGGATTTCCTTTTTTGGATTCCACTACCTGGTTAATGAAAAACTGATTCTTGCGCTGGTAGGAAACTTCTTCTCCTTTTAGCCCAAAATAGTTATAGATCATGCTGTTCAGCACATTGATCTGTTCCAGCGGAGTGAGGTAATTATTTAATTCGAGCCAGATATTACGTTTAATACGGTCTATCTCCGTCACAATCTGGGCTGCCATCAGATCGGGGAACTGGTACCTGGCGGCCAGTATGGCGCCCTGCAACAGGTCCTGCATGTCTGAAAGCCCCCATACACGTAACGCTGCCTGCAAATCCTGGTAATGCACCCGGTGAATGAGCAGTTCTATCCTTTCCTGAATAGCCTCGTCAATTGTATTCTCCCACAAATTCTCCAGATTAGGGATAATATCTTTACCGTATAGTAATATTTTACTGGCAACGGTGTCAAATACCTCCAGGTCCGGATCATCCAACAGGTGGAACAAAGCGTTTATTTCTCTGTTTTCGTTCATACCATTATTATGATCATGTGGTAATGATTAAATAATGTGATCCTGTTGACAAATTAAATAATAAGCAAATCACTTCACACTGCAGTTATTATAATTGCCTCCATTTTTCATCATTTTCTTACCACTCGTTATTCTGCTTTCTTCTTCCTGGGTGGTGCTTTCTTCTTAGGCGGATTAGCTTTGGCTTCTTCAATGATAGCTTTGGCTTCTTCTACTGTTAAGGTAGCAGCGTTATCAATTTTTTCCTTCGGTATTTTATAGTTCTTTAATCCTTGTTTGATATACGGGCCATAAGGTCCTTTCAGCACCTGGATCTTTTCTTTCTCAAATATCTGTATAGTGCGTTCGTCTTTAGCTGTACGCTTTTCTGCTATCAATGGTGCTACTTCGTCCAGCTCTACAGTGTAAGGGTCCATTTCCTTTTTCAGGGAATAGAACTTTTTATCGTGTTGTGCATACGGACCAAAACGACCAATATTCACGATTACATCAGAACCTTCAAACTGACCAAGGTTGCGGGGAAGTTTAAATAACTCCATCGCTTCGTCCATGGTGATAGTTTCAATGCTCTGCGTGGCCTTTAATTTGGCGAAGCGCGGCTTTTCTTCATCTTCCACACTACCAATCTGGATCATCGGGCCATAACGTCCCATGCGGGCTACTATTGGTTTGCCGGAAGCTGCATCTGTACCCAGCGGACGTTCTCCTTTTACACGCTCTGCATTTTCCAGGGTGTTTTCCACATCTTTATGGAAAGGGAAGTAGAACTCCTTGAGCATGTTATTCCATACTTTTTTACCGCTGGCGATTTCATCAAACTCACCTTCAATTTTGGCGGTAAAGCCATAGTCCATGACGTTATTGAAGTATTGGTTGAGGAAATCCGTTACAATCATACCCAGATCGGTAGGGAATAGTTTGGATTTTTCTGCACCTGTATTTTCTGCTTCTGTTACTTTGGTGATCTCATCCGCTTTAAGCGACAGGATACGGTAATCTCTTTTAATACCTTCCTTATCTCTTTTTTCTACGTAGTTACGCTTTTGAATAGTGGTAATAGTTGGCGCATAAGTAGATGGACGGCCGATGCCCAGTTCTTCCAGTTTCTTTACCAGACTGGCCTCTGTATATCTTGGCGCAGGACGGGAGAATCTTTCTGTGGCCTTCATTTCTTTCAGGTCCAGGGATTGTTTTACCGCCAAAGGAGGCAAAGAGCCTTCCTGTGCATCTTCTTCACTTTCATCTTCATCATCATGGCTCTCCATATATACTTTCAGGAAGCCATCAAATTTCAGTACTTCACCACTGGCAGTGAGCTCTTCGTGGTTAGTAGAGATATCGATCTTAGCGATGGTTTTTTCCAGTTCAGCATCAGACATCTGGCTGGCGATGGTACGCTTCCAGATCAGTTCGTACAGTTTGCGGGTATCGCTGTCATCTACTGTGGTGTTTTCCATGTAGGTAGGACGGATGGCCTCATGCGCTTCCTGTGCGGACTCGTTTTTATTTTTGAATTTACGATGCTGGTGATAACGGTCGCCAAAGCTGGTTTTGATTGCTTTTTCAATTTCGCCTATAGCTGTATCCGATAAGCTTACGGAATCCGTACGCATGTAGGTGATATTACCGCTTTCATATAGCTTCTGGGCCAGTAACATGGTTTTGGAAACGCTGTAGCCTAATTTGCGGCTGGCTTCCTGTTGCAGGGTAGAGGTGGTAAACGGCGCTGCGGGCGACTTTTTACCAGGCTTTACCTGTATGTCTTTTACCGTATATGCGGCACGTTTACATTGTTCAAGAAATTTCTCTGCGTCTTCGGCTGTTTTGAACCTGCCGGGGCCATCTGCTTTAAAAGAGATGCTTTTGCCATTAATATCTTTACCGGTAAAATAGGCTTCTACCTTAAAAGTGCTTACTGAATTAAAAGTGTTGATCTCTCTTTCTCTCTCCACTATTAATCTAACTGCCACAGACTGCACACGGCCGGCAGAGAGGGAGTTACGCATACTCATCTTCCGCCACAGTACCGGTGACAGTTCAAAACCTACGATACGATCAAGTATACGACGCGCCTGCTGTGCATTTACACGGTCCATATCCAGCGTGCGCGGATGCAGTACCGCGTTTTCGATAGCGGGCTTGGTGATTTCATGGAAAACGATGCGCTTGGTAGTTGCAGGATCAAGGTTCAACACCTCACATAAATGCCATGAAATGGCTTCCCCTTCACGGTCCTCATCCGTTGCGAGCCATACCTCATCGGTATCCTTCGCCAGCTTCTTTAGTTCCTTTACTACCTTTTCTTTATCTTCCGGTATAACATACTTTGGCTTAAAGTTATTTTCGATGTCTATCCCCATATCGTCCTTTTCCAGGTCACGTATGTGACCAAAGCAGGACTTAACTTCAAAGTCCTTGCCCAGTATTTTTTCAATGGTCTTGGCTTTCGCCGGGGACTCAACTATAACTAAATTTTTTGCCATGTATGCTTCTTTAATGTGCTGCTAAATACGCAAAATTCTGTGATATAATTACTAATATGAATTCTGCAATGATATAAAAGTACCTTCAAATTAAAAAATAAGGCCACTTTTAAACGTTAAAATACGTTGTAATGTAATGAAAAAAACGGGTACCCACGAAAACACGTATATTAGGAATTGCGAATTACGAATTGTCAATTACGGATTTGTGAGGAGATATTATGTAGATTATCATACAGATCTCCTCACAAATCCGTAATTGACAATTCGCAATTCGTAGTTATATCATAGTGTCCTGATATTTTAAAATTAATCATAATGGATATAGTAATAGTTGGCACTGGCAATGTTGCTCATTGTTTTGGACATCTCTTAAAACTACATGGCCACCAGGTAATCCAGGTGGTAAGCCGTGATAAGGCCCATGCACAGGAACTGGGTGAAATGTTAAATTCCCCCTACACCGACGATCTGTTGGATATTAATATGGAGGGAGATATTTACCTGCTGGCGGTGAGCGATACGGCCATCCCGGAGCTGAACGACCAGCTGCGCCTGGGCAAACGCATTGTGGTGCATACAGCAGGGGCGGTACCTATAGAGGCCATTGCACGCATCTCGGTGAATACAGGGGTCTTGTACCCCCTACAGTCGATCCGCAAGGAGATTAAAACGTACCCACCCATCCCGGTAATGATGGAAGCCAGCAATGATGAGGTGCTCCGGCGACTGCAATCCCTGGCACAGAGCATTGCTTCCAGGGTGGAAGTGACTAACTCCCCGCAACGCCTCCGGTATCACCTGACCGCAGTACTGTGTAATAATTTTACCAATCACCTGATTGCGCAGGCTAAGGCATACTGTGAAAAAGAACAGCTGGACTTTACCCTGCTGCAACCTATTATAAAGGAGACCTTTGACCGTTTGGAAAAATATCCGCCTGAAATGGTACAAACGGGTCCGGCCCTGCGCATGGATGAAGCCACCATGAGTTTACACCGGTCGTTACTGGCCGGCGATGAGTACCTGCAGTTGGTATACCAGGTGATGTCTGACAGTATTTATCAGTTCCACAAAAAATAATTACGAATTACGTACAAAAGCGAATGATATAAACGGAGCTTATCCGCTTTTGTTCGTAATTCGCCATTCGTAATTCGTAATTACCTATTTTTGGCCCCATGAACGTATTGGCTTTATTTAAACCTATTACCACTTTTATATTGGACGTGGATGGTGTACTCACCGATGGTACCCTGCAATTACTGCCAGGGGGAGAAATGTCGCGAAGGATGAACATTAAAGATGGTTATGCTTTGCAGCTCGCCGTTAAAAAAGGGTATAGGGTGGTGATCATCTCCGGCGGAAAATCAGAGAGTGTGGTAAGCAGGTTACAGGGACTGGGCATCAGGGATATTTTTACAGGCATACATGACAAGCAGGAAAAACTGCAGGATTATGTATTTGAGCACGACCTGCGCTGGGATGAAATATTATATATGGGAGATGATATTCCCGATTATGCAGCTATGCAGCTGGTAGCATTACCGGTTTGCCCGGCAGATGCAGCAGCAGAGATCAAAAGTATTTCAAGGTATATTTCCCCATTACCCGGTGGTCATGGATGTGTGCGGGAGGTAATGGAAAAAGTATTGAAACTGAATGGACATTGGTTAATGGATGAAGGTATTGCATCGAAATAAAATAAGAAAACTATGAAGCTCTGGGCCGCGTTTTTTAAACTGATCAGATATCCCAATCTGATATATATTGCCCTTACCCAGTTTTTACTACAGTATTGTGTAGTGGAACCGGTATTACACAGCTCCGGCGAAGAGCCATCGCTGTCGGTGCTACAATTTGTATTACTTTGCCTGTCTACCATACTGGTGGCTGCCGGTGGTTATATTATCAATGATTATTTTGATATCAACATTGATATTATAAATAAGCCGGGTAAAATGGTGCTGGATAAAATTATCAGTCGCCGCTGGGCAATGGCCTGGCATACCATTTTTAATATGGCGGGCGTTTCGCTGGGTTTTATCGTGGCATGGAAAACAGGACAGATCTATCTTGGTTTTACACAGGTAATATGTTCCCTGCTGCTTTGGTTTTACTCCACCTCATTCAAAAGACAGGCACTTATCGGTAATGTGGTGATCTCGTTATTAACTGCGCTGTCTGTGGTAGTAGTAGGATTTTATGAGAAACAGATCTATCACAGTTTTGAAGCAATTATGTCTGCCACCGGCAGAAAACTGATACAGATCATTGGCGTATATGCACTGTTTGCCTTTATCATTTCCATGATACGTGAAATAGTGAAGGACCTGGAAGATATGATGGGCGACAGTAAAGACGGTTGCCGCACCATGCCAATTGCGTGGGGCGTATTATCGGCCAAACGCATATGTAACGGACTGTTGCTGGCATTGGTTATTACTATTCTCCTGGTGGAAATCAGGGTGTGGATATTGGGTTGGTACATTGCTATCGGTTATTTATTGCTGTTTGTACAACTGCCATGCCTGTACGTTTATATATTATTAAAGAAAGCAAGCCTGCCGGAACATTATCATAAAATAAGTTCCATAGTGAAGGTGATTATGCTGACAGGTATTTTATCCATGATATTTTTCAAACTTTTTTTGTAGATGTATACAGGTGCACCCGTTATCCTGGCTTCACAGTCGCCGCGTAGAAAGCAGCTGCTGGAGCAGGCAGGCATTCCTTTTCAGGTTAAAGTAGTAGAAACAGCAGAAACATTTCCACCGGAATTGGCGATACCGGATATTCCGGTGCATATTGCCCGTCAGAAGGCCATAGCAGTAAGCTCCCTGTGCAAACCGGGAGATATTATCATTGCAGCAGACACGGTGGTAGTACTGGATAATACCATCATTGGCAAACCGCAGGACAGGGAAGATGCTATCCACATTCTTTCTCAGCTGAGTGGCCGTGAACATCGTGTAGTCACCGGCGTTATTATTCAGCATGGCGGCGAAGAAATTGCTTTTTCAAAAACTACAGCGGTACATTTCAAATCACTAACACTGGAGCAGATCAGTTATTATGTAGATAACTACAAACCCTTTGATAAAGCCGGTGCTTACGCTATACAGGAATGGATTGGGGCCATAGGCATAGATAGTATTAACGGTTGCTTCTATAATGTAATGGGATTGCCCGTGAGCAGGGTGATGGAAGAGTTAGAGCGGTTGAAATTGTCTGTCTCAGGATTAGACTGATTATGCTGATTACCCTGATTTTGTTTTTTTTGATTATAAAAAGATTAGCGAAGATCAAAGCAAATATTATTCGCTTTAATCTTCGCTAATCTTTTTAAATCTTTCAAAAATCAAAAAAAGAAAATCAGGGTAATCAGCATAATCAGTCTAATCCTGAGACAGACAATCCTATCTTATTCCAATACAAGGATGTTTACATCTTTATTTTTCAACCAGCCGGCTTCCCTTAATTTCTGCAAATTAATAGTACCCACTACATAACGCCATTCAGATGATTCATATTTCTCTGAAATATTGAAGAACTCTGCCAGGTCTACCTGATCGGGTGTTTTGTAGCGCAGGTATATTTTTAGTTTTACATCGTTGGTGAAACTGGGCTGATTGTTTTGTTTAATCTTTTTATACTCGTAACGGTAGTTGTACAACAGGGCGGAGATGTCGGACAGTACAGCACTACCGGTAGCGGTGCCACCAGCGCCTTTTCCTACAAAGAATTGTTTATCGGTAAAAGCACTTTCCAGCAGGATACCATTGTATTCATTGTATACATCATAGAGCAGGTTATGTTCTCTGATCAGGTGAGGAAGTACATAGGCAGATACGCTGCCGTTCTGCCGGCGGCACTGGGCTATCAGCTTAACGGTGCAGTTCCTTTGTCTGGCAAACTGAATGTCGAAATCATTCAGGTGATGAATACCGAAGTTGAATACTTCCTCTGGTTTTACGAAGGTTCCGAAGGCATGGAGGAGGAGGATAACGATTTTGAATTTAGGATCGTATCCTTCTATATCCAGTGTAGGATCAGTTTCTGCAAAACCCAGGTCCTGCGCTTGTTGCAGGGCGGTTGCGAAGCTGAGGTTTTCTTCAAATATTTTAGTGAGGATATAATTTGTAGAACCGTTACAGATACCTTCTACTGCGTTGAGCAGGTCGTTATCATAATATTCTTCCAGGTTGCGGATGATGGGAATACTGGCGCAGCTGGATGCTTCGTACAGGAAGGGTACTTTGTTTTCTGCCTGTAACTGGTACAATGCGGGCAGGTTTTCTGCAATCATGCGTTTGCTGGCGCTTACTACTGCTTTGCCATTGCGGAGCGCGGTGCTCACAATTTCAAAGGCGGCTTCTGTGTCGTTGATCAGCTCTACTACTACGTCGATGGTAGGATCTTCCAGGATTTCGTTTTTGTCGGTAGTAAAATAGCTGCTATCGATAGGTCTTGATTTGTTAGGGTCTTTAATACATATCTTTTTGATACGTGCATTAATACCTTTTGTTCTGTTCAAAACTTCATACAGGCCTTGTCCTACGACGCCGAATCCGAAAATACCTAAATTGATGATCTTGTTTTCCATACTTTTTTTTTGAGCTATTAGCTTTTAGTAGTTAGCTTTTAGCTGTTCAGATAAAGATCTTTTATTGAACTGCTAAGCGCTAAAAGCTAATGGCTAACAGCTATTGTAAAACAGTGATTTGCTTACCCGCGGGATGATTTAGTTTATCCAGCGCTTGTTTCAGGTCGTTGATCAGGTCATCGGCATCTTCAATGCCTACTGACAAACGGATGCAGGAGTCCTGCAAACCTGTTTTTTTCCGGAACTCTTCCGGTATGTTGCGATGCGTCATAGTGGCCGGATGGGCCAGCATACTCTTTACGCCGCCAAAACTTTCTGCCAGCTTAAATAGTTTGGTAGCATTTACGATGCGGATCGCATTTTTTATATTGTCGCTTTTCAGAGAGAAGCTAACCAGGCCACCGTATTGTTTTTGTTGCTTACGTGCAATGTGGTGGTTCTTATGTGTAGCCAGGCCCGGATAGAAAACCTTATCTATCGCAGGATGTACGGCCAGCCAGTTGGCAATGGCGGAAGCATTACTGCATTGTTTTTCCAGCCGCAGGTACAATGTTTCAATGCCACGGATGGTAAGCCAGGCTTCAAACGGACTGAGGATGCTACCGGAAATATTCTGGTTGTAGCGGATCTGATCAGCCAGGGGCTTGGAGTTTACCACTACCAGGCCGGCAATTACATCACTATGGCCGGAGAGATATTTGGAAGCGCTGTGGATAACGATATCCGCACCCAGTGTTAATGGTTGCTGCAGCAGCGGTGTACTGAAAGTATTATCTACTACCAGCAGGATATTATGTTGTTTGGCAATTTTGCCGATAGATTTTATATCAGATATGCGTAAAGTTGGATTGGTAGGAGATTCCAGCCATATCACCTTGGTATTGGGCGTGATGGCAGCCAGTACTTTATCGGTATTGCTGGTGTCTACAAAATTTACTTTGATACCAAAACGTTCAAACATATGGTTGAAGATCTGGAAGATGCCACCATAGGTATCTTCCACCGCCATAATTTCGTCGCCGGTTTTCAACAGCTTCAAAACCGCATCTATGGCGGACATGCCGCTGGCGAATGCGAATCCGGCGAAACCTTCTTCCAGGTTGCATATCAGGTCTTCCAGCACCTTCCGCGTGGGATTGTTTGCCCGCGAAAACTCAAAACCTTTATTAATGCCAGGTGATTCCTGTACAAAAGTAGAGGTCTGATAGATAGGCACTGATATGGCGCCTGTCAGTTCATCAATTGGTATGCTATGAATCAGTTGTGTAGCTGTTTTCATGTTATTAAATTATTTTTAATGATATGTCAATGTGCACAATTATCTGCTGCAACTTTATCATTAAAGATCAACTTAAACAACAACAAATCCATGAAGTGGGAGTGGAGAGGGCATAAAAAAAGCTCTCCCATGTGTTGGAAGAGCTCCTTAGAATATGTATATCTGTGAAGTATAATCTCTGCCAACTTATCTTTCCCCGGTTTGCACCGAGGCAGGAATTAGCACCTTTTTCCTGATAATTAAATCAGGAAAGGTTGCTAAGGCATCGCAGGGCCAAGTCCCTCCGCCTTTCTGGATAAGTGATGTGTAAGAACTGGCGCAAAGGTAATATCACTTTTGTCAGATTTCCAAATTGAAACCGGAATTTATTTTTATTAATGATGTTTTATTACCTTTATGTGGTATTATTTTAATTACCAACCATATCTTTTATGCAGGTTAACCCACTGCTCTCTGAAGAGCTATTCCAGCATATCTGGGCATTAAGGCTATTTAGGCAAGACGGTCTGAAAACCACCAGCGGCGAGCCGGTGCAGATTTTATACCCCGGATTACACAACCATAACGGCGGACCGGATTTTACGGCAGCAAAAATTAAAATCGGCAACACATTATGGGTGGGGCAGGTAGAGCTGCACCTGAAAACATCCGACTGGTTCCGGCATGGGCACCAACACAATGCGCAATACCAGCGGATTATACTGCATGTGGTGTTTGAACACGATACAGTGGCCCACATTGTGGGAGGAGCACCCTGCATTGAGTTACAGCAATACATCCCTAAACTGCTGCTGCAGCGGTATGAACAACTCCGGCAGTCGTCGCCTTTTATCCCGTGTGCCGATTGTGTAAGCCGGATCCCGCATCTCACCTGGCTTAGCTGGAAAGAGCGACTGCTGGCTGAGCGCTGGGAGCGCAAAATGAGCGGCCTGCATGCGTGGCTGCAATGCAGTAACTATAACTGGGAAGAAGTATGTTATTGGGCAGTAGCACAAAGCTATGGTACCCCGGTGAATGCATTACCCTTTTTACAGGTGGCGCAGTCGCTGCCATGGCAGCTGCTGATGCGTTACCGGCACCAACCTTTGCTGATAGAAGCACTGCTGTTCGGGCAGGCAGGGATGCTGGATCAACCCTTCATAGACGTATACCCGTTACAGTTACAACAGGAGTTTGCGCACCTGCAGCATAAATACAAGTTGCGTCCTATTGCGCCGCATCTCTGGAACTGGCTGCGGATGCGGCCGGCGGCGTTTCCTACTATCCGGCTGGCTACGTTTGCCATGTTATTGCAGCATACGTCGCATTTGTTCTCGCGGATACTGGAGGCTACCAGTATCAGGGAACTGGAACAACTATTTTTCGTACAGCCGTCTGCGTACTGGCATCAGCATTATCGTTTCGGGCATATGGTCACTAAAGCGCAGCATCCCGGCAAACAGGCAGTACATAACATTCTTATTAATACAGTACTGCCGCTGCTGTTCCTGTACGGACAACAAAAACACCTCAGATATTACCAGGAAAAGGCATTGCACTTTTTACAGCAACTACCCGCAGAAAAAAACAAGATCACCAACAGTTGGGTAAAGCTGGGAGTAAGCCAGGAGAGCGCGTTGGAGTCGCAGGCATTACTGCAGCTGAAGCAATATTATTGCGATGAGAAAAGGTGTTTGCAGTGCGCTATCGGGGTGAAGATATTGAGCGGAGGTTAGGGGAGGTTGTCTTTCTCCCGATTAGACTGATTATGCTGATTACTATGATTTTATTTTTTGATTTAGGAGGATTTAAAAAGATTTAAAAAGATTAGGGGAGATTGTCTGAACTGTGATTTTTATGATTAATGTGATTATCCTGATTAGCGAAGATCTTAGCGGGTATTGTCTGAACTATGATTTTTGTGATTAATATGATTATCCTGATGAGCGAAGATCTTAGCGGGTATTGTCTGAACCAGGATTTTTAGGATTGAATGGATTACCCTGATGGATGTTATATTGTTTATCTTGAAGATATACACGATTATCTTAGCTCATCAGGATAATCATACTAATCATAAAAATCCTGGTTCAGACAATACCCGCTAAGATCTTCGCTAATCAGGATAATCACATTAATCATAAAAATCACAGTTCAGACAATCTCCGCTCATCTTTTTAAATCTTTTTAAATCCTCCTAAATCAAAAAAATAAAATCATAGTAATCAGCATAATCAGTCTAATCGGGAGAAAGACAATCACCAGTTAAACGTTACATCCTGCAAAATATCCGGGTGCACACTCTTTGCCACAGGGCAGGTATATGCAGCTCTCTCGAGGATGGTTTTATCTTTTTCTTCCAGGTTGTGCCCTGTAGGGAAATCGAATATTATTTTTACGCCGGTAATGCGACGGGGTTCTGTGCCCATTATTTTCTGGATACTTACTTTGGTACCTTCAATAGCCCAGCCATTGTCTCTGGCTTTGATGCCCATAATAGTGAGCATGCAGGAGCCAAGCGCTGTAGCTACCAGGTCTGTAGGAGAAAACCTTTCCCCTTTACCATTGTTATCTACGGGAGCATCTGTGTCAATGACAGTGCCTGATTGTAAATGCGTAGCTGTAGTACGCAGTTCACCGCTATAGATTATTTCCGCTGTTTGCATGGTGTTGTATTTAATGTTCGAACCGTAAAATAAATGTATTTTTAGTATAAGTACAAAGGTAGGGTAGAACAGTCCTGGCAAACTCAAAAAAAATTAGGTACGTTTGTAATATATACATAACAATACCTTTGTTCAAGCGTTTATTTATTATAATAATAGCCCACTGTGAAAAAAATATACTTAATCCTGTTTTTGGCAATAATATCCGGGAGCTTATTTGCTCAAACCACTAACACGCAACAAAGTAAGAAAAGCGACAAAGAGCAGCGTAAGCTGAAAAAAATCGCCATCTTCCGTGAACAGGAAGAAGGAGAGAATGTGTTTCAGCGCGATTTCTCCCTGGGCGCCCGCTTAAATACCGATGGCTGGAGCGGTTTCCTGGAAATGGGTTATCGTAAGAACAGAAAGATAGTCAACTATTTCCAGTTTGAATTTGCAGAGAAGAAAGATCATAAAGAAGTGAAAAGGCAGAGCAGTGACTACTCCTTTACGCAACGTCCTTTTATATATGGTAAACAAAATAACTTTTACCAGGCCAAACTGGGCATCGGGCAGCGTTACCTGATTGGCGGTAAAGCCAATAAAAATGGGGTGGAAGTGGATGCCATTTATTATGGCGGAGTGTCAGTGGGCTTGCTGAAACCCTACTATCTCAACGCTAAAGATGCCAATGGCAACGATGTAGATATAAAATATGACCCTAATAACCCCGGAAATTTCCTGATACCTGAGAAGATCAATGGTGCCGGCGGTTTTGGTAAAGGCTGGGATAACCTGAGCGTAGTTCCGGGTTTGCATGCTAAATTGGGTATGCGCTTCGACTGGGCCCATTTCAACGAGGTGGTAAGTGCCCTGGAAGTAGGGGTGAACGCAGAAATGTACACCAAAAAGATCCCTATCATGGTAAATGAGCAGAATAAACAGTTCTTTTTTAATGGATATGTTAGTTTGCAATTCGGGAAGCGATGGAATAAGAGATAAGTGTTAACTTTGCTTTTTTAAAGAAAGGAATCAGCGATGCAAGAACTACCCGTTATAGCCGCCGAACCGGCTAGCACAAGAGTAAAAAAGCCCGACTGGCTGCGCGTTAAATTACCAATAGGCGAGAACTATAAGCAGGTGAGAAGCCTGGTAGATACTCATAAATTACATACGATCTGCGAAAGTGGTAACTGTCCCAATATGGGCGAGTGCTGGGGTGCCGGCACAGCTACCTTCATGATCCTGGGCAATATCTGTACCCGCAGTTGCGGTTTCTGTGCCGTAGCTACCGGTCGTCCGGAAGCAGTGGATCATGATGAGCCGCAACGTGTGGCAGAGGCCATCTACCTGATGAAAGTGAAACATGCCGTTATCACCTCTGTAGACAGAGATGAACTGAAAGACGGTGGTTCCATCATCTGGGCCAATACCATCAATGCTGTAAGGGCTTTAAACCCCGAAACCACCATGGAAACACTGATCCCCGATTTCCGCGGACAGTGGGAAAATCTCCAGCGTATTATAGATGTGGCGCCTGAAATTGTATCTCATAACCTGGAAACAGTAGAACGTTTAACCAAACAGGTGAGGATACAGGCTAAATATCACCGTAGCCTGGAAGTGATCCGTCGCCTCAAAGCAGGTGGTATGCGTACCAAAAGTGGTATCATGCTGGGCCTTGGTGAAACCAAAGAAGAAGTAGTACAGGCTATGCAGGATTTGTACGATAATGGCTGTGATGTAGTTACATTAGGTCAATATCTGCAACCTACACCTAAACATCTGCCTGTGGTACGCTTTGTACATCCCGATGAATTTGCCGAGCTGCGGGAGATAGGTTACAACATGGGACTGGACTACGTAGAGTCAGGACCGTTAGTAAGATCCTCCTATCATGCAGAAAAACATATTGTCAGCGGTCGTAATAAAGGATGACCGGAGAAGATCTTCAAGTAATTGTTAAAATCCACCCCCAGGGGTGGATTTTTGTTAACAGAACGTTATCTTAGCGCCCGAATTGATTTTACCTAATGTAACAGC
The DNA here is from genome assembly GCF_003014755.1 of Chitinophaga niastensis. Classification (GTDB taxonomy): domain Bacteria; phylum Bacteroidota; class Bacteroidia; order Chitinophagales; family Chitinophagaceae; genus Chitinophaga; species Chitinophaga niastensis. Next base: position 1,003,983 of record NZ_PYAW01000003.1, on the reverse strand, counting down.
ATGTCTGTTACCTGCCTACTTCACTGTTATAAGTTTTATTCAAACACTGGAACCGCATTGGAAACCGTGCTAAGAAGGCGTTTCAGATGATTTTGAATAAGCAACTCTCTTATCGGCCTACCTGTTTGTTGTTGTAATTGTTACAGCTTAAACACGTTTACGCGGCAATATTTAAACTGTGTATATAGAGCAATCTATATAGCAAATAAAGAACAATGATACTATGCCAAAAAGAGTAATTGTCTTTTTTCAAGGCTATCATTTTTTCTTTCGATTGGTACAACGATGAACTGAATGTCAAAAGCCTTTTATGAAAAGAGCATTTTATTTACTAGCTGTGACGTGTGGGATGTTTTTCGCCCCGCAGGTATATGCACAGCAATCTACCGATTCTCTGCTAACCCGCGCCACCCTGAAGGACTGCTTACGGTATGCTATCTCCCATCAGCCGGTAATACGGCAGTCGCTCATTGATGAAGCGATTACAGATAGAACTGTGAAGAGTAAGCTGGCCGACTGGTATCCCCAGATTAACCTGGATTATAATATCCAGCATTATCTGGAATTACCTACTTCTATTTTTGGTGGGAATCCTACTAAAGTGGGTGTGGCCAATACTTCTACCGCGCAGTTTGGATTGAATCAGAATCTTTTTACCCGTGATCTGTTGCTGGCAACAAATACGGCAAAGGATGTACGAAAACAAAGCCAGCAAACAACCGCCCGCAATCAGATCGAGCTGGTGGCAGATGTAAGTAAAGCATACTATGATGTACTGCTCACTGCGCAACAGATCAATGTGTTAAACGAAGATATTCTTCGACTGGAACGTAGCCTGAAAGATGCCAATAACCAGTATGCAAGTGGTGTGGTAGATAAAACAGATGCGAAGCGCGCCACTATTTCGCTGAACAATGCACGTGCTCAGCAGAAGTCGGCACGTGAACTGCTCACAGCCAAACAGGCTTATCTGAAACAGCTGATGGGTTATCCTGTCAGCGCCGGCGATGTACCTTTATCTTACGACACTACACAAATGGCCACACAGGCAACCGGTGAGGATACTATACTGGTAGCCGATTACAAAAGCAGGATCGAATACCAGTTGTTAGAAACACAACAAAGTTTGCTGAAAGCCAATCTGAAGTATAACAAGTGGAGCTATCTACCTACCCTATCTGCATTTGTAAATTATGCATTTGCTTATCAGAGTGCCGACTTCGCCAAATTATACAGTAATGATTATCCTAACTCACTGCTGGGATTAAAATTATCGTTGCCTATTTTCCAGGGAGGAAAGCGGGTACATAATATCAAAATGGCAGAACTGCAGCTGCAACGCTCTCAGTGGGACTTTGCAGCTTTAAGAAGTCAGATCAATACACAGTATTCACAGGCGATGGCTACTTATAAGAGTAACCTGAACGACTATCTTACGTTAAAAGAAAACGTGCAGATGGCGCAGGATGTATACAACATGTTGCAGCTACAATACAAGGAAGGCATTAAGACGTACCTGGATGTACTGGTATCAGAAACTGAATTGCGCAGCTCACAGCTGAACTATTACAACGCGATGTACCAGGTATTGTCCAGCAGGATTGATCTGCAAAAAGCATTAGGAACCTTAACAGCTAATTATTAAATGGTAACCGGAACGGATATGAAAAAAATGAACAACATTGTCTTAATCAGCGCTGCCAGTATACTGGGCTTTACTGCCTGTAGTGGCCCTGCTCAGAAGAGCGCGCCTGTTTTACCCCCTACACCGGTAAACGTTACGGAGGCATCGGTGGCACCGGCCGTTTATTATGATAAATATCCTGCCACAGTAGTTGCCCTGAACCAGGTAGAACTGCGCTCGCAGGTATCCGGTTTTATCACCGGCATCTTTTTTAAAGAAGGTGAAGTAGTACAGAAAGGTAAACCGCTGTATGAAATAGACCGTCGTAAATATGAAGCGGCTTATTTGCAGGCACAGGCTAATATTGCCAGTGCAAAAGCAAGTTTTGAAAGGGCTAAAAAAGATGATATCCGTTATCAGCGCCTGGCAGAACAGGATGCAGTAGCGCGTCAGATCCTTGATAACGCACAAGCTACGCTGGAAACTTCCCGTAGCCAGTTGGCAGCGGCAGAAGCCAACCTGGCTGCTGTACGTACCGACCTGGATTATTCCCTCATCAAGGCGCCGTTTACCGGCCGTATTGGTATCTCGCAGGTAAAACTGGGAGCACAGGTAAGTCCGGGTACCACGCTGCTGAATACAATTTCCAGTGAAAATCCTATTGCAGTGGATTTTGTGGTAACAGAAAATGATATCTCCCGCTTTGCTGCTATGCAGGGCAACGGTAACGCCAACGACTCTACGTTCCGTTTACAGTTGTCTGATGGTACAGCATATGTACACACCGGAAAGATCATGGCTATTGATCGCGGTGTGGATAACCAAACCGGTACTATCCGCGTGCGCATTGAATTTAATAACCCGGATGATAAACTGAAGCCGGGAATGAGTTGTGTGTTGCAGGTACTGAATGAGCAATCCGGCGACAGGCTGATCATTCCTTATAAAGCCATCACAGAGCAGATGGGTGAGTATTTTGTGTTTGTAGCAAAAGACTCTGTAGCAGCACAACAGAAAGTGCATTTAGGTCCGAAGCTTAAAGATAGAATAGTGATCATGGACGGTATACAGGCCGGCGATAAGATCATTGTAGAAGGCTTCCAGCGTTTACGTGATGGTGGCAAAATACAGATAGGAATACCGGCAGCACCACAAGGCGCGCCTGCGAAGAAATAGTTTATCAGTAGAATCAACAGCAAAAGATCATGATTGCAGATACTTTTATAAAACGACCCGTAACGGCAATAGTCATATCTATTGTGTTGGTGCTGGTGGGGATATTGGCGATGATGAACCTGGCCATTGGCCAGTATCCGGAGATTTCGCCTCCCACTGTACAGGTAACAGGTACTTATATCGGTGCAGATGCACAAACGGTGGAGCAAACAGTAGCTACACCCGTAGAAGTACAGGTGAATGGTACACCGGGTATGACTTACATCAATACCAACAATACCAGTAGCGGCCAAATGAGTATGACGGTAAACTTTGAAGTAGGTACCGACATCAACATTGCTGCGCTGGATGTGCAGAACCGCGTAGGTATTGCGCAGCCAACTTTACCACAGGAAGTACAGCGTTTAGGCCTTACCGTTAGAAAGCGTAACCCCAGCATCCTGATGCTGGTTGCGCTCTACTCTCCCAAAGGTTCACACGATATCACCTTTCTGGATAACTACACCAACGTGTACGTAAAAGATGCGTTGCTGAGAGCAAAGGGTGTGGGCGATATCTTTACCCGTGCAGATGATTTTAGTATGCGTATCTGGCTGAAACCCGATAAGCTGGCTGAAATGGGCGTTTCTGCTGATGATATCCGTGCAGCGCTGGCAGAGCAGAATGCGCAGATCACCGCTGGTACAGTTGGTGCGCCGCCGCAACAAACAGGACAAACATTTGAATATAACATCTTCACCAAAGGCCGTTTATCTACACCGGAAGAATTTGGAAATATCATTGTTAAAACGCGCCCGTCAGACGGATCATTGGTATACCTGAAAGATGTGGCACGTGTGCAGCTGGGCAAATTTAACTATGCAGGTAATAACTATGTAGATGGTAAACGTGCGGCTTATCTGCTTGTATACCAGGCTCCGGGCAGCAATGCCATTCAAACTGCGGCCAATGTAACCGCCGCTATGGAACAGCTGAAAAAGCAATTTCCTAAAGATGTGGAATATGTAGTGCCGTTTGAATCTGTATCCGTAGTGAAAGTATCTATTGAAGAGGTGGTGCATACATTGGTGGAAGCATTGATCCTGGTAGTGATTGTGGTGTTCCTGTTCCTCCAGAGCTGGCGCGCTACGCTCATCCCGATCCTCGCGATCCCGGTATCTATCATTGCTACTTTTATCTTCTTTATACCACTTGGATTTACCATCAATACCTTAACCCTGTTCGGTTTTGTACTGGCCATCGGTATTGTGGTGGATGATGCTATTGTGGTGGTGGAAGCAGTGCAGCATAACATAGATCACGAGAAGATGTCGCCAAGAGATGCTACTGCACAGGCGATGAAGGAAATCTCCGGACCTGTAATTGCGATTGCATTAATTCTTGCAGCGGTGTTTGTGCCGGTAGGATTTATACCCGGTATCGTAGGCCGTTTGTATCAGCAGTTTGCGATTACCATTGCTATCTCTGTAATGATTTCTGCTTTTGTGGCGTTGTCATTAACACCGGCATTATGTATCCTGTTGTTAAAGCCCATGCACCTGGATAAGGATTCCAGGGGACTGAACAAGTTCTTCTTTAAATTCAACCGGTGGTTTGGGCATACTACATCCAGGTATTCTATAGGTGTAAAAAAGAGTATCCGTTACTTCCGTTTTGTAATGGTGATCCTGGTCTGCATTTTCGTAGGTACGATGATGTTATTCAAGGCAAAACCATCCGGATTTATTCCTACGGAAGATGAAGGCCGTTTGATCATCACCTTTGACCTGCCGGAATCCTCTTCTACAGAGCGTACCGTAGCAGTGATGCAGCAGATGATGAAAGACCTGGACAATACCCCGGGCATTGCACACTATGCAGCATTAGGTGGTTTGAATGCGGTAAACTTTGCTACCAAATCCAACAGTGCTACTATCTTCTGTTCCCTGAAACCATGGGCTGAGCGTAAGCCGGACTCACTGCAGATCTTTGGAATGGTAGCTGCTATTCAGAAAAAACTGAGTAAGTATAAAGAAGCTAATGTGGTGGTAATTCCTCCTCCGGCAATTCCGGGTCTTGGACAAACAGCCGGTTTCTCTTTTGTATTGGAACAAAAAGGAAATGGCGATATCAAAGCATTTGAGGGCGTATTACAGGGCTTTGTAGCTGCTGCTAATAAACGTCCGGAGATAGCCAAGGCATTTTCTTTCTTTACGGCCCGTACACCTGGCTATCAGCTGGATATAGACCGTGAGAAAGCGAAGAAGATGGGTGTGAAAATATCTGATATTGCTTCGGCACTGCAAACGTATATGGGTAGTGCTTATATCAATGACTTTACTATTTACGGACGTAACTTTCGTGTGGTAACGCAGGCGGATTCTACTTATCGTGGCGACATTAAAAACCTGAGCCAGTTCTTTGTGCGCAACACGGCCGGTACTATGGTGCCACTGAGTACACTGACTTCTTATAAAGTGATAGAAAGTGCGCCGGTAATATCTCACTATAACCTTTTCCGTTCTGCGGAAGTAAATGGTAACCCGGCTCCGGGCTATAGTAGTGGCGATGCTATCAATGCATTAAAAGAGGTAGCTGCACAAACGCTACCGGAAGGATATGGTTATGAGTTCTCCGGTTTGAGCAGAGAGGAATTATTATCCGGTTCCAAAACCATCTACATATTTGCGTTGTCAATCATCTTTGTGTTCCTGTTCCTGGCAGCATTATATGAGAGTTGGTCTGTTCCCTTCTCGGTATTGCTGGCAGTGCCTATTGGCGCCTTTGGGGCCATTACGGTACTAACGTTCCTGCCTAAACTGAGTAACAACGTATATGCACAGATTGGTTTGATTACGCTGATCGGTTTATCGGCCAAAAATGCGATCCTGATTGTGGAGTTTGCAAAAGAACGTGTGGATAAAGGCATGGACCTGGTAACAGCCGCTGTAGAAGCTGCCAAGCTGCGTTTACGTCCTATTATCATGACATCGCTGGCTTTCCTGTTAGGTATTATGCCGCTGGTATTCTCCTCCGGTGCGGGTGCGGAAGCACGTAAAACCATGGGCTGGACAGTATTGGGTGGTATGTTTACCGCTACCTTCCTGGCTATATTTATTGTGCCTGTATTGTATGTAGTGATCACCCGTCTCGCTTATGGTAAAGCAAAACTAAAGCAGATGAAAGAACACTATCAGGCAGTACCGGAACATGATATCCAGGGAAGGCTGTAACAGGTTTTTTTAAAGAGAAGGGTTTATAATTGTACAATAGACAAACGGGCGTTGCGAAAGCAGCGCCTTTTTGTTTTCAGGAAGAAATGCGGTTGCCGTCTTTATCAAAGTGTTGGGATAATTGCCATTCCGTATCACCTACCATATACATCGTACCTGCAACAACAGCTCCCACTGTAATGTACAGGAACCAGTCTGTTTGCCGGTCAAAGACCAGCGCGCAGGCTACTCCGGTAAGGATGAGGATCACCCCTATACGTCTGGATGTATAGGCTGCATATTTATTGGCGGCATGCCACATTTCCAGGTTGCGGGTAGACAGGAAGCTGCGGTAGCCATACCATGATTTAGTGCTTTTAGGAGGATAACGACGGATAAAGTATCCCATGATACAAAACAACACACCAGCGAAGAGGGCAGCATTGCAATAAGTAGTATGCAGGAATCTCAGCAACATGGTCCGGGGTTTGGTTAGTATAAGTTACGGAAAGAAATTGTCTTTTCCATGATTAGACTGATTATGCTGATTACCATGATTCTTTTTAAATCCTTCTAAATCAAAAAAAACAAAATCAGGGTAATCAGCATAATCAGTCTAATCATGGAAAAGACAATTTATCCCTAGTGTTTTGTAGTATCTGCATTATTACTTTTCTTCTTACCAAACAGGCTGTTAAGCGTATTCTTCGCAGATTCGCCGGCTTGTTTGCCTAAGTTTTCCAATGGCTTGCCACCACCGGTTTGGGCAGAATCTTTTTTACCGCTGAGTTGATTTTTTAATTCGTTTTTCAGAGAATTAACAGCGTTGTTTTTGATCTGGTTTACACTATCCTTCACCGTATTTTTAACGGTATCAATTTTGTTTTTTACCAGTTCAGTAGCTTGTGCTTTCAGGCTGTTGGCGCTTTCCCGCAGGTCTGTTTTCAGACTTGGTTTGAGAATGTTACCCGCCATTAATACCTGCAGATGCACACTGTCGCCCAGGTTTACCGGGATGCCTTTGCTTTGCGCCTGTGAAGCCAGACCGTTTATGAGATTGTTGCCGGCAGATCCCATCAAACTACGTGGCAGTGCAAGTTGCAGGGTATAATCGAGTGATTGGTCAAAGCCGTGAGATCCCGCAATATCCATCCGGATGCCGCTCACCGTTACTTTGAAAGGATTCACTTTTACGCGGCCGTTTTCAAAGGAAAAATAGTTTTTGATATCACGTAAAGAAATATCTTTCAGTTGAGATACATTGAGTGTATTCGCCAGCTGATCTACCGGTGCAAACTGTTTCAGGAAACCTTCTATCAGCAACAGGTTACCATCGCCGGTAAGGGTGCTTAAGTCAGGCGACATATCTTTCCCCAATTTACCATGCATGGTTAACTGAGAGGTGATTTTACCGGAGAGGAATTTACCGATCGGCATTAATTTCTGTACGGTATTGAATGCGTTGAATGTTTGTTGTACATCCAGGTTTTGCACGTTGTAGGCCAGGTTGATATCCGGATTTGTTTTGCTGTTTTTGGTGCTGTAGCTGCCATTTATTTCCATAGTACCCTGCAGTGCATTGGCTTTGAGCTGCTGCATGGTTACTGTTTCGTCTTTCACCAACAGGTTACCGGATACATTGTTAAGGTCTGCTTTATCGTAGTGTACTTTATTTACATTGGCCTGTAAGCCGATGTTCAGATTGGCCGGTACTGCAAACGGTGCAGCAGCAGCGGTATCTTTTTTAGCAGTAGTGGTAGTAGCGGAAGAACTGGTAGTGCCCATCCATTTGTCCAGGTTTATTTCATCTGCCTTGAAATTGAATTTACCATCCAGCGGTGCGTTTTTAAACGTATAGGCGAGCAGGTTATTCACTTCTCCGTTTGCTTCAAAGTTGGTACCCAGGTATTGACCATTCAGGTCTTTTACGGTTACATTTTTAGGATTGAACTGTAAGGAGAGATTATTCACTTTTACACCATCGGGATAATCTTTGCTTTTATAGAACATATTGCTCAATTGCAGCGTGCCGGCGGCATAGAAGCGATCGTATTGTTGTTTTTCTATGGCACTCATATTTCCTTTAGCAGTGATGTCTGCATCCAGCAGGCCTGTTAAGTTAGTGCCGGCTGCCAGTTTTACAAACTGCGTGATTTTAGACAGATCAAGCTTACCCTTTGCGGCAGCGTCTACATACAGATCCGAAACCGGTGTTTTCACCAGCATCCGGAGATCCAGTGGTGTGTTATCCATTTCCAGGTGACCGGTAGGCATGTCGATGATAGTATGATCAGGTACACCATCCGGGTTGCTGATTTTCATCGCAATCTGAATATTTTTCACTGGTTTAGGCAGATCAGGATATTGGAAGAAACCATCTTTTACGTTGAGGTCCAGCCCAAAGGACGGCATTTGTTTAGGAGCGTAGCTGCCTTTTACAAATCCGCTGAAAGCTGCGGTACCGCTGGTTTTTATCTTATCAAAATCTGTCTTGTATACTGCTGGTACCAGTGATAACAAGTCTTTAAAGTTGGTAGAAGGTGCTTTAAAGCTCATATCCATTCCGTAAGTAGAATCGTTTACCAGTTTGAAAAACCCTTGCAGGGCCAGTTCCAGGTTGTTGAGCGAAACTTTGCTTTCTTTTAACGTATAGGTTTTACTGTTATTATCTATTTGGATAGCTGCATCCAGTTTAGTTTTAACGCCGGAGAGATAAGGGATCAGTCCATAGCGGAAGGTGATGCCATCAGCCACCGTACTGGTTTCCAGGGTGAACTGGTCCTGTGTGAAATCACCTTTACCTTTATGGGTTAAGCCTTCTACTAACAGTGCCATGTTACCCTGACGATCATCATAACTGATAAAGGCATCTTCAATTTTATATTGCTGTAAACTGAGGGCAAATTTACTTTTGCTGGTATCAGCGGGATTAGCCGCTGTGGTATCGGGCTTGGTGATGTTCCAGTTAGCCGCACCGTTTTTATTCACAATAGCGTGTATGCGTGGCTGTATGAGGGCGATATTGTAGATGTCCATCTTATCTCCCTTAATTACACTCATGAGATTGAGTGCTACATCTATTTGTTTTACAGCCAGAAGGGTATCTCCTGCAAAGTCGCCGGTACCAATTACCTGCAGCTCTTCCAGGCCTACTGCCAGCCGGGGAAAATGACGGAACAAGCTGATATCCACATCTTTAAAATCTACTTTAGCAGTAAGACGTTTGTTCAGCTCTGTTTTTACTTTCGCTACTATTTTGTCTTTGAAAAAATATGGTATGGCTATGGCTGCCAATAGCAAGACCACTATTGTGATCGCCACAATTTTCAGGATCTTTTTGAACATAGGTTATTCTATTTGATTATAAGGCATGAAGATAAGCATATTGTTGAAAGCTTAAAGCTTTCTGCTATTTCGTATTTTTGCGTTAATATCATAGCATATGACACCAGAAAGAAAAGAGCGATTACTGTCGGTATTAAACAAACGGCAGTCTAATTTAACCGTAGTGCTGGAGGATGTACAGGACCCTCACAATATTTCTGCCGTTATGCGTACCTGTGATGCAGTGGGTATACAGGATATTTATGTGATCAATACAATGGCGCCAAGACATAAGAAATGGGGGCATAGAAGCAGTAGCAGTGCAGAAAGATGGCTTACCACCTACGAGTTTGACAATGCAGCAGCATGCATTGCAGCATTGCGTAAAAAGTATGATAAGATTTTTACTACACATCTGGCAACAGATGCTGTGAGTTTATATAGTATTGATTTCACCGGTTCTGTAGCATTGATTTTCGGCAATGAACAAAATGGTGTGAGCGATGGGGTAAGAGCATTGGCGGATGGTAATTTTATTATTCCTCAAATGGGAATTATAAGATCGCTGAATATTTCCGTGGCTTGTGCCGTGAGCATTTATGAAGCCCTGCGGCAGAAAACAATGGCCGGTCATTATGATAAGCAGGGATTGCCGGAAGGGCAGTATACTACCTTGCTGGAGGAGTGGGGATTTAAAGAAGATGATATGAACGAGGATTGAGCGGAGGTTGTCTTTCTCCCGATTAGACTGATTACCCTGATTTTATTTTTGTGATTAATAAAAGATCAAAAAAGATTAGCGAAGATTAAAGCGAATAATACCCGCTTTAATCTTCGCTAATCTTTTTTAATCAAAAAAATAGAATCAGGGTAATCAGTATAATCAGCCTAATCGGGAGAAAGACAAACACAAAAAAATCCCTGGCCTTCCGACCAGGGATTTGCATTTATACTTACATAAACCCTTATGCACTACAAGTAACGCAACCTTCTTCCATGGTGCAAACGGCACCTTCCACGATTTCTTCTGCGCTATCACCACCTGTTGCAACAACTGGCTGGATCTGCTGACCACCTTGTTTTTCTACAGTAAACTGTACTGCCTGTGCAGCCGCTTGTGTACGCAGATAATACATACCTGTTTTCAGGCCTTTCTTCCAGGCGTAGAAGTGCATAGAGGTGAGCTTGGCAACAGAAGGTGTGTCAACGAACAGGTTCAGTGATTGTGACTGGCAGATGAACGCCCCGCGGTCAGCAGCCATATCAATGAGGTTACGTTGTTTAATTTCCCAAACTGTTTTGTACAGTTCTTTGATATTGCCAGGTATTTCGGCAATGTTCTGGATAGAGCCATTGTGCGAAATAATTTTTGTTTTCATTTCATTATCCCACAGGCCCAGTTCTACCAGGTCTTTCAGCAGGTGTTTGTTTACCACTACAAATTCACCACTCAATACACGACGGGTGTAGATGTTGGAAGTGTATGGTTCAAAGCACTCGTTGTTGCCGAGGATCTGTGAAGTAGATGCAGTAGGCATTGGCGCCAGCAGGAGGGAGTTGCGGATACCATCTTTTACGATGGATTTTTTCAACGCATCCCAGTTCCAGCGTGCAGAAGGTTTCACATTCCACATATCAAACTGCAGGATACCTTTTGAGGAAGGGGAGCCTTTGAATGTTTCATATGCGCCTTCAGCTTTAGCCAGATCGTTGGAAGCAGTCAGACCGGCGAAGTAAATGGTTTCAAATATTTCGCTGTTCAGTTTTTTAGCTTCATCACTTTCAAAAGGATAACGCATCAGGATAAACGCATCGGCAAGTCCTTGTACACCCAAACCAATAGGGCGGTGGCGCATGTTACTGCGTCTTGCTTCTTCAATAGGGTAGAAGTTATTGTCGATGATTTTATTGAGGTTCAAAGTAGCCTGATAGGTTACTTCGTATAATTTATCGTGATCAAATTTTCCGTCAATAACAAAGCGGGGCAGCGCCAGGGAGGCCAGGTTACATACTGCTACTTCGTTGGCGTCGGTGTATTCGATGATTTCTGTACACAGGTTGGAACTTTTGATGGTACCCAGGTTCTGCTGATTGGATTTGCGGTTGGCTGCATCTTTATACAGCAGGTATGGATTGCCTGTTTCTATCTGCGCATCCAGGATGGCGAACCAGAGGTCCTGTGCTTTGATAGTTTTGCGGGCGCGGCCTTCTTGTTCGTATTTGGCGTAGAGGGCTTCAAATTCTTCCCCCCAGCATTCGTGCAGGCCTGGTGCTTCATGTGGACAGAATAATGACCAGTCGCCATTAGCTTCTACACGTTTCATAAACAGATCCGGCATCCAGAGGGCGTAGAACAGGTCACGGGCGCGCATTTCTTCTTTACCGTGGTTCTTACGCAGATCCAGGAATTCGAAGATGTCGGCATGCCATGGTTCCAGGTAGATAGCGAAAGCGCCTTTACGCTTGCCACCACCCTGATCTACATAGCGTGCGGTGTCGTTGAATACACGCAGCATCGGGATGATACCATTGGAGGTACCGTTGGTACCGCTGATATAAGAACCTGTTGCACGGATATTATGAATGCTTAAACCGATACCACCGGCGCTCTGCGAAATTTTAGCTGTTTGTTTCAGGGTATCATAGATGCCTTCGATGCTATCGTCCTGCATAGTGAGGAGGAAGCAGGATGACATCTGTGGTTTTGGCGTGCCTGCGTTGAACAGGGTAGGCGTGGCATGTGTAAACCAGCGCTCACTCATCAGGTTGTATGTTTTGATCGCAGCGTCAATATCTTCTTTATGGATGCCTACAGATACACGCATCAGCATGTGCTGTGGACGTTCCTGTACTCTGCCATCTGTTTTCAGCAGGTAAGAGCGTTCCAGTGTTTTGAAACCGAAGTAGTCAAAAGCAAAGTCACGATCGTAGATGATGCTGGAGTCCAGCAGTTCTGCATTTTTCTTAATGATCTCCCAAACTTCATCAGACAGCAATGCTGCAGATTTACCGGTTTTAGGATCAATATAGTCATACAATTTCTTCATCGTTTTGGAAAACGACTTGATTGTATTTTTATGAAGATTACTTACTGCTATGCGGGAAGCCAGCAGGGCGTAATCCGGGTGTTTAGTGGTAAGGGATGCTGCAGTTTCAGCAGCCAGGTTGTCGAGTTCACTGGTAGTAACACCGTCGTATAATCCTTGTATAACTTTTTTCGCTACGTCTATTGCATCTACATATTCTGTATTGAAACCATAGCATAGCTTTTCAATACGTGCAGTGATCTTGTCAAATTTCACTGCTTCTTTTCTTCCATCTCTTTTGATTACGAACATGGGTTTGTGAATTTAGCTTTTAGCCTTTAGCTATCAGCGGTTAGTAAATAGGAGTTTGTTCGCTGCATTTAAACCAATAGCTAAATGCTATTAGCTAAAATGCCAATTAAAAGTCTTCTTCCAGACTGAATGTTTGTGATTCTTTAGTACCACCCATTACACCGGATTTCTGGTAATCTCCCACGCGTTTTTCAAAGAAGTTAGTCTTGCCCTGTAAAGAAATCATTTCCATGAAATCAAAAGGATTAGACGCATTAAATATTTTAGTATATCCCAGTTCACCTATCCATCTGTCAGCAACAAATTCAATGTATTGTGACATCAGATCGCTGTTCATACCGATCAAACCAACCGGTAAGGCTTCTGTGATAAATTCTTTTTCAAATGCTACGGCTTCACGGATAATTTCGTGTACGGCTGCTTCACTCAGTTTGTTTTCCAGCATGCTGTACAACAGGCAGGCAAATTCGCAATGCAGTCCTTCATCACGGCTGATCAGCTCATTGGAGAAGGTCAGACCCGGCATCAATCCTCTTTTCTTTAACCAGAAAATAGAACAGAAGCTGCCACTGAAGAAAATGCCTTCTACCGCTGCAAAGGCCACCAGGCGCTCTGCAAAGTTGCCGTTCTCAATCCAGCGCAATGCCCATTCTGCTTTCTTTTTTACCGCAGGTACGGTGTCAATGGCGTGGAACAAACGATCTTTTTCTGCCGGATCTTTTACATAAGTATCGATCAGCAATGCATATGTTTCAGAGTGGATATTTTCCATCATGATCTGGAAACCGTAAAAACAACGGGCTTCCGGAATCTGCACTTCACTCATAAAGTTTACTGCCAGGTTCTCATTTACGATACCATCGCTGGCTGCAAAAAATGCAAGTACGTGAGATATAAAATGACGTTCACCATCATTCAGGTTTGCCCAATCTTTCAGATCACTGCTTAAATCTATTTCTTCTGCTGTCCAGAAACTCGCCTCATGCTTTTTGTATTGTTCCCAAACTTTTGGGTACTTGATCGGCAATAGCACAAAACGGTCCTTGTTCTCTTTTAAAAGAATTTCATTCTCATTACTCATCGCTAATATTTTTATATGGGTACTGTCGAAGGTTCTTGGTTTTTCTGTTTGGGGTCAGCATTCTGAAATCTGCACTACCTCACTCACTCACATCAAATAATTTCAAATTTCTTCTGTGTCCTAAAATCCATACGCCCAGGATTACAAATGTAAGCATCCCCTTATGGCATGGCTATAATAGTTTTCAACAGGTGTGGAAAAAGATATCAGGCATTGTCCGGATGTAGTGTTGTAGCATGTTTCACGGGTTATGCACCTTGTGCATATGGTATATGTTTAGTATGTGAATTGCACATCTCAAATGGGGGCTTTATATACCCAAATTGTTTACTGCCCCGGCTAAACGTATGATGGTCAATGGAAAAAAAGGCACAAACAAATTTTTGTTAAAAAGAACCGCTATTATCGATATATATCCGTTATTTTTTCATATTTACATTTTTAAGCTTTTACGTATGTCCGAACCGGTTATTGCCCTTCATACTGTTAAAAAGAACTACCAGGACGTACCCGTACTGGATATTGCCCGCCTGGAACTGCCCGTTGGCATTTATTGGCTACAGGGCGAAAATGGTGCGGGGAAAACCACCTGCATGAAGGTGATGGCGGGTTTAATCCCTTTTAAGGGGGAAATAGTGCTGCGGGGAAATGTGAGCAGCCGGGAACACCCGGTACAGTTCCGCCGCCTGATCAATTACGCTGAGGCGGAACCGTTATACCCCTCTTTCCTCACCGGCCGCGACTTGCTGGAGCTGTATCTCAATACCAAAGGGGGCAACAGGGACCAGATCAGCGCCATCAGCGAAAGACTGGGTGTGGATATCTTTGTGAATAACCCCGTAAGCAGCTATTCCAGTGGCATGCTCAAAAAATTGTCACTACTGCTGGCTTTCACCGGTAACCCGGCACTCATCCTGCTGGATGAGCCACTGATCACCATCGACACATATGCCCTCACGGTTTTATATGACCTGATCCGCACCTATAGCGCCAAAGGCGTCACTTTTTGTATCACTTCCCACCAACCACTGGATGCGGAAGAATTAACGGTAACGGGCACACTGAAAGTAGCTCATAAAAACATTACGCTCAATTAATATGCGTACAACAACGGCTATCCTCAGTAAAATATTTACACAACGGTTTTATATTCAGAACACCGGCTTTTTTCTCGTACTCTTTTACCTGCTGTTTGGTGTGGTAGATGGCAGTAGTTTATGGAACTACCATCAATCACTCATGCTCGGCTTCCTGAGAAATAATTCTTTCCTCATCATTGTATTACTGCTGTGGACATCCTACGCATTAAAATGTGCAGGCTTCATCCTGAAAACATTTCAAACACAGGGATATGATTTTTTATTCCCCACCATGGGAAGCATGCCGGCCACTTCCCGCTGGCGTACCTGGTGGGTATTACACACTGCTATATACATGCCGGTATTGGTATACGCGGCGGTTGCGGTAGTAGTGGCCATTCAACAACATTATTATCTCAAAGGAATTATTATCATCGTATTTAATATCGCCAACTGTATATGGCCGTTAACGTTATATGAAAGAAAACTGGCGCAACCGGATGTTATCTTTTTTACAGGACACATGCAACGCTGGCTCAACAAACATTTCACGAAGCCACCGGTATTATTTTTCCTGTATGAACTGTTCACTAATTTTCCGCGGCGTATTTTCAGCACTAAATTATTTTCCGCTGCTATATTGTGGCTGACGTTTTTAATAATGCGGCAAGGAGAATATTTTGATCTGCGCGGACTCCAGCTGGGCGCGATGGTGAGCGTACTGGTACACATGCAGTTGATGGTCCACAATCGTGCTTTTGATGATACGTACCTCAATTTTATGGAAAACCTCCCCATTAGATTAAGTACACATTACCTGCGATTGATCTGCATATATATACTGATGTTTTTGCCGGAGATGGTAATGATCACCGTAAATGCCTATACGAAAACACCATGGATGGGTTTGATCACCGTTTTTTGTACTGCCTTATCATTAATGATCCTCTTCCGTTGCCTGTTATATTTTCCGAAGATGAATCCCGAAATCCACGTGCGTTACGTGTTGCTCACTTCTTTCATAGTGTTATTCATGATCCTCGGTAAATACGAATGGCCGGCTATCGCATTGTTGCAGATCGCATCGGCCATTATCTTCTTTAAAAAATATCGTACGTATGAACCGTATATAGAAAGAGAGTGATTGTCTTTCTCTCGATTAGACTGATTATGCTGATTACCTGATTTTGATTTTTTTTGATTATAAAAAGATTAGCGAAGATCTCAGCGGATAATGTCTGAACTGTGATTATTATGATTAGTATGATTATCCTGATTAGCGAAGATCTCAGCGGATAATGTCTGAACCAGGATTTTTAGGATTGAATGGATTATCTTGATTGATGCCGAAGATCATAGCATAGATATTCGCGTATATCTTCGATATAAAAAAACATAACATCCATCAGGGTAATCCATTCAATCCTAAAAATCCTGGTTCAGACATTATCCGCTGAGATCTTCGCTAATCTTTTTAAATCAAAAAAAAATCAAAATCAGGTAATCAGCATAATCAGTCTAATCGGGAGAAAAGATAAATTCACAGCCGAAGGCTGCCCCGCTATATCCGCTTCTCCTTATTCACAAATTTACGGTGTATCACTTCCTGTACAGGAATGGCTTCTATTTTGCTTTCCAGCCAGGAAATAATGTCCAGGTAGAGGAAGGACCTGCGTTCGTACGGATCTTGCGAAATTTGTACCAGCCTGTCTTTCAGATCAATGAAGGCGTTGCGTAATGCTTTTGGATTGGCATAGATATACTTGCGCAAAAATTTCATGATTTCTTCCATCACCAGGCCCAAATCTTTATGTTTGGAAATAAAATGATACACAGATTTGATCAGGTATTCTACCAGGCTGTAATTCTCCAGTTCATAATGCGCAATCAAATGCAGGATGCGGGCAAAACATTGTATATCTGCACGCAGATTACCTATTTTTAAATTGATTATTTTATTGAGATAAATGATCGCTTTATTATTATCGCCACTACCAAAATAAAGGCACGCAATTTTGTAGTAGAACACCAGTACGCGATGCTGATCTATCTTCAGTGTATGCCGGCTGATTTCTGTTTCCAATTCAGGTACCATGGCCAAACCTTCACTGAACGTGCCTTCCAGGAAGTAGCGGTTTATTTTGGCAGTATATAAATACACAAATGCGGAAGTGCGGGTGTTCTCGTGAAAATTTTCCTGGTTATCGCGGATAAAACCTTCCAGCTCCAGTAATGCGGTCTTGAACTTTTCAAAGTTAGAAGTATAAAAATGAGCGGTCAGTAGGTTATGCTGTGCTTTAATATACAGGTCCATATCCGTTTGCTGTAGCGCAGGATATTGTTTAAACAGGTCTACCCACTTTTGTGTGTAACGATAGTACATCACAAAGTCCTGCAAAATATAATAGTACCAGCTGGATGCCTGGAACATATACACTTTTTCGTAAAAGCTCATCTGCGCATGCTGAAATGCCGGCAACTGGCTTTCAAAAAACGATTTCACCATTTCCCCGTCGCGTTCATTGCGGGCGTGACCCAGCTTGAGGTACAGGCCATACATGCGTAAGGAAAGGGTGGAAAGCCGGCTGATATTGGCAAGTTGTTGCTCTATCTGCCGTGATTCGGCGCTGAGGGCTTCTGCGCGGTTTTCCAGGCTGCGGGTAATATGCCTTGATTCGATTAGTTTCTCAAACTCCACAATTTCGTAACCCAGCATCACCTCTTCTTGTCCGAGTGCCATGGTTTTTGCCTTGGCAAGGATCTTCAGACTTTGGTTATAGAGTCCTTTGTTATACAGCACCCGCGCATGATCCAGCTGTTCGCGCAGATCAATAAGCGGATCTTTTTGTTTATACAACTGCCGCAGACTTGATAACAGATGTTTGTACAAATGAGCCTTTACATTAGATAACTGCTGCTTTTTGATATCCGTTATTTTCTTCAGTATCTGCTCTTCATCATACTCTTTCATTTTATCCAGCGTAGTAAACAGCTGGATAAATAACACGTCTTCTTTGGTGTTGTTTTTATTGAACGCGAGCTGAAAATTGCGTTTTTCAGCTTTTGTTAGTGTTTTTATTAATATGAATAAGGCGTCACTTTGACTGTTGGGCATCGTTATTTAAATGTTGTAAATTATTGATAAACAATAGATTGATGTGTATCAAGTGCTTTTAAAGGTTGTAATTAAAGCAAATTTAGCGATATGGCAATTAATTAATGACCATTAGATTTGAAGGAATAAACATTTTAAAAGGAAGCATTAAGGATGGGAAAAACGTTATTTGATAAGATCTGGGACAGCCATATCGTGATGAGCAAGCCGGGACATCCGGATGCAGTGTACATCAACACGCACTTTATTCACGAGGTAACCAGTCCCCAGGCGTTTGACGGGTTGCGTAAACGCGGCATCCCCGTATTTCGTCCTGCTAAAACCAGGGCTACTGCGGATCACAACGTACCTACACAGGATCAGCACCTGCCCATTAAAGAAGCACTAAGCCGTTTACAGGTAGAAATGCTGACTAAAAATACATCCGAATTTGGCGTGGAATTATATGGCCTCGGCCACCGGTTCCAGGGTATTGTGCATGTAATAGGACCTGAACTGGGCATCACCCTGCCGGGTATGACCATCGTGTGCGGCGACAGCCACACCAGCACCCACGGTGCTTTTGGCGCAGTCGCTTTTGGTATCGGTACTTCCGAAGTAGAGCAGGTATTGGCTACCCAATGTATCCTGCAATACAAGCCAAAGCGCATGAAGATTCAAGTGAATGGCACACTGGGAAAAGGCGTACTGTCTAAAGATATCATTCTATATATTATCTCTAAAATATCCGCTTCCGGCGCTACCGGCTATTTCGTGGAATACGCAGGAGATGCGATCCGCAGCCTGAGTATGGAAGCACGTATGACCATCTGCAATATGAGTATTGAAATGGGCGCACGTGGTGGCTTAATTGCACCGGACGATATCACCTTCGATTACATCAAAGGCCGCGAGTTTGCCCCACAGGGTGCCGACTGGGACAAATCCCTGGCATATTGGAAAACATTGCACACCGATAACGATGCGCAGTTCGACAAAGTGCTCACCTTCGATGCAGCGGATATTGAACCGCAAATAACTTACGGTACCAACCCCGGCATGGGCATGGGCGTTACCCGCCACATCCCGTCGCTGGAACAGCTGGAAGAAAAGGAAAGACCCTCTTTCAAAAAATCATTGGATTACATGGAGCTGCAACCTGGCAGCGGGCTGCTGGGCAAGAAAATAGACTATGTATTCATTGGTAGCTGCACCAATTCCCGCATTGAAGACTTACGCCTCGTAGCGGATTTCGTGAAAGGCAAACAAAAGGCAGCCGATGTGGTGGTATGGATTGTACCAGGTTCCAAACAGGTGGAAGCACAGGCAATAGCAGAAGGCATCGACAAGATCTTTGCTGCAGCCGGTTTCCAGCTGCGTGAGCCAGGATGTTCTGCCTGTTTGGGTATGAATGAAGACAAGATACCTGCAGGTATGTACTGTATCTCTACCTCTAACCGCAACTTCGAAGGTCGCCAGGGCCCCAATGCCCGCACCTTCCTGGCCAGCCCGCTCACTGCGGCAGCAGCTGCCATTACCGGTAGGGTAACAGATGTCAGGGAAATGATATAGCGGTTAGCATTTAGCTAAATACTAAATGCTAACAGCTAAATGCTAACCGCTAAGTGCTAACTGCTAAAAGCTAATTGCTATGGACCAGTGGAATGCCGACTTATATAAAGAGAAACATGCCTTCGTATTTGAATACGGCAACAGTCTGATTGACTGGTTGCAGCCACAGGCTGGCGAAGTCATACTGGATCTGGGCTGTGGTACAGGTGAGCTCACAGCGCAACTGGCCGAAAAAGGTGCGCAGGTTACCGGTATAGACGCCTCCGCTGCCATGATAGAAAGTGCCCGCGCTCACTATCCCAACATTACGTTTGAGGTAGGCGATGCTACTACATTTTCGCTACCGGTACAGTTTGACGGCATCTTCTCCAACGCTACCCTGCACTGGGTACGCGAAAAAGAAAAAGCCATTGCACGTATGTATGCACAGCTGAAAAAAGGTGGCAGACTGGTCATTGAAATGGGCGGTAAAGGCAATGTGCAAAGCATTTTAATTACACTGGAAAAAGTAATGCAGCAGAAAGGGTATACTTATGTACCATTCTGGTACTTCCCTTCTCCGGCAGAATATACTACCCTGTTGGAAAAGGCAGGTTTTAAAATTGACCGTGTCCACTTTTTTGATCGTCCTTCCAAACTGGTAGATCCGGCCACCGGCATCATCGATTGGTTAGAGATGTTTGGTCACTATCTTTTTACAAACGTACCGGAGAAAGATAAAAATGCTATTCTTCAGCAGGTACAGCAGGAGCTGGCACCGCAAATCATGAAGGATGGCGATCTATACGCCGATTATGTTCGTTTACGGGTAGCAGCCACAAAAATCTAAATAGTAAAATTCATCATGAGTAAAATATTTCAACACCTCGTTTCAACTGCGGTCCCTGTACCCATCGAAAATATAGATACAGATCAGATCATTCCTGCACGCTTCCTGAAAGCTACTACCAGGGATGGTTTTGGTGAAAACCTGTTCCGCGACTGGCGCTACGAAAGTGATAACACACCTAAAGCAGATTTTGTACTGAACAACCCCGTCTACAGTGGTCAGATCCTGGTAGGCGGGAAAAACTTTGGTTGCGGCTCTTCCCGCGAACATGCTGCCTGGGCTATCGGTGATTATGGATTTAAAGTAGTGGTGAGTAGTTTCTTTGCAGACATCTTCAAAAATAATGCGCTCAACAATTTTATCCTACCCATCCAGGTAAGCGAAGATTTCCTGGATAAAATATTTAAAGCCATCGAAAGCAATCCCAAAGCGGAAATAGAGGTAGACCTGGAAAACCAGTTCATCAAAATTATCGCTTCCGGTGAACAGGAAAACTTTGACATCAACCAATACAAAAAGACTTGTCTGCTCAATGGTTATGATGATATCGATTACCTGTTGAGTCTTCGTCAGGAAATAACACAATACGAAACAACAAGAGAATTTAATTTTTAAAGCATTTAGCCATTAGTGTTTAGCTGTTAGAAAAATCTGATAGTTATACGCTAAGGGCTAAAAGCTAACCACTAAAAGCTAAATGCTAAAAAAATATATGGGCGTTGAAAAGAAAATACTAGTGATACCCGGCGACGGCATTGGACAGGAAGTGACTGCATGGGGACAAAAAGTGCTGACAACGATTGCGAAAAATTTTAATCACACCTTCACCTTCGAAGAAGGTATCATGGGCCACGTAGCTATTGAAGCCACCGGTGAGCCCCTGCCGGATGAAACACTGCAGAAAGCCAGGAACTCCGATGCTATTCTGTTTGGTGCTATCGGTCATGCTAAATACGATAACGACCCAACGCTGAAAGTAAGACCGGAACAGGGATTGCTCAAAATCAGAAAAGAACTGGGCCTGTATGCTAATCTTCGCCCGATAAAATTATTTGACGAACTGCTGGAAGCTTCCAGCATTAAACCGGAAATCCTGCGTGGTGCAGATATCCTTTTCTTCCGGGAGCTGACAGGTGATGTATATTTTGGAGAGAAGATAAGAACAGCAGACCGCAATACTGCGTCTGATCTGATGATCTATCACCGCTATGAAGTAGAGCGTATTGCACGCAAAGCATATGAAGCAGCACGTACCCGCCGTAAAAAGTTGTGTTCTGTTGATAAAGCCAATGTGCTGGAAGCAAGCCGTTTGTGGAGAGAAGTAGTACAGGAAATTGCCAAAGAATATCCTGATGTGGAAACAGAACATATGTTTATCGACAACGCTGCCATGCAGCTGATCAAAGATCCTAAACGTTTTGATGTAGTGCTCACTGGTAACCTGTTTGGTGACATCCTCACGGATGAAGCATCTCAGATAGCCGGCTCTATGGGTATGCTGGCATCTGCCTCTATAGGCGACAGCATCGGCTTCTACGAGCCTATCCATGGTTCTGCACATGACATCGCCGGTAAAGGCATTGCTAATCCGCTGGCTTCTATTTTATCTGCTGCCCTGATGTTGGACATCTCCTTTGGCCTGAAAACAGAATCACAACGTGTGATCAAAGCCGTGGAAGCTACACTCAGACAAGGTTTCAGAACCATGGATATCGCTAACAAACATACTGTTAACGATTTAATGATGGGTACCGACGCCATGGGCGCCAAAGTATTAGAGAATCTGAATTAATCATTCAACGAAAATTATTACACTATCATGGATAAAAATCGTGTATACGTCTTTGATACCACCCTGCGCGACGGAGAACAAGTACCGGGTTGCCAGCTGACTACCGTAGAAAAAATTGAGGTAGCAAAAAAGCTGGAAGCATTGGGTGTGGATATTATTGAGGCAGGCTTTCCGATATCCAGCCCTGGTGATTTCCAGAGTGTGGTGGAAATATCAAAAGCAGTTACAGAACCGATAATATGCGCACTCACACGCGCCAACAATATGGATATTGATGCAGCTGCCGAAGCGCTGCGTTTTGCGAAACGCAAGCGTATCCACACCGGCATCGGCTCTTCCGATATGCATATCAAATACAAATTCAACAGCACCCGCGAAGAAATTCTGGCGCGTGCGGTAGCAGCGGTAAAATATGCCCGCAGATTTGTAGATGATGTAGAATTTTATGCAGAAGACGCAGGCCGCGCAGATAATGAATACCTGGCCCGCATGATTGAAGCAGTGATCGCCGCAGGTGCTACTACCGTGAATATCCCTGATACCAACGGCTACTGCCTGCCCGACCAGTACGGCGCTAAAATCAAGTACCTGGTAGATAACGTTTCCAACATTGATAAAGCAATTATCTCTGTGCACTGTCATAATGACCTTGGTCTGGCTACTGCCAATACCATTGCCGGTGTGATCAACGGTGCCCGCCAGGTAGAGTGTACCATCAACGGTATCGGCGAGCGTGCCGGTAATACTTCCCTGGAAGAAGTTGCCATGATCCTGAAAACACACCATGCGCTTGGCTATCATACCAATATCAATTCCAAAGGTATCTACGAAATCAGTAACCTCGTGGAAACAATGATGCATATGCCGGTACAGCCTAACAAGGCGATCGTAGGCCGCAATGCTTTTGCACACAGCTCCGGTATTCACCAGGATGGCGTGCTGAAACATCGCGAAAACTACGAGATCCTCAACCCGGAAGATGTAGGTATCAACTCCAACTCCATTATCCTCACTGCCCGTAGTGGCCGTCATGCGCTGAAACATCACCTGCAGCGCCTGGGCTATAACCTGGAAAGGATCAACGTGGATGAAGTATACCAGCGTTTCCTGGAAATGGCAGATACCAAAAAAGAAATCAGCGATGCAGATCTGCTGCAACTGATGGGCGATGGTGACGAAAAGAATTACGACGACAAAGCCATTAAAGTAGTGTTACTGCAGGTAGTTTGCGGTGATCCGCTGCGCCCGATGGCTACTGTAAGATTGAGAATCAATGGCGAAGAAAAAGAAGCCAGTGCAGCCGGTAACGGCCCTGTAAACGCTACTATCAACGCTATTCACGATATCATCAAAGACGACATAGAACTGGACGAATTCAACATACAGGCCATGCATGGCGGTAGTGAAGATGTAAGTAAAGTGAATATGCGTGTAAAGCATAACGGACAATCATACTATGGCTTCGGCTATTCTACTGATATCGTTAACGCATCTGTACATGCATATGTGGATGCGCTGAATAAAATATACTAGGAACTGCGATTTTGTCTTTCTCCCGATTAGACTGATTATGCTGATTACCCTGATTTTATTTTTTTGATTATAAAAAGATTAGCGAAGATCAAAGCAAATATTATTCGCTTTAATCTTCGCTAATCTTTTTAAATCTTTCAAAAATCAAAAAAAGAAAATCAGGGTAATCAGCATAATCAGTCTAATCGGGAGAAAGACAAAATCGCAGTCTGTAACATATCCTCACGCTGCCCCGTTTAACAGGTATATAATCAATATACCTCCCTGATGAAAATAACCCATATTGTACTCGCATTACTACTCCTGACTGCCTGCAAAAAAAATAGCGGGGACAGCTGTACACAATATAAAACAACCAATATCATCAATGTCCGATACATGGGCCAGACGCGATCGGGTATGGTAGGGGATGAAGGTGCTTTTTTTGATGTGACCTGTAACTTCTCCAATGGCTGTGGCGCTATATACCGGTTTACAGAAGATAAAAACGGCAATACCTGGACTGTAAAAGCAGAAGGTGTTTATCAGCTTTGCACGGTTTGTACGCAGGCTGCTATGCCGCAAACTAAAACTTACTCATTTCAGACGAGCAGTCGCGGTACCTATTATATAAAATGGGAGGGACTACCTGGCCGGGTGGATACGGTGCGTATACCTTAATTAAAAAAAGATATCCATCAGCGGGTATTTTTTATAATCAGGGAGATAGAAATGCCACCATTCAGTAGTAGACCCTTTAAAACCATGTTGCATCATTGTGTTGCGCAGTAATTTACGATTAGCTGTTACCGTTGGATCGGATGGGATATAATTTTCGTGGGCTTTCGTGGTAAAGTCGTCAAAGTCCGTAGGCATGGCCACGGGCTTTCCTGTTTTCAGGTCTACCATGCTCAGGTCAACAGCCACGCCTCTGTTGTGGCCCGAACCCTTTTTAGGATCTGCTGCATATAAATCGTTGGGGACTATCTTAAACATCGCTTCCGTTATGTGGTAGGGGCGGTAGGCATCATAAATGAGGAGGCCATACCCTTTTTTACGGAGTGCACTTTGCACAGCTTTCAATGATTTGGCTGCGGGCAGCCGCATGTAGATAGCTGTTTTAGTATATAATCGCTGGTGCGTGAAATTATTGGTGGTCGCATATCTCACATCTTTCTTAATATCCGGAATATAGGTTTCCAGGTTTATTAGTTGCTGGTTACTATCGGCTTTTATTAGTTGCTGATATTGTTGTTGTGTGGTGAGTACCGTCAATCCATATTTATTTACCGGAATTTTCTGGGCAGCTGCCTGGTCGCTTATGATCCCGAGGAGGCTTAGTAGTAACAGTGTTCTCATGTTCTTAAAATTCAGAAAAAAGGCTCAAATTCGACTGGAATTATTGAATTTTGCGAAAATTAGGCAAGAAAGTATGAAATACAGTGAAAATACAATTGTATTCACCTTATATTAATAGGTATTTTAGAACCCTTAAATTTTTTAACGATGGAACTGTTCAGATTAGATAATAAAGTGGCGGTTATTACAGGTGGTGGTAGCGGCATAGGACAGGCAATAGCGAAAACTTTTGGCGCACAGGGTGCACAGGTGCACATCATTGAGCTGAATGAGGAAGGTGGTAAAACCACGGCGGAGGAGATCAAAGCAGCTGGTGGGCAGGCATTTGTACATGCCTGTAACGTAGCCGATCAGGCAGCCGTTATCAGCGCAATGGATGGCATTGTGAAAACAGCAGGTAAGCTGGACATCCTGGTGAACTGTGCAGGTATTGCACATGTTGGTAACCTGGAAAACACCGGTGAGCAGGATTTTGACCGGGTATACCAGGTAAATGTAAAAGGTACTTATAACTGCATGTATGCAGTTATCAAACAAATGAAAGCGCAGGGCGGCGGGGTGATCCTCAACGTAGCGTCTATCGCTTCCAGTGTGGGTATACCGGACAGGCTGGCCTACTCTATGAGTAAAGGCGCGGTACTGACCATGACATTATCTGTAGCCAAAGATTACCTGGGTGCAAATATTCGTTGTAACTGTGTGTCGCCGGCAAGGGTGCATACACCATTTGTAGATGGCTTTATTGCGAAGAACTATCCTGGCAAGGAAGCGGAAATGTTTGAAAAGCTGAGTAAAACACAGCCTATCGGTCGCATGGCTAAACCAGTGGAAGTGGGCAACCTGGCGTTATACCTGTGCTCTGATGAAGCAGGTTTTATCACAGGTAGCGACTATCCGATTGATGGCGGATTTATCCGGTTGAATAATTAATATTTTAATGTGATGAGTGTACCTTAGTGCGGGTGATTACCGTATCTTTCAATTATTCATTCATTATTAATTACAATCATGCAACATTTTCGTGTAGGGCTGGCACTGGCTATAGCCGTATTTTCAGCTTGTAACCCCGGTAATAAGGCTAACAATAATGCATCTACAGATGCTACAGTGAAACCTGCTACTCCGGAAGGAACCATATCAGTAGTTGTTACAGATAAGGAGAAAGATACACAGCTGGTCACTATTAAGTTTCAGATAAAAGATCTGAAAAAAGAAAAAACATTTGAACAGGCAGTGTTAAAAGGTGTGTCGGAAACTGACGAGTATAAAGTGTTGTGGGATGCCCCCAACAGTTGTTACATCGGCGTGTTGAAACCCAGTCACCAGGCCCGTTATTATCACGCATCAGTGAAAGGCAACGACCTGAAAATATTATGGGTGCCAACTCCTCCGGAACAGATCTGGCAATATATGGAAAATACCATGGGCTTGGGTAAAGTGTCTGTAGGCGGACAGCTCGCAGATAAGTACCGTAAGAATATTCAGTCAGGAAAGATCCTGGGAGAATTTATTGCGGAAATCAGACCCGATGCTTCGCCGGATAGCCTGGAACTCTATGTGGAATTTGGTGGTGTCAGAAAAAGTATGTTTATGCCGATTCCTAAAGGGTATAAGCCTACCATCCAGGAAACAGCCAATGTTGATCATGTCCTTTTCTCTCTCGTAAAAGATGGAAAAGCAGAACCTATGATTGATATGCATGTGGAAAACGGAAGGCTACAAATAAAGACACTGAAAGAAATTACGAAAGACTAACAATAAAAAATATTGAAATGAAACTGATCAGGTTTGGTTTACCGGGAGAAGAAAAACCGGGTGTTGTTACAGATGCAGGTATGTTTGATGTAAGTGCATTCGGAGAAGATTATGGAGAGAAATTCTTTGAAACCAACGGGCTGGAACGTTTGTCGCAGTGGTGGTCCCAGCATGGTAACGAATGTCATCAGGTACCTGCCGGTACACGTTTGGGCGCACCTATTCAGCGTCCTTCCAAAATAATCTGTATTGGCCTGAACTACGCTGATCATGCCAGGGAAACCAATGCCGCTATACCGGCAGAACCAATTGTATTCTTCAAAAGTACTTCTGCACTGGTAGGCCCTAATGATAACCTGGTGATTCCACGTAACAGTCAGAAAACTGATTGGGAAGTTGAACTGGTGGTAGTAATTGGTAAAAAGGCCAGCTACGTGGAAGAAAAAGATGCACTGAATTATGTAGCAGGTTACTGCTTACATAATGATTACAGCGAAAGAGCTTTCCAGATTGAAAGAGGCGGACAATGGGTAAAGGGAAAGAGCTGCGATACTTTTGCTCCTTTAGGTCCATGGCTCGCTACTAAAGAAGAGATAGCAGATGTTAACAATCTTCGTTTATGGCTCACCGTTAATGGCCAGAAAATGCAGGATGGCAATACTTCCAACTTTATTTTCAACGTACCCTTTGTAGTGTCTTACCTGAGTCAGTTCATGACCCTGCTCCCGGGCGATATCATTTCTACCGGAACGCCGGCTGGTGTGGGCCTTGGCATGAATCCACAGGTATACCTCAAAGCAGGTGATGTAATAGAACTGGGCATTGATGGTCTGGGTACTTCCAAACAAACAGCTGTAGCATACAAATAGTTATTATGAAGAGATATTGTCTGGCGCTGGACCTGGTAGATGATCCGCAGCTGATCAGCGAATACGAAGCTTATCACCGCAATGTATCTGCTGAAATAAAAAAAAGTATCACAGATAGTGGTATCACCGTCATGGATATTTACCGTGCCGGCAACCGCCTGTTCATGATCATGGAAGTAGACGACACCTTTTCTTTTGAACGCAAAGATGCCATGGATGCTGCCAATCCTGCCGTACAGGTATGGGAGCAGCTGATGTGGAAATACCAGCAATCATTGCCGGTAGCCAGGGAAGGGGAGAAGTGGATTATTATGGATCAGATTTTTGCATTGTAAGATTTTCCTGTTTGATTATTCAGCTGTTAGCTGCTGAATAATCAAACAAGAAAATAACCAAATCATACATATGATTATTGACGCGCACCAACATTTCTGGCAGTACCATCCCGTTCGGGATGCATGGATAAATGAATCCATGCAGGTGATCCGGCGCGATTTCCTGCCGGAAGATCTGGCACCCGTGCTGGAAGCCAACGGTGTACATGGTTGCGTGGCCGTTCAGGCAGACCAGTCGACCGAAGAAACAGCATTTTTATTAGCACTGGCAGATCAACATGATATCATCAAAGGTGTGGTAGGCTGGATAGATCTGCGTGCCGATGACATACACGAACAACTGTCGCAATACGCTGCACAGCCCAAGCTGAAAGGGTTCCGGCATATTGTACAGGGAGAACCCGACAACCGTTTTATCCTCGGAGAAAATTTTTGTCGTGGTATTAAAGCATTATCGCAGTATCATTTCACATACGATATTCTCGTATATCCGAAACAGTTACCTGCGGTAGAAGAATTTGTGCAACAGTTTCCGCAGCAGCAACTGATTATAGATCATCTCGCTAAACCGGATATCAGAGCAGGAGAGCTGAACGCGTGGGCATCGCATATGCGTCGCATTGCACAATCACCGAATGTATACTGTAAACTGAGTGGCCTGGTTACAGAAGCCGATTGGCAACACTGGCAGCCGGATCATTTCAAACCTTTTCTGGAAGTGGCCCTGGAAGCCTTTGGTGCAAACAGGTTGCTGTTTGGCTCCGACTGGCCGGTATGTTTGTTGGCAGGCGCATACGAGGAGGTAAAGGGCATCATTACAGATTATATCAGCACATTATCAACAACAGAACAAAACAAAATAATGGGAGGCAATGCCATCTCATTTTATCATCTATAAAAATTAATATCATACCATGGATTTAGGATTACGGGATAAAGTGGTAATAGTTACCGGTGGCGCTAAAGGTATTGGAGAAGCGATTTCAAAACTACTGACAGCAGAAGGCGGCATCGCTGTAATTGCCGGCAGAAACGCAGCAGATAATGAAAAAGCAGTAGCAGAAATTGTTGCCGCCGGCGGTAAAGCCCTGGCAGTAACAGCAGAGCTGGGAAATGTGGAAGACTGTAAAAAAGTGATCGTTGAAACCGTGGCAAAATATGGCAGAATTGACGGCCTGGTAAACAATGCAGGCGCTAATGATGGTGTAGGACTGGAAAGTGGTAATCCTGAAAAATTTATGCAATCACTGCAAAATAATTTATCTCACTACTATAATCTCGCACATTACGCATTGCCTTACCTGAAAGAAAGCAAAGGTAATATTGTGAACATTGGCTCCAAAGTAGCCACCACCGGCCAGGGTAACACTTCCGGCTATGCGGCTTCCAAAGGAGCTATCAATGCATTAACGCGCGAATGGGCGGTAGAAATGCTGCCATTTTCTGTACGTATTAATACCGTTATTCCTGCAGAAGTATGGACACCACTGTATGAAACATGGATCAACTCGTTGCCGGATCCAACAGAAAAACTGGCATCGATCACTTCCAAAATTCCATTCGAAAAAAGAATGACTACTTCTGAAGAAATAGCTAACACTACTGTATTTTTGTTATCATCACGTTCATCGCATACAACCGGACAAATTTTATATGTAGACGGTGGTTATACCCATCTCGACAGATCCATCAGCTAAGGATAGAGAGCCAACACACGTTATCAATATACATTCACCTGAAACATTAAATTCTTCGTTATGGCCGGAGGCGCAGTAAGTAATTCCACCTATACCAGCAATGCCAAAGCAGGCACCAAGCCTGGCAATTATCTATTCCCGTTTATATTAGTAACGAGTTTGTTCCTCTTATGGGGACTGGCATACGGCCTGTTGGATGTGCTCAACAAGCACTTCCAGGAAGTATTGAATATCACCACCAAACGTTCCACTTTGTTACAGGGCGCTTATTTTGGTGCCTACTTCCTGATGGCATTACCTGCGGGAATGTTCATGAATAAGTTTGGTTATAAGAAAGGAATTATCATGGGCCTGCTGCTTTATGCTGCTGGTGCTTTCCTCTTTTATCCGGCTGCAAGAGCGCTTAATTTTGATTTCTTCCTGCTCGCATTATTTATATTAGCTTGTGGGTTAGCTTGCCTGGAAACAGCTGCCAATCCATATGTTACCGTATTGGGTGCTAAGGAAACTTCTGAACAACGATTAAATTTATCTCAATGTTTTAACGGACTGGGATCTTTCCTCGGCCCTATCATTGGTGGACAATTATTTTTCGGTGGCGACAACAAAGATCTTACTACGGTACAGCTTACCTACATTGTAATTGGTGTAGTGGTATTACTGATTGCCGCTTTCTTTTACAGAACACCATTGCCTGAAATAAAAGAAGCAGAAGTGGAAGGGGAAGCAGTATTGAAAGATACCCGTCCACTGTTTGCACATAAACATTTTGTTTGGGGAGTGGTTGCCCAGTTTTTTTATGTGGCAGCACAGGTAGGCGTAGGTGCTTTGTTTATTAACTATGTAACAGAATACTGGCACGGCGTTTCTAATAAAAAGGCCTCTTTCCTGCTGGCAGTAGGCATGGCATTGTTTATGAGCGGCCGCTTTGTAGGTACCGCATTGATGCGTAAAATTGCACCTAACAAGTTGCTGGCAGTGTATGCATTTATCAATGTTTTACTTTGCGCATTTGTAATGACCGGTAACGGTGCGCTGTCTGTATACGCACTGATTGCTGTATTCTTCTTTATGTCTATCATGTTCCCTACCATCTTTGCATTAGGTGTAAAAGATCTGGGTAAGCATACCAAACAAGGCGCTTCATTTATCGTGATGTCTATTGTAGGTGGTGCCTCTGTTCCTTACCTGATGGGGATTGTAACAGAATGGAAATCAACAGCGGTATCGTACGGTATTCCTATGTTTTGTTTTATGGTAGTATTTTACTACGGCTGGAGAGGATATCGCAGAAGTTAATCACCTGATTTCTTTTTAATATCTAATCCGCAAAATCATTGTAACTTTCTTACACAAAAGAAGATACATGATTTTGCGGATTTTTGTTTTCTATCCTTGTTGGTTCCTGATGCTGAACTGTTGGTGTGCTTCGCTCACAAACAGTTACAGGAGTGAACCCATCACGCAGATACCCGCTGAAATATCTTCCCTGCAACTGTCCATCACCCATATGATGCACAATCAACCACTGATACTTAAGACGGTTGAATACAGAAATCCTTCCGGCGAATCTTTCACCATTACCCGGTTCCGGTATTTTCTCAGTAATTTTTCATTGGAAACCGCTGCAGGTAAAATGATCACACTGCCGGCGGCTTACTTCCTGGTAGATGAGGCGAATGATACTACTAAATTAATTAAGCTCAACAGCGTGCCAACAGGCACTTATAAAAGCATTCGTTTTCTTATAGGGGTAGATAGTATCCGCAATGTGAGCGGCGCACAATCGGGTGCCCTGGCTGCGGAAACAGGCATGTTCTGGACCTGGAACAGTGGTTATATCATGGCAAAGATGGAAGGTTTTGCCCCGGCTGTGGCTTCGCCTACACATGAATTTTTGTTTCATGTAGGTGGTTATAAAACATCGGATAATGTACTGAAATATGTTTCACTGTCTTTCCCGCAACCAGTAGTAGTATCCAGGGATAAGCAGCCACAGATCAATATCCTGGCAGATGCCGGAAAATGGTTTGCACCGGATACTATCAGTTTCAAAAACGTTGCTGTGATCATGGCACCCGGTGTCAATGCCCGGAAAGTGGCCGCAAACTACCAGGAAATGTTTACGGTTAAAAATATAGCTAACTAATGGCTGCATGAAGCATAAAGCAATATATATCGCAGGTGCATTCTGTTTGCTGCTGATGCTGGTGCATGCGCAAACCAAGAAGAGCAGGAGGGGCGGAGGTCCTGAGCCTTTTATATTGCAGTTGCCCCCGGGATTTCCTAAGCCGGTATACGATTTTTCTAATAACCGGCTTACCAAACAAGGTATTGCACTGGGCCGGTTTATGTTTTATGATTTCCGGCTCTCGCGCGACAGCACCGTATCCTGCGGATTCTGTCATCAACAGTTTGCCGCGTTTGGGCATTTTGATCATCCGCTTGCCCATGGTGTAGGCGGACAACAAGGCACACGCTCCGTACCGGTGTTGTTTAACATGATCTGGCAAAAAGCTTTTATGTGGGATGGGGGCGTTAATAATCTTGAAATACAGCCACTAACGCCACTGACAGACCATAACGAAATGGCGGTGGACCTGAAAGAACTGTTGCAGAAAATGCAACGTGATCCTAAATATCGCAGCATGTTTAAGGCAGCTTTTGGCTCGGAAGCAATTACCAGTGAGCGTATGTTCAAAGCCATCACGCAGTTTGTGGCCACCATGATATCTGCCAATTCCAAATATGATAGTGTGATGCGTAAAGCACCAGGCGTTATTTTTTCTGAAGAAGAACAGGCGGGCTATACCATCTTCCAACAAAAATGCGCTGCCTGCCATAAAGAGCCTTTATTTACAGATCTGAGCTATCGCAGCAACGGTCTGCCTTACCTGCCGGCACTGAATGATGTAGGCCGTATGAAGATCACCAACAGCACGGCGGATTATTTGCATTTTAAGGTGCCTTCCCTGCGTAATATCCTCAAAAGCTCACCGTACATGCATGATGGCCGTTACTTCGATATTTACCAGGTATTTGACTTCTATGACCATGGTGTACAAGTTACTCCCGGCACTGATCCGTTGGTGAGGAACGGCATTCCTTTATCTGCTGTGGAAAAGCGGCAATTATATATTTTCCTGAATACATTAACAGATTATACGCTGATAAAAAGCACCGCGCTGAGTGAGGTGCTGATAAATTAGGACTGTGATTTTTGTGATTTTTATGATTATCCTGATGAGCGAAGATTTCAGCGGATTTTGTCTGAACCAGGATTTTTAGGATTGAATGGATTACCCTGATGGGTGTTATGTTGTTGGTCTGTAAGATATACGCGAATATCTTTACTATGATCTTCGGCATCCATCAGGGTAATCCATTCAATCCTAAAAATCCTGGTTCAGACAAAATCCGCTGAAATCTTCGCTCATCAGGATAATCATAAAAATCACAAAAATCACAGTTCAGACACCCTCCGCCAGCAATCAGCAACATGATCATCTACCATACCCGTAGCCTGCATATAAGCATAGCAGATAGTAGAACCTACAAACTTGAAACCGCGTTTCAGCAAGTCTTTACTCATCGCATCAGAGATGGCTGTTTTGGCGGGTACCTCTTTCATGCTCTTATGATGATGGATGACAGGTTTGTGATTTACAAACGACCAGATGTATTTATCAAAGCTGCCGAATTCTTTCTGTACTGCTAAAAAAGCTTTGGCATTGGAAACAACGGAATTAACTTTTAAGCGGTTGCGGATAATGCCTTCATTTTGTAGCAGCTTTTCTATTTTCTTTTCATCATACTTCGCTATCTTTTTGGCATCCCAGTTATCAAATGCTTTGCGGTAATTTTCTCTTTTAGTCAGCACGGTATACCAGCTCAGGCCGGCCTGAGCGCCTTCCAGGCAAAGCATTTCAAACAGATGCTGATCATCATGATTAGGTACACCCCATTCGTTGTCGTGATAGTCTTTATATAGCTGGTCTTTTATACTCCAGCCGCACCTGACTTTTTCTACAGTTCCCATTCGTTGATGATTTGTCTTACCCGGGTTTTATATTCTTCCAGGTCGTTGATTGTTTGATTAATAAAGCTGTTATCTTCCAGGCTACCAATCACTGCATTCATCTCTTTTTCATTTTCATAAGCCAGCTGACGGAAAGGGTTTTTATAATCCTTTTCCCTGGAACGCCGGATGTTGCTGGTGATCCATTCCATTGTTTCAATAGAATCAGTCAGCCATTGTGCCAGGTGTGCAGTCGTCAGATTTTTGATGGCCAGGTCTTTTATTTCCAGTAAGCTGGCTACGGCATGTTGCAGCTTGTCGGCCGCATATTCTTTACCAATTTCCTGGTAGGCATCATGCAGTTGAGGCCATCCGCTGATTTTGTTCTTTTTGATTTTTGTTTTGAGTGTTGCCACTGTTTCGGCTTTCATTAATTGTCCGCCGATATTGAGCCAGTCCGTACGCTTGGCTGTTTTAACAGCCGCCTGTAAGGCAAGGTAGGAGGGCTTGTTGGCCGCTATGATATTTTTAATGCCATAGAGTACAATCAGTTCCCGGAACAGCGGATAGGCTTTTTGTACTTTCAGTAGCTGTACCTCGCGGGAGCTGTTTTCCATGCCGGTGGCCAGTATGGTAAGTGCTGCTACTTCTTCCGGATTATTCAGCAGGAGCTCTTTTCCTTTTTTACGTATATCCTTTTCCGTTAGTTCCTTCTTTGGTGCATTTTCTGCTATCGCGTACCAGGCTTTACCGGTAGCGAGTTCCATGACCGCCAGCGCCTGGAACATCTCTTCTACAGAGTCTGGAGCCAGGTAATCATATTCGATGAGTTGTACTTTATCGGTACGTTTATCACGGTCTACATACTTCCAGGAATTGCGTGCAATGGCATACATATTATGCATGAACCAGTAGCCAGGCATGATCTTCAGGCGATTGTCGTGTTCATCATTTAACACCAGGCTGAAAGGAATATTGATATTCAGTTCAGACATATAATTGCCTTTGGAGATCAGCGTGAAGCTGGCAAATTTGGAATTGTGTTTCAGGCTCACGCATAAGCCGGGCCAGAAGCCTCTGCCGGCAATGATTTCACCGTCAGCACCGCGGGAGTTGTGATTGGAGCCAATGGTAGCACCGGCCGCCATATTGCTTTGTCCCATGATGAGCGCTGCACACAAAAACGAAT
Organism: Chitinophaga niastensis; assembly: GCF_003014755.1. Taxonomy (GTDB): domain Bacteria; phylum Bacteroidota; class Bacteroidia; order Chitinophagales; family Chitinophagaceae; genus Chitinophaga; species Chitinophaga niastensis. The sequence goes on along the minus strand of NZ_PYAW01000003.1, from coordinate 969,149 downwards.
TGTTATGGTGCTGCTCATGTGCCGGGAAGATGAGTGAATTTAACACTTCACAGCAGGAGATAGTAGCGTTGTTACCAAGATAAGAGTTGATCAGTCGTGCACCATATTTAAGCTGTGAATGCGAAGCCATCACAAAACGCACCGCCTTTACACCATAGAATACCCGGCAGCCATAGCCTACAATGCCATTCACCATTTCACAACCTTCTCCTATTTGTGAGGAAGCATCACTGCTGCTGTTGATGGTAAGATTTTTCAGTTTGTTGGCGCCTTTCAGGTAGGCATCGGTACCAATGGTCACGTCTTTGATCATCTTACAATTCTTGATCACACTACGATCGCCCACCATGCCATAATAGCCGCGTCTTTTATCAAATTGTTTTTCAGTAAATACTTTGAATTGTTGTTGCAGCTGATCATCATCCCGGTAGCGGGTCCACAGGTAAGCATCTCCGGGTAGCATGCCATCAAATGGCATCACACTTCTGCCACCGTTTTCATTGCATAATTCCATGTGAATACGACCAGCTTCTGCTTCTCCGTCTTTCAGAATACCATTACCAAATTTGGCATAATCGGTGGTCGCCATTTCATTTACGTTGGCTACTATTACTTCATTACCAAGAATATAATGGGAGAGATAATTCACGTTATGCACCACTACATTATCTCCGAAATCGCATGCACAGATAGTGCTGTTGTACAGGCCTACCGGCATACGCAGGTTATGGAACTCCAGGTAGTAGGGCTCCAGTTTTCCGATACGTACCATCCCAAAAAAGTGACAGTGCTGCACCAGCTGCGGATTAAATTCGTTGGATACAAAAATGATGTTCCAGTCATCAGAGGTGTTGTCATTGCGTACCAGCGCCTCTACTTCATATGCTGTTAATCTTCTGTATTGATCTTGCCGGCTCCATTGCTCGTTGCGCAGGTAATATTCATCCTTGCCTTTCGGTAACGTGGTTTCAATGAAATTATACCCCAGATCAGACAGGGGCCTTTTTTGGATATTATTCATGAGGATATTTTTTTGGAATTACGAATTACGAATTGCGAATTACGGATATAAGCGAAGATCGCTTCGATCCGTAATTCGCAATTCGTAATTCGTAATTTTTTATTCTACCGTTACTGACTTTGCGAGGTTTCTTGGTTTATCCACATCCAATCCTTTTAATACACCAATATGATAAGCGAGTAATTGTAATGGAATAACGGAGATGATCGGTGCTACCAGTTCATCAGCAGCAGGTACAAAAATTACATCATCAACCATGGGTGGAATGATATTGTCGCCTTCTGTTACAACAGCTATCACTTTGCCTTTGCGGGCTTTAATTTCCTGGATGTTAGACACTACTTTTTCGTAGTAGCTGTCTTTAGTAGCCACTATTACCACCGGCAGGTTTTCATCTACCAGGGCTATAGGCCCGTGTTTCATTTCAGCAGCAGGATAACCTTCTGCATGTATGTAAGAGATCTCTTTTAGTTTCAGTGCTCCTTCCAGTGCTACCGGGAAGTTGTATCCACGGCCCAGGTAAAGGAAGTCGCGGGCATCTTTATATTTAGCGGCAATTTGTTTGATCTGGTTGTCCAGATTCAGTGCGATAGCTACTTTTTCCGGTGTTTGCTCCAGTTCATCCAGCAGGTGCTGGAAACGTTGCGGCGTAATAGTGCCTTTATCGATGCCTATTTTCAGGCCTACGAGACAAAGTACTGCCAGCTGCGCGGTAAAGGCTTTGGTGCTTGCTACGCCAATTTCAGGGCCTGCATGTGTATAAGCGCCGGCGTGAGACAGGCGGGCAATAGAGGAACCTACCACATTACATACACCCAGGATGATAGCTCCTTTTTCTTTGGCAGCTTCAATGGCTACGAGCGTATCAGCCGTTTCACCGGACTGGGATACGGCAATAATTACATCACCTGCGCCAACCACCGGATTGCGGTAACGGAATTCAGAGGCATATTCTACTTCTACCGGTATGCGGCATAATTCTTCAATCATGTATTCTGCTACCAGACCAGCATGCCAGGAAGTGCCACAAGCCACGATGATAATACGTTTGGCATTATTCAGCACTTCAGCATATTCACGCATACCACCCATGGTGAGGGTACCGTTCTTAGCATCAAGACGACCGCGTAAGCTGTCGAATATCGTTTGTGGCTGCTCAAATATTTCCTTGAGCATGAAATGATCATAACCACCTTTTTCTATAGCTGCCAGCTCAATATCCAGTTTCTGTATGTAAGGTGTTTGTCTTTCGTTGGAGATGTTTTTAAGGATCAGCTCATCTGCTTTGATGATGGCTATTTCGTAGTCATTTACATATACTACTTCTTTGGTGTATTCTATAATGGGAGAGGCATCGGAGGCCAGGAAATGTTCTCCTTTACCAACACCTATCACCAGCGGACTGCCTTTACGTGCAGCAATAAGTGTGTCGGGATTGTCTTCATCAATGAGTACAATTACGTAAGCACCCACTACTCTTTTAAGCGCTATACGCAAGGCTTCTTCCAGTGGGCACTGGTTTTGTTTTTTGATCTCTTCAATGAAATGAAGCAATACTTCTGTATCTGTATCACTGATAAAAACATGACCCTGGTTTACCAGTTCCTGTTTTAACTGTACATAGTTTTCGATGATACCATTGTGGATCATCGCCAGCTTGCCATCGCCTGATTTATGCGGATGGGCATTGCGGTCACAAGGCTCTCCGTGGGTGGCCCAGCGGGTGTGACCAATAGCGATATGGCTGCGCATATCTTTGCCTTCAACAAATTCCTCCAGGGCGGCAACCTTGTCTTTTCTTTTGTATACCTGTAGCCCGTTGTTAATAATGGCTACGCCTGCGCTGTCGTAGCCGCGGTATTCCAGTCGTTTAAGTCCTTTTAAAACTATCGGGTAGGCTTCTCTCTGCCCGATATAAGCTACTATTCCACACATAGAATTTTTGGATTTGTGGTAAGGTTTATCATTGCAATATCGCATTAATTGTGAAAATCACATCAGAAAATGTGAATATTGTTTAAGTTGAGATATGGTCTGTATCGCGTGCTACATCAATCCTAAAATAAAATGAAAAAGGGAATACAGGAATGAACCCTGTGAAAAATTAAGATTACTTAACATTCACATGCATCATTCACTGTATTCCCTTTTTAGAACATAATTACGAATTACGGTTATAAGCGAAGATCGCTTCGATCCGTAATTCGTAATTCGCAATTCGTAATTATTTCACTAATGTACTTTCAAAAAGTAAAAGTATTCTTTTATATTCATCTGTCCAGCTACTGGGTGTAGTAAATCCATGATCCTCTACCGGATATATGGCCAGTTCCCAATTATTTTTCCCCAGTTCTATCAGGCGTTGTGATAAACGTACAATGTCCTGGAAATGCACATTGGTGTCTACCATGCCATGACACATGAGCAGCTTGCCTTTCAGCCCATTTGCATAATAAATGGGAGAAGAGCGGTGGTAAGCAATACTATCTGTAAATGGCTCATTCAGGATATTGCTGGTATAACCATGATTGTAATGTGCCCAATCGGTAACAGAGCGCAAAGCCGCACCGGCAGCAAATACATCTGGTTGTGTAAACATACCCATCAGCGTCATAAACCCGCCATAACTACCACCATATATACCTATGCGTTTCGCGTCCACCTGCAATTTCTCTGCCAGATATTTCGCGCCATCCACCTCATCATCCAGGTCTTTTCCACCCATATAACGATAGATACCGGTGCGCCAGTTACGGCCGTAACCCGCGCTGCCACGGTAATCCATGTCTAATACAGTATAACCTTTATCTGTCAGCAGGTTGTGAAACATATACTCCCGGAAGTAATTACTCCACCACTTATGTGCATTCTGCAGGTATCCTGCGCCATGTACAAAGATAACGGCTGCACCATTTCTTTTCGCCGGGTCCGGTGTGTATAACCGTGCATATACGGGCTGGTTATCTCTTGCGGTGAAGGTGATGACCTGCGGATCGCGCCAGGCATACGCGCGGAACTCATCCGACTGTGCCTTGTCTGTTACCTGTACTGCTTTTGCACCAGGTGTGTTAGGCTGTAGGTAAAGCTCCCAGGGCTTGTTGGAATAAGAATAACGGAAGGCAATCCATTTTTCATCAGGAGAAATACTGACATCATTAGCGCCCTGCATGGTGGTAATTCTTTCAGCTTTACCACCGTTAACGGCTATACGATAAAATTGTTTTTCGCCGGGATGTACTTCATTGGTAGTAAGATAAAAGTATTTTTTATCCAGTGCCAGTTGCGCTTCCTGTACTTCGTAGTTGCCGCTGGTGAGCTGTTTGGTGTCGCCACTATTTACATTGCTGGTATATAAATGTGAATAACCACTGGCCTCCGACTGGAACCAGCAAGTGTTTTCATCAATCCAGCCAATGCTGCTGCCACCCTGGCTCCAGCCAATACCAGGACCGGCGATCCAGGCTTCATCGCGCTGGCGGTTCAGTGTTTTTACCGTACCGGTGGCAGCATCCAGTAATACAATCCAGCGATCTTTATTATCCTGTGAGCGGATATCTGCAATGGCATGGATGCCTTGTGCCGACCAGTAAGGACCATTCACAATTACTTCCCTTATTTGCGCACTGTCTTTTTTCGTATAGTCTTTTACGTAATCAGGTAAATCTTTGATGCCGGGCAGGTCGGTAGTTTTAACGGGCAATACTGTATCCCGCTGCCTGTCGTATACAAAACTTTCGAAGCTACCCTGTGGTGCACCTACTTTATCACGACCATGAATATCCGTTGTAAAGCCGGAAGCAGTTACAAATTCGGGTACAATAGTATTGCGGGCATCTGCGGGTGCCTTGTACAAGCTGTAAGTGATGAAACGCCCGTCCGGACTGATTTGTACGTTTTGTAATCTTTTTTCATGCAGGTATAGGTGGCGGAGTTCCTTTGGTTCGTGGGCTTTATTAAAGGCAGTAGCCGCATCTGCTTTTGCTTTTTTGTCGCGGATGATCTGCATCAGTTCCTGTTGCCGGGCTTTCAGAAATTTCTCTTCCGCATTGCCTTTATTGGCATCGTCTTTATCAGCGGGCTTGTCGCCGCTGTCAAAGCTGGTCAGCTGGCTGATAAGGCCGGATGTTCTGTCCCATGCATACAGGTCGCGGTTTTGCTGGTATACAATCTGCTTACCGCCAAAACTGAATACCGGATTGGCTTCCACAGCTGTTGTATTGGTAATGCGGGTAACCTTCCCGGTTTTTATCTCCAGTAAAAAAATATCCCCCTGGTGGCTATAAGCTAATAGCGTTTTATCTGTATTGTAGGTGCCTGCAGCTTTTGCTTCAATAAGCGCACGCTCATCAGCAGCAGTTTTGCGGGGTGTATTATTTTTAATGCCGGCATAATACAGGGAGTCCGTCAGGTTCTTTTCCGGGTTCCAGCTGAAGTATACCGTTTGATTGTCAGTCCCCCAGAAAACATTGTCGGGAGAAGTTCCTATCCATTTAGGATCGCGCATGATCTTTTCTACAGTTAGCGGCCCTGGTTGTTGGGCACTTATATGGTTGGCTGATAAAAAAATAATGGCGGGTATAACCCATTTTCTCATAGCGGTTCATTATTTTGTTGGGGAATAAATGTAACGGTTTAATCATAAATTGCCGTAACTTTTGGATGGACGTACTGCGGTCATCTGCTTTAAATCAGCTTTATGCGCCTACTGCCAATACTTTTTTCCCTCATCATTGTAGTGGGTTGTAAGCCCAAACAGCCAGTACGGACACCTGTATTGGTATCAGAAGACACTACTTTTCTAACAGGCACCTTTTATATAATACGACATGCGGAAAGAAATCCCGGCCCGGATTCTACACTAACGGCAGCCGGATTACAGCGTGCAGGCGCCTTATACGCCCTGCTAAAAGATTCTGGTTTAAACAAGATCTATCTTACACATTATAAAAGAAGCATCGGTACCGCTGATAGCCTGCGTTTACGCCTCCATCTCGATACCTGTTTTTATAAAGCAGATACCAGCGGAGAATCGCTCATTTATGAAATAACGCGTCATGAAGACTGGGGCAAACGGCTCCTCGTGATAGGTCATGCCAATACGCTCATTCCCATATTACATAGCCTGAGAGCGAAGCCCCGTATAGATTCTATAGGAGATAAGGAATATGACCGGTTGTTTATTGTAAGAAAGAACAGAGAGGGGACGACGCTGAAGGAGATATGTTATTGAAAATAATTGTGGGGGAAGGCCTTCGGCCTTTGTCTTTTCTTTACCATGATTTTGATGATTAATCATGATTTTTCTGATTTCATTTCTTTCGAATCATTACCCCTTCTGATTTTATAAAAGCATATTATAAAACGCTTTAGCTATCTGTTAAAAGAAAATAAAATCAGAAAAATCATGATTAATCATCAAAATCATGGTAAAGAAAAGACAAAGGCCGAAGGCCTTCCCCTTATAGTAATATACCTTTCATCAAGGTATATGCTACCGTAAAATAAATAAGTAACCCGGTTACATCCACCAGGGTGGCCACAAACGGGGCAGAAGAAGTAGCCGGATCTGCACCGCATTTCTTCAGCAACAATGGCAGCATAGAGCCGGAAAGTGTTCCCCATAGCACTACACCTATCAGTGAAAAGCCTACAGTAGCACCTATCAGCATGCCATGACCATGGTAAGAATGAAAGAAATAACTCCATAGCATGATACGGATAAAGCCTATTGCTCCCAGTACACTGCCCAGCAACATACCGGATAGCAGCTCGCGGCGCATAACACGCCACCAGTCGGCAACAGTGATTTCACCGAGGGCCATGGCTTGTATAATAAGGGTAGCAGCCTGTGAGCCACTGTTACCACCACTGGAAATGATCAGTGGCACAAACAGGGCAAGAACTACCGCCTTGGCTATTTCATCTTCAAAAAATGCCATTGCTGTGGCAGTGAGCATTTCACCGATAAACAGTATGGCCAGCCAGCCTACGCGCTTCTTTACCAGTTTCAGTAAGGGCATATCGAGATACGGTTCATCCAATGCTTCGGTACCACCAATCTTCTGGATATCTTCCGTATGTTCTTCGTTAGCGATCCATAACATATCGTCAATGGTCACAATGCCCAGCAAGATACTCTGGTCATCCACAACGGGCAAGGCTACCCTGTTTTCCATCCGGAATACCTGTATGGCCTCTTCCTGGTCGTCGTTGGCATGGAGCGATACAAAGCGGTCATCCATCAACGTATGTACAACGGTGTCTGTAGATACCAGCAGAAACTCCCGTATCCGGAAGTCATCCATCAGGTGTCCCTTTTCGTCTATCACATATATTACGTCGATCGTTTCACTGTCCTTGCCATGTTCGCGGATATAATCCAGTACTTCTTTCACTGTCCATTCTTCCCGCACAGCAATGTAGTCGGGCGTCATGATACGACCTACGCTGTTTTCCTTATAACCAAGCAGTGATAAAGTAATCCGCCGTTCTTCGGGGTCCAGCAGTTTTATCAGCTCCTTCACCGCTTCACTGGGTAACTCTTCCAGGAAAGAGGTGCGGTCATCTGCTGGCAGCTCATTCATGAGCTCTGCTATTTTGGCGGGAGATAAGATTCTGATCACATCTTCCTGCAGAGGAAAGTCCAGGATACGGAAAGCCGCCGCCGCTCTGGTGATAGACAGATTATTAATAATCTTGTCGGCCTCATCAGGGTCGTCGTGAATAAGTTCAGCTATATCCGTAATCAACTGGTCGTCCAGATATACTGACAGTTCACGATAATTCTTTTCTTCTGTCAGTGTCTGGAATTTCTCCAGTAAAGCTTCATTTTCCATGTACAAATTGCCTCTATCTGCGAAAATAAGTTAAAATAGCACGCTGCCCGGACAGTCGTTATAATAATTCTGCTACATGCAGGCGGATATTGCCGCAAATAGTATCCAGGGGCAGGTCATTAGGGTCTTTCCCGAATGGATCTTCAATTTCTTCTGTAATAAGCTCCAGACTGGCCAGCACAAAAAAGATAAAGACAATCATTGGTATAATAAGATAACCCAGACTGAATACATATCCAAATGGCATGGACATCACATAAAAGAAAATAATTTTTTTAATAAATACACTGTAAGAAAACGGGATAGGTGTATTTCTGATGCGCTCACAGGCCCCGCATACAGCTGTGAAAGAGGGTCGCCATACCTCCAACTCCAGCCAGGCAACAATGCCCGAATAAACAGACAAGGCAATGAACATGGGAAAGAGCTTCCTTACCGTATCCGCTTTATGGATGCGGAAGATAAACGTAAACCATTCCTTCGGGTTATAATTGATCATATGCGTCAGTACTTGAAAGGCAAAAAAAATATTTTCCGGGCCGCAAACCTAAATTTTTTAAATAGGATTTTGATAACTTCCTGCTTTAAGTTTACTTTACGTCTTCTTTTATTTGAAATAACGACATGATAAAGCCGTACTTGTACATTGAAAAGTCTAAGGGAAAAGGAAGGGGAGTCTTCACAAAAGAAAAGATTCCTGCCGGAACAAGAATTGAAACTTCGCCCGTGCTGGTCCTCTCTAACGACGATACAGAAATTGTGGACAAAACAAAACTCCATAATTATATTTTCCTCTGGGGTGTAAGAGAAACCCGCTCCTGTGTGGCTTTGGGCTTTTGCTCTATTTATAATCACGACTATACCCCCAATTGTGAGTACGAGATGGATTTCGATGAAGAAACCATGAGTATCATTACCCGCCGTGAGATTAAAAAAGGGGAAGAACTCTTCATTAACTACAATGGTGAAGTGACCGACAGCTCTCCCGTTTGGTTCGATTTAAAAAAGAAACAAGTAGAGAAATAAATTACGAATTACGAATTGGGAATTACGGATCGAAACGATCTTCGCTTATAATCGTAATTCCCAATTCGTAATTATTTTGTATTATTGTATAAGCGCTTACATAATATTTATTATATAAGCACTTACATAAATAGCTGAATATCAAACATGAGTTTCTATCCAACATTAGGCTACCTCGTTTTTGGAAGCCGCCTGCGCAGATTAAGTGAATACTTCCTGATGGAAGTAAATAAAGTATATGAACAAGCGGGTATCTCCTTTGATGCCAGCTGGTTTCCGGTATTTTACCTGTTGTCAAAACAACAGCCGATGCCGATGATAGAAATAGCGGATCAGCTGGAGATATCTCACTCCGCCGTGAGCCAGATGGTGACCAACCTGAAAAAGAAAGGGCTGCTGAAAACAACGCCCTGCAAGGAAGACGGCCGTCGCCAATTGGTTGCCTTCTCTAAAAAAGGGGAAGACCTGCTCCATCAGATACAACCCGTATGGAACGCTATTTCGGAGGCCATGAACGAGCTGGTAACGGAAAATAAACAAAGCCAGCAGATACTGGCAGCCATCGCGCAGATTGAACAATCGGTACAACAAAAACCTTTGTCTGAAAGAATCAGGCAACAATTATAATAAATCATACACCAGATAAATCTTCTAACCATGAGTGATATTTTTAAGTACGGTATAGACCATCTCACTGTAGGCAAAGTGATAGACATTGCTGCAGGAAAGGTGAAGGGCGTACTGGTACCGGAAGTCATTACACGTGTACAAACCAGCTATGGGTATGTACAAACTATTGTATCACAGCATACCACGGTATACGGCATCAACACCGGCTTTGGTCCGTTATGTGATACTAAAATTTCTGAAGAAGATACCCGTGCACTGCAATACAATATCCTGCAAAGTCATAGCGTAGGCGTGGGCGAAAGTATCCCCGAAGAAATTGCCCGCATCATGCTCATCACCAAAGTGCATGCCCTGGCGCAAGGTTATTCAGGCGCTGCCCTGGCTACGCTGGAGCGTATCATCTGGCACATCGAAAACCGCGTTACACCACTGGTGCCCGAAAAAGGCTCTGTGGGCGCATCCGGTGACCTGGCGCCGCTAGCGCACTTGTTCCTGCCACTGATTGGGCTGGGGCATGTATGGTACAAGGGACAAAAAACAGATACACAATCTGTAATGCAGCAGGAAGGCATCCAGCCCATCGTGCTTGGTCCTAAAGAAGGACTGGCGCTCATCAACGGTACCCAGTTTATTTTATCTTTTGCAGTGAAAGCAGTACAACGCCTGCACAACGCACTGGAGGCGGCCGATATCATTGGTGCCTTATCACTGGAAGGACTCATGGGCACCGCCAAACCTTTTGACCCGCGCTTACATGCTATCCGTCCGTTTCCCGGTAATCAGCTGGTAGCCCACCGCCTGAAAACATTGCTGGATAATTCAGAGATCATGTCTTCGCATGTGGACTGTGGCCGCGTACAGGACCCTTACTCCCTGCGCTGTATGCCACAGGTACACGGCGCTTCCCGCACGGCATGGCAGCACCTGCAGGAGCTTACTACTATTGAACTGAATGCAGTTACCGATAACCCCATCATCTTCAGTGCTACTGATACTATCAGCGGTGGTAACTTCCACGGACAGCCATTGGCATTACCGCTGGACTACGCCACTGTAGCGGCTGCGGAGCTGGGTAATATTTCCGACAGGCGCTGTTATATGATGATTGAAGGAAGATACGGACTGCCTAAATTATTGATCCAGGATGCAGGACTGAACTCCGGATTTATGATCCCACAGTACACTACTGCTGCACTGGTAACAGAAAATAAAACGCTGTGTTTCCCTGCCAGCGCGGATAGCGTGCCTACCTCACTCGGTCAGGAAGATCACGTATCCATGGGATCTATCAGTGGCCGTAAACTCAACCAGGTAATTGGTAATCTCGAATATATACTGGCTATTGAACTGCTCTATGCCGCACAGGCAGTGGATTTCCGCCGTCCGCTGAAATCTGGTCCGGTGCTGGAAGCAGTACATCAATATACCAGGGAAAAAGTAACCTTCGCTACCAAAGACCGCATCTTTGCGTACGACATAGCAGCACTGCATAATATCATCACCGATCAATCACTGGTGCGTGTAGCCAACGAAGCCGCCGCCCAACATCAATTAACCTTAAACGGACTTTATAATGACCAGTTTGGACTTTATTAAAACATACGCGGCACACCCGCATTATAAAGCACCACATGGTGCCACCCTGCATGCTAAATCATGGCAAACAGAAGCTCCGCTACGCATGTTGCTCAACAACCTCGATGGCGAAGTAGCCGAAAACCCCGATGAACTGGTGGTATACGGTGGTATTGGTCAGGCTGCACGTAACCGCGAATCGCTGCAAAAAATTATTGAGTTGTTACTGGAACTGGATGAAGACCACTCACTACTGGTGCAATCCGGTAAACCAGTGGGTATTGTCCGCACACATCCGCAGGCTCCCCGTGTAATGCTGGCCAATAGTAACCTGGTGCCTAAATGGGCTACCTGGGAGCATTTCAACGAACTGCGTTCAAAAGGATTAATGATGTACGGGCAAATGACTGCCGGCAGCTGGATCTATATTGGTACACAAGGTATCCTGCAGGGAACCTATGAAACCTTTATGGAGTGCAGTCGTCAGCATTTTAACGGTAGCCTCAAAGGCAAGTTGCTTGTTACTGCCGGTATTGGTGGTATGGGTGGCGCGCAGCCACTGGCGGCTACTATGGCCGGTGCCGTGTTCCTCGGCGCAGACATAGACCCTACCCGCATACAAAAAAGAATAGATACCCGCTACCTTGATCGTATGACGCATTCTTATGAAGAAGCGATTCAGTGGGCGCAGGAAGCACAGGCGAAAGGAGAAGCATTGTCGATAGGTTTGGTGAGCGATGCCGGTGATATGCTGGAACGTATGCTGAAAGACAATATCATCCCCGATATCCTCACTGATCAAACATCTGCACATGATCCTATCAACGGATATGTACCAAATGGTATGTCGCTGCAAGCCGCACTGGCCCTGCGTAAGAGCGATCCTGCTGCCTATAAGCAGTTGTCACTGAAAAGCATGGCACGCCACGTGGGCTTTATGTTAACCATGCAACAAAAAGGTGCGGTTACATTTGATTACGGTAACAACCTGCGCGAATTTGCGAGAGAAGGTGGAGAAGCCAATGCCTTTAACTTCCCCGGATTTACGCCTGCATATATACGCCCTTTATTTTGCGAAGGGAAAGGCCCTTTCCGCTGGGTAGCCTTATCCGGCGATCCGGAAGATATCTACACCACCGACCGCGCATTGATGGAAGCATTTCCGGAAAATACGCACCTCATCAACTGGCTGAAACAGGCACAGGAAAAGGTAGCCTTCCAGGGTTTGCCTGCCCGCATTTGCTGGCTGGGACTGGGTGAGCGCGAAAAGGCCGGTCTTATTTTTAATGACCTGGTAAAATCCGGTAAGGTAAAAGCACCGATTGTGATTGGTCGTGATCACCTGGATTGTGGCTCCGTGGCCTCTCCCAACCGCGAAACAGAATCCATGAAAGATGGCTCTGATGCTGTAAGCGACTGGACATTACTGAACCTCATGGCCAATACCGGTGGCGGCGCTACCTGGGTATCTTTCCACCACGGCGGTGGCGTAGGCATGGGTTATTCACAACATGCCGGCATGGTAGTGCTGGCGGATGGTACAGACCGTGCAGCAGCATGTTTGAGCCGTGTATTGTTTAATGATCCGGCTTTGGGTATTTTCCGTCATGCAGATGCAGGCTATGAAAAAGCACAGGAATGGGGAGATAAATTTGGTATATCCATTTAATACAGCAGCCCATGAAAATGTTAATCGGTCCCTTTGCTCAAATACTGCCCATGACAGGGTTACCCTTAAAAGGTACGTTGCAGGATGAGCAATTGAAAGTGATAGAAAAAGGCGGCATTGTAGTGGATGATGGTAAGATCATTGCTATAGCGGAATACAAATTGCTGCAACAGCAATATCCGGAATGCGAGATCTCTTTTATAGATATCCCCATGGTGTTATTGCCGGGGTTTATTGATTGTCATACACACATTTGTTATGATGGTACCCGCAACCGCGATTATGCCATGCGTATTGCCGGTAAAAGCTATCTGGAGATAGCCCGCGCTGGTGGCGGTATATGGGACTCTGTTACCAAAACACGTGTAGCCGATATCGTTACCCTGGTAGAAAATACGGTTGCCCGTGCAAACCGCCATATAAAAGAAGGCGTAACCACTATCGAAGTAAAAAGTGGCTATGGTCTTAATTTGGAAAGTGAAATAAAAATGCTGCGCGCCATACAACAGGCGGGCATGCATACGCAGGCTACGTTGATATCTACTTGTTTGGCTGCGCATATGAAACCGCGCGATTACACTGGTACAGAAGAGGAATATCTGCAATGGATATTACAGGAACTGTTACCGGTATTGCAGGAAGAACAGCTCACTAACCGGGTAGATATTTTCATTGAAGAAACAGCATTTTCTGCGAAGGCTGCCGCCGGATTCCTGCAAAAGGCCATGCAGCAAGGCTTTGCAGCTACGGTGCATGCCGACCAATTCAGTGCAGGTGGCGCCGCGGTAGCAGTGGCTGCCGGTGCACTTTCTGCCGATCATCTCGAAGCCAGCACAGAAAAAGAAATTGCTTTACTCGCTAAATCAGATACAGTTGCTGTAGTTTTGCCGGGTGCTTCATTAGGTTTAGGCATGCAGTATGCACCGGCACGCAAATTATTGAATGCGGGTGCCTGTGTGGCCATTGCGAGCGATTGGAACCCTGGATCAGCCCCCATGGGCGATTTGCTGATACAGGCAGCTGTGATGAGTGCAGCAGAAAAATTGTCCACAGCAGAAGTATTGGCAGCACTTACCTTTAGAGCTGCACCAGCGCTGCAGTTGAAGGATGTCGGGCAGCTCATAGTAGGATACGCCGCAGACCTGCAGGCATATCCCACAGGTGATTACCGGGATATTTTATATTATCAGGGTAAGATGAAACCTGTGATGGTGTGGAAAAAAGGAGAACCAGTACAATAATTTATGATAACGAAGGAGAGCTATCAGCCCGCAGTGGCAACAAGTTGGACCGGTCGTATAGACGGTACAGACGCAGATTTTCTGCGCTGGCACCAGGTAATAAAAGTAGTGGACCTGCTGCAGGCACCTTTACCGGTATTAGCACCCAACGAAAAAGGAATGGTGCTGTTAGGTTTCGCCAGCGATGAAGGCGTGCGCCGTAACAAAGGCAGAACCGGCGCTGCAGAAGGCCCTGCTGCGTTGCGTAAAGTCATTGCTAATTTTCCGGCTCACTTCAACGCACATACGATTTTACTGGATGCAGGTGATGTCCTGTGTAAAAACGGGCAACTGGAAGAAGCACAGGAAGTACTCAGCGAAGCTGTGAAAGCTATTCTTACAGCGGGTTATTTGCCAATATTGCTGGGAGGCGGACATGAAATTACCTATGGTCATGCCAGCGGTATCCGTAAATATGCGCAAAAACAACGGGTAGGATTTATCAACTTCGATGCGCATTTTGATATCCGGGTACCTGGAGAAGAAGGCCCCAGCTCAGGCACGGGTTTCTGGCAACTGGCACAGGATTGCAAACAATCTGGAGATACATTTAATTACCTCGCACTGGGCATACAGAAAAACGGGAACACCCGTCAGCTCTTTAATATAGCCGGTGAAGAAGGCACTACCTATGTGAGTGCCGACGCATTTCATCTGAATGATAAAGACACACTGTTTGCGGCCATACAACATTTTCTGCTACAGGTAGATATGGTATACCTGACTACCTGCCTGGATGTTTTTGCAGCCCCGTTTGCACCTGGTGTGAGTGCCACCGCCTATAACGGAATTATGCCGGGAGGCCTGTTCCTGCAATGTTACCGCGCTATTTTACAGAGCGGAAAAGTAGTAAGTGCAGATATAGCAGAGCTCAATCCTTCGCTGGATATAGATAACCGTACCGCTAAACTGGGTGCTGCGCTTATATTTGAAATAGTGATGGCCTATTGCGGGGAAGATCTTAGTTTGTAGCTGTTAGCAGTTAGCTATTAGCAGTTAGTACCCGAAGGGCAGTATTTAACCGCTAAAAGCTAACAGCTAACAGCTGCCTCATGTGTACGGAACATTGTGCCAGCTGCTCTTTGGTATCCAGCTGTAGCAATTGTACGAGCGCCGACGCATTCACCGGCAAGGTGATTTTTTCTCTCTTCAGCTGTGCGATGCTGGCTTTCACAAATAATAATAACTCACTTGTATCATGCCATTGTCCCAATAGTTCACCGGCCTTTTTGGTAGGACCCACCAGCTCTTTGCTGATGTGTGATGCCGGTAATACCTGCTCCATAATAGTGAGTTGATAATACAACGTTTTCATTTGTTTGCGCAGCGCATGCCACACGGTATGATGTGCCCTGCTGCCGGGCAGGGCAGTAGACCTGTATTGATCTTTCATGTAAGTGAGCAGGGCATCAGTGCCGGATTCACTGTCTGTTTCAGCAATGGCTTCCCGGAATTTTTCCGGTAGGGCGCCTAACTGCTTGACAGAAGTAAGCTTAACGGCTGTCTGCAGTAACTCATCGGCGGTAACTTGCTTATTATGTAGTAATAAATGTGCAAATGAAAAGCGCCAGGCTATATTTTTCTCATAATGGTGCAGGTGCTTTGCCTGTAATTGCGGATCCCTGGAAGTGCCGACTATGGCTTGTATGAGTCTTAGTGTACGTAGGTATTTACCGGCATTGAAATCATAATCCGGTAGTTGCTTCGCGAGTGTAAAAAAGGCCCTGATCTTTTTTGCGCCTACACGTATTACGTGAATAGCAGCGGGATTGCCGGGTGTTTCCTGCAATTGTGCGCAGGCATCGAGTACGATGTCGCATTCCTTGCGGAGATAGTTATATAAGGCTGTTTGTAGCATTGTTACTAAAGTTAAAATAAAATTTCCGGTGATCAGGGGTATCGTATATTTTCGATATTTTTGTTGCAAATTGTCATGTTATGCAACTATTCCCCAAAGTGGCAACCACTGTGTTGCTGGCTGTGATGTGCATCCCCGCACTGGCACAGAAAATTAAGTTGGTAGATGGTGATCTGTCGCCGATAAGAGACCAGAAAAAGATCAATATGGAATTTACTTATGATCATCTGTCGGTTGGCAAAGACAACGAGAGTGATTACGTCAGAAAGAAAACAGACGAGTACAACAAAAAGGAAGCAGGTAAAGGCGATACCTGGGCTAAAGCCTGGAAAGATGACCGCCCCACCCGGTTTGAGCCTAAATTTGATTCATTATTTAATGAGAATGGCGATATCAGCGTAGGTGATTTCCCTGACGCTAAATACACCATGATATTCCATACCACCTTTATGGAACCTGGCTTTAATGTAGGGATAGCACGTAAAAACGCTTACATCGATGCAGAAGTGCAGATAGTGGAAACCGGGAATAAAAGTAAGGTGGTCGCTAAAATATCCATTGATAATGCACCCGGTCGTATGATGGGTTTTGATTTTGATACCGGCATGCGTATTATGGAAGCTTATGCCGTATCAGGAAAGAAGCTGGCCAAATTTATGGGTAAATAAATTACCTCTTTTTATCCCCTTTCATCCGCGCTGCAAAGTTCTCCTCCTGGCAAGGAGGGGCATGGGAATTTATTTTATATTTCGTATAGCCATTTCCTATAGTATCAGATGTGAAAATATTTCGCATGTATAATTGCATTTATATGTAAGTTTATTTATAAGTTTGCGGAAACTTATATTGAAAATGAAATTTATCCCCAAGGCCTTGCCACTGTTAGCATTAACAGCCCTAAGCCTGAGCGCTTCGGCTCAAAAAATCAAACTGGAGGATGGTGAACTTTCTATGTTGAAAGGAGAAACCAAAATCAATGTACTGTACACTTACGACAGCCTCAGCGTTGGAAAATTTGACAACGAAGATGACTACATCAACAAAAAAGTAACGGAGTACAACAAAAAAGAACCCGGAAGAGGTGATACCTGGGTGAAAGCCTGGAGATCAGATCGCGTAAAAAGATTTGAACCTAAATTCGACGAGCTGTTCAACAAACAAGGCAAGTTGCAGGTAGGTAATTATAAGGATGCTAAATACACCCTTATTTTCCACACTACTTTCGTTGAACCCGGCTGGAACGTTGGCGTAGCACGTAAAAAAGCGAAGATCGATGCGGAAGCACTGATTGTTGAATCAGCAGATAAAAGCAAAGTACTGGCTAAAGTAACTATCGATGGTGCACCTGGTGGTACTTTTGGTGGTTATGATTTCGACACCGGTACCCGTCTCGCTGAGTCTTATGCGATATCAGGTAAGAAACTCGGTAAGTTTATCAAAAAGAAAGCAAAATAAATACAGTTAAAAAGCCTGGTAATAATTATTGCCAGGCTTTTTTAGAATACAATTGTCTTATTGCCATGGAGGATGACCCGGTTATCAATATGTGCTTTTACCGCCCTGGTAAGCACCTGCCGCTCTATATCCCTTCCCAGCATCACGAGGTCGTCTACCGTATGTTTATGGCTTACCCTGGCCACATCCTGCTCTATAATAGGGCCTTCGTCCAGTTCATTGGTAACATAATGTGCAGTGGCTCCAATCAGTTTTACACCTCTCGTATAGGCGTTAAGGTAAGGTCTTGCTCCCGCAAAAGCAGGCAGGAAGGAATGATGAATATTGATGATGCGCTGCGGATACAAACGAACAAACTGCGGCGATAATATCTGCATATACCTGGCCAGCACAGTAAAATCAATGGCATGTTCCTCCAGCAACCGGATAGCCGCCCGCTCCTGTAATTCCTTGCTGCTGGCTGCTACCGGCAGGTAATGAAAGGGGATACCCAGCACGGTACATTCCTTTTCCAGCTTCGGATGATTGGAAATCACCAACGGAATGTCTACCGGTAATTCCCCGCTTTTCCATCTCCATAATAATTCCATCAAACAATGATCATAAGCAGATACCATGATGGCCATACGTTTGCGCCGGTCACTATAATCAATTTTCCACTCCATCTGCAGCGGAGCGGCTACCTGTTGCTGGAAAGACTCTTCCAGCATGACTTTATCCGTTAGCGCCAGCTGAAATTCCATGCGCGTAAAAAATAAACCTTCCCGGGGATCAGTACTGTGTTGACTGGCATCGAGTATATTTGCACCCAATAGGTACAGAAACTGTGATACACCGGCTACTATGCCGGGCCTGTCGGGACAGCAAATCAATAAACAGGCGGTTATATTGTTAGATTGTGTATTTAACATATACCCCAAAATAAAAAATTATAATATAATTCGCTATTGAAAAAGATAGGACTGATGTCAGATACCCATAGTTATCTGCATCCACAGGTATTTAAGTATTTCGAAGAAGTAGATGAGATCTGGCATGCCGGCGATATCGGTAATGTAGACCTTGCCAATAAACTGGAGGCTTTTAAACCTTTCCGGGCAGTATTTGGTAATATAGATGGTGCGGATATCCGTATCCGTTACCCGGAAACCTTACATTTTACA
Source organism: Chitinophaga niastensis (assembly GCF_003014755.1). GTDB lineage: Bacteria > Bacteroidota > Bacteroidia > Chitinophagales > Chitinophagaceae > Chitinophaga > Chitinophaga niastensis. The sequence goes on along the minus strand of NZ_PYAW01000003.1, from coordinate 950,636 downwards.
CTGGAAGGAGTAGTTGTTATGATGACCCATATTGGCGGCTATCCGGGAAAATATGCCCCCGGTATTAAAGACCAGTTAAAGCTGCATCCGCCCAAACTCTTTATCTGCGGGCATTCGCATATATTAAAAGTAATGCCTGACCCGGCACTGCATTTGTTGCACATGAACCCGGGCGCCTGCGGGCAGCAAGGCTGGCACAAAGTAAAAACGCTCCTGCGATTTCAGCTGGATGCAGGTAACATTCAACAGCTGGAAGTAGTTGAACTACCCTGACAATTGACATCAACATAACCTTATAAGTTACACAACGCTATAACGTTTATGAATAAACGAATTTTACTTTTGTTGATAATAGTTTGTAGTTGCACCGCTCCGGTGGCAGCTCAAAGCAAACTGATGAAATGGCTGAAGACGGAGAATGATACTACTTATATTGAAGATCATACGGAAGATATTACCTTTCGACTGTACGGCTCTAAAAAATATACTAAATACGATATAGCAGATACAAAACAAAAGCGGCATATTTTGTATCGCCCCAACACACCGTTTAACCTGGGTTTCGGGGTAAACTACCGGTTCATAGGAGTTAACCTTGGGTTTAATCTTCCCTTCGTTAACCAACACAATGACAAATACGGGAAAACAACTTATCTCGATCTGCAAACACATATCTATTTGCGTAAACTGGTGGTAGATTTTTACGGGCAATCTTACAAAGGTTACTACATTGCTAATCCCAAAGCGGTTTTTGGTAATGATTATGCTGCCCTAAATCCTTATCCTATGCGCCCTGATATTGAGAATTTGAATCTGGGTCTCAACGTGCAGTATATTTTCAATGATAAAAAGTTTTCTTACCGGGCACCTAATCTGCAGAATGAATACCAGAAAAAAAGCGCCGGATCTTTTATAGTGGGAGCTGAGATATTTTTTGCAAAGATAGAGGGAGATTCTTCCCTGGTACCGGCTAATATTATTGACACTACTTTTTTAAGAGATGAGCACTATTATCGCAGTGGTATTGCGAGTATCGCTGCTAACTTCGGATATGCGTACACGTATGTATTTAAAAAACATTTTTTTGTATCCTTGTCATTCACAGGAGGGTTAGGTGCCAATCAAACCAGGCTTTTTTTTGAAAACGGTCATGTCAGCCACAACGTCGGATTACAGTTCAGCAACACCATCCGTGGTTCTATAGGATATAATTCCAGTCGCTACTTTGCAGGCATTCACTATGTAGGCATGACCACCCGCAGTAAAATGCCGATACCAGGCACTTATCAAACATTTGGTACCGGCAATTTCAGGGTAAGTTTAGTCCGCAGGTTTGCATTGAAAAAACCATTGTGGAAAACAAAAGAGATTTAACTCTGTGAAGGTGTGATCCACTTGGTTTTGGAAGGCGCCTGGTACTTTTCCATTTGTAATAACAGTCCCTCAATATTATCATTGCATAACAGCATATCACGGTTTTCTGCTGTAAGGAAACCCTTTGCCGTCATGGTGTGAGAGAGTTGGTTGAGTGCATCATAAAAGCCATTTATATTCAATAATCCTATTGGCTTTTTATGCAATCCTAACTGGCCCCAGGTAAGCATTTCAAAGAGTTCTTCCATAGTGCCGAAGCCGCCTGGCAATGCAATCACTCCATCGCACAATTCATTCATTTTAGTTTTTCGTTCGTGCATGGTATCTACCAGTATTAATGCTGTTAACCCTTCATGCGCGAGTTCTTTTTGTTGTAAAAAATGAGGGATTACACCAATTGCTTCACCACCGGCATTTATTGCACCATCTGCTACAGCGCCCATCAGGCCTACTTTTGCGCCACCATATACCAGCCCTATATTGCGTTTGGCCAAAGCGGCGCCTAATAAGGTGGCCTGCTGTGTATATATTGGATCCTGCCCCGCACTGGAGCCGCAAAAAACCACAATTCGTTTCATATATCTCAGTTATAAAGTTTCAATTTCTGTTTGTATGTTTTGCCTGGCGGGCTTTTCATACAATGTGCTGAATGTACCCGTACAATAAATAGCAGGCATTCCAAGGAAGTGCTGCAACACTTTTTTACGTCCGGGATTGTATACTGCATTTGGATAGATCGCGTATTCCTTTGCTGTCTGTTCAGTTCCAGCCAGGTAGTCTTTATATCTGCGGGCATAAACAAGGGAGGCTTTAGGCGGGCAAGTTAAAAAGAAATAGCCGCATAAAAAAAGAGACCGTCTCGCTGTTGGAGACGGTCTCTTTTATATTTTCAAACGTAGATGATTACGCTTTTTTGGCAGCTTCTGCACGGATTACGTTCAGTGCACCACCAGCTTTAAACCACTCAATCTGTTGTTGATTGTAAGTATGGTTTACTGCAAACTCGTCTGTGCTGCCATCTTTGTGATGCAGTACAATAGTGAGTTGTTTGCCTGGAGCAAAAGAAGTCAAACCGAGGATATCGATATTGTCATCTTCCTGAATTTTATCGTAGTCTTCTTTGTTAGCGAAAGTCAGACCCAGCATACCCTGTTTTTTCAGGTTGGTTTCGTGGATACGGGCAAATGATTTCACCAGTATAGCACGTACACCAAGGTGACGGGGTTCCATGGCAGCGTGTTCGCGGCTGGAGCCTTCACCGTAGTTTTCATCACCTACTACTACTGCACCTAAGCCAGCAGCTTTGTAAGCGCGCATGGTAGCAGGAACTGCGCCATATTCGCCGGTTAATTCGTTCTTAACGGTATCGCTTTTATCGTTGAATGCATTGATCGCACCAATCAGCATGTTGTTGGAAATGTTATCCAGGTGGCCACGGTATTTCAGCCATGGACCTGCCATAGAGATATGATCCGTCGTACATTTACCTTTTGCCTTGATCAGCAGTTTCAGACCTTTCAGATCAGTACCTTCCCATGCAGCAAATGGCGCCAGCAGTTGCAGACGATCAGAGGTAGGAGATACTTTCACCTGAACAGCACTACCGTCAGCAGCAGGTGCCTGGTAGCCGGCATCATCTACCGCGAAACCTTTGGTAGGCAGTTCAAAACCAACTGGTTCATCCAGCATTACTTCTTCACCATTTTTGTTCTTCAGTTTGTCGGTCAGTGGGTTGAAAGACAGAGAGCCTGCAATCGCCAGTGCGGTAACAATTTCCGGAGAAGCTACAAATGCGTGGGTAGAAGCGTTACCATCATTTCTCTTCGCGAAGTTACGGTTGAAGGAAGTGATGATAGAGTTCTTACGGGTAGGATCGTCAATATGACGCGCCCACTGGCCTATACACGGACCGCAGGCGTTGGCCAGTACTACACCACCAACCTGGTCAAAAGTATTCAGTAAACCGTCTCTTTCGATGGTAAAACGTACCAGTTCAGAACCCGGAGTGATAGTGAATTCGGATTTCATATCCAGTTGCTTGTCGATGGCCTGTTGAGCCAGGGAAGCAGAGCGGGAAATATCTTCGTAAGAAGAGTTGGTGCAGGAACCGATCAGGGCTACTTCCAGTTTTTCAGGCCAGTTGTTTTCTTTCACCGCCTGTGCAAATTTGGAGATAGGCCATGCCAGATCCGGAGTGAACGGACCATTTACATGTGGTTCCAGTTCATTCAGGTTAATTTCAATTACCTGGTCGTAGTATTTAGCAGGATCTACATATACTTCAGCATCAGGACGCAGGTGTTCTTTTACGCCGTCAGCCAGTGCAGCTACTTCAGCTCTGCTGGTCACTTTCAGGTAGTCAGCCATTTTGCTGTCGTAACCGAAGAGAGAACAGGTCGCACCGATTTCAGCACCCATGTTACAGATAGTACCTTTACCGGTAGCGCTCAGGCTATCCGCACCTTCACCAAAGTATTCCACGATAGCGCCTGTACCACCTTTTACAGTGAGGATACCAGCAACTTTCAGGATAATATCTTTAGCGGAAGTCCAGCCGCTCATTTTTCCTGTCAGCTTCACACCGATCAGTTTCGGCATTTTCAGCTCCCAGGGTAAACCTGCCATTACATCTACTGCATCAGCACCGCCAACGCCAATCGCCACCATGCCTAAACCGCCGGCATTAGGGGTGTGGGAGTCAGTACCGATCATCATACCACCGGGAAATGCGTAGTTTTCCAGCACTACCTGGTGGATAATACCAGCACCTGGTTTCCAGAAACCAATGCCATACTTATCAGAAATAGAAGAAAGGAAATCGTAAACTTCTTTATTGGTGTCAATAGCAGTTGCCAGATCTTCTGTAGCGCCTACCTTGGCTTGTATGAGGTGATCACAATGTACCGTAGAAGGAACCGCTGCCTGATCACGACCACAGGTCATAAACTGGAGCAATGCCATCTGGGCGGTTGCATCCTGCATTGCTACACGATCCGGAGCAAATTCAACGTAGGATTTGCCTCTCTCATAAGGCGAGGTAGTAGGTGCATAAAGGTGAGCGTACAAAATCTTCTCGGCAAGTGTGAGCGGGCGACCTAACATCTTACGGGTTGCTTCCACCTTACCCGGTAGTGCCGCATACACTTTTTTAATCATGTCAATATCAAACACCATGGGAAAAAAATATTTTAAGAGCGGTTAAAAATTGCACGCAAAATTAACTAAAATCAGCAAGTTTTTAAATTAAATACTGAAGCCTGTACCATCCCAACATAAACTTTCTATACTTTAACGCAATGTTTAAACACTTTCCTGACAAGGAAATGGGGTTATTATTGTGGCTTCAAAAAGTAGTATTTATTGTTATATTAAAGTTATCGCGGTTGCTTAATTTACCATTCCCGCACTTAAAGAAGCCCATCCCGCATAAACTTACTGATATTCAGGCCACTACAGAAGCAGCAACGATCCCCGGTTTTCTACTTGGTTTTACGGCAGGAATTTGATAAATTTGGTTCATGAACCGGATAAAAGATTTTGTGGAATGGAAGGCGTTCGGTGTATGTGCTGCTATAGGAGATAAACTAGGAGTAGCCACTTCCCGGATACGTATCTTTTTCATTTATGCCACTTTTCTGACGATGGGGTCCCCACTCATCGTATATATGATTCTTGCTTTCTGGATGAACATGAAGCACTATATCCAGAATGCCAGGAGAAATCCGCTACGTTATTTATAACTCATCATTGCTACTGCTAAACAACAGCAAAGCATTCATGCATAGCTATTAAATAAAAAACACCGCCGGTGGGCAGTGTTTTTTTTATGGTGATAATATTTTTATTCCAGGTGGAAATTTGTCATTGCATAATAATGATTCTGCAGCTCATTTAACGTGATAGGCTCATTCAATCCCCGCGTTTCATCCCGGTAGTGAAGCTCTAGTAAGGGTTTGTGTCCTTCTGTGTATAAACGTACGGAAAACGGCCCTCTCACATACAAATGACTACCATTTGAAGAGGCAGCCTCGTCTTTATGAAATTGCAACTTTAGCAATTCAGCTTCTGAAAGATGAATAGGATAGAGGTTGTCAAGGTCATACCAAAATTCATTGTTATCACTGGTAGCAACCAATACCTTTTTATCTTCATGATCTATCTGCAAAATCTTTCCCTCTTTCTCTGCCCCAGCATAGTTTGTGATAACGGTATCACCTGATTTTAATGCATTGATACTAATCATAGTGAGCTGATTTTTGTGTTTCATGAATTTACATAAAACAAGGCAGAATAAAAAAGGTTATCTCACTACTTTTCTGATCTCTACCAGTTTCTCCAGGAGCTCTTCCAGCAGATCCAGGCGCAGCATATTGGCACCATCAGACTTCGCTTTGGAAGGATCCGGATGTGTTTCAATGAATAAACCATCTGCACCGGTAGCAATAGCTGCTTTGGCAATGGTACTGATCATTTGCGGATTGCCACCGGTTACACCGCTGGTTTGGTTTGGCTGTTGCAGGGAATGCGTACAATCCATTACTACAGGCTCTCCCAGGTGTTTCATGATAGGAATATTACGATAATCCACTACCAGGTCCTGGTAACCAAAGGTGGTACCGCGTTCTGTCAGCATGATATGGTCGTTGCCAGCTCCTTTGATCTTTTCCACGGCAAATTTCATGGACTCACCACTGAGAAACTGTCCTTTTTTTACATTCACCACTTTACCTGTTTCTGCAGCAGCAATCAGGATATCTGTTTGTCTGCAAAGAAATGCAGGTATTTGTAATACATCTACGTAAGCCGCTGCCATGGCAGCTTCTGCAGCAGAGTGAATATCTGAAGTAACCGGTACATTAAATGTTTTTCCTATTTTCTGCAGCAGTTCCAGCCCTTCTACATCACCAATACCAGTGAAAGAATGCACACTGGTACGATTGGCTTTACGATATGATGCTTTAAAAATATATGGGATAGCTAATCTTTTACAGATAGTCGTTACTTTTTCCGCTACTGTCATCAGTATTTCTTCTTCTTCAATCACACATGGACCTGCAATCAGGAAGAAATTTTCCGGGTTGTATTGCTCTTTGAACAATGATTTTAAATGCTTCATATTTTATTAAAAATTGGGTCATTTAATAGAAGGTGCAAAGATAGTCTTTCTCCCGATTAGACTGATTATGCTGATTACGCCGATTTTGTTAAACTTTTAATGTCTTTAAGATGAACAAAAGAAATCGGGTAATCCGCATAATCAGTCTAATCATGTGAAAAGACAAAATTGTCATAGTATTGTAATGCCAAAACAATCAATATAACCCGTGGGAGTTTTTATTGTTATAGCATTGTCAAGCGCTGAGATGTGGTGTGCGGAAATATCCGCGAACCCGTTAATATTACGGTCCGATTTAAAAAATAGCTTACAATTATAGTTTTGTATGAAGAAAGATAAGATTCTGCTTATTGGTGCCTGTGGACAAATAGGCGTGGAGCTGACCCTGGCGTTAAGGAAAATGTATGGAGATGCCAACGTACTGGCATCCGATCTGCGTGAAGAGCATGATTTGCTGAAAGGAACCGGACCCTATGTGTCGCTGGATGTAATGAACAAGGAAATGTTGCATGTACTGGTTATCAGGCACAACATCACCCAGATCTACCTGCTGGCGGCGATACTGTCTGCTACCGGCGAAAAAAATCCTTTACTGGCCTGGCATATCAACATGCAAAGCCTGCTGAATGTACTGGATATTGCGAAAGAAGAAAATCTTGACAAAATATACTGGCCTAGTTCCATCGCTGTTTTTGGTCCTAATTCACCGGCAATGGATACACCACAGCACACCATCATTGAGCCTACTACCATTTATGGTATCAGCAAATTTGCAGGTGAGCGCTGGTGTGAATATTACAACCACCGTTTTGGCGTAGACGTAAGAAGTTTGCGTTATCCCGGCCTGATCAGCTACAAATCAGCACCTGGTGGTGGTACCACAGACTATGCGATTGAAATTTTCCATGAGGCGAAAGAACATAAAAAATATACCAGCTTCCTGGCTGAAAATACGTACCTCCCAATGATGTACATGCCGGATGCTATCAGGGCTACCATTGAACTGATGGAATCTGATGCCTCCAAAATATCTGTGCGTTCTGCATATAATCTGTCCGGAATGAGTTTCTCTCCAAAAGAAATAGCAGCAGAAATCAAACAACATATTCCAGCGTTCACCATCGCCTATGAGCCGGATTACCGCCAGCAGATTGCTGATGGCTGGCCCGATAGCATTGATGACTCCCTGGCACGTAACGACTGGGGCTGGAAACACGAATTTGACTTGAGCAAGATGACGGCGGATATGCTGGCAAATATTTAGCGGAGATTGTCTTTCTCCCGATTAGGATGATTATACTGATTACCCTGATTTTATTTTTTTGAGTATAGAAAGATTTAAAAAAGATTAGCGAAGATTAAGCGAATAATATCGCTTTGATCTTCGCTAATCTTTTTTAAATCAAAAAAATAAAATCAGGGTAATCAGTATAATCATCCTAATCGGGAGAAAGACAATCTATTCTATAAATCCTACTGCTACGGTGGTGTTATTAAATTCATCTATCAGTATAAAAGCGCCATTGGCGGGATTTGTATGATAGGAATCTGCAAATATCGGGGCAGCAGTTTTAAGCGAAATTTTACCGATATCATTGAGCCCCATATCAGCTTTATCTGCTGTTTGGAGATGGCTGGTTACATCTGTTACGTAGTTGATTTGCTGCACTTTTGCTTTCACACGGTTAATACCATGCTGCAATAAATACGTTTTGCCGGCAGTTAGTTTTTGCTGATCCATCCAGCAGATGTGCGCACTCACTTCTTTTAGCTGTACAGGCACTTCTGTGGCCTTTACCAGCATGTTACCGCGACTGCTGTCTATTTCATCTTCCAGGGTAATGATCACGCTTTCACGTGCATGCGCTACCGTTAATTGTTTTTCAAATTGTTCAATTGTTTTGATCCGGCTTTTTTGTCCGGAAGGCAATGATACTACTTCATCCCCTACATTAAAATGGCCGCTGGCCACTTTACCGGCAAATCCGCGAAAGTCGTGGTACTCGGTAGTTCTGGGCCTGATCACGCTCTGTATAGGGAAGCGTGCCGGATGTAAACGATCTTCATGATCAAAAGACACCTGTTCCAGGTATTCCAGCAAAGTAGCGCCTTCATACCAGTTAATAGCACCGGTACGTGTTGCTACGTTTTCGCCATATAAAGAGGAGATGGGAATGAATTTTACTTCCTGTCCCTTAAACCCTGCATTGTCCAGCATTTGCTGGAAATCTTCCATAATCTGATTGAAGCGGGCTTCACTATATTCCACGAGGTCCATTTTATTTACACAAACTACCAGGTACGGAATACGCAGCAGGTTGGCAATAAAAAAGTGACGGTGTGTTTGTTCCACAATACCTCTGCGGGCATCAATCAGGATCAGTGATACCTGTGCATTGGAAGCACCGGTTACCATGTTGCGGGTATATTCAATATGCCCCGGCGTATCCGCAATAATGTATTTGCGGGTTGGTGTGGAAAAATAAATGTGTGCTACATCTATCGTGATGCCTTGCTCACGTTCTGCTACCAGTCCGTCAGTTAATAAGGAGAGATCTGTAAAATCAAGTCCTTTGCGCTTGCTGGCGGCATGGAGCGCTTCCATTTTATCCTGCGGAATAGAATTGGTGTCATATAATAAACGGCCAATCAATGTGCTTTTACCATCATCTACACTACCGGAAGTGGCTATACGTAAAACCTCCATATTGTTTTAGCTTTTAGGTTTTAGCTATTAGCATTTAGCTTATAGCCAAAGAAATTTGTTCAAATAAAATTAATGTGCATAGAAAACTAAAAGCTAAAAGCTAATAGCTAACAGCTGCTAAAAGTATCCTGCTTGTTTTCTCTTTTCCATAGCGGCTTCTGAGCGTTTGTCATCTATACGGGCACCACGTTCAGAGATCTTTGCTTCCATGATTTCGGCAATGATATCTTCCAGTTTATCCGCTTCAGAAACAACAGCTGCGGTACAGGTCATATCACCTACAGTACGGAAACGTACTTTCTGGCGGTAAGGCACTTCATCAGCAGTAGTATTGAGATAAGGAGAATAAGGCCAGTAAAGTCCATCACGTTCTATGATCTCTCTTTCATGAGAGAAATAGATAGAAGGAATTTCCAGTTTTTCACGGCGAATATAGTTCCATACATCCAGCTCAGTCCAGTTGGAGATAGGGAATACCCTAACGTTTTCGCCTATATTAATTTTTCCATTGAGGATATCAAACAGTTCAGGGCGCTGCATTTTAGCGTTCCATTGTCCAAATTCATCGCGTACAGAAAAGATCCTTTCTTTAGCACGGGCCTTTTCTTCATCACGGCGGGCGCCACCAATGCAGGCATCAAATTTACCTTCTTCGATAGCATCCAGGAGGGTAACGGTTTGCAAAGCATTTCTGCTGGCATATTTGCCGGTTTCTTCCTGCACTTTTCCCTGGTTAATGCTATCCTGTACATTTCTTACGATAATATCCAGGCCCAGCGTATTTACCAGCCAGTCGCGGAATTCAATGGTTTCAGGAAAATTATGTCCAGTATCCACATGTAATAGGGAAAAGGGAATTTTACCGGGGTAAAAGGCCTTCTGTGCCAGTCTTACTAAGGTAATAGAGTCTTTGCCACCTGAAAACAGGAGCACTGGTTTCTCAAACTGAGCAACTGTTTCCCTAAGTATGTAGATCGCTTCATCTTCCAGCGCCTGTGGAAATTCCCAATTTATTTGATTAGTCATAGACTATATTTAAAACTTCAAAATCCTTGTACCTTGTTTAATATGCTATCCGTGCAGGCCGCATTCTTTGTGCGACTGTTCCCACCACCACCGGCCGGCGCGCGGATGTTCTCCCGGCTCAATGGCACGTGTACACGGTGCACAGCCAATGCTCACGAAGCCTTTGTCGTGCAGCTTGTTATAAGGTACCTGATGTGTTGCCAGGTAAGACAACACTTCATCATAACCCCAGTGAATCAGCGGATTGTATTTGTAGAGACGGCGTTGCTCATCCCATTCGAGGGTTTCCATGCTATGGCGGTTTTCTGATTGCTCCGCACGTAGCCCGGTAATCCATATTTTAACACCTTCCAATGCTCTGTTCAGTGGTACTACCTTGCGAATGCCACAGCATTCCTTGCGGTTTTCCACTGATTCGTAAAAGCTGTTGGGACCTTTTTCAGCTACCAGCTTTTCTACCGCGGATGTTTCCGGGAAAAAAACTTCCACAGGTTGTTTATAACGGGCCATTGTGAGGTCCATCAGGTCGTATGTTTCCTGAAAAAGCCTGCCCGTGTCCAGGGTGAATACCCTGACCGGTAAATGGTTGCGCCAGATAATATCTGATATCACCTGGTCTTCCTGGCCAAAAGAAGTAGAGAATGCTACAGCGCCGGGATATTGTTCCAGTAAATACTGTATAGCTTCCACTATCGGTTTGTTGGCAAGTGCGGTGGTAATGTCTGTCATGTAGATCTTCCTTATTAATTGTATGTCTAGTGCCAGCGGAGTAATTACAGCTACTCCGTAAACAAAAATACATAAATCCTATAAAAAAGATAGACTAATAAAATAAAAAATTACACATTACCTATGAAAGGCCCTGTGGTAGCGAGAAATATATCGGAAGCAGGATTAACAAAACACTCCAGTAGGGAGATAATATCGGTAGCCGGCCAGATTGCCGGCTGTAACGTTTGGTGTAGTATCCCCGGTTATGAATTCCGGGTAAGGATATCTTTCAAGGTCTTATTCTCCAGTATTTTTAAGGCGGAGTCCCTTACTTTACTCATGACTTCGTTAAGGCCGCAAACAGCTTCATCACGACAGTTTTCGCAACGTTCGTAATAGTTCAGACTCACGCAGGGGAGCAGGGCAATAGGCCCGTCCAGCAAGCGGATAATCTTAGCCAATGCAATTTCTTTTGGAGGTCGCAGGAGGTAATAACCACCACCTTTTCCTTTTTTACTACCCAGAATACCTGCATTCTTCAATTCCAGCAATATATTTTCCAGGAATTTGATAGAGATATTTTTTTCCTGTGCGATTTCTGAGATAAGGATGGGTCCTTTATCCATATTCTCTGCCAGGTGTACTAGTGCGTGAAATGCGTATTGTGTTTTTTTTGATAACATACTGACTGGTTTGCATCCCCCCGGATGAACTATAGGTCGGTGAACATTTTTGACCAAACAAAGATAAGCTGTTTTTAGCTGTTAGCTATTAGGCCCAAAGACAGGCACTGACAGATAAAAACTAAAGGTTCAGCACATCTCTCATGGTGAATACCCCTGTCTTGCCTTTCAGCCATTCTGCGGCAACAACGGCACCTGCGGCAAAACCTTCCCTGGAATGGGCAGTATGCGTAATGGTGATATCATCAATGCCGGAGGTATAGGTAATGGTATGTGTGCCCGGAGCCGGATCTATGCGTTTGGAAATGATAGACAGGGTTTCCGGTTGTTTGCTTTCTTCATTTGCCCAACCTGTCTTACGTGTTACAGACGCCAGTACCTGTTCTGCCAGTGTAAGGGCAGTACCGCTTGGTGCATCTTTTTTGTGTGTATGGTGAATTTCTTCCATCCATACATCATATTGCGACTGACTGGCCATCAGGGCGGCCAGCTTCTTGTTTACTTCAAAAAATATGTTCACACCAATGCTGAAGTTGGTAGCATGTAAAAACGCCTGCTGCTTTTCTGCACAAATCGCTTTTATTTCAGGCAATTTATCCAGCCATCCCGTGGTACCGCAAACTACGGGTACATTGGCTTCAAAGCACTTTAATACATTATGATAAGCTGTTTCAGGAGTGGTAAATTCAATGGCTACGTCTGCCTGTTCCAGGTGTTCCTTTGCCAGCGGGTGTTTACTGTTTGCCCGGAGCACTATTTCGTGCCCTTTAGCAGTAGCAATAGCATCTATTGCCTGTCCCATTTTACCATATCCGATGAGCGCTATTTTCATGACCCTTGCTAATTGTATGTTGATATTGATTGATAGTTATCAGCGACCGGCAACGTACCGGCTATTACCAGCTTTTTTGCCTCCCAGCGAAATATTCACACCTATGCCCAGTGTACGGTTGTTGATCAAAGTAGGTGATATACGCATACTGAGATCACTGGACATATCAAAGGTGCGCAGATGCGCGAATACTGTGGCATCTGCAATATTTAAACCATACGCCAGCACAAAGAATAATACAGAGTAATCCACGTTTTGCCGGTAGTAATCCCTGTATTGTTTTAATCCCTCTGCATCCTGAATCAGGTTGGCATATTGATCTACAATACCAGGGTTGCCATTCTTACGTATGCGGTAGGCATCCCGGAAGGATTTGTACAATTTCATGTTATCAATGAAAAAATAAGTACAGGTACCCAATGCGGCATATACCAGTGGTATTTTCCAGTACTCTCTGTTGTAAGCCTGTCCCAGGCCGGGTAATACGGCGGAGTACAAAGCTGCTTTACGCGGACTATGAGGCAGTGGTGTTGCCACTGCGAAGGTAGAATCCTTGTAGTGCTTTGACTTAAGGGTATCTGTTCCGGGCGCCTTGGTGAGCCGGATCACAGTATCCATTGTTTTGGCAGCCGGACGTAAAGTATCGTGCTGTGCCCGCAAGGGAACAGACATAACAATCGTCAGCAATACCAGGAAAAAGTAACGTAGTGAATGAAACATGTATCCAGCCTTCTTAGCCACCGTATATATCTATTTTTTCGAGGATACTATCCAGCTCTTCATCTGAATAGAATTCAATCAAAATGCTGCCTTTACCGCTTTTGCCTCTGTCCAGTTTCACTTTTGTAGAAAAATGAGAAGCCAGGTTGTCCTGTATCTTCTGGAAAGCCGGCGGTAATTTTATTTTTACAGACTTCTGTTGATGACCCTTATCTGCCTGGTTAATTCTGCGTGCCAGTTCTTCTGTTTGTCTTACAGACAAACCGTTTTTCAGTATTTCGTTATACAGAAAAAGTTGGTTCTCCACATTTTCAACACCGGTCAGTACACGGGCATGGCCCATGCTGAGTTGTGCGTTACGCACCGCTACCTGGATATCAGGCGGCAGCTTCAACAAACGTATATAGTTGGTTACAGTACTTCTTTCTTTGCCCATACGGTCGGCTACCTGCTCCTGTGTAAGGGTGCATTCTTCCATTAACCGTTTGTAACTCAATCCCACCTCAATGGCATTCAGGTTTTCGCGCTGAAGATTTTCCAGCAGCGCCAGTTCCAGCAATTCCTGATCATTTACCTGACGGATGTAGGCGGGGATGTCTTTCAAACCAGCCATTTTGCTGGCTCTTAAACGTCTTTCCCCTGCAATGAGCTGGAATTTCTTATTGGTGATCCTGGCAACCGTAATAGGTTGAATAACATCGTGCAGCCTGATAGACTGGCTCAGCTCCTGTAAAGAAACCTCATCAAAGTCACGACGCGGCTGTTTCGGATTGGTCACAATCTGATCCAGCGATATGCGTTCCATACCGGTTGCAGCCGCAGCCGCTTTTTCGCCCAGGGCGCCAGCGGTTTGCTTCAGATCAGTATCTATGTTTTGAAGCAGTGAGCGGATGCCTTTACCCAACGCCTCTTTCTTACTTGGATTGGTCATCGTTAATAGCTAGGATTTTGTCTTTAGATTTAATTTGTGTGTAATCATGTTTCTGCAGAATTTCTTTTGCCAGATTCAAATAATTGATGGCACCTGTGCTGGCTGCATCGTACATAATTACAGATTTACCAAAGCTGGGAGCTTCACCCAGTTTGGTATTGCGGTGTATGATAGTGTTAAAAACGCTTTCTTCAAAGTGTTGTTTCACCTCATCCACCACCTGGTTGCTCAGGCGCAAACGACCATCATACATGGTCATCAGGATGCCTTCAATTTCCAGTTCCTTATTCAGATTGCTCTGTACAATTTTAATGGTATTCAGCAATTTTCCCAAACCTTCCAGTGCAAAAAATTCGCATTGTACCGGGATAATCACGGAGTCAGAGGCCACGAGGGCATTTACAGTAATCAAACCAAGTGAGGGAGAGCAGTCAACTATAACAAAATCATAATCATCTTTTACGCTATCTATCACCTGTTTCATCACTCTTTCCCGGGTAGGATGATTGATGAGTTCCATTTCCGCACCTACCAGGTCTATATGGGAAGGCATTACTTTCAGGTTGGGTGTATCGGATTCCAGTACGATATCTTTGGCCTGAACATCATTCACCATGCAGTCATACAGGCTTTGCTGCACATTGCGCAGGTCAAAACCAAGCCCTGTGGTGCTGTTTGCCTGTGGGTCGGCGTCTACCAGCAGTGTTTTAAATTCCAGCACAGCCAGGCTGCTTGCCAGGTTTATTGCACTTGTAGTTTTTCCTACGCCACCTTTCTGGTTAGCGATTGCGATTATTCTAGCCATTGTGTAATTTAAAAATTCAAAGGTTATTTATAGGATAAAGGATAAATTAGCAATGATCGCCTCTTCCTCAAATCTCTATGGTACTTCCTATTTCAGGTAGCAATAGATCCAGACCAGCATCTTCAAATTGTTGCACGGCCTCCTTTGTGTCAATCTTAACGTAGCCGAAAGTATCGTAGTGTACACCGATTATTTTATCGCATTCTATCAGTTCAGCTGCAGCAATGGCATCTTCTATGCCCATGGTGAAATTATCGCCAATAGGTAACACTGCAAAATCCAGTGCTGCTATTGTCGGTATCTGTTCCATATCCATTGTGAGCGCCGTATCGCCGGAATAATAAAAATTGCCTTCTTCCGTCATAAACACAAATCCCATAGGATTGCCACCATAGGTACCATCGGGTAAGCTGCTGGAATGCTGTGCCACCACACATTTTACGGTGCCAAAGTCAAATTTCCATTTACCACCGGTATTCATGGGATGCAATTTCTCTATGCCCTGCTTACCTGCCCAGGTAACTATCTCAAAATTAGATACTACTGTGGCATTGGTTCTCTTTGCCAGCTCCACAAGATCCGCAGTATGATCCTCGTGACCATGAGAAACAAAAATGTAATCCGCCGTTATGGCATGGATGTCTACTTTTTTCGCCAGCTCATTATGGGTGATGAAAGGATCAAAAAGAATCCTTTTACCCTTTATTTCCACCGCAAAGCAGGAATGTCCGTAACAAGTATATTTCATCGTCTAACCAATTAACAATTAATATGTAATAATTGAGAATTTTGTATCTTGTATCACCTCAATTAATTGCTATTAATCCTTCACCTTTATTTAAAAGTAGCCCCAATCGGACAAAAATACAACGATTAGGTAAAATTCGGGCGCTGTAGTATATTTATTTATACACAAACTGTTCGCAGAACAGTTCCCTCAACATGTTAATGGGTTAATTATTAGCCAGTTTCAGCAGGGGTAAGATTAATATATTAAGAAAATATTAAAATTATCTACAATAAGCCCGGTCGGCCAGCAAATGTAATGTTTCTCTCTTCCTAATAAAAAAAATAAAAACATACAATTCATCCGCGTGTTATTCGTCTACATACCAACAACCAACTGGTTTTAACTTTTCTGACCAGATAAGTTGTATTAAATTGCTTGTTCATTTTATATCTATATTAAATTTTCATAATGCGATCTGGGTTAAATTCCGTCATCCTTATAGTTTTCCTCCTTTTATTGGATATTTATGTATTCCAGGCCATACGGGCCATGGTGTATATGTCTACCCCCAGGGTAAGAAATGTTACCTATACTGTTTATTGGTTGATATCTGTCAGCTGTCTGATAATGATAGCATTACTGCCTTATATTAACTGGCATAACTGGCCGGCTCAGCTGAAATCCTATCTGATGGCCATTTTCATAGGACTGGTGCTGGCTAAACTGTTAACAGCTGTATTCCTGTTAATTGACGACCTGCGCAGAGGAGTGTTATGGGTGTTTCGCAAACTTACCGGCGAAAGCCAGGCGGTAGCTATGGAAGGCGTGGTAAGCGGCTTATCCCGATCCCAGTTCCTGAACAGACTGGGGCTGATTGCCGGAGGATCACTGTTTGCTACCCTCGTATATGGCTTCTCCAACAAATACAATTACCGGGTACATAAAATAAAAATGAGCTTTAAGCATCTGCCAGCCTCATTTAAAGGCTTGCGCATTGTGCAGATATCAGACATCCACTCCGGCAGCTTTGCCAACAGGGAAGCTGTGTTAAAAGGAGTAAAGCTGATCAACGACCAGAAGCCGGACCTGATACTGTTTACCGGCGATCTGGTGAACGACCGTGCCGATGAAATGCATGAATGGATGGATGTGTTTAGCCAGGTAAAAGCCCCCATGGGCGTATATTCTACCCTTGGTAATCACGACTATGGCGACTATTACCCATGGCCGGATAAAACGCCCAATGGCTACAGCGCTTTGCAGCATGAGAACCTGGAACGCTTAAAAGCCATTCATGGAGAACTGGGCTGGAAGCTGATGATGAATGAAAATGCTATCCTGGAGCGCAATGGTGAACAGATTGTTTTGCTGGGCGTAGAAAACTGGAGCGCACTAAAACGCTTCCCGCGTTATGGCGACCTGAAACGCGCTTACGAAGGCACTGATCATATTCCGTTCAAGATCCTGTTGTCACACGATCCAACCCATTGGGATTCACAGATACGTACCGATTATCCGGATATTGCGCTCACGCTGGCCGGCCATACCCACGGTATGCAGTTTGGTATTGAAATACCCGGACTGAAATGGAGCCCTGCACAATACTTTTATAAAGAATGGGCAGGACTGTACAAAAATGGCGAACAATTCCTTTATGTAAACAGAGGTTTTGGTTTCCTGGGTTATCCGGGCAGAGTAGGTGTACTTCCTGAAATTACCGTCATCGACCTGGTATAATTTATGAGCTGAACGACAAAAAAACAGCGTTTAACTGCACATTATCCTCATTCACGGGTAGCGCGTAGTTAAATGCTGAATTACGCTTATATTGTGGGCACGTACTACTTAAAACATGCGCCTATACTTCTTAATCTTGTTATTGCTATGTAGCCATGTGGCGGCGAGCCAATCTTTAGCTGAGCTGGAAAAACAGCTGGATTCGTTGTTGCGCAAAGAGGAAAAGAGTGAAGTTGTATTAGGTGTTGGTTATGGCAACAATCCGGCTTATGGTAGCAAAACTACCAACTTCGAATTGCCGATTATCTTAAAAACATTTGTCTCTCCCTCCTTATCTTATTATCATAAAAGCGGTTTTTACGCCGGCGTTAGCGCTTATTATCTTTTTAATTCCCTCAACAAACCCTGGTTTGAATGGGATCTGACTGCCGGTTACGACTACACGAAAAACAAAAATTTCCTGACAGGAATTTCCTATACACATTATGAGTTTACGGACTCCAGCGATGTACCCACTACGCCTATAACGAATGAATTATTTGCATATTTCTACTATCGTAAATGGTGGGTGCAACCGGGTGTGAGCCTGGATTATGGCTGGGGAAAAGATGCATTGGAAGGAAACCACACAAAAGAAACCTTCCGTGGTAACGATTTTAATTTCATTGCCGCCCTCAGGCATCCGTTTATTTTTAATGCCGTGATGAGCAGGAGAGATGTGGTGCTGTTTACCCCATCAGTGAATTTTACTATGGGCACGGCCAATTATTATAGCAACCTCAAGGCCTTTCAGTATGTAACACGATCGCCTAAATTAAAGCAGGTTAAAAAACATCCCGGGAAAGAACTGAATTTTGAAGATCATTCCAATTTTGAAGCCCGGGCTATAGATGTTACTTTGAATTTATCCTATTTTATCGGGCGGCTGAACCTGGCGCCTTCCTTCACTGTTTTCAAGCCTTTCTCAGGCACTGAACAAAACATAATGAGTTATTTTACAGCGCGTATGGCGTACAGTTTCTGATTCTTTTAACAAATAGCACGAAATTTGTATCTACGGAAATCGTAATTACAAAATAGGGGTATCTGTTATTAAAGACGTCTATATTTTAACCATTACTAACAATACATATTTTATGAAAAAACTGTTTTTCGCCGTAGCAGTGCTGATGATGGCTGCTGTTTCAACTGTTAATGCACAAAACAAACTTTTGCGCTTTGGTGTAAAAGGAGGTGCAAATCTTGGAAAGCTTGATGGTACAGGCTTTCAGAATGGATTTAAGTTGGGCTACCACATTGGCGGTTTTGCGCAGGTAAACCTGATCAAGGGTTTTGGAGTACAGGGTGAATTAGTGTTCTCTTCTACCAAAACCAAAACTACAGACGATTTCAGCCAGATTTATAACACAGGTAATCTGAGTGATAATGGAAAAAGCATTAACATGAATTACCTGAGTATCCCATTGCTGGCTAATATTGATTTGGGCAGTCCCCGTATTAAATTACAGGTAGGACCTCAGTTTGGAGCTATGGTAAGCGACAAGAAAGTACTTAGCGCTGCCAATCAGGCTTTCAAAGGTGGTGATATTTCCGGTGTAGCTGGTTTGTGGCTGCAACTCCCGATTATCAACATCAGTGCCCGTTACATCATTGGTTTCAACGACGTGAAAGATTACAAAGATGTAGCTAACACCAGCAACTGGAAAAATCAGAGCATCCAGATAGGAGTAGGTGTTACGCTGTAGATTTTTTTAATTTTATTTTTATAAGATAAATGTCCCGGCTTTGGTCGGGACATTTTCTTTTTCACCCTTTCTGAACGATCCAATGGCGTCTGCCAGTGCGTCACTTGGCACCAAACTTGCCAATGTAGGTATACATAAAAAAAAGAGGACTAATACAGGATTGTCTGACAGAATGTCCTCATGAGGCTTTAAATATCTCAGATGAATAGATTTTATTTAGGAAATTCGGAAGATGAAATGGAGTTCATGCCTATTATCCCTTTGAATGAAGACGGGGAAGGACAGGAGGATGAAAAGATTCCCGATGAACTGGCATTATTACCATTACGAAATACAGTATTATTCCCGGGTGTTGTACTACCTATCACTGTAGGCCGGGATAAATCTATAAAAGCAGTAAATGACGCGTATAAGACTGACAAATTGATCGGTGTTGTTGCGCAAAAAGACAGTACGATAGAAGATCCGAACGTAGCGGATTTGAGCGATGTGGGCACTGTGGCACGTATTGTAAAGCTCATTAAGATGCCCGATGGTGGTACCACTATCATTATCCAGGGCCGCAAACGCTTCAAAATAGATGAAATAGTTACAGAAGATCCGTATTTCAAAGCAAAAATTACGGTCTTACAAGATGAAGCTGCAGAAGATGATTCGGAGTTTGAAGCATACATTTCTTCCATCAAAGATCTGGCTGCCCAAATCATTCAGCTGTCGCCAAACCTGCCATCAGAAGCCAGCATCATCCTGAAAAACATTGAAAACCCCTCTTTCCTGGTTCACTTTGTTTCTTCCAATCTCAATTCTGATGTAAAAGATAAACAGCAACTGCTGGAAATCAACAACCTGCGTACACGTGCAGAGTTGTTGATGAAATTGTTGCAAACAGAATTGCAGCTGGCAGAGCTGAAAAACAAGATTACCAATAAAACCAAGGCGGACCTCGACAAGCAGCAGCGGGATTACTTCCTGCAGCAGCAGATGAAGTCCATCAAGGAAGAACTGGGTGGCGATGCCAATGATCGTGAGATCAAGGAAATGAAGCGCAAAGCCGAAGAAAAGAAATGGCCGGCCACTGCAGCAGAAGCTTTTGCTAAAGGTATTGAGAAACTGGAGCGTATGCACCCCAGCACCCCGGATTACAGTGTGGTATATAATCACCTGGATCTCTTGCTGGATCTGCCTTGGGGCGAATACACAAAAGATAGCTACGACCTGACAAAGGCGAAGAAAATACTGGACCATGACCATTATGGCATGGAAAAGATCAAAGAGCGTATACTGGAATACCTGGCTGTATTGAAACTGAAGGGCGATATGAAGTCTCCTATTCTTTGTTTCGTAGGCCCTCCGGGTATTGGTAAAACCTCGCTGGGGCGTTCTATTGCCAATGCGGTAGGTCGCAAGTACGTGCGTTTGAGCCTGGGTGGATTACATGATGAAAGTGAGATCAGAGGACACCGCAAAACCTATATCGGTGCGATGCCGGGCAGGGTGGTGCAGTCTATCCGAAAAATCAAATCCTCCAACCCGGTAATGATCCTGGATGAAATTGACAAGATAGGTAACGATATGCGCGGCGATCCAAGTTCTGCTTTACTGGAAGTACTGGACCCCGAACAAAACAGCGCCTTCTACGATAATTACCTGGAGTTGGAATTTGACCTGAGTAAGGTACTTTTTATTGCTACTGCCAATAACATCAATTCAATTCATCCGGCGCTGCGCGACAGGCTGGAGATCATTGATCTGAGCGGGTATTCTATTGAAGAAAAAGTAGAGATCGCAAAAAGACACCTGCTGCCCAAGCAGAAAGATGCGCATGGTTTGAAAGACGCTAAATTTCGTTTAGCCAACAGCGTGATAGAGCAACTTATATCTGATTATACCCGCGAGAGTGGTGTGCGTGAGCTGGACAGGCAATTTGCGGCTGTTATGCGTAACCTTGCCAAACAAGTGGCGATGCATCGTCCTTTGCCGGAAGCCATTACAGATGCTACATTACAGAAAATACTGGGTAAACCCCGTTATTCAAATGAGATCTATAAAGTAGGTAATCCTCCCGGCGTGGCTGTGGGGCTTGCCTGGACTTACGTAGGTGGTGATATCCTGTTTATTGAAAGCAGCCTGAGCGAAGGTAAAGGCGACCTGAAGTTAACCGGTAACCTCGGTAATGTAATGAAGGAATCGGCAGTAACCGCCCTGAGCTATCTGCATTCACATGCAATAGAGCTGAAGCTGGATCCAAAGCTGTTTACGCAAAAAAGTATACACGTACACGTGCCTGAGGGAGCAGTACCTAAAGATGGTCCGAGTGCCGGCATAACCATGCTGACAGCATTGGCATCTGTATTTACCGGCCGTAAGGTGAAGTCGTATCTGGCTATGACCGGAGAGATTACACTCCGTGGGCAGGTATTACCGGTAGGTGGTATCAAGGAAAAAATACTGGCCGCCAAAAGGGCAGGTATCCGTGAAATAATTCTTTGCTGGCAAAATGAGAAGGATATAAAGGAAATTAATCCGGCCTATATTAAAGGGATGAAGTTCCATTATGTGAAGCAAATGAACCAAGTGCTGGAAATTGCGTTATTAAAGAGGTAAACATGCGTAACATTGCTGTCAGTCATGACGGTAACTCATATAATGTTCATATCGGTTTTGTTGTGACCCCGGTATGAGCTTCATGTTGATTGTTTTAAGGGTTGATAAAGCCATTCCATTAACCTGGAATGGCTTTATCGTTTATTAGAGCTGTTAGCATTTAGCGATTAGCTGTTAGTAAAAATGCAGCGGAGACAGAAGTGTAATACTTTCATCTCCGCTGCATTTTTACTAACAGCTAACAGCTAATCGCTAAACGCTAACAGCTAATCGATCAATTGCCTTTTATACAACTGTATGGTATTTTCTAATCCAAAATAGAGGGCGTCTGCAACGAGGGCATGGCCGATGGATACTTCTTTCAGTTGCGGGATGTGCAGTTTGAAGAAACGAAGGTTTTCCAGGTTGAGATCATGACCCGCATTGAGTTCCAGGCCTAAGGCGGTGGCTTCCCGTGCGGTGTTTTTATAATCGTTGAACAGCTGCAGGTTTTGCGGCTGTGTGCGTGCGTTCGTATATTCTTCTGCGTAAGGGCCCGTATAGAGTTCGATACGGTCTGCGCCGGCACTTTTAGCGCCTGCTACTTTACTTACATCTGCATTCAGGAAGATGGAAACCCTGATACCTGCTTTTTTCAGTGTAGAGATCACCTCTTTTAACTGTGACTGATATTTAACGGTATCCCAGCCGGTGTTGGAGGTAATTGCATCCGGGGGGTCAGGAACCAGTGTGCATTGGTGTGGTTTTACTTCCAGGACCAGGTCCATGAAGTCTTTGGAAGGGTACCCTTCAATATTGAATTCGGTGGTAACAAGGGGTTTCAGGTCTCTTACATCCTGGTAGCGAATATGGCGTTCATCCGGGCGGGGATGAACGGTGATACCATCGGCACCGAAGCGCTCACAATCCTGTGCCACTTTTAATATATCCGGTAGGTTGCCGCCACGTGCATTTCGCAGGGTAGCAAACTTGTTGATGTTTACACTCAGCTTAGTCATGCTGCAAAATTACTTTATATAGCAGAAAGCACAAAGCAGAAAGCGATTAGCTTTTAGCTGTTAGCTTTTAGTAAAAATGCAGCGGAAATAGAAGTATCATACTTCATCTCCGCTGCATTTTTACTAAAGCTAACAGCTAATCGCTGCTATTAGTATCTGTAGTAGTCTGGTTTGAAAGGACCTGCTACCGGAATACCGAGGTATTCAGATTGTGCAGATGTCAGTACATCCAGTTCCACACCTACTTTCTTCAGGTGTAAACGGGCTACTTTTTCATCGAGGTGCTTAGGCAGTACGTAAACTTTGTTTTCGTAGTTGTCTGAATGCAGCCACAGTTCCAGCTGAGCCAGTACCTGGTTGGTGAAAGAGTTACTCATTACAAAAGAAGGGTGGCCGGTAGCACAACCCAGGTTAACCAGGCGGCCTTCAGCCAGGAGGATGATATCTTTACCGTCGATAGTATATTTATCTACCTGAGGTTTGATTTCAATTTTAGTGTTGCCATAGTTTTTGTTTAACCAGGCTACATCAATTTCAATATCAAAGTGACCGATATTGGAAACGATGCATTTATCTTTCATCAGTTTGAAGTGTTCGCCGTTGATGATATCGCGGCAACCGGTAGTGGTTACGATGATGTCAGCTTCTTTCACAGCGTCGTTCATTTTTTTTACTTCATAACCTTCCATTGCAGCTTGTAAAGCGCAGATAGGATCAATTTCGGTAATGATTACACGGGCGCCGGCACCTCTCAGTGATTCAGCGGAACCTTTACCTACGTCACCAAAACCTGCTACTACAGCAACTTTACCGGCGATCATTACATCGGTAGCGCGGCGGATAGCATCTACACAGGATTCGCGACAACCATATTTGTTATCAAATTTGGATTTGGTAACAGAATCGTTGATGTTGATAGCTGGCATTGGTAAAGTGCCGGCTTTCATACGCTCGTAAAGGCGATGTACACCAGTGGTGGTTTCTTCGCTCAGGCCTTTGATGTGTTGGATCAGCTCAGGATATTTATCGAAAACCATGTTGGTGAGGTCACCACCATCGTCCAGGATCATGTTCAGCGGACGGTCAGCACCACCGAAGAACAGGGTTTGTTCGATACACCAGTCGAAGTCTGTTTCGTTCAGACCTTTCCAGGCGAATACAGGAACCCCTGCAGCAGCGATAGCAGCAGCAGCGTGATCTTGTGTAGAGAAAATATTACAAGAACTCCAGCGCACTTCAGCACCGAGGTGTACCAATGTTTCGATTAACACAGCTGTTTGGATAGTCATATGCAGACAACCAGCAACGCGCGCGCCTTGCAATGGTTTACTGTTGCCATATTCTTCCCTTAATGACATCAGTCCTGGCATTTCGGCTTCAGCCAGCTCTATCTCCTTACGACCCCAGGCCGCCAGGGACATATCCTTAACCTTGTACTGAAGGTTAAAGTCAATGTTTGATTTCGCAATTGTAGACATTCTGAATTATTTTTTGCAAATCTATGGTTATTTTAACTTTTTACATAATGGTACTGAGCGGCCAGCGCAGTAAGCAGTGTAAAATTTTGTTAATCATCTTCCTACATCCTGCTGATCTCATCTTCAGATAAATAAATTTGATTTAATATGAATATTATTATAGATTTGCATATTAAAATATATGTTTTAATATTTAATTATTGAGGAATGTAGAACAAGTGAAAGCGCATATTAAATACATAAACCATAAAAAACGCCATTAGTGCGTCTTCAGCAATTTGCCACAGTACAATTTGAGATATTAAAATAATTGCCGGCAGCGGTTTTTCAGTTTCGTCAGATAGAGATAAGGAAACATTACAACAGGTGCCGGGAGAGCCAATTACAGATATTCGCATATAGGGTTTTACAAAGGACTGTTTTTCACATTTTTGACTTAAAATCTATATGTATAAATAGAAATTTACACACTTATATGTTACTCCTATCCCATCCTAAGAAAGTATATAGGCTTACTATGTCAACCCTCGCATGGTATGCAACAATGCTGCTGATTTTATTATTGCAGGCTTTTTCAGCCGGCGCGCAAGCTGTAAGGGTTATTAATCCCGGTGGTGGAACCGCTACGCCTGGAAGTGGGCTGAGAATAGAAATAGCTTTAGATAATAATAGTGGGCAGACTACAAAAGGAGCAATCCAGGTTTACCGCTTAGGTAATACAGAGTCTTACTCCGGTGCCTATAGTGACCAGGGAATTAACAGCTCTTTTATCATGAAGAATGTTTCTCTGAACACTGGTTCGGCCAATATTAAACCAGTAATATGTGAGATATCTGAGGTATTGGGCGCAGGCACCACAGCAAATCCATACCGGGTAAATATCACCGGTACGCTCAAGATTGCCCGCTTTCCCTTTTTTACAGATGCTAATGTTACGATGACAATCAGCTATGTGAAAGGGGATAATTATTTTATTACGGATTATACCGTAATATCTCCACAGTCTCCCTCATATAAGCCTTATCTGTATGTTTCTGAATATTCCGTCATTCAGCAGGATCCAACTTATCCCGCTGCTGATCAGGATGCTCCTGCCTCCAGCACTTGTGCAAAAGGATTTATTGATAATACGCCCCATCCCACATTGGTAGGGCAATTCAAAGACCTTTCCACTTGCCCTGGTACGCCGGCGTTTACACATGTATTTGTTGCCAATAATGATAAATTTGATACTTATTATGCCGGGGATCAATATTACCGGGATGATAAGGTTAACTATGCGTTATCGAATATTGTCAACACGGTTTCAGGTGCGAACAAGGGATTGGCGGCGGCCGTTGCTATGCCCCAGATTGACAATGCCAATGTTGCATCTGGTACAGCCGTCATGGTTGGTTATGGTGCTGATCCTACTTTCGCTGATTATGCAGCGATCAGGAGTAGTGTATTAACTTCCAGACCTACCAGTACCGGAAGTACACCTATCCAGGTTGAATTTGCCACCCCTACTGCAATGGATGATGAAGGCAATGCCGGTAATAATCACTTTCCAGCCAGTTTGAAACTGAAAGTATTAACTGGTGGTGTTCTCAATGCGCCTTCCTATATCAATGTGAAAGTGAATAACCCTGGTACTGCTGTTCAGGGAACAGATTATGATTTTGAGCCGGGATATATGATTCCGGCAGGTACATATACAGCAGGGCAAACAATTGCTCTTCAAAATGTAATCATCCATGGAAATGATATACTACAATATAACAGGGATGTTACATTTGAATTGGTGCCCCCTGTGTGCAGTAGTCTTGGTTTGGTAAGTATTGGTGCTGCTACTACCTGTAAATATACGATCAGAGATGATGAAGACAGAACGCTCACACTTATGGTACCCGCCAGTATCAACGAAGGAAATACCGTCACCGGCAAAGTAAGTTTACCCGGTACCGTTACCGTTTCAGAAGACACCTGGGTAACACTCACCACCGTGGCAGGAACTACTGCTACTGCAGCGGATTATACCCTGCCTGCCAAGGTATTGATTCCTGCTGGTGGTCACGACGCAGACATTAATATCACAGCAGTTGCAGATAAAATACTGGAGCCAACACAAATACTGAAGTTTAAGGTAGACGCAGTAGTGATGGGGCAGGCACAAACAACTACAAGTACCCCAATTAATATTACTGATGATACCAGGAACCATCCTGAAAACCTGATTATTTCACTGGTACCTGATCCGGCTTTTACCTCCTTTAAAGAAGGTAATGCCGGCGTATTGAATGTTAGTTTACCAACCGGGGTAACTACGCTTATTCCTATTACCGTAAATATCAGTCAACTATCAGGAGTAGCCACGGCAGTGGCAGATTATAAGCTGCTACCTTCCACTGGTACTATCACTGATCATTCGTTTCCTGTTAATCTCAGTTTGATAGCAGATCAACGTATTGAGGGAGATGAAACACTGGTACTCTCAGCAGCAGGTTCAGATGGTACGCCTACTGCTTTTACGGCTGCACCATTTTCGATCAGTATCATAGATGGTGATCTGCCATTAAAGAATCCTATTACTTTACATCTTCCGGTAACCAGTACTAACGAAGGAGATACCCCCGGAGCAGAGTTCTGGGCAGAACTGCCAACAGGGCTGACTACTGAAATTCCTATTACCATTAACCTGGCTGCAGGAAGCGCCTCTACCGCTCTTCCGGGCAGCTATGTACCATTTCCTGCTAGTGTTACCATTGTAAAGGATGCATTGGCTTCCAACCACATTTTTTTCAGTGCAACAGCCAACAAGGTATTTGATGATACCCGCGATCTGATTGTAGATGGTAGTTCGCTGCAAACTGGCATTACTGTAGGTAGTAGTGTAACACTGACAATTAATGATCAAACAGATGTAAGCCAGAAAAAACTTACGCTCACGGCGGTAACAACTCCTCTTAATGAAGGGGATAGTACCCGTTTTAAAATAGCGCTGCCAGTTGGTTATACATCTGCAAAAGATATTTCTATCGCGCTTACTAAAAACAGTGTTGGTACGGAAGCTAGTAATAGTGATTTTGGATTTTTGCAAACAGCTATCACACTGCCCAAAAATACAACTTCCGCTACCACGCAGTATACTGTTATCAATGCCATCAGTGATCTTATTATTGAGAAAGATGAGATCTTAAATATATCCGGTGCTGCCACCGGCTACCAGGTAGGAGATGCTAGTCTGGTAATTAATGATCTTACCAGGAGAAATCCTGCCAATACTTTGCTGACATTCTCCGCGCTTAATACAGCGTTGAATGAAGTGGGCAACCCCACCAGTACGCCTGTTAACTTTACCTTACCTGCCGGTGTTACTACTGAAATACCGATTACAGTAGATTTATCAAATACAACAGGAACGGCTACACGTAATGCAGATTACAATTTACCTGCTGCTGTAATACTAAACGGACCTTCCGGTGCAGGTACAGCATTGCTTAATATTTTACCGGATATGCTGGTGGAAGGACCTGAAAATATTCATTTAGCTCCGGGGGTTAGTGATGCCTATAGTACTCCATACACCATTACACCGGTACCAGGTCTGGATTTTACTATTAAGGATGCACAATATCCGGTTACTATTATTTTGAGCAGCACACCAGACCCCGTTTTGGAAGGTGCCAGTAGTACGCTTACGGCTACATTGCCTAATAGCTGGATTGCCGGTAAGGATATTGTGATTGCGCTTACCAAAGATGTGGCATCCACTGCAGGAGCCGGCAGATATACTTCTTTGCCTGCAACCGTTACTATTCCTGCTACCAAAGGCAATGGCACAGCTGCTATACCTTTGAATACAACTACCAATAACATACTGGACGATGATGCCTATGTTATCATGAAGGGAAATTCCGGTGATCCAAACATGGGGACTACCAATGATACCATCTTCATAAAAGATAATACTATCAATCAACCAGGAGCCAAAAATATTACGTTGACTCCTGACATGACATTGATACCAGAAGGGCAGACTGCAAAAATTACGGTAAGTATACCGTATGCATCTGCAAAAGATATTTATATCAACCTGAGTGCAGATGCAGCATCCGAAGCTACAGCAGCACTTGATTATAATTTAATCAATACTCCTTTGCATTTAACACCCGGAACGCAAACCGCCACCTTTGATGTGGTAAAAGCGCTTTCGGATATGGTGTTGGAAAAAGATGAGTCTTTAACATTGCTGAGCTCCGCTACTACCACATCCAACATACACTATACAGTAAATAATCTGTCGCTGCATATCAAGGACCTCACACGTACAGATCCTAATAACCGGATAATAACAGCAACAACATTTAAACCGTCGCCGCTGACAGAAGGTGATCTGGGTAACATGACTTTCAGTTTACCGGCAGGTGTTACTACCGAAGTTCCTATTACTGTTAATATTCCACAAACCGGTGGAACAGCAGAAGCAGGCCTTGATTACACGCTGGCAGTAACCACTACTTTTAGTAGCGGAAACAATACTACTACACCATTAGTAATTAAGCACGACAACTTTACAGAGGGTCCTGAAACAATTCAGTTTACCGGTACCGCTTCAGATCCTATTGATCCTTACCAGGTAAATATTTCCAATATTGTTATCAATGATGATCCTTCTCAATATCCGCTGCCTGGCCCTATTATCATAAAAAGTTCGCTGGCTGCTATTGATGAAGGTGGCGTGCCCACTATATTATCTGTACAGCTGCCAAATGGTTTGCAGGCGGGTCAGCCCATTGCTGTGAAAATAGATAAGGGTGCAGCTTCTACTGCTTTGGCAACAGATCACACTGCATTGCCTGCATCTATAACTATTCTGAAAGGTGACAACGAAACGGCTTCCCCGGTGAAATTATATGCGGTGGCAGATATGATCCTGGAAGATGATCAAACGGTGATATTAAAAGGTACTGTTACAGATCCGGTTTTCAATAGTGCTGTTGTAAAGGATACCACCATTATTATTCATGACAAAACACGCGATAATCCTGCAACAGGATATATACATCTCATCGCGGTTACTCCCGGCACACATGTACTCGAAGGAAATACCTATACAGCAAGTGTTTCATTGGCACCGGGTGTTACTTCCAGCAAACCTTTTTCTGTTGGATTAACATTAAGCGCTGCCTCAGTGGCAAATGCTAGCGATATTACAGGGTTACCTTCTGTAGTAATAATACCGGTAGGACAAACATCTCAGACATTCACATTCACTGCCAAAACAGATTTTATACTCGAAAAATCAGAACTGTTAAGGATTGTAGCTACTCCGCAAACTTTCACGGGTATGAAAGCGGATAGCCTGGATGTAATTATAGATGATGCTACTCACCTGGATCCTTCCAACCTGAGAGTAGAAATGCGCATCGATTCTGCGGTGATCCATGAAGGTAGCAACACTGCTGTGACCTTTGGTTTTATCAATGATCAGATCACTTCTACAGATGACATTATTATAAATATTTCTAGGGATGCTGTCGCTTCTACTGCTGATGCTTCGGATTATTCCGGGTTACCTGCCCAGGTTACATTAAAGGCAGGACAACACAGTATGATCCAGCAACTGCATGTGATTTATGATAACATACTGGAAGGAGATGAGCAGGTGCAGTTTGTAGCACAATTAGTAACACCTGGTTATACTATTCAACAACCCGGAATGTTGCTCATCCCTGAATCCGGCAATATGAGTGTGCAACTGCAAAAAGGTACAGATGCCGCAGAACCTGCCACCAATGGCTCGTTCCTGATTAAATTCCCTGGTACCAGCACGGCAGCTGCAGATGTGAAAGTGGTATTTTATGTAAGCAACATTGCAGGTGCTACCAACTTTGCCCCTATACAAACATCAGCGGTGATACCTGTTGGTAAAAACAGTGTAAGCATTCCCGTTAATGTGATAGATAATTTTGTGATTGAGGGGGATGAACAAATCGCTGTGTCACTGATGCTGGCGCAGATGAAACGGTTTGGTAAGAATTATGTATTTAATGTAAATGATCAGGATACACTAAAAGTATTAGTGCATGATGATGAAAGTAATAATAGCGGACAGAAAGCGGAAGACAGAAAAGTGATAATAGAAAAGATAGCAGATGCTACAGGTGTAGGAAAAGACGGGTCTTTCCGGGTAAGGTTCACTGATACCAGGCTTACTGCTGTTAAAGATGTAGTAGTTAATTACAGCATTGCTGGTTCTGCTACCCCGGATAATGATTACACGAAACTTTCCGGTTCTTTAATCATCCCTGCAGGGCAAAACGGATTAACAACAAAGGTGGTGCAGTTGAAGAAAAACCTTTCAGGAGACGATCTGACAGTGGATCTGCAACTGCAAAGTGTTAGTAGTAATATCGCCGGTGTAGTATGGCAAACAGGACCAAATGCAGCCGCAGAGGTAATTATACAGGACAACGGAGCAATTAAAATTGACCTGTTGGCAGCATCGCCTAATGTTACAGAGGGAGGAAGTGTACAAATTACCATGAAAGCTGCCAGAACATCCCCTGTTGATTTACCGGTACATATCAAATTGGACCACGATGCAATAAGGAATGTAACCTTGTCGGAAGGCCTGCCTGCAAGTGATGGCGTGATTATCATGTTACCTGCCGGTCAGCTGCAACATACATTTACAGCTACAGTGGCTGATAACGATGTTAATGATGACAATGGATTCCTGAAACTCAATGTATTGCCTTATCAGTCGGATAGCAATACACCGCCTTATGTACACGGACACGCGCCGGATCCAAATGTGATTATACTGGATAATGATTCATTGGCGGTTTCGTTTTCAACAAATATAGATTCGGTTAGAGAAGGCGTAAGCAATACACTCTCATTCGGTCTTACATTCAATCGTAAGAGTTCCCGCGCTGTTACTGTAAACTATGACTTCGGCGCTGCTACAACTACGCTGCCATATAGTTTCAAACTGTATGATGCTACGCCGGGAGTTGATTTTGATAACAGCAACAAACAACTCACCGTGGCTGCGGGTCAGACTACTGGTACCTTCCCGGTTAAGGTGCTTTCATTTGAAAGGAATAGAAAATTTGATGTAAAACTGGTGTCAATGACGGTACCATCCGGACAAAATGTTCCGGTGGCAAAAGCACCTGTTGCAGCTACCGGTGTAATATTAAATGATGACCCTTATTGCAAACTGTGTGATTCCAATGGTGATGGTGTGCCGGATTCAGTATCCCAGTACATTACAGACAGACACTGGCAGGATGATGATAAAGGTAAAATACAGGTAAGTCCCGCTATTTCGCCTAATGGAGATGGAATGGGTAATGAGCTGATGTATATTAAAAATATCAACAAGTATCCGCATAATGAAGTCGTTGTTTTCAACCGTTGGGGAGGTACTGTATTTAAGACCGCCAACTATAATAACAGATCCAACAATTTTAACGGTCGCTCTAATGCGGGTGGTCAGGTAGGAGTAGATGTACCGGACGGTTCTTATTTCTATAGTATAACTATATGGACGGATGGTGGGAAGACAGAGCGTTACACAGGGTTTATTGTGATAAAACGTTAACGGATGTACGAATTATTTAGTAAGATGATTTTGAAAAAATATTTAAGCTGATACCTATGAAAAAGCGTCTTATGAAAGCTTTAGGGGTTGCTATATTATGCTGGTGTTGTTGCTTGCAGGCGCGGGCACAACAGGAACCGCTGTACTCTCAGTATATGTTTAACGGGATGGTTATCAATCCGGCTTATCCATCTATGGACGAGTCATCCAGTCTTACTGCGGTGGGTCGTAACCAGTGGGTAGGAGTGGACGGTGCACCTAAAACGGCTACTGCTTCTTTTTATACACCAATAAAAGCTACCAATACAAGTTTCGGTGTATCGCTGATGAACGAAAAAATTACGGTGAACTCACAAACGGCTGTCAACTTCAACGTTTCCCAGCGGGTAAAGCTCAATGAGAAAATTTACCTGGCGATGGGGATCAAAGGTGGAATGGCACAGTTCCGGGAAGATAACAGCTCACTTTCTACCACCGATCCGGCATTTGCACACAATCAGAGCTACTGGAAAACGGATGTGGGATTTGGTTTTATGATTTTCACGGATCGCTTTTTTATTGGACTGGCATCACCTACTTTCAAAAGTTTTGATATGGGGAACAGTGTGAATAAAGTAGTAGTAGAATCGCATTATTACGTTCAGACCGGTTATCTCATCACTATTAATAATGATGTGAAACTGAAGCCGAACGTATTGCTGCGTGCGGTGAAGGGAGCAGGTTTTCAGTATGATCTTAATGCTAATATACTCCTGAAAAACCTGGTATGGCTGGGAGCCTCATGGCGCTCTGAAAAAACAGTTACCGGTTTAGTACAGGTACAGGCTACTAAAAATCTTCAGATAGGTTATTCATATGATACACCTATGCAGTCGAATCTTAAAGGTGCACAAACGGTATCTCATGAGTTGATGGTTAACTATCGGTTTAGCTGGTCTAAATGGAAAGTGGTTGCACCGCGTTATTTCTAAATTGTAAATCATGAATCGTATGCGAAAATTCAATTTCAAATACCTCATACTTTTCCTGAGCATTGTTTCCCTCTTTGTTTCTTGCGGTTTTATAAAAGATCATGTACAAATTGGGGGCTTGGGTAGTATGGCGAAGGTAAAACGAGCAGAGCGCCTGTACAAAAGACAGGAGTATGATAGAGCGATCGCTTTGTGTACAGAAGTAATTAATAATGGAAGTGCGGAGGATGTATCCCGTAGGGCTAAACTACAACTGGCACGCATATACTTTGAAACCAGGCAGTTTGAAAAAACAATCAGCCTGTATGATGAGTTGCTGTACAAACCAGCAAAAGATGTACTGGTAACGGATGTAACTAACTACATCGATTTGCTGAAACGCACCGGCAGGGTTATCAGGGCTAAAGAGATCAGCGAGGTATATGCCAATAACTATAAGAACAATGCCCGTTTCTCCAATCTGCAGGAATCTCTGAAGGATTACTATACCTTCTTTAACCGCGACTCAATGGAGAATATAAAGGTAGACAGCTTGCGGTTGAACCTCCCGGGATATCAGTACGGACTGGCATTATATCGTAATGATGTGGTGTTTCTTTCCAATGATATTAAGAAGAATGAAGCGCAATCCTTTTACACCAATTCCAAATTATATATGATTTCGGAAGATGGTGTTGAACCTTTCAGTAGCAGTTTACGCGGTGTATTGCAGGTGGGTCCTGCTTCTTTTTTTGATAACGGACAACGGGTTATTTATACTTCCAACCGTTTTACGGATGTGAAGAATGAGAAGAATTCCTATATCAATTATAACAATGGTACCCAGCTATTATTTGCTATTTACCAGCCTGATCATGATCAATGGAGCAAACCGGTACCGGTGAAGCTGGGAAAAAATGCAGATTCTTACTCTTTCCTGCACCCATCAGTTGCACCTAACGGTAAACGTTTGTACTTTGCATCCGATATGCCTGGCGGTCAGGGTGGTACAGATATTTATTACTCCGACTGGGATAAAGAAGAAAAACGTTGGAAAACGCCTGTGAATATGGGCCCTGAGGTAAATACGAACGGAAATGAATTGTATCCGTTTGTGGTTGGCGATAAGTTATTCTTCTCCTCTAACGGTCTTCGTGGCTTTGGTGGACTGGACATATACATGATCAATATTAAAGATCCTAAGGAAGGCATCGTACACTTGCCTTACCCGGTGAATACGCAGTTTGATGACCTGAATCCGGTGCTGGATGAGAACAGACAGCTGTTATATTTTACGTCAGATCGTTCAGGTGCGCACGATAATGATCATATCTATGTATTAAATCTGAAGAAAAATCCTTTGAAACAACTGGATCTGCCTAATGGCAAACCGGTAAAAGATGATGATAAAGTGCCTTATACCATGAATCAGGCGGATAGCCGTCAGCAGCTGACTTTAATAGGTAGCAAACAATATGATAATCTGCCTGTGGAAAAGAAGGTGGATAGTGCTGTATTGATGCCTGTAAAAGAAGTAGCCGTTGCCGTTAGTCCGGAGCGTAAGATTGTGGAGTATTCCAATGATACGCCCAACAGCTCACCGGAAATGATTCCCTGGCAAACAAGTACACCTTCCAATACCGCTATGGCTGCTCCTGCAGTAGCCAACAGTATGGCTGTTCCGGCATTTGCCAGCCAGGCTGCCAACAGTCATCCGCAGGAAATGTCCTGGCAACAGGGCGTTAGCAATGGAAATGCACCTTCCGTAAAATATATCGGTCAGCCTGATAACAGCATCACTTACACACAGCAACACGACAGCACCAGGAAAGCTACCGGCAAGTTGTGGCGGGTACCCGGTGCTATTTATTATGACCTGAATTCTTATGTACCGCAAGACCAGGAGTGGCGCAAGCTCGACTCTATCTTCCAGTTGTGGAAAGCCAATCCACACCGGATCATCATTGTAAGTGGTCATACTGATACAATAGGAACTGAAAAGTACAACCTGGCATTATCAAAAAATCGCGCGGTATATATACAGGAATGTTTGCTGAGCAGAGGTGTGGATGCAGACAAGATCAGGATCAATTATTTCGGATCTACCCGCCCCGTATTGGTTGCAAACCAGCATAACCTTGAATCGGACAGGGATATGTTTATACAGCTGCAAGGGGTGAACAGGAGGTGTGAAATTAAAATACTCTAACTATTTTTTTGCGTATATCAAACTATTACAAATGAACAAAATTGCTTCACTAATGCTTTTACTGGCGATAGGTACACAAACCTTCGCACAGGAAATGCCTGTTGTGTTCAACAAGAGTTTTAGTGCTCCCAAAAACCAGTATAAGAAACTGGCTATTGCGGAGAACAACGCTATTGTTGCTATCGGCGGCGGATCAGATAATGGTTGTATTACCAAATTATCTGCTACAGGAAATCTTATTTATAATGCCAAATTGAATAAAGGCGGATTGGTAGCCTACCAGGATCTGCTTTTACTGCCTAAAAATGAACTGGTGGCAGTAGGTGGTGGTACCATTGCTTATGGCAATGCCCGTATTACCCGCTTATCGGCTACCGGCGAAGTGGTATTTGATAAGAGTATTGGAAATGGCCAAGGTGGCTATTTTACAAAGATTATTACAGATCGTCATGGTAATTATATTACTGTTGGGGTAGATGGTAGCAAGCCTGCACAGGCACGCATCACCAAAATGTCGCCCGATGGTAAAGTTGAATTTGACAAAGGTTTTGGTGCACATAATGTATTTACAAATGTGCTGATTGATGAAGATGAAAACATTATTGCCGTTGGTGGTGATGTAGGCGATGGACAGGGCAAGGCATACATGGTAAAAGTAGATGGTAAGGGAGAAAAACAATACGAGCTTTCTTTCGGTAAACCAGGTGCTACTTTTGAAAAGATGCTGTTACTGGAAGACGGTGCTGTACTGGCTATGGGCGGAGGCGCTTATGGTACAGGCAACGCCAGCCGTATTGCTAAAGTGAATGCGGAAGGTCAGGTTGTATTTGATAAAGAATACAGCACAGTAGATGGTAAATTTAATGCCATGAAAGTGAACGACCTCGGTCAGATCTTTGCCTGTGCAGAAGAAAAAGATAAAGGTCGTATTGTTAAGTTACGTCCTGATGGCACCGAGTTATTTAATAAAGAAGTAGATGCAGCACTGTATGCGCTTGAAGTAGGCAAGAACGGTAAGGTAGTAGCTGCGGGTGGTAACATCGGCGCTAACACCGGTAAAGTGGTGAAACTGCTGCCTGATGGCACTATGGTGGTAAATAAGAATGTAGGTTCTGTTTTCCAGCATCTTTTACTCACTGAAGAAGATGAGATGTGTGTGGTAACCAAAGAAGGTTATCGCTTAATTAAACTGACCCCTGATGGCGAAATGATGTTCGACAAACAGCTGGGTAAATACGATGCTAAAACCTCGCTGGCTTCTTTGGTGATGAGCCCTTCCGGCGAAATCCTGGCAGCAGGTGGTGGCGATGAAGATGGTAACCGTATCATCAAAATCAGTCATGGCGTATCTATTAATGATATTGCTGTTTCTGAGCCATTGAACGGCTTATCCAATGCTACACTGACTATTACCTTATCCGGTTTTTTAAGAAGCAATGGTGTTCGTACGCCCGTTAACGTGCATTACAAAACTATACCGCATAAAGGTGGTGCAGGTCCAAGTGACTTTGATGTAACAGAAGGTACTATTTCTTTTGTTCCTTCTGAATTTGCAGCTGGCGCCATCATCTCTAAAACTATTCAGATACCTATTAAGAGTGATAACCTGCTGGAAGGTAAAGAAACTTTCCACGTAGAAGTATTGGATGCATCTGAATTATATCTCACCAAAGCCAAGGGTGAAGTAACGATCCTGGATCAACCGGCGATGGTGAAATTTATTGGCGGCAGCAATGGTGCTGAACCTAATACCGATGTAGTATTTTCTGCCGGATTATTTAAGAGAGATAATACCCCGCTGGTGAATGCTACTTCTAAACCGGTACGTTTGACGTATAAATTTGGTAACGGAACAGCCTTGCCAGGCGTAGATTTTGTAAGCAGCATTAAAGCGCCTTTTGCTATTGACAGCGGTGCTACTACTGCAAGTCTGAATGTAAAAGTAAAAGACGATAATCGTTTTGAGCTGGCAGAAACCGTAGTACTGGTATTAAGCGAAATCAAAGCAGAAAATGAAGCGGTGGTTGGTTACAACGGTGACGTAACTTCTATCTCTGCTTCTCAATACATACAGGATCAGGCAGCATATATTACGCTGGTAAAGCTTACAGATGCAAACGAATCTGCTACTGCACCAGTGAGTATGTTTAAATGTATCCTGGTAAAAGCAGCTGATCAATCTGTACAAACCAATTGTACCGGTAGCGATATCAACATCTTCTTTGGTGTGGATTCATCCAGTACAGCTACTTACGGTAAGGACTATGTGATCATGAACGGCGATATGGTGAAGATCACGGGCGACTGTGCTTTCAGTGAAACTGATATCCAGGTGGCTTTGGTAAATGATCGTATCAAGGAACCAGATGCACTGGTGGTAGTGAAACTGCGTGATGCAACTGCTGCATCCAATGCCGGCATGTTGAAAATTTCACCTGAGCTGAAACTGAATAAAGCGGTTGCTATCATCCATGATGACGACAACGACGACGGAACTGTGCTTACAGCTAAATAATAACGGCTTGGATCAATAACCGATATACGCGTTTCAGGCACACCTATTTTCCCGCATAGCTAGCTATGCGGGAATTTTTTTTATGGAGATGCTGATGGATTTTCCGCTTTTGATTAGTGTTTCTCCCAAATTAACTGTAGCGGATAAAGAATCCCGCAATTAAAATATTGATAATTAATATGTTCAATGTTGCAAACAGCAGATAACAGATTTTGTCTGAAATTTTTCCGTGTACGATAGTTATTAATCAGCGCGATTATTCAAAATTTGTGCAATGAAAACGGTCATTTCTACGCTACTGGGTTGTTTGTTTGCAATGTCTTTTGCTAGTGCGCAACAATTAACACCCGCTCAACAACTTGTTTTAAAAACCAATGAAGATTCGCTTAATGCAGGTATCGCCAAAAACAAAACAGTTATCTCCGGTTACGGATCTGCTTATTACCAGAGAAATTTTAATGAACAATTATCTTTTGCCACACTGGAACGTGCGGTATTATTTGTAGGGCATCAGTTTAATGCCAAAATATCTTTTTTCAGCGAAATGGAGCTGGAGAATGCTAAAGCCGGTATAGGGCAGGAGAACAATGGTTTTGCCGGTGAAATAGCCATGGAACAGGCTTATCTGCGTTTTAACCTAAACCCTCGTCAGTACCTGGTAGCGGGCTTATTTATTCCCCGCATTGGCATCATCAATGAAAATCATCTTCCTGTAAATTTTAATGGTGTAGAACGTCCGTTGGTAGAGCAGATTGTTATCCCCGCTACCTGGCGTGAGCTGGGCATAGGCTTCTATGGCCGGTTGCGGAACTTACCCGTTAACTATAGCATTGCGCTGGTAAATGGTTTGAATGCAGCCGCGTTTACACATGGTACCGGTTTTAAAGATGGCCGTGCAGAAGGGCAGGGGGCTTTTGCCAACAACCTGGCCATTACCGCTTCGGTGCAGTATTTCTGGCAGGATTTCAAGTTCCAGGTAGCTGGTTATGCAGGTGGTACTAACGGTTTAAATAAACGAAAATCTGATAGCCTGGGGCTTAGCTATGGCGCGGGTGCTATTCCGCTGTATCTTGGCGAAGCTGATATACAATATGCACGTAATGGTTTTGCAGTTAAATTACTGGGTACATCCGTTGTTTTCCCGGAAGCAGACCAGGTGAATAAAGCATATGCCGGCAACACAAGTAAAGCGATGTATGGTGCTTACCTGGAAGGTGCTTATAACCTGTTTGAAAAAAGCCACCACCTGGCAGATCAGCAGCTGAATGTATTTGCCCGCTATGAAATGTTTGACCTGAACAGTGCTGTTCCTTATAACGCTATCTATGATGGTACAGAAAAACAACAGCATCTGCTCATTGGTTTGGGTTACCTGCCTGTTCCTAATGTGGTGATCAAGGCAGATGTACGATTGATGCATACAGGCGATGAAAACCCTGATCTGGTAGTTAATCCCAGCCCTTCGCGTATTCCTTACAAAACCAATAATTCTTTCCTGAACATCGGTATCGGTTATTCTTTTTAATGTTCAACAATCAACGTTTGTTATTATGAGCAATATAAATAGAAGAAATTTTCTGAGAGATACCTGCAAAGCTTGTTTGGTGGGTGCGGTGAGTATTTCTATGGCAGATTTGCTGTCGTCCTGCAGTACGCCTATGAAAAGCTACAGTGCTGCCATGCATGGCAGCCAGGTGGAAGTGCCGTTGAACTTATTTGATACTGCCCCGTTGCAAATGGTGAGTCCTAAAAACTACGCCTATGAAATTGCTGTGCGTAAGCTGCCGGACAATACTTACGAGGCGTTGCTATTACGTTGTACGCATCAGCATAATCCGCTAACGCCTACGGGCAACGGCTATCTGTGCACTGTGCATGGCAGCCAGTTTGATAAGGAAGGGAATGCAAAAAAAGGGCCCGCAGCTACGCACTTGTTGCAACTTAAAACGGAAGTACAGCAAAATAATCTCATCATTCACGTATAAGGATATACGTAACCCACATATATAAATATGAAAAAGATAGCATTGGCCTTAATAGGAATGGTAGCAACAGGCGCCATATCCTGCTCCAAAAGTGATACTGTTGATAAAGGGGGTACTGATTTCAACACACTGAAAAATACTTTTATTACTGATTTTGTTAACAAAACAGCGATAACCGGATATAACGATCTGGCGCAGCGGTCAGCTACTTTTAATGATAAGGTAACTATTTTTAAAGGCGCGCCAACAGAAGAAAACCTGGCTGCTGCAAAGCAGGCCTGGCGCGATATGCGTAGCACCTGGGAACAGTGTGAAGGTTTTTTATTTGGCCCTGTGGAAGATGATAACCTCGATCCAGGTATGGATACCTGGCCGGTAGACCGGGTACAGCTGGACTCAGTGATTAGCAGCAGCAATCCGCTTGAGATAACTGATATTCAAGGATTGGCCCTTTCATTAAGAGGGTATCATCCTATTGAATACATTTTATGGGGAGCAGACGGGAAACGGAAAGCCGCAGATATTAATGCCCGCGAAATGAAGTATATCACCAGTCTGACCCTCGATCTGAAAAATGTATGTCAGCAATTATCTTCCAGCTGGATTCCTTCCGGTGGAGATTATGGTTCCAAATTACTGACAGCTGGTAATGGTGGCATACTTTATCACAAAAAACAGGATGTGTACACAGCAGTAGTAAGCGCTATGGCAAGCATCTGTGAAGAAGTAGGCAATAATAAAATGAAAGAACCATTTGATCAGAGAGATGGTATGAAAGTAGAATCTCCTTTTAGTGGTAACTCATTAACTGATTTTAAAAATAACCTGATTGGTGCCTACAATGTTTACACCGGTAATTTTCTGGGTAACAAAGGCGTAGGCTTAGACCAGGTAGTAGCTGCAAAAAACACTTCACTCGACAAAGATCTGCAGGAAAAGTTTCAGGCAGCCATCAACTCCTTCAATGCAATTACAGTTCCTTACGAAGTAGCCATTGGTAGCCAGCGTACGCAGTGTGCACAGGTGATGACAGCTATTAATGAGCTGCAGGGAGTGTTGAATACCCAGCTGAAAAAATTTGTTGTTGATAATATTACCGATTAAGACCTGCAATGCAAATTAAAAAAATATATGTAGTCGCTTTGTTGCTGGCATCACCCATGTTATTGATGATGTGCAGAAGAGCAGACACTTTCGATGAAAGCGGCTACGATCCTCAGCTGAGTGGAGGCGAGTCGACCGTTTTTGATATTACCAGCAAGGCTTTCGGGCATTCCATACCCGGCCTTAATGCGAACGATCAGCATGCGCATGATCTGGGCGATGAGCAGTCGGACCAGACATTTGTAACTGCCCCTGCGCCTGTTAACAGTGGACTGGGGCCTATTTACAATAACGTAAGCTGTAAGAGTTGTCATCATAACGATGGAAAGGGGAATCCTACTACAGGATTAAATACTTCTTCCATGCTTGTTCGTGTAAGCATTCCCGGTAGTGATGAAAATGGGGGCCCATTGCCGGTTCCGGGCTTCGGCTTGCAATTGCAGGACCTGGCTATTTACGGTAAACAACCGGAGGCGAAGGTGAATATTGTGTATACAGATCAAAACGTTATTTACCCGGATGGTACTATTACGGTATTGCATAAACCGGCGTACATTCTCCTGAATCCTTATCAGCCTTTACCGGGTAATGTAATGTTGTCTGCCCGTATGGCGCCGCCATTTTTTGGTTTGGGGCTGCTGGATATGATTCCGGAGTCTGCTATTATCGGCTTTGCTGCACAGCAGGCCAGTGATAACAAAGGTATCAGTGGCAGGCCCAACTATGTATATGATCCTGTTGCCGGGAAAAAGCTGCTGGGGCGTTATGGGATGAAAGCCAATACCGCTACGTTGCTTACGCAGGTAGCTGCTGCTTATCAGCAGGACATGGGTATTACCAGCAGGGTATTTCCCAAAGAAAGCAGTTATGGCCAGCCGCAGTATGATGGTCGCAATGATGACCCTGAATTGCAGGATACTATTTTAGACGCGACGGTGTTTTACATTAAAACGCTGGCAGTACCTGCCCGCAGAAATACAACGGATCCACAGGTGAAACAGGGAGAGGTGTTGTTTGCACAAACAGGTTGTGCCAGTTGCCATATTCCCACTGTACAAACGGGAACGGACGTACGTTTTAAAGCGCTTAGCAACCAACGTATCCATCCTTACACCGATCTGTTGCTGCATGATATGGGTGCCGGTCTGGCAGATGGCCGTCCTGATTTTCTGGCTGGGGGCAGTGAATGGAAAACACCTGTCCTGTGGGGAATTGGGTTGTTTGAAAGAACGAATGGGATTCCTTACTATTTGCACGACGGAAGAGCCAGAAGTCTCCCTGAAGCCATTTTATGGCACGACGGAGAGGCTGCTGCCAGCCGCCGGCAATTCATACAATTATCTGCATCTGAAAGAGATAACCTGGTCCTCTTCTTAAAATCATTGTAAACTTCAATAAATTTAAAAACAGCATCTTTTATATTAAAATATAAAAGATGCTGTTTTTTTTTATCTTATTCAATCCGGCTGTTATTCTTTCTCGTACATAAAGTAGAGTTTAATAATAATTATATAAACACTTTACATAAAAGAGTTGTGTCTTTTAATGGTTAACTTGGGAATAGCCTGGTATATCCTTACCGGGCTCTTTTTTATAACGGTTTACGCATCACAAAATCTTCCATCAGGTAGCCGTTGCCGATATCTGTATTCTTCTCTTTATACACGGTAAATCCTTGTTTCTCGTAAAATAATTTTGCTTTGTTGAAGCGGTTTACATCCAGTTCGAGGATGTTGGCGCCGAGGGCTTTTACCTGATCTGCCACTTGCAGGAGCAGGAACTTGCCTACGCCTTTACCCTGGTAACTGAGATCCAGGTATATCTTCTGCAGTTTGTAAATAGCTGGTGTGTCTGTTGTGCTGTAAGCCGCAAAACCGATGGGCTTGTCCTCATCCAGCAGCAGGAGGAAACGATGACCAAGCGTTACCATTTGATTGGTAAGGGAATCTGTGCTGTACATCATCCCGATCATATATTCAACCTGTTCCGGTGTAAGAATAGCCTGATAGGTAGGCCTCCATATTTTATCCGTCAGTTCCTGGATAGTGGAAATATCTGCTACTGTAGCCGCTTTAATCCTGTACATTATTATAAATTATAAGCTGTTATTTTCCCGAAGGATATTTTCGATGGTTTGTTGTAATCTGTCAAGCGTAGTGAAGCCTCTGGCACAGAGATAAAGTTGTTTGCCGGTATCCAGTATCGCTGCCGGATATCCGGTGATGCCCCAGTGCTGGATCAGCTGAAATTCCTGTTGTGTTTCGTAGCGGAAATGTTCATCGTGCAGGCGACTGATGAATTCATCTTCCGGTAAGTTGAATTTTTTTATTAATGTTTTGTAAGTACTGTCGTTATTGAGACTCTGCCCATTATAGTTGAGTGCTACCTGCATATCGTGGGCAAAGCTGATGGCATTTTCCGGCTGATATTGTTTGAATACAGTGAGCGCTATACTGGGTTTTTCCGAGTCCATGATTTCGGCAGAGGGGAGTAGTTTCTTCAGGAAAGCGGCCCCGAATTTTACGCCGGTCATTTCTTCCACATTGGTATGTTCCCTTTGAATATAAGCGGCCATGGAGGAAAAAGGGTGACGGTTATCGCCAATGATCATGCCGCCTGAAAGGATGTCAAATTCCATGTTGCCATTACTGAGTTGCTGCAATTCCTGCACCACCGGTGTAAAACCATAGCACCAGCCGCAGAGCGGATCATAAACATATATGAATCTCATGAGTCAGCTTTTAGCAATTAGCTATTAACTATTGTGTACCAAAGATAATTAAAAGCTAAAAGCTAACGGCTAAAAGCTAACCGTCCTTTTCCCGTTGCTCAAATAGTTTTTTAGACAATGCACTATCTTTTCGTATAGCCCTGACAGATAGTCTTCCTGCAATGAGGAGTGTAATCAGAGAAGCGCCCATCAGGAAGATATTATTACCGAGGAAAAGGAAGAAATCGAATGTGCCATGAAAGAACACTGCCACCAGCAAAGCACGCAGCAGTAGTGATTCACTTTTTTGCGGAATGAATTTCGCGAGGCCGGTGTAGTATCCCATTAATATGGCAAAGGTAGCGTGGGCGGGTACCGACAGGAACATACGTGCCACGCCGGTGCTGAATCCAAAGCGGCCAACGTAGGCGATGTTTTCCAGGGTAGCAAAGCCCATTCCTATCATAACGGCATACACAATCCCATCCATTGGTTCATTGAAAGCCTTTTTAGGGTAGGCATAGAAGAGCAGCACCAGGAATTTGGCCAGTTCTTCTGATACGCCTACAATGCCATAGGCAAAGGTGGCGGTGCCCAGGATAGTACCATTATTTTCTTTCATGCCGACGGTCATTGCCAGGGCCTGGATGATTAATGG
Organism: Chitinophaga niastensis; assembly: GCF_003014755.1. Lineage (GTDB taxonomy): Bacteria > Bacteroidota > Bacteroidia > Chitinophagales > Chitinophagaceae > Chitinophaga > Chitinophaga niastensis. Next base: position 906,714 of record NZ_PYAW01000003.1, on the reverse strand, counting down.
AAATATCACGCAGCCCATGCCCAGCAAAAAGCTTTTCAGTAATAAGCCAATGGGTTCACGATCATATTTGTCCATGGCGTAGATGAACAGGCAGATAGCAAATCCGGGAGCTACAGCCAATGCCAGCAGGATCATGAAAGGATGTTTTTTTGTTTTTTCCGTTGTTGCAGATAATTGTCGAGCATGTCAACAGTAAAACTGCTAAGATTGTTTGCTTTGGTGACGCCGCCTTTTTGTGCTGCCAGGGTACCAAAGTGAATATCATGAAAGCCCTGAATACTGTGTGCATCAGGATCTATGGAGATGAGTACATTTTTTTCCAGTGCATACGGCAGCCAGGTCCAGTCGATATCAAGACGGCGGGGGTGTGCATTGAGTTCTATCACTACACCGTTGGCAGCGCAGGCATCGATGATGGCTTTATGGTTTACCGGGTAGCCATTGCGGCTTAGCAATAAACGGCCGGTCATATGACCCAGTATAGTGGTATATGGGTTTTCTATGGCTTTGAGTAAGCGGGCCATGGCTTTCTCTTCTGTCATTTTAAGATTGGAGTGTACAGATGCAATTACAAGGTCAAATTTGGCCAGTATTTCATCCGGATAGTCCAATGCACCATCATTCAGAATATCGGCTTCAATGCTCTTAAAAATGCGGAAAGGAGCCATTTTTTTATTCAGTTCATCTATCTGTGTGTGTTGTGCCAATACTCTTTCGATATGCAGCCCGTTTGCATAGAAGGCGGAGCGGGAGTGATCGCTGATTACCAGGTATTCAAAGCCTTGTTCTTTTGCAGCAACAGCCATTTCTTCCAGGGTAGCCACACCATCGCTCCATTGGCTGTGGGAGTGGATAATACCTTTGATATCGCTGGTAACAATGAGTACCGGCAGCTGTTGATGGAGTGCCTGCTCAATTTCGTGTATGCCTTCCCGTAAGCAGGGGAGGATGTAATCCATATCGGCAGCGCTGAAAATGGCTTCTTCTGATGCGGCGGCGTGCAGGTGTGCGGCACCTCCTGCGGCATTGAATTTATCCATAAAAGCGGGAGCCGCCGTAGTGATAAACAGTTGGGAGAAAAAATCAGCGGGTTCGCAGCTATGGGTGATTACTTTTATTTTATCATCCAGTTTCCACACCAGATTTTTATCGTTAGCGGTGGTGAGTGTAAAGCCTGGCAGCGATGCTATTTGTTGCTGTACATCGGCTACTGGCAGGGCTATCAGCACTTCAATCTCATCTATGATCACACTGTTGCGGCGGAAGGCACCGGTTAAAGATACAGCAGCGGGTGCCATGATTTGTTGCAATTGTTTTTCCAGATCGGCACCGATTGTAGCTACTTCTGCGTAAAGAAACCTGTTGCGGTTAGAGAGATAGAATTCGATATTCTGGCGAACACTTTCCTGTGTTTTTTCGCCGAATCCTTTGAGCAGGAGCAGGCGGTTTTCATTACAGGCGTAAAGTAATTCCCCCATGGATTCTATTTCCAGTTCTTTCCAGATAGTGGCTATTTTTTTGGGTCCCAGTCCTTTGATCTTCATGATTTCCAGGATACCTGGGGGCGTGATGCCGATATAATGTTCCAGCAGGGTAAATTTTTGGGTGTCCAGCATTTCGAGGATGCTTTTACCGGTAGATTCCCCGATACCTTTGATCCGGAATATTTCATCCCGGGGAGTATCTTTTAGTGGTGTGGGTAATTTTTCTATAGTAAACGCCGCGCTGGCGAAGGATTTGGCTTTGAAGCTATTTTCTCCGTGGATATCCATTAATTTGGAGAGTAGGGAGAAGTTATCTGCTATTGTGTAATTATCCATGGCGTGAAATTACGGATTTAACAGATTTTCTTGCGCAGGATTAGGCTGATTATACTGATTACCCCGATTATTTTTTTGATTTTGAGAGATTAAAAAGATTAGCGGAGATCAGAGCGGGTATTATTCGCTTTGGTCTCCGCTAATCTTCTTATAATCAAAAAAATTAATCGGGGTAATCAGTATAATCAGCCTGATCCTGAGTAAGACAATAAAAAAAGATCCTGGCAAAAATGCCAGGATCCTTATAACTACATTTTGTAAATCCGATCTTAGTTCGCCGGAGCTGCAGGTGCAGTAGGAGCAGCTGGTGCTTTTTTAGGAGCAGCTTTCTTCTTAGCAACTGGTTTTTTAGCAGCGGCTTTCTTCTTAGGAGCAGCTTTCTTAGCAGCGGCTTTTTTAGGAGCAGCTTTCTTAGCAGCAGCTTTTTTAGGAGCAGCTTTCTTAGCAGCAACTTTCTTTTTAGGAGCAGCTTTCTTAGCAGCGGCTTTTTTAGGAGCAGCTTTCTTAGCAGCAGCTTTCTTTTTAGGAGCAGCTTTCTTAGCAGCGGCTTTTTTAGGAGCAGCTTTCTTAGCAGCAGCTTTCTTTTTAGGAGCGGCTTTCTTAGCAGCAGCTTTTTTAGGAGCAGCTTTCTTAGCAGCAGCTTTCTTTTTAGGCGCAGCTTTCTTAGCAGCCGCTTTTTTAATTGTTGCCATTGTTTTTTGAATTTGGGTTAGTAAAAAAAATTGGGTATTAAAAAAAACTTTATGGCTAACACTGACTAAGCTTCCGCCTGGGCAGTGGTATCAAATGCTTTAACAGAAACGTAAGTCTTGTTTTCGCGACCTTTTCTGAATTCCACAACACCGTCTGCTACTGCGAAAATGGTAAAATCTTTACCAACACCTACATTTTGACCGGGATGATAAACCGTACCTCTCTGGCGAACAATGATGTTGCCGGAGATAGCTGGTTGACCACCGAAGATTTTTACGCCCAGCCTTTTGCTATGGGAGTCACGGCCGTTCTTTACACTACCTTCCCCTTTTTTATGTGCCATTGTATAACTACTTTAAACTTGTCTAATAAATAAATTTAGCTTAATAAGGAATTAAGCTATTTCATTGATCTTGATTCTCGTAAAGTGGGTACGATGTCCTATTTTCTTTCTGAAGCCTTTACGTCTCTTCATTTTGAAAGCGATGACTTTGTCACCCTGAACATGAGCCAAGATCTCTGCTTTTACTACTGATTTTACATCAGTGCCTACGGCCAGCGTGCCGGCATTATCCGTTAACAGTACATCGGAAAACTCCACCTTGTCTCCAATATTTCCTTGTAACTGCTGTACAAAAATTTCCTGGTCTTTTTGTACTTTAAATTGCTGACCTGCGATTTTTACAACTGCAAACATAATTATCCAAAATATAATTTCCGCAAAAGTAACCTTTTGTTTTATAATAGACAAAGATTTTCGGTCTTTTTTAATTCACATGTATAAACAGATGTGAAAGGACCCGATAAAGCTTAATCTTTTCAAAGATACATACTTTATTGAATTTTAAATTATTTTAACAAATTATGCTTTGCGCCACCGGGCCGGTACATCCCCCTCTTTGTGCTATATAAGGATGCCGTAAAAACAGTTATCTTGCCGCACAAACCAACGCAAATTTGTATACTTTTGTCGTTTACACGAACAAATACAGATGGATCGGGGGAATAATTACGAATTGCGAATTACGGTTGTGAGCGAAGATCGCTCCAGTCCGTAATTCGTAATTCGCAATTCGTAATTATTAGAAAATATCCCAATCTTTAAGTCTTTCAATCATAAAATAAAGGGCATGAAGTTTAAATCACTGCTGGCCAAACCATTTGCTTCCATCGTTCATAATAAGATCAGGAAGGAAATGTTAAGGGCGGTGGAAGATCAGGATGCTATCCTGCAGGAGCTGATAAAGACGGGCAAGAAGACTGAATTCGGAGCAGATCATAAGTTTAACGCCGTACAATCCCATGATGAATTTAAACAGGCGGTACCTGTAAGGGATTACGAGCAGTTTAAGCCGTATATAGAGCGTATCAAAGAGGGGAAACAGAATGTATTATGGAAAGGCCAGCCTATATATCTTGCCAAAACATCGGGTACAACCAGTGGTGTTAAATATATTCCCATCTCCAAAGAATCTATTTCTAATCATATAGATACAGCCCGTAATGCGTTGCTGAATTATATGGGAGAAACCGGCAACACTGCGTTTGCCGACGGAAAAATGATCTTTTTGTCCGGTTCCCCTGAGCTGGAGAGAGTAGGAGGTATACCCACAGGGCGTTTGAGTGGTATTGTGAATCATCATATTCCAAGATACCTGCGTACCAACCAGCTGCCATCGTACGAAACCAATTGTATTGATGACTGGGAAACCAAGCTGGACAGGATTGTAGAAGAAACCATCAACCAGGATATGACGCTGATCAGCGGCATACCGCCATGGGTACAGATGTACTTCGATCGTTTGATGGAACGCAGCAATGGCAAACGGATCAAGGAAATATTCAGGAATTTTGATGTGCTGATATATGGTGGGGTGAACTTTGAGCCATACCGGGCCAAGCTGATGGCTTCTATTGGCGCACCTATACACACCGTGGAAACATTTCCGGCTTCAGAAGGCTTTTTTGCCTTCCAGGACTCACAGGAGCAGGAAGGGCTGCTGCTCAACACCAATTCCGGGATCTACTATGAATTTATTCCCGCACTGGAAATCTTCAATGAAAATCCTACCCGGTTGTCGCTCAAAGATGTACAAACAGGCGTAAATTACGCCATGATCATAAACAACAATGCCGGATTATGGGGTTATAACCTCGGTGATACCGTAAAATTTATCTCCACAAATCCTTATCGCCTGTTGGTTACCGGTCGTATCAAACATTTTATTTCCGCCTTCGGAGAGCACGTGATCGGGGAAGAAGTAGAACACAGCCTGATGAAAGCAGCTGCGGAAGAAAATGTACACATTACAGAGTTTACGGTAGCACCGATGGTGCAAACTTCCGGTGAACTGCCTTACCACGAATGGTTTGTAGAGTTTGAAAATATGCCGGCAAACCTGGCATCTTTTGCGAAAAAGGTAGATGAAAATCTGCGTCAGAAGAATATCTATTATGATGATCTTTTAACCGGCAACATATTGCAACCCCTTAAGATAAGGACTGTACGCAAACAGGGCTTTATCGACTATATGAAAGCGATCGGAAAACTGGGCGGGCAAAATAAAGTGCCGCGTTTAAGTAACGACAGGAAGCTGGCAGATGAGCTGTCACAGTATTTACAGCGGTAGCCTGGCATTCATAGGTGTAACAGCAGCCGGATCAATGTCCGCCGCTGATTCGTCATTTTTGTTAACTGAAAAAAAAGTAAATCACCGTAATGAATAAACGAAAGATTGCCATTTTCGGGTCTACCGGATCTATTGGCATACAGGCACTGGAGGTGATCGCGGCGCATCCCGACAGATTCAGCGTAGAAGTGCTTACTGCACAGCAAAATGCAGATCTGCTTATTGAGCAGGCGCTGAAATTCAAGCCTAATGCAGTAGTAATAGGCAGCGAAGACAAATACAAGCAGGTAAAAGACGTATTATTTGATAAAGGCATTAAGGTATTTGCCGGTCCTAAAGCCATGGTAGAAGTGGCTGCGTGGAGCTCTATTGATATGATGCTGGCGGCCATTATGGGCTTTGCCGGTTTGGCACCTACCTTATCTGCTATTGAGCAGGGCACCCCTATAGCACTGGCCAACAAAGAAACCCTGGTAGTTGCCGGGGATATTGTAATGGCTACTGCCCGCAGGAAAAATGTACCCATTATACCAGTGGATTCAGAACATTCCGCTATCTTCCAATGCTTACTGGGAGAGCCTTTCAGTAAAGTGGAAAAAGTAATTCTGACTGCTTCCGGCGGCCCTTTTCTCGGTAAGAAACCCAATTTTCTTATCAATGTTAAAAAGGATCATGCACTGCAGCATCCTAACTGGAGCATGGGCGCTAAAATAACCATCGACTCTGCCACCCTGATGAATAAAGGGCTGGAAATGATTGAAGCGCGCTGGCTCTTTGGTTTGCAACCTGAACATATTGAAGTGGTGATACACGCACAATCTATCATACATTCCATGGTGCAGTTTGTGGATGGATCGCTGAAAGCCCAGATGGGATTACCGGATATGAAACTGCCTATCCAGTATGCTTTGGGGTATCCCGACCGCTTAGCCAATGATTTTCCCCGTTTCTCCTTCAGAAACAATCCAACGCTCACATTTGAGCAGCCCGATACCAAAACATTCCGTAACCTTGCTATTGCCATTGAGGCGATGCATAAAGGCGGAAATGCGCCCTGCGTAATGAATGCAGCCAATGAAGAAGTGGTAAATGCATTTCTGAAAAACAGGATCGGATTTTTGCAGATGACAGAAGTGATTGAAGAAACAATGGGCAAGGTGCCATTTATAGAAACACCTACCCTGCATGATTATTACGAGTGCGACAATGCCGCACGCGAACATGCTGCTTCCCTTATCAATTCTATCGTTATATAAAGTTGTCCATAAAAATTAACAAAGAGTTTTGCCGGAATATGTAGTAAAACTAATATATTAGGCAGATTAAAGCAGAAACAAGTAAATGACTACAGAGGTAATATTGGTGAAAGCCGGACAGTTATTACTGTCACTCTCTATTTTGGTTGTATTGCATGAGTTGGGCCACTTTATCCCGGCCAAATTATTTAAAACCAGGGTAGAAAAATTCTATTTATTCTTTGATCCATGGTTCTCTCTTTTTAAAATTAAAAAAGGGGAAACTGAATATGGCGTCGGTTGGCTACCGCTGGGAGGATATGTAAAAATATCCGGAATGATAGATGAGAGCATGGATAAGGAGCAGCTGGCACAACCGCCACAGCCCTGGGAATTCCGCGCTAAACCTGCATGGCAGCGACTGATCATCATGATAGGTGGCGTTACCGTAAACATTATACTTGCATTTTTCATATATGCGATGATGTTATGGTACTGGGGCGAAAGCTACCTGCCTACAACAGGTGCTAAATACGGTATCGTAGCAGATTCCCTTGCCCAAAGCATCGGCATGCGTGATGGTGATAAAATCATCACGATAGATAATCATCACGTGGAAGCATTTGATGCTATTCCTGGCGATGTGATCCTGCATGAAGCAAAAAGCATACAGGTAGAACGCGACGGCAAACAGCTGAACCTCCCTATCCCGGAAGGTTTCATCAGGCAGTTGCTTAAGCAGAAGGCGCCATTTGCCTTACCGCGGTTCCCTTATATTGCAGACAGCACAAAGCCCGGAACGGCTGCCGCCAAAGTAGGTGTACAGAAAGGAGATCAGCTGATAGCTGTTAACGGCATAGCACTTCCTTACTACAATGAATTTGCAAAGGAAATCAAGAAGCATAAAAATGAAGACGTTATTGTAAGCGTGATCCGCGGAAAGGATACGCTGAACCTGGCGGCCAAGCTGAATGATAAAAGCGAGTTTGGTGTTTATCCGAAAGATCCTTTTGAGTATAAAACCAAAAAATATACTTTCCTTCAGTCTATTCCTGCTGGTTTCAGCAAGAGTATAAACAAGCTGGTATCATATGTACAGCAACTCCGTCTGATTTTTGTTTCGAAAGAAGTGAAAGTAAGTGAGTCGCTGGGTGGTTTTGGAAGTATAGCCAACCTCTTTCCTGAAAGCTGGAACTGGATGATGTTTTGGGAAATGACTGCATTTTTGTCTATCATCCTGGCATTTATGAATATTTTACCGATTCCCGCACTGGATGGTGGACACGTACTGTTCTTACTCTATGAAATCATTACTGGTCGCAAGCCCAGCGAGAAATTCCTTGAGTATGCACAGATAGGTGGAATGGTCATACTATTTAGTTTGTTACTGTTCGCTAACGGACTGGATATCTGGAGAAGTATCAGCAAATTTTTCTAAAAAATAACAGCAAAGCGGGCAGCATTTACTCAATGCTGCCCGCTTTTATCAAATATTTCGTATATTTGTAGTTCTTCAACCGGGGTCGCCTGGTTTTGACAGCATAGATCTTTGAAAGTGTAAGCATGCCGTGCGTTGGATAATTAGCACGATAATCTGAATATTCAAACTCTAATTGGCGAATCTAACTACGCCATGGCTGCCTAATCAGAGATTAGACACCCATTATAGCCGCTTGAAGTTGTCGCCTTATGCGACTTCCGCCGCCGAATCATAAACCCATAGGGATAGGTATTCATGGTTTCTGTGAGTGAATACTGAAGCTACAACGGATAAGGACAAGGTTGGTTTGTTACGCCCCTGCCAAGTTCCGACACACCAATGCGTAAATAAGCATGTAGAAAGCTTTCGGCGAATATGTTTGGACGCGGGTTCGATTCCCGCCGACTCCACTAAAGCCTTGCAGATTGCAAGGCTTTTTTTATGCCCATAAGTTTTCAGCTCATTTCAGCTTTTTATAAGCATGTGTGTATACCTGTTCGCTCGCGTATGCATCGTATTCCCTGGGGTGGTTGTAATACCAGTATATCAGGTCAAAATACTTTTTCAGTAAGCTCCAGTCTACGCTTTCTACAGCCGCATCATCTTTTAAGGTCAGCGAGAGCATACCCTGTAATTTTTCTACTTCCTCCCATTTTACATGAAAACTCTCACCACGTGTAGCAGTATCCTTTACCTGTTTCCCTATATCAGCAGGATATGGACAGCCTTTCCCTATTTTTTTAACAATATCTGCATTGACAGGTATTTTCTTTTTCGCAATTGTACTCAATGCCCAGGCCTGTTCTACATGCCTGGTTTCATGCAATACAGAAGCACTGAGCTCACTCATCACCACCAGTGGCATCGGTTTATAATCGATCCGCATTTTCCACGCTTCCCTGCTGAATGTACAATCCTCGCCCATAGGTACCAGTTCCAGTGGGGGAAATAATCCTGTCTTGTATAGTTCCGGCAACAATTCAACAGCAGCAATTGTATACAACTCATTGAGTTGTTTTATTGCCTCCACCTTTTTTCCCTTTATGCTTTCAGCAAATGCTTTGACCTTGGCAGCGTAGTTGCTTATCCGTTTATCAACAAGTCCCAAATCCGACTCTTCAGTATAATCTCCCGCATTATTTTCCCACAAATCTTTCTGGGGTTTTGTGAGTGTTTTCCTGGCTTCCAATGCTACACTGATTATTTTTTTTCTGATGATATTAGGCTCATTCGGTTTTCCTCCCCATTTAGGATTGAGCAGGAGGCGGTTATTCAGCATCTCAGGGGTCCATGAAAATAATTGCCCGGTATAGATCAGAAAATCATTGAGGTCACTGCCGGATGATACATACGTAGCCCGCTTCCTTTTAAGTACATTATTTATCTGATCTTTATAACCAGTAAACAGCATCGCTGCTGAAACTTTATCTGCTGTTTCCTTTCCTGCCGCACTCACTGCTATTGCTAAATTAACCAGCTCCGTTATTCTTTCTTGCTGCCATAATATATCGATTACATGTTCAAACTCCTTTGTGCCTGAAGTTGAAAATGTGGTCCCATCCACGAGTTCAAACATTATAACGGATCCATTTTTTGTTAAACGCCACCCCACATTATCTACTTTATTATACGGTACTGCTGTCGCCGCAGCCGCTGCTGCAGGTACCACAGCCGCTGCTGCAGCGACGGGTGGTATATCAGCTTTCATGTCTTTAGGATCACCATCCATTTTTTGAATAACGGAAGCCGGGCGATTGTAATTAGCCATTTCCTGCAAGGATTTTAGCTGCCTTACCTGTGCGCTGTTATTGGCCATTACCTGCAACTTTCTTTGGGTTACAGCTTCCTCGCGGTTATCCGTGAATTGAAAAGCGGGGGTATCATTGGAAGAGGTTTCGGAATGCGATACTGCAACAGATCTACCTGTGTTTTCACTGGTTTTGGTTATCTGATTTTTCATATCGCTAACGTTTTATCTTTAATAAAGATTTCCAATTGGCAATGATTTATGACTGAAATATCAGGAAGCTTGTACAATCATATAATTCTTTACTGGTAAATGCCGGGGCTTTTATTAATTCTTCTTATTTAGTGCTTATTATAATCTATAAATTATAAAATAATTCTGGATTTCAGACCTGTTAAGATAAGATATTGCAGCCTTGCCGATATTTATATAGATTGTTTGCTGCATTCAGCAGGAGAAATATTGCAGGAAAGAAGACCGCTTTAACTGTCTTTATGCTTTTTATATCATGATGGTTTTAAAAATGAAATGTATGGAGGTGCTAACCTATCCAGGCAAAATATTTTTTAAATTAATATGAAAAAATTTTGACGTGATTAAAAAAGATATATTTTTGCTGAGCAGATTTATAAACGATTATACCTATTGAATAAGGAAACATTATTGTAGTAACCCTTGTCATTAGCCTAAAGACCAAGATCAACATGCCAATGAATGCCGTTTACTTTGTAATTATCCCTGAAACATATACATAAACAATAGGCCAGTTGCTTTGCATGCCAGTACTATCTGTTTTATAGTAATTAAGAAGTCTTGTGAAAATATACATTGTTATCCTTATTGTTACCCTCTTTGCAGGAATACCTGCGATAGGACAGCGTTTGTCTTTAGGAGACAAGAATGCCTTCGATACAGGCTATTTTTTTATACATGGAGGTTGTAAAGTATTGGTAAGAGTACCAGTTGCATTGTATTCCAGGCCAGACTCCACAGATGTTGCAGGTGTACGTGTTTTTATAAGGAAAACACAGCATCAGCAAGTTCCTGCGCATGTTCCATTTTTATCTGTGAAAGGAAGTGTGTTGTATGATTTTTATTATCAATCACATGTGGATACCCCGTATACTGAAAGGGATATTTATCAACATACCATACAAACAAATCTTAGTGTTACTGTCAAAAACAGGTACCCTTTCAGGGTAGCATTCAGTACGCAGGCAGGTAATTCTTCCTTGTTCCGAAACCTCACAGGAGCGAGGTTTTCCTACACTAACCGTGATTTTAAAAACCTGCTCTTATCAAATGCAAAAAACTGGAATAGAGTGAAGATGAAACAGCAGGTAGAGCTGGACACTTTAAAGGAATATGCAGATAGATTAAATAACCGGATATCCGGGTTGAGTAGCCAGGCGAATGCACCAGCTTTGTTACAGCGCCTGATAGAAGCAAGGGAACGGGCATTGCTTGCGAAAAGAGATTCTTTATCAGGAAAAGTGTCTGGAATAAACAAGGAAGATTCATTGTATCATGCAATGTTGGCAGATGTGGATGCACATAAACAGCAAATAGATTCTTTAGAGCAGGAATTAAACAAGGTGCACAGGCGTTATGAGTTACTTGCTGTAAAAATGAACCGGCAAAAGGCTAACCTGATGGATGTTTTACAACACAGCAGGAATAACAAAGAATTATCTGATGCGTTGGGTGACATGAATCTTCCGGACAGTGTACTGCCAAAAGGTTTTCGTACACTTTTGGCTATCAGAAGTTTTGGTATTGGAAGAACAATGGCAGATTATTCGGAGCTGACTGCAAAGAATATAAGTATTACAGGTGTCCAGGTAGAATATAATCCTTCTTATTACCTGGCAGTAGCAAGCGGGGTAGTCGATTATCGCTTCCGTAATTTTATAGTCAGAGAGCAGCGATCACCTCAGTATATCAATCTTTTACGTGGAGGTATCGGGATGAAGGAAGATAACCATGTATTCCTTACCTATTATACCGGTAAAAAACAATTATATGGTGCTAATGCTATAACACAGGATCAGCCAGTAGATAATCATTTGATGGGAATGGCACTGGAAGTGCAATGGAAGCTGGGGAAGAACACCTTTTTAATTACAGAAGCGGCCAAATCTTCATTGCCGTTTAATGCCAGGAAAGAACACAATGAAAGTAATTTCAACAGCATGTTAAATTTTTCCGGGCATACAAATGAAGCTTACACGGCTACATTCAACACCTTGATCAATCGTAGCCAAACACGTATCAGCAGTATGTATAAGTGGATGGGAAATAATTTCCAGTCATTCAGTCTTTATACCACGGGATCAAGGCAGATAGCCTGGAATATACAGGCGGAGCAGCCATTCTTTCGACAAAGATTATTGGTAACAGGGTCAATAAGAAAAAATGATTACGCTACTTTTTACCAGCCTTCCAATTATGAAAGCAATACTGTTTTCAAGAGCCTGCAGGTATCTTTACGCATCCCCCACTGGCCTGTGATAAACCTGGGTTATCAGCCGTCTTCACAACTGGTGAAGCTGGATGATACTCACTATACCGAGAACCTTTTTTATATGCTAACGGGAACGGCTACACATACTTACAAATATCATGGGACTATGATGAATAGTATGTTAACGTATTCCAGGTTTTATAACAGGAAAACAGATACCGCCTTTGTTTATTTTAATAGCAGGAACATACTTGCCAGTCATACTGTTTTCCTCGAAAAATTTACTTTAGGAGGGCAGGCATCTGCTGCACTGACACAGGAGTATTCACTTTACAATGTTACCGGTGAGGTATCCTGGAAGGCGCTCTCCTGGCTGGAGATCGGAGGTGCCCTTAAATATAACCGGCAAACAGTTTATAACCTGCAACAGTGGGGATATGGGGGAAATTCGAGAATGCATATCCCTAATGTGGGAGAGATTGCATTACACGCAGATAAAAGTTTTTTACCTGGCTCCGGCAAACAGCTGGTGTCAAATAATACAGGAAGATTAACCTATACCAGGATATTTTAAAAGATATGAACCGATTTAAATCCCTATTGATTGGAGCACTGCTATTTTGCCTCCTTTCATCCATGAAGTTGTATGCCCAGGTTGTAATGTCTGTGCAGGTACCTCCTGCCGGTATAATACAGCAATCCCAGTTGTGGAATATGGTACTCACAAACTCCTACACTACTCCTGTAGCCGTAACCCTGATGATACGGTTATCTGATGCAGGTAGCGGACAACCTGTGTTAACAGGTATCTCCCGCAGTATTCAGCTGCCTGCCGGAGCAAAACAACTACAGTTAAAAGATGTGAGCCCTGTAGAATATGAATATCTTTCGCCGGTAGCTGATCGCCGGGACAATGCACTGCTGCCTCCGGGGAATTATACTATTTGTTATAGTGTTGTGATAACAGGTGATAAAACAGCGCGCCCGATGGCAGAGGATTGTGTGAACTTTACTGTTGAACCGGTAAGTCCACCTATGCTGAACACACCAATAAATAACGCGCAGGTGGATGCTTTTTTACCTCAGTTTACCTGGATACCTCCCACGCCCCTTAATTTATTCACCGATCTGAATTATGACCTGGTATTGGTAGAGGTAGATGAGAATCAGTCTGCAGAGGAGGCTGTACAACTTAATATCCCTGTTTACCGTATCTCAGGTTTGCATCAGCCTTTTATGAATTATCCTGCAGGCGCTCCTGCTTTAGATACCGGCATCACCTACGCATGGATGATAACTTCCAATAACGGACGGCAGTTTGCGGCACAAACAAATACCTGGACTTTCCACATGAAGCAACCCGGGAAGGTTTTACACGACGATCCGACGGCTTATGTACAGCTTAAAAGAAGTAGTAGCGGTAATGTAATCAATTGTGGTAACACGGTTAAATGCAGTTATGTGAATGATGCGGGAGATGAAAAAGCGAAGTATGAAATACTGTCGCTTGAAGATAATAACCGCGTAGTACGCCATGGAAACGTAACCCTGCAGCCAGGAACCAATATGATAGCACTTCCGCTCGATAGGGGGAGCAAACTATCATCCGGAAAACTGTATGTATTTCGTTTGTATAACAGCCGAACTGAGAACTGGGAAATAAAATTTATATATAACCCTGAGTTATAAACTATACCTGATCCAACGCCCTTACCTTAACAAATATATTTTACATGATACTGGCTTTAGTAGCGAGAGGGAGGAAAATATTTGCAAGTTTAATGCTTGCTGTTATCTATCTCGAGGTAGTAATACCTACACAGCTGTTGGGGGCTTCCCTGCCTGTTGTTGGAATATCTTATAAACGGCATATAAGCAGCAATGCAATACGGCCTGCTTCCATGATTTCAGAAACCCAACCTCATATGCCGGTCGCATTACCGGCTACAGGTAAAGCGGGTAAAAGTTTATCTGTCAATGATGTTGCCGGAAGTACCTCCCTTAAAACCTCCGGGGGTATCAACCATTTTCAGGGTCAGTCAGATCATCTTGATCTTGGAGGGCCTACACAGCCTGAGATGCAGGCTTTTCATTCGGCTGGAAATGAAAATATGGTAGATCTCTTCAGCGGGGATTTTAATTACAACATTCCTTTGCTGGATGTTGGCGGGTATCCGGTAACAATTGGTTACAACAGCGGGATAAACATGGATCAGGAAGCCAGCTGGGTTGGACTTGGATGGAATATTAATCCGGGTACCATTACCAGGAACCTGCGTGGTATTCCTGATGATTTCAATGGCAAAGACTTTATCACCAAAGAACTGACCATCAAGGAAAATAAAACAGTTGGTGTTAGTGCCGGAGGTGATATAGAAATAGGTGGAAGCCCGATAAACCTGTCACTGGGAGGAAGTCTGGGTATATTTAAGAATTCCTACAAGGGATGGGGATTTGAAACCAGTATGAATGCCAGTATCAATGCGGGTAGTAAAGGTACGGGATCCTTGACCGGAGGATTATCTGTCACCAATAATTCCCAGGAAGGATTGACTATTTCGCCTTCATTGGGTTATTCATTTCCGAGTAAAGACGCACAGGAGAAAGGTGGCTATAGCGGAAGTTTGTCGGTGGGCACTTCCTATAACTCCAGATATGGGATGAAGGGGCTGCAACTTTCTGGTGGGCTTCGTCAGTACGCACAAAAAGAAAAGGCTGATAAAACAGGAAATAAAACAGGAACCGGCAGTGTGTTTGGGTCTGATATTTCATTTGCTTATCCGGGATATACGCCAACTATCAGTATACCCTATACAAATGAGATGACCACAGTAACACTTAAGATAGGAGGCGTGATTACGATATTGCATCCCAGTTTCTTTGCAAGCGGATATGTTACCAGGCAATTTATTGCAGATGCAGATAAACGTTTAAGTCTGCCTGCATTTGGTTATCTGAATTATCAGTCAGCTGCTAACAACCTCAGTGCATTGCTGGATTATAATCGCGAAAAAGAAGTGCCTTACCGCGAAAGTCCGGCTGTGCCAAATATTGCCGTCCCTTCTTACAGTTATGATATATTTTCTATTTCGGGAGAAGGAACGGGGGGAAGTTTCAGGGCCTACCGTAACGACATCGGTTATGTATATGATCATGAGGTTACCACCCGTGATCAGTCCAGGAGATTCAGTGGTGACGTAGGCTTTGGTGAAATAGTACATGGAGGTGTGGATATTAATTATACCAGGGCTTTTACAAGGTCGGCACTTTGGGCCAATCAGAATCCGCTGGCAGCTATTGTTGCCTTCAGGAAATCAGATAAAGCATTTGAAGCTTCCTATTTCAGAAACCCCGGAGAAAAGACGATCAATGCCAGTTCTTTTTATGATGCATTGGGCGGTGATAATGTAGTTACGCCGAGACTATACCAGGATGGTTTCTCATCTACTATTACTTCTACCAACAGGCTAACGCCTTACAAAGGTGCGGTGCCTCAACCGGATATTACACTTAACAGCAATAATGTCGTAAAACCTGCCCGCGAAAAACGTACACAGTCAATCTCTTATCTGACTGCCAAAGAAGCCAGTGAAGTTGGTTTGTCCAAATATATAGAGAACTATAGCCTGAATAATTATGGAACCAATAATTGTAAGTCAGAATTTGTAGATGAATATTATGGCAACGGAGATGGACTGAAGGCCACTTATTATGACTACAAAGACTTTAACAACGTGGCCTTTGAAAGAGTGGTGCCTGCACTCGATTTTTATAATAATGACGATTTTAACCGGAACTACCAGCAGGGGCAAAAATGGTTGAACGATGATTTTTCAGCAAAGTATACAGGCAGGTTAAAAGTACCGCAATCCGGGACTTACTGGTTTCAATTTGATACAGATGATGGATTCCAGTTTTTTATGAATGATGAGATCATTTATAGTGATCTGTCAGCACACAGTGTGAAGTCGCAATGGGTGAAAGTAAATATGGAGGGCGGCAAGCTGTATAATTTGCGTGTGGATTATTATAATGCAGGCCGTGATGCAGTCTTACTTATGAAGTGGAAGTCGGACGCCCTTGGCCCTAATCCGGACTACCAGCTGGTTCCAGCAAATAAATTTTTCCTTACCAAGAACATTGATACGTTTGTCGTTAATAATGTATTGTCGCGTGAAAAGCGGATCAACTCATTCCGTAAAGCAGATCACATCTCTGAAATAGATGTGCTGAACAGCGATGGGAGGAAGTATGTGTATGGAATTCCTGTATATAACCTGCAGCAAAAGGAAGCTACTTTTTCTGTAGACAAACAGGATGGTAATAATACGGAAGGACTGGTTAAATACGTACCCGGCCAGGATGATGGATTACATAATAATAAGGGAAATGATAATTATTACAGTGGAGAGTTTATGCCGGCGTATGCCCATTCTTTCCTGTTGACGGGTATACTTTCTCCTGATTATACAGATATTACGGGTGATGGTATTACGGATGATGACCCGGGTAATGCGATCAGGTTTAACTACACCAAAACGGCCGGTATTGCAAATCCTTTCAAGTGGCGTACACCCTATAATGACAGCGCTACCTACAATGAAGGAATGAAAACAGATTACCGGGATGATAAGGGTAGTTATGTATCTGGTGCCAAGGAGTTATGGTATCTCAACACCATAGAATCAAAGAATATGATTGCTGTATTCAGGTTATCTCCCAGGAAAGACCTGTTACAAATTGACTCCAATGGAATTAAGAGCGATGGTGGCGCTAAACGTCTTGATCAGATAGACCTTTATACCAAAGCTGATTTTCTGAAGTATAATACAGGTGCTACACCAGTTAAAACCGTGCACTTTGATTACACCTATGAATTATGTACTGGTGTTAATGGATTTCAGGGAAACGCTGCCGGAACAGGGAAACTAACCCTGAAGCGAATATGGTTTAGTTATAATGGTAATGACAAGAACCGCAGGAATGCATATGTATTCAATTATAATAAGCTGAATCCTTCTTATTCTGCACGTAAGTATGATCGTTGGGGCAATTATAAGGATCCTTTGCAAAACCCTGGCTCTACGGCTGCTAACCTGATTACAAACTCCGATTACCCTTATGCTTTACAGGACAGCACTGTTGCAGCCGCCAATGTTGCGGCATGGACACTCGATTCAATAGTGATGCCATCAGGAGGCCGTTTGAAGATCAATTACGAAAGTGATGACTATGCATATGTACAGAACAAGCGTGCTATGCAGATGTGTAAGGTAGCAGGCTTCAGTAAAAACGCACCTTCTTCTCTGCAGGATATATCCGGCAGAATGTATGGAGGGCTGCCTGCGGAAGATTACATGTACGTTGCTATTAATGTACCGTACCAGGTGCATTCCAATGATGAGGTATATGCCCGCTATCTGGAAGGTATCAGTAAAATATACTTCCGGCTGTTTGTGAATATGCCATCCGACAAATTTGGCGATGGTAGTGAATTTGTGCCATGTTATGCCAGGCTGGATGCAAACGGAGGATATGGTTACATCAATAATGGTAATACTATATGGGTAAAATTGTCGGGTATTGATAAAAGGGGAAATGAAGGCGGAAGCAACAGCCCATTGGTAAAGGCGGCCTTTCAGTTTCTTAAATTAAACCTGCCATCCAAAGCCTACCCCGGATCCGATGTAGGGGATAACCCCAGCATGGTGGACGGAGTTAAAATGCTGTTGACGCAGGCAGAAAATATAGCCAATACACTGCATTCATTTGAAGATAATGCCCGGCCGAGAGGGTGGGCACAGAACATAGATACCTCACGTTCTGTGGCCAGATTGAACAGCCCTGTGTTTAAAAAGTATGGTGGCGGACTTCGTGTAAAAAATATTCTTAGTTACGATCATTGGAATAAGATGTCTGGTCAGCGTGAATCGGTTTATGGAAAGGAATATAATTATACCACTACTAAAATTGTCAATGGTGATACATTGAATATCAGTAGCGGTGTTGCATCATATGAACCTGCACTGGGAGGAGAGGAGAATCCATGGCACATGCCGGTTGAATACCTGGAACAGGTAAGTCTTTTGGCACCGGTAAATCTTGGTTATACAGAAGAGCCTCTTGGAGAATCTTTCTTTCCTGCTCCGGCTGTAGGATACAGCAAGGTAAGGGTGAGAACGATCAATGCAAAGAATACCCGGTCTGTTAATGGTTTTGACGAAACCTGCTTCTATACAACAAAAGATTTTCCAACCATTACAGAACGTACTACCATCAGTGGAGATACGAAGAAAAGGTTCAAAAATGACCTGGGTAATTTATTGAAGATTAATGCACGACATTTCCTGACGATCTCACAAGGGTTTAAGATAGAATTGAATGATATGAATGGAAAGATGCGTTCACAGGCATCATATGCAGAAACAGATCCTGATCATTGGATTACCTATACGGAGAATTTTTATAAAGTAGATAATCAGCAGGCAGCAATAAAACATCTTGATAACAGGGCACTAACCATTTCTGCCAAAGGTATTATTGATACGAGCCTGATAGGTAAGGATCTGGAGTTAATGCTGGATATGAGGGAACAACGATCTCTTACCAATGGAGTGAACCTGAACGTTAATGGTGATTTCTTCATGGCGGGTATATTGCCGTTTACTTTTCCTTCTATGATCCACCTGCCTCAGCGGGAAGAAAATACATTCCGTTCAGTAGCCGCAACTAAAGTTATCAACAGGCATGGTATACTGGATAGTGTAGTTGTGATAGATAAAGGCAGTCGTGTAGTTACGCATAATCTCTTATATGATACTGAAACAGGAGATCCGGTGCTGACATCTATACAAAATGAATTTAATGATCCCGTATATAATTTTAATTATCCTGCTGCCTGGATCTATGAAGGGATGAGTGGTGCATACAAGAATGTGGGTGTAGTAATGGATCATATCGATATTAAGGAAGGACGGATCATCAACGGTTTGCAGGGCAATGCAAATGATTATTTTTTCACCGGTGATGAATTGCTGGTATTCTCTAAACGAAAAGTGGCAGGTACTGAATGTGAACCTGAAATAGCCCGCTGGCCTGCTGCCTATAAAGTATGGGTGGTAAATGCCAATATGCTGAAGGGCAGTGCTCCGGATATTTATTTTGTTAACCAGGATGGTTCCCCACTTACCGGTAGTGATATTTCCCTTAAAATAACCCGTTCAGGCAGAAGAAATATTGCAGCAGGTGCCGGAAGTGTTGCTATGCTTCGCAATCCACTTGTGAAGAATGGCAATAGCTATGCCTTTGTATTGAACGATTCATCCCGTATCATTAATGCATCTGTTACAGAATTTAAGGAGTTCTGGAAAGTGCCGGACAGGAAAAAGGCTGGGGTGATCATCGATACATTCAGAAATGAGGCGTTGAGCCGTACATTTACCACTTATTGTGGTGCAGATGGTACAGGAAGCAGTGTAGTGATTACTGTGCCGGCAGGTACCTATAAATCAGTCGTAAGCCAGGCTATTGTAAACGAATGGGCATCGGACTACCTGGATAATAATGGTCAGTACCTGGCTAATCAGCAAGGGAAGTGTACTTATTATAACTGGGAACTGAAAGCTCCCTTCCGCAAGAATGATTGTGGTGATAGCGCAATTGGTAGCCTGGTGAAATATACTATTGCTGCAGGTACAGATTCCTCCAATCTCAGCACCGCTGATGCCAATTCCAAGGCCTATAACCGGCTTGTGGCAGGAGGACCTGGTTATGCCAATGCTAATGGATTTTGTACTTGGTATAACTCAGCACAGACGGGTATTTTTATCCCTAATAATTGTCCGACAGGAGCAAGAGGGTTAGGTGTTTCATATACCGTACCGGCAGGAAAAGATTCTTCTGTTGTTAGTAAAGCACAGGCAGATAGTCTGGCTCGCATAAGATTAAATATAGAAGGACAGGCATATGCAAATGTGCAGGGCATCTGCTGGTATTACAGTGTGCTGCAATCAAAAACTTTTACTAAGAATAATTGTGGACAGGATGGTATTGCATCTTCTGTAGTGTATACGGTTCCTGCAGGTGCTGATTCATCTACTGTAAGCCAGTCGGCAGCAGATAACCTGGCTTTGGCAAGATTGAACCTTGCTGGTCAGGCATATGCAAATGCGAATGGCATTTGTACGTACTACAATGTTGCGCAGAGCGGAACATTTACCCGAAACAACTGTACTGGCGGTATTGGTTCAACAGTTACCTACACGCTTCCTGCTAATACGGATTCTTCTAATATCAGTATAGCGGATGCCAACAGTAAAACAATGGTGAAAGTGAATGCCGGTGGTCAGGCCTATGCGAATGCGAACGGCACGTGTAAGTACTATAATGTTGCGCAGAGCGGTACGTTTACCAGAAATAATTGCACCGGTGGAGTTGGTTCAACAGTTACTTATACGCTTCCTGCTAACACCGATTCTTCTGCGATCAGCGTAGCAGATGCCAATAGTAAAACATTGGTGAAAGTGAACGCCGGTGGTCAGGCCTATGCGAATGCGAATGGCATTTGTACCTACTACAATGTTGCGCAGAGCGGAACATTTACCCGCAACAACTGTACCGGTGGAGTTGGCTCAACAGTTACTTACGCACTTCCGGCTAATACAGATTCTTCTAATATCAGCATAGCCGATGCCAATAGTAAAACATTGGCGAAGGTGAACGCTGGTGGTCAGGCCTATGCAAATGCGAACGGCATTTGTACCTACTACAATGTTGTGCAGAGCGGAACATTTACCCGAAACAACTGTACGGGCGGCATTGGCTCAACAGTTACTTACACGCTTCCTGCTAATACAGACTCTTCTAATATCAGTATAGCGGATGCCAATAGTAAAACATTGGCGAAAGTGAACGTCGGTGGGCAGGCTTATGCGAATGCAAATGGCACGTGTAAGTACTATAATGTAGCGCAGAGCGGTACGTTTACCCGAAATAACTGTACTGGTGGAGTTGGTTCAACAGTTACTTATACACTTCCTGCTAATACAGATTCTTCTAATATCAGTATAGCTGATGCCAACAGTAAAACATTGGCGAAGGTGAATGCTGGTGGCCAGGCCTATGCGAATGCGAATGGCATTTGTATCTACTACAACACAGCGCAAGGCGGTACGTTTACCAGAAATAATTGCACCGGTGGAGTTGGCTCAACAGTTACTTACACACTTCCTGCTAACACCGATTCTTCTAATATCAGTATAGCTGATGCCAATAGTAAAACATTGGCGAAAGTGAATGCCGGTGGCCAGGGCTATGCGAATGCGAACGGCATTTGTACCTACTACAATGTTGCGCAGAGCGGAACATTTACCCGAAACAACTGTGCTGGTGGAGTTGGCTCAATAGTTATTTATACGCTTCCGGCTAATACCGATTCTTCTAATATCAGTATAGCGGATGCCAATAGTAAAACATTGGTGAAAGTGAATGCTGGTGGTCAGGCATATGCGAATGCGAACGGCATTTGCACCTACTACAACACAGCGCAGAGCGGTACATTTACCCGGAATAACTGCACTGGCGGTATTGGCTCAACAGTTACTTACACACTTCCGGCTAATACCGATTCTTCTAATATCAGTATAGCTGATGCCAACAGTAAAACAATGGCGAAAGTGAATGCCGGTGGCCAGGCCTATGCAAATGTGAACGGTACGTGTAAGTACTATAATGTAGCGCAGAGCGGTACGTTTACCAGAAATAATTGCACCGGTGGAGTTGGTTCAACAGTTACTTATACGCTTCCGGCTAATACCGATTCTTCTGCGATCAGCGTAGCAGATGCCAATAGTAAAACAATGGCGAAAGTGAATGCTGGTGGCCAGGCCTATGCGAATGCGAATGGTATCTGTACGTTTTATAACGTTGTAAAAAGCCAGGCATTCACGCGTAATAATTGCGCAGCAGGAGGTACCGGATCTTCAGTAACCTATACTGTAGCAGCAGCAACATACAGTTCAACTATCAGTCAGGCAGATGCAGATGCTAAAGCAACAGCAGATATTACAGCTAATGGTCAGGCTTATGCCAACACTAACGGTACCTGTACGTTTTATAGCGTTGTAAAAAGCCAGGCATTCACGCGTAATAATTGCGCAGCAGGCGGCACCGGATCTTCAGTAACCTATACTGTAGCAGCAGCAACATACAGTTCAATCGTAAGTCAGGCAGATGCAGATGCTAAAGCAACAGCAGATATTACAGCCAATGGTCAGGCTTATGCCAACACCAATGGTATCTGTACATTTTATAACGTTGTAAAAAGCCAGGCATTCACGCGTAATAATTGTGCAGCAGGCGGCACTGGATCTTCAATAACCTATACCGTAGCAGCAGCAACATACAGTTCAATCGTAAGTCAGGCAGATGCAGATGCTAAAGCAACGGCAGATATTACAGCCAATGGTCAGGCTTATGCGAATACCAATGGTACCTGTACATTTTATAACATTGTAAAAAGCCAGACATTCACGCGTAATAATTGCGCAGTAGGCGGCACTGGATCTTCAGTAACCTATACTGTAGCCGCTGCTGCATATAATTCAACTATCAGTCAGGCGGACGCAGATAATAAAGCAACGGCAGATATTACCGCCAATGGCCAGGCTTATGCCAACACCAATGGTACCTGTACATTTTATAATGTTGTAAAAAGCCAGGCATTCACGCGTAATAATTGTGCAGCCAGCGGCACCGGGTCTTCAGTAACCTATACTGTAGCCGCCGCAAAATACAGTTCAACTATCAGTCAGGTAGATGCAGATACTAAAGCAACGGCAGATATTACAGCCAATGGTCAGGCTTATGCCAATGCCAATGGTACCTGTACATTTTATAACGTTGTAAAAAGCCAGGCATTCACGCGTAATAATTGCGCAGCAGGCGGTACCGGCTCTTCAGTAACCTATACCGTAGCAGCCGCCGCATATAATTCAACTATCAGCCAGGCGGATGCAGATAGTAAAGCAACGGCAGATATTACAGCCAATGGTCAGGCTAATGCCAACACCAATGGTACCTGTACGTTTTATAACGTTGTAAAAAGCCAGGCATTCACACGTAATAATTGTGCAGCAGGTGGCACCGGATCTTCAGTAACCTATACTGTAGCAGCAGCAACATACAGTTCAACTATCAGTCAGGCGGATGCAGATGGTAAAGCAACGGCAGATATTACTGCTAATGGTCAGGCTTATGCGAATGCGAATGGTACCTGTACGTTTTATAGTGTTGTAAAAAGTCAGGCATTCACGCGTAATAATTGTGCAGCAGGGGGCACCGGATCTTCCGTAACCTATACTGTAGCCGCAGCAAAATACAGTTCAACTATCAGTCAGGCGGATGCAGATGGTAAAGCAACGGCAGATATAACAGCCAATGGTCAGGCTTATGCGAATGCGAATGGTACCTGTACATTTTATAGTGTTGTAAAAAGTCAGGCATTCACACGTAATAATTGTGCAGCAGGTGGCACCGGCTCTTCCGTGACCTATACCGTAGCAGCTGCCGCATATAATTCAACTATCAGTCAGGCGGATGCAGATGCTAAAGCAACGGCAGATATTACAGCCAATGGTCAGGCTTATGCCAACACCAATGGTACCTGTACATTTTATAACGTTGTAAAAAGTCAGGCATTCACGCGTAATAATTGTGCAGCAGGCGGCACCGGCTCTTCAGTAACCTATACCGTAGCCGCAGCAAAATACAGTTCAACTATCAGTCAGGCGGATGCAGATGCTAAAGCAACGGCAGATATTACAGCCAATGGCCAGGCTTATGCCAACACCAATGGTACCTGTACATTTTATAACGTTGTAAAAAGTCAGGCATTCACGCGTAATAATTGCGCAGCAGGCGGTACCGGCTCTTCAGTAACCTATACCGTAGCCGCCGCAAAATACAGTTCAACTATCAGTCAGGCGGATGCAGATGCTAAAGCAACGGCAGATATTACAGCCAATGGTCAGGCTTATGCGAATACCAATGGTATCTGTACATTTTATAACGTTGTAAAAAGTCAGGCATTCACACGTAATAATTGTGCAGCAGGTGGCACCGGCTCTTCAGTAACCTATACCGTAGCCGCAGCAAAATACAGTTCAACTATCAGTCAGGCGGATGCAGATGCTAAAGCAACGGCAGATATTACAGCCAATGGTCAGGCTTATGCGAATACCAATGGTATCTGTACGTTTTATAATGCTGCGAAAAGTCAGCCATTTACAAAGAATAATTGTGCAGGTGGAATAGGATCTACAATAACTTATACTGTGCCTGCTGCGAAATATAGTTCAATAATAAGCCAGGCAGATGCAGATAATAAAGCGCAGACTGATATCAATAGTAACGGACAGGCTTATGCGAATGCGAATGGTACCTGCCAGGCAGCTTATGCAAAACTTAGTTATCCATCTTATGATTATGTAACTGAGACAAATGAGACTGAAAATGCGAGTTACTGGAGAGGAGATCTTGTTATAAGCTTCTATTCAGATGCAGCATGTACTGTGCCGCTTAGTGTTACCAATTTACCGATAATACTGAATGTTACATCCAAAAGCGAGTCCTGGGATGACGCTAGTTCAGGCAGCTATAATAGTAGTACTACACCAACTACGGAAGCCTATACCATAAATGGTTCATCTATGCTACTGAAGAGTTCATTTAATTTTACTACTAACATCGACTATCGAAAATGGGAGGGTAATATGGAAGTAGTACCTACTGAACATTATAGACTCACGTATACATTCGTAATCGCCCCCAATAGCGCGTTTACTGTCAAATAATATTAACTGATTATATCCATGTACAACATGTATAAGTTTTTATCTCTTCTTCTGTTCATAAATCTCCTGCTCTTACAAGGGCAGGAGGCTGGAGCAGCTACTCCTGCTATGCGACCGGATACATCAGGTACCTGTTTCAGTGCTATCCTAGATACAGCTGTGAATCCATATAGCCTGGGTATCGCCGGTAACTGGCGTCCTTACCGCACTTATGTTTATTATGGAGGAAGGGCAGAGCAGGATGCTTCATCGCAAACAGATATCCGCAGAAATGGTACTTTTTCTTCTTTTGTTCCTTTCTGGAATCAGCAAGCTATAGACAGCAGCTGGAAGCCGGCATATGATACCAATACATGGGTATGGAATGCGCAGTCAACTCTTTTTAATGTAAAGGGTTTTGAAATGGAGAATAAAGACCCCCTGGGGCGCTACAATGCCGGTTTATATGGCTACGATAACGCTATGCCTGTAGCTGTTATTCAAAACAGCCGTTACCGGGAATCAGTTTTTGAAGGATTTGAAGACTATGGTTTCGGAAATAACAATTGTGATACTACTTGTTCCGGTAACAGGAATTTTGATTATTCTCCTTATAAATTAAATTTCGACACTACCGTTTCTCATACCGGGAAATATTGTTTGCGTATAGAAGCAGGTCAGAGTGCGGCTGTAGGTACTACAGTGGTGGCAGATGATCCGGAGAACTTTGATTTTACTGTGAATACGGGTTATATCGGGTGCAGTGTGAACATGGTAGCACTGCAAAGTATCCGGGCAGACAGCAAAGTAATATTACCATCTTTTTCTCCACTGGTGGGAAAGCGCATGCTGCTCAGTGCATGGGTAAAAGAAGCGCTGGATTGCCAATGCAGCAGTTATACTAATAGTAATATTACAGTTAAAACAGGGACCAGCAACATTGTTGCAAGGCCCGCCGGTAATATCATAGAAGGCTGGCAGCGCATTGAACAGGTAGTTGATATCCCTGCAGGAGCTACCACTTTCACAGTTACACTAATTGCTTCCGGTAACAGTGCTGTTTATTTTGATGATATACGTATTCACCCGTACAATGCAAATATGAAATCCTTTTCCTATGACCCGGTGTCACTGCGACTCATGGCGGAACTGGATGAGAATAACTACGCTACTTTCTATGAGTATGATGATGATGGCACACTTGTGCGGGTGAAGAAAGAAACAGAACGTGGTATCAAAACTATTCGTGAAACGAGAAGTGCATTAATCAAAGATGAAAACCCCTGATAACATGAGCTACATGAATTGGATCTGCTGTTGCTTTCTCTCACTGGTTTGCAGCATACCCTTAAAAGGACAGTCTGTTGAAAACATGGATAAGGCGATAGAAATACTGGATAAGGTCAGTAAGTCTTATGGGGCCGGTGAACTATCCTTTGACCTTAATTATACTTATGCCAATGAACACCAGCCTGGTGTGCTGCTGGACTCCCTGCACGGTAGTATGCAGTTATCGCAGGGTAACTATCGTTCTGCTATTGGAAATACTATTCTCCTGAAGAATTCGCATTATAATATTGCTGTTTTTAAGGAAGATAAACTAATACATGTATCCAAACCAATGCTTTCTGATTCTCTTGATGCATCTCCCTTGGGAATGATCGCTGCTTCCATCAGACAGGCAGGAATTAAAACATGTCAGATTACCCGCAAAGGAGATATTACACAAATACATTTCACATTCCCTCCCGACAATGTCTATAAGTATATGGAGATAAAGCTGGATAATAAAAACTGGCACATAAATCAGCTGCAGTTTGTTATCAAAAGTTCCATGTTGTCCGAATCAGGGCAGGTAGCAGGAGAAGGATATGAAGCTTACGCATTGGTGAAAGCTTCTTTTTATCATTATAAGACAGGGCATACAGATCCTGCTATATTTAATGAAAATCAATTTTTTACCCGTAAGGCAGACACGCTTATTCCTGCTCCTGCATATGAGGATTACGAAGTCTTTATTGGAACCCCGAATATTTAACAGAGATATTATGCATCCTATGCTTAGAAATATATTATTCTTTTTGATGGTTGCGGGACAGCTATTGGTTGCTGCCAGCACTACTGCCCAGAATGGTATCACAATAAAAAAGATGCTGGACGGCAGTAAAGGAGAGCTGGTAGCAAATGGCGCTGTTACAGTACAGGACAGTGTTTATTTTGATGCCAGTTTGCAGAATAAACTGGAGTCGGCTTACCCGGTAAGAAATGCCGTCACCTTTAAACTGAATGAATACAGCTCGGTATACCTTGGTGGCGCATTTACTGCCACTGCCAGTGTACGGATCATCTATACCCGGCCGGATCTGGCCCTTGATTCTGTTGAAAAGACCCTGACCATCAATTACGATACTGCTGCTACTTACAACGGCCGTAATAGTTTTGTTTTCAGCAACGCACATCGGGTAACCCTCAAAATATTGAGCGTTACCAGTAGCACACCAGCTGTAATGGGGGCGCTTATGCTGGAAAATGAAATGAATGTTAAACCTGTTTTTAAACTGGATATTGTTAATGATGCCATCAGGAATATCAACTTTAAAAATACTCCCAATACAGATTCTACAGATGAAATATTGGTTCAGTGGTCTGCTGTAACAGGTGCGGATGAATATGACCTGGAATGGGCATATATTGATTCTACAGCCCTCGCCAATCAGCGATATGGCAGTCCGGTTAATCGTAACCAGGTATTCCGTAATAATGCATCCAGGGTTAGTGTCAGTGGAAACGTGTATGCTATACCGTTACTATACGATAACAGTGGTACCCTGTTTGTAAGAGTAAGGGCTGTACAGGTAAAAGATAAAAATGTAAGAAGAGAAACTTCATGGAGCAGTGATTTTACTGGTGGCATGGCCACCTTTGATTTTACGGGACACCAGCGTAAACTGAACTGGCAATCCAGTATCAGTTATGCTGAAGAAGGCAAACGAAAAGCGGTAGTTCAGTATTTTGATGGCAGTTTACGCAACCGTCAAACAGTAACAAAGGATAATACCACCCAAACCACCATAGTGGGGGAAACCATGTATGATTACCAGGGAAGACCTGTTATCCAGGTATTGCCTGCACCTACGCTGAATACTATTATTAAATACAGCCGCAATTTTAATACAGTTGCCAATGGCGCTGAATACGATAAAAGTCAGTATGATAGCCTTGATAGTCCCAATCATTTTTTGCAGGCTGCAGCTAATCCAATGGATACAATAAGCGGTGCTTCAAAATATTATTCTGCTGGAAATCCTGATGCTGGTGGAGGAATTAGCAGATCCATACCGGATGCACAAGGTTATCCGTTTACAGAAACAGTATATACACAGGATAATACCGGCAGGATTAGCCGCCAAAGCGGAGTAGGACCAGTATATAAGCTGGGCGGCAATCACGAAACAAAATATTCCTATGCCAGTGCAACGCAGAAAGATCTTGATGCCATCTTTGGTACGGAAGCCGGCGATGAATCCCATTATTTTAAGAACATGGTCCGGGATGCTAACGGGCAGTATAGCGTTAGTTATCTCGATATGCATGGGCGCACTATTGCCTCTGCGCTTGCAGGCACACCTGACAGTGCGGAACTCAAAGGTCTTTCTTCTAATATTGTAGTAACGGTAACGGATACACTATCCGGAGTTAATAAAACCAGTATCAATGATCTGGTGTTAAGTACCCATAAATCGCAGTTTGTGGAAGCAGATGGAAATTATGATTTCCACTATTCCCTGGCACCGCCGGTGTTAAAGAAGAAAGATTGTAATGGTAATGATGTTTGTTATATTGGAAAATTCGACCTGGAGATAAAGATTACGGATGATTCCTATAATCAGCTGCTGGGTGGACATCCTTTCGATACCATTATCAGTAATTACAATGCAGGTAATATTGTTGCTGATTGTACTACACCTGCACCAGTAGCCGTTTCGTTTTCCCTTCATTTGCTGAAAGGAAATTACGAGATCAGTAAATCGCTGAAGATCAACCAGGATGCGCTTAGCTATTATCGTAATAATATCTTCCTGAAAAACAATGTATGTACTACGTTGCAACAATTTATTCAGCAGCAACGGACCCTGGTGAACAATAACGAATGTGTTCCCGGCTGTCAGTCCTGCCTTGCCCGGTTAGGTACCTACAATACTTTTGCTACCACTTATATGCAACAGGCGGGGCTGAATGTTCCTGATTCGGCTAACTACAGCCCGGAAATTACTACTGCATATGCAAAAGCAACGGATGCCTGTAACCTGATATGCCAAACGGTACCTGTGTCTGATCTAATCAGGCAGGCAATGCTGATGGATGTAAGTCCGCCTTCCGGTCAGTATGCCAATCCGGATGATAACCATTATGCCTATTCTATATTCAATAATGGAGATGGTACGGTGAATCCACGATATAAAAATAATAACATCATCTACCTTGATGATGACGGCAAACCTGCACAGGTGTTTAATGAAAATACCAATATCCTGGTAAAACCACAGGACCTTTTACCGGCGCAGTTTACAGCCAAGTTTCAGCAATCCTGGGCAAATGCCTTGTTACCATTACATCCTGAATATTGTAAGCTGCTGGAGTATGAGAAGCATAAAGATAGCCAGCAATGGGATGCAAAGTTTGGTGGGGTAGATACTTATGCGGAAGCGAAATCCAAAGGTTATCTGAATCCAACCAATGGCTCCACTGGCGTATTCACCAGTTTTGGCAGTAACAGCGCCAACCAGGATCCTTTGGTACAGGAAAATGGAGGCACTTATAAAGCTGATATTGAAAACCTCATGAGTAACTATAGCCATAGCATGTCTATCTGGTCTGTTAGTGGCGCTACCGTTATCTGTGGTGAAGATGCAACTTGTGTTAACAATTTTTCGGCTCCCGGCAATGTGTTCAATGAAGCTACGATGTGTGCGGGAGATCTGAACATGATATGGCGGAGTTTCAGAGAATCCTATCTGAAATTGAAAAAGGATTATATATGGGGACTGATAGATAATGCTGCTTGTCCGAACGGAGCGGCGAAAGTAAGTGCTGCTGATCTGGGACTGGCAGGTATGGTGGCCAACTTTAATAACGCATCAAACGCGCTGTCTGAAAACGGGCTTGGCTATTTGAATAATCCTGCGCTTATTAAGCAGACGGGTAGTGATTCTGCACAAAGTGCACTGAAGCAAACGTTTAGTGCCAACTGTAACGCTTATGTGTCTACCTGGATGAAACAGCTGGCACCTTGTGCGTACGATTCCACCGCATTTGCGGACATAAAAGAGCAATTGCTGGCAGTGTGCAATGAGGGGGCTGATACTGATCATCCATACGGCGCGAGCTCAGTTCCCAACAGCAGTATCGCTGTGAACCGCTCTTTTGAAGATGTTATCAATAACTATAACGCAGCTCATAATATCAATATAGCAGGTTGTAATGGCTTACTGATTACAACACCTGCCTCTTATTACGGACAAACATTGACTGTATCAAGACCCACTTTTACAAAACCGAATGATTGTGAATGCGGCAAAATTACCAGCCTTAAAAAGGAGTATGATATTGCACACCTTTTTCAGGAAAATTTCTCTGCTTACCTGGCGAGAACACGTAAGCTGCAAATAACACAGGCCGACCTGGATAATTTATTAAATGCCTGTAATGCTTCAGGTGGTTGTACCTATATGGACCATGCAGTAAATATACCACCTGCCTTCCAGTGTTATACAGCTCCACCATGTACTAACTGCAGGGTAACAGACAGCTTGTACAATACCTTTAAAACCGCTTATCCAGGCATCATTCCTGCGCTTCCTGAAACGGATACTTTGCAGCAACACAAGAATGAATTGTTTACAACGTATATGAATAACCGGTTGGGTTATAGTTTGTCGGTAGTAGATTATCTCAACTTCCGGGACAGCTGTCAACGCTATGGATATGGTGATTCCGTTGTATGTGGACAAACACCCACCACTGCTTCTTTTGTTGCCGGTAATAAAGCGAAGTTGACAGATATGAAGCATACCAGGGATGGTGGCTTTATTATGGCTGGTTACACTTGTAACGCTGTCGGACAGAGATGGGATAAAGCGTTGCTGATTAAATCCTCGCCTAAAGGGGAAGTCATCTGGGCAAAAACCTTTGATGTAGGAACCGGAGATGATTATTTCAACAGGGTGAACGAAACTGCTGATGGTGGCTATATTGCAACCGGAGGATCTTCCACACCGCAACTGATTGATGCATTGGCAGCCAGTGTGCCCGGATTTGCCACGATTGTCAGGCTGGATTCGCAGGGGAATGTGAAATGGAATAAAGGCGTTTATGCCAATTCACCTACGGGGGATGATATCAGGGAGGCTATCGAGTTAAGTAACGGAGATATTGCATTTACCGGGGATTACAATATTTATAGTACTGTTTGCGACTGGATCGTAGGTGTGGTGGACAGCACAGGCAAACAGAAGTGGTTTAAACGCATGGGTACCACTAGCTCCGATCTGTCTCAAACCATTATTGAAAACGGTGATACGCTGGTAATGGCAGCCTCGAATTATGATTATCCGCAGTTTAATCCCAATATATTAAAACTGGATAAGCATACAGGGGTGTTATTCGATATAAAAAATTATGATCAGCAGTTTAAAACAGATATAACAGGGCTTTACAAATTGCCGGGAGGTGGCTACCGTATGACACTGGTGGGCGCTACAGATATTAGTTCTACTAATGGAACGGGTGCAGTGGTAGATATCAATGGAGATGGATCTATAAGAAGGGCCCTGCGGCTGTCAAGACCAATGAATACAGATACCTACTGGCTTGCATCAACCCAGCTCCCTGATGGTAGTTTACTGCTTTCGCCTGACCTGGATGAGGCCAATAACGGAATCTATATTGCTAAGATGAATGCTGATGGCACCTTTGCCTGGTCAAGAAGATTATTGGAAAGAGCCCCCGGCAGCAGGATAATGAAGCTCTGGATCAGCTCTGACACTACCATCACAGCAAGTGGTAACCTGGGAAACAACCCTGCGCTCTTTACTTTTGATATTAATGGTAAAGCCGCTTGTAATGATAGCATCCTGCAGATGTCTGTTGGAACGGCAACAGTAGTGATAAAACCTATTTCTCTACCAATTAATATGACCATTGATAACGGTGTTTTTGATTACAGCGTTACTATAGCTGCTTTACCACTTAATATTAACAAGGAATATTGCAATACAGGTAACTGTATTTCCCTGTACAAAGGCCCGTTATTGTGTGGCCGCACCAAATCTGTATTTGATACAGTACCGGTGAATTTGGTGAGTAATTGTTCCGACAGCAGCTTCTTTTTTGTAAATACTGCAACAGAAATATTCAAAGCCTATTCAGATTCCCTGAATGATGATTTTAATCAGTCTTATATCAATAGTTGTCTTCAGGCAGCCGGGAGTGAAAGTTTTACGGTGACCCACGGGTTGAGTGAATATCATTACACACTTTATTTTTATGATCAGGCAGGTAACCTGGTAAAAACAGTTCCTCCTGCAGGAGCAGTGGTAGACAGGTCCAATGCGTGGCTGAACAATGTAAGTGCTGCCAGGCGGGCAGGTGTTACCAAAGTGCCGGCACATACGCTGGCAACAATGTATCGTTATAATACACTAAACCAGGTAGTGTCGCAGGAAACACCTGATGGTGGTTACAGCAAGTTCTGGTACGACAGGTTGGGAAGGCTGTCGGTATCACAAAATGCCAATCAGCAGCCTAATAACGTTTACAGCTATACGTTGTACGACTACCTGGGCAGAATTACGGAAGTAGGGCAAATAAAGCAGGATTCTGCTATGTCTTCTCTTATCAGCCGGGATAATAATAAACTACAGCAATGGGTGGATGCCGCTGCGGCTACCAAATCGCAGATAACCCATACGGTATATGATGAGGCTTATTCTCCCATAGACCCGGTAATGGCAGCCGGCAATCTGCGTAACAGGGTATCGTGGAGTGCCGTATATAATACAGGACCGGAAATGGATAACCTGAATCATGCCAGCGCTACCTACTTTAGTTATGATATTCACGGTAACGTAGATACGTTGTTACAGGATTACAAACAGGGCTCCATGGCGGATAAAAATAACCGTTTCAAGAAGCTGGAATATAGTTACGACCTGGTATCCGGTAAGGTAGATAAAGTAGCTTACCAGGCAGGCATGCCTGATGCATTTTATCATCGTTATACTTATGATGCTGAAAACCGCATCACTAACGTAGAAACCAGTACAGATGATTTTTACTGGGAAAATGATGCATACTACCAGTATCATAAACATGGTCCGCTGGCAAAGGCCATTCTTGGTCAGCAACAGGTACAGGGTATTGATTACGCTTATACCCTGCAAGGGTGGTTAAAGGGTGTTAACAGCACTTCATTAACCCCTGCATTTGATATGGGTAATGATGGCAGCAAAGGAAGCCTGGTTGCCAGGGATGCTTTTGGATATGCATTGCATTATTTCGGGGATCGTGATTACAAGGCTATAGGTAATAATGTAAATGCGTTTGCAGCAGGAGCAGCAGGCGATACCAGTATCTTCAAACCACTGTTCAATGGCAATATCGCTGCTATGAGTGTAAATCTACCTGCTGTAGGTGATCCTCTGCTTTATACTTACCGGTATGATGCATTGAACCGCCTTAGCAGTATGACAGCCGCCAATGGTCTGAATGCTACCACTAATACCTGGTCTCCGGCTAAGCTGCCTGATTTTGAGGAAGCACTGACCTATGATGCCAATGGCAATATTCAGTCTTACCACCGCAATGGTAACCACACCTTTGCCGGTAAGCCACAAGCCATGGACGAGCTCACATACAGCTATAAACTGAATAACAATCAGCTCGATTATATAGATGATAAGGTAGATGATAATAATTATTCCAATGATATCGATAAGCAGCTACCGGGTAACTATTCTTATGATGCGATCGGTAATCTTATATCCGATAAGGGTGGCAAAATTGACAGTATCTATTGGACGGTGTATGGAAAAATACAACGGATCAGGAAATCAGATGGTACAATCATCACCTATACGTATGATGTAGCCGGTCACCGTATTAGTAAACGGGTAAACAATGTGGACACCTGGTATGTACGCGATGCTACGGGCAATGTTATGGGTGTGTATACTTCAGGTGACAGCAATGTTAACAACGGCGACCTTACCCTGATTGAATCTGATATGTATGGCAGCAACCGCCTGGGTTTATTGAATCAGCGAACTAATGTGCAGCATATTATAAACCAGGATATACTGAATATGCCCGGATTAGGAAATGGATATAATACTATCTTTAGCAGGGGAAATAAGGTCTTTGAATTGAGTAATCACCTGGGAAATGTATTAGCAACTATCTCTGATCGCAAACGACAGATAACCTCAGATAATACAACCATTGATCACTATGAACCCTTTATAATAAGCGCGCAGGATTATGCGCCGTTTGGGATGGAATTAGTGGGAAGAGGATTTGGTGCAGCGGGATATAGATACGGATTTAACGGAAAGGAGAATGATAACGAAATCAAGGGAGATGGGAATCAGCAGGATTATGGGTTGAGGGTGTATGATCCGAGGATAGGAAAGTTCCTGAGTGTGGACCCTTTATATAAATCTTACCCTTGGAATAGTACTTATGCTTATGCAGAAAATAGAGTTTTGAATGGGGTTGATATTGATGGGGGAGAATGGAAGAGCCAGCATAAATGGTCAGACAAAGTAACTGATAAAGCGGTCATTGAAAGAATAGGTAAAGATTACATAAAAGGTATGACATATGCGCAGCTTTGGCAAGTTAGATCTCCTAAAGTAATGCAGCAGTTTATGGATGGTGACGAAGAGTTTGACTGCGCTAATTTATCAATCAGAGCGCTTGTGGCATTTAGTGCTAAATATAAATTACCTATCTACTTCGAAGATTACAAGGCAGAGGCAGATCCGACTATTTCAAATGATAACTATGGTTATGTAAACAAAAAAGGAGTCAACGTTACTTTTGAGGAAGGTGAATGGGAAAGGTTTTCAAAGGCCATAGAGGATGATTATGGATCGTTAGATTTATTTAACAATGATAAGCTTACAAAGGACATATCCTGGAGTAATCTAAAAACAGGAGATATGGTATCTTGGGACCATAATGACGGTGCGGGCCATAGTCAAACTGTTACTAACGTTCATAAAGGAAAAGGCCTATTGGATCTAGATTCTTATACAACTATCCAAGGTAATGATCCTCCTGAGATACCATGGGAGAAAACCTATAAAATTTCGCTCTTGAAAATTGAATATATAGGTCATACGATTCAGCCTAAAAAATGGAACTTCAGTCGTTTTGACAGGATGTCAGATGTTGTTAAGGCTAAACATGAAAAAGAAACAGAGAAGCCTAAAGCCGCGACGCCCCAAAAAACTCCTAATAAAAAGCACTAAATTATGAGGTTGATAATTTTCATATGTCTATTGGGTTTGGCATTATCTTGCAGATTTGGATCCAATAAGTATGTTTCAAGACTGACTTATAAAAAGTGCTTAAAAGAGGCATTTGAAAGAAAAGATACATCATATGTTTTATCTGTAATCGATAACTTGAGTGATACGGCTATTTCAGATGTTGAGTATTATGATATGTTGGTGAGAATATGTCAATTGTCTGGCTTTTATTATGGAAATCTTGATGCACGATCAGTTTCGTTTAAGCATAAAACTCAAAAAGAGAGGATGATATTACGACAAAATACTGCAAAAGTGATGTCTATTTATTCGAAATCGTGTTTCTTTCTGCAATATCTAGAGCCAGATGTTTTACAATCTATTGAACAAGATTTTTGGAAATATGAGAAATTATCTTCGAAAGACCTTGATCAGATAAAACGAAGGTTTGATTTACTTTGTCGGAAGCAGGAGAAAATAGATAGAAATGATTGATTATTTGAAATAGCTACGATTTAATCTGACAGTTAGGACTTGTTCTTTTGATGTTTAGCTTTGTATCCATACATACAGAAAAGCCGGTCAGCGACCGGCTTTTCTGTATGTATGGACCGTGAGTTGGGTACAAATGAAAGGTGCAAATACATAAAATATTTTCCCGATCCGATCTACTCATTATACCTTTTCCAACTAGCTTTGCGCCTCATCAATCAAGACGGGACCTATATGAAGCGCATTTTAAGTTTACTGGTTTTTATAGTATATCATGTATCTGTACAGGGACAATCAGGAGCCAGGCTAACAGATACTACCAATAAACTAAATGAAATAATTGTTACTGCCAGCAGAGTAGCAGAAAGTATCCATGAAGTTCCTTCCACTGTAACCGTTATTTCAAGAACAGAAGTGGAAAAACAAAGTCAGATCAATAATAACTTACCCAATATACTGATGCAAAAAGTTCCGGGCATTTCACCCAGTGAAGAAAGCCAGAACAACTTCATAGGGAAGCTACGGGGCCGCAGCTTCCTGGTATTGATTGACGGCATTCCACAATCAACTCCGTTGAGGAATGGTGGTCGTGATCTTCGATCTATCGATGTTAGTGCTATTGATCATATTGAAGTAATAAACGGGGCTTCAGCTATGTATGGAAATGGCGCCGCTGGCGGTATCATCAACTACATTACCAAAAAACCTGCGCAAAATAAGCCGTTTACTTCCACTACTTACCTGAACAACTCCATGAACCTCGCGAATGCCGGCAAAACTTATGGATATAACCTTGCCCAGGTGTTTTCCGGTTCAAAAGATAAATTTGATTACCTGGTACAGGGAAAAATCGCCAGAAGTGGCGTGATAAGGTCTGCAGACGGGCAGGTGGTAAGCCCTTTTTATGGTTTGGGCGAAACGAATTCGTACAATGCATTGGCTAAAGTCGGATATAATTTTAATGCCAGCAACCGGCTGGAAGTAATGGGAAATTATTATAGCAGTGTCCAGAACAGCCAATATATTGGTACTACCGGAAAATTCGGTATATCACCCGCCATAGGTGTGCCTGGCGATACTGCTATCAGAGGTGGTACTCCCTATAATAAAACCTTTAATATAAAATACCTGGGTGACTGGGGTAAAACAGCCGCCAATATCAGCTTTTATTACGATGATATGAACACCGTATTTGAAGCTTACAACCAGGTTTACTCGGATCATTGGGGAGCCCGCCTGAACTTTAATACACCGTTTGCATTGGGAAAAAGGAACAGGCTTACACTGATCTATGGCATGGACTTTTTAAAAGATCATACAGTGCAAAAGGATATGGCAGATAAACTGATCACGCCTAGCATGAATATGACCAGCATTGCTCCTTATTTACAGTCCAAATTCAATATTGCAGATGATTGGATTGTTAAAGGTGGATTAAGATATGAGCATATTGGGTTTGCGGTAGGTGACCTGACCAGGAGCAACGGACAAACCACCAAAGGAGCAGCTGATAAGTATAATGCACTAGTGTTTAACCTGGGTGCCAGGTATAACAAACTTTCTTTCCTGCAACCATTTATTAGTTATTCACAAGGATATTCCATCGGAGATGTAGGGCTGGTACTCAGAAATGGTGTACCATTAACAGCTATCAATGCTGAACCTGTGCTGGTAGAAAATTATGAATTGGGTTTTAGTGGCAGAAAGGGGATCATCAACTATCAGCTTACCGGCTATTACAGTTTTTCAAAGAAAGGAACCACCTATACAGAAGTAGGCGGTGCAGGGAATTATGAATTAATCCAGGTGCCACAGAAAATATACGGGATAGAAGCTGAGCTGGGAATTAAGGTTACAAGATGGCTGGACCTCGGTGGGGTATTAGGTTATATGGATGGCCGTCAGGATACAAAGAATACGGGTAGTTTTGATGGCAAGCTGGATAACTCCGTTATTTCTCCGCTTAAAATCAATGCGAACGCCAATGTAAAGCTTACAGATAACTGGAGCCTTATGTTGCAAATGGTGAGTATCGGTTCCCGCGATGTTTTTACATCACAGGAATATAACTATGGTAAATATCCTGTTACAGGCTATCGGATATTTGATCTCTATACTTCTTATAAGATTAAAAATATTTTGTTCCGGTTTTCAGTGAATAATCTCTTTAATACAAATTATTATCCTGTTCATGCTGAAGTCAGAGGTGCTACCAATGATGGAAGATACTATGTAAAGGGAAGCGGAGCTGTGGCTAACCTGGGCGTGGTTGTTAAGCTTTAATTGCATTTGATTAAAAGTCACATAAATTGCTTAGTTTGTTCAACAAACGAGATGCAATAACATTGATATAAACTTCAGCAATTATGAAAAATGGAAAAGTGTACCCAGCGGCTATTACCATCTTTGGGGCAAAGGGAGATCTGACCAAACGTAAGCTCATTCCAGCTCTTTATAATTTATTTACCGACAACCACCTGCCTCCTGTATTTACTATCTATTGTGTAGATTACCTGGAAGTGGATGAAGTAGCCTTTAAGGATGATCTGCTCGCCGGCATCAATGAATTTAGCCGTAATGGCATTGCAGATGAGAAAAAATGGAATGATTTTGCAGCGCGACTTTCCTATATACAAGGTGATTTTTTGAAAGCAGATACCTATCTCTGCCTGAAAGGCAAGTTAGATGCTTTTGAAAAACAAAATAAACAAAACAGCACAAGGATCTTTTACTTCGCCACTGCACCCCGTTTTATTGAAATTATAGCAGAGGCATTATATCAACAAAACCTCTGTAACCGCGACGGACTGGATCGTATAGTAGTAGAAAAACCTTTTGGCACCGATCTTACATCTGCTAAAAAACTCAATCGCTTTTTAGGTAAACGGTTTGCAGAAAAACAGATTTATCGTATTGATCATTATCTCGGTAAAGAAGCGGTGCAGAATATCATGGCTTTCCGTTTTGCGAACTATGTATTTGAGCCATTATGGAATAAAAAGTTTATTGATCATGTACAGATCAGTGTAGCCGAACAGGTGGGCGTTGGTAAGCGTGGTGGCTACTATGACAGCAGCGGCGCTTTGCGCGATATGATACAGAACCACCTGATGCAGTTGTTATGCATCATCGCCATGGAATGTCCTAAAGAGTATGAGTCTGAACTTATCCGGGATGCTAAAACCAGGGTGTTGAAAAGTATAAGAACTTATTCTACTCCCCAGATATTTAAAAATGTAATTCGCGGACAATACACCGCCGGTAATATTGATGATGCGCCAAGACAGGCTTATCGCAAAGAAGATCATGTACTCTCTTCTTCTGATACAGAAACATTTGTAGCTGCCAAACTCTTTGTTGATAATGAAAGGTGGCAGGGAGTACCGTTTTTTTTACGGACCGGTAAATCCATGCCTATACAATCATCGATCATCGTTGTGCAGTTTAAAGATTCTCCCCATAAAATATTTAAAGATGATATTGTACCCAACAGATTGATCATCAGTATACAGCCAGAGCTGGAAATCAGTTTACTGTTTGAAAGCAAAATTCCCGGACTGCAAATGAAACTGAAGCCCGTAGAAATGGATTTTACTTACCAGGAATCTTATACGGAAACAATACCCGAAGCGTATGAAGCCTTACTACTGGATGTATTGCACGGTGATGCTACTTTATTCATGCGTGCCGACCAGGTAGAAGCGGCTTGGAAAGTGGTTATGCCAATAGTAGACGCCTGGAAAAAATATCCTGCGAAGGAACTGCATTTATATAAAGCCGGTACCTGGGGACCCACTGCATCCAATGCTATATTAAAACCCTATGCTAAAGAATGGTTCCGGTTGTCGTCGAGAGCAGAAATAAAAGGAAAGTAAAGGTTTACATCAACATAAAAAAGAAGCCGGCTTAATTTAAAGCCGGCTTCTTTTTTATGTTTTTAAGTGCTTTATTTATCAGGGAGTATAGGTTACACCGCTACCATAAAGGATATTGGAAACGCCTGAAAAATAAGTGTGCTTATCGGTGCTGGTAAGGTTATACCATAAGTAAACACCGTAGCCGTTATTTTTTGTTTGTGTGGCCAGTGAATTGGCGGTACTTTGACCGGTACTTTGAATATCCACAGCAGCAGGGCCTAAGTTACTTTTGGCCAGGCCGGCAACATTCGGTACGGAATAGGTACCATAAATAGCGTTCCAGCTGTAGTTGGCAAAGTCGCCTACTTTCTTGCCACCCCATGATAACCTGGAAGCTGCAGGACCGTAATAATAAAACGAAATAATTTTTGAAGGCATCACTTTCCGTAATTCATCTATCAGCATCACGAAGGAACTGTCATTGGGCTGTGTAGTACCATTGTTGCCATAATCGGCGTACTCATCATCAAAGTCAATTCCATCAAGACCGTAGAAAGTAGCCGTATCGCTTAACTGTTTTGCAAAAGCTTTGGCAGCAGCCCGGCTGGTAAAGTTGCAGATGCCGGCTCCCTGGTGATTGCCCAGTATGGAAAGTAATACTTTCATGCCTTTATTTTGTAAGGGCACTATTTGTGTAGCCTTGTTGGCTAACACATTTGAAACGTTGGGATTATTATATAATACTGCCGTGTGTGTGGTAGTATTATAATTGATATTGGCGGCAAAGATGATCGCAATATCAAACAGCTGTTGGCCGCCTTTAGTTAAGGTGTATTTGCCAGTGTTAAGCAGACTGTTGCTGTTTACTTCTACATAACAAACAGAAATACCACCGCTTTTAGTCACTGTTTTTGCACCAGCGGGTTTCAGCACATCTGCTGCTGCTCCTTTTAATGCACCAATATTATTGTCTTTTTCTTTCTGACAGGAAGCTGCGAAGAGGATGGATGCAGCAACAGTCAGCATTACGGCTGTTTGCCGCAAGGTGTGGAATTGTTTTTTCATACCGGAATTTTTGAATGTTAATGATGGAATTATTAAATGCTCAAAAATTTGATTCAGATTTTGGTTACGGGGATTGGGCTTGATCCTATCTTATGATCTTAATGACAAACGATGCTTTAATTGGGCTCACACTAACTTATGTATATCCACTTGTAATG
The DNA here is from genome assembly GCF_003014755.1 of Chitinophaga niastensis. Lineage (GTDB taxonomy): Bacteria > Bacteroidota > Bacteroidia > Chitinophagales > Chitinophagaceae > Chitinophaga > Chitinophaga niastensis. Next base: position 865,711 of record NZ_PYAW01000003.1, on the reverse strand, counting down.
GGATCACTCTGATTTTTATTTATTAACCGGCTGACCTAAAAGTGGAAAAGTATTTCAGGCCAGCCGTATTGTTGATATAAAAAATGCTTAATTATGGTTTATCCCACCAAAGGCGGGTGCCACCATTATCCGGGCCACCAAGCATCTGAACAGCTTTAGTAACCTCTGTGAGATTGGTGTTATATTCATTTTGCTGGAAAGGCAGTCGCCTGATCTGAACATCAGTAGAAATGGTTCCTGCGCTATTGTTATGTACTACCGGAAATAATTTTGGATAACCGGTGCGACGGAACTCAGTCCAGGCTTCCTGTCCTTCAGGGAACATAGCGATCCATTTTTGTGTAATGATGCGTTCCATTTTTATGTTGTCGGGAGCAGCATCATTCCATTTGATGGTAGTGGAAGAAGGACTGGGGGCATTGTTAGCCGGAGCTTTAGGGTCTGTATAAGCATCTGGTACGCTGATGGCGTCATTTATATAGGTAGCAGAGGCAACACCCCATTGTGCCAGTGAAGTGGTAATACCCTGTTCATACAGTTGCTGTGAAGTACCACCTGCATTACTCCATCCATGCAGCGCTGCTTCTGCCCGCAGGAAGTACACTTCAGCAGCAGTCATTAACTGCACTGGTGTAGTGAGTGTGAAGAAAGGAGAAGGGCCATCTTTTAAATTAATAGATGAATAATTTACATAATCACTTTTAGCATTTGATCCTGTGATGCTGCCGATACGTATACCCTTGTATTGTGCAGGAAAGGAAGTATCTGTTGATTTATCCAGGTATTTACTGGTACGCGGATCTTTATAACCCGTCAGGTAACATTGAATAGAAGCATTGACCCTTGAATCAGCCCAGTTTTGTTGGAGAAATACAAGCGGATTGGTGAAACCTGCACCGGATACTTTTACGGTCATGTTGTCCGTGTTATCCGTGATTACGCCACCATTAGCAGGATTGAGTGCTATCTCTGCCTGTGCCTTTGCCGTTGTTGGATCTGCTTTGATAATATGCATCGCCAGACGGAGCCTTAACGAATTGGCAAATTTCAGCCACTGGGTAAAGTTACCCGCATACACAACATCGAAGGTGCTGAAATTGAATGGGAGCGGTTTGCCACTGCTGATATAAGTACGCAGATTGGTAGTGGCAGTATCCAGTTCCCTGAAGAAACGATTGTAAATATCCTGCTGGCTATCGTAAGCGATACCTGTTTTAGCTGTACCTGCCTTGCTGTATGGAACAGGACCATAAATATCAGTTACACGGCTCATGCCTGCTACCTGTACAATCTGTGCTACTGCCCATATGGAAGGAAATGTATTTTCCACGCCGGTGTTGCGCAACTTGCTGATAGGCGACATAACGCTGAGGTAACCAACTTTAAATGCTTCACCATTCCAGCCGGTTACCAGGAAATAATTCAGGTTAGTTTGACCACCAAAAGGATTGGGCGACATCATGTATCCGGAGAAACAATCTGCATTCAGGTTTTGCTGTACCTGGAAAGAGTTAGGATCTCCTCCGCCGGAGAAATTATAAATCGCCATCTCGGCAGATTTAAGATAGAGCCCCAAGGCGTTAAAATCAGCAGTGAGACTGCCATCTGGTACACCGGTATTATCTGTATTATAGCTTTCGAAATTTTTGGTACATGCGCTCATACCCAGTAGTAGTGCTGCTATTGCTACACATATGCTGTATTTATGACGAAGTATTTTATTAGGAAGTTTCATCTTGTTCAATTTTTCAGTAAATGATTTTTAGAAAGAAGCATTTAATGTGAGGCCATAGCTACGGGTAGCAGGCAACATAAATACATCTACACCGCCCAGGCCATTTGCAGTAGACATGCTTTGTTCAGGATCAAAAGGTGCTTTCTTAGAGAAATACAACAGGTTACGACCTGTCAGCGAGAACTTCAGTGTTTTTACAAATGAATGTGTTACCGGTACGGTGTAACCCAGTGCAACTTCACGCAATCTTACTGTGGTAGCACTGTACATATATTCTCCGGAGATAGCTTCGCGTCCGCCAATAGTGGAATACCATTTTTGTGCATCTACTGTTGTAACCGGATGGCCGCCGGGATCCACACCATTTACTTTTACACCGCCGGCATCACGGGCATCACCACTGGTTTTGGATACACCATATTGATCCAGCATAGACTGCGTTACTGACATTACCTTTCCACCAAACTTGCCATCAATCAGGAAGGAGAGGTTGAAATTGTTGAATTCAAAATTATTGTTCCATCCTAACTGCCACTTTGTATTAGCGTTACCCAGGTATACAAAATCACCACCCTGTTTAATAGGTTTGCCATCAGCATCTATCATTATCCGTCCCTGATCGTCGCGTTTTAATACATTGCCATAAATATCTCCAAAGGAACCACCTACTTTAAATTGGGAAACATAGTTAGCACCGGAAGCACCGCTGATAGTGAAACGATCTACCTGTGGCGACAAGGAAATGATCTTGTTTTCGTTTGTTGCAAAATTGATTCCGGTATTCCATTTCAGTTTAGTATGACGCAGTACATCATAGCGTACTACTGCCTCTGCACCCTGGTTCTGAATATTGCCGGCATTAATGTAAAAATTATCGAGGAAGGTACCATTGGAAGCAGCTATTTGCATCGTTTGGTTAGTGGTATTGGTTTTATAATAGGTAAGATCCACACTCAGGCGGCTTTCAAAAAAGCGCCATTCTGTACCTAATTCCAGTGATTTTGTTTTCTCTGGTTTTAAGGTATTAAAGGGTGCAAAAGTATTAGGAAGAACAGAGCCTCCGGCGCCGAATGTATTTCGTGCTGCATTACTTTGATACACCAGTGGCGAATTACCCACTACTGCATAGGATCCGCGTACTTTTCCGAAGCTGATATGCTGCGGCATGTGTACCAGCTGACTCAGGATGACGTTTAACCCTGCTGACGGATAAAAATAAGATACGCTGGGTGTAAATGCCAGGTTGGATGACCAGTCATTGCGGGCGGTCAGATCCAGGTACAGCCAGTCTTTATAAGAGATATTGGTGCTGGCAAATACAGATTGAACCTGGTTATGATTTTGCGGCAAAGAGCCGGAATTTTTTGCATTGAGTGTTTTAAAATTCTGCAGGGCGAAGAGATTAGGAATATTCAGGCCATCCTGTCCGGAATTGAGAAAATCTCCTAAAGTCTTTACATCACGGATACTACCACCCAGTACACCCGTGATCCGGAAGGATTGCACCGGTATATTAAAATTAGCGATCAGGTCGCCATATTGTTGTGTAGTGGTGTTATTACTGTAGTTATACACACCATTGGCAGGTGCCAGTACATGGTTGGTGCCGGCATATATTTTTTGTTCGTACACATCACTGATCCTGTCAATACTTCCTCTTCCCTGTATATTCAGCCAGGAGTTGATATCATATTTCAGGCTGGCGTTAGCGAGGATTCTGTTGCGTGTTAATGAATTGATGTTGCGGTTCATAATCCACCATGGATTTTGCTGTACATCTTCATCAAACGGCCAGTTCTGCACATTTAAAAAGTTCCTGGAAGGATCCGGTGTTTCAAACTGATCTTTATAAGGTCTTATATTTTGCCCGCGTGGAAACAGGTACAATCCTGTAAGCGGATTAAAGTACAATCCGGAAAGTGGTGTATTATCGATCTTTTGTGTGATGTAGTTAACGTCAGCAGTAGCGGTCAGTTTATCATTTAAAAAATGGCCGGTTTCTTTAAAATCCAGGTTATTACGACCCAGTTTATTACCTGGTTCTATGCCTCTTGCAGATGTGTTGGCATAAGAAAAATAAGTCTGCATTTTTTCTGTACCACCAGACAGGCTGATGGAGTTGGTGAAATTCTGGCCGGTTTGGAAAAGCGCGGACAGGTTATCCGGCGCACCATTTATTTGCGGGCCCCAGCTTTGGGTTTTTCCCGCTGCTGTTTGACCATAGTGATTTTGGAAAGCAGGTTTGTAGGCAGCTGTTGTAATATTGAAGCCGGATGAGAAATTGATCACGGTACGACCGGATTTCCCGCTCTTGGTAGTAACAATGATCACACCGTTGGCACCCTGGCTGCCATACAAAGCAGCAGCAGAAGCTCCTTTCAGCACGGATACACTTTCGATATCATCCGGGTTCAGGTTAGAGATGGGATCTCCGCCATCATAAGCGGTGCTGCCACCGTATATACTGGATGGTTGCGTGGTAAGGGTATTATTCATTGGTACACCGTCAATCACATACAATGCCTGGTTGCTGCCAACGCCGGATTTACTACCGCGCAGTATCACTTTAGCAGAACCTCCCACGCCGGAAGCGCTGGAAGAAATAGTTAAGCCGGCTACTTTACCATTCAGGGTATTAATCAGGTTGGCATCTTTTGCTTTTGTAAGCTCAACACCATCTATCTGCTGCGTGGCATAAGTAATAGATTTCTCTGTTCTTTTAATACCTAATGCAGTTACTACCACGGCGCCCAGTTGGCTGTTAGCGATGGTTAATACAATCTGCAGATTGGTATCACTGCCTACAGTTACCTGTTTGCTTTCATAACCCAGGAAGCTGACCTGCAGGATATCACCGGCATTAGCCTGTATGGTGAAGTCACCCTGTACATTGGTGATGGTACCTCTGGTTGTTCCTTTTACCTGTATTACTACACCAGCCAGTGGTTGCCCCCCGGCGTCTGCTACTTTTCCCTGTATGGTAATTGCCGGAGCGCTGACGGTGTGTGTTGTTGTTGCTTCTTTTGTTTTAGGACTGATCACAATTGTTTTGTCTACAATACTGTAGTTAAACAATTTATTATTCAGGCAGCTGTTGAGTACATCTGTGAGAGAGGCCTGGTTCATATTGATGTTTACCGGCGGGACATTTTGCAGTAATTTTTCATCATAAATAAACTCATAGCCGGTTTGCCGGCTGATACTGTTAAACACATCATATAGGGGGAGGTGTTTCCCCTTGATGGTAACAGATTGAGAAAATGTTTTGGCGCTCAGGTTCAGGGAGAGTACCAAAGTAAGTATTGCAGTTAATCGCATAATCAACAGTAATTTTCTTTGCATACGCCCGTATTTACTTTGGGCTTTGCAGGTACCAAGTAGTTCCATACTTTTGTTTTGTTGGCTTAAAAGTTCAATTTTCTTAATTAGCGTTAGGGAGTTGGGTTGCCAGCTATGGCCGGGAGCGTTCCAGCGCTTCCGGTTTTTTTTGCACCCGATAGTGGAATTCATTACGTCTTCATAACATAAAATGTTTAATTATCAATGGCACCTGTGGACAGGATGCTTTATCATGGCAGATCCGACGGTTTTACCGTGATCTTGCTGTCGGTTATATCAAAATGAACGCGTTTGGTTGTTGCTAAAATTTTCAATAATGCGGCGGCATTCTCCCTGCGGGAAATGATGCCTGTGAGGCGTATATCTGAAAGATCTCCCTGGTAGGCTATCTCCACATTATACCATCTTGCCACCTGCCGCATAATGGTTTGTATGCTCGTATTGCGGAAGCGGAACTTCCCTTCTTTCCAGGCCAATGCCTGTTCCATATCAGCTTTTTCTACTACAAACTGTTTGTCTCCGGGCGACAAACTGCCTCCAAACCCGGGTTTGAGCAGGCTTTGACTACTGCCATGTATTAATTGTACAGCGCCTTCCTCCAATGTGGTGGTGATGGTTTGTTCATCAGGATAAGCCATGATATTGAAGCTGGTGCCTAATACATTTACTTCCATGTCAGCTGTGCCGGCTACTTTTACCTTAAAAGGCATTTGTGCGTTAGCAGCGATCCGGAAGTAGCCTTCCCCCGTGATTTCCACCAGTCGTTCTTTGCCGGTAAAAGCAGTGGGGAAGCGGATGCTGCTGGCTGCATTCAGCCATACTTTGCTGCCGTCTGCCAGTGTTAGTTGATATTGTCCTCCGCGGGGTGTTGATACCGTGTTGTATACTACCTTTTCTGCTGTGCCTTCAGTGGTATAGGCCAGTCCCTGGATCGTGTTTACAATACGTGTGCTGCCTTGCTGTGCCAGTGCTCCGATGTTGGCACTATCCAGGGGAATTGTTTTACCATCTGCCAATGTCAGCACGGCTTTATTGGACCCTGGTGATAAAGGGGGCTGTTTTATGGCTGCCAGTGGGGCAGCATGCCTTTTTTGTACGAGGAACAGGCTGCCAATGATCAATGCTGCGCCCAGTATGGCCGCAGCAGCCATGTACCATCTTTTTCTATTGTTAACGGTATGTATTGGATAAACCGGTTGTTCCGCTGGTTGCAGGATAGCTTGTAGTATTTTATCTGCGTCTTCCTTTTTCCAGCCGCTATCAGGTACATCGCTGTATAATGAGGCGAGAATATCTTCTTTAATGTTTAATCCATAATCATCCTGTGCTACCATGGCTTTTAAGCGCAGCAATTCTTCCTGACTGATCTGGCCATTCTTAAATTTTTCAAGTAATAACATTACTTCCTTTATGGACATAAACAAGATTTTGGAAGGGTGATTGGAGGTAAAGACGAGCGACGGAGAAAAAAGGAGTACTCCGGGTGAAAATATTTTTTAAAGGAGATATTTACTTAAAATGGGGGTATTGACGGCGGAGAATTATTTGCGGGTGATCAGGAGGATGATCAGCAGGAGGATGTCGTTTTGAAGATGTGCTTTTACAAAAGCCCGGACAGCATGAACAGCAATGCTCATTTGTTTCTTGACGGTATGGATAGAGATATTTAAGCGAATAGAGATCTCTTCGTTACTAAATCCCTGGTTTCTTGCCAGGTATACTTTTTTACGTTCAGGTGGGAGGCAGGAAACAGCGGAGTCTATTAGCTTTTCGTATTCCCGTTCTATCAGGAGGTGATCAGTATCATTTCCTGCGGCAGGTTGGTTTTGATGATGAAGATCATATGCTTTTAACCTTACCATTTGTTTTTTAAAGCCGTCGTAGATATGGTTGCGGGTAAGAATAAACAGGTAGTCTTTAAAGTTTTTCACCATGTTCATCTCTTCCTTTTTCAGCCATACCTTCAGGAATATTTCCTGTACAATTTCCCGGGAAAGCCCGTTGTCTTTCAGGTAAAGCATCCCCACATCAAATACCTGTTTACTGTAATGATGAAAAAGGATAGTGTAGGCATTTTTATCACCAAGGGCAACCTGCTTTAGTAATTCCTGCTCATCAGGTAAGGAGGCGATAGACAAAGTGAAACATTTATTTACCTATACAAAATTAATAACGAAGGTAAATTTAGGGGACCCGGATTTAATAATAAAATAATTTATCTAAATTCATCCTCCATGGTGGGATGGAGGATGAATCGCCATGTTGACTTTTTACTATCTCTTCCACTTATTACCCGTCAGGTCGTAGTGTTTCATTTCTTCTATATTGTTGTAAAAAGGTTTTACCAGGTTAAAAAAAGGCATAAATTCCGGGCTGCTGCGGAAACCGCTCATGTGCTCGTCTTTAGAGGTCCAATGAATGGTAACTATATAGTGGTTGGGTTCTTCTATACCATGAATGACTTCATAGCCAAGACAATATTTTGAAGCCTGCAGCTGTTTGCCGGCTTCAGCATAGGCTGTTTCAAAATTGCGGTGTTCATTTTCAGGAATATTATACCGGATGATTTCAACCGTATAATTTTTTTCTACGCTCATTACTGGATTTTTATTTTGTGAAAATGTTTTGGTTAAACAGCAGATCATAAAAACAATACAAAGGATTTTAGTTTTCATTTTTTCTTTATTATTTGTGGAATACAAATGTAATGACGGGTTTTATGCTGAAACAGACCTTACCAAAAAGTAGGCTGGCAGTGCCTGAATATTGTTATTTTGTAATGCCTTAATTTTTGTAAGTATGATACAGCTCAACAATAAAACATACACTTGTCCGGTAGATGTAACCCTTGGTTTTATCGGGGGTAAGTGGAAACTGCTTATTCTTTCCCATCTGCATCAGTTTGATAGAAAAAGTTATAGTGAGATAAGAGATAACCTGCCGGGTATTTCTGAAAAGATGTTGAGCCAGCAATTGAAGGAACTGGAAAGGGATCAATTGGTGGAGAAGAAAATACTGGCATTGAAACCATACAGGGTAGAATATTTTCTGTCTGTGCAGGGGAAGTCGCTCTCACCGTTGTATGCGTTTGTGAGTGAATGGGGAATAAAATATTTAAAAGAACAGGGAATAGATTATCTGAAGGATCAGCATCTGTATAAATAAATATTTATGATCCGGGCATTACGCATGTACACTGCGGTTTAAGGTGTTATTTTACATCTGTTCCCAACCGGATTTATTCCATCAGCGATAGTTAATTGTACCCTTATGAATGAAATTGTTTTTTGGCAGATTATTGAAGATGCATGGACTGCTGCACCGGCTTTACAGGCTATGCGTGCAAGCGCATTGCAAACAAATGATCCATCATTAATTGAAGATCTTACAGGAAAAGTATACGGTGCCATTACAAATAATATCCGGCAAATACTGCTGGGGCTTGATAAAGAAGGGTTGACTAAGTTTAATCATATGATGGAGGAACGGTTGTTTCATATTGACCGGAAAGAAATCCATCAATATACAAGTGGGTCAGATGATGGTTTTCTTTATTGCAGGTGTTTTATAGTGGGCATGGGAAAAGCATATTACGATATGATTGATAACAACCCGGCTAAGGCTACCAGTGATGCGGAAGCAGAGATTGTTGGTTTTATCGGGTATGTTGTATATAAAGAATTGTTTGGAGAAGACTTTGTCCGGTATTCCGTACATAGTATTGAAACATGTGCTAATGCCCGGGGATGGGACAGAAAAACAAATAAGGAAACTTTCATGAATGATGAAATCTATGGAATAGATCAGGACCATGCCCATAAAAGGGCAGTTGCATTGATCCCGGAAGAATTTTTCTGGGATTGTTCAGATGAATTGGCTCCTTTTGGTTCTGATGAAGGTGATGAAGGACTGGCTGAATTCAGGAACTGGCGGAAAGCCAATCCGGATACCCCTACCATCGAATGCTTAAAATGGACCATTGAATCAGTCGGAGAAATGACGTTTGCTGATTACAATGAAAACCTGTTACAGGCAGAGTTGATTCAACGTAACATGAATGATCCTGATTATGATGATCAGCAATATATTTTTACACTTGATATTTCTGTGATCGCAACTGGTTTTGGCCAACTGGTAGATGAGGGTGTAATGGATACAGCAAACAAACCGATTATTAAAATTGCTATTGAAAGACAAATCATATGGGCACAGTTGATAGCAGGTTGGGAACACACAGCGGAGTATGTATCTAATCTTAATGTACTGAAACGTGCATTGGAAGAGGCTTAGCTCCGCTGATTGATAGCTGTTGTATTTATCTTAAAATAAAAAACAGGCGCCGGATCATGTAACAATTTCTCTTTTCACACCGGGGATTTCCAGTACAAGGTCTGCTCCGTAAGCAGTGGCAGGTGTTTGATAGCCAGGCTGCCATTGATTATTCCATATTTTCTGTGCAATCAGTAAACAGCTGTACATCGTAAGCGTATATCCATCAGGGCCTGTTAACCTGGCAGTAGCTGTTTTTCCGGCAGCATTGGTGGCTTGTCCCCATACCAGGCTGAAAGCTTTGCTGCGCATATCATCGCTGGGGCCGGCCGGGCATTGTTTGATTTTCTTTTTAATAAAGTTACGTACCGCGGAGGTGCGTAACAACCAGTTAAATAATCCCTGCAATTTTAAAAGGCGATAGACTTTCGGAGACATCCCTGTGTAGGAAATAATATCAGGAATACCAGTGCTGAAATATGCGGTGGATATATCTCCCCAGGGAATACTCATGGCAAACAATTTCTTCGGACCAAAATCAATCCACTGCCCTTTATGCCCCAGGGGCGTACGAATGATCTTCCCTGCTTTTCTGATAGCGCCGCCTTCTCCTAATTTGTATATCATAGACATGGCGGTGCCATGAGATACACCGCCGCCCGTAGTGGCAAAAGCCAGTTGCAGGTCAATGGCATCCGGCAATAACTTTTTTAATAGAAGGGCTATACAATCGGTAGGTACTACATCAAAACCCGCACCTGGTAAAAGCATGATCCCGGCGGCTTTAGCGGCCTGGTCATATTGGTGCAGCATTTCAAAAACACTGATATCACCGTTGATATCCAGGTAATGGGTACCGGTTTGAAGGCAGGCTTCCACCATTTGTCTGGCTGTCAAATGAAATGGCCCGGCTGCATGAATCACCAGTTTCACTTCTTTTAAAGCACTTAATAAAGCAGTGGTATCATCTAACTCAATCACCTTATAGGGCAAGTTCAATTTTGCTGCCAACGGCGCCAGGGCTGCTTCCCGTCTGCCTGCCAGAATGGGATGCAGCTGGTATTGAGCAGCATAGCGGGCTATCAGTTCACCCGTATATCCATTGGCTCCGTAGAGCAAAAAAGAATTGCTTTGCATACTGAAATGTACGGGTTTTATCTATCCGTCAGCCACCATCTAATCATTTATTTCCTATATTCACCATTAAATAATTATAAATTTATTCCACCGGTAGTTTATGAAATATACATCGCGGATAGTGGATGAAAAGAACCTGCTGCAGCTAATTTCCGAAGGTGACAGACCATCTTATGCCATTTTGTATACACATTATTACCCGCTTTTGTACCGGTTTATCTATTTTATCTGCCAATCGCAGGAAGATACAGAAGAAATTATACAGGAGGTTTTACTGAAGATCTGGGAGAAGAGAGCCGTATTGATTACGATCGCTTCTTTTGAAGATTACCTGTTTCGCATGGCCAAAAACAAGCTGGTAGATATGACCCGGCGTCAGGCTACCAAATTAAAAATGGTGCAACAGGTAGCCCGGCAATTGCCGGAAGCAGATGACCGTACAGAAAAGGACCTCATTTATAGTTTGTATTATAAAACAGCCATCACTGCTATTGAACAGTTGCCGGCACGCAAAAAAGCGATCTTCCTCATGAGCGCACAGGAGGAAATGACACTGGATGAGATAGCCCGTGCATTAAATATTTCCCGGTCGGCGGTGAAGAAGCAGCTATATGCGGCCATCCGTTTTATCAAAGAACAGCTCAAAGATCATGCAGAATGGGCCACAGTAGTGGTTTTGTGTTATTGTCAGTATCTCCGGTAACGGTTACTCCAAAAAAAATCTACTTTTTTTTCCTTTTAGGGTGTCCGGTTTTTCCGTTCATCCGTCTTTATAGCAATGAAGCGCATGAATCAGGCAGCAATAATATCGATCATAGAGAAATATGCACAGGGAATCCTGCTATCGCAGGAGGAAGAAGTGTTATTGACCAGCTGGATGCAACAGGTGAAACCATCCGCATTTCAGGCGCTGCTGGACCAATGTGAAAATATACCTGATACTTTCCGTGCGTATCCGCAGATGCCGGACACGTTCAAAGCTACGCTGGAAGCCCGGATTGATCAGCAGGAGCAGCAGGAAAAAGTGGACAGTCACACAGGTATCTTTTATTTATACGGAAAGAAAATAGCAGTAGCTGCTACCATTGCACTAATGGTAATAGCCGGCTCATTTGTATATAAACATTACCGCGCTGGTGGAAAAGAAGTGGTAGCGCAACAACAGCCACAAAATACAGATCCGGCACCTGGTGGTAATCGTGCCGTACTCACGCTGGCAGATGGTTCTACCATTGTATTGGACAGCGCTAAGAATGGTGTGTTGTCGCAGCAGGGCAATACACAGGTCATCAAGTTATCTAACGGGCAACTGGCTTATAATGCCAGCAAAAGTAATGGGGAAGCACCTTTTAATACTATTACCACACCTAACGGCGGACAATACCACATTGAATTGCCGGACGGTACAGGTGTATGGCTGAATGCGGCCTCTTCTCTGCGTTTTCCTGCCAGTTTTAGCGGCGCCACACGCACGGTGGAACTTATAGGTGAAGGTTATTTTGAAGTGGCTAAAAACGCGGCTATGCCGTTTATTGTACAATCAAAAGAAGCGACGGTAGAAGTATTAGGCACTCATTTTAATATGAATGCCTATGAAGAAGAAGGCGTGATAAAAACCACACTGCTGGAAGGCGCAGTGAAATTTCACGATAAAACTGCTGTACTGCGCTTAATCCCTGGCCAACAGGGGCAACTATTCCGCAACGGCACTATGCAACTAATAAAAGACGCGGATGTAGACCAGGCGGTTGCCTGGAAAAACGGTTACTTTCAGTTTGATGGTATTGACTTAGCAGCCCTGATAAGACAAATAGCACGCTGGTATAACCTGGAAGTCGTGTACGAAGACAAAGTACCGGAACGTGAATTTACCGGGAAAATTTCCAGGACCGTTTATTTGTCAGAAGTGATCAAAGCCCTGGAACTGAGCGATGTACATTGCAGGCTCAATGGAAACCGGCTGATTGTAATGCCATAATAAGCTGAACACTTGTACTACAATAATATCTGAACACTTGTAATGTCACGATGATTTGAATGCCAGTTATTAAAAACGCACTGTTCCACCTTGAAAAAAATGTATATGCCGTAACAACCAGGCCCACGCTAAATCGTAAGAATTAAAAAATTACTGAAAGGTAATGTCGGAGCAATAAAAAAAACCAGGAGTGTTGGAAGCACTCCCGGCTCACTATGCTCAGGCCAAACTTAAAATGCTCGTTTACTGCTATTTTTTATTTAAACCTAAACCAAACAAAGGTATGTATCTATTCGTACTACGCAAAACCGCGCCAGGGCGTGGAGCTTTGCTGACTAAATTATTGTGGATAATGAGATTAACAACCATTCTGCTATTAGCAGGAATCCTCCACGTAAGTGCTAAAGGATTTTCGCAGAAAATCACGCTCTCCCAAAAGAATATCCCGCTAAGCAAGGTATTCGCTGCTATCCAGCAGCAAAGCGGCTTGTCCATGTTATACGATAATAAACTCATCCGGCATTCGGGAAATATAGATATCGATGTAAAGGATGCTACGCTGGAAAACGTACTGAATGAATGTTTGAAGGATCAGCCATTGACCTATGTTATCACTAAAAGCATCATCATCATCCGGAAAAAAGCCGACTTTCCCCTGGTCTTTCCTCCCCAAATCATCACCGGGCAAGTGCTCGATGCGGCAGGTGATCCCGTACCCGGTGCAACCATATTCATTAAAGAACTGAAAAAAGGTACACAAACCAATGTAAAAGGAGAGTTCACCCTGCAGGGGATTGCTCCCGGTAATTATACGCTGGTTATTAGTTCCATTGGTTTTGATGCACAGGAAAAAACAATTAAAGTAGGTAGCGAAACACTAACGGTGCCGGTTATATTAAAAGCAGGTGTGAGTAAACTGCAGGAAATGGTGGTAACCGCGCTGGGTATACAAAAATCATCCAGGTCAGTTACTTATAATGTGCAAACCATTTCCGGAAAGGAAGTGAACACCGTAAAAGATCCGAGTTTTATAAACAGTCTTACCGGCAAGGTGGCTGGTGTAACCATCAACAGCAGTACTTCCGGTATAGGTGGTTCTACCCGCGTGATCATGCGTGGGGTGAAATCATTGTTCTATAATAATAATGCGCTGTATGTGGTAGACGGTATTCCTTTGCCTAATCTCTTTACCGGACAACCTTCTGGTCTTTTCGGCGGATCAGATGGGGGAGATGGTATTGCCAATTTCAATCCGGAAGATATTGAAAGTATGTCGGTATTAACAGGTGCTTCTGCTGCTGCATTGTACGGTAGCCAGGCGGCCAACGGTGCTATTATCATTACCACCAGGAAAGGGGAAGTAGGTAATACACGTGTTAATTTCAGTTCCGGTGCTACAATGTACAAACCTTTTGTACTGCCTCAAACACAAACCACCTACGGTTCTGTTCCGGGTTCTTTTTTAAGCTGGGGACCAAAATTGCAACAACCATTTAACTATCAGCCTAAAGATTTTTTCCAGACAGGTACCAACTTTACTAATTCTATAGATGTTTCTACCGGATCAGAAAGAAGTCAGACCTATGTTTCAGCTGCTGCGGTGAATGCAAAAGGTATTATTCCCAATAATACTTTTCATAGATATAACTTTTCTGCACGCAATACCAGCGAGCTGTATAAAGATAAATTAACGCTGGATGTAGGTGCTATGTACCTGACCCAGGAACAACAGAATCCTCCGCGTCCGGGACAATATTTTAATCCATTGCTGCCGGTATATTTATTCCCGCGTGGTGATACCATCAGCAAGTACCAGGATTTTGAAAGATTTGATCCCAACAGGAATTTCAGTACACAATACTGGCCTTACGGAGATCTCGGATTCCAGGCACAGAACCCATGGTGGATCATTAACAGGAATATGTTCAATACTAAGCGCGACAGGTTCATGGGATCTTTGGCGTTGAAGTATAATATCAACAGCTGGTTGAATGTATCCGGAAGGGTAAAACTGGATAATACCAATGATACCTATGATTCAGACCTGTATGCTACTACCATTAAGCTTTTGGCAGGTGGGGATAACGGCGGTTATACACATAGTACCACTAATACCAAACAGGTGTATGCAGATGTGTTGCTGAATATGAACAAACAATTCAATGATTTTAATGTAATGGCTACACTGGGTAGCAGTATTGTTGATAATAAAATAAATGGTATTGGTCAGGGAGGTAAATTACTGATGGTGCCTAACTTCTTTTCTCTGACGAATATAGACGCTGCTAATTCACGCCCTACACAAACACTGAGCCGTGATCAGACACAGGCCATCTTTTTCAGCGGACAACTGGGTTATAAAAACCGTTTATTCCTGGAAGTAACGGCTAGAAATGATTGGTCTTCTGCACTGGCATATGCAACAAAGTCTTCCTTTTTTTATCCGTCAGTAGGTTTATCCGGTGTGATCAGTGATATGTTACATCTGCCGGCTTTTATTTCTTATGCCAAATTAAGAACATCGTATAGTGGTGTAGGTAATGCCCCGCCAATTTATCTGACCAATCCTACTTATCCGATCAGCGCGAATGGTACACCCGGTACTATTACTACCCGGCCTTTCTCCGGTTTGCAACCTGAAAAAACAACCTCCTATGAAGCTGGTGCTGATCTGAGATTTTCGAAAGACCGGATCCATTTCAGTTTAACGTACTACAATGCGAATACCCGTAACCAGACATTCACCGTTACGCCGTCAGCAGGTGTAGGTGTAAGCGGTTATTATGTAAATGCAGGTAAGGTACAGAACAAAGGAATAGAAGCCTCTTTGGGCTTTAACGGATATGTAGGCAATGTATCCTGGAATCCTAATGTAACCTTTACTTTAAACAGGAATAAGATACTGGAAATGTTACCTGCCTTTACAGATCCTTATACCGGTGTAACGGTAAAACAGGATAGCCTGGTAGCAGCCAGTGCGGGTTCTTATGAAATGAAGCTGGCCAAAGGCGGTAGTACCGGCGATATTTATGCGCAGGGATTAGAAAAAGATGCCAACGGTAATTATGCAACGGATAATAAAGGGTTTCCTGTTATCAGCAAAAGTTTTGATAAGATAGGTTCCACCAATCCTGATTTTAATCTGGGCATCAACAATAGTTTCGGGTACAAAAATTTCAGTCTGAGTTTCCTGATAGATGCAAGAGTTGGCGGCAAGGTAATTTCAGCCACACAATCCATCATGGATTTTTATGGTGTTTCCACAGCCAGTGCTGATGCAAGAGATAAAGGGGGTGTATTCTTTAATGGTAAACAGGTAGATGCACAAACTTATTACTCCAAAGTGGCAGGTGCTTCCGGTGGTTCTACCGGTGCAATGGCACTCTATACCTACAGCGCTACCAACGTGCGTTTGAGAGAACTCTCGATAGGATATACACTACCCGGCAGTGCGTTAAACTATAAAGTACGCAGCATTAAATTTTCCCTGATAGCGAGAAACCTGTGGATGATTTATAACAATGCGCCTTATGATCCGGAATCTGTGGCAGCTACCGGCACCTTCTTCCAGGGCTTCGATTACTTTAATCCTCCCAGTCTGAAGAATATTGGTGCGAGTATCAAAGTGTCATTTTAAGTCATTGATTGTTTAAAACTGTTGTATGAAATTTAACACTAACTATAACTATAAAGGGATCCTTAGAATGGTTCCTGTTGTGCTGGCGGCGGGGCTGATGTTTACACAAACTTCCTGCACCAAAGATTATAAAAGTTTTAATACTAATCCTGTAGAGGTAACGGATTCCATGTTGAAGCTGGATTTTGTGGGATTAGGTATTTTTATAACACAGGAACAAACCAATGTTTTTCCCAATGCTACTTCGGGCGATGCATCCGCTTACCAGGTGGCCCAGAACCTGAGTGCCGATTTATATTCCGGGTACATGGGCACTCCTACTGCATTCAACGGCGGACAAAATAATTCCAATTACTTCATGATGCAGGGCTGGAACAATGCGGCCTTTAACGTGGGATATACCAGTGTTATGTCTGCATGGAATGAAGTAAAAAGGAGAGCTGCAGCAACGCATCCCGACATGTACGCAGTGGCCAGCATCGTAAAGGTGGAAGCCATGCACCGCGTTACTGATATTTATGGTCCGCTGCCCTATACCCGCTTTGGTGGCGGAGGAATTACCATTCCTTACGACAGCCAGGACTCAATCTATCACTCTTTTTTCCGTGAACTGGATACCGCCATTCAAACGCTGACTGCCTTTGTGCAGGCAAATCCTGGTCAGAAGCCTTTACAGAAATCCGATTTTGTATACGGCAGCGATTATAAAAAATGGATCCGGTTTGCCAATTCCCTGAAGTTACGCCTGGCAATGCGTATCGTATATGCGGAACCGGTATTGGCAAAACAAAAGGCAGAAGAAGCGGTTAGTAACAGTTATGGTGTATTAACCACCAATGACGACAATGCCAATGTTAAAACCACCAACGGTATCATCATTACACATCCTTTATGGGTAATTACTGATCCTTATGGGGATATCAGGATGAGTGCTAATATGGAATCTTTTTTAGTGGGTTATAAAGATCCCCGGTTATCATCCTACTTTAAGCCTTCCGTGGCATTCCCCGGCCAGTACAAAGGAATACGCAATGGTATCCAGATTGTAGCCAAATCAGACAGAGAAGGATTTTCCCAGTTGAATTTTCAGCAATCATCTCCTGTACAATGGATGACTGCTGCAGAAATATTCTTCCTCCGTGCAGAAGGTGCACTATGGGGTTGGAATATGGGCGGAACTCCGCAAAGTTTATATGAGCAGGGAATAGCTGTTTCCTTTGATCAGCATTCTGCCGGCAATGCCACCAACTACATCAATGATGCTGTAAGTAAGGCTGCGCCTTATATTGATCCGGTAAACGCTGCCAATAATGTGGCGGATCCTTCATCCGACCTGAGCACCATTACCATCAAATGGAATGATGGAGATAGTTTCGAAAGAAAGCTGGAACGTATCATCACACAAAAATGGAT
The DNA here is from genome assembly GCF_003014755.1 of Chitinophaga niastensis. GTDB lineage: Bacteria > Bacteroidota > Bacteroidia > Chitinophagales > Chitinophagaceae > Chitinophaga > Chitinophaga niastensis. The sequence goes on along the minus strand of NZ_PYAW01000003.1, from coordinate 848,203 downwards.
CAGCGTTTATCCTGATGGGGAGGAAGCCTGGAGTGAATTCAGACGCACCGGCTATCCTAAAATATTTCCTGTTGTAGTGAATAACAGCGGTGGTATCATTGATACAAAAGTGCAGATCAGAAGATTACCATTCCCGCTTTCTGAATACCAGAATAATACCACCGAAGTGGGTAAGGCCGCAGCCTTCCTGAGTGGCCCGGATAACCCCGGCACAAAGCTTTGGTGGGATAAGAAATAATTTTTCAATGACCTCTTTTTTATTTTTCACTCGTAATAAAAACAGATAAATGAAAAGACAATTAAATGCACTTTTAGCGCTATCCTTATTGGCAACTTTTCTTCTACTGATTACTGGTTGTCAAAAAGATTTAAAAGATAATTCTCTGCAAAAATTAGATGGTAAACTGGCGGCGGTTGCTGTCAGCACTAACCTTACTACCAGCCTGGCAGATCTGATCGCTTATAAAAAGTCCCCGCATGAAATCATGATGGGTTATTTCAGAACCTGGCGCGATAAGGCTGCCGGCGATCCGCGCAATACCGCTACGTTTAAGGACATCCCCGACAGCGTGGATATTGCAGTGGTTTTTGGTGGTCTTAATCCGGGTACTCCCTTTGCAGATAGTTTGAGGTTATCCTATATTCCTTATCTGCATGCAAGAGGCACCAAAGTGATCATCACCGGCGGTATTACATTGCCGGCAGGTTATACACACGATGCTACAGGTTATGCTGCCTATGCGAAGTTTATCATGGATTCTACGATCAATTATTTAGGATTGGATGGATATGATGTGGATGTAGAAAGCAACCCTTCCGGCAGTACGCTAACGGATATGGTGGGCATCTACAAAGCATTGTCCGGCTACATGGGCCCTCATTCCGGTACCGGTAAACTATTAACATACGATACTAACCAGGATGGATCTACGAATAATTTTTTTACACAGGTTTATACACTGGTAGACTACGTGTTTTTACAGGCTTACGGGAGGGGAGCCAGCACGCTGCAAGGTACATTCAATACCTATTCCAGCTATATCAGTGCCGGCAAGTTTATACCCGGATTTTCATTTTATGAAGAAAACGGGCAGGCAGCGGGCAACATCTGGTATGATGTTACTTATCCAAGAGATGGTACGGGTCGCGCTTATGACTATGCCCGCTGGGAACCCAGTGGTTCAGTGAAAAAAGGCGGCATCTTTGCTTATGCCATTGATCGCGATGTACCTGTTTTTACGGATAACATTATAGCACCTGATTTTGGTGTAACCCGTCAGCTGATTTCTATTATGAACCCGGTGGCTGTTTCCGGCGGTATTGCCGCTGGCGGAATATATAGCATTGCTCCAAGAGTAGCTGCCGGCAGCCGTTTGGATGTATCTGGCAGTGGAACAGCAAACGGAACTAAAGTGCAGATATGGACCAGTAATGGAACAAATGCACAGAAATGGAAACTGGTAGCGGCCAGCAGTGGATATTTCTATTTGCAACCGCAGTGTGCTACTGCGTCAGTGCTGGATGTATACGGTGCACAAACAGCAGATGGTACTAAAGTAGAGCTATGGCAGAGCGCAGGTGGGGCAAATCAGCAATGGAAAATTACTGATCTCGGCAATGGTTATTTTAAGTTAACACCTAAACATGCACCGGGCAGTGCATTGGATGTTAGTAATGGAGGCACTGCTGATGGTACACAGGTGCAGATATGGACAGATAACGGCACCAACGCACAACAGTGGCAGTTTACCCGTTTACAATAGTCATGTTTATATAGAGAAGCCCTGTCGATCAGCTGATTGGCAGGGCTTTTTTATGCGGTGTATTATATTGTTGTTACGTAGCGAAAATGCTTTTATTTCTGCTGTTGATACCGTAACTTTTAAGATTAAACACTATGCCATGAAAAAGTTATCTATCATCTTCACCTTATTACTTTCTTTTTTGGGAGTACTTAAAGCGCAAAATTCTCCGGTGGGCGCCTGGAAAGCAGTATCAGGAGAAACAACCAGCATATTATTGATTTCCCCTTCCTGGTTTACAGTTACGGACTTTAGTGATAAAAATTTTATCGCCAGCTATGGCGGTACCTGGAAGGCGGCAGACGGAGGCGAAACTGCTGTTCATATTACCTTTAATACCGCCAATCCATCGCAGGCAGGGCAGGATGCCACCGTGCCGGTAGGATTGGAAAATGGTCATCTTATAACATCCGCTCCAGGTGGAGGCAAACAGGAATGGACCCGGCTGGATGATGGAACAGGAACTTTGGCCGGTAACTGGCAGATGACCGCCAAAGAGCAGGATGGTAAGATGAATCCTATAACACCTGGTGCAACACAAACCTTTAAAATGCTTAGTGGTACCCGGTTTCAATGGGTAGTGATTAATGTTGAAAACGGAGAATTTTCTGATACCGGTGGTGGCAGCTACACTTTTGAAAATGGTACCTATACAGAAAAGATAGATTTTTTCTCAAAGGATAACGCCCGTATCGGTCTTGCACTTAGCTTTAAAGGTAAAGTGGATGGAAATAACTGGGATAATAATGGATTGAGTCCCAAAGGAGATGTGATACATGAAGTATGGAGCAGACCATAATTGTTAAGAATTACGAATTACGAATTGCGAATTACGGATCTCCGCGATGATCTTTGCGATGATCCGTAATTCGCAATTCGTAATTGTTTTACCATCCAATACCATAGTCTTCCCCGTGATTACTGCTGCCTCCCCAAATAGTACCATGTACCTTATCCAGGAAAATCGCATTTATAGGCCCGCTGGTGCGCTCGCCGAAGCTGAGGTGGTAACCCATTTGCTCCAATGCTTTCCGCGTTTTTTCAGTGGTGTTATTGTTCAGCAGGATGCTTCCGGGACGGGGCTCCCTGTCTTTGATAGTAGTGCCGCCTAATGATAACCACAACTGATTGGTATTAATGTTGGCAGCTTCTGTTGCCTGTTGTACGGTCATACCAAATTCCACTACATTCAGGAAAAACTGTAACAGGTTCTGATCCTGTGTATCGCCACCCTGTACACCAAAGCAGAGAAATGGTTTACCATCTTTCAACGCCAGCGATGGTGTAAGCGTTACCCTTGGCCGTTTTCCGGGAGCAATTACATTAAACGGGCATTGGGCAGAATCCAGTACAAAGCTTTGCAGGCGCTGGCTCATACCGATTCCTGTTTTACCGGCAATGCAGGCGGGTAGCCAGCCGCCACTGGGTGTAATAGATACAACCCATCCTTCCTTATCAGCTGCTTCCACACTGGTAGTGCCACGCCAGAGCCTATCCATGTAGGCACTGTCTGTTGTATTGGCTGCATATATATTATTGATATCACCGTGTTGCAATAATGTAGTAGCATCATGTTTAGGTACAAATCCACCGGGTTTGCGGTTGGCGGTATCTGTTAATAAACTTCTTTCCTGCAGAAAGTGCAGGTATGGATTTGTTTTGCCCATGTAAGGATACGGATCACCCGGACCAGCACCGGCATCGTTATGTGCTGTGTTGATAAGTTTTGCCCTGTCTTTTGCGTAATCCTTACTCAGCAAGCCTTTGATGGCGGAGTTAGGATTGAAGTAAGGATCGCCGTAATAAAAATCACGATCAGCAAAGGCGAGGCTCATCGTTTGGTAAAGCGTATGTATATATTCCGTAGAATTATATCCCATCCCTTTCAGATCAAAGTTCTCGAGGATATTTAAACTCTGCAGGAGCATAGGGCCTTGTGTCCATTCCTGTAGTTTATATACTTCTATACCCTTGTAATTTATATGTAGCGGGGCTTCTTCAACAGGTTTCCATCTGGCCAGATCTTCCATGGTAATTAATCCACCTTGCTCCTGGCATCCACGCACAAATTCCTTTGCAATGTCGCCTTTGTAGAAACGGTTGTAAGCAGCCATGATAGCTTCTTTACGGCTTTTGTGATTGCGCAGGGCTGTTTGTTCTGCTTCCACCATTTTGGTGAGTGTAGCCAGCAAATCTTTCTGCACAAAAATTTCTCCTGCTTCGGGTGCCTCTCTTTTTTCACCGGGATGTGTAAGGAATACTGCTTTGCTGTAAGGCCATTGTTTAATATAATTTTTGCCGCGTTCCATGCTGTTGGCAGTTTGCGCTTCAATGGCATATCCACTGGCCATATCTATAGCTGGTGCCAGTACTTCTTTCAAACTAAGGGTACCATATGCTGCCAGCATATAACAAAGACCGCCAGCGGTGCCTGGTGTTACCGCCGCCAGTGGACCGTATTCCGGTGGAAAATCATATCCCTTGTTTTTAAAGAACTGTGGAGTAGCCCCGGTAGGCGCTATACCCAATGCGTTGATGGCAATTACTTTTCCCGTTTTGGGATTATAAATGAGTGCCTGTGTTTCGCCTCCCCAGCTCAGTACATCCCACATAGTGCAGGTAGCTGCGAGCATAGCGCAGGCAGCATCTACTGCGTTGCCTCCTTTCTGAAAAGTCATTGCACCTGCTGCGGCTGCCAAAGGCTTACCGGTAACAGCCATCCAGCTTTTACCATGCAGCGGTGGCTTTTGTGTTTGTTGTGCCTGCGTGCCTGTAACATAGCATAGCAGCAGCAGAAGGAGTGAATATCTCATAAGGCAAGTTAAAAAAGAATTACAAATTGGGTTGACTATACTTCTACTGCATCATACACAATTACTTTCTCCCACAGATGCGCGCAGTTTTTAACAAATTCCAGGTGCACCGGATGTGTTTGATAGGTGGCCTGTCCTGCCAGATCACTGAAGAATATCAGTTCTGATACGCCCCAGCTGTTATCTACCACATCACGCTTTTCAGTACTCGCTACCACGCCTACACGCAGTTCGCGCACGGTTTCTATTTTTGATAAAGTTTTTACACCGGCTATTAGTTTATCACGGTCTTCTTTGGAATCCGGATTTTTAAGCCAAAAAAATACGTGATGTACAATCGGATATCTCTTTTCCATATTTGTTAAGGGTATTGCTGATGCAGCTGTGCCGGCGGCAAGGGCTGCAGCGGTGCCTATAAATGCTCTTCTGTTTGATTTGTTCATAATTGCGCCGTTGATGCGATGAAAATAATAAAGATCTGCCATTTATTATAGTGTTTCCCTCTTTCCGCAGTACTGTGGCCTTTTTAAAGCATATTTAAAAGTAAATGGGGAAAGATTACCGTAAAATTTATATTTGCCTGTTAAATCACCGGTATTTCATGGAAGGCAAGCATTTCGAAGAAACAGCAGTAGCAGTATTGCAGGATATTATTCTCCACCGGCGGGACGTAAGGGGCAACCGTTTCCTCTCCAAACCACTGGAAGAAGAAGTGGTGGACAAGTTACTGACGGCTGCCCTGAATGCCCCTTCTGTAGGCTTTTCCCAGCCATGGGAATTTGTACTGATCCGCGATGAAGCGGTGAAACAACGCATTAAAGCTTCTTTTAATGAAGAAAATGAAAAGGCGGTCCCCGTTTTCAGCGAAGAGAAACAACCGGACTATATCCGCCTTAAACTGGAAGGTATTATGGAAGCCCCGTTGAATATTGCGGTATTTTACAAACCTTCGGATAAGCCGGTACTGGGACAAACATCTATGGAGGAAGCAGGCCTGTACAGTGTGGTGTGTGCCGTGCAGAATATGTGGCTCATGGCCCGCGCATTAAATATTGGCATTGGTTGGGTAAGTATCCTGGATGCAGAAAAAGTGAAGCATATCCTGAACGCTCCCATGGAAAATAAGCTGGTGGCTTATTTGTGTGTAGGATATACAAACGGTTTTTATACACAACCGGAGCTGGAAATATTACAGTGGGAAAAGCGTAAAATGAAGCAGGCTGTGGTATTTAAGGAAGGTTATTAACTGTTCCTGTCATTTTTTCCTGTTTCACCCCTCATTCTGCTACTTTCATCCCATTTAGCCCCGCCACATAATTGCAATTGTTAATATTGCTGTAAATACCTTCCCCCTTATGGATCAATTCAGGAAAATTGAATTCGGCATTATAACAGGGATCTTCCTGTTGCTTACATTTTCGCTGCTCTATCCCAGCATCGTATACAATGTATTTGAACTGCAGGACATATACGGTTATAAGTTTGTACAGTATCACCAGGTATTTGATTATTACCTGCATTATTTGTTGCCTTATGTGGGCAGTTTTACCGTAGTATATGTTAGTTTCCTGTTGGTAAATTTTGTCATCGTACCGGAATTTTTTGAGAAGGGACGTTGGCTGGGAGGTGTACTCCTGTTGGTTCCTACCCTGCTGTTTTATTTTTTGATGATGATGGTGGCTAACTCTTATTATAACGGTTACCTGCTGGGAGTATATAACACAGTAAGAGGTGCGCATATGCACTTTGCCAAGTCGGCTTTCATCACCACCATTTTTTCGGCGGTAGTATATGTTGCTTATTATTTTGCAAAGAATGCTTTCTCTGCTTATCTGTATCCAAGGTTATCAAAAGATATGGTATACAGGAAGATGATGAAAGAAATTTTTTGGGCTTCCGGTGCCTTGCTGGTGTTTATGTGCCTGGCTTTCAGTGATTCCAGGGATCTTTTTGTAATGATATTTTTCTTTGGCCCTTCACAAATTGCTGTATTCTTTATATTACGTTATAAGGTATTTCCCGGCTTCGTGGATGAGCATCATAATAAGGCTTTCTTTATACGGGATATTGTTATCACAGTGCTGGCGTGTAATTTGCTGATGGCGCTGTTAGCCAGGTCTATCGGGCATGAGCGGGGGGAGGTGTTTGTTGCTATGGCAGCAATAGGTTGTATGGTGTCTGTTATGGGGGTATTCCCTATTGGTTGGTATTTATATAAAACACAACAAAAACAGGTATCTACGGTAGTAAATCTGAAAAAAGCACTCGGTCATTCTGCTGCTAACCTGGATTTTTTACGTTCGCAGATCAATCCTCATTTTTTATTCAATGCCCTCAATACACTGTATGGCACTGCCTTACAGGAGGAAGCTGCCCGCACCAGTGAGGGTATTCAGAAGCTGGGTGACATGATGCGGTTTATGCTGCATGATAATCATCTGGAAAAAATAGCACTCGATAAAGAAGTTGCTTATCTTCAAAATTATATCGCGCTGCAACGGTTACGTGTACTTTCATCGCCTGATATTCTCATTGAAGTAAATATAGATGAAAGCCAGTGCCAGCATGAAATTGCGCCGATGCTCCTCATTCCGTTTGTAGAAAATGCATTCAAACACGGGATCAGTTTACGGCATCGTTCACGTATTGTTATTTCATTGAGTTGTACAACAGATCAGATCTTTTTTGATGTGTATAACAGTGTACATCCGCGGCCGGAGAATGACCCGGAACGTGAGGGGATGGGTATTGGACTGAATAATGTAAAAGAAAGACTGGCCCTTTTATATCCGCATAAACATGAACTGAGCATCCGTCAAACGGGCACTGAGTTTTTTATACACCTTACTATAGACGTTAAATAAATAAACAGGAAAAATGAAGAAAGAAGAAGGGCCAATGATAACAGCGCCGGACGGGATTACACGCTTTCTCTGGTGGCTGGCTGCGGCCGATGCAGATATATTGAAGGAATGCCGTACAGAAAAAGAACGGTATCGTATCATCGGGATATCCGTACTTGTTACCTGGATGTTTGCTACGCTGGCCTGGGGTTATTTCTTTTCTACCATTGTGAATGATGATATGGTAGTACTGGGACTGGCACTGTTCTTTGGATTTGCTATTTTATCCATAGACCGTACGCTCATTGCAGCAATGTCGCGTAGTAACGGCAATGTAAAATTTATGCCGGTTGCTTTTCGTTTAGTCCTGGCCGTTACCATTGGTTTATTTATTTCTCAGCCGGTAGTATTAATGTTATTTAAGAAAGATATCAATGCACAGCTGGAACTGAATAAACAAACAAAGCTGGATGCTTTCCGTGAGCAGCTGGTGAAACTCAATGCCGGTCAACAGGCTACCCTGCAGCAATCTATTGATCAGGGCAAACAACAGCTGGCAAAAAAAGAGGCGGAGCTGAAATTTTATAAAGACAGCTACATCAAAGAAACCGACGGTACTGGTGGTTCCGGCAGAATAGGAGAGTCGGCTGTTGCCCGTGTAAAAAAATCGGCCTACCTCAAATCAGAAGAAGAGTTGCAGGCCATGCAAAGAGCCCAGGAGCCACAGCAGCAGCAGTTACAGGCGCAAATGGCCCGTATGCACAGCGTAGACAGTCTCAAGGAAACGGTGTACGTGAGCACGCTCACAGATGGCTTCCTGTCGCAGATAGAGGCGTTGCATGACCTGACAGATACACATCCACCACTGAAGCAACGTTATCGGCTGATCGTATTTATCATTACCCTCATAGAAATTATGCCATTGCTCAGCAAATTGCTGATGCCCAAAGGAGAGTACGATGAAAAGCTGGCAAGTGCTACTGCGCAGGGAGTAGAAGCTGCTCAGCTGGAAGCAGCCGCAGGAAAGGAATTGCTGCAACACTATCAGGCCGCCGCCCTGGAAGCTGATAAGGCTGCTGTAGATCATCTGTTTGCTTCCACAAAGGATATGCGCCGTGAACAGGCCGATGCACTGGTAAAAGAGTGGCATAACCGGGAAGATAGCCAGTACAGCCACTTGTGGCAACAGGCTAAAAAATTGTTGCTGGGTAAAATTATGTAAATCCCTATATTGCTTACAGCTAAATGTTGCCCATATGAAGCTCACTGCTATAGCTATTGATGATGAACCGGTTGCATTGGCTGTCATAAAAAATCATGCGGCCATGGTGCCTTTCCTGGACATGAAAGGTTTCTTTACCAATGCATTTGAAGCCATGGATTTTTTGAGTAAAGAAAAAGTAGATCTGCTTTTCCTCGATATCAAAATGCCGGATATTTCGGGCCTGGATTTTTTATCCAGTCTGCCACAGCCGCCGATGACTATTTTTACTACTGCTTATTCAGAGCATGCAGTAAAAAGTTTTGAACTGGATGCTATCGACTACCTCTTGAAACCCTTTTCTCTTATACGTTTCATTAAAGCCTGCAATAAAGCCAACAGCCTGTTGCAGTTAAAACAAAATGGCACACCTGTCACTAAAGATGTGCCTGAATACATTTTTGTAAAAAGTGGTTACGAACAATTCCGTATTGTATTAGATGATATCTTATACCTGGAAAGCGCCGGTAACTACGTAAATTTCATTCTCACCGACCGCAAACTTATCTCCCGCCTCTCTATGCAGGAAGCTGTGGACCTGTTGCCTGCAGGCCTGTTTACCCGGGTGCACCGTTCTTACATTGTAGCCAATAATAAAATAGAGCGGGCAGACCGTAATTCCCTGTACATCAAAAATATTCCCATTCCTATTGGTGCGGCGTATGGGCCGGCAATAGAAAAGATATTGAACCTATAGCGGTTTTTGTCTTTCTCCCGATTAGGCTGATTATACTGATTACCCTGATTTTATTTTTTTTGATTTTGAAAGATTGTAAAAAGATTAGCGGAGATTGTCTTTCCCAGGATTAGACTGATTATACTGATTACACTGATTTTGTTTTTTTGATTATAAAGATTTTGAAAGATTAGCGGATATTGTCTGAACCAGGATTTAACGGATTGAATGGATTACCCTGATGGATGCCGAAGATCATAGCGGAGATATTCACATATATCTTCTTAATAAAATAACATAACATAACACCCATCAGGGTAATCCATTCAATCCGTTAAATCCTGGTTCAGACAATATCCGCTGAGATCTCCGCTCATCTTTTATGAACAAAAAAAATCAGGATAATCATACTAATCATAAAAATCACAGTTCAGACAATATCCGCTTATGTCTCCGCTAATCTTTCAAAATCTTTATAATCAAAAAAATAAAATCAGGGTAATCAGTATAATCAGCCTAATCGTGAGAAAGACAAAATCCGCATTTTTTTTTGAAAATTGAACCAATTGGTCTAATTTCACTTTCGCATGGGAAAAGCAGAAAAAACGAGGCAATTTATCATTGAAAAGGCGGCGCCCATTTTTAACCGGAAAGGGGTGGCCGGTACTTCTATCAGTGATATCCTGGAGGCCACTAAACTGGCTAAGGGTGGTATTTACGGCAATTTCGGTTCTAAAGAGGAAATTGTAATGGAAGTGTTTGATTACATTACCGAAGAAGAGAAACAAAGGCTCAGGATGGTAACTGCAACAGCCACTACTTCTGCGGGGAAATTTGAGGCCCTCTTTGCACACTACGCCCGTTATCCCATGAACCAGGCGATAGCCGGTGGTTGTCCCATGCTGAATTTTGGTGTGGAAGCAGATGATACCAATCCCGGTTTAAAAAAGAAAGTCAGCGAGCTGATAATATACTTTGAATCACGTATTGCAAAAATGGTGCAGTATGGCAAGGAGAATGGCGAATTCAGGAAAGACTGGGATGAGAAAAAATTCGCCATCAGGATGTTTACTATGTTGGAAGGGGCTATCCTGGTTACCAATGTTATGAATAATAATAAACAGATGTTGGTAGTGCTGGATGCTTTAAGGGAAGAAATTAAACGTCACTCGCTGTGACCTTTTTTATTGCTATAAATAAACCAATCGGTCTAAAAATGCAACAACAAGTTTTACCATTGTCCCTGCGTATGGCAGGAGTGTTTCTTTCCGCCATGAGCCGGCCTTTTCCCGGTATTACCGCCAGGTTGTTTTACCGGCTGTATTGCACACCACCAGCCCGTAAGCTGCGGGCTACGCATGAGCAACTACGCGATACAGCTATCACACATCAATTGCAGGTAACCAGTTATCCTTTTGATTACACGCCATTGCCTATTGTTACTTATAAATGGGGTAACACCGGCCCGAAAGTATTGCTGCTGCATGGATGGGGCGGAAGTCCGTTCGATTTTAAACAACTTATTACCACATTGCTGGAAAGCGGTTACCAGGTGGTGACCTATGACGGACCGGCCCATGGTGCTTCCGGCGGCAAGCGCACCAACCTGGTGCAGTGGATGCATGTGCTGGAACAGGTAATCAAAAAAGAAGGGCCGCTGCATGCTATTGTAGGTCACTCTTTCGGCGGACTTAATGCTGCACTCACACTTTCCCGCAAAAATGTGAAGGTGCCCAGGCTGGTGATGTTAGGCATTGCTTTAAGTGCACCTGTCTTTTTTAATGATGCATTCCGGCTGTTTCGTATTCATCCGGTAGTGATGCCACAACTGCTAACGTTGATCCATAAACGATTAAAAGAAGGCCTGGAAGAATTGGATCTGTATCGGTATATCAATAAAATCAAAGCAGATAAAATATGGATAGCATATGATACTACTGATACATTGGCTCCGGCTACTGATATAATACATTTCCTGGAACAATATCCCGCTATTGAATCGCTCAAAATTACCGGTGATGGCCATTTTCGTATTGCCCGTCATCAGGCAGTACTGGAAGGTATCATGCAATTCCTGGCAAAGGAAGGAGTGGTAAAAACAGATGTTGCCGCTGATATAAAATAACAATTACCGCCAGGTGAAAAAAGTACTGTTTTGGGAAAGTGGACAAGACAGCCTGATAATATTATACTGGATTGCTTTGGATATGCTTTGTCTAAAGTAATCCAGTTCTTTTTTTAAAAAATATAGGTGCCAGCTGTAATGCTTTGTGGTAGATGATTTCACAGTATCATCCTATGATGCCTATACGAAATTTATCAGTAATTGATCTCCCAGTATCTTTCTCTAAATAGTTTTCAATAGCTTTGCACCCCGTGGTTAAAGAAATGTTAAACACGTGATACTAATTTGCTTATGAAGTTTTAGCATGCGTCTGTACTTTAGCAACCACGCCTATTCTTTACGGCACTATATTCATCATCCTTTGTAGCCCGGCCCTTGCTGGGTTTAATTGTTGGGGGTATAGCCCAACTGCATTTTCACGCGGATATATGCCGCTGTGGAAAATTATACAACTCCAGCTGTGGCCGGCCAGCCGTTTCCCCTTGTGTAAAATTTAGTATACACCTCAATAACGCACTATGCAAACTAGTTACGGGAAACTGTTATGGTTACTCCCTTGTGTAGCCCTTTCAGTGCAATGCATTGCATTGACAGATGTTGTCGCCCAATCAAAAAAGAAAGGCTGGGGGCTGTTCGGCAAAAAAATACCGGCAGTAGTAACAGATACTACTACCAAAAAGAAACCGGATACGAAAGGACTGAAGCCTTACAAGGAGGTAATTACAGCAGATGCAGTTTCTAAAGACGGATTATTTAAAGTACACCGGGTGAAGACCGATTTTTACTTTGAAATTCCCCTGAAACTCTTAGGGCGGCAGCTGCTGGTAGTTAACAAACTATCTAAAGTACCGGAACCGCTCAACGATGCCGGTGTGAACAAAGGAATGAATTATGCGAATATGGTCATCTCTTTTGAGAGAGATACCCTGCTCAGTAAAGTATTTATCCGTAAACAGAACCCATTCCTGGAAGTGCCTGCCGGCAATGCTATTGCGCAATCTGTAGCAGATAACTTTATTCCGTCTGTTATAGATTATTTTAAAATTGAAGCCTACAATGCAGATACTTCTGCCCTGTTGATCAACGTCTCAAAAATATTTGACGGTACTAACAACAGCATTAATAATGTATTTGATGCGCTTGGAATGGGTAGCTCGCCTATTAAAGACTTGTCGCGTATCCGTGCTATCAAAACATTTGAAGATAATATAGTAGCAAAGTCTGAACTCACGGCAAAAATTACCGGTGTAGAAGTATCTATCGAAACAACTACCAACCTGGTACTGCTCAGCGAAAACCCAATGGTACCACGTTTCTCCGACAGAAGAGTTGGATTATTTACTACGCCACGCTGGTACTTCAGCGATGAACAACATAAACTGGAAGAAAGGCAACTCATCACCCGCTGGCGCCTGGAGCCCAAGCCGGAAGATATGCAGCGCTATCGCAATGGTGAACTGGTGGAACCAGCCAAACCAATTGTGTATTACATAGATGCCAGCACACCTGAAAAGTGGCGCCCATACATTAAAGCAGGGATTGAAGACTGGCAAAAAGCATTTGAAGCAGCTGGTTTCAAAAATGCAATAGTGGCAAAAGATGCCCCTGTTAATGATCCTGATTTTGATGCAGATGATGTACGTTATTCTGTGGTCACCTATGCAGCTTCTGCAAAAGCTAATGCTATGGGCCCCTCAGTAATAGACCCGCGCTCCGGTGAAATCCTGGAGGCGGATATCATCTGGTGGCATAACGTAATGAGCACTTTGCATTCCTGGGTGCGCATACAAACAGGTGCTATTGATCCGCGGGCGCGCAGTAATCGCTTCAGCGATTCATTGATGGGCCATGCTATCCGTTTTGTATCCAGCCATGAAGTAGGCCATACACTTGGCTTACAGCATAACATGGGTAGCTCCTTTGCTTTTGATGTAGACTCCTTACGCTCGCCGGAATTTACGTCCCGAATGGGTGGCACTGCACCTTCTATCATGGACTATGCCCGTTTCAATTACGTGGCGCAACCAGGTGATCAGGTGACGCAAATTACACCGGCTATTGGCGTATACGATAAATTCGCTATTGACTGGGCTTACCGTTATACCGGTAGTAAAACTCCCCACGAAGAACAACCAGCACTCAAAAAACAGTTACGGCTATACGAAAATAATCCGTTATACGCTTTCGGCGAACAGCAGGATGTACGCGATGCCATTGATCCCCGCTCACAAATTGAAGACCTGGGTAATGATGCCGTGAAAGCCAGTAAATATGGCCTCCTCAACCTGAAACGTATTGTTCCGCAAATATTAAGCTGGACCCAAGAAGAAGGTGATAATTATGATGAAGCCGGTAAAATGTTAAACGGCGCCATTGGCCAGTGGAACCAATATGCTTATCACGTACTGGCAAATGTAGGCGGCATCTATATTACACCTACTGTATACGGTCAATTGCAGAATACTTATCAACATGTTGAAAAAAAGAAACAGCAGGATGCAGTGAAATACCTGGTAGAAGAAGTATTTAACACACCAGGATGGCTGTTTAAAAATGATGTATACACTAAAAGTTATCCGATTAAAGAAAGCCCGATAGGCAATATCGAATACGGTGCATTGGTATATGCAAAAAGTTTACAGTCATACGTGTATTATGATCTGCTGCGTGATGAACGTTTGTCACGTATGCTGGAAAACGAAGCCGCCAACGGCAAATCGGCTTATACCGTAACAGATCTGATGAGCGATATGCACCAGGGCATTTTTGCCAGAACTTTACGTGGACAATCACTGGATATTTACGAGCGTAACAGCCAGAAAGGTTTTGTGGACGCACTGATTATCAGTATTGACAAATCGGTGGTACGTACAGATGCTAAAAAACTACAGGAAGAATGGTTACCTGCCGCTACAGAAAATTTCTGCACTTTTTCATTACAGTCGCACCAGGAAGACCGTGCCTCCCGTAATATGATGTACTTCGCTGTAAATCGTGTATCCGATGCCGTGAGTGCAAAACGTGGCGAATTACAACGACTGCTGCAATTATTAAATACAAAGAAGAATAACGCTGACAGGGCCACTGCAGATCATTACAATGATCTCATCCTGCGTATCAACCAGGCTTTAAATAACAAATAATCTATTTATCTGTGTACATGAAAAAAGGAACAATTTTATTAAGAACAGTACTGCTGGTGCTGGCTGTCTGCCTTTCTCCGTGGTTGGTGAAGGCACAAAATGGGCAGCGCACTATTAAGGGTAAAGTAGTGGATGCCACATCAGGTGAAGCACTGATCGGGGTGTCCGTATACGCCAGTAATAAAACGATTGGTACCACCACTGGTACAGATAATATCATCGAGAATATCAGTATCGGCGCTATTACCAATGAAAAAGGGGAGTTCTCACTCTCCTTGTCTGATTCACTGAAAGTGAAACAACTGACAGTAGGTTACATGGGATATGAAACGAAGTTGATAACTATTTCCAACGGTAACAATTATAATATCTCTTTATCTGCTTCCGGTAAAAACCTGAACGAGTTTGTATTTACAGGGTATCAGACTATTCGTAAGAATAAGTCTACCGGTGCTATTGACAAGATCAGTATGGAGAAAATTGATATAGGTGGTGTAATGAGTGTGGAGCAGATGTTGCAAGGACAGCTGTCCGGCGTGGCTGTAAGCAGCCTTTCCGGTGCACCTGGTCAGGCGCCTAAGATCCGTATCCGTGGTACGTCTTCTTTACAAGGTACGCAAGACCCGCTGTGGGTGATAGACGGATTGCCTGTTGAAGGCAATAACCTTCCGAATACAGATGGAAAAGATATTGACAGGTTGTATACTTCTTCTATAGCAGGTTATAGCCCGGCAGATATTGAAAGCATTACTGTATTAAAAGATGCAGCGGCTACTGCTATCTATGGCGCCCGTGCAGCGAATGGCGTGATTGTAGTAACGACTAAGTCAGGTAAAAAAGGAGAGCGGATGTCTGTGAACTATCGCAACAACTTCACCTTTACGCAAAAGCCGGATATAGACCGTTTGAACCTGATGAACAGCGACCAGAAAGTAAACCTGGAACTGGATCTTTATACTTCTGATTTTAATTATCGCGCTGATTATGGAGATGTGTCCCGTATCCTGAATAAATATGGAGTGTCTGCCGAAGATCTTTCCGGTAAAGGTTTTGGTGGTATTAATGCGGATGCCCGCAATGAAATAAATGCTTTACGCGGTATCAATACAAACTGGAACGATCTGTTGTTTCGCAGTGCTTTTACGCAGGAACATAGTGTAAGTGTATCTGGTGGTAGTGATAAATCTGCCTATTATTTCAGTGGTGGTTATTATGACGAAAAGGGTGCCACAATTGGTACGGGTGCACAGCGTTATAACATCACACTGAAAACAGATTTCGACTTGTCAGAGAAGCTGAAATTCTCAGCCGGTTTGTTTGCTAATCAGCGTACACAAACATCTTACCTGACCAATACCTCCGCTAATACCAATCCTTTATATTATTCACGACGGGCAAATCCTTATACACAGGTGAAAGATGCCAATGATAATTATGTGTATGATAAGAACATCCTCGGAGATGAGAGTGTCCTCAACTTTAATGTACTGGAAGAACGGGAGAATACCTCTAACATTAGTAAAACACAGGCTGTAAACGCTAATTTTAAACTGGATTACGAGGTAATTCCACGACTGCATGTCAGCTCTCAGTTGGGTATCCAGTCTGAGAATACTAGTTCAGAAGCTATTGCGCTGGAAAATACTTATTTCGTAAGACAGCAGGCAGATAATGCAATACGATTTGATCCTGTAACCGGCACTAAATCGACCTTTTTACCTAAGGGAGGTATTATCAATAATGGGCAACAAAACCTGCAGCAGTTAACGCTGAAATCTTTGGTAGAGTATAGTTTTAGTGTGAATAAAAAGCATGATTTCAATTTCATGGGTGGTAATGAGTTAAGAAGAATTAATACCAAAGGTCTTACTAAACTAGGTTATGGCTATGATCCACAAACGTTGACTACTATTGCACCGCAGTTTAAGAATGATAATGAAGCTGCTGTCTTGTTTAAGGACAAAAATCTGTATACTGAAAATGCATTTGTATCTTTCTTTGGTACAGGTTCATATACCTACAACAACAAGTATACCCTGGCAGGTAGCATTCGTTTTGACGGATCAGATATGTTTGGCGTCAATCCCAAATATAAATATCTCCCGCTATGGTCCGTGAGTGGTTTGTGGCGTGTGATGGAAGAACCGTTTATGAAGGGTGTGCGTTTCATTAATATGTTGAATGTTCGTGCTTCCTATGGTTTGCAGGGTAATGTCGATAAATCCACTTCTCCGTTTGTAGTAGGTAAGTACACAAACGTCCCTATTTTGCCGGGTAATCCGCTGCAGAATATTGAAGTAACAAGTCCCCCCAACGCTAAGCTGAGGTGGGAAAAAACCATCAATAAAAATATCGGGATTGATTTTTCGATGTTGAATAATAAGATCAATGTAACGGTAGATTATTATGACCGTCATGGTAAAGACCTTATCAACATGTATGCGTTACCGTTAGAAACCGGTTTCCAGACAATGAATGTCAACTGGGCTGAAATGCGTAACAGTGGCCTGGAAGTAAGTATTAATACCCGTAATATTTCCCGTAAGGATTTCCGCTGGACGACAGATTTTAATTTCTCCTATAACAAGAATACCGTGTTACGCGAAACGCTGCGTAACAATGCTGACTATCCTTCGAGGGAAGGGTCCGCCATTAATACTGTCTGGGGACTGGATTACGCAGGTCTGAATAATAAGGGAATGATCATGGTGAATTACCAGGGTAAGAAAGAAACATTGGTGGAACTGCTGCAGCTACAGGACGATTTTGCGGGCGATCCGGATCTTGGAGGGCTTTACCCTTATTCTACACTTACAAGTGAGCAGCAACGTGCGTTATTCAGTAATATGGGTACGTCAGATCCTTTGTATACGGGTGGGTTCAGCAATAACTTTACTTATAAGAGATTTGATCTCTCTATTGGATTAATGTTTAACCTGGGACAAAAGATAAAAGTACAGCCATACTATAGCCCTGTACTCTACAATCGTGGTACCAACAGCAACGCAGCTATCCTGGATCGTTGGAGCATAGCCAATCCTAATGGAAAATATCCACCACTCTTTGGAAATAGCGCCACTACAGATCCTGAACAGAAGCTTTTAGGCCATTGGCTGGAGGACAGGATGCATCAGTATAACTCCCTCAGTTTATGGATTAAGGATGGTGGTTATGTACGGGTGCGTAATATCACGCTTGGATACAGACTGCCGGATGCAGTAGGTAACAAAATCCGGATGAAAGGATTGAAGATTACTGCGGAAGCCAGGAATCCATTTGTTTTTGCTAAAAACTATGATGGTTTTCTTGATCCGGAAACAATGGGAAATGTATATGCACAGCCTATTCCCAAAACATTCACTGTTGGCCTTAACGCCACATTCTAAAATACTGAAGCAAGATGCGTAAAATTATATATGCCACCGGGCTGGTATTAACTATGACAGCGATGTCCTGTAAGAAATACCTGGATATTGTTCCTGTAGGGCAGGTAATCCCTACCACCATTCCTGATTTCGAAAAAGAATTAAGGAGCGCGTATGTGATGCCCGATTTTGATAAAGGATTGGTTACTTACCGCGGCGACGAAGTGAGAATGAATGAAGCACGTAGCGGTGATGTGAACATGCTCCGGAATAATTTTCTATGGGATGAAAACGGGGTGGAACTACAATCATTGACCTATAACTGGCAAAAGAAGTATCAGATACTTTTTTATGCCAATCATATCATTGAGGCGGCACCGGCGGCGGGAGGAAGCAGTGCAGCAGAAAAAGCGCAGCTCATAGGAGAAGCATACCTGCTGCGTGCGTATACACATTTTAACTTGGTAAATCTGTACGGAAATGCCTATAATCCGGCTACTGCAGGCACTGATAAAGCAGTGCCCATCATAACGGAAATAGATATGGAAAAGGTAGCGCGCCGTAATACGGTGAAAGAAATATATGACCAGGTATTTGCGGATCTTGAAAAAGGTTTGTCGTTGGTAAATGTAGATGCTTTCGAAACAGCTGCTTCTTACAAGTTTAGCAAAACAGCCGGATACGCAATGGCTGCACGCATATATCTCTATACTCATCAGTGGGATAAGGCATTGGCTGCTGCGAAAATGGTGCTGGATAAAAAGAACACTTTGGTGGACTTTAATAGTAGTACAGAACTGCCAACAAAGTATAATTCAAAAGAATCTATACAGGCTTTTGAAATGATATATGTTGCCAGTACTACACAGAGTATTTTTGTAGCTGATAACCTGTTTTCCATGTATAATACCACCGGCGATCTGCGCTTGAAAATGTTTTATGGAAAAGATAGCAAAGGCAATAATACAGTATTGAAAATCCTCAATAATAATAATTTCCGTCAGTCGTTCCGTGTAGCAGAAGTATACCTGATCGCTGCAGAAGCAGCTGCTCGGTTAGGACAACCGGAAGTAGCCCGCACCTACCTGGATCAGTTGAAAAAGAACCGCTTAACACCGGCATTTTATTCAACAGAAGAAACACGTATTGCCAGTCTTTCCGGTACCGACCTGTTAAATGAAATCTACGATGAAAGAGCCCGTGAACTGGCTTTTGAAGGCCATCGCTGGTTTGATCTGCGCAGAACAACACAACCCGCTATAACACATACTTTAAAAGGGAAAACCTATACTTTAAAAGCAGGCGATCCCCGGTATACTATTAAGATCCCTAGGGAAGCCATCATGAACAACCCATTGCTGAGCGAATAAAAGGAAAAGCGGAAATTGTCTTTTTCCCGATTAGACTGATTATGCTGATTACCCTGATTTTATTTTTTTGATTTTAAAAAGATTAGCGAAGATTAAAGCGAGTATATCCGCTTCGATCTTCGCTAATCTTTTTAAAATCAAAAAAATAAAATCAGGGTAATCAGCATAATCAGCCTAATCCTGGGAAAGACAATCACAGTCCGAATTGCTGCTTCAAAAATGCCAGCGCATATTTATACGCATCAGCAGTAGCAGCGCTATCAAAAATAGGATTGCTGGGATTAGCAAAACCATGATCTGCATCATAACGTTTAACCGTTAACGTTTTACCTGCTGCTTTCATGTTTTTTTCAAATTCATCTACTATGGCGGGTGTAATGCCTTTGTCTTTATTGCCGAAAAATCCCAGTACTGGTGCGTTCAGTGTTTTCAGACTTGCCACATCTTTTTCAGGCATGCCGTAATACATCACTACACCAATGTTTTGTGCTCCGTTAAGCAAGCCTGACTGTAAAGCTATTCCACCACCAAAGCACCACCCTATAGCCGCAATTTTGGCCGATGGGCCTGCATAGGCGAGCGCTCCCTGCATAATGGCTTTATACCTTTCGTGGGAAGCAGCCTGCATCAGTTTTGCAGCGTCTTCCCGGTTAGTGGCTATTTTCTGGTCATACATGTCCACTGCCAGCACATTTACCTTTCCATCCATATCAATAAAAAGCTTTTCAGATTGTTTTTTGATATAGTCGTTCAGTCCGTACCATTCCTGGTAAACAAACAAATATTTATTGGTAGGTTGTTTTGCTTTGAACAGAAAGCCATGTGCCGGTGTTCCGTCCGGTGTGTTAAAAGTAACAGGTACGCCGGCATTGCTGGTATATGTGTATGGCAGCGGATCTTTATGCGCCATACGGAAATCTTCCCGGTTGGCAAGACTGGCAAATTCAGTAACAGCGTCTGTATGACAACAGGGAGCAGTTTGTGCAAAAGCGCCCGCAACCATTAATAGCAGGAGCGTTAGTATTGATAGTGGTTTCATAATAAGGAAGGTGTTTTGGTCCTTATAAGGTACAAATTTTTTGATACAGCAGGATAATTTAATTGATAAACCTTTTCATAATACTTACTAACGGTATCGGCTACACTAAAAAGTAATCACTACTTTATTATCGCTGATTTTATACTTAAAATCCTGTTGTGCACTTAAATTGCTCAATACATCTTCCAGCGAAGCATTATAAAATGCAGCTTCCGTAATAATACGTGCTTTAGTTGCATCTCCCCGCATTTCTATCTCTACCCCAAACCATTCTTCCAGTATGCGGGAAACAGCCATAGGGTTGGCTTGTTTGATAGTCAGGGTATCTGACAACCAGGTTTCCAGTTCTTCGGGATGATAGGTTTCCTTTTCCATCAGATCAATATCATTGTTAGCGAGGATCATTTGTCCGCGTTCCAGTATTTCCGGTTGGTTATCGGAAGCAGAATGATAGGATTTATTGACACGGATTTTACCGGTAAGGAGGTTCACAGTAGCGCCATGTTGACTGGAAAAGGATCTCATTTTAAAAGATGTACCTAATACCGTAGCTCTCAGTTTATCACTCGTAACGGTAAAGGTATCAGTGGATGGCGTTACTGTAAAGAAAGCGTCTCCATCCAGTATTACTGCCCTGTTGCCGTGCTGGTAGTTTTCAGGTACCTCCAGTACAGATAATGAATTGAGGATCACATGAGAACTGTCAGGTAATGTAATGTTGGTCCGGCGACCGGTTTGGCCTTTATAGGTGATGTATTTAGTGCCCGGTGTTTGCAGCTTTACAGTCGTGTTTTCAGGTGCTTTTGTTTTGCAGCCCGACAGTACTATACCCCCAACAAGTAGCAGGATAAATGCATCCGGCCATGAATAATAACGGGAGATAGTATCAGATTTTAATAGCATATTCCGGGAATTTTGTATTTAAGAGAAAAGACCTAAAAGTAATTAAAATAAATAGCAGCAAATATCCACGCTTCAACAATTTATGAGAAGCAATAGACAATATCGGATAATCCTGTTAAAAAGATGTGCTGATATTATAATGATTTTTGTTTAAGAGCAAGGCGCACCCTAACTTTGCGGCCCATGGAAAAGCAGCTACCTTTATCGTTTGATAATACCGCTATAGCATTTGAGGCCAAGACCGACAACGCGTTGAAAAAAGCCAACTTTCTCTTTAGCAATATCGGGAAACCCTGGGTGGTAAAATTTGGTTCAGTGATGACACCACTGGCCTTCAAACTACGGTTACCAATCAAAGGCATCATCAAAAGCACCATTTTCTCACAGTTCTGCGGTGGTGAAACACTGGAAGAAGCCGCTACTACTGCTTTGCAGTTGGGTAATTACCATGTAGGGGTAGTGCTGGATTATGGTGTGGAAGCCATGGAAGGAGAGCACAGCTATGATGATGCAGTACCGGAATTTATTCGTGCTATCCAGTATGCTGCTACCAGACCCGATATTCCTTTTATCGCCATAAAAATAACTGGTTTTGCCCGGTTTGAGCTGTTGGAGAAAGTACACCGGGGTGATACCCTGACTGTTACCGAACAGGAAGAATATGCACGCGTACGTGCCCGTGTACATGCCATCACTGCCGCCGGTGCCAAACATAATGTAGCCATCCTGGTTGATGCAGAGGAATCCTGGATTCAACAACCGGTAGATGACCTCACGAATGAGATGATGTCGTTGTTTAACAAGGGAAAAGTAGTTGTATTCAATACTTTCCAGATGTATTGTCACGATCGTTTCAGTTTCCTGCAGGCATCCCTGCAAACGGCTACCAAAGCGGGTTATCTGCTGGGTGCCAAACTAGTACGTGGTGCATATATGGAAAAAGAAAATAAACGTGCTGCAGAAAACAATTATCCAACTCCTATTCAGCCCAGCAAATCCGCTACTGATAAGGATTACGATGCTGCTGTGAAATTCTGCCTGGATAATATCGATAAAGTTGGTTTATTTATCGGTACCCACAATGAAAACAGCTGCATGCTGGCTGCCCGCATCATGGATGAAAAAGGTCTTCCCCACAATCACCCACACGTAAGCTTTTCGCAGCTGTTAGGTATGAGCGATAACATCACTTTTAACCTGGCACACGCTGGTTATAAAGTGACCAAATACCTGCCATATGGTCCTGTAAAAGACGTAATGCCTTACCTGCTCCGCAGGGCCCAGGAAAATACCTCTATTGCCGGACAAATGGGCCGAGAACTGGGATTGATCAGAAAAGAACTGAAGAGGAGGGCGCTTTAAGTGTTGTTGTCTTTCTCCCGATTAGACTGATTATACTGATTACCCCGATTATTTTTTATGATTATAAAAAGATTAGCGAAGATCAGCGCGTATTTTACTCGCTTAGATCTTCGCTAATCTTTTTATAATCATAAAAAATAATCGGGGTAATCAGTATAATCAGTCTAATCGGGAGAAAGACTAAATATTGCTCTCATTTTGCGGTAGCGGATACCTTGCCCACACATCATCATTTGCCCTGTCTATAGGTAATGTTCCCAACATATTATACCGCCTCATATCTATCCAGCGATGGCCTTCCATAAACAGGGAGTAGCGCCTTTGATATAACATCTCTGTAATCAGTGCAGCTTGGGTAACAGCTCCTACATATACAGGAAGATTATGCCCCGTACGGATCCTGTTCAGTGCTAAAATAGCCTCTGGCAAAGCATTGGATTGAATTTTGGCTTCTGCATAAATCAGTATCAGCTCTTCATTGCGGATGATGCTGATAGAGGAGTTAAGAGAAGGCCAGAGGGCTACATCGCGGTTGCCGCTCAAACCACTTTGGCTTGCTGAGGAAGTGCGTAAACTGGTTTTGTTGATGCGGTCATCAGTAGCACCAATGTTTGCAGCAAATAACGGATGAGCTACCCGTACTTCACCATTACCATTAGGTATCAGGAACATGGTATTGGCCAGGTCGCCACCGTTGGTGGAAAAGGTATGATAAATACCGGTATTGAAGTTGCCATTAAGATCAAGGAATGACTCATTTAACGCCGTCAGTGCAGCAGGCCAGTTCTTCCGGTAAAGGTATACCCTGGCAGCAATGGCCCGGTTAAATTTAAGCAAACCAGCTGCATCCTTGAATCCAGCAAAGCCGGATGATAGCGGGAATATTACATCAGCTCCTGTCAGATCTGTTTTTCCATCATTCAGAAAATTGAGTATAGCATCCATTACAGCACCCGGATCGGTTACTACCGGACCCAGTGGCGTATTATTTGGTACCGGTATACGCGCACCATTGGCATCGGTCATGTTAATATTCAGCAACAGCTGATAGCCAATGATTGTTTTGGCATAGCCGTTGAAGGCCTTCTTTTGCGCATCTGAAGCCACTGCTGTACTGGTATTTTTGATGGCATCCATCAGTATAAAACACTGCCGCATTACCTGGTAGCGCGATCCCCATGGATTGTTAAGGTAGAAGGTATTATTATCCAATACGCTGGAACCTCCTCCCAACAAATCAGTGGTATAGCGTGGTTCAGCGCCGGAGAAGCGATATATTTCACGACCAATAACACCAACACCATCGAGGTATGCTGCTAAGTTATTACGCATACCGGATTCTATCCCGGTCGTGAGGTTAAAAAGATCGCTTTTACTGGGATTGGTTACAATGCCACCTACCGTGGGTGTATTCAGACTCAGGATTTCCCCTTTCTGGCAAGCATTTAGAGCCAGCAGTAAAAGGAGAACGGAGATATGTGCGAAATACTTTTTCATATGTGAATGATTTTAGTAGATAGATAATGATCAGAAATCAATGCCAACATGAAAACTGGCTCTTTTAGACGCAGGAAATGGCGTAACATCCACACCGGTAGATAATCCATTGCTGCCGCGGCTTTGCGAGGTCGTAATGGTGTTACTGCCGAAGTTGGATACTTCCGGATCATAACCAACATATTTTGTCCAGGTGAAAAAGTTGTTAGCAGATATACCTAATCTGATCGCCTTGATAGTTTTGGTATTTTTCAACGGCACATTGTAATACAAACCGATCTCACGGATACGTATATACGAAGCATCCTGTACATAAATAGACGCATCACCTGCATTTGGCCTGTATACACCTACTTTTTGACCTTTGATCATATCATCATAATCTACAGTGGTACCTCCCAGGTCAGTCAGCAATTGTGTGAGGTTGATATTATCACCACCTTTTTTCCAATGAATAAGAAAGCGCAGGGAGAAATTTTGAAAGATCGTCAGCTCATTAAAAAAGCTCATCTGGAATTTCGGCTCTGCATCTCCGAGCAGTTTCAGCACACCGCCCACAGTACCTTTGATCTGTGTTGCCGGTTGCCCTTCTTCGAGATAAAAAGTACCGAGTGAGTTACCAAATGCACCGATAGCAAAAGCAGGAATGAGTAGTTTGGTTACTTTAGACCTGTTACGCCACCAGTTGATATTAGAGGTCCATTTAAAATTAGGTGTGTTTACAGGGATCACTGTTAATCCCAGTTCAATACCCTGGTTTTTCAAGTCACCGCTATTCTTCCATTCTGTTGCAAAGCCGGTGGAGCCTGGCAGCGAGTGGCGCAGCAATATGTCATAAATTTTTTTGTTGTAGTAGGTAGCTTCAAGACTCACCCTGCCATTGAGGATACTGATATCTAACCCCGTTTCAAATTCTGTCTGCCGTTCTGGTTTAATAGCAGGATTACCCAGGAGGTTATCTGCCAGTATGCCAGGAAATCCACCAATGTTGCTGCTTAGCATAGCAGTAAATTTACTGCTGTAAGGAGGTACGTTACCGGATTGACCGTAAGCCGCACGCAGTTTCAGGTTATCGATCTTGTCTATATTCCAGAATTTCATTTTGGTGAGATTCCAGGAGAAAGAGCCTTTGGGAAATACATAATATTTCAGGTAATCACCGTTGTTACTGGACCGGTCAAAACGCACGCCGCCACTAAGGGTGAGCGCCTCTATCAGGCTGAGGTCTTCCTGAATGAACATGCCGTTGTCACGGTACTTCTGACGGAATTGTCGTGTGGTAACATTTCCGCTCTCATCCAGGTTACTTTGTCCGGAAACGAGATTGGTGGCTGAGGTTACGATATTATCCATAAAACCGGTTTCCATTGTGGCGCCTACCGTACTGGTTAAACTCAGTTTATCGCTGGGTGTAAATGTATTCACGAAAAAACCACCGAGATTGGTATTGGTGTTGTTGGTAGTACCTTGTATGGAATTACCCTGTGCGCCATTTTCTTCAAATTGCAGATCACGGGGAAACAGTGCCATTGTTTTATAATTGAAATAATCCACACCGGCACGCCCAATAAAGCGGGTGGTGGAATGCTCACTTTGCTGTAAATGAACTTCCAGGTTACCGCCACCAACAAAACGATTGGTACCTTCATTATTGATCATCCTGTCGCGGGTTTCCAGGGGATTGGAAGCCGCAAAGCCATTGCGTGGATACTCCCCGATGGCATTCGGATGCAGTTCTACAAATGAGGGCGTGGATGATAAAGCCACCCCATAGGTGATACCGTTGTTGTCATTGTTGGTGAGTCCTCTGTCTGCAGAGGAATTGATAAAGTTGGTGGTAACGCCAAGGGATACACGATCACTTATTTTATGATCTACATTCAACCGGATAGAGTTATTAAGATACCCGGTGTTTTTAACTATACCAGCTTCCTGTCTGCGGTTACCGGCGAGATAGAAAGTTGTTTTTTCAGAGCCTCCGCTGAGGGATACGCTGCTATTAAGTACCAGTCCTGTTTCTCCAAAAACTTCTTTCTCATAATCATATAATTTTCCATCACTTTTAGCCTTGTTATACATGGCTGTATTTGCAGCGCGGGCAGCTAGTACACTAGGATCTGCGCTGGTGGACGGACCAGCCAGGTCGGCCGCTGTTTCAGGCGTGAAGGTGCGTACCCCCATGAGATGCCGCACTTTGGTAAATCCTACTTCCTGGTTTACACTGATCTTTGTTTTACCGGCTTTCCCTTTTTTAGTAGTGATGATAATTACACCTGCAGCAGCTTTAGCGCCATACATGGCAGCGGCAGATGCACCCTTCAGGATCTCAATGTTTTCAATGTCTTCCGGGTTCAGATCCGCGATACGGCTGGAAGGATTGTCCTGGTTATTCGGATTACCTGCTGTGGCGGCACCGGTTACATCATTCAACCCTGCAGGAATACTGCTATTGTTGAAGAAGATACCATCTACCACATATAATGGCTGGGAATTGCCGAATATGGAGGTAATACCACGTAGTTTTACAGAGATACCACCACCGGGGGCGCCGGAGTTGGCTGTGATGAGGGCTCCGGGCACTTTGCCGCTGAGTGCCGCATCAAAGGTTTGCGCAGGTGCCACGCCATTCAGTTCTTTGCCTGAAATAGTGGCTACTGCATTAGCGAGGTTACTTCTTTTTACGGTAGTAGCCAGGCCCGTTACTACGATCTCATCTAAACGGGCAAAATCTTCTTCCATTTGTACGTTAACAACGGAAGCACCGGGTGCCAGAGAGATTGTTTTGGTTTTGTACCCTGTGGAACTAAGAATCAGGCTGGAAGTACCTGAAGGAACGCTCAAAGTATAAGCGCCACCGGCATCGGAAATAGTGCCTTTGTTAACGTTGGGTACGCGCACGGTAACACCGGGGATAGGGTTGCCACTAACGGCATCCTTTATCTTACCCGAAATGTTTTGCTGCGCAAATAATGCAAGGGTGCTGCATAAGCAAAACAGCACCAGCAAGCTGGATTTTGGTAGAAGCATAGCATGTTGCGATTTAATAAAAAATGATGATTGATAAAAAAATGGTTATAGCATCATATGCCAAATACGATATTCCCTTGTGAGGAATGTATATACTCAGAATTTTGGTTGTTCAGTAATAACTTTACTTTCGTTGTTGGGTCCCTGTGGGCGCAGGCTGTCACGGGTTTCTCATTACGCCCAGACAACAGGTGTTTTCGTATTGCCAGACTTTGTTGTAACGTTTGTTGTAACTGTGAAATCTATTAGCAGATTACGAAATTTTGTAACGATTTCCGCCTTTTTTCTTTGCGTTAATTATGTTATATTTTTTCCACTGCAAAACTTCGTAAATTGCGGCCTTATGGATCAGTATTTATCTTTATTACAACATATTATCAAAGAAGGAGCAGTTAAAACAGATCGTACCGGAACCGGTACTACCAGCTGTTTTGGCTATCAGATGCGTTTTAATTTGCAGAACGGTTTCCCGGTGGTAACCACTAAAAAACTGCATCTTAAATCCATTATCTATGAATTACTGTGGTTTTTAAAAGGAGATACCAACACTGGCTGGTTAAAAGAGCATGGCGTAAGCATCTGGGATGAGTGGGCTGATAAAAATGGCGACCTGGGTCCTGTATACGGCAAACAATGGCGCAGCTGGGAAACCCGTAGCGGTGAAGTTATCGACCAGATCACTGTAGCGATAAATACCATCAAAAATAATCCCGATTCCCGTCGCATTATTGTGAATGCCTGGAATGTAGGCGAATTGTCTGAAATGAAGCTCAGCCCCTGCCATTGTTTATTCCAGTTTTATGTTACACCAGCCGATACCACCAAAGGCGAAACCCGCGGTAAACTGAGTTGTCAGCTTTACCAGCGCAGCGCAGACGTATTCCTCGGTGTACCGTTTA
Organism: Chitinophaga niastensis; assembly: GCF_003014755.1. Taxonomy (GTDB): domain Bacteria; phylum Bacteroidota; class Bacteroidia; order Chitinophagales; family Chitinophagaceae; genus Chitinophaga; species Chitinophaga niastensis. The sequence goes on along the minus strand of NZ_PYAW01000003.1, from coordinate 820,078 downwards.
ATATTGCTTCCTATGCCTTATTAACCATGATGATGGCACAGGTATGCAACCTGGAGGCAGGCGATTTTGTACATACTTTTGGCGACGTGCATTTGTATAGTAATCATGTGGAACAAGCACAGCTGCAATTAAGCAGACAACCATTCCCATTGCCGGTGATGAAAATCAATCCGGACGTAAAAGATATTTTCTCCTTTAAATATGAAGATTTTGAACTGGTGAATTATCAGTTCCATCCGGCTATTAAAGCACCGGTTGCTGTATAATCCCCCAAAAATATGCTTGTATCCATCATCGTTGCTGCATCAGAAAATAATGTGATCGGGATCAATAACATGCTGCCCTGGCGCTTGTCTACCGACCTGAAATACTTCAAATCCACCACCCTGGGCAAACCCATTGTGATGGGGCGTAAAACGTTTGAATCTTTAGGTAAACCACTGCCCGGTCGTCCCAACATAGTGATTACACGTCAGGCAGATTATCAGCCGGAAGGCGTGTATGTGGTAGGTTCCATTAAAGAAGGAATTGAAAAGGCCAAAACTTTTGAAGGCGAAGAACTCTTTATTACCGGCGGTTCCCAGATCTTTGAACAGGCATGGCCGTTAATAGAACGTATCTATCTTACCCGTGTATATGCCGTAGTACCCGGAGATGCATTTTTTCCACAAATAGATGGTAGTGAATTTGAGCTGGTAAGTGATGAGCGTCATGAAGCAGATGAGAAAAACGAGCATCCGTTTTCCTTCCAGGTGTGGGAGCGGATTAAATATTGATGTAAACGGCTACTTGAAAATAACGGTACCCATACCATTGGTGAGTTCCTTTTCCAATAAGTTCAGGTGCATCTGCATTTCCAGGCACCTTTTAATCTGCTCTATTTCAGTGGCCTTTTTAGCTTCTTCCTGATTTTCGTAAATCAGCTTTTTGATCTTACGGAGAATAAGATAGTTTGTAGTGGAGATGGTGTCTTTTAAATAGGCATTGTCTCCGTACACAGTGTCAATTTCAAAACGGTCTTTCCAGTTAATACTCAGGTCGGCCTCTTTATCTTCCAGGATATTAGCTATTTGTTTAGACAGGTTTTGATCTTCATGATACAAGAACCATTTCTTATCCTGTAAATTCCCGCTGTCATATAAAGCTTTGTATTCCCGCAGTATTCTTTTTACGATCTCACTTTCCGCCAATGCTTCAAAATCATAGGGGAGATGGAAGATGTAATCTGCCACAGTATTCTGTTCTTCTTCGCTGAAAGGTTTATCACCAAAACGCAGCAATATTTTCACCAGTTCTTTTTCCTGCTTTTCATGGCCGTTAAGCAATGATTCCACGGAAACGCCTGTTTCAGCGGCTTCCATGGCGGCAATAGCCTCTTCACTCAGGGTGTCATCGCTGGGGGCAGGATGGTTGCGGGCATTCGCCTGCTCCCGTTTTACGAGCCTGTCACGGATGTATTTATTCACCAGTGCTACTAACCCCTGTTCATCAATATGCAACAACTGGCTACACTGACGGATATAGTCCTGCTGACGGGTAAAATCTTCTGCTTTATCGATCTTGGAAATAGTTTCCGCGATCTCATTTACCAGCTGCGATTTTTTGTTGCTGTCGTTGCCGGCTTCCTGCATGGTCAGCTGCAGCTTAAACAGTACGAAGTCCTGCTTATGCTCCTGGATAAATGCGCGAAATGCCTCTGCGCCCAGCTTCTGTACATAACTATCCGGATCTTCTTTGTCGGGCAGCAATACCAGCTTCACGTTGAGGCCTTCTTCGATGGCCATATCCAGACCGCGTAAGGCAGCCTTTACGCCGGCGCTGTCACCATCATACAGGATGGTGAGGTTGTTGGTATATTTTTTTATAAGCCGTAGCTGGTCCTGCGTAAGTGAGGTGCCGCTGGAGGCAACCACGTTTTCCACACCTGCCTGGTGCAGGGACACCACATCCGTATAACCTTCTACGAGTAAGCACTCATTGAGTTTATCAATAGCGTGCCGCGCAAAGTAGGTACCATACAGTACCCGGCTTTTTACATAGATCTCGTTTTCCGGTGAGTTGATATATTTGGGCGCCCGGTCTGATTTTACCAGGATACGTGCACCAAAACCGAGTATTTTACCGGATTGATTATGAATAGGGAAGATAACGCGACCACGGTAATTATCTGCCGGTTGGTCGTTGCGAATGGTAACCAGCCCTGTTTTCTGTAAATATTCCAGGTTGTAACCCTTGGCAATGGCCGATTTGGCAAAGGCATCAAAAGTATTCAGGCAGTAACCCAGCTGGAATTTTTTGATCGTTTCGGCTGTAAAGCCACGTTCTTCAAAATAGCTGAGCCCTACATTTTGCCCTTCTTCATTATTAAACAGGGTGTCTGCAAAGTATTCGCGGGCGTAGTTGTTGATGATAAACAAACTATCCGCCAATTGCTGATGCTGTTTCAGCTCCGGACTTACTTCTGTTTCCTCAATTTCTACCTGGTACTTCTGTGCGAGCCACCGTAAGGCTTCTACATAGGAGTACTTCTCATGCTCCATGATAAAGCTGATGGAATTGCCGCTGGCGCCGCAACCAAAGCATTTATAGATCTCTTTGCCGGGAGAAACGGTGAAAGAAGGGGATTTCTCATTGTGAAACGGGCACAGACCAAGGTAGTTGGCGCCCCTTTTTTTCAATTTCACGAAGGAACCCACTATTTCCACAATGTCTATGCGGCTGAGGATCTGTTGTATGGAGTTTTGAGATATCACGGTACGATCAATGCAACTGCAAACATACGCCAGAATTACGAATTACGAATTGCGAATTACGGATTGCAGTGGAGATCAACACCAGGAGAGACTTTTTGCTTATCTCTCCGCTACCATCCGTAATTCGCAATTCGTAATTCGCAATTTCTTATATTTGATAGATTATCCAATAAGCCAAATCAATCTTATTTATCAGATGAAAGAAGTATTTATAGTAGCCACTGCCCGTACACCCATTGGGTCGCTTAACGGCGTGCTGGCGGGCGTTCCTGCCACACAACTGGGCGCCACCGTTATAAAAGCTGCACTGGAAAGGGCCGGTATTGCAGCCACTGAAGTGAATGAAGTTTACATGGGCAATGTGCTCAGCGCTAACCTCGGACAAGCACCTGCTAATCAGGCTAGTCTGGCTGCAGGTCTGCCCAACACGGTTCCTTGTACTACTGTGAATAAAGTATGCGCTTCCGGTATGAAAGCGATTATGCTGGGTGCACAAAGCATTTTACTGGGCGACAACGACGTAGTGGTTGCCGGTGGCATGGAAAACATGAGTGCAGTACCTTATTACCTGGATAAAGCCCGTACAGGCTATAAACTGGGCCATGGCAGCATAACAGACGGTATCATCCGCGATGGCCTCTGGGACCCATACAAGGATTTTCACATGGGCAATGCAGCTGAATTATGTGCTACTGAATATCACATTACCCGCGAAGAACAGGATGCTTTTGCTATTGAAAGCTACAAACGGGCAGCTGCTGCCTGGGAAAAAGGCTATTTCAACGCAGAAGTAGTGCCCGTGCAGGTACCGGGTAAACAAGTGGTGATCGTATCAGAAGATGAAGAGTACAAAAAAGTAATCTTTGAAAAAGTACCCACACTGAAACCTACTTTCCAGAAAGATGGTACCATCACAGCAGCCAATGCTTCCAATATTAATGATGGCGCAGCAGCAGTAGTGCTGGTGAGCGGTGAGAAGCTGAAGGAGCTGGGATTAAAGCCACTGGCTAAGATCATCAGCTTTGCAGATGCTTCTCAGGCACCGGAATGGTTTACTACCACTCCCGTAAAAGCGATTGACAATGCACTGAAAAAAGCCAACCTGCAAATTGGTGATATGGACTATGCAGAAGTAAACGAAGCGTTTTCCTGCGTGCCTATTGCCAATGCAAGAGACCTGGGTGTTTCCCTGGATAAAGTGAATGTATGGGGCGGAGCAGTAGCTATGGGCCACCCGATTGGCTGTAGCGGCGCACGTATTGTTGTTACACTCAATGCCATTTTGCATCAGAACAATGCCCGTTACGGTGTAGCCGGTATTTGTAATGGCGGTGGTGGTGCAAGTGCGATTATTATAGAAAGAGTTTGATGTGAAGGCCTTCGGCCTTTGTCTTTTTCAGGATTAGACTGATTAAGATGATTTTTCTGATTTTATTTTTTTCTTATAAAGAACCCAATCTCATTTCAATAATCTTATAGAAATCAGATATAGATATTTTATAAAGAAAGATAAAATCAGAAAAATCATCTTAATCAGTCTAATCCTGAAAAAGACAAAAGACAAAGGCCGAAGGCCTTCCTACTGCCTCAGTGCAATAACCGTATCTATTTTGTTCCCCGAATACCTCAATTGTATCCGCACACTATCCATTCCCTTCTTATCCATCTTCAGGGTGCGCAAAAAGGCCCGTGGCTTTACCACATCGGGTGTTATCTTCTCAAAAAATAAGTATTTATCTTCTACCAGGCTATAAACGGGATAGGTAGATAAAATGCCGCTGGTTTTGGTTTGCAGCGCATAATCATCATCTATTTCATAACGGTGAAAGTCGCTGTCAGATAATAATGTAATAGCAGCTACCAATGTGATCGTGCGCAGTGGCGGCAGTAATAATCCAAACAATAACAGGAATGGAAATCCAAAAAAAGACATCAGGTATACATGCCGTGCATCGTTACCTGGTTTGGATAAACCGTATACCAGCATGCCGGTGCCTGCGTACAGGGTGAAAAATATCCGCTCTGTTTGTGTGCCTTTGAAGCCATAATCATTGATCATCAGCAACAGGCATAACAGGGAGAGGAAGAGGAAAACCAGGTGAAGGTACCAGGTAAGGGCTCTCAGGACCGGCGCATTTGCTTTTTTAATTTTGCAGGAAAGGGCAGCCAGGAAGCATAAGGTCAGGATAGTTATTGTGATCATGACAGCAAAAAATTGTTGGCAGGCGCTGTTTAGGTTTAAAAAATATAAATATATGTAATTATCATAATAAATAAAAGAGAATATGTGTGTCATGGGTCATAATAATTATTAATCGGGCGTTTACTTTGCTTTTTCGTTAACAAACAATATTTTTGCCCTGCCTTTCGATAAGGCATTTAAACTTTCAATTAAGAATAGCATGCGTCAGATAGCTTTCAGACAAGCCTTAAGAGAAGCCCTGCAGGAGGAATTTCGCCGTGATGAACGGGTGTTCCTAATGGGGGAGGAAGTAGCCGAATACAATGGTGCTTACAAAGTGAGCCAGGGAATGCTGGATGAGTTTGGTCCAAAACGCGTTATTGATACGCCGATCGCAGAACTTGGATTTGCTGCCATTGGAGTAGGCGCTGCCCAGAACGGCCTGCGTCCGGTTATTGAATTCATGACCTGGAACTTCGCTGTACTGGCGCTGGATCAGATACTCAACACTGCTTCCAAAATGCTGGCGATGAGCGGCGGCCAGGTTGGATGCCCTATCGTTTTCCGCGGACCTAACGGTTCTGCCGGACAGCTGGGCGCTCAGCACTCCACTGCATTCGAAAGCTACTATGCCAATATCCCGGGCCTGAAAGTAGTGTCCGTTTCCAATCCATATGATGCAAAAGGTTTGCTCAAAGCGGCTATCCGCGATGACGATCCGGTTGTTTTCATGGAAAGTGAAGTAATGTACGGTGATATGGGTGAAGTACCTGAAGAAGAATATATCATTCCTATTGGTAAAGCAGATATCAAACGTGCAGGTAAAGATGTTACCATCGTATCTTTCAACAAAATGATGAAAGTGGCGCTGGGTGCAGCTGAAGAACTCGCGAAAGAAGGTATTGAAGCGGAAGTGATCGATTTGCGTACTATTCGTCCACTCGATTGGTTCACCATCCTGGAATCAGTGAAAAAAACTAACCGCCTGGTAATCGTAGAAGAACAATGGCCTTTCGCCAGCATCTCTTCTGAAATCGCTTACCGTATCCAGAAAGAAGGTTTCGACTACCTGGATGCGCCGGTTCGCCGTATCACTGCGATAGATGCACCCATGCACTATGCTCCTAACCTGGTTAAAATGTACCTGCCCGATATCGAGCGTACAGTGAAACTGGTGAAAGAAGTAATGTATATGAAGAAATAGCTTTTAGCAGTTAGCGATTAGCTTTTAGGATAAAAAAGAACGGAGCGAAGATCATCTTCGCTCCGTTCTTTTTTATGTTCATTCGCTTTGGTCATTTCTACTAAAAGCTAAAAGCTAAAAGCTAATCGCTAACTGCTAAAAGCTATAAAAACAAATCACTGGATAAATACCGGTCTCCCCGGTCGCAGATGATACTAACGATCACGCCACTACGTAAATCCTGGGATACACGTACAGCTGCTGCTACCGCACCACCACTGCTCATACCACAAAAGATAGCTTCTTCTTTGGCCAGTCTTTTGGTCATGATCCTGGCTTCTGCTTCAGAAATATCCATGATACGGTCTACCCGTGGTCTTTCAAATATTTTAGGAAGATACGCCTCCGGCCATTTACGGATGCCTGGAATCCTGGAACCTTCCGTAGGCTGACAACCCACTATCTGTACATCCGGATTCTGTTCTTTTAAATAACGGGACACCCCCATAATAGTACCGGTAGTTCCCATGGCACTTACAAAATGCGTCACCTGGCCGGCTGTATCTTTCCATATTTCCGGGCCGGTAGTTTTGTAATGCATGCCGTAATTATCAGGATTGGCAAACTGATTTAACATAAAATAACCGCCTTCTGCTACCCGCGCATTGGCGTAGTCAATGGAGCCTTCCATAGACAGCTCTTTAGGGGTGAGTGTTACTTTAGCCCCATACACTTCCATTGTGAGGACGCGCTCCTGTGTGGCGTCTGAAGGCATTACCAGTTCAATCTCCAAACCAAATAAACTGGAAATCATAGCCAGCGCAATACCGGTATTACCGCTGGTAGCTTCAATCAGTTTCATGCCGGGTTTAATTTCGCCCCTGTCCAGCGCGCCTTTGATCATGCCGTAAGCAGCCCTGTCTTTTACACTGCCAGCCGGGTTATTGCCTTCCAGTTTAGCGAATATCTTCACCGCCGGATTCACCGCAATCTTTTTTAATTCTACCATCGGCGTATTGCCGATCAGGTCTATGATGGAAGCCATTGAGCGTAATTATTTTCAATTTACAAAGATGGACGACCTTCGGTCGTTATTAGATTATCTTTCCCAGGATTAGGCTGATTAGCCATGATTTTTCTGATTACATTTCTCTTTTAAATTAATTGAGATCTGATAATAGTAATATTTGGTGTTGCTCTTTTTATAGAAAAAAATGTAATCAGAAAAATCATGGTTAATCAGCCTAATCCTGGGAAAGATAATTTCCCCGGCGAAGCCGGGCATATATTATTCCTGGTTCGTCTCCGAAAATTTATGTGCTGCTTTATAATAGATCCGCGAAAAAGGATCTACACTTTTAATTAACCACACATTACCGCCAATAACGCTATGATGCCCCACCACTGTATCGCCGCCAAGTATAGTGGCACCTGCGTAGATCACCACGTATTCTTCGATAGTAGGATGGCGCTTGCTGCGTGCCATACTTTTTTCTATGCTCAGTGCACCCAGCGTAACGCCCTGGTACAGCTTTACATGTTGTCCGATCACAGAGGTTTCGCCAATCACAATGCCGGTACCATGATCCATGCAAAACCAGGGAGCAATGGTGGCGCCGGGATGAATATCTATACCGGTGCGGGAATGCGCCAGTTCAGTGATCATGCGTGGCAGCAAAGGAATCTTCAGTTGATGCAGGGCATTGGCTATCCGGTAAAACGCAGTGGCGTAAAAGCCCGGATAGGCACGGATTACCTCATATAAACAGGTGGCTGCCGGATCGCCTTGAAAAATGGCTTCGGCATCTTTGGTGAGTTCATCATAAATCACCGGTACCTTATTCATAAAAGCATTACTGATGGAAGCAGCATCTGTAGGCAACTGATGTACCATAGACTGCAACAGGAGTTCCAGCTGTGTTTCCAGCTGATGACTGTATTGCTCCAACATTACCGGATCAGCCATTACCTGGCCGGTGTGTTCAGGAAATAACCAATTAATCAGGTTGGTGGCAAAATCATTTACCGCACCTGTGGCCGGATAGGCATTTGCCGCCGCCAATTGGTGTCTCCGCTTTAGCTCTTCGAGAAAATCGTTCATATGCGGATGAGATTACAGGTATTGGCTAGTTTGTATATACTGAAATTACGCATTTATCCCGTAAAGTTAGTAGACTGTTGTCTAAATATCAAACTGCATAAGGGTTGCAGCTGAATCATTTATATTCTTTTGCCGCTGCTCATGCATAAGCGCCTTCCATGATTACATCAAACACCGGGTCTTTGATATCGTAATAAGCAGTGCTGTTGTCAGGGAAATACCTGGCCAGCTGCTGTTTGATAGCGCCATAGGCCTGTGCTGCCAACGGGTGTGCACGCAGATAATCGCGGCACAGCAAAGGATAGCGCTGATTAAATTTCCCCTGCACCCGTATATGTAAATTTACGCTTCTTTCGTTCTTGTGATAGAAATGCTTTTGTAATTCATCTGCCGCCAGATCATCCCTTCCCGGAGGCCGGTGATCCTGCAGGTGCATTATTCTTTTAAATCCAAGCTGCTCTAACAGGGCCTGTACCGGCACTTCCAGTGATGTAACCGTTACCTGTATATCAATCACATCTTTGGCAGCCAAGCCTGGCACACTGGTGGAGCCTATATGGTCAATAGCCAATGCATATTTTCCAATGGCAGCCTGCAATTGTCGGGCAATCTCCTTAAATTCATATGGCCACAATGGATTATATGGCATTATTTTAATTGTTTCCCCCATATTAAATGATCTTAGATATCCTGCAATTTTAACTGATTAATCTTTATTTTTGCCCGTTGTATAAATGCCGGACATTGCCGGTAGTACAAAACCTAAAATTTACTATGGCTAACATTTTAATAATAGACGACGAAAAAAGCATCCGTAAAACACTCACGGAAATATTGAGTTACGAGGGGTATAAGGTAGATGAGGCTGCGGACGGGTTAGAAGGATTTAAAATGTTCCAGGCAAAGCCATATGATGCCGTATTATGCGATATCAAAATGCCTAAAATGGACGGACTGGAATTCCTGGAAAAAGCCAGGGAAGTGAATCCTGATATACCTATTGTAATGGTATCCGGCCACGGTAATATTGATACTGCTGTTGATGCGGTAAAAAAAGGCGCGTACGATTATATCTCCAAACCACCGGATCTCAATCGCCTGCTCATTACCCTGCGTAATGCCATGGATAAAACCACGCTGGTAACTGAAACCAAAACCCTGCGCCGTAAAGTGAATAAGGTGCCGGATATGATTGGTCAGTCAACACCCATTCTGAAGATCAAGGAAACAATAGATAAAGTAGCTCCTACTGATGCCCGCGTACTCATTACCGGTGAAAACGGGGTGGGTAAAGAGCTGGTAGCCCGCTGGCTGCATGAACGCAGCAACCGCGCTGCCGGCCCTATGGTAGAAGTGAACTGTGCTGCCATTCCAAGTGAACTGATAGAAAGTGAATTGTTTGGTCACGAGAAAGGCTCCTTTACCTCTGCGGTGAAACAACGTATCGGCAAGTTTGAACAAGCCAGTGGTGGTACCCTGTTCCTGGATGAAATAGGGGATATGAGTTTAAGTGCACAGGCAAAAGTGTTACGTGCATTACAGGAAGGCAAGATTACCCGTGTGGGCGGCGACAAGGAAATCAATGTGGATGTGCGGGTCGTAGCAGCTACCAACAAAGACCTGCTACAGGAAGTGGAAGAGAAAAATTTCCGCCTGGATTTATACCATCGTTTAAGTGTTATCCTTATTCATGTGCCGTCACTGAATGATAGGAGAGATGATGTGCCATTACTCGTAGATAGCTTCCTGGACGCGGTTTGTATTGAATATGGCATTACCCGTAAGGTATTGGACAAAGATGCCATGAAGGCGCTGCAAGGCCATAACTGGACCGGTAATATCCGTGAGCTGCGCAATGTGGTGGAAAGATTGATCATCTTATCCGGTAAAACCATTACCGTAGAAGATGTAGATGATTTTGTGGTGCCTAACCGCGATAAGAAAAAAGTGAGTTCATAACCAACAATATGCAAAAACATCTGTATCTGATCAGCGGTCTTGGGGCTGATGAGCGCATTTTTAACAACCTGCGCTTTCCCGGGAACTACCAGGTGCATTATTTGCAATGGATAACACCATTGCCAGATGAGCCCATCAGCAATTATGCCGCCCGCATGGCGCAAGGCATAAAGGCCGATGGGCCCATTACATTAATGGGTGTGTCGTTTGGCGGCATAATGAGCCTGGAAATAGCCAGGCATATCCCGGTAGAAAAAAACATTCTCCTCTCCAGTATTAAACTAACAGCAGAAAAACCACCTTACTATAATTGGGTAAGGAAACTGGGATTACATAAGCTTCCTGATCAAATCCTTTACCAGCGAAGGAATGTCATTGTCAAAAGATTTCTGAATATAGAAACAGCAGCAGAAAGGACCCTGGTAAATGAATATCTCGCGAAGCGGGATTATACCTATATGCGCTGGGCGGTGAATGTTATTCTGCATTGGGAAAACGAAATAGTGCCGGATGGATTGATTCATATTCATGGCGCAAAGGATTGGCCTTTCCCTGTTAAATATTTAAAGCCTACCCACGTAATTCCCGATGGTGGCCACTTTATGGTGCTGAACCGCGCGGAAGAAATTAATAAGATACTGGCCGCTAATCTTTAAAAACTATTGGTCAATGCGTCAAGATTGCTGAGTAACTGCACATTTTCCGGCAGCGGGTGGCTGAAGGGTGAGATGTGCGGGCCTGATAAGAGGATCTTTACGTGTGGATACTGAAGGCTCAGATCTGTTACAAAGCTGTTCAGGGCCTTGCGGGTAAGATTAGTGAGCATATGTGTGTAGATGTGCGTTATTTTTTTAGCAGTTACAAAAGGAGCCAGGTCAGACACGGGAACATTGGGACCGAAGCTGGTTACCCATTTGCCGTGCTTTTTCAGCAGGTATTGTACATACAACAAAGGAATTTCATGAAATTCTCCTTCCGGTAAAAATAGCAAAAAATGATCATCTGCCTGATAATTCATCGGCAGTCCGTCAATAGCCACCAGTATTTTAGTGCGGATAATATTGGAGGAAAAATGTTCCTGTGCTGTATTCACATTGCCGGTAAGCCATAATACACCAATTTTTTCAAGATAAGGGTAGATGACTTGTGTGATACATTTTTCAAAGCCTGCATGTAATACGAGGTTGAGAAAAATGCTTTCAAACCTGGGCTGGTCGTAGTCCAGCGTGGCCGCAATCAATTCATTTACCTGCATGAGGTATGTGTCACTGTCTCCGGCAATTTCCAGCGATAATTTATTTTGTTCTGCTGTTGACAAAGCAGCTATGCGCGAGATTTTTGTCCCGTGGTGGTACAAATAGGCGATACGTAACAACGCTTTCAGATCATCGTTATCGTAAATTCTGTGATTGGTATCCTTTCTTTTGGGCTGGAAAAGTGGATAACGTTGCTCCCAGATACGTATGGTATGTGCCTTTATACCAGTAAAATTTTCAATATCCTTAATGGTAAATTTATTCAACGCAGGTATAGTAAAGGGCCAAATTTAGGTAATTCGGAGCTGTTTCAATATATATATTAAAATTATAATAAATAATTCCTTAATCTATTTTTAAGAAAACTTTTGTAAAGGAAAAGCAACTGGCTAACAACAGAATATTATATTTGCCTTTTTAAGCATCTAATAAGCGCAACTGAATGAACCTGGCATTTTGGAAAAAAAATAAAGACAGTCAGCCAAAGAAGAAGAAATCTGCGGTAAGGGAATGGTTGGACGCTGGTATCTTTGCTATTATAGCAGCCACGCTTATCCGCACATTTATTTTTGAGGCCTATACGATCCCGACGCCTTCAATGGAAAAGACATTACTTGTAAACGACTTCCTGTTTGTAAGTAAGATCAGTTACGGCCCCCGTATTCCAATGACCCCACTGGCAGTGCCTTTTGTGCACCACACGTTGCCTTTCACTAAATCTGCCAAAGCTTATTCTGAAGCGGTGCAGTGGAAGTACAGACGTTTACCGGGATTTTCTGAAATTAAACGCTATGATGTAGTGGTATTCAACTTCCCGGAAGGTGATACCGTTGCAGTGGATTCACCTGATCCGAGCTACTATGGTCAGGTAAGACAACTTGGCTGGCAAACAGTGCAGAACTCCTCTCAGATCCTTCACCGTCCTGTTGATAAGCGCGAGAACTACATCAAACGTTGTATGGCAGAAGCAGGAGATACCCTGAAGATTGTTCATGGTGTGGTATATGTTAATGGTCAGGCAGCACCGGTTCCCGCTGGCAGCCAGCATAAATATGTGGTAGAAACCACTGGTGATCAGCTGAACAGCAGCCGCCTGGAAGAACTGGGCATTGCTACTACATCGCCCGACTTTTACCAGATTGAGGGAAACAAGTTTCTTTATAACCTGACACCTGCAAATGTGGCAGCATTGAAACAATTCCCGATAGTAAAGAATATTACTGTTTATGAAGAATCCAATTATTCGGACTTCAACTACAACAATATCTTCCCGCATGATACGGCGCATTACAAATGGACCGATGAAAACTTTGGTCCGTTGTATATCCCTAAAAAAGGAGCTACTGTAAAGCTGGACGACAGCAACATTGCTATCTACGACCGTATTATCCGCGTGTATGAAGGCAATACACTTGAAAGAAAAGATGGTAAATTTATCATCAACGGACAGGCAACTGATTCCTATACTTTCAGGATGAACTATTACTGGATGATGGGAGATAACCGCAATAACTCCCTGGATGCCCGCTACTGGGGCTTTGTGCCGGAAGATCACGTAGTAGGTAAAGCATGGCTTATCTGGATGAGTTACGGCGAAGGCGGCATCCGCTGGGGACGTCTCTTCAGAAATATCAGGTAAGCAATTGCAGGAAATATAATTTAAAGTAAATTACGGACTGGCATATTGCCGGTCCGTAGTTGTCTTTACCCCCAACTAGTACTGACTTGTGTACGATCTATCAGTAAAGGCTATACGTAAAACCCATTACTATTGTTGATATGGAAAAACAACTCCAACAGTTTGAATACCTGGTATATAACGACATCACCGGCCTGGATGATTCCGATACCTGGCTGCTTAAAGAAGCGCGGGAGGTAACCGCACATGCTTATGCCCCTTATTCTCATTTTCAGGTGGGTGCAGTGATTAAACTCGCCAATGGTGAGATAGTGGCCGGCTCCAACCAGGAGAACGCCTCTTTCCCTATCGGCCTTTGCGCAGAGAGGGTTGCCTTAGCCTCCGCTGCCTCTGTATATCCTAATATTGATATTGACACCATCGCTATCAGCTACCATAACCTGAACGGCGATAGTTCCCGCCCCATATCACCCTGTGGCATGTGCCGGCAGGCCCTGTCTGAGTACGAGATGAAGCAGGCGAGCCCTATCCGGCTGATCCTGGGCGGATTAAGTGGTAAAATATATGTGATTAGTCGTGCCAATGATCTGTTACCGCTTTCGTTTTCCGGCAGCGACCTGAATACCTGATTTTTTTAGCTGTTACATATCATTTATTTTCCATTTAAAAAATGCATATATAAATTATTAAATATTTATATTTGTCGGGCAACCTTAAATGTGCCACAATTGATGATAACCCGCCAGCTGTTAGGCTGTCTATCTTTTACTTTGCTGTTTACTGCTGCCTATAGTGAACCGGATGATATTTACTTTGGTAATAAATCATGCGCTGTAATCAACTACCGGGAAGGTATACACGCAAACAAGGATAGTTTACGAATAGCTGCGCGATACGAACAACAGGCTCATGATTTGTATAACAAAGGCCATTTCAGGCAGGCAGTAGTGCAATGGAAAAAATTATTGCGCTTGCAACCTACCAATGCTTTTGCTATGTTTATGCTGGGAAAATCGTATATGGGTTTAGGTGAGGAAGAGAAAGGTGCTGCCCTGTGTGATAAAGCTATGGTGCCTGGATTTGGAAAAATAACAACTGAATAATATCATTCGCCACAGTGTAGAGGGATTTTAAACAGCGCAAAAAGGATAGGCAAGCTTCTTTTTCGCTGCGCTGCTTACTGTGGTATTTTCTTCGGCAGCTTCAGCCACGGCGGCTGTAAGCTGCTAGCGCTGCGGTCCGCGAGGTCCGCAGCGTTTTAAGTATAGCTTTTAGCAGTTAGCTTTTAGCTTTTAGTAAAAATGCAGCGGAGATCAAGTATAATATTTGATCTCCGCTGCATTTTTACTAAAAGCTAAAAGCTATTTTTTACATCCGCTCCGGTACACGGATACCCAGCATTTTCATGCTCTGGGCAATAGTGTGGGCGGTTAGCATTATGATTTGTAAACGTAGCTTTTTCTTTTCTTCACTGGTAGCCCTGAGAATAGAATAGGTAGGTACACCTTCTATTTTCTCTGCATAAAATGAATTGAATAATTGCGCCAGCTGGAAGGCATAACCGGCAATAACAGCCGGGCTCAGTTCCCGGTGGGCTTCCGCCAGTATGCCAGGGAATTGCTCATTGAGGATGATCAGTTGTTTTTCCAGCGGTAATAACTCACCGGTATATTTATATTGCTCCAGTGCTTCTACAGGACCGGCATCTCTCAAAATTGATTTAATACGCGCATAAGCATATTGTATGAATGGTGCTGTAAACCCGTGCAAGTCAATAGACTCTTCCGGATTGAAGACCATTTTCTTTTTAGGATCTACGCGCAGCAGGAAAAATTTCATGGCACCCATACCGATGGTGTCATACAATTCTTTCAACTCAAATTCAGAAAAATCATCCAGTTTTTTACCTGCGTGTTGTGTTTTTTCTTCGGCTGTATTAACCATTTCCACAATCAGATCATCTGCATCTACTACAGTACCTTCTCTGCTCTTCATACGGCCATGCGGTAATTCCACCATGCCGTAGCTGAGGTGCAGAATACCCGGTGCAGAAGGTTCTTCGAGCTTTTGTAAAATCAGCTGTAGTACTTTGAAGTGATAGTTTTGTTCATCAGCTACTACAATTAAACTCCGGTCCATGTGATACTGCTCGTATTTCAAACGTGCCGTGCCCAGGTCCTGTGTCATGTACACAGAAGTGCCATCACCGCGGAGCAGCAGCTTCTGATCCAGTCCGTCAGCAGTGAGATCTATCCAGACAGAATTATCTTCTTTCTTAAATAATACTCCTTTGTTCAGTCCTTCAGCTACGAGGTTTTTACCTAACAGATAAGTCTCGCTTTCGTAGTACATCTGATCGAAATCAATGCCCAGGCGTTTGTAGGTTTGCGCAAAGCCTTCATACACCCAGCTATTCATGGTAGCCCACAGTTCCCGTACTTCGGGGTTGCCGGCTTCCCATTGCTGCAGCATGATTTTAGCCTGCTGCATGATTTCTGTTTTATTACGTGACATCTCTTTGATGTCGTCCATGATCTTCGTTGTCTTCTCTTTGTCTTCCTTCGTTTCCGGCTTGTGCAGTGCCGTTACCAGTTTCTCCAGTTTTTCGGTGTCTGCTTCTTCAAAATCGCGGAAATCGTTTTCCAGTACACGGTCAATGATAGGTTCGGCTTGTTCTTTTACTACAGACTCAAACTTTACATAATAATCACCTACCAGGTGATCTCCTTTAATACCGGAAGTCGCAGGCGTATCGCCATGTGCAAAAAGTTGCCATGCCAGCATGGACTTACAGATATGTATGCCACGATCATTTACCAGGTTGGCTTTGATAACTTCAAAACCATTGGCTTTCATGATCTCTGCTATCGAAAAACCGAGGAAATTATTACGTAGATGCCCAAGGTGCAAAGGTTTGTTAGTGTTGGGAGAGGAATACTCCACCATTACTTTTTTGCCATTAGACGGCTGTATACCAATGTTTACATCGCTGTAGTGCTGTTGCAGGAATTGCAACCACCAGGCCTCATTTATACTGAGGTTAAGAAATCCTTTCACAACATTGAATCGGGCAATCAGTTCCGGGTTGTGGGTAGTAAGATATTCACCGATGCGCTGTGCAGTTTCTTCGGGTTTCTGTCGGCTGAATTTTGTGAAAGTGAAAACGACAATGGTATATTCACCTTCGAACTCTGGCTTGGTAATATTGATAGAGATATCTGACTCAGTTACCTGCTGATCGTAAAGTGATTTAACGGCGGCCACTGCGGCCGTTCTGATTGATTGTACAACACTCATGCTGAAAATGATTAATGCGAGGGGCAAAGATAGCTAATTAGCGGAAAGCAGCGAAGGTTGTCTTTGGCAAAACACAATATGTGCCTCAGGCACATATTGTGTTTTGTAGCTTATGTCTTATTTTTTAGAATATATAGAACACATCGATCTGTGCACCGGAGTTCTTGCTGTCATGATTAAACTTGTCAGTATTAAAAACATTGGTCAGACCAAAGTTATATCGGCCACCAAAGCCCAGTCCCATGTCTGTTTTATAACCAAAACCGAAATTCAGACCAAAGTCTGTGGATCGCATGTCACTTTTAATATCTGTGGAATTGTCGCCTGCTTTCCATTTGGCACCAGCCAGGATGCCTACCTGTGGCCCTGCTTCCAGGTAAAAGGAAGGTACAATAGTATACTGCACCATTACGGGAATATTGATATAATCTGTTTTCAGGGTGCCGCTGGTATTTATCGCTCCCCATAAAATACTTTTGCTGTATTTTGTTCCCTGACCTGAGTATAATAATTCCGGCTGTATAGCCCAGCTTTTATCCAGTTCAATGTTTACTAATCCACCAATATTAAAAGAAGCACGTGTTTTATGACCATCGAAATTGGTCAGCTTCATCAGGTTCAATCCACCTTTAACACCAAATGTGACATTTTGTGCTTGTACTGCCAGCATAGTCCCGATGGCCAATACGCCAGACAGAATAAGTTTTTTCATGATATGTTTTTTTGTAACGCCTTGTTGGCAATAAATATGCCGGTTTACATAACGAAATAAAAACTACATGTTGTAGAAATTACAAATCCTTCAGCATCCAACTGTCACAGCCAAAATGGCCGGTGCTGCCCATAGGGCCTGTCAGGTAGCGAAACCCAAACTGTTCATACACTTTCCTGGCCCGTGCCAGTTCCGGGCTGGTTTCCAGGTAGCACTGCGCATAGCCGTTTTGTTTAGCATACTCCAGGCACATGGTAATGAGTTTCCCTGCGAGGCCTTTACCACGGGCTTCCGGCAGCAAATACATTTTTTGCAGCTCGCATATATGTGCTTCGCCACCATCCAGTGGGTGAATGCCGGCGCCACCAATTATCTTTCCTTCTTCTTCAGCTACATAATAGACCGCGCGTGGGATATTAAAGAGAGCAGATAAATGATCTGTTGTAGGATCGGAGAAAGCAGTTCCTGCTTTGTTCATGCCGAATTCTGTAAGGGTAGTTTTCACGATGTGGGCTACCACCGGGTCATCTGCCGGTATAATTGTTCTTATCAATATAGATTCCATTAAATAAAATTACGAATTACGAATTGCGAATTACGGATTTGTGAGGAGATATTCATGTAGATCTTCTTAAATATCTCCCCACAAATCCGTAATCCGTAATTCGCAATTCGTAATTTTCTAAAGCGGTTGCTTAAAATATAGTAAACTCCACCCTGCGGTTTTTCTGTCTGCCTGCAGCTGTTTTATTGCTGGCGATAGGCTGTGACATGCCATAGCCAACGGCTTCAATCTTGGAACTATTTACGCCTTTACCTACCAGGTAGGTTTTTACTGATTCTGCTCTTTCTCTTGACAGTGCCAGGTTGCGTTCTTTGTTACCTACATTGTCGGTATGGCCGCTGAGTTTCAGGTTCAGGTTTTTGCGTACCAGGAGGTCTGCCACCCTGTCCAGTGCCGGATAGGAGTGTGGTTTGATACTGGCTTTAGCGAAATCAAATTCAAGGTTCTGAATCGCTTCTTTTACGATACGGGTATCTTCTTCCGTAATAACTATTTTTTCTTCTTTTTTCTCTACCGCTACTGGCAGCGGACATCCGGCGCCGTCTACCTTCACGCCGGCAGGTGTGCCGGGGCATTTATCGAAGAAGTCAGAAACGCCGTCTCCGTCACTGTCTTTTGTCAGTTTATCTACGTCAGCAGCCAACCTGGCATTGTTTTGATTGGCAGCATCGAGCGAAGCGGCGAGGGTAATTTTCTGTGCTTCCAGCTCATCGTACATGGTTTTAGCTGGATTATGCCATTGCAGCTGTTTCTTGCCGGCCCTGCCCAGCGCGAATTCCAGTCCTGCATAACCATAAGAATATTTATCCTTGCTAGGGCCATGAACATAACCATCCAGGTTATCTCCATCTGTATAATACATAGTGTAGCCGAGGTCGAGGTTGATCATTTCAGAGAGCCTGAATTTTAATCCTGCTCCCACAGGAATGATCAGTTCTTTAATGCTGCCACTGGGTTTATCGTTGATCGTTTTGCCACTGGTTGTGGTAAGGGTAGGGTTGTAGCCAGCCAAACCGCCGCCCACAGAGGCATACAATTGAACAAAGTTTTGACGGAAGAGCCAGTTCACCGTAGTGATATTAAATACCGCATTTAAGGTGGCAGACCACTTCAGTTTTGTTTCATAGGAGCTGTAGGGGCTGGTAAGGGGCTTTACACCACTGAGACTTTTACTGTTATCGGCCTGTAATTTGCCACCTACATAGTCTGCGCGTAATGCCATGAAGTGGAGGAGCTGGTATTTTACATAACCACCATAGCCGGCAGATACTTTCCATTTGGTAAAGTCATTACTGCCACCGGTGAGGGCTACGGGTGCCAATAAGCCACCATTAACGCCAATAGACCATGTTTTGTACCCGCCGGTACCGTTAAAAAGCCTTCCGGAGGAGGAAGAAGCGGATTTGCCGGATAGTTGATCCTGAGCCTGGCTGATCATGGGGAGTACAGCCAAAAGCAAGCTTGTAGCCCGCCAGAGAGTGGATTTTTTCATAAGAATAACGTTAGGTTACTGAATTTGTAAGACTGATTGGATAATAAAAACGATGAGGTTAGGAATCAATAGCGCAAAAAAGAAAGGCGGTGGTTATGAATAATCCGGGGTATTTGGTATTACCGGTATTTTGTTCAGACAATCACAAAATAGTTAAGACTTAACCAAATATAAGGTACCTGACTGACATAATTTCATATTTTTTTGCTTGGCATAATCATTGACAAACCTACGACAAACACGAAAACATACTTACAACTAAAGGATAATCTTTAATACTATGGGAAAAATAATAGGCATTGACTTAGGGACTACCAATTCATGCGTTGCCGTAATGGAAGGTAACGAACCGGTAGTGATTGCCAATGATGAGGGAAGGAGAACAACCCCATCTGTAGTGGCTTTTTTGAAAAACGGAGAAAGGAAAGTAGGTGACCCTGCAAAGCGTCAGGCTATAACCAACCCCGTAAATACCATTATGTCAGTGAAGCGTTTCATGGGCCGTCATTTTGACGAAGTGTCCAATGAAGTTAGTCACGTTACATATAAAGTGGTAAAAGGTGATAACAACACTACCCGTGTAGATATAGACGGTAGATTATATACACCACAGGAGATTTCAGCCATGATCCTGCAGAAAATGAAAAAAACGGCTGAAGATTATTTAGGTCAGGAAGTTACCGAAGCGGTCATCACTGTACCTGCTTACTTTAACGATGCACAGCGTCAGGCTACCAAAGAAGCCGGTGAAATTGCCGGTTTAACAGTACGTCGTATTATCAATGAGCCTACTGCAGCTGCACTGGCTTATGGTATGGACAAAAAGCATCATGATAGCAAAATCGCTGTATTTGACCTTGGTGGTGGTACCTTTGATATCTCCATCCTGGAATTAGGTGACGGCGTATTTGAAGTAAAATCTACTAATGGTGATACACACCTTGGTGGTGATGACTTTGATAAAGTGATCATGGATTGGCTGGCTGACGACTTTAAGAAAGACGAAGCAGTAGATCTGCATAAAGATCCAATGTCCTGGCAGCGTTTGAAAGAAGCTGCTGAAAAAGCAAAGGTTGAATTGTCTTCTTCTCAGGAAACTGAAATCAATCTTCCTTATATCACTGCTGTTGATGGCGTTCCTAAACACTTAGTGAAAAAATTAACCCGCGCTAAATTTGAGCAGCTGAGCGATGACCTGGTGAACAGAACACTGGAGCCTTGCCGCAAAGCACTGAAAGATGCCGGTATGAACACTTCCGAAATTGATGAAATAATACTGGTAGGTGGTTCTACCCGTATTCCTAAAATCCAGGAAGTTGTTGAGAAATTCTTCGGAAAGAAACCTAATAAAGGTGTGAATCCGGATGAAGTAGTAGCTGTAGGTGCTGCTATACAGGGTGGTGTATTGACAGGTGAAGTGAAAGACGTACTGTTACTGGACGTTACTCCACTGTCTCTCGGTATCGAAACAATGGGCGGTGTAATGACCAAACTGATCGAATCCAATACTACTATTCCTACCAAAAAATCTGAAACCTTCTCTACAGCAGCTGATAGCCAACCAAGTGTGGAAATCAATGTATTGCAGGGTGAAAGACCAATGGCTAACCAGAACAGAACGTTGGGTCGTTTCATTTTGAGCGATATTCCTCCTGCTCCGCGTGGTGTGCCTAAGATCGAAGTTATCTTTGATATTGATGCTAACGGTATCCTGCATGTAACTGCAAAAGATACTGGTACTGGTAAAACCCAGAACATCAGAATTGAAGCTGGTAGCGGTTTGAGCAAGGAAGAAATCGAAAAGATGAAAGCCGAAGCAAAAGCTAACGAATCAGTAGATAGAGAACAACGCGAAAAAATCGAGAAGCTGAATAAAGCAGATAGCCTGATATTCCAAACTGAAAAACAAGTGAAAGAATACGGTGATAAATTACCTGCTGATAAAAAAGCTACCATTGAAGCAGCACTCGAAAAATTGAGAGAAGCACACAAAACTCAGGACGGTGCACAGCTGGATACAGCTACTGCTGAACTGGAAGCTGCCTGGACTGCTGCTTCTGAAGAGCTGTACAAAGCTTCTCAGGGTCAACCGGAAGGCGCACAGGCTAACGGTGGTCAGCAACAGGGTCAACCTAATGCGGCTAACGATGGCGTAACTGACGCTGAGTTTGAAGAAGTAAAATAAAAAGCTGTTGGCATTTAGCTGTTAGCTTTTAGTATAAATGATTGAAGCGGGGATGAGAGCGGATTTTTATAATCTGCTTTTGTCTTCGCTTCAATCATTTATACTAAAAGCTAATGGCTAACAGCTAATCGCTTTCTCCTTTCCGCTTAATTCCTTACTTTGTTCTGGCTTAGCCGGGATCAGATGCATCAAAGATTACGTTTTTACCTTCGTTACCACACTCATTACGGGCAGGATATATACCTGCTGGGAAATGTACCTTTGCTGGGTAATGATGTGCCGCAACACGCACATCGCATGCAGTGGCTGAGTGAAGATTGGTGGTATACGGATATTCAACTGGCCCCCGGAGAAATATTCACCCTGCAGTATCAGTATATTTTAAAAGAGCTGGAAGATATTGTGTATGAAGGGGCTGTAAGAGCGTTTACCATCATGCCCGGATTTCACCGGGAACTGGTTTTTACTGATACCTGGAATGATGCCGCCCAACGGGAAAACGCCTGGCTCACCGCTCCCTTTACCCGTGTTTTTTTTAAAAGACCCATCGCCGCTACAACAGGAACACTAACGGCTACGCATATATTTCGTGTGCAGGCACCCCTGTTAGCAAGCAATAAAACAGTTTGTTTATCAGGCAGTACTTCGCAAACCGGCAACTGGAACATATTACAGCCAGTACTGCTGCAATACGATGCCCAGGACTGGTTTTCTGTAGCGTTAGACCTCTCCGGTGTACCCATGCCCCTGCATTACAAATACGGTGTTTATGACCTGGATACACAGCAGTTTGTACACTTTGAAGATGGTGACAACAGGGAAATGCATACCGTGGCAGTAGCAGGCAGACAGGTAATTATGCATGATGGCATGATGCGGATAACACATACACCCTGGAAAGGGGCTGGCGTATCTGTACCGGTGTTTAGTTTGCGTAGTCCCGAAAGCTTTGGTACAGGCGAATTTGCAGATCTGCCACTCCTGGCACAATGGGCACAGCAAAGCGGACTGCAACTCATACAGGTACTACCAGTGAACGATACCATCCAAACAAATACCTGGAAAGATTCCTATCCCTACTCAGCTATTTCCTCCTTTGCATTGCACCCGCAATACATACGGCTGGACGAGGTAGGTAAACTGCCGGATACACATCCGCTGCAGCGGCAATTTGATAAATTACGGCAATGGCTGAACGAAAAAGATGCGGTGGACTATGAAACCGTACTTTCCTTTAAGCTGGCTTATCTCAAGGCATTATACGAGGCAGAAGGGGAGAAGCTGCAGACCCGTGATTACTGGCAGTGGTTTGCTTCCAATGAACACTGGCTGTTGCCTTATGCGATCTTCTGTTACCTGCGGACAACCTATCAAACAGGTGATTTCTCACAATGGCCTGTTCATAACGTATACGACTACACGGCTATTAATAAACTGGTGATAGCAGATGAAGCCGCCGCCGCCGCAGCTCATTACCATTTTTTTGTACAATATCACCTGCACCGGCAGCTGAAATCTGCTGTGGAGGCTGTACATAGCTATGGGGTAGTACTGAAGGGAGATATTCCCATTGGTATTGCCAGGTACAGTGTAGACACCTGGATGAATCCGGAGCTATATCACTTGGACATGCAGGCAGGCGCACCGCCTGACAGCTTTACCTCATATGGGCAAAACTGGGAGTTTCCTACCTATAACTGGAAACGCATGGCGGAAGATGGGTACGACTGGTGGCAACAACGGCTCCGCCACATGTCAGTTTATTTTGATGCCTTCCGCATTGATCATATCCTTGGCTTCTTCCGTATCTGGCAGATACCGCTGGACGCAGTACAGGGCTTGCTGGGATATTTTCATCCAGCCGTTCCCGTTAGCCGGGAAGAACTGCTGCAACGTGGAATTGATTTTGAAGAAGACAGATACTGCACTCCTTATATCACTGATAAGATCCTGGAGGATGCCTTCGGCAACTATGCGGGCATGATGAGGGACAGTCTCCTGCAACCTGTTGCAGGCGGACATTATAAGCTGCTCCCAGCCTATAATACCCAACATAAGGTAAAGGAAATGGAACTGCCGGAAGCGGTAAAGACTGTTCTCTATGCACTCATTGCAGATGTGTTGTTTATTAAGGTAACAGGCAAAAACAGAAACGTTTATCATCCCCGCTATGATATGGCAGCCACCCATTCTTTTGCAGCACTGGACAAGGCTACGCAAAAAAATCTGCTGGCCTTATATCATGATTATTTCTACGTACGACAGGAGAGCTGCTGGAGAAAAGAAGCGGTACATAAGCTGCCACTGATAAAAAGAGCTACCCATATGCTCATTTGTGGGGAAGACCTGGGCATGGTACCTCATTGTGTGCCCGGCGTGATGCAGGCACAAGGCATATTAAGCCTGGAAATACAGCGTATGCCCAAGGATGTTGATGTGTTATTTGCCAACATCTCCCGCGCACCTTATCTCTCGGTATTAACGCCTTCTACCCACGATATGAGCACACTGCGCGGCTGGTGGAAAGAGAATGCAGGCATCTCCCAAAAATATTACGAACAGGAGCTGCATCATACCGGACCTGCTCCTGTAGCAGCTGATGCTACTTTAATCCGGGAAATTATTACACAACACTTGCAGGCGCCAGCTATGTGGCGTATATTTCAGATACAGGATCTGCTGGCAGCAGCGGGCCATATCACAACACAACACCCGGATGCGGAAAGGATTAATATTCCGGCAGTTTCATCGCATTATTGGCGGTATAGAATACCCGGAATAATTACAAATTACGAATTGCGAATGACAGATATAAGCGAAGATATCTTTTGTTCGTAATTTGAAATTTTACAACAGGTAATCAGTCATAAAATGAAACTTACACTTTATCCTTTTGAACTGAAATTCAGGCACACCTTTACTATTTCCCGTAAATCAAAAGATGTACAACCCTTACTGGTAGCGAAACTGGAGCAGAATGGATACAGTGGCCTCGGAGAAACAGCCGATAACGCTTACTACAACATGACGGTGCCGCTCCTGATGAATGCCATTAATGCGCACCGTACTTTTATAGAAAATTATACCTTAACCACACCGGAAATTTTCTGGCAGGAGATGTACCCTTTATTGAAAGATAACCTGTTTGCACTCTGTGCACTGGATATCGCCGCATGGGATTTATACGCCAAGCAGCAACAGAAAAAACTGTATGAAGTATGGCAGCTGGATATCTCTCATAACCCGCTAACTGATTATACGATCGGTATTGATACTATTGAAAATATGGTACGCAAACTCCAGGAGTTTCCCTGGCCTGTTTATAAAATTAAGTTGGGAACAAAAGAAGATATTGCCATTATAACAGCGCTGCGAAAGCATACCAGCGCGGTTTTCAGGGTAGATGCCAATTGTGCCTGGGGAGTAGACGAAACTTTGCGGAATGCTATTGCATTAAAAGAGTTAGGTGTAGAATTTATAGAGCAACCCATGCCTGCGGCAGATAAAGAAGGCATGAAACAGGTGTATGAAAAAGTAGTATTGCCCGTTATTGCCGATGAAAGCTGTATTGTAGAACAGGATGTAACCCAATGCCATGGCTATTTTCATGGCATCAATATAAAACTCACAAAATGCGGTGGCATCACACCGGCACTACGTATGATTGCGGAAGCAAAACGTTTAGGCATGAAGGTGATGACCGGCAGTATGAATGAAAGCACAGCAGGCACCTCAGCTGTAGCACACCTGCTGCCTTTGCTGGATTACGTAGATATGGATGGTCCGCTGTTACTGGCAGAAGATACTGCTGATGGTATCAAAATTGAAAATGGCCGCATTATTTATGCAGACAGATCAGGCACCGGCGCAATATTGCTACCATGATTATAATTTTTCAGGTGGTGTATATTCATTTTTCCGCCCTGCTCAAAAACAGCTATATGTGCAGGTTGAGGCATTTGTAAAATAGTAGATACTGCTGTATCTGTGGCTATTTTGCAATAGGTCGTTACTTTTTCACCTGATGCTTTGAATACCTGCACTAATGTTTCCGCATATACCAGCACAAAATTATCTGACAGATATTGGACCCTTGTACCAGGAGTGCCGTCATGAGTAAACATATTGCTTTTTGATTTCAGGTGGCTGCCGGCAAATAATGCAATGAAAGTGCCACCGGAAGAGGCTACTGCCATACGAAGCACTGTGTGGGAACTACTGGGGCTGAGTTGATAAATATGATATCCCATATCATTCATTTCCAGGTTACCCGCTTTATCTGATTTTACCAGGTATTGCCCTATGGAAAAAAAGAAATGCTGATGCCGGTAGATGATTTCCTGTACTACTATATGCATGTTGGCATCTACCTGTAAGGTTTCTCCATTCAGCTTACAATCCCTTGCACGCTGTAATATACCATCCGGTGTATAATGACTGAATACCAGTACGCCGCTGGCAACATGAATGGTAACAACATCTTTCTCAGTGAAACATATGCCCAGCAAGCCCTTTGGCAGCCAGTTTGCTCCACCAACCATGACCTCATGCATAAAGCCGTCATGACTTGTTCGTTTTTCCATCACTTTGTTTTCCAGTAACATTTCAGGATTACTATGTATTAGCAGCCGGTTATGGAAACGCCCATCACTCACCAGGGTGAATTGAATATTGTTGTCGATGGCAGTTGTCCACAGGTTAGTCCATAGGTTATACTCCCAATGATTGATCATGTTGAAATGAAGCAGGTAAACGCTGTTGTCTTTGATTCCGATCAGCAGCGCTTGTCCTTTGAGCATGGTGCCGCTTAACCATTTTACATCTGCTGCAAATTTAAAGGATGGTGCCGCCGCTTTGATGATAGTTTCTGTTTTGGTATTATTGACAAAACGATTGGAATCAATTGGTAGCAGTGGGTCTTCCGGTATGAAAGTTTTCAGCGCCCACAAATTTTCCATGTTGCCGGTGAGTGTTTGCTGACTTACTATATCATACATAATATCGATAGTAATATCTTTTATTTCCTCCTTATCAGCTATCTTATTTAATACACGGAGTAAATTCGTTTGCTGCGAGGTAGTAGTATGATTTTTATAGATGTCAGGCACCTGTTGTTTCAGGTCAGCTTCGGATAATCCAAAATATTGCTGCAAACATTCTATAGGCTTAGCCTGGCGATTCCAGCCATCCAGCAGAAAGCTTCTTGCCTGTTCTTTTTGATGTAATTTTTCTAACATAATGAGGGCTGCTTTCAGCATATCATTGTTGCTGGCAGCTATCTGTGCACTTTTGTTATATAGCAGGGCGGCATTTTCCGGCTGATCCAACTGCGTATATAGGTCACCGGATTTTTCATATTGGTTAAGCGATTCATATATTTCAATAGCTTCCAGTAGCAAACCGCCTTTTTCCAGGCAGTTGGCGGCAGCAGGTTGGTTATGTAAATGTGTGGTATACATAGCAGCAGCTTCGCGGTAATAACCTCCCTGTTCAAGCAGGTTGGTAGCTGTTTGATAGTCGCCTAACAGATGTGCATACACGTAGGCAGCACGGTCATAGTCTTTGGCTGTTAGCGCATCCTCCGCGGCCTGCTGATATTTATCCCTAAGCTCGGAGTAGAAATCATCTACTTTCCAGCTGTCTGCGGGGGCGTTGTCGTTTAATCCCTTTGAGGTAAAAAAGGCGTCTTTTCTTTGAAGTTCCGTACCTTTTTGCGCTGATACGCCACGTTTTTCATAAGGACTATTTAATGGAATAGCATACTGTAAGGCAATATCTTTGTCCGTATCAAACATCTTAATTAACTTTTCCAGTTCCCGCCTTCTTTTCACCTCCACATCATCATTATTCTTTGTTATCCTGCGTTGCAGGAATTGCTGCACATATTTACCAGGAAGGATCTTAGCCAGTAGCTTTGTGACAATATTAACGAAGGTGGAGTTTTCTTCGACAGGCTGCACTTCTTCTTCTTTGCTGATAAGTTCCTCCAGCTTTTTATTGCCAATTGATTTTTCAACAGCTGCAAATGTTTCTTCTTCCTGTTTTTCTATACCAATATATTTTAGTTTAGCCGTTGGGGTTATACCTATACGCGCATACTCCCAATCTGTATTGCGGGGTGGAGTATATAATAATAAAGCGCTTAATGAC
Organism: Chitinophaga niastensis; assembly: GCF_003014755.1. Taxonomy (GTDB): domain Bacteria; phylum Bacteroidota; class Bacteroidia; order Chitinophagales; family Chitinophagaceae; genus Chitinophaga; species Chitinophaga niastensis. The sequence goes on along the minus strand of NZ_PYAW01000003.1, from coordinate 792,604 downwards.
AGCACATCTTTCTTTTCAAAACCTATAAAACCGAGGGAAGGGTGAAAAATTTGCCAATCCCATATCAGTAGCTGTGGTAATTCGGTATCACTGATAACTGGTGTGAGTGCTGCGTTGAAGGGAATAAACAGTTTGCCACCAAGCAACCGGTAAGGGTGCCTGATGAGGCGACTGATATCCGGATGCGTGATATTGTTAAACAGTACAAATAATCCTGCCGGCATATTGGAACTGCTGTTTTCCGGGATGCATATCGCTGACAAACGGTTCATATCCATTTCCCAGCTATTTATTTCATGCAGCCAGCTTTCTACAGTATTCCCGTGGATAAAGGCTCCGGCGGCAACGTGATGTGTGTGTTGATTAAATTGTAAACCGAGTGTTATTTTCATTTTAATCCTGCTATGAACCGTTGAATATAATTTGCGTAAAACTCTTTAGCCCTGAGTCCCAATGCCAGACCATCTTCTGTGAAATAAGAATTGCCACAGTATGTACCCGCTGATGACCATGCAGCAAGTGTGATCCCTAACACCATCGTAATAGTGATTTCCGGGAGTGTTTTGTCGGAACTCCGTAGGTGCAGGAATCCACGGGGATCAGCGATTGCTTCACTGCCATCGGCCCAGGTAAAACGTGATAGTTTGATATTTGCATTGGTGGATAACTGTATTTCTTCCGGTATATCATTTACCGGTATTGTTTTATTTGGGAGATAATTTCCTTTGTCTGTGAGGATAAGATCCTGCTCATTAACTAAGAACAATTGCCGGTTTTCAATGATCAGCTCCCCGGTATCGCTCACGTAGATACTTTGAATACGGCTAATAGTACTGTAACCGTTGTTAAGGAATTTGAATACATCTCTCATTTTATATTTTGCCAGCTGGCCCCGTTTCGTTGTATGTTTAAAATGAGTCACTGCGTCCATAGCTATTGCGGTTTTGCCGGTTAAGGCGTCGTAAGCATATTGTTGTTCACCTTTCCTGATAGTGAAAATACCGTCCTGATAAACTATCCTGTAATCACCGGAAGGAGTATTTGTATTGTATCTGATGTAACTCCTGTTAGGCACATTAAAGGCGTATATGATAATAGTAGTAGATGGTTGCTTAGGATTTACGAGTATATAAATATGCTGATGCCCGTTTATACCAAAATAATAATTTCCTTCTTCAATTGATTCATGTAGTTCTATAGCAGCTTTATCTTTTTCTGGCCAGTAAAGCACTCTCAGATCTGTAGTGATGTTGACTACTCCAATCTGTTCTGTATCGAAACTATTGTTTTCCAAACGTTTCAGGCGGGAGGCTGGATAGCGTAAGGGCATTGGACGTAGCCGAAGAAATATGGCTGGGAGGGAAATGGGAATATTTTTTTTACTAGCTGTTTTTACTGGTGCAAATAATATTTCTTCCAGGTTTAACAATGCGGATGCCAGCAGTTTTTTGCTGGAGCCGTTGTAATCATAAAAATGGAATTGCCCGTTCCTGTTTACAGTGATCAGGTAAGTTAGTTTTGGTTTCAGGTTTGCTACGGTTTGTCTGAAATCCGCTTGCAGCATAAGTTGTTCGTTGGTGATCAGGAAATATTCCGTACTGTCTGATTTTTCCTGTTGCATGAAATTCTCCAGTCCTTTAGCAGCATGCAGGTAATTGTCCAATATTGATAAAGCGTTGATAACGCCGTCTTTGCTGTATAGATCTATGGCCGTTGTACTTACCCCTTTTAACGAGTATGCCTGTACGTTAGTATCTTCTTTTTTCTGGTGTATGCATGCCAGGGCAGCGGAAACGGCGAATACCCGCGGAATACCCCACATTTTCAGAGTTGTATCCACCAGTATCACTTTGTTTTTTTTACGATCAGCCGGGAGGTCTTCTCTGCGCAGGTATAGCGCTTCGTTATTGGCAAGACGAGCCATCAGCAACTGATCATCTTGTGCCAGTTCACTCAGCAGCAACCGGTCATAGTTTCCTTTGTTGGTAATATCTGATATACCACCAAAGGCCAGCTCACTACTACTATATGTATGCATGGGTACATGCAATGCAGCTTGTAGCCGTTTTGCCAGCCGGCTTATGCCTGCTGTTCTGCCATCATCAGACAACCGGGTGAAAAAATCTGTTTCGGATTCTTCCGGTAACGAAACTGGCAATACTTCCGGGAGCTTTTCCAGGCTGGTACGCAGTTTCAATTCAAGGGAAGCACTATCTTTTACATGCGTTGCGGCATTAGCCAGATAAGTTAATTCTGCTGATAATTGTTCTACCGGTGAGTGCGCTCGTGTGAAAACGGATTTATAAAAAAAGTGAAGTGTTTGTGAAGCCTGACCACTTTCGATATACGGAGTTATAGGTTCAAAGATTGTTTTCAGCAATAATGCCCTGTTGTTAGCGGAGCGGTATTTTTTGGGTAGCTGTGTAATTATTTCAAGTAAACGATGTGTTTTATGTATTTGAAGGGTTATTTCTTTGCTGCGCGCATCAGATTTAATTGCTGTACTATACAGGTTCATCACTTCGATCACCCGCTCTACATATTTACGGGCATCCTTGCAGGCACAAAGCACCAGCAGGATACTTCCCAATGGTGGCCAGCCCTGCAGGGCCATTTCCCCGAGTATGTTTATCAGCTCATCTGTATAGCAAATGGTGAAGTCGCTGCATTCCAGTACTTCTCCATCATCTCCCCAACTCCATATATAATCTTTAGGGGCTGAAAAATAACTGTCGATAAGATTTGTTTGATCATCCATTTTCTCTTTCCCGTTTTGTTAATCTGATGGCGCTTCTGCCTGCCTTTACAAAAGCGGTTGCGGGAATACACTCCCAGGTACCTGTTGCATCAAAAATTAAATAATCTTCCTGTTGTGGATTTAATTTTGCTGCTACCAGGAATGCAATGCCAGCCGGGTTAAATTCATATCCTGCCGGCAGCAGCAGCTTATGCTGCAACACATATTCTTTGCCGGGTATTGGGGGGAGTGGTTGTCCCATTATCAGTACTTCGTTTTTATCGGAAGCTGCAAATGTGAGTGGTTGTAACCGTATCAGCGGCGCTGTTTCGGCATAGTTGCACCATGCGGTTAGTGTAGTCAGCAGTGCATGCGTGGTTTGTTGTTTTTCTGCTGGTGCCAGCTGTACCTGGTATTTTGCTGTTATCTCTGCCGGCATAGCAGATACGGGTAATACGATCTGTAAAAGTTCCGGCAGTGATTTCCAGTGGAGCGATTTTAGTGTAGCCACCGGCGTTAGACTGTCTGTTGGAAAAAGGAGATTGGTTTCATCCAGCAGGAAAGTATGTGTAGCCGGCAGGCGCCGGATTTCCGGGTCGGGTTTTCCGGTAAAAGGTATCCCTCTTAACCATAGCACGTCATCGTCAACAGCTGCGAGGAGCCCCGGTAAACAGCGTACGGCGCCCAGTGTAGCATATTTATCTGCCGGCAGCTGCATTACTATTTCTTTGATGTTGCGCGTCATTGTGCCTGCATTATTTTCTTCCACAATTCATCAATAGGTTGCATCACATATTTGCGCTGGGTTGGATTGGTGATCCATTCGCAACGGCCATTGAGGTAACGGAGCCGGTCTTTGATGGCAGCCCGTTGCGCACCGCTGACAGCGGGGTCCTGCCACTGTGTGGTCATGTACATCAGCTCCTGGTAAATTTCATCGGCATTGGGTACACTATTCATTTTTGCACGTGGATGTTGTCCGGCTACAACGGTGTCTGTGTCTATCACTGTATTTACGATACCGGCGATAATTTCCTGTTGCTCTTCTGTATCCCAGATATAGCGCATGACCCACATATCGGAAGGTACTGCTACCAAACGTTTACATAATAAGGCACTGGCGGCAATGAGCCGTTGTAGTTTCACTGCGCGTCTGTCGGATACCATCAAACCGGCATTGCGCAGTTGTTGTATGAGGGTGATATAAGCTGGCCGGATATCATCCAGGTTCACGAGGCTGATCAGTTGTTGCAGTTGTTTTATTTCTTCGTGGTTGATCGTTTGGTCCGGAACAGTTGTCTGTTCCAGCTTCCAGCCAGCGTGCAGTACTTCATTGAGTTGCATGGGATCCACATAGTCGCATCTCACACGAATGAGGAAGCGGTCGTAAAGTGCCTGTAATGCTTCATCTTCCGGTAGGTGGTTGCTGGCGCCTACAATCATGAGTACCGGCAGTTGCCGGGTTTCACGGCCGCGACGAAATATTCTTTCGTTGAGTACCATCAGTAAACTATTCAGTATCGCACTGTTGGCATTCAGTAATTCATCGAGGAAAATCAGGGATGCTTCCGGCAGCATGCCTTCTGTATTTGTTACCAGGTCGCCTTCGCGTAGTTTGCGGATATCAAAAGGACCGAACAATTCATTAGGCTCGGTGAAGCGGGTGAGGAGGTATTCAAATGTGTTACCATCCAGTGTTTTGGCGAGTTCTCTTACCATGGCACTTTTAGCAGTACCCGGAGGTCCGAGCAGGAACATGTTCTCACGGCCTGTTAAGCAGATGCCCATCAGGTCAATGATATCATCTTTACCCACAAAGGTGTTTTTCAAATGCTGTAAAACATTATTCAGTTTATCTACCAGTAATAATTCTTTCATAGTGTATAAATAATTCGAACTGTGATTTTTATGATTTTTGTGATGAGCCTGATGAGCGGAGATCTTAGCGGGTATTGTCTGAACCAGGATTTAACGGATTGAATGGATTACCCTGATGGGTGTTATGTTGTTTTCTTAAGAAGATATAAGCGAATATCTCCGCTATGATCTTCGGCATCCATCAGGGTAATCCATTCAATCCGTTAAATCCTGGTTCAGACAATATTCGCTCATCATATTCATCATAAAAATCACAGTTCAGGTAATTTAAAATCGGGCCACAGCACTTCTGCATAATTGCCGAGTGAAGCTTTAACGGCGGCCAATACTGGTTGTACATTGCATCTGCCTGTATCACGGGTAGCGATGATCCTGTCGACATAGGTTTGTAGCAGGGATGGGTTTGATACAATGATGTCAATGCCTTGTGTAGCCGGGATATTTATGCCGGTAGATGAAAAAGGCCATTGTTTGGCAGTTTCCTGAAGGTGTTTTACCAGGGGATCTTCCGGTGATAATCCTTTGCTGAGACTGAGCAGGTCGGGCAGGTAACGTAAACAGAGATCGGCTCCATATATGGTTGCTGCGGTGACGGGCTGGTCATATGGAAGCAAGAGCGTGGTTATTTCTTCTTCACCTAATTGCCGCAGCATGGCTAATTGTACGGCTCTGTAAATATATCGGGCAGCCCATAAGGCAGCGTTGCTGTCAAATGCGGGTGCGGTACCGGGCATGTCTTGTATATCATTGTCGTAATACTCCTGTAACACAACAATAGTATTCTGTAATTCTTGCGGGGAAAATAGGTGAATATTACTTGCCACAGTCACCTGTCCTTCGCGAACCAGGTGGGTAATAAAGGCGGATAAGTTCATAGGTCAGCATTTAGCTGTTAGCAATCAGCTGTAAGCAAATAGCTACTAGTTAACATTAAAAAGACAAAATAATAAAAAAAACACATATCTGCAATGAGCCATTAGCTTTTAGCCATTAGCTGTTAGTTAAGAGCTAATGGCTATTCGTCTACCTCTTTCCAGGTTTTGGCGAGGAAAACATAATCCAGGATGTAACCGGTCGTAATAATAGTTTTACCGGCGAGGGGCATCAGTGGATTGTCCATAAAGGGGTTGGTGCCAGTAGGACGTATGAGGTAGTCTCCCTGATCAGATACCAGGTATACGCCGAGATGCTCACTTTTGGTATGTTTACCAAAGGTGCGAAGCACCAGGCGTCCTGTTAATGTAATGGTGGGTACATTGCTATCCCCGTTATTTTTATCGGCTGACATATTCACGATAACCCAGTATTTGATTGTTTTTTTCTTTTACGACGAGCACTTTTGTCGATGGATTTTCCCCATCGGCGGAAGATTCCGAAAATACGTGAAATTTTACAGATGGCATGGAAGCATTTGTATCTTCTTTGGCCAAATGATTATTTTTTTTGTTCACAAATACTTTCGGGTCGCGTTTCTCTGCAAAGTTTTTTTCATCCAGCAGGCTGTGCATGGCGGTGTGTAAGGCCGGATCTGTGGCATGGGAGCCATCTGAAGGATGTGGAATGGTGATGAAGTCGTCCAGCATCTTACCTCTTGCTTCCAGGTTATCCCGACGGTTTTGCACGGTGTTGATGAAGGGCTCGCTCTCTCCTGTGCTACTGGGATCTTTATCGTTGATAACCGGCTGCCACGAAGGGTCGCCCAGCAAATAGAACTGTGCAGCTGTTTTGAGTTCGTACGGATCGAGGGTAGGCCCCATTTCATGAAGGAAACGTTGCCTTGCTTCCAGCAGGGCTCTGCCGGTAGAGGCGCCGTTGAGTACATTAATTACAAAAAACTGTGTGAGCAGGTCCGCAAGTCCCTGTCCGGTAGGTGGACCATAAGCAATATTAGAACTACCCAGGAATGCCAGGGCATGATTAAGCAGATAACTGTTGGCAACGCTGATGTGTTTGCCGCTGTTCTTTTGCGGATCAAATAACTGTCCGCCGTAACAGCATTCTGCTGCCACAATAGTGCCGTAAGTGATCTTAGCCTGCAATGCATCGGACCTTAATGCCAGCGGAAAATCTGCGACCTTCTGGCCATAATAGCCCGGATTATAGATAGCACCGTGACAGTTGATGAAATGTGTTTTGGGTTGCAATTGCTGCGCGGTCCAGTTGGTACCGTCGAGAGTGGCATCTCCGGGGAACAGCTGCAAACTGGCATTGTTGCCAAAAATATTTTGTAAACTATTCTGTGTTGAATTTTGCCAGTCAAACGTACTGATGGAAAAATAGGTCTGGTAGTCGCTTTGTGGTGAAGGTTTGGAAGCCATGACGTCAGTAATGAGCGTATGCAGATAGGCGGTATCTGTAAGTCCTGGCACATCCGGCAACCGGCCTGTTACCCTTGTGGGGGCAATAAATTTCCCGGGATCTGTATCATAAGGAGTATCGCAGGCATATGGCAAATCGCTGGGGATAAGTGTGTCCGGATCATTGTTTCCCGATAATAAATTTTTTAAACGCTGAAATGGAATAATATCCTGTGCACCAATGAGCAGCATATAGCCGGGTGAAAAGAACCGGTACAAGTCGTCCACTGCTTTTTTGTTTTGCGCCTCGTCTATTGGATCAGTTACCGGTGTAGCCTGGCTGGCCTGCATCTGCACCGCATCATCTACGAAAATGATATGTGAATCCAGGTGCCGGGTGGCATCAAATGCCTGCAATGCTTTTAAGTCGTCCAGGATAGCTGTATGGCTATCGCCGTACTTTTTTTGCAATGCTGCTTTATTGGTTATTATGAGTTTTGTAGTCAGCATATTCGTAATTGGGGTGGCCATGTTATCCTGATTAATCTGTCAAAAATATTGAATTAAAAGATAACATTCCCCCCGTTGGTCATAATATTAAGTCGCCGCTACGCAAGGTACTTGCATAGTGAAAAAGTAAAGCGTATTTTTCTGTAAATCTATTGCCCGTTTTATGAAAAACTTCCCCCTGTTATTTCTTCTTTTGTTATCTGTAAGTGCCAGCGCACAAACTATTGCCTGCTTCACGGTAAAAGCCGGTAATATTAACAGGAATAACAGCCTGGTATATGCTACCTATAACACCGGTGATACTGATGCTGTAGTACTGGAAGAGGTAACCGGTAAAAAACGTGTGCCCGTTCCCGTTAATGCATTAAAAGGAAAAGTATGGTGGGTAATGAGTGGAAAAACACCGGCAGGTACAGTAAGAAAATATGAGCTGAAAAAAGGAATAACAACTGCCCGCCCCCTGATGATAGCAGGCATCCAATCCGGTAGCTTACTGCTGCAACAGGGCGAACAGCCAATCCTCCAATATAATTATCAAACAGTAGATCCACCTGCCGGCACGGATACGGTGTTTCGTCGCAGTGGTTTTATCCACCCTCTTTGGGCGCCCAATGGTGCAGTGCTTACCAATATTTTCCCCAATGCCGGACACCGGCATCATATGGGCATCTGGAACTCCTGGACACATACCTTGTTTGAAGGCCGGGAAACCGATTTCTGGAATGTACAAAAGAGAGAAGGCAAAGTGCGCTATGCAGGAAAAATGGAAACTTTCTCCGGAAGCGTATGGTGCGGCTTCAGTGCCGGCCAGGAACATGTTGCATTGCTGAAAGATGGTACCGAAAAAACAGCGATCAATGAAGTATGGCTGGTACAGGCATATCCGGCTACTGATGGTGGTAACCGCCGGCAGTGGGATTTAACCTCCACTTTTTCACCTGCTACCCCTGATGGCATTATCTTATTACAATATCGTTATGGCGGCGGATTTGCGTTAAGAACAACCACTGATTTTATAGCTACCACCAGCCAGCTGCTTACTTCTGAAGGTAAAACCAGGAAAGATGCAGACAGCACCCGGGCACGCTGGGTAAAAATTACCGGCACTACTCCAAAAGGGAAGGCAGGATTATTAATCATGAATTATCCGGAAAATTATGATTCACCGGAACCTTTACGGGTATGGCCGGAAAACATGGAAGGAGGAGAGCTGATGTTCAACTATACACCTACACGCATGCAACCCTGGCAATTGCATGCCGGTGTGCAGTATCAGTTAAAATACAGGGTCATGGTATATAACGGAGATCTTACTCCGGAAGAAGCGGAGGCTGCCTGGCAGGAGTATGCGCATCCGCCGGAAGTGATCAGGGGAGAATAATTCCCGTTTTGCGTTTTATATGATTTTCCATTATTTTAGTGCCCTGAATGATTTGGTATTGCTTAGGTTAACCTTGGAGAAGCCTGTTATCAGGACAAGTTAAATGACGGAACCCTTTATTTTTGCACCCTTAACCATAACATCTTTCTTTATGAACAGTATAAACGATCCTGCATCACAAAAAACGAATAAGCCTGCGGATGATGACGGTCCATCCTGGGGTGGTGTTATTGTTGGTTTATTACTGGGCTTTGCAGGCGTTGCCCTGATCTTTTACCGTTACAATCAATTTCATAGTATAGGTGATGAAAATATCAGCATCACCAAAATTGAAATGTTAATCTATAAAACTACCGGTAAAAGCCTTTGGGCGCTGATAGCTGCTTATGCGCTGGTATCCGTTGTTGGTTTTTACCTTGCTGTCAGTAACTATACTAAACTGACAGCAAAATAATTATGTTATTCCTGTTTTTAAAATAAGAAAAATCAAATGAACAACCTGCCCGAACTCAAAGCGAAACTGCTGGAAATCCATGAAAAAGATAAAAAACAAACCATAACAGCCCTTATTGTTGCAGAAGTAATGACACTGTTATTATTGGCGCTGGTGGGCAGTTCCATCTTCTCCGGTAATAGTTCGCAGGTGCCTGCTTATGTCTTATGGATACTGGCATGTTTACCGATAGGTGCACTGGTACCCTATATCATTATGCTGGTGCAGATAAAAAAACGTCCTGCCAGGATTGAAGATTTTATTAACCGCCTGCAACAGGGAGAGTCTGTAAATAATATCAACACCTACACAGATTATAAACTCATATTGCCTTTGCGACTGATCAGGGTGCGACTGTTTCCGATGGAATATGCACAGGTAATGGTGGGACAAAGCCGCACTGCTTTTAAGCTGCCTTTGTCAACAGAAAATGTGCAACCCTTTAAAGCGCTTATCAGCAGAACTGATCTTAATGGCAATGCCACTGCGGGTAGCAGCACTTCTGCAAATTGGTCTTCCAACTAGTCTGATCTTCATTAATAATATCTGAATAATGAAAACATTAGAAGAATTTAATGCTTTTGTGGAGATAAAGCTCAACAGTGATTTGGAGCAATTGGAGCGTCAGCGGCAGGCAGGCAAAAACTGGATGCGGTGGCTGTGGGCGGGAAGTATTTTATTTGTAGTAGTGTTTGCTGTGGGCATGTTCAGATATTCTATGCAAGCAGCCCAACAATCATCGGAAGCTGCGGCCGGCTCAGGGAATCAGATATTCCTGATACTTGGTATTGTGCTGTTATTCACTGCAGGCAGCTACGGCCTTCGCTACTTTATGATGCGGCAGAAAGGAGCCGGTGAGGCAACTGATTATAAGCAGGATTTTAAGAACAAGGTAGTCAGACCTATCATTGCTTTTATTAATCCTGAGTATACCTATCAGCCGATTAATCATGCCAGCTACGAAGAATTTACAGAGAGCGGATTGTTCTCAAAGAAAAGCTATGTGATCAATGGTAATGACCAGGTATATGGTAAAATGGGCGAAATGAATTTTCAGTTCTGTGACCTGACCGTTACACATATGCCTGTACTCACCCTACGCGGACAAGGCCCTGATATTGTATTTTCCGGCAGTTATTTCATCGGACAGTTCCCCCGGTATTTTAGTACACCAGTATACATTATATCACGCAATACCACCACTGAAAATTTGTTCTCTTCTACGCATTCCGATAGCGGGTTTATAGAAACCTGGAATCTTGGGAAAAAAGTATTGCCGGCAGACAGCAACTTCAACAAATCGTTTATGGTGTATTCACAGGATACAACAGAAGCCCAGCAACTGCTGACACCCGCACTGATGGAAAAGATACAGGCATTGCAGGAACGCTCACAAGCAAAATTGTTTATTTCCTTTTACAATAACCGGATCTATGTTGGTATCAGCCACGGATTGGATTATTTTGAAATCAGTTTAAACAAATCGCTCAGCGACCGTCAGATGTTAAAGGATTATTACCTGGATTTTATGTCGCTGCTGCAATTGGCGGAGGATCTTAAACAAAATGTAAGCATCTGGACTACTACGGCTTTTTCGCGCTCTTAATTTAAAATTACGAATAGTATGACAGATAGCGGAGATCTTAGCGGATATTGTCTGAACTGTGATTATTATGATTTTTATGATGATCCTGATGAGCGGAGATTTCAGCGGATGTTGTCTGAACCAGGATTTTTAGGATTGAATGGATTACCCTGATGGGTGCCGAAGAACTTAGCAAAGATATTAGTGTATCTCTTTTAAATAAAAAACAACACAACATCCATCAGGGTAATCCATTCAATCCTAAAAATCCTGGTTCAGACAACATCCGCTGAGATCTCCGCTCATCAGGATCATCATAAAAATCATAATAATCACAGTTCAGACAACATCCGCTGAGATCATCGCTCATAACCGTAATTCGCAATTCGTAATTTTTTAGTACCCGCTATTCTGAAGGAGCGCTGGTTCGTTACGGTCTATCTCCGTTTGAGGAATGGGCCAAAACTCATAGTTCACCAGGTATTTGGTTTTGATCGTTGGCTGCAACGGATTGGGAACAAAGCCATTTAGCTTTTGCGCGGCAATTCCCCATCTTCTCAAATCAAAATAACGTAATCCTTCGAGGGCAAATTCAACACGCCGTTCATGCCTGATACGGGCGCTCATATCAGTTTGGGATAATCCCTGCGGAAGATCCGGCATATTACTTCTGTTCCTGACCAGTTTTATTGCGGCATATACGGATGCATCCGGTCCGGCTGCTTCATTTTGTGCTTCTGCATACATGAGTAAAATATCAGCATAACGAAGCAATACAAAATCATTATCATCTATAGTGCCGTAATCAGGATCCACCAAAGATGGATCTAACCATTTCTTTACAGCATAATAGCCCACTGTCCAGCTGTCTTTTCCGGGAGTAGCCACTGATAGCGCACCTGTAAATGGCCATCCCTGCGCCTTTGTATCACCCGGGAAGAAAAAGGTCTGACGCATCCTGGGATCTCTGTTTTCATAGGGCTTGCCATGAACATATACTGCAGAAGAAGCAGTGTCTTTACCATCTGCGGCTTCGTATTCGTTGATTAAATCCTGTGTGCCCTGTTCCCCTTTCCACCGCTGAATATTTACAGCGATAGCCACATCCTGGTGCAAAATATTAGGACGCAGGTACTTTACAGAGAACATAATTTCTTTACTGTTATTCTGATCCGGTTTATAAAAATTTCCGGTGTAACTGGTATTGAGAGCGTATTTAGAACCGGTCATTATTTCCTTTGCCAGAGCGGCGGCTTCTGCATATTTCTTTTGAAAAAGTAATACGCGCACCTTATATCCCTGTGCCGTGCTTTTAACCGCATGACCATCGCCATACGCATTGTCCGGTAATGCTGCAATGGCAGCATCGAGGTCAGACAGTACCAGCTTTAATACATCAGCCCTGTCTGATTTTGCCCTGGTAGATTTATAATCTATGGTGAAAGGATCTTCTGTAACAATCACCACGTTTCCATAGAGCTGTGCCAGCCAGAAATAATGAAATGCTCTCAGAAAATAAGCCTCTCCTTTATACTTCGTCAGCTGATCACCAGTGATTACTTTACCCACATTTGCCATAAAGGAATTAATAGATGCAATGGCCTTATAGCTGTTGCTATAATAGACGCTGACGAAATCTCCGGATTGTGGCGTAATGCCGGAAGTGAGGGCATTCAGGCCTCCGCCATAATTGTATTGTCCGTAGGAGTCATCTGTGAAGTTATCCCATGCGAACACTGAAAACTGGGAAGTCGCATAACCGCCACCGTCTGCGTAGAGATAGTTATATAAGCCTGTTAATGCCAGGTCCGCATCTGATGCTGTTTTCCAGAAAATAGTAGTAGATAATTTATCAGGAGGTGTGACATCCAGGAAATCCTTGTTACATCCGCTTATCATGGCGGTGGCGAGGCATAAGGTCAATATTATATATTGCAGGTACTTTTTCATATCTAAATCATTTAACAGAATGGAATTAAAATTGAACCATGGCTCCAAAAGTGTATGTTTTTGTTTGCGGGTAGGTAACATATCTACCCTCATCCACACGTTCCGGATCAAGGCCGGGGTATTTGCTGATGGTAAACAGGTTATCTGCTGTGAAATAAACCCGCAGTGATTTCATACCTATTCTGCTGATCAGGTTTTTGGGTAAGGTGTAGCCCAGTTGAAGATTTCTCAGCCGAATAAAAGAGGCATCTTTTAGAAAATAAGTGGATGCATAATTTTGTACCGGTTGATATCCGTCTGCTACATAAATTTTAGGCATGGTAGTGCTGGGATGTTCTGGTGTCCAGCGGTTTCTCCAGTCTGTAGTAGGAATGGATCCTTGTCTGAATGGTTCAATGCCCCAGCCATTTACATATATTTTTTGCCCTTGTGAAGCATACAGTTGTGCACTTATGTCAAAGTTTTTCCAGGAAGCTCCCAGGTTAATGGCGTATTGAAAAGAGGGATATTTGCCTTTTACATAAGTACGGTCCTTGTCGTTAATAACACCATCACCATTCACGTCTTTTATTTTGAGATCTCCGGGAGTGGCGTCTACTGGTTGTTTGGGGGATTTTGCAATTTCATCTGCGCTTTGAAAAATACCATCCCATACATACATGTAATAGGCGTCCAGCTCATGTCCTTCTTCGCGAATTGTATGGCCACCAATTTCTCTTTTCCCGAATTTTTCCAATGTATTTTTGTAGGTCTGGAAATTGGCGCCCACATACCAGGTGAAGTTTTTGCCGATCCTGTCGTTGTATTGCACATTAAATTCAAACCCTTTATTTCTTACCGCACCATTATTGATGGTGGGTGCATTTAAACCAAGCCACAGCGGTACCTGCGAACCTCTCAGGATGTCGTAGGTGTATTTGTTAAACCAATCGCCCGTGAAAGTGAGTTTATTATTAAGCGCAGTGAGATTAATCCCAAAATCGAGCACCCTGGTAGTTTCCCATGTGAGGCTGGGGTCTACCAGTGAACTACCTGCCACACCGTTGGTAACGGTGCCGCCAAATGCATATGACCTGCCATCCAGAGAAGGTTGATAAGGATAGGTACCTATGTTCTGATTACCCAACTGACCCCAGGAGCCACGTAATTTTAAATCGTTGATCCAGGAAATGTTTTTTAGAAATGATTCCTCTGAGACGCGCCAGGCGCCTGAGAAGGAATAGAATAATCCCCATCTGGTATTTGATGGCAACCGGGAAGTGCCATCATATCTTACGCTGGTACCAAACAGGTATTTATCTTTATAGTCATAATTGGCATTGCCATAAAATGAACGGATGGCCCATTTACTCGATGTACCATCATTTGCCTGGCCCTGTTCAGGTCCTGCATTGAGTTCCCGCAGGAGGTTGGTAGGGAATTGCGTGCGGCTGGCATCCAGGTTGTCTGCCTTGTTTTGCTCTTGTTGATAACCTGCCAGTGCCGACACGTTATGTTCGCCAAACTTCTTTTTAAAAGTAAACTGGCTGTAGTAAACAGTGTAGATGTTTCCTGAATTGCCCACTGTGAGCCCCGGTGTGCCATCATCCAGCAATCCGGCAGGACTCATATCGCTAAAGTAATAAGTAGGCACTACCGGTCTGAAATCATTGTATTTGTAGTTGTCGTAGTTCATACCTGCCCGGTTCTCCCATTTCAAACCATCTATGATATCAATATCCAGCGACAAATTCCCCTGTGCGTAATAATCGCTGGTCCTTGTTCTGACATCTTCCTGTACAATAGCCACCGGGTTCTTATTACCTAATTCATTGGAGTAGGCTTTTTTAATCCATTTTCCATCGCTGGAAGCAGGGTAGAGTGGCGACTGGGCTAATGCAGAGAGGAACATATCGCTTGCACCATTCTCCGGATATTTTCTATCTGCATAACGCATCTGTACATTGGTTCCGATGGTAATTCTTTTATTTACCCTGGAACTTAATCCCAGATCGAGCGTATATTTTTTATAGTCGAAACCGATCATTACACCGGGTTGTGTACTGATGCCTATTCCAAGACTATACGTGGTACTTTCTTTTCCGCCACTCATGTTCAGATAATGATTCTGTGTATAAGCAGTGTGGAATATATCGTTTAACCAATTGTGGTTAGGATATTTAACACGATCAGTAGCATTTTGATAGAGATCAATCTGTTGTTGATTATACAATGGTGCTAATCCGGAGTTGGTGTGTGCTTCATTGGACAGCTGCATGTATTCTGCAGAGTTGGTAATAATGTTGGGCAACTTTGATGCCTGGGAGATACCGAGATTATAACCATATGTCAACGAAAAAGCCCCTCCTTTTCCTTTCTTTGTTTTCACCACAATTACACCGTTGGCGCCTCTTGAGCCATAAATAGCCGCAGAAGCAGCGTCTTTCAAAACAGAAACGGATTCGATATCATTAGGATTTAATACACTCAAACTACCGGGTAATCCATCTATTATCACCAATGGATCATTGCCTGCTCCGCTGAAAGTACTGATACCCCTGATACGCAATTGTACATTTTCATTACCAGGTTCTCCGGAGCCCTGTGTTACCTGTAATCCCGGTAACTGGCCCTGCAACAGCGTTGCGGGGTTTGTGGCGATACGTTTATTAAGATCTGCACCGGATACAGTAACTACTGCGCTGGTCAGTTTATGTTTTTCCTGGGTACCATATCCTACTACCACTACTTCATTTAATCCTGCTACATCTTCTTTCATAGTAACCGTTAATAAAGTCTGACCCGCTACAGGAATTTCCTGTTTAAGAAAACCGATGCCGGAAAATACCAGTACTGCATTATCAGGAACCTGCAAGGAAAATAAGCCATCAACTGCGGTTAAAGTGCCTGTGGTAGTGCCTTTTACCTGCACAGTAATATTGGGTAAGGGCATTCCTTTTTCATCCGATACTTTACCATTGATTTTTTTTGCCTGGATCTCATTCACTGATTTTTTAAATACGATCATGTTGTTTTCCATGATGGCATAATGCAAACCTGTTAAGTGTGATACCTCGTCGAGTATATCCCGCATAGCGGCTTTCTCCATTTTGATACTCAATTTAGGGAGGTTTTCCACTTCGTTATTGCTGTAATAGAAAGTATATCCCGATTTTTTTTCGAGATAATGAAACACTTTTTCTATGTCTGTTTTTACAAAGGAAATGGATAAATTGTTTTGTGAATAGCCTGCTGCGGAGGTTTGAAAGAAGATCAGTAGCAGGATACCTGTGAATTTGAACATTCGTAACAATTTTCGTGCATAACGTGGCAGTACAAAGTCTGCTTGTATTGTTGTTTTTTTCATAACCTGGATGGGATTCTAATTAATATCCAAAAATGTTGGTTTCTCCGGAGTAGCTAATGGCATCAAAAAAAATATGACATAGCAATCCCCGCTAGGGAGGGTGTTCCCCAATGATACTCATGGCCTTCATGTTAATATGTTTACTGAATAGTTACGGTGCCATCCTGAATGGAATAATTAAATGGTTGAATTTCCTGCAAGATGTTCAGGAGTTTTTCCATTGATACATTGTCTGCCCGTCCTGAAAATCTTAGCTTAGCCAGTTGTGGATTT
This sequence comes from Chitinophaga niastensis, assembly GCF_003014755.1. GTDB lineage: Bacteria > Bacteroidota > Bacteroidia > Chitinophagales > Chitinophagaceae > Chitinophaga > Chitinophaga niastensis. The sequence continues at coordinate 776,154 of NZ_PYAW01000003.1, read as the reverse complement.
TGGATGATAATTTTTATTCCATACCAACGTTCTAATCTTTGCGATAACGAGCGTAGTGTTTCATTCCGGAATATCAGCTGATTGCTCATCCACGCTGTTTCCGGCACATTGCTGCTGTCTTGTGAGGATATGGGAGATAGTGATTGACGTTCTATCAGCATATCTTCTTTTTCATCTGTTTGGCTGGTGATATTTTTATTTTCGGTTTTGTCGATTATTTTTTTTCTGAGTATAACCTTCTGATTGTGGGTAAGTGTAAGCCTGCTGACGGCATGTTCATTTTTTACGGACACTTCTACTGCACCATTGATCACCGATGTTTCTACAAAGTCTTCATCTTTATAGGAGCGTACATTAAACGCAGTACCGAGCACCCTGATATCCATTTTCTCTGCATGGATAATAAATGGTTTGCTGGCAGCCTGCTTAATATCGAAATATCCTTCCCCGCTGAGATATACCTCTCTTTGCGGCTGATCCATTTTTTCGGGATACCTCAGCGTACTGCCGGCATTAAGCCAGATAGTACTGCCATCGGGTAACCTGATCCTGGTTTTCATGCCTGCGTCTGTGGTTACTACCTTGTATCCGGAATGCTGCTGTTCCCAATAGCGGTAAGCCAGGAATGCGCTGCCGCAACTGATGAGCAGTAACAGGGATAGCAGCAGTTTGCGCAACGGGAAACGTGGCTTTACTTCCTGTTCACCCGTTTGTTGCCATGTGTTTTCTTCTTCCAGGATGGCATTATTCACCTTTGCCATCAGGTTATCCGTTTCCTCTTCACCGATAACAGATATTTTTCTGTAGGAGAGCTGCTCCAACAGGCCGGATTTAAGCCAGTCGCTCGGATGCTGCAGTAGCAGTTCATCCAGTTCGGCTTGTTCCTCCTTTGAAATATCACCACTCCAGTGCAGGGCCAGTAATTCCCATAGTCGTTTGGTCATTTACAGAAAATATATGCTCAAATTGTTTCAGTAATAAGACAACTGAAAAAAGCAAAACAATTAAGCCGTTAAAAAAATAGTTAAGAGTGAGAATATTTGAGTACAGGGTCCAGTGCAGCCCATATTTTTTTCATGGCCAGGGTCATTTGTACATTCACAGTAGCTTTGGATAAATCCAGTAGTACGGCCACTTGTTCATATGTCAACCCATCTTCCTTAATAAGAATAAATATCTGGCGGCAACGGGGAGGTAAGGACTGAATCACTGACTGGATAAGGGTTACCTGTTCTTTGCTGATCAGGATGTCTTCCGGGTTTTGGTTCTTATGCCGGTTTACCTGTATTTCCCAGGCAGCATGATGGGTGATGCGACGGCCGTTACTTTTGAGATAGTTGAGGGCGGTGTTTTTTACCGCCTTAAAAAGATAGAACTTAATATTTTCCGGAGAGGGCAGGTGTTGTCGTTGCTGCCATATTTTAATGAACACATCTGCAACAATTTCCTCTGCTTCCTCCTGGTTACAAACAATGCTACACGCGAAATACTGCAAAGAAGCACTAAATGCTTTCATCAATTCTTTAAATGATGCAATATCTCCCGATTCCCAAAAAGAAGTATAATCTGGTTGTTTGCTGTTCATAATCGCTTATGAACTAAAGCTAGCACTTCTTTTAATGCAGTTTTTACGGTAGATTAACATTTAATGGTGTTATATTATCATCTTATATACTTTGCTTTATGAAGAGGAGGATACATCTTCCGTTTCTGTTTCTATTTGTGGCTGCATGATCATGCGGGTGTTGGCTTTTTTCATACGGTCAATCTCTTCCTTCCAGTTTTTGCCGAAAATGCGGCCCATGGTTTCTTCTATCTGTTGCACCACGTTGCTTAATTTATTCGTATAGGCATAGTCGTGATAATCACGTACGAGGTAGCTGTACACAGAAGCGGTTATTTCATCATCCGTCATCTGTTTACCGCTTTCCCAGGCTTGTTCCAGTACAGTGTAATAACGGCTGCTATCTTTTCGGCGGCATAGCTCAGCTGCCTGGTACCAGGCATTCATGGCCTGGGGCAGGAATTTATGTTGCTGCGCCAGCGTTGCCTGTTGAATATACCAGTCGATAGCCTCCGTAAATCTTTTACGTAGTTGTGCATAAGCGCCCTGATAGCCGTAGAACTGGATGACCAGTGGCAAACAGGCCGGATCGCCCTGTAGCATGCCCTGCTTGGCGATGCGGCTGCCTTTTTCCAGCAGGAGTGGAATTTGCGGTTCCCGCTTAAAATTAAACAGCATGCCGGCATAGGAAATATGCGCAGTAGCAAACAATCCTTTGTTACCACTTTGTTGGGTGCAGTCCAACATTCGTTGCCCCCAGTAATGCAAACGTTTCAGGTCTTTATCCTGTAAGGCGGCGCCCATTTCAAACAGGCATTTGCGGAACTGTATTTCGGGATCATTCGGATTGCCCGCGGTGGCCAGTTTCTGTATAGCATTTTCCAGTTGCAGCGGCACATGAATGGAAAGCAGCTGTCCCGGGAAAGGCCGGTCATTGATAAGCAGATGGTCTTTGCCCACATGATCCAGCACCAATAACTTTACACCTGCGGGGATACCTTTGCGGAGCAGGGTGGTGAGCCATGCTGCGAAGCTGCGGGTATCGCTTACCTGCCTCGGCAGCAGTGCCAGCACCAGTTGCCGGGGTGGGTGCGGTAATGCAGCCCGGAACGATTGCAGCAGCTGAAGCAGCAATGCGTCCTGTGGTATGTTGGGGTCATATGTCAGCGACTGACGGAAGGGTGTTGCATCCCATAATAGGGGAGCGCCACGCTGTTCCATTTCCTGTAGCAACGTGGTGCTGCTATCGTATGTTTCCAGCCAGTCTTTTATAATGGCAGCACTAAAAGTGTCTTCGTTTTCAAAAGAGGTGAGGTGGGTCACAAATACTTCTTCCAGCTGTCCGTAAGAAGTTGATTCCAGCTTACAGAAACCTTCGTATACCCGCGCTTCTTCTGGTTTTATCATCAGCCGTACCAGGTGCAGATCCGGATGCGCATCCATTGCTTTGCGCCAATGCGCCTGTATTTTGTTAATCTCCTGTGCAATGGGATTATGTTCATTCATCAGCAGTTCAGGTTTAACATGCCGCCATTAATATCTGTGGTAGCCTTTCCATTTACTTTTATTTCTGTACTGTTGATAGCTACTTTGGTACTACCGGTGGCTTCATAATGTTCCGCATTTACTTTCAAATTGGCCTTGCTGGTCGTCTGGTGCAGAGTAACGGCGGTAGACTCAATTTTGTCGGCATCGGAAGTGATCTTGTTCGTTTTATTGTCAATTTTGATCTGCGCGGCCCCTTCTCCGATCACCACCATTTCAGAGCCTTTGATATGTATTTCTTTTGAGATGAACTCTATTTTATTAGGTGCATCTACTACAATTCTATCCTCTGTTTTTACCGTTACCAATGTCTTCGACTGTACAGTAATATTACCGGTACCATCCATCATCATAGTGCTGCCATTTTTGTCGGTAACGGTAACGCTGCCGGAGTTATCATCCAGCTGAATGAGGTTGCCGCTGCGGGTTTTGATGGCTTTCATATTATTTTGTGCATCGCCGTAACCGCTTTTGGATTTGCCGTTGAATTTGCTGCCGAGTACAAAAGGCATTTCTGCGTTGCCGCCTTCAAATCCTACTACTACTTCTTCCCCTACTTCCGGGATAAAGTGGAACCCGGTGCCACCGCCGGCTGCGGGCGAAGCCTGCCTGATCCACGGACTCAGTTCATTGGGCGCCATCCAGAAGAAGTTAACCCTTACACGTCCCAGTTTATCCGGATCGTTATTATCTTTCACGAGGGCACTCTGCATTTCTGCTTTAGGTACCAGGTGGGGATTGCTATAGGGAGGTACGGTTACATCGGCCGGAATAGCAGTAAATGCACAGTGATAGTTACCCGGGCCGCTGGCATAATGTGTGGCGGCAATCACGGAATAAGCAGACTGGCTGCTGCCATTAGCAATGCTGATCCTTTGCCCCGGCATAACAGGTAGTTCGCTGATACCACTTACTTTAACAAATGCGGCAGCAGTTACCTTGGTTTGCAACTCCCGTACATGCTTCAGTTCACCGGCGCTATAACCGTGATGGATAAACGTTTGTTTACCGGAAGATGCGGAATACAGGTCGTCCGAAGCGGCGGCGGATAGCTGCATCAATGGATGCGAGCCGGCTTCGGCTTTCTGCGACTTTTCATTCAGCGGTGATGCTGACATCACATCATACGACACATAATGCACCCGCTGCGGCGTTACAGAGGCTACTGTTTTCAGGTTATGGAGGGTAACGTTGGTGGTTAGTTTTATTTCTGTTTTTTGTACATCACCAATCACCAGTGTATTGCCATCATAATACATCCACTCTCCATAGCGGGCCGACAGCCGCGCCAGAAAGTCAAAGTCTGTTTCGTTATATTGTACACAGTAGGGGAGCGTGGTTTTGTAAGCGGGTACTATCTGTGTTTTCAGCAAACTGGTATTGGCATCTTTCAACGCACCCTGTATTACGTTTTGCAATGATTGCTGGTAGTAGGACGAACTTTGTGGTACATCATCCAACAATATGGTAGGACTCACGCCTGATACCTGGAAACCGGTAGCAGCGCCATCTTCCTCCAATAAACCAATACTGGTGATAAGCCCTTTAAAACGGAAATCATCAAAAGAGATAGAAATACCTTTACCGATATAACTCTCAACAATTTTCCGCTGATAGGCCAAATCATTGCCAACACCACCGGGGCGCCACAAAAAGCTGAAGTAGTGGTGGTTACCAACAGATTGTTCCAGGGTAACATTTTTAAATTCCACAGGGCTGGCATATCCTTCTATACCTATGGCCGATTTACTCAGAAATTTATCTTCACCCATAATTGTAGTATTATAATGAGGTTATTGTTCGTTGCCGTGAAATATGCGAAAAGCATCAATGCACAGCGGATGAAGTACCGCCGGAAATCAGCTCCTTTTTAATTAACTACTATTGTTTATCAGTTGAATCTTTGGACAAAAATCTTTCTTCCAGGATAACATCTGCCTTTAATGTCCGGATACTCGCGAGATTTCCTTTTTTATCATATCCTTTCCACATTCCTTCTTTTTTTCCGTCTACCAGCATGCCTTCCAGCATCTTTTTACCATCCTCGTAGCAGATCAGTGTATATCCGTTTCTTACTTTGTTTTTATAGGTGGTAAAGCTGACCAGGATATCATTCCGATATTGTTTGATGATATAGTAGTTACTATCCTGTTTGTTTACCCACCATTCATTTTTCTCGTTGTCTGCTTTAAATGCACGTACTTCTTTCAGTCTGAATGCAGTGGTGTCAACTACTGCAGGATCACTGTTGTTTTGCTGTGTAGTGGACTGTTCAGTATGTGGTTGTTTGCACCCTGCATTTGCTACCAGGATCTGCGTTGAAATGCCAATTAGAAGGAATAGTTTTCTCATCCGTTTTTTGTCTGTTGTTAATCTTTTCCAGGATTGATATAAATGACGCCAATGTCATTTATACTTAACCAGCTGTATTGGAGCTTTTCGCTTCTTACATAAATAAAATATCTGTAGGGCTTATTATCTGCGTGGTTAACAGGTCTCTTTGAAAAGTTTTTAGTAAAGCCGATGTCAGCAGGAATGCCGCCCAGTTTTTCAAAGAATGCAAGTTGTTCTTCGTTGAGGTAATAGCCTACGAAAGGTTTATCCCATCTGTAGTTGTAACGTTCCATTTGATTAACCAATACTTCATAACCACCTCCTTTTTCGGGAGAGAGGGATTGAACATCATTAATCAGGTCCAGTTCCTGTTGTTCAAAGACGTCGTTGCCTAGTGTATTCACCAGGTATTCGCCTCCTGTGATGCCATTTAATCCTGGTAAATTTCCTTTACCGGCTTGTGCTGTACCAATATCATAAATAGCTTTTAAAGGACTATCGCTATAGAGTTCTTTGTCTACAGGAGTATTGCCAAGGCCTTTATATACTTCATGAAATCCACTGAGGGCCCTTACCAGTCCACGGTTTTTAATCCAATTTACACGAAGTGTCGGTAGCAAATCCTGTATGGAAGCAGGGATGTTATTTTCGCGTAATTTATCTTTCAGCTGATCTGATAAATAATCGAGATCCCGGTTAATGGAGGCAGAGTAATCCCTTTCTACACGCAGGTTTCGTTTATGTGTATTGGCTGTAATATTGAATTCTTCGAGTGCTATTGGTTTTCCTTCATTTACAGCTGGTGTGTTGTAGCCTTTTTTCCAGATGGTAGCATGAAATGTTCCGTATTCAATATCCAGGATGAATGTGCCGATTCCATCAATATCTACACCTAATAGTTTGTCCCGTAAAATGCAATGAACGCTGGAAGCAGGAATGAGTTTGTCTGTGATGCCGTTATTAAACAAAAAGGTGGGCATATGCCACGCCAGTTTGAGCATGCCGGCTCTTAGGATGCTGTTTTGCGCAGGTGTGAAATGAATAGCAGGATCCGTAAAATCTTTTGTTTTAAATTGATTCTGGAAGATGATTTTATCACGCTCGTTTATCAATGATGCCATGTCCACCTCTTTAAAAGTGGTTTCCATGTTATGCATTATAAACCAGGCAATCAGTTCATTTTTTTCCGGCTTTGGGTTCATGGCTTATTTCTCCCATTTTCTGTTAAACTGAACATTACCTATTTTTAACTCCCGGGCAGAAATCACGATATGTGTGATCATCGGACTGGTACCGCTATGGTGATAGCTTTCATGAAACTGCACGCATACGCCTTCCGTAAATTGAACGGTGCGTAAGCTGGAATCACCATCTCTCCGTTTAAAAACAATAGCGCCGTCGCGCTTTTCGTCCGGCGATACCATCCATTGCACCAGGTCTGTATCACGCGCTGATTCCAACACCAGGGAAATAGTGCCGCCCCGGGGCATCGTATTGGGCTTGCCAACGGAGTCAGTGCCCTGGGAAAAGCCGTAGTTGCATTCCAATACATTAACTGTTTTTCCTGCTATGGTTAGCTCTGCCAGAAAAGACATAAGTGAAAATTTATTGTGTGAATGATCAGTTTATTTACTGGATTTATTGTGTATAAATGGGGAAGACCACAATACTATTTTGGGTAAAAGGTTTTTCTCATGGGTTCCTTTTTTATGGATGTTAATAGTTTTTCTCTCAATGATGGCTATTGCGAAAATAATTATTCTACCTTAGAAACAATCATTAAATTCTCTTTTTATTTTTAATAGAGATAAGTAACGCCTGTAACATATTTAATCGGTAGACATCCTCTCTATGTGTTCTTGTCATGTGGGCATTTTCTGAAAGATCCGGAGGAGAGAAGTATCTTTAAATGTATTTTAAATAATATATAATATAAATATAAATTATTAATGCAGAAGCCCACCTGGTAAAGATTGTAAGTGATTGTATCAATGAGGTGAAACATTCATGGACTTAGCGGAAAAATGTTAGGTGTCCACTTATAGAGTTTTTTTTTGGATTGAATTCTATGTATATGTTTTCGCTGTATCTTTACCGCGTCTCCTTTCAGGAGATACCCAAAGGAATACTGATTATTTATTGTTAACTTTTTTTTAGAAAAACCTGGAATCACCCAAATGACCCTGTCAACACTGACCATATTCGGCATTGATTTGCAATCCGCCATCAGGATTGCCAAAGCAATCGCCAAAGATTATCATCATTCGCAGTATACACCTGCGCATCTGCTGCGTGCCTGTATGCACAAGGAAACAGGGTTAATACCTGCACTGCATCAAATGGACATTGATGTTTATTACCTCGAAGAATGGGCAGAAGTACGACTGGATGAAATGCCAAGAGCATCGCGCATCCCGGATGAACCGGAGCCTGACGAGGCCGCCGCAGTAGTATTGCAGGAAGCCGTAAATATTGCATTAGAAAATGATAGTAATGAAACCGATGCCTGGAGCCTGCTCATTGCATTGTGTACACCTGGTGTAGGCTTCTCTTACGATCAGCTCAAAACATTCCCCTTCACCCGTGATCAACTGATTGCTGCCAGTAAAAAAGGCAAGAGCAATACTTCAGATATTAATTCCGGTACACAAACCAATACGATCAAACCCGGCGCACTGAAATATGTATACCGGATCACCGATCCTCAACTGCTTAAAACTTTCCATCCCGTAATTGGCCGTGATGGCGAAGTCAGAGCTATTACAGAAATACTTACCCGTAAGGATCGCGCAAGTGTGCTGATCATCGGAGAAGGAGGAGTAGGTAAAACTGCATTGGCAGAAGGACTGGCCCGTGCCATCGTGGAAAAACAAGTGCCGCTGCAATTACAGTCGTCAGATATTTATGCGCTGGACTATGGCGCATTCATAGCAGGGGCTGCATATAAAAATGAACTGGAAGACCGCCTCCTGCAAATTATACAACAACTGAAACAAACAGGCAGGCATATACTTTTTATAGATAACCTCCACACGTTGCTGGACAAACAATCCGGCGGCGGTATGGCTAATGTGATCAAAGCTGCACTGGGTAAAGGAGAAATCATCCTCATCGGTACCACTACCCCGGAAGGTTTCCGTAAGCTCATAGAACCGGATGCTATATTACGGCACCGTTTTGAAACCATTACGCTGTCTGAACCGGATGAAACACAGGCTACCCGCATGATGACCGCAGTGGTGCCGGTGTATGAAAACTTCTATCAACTCAAGGTATCACCCGAAGGGATACACGAAGCTATCCGTTTATCCAGGCGCTATTTAAAAGAAAGATGCCTGCCGGATAGTGCTATCAACCTGTTGGATCGTACCATGGCGGCTATACGCGCTATGCAGGATACCGGATCACCTTTACTCCAGACACTGCAAACTGAATTTGCCGCACTGGCTGATAGGGAATCCTCTCAACATGATGACCTGTTATGGTTTTACCGGCAAATGATGGAGCGCCTCGGCAACCTGTTATCCAGTAAACTCCATACATCACAGGAAGTAAATAAAATAACGGACACGGCTGCACTAAAAGTATACCTGCAACAACTGCTGGAGCAACTCGCTACAGTGGTAGCCGGTAAACAGGAGGAAGTAACCCCGGTAGACCTGGCCACAATGATTGCTGCTATCACCGGCATTCCCCTCGGTAAAATACAATCGCAGGAAAGAGAACGGCTGGTGACCATGGACCTGCATTTACGCAAACGGGTAGTAGGACAGGACCACGCACTCAAAGCAGTGGCGGATGCTATCCTGGAGTCCAGATCCGGTCTCAGCAGGCCCGGACAGCCAATCGGATCCTTCTTTTTTCTCGGACCAACCGGTACGGGTAAAACAGAACTCGCAAAATCTCTGGCAGACTTTCTGTTCCAGGACGAACGCTGTATGATCCGCTTTGATATGTCGGAATTTAAAGAGGAACACGCCGCAGCCCTGTTGTATGGCGCCCCTCCGGGATATGTGGGATATGAGGAAGGCGGATTGCTGGTTAATAAAATACGGCAGCAACCCTATGCGGTTGTTTTGTTTGATGAAATAGAAAAAGCCCATCCATCTGTATTTGATATCTTTTTACAGATTATGGATGAAGGAAAATTACACGACAGGCTCGGAAAAACAGGTGACTTCTCCAATGCACTGGTGTTGTTCACTTCCAACATTGGCAGTGATACCATTACAAAGTCTTTTCAACAAGGAATTATACCACCTTCGCAACAACTGATGGAACTGATGGCCCGCCATTTCAGACCAGAGTTTTTAGGAAGACTTACAGAGATCGTACCCTTCGGGCCTATTCAGCAAGAGAATGTAGAAAAAATCTTTGATATACACTTACAGCATTTACTGCAGCTGCTGCAACAACAGGAAATTAATCTGACTGTTACAACAGCCGCCCGTCAATATCTGGCACTCATGGGCTACTCACCGCAATACGGGGCCCGTCCCCTGCGGGAGGTAATCCGTGGTCAGCTGCGCAAGCCATTGTCGCGCATGATCATCGATGGCAGCCTCCAAAAGGGTGCGGCAGTAACGCTGGATATAAAAGATGAAAAGTTAGACTGGCTGATAAATTGAAATTCCAACATCTCAAAACCCAAATGATATGAATGACAACTACGGAATTGGCGGCACAGAAGTGAAGCTGGATGCCAATGAAGCCATCGCGGAAATTTCGCATAACCGTACCTTGTTTGCTGAAAAGTTAACCCAGCAAGCACCCGTTAAACCAGAAATAGTGGAAGGGCTTACTTCCGTGGAAGCTGTTTTTGAAAATTATAAACCAGCTGTAAACGTAAGCTTTCATGATGCAGAAGGACGTACAGTGCCTGAAAAACTACAGTTCCACAACCTGGGTGATTTTGGGGTAAAAGGAATCACGGCGCAAAGTGCTTTTCTTAACGACCTGGCAACAGAGAAGGAACAGTACCTGAAAATCATGAAGAACCTGAAAACAAATAAGATCCTGAAGTCAGCACTTACCGATCCGGATGCCCGCAAAGCCATGTTGGGTGCTATTCGCGGCATGCTCAAAGATCTTAATACCAAATAATTAACTGTTCCCCATCCCGGAACATAACTTCTTTCATTATGGCAGAATTACAGAAAAACGAGGAACTGCAAAATAGCAGTCAGTCTTCACAGCAGCAGGAAGTTAACCTTGCCCAAAATATAGAAGAGCTGGCCAAATATGGCGGCTTTGACCTGCTGGAAGCAACGGTAGAAGGCGCGCAAAATCTTAACCCCGAACGCAAAGCGCGTCGTAATATATTTTTAACCGAAGCCGGCAAAAAAACAGAAAGAGATAAACTCAAAAAAGTATTATCTCTCTGGGAAAAAGTATTATCTGAAGCAACAGAGCTGCCGGAAATGGTAGACTACTGCACCACACACGCAGCAGAATCTGAAAAGGTATTGTCTGCCAACCTGGGAGAAGCAGTAGAAGGTACCCGTGAACTGGAACAATCCTATCGCAACGTAGCACTGTTCTTCAAAAACACCGAGTCCGATAAAGTAAAGAATGTATCCTTCATTAACGTGGAACTGGAACAGCTGAAAGACCTGGACAATACCCGCTTTATTGATGCGATCAATACGGAACTGGTGAATAACTATGACAGACTTGATCTGCGCACCAACTACAGTTTGCTGGTAATTCCAGGTTACCTGGGTTCCAACAAGGTGGTAGAAAAATGGGCTAAAATAGCACATGAAAGTAAAACCATGCTGGTAACAGACTTCGCACACCTGGATGCACCGGATGATGTGATGGAAATGTTTGAGCTGGCAAACCTTACCGGTGGCGAAATCCACCGTTCCAATGTAATCATGTCCTGCAACTGGCTGGTAGGCCGTGGCAAGTTTGATGAAGTAGGAGAGCAGGATCACTTATATGTACCCCCTTCCGGTGCGCTGGCAGGTAAGATCTATAAAACCCTCATGTCGCAGGTAACTGCCGGTAAAAAATTCGGTGGCATGAACGAAGTAGATGGGGTTAAATTTGAACTGAAGAAGAGTGAAATCGCCAGCCTGGAAAAAATGGGCCTGGTACCCATGGTGAAAGAATATGGCAAGGTAATGGCCTTCAGTGCCAAAACGTTGTTCAACGGCGATAACCTCGGACTGCAAACATATTCCGTAGTTCGTGTATTCGACTTCGTTACCAAAGTGTTGATGGACTTTCTCAACCGCCGTGCCTTCGAAAACTTCAATGCCAATACCCGTAAGGACCTCATGAAGCAGATCATCCGCTTCCTCGATGGTATTACCGGTCCGGATAAACTGATTGAAGACTTTAATATCCGCCGCTTCGAGCAGGACCCTATACAAAAAGATCGTATCCACCTGGATATTCATCTGAAGCCGTATTTTCCTGCCAAGAACTTCCTGATCAAAATGGAGGGTCAAAAAGGGGATGATGCAACGGATTGGGAAACTACCTACGAACAGGACGGTAAATAGCTTTTAGCCCCTAGCTATTAGCTTTTAGATGTGCTTTTTGAGTGGCCTGAAAGCTAATAGCTAACAACTAATAGCTAATAGCTGTTTTACCCCTTATTTATGAAGAAAATAAAAAGAGAAGCAACGATGAAACAAGTGTTGTGCAGTTTGTTGGTTTGTTTGTTAACAACAGGTTCGGTAATGCGTGCAAGCGCGCAAAGAGGAACTGATACCATCTTAACTACGAAAGGGGCTGTAACCCTTATTACTTCCGGATCTCCTATCAGTACCTTTCAGATCGGAGACGGGAAAAATACAGAATATGATTACCGCATTGTAGATGGTAACATGGTTTTTTTAAGACCTACGGTAGCAGCTCCCAGGCCTACTAACCTGATTGTTCGCGAAGGTGAAAGTATTCATTACATGATCATCGCTTACCAGGATAAGGCAGATCTGACCCGGCTGAAATATGCCTTGTCCGGCAAAAACGGAACCAGCGGAGTGGCAGTGGTGGCGCATGATGACAGTCAGGCTCCCCGTGCCGGTTCAGGGCAAAGAGATCTTATTAGCATCAGCAATTTACCTGAAAGCCCCAATCTGCTCAATATCGATACAGTAACAGTGTCAAAAATTGCGGAAGACTTTGGGAGTGACCGAAAAGTAAATCATCAGCATGAAGAAAAGATAGATGGAGTGAGTGTGGGATATGCACAGGCGATGACCCTGAGTGGTATGAACTACTTTTGTTATCGTATCAAAAATAAGAGCAAAGAGCCATTCAAAATAGTAAAAGCCAGCTTGCTGCATAAAGAAAGAAAGGATACGGCATCACTCTATTCCATGCCTATCCTGTATAAAAAAGGACCGACCACCATAGCGGCACATGAAGAGGCCTCTGAAGTATTTGTGGTGCCGTCCAAACAGTTTAAGAAAGAAGACGAAGTAATTATTGTTTTGCAAACAACAGAAGGTAAGCAACCGCTGGTATTATACTTGCCGGCGTCCGTTTTACCCAAGTACATGGTCACAAAATAATGATGAAACATTGGTGCTTAACAGGACTGCTGTTATTTTTGTTAACCCGCATCGGTATAGCGCAACAGATTGATTTCTGTGGAGAAGCTGTACCGATGGAGAGAGATTTTGTTTCCTATCGCCTGATGGATGTGATCAAACGGAATCTGCGCTATCAGGGTTATCTGCCAGCATTACGACTAAAAGCAGAACAATATTTTCCCATTATAGAACCTATCCTTCAACAGTACCAGGTGCCGCTGGATTTTAAGTACCTGCCTATTGTGGAAAGTGGTTTAAGTAATGCTACATCGCCGGTGGGTGCGCAGGGCGTATGGCAAATTATGCCCGGCACCGCCGCGGAGTTAGGGCTTACTGTCAGCGGAGGATATGATGAACGTAATCATCTCATCAAAGCTACGCATGCCGCATGTAAACTGATTCGCATGCTGCACGCACAACTCAACTCCTGGACACTGGCCGCCGCCGCTTACAACGCCGGTTCCGGCAATATATCCAAAAACATAAAGCGACAGGGCAGCAGCGACTACTACCAGCTGATGCTGAATAATGAAACCGCCCAGTATATTTACAAGATCATCGCAATTAAACAACTTTTTGAAAGTCCGGAGTTGTATATGCCGGGCTTTGGTTATAATGTATTCAGTAAAAGCAGTGTGAACGGATCTGTTTTTTCTACACCGCCACCTGCCGGTAAATTTGCCACCGATAAGGATTTTAACACTATCCGTATCACTGTTGGTAAACAACCGGTGCATAAGCAGGCATCAGTAATATACGCCGCGCGTTTACAAAATAATGCCGCTTTCCAGGATGGGCAGCTGGTAAATATTCAGTTGCTCGACGATCTGCAGGCTAACGGGGTGTATATCCGGAAAAACTCCAGTTTGTCCGGCAAAGGATGGGTGGTGAGTAACCGGGTATATGTAGATCTGGGCTTTGGTAACAGCATTGTGCTGTGTGCAGCTGACGGTAAAAAAGGAGTGCCGCTCGATCAGTTAAAGACCGGCGGCGATGTACAACTCCTCAGTGCGGCTGGTCACATAAGTGCCTCGTTTATAAATATGCGGTACGGAAATGTATTCGCTGATTTCTCACCCAGTTGCAACAATAATTCTTCTTTCAGATAAGTCAGGTGGGCCGCAGGATATTTGGCTACGGGTTGTACCAGTGTAATACGGATATCCAGTGTACGGTTGTAGCCGGCACCAGTGCCCGGTTGCATGGCCACACCTTTTATTACGCTCGCTGATTTCATCTCTTTACCAAAGATCGTACGGCATAATGCTTTCATATCTTCCGGCGTTACAATCCGGTTATGCGATAATAAATGGGAACGGTATAAATTTATTTTCTCGTCAATATTCAGCCTGTCTTTTCCACCTTGTGTATTGGTAAGCAGGGTAATGCTGTTGGGACGTGCGTTAATACTGCCATATTCCAGCAGTTTGCTGCCCATGCGGATATTATTGGCTATCGTGCCATTGGTAGAATAAAATTCTATGAAGATGTATTCTGCATTTTCCTTTGGCTTCACCATAACGTAAGGAATGTTGCCTTTGTTGGAGCTGGGTTGTAGCTGTTCTTCCAATGAGGCAATCAGCTGATGCAGCTCCCGCATACGATTGGTCACGTAATCATTTTTCACTTCTTCAAAGAGCGAGCTTTCATCGCGGATCACTTCCATCAGGTAGGCAATAATTTCCTTGGCTTCGCGGGAGTCAAAACGACCAATACCGCTACTGCGCACCACCAGCTCACCTTCCTGCATTTGTCCGGCAGTGGAAAAGTTGCGTACGTAGTAATCGGTGCCTTCCAGGTCATATACCCGTTTGACATCAAAAAAGATATCCGGTGTTTGCAGTGGAATGATGTTGAGATAACGATTCAGCTTCATCGACTGCTCATTATGTTTTTTGTTGATGACCGGAAAGCAGTTGATGCTGCAATACAGATCTTCCAGCAGCGTATGATGCAGGGCTTCAGGGAATTCTACCCGCAGCCATTGTACTTCTTTGCTCAACCGGGCACTTTCTACGCCAAATATTCGCGTAAGTTGATCCGGCAAACCGGCAGCAGCACGTGTATGCTTATCCGTTACTGTGAGGAAGTGGCGGCGGAAACGCTGTAATATATGCTGACTGTACCGGGTATTTGTATCTACAGCTACCTGTATCATGTTATCTACTTCTTCCTCCGCAGTACTGCGACTGTGGTGATATCCGCCTTTTACTGTCAGTTCTTTATCGTTGACAAACACACGTGCCAGCGGGAGATAGTGATAAAACATTTCCTGCTGGTGTACATTGCGCAGGTCAAAGAAAAACGACATGCCTTCAAAGGTATGTGGTACATCTTCCATGGATAAGCCTATCCATAAATGATTGGGGGGCATATCCGGCAATTGTTGTCCCTGCAGTATCTGTTCTTTGAACCAGTTGTCGCGGGTTTCATACACCTTGTTACCGATGGCCAGGTATTGTACCTGTCCGCGGAAAAGCCGGTGATTGGTTACCGGCGAAAAGAAGAGGTCACGGGTATTGTTACCTGTTTTGTTATGATGATAAAACTGGTGGTCGGTATGAATATCAGCAATGGGCTCCGTGGCAATGGCATGTAATATACCATAGGAGGGCTGGCTGCTGGTGATGGGTTCCGGCATCATGATCTGTGCTAATCGCTCTACGAGGCGCGCATGTGATACATCCACTTCACCGGAAATTTTTTCCAGTTCACTGGCACAGGCTTCCAGTAAGAGTTGCACTACCGGGTCAAAAGAGGTTTCCACTTCCGCATCAGGGTAGCCCCAGAGGCGTGCAGCGGTTTTTAACATCCGGTCTTTTATCCGTTCTTTTTTTTCTTTCATGACAGGTGGTTAATAAACAAGTGATCAATCATACGATAACGGGCTGATGTAGAAAAAGCTGCTGTACTGAAACGGGTTATTGTTTTTAGCTACAGTTCCCGTAACAGTTACGCGGATTTTCTTTTTCATCTTTCGTGCCGCTGTGTGCATCAGCTCTTCCTGGTTTACGGCTGCTGTTACCCGTATTTGTGATAGTCTTTTTTCGTATCGTATAATGGACGACTTCACTGCGTTTTCTATCTGTTCCTTTACTTCGTTATTAGATGCTTTGATATCAAAGTCGCTATCCCACCATTGGCAGCCGTATTGGGGATCATCTTTATTTTCTCCCAGCACGGTGGTAATGAGCAGGTGTATATGCTGTCCGATGGACTCTTCCAGGGGAATAGCCGGCATATCCTTTTTCTGCAGTAGTTGCGAAAAGTCTATGGGAAGTTTATAATATTTTCCTTTCATCTTATCTGCTTAAAATATACCTAATACTCTTTTGCGGTCGTATATGATACGGATCTCTGTTACACAGCCATTCTGATCTTTGATGAGGTTCACCTTTTCTATTTTGAATTTCTTCTTACCATAAATGCGGGAGCAGAAATGTGCAAAATTGTCAGAGTCGGTGTCATTCAGCAGCACCCTTGCACTCAGGTTGTTACAAAGATATTGGGAGAAGTCGGTGGCACTTTTTTGTTTAGTGGTCACCTGCGTCAGCATGAATTTGAATTCTTCATCCGCAATGGCAGGTACCTTTGGTTTCTCCGGCACTACAGGTTTTGGTGCTTCCGGTGGTGGCGGTGGCAGGAACACTTCCGGTTTGTTGTTCCCTGCAGGTGCAGCAGGGCGCGCCTGGAACACGGTTATATGTTTCAACACCATATGACTGCTATCGCCATTAATGATCAGCGATAAGGTTCTTTCACCGGGTGTAGAGAACGTATAGGTAACAGATGAATTGGAATGTGTTTCCGCATTATCCTGCAGCAGGTGCCAGCTCCATTTGCGGGCAGTAGCTGTTTTATTGCTGAAGGTAGCAGGTCTGCCTGCGAATACTTCTGTAGGACCATCAATGACAGGGAATACGTCCGTTTCCTGGCCTACCGGCGTAGTAATCATAGGCATTACAACGATTACTTCTTTATTCCATTTACACTTACCGGCAGTTAGGGTTACTACGTAACTACCTGCTTTATTGAAAGAATGATACACTTGCGGGCCGGTGGCTTTGGAAGTGGAATCATTGAATTCCCAGGTATAGTCTCTTCTTTTTTTATCTGAGCCTTCCGCGTTGAAGGTAATTACTTCGCCTACGACATATGCTTTACCGGTGTTGTGTTGTTTGTGGCTAAGAACAATATCTGTGTTGGTACAGTCTTCCCGGCCATCGAGCTGAAAGGCAAGGAGTACAATACTTACAAGAAACAAAGCCAGGAATGTCCAGAGCACCATGGGGTCAACATGACTGGCAATTTTTCCAAAGGGGCTGAATGATGTTACTTTACGCTCATTTTCGGGTTTACGGGGGGCCATCGGTTTTTCAGGTTTTTACAATTTTAATATTTTTTTAGATAAATTGCCAAAGTTAGTTGGGGAGAATTTTTTTTAGATCAAAATTTAAGCCACAATAATACATAATAATAAAAGCAAACCCCTATTTTTGCTGTCAACAGTTAGCCCAAAGAACCATAGATAAATGATAGTTATGCTAACAGTTTTTAGCTAATAGCTGAGCAGAAGAACCTAAATGATAACCTCATGGTAAACAACGCCCAAAAGGCTGCGGTACTCGAAGAAGTAATTGAGCATATCAACGCTTTGCCCTATGATGTAAGGGCAGAAGTGGTGGTGGGCGAATTACTGGATAACCATGTTCGGGAAGATGAAGTTGTGGCGCAGATGCGAAATGTGTTTACCCGTTCATTTACTACAGATATTATCAATGTAAAACTGGATGATAGTCAGCCTTATCAACCTTTTATATCCATGTCGCTTTCGCGCGACGGGATCTACGACAGGTTGCCGCAGGGATTATTTCATGAGTTTTCGCAAGAGCAGCAGTCCAGGCAAAGTGGTGTAGGGGGCATGGTGGCCCGTTATAAAAAGCAGCAGCAACAACAGCAGCAGGCCCGTAAGTTTTTTCAGCCGCTGGAAAACGAGTTTTTCCTACAACGGGTTTTCCTGGAACGACGTGAAAAACATTTGTTGTTTGATGTGTTCGGGAAAGATGCAGACCAGTTGTTCCACGAATTCTGGGAGCTGCCCAGGGGCCTTCCTGCCGCAGCGGCAAACAGGCTGGTGAAATTACTGCCTTATGCACATCGTATAGCCGGCAATATGTCACTGGTCAAATTATGCCTGGAGCTGGTACTGGAAGAAGATGTGGATATTGTGTGGAACCGGGAGCCGCAGGTAGTGAGGAGTAATAACAGTGTGCCACTGGGAGAATGTTTACTCGGAGTGGATGCCATGGTAGGAGAGCTGTTTTATACAGATATGCCCCGGGTAACAGTTACCATTGGTCCGCTTCAACGTCAACGGATATACGACTATTTGCCCTGGCAGCCCTATGGCCGGTTGCTGGAAACATGTTACGGATACTTTTTTCCCGCTGATGTGGAAATCAATACGGAACTGGAGCCTTCCCCGAAGGAGAAAAAAGTAGCCATTTCCGACAGGCAACCAGAACAAGGTATTATGGGATATAATTTTTTCCTCTAACCAGCTTGTTCCTGTTGATGTGGAATTATTTTTGCTAATATTGTTAACGCGCAAAAAAAACGCTATATGTTAAAACCCACACCCGAAAAACCTGACATACCGAAAGAACTATGAGATATACCGCTAAATTCTATATTATGCTGGCCGGCGTTATGGCCGTGGGCTCTATCATAGTGGCTTTGCTCAGCAGATACATTAAAAATTTCAGTCTTTATAAAAAGAAAGCGCTGTGGTATTTATTATGTATGACACTGATATTTGCCGTTATCAGCTCTGTCCCTTTCCTGTTTACACATCAGAACCTGATGAATCAATATCTTTTTTATGAAGTATGGTTTCTGGGGCTGGGTGTAGTTCACTGTCATTTTATGTATACCCGTTTCTGGGCCAATGAAACGACGATCATATCTGAACTGGCTTTTATAATAGCTATCTGGTTGTTTGGTGGCGTAGGCTTTGTGCTGGTGAATCGTTTTCTGGACAAGGATACTTTTCTCTATTATCCTATGCTGGCCAGTATGTTTTCTTTTGTGTTACCAACATTTGTTTATAAAACATTTGAGAAGATGATGGCCATCCCTGTGAAGGTGCATAAGTGGTGGCAATATCCGATGTATAAAGAAGTACCGGAAGTAAATGAAGATGAAATGAGAGACCTCATTGTGATAGGTCTTGAAATGGAGAAAGGACATCATGATAATAACCGTACTTACTTCAGGGCACGTACACCTATAAAAATGGACCTGGGCGATTTGTTTTACCACTTTATCAATGACTATAATGATCGCTACCCGAACACGCCTATTGATTTCGTAGATGGCAACGGACAACCGTATGGGTGGGTGTTTCATATGAAGCCCCGCTGGTTTGGTGCAGCAAAAACACTGGACCCCAATAAAGCAGTGTTTATGAATGGCATCAAAGAAAACAGTGTGATCATTTGTAACAGAATTATGTTATCCTAAAAGCAGCATTATGGCAGAGCCACTAAAACATTTCCCCGTCAACTGGGTAGATGGAATGAAGATAAAGAAGCAGCATTTTATCGATACAGAAAATGCCATGCTTGACCAGATCAGAGATGCCCTTTCCTGCGGACTGAATGCGCTCAACTATGGCTTATTACCTCCCAAAGCAGAAAATAAGGAATCGCTGCGTTGCTGGTTTATTAATGATAATCAGCAGCAATGGCGTATTAAGCTCACGGAATGCCGTGCTGTAACACCCGGAGGTGGCCGTATTGAGATTCCGGAACATACTGTTCATTCACTGAAATATGCCACCACTTTTCCGGAGGCTGTTTATACCTGGGACCCGCAGCATACCGAAAGCGCTTATTATGTGCTGATGCAGGTAAACCCCTTTAATCGTCAGCCGAGTGGGGAACCCTTGCTGGAAGAAGATCCGCCAAGACTACCATATGCCACCTCAGAATATAGTTTGTATGTAGCTCCTGCTTCACAGTTGCCGCAAGGACAATTGGGTAGCTATCAGATGGTACTGGCCAGGATAATAGTAGCAGACGGAAGACCACAGATGGATGATGATTATATTCCTCCCTGCAGTATAGTGAGCGCACATCCTTCGCTGATAGATCTGCATCATGAGCTGGATCAGTTTCTTGGACAAATGGAACTGTATGGTGTGCATATCATACAAAAGATCTATGGCAGAAACCAGAATAACGATCTCGCATTGGTAGTATTATATATCACTGAGAAAATGGTGCAGTTCCTGGGTACGCGTATCACGCAGTTCAGATGGCTCTCCCTGAATCAAACGCCTGCGCAGATGCTGGAAATTATTGCCGGCCTGGCGCGTACCATGAAAAACGCTATTGATCAACGTGCCGGTGCAGGTAAGGAAGAACTCCTTAATTACCTTTCTGAATGGTGTGAATTACGACAGGGTGAACTGGAGAACCTGATGATCAATTGCGCCAATATCCGGTATAAACACCTGGATGTACGCGAATGTCTGCAACCCATGATTCCTTTTGTACGCGCGGTAAACAAGCTGTTTGAAAGCCTCAGCAGACTGGATTATATTGGTCGCAAACAAGACGGTAACATCTTTGTGAAAGAAGAATCGCAGGAGGATTCTGAATACCTGCGCAAACATAAAACCAAGCGGTGGTTTTTTACCGATTAGTAATTTGTCTTCAGTAAAATAACGAACAAGACAACTTCAGTAATAAATTATTATAACCTTAAATTAATCCAGGGATATGCAAGTATTAAACAAGCAGGAGAGAACCTTTTCCTTTATGTGGTTCCTGTTATTTTTTATTATAACAGTAGCGCTGTTTGTATTAGCGGTATTTTTTAATTACCAGGTGCCTGCCAGAGAGAATGCTTCACTGCGAAAAGAGCTCAGTACATTCAGAGAAGAACAAGCCTTTCAGACAGAGTTTTTACAGAAGCTGGATAAGGTAAAACACAACCTCGATTCTATCAATATACCTGGTCAGAATGCCAGCTATATGGATCAGGTGATAGCCGCTTCCCTGGCTGATATGCGGAACTCTATCCCTAAAGAAGCAGTAACCCATTACGGACTGTATGACAATGTAGTACAGAACTGTTTATCTCTTCAGCAAACGAAACAACAGTTGCGTGAATTACAGAATGCGCAACAAAATATTGTGGGCTTAAAAGAACAGGTAATAAATCTGCAAAGTCAGCTGGAAAGTAAGAGCAGGGATCTTGATAATTGCAGACAAATGATGATACTAAATAATCGTACGCACTAACATATACGGCTATGTCATTTGTGTAAATATGCGAATAAAATTTATTTGTTAGGACTCTTGACAATTGAGATATTTCATCCTATATTTGAGGCTTATAACTAACTAAATAAATTTTAATTTTTTATTCTTAATTGTAACCTTAAAAATTAACCCGACATGTCCTTCAAAGCACATCTTGAATCAGGCGGTGAAACGTACAATGTATTGCACGTAGCCTACGATCTCAACCAGGAAACAGATGCTACCGGCCGCCCTTCTGCTATCACCCGTGGTGGTCGCATTAAACTGACCGTAGAATCTACTGGTAAAACTAATCTCTTTGAGTGGATGGTAAACAACTTTGAAAGAAAAGATGGTACCATTACTTTCTTCAAAAGAGACACAGATTCCAAACTGAAAACGTTGGATTTTAAAGAAGGTTATCTGGTTAAGTTTGAAGAGTCTTTTGACTACGAAAACAAAAATCCGATGGTCATTTCTTTCACCATCTCAGCCCGTGAAATTAGCATGGGTAACGCAAAACATGTTAATGAATGGGTGTAACAACTCCTGACATTATGCAGAAAGGGGCCTTCGCAAGAAAGCCCCTTTTTTTATTTGTTGTTATAGCCGGCCAGTCAGGCATCTATCCACTCACCGGGTGCCGGAATAATAGCCGTTAAATTTTGTGCAGCTACTGCTGCGGCCAATGCCTCACGTGTAAGATAACAATGATTAATAGCCTCCATATGCACCGCAATTACTTTGCTATGTGCAGGATGTTGTATGGTATTTATTACATCGGCTGCTGTCATAGTAATGGGATCTCCCTGTAGGAACTGCGCTGCGCCGGCATTTACTACCACGTAATCCGGTTGATGCAAATCCATCGCAGTGGTTACTTCTTCACACCAGATGGTATCTCCCGCGATGTATAAAGTAACCTGCTCATCTTTCATAACAAAACCAGATACCGGTGCCATCTTTTTTCCAATTTCTCCCGTTCCGTGCTGCCCCCCGGTACGTGTTATCCGGATGTTGTTCCAGGTAGCAGCTGTTACTATCGGAATTACCTGTGTAAAACCCTGTGCTGTTATTATTTCAACATCTTCAGGCTGGCAGAACAGTGGAAGATCCTTTGGTAATAAAGTTTGTGCAGCCACATCCCAGTGGTCACGATGTGTATGTGTAACGATGATGGCATCCAGGGAAGCCAGCATGCTGTTGAGTGCTTCCTCATTAATGGGCAGATCCGTGGTTGGATTACGGATGCTGTTAGCTGCATTGGCAACGGGGTCCATGCTGCTTTTTGCACCGAGCATAGGATCAACTAATATTTTCTTATTATTCCATTCTAATAGCAATGTGGCATTGCGTAAAAATTGTATGCGCATGATTCAGTTTTTGAAGAATGGAACAAAGTTATCTGTTCTTAGCTTATTGTATTGCCCACCATATCCACAAAATATACACCGGCTGAAACAATAATCTGCTCCAGGTATACCAGGGTTTGGCGGGCAGGCCACCTGGCGGTGGTAATTGTTTTACAGCTACCCTGATATTGGCCGGAAAAAGGGCGATCAATAAAATAATTAATCCCCATCCTGCATGGTGCTTTGTGAGAGGGAACAGTAAACCAGCTCCCAGTAACAGTTCCAGTACACCTGTAAATATTACCAACGCATTGGGCGCAGGCAACATGCCTTCAATCATGTAAGTAAGTTTGCGGGGTTTGGCGATGTGGAAAAATCCAATAAGGAGGAACATAACGGCAGCGGATATACGTGCATCATTTTGTAGCAACTGCAGTGTGGGAATGTGAAAAATATAACCAATAGCCAGTAACAACAATCCGATGCTGCATAAGCCTGAGAAGAACGCCATAGTATATGTTTTTAGTGATGCAAATGTCGGCATCTTATATTGCGCTACGATTAACAAATGTTAGTTAATCTGCAGTTCTCATATTTTTCCGGATGCGGCTCAGGCTCTCAGGTTCAATACCCAGGTAAGAAGCAATTTGTTTTACGGGGATATGTTGTACTACTTCCGGATATTCCTGCAAGAGCTGGGCGTATCGCTCCTGTGCGGTGAGTTGCAGAAAAGATAATTCACGGTGGTATTTCCGGAGATATTGTTGCTCTGCAAACATTCTACCTATCTTTTCTGATTGATGAGAGGAAGCGTATAGCTGTTGCAGCTCCTGATGATAAAAAGCATAACCGGTAACGGCATTAATGGCTTGTAAATTCATTACGGCCGGTTTTTGCGTAATGAAAGAGGCATAGGAAGAGGAGAACATACCCGGAAAGGCAAAATCCATACTGATTTCTTTTCCCTGGTGGATGGTATACACTCTTACTATGCCTGCTGTAATAAAGTAAATGGCGTTGGATACTTTGCCGGCTTCAGAGAGATAATCTCCTGCCTTAAAAGTAACCGGACGCAGTATATTTTCAAACTGCTCCCAGTGTTGTATCGGCTCCTGTAGTAGTGTTTCGAGCTGCTGCTTTATGGTGTGCAGATCCGGCATTTATGTTTTGCGCAGTTTAATGGATTGCACAAAATGATGATGCCCTTTTTCCAGGATCAGACCGGCGCGATAACGGGTGGGTGCTATATTTTGTTCCAGGTTAGGTTTGTTGATATCGTCCCAGATCTGTGTCGCTAATTCCACTGTAGCGGTATCCGAGAGGTGCGCATAGCGGTGAAAGAAGGAGTCCGGGTTCTGAAAAGCAGTTTTGCGCAATGATTCGAAACGTGCGATATACCATTTGCGGATATCTTTTTCTGCTGCATCCACATAAATGGAGAAGTCAAAAAAGTCAGATACGAAAACAGCCGGATCTTTTTGTTGTTGCCTCGGACGTACCTGCAATACATTCACGCCCTCTACAATCACAATATCAGGCTGTTCTATCCATTGTAGCTGCCCTGGTAATACATCGTACTCAAGATGTGAATATAAGGGCGCTGCAACCCGCTCTTTGCCCGATTTTACATCTGCCAGAAAATGGATCAGCCGTTTGATATCATAACTTTCTGGAAAACCCTTGCGGTTCATGATATTATTGGCATCCAGTACTTTGTTGGGATAGAGAAATCCGTCTGTCGTTACCAGATCCACCCTCGGGTGATTATTCCATGCCTGCAGGAGCTTTTGTAATACCCTGGCAGTAGTGCTTTTGCCCACCGCCACACTACCCGCAATGCCAATGATATAGGGCACTTTATGTACCCGGCTGCTGAGGAAATTGCTGGTGGCGGTATGTAGCTGTTGCGAAGCAGTTACATACAGGTTCAGCAGATGTGCCAGCGGCAGATATACCTGCGTGATTTCTTCCTGTGTTAATGGTTCGTTCATGCCATGCAATGCCTCCAGGTCATAATCCTGCAGCTGTAACATAGCATCACCGCTTCTTTCTGCCCATTCTTTACGGGAGAAATTGATATAGGGAGTGTAGCGGTCTCGTTTCAATGAGGTGGTCATCGTTTGAATTTAGCTTTTTCTCAGGTCGATGTTCAGATATCTGATGTACACAAAGATTGGAACATAAATATCAAAATGAGAAATTTTTATTGTTGTATATAAACTGTCTTTACATTCAGGAATTCGTGTGTGCCTTCCAGTGATAGTTCGCGGCCGTAACCGGATTGTTTCACACCACCAAAGGGCAAACGGGCATCAGAGCGCACCATGGCATTAATGAATACGTTACCGCTTTCAATCCGGGTAGCCAGCCGTGCTGCTTTATCCAGGTCGCTGGTCCAGAGTGCGGAACCCAGGCCAAAGTCTGTTTCGTTGGCCAGTGCGATGGCCTCTTCTTCATTGGCGGCTTCAATGATCACTGCCAGCGGACCAAAAGTTTCTTCTTTAAAAGCTGTCATATTATTTGTTACCCCGGTGAGCAGAGTAGGCGCAAAGTTACAGCCTTCATACGTGCCACCCAACTCCAGTATGGCGCCCTCCCTGATAGTGTCCTGTAGCTGTTTGGCTAATGCTGCTGCGAGGTCAGGACGCGCCATGGGCCCCATGTTGGTCGTCTCCAATGTAGGATCACCCTGTTGAAGGGTTTGCAGGATACGCTTTACCTCTGCTGTAAAGGCGGGTACTACTTCTTTTTCCACAATCCAGCGTTTGGCTGCAATGCACGACTGTCCGGCGTTTTGCATGCGTCCTTGCACTGCTGTTTTGGCGGCGGCTTCCAGGTCCGCATCTTTTAAAACGATGAAAGGATCGCTGCCACCCAGTTCCAGCACCGTTTTTTTGATGTACTTCCCTGCAAGTGCAGCTACACTTTTACCTGCCGGTGTGCTGCCGGTAAGCGTAACGCCTTGTACACGTGGGTCTGCAATGATTGGTTCGATATTTTTGGAAGATACCAGCACCGACTGAAAAGTGCCTGCCGGAAAGCCGGCATCAGCGAAAACCTTTTCTATGGCTAATGCGCAGCCACTTACATTACTGGCATGTTTCAAAAGACCAGTATTGCCGGCGAGTATATTTGGAATGGCAAAGCGGAAAACCTGCCAGTACGGGAAGTTCCAGGGCATAATAGCCAGGATGATACCTTTGGGCTCATAAGATACATAGCTCTTGTAGGCATCGGAGATAATGGGCTTGGGTTCCAGCATAGCAGTAATATTTTCTGCATAATATTCTGCTGATGTGGCACATTTCAATACTTCTGCTTTCGCTTCTTTCAGTGTTTTTCCCATTTCCCTGGTGATCAGGGCAGCATGTTCCGTTACATTGTCTTTCAGCAATTTTGCTACCTGCATCATCCACTGCCGGCGTTGCTCCAATGATACCTGTAACAGCTGCCGGAAAGCCTTGTCACCCTGCTGTAATTTTTGTTCTATTTCCTGCTCCGTGTGTGCTGCATATGCTGCAATGGTTTCCTGTGTAAACGGATTAATGCTTGTAAACATACTTTTAGCTTTTAGCAGTTAGCTTTTAGTAGCTACTATTACAAATTTACCTTTTTCCGCTAAAAGCTAACTGCTAAAAGCTAAAGGCTAACTGCTTTATGTATCTTTGCCTCGCAAATAATAGCACGATTATATGGTTCTTAGCAGATGGAATATTATGGTCATGGCCCTTTGTACAGGGTTGATTGTAGCAAATATATATTACAGTCAGCCTTTGCTGGCACTGATGGGAAAGGAATTTGGCGTATCCGACGCCAGCGCAGGACAGGTAACTTTTTTCACGCAGGTGGGTTATGCCCTGGGATTATTATTTTGTGTACCACTGGGCGATAAACTGGAGCGTAAAGGGCAGATCGTCGTTATGACGCTCACGGCGGTATTGGCGCTGATAGCAGCAGCGATGTCTGTGAACATTACGATGCTCAAGATCACTGGTTTACTTATCGGTTTTACTTCTGTAGTACCACAACTGATTTTACCACTGGCGGCTAATCTTTCAGATCCTGCCAGTCGTGGCAGAGTGATTGGTACCATTATGAGCGGCCTGCTGGTAGGTATATTATTATCCCGCACACTCAGCGGCATCATTGGCCACCACTTTGGCTGGCGCGGGATGTTCTGGATAGCAGCAGGAATCAGTACGTTACTGGCAGTGATTATGATTTTATCTTTCCCTAAAAGCAAACCTAAATTCAGTGGTACTTACGGTGATCTGATGAAGTCGTTGTTAACGCTGATCAAAGAACAACCTATGCTGCGTGAGGCATCTGCTATCAATGCATGCTGCTTTGCTATGTTTGGCATGTTCTGGACAACAGTCGTATTTTTATTAAATGATGCGCCGTTTAATTATACAAGTGAACAAATAGGTTTCATGGGACTGGCAGCCGCTGCCGGCGCTTTGGGGGCACCATTGATAGGACGTATCGCTGATAAAAAAAATCCGCGTATAGCCATTGGGTATGGTATTATCTGTTTATTTATTGGTTATTTTCTTTTCTATATATTCCAGGCAAATGTGATCGGTATTATTATCGGCATTATCGCTATAGATCTTGGTTTACAAGGAATTCACGTATCCAATCAAACACGTATTTACGCTTTGTTACCAGAAGCGCGTAATCGTTTGAATACCGTGTTCATGACCTTTAGCTTTATCGGTACTTCGCTGGGCTCCGGTATTGGGCTGTGGGTGTGGTCTGTAGCAAAATGGAATGGCGTATGTATTGCGGGCACCGCTTTAATTACACTGGCGTTTATAATTTATCTGACAACATATAAAAAAGAGAAGTAGTGTGGAAGGCTTTCGGCCTTTGTCTTTTCTTTAGCAGGATTAGACTGATTTAGATGATTACCCTGATTTTATTTCTTGTTAATCAATATTTTTACTGATTTTCTAAAAGCATATTATAAAATAGTATAATCATCTTTTAAAGAAAATAAAATCAGAAAAATCATCTAAATCAGTCTAATCCTGCTAAAGAAAAGATAAAGGCCGAAGGCCTTCTAACGTTTATTCCTGTTTAGTGTTACCATCACCACCAGGAGGTATCCCATCATACAAAATAAGGCTACTTTATACGCCATATAGAAGTTGCCGGTAGTACGGGCGAGGTACAGAAAAACTCCCCCCAGCATACTTACTCCCAACGCAGAAGCAAACTGCTGAATGGTAGAGTACACACCACTTGCGGCACCTGCTTTAGCAGGAGGTACATCCCACATGGCTACTTTTAAAAGTGAGGGCATGACTATTCCGGAGCCTGTACCGTAAAGGATCAAAGCAGGCAGAATAGCATAAGGACTTAATTCGGTACCACGAAACAATATTAATTGCATTATGAAAGAAGTCATTTGCAGGGCAATGGCCACCTGTAATAAGCGGTTGCCATAACACGCTGCATTTTTAATGGACCATAAAGAGGCCAGCAGAAAGGGAATGGTTTGCATCACAAAATAATTTCCTGCTGTAAACGGCGACATATGAAAACCATTTTGAAAGAAGATAGATACCGCAAAAATGTAGGCTGTATTTACACCAAAAAAGAATAGCACACTGATGATACCGGTGTTAAAACTTTTTATGCGGAAGAGGTCCAGCGGTACCAACGGATCGCGTTGCTGATCTCTTAGTTTTTTCTGATACCATACAAAAATTATCAACAACAGTATTGCTGCTATCAGCATGCCGATGGTCCATGCAGGCCAACCCAGCTCTGTGCCTTGTATGATAGGATAGATGAGAAGCGTTAGCGCCAGTGTCAGTAATATAATACCCGGTACATCAAAGCGGGTGGATTTATTTTGTTGTGATTCCTGTACAAAAAAGTAAGCGAGCGTAATGGCAATCAGCCCTACTGGTAAGTTTACGAGGAAGATCAACCGCCAGCTGTCGGCAATCAGGTGAGAAGTTACAAAGTAGCCACCCAGGAATTGTCCCAATGTGGCGCCGGTGCCTAATGCCATGCCATATAAGCCATAGGCTTTATCTCTGTCTTCCGGTGTCTGAAAATTCAGTTGGATCAGTGTAATGGTTTGCGGCACCGTAAAAGCAGCTGAAATTCCCTGCAGGAATCTTGATATAATCAGCATCTCCATAGAATTGGAAAATCCGCACAGTGCAGAAGTGATGGTAAATGCGGCCAGACCAATGATGAATACTTTTTTCTTTCCTAAGTAATCACCTGCGCGACTGCCGGTGATGAGGAACACAGCGTATCCCAATAGATAGGAGGCTATTACCAGTTCCAGTGCTGCATCTGAGCTATGAAAGTATGCTTTGATAGCCGGTGTGCTGATGTTTACAATAAATACATCAATGACCGTTATTAATGGTGCCAGCAGGATAACTGCCAGTGATAGCCATGGATTAATGGTGGTTGGCTGAATATATACAGACTGGTCTGTTTTCATTCGGATAAATTTTTTTATGGAGATAAAATAAGCGTCTTGATTATAAAGTGGCGATGAGTTTCCGGACTACTTTTTTGGTGTCTTCCATAGGTTTAACGGATCGCTGTATATAGCCCTGGAGGCCGGCTCCTTCGTATAAGTTTAATAGCATGTCGGTCATCTCCCTTAATTCTCCTTTCGGAAAAGAATGTTTGATAACGAGCAGTTGTTCTTCTATAAAAGTTTTGAGTCCTTGTGTATGTGCATGTACCTGTGCGGTGGCTTCCTGGTTCAGTCCTGGTAATTCGTAGGCAATGCGAATAAATGCACAGCCTTTGAAGTTGCTGGTTTCCATACGTTCCAGGCGGCATTCAAACAGGCCCATGAGCTTTTGTTTTCCAGGATGCATCTTAGCGGTGAACTGTAGCAGGTGTTCATAATTATTCAGCCGGGTTATCAGCAGGTATTCATTCAGCAATGCTTCTTTCGATGGGAAGTGTTGATAGAGGCTGGCTTTGGCAATGCCGGCTTCTTCAATGATCTGGTTAATACCAGTGGCCTGATAACCTTGTTTGTAAAACAGGTCACAGGCTGTACTGATAATTCTTTCTTTGGCGCCCTGTTCTTTCATGATACAATATTAGACTTTATTTTTAAAACAGACAAGTCTGTATATGTTGGTGCTAAAAAAAAGAGGATAAGCAATTAGCGCTTAGCATTTAGCTGTTAGCAAAAAATGCAGCGGAGAACATAGTATATATGTTAATCTCCGCTGCATTTTACTAAAAGCTAAAAGCTAAGCGCTAATTGCTAATTGCCAGATATTATTCTACTTTCGTAATCTTCAGCATGTTAGTTGGCAAGTGTTGTTTAACGGGTGTGCTACCGGTATTAACCGCTACGTCGCCAGTTTTAATAAATCCTCTTTCTTTCAGGATGTTGATCTGATCGAAAACGATATCATCCAGGCTTTCTTCTTCTTCGTAGTAGAAAGCGCGTACACCCCAGCTGAGGCTCAGCTGATTAACCAGTGATCTTTCTTTGGTAAAGATATAGAGTGGGCTGCGTGGACGGTAGCTACTCAGCATAAAGCCGGTGTAACCACTCTGGGTCATACCAATGAGTGCATCTGCATCCAGGTCTTCCGCAATTTTACACGCGTTGTAACACAGTGCATCGCTGAGGAAGGTAGGAGAGTGGCGGTGAGGGATCAGGTTACGGTTGTAAATGATCGCTTCTTTTTCCACTTCCTGTATGATTTTGTTCATGGTTTGTATCACTAGTTCAGGGAACATACCGGTAGCGGTTTCACCACTCAGCATTACGGCATCAGCGCCTTCCAGTACTGCATTGGCCACGTCGGTGATTTCACTACGGTTAGGACGGGTGCGGTCCATCATGCTCTCCATCATTTGTGTAGCCACAATTACAGGCTTGGCACGGTGGATACATTTGCGGATAATGTCCTTCTGGATCATCGGGATCTGCTCTACCGGCAGTTCTACACCGAGGTCACCACGGGCAATCATCACACCATCACTTTCCCATATAATTTCTTTCAGGTTCTGAATAGCTTCAGGTTTCTCTATTTTAGAGATGATTTTCATCTTGGAACCACGTGCTTCCAGACGTTTGCGCAGTTCAGACAGATCTTTTACACTTCTTACAAAAGACAACGCTACCCAATCACATTCGTGATCAATGATAAATTCCAGGTCAACGATATCTTTTTCTGTCAGTGCCGGCAGGGATATTTTGGTATCTGGCAGGTTGAAGCCTTTTTTAGAAGACAATACACCAGGTAAAGATACTTCTGCTTTGATTTCACCGTTGGCAGTGATTTCTTTTACAACTGTTTCTATTTTACCATCGTCCAGCAAAATTTTCTGGCCGGGTTTAAGATCTTTATAGAGGTCGGGATAGGAAACGTAAATTTTTTCCATGTTGCCTACCAGCTTCTCGTTTACGAAAGTGAGGATATCACCTTTCTTCAGCGGCAGTGCATTGTTTTCGATTTCACCTACACGCAGTTTAGGTCCTTGCAAATCGGCCAGGATAGCTACGGTGTAAGGTTCGGTTTTATTGATCTGACGGATATATCCGATGATCCTTAATTTATCTTCATGTGAACCGTGTGAAAAATTCAGGCGAAACACATTTACACCGGCTTTTACCAATGTAAGCAGTTGTTCATAGGTATCACAGGCCGGGCCTACAGTAGCTACAATTTTAGTTTTGTGCGAAGAGTGCTCTCTACCCGCAGCGTTATCCATCTGCTTGTGAAAGTATTTCGATAGATCCTTTGTACTCATAAGTCTAATTTTTTAACTCGCAAGAATTTTAACAATCTTAAACCATTCGGGGTCAATTTCCTGTTTGGCTTTAACAGCTTTATCAAGAGGAGTGTAATGGATCTTGTCATTAACAATACCGATCATTACATTGTGTATGCCTTCGAGAAGGGCGTCTACGGCTGCGTAGCCCATGCGGCTGGCCAGTATACGGTCTGTACAGGAGGGAGCGCCACCACGTTGGATATGGCCAAGGATACATACACGGGTATCCAGCTGCGGGCATCTTTCTTTGATGATACGGCCAACTTCAGCAGCGCCACCGGTTTCATCACCTTCAGCTACTACAATGAGGTTTACCAGTTTTCTGCGGCGTTCATTAGCCTGCAGTTCTTCAATGATGTCATTTACTTCGGTTTTTCGCTCAGGCAGCAGGATGTGTTCCGCACCGGTAGAAATGCCGCTGTGTAAAGCAATGTAACCGGCATCGCGGCCCATTACCTCTATCACAAATAAGCGGTCATGTGCATCCGCTGTGTCCCTGATCTTGTCAATGGCTTCAATCGCAGTATTTACCGCGGTATCAAATCCAATAGTAGAATCAGTTCCTGCAATGTCCTTATCAATAGTACCAGGCAAGCCTATACACGGAATGTCAAATTCCTGGCTGAACTTTTGCGCACCATTAAACGAGCCGTCTCCACCAATTACCACTAACCCGTCAATGTTGTGTTTTTTCAGATTCTCGTAAGCCTTTTTTCGCCCTTCATATTCATAGAACTCTTTGCAACGGGCGGTCTTCAGGATGGTGCCCCCGCGTTGAATGATGTTAGCCACAGATTTGGACTCCATCGGGAAGATTTCGTTTTTCAACATTCCCCTATAGCCGTACATTATGCCGTACACATTCAGCTGATGATAAATGCCCGTTCTTACAACTGCACGAACTGCGGCGTTCATGCCAGGAGCATCTCCTCCCGATGTAAGGACTGCAATGTTGTTCAGTTTTTTCATATAAATTGCTAAAAAAATATCTTAAAGGCGCACAAAAATAACATTTTGCAATTGTTTTCTAACAGTTATCTGATGAAATAACCTAAATTTTTAATTTCCATCAAACAAAGTAGCTAATTTTTTTAAAAAATATTATGCATGTTGAAAAATAATAATAAGATTTGGCTAATTATGAGCATGACACTAATGGCAGGACAGGTTACAGCACAACAACACCCTATCACCTATCCCGACACCAGGAAAGTAGATACGACAGATGATTATCACGGCACAAAAGTCGCAGACCCTTACCGGTGGCTGGAAGACGACCATAGCGCGGAAACAAAAGCCTGGGTGGACGCAGAAAATACAGTAACACAGGAATATCTTTCAAAAATCCCCTTCCGCAGCGGGATAAAAAAAAGATTGGAAGAATTGTGGAATTACCCCAAAATCGGTGCGCCGACTAAACATGGTAATTATTACTACTTCTTTAAAAATGACGGATTGCAAAATCAGGCTATCCTGTATCGCACCGCCACTTTAGGCGGAACCCCGGAAGTATTTATCGACCCCAATAAACTCTCTGCCGCCGGTACCACTGCTTTAGGTACGATGAGTTTTTCCAAAGATGGTAAACATCTGGCCTATCTCCTTGCAAAAGCCGGCTCCGACTGGCAGGAAGGTTTTGTCATGGACGTGGAAACCAGGCAACTGCTGTCTGATAAACTGGAATGGGTTAAATTCAGTGGCCTTGCCTGGAAAGGGAATGGCTTCTACTATAGCCGCTATGATAAACCCGATGAACAAAGCAAGCTGTCTAAAAAGAATGAATTCCAGAAAGTATATTATCACAAACTCGGTGATGCACAGGAGCAGGATGAATTAATTTATGCAGATAAAGATCATCCGCTGCGCAACGCCGGTGTGAGCGTCACAGAAGATGAACGTTTTCTCATTCTGGGTACTTCAGAAGGCACCTCCGGCCGCGAACTCTGGTATCGCGATCTGCAAAACCCTGCTCAGAAAGATTTTGTATTGCTGATAAAAGGTTTCAGCTACGAGCCTGAGGTAATAGATAATGATGGCGATAAATTACTGGTACGCACCAATCACGACGCGCCTAATTATAAAGTGGTATTGATTGATCCGGCTAATCCGGCAGTTGCCAACTGGAAAATCATTGTGCCCGAAAAGAAAGACGCATTGCAGGGCGCACACACTGCAGGCGGCAAATTATTTCTTGCTTACCTGAAAGATGCAGCTACTACCATGTATCAATATGATTATAACGGTAAACAGGGGCATGAAATTAAACTGCCTGGAATAGGTACTGCCAGCGGATTTGATGGTAAAAAAGAAGATAAGGAAATCTTTTATTCCTATACTTCTTTTGTTACACCGCCTACTGTATATAAATACGATATCAGCAGTGGCACCTCTTCTTTATATAATAAGGCAGCGGTGAAGTTTAATCCGGAGGATTACGAAACCAAACAGGTATTCTTTCACAGTAAAGATGGTGCAAGCGTACCTATGTTCCTCTCATATAAGAAAGGAATCAAACCGGATGGCAACAATCCCGTACTGATTTATGGTTATGGTGGCTTTAACATCGCGCAAACACCGGGCTTCAGCGTATCCAACCTGTATTTTATGGAGCAGGGAGGTATATATGCGGTGGTAGCACTACGCGGTGGCAGCGAATACGGCGAAGCATGGCACAAGGCAGGTATGCTGGACAAAAAACAAAATGTGTTCAATGATTTTATTGGCGCAGCAGAACACCTGATCCAAACAAAGTACACCAATCCTGCTAAGATCGCCATCCGCGGCGGTTCCAACGGTGGACTACTGGTAGGTGCCTGTATGACCCAACGTCCGGAGCTGTTTAAAGTAGCCTTACCGGCGGTAGGCGTGATGGATATGCTTCGTTTTCAGAAATTCACTATAGGCTGGGCCTGGGCAGTGGAATATGGCAGTAGCGACAACGCAGACCAGTTTAAATACCTGGTAAAATATTCGCCGTTGCACAACCTGAAACCCGGTACATCTTATCCTGCCACATTAATTACTACTGCAG
Organism: Chitinophaga niastensis; assembly: GCF_003014755.1. Taxonomy (GTDB): domain Bacteria; phylum Bacteroidota; class Bacteroidia; order Chitinophagales; family Chitinophagaceae; genus Chitinophaga; species Chitinophaga niastensis. The sequence continues at coordinate 741,682 of NZ_PYAW01000003.1, read as the reverse complement.
ATCATGATGACCGTGTAGTGCCTGCACATTCCTTTAAGTTTGCAGCTACTTTGCAGGCATGTAACGCCGGACCTAATCCAACCCTGATCCGGATTGAAACACAGGCAGGGCATGGAGCGGGTAAACCCACTTCCAAATTGATTGATGAGGCGGCAGATATCTGGGCATTTACAATGTATAATCTGGGAATGAAAAAATAGCGAAGGGGAAGGCCTTCGGCCTTTGTCTTTTCTTTACCATGATTTTGATGATTAATCATGATTTTTCTGATTTTATTTCTTGCTAATCAGTATGCTTACTGATTTTCCCAAAGCATATTATTAAACGTAATAGCTATCTTTTAAAAGAAAATGAAATCAGAAAAATCATGATTAATCATCAAAATCATGGTAAAGAAAAGACAAAGGCCGAAGGCCTTCTTTCTGCTTTTTTTCCTTATCTTTAAAGATAGCGTATTGAATATGGCTTTATGAAGGTACTTATAACTGGTAGTAACGGATTATTGGGACAACATTTGATCCCGCTTTTTCTGCAAGATGGAAAATATGATGTAATAGCCACTGGCAGAGGGCCTAATCGTTTTCCCATGAGGGATAATTACACTTATGAAGCGGTCAATCTCCGTGATGCCGGCAGCGTAAAGCAGCTGGTAGAAAAGCATAAACCGGACATCATTATTCATGGTGGTGCGATGTCGCAGGTGGATGACTGCGAGAAGAATAAAGATGGCTGCTGGGACACCAATGTAGGTGCTACACGGTACCTTGTCCATGCAGCAGAGAGTTGCAATGCTTTCTTCATTTTCCTGTCCACCGACTTTGTGTTCGATGGTTTACAGGGACCTTACAGTGAAGAGGCTGCAGTGAATCCAATTAATTATTATGGCACCAGTAAAGTAGCTGCAGAGCGACTGGTACACAACAGTAAATTACAATGGGCGATTGTACGCACGGTATTGGTATATGGCGTAGTAGCCGATCCGCATCGCAGCAACATGATTACCTGGGTGAAAAATAATTTGCAGCAAGGCAAGAAAGTAAAAGTGGTAGATGATCAGTGGCGTACTCCCACGCTCTGTCATGATCTGGCGATGGGCTGCCTGTTGATCGCCAATAAAAAGGCAACCGGCTTTTTTAATATCTCCGGAAAAGATATACTCACGCCATATGATATGGCTATCCAAACAGCCGAATATTTTAAACTGGACACTGCACTGGTTGAGAAGATAAGTGCGAGAAGTCTTGCCCAGCCTGCACCACGACCTGCCAAAACAGGATTGTTGATTGATAAGGCCGTGAAAGAACTGGGATACCAGCCCCATACTTTCGCAGAGGGGCTGGAGATTGTGGCGGGTGAAATAAAATAATAAGGATTAAAAATCCAGGTATATTCTATTATTCTTAAAATAAACTTTCTTTTTTTCCAGTTCAGCAGTGGTATCGCTGGCAATGGATCTGATTGGTGCGGCTACCTTGTAGCTGTTACCTCTTTTATACATCACTACTTCCTGTTTCCACGCTTGTCTTTTTGCTGTTTGTCTGGCGGCTCTTACACTGTCTTTAAACTCTTCCACCACAGCAAAGTATGCCAGTGTATCCGGCGGGGGCGGTGTCACCGGTGTAGCTGCTTTTATACTATCTGCCAGTTGCTTTGCTTTAATTGAATCTGTATTTACTGCCTGTACCTGCGGGCCCGGGGAACCAGCCTGAGAAGACACATACCACCAGGTAGCTAAACCAATTACTACCATTGCAATAGGAATACCTGCCCACCACCATTTGAAACCACCTTCTTCTGTTACTGCTTCCAGCGTATCTTCCATTTCTTCCGTCATCATTGGCTCCAGTGGCATGGTAACGGGAGGTGGCGCCTGGGGAGCGGGTGCAGGTGCTTTAGTTTCTTGTCGTTGTATGGGTGTAATAGGTATTGACTCCTGTTCTACCGGCAGTATTTCTGCATGAAAATGGATATTGCCGGTAAAATCGCCTTGGAGCTGTCCTATGCCTGGTAATACCAATGGTTTACCTGATTGCAGGGTAGTCTTGAGTTCTTCCAGGTATTTTTCCATTTTCCGTTGTGCCACAGCAGGAACAAGGTTCTCCTTGAGTGCAATCCACTCCAGGCACGAGCCATCATCCTGCCATTGCTGGGTAAATATTACCTGCTCACGCGGAGCGGTCAGCGTATGTGCGGCAACGTTATATTGCGCGGGAAAATGTTGTACAGTAAATGTTCCCAGCTGTGGTACTACACAAACCCGCTGCTTAAACAGCACTTCCTGAATGTATTGTTGAAGTATCAAAGTGAGATTTTTTGGTGATTAAATAGTCCGATTGTCTTACTCCCGATTAGACTGATTAAAATGATTATGCTGATTTTATTTTTTTGTAAGAATCGGGTAAGCCCAGTATGGATTATCGATTATATAAAATATAATCAGCATAATCATTTTAATCAGTCTAATCCTGAGTAAGACAATCACAGCTAAGTTAAAACTTAATCATCACACCACCCACCACATTGAACCCATAAGTAGGGTACAGGTACCAGCGCTGATAGTGTGAATTGAAAATATTATTTGCATTCACCCATAGATTGAAGTTCCTGCCAATATCGTATGAAGCGCCGGCGTTCAGGTCCCATGCGCCTTTGGTTTTACCGAAATCTTTGTTTGGCAGCAGGTAATAGCTACCGCTGAGTGCAAATATGTCTGCATTCAGGTGTAATTTTTTAGCCAGCGTATACTGTACAAACAGGTCGCCCTGGAAAGGAGGCAGGTGCCATGGTTTCACTTCCGTTTCCTGTTTGTTGTAGTTGTACCAATCGAAGCTCACACGTGCCTGGAATTTTTCTTCTTCTATATAACCTACTTCTGCATGCAGTTGGAAGGCACGCAACATGGTTTCGTTGCGGGTAGTAAATACTTTGGTGTTGGCGCTGTCATTCACAAACAGCGGCATATCATACCAGGTAACGGAAGCAAATTTGGTGTTATAGTTGAAATGACTGCCCAGCGTACCTTTGATACCGGTATATTTTTCTTCTACACGGGTATTCATCATATCCCCCGGCAAGCCGGCGAGGAACGGATTTTTATTGGCGAGGTTGCGGTAGGAATTCTTTTCAAAATAAGAAATCCATCCACTGCTCAGGATCAGTTTTTTACGGATCAGGTGCGACTCATTCACGATGTCTGGCAGCAGATAAAATTTGCTGTTGGTCCAGGTAGGATTTACGCCGGCATGCAATACAAATCCGGGTTTCATGATGTCTACTGCAGGATGGATAGCCGCCAGATTGTTGTTGATGGCGCGGTTGTTATCTTGTTTATAAGTAGACAGGTCAAATACTCCTTCCACCTGAATGTAGATATCTTCAAATACCTGTTTACGTACCGGTACTTTCAGTAAAAAAGTATTTTCTGTACGCTTGTAGGAATCATTAAAGAGAATAAATTTTACCTGCGGCTGAAAGGTAAATGCCCAGTCGTTTTGCGGCCGGTTTTGTACACCTACTGTAGCAGTCAGCTGGTTAAAGGTTTGTTCAATATCCTTTTTTTCGTACTTCGTTGTATCATGGTTGTAGCCGTAGTAGTGAACGGTGTTGCGATCATATCCGAGGCTGCCGTTGAACTGGAATTTAGGCAACAGGTAAGATCCGGAAGCCAGTACATTCAGGTTGCTGTAGTCCTGGTCTGGAATCTCTTTTCCTTTTGAGCCGGTGTAGTTTACATACAGACCGTAATTATACATGTCATGTCTGCCACTGCCAAAGCCTGCCTGCAGGAATGGTGTTTTATAATTGCCGTAACCCAGTTTAATAAAGTTATTCTGCAACGCGTTGAGAGAGTCTTTGCCCAGTGCCAGTGGTTTTAATGGTGCTGCCTGGTACATGAAATTCAGGTTCAGTGCCGGTACCTGGTATTTGAGCGATGGCCTGCTGGTGTCAATACCCGGCAAAGAGGCCGTGAGATTGAGTTTGTAGGCGTCCCGCAGTTTAGGCTGATTGGTAGAGATGATGTCAATCGTTTCCTGTTTCAACGGTTCCTGTGCTGCTGCCTTTTTTGAAGACAACAGACCGGCAACACTCAGTGCTGTTATTATGAAAGTTCGTTTGCTATATATTGTTTGAATGTTCATGCTGTCTTGAGCTTAAATCTGATAATCCGAAAATTCCAAAATATCGAAATCCGAAAATGATTATTGTTTCTTTGGTTTTTTACCGGCTGCTTTTTCTTCTGCTTCTGCTTTCGCCAGTTTATCTTTTGCTTCCTGTTTCAGTTCAGGAATAGTACTGTTGGTAACAATACTCTGGTAAGTAGCTTTGGCATTGAAATAGTCCTGCTGACGCAGGTATACATCTCCCAGCAGGATATATGATTTAGCCACCCAGTTTTCGTAAGAGGGGGTGTTTTTGATAACATCGAAACCTGCTTTTTCAGCAGCTGCGAGATCGTTTTGTTGCAGGTAACAATCTGCGGTGCTGTAACGGGCTTCAGCGCCTGTTTCCGATTTGGTCATGGACGCTACCGTTTTGAATGCTGTGATAGCGGTGGCGTAGTCTTTGGCCTGTTGTTTTGCTTTACCCTGGTAGAAGTGTGCAATGATCTGATCATCAGTACTGATGTTGGCAGCACCCAACAGGATTTCTGCGTAGTTGGAAACTTCATCCCAGCGTTTCAGCTGGTAATTGCTGCGGAGTAAGCCCCTGGTGGCAGTCAGGCTGTTTTCCTTGCTGGTAGCCAGGTCCTGTAACTGTAAATAATAGCCTCTCGCTTTATCATAATTTTTTTGCTGATAAAAATTGATATTAGCCGCTTGCAGTGCAGATCTTTCGGCATACAAACTGTTATTGCGGGATAATACAAATTCATATGCGGGCAGTGCACTCGTATAGTCTTTATTGTTATAGGCACATTCTGCTTTGTAGAAATAGGCGGGCAGGATAAACTGACCGTTCGGATATTTCTGGATATAGCTGTTAAAAGCGGAAGTCGCGCCTGCGCAGTCGTTGCTGGTAAACCTTGCTTCTGCTGCGGCATAAGAAAGGGAATCTTCTGCAGAAGCAGTTACTGTTCTGCCACTTGCTTTCAGGAAGGCCAGGTAATCGTCTGTTTTACCCTGACTTACATAAATGGCTTTGATGCTTTGCAGTGCTTCGTTTGCTTCCGGTGCGCCGGGGAATTTTTCCACTACCTGGCGATAGTAAGCGAGTGCTTTGCTGTCGTTGTCTTTATTGTAGTAGCATAAACCCAGTTTCAGCAATGCACGTGGAGCATTGACACCATTTGGTTGTTTCTGTAATACATTTTCCAGGAAAGGAATAGCTTCTGAATATTTTTCTTCAGAGAGATAGGTATTGGCGATTTCTATATCGGTTTCGTTGGTGAATCCGGAAGAAGGGAATTTGTTGCCCAGTTGTTTCAGCAAAGCCAGTTTCTCACTTTGTTTACCCTGTAAACCCAGGATGATGGCTTTCTGATAGGTAGCATAGTCAGAGCCGGGCTCATTGTTATTAATGATGCGGTCGTACAGTGTAATAGCTTTCGGGAACTGACGGAGCATATAGTAACAATCGGCGCTGCGGAGGGCAGCATCGGTAGCAATACGCTGTGCATTAGGACCACTGGTCCTTTGCGCCGTTTCAAAATAAGGCAGCGCTTCATTGTACTTATCTTCTTTCAGCAAGCTGTAGCCCAGGTTATAACTGGCCGTTTGTGCGTTGGCTTCGCCGGAAACAGGAGCCGTCGTATTCAGATAGGCGTTCAGGTTAGTGATAGCATTGCTTGTTTTATTCTGTCGCAGGGCAATTTCTGCTTTCCAGAAATGCGCCAGTTGTTTGATCTGTGGATCATATGGGTTGCTGATAGCAATATCCAGCAGGCGGTCGGCTTCTGCCAGTTGCTGATCATTGATCAGCTGGGTGGCGCGGCCGTAAGCTACTTTCTGGTAGGCTTTGAGCACTGTAGGATTTTTATCTTTAATCATTTCAATCGTAGCCAAACCATCTTTATAGTTATTGCTGTTCATGAAAAGATTCACCAGGATCTCTCTGGCTTCTTTATCATAAGTGGATTTGGGGTATTTCTGTACAAACTGCGTCAGCTCGCTGAGGGCAGCATCCGGATAACCCAGCTCATAAGATAATTTGCCGTAGTTGAAACGGGATATTTCCTGTTGCTGTGCATTGGAACTGTTGTTGGCACAAAAGGCAAAAGCATTACGGGCATTGGCTTTCTGGCCGGTGCGCAGGTAACAGTCGCCCAGGAGGTACATGGAGTTTTGTCCCAGTGAATCTTTGGAGCTGCTCAGTTGTTTGAATCCTGTAATAGCTTTACTGAGATTATTGGTTTGATAGTAAGCATAAGATAACTGGTAGATATCTTCGTTTCTTACTTCATCAGCATTATCCTGGAAGTCCTGCAGATAGGGGAGAGACTTTTTATAGTCTTTTTTCTCAAAATAGGCTTTCCCTAATAGTTGCTTCATTTCAGCTTCATAGTATTGGCCGCCTTTATTAACCAGGGGTTCTGTATAAGCGATGAGCTGATCCGTTTTACCCTGGAAATAATAGATCTCAGCTATATAATAAGGGACTACGTTGCTGTATTTAGGTTCTTTTACTACTTTCTGGAAGCTGCTGAGGGCTTCACCGTATTGGTGGTTGTAGTAGGTAATGAAGCCATAGTAGTAGTTTGCAGGAATGTAGTATTTACCGGGTATTTCTTTGATAGATGCAAACAGCGGTTGTGCTTTTTTAAAGTCTTTTACATTAAAGTAGCAGTAGGCCAGTTCAAATTTCGCTTCGGCAATTTCCGCGTTGGATAAGTTTTCTATGTTGGCTTTCTCATAGAGGGGGATGGCCTCTTTGAGTTTATTTTGATGGAAATAATATTTGGCCAGCTGGTAACTAACGAGTTCTTCGCGGGCGTTGTTGTTAGCCAGTTTAAGAAATGCCAATGCCTGTTTCTCCGCATTATCCTGTTGCAGTTTCAGTGCGCAGATGGTATAATAATAGTAGGCATCTGTTTTAACCAGGTCGCGGTTTGTTTCATGGAAATAATCGATATTATCAATTGTTTGCTTGAAAAGCTGCATGGATACTGCGTATTTCTCTTGCTGAAAATACTGTTGTGCATCCTTGAATACTTTTTCCGGATCAGTGTAAGTGCGTGTTTGCTGCGCCTGTGCTGCAGGCAGGCCCGCAATACCTGCACCGGCAAAGGCCAGGAGGAATAAATACAGTTGTCCGGGAATAAAAATTTTTCTTATGAATTGCATGCTTTAGCTGTTATATCTTGAATATGCGTTTAAAACGATTCCCGGAAGGAAATATTTTCCAGCCGGGGGGTATGCAAACTTTTTGTTTCCCGCAAAGACGCATAAGCGCAAAGAATTTTGCTATTACTACCAATTTATCTTTGCGCCTTTGCTGCTTATGCGTCTTTACGGGAAAAGTCTTTGCGGTATCAGCAAATATAAAAGTTATATCTTTTCTTTTTCGATTGTGTTTCCAACAATGTGGATAACTCCGGATACAAGAAAAAGGCTATTAAGCTATATTGCGACAAATTATTTTAAGCGCAAAAACCTTACCTACTATGAGAAAACTGTTCTCTACCGGCTTTACAAATGGCGCCGTAAGTTTTTCCATGCTAGTACTCCGACTGGTATTTGGTGGTCTGATACTGACGCATGGCTGGCCCAAGCTGATCAATTTTACTGCCAAAATGAATTCTTTTCCCGATCCTTTGGGTGTAGGACATAAAATTTCGTTGGGCATGACAGTTTTTGCGGAAGTATTTTGTGGGGTATTCCTGATATTGGGATTGTTGACCAGATTGGCCACCATCCCACTGATCATCTGTATGAGCGTCATCATTTTTATCATTGATGGGGCTAAGCCAATCACGGAGAAAGAATTAGCTGTTTTATTTCTGGCAGCATTTGTAACGCTCCTGTTTACAGGCCCGGGCAAATTTTCTTTAGATGGCGCATTGGGTAAATAAAAATTTAGTGTGAATTTTTTCGGATAAAAAATATTGAAGGAACCATGTTTATCAGTACAACTACGATCAGGGTGCGTTATGGTGAAACAGACCAGATGGGATACCTGTATTATGGCAACTATGGCTTGTATTATGAAGTAGGAAGGGCAGAAGCTATACGGGAACTGGGTTTCACGTATCGCGAGCTGGAAGAGCAAGGCGTAATGATGCCGGTTGCCGAATTAAATGTAAAATATTTTCGCCCTGCTTATTACGACAACCTGATAACGGTGAAGACTATACTAAAAGAACTGCCCAACAGTTCTAAGATACAGTTTCACAGTGAGTTGTATAATGAAAAGAACGAATTATTAAATGTAGGTGTAACCACGCTGGTATTTATAGATGTAAATACCCGGCAAAAAGCAGGTTTGCCGGATGCACTTAAAGAAGTGCTGGCGCCGTTTTTTAAATAGCTGTTAGCCTTTAGCGATTAGCTTTTAGCTGAATGCAATAAAGAATACTATTTTATCTTCGCTGTATTTAGCTAAAAGCTAATCGCTAAAGGCTAAATGCTTCCATTAAAATGAAACCACGTGGATAAGATAACAACCAGTATTATCACCATTGGAGATGAACTGCTGATAGGACAAACAATCGACACCAACTCCGCCTGGATAGCGCAGCAGCTGAATGCTATTGGTATCTGGGTGCATCGGCGTGTAGCCATTGGCGATATAAAAGAAGATATCATGGAAGCCATGGCCAAAGAGGCCGCTGTTTCGGATATTGTACTGATCACAGGAGGACTGGGCCCCACAGCAGATGACATCACAAAACCAACGCTTTGCGAATATTTTAATACGCACCTGGTACAAAATGAGGTAGCACTGAAAAATGTGCTGCATATTTTTGAAAGCCGGGGTTTACCCTTATTGCAGCGCAATATAGATCAGAGTATGGTGCCGGAAGCGTGTACGGTCATTGATAATATGAGAGGAACCGCACCAGGCATGTGGTTTGAGAAAGAAGGTAAGATTTATGTGTCTATGCCCGGTGTACCGCACGAAATGCAGGGTATGATGGAAAATTACGTGTTGCCGCAATTAGCGCAACATTTTCGTACCCCTTCTGTTGTGCATCAAACACTGGTGACTTCCGGTATGGGAGAATCTTTTGTTGCCGAGCGACTGGTAGCCTTTGAAACTAAGTTGCCTGCACATATTAAACTGGCTTATCTGCCCAGCTATAGTTTGCTGAAACTGCGGCTCACCGCCTTTGGTGATGATAAACTTACCACTGCTGCGGAGTTGAGTATCCTCTTTCATGAAATGAAAGAGATATTATTGGATATTACGGTTACTGATCAGGATATTGTTATCAGTGATGTAGTAGGGAGATTGCTTCTGGAAAAAGGTAAAACCATGGGTACCGCTGAAAGCTGCACCGGTGGCTATATTTCGAGCGCTATTACCGCTATTCCCGGAAGTTCGGCTTATTTTAAAGGCAGTGCTGTTACCTACGCCAACGAAATGAAAATGAAGTTGTTAGGGGTGAAAAAGGAAACGCTGGAGGCACATGGAGCTGTGAGTGAGGCCACCGTACGTGAAATGCTGGCAGGCGCGCTCAAATTGCTGGAAGTTGATTACGCCATTGCCGTATCCGGCATCATGGGACCTGATGGTGGTACGCCGGAGAAGCCCGTTGGCACTGTATGGATAGCGGTAGGGGATGCCACTAAAGCAGTGACAGTAAAATATCAGCTGCGCTACGACCGGGAGAGGAATATACAAATGACGGCAGTTTACGCTATGAATGAATTGCGTAAACTGATCTTAGAATAAGGATATTGGCGTATTTTGAATTGGTACAATTCCCTTATTTTTGTTGGGCACTAAAGCTAAAATCAATCTTATGGCCATTGTAGAATTGGTAATGCCAAAAATGGGGGAGAGCATCATGGAAGCCACCATTTTGCGTTGGCATAAAAAGACCGGTGATCACATAAAAGTGGATGAAACCGTGCTTGAAATTGCTACTGACAAAGTGGATAGCGAGGTTCCTTCTATTGCAGAAGGGGAGATCACGGAACTGCTCTTTAATGAAAATGATGTGGTAGCTGTCGGTACTGTCATTGCCCGCATTAATACCAATGCTGATGCAGCAGCGGCTTCATCTCCTGTTGCACCTGTGACATCTGTTTCCACGGAACCTAAATTTACTTCCGCACCGGTTCATACTTCCGCATCTGTTGGGGAAGTAGCTGTATCCGGCGGTGGGGCTAAATTTTATTCTCCGCTGGTACTCACTATTGCACAACAGGAAGGCGTGAGCTTTGCTGACCTGGAGAAGATTCCTGGCTCCGGCAATGATGGCCGTGTTACAAAAAGAGATATTTTACAATATGTAGCAGATCGTAAAGAAGGTAAAATCGTTGCAGACGTTACACCTGCACCGGTAACAGCTTCCGTTGCTGCTGCCCGTCCACCGGCGGTTACTACCACCGTTTCTTCTCCTACCTATAGCGGTAATGTAGAGATTATTGAAATGGATCGTATGCGTAAGCTGATTGCTAATCACATGGTGATGAGCAAACATACCAGCCCGCACGTAACCAGCTTTGCAGAAGCCGATGTCACCAATTTGGTGAAATGGCGCGATCGTGTAAAGGGTGATTTCGAAAAACGCGAAGGCGAGAAGCTTACTTTCACACCATTGTTTATAGAGGCGATTGTGAAGTGTATCAAGCGTTTCCCGTTGATCAACTGTTCACTGGATGGGGATAAAATTATTATTAAGAAAGATATCAACATAGGAATGGCCACTGCGTTACCAAGTGGTAACCTGATTGTTCCGGTTATTAAAAGTGCAGAAGTACTCAACCTGGTAGGTCTTACCAAACAGGTAAATCACCTGGCTAATTCCGCACGTCAGAATAAGCTGAAACCGGAAGATACACAGAGCGGTACTTTTACCCTCACCAATGTGGGCACCTTTGGTAGTTTGATGGGAACACCTATCATTAACCAGCCACAAGTAGCTATCCTGGCCGTTGGCGCTATCAAAAAACGTCCGGTAGTGATAGAAACTGAACAGGGTGATACTATTGGTATCAGGCATATGATGTATCTCTCCATGTCCTATGATCATCGCATCGTTGACGGATCACTGGGTTCTACTTTCCTGAGTGCAGTAGCGCAGGAGCTGGAGAATTTTGATCCAAAGAAGAGCTATTAAGACTGTGATTTTTATGATTAATCTGATGATCCTGATGAGCGAAGATTTCAGCGGGTATTGTCTGAACCAGGATTTTTAGGATTGAATGGATTACCCTGATGGGTGCCGAAGATCAGGTTGATTATCTTAATTAACAATATTTTAAAAGAAGAAACCCATATCGGTTAACCGATATGGGTTTCTTCTTTTAGTTATACTTTATCTAACTTTTTTTTTATTAAGATGGTCTTTGCTAAAATAGCATAACATCCATCAGGGTAATCCATTCAATCCTAAAAATCCTGGTTCAGACAATACCCGCTGAAATCTTCGCTCATCAGGATCATCAGATTAATCATAAAAATCACAGTTTAAGACGAAAAAAGGCCCTCCTAAGAGCGCCTTTTTTCTTGTTCCTTTGTGCCGAATAAGGGGATTAATAACGACGGTCGCGGGAACCATATCCTCCGCCGCCACGGTTATTACCACCGCCACCTTTAAAATTATTATTCGGTTGTTTAGGTCTTGCTTCGTTTACCATCAATTGCTTACCTTCGATCTCGCTGCCGTTCAAACTATCCATAGCCTTTGCTCCTTCTTCTTGATTAGGCATTTCCACAAATCCAAAACCACGTGAGCGGCCGGTTTCATGGTCTTTGATAACCTTAGCGGAGGTAACCTCTCCAAAATCGCTGAAAATCTGATGGAGATCCTCATCGTTCAACCTATAATGCAGGTTGGCTACGTAAATGTTCATGATAACTGAAATTAAAAAAATGAAAAATAATATACTGAAGTTATGAAAATTACGCTAATAAAAAAGTTAGTAATAAAATATTTTTCCTATAGCCTACTCTTTTACTACCCTTTTACCTACTTAGATCCTTTGCTGTAAATGGTTTCAGGGGTGCTGAATTATTATTAAAAATAGTTTTCATTCTTAAAATAACCTTCCTTTTTGCGGTTTTTTTTTCGTAAATTCAGTACATGATCCATTAAATTAAATTCACATGGGAGCACTTAGCGACACCTGGTTTGCAGACGGTTATATCGACTTTGAGCTGAAAAAATATACCTTGCTTGCCTACCTGCAGGACATTAATCACTACTTCACCCAAAGCAAACTCTACCCACAACTGGCAGATATCATTTTCCATTACAACAACCTGTTGGCATTCAGGGAGAACAAACAGTTTTTACAACAGCAGTTTCCAAAACGGCTCACCGCTGTTAATATGGAGAAACTGCAACTGCTATATGAACAACTGATAGCAGACGATGAACTGATGCAGGAACTGGAGACGATTATCCAATATTCCCTGCCGCAGTTAAACAGCACTATAAAGGAAGGTACAGAGATCTATGAGTTTGTGGAAGATAAACTAAGCATTACCCCCGTAGGACTGGTACCCCTTGAAACCGCAGAAGGTTACCTGTTCCTGTGCGATGGTCGTTACAGCGACACGCTTGTTTATACTTACCGCCTTACCATTTTTGAAAGGCATGATGAGAAATTCCGGGGCATCCGTACACAATACCTGGAGGCATATAAAAAGGACCTGGTATATACCACCGGGCATATTAAAACCATGCTGATACGTCAGCGCAGCAGCTTACCTAATCCGGCTGTATATTGTGTGGAAACACCATTGGTATTGCCAGTGGATGAAACATTGTTGCCTATTGCCAAAAAAAGCCTGGTGAAATATATTGCGCAAAACGCTGCGTAAAGGCAGTTAGCCTATTTTAGCGCCGGCGCTGCTGTGGCTGTACCATAGCGAATCTCCAGCGTATGATCTTTAAGGAATGGTGCATAATATTGCATCATCACTTTCTTTATTTTTTCTTTGGATTGCTCAATATAGATGGTATTGTTTTCCAGTTGCGCCCTGGAGGTCTGGTACAATTTTTTTTGAACGTCTGTATAGGTTTCATCGTTCTGGAAAAGGAGCCAGCCTTTGCGGTTGGAAGTTTCCATCCGGTCCATTTTCAGCTCATAACTAAGCAGATGGGGAGCTGGCAGATTGATGACAATTTTTTTAGCTGTCATTTCTACCTTAAACAGTTTTTCATCAATGTTTACACCAAATTTAGCCTGGTAAGGAATACTTACCCAGATGGTGTTTTCGAGAAAAGTTTTCTTCAGGTTATCGGTCCAGTCTCCGCTCTCTTCAATATTGCTGCGCTTAATACTGGCGGAGCCCTGTACATCCAGACTGGCCAGTTCAGCAATTTCCTTTACGATGGTACTGTTGGAAATTACCTGCTCACTCACCGAGGTACTGCCGAAACGCTTGCCCAGCCAGAATATCAGGATTGCCAGCAATACTAATACAACGAGGTAGATGGTTCTTTTCATACCTGTAATTTAGTAAAAAGACCGGAGTCAAGAGCGATTAGCCGTTGCCGTTATCGGGTCAGGGAGGCAATTAATTCAGTATGGTGTGGATAAGCTGCCTGCAGGGGCGCTTTTTCTGCCAGTTCAAAATCGGCAAAATCGAAGCCCGGAGCAACGGTACAACCAGTAAGGGCGTAACCGCCGGGGACTTCTACCCGGGAAGCAAACCAGTTGCCGGCAGTAATGATTACCTGTAAATTTTCTCCGTTTTGTATATCGCGTCCCAGCTTGTGTATCAACAGATTACCACCCGGAGCGATCTCATAGATGGTGAGGGTATGGCCATCATAGAAGTGCCAGATCTCGTCTGCTGCAATGCGGTGAAAGGCAGAAAACTCGCCTTCTTCCAGCAAAAAATAAATGCAGGTAGATGCATTCCTGTTGCCCGTAATACCGGCAGGAAGGGTGGTCATGTCCAATACCCATTCAGAGCGATAAGTTTCGCGGAAGGCGCCGCCTTCTACATGGGATTGCAGTTTCAGTTGTTCACGCCAATGTGCAGCACTGTATTGCATAGGTTACCTGTTATGTTGTTGGAGTAAGTTAATCAAAAAGTATGGTATGCTTTATTTCGTATATGCCTGCGGGTTATGTATCTGCATGATTTTTTCCGGATTGGGCACACTGGTAAACCCAAATTGCCGGTATAGTTCATGCGCATCCGCGGTCACCAGCATAAAGCGCCTTAGTCCCTGCAGGTGAGGATGCGCCATGATGGTGCGCATCAGGAACTTCGACAGCCCTTTTCCGCGGTAAGGCACCAGCATGTATACATCCGCCAGGTAAGCAAAAGCAACGCCATCTGTAATTACCCTGGCGAAGCCTATCTGTTTATCTTCATGAAATACCCCAAAACACAATGATCCCTCCAGCGATTTTTTTACAACGCTGAGGGGAATGTTTTGTGCCCAATAAGATTCGTTGGCCAGAAAATCATGAATGGCTTTCTCGTCCAGTTTCGATTTATCTGTAGAGATGATATAATCTCCTTCTTTTACTTCGATGGTTTCCATATTTATTTCAGTTAGCATTGAGCTTACTAAAATATGGAAATAATTTTATTTGCAGCTGCTTAACTGGCAACGGCTACCTGTTGCAGGCCGGAAGCCGGCATATGCGCAATGGTGGCCTCCACAGCAGGTGTAAAGTAAGAAGGTGCTTCATGATTAAACAGTAGATAATCCTGTATAAACATCGACTGATTATAATAAGCAGTAGGTGTTACCTGGGCCTGCCATTGTGGTAAGTTCAGTTGTTGTAAAGAGCGTAGCGCGGTTTTATAACGAACCATCCGTGCATATAACTGCGGTGGTAAGCCCACAACAGCCGTGAATATGCGCTCCAGCGTAGGACGGGAGATCCCGAAAATATGCGTTAATTCCTCCACGCTCACATTACCCTGGCTGGTTAGCAGGTAATCCGCCATTTCATCTACCTGTTTCAGTGTACATGCCTGTTGTTCCAATGCTTCCTGGAAGGTAGTATTGAGTAACGGCATTATTTCCTGTTGCTGTATGTTAGGCAATGCTGCTGATAACTGCATCCATAGCGGACTATCATGCAATGCGAGGTTGCGGTAATAATTGGTAAAGTTGGGTACATCCAGTCCCAGTAAGCGATAGCAGCCATAGGCGTTTAATTGTACCACCACCATTTTGATGGGCCCCTTCACCTGCAGTTGACAGGCACAGGTAAAATGTCCGACGATGGCATTTTGAGGCAGGGTAAAGGCTTTGTGATGGGCCGGCTTTATACTGGCTTCCCCTTCCTGGATAAATACCATGTACTGATCGCCGAGGGCAAACAGGTTTTGCGGCAGCTGTATCAAACCGCTGGTATTATCTTCCCAATAATAGTATTGCTTTACAAATGGACGCAGCGCATCCGAAGGGTGATAGATATGGAAGTTCATAGGTACAATAATGTTGTGTTTAAAGGATATCGCTATCGCTGCAAATCACACCATACGCTAAAGTGGCGATGTTATTGTAAATATATGTTAAATATTTTATATTGAAAAAATAATCTAAGGGTGAAATCACGCAGACTATCGGAGTGTTTTTAATAAATCCTTTGCCGGTACTTTTTGGGGATTACCATTTTTATCTCCTACAACCAGCTCTTTATTGTTGACAGCACTGGTTTCAACAAGTTTACGCATGGCTTTTCTCATGCCTTGCATCACCTTTTCAGTTAGATCTTTTTTTGTATTGTCAGGTCCGCTCATTACATCATTCGGAATAATTTTCATAGTATCAATAACCAGCCAATTATCACAAACAGGATTATATAAATTCATAAGATTGGAAATTCCTCTGTAGTATCTGCGTTCGATTATATCAGCTGGAATACTATGGCCTCCTGCTTCTACCCGTTCAGCAACCCTCTGTTTAGCAAATTCGGGTGATTTAAGCCAGAAGTAGAGTAGAGTGACTTCATACCCTGCTTTTTTGGCTGTTTTAATTAACGAAACATAGCTTCTTGTAGCTAAAGTTGTTTCAAAGGCAAAGTCCACTTTTTCACTTAAGCAGTGCTTTATTCTTCGCAACATAATTCTACCCGCTTCAAAAGCTACGCTCTCTGGGTTAAATGGCGATAGCCCTGCTGCTATACTATCCGCGTTTACAAACTCTTTACAGTTAAGCATTTCAGGCAGTACTGTATAACTTGCGGTAGTTTTTCCGGCACCATTACAACCAGCTATGATATATAGATTAGGCATCTATATAAATATAACTAAACAACTGCGAATAGTTACATTAATTACTTTTAATAAACCCGTATTAACAAAAAACGCTACAAGCCCCTGTATCAGGTACTTGTAGCGTTGTCTATCAAAATGAAAATATTACTGTTGCAAATCCCAGCCCCAGTTAATGCCTTTCTCAGTGGCAGGTACGCCGCTTTCCAGCCATTGTGGTGCTGCTGCGCCTTTCAGGAAGTGATCAAAGAATTGTTGTTCTCTGCGCTGAATATCCTTACGGTTCTGACGCTGTATGAGATTGTGTGCTTCGTTGTTGTAATTCAGCAACCAAACGGGCTTGCCTAAACGACGTAAGCCGGTAAACATTTCAATGCCCTGATACCATGGAACTGCTCCGTCGGCGTCGTTAGACATGATAGCTACCGGTGTGGTTACACGTGGCAGGTTAAAGAGTGGAGAGTTTTGAATGTATAACTCCGGCTTTTCCCATAAAGTAGCACCTATACGGCTTTGCGAATGCTCGTACTGAAACTGCCTGTTCATACCACTTTCCCAACGAATACCACCGTAAGCACTGGTCATATTGGCTACAGGAGCACCTGCCCATGCAGCTTTGAAGATATTTGTCTGTGTAATGAGATAAGCTACCTGGTAGCCACCCCAGCTCTGGCCCTGGATCCCCATGTTTTTGCCATCGGCCCATGGCTTTTTTGCCAGGTCTTCTGCAGCACTCACAATGTAGTTATAGGCGCTCTTACCCGGATAGCCGTTTTCATAGCTGATATCCGGCGCAAACACGAGGTAACCACGACTCACAAAGAAGGAAATATTTAACCGCGATGGCGTAGGTGCCGGTGCCTGGTAGTTGTACAGGCCATCGGTTAATTTTTCGTAGAAGTAAAAGATGACAGGATACTGTTTGCTGCTGTCAAAATTTTCAGGTTTGTACAGGATACCTTCTGCCGGCTTACCGCTGAAAGTAGTCCATTTGTAAAGCTCCGCAGTGCCCCAGTTGTAACCCTGTTGCTGCGGATTAGTACTGCTAACCTTATCTGCTTTATCTATCTGCACACCAGCATATACATCCGGTGATAATACGTAATTGCCTTTTGTGAAAGTATAAGCTGCGGCATCTTTTGCTTTCAACAGATCAGCGTAGGTATAAGGACCTAAAACAATTTGTTTGGGTAATACGGCTTTACTTTTTTTAGCCGGTAGCTGAAGGGAGTAGTAGCCGTTATATTTAGTGCTGTCCTGGAAAGCACTCAGCATCAGCGTTTCACCGGGACGGAAGAATTTTTGTTCCGGGTCCAGACGGAGATAACGGAAACGGATCTTGTCTTTACGGCCTACATTACCGGTGATTGCAACAGGTGCTGTCTTACCTGTTGGATCCACCTGCCAGATGTCATAACGGTCATAGATATACGCAAACTGATCGTTTTCCATCCATCCTGCTATGCCATACGCTTCGGGCACATCAGGATGATCATCTTCCTCATCAAAAACCTTGGTGGGAATACCTTTGCTGATATTTATCACTGTGCCGGTGGCATTTTCGTAGGTAAACCATTGTTTGTTTACCAGGTCATACCAGGTAATATATTTTCCATTGGGAGAGATAGAAAAATCTCCGTCCAGCTTTTCTTTTACTTTCTTGCGGGTGCCATCATTTACATTAACAAGCCAGGCTGTTTTTAGTGTACGCCCCACCCACTGTAGCGGAACACGTTCTCCTTTATCCGTATAGCCGAGTGCGTTAGTGCTGTTGCCTTCTGCGGGTACTACTACGTTTTCAAGATCTTTATCGCTGAGTTGCAGCACACGTTTGGCAGCAGGATAATATACCGCTGCATAACTTCTCTTCAGCTCTTTATCTGCATTTTTTAATTGCATGGGTTGCAGATAATCATCTTTATAATTCCAGATATCTACTTTGGCTACTTCAAATTCTACGATGTTGGTATCTTTTACCGGCAATATTGGTGCAGTACCAAAGAACAACCGTTGTCCATCTTTACTGAAATAAATCAGGCTGTTGGGACTGATGCTCCAGTTAGCCGGCAGACCGCTGCTACTTTTATCAGCAACCGCAAAGGCGCTGTCCTGGCCTGGTTTGAAGTAATACAATTTATAAAACGGTTGCAATGCTTTGGTGCTGTCGCGTGTACCAAAGTAAGCTGCCTGTTCTCCTTTTTCATCAAAAGCAAACTGTTTATAGTCGCCATAACCACGACTAAGCGTATCTGTCTTCCTGTTGATAGCATGCCATAGCAGTACACCGTTGCGGGAAAGCGAATCTTTTTTATCTTCTGCTATTTCTATCAGTAAATTATTTCCTGGTTTGCTGAACGTATATTCAGCGGCATTTTTCACTGTATCCTGCATACCTGTGAGGAGTTGCCTGATTACCAGCGTACCGCCTTCTGTGCCAGCACCGGCGCCTTTATCATCGTCTGCGCGATCGTTATCTTTCGCTATTTTAGGTGGTGTAAATCCTTTGCCTTTAGATTTAGCAGTATCTGCTGCTGGTTTTTCTACCAGGTAAGCCAGTAGCCCACTGCCTTTTGCCGGCGTTTTAAAAGATTTAACTGTAGGAAATTTCAGTACATCCGGTTTGCCCAGGGTAACGATACCCATAGAGTCTTTCGGCATTTCGGCTGCTTTCTTTTTCTTGATCTTCGCGTCGCGGGTATCTTTAAAAAGCGGCCGGATGCTGAATACCACATAGCGGGAATCATTTGTAATAACTGGGCTGCTACCACGTGGAATGTTGATGGACTGACCTGTTTTTCGGTCAAAAATCACCAGGTTGGCATCGCCTTCCTGAGGTGTGATAGTGTACACCACCCACTGTCCGTTGTTGCTGATCAGTTTAGTGCCAATGCTTTGCCAGCTGTCGTATACACTGTGATCCAGCGGCTTTTTGGCAGATTGTTGTGCATAGGTAAACAGGGTTGATCCCAGGAGGGATATCCCCAGTAAAACTTTTCTCATAAGCGCTAAAGTAATAATTACGGATTCCAAATTACGAATTTTGTGGAGAATGGCTTTTGTCTTTCACAGGATTAGGCTGATTCTACTGATTACCCTGATTTTGTTTTTTTGATTTAAAAAGATTAGCAGAGATCTCAGCGGATGTTGTCTGAACCAGGATTTTTAGGATTGAATGGATTACCCTGATGGGTATTATGTTGTTTTATAAAGAAGATTTACGCGAATATCTTCGATATAATCTTCGGCATCCATCAGGGTAATCCATTCAATCCTAAAAATCCTGGTTCAGACAACATCCGCTGAGATCTCCGCTAATCTTTTTAAATCAAAAAAGAAAGAAATCAGGTAATCATCATAATCAGCCTAATCGGGAGAAAGACAAAGGCCGAAGGCCTTATTTTACCAACCAGGATTTTGCGCCAGTGTACCATTCGGATACAACGAAATCTGGCCGCTGGGCACTGGTAACAGGTAATTTTTCGGATCTGCAAAAGTACGGGAGGTGGCAGCTTTATAAGGCGTTATGTAGCCGTTGGCATCTCTCAATACCGCTCCATTGTCCGGTACTTTGGCACCCTTAAAAATATCCGGATGCGTGGCACTGCTCATGTAATCGCCTTTTGACCAACGCATAAGGTCTGCATACCTGAAGCCATCCATCATCAGCTCAGCTCTTCTATCTCTCCTGATTTCCCAAATGAGGGAGGTTACATCTGCATCTTTTTTAGGATCTGCATAACCGGCACCATTCACCGCTACCTTTTGTGCGCCTGCATATTGCAAAGGCGGGAGGTTAGCGCGGACACGCAGCAGGTTGATAGATTTATCCAGATCAGTTTGTGCAAAAGCGTACTGACCAAGGTTATCCAGTTCTGCGGCGGCTTCTGCATAGTTCAGCAGTACTTCTGCCAGCCAGAAGAGGGGAGCATCTGTATCGTTGTAAGGTGCCAGCACGTTGGCTACCAGCGGTTGCAGGAATTTGGACGGGCGATAGCCGGTACTGCTGCTCATACCTTGCACCAGGTTGCCATTATAACAAAGAAAGGTATCGATAGTTTGCAGCAAACGCCTATCCCTGTTGGATCTTGTGACTTTTATAGTGTTGTCGCCCTGATAAAGCGGAGATAAGCTGATGGGCAAACCGTCTGTGCAGAGATAGGATTCTACCGCTGCTTTGGTTAATCCGGACATCTGGCTGCTGCTGGTAGTATAGCCGATGACAGAATGTGTGAGGTAACCGGGTAAATATTTTTTATACAGTATTACTTCCCCGTTATTGGCGAGGTCCAGCGAATTATAATTGGATTGGTAGTCGGCTGATAATTTATAAGGTGATGCCATCAGCTTTTCACAGGCATCTTTGGCTGCCAGCAGGAATTTGCCGGCATCCGGTAAGCCCAGTTTAGTATGGTATTTGCGCCATGTGCCTTCGTATAGGCATATACGTGCTTTCAGTGCCAGTGCCACATCGCGGTTAACTGTGTTGGTCTGATCTTTTACACGCATATTATCAACTGCATAGTTGATATCGTAGAGTATACTGTCCATCACTAGGGTGCGCGGATCACGTGGTTTATAGATCATGGCAGTATCGCTGATATCCATAGAACGGCCTATCCATGGCACATCGCCGTAATCTTTCACCCGCGCAAAATAAACCAATGCGCGAAAGAAACGTGCTACTCCCTTCCAGTGTTTTTTTGCTTCATCAGGCATAGGCACCGCATCTATTCTTTCCAGCATGATGTTGGCTTTTCTCACCGTGGAAAAATCCCAGGAGGATGCAGCGGAGGGCACATTCAGGGTGAAATTCTGAAAAGTAGTATTCGCCTGATCATCTGTAAAAGAAGTAAAATAAAAATCTCCGAAAGAACCGCCATTACCGTATCCGGGGAACAATTCATAAAACGGCCAGCTGTAGCTGCGTACGTTATCTTCTGATCTCCAGAAGGTTTTGTCATCGAACTGGTCAGGTAAACCTTTGTCTACATATTTTTTACAACCGGCAGCAGCCAGCAAAACGATCAATATAACGGGTAAGAATATACGCTTTTTCATTTGTAGTTAGTTTAGAGTGTAACCTGTACGCCAAAAGACCAGGTGCGTTGAAATGGAAATGTTCTGCCGGTAAATCCTGATTCACCGGTGGTGATTTCCGGATCAATAGGCGCACCTACGTTGGATATTTCACCGAGATTTTGGCCGCTGCCGTATATGCGTAAACGTTGGATGTGAATACGTTTTGAAATTTCAGCAGGTAGGGTATATCCCAGTGTGATATTCTTCAGGCGCAGGTAAGCCAGGTTCAGCAGGTACCTGGATTGTGGATAGAAATTATTGCCTCCATTGGCCAGACCTGCAATTTTGCCGTTGGCATTGCCGGCATAAGGGCGTGGGTAATACGCATTCATATTGTCCGGGGTCCAGTAATCCAGCTGGTTGGCGTATAAGATATCACTGCCGCGATACATGGGCAATGTGAGATCTCCGAAGCCCCAGTAGTCCTGCTTTCCAACGCCTTGCAGGAAGATGTCGATATCAAAATTTTTGAAAGTACTTCCAATCCGCATACTGTACTGATAACGGGGGAGCGTGTTACCAATTACTTTCAGGTCGCCGTGGTCGGTCAGCGTAGCTTTACCTCCATCAATTACGCCGTTGCCATCCAGGTCTTTGTACTTTATATCGCCCGGGCCATACACAAAGTTGCCATCCTGTAACTTTGACTGGTCGGGCATTTTAGCCATATTATCATCTTTGGTAAAATAGCGGTCTGTTTCAAATCCCCAGATTTCCCCATAGTTTTTTCCTTTATAGTTTTGTGAGATGAGTAACGAAGGATTATCCCATTGTGTGATAACTGTTTTATTATCCCAGAAGGCCAGGGTGCCATATATCATCCAGTCTTTGCTGAGGTTGTAATTGGCATCTACTGCAATTTCATAGCCACGGGTGCGGAGTGCGCCGTTATTTATGCGGGGAGCGCCTGTACCAAATGTAGCAGGAATGGCTTTGTTGGTAAGCATGCCATCTGTGCTGCGCTGGTACCAGTCTACGGTAACGCCTATATGATTATTCAGCAAGCTGATATCTGTACCCACATCCAGGGTGCGTACTTTTTCCCAGGTGAGGGAATTGGCTACGGCAATGGGCTGGTTAACGCCGGAGGCATAGTTGCCGCCATTCATCCAGTTTACCTGGTTGTTGGTGCTCATAGAGGGTATGTACCACTTGCCACCCATATCCTGGTTGCCCAGGGTACCATAGGAGGCGCGGAACTTCATGTCGCTCAGTACTTTTTTAAACGACTGCATAAATGCTTCTTCTGTGATGCGATAACCCATGGAAGCAGAGGGGAAGAAGGCCCAGCGGTAGGCGGGCGGGAATGCGGAAGCACCGTCATAACGTCCGTTTAGTTCCAGCATCCATTTGTCTTTGTATATATAATTTATCCTGCCGAAAAAGCCGGCGTAGGCATTTGCAAGATGATTACCATCTACCAGCTGATCTCCACTGGCCAATGGTATTTCGGCTTTGGTGGGGTCCAGCACATTACGGCGATAGGCGGAGAAGTTGATGGTATCTTCATCTTCTGCGTTGATACCGGCCATTAGTTTTAGCTGATGGCTTTTTGATAACCGTTTATCGTAGGTAGCGTACATGTTAAATGTGTTCACCTTATAGCTGCCGGACTGGTAGGCTACCACATCCTGCGCAGGTGTGGCAATATTGCCGAGTGATAAAGGACCGGAGGCCCAATAGTCCCATGCAATTACTTTTCCACCTATTACATGACGTACCGCATTATCGCGGCCAATGGTATAATCAGCGCGGATGTTCAGGTCTTTCGTGACCTTCAGCGTTGCACCCAGGTTAATACGTTGGTAGTTATCTGTGAGCGTATTGGTTTGTGCGTTAGCGAGGTATCCGGGTGTATGGTGGAAGTATTTTCCCTGGTAGGTGCCGTAAGGAAAGAATGCACCCCAGCGCCACATGTAATAAAAGTAGCCCTGGTATTGATAGGGGTAATCGTATTCGAAATTGCGGTACATCATTTTAAGATCTACATCGAGCCATTTGGTAACGCTGGCACTGATGCTGCCGGTGATATTATATTTTTTGATGTTGTCGGGATTCATTTTCAGAATGCCGCCGGTATTGCTGTAACCGCCGGATATGGAGTAGGCTAATTTTTCAGTGCCTCCTCTTATACTCATGCTGTGGATTTGTTGCGGGGTCCATTTTTTCAGCATCATATCTTTTGCATCCCAAATGCGGTAGAAGTAGGTGGGTCCACCAGCAGGATCTATTACAAAATCTTCACCAGGCACCATTTCATTGCTGGTGCGGTTTCCTGCGTATTTCGCTTTCCAGTTTTTGATGCCGTCGCGTAGTTTGAGTAGTTGCATACCGAATAATTCCGGGCTGGTAGTACCTGCGCGGGTAGCTCCTTCGTATAGCCCTGTCAGTTCTTTTTCCGGATCGGCAAAGTTTGGCAGAATAGTAGGGGTGCTCCAGCCAAAGTTGTTGCTGTACCTGACAACGGTAGGAGTATTACGCCTGCCGGATTTTGTTTTGATCAGGACTACGCCAAAAGCTGCTCTGGCGCCATAGATGGAGGTAGAGGCAGCATCTTTTAATACGGAGATGCTTTCAATATCTTCCGGATTGATGAGCGTAAGGTCCGGTGTTTCCACATTGTCTACCAGTATGAGCGGGCTACTGGTGCCGTTTACAGAGCCAATGCCCCGGATATTTATCCTGGGCGCCTGTGTAAGGCCACCATTGGAAAAGCTGATGTTAAGGCCAGGGGCTACGCCCTGCAAGGCTTTGGAAGGATCGGTGACGGGTCTGCCTTCCATTGTTTTGGTTACATCTACGGTGGTAACAGCGCCGGTGAGGTTGGCTTTCTTTTGTGTGCCATAACCTACCACTACAAATTGTTCCAGGGACCGCTCATCGATTTCCATGGCAATATTGTAGTTGTCGGCTGCGGTAACGGGGACTACCAGCTGTTTGTAGCCAATAGAAGTAATGTTGATGGTGCTGGTACCGGGCGGCAGCACCATGGAGAATTTACCTTTTGCATCAGTAACGGCCCCTTTTTTACCGGTGGTGATAGTAGCACCGATAATGGGTTGTCCGCTGCTTTTGTCTGTCACGGTTCCTGAAATCCCTTGCTGGGCCCAGGAACTGGCATAAAATAATAAAAACAGGAATGTAGAAAGTAGACGCTCTTTCATAATACAGAGTTTAGATGATAGTTGAAACGGAGTTTTGATTTATTAAGATTTATAAGCGGATCTTATGGGTCGCTGGCAACGGGCTTCAGGTCTATAGGCTTGTTCTTTACTTGTTTTTGGTGGATGATTGGCGTGCTGGTGTTCCAGACTTACCGTCTACAGGCTACGCTTACTACCATGTCGGCTACACGACAATTTGCGTGTATTTGCGTTTTATGCAATGAATTTATAGTTTAATTTTCGTAAATTATAGCAGTATGCATTAAAATGCAGGTTATTGTATGATTAAATATGCTAAAACACGCATTATTAAATGGATTTAGATGCTGAAAATTTATAGTGTGTAATTAAGGTGTGCAGCACCTACCTGTGGGTAGATTTGTATATTTGAAAAATTTTCCACGAATGTTGAAAGAAGAACGTCAGGCATTTATCATGCGACAGATTAATCTGCATAACAAGGTTTTATCTACAGACCTCAGCACGATGTTGCGTATTTCTGAAGATACCGTTAGGCGGGATCTGAAGGAGATGGCGGAAGAGGGTAAGATCCTGAAGGTGCATGGCGGGGCTATAGGCCGCTCTTTTCATCATCCGTTTAATACGGAGAATATGGTTTATGCCCAGGAGGCCAAGCAACAGATTGCAGAAAAAACGATCCGGCTCCTGAAAAATGATATGGTGGTGCTCACAGGTGGCGGTACCACGATGATTGAACTGGCGAAGCGCATACCGGAAAACCTGCGTGCTACTTTTTTTACTATCAGTCCGCTGGTGGCTTTGCAGCTGGTGGAACACACACATCTTACGGTTATCAGTATTGGTGGACAACTATCTAAAAGCTCCAATGTTCATATAGGCGCCAGCGTTATTAACCAACTGGCAGATATTAAAGTAGATCTGTGTTTACTGGGAGCCAATGGCTTTTCCGTAGAGGAGGGCATGACAGATTCTGATTGGGAAGTAGTACAGGTGAAAAGGGCCATGATACGGGCTTCCAAGAAACTGGCCATTCTGAGTATCGCAGAAAAACTGGGTTCTTCCCAGCGTATGAAAGTGTGCGATCTGAATCTTATTCATTATCTCATTACAGAGCTGCCGCCGGAAAACCACCTGATGTCAGCTTATCAGCAGCTGGACCTGGAATTATTTTAATTTATATCATATAAAAAAGCGCCGGCAGGGAATTCATTCCTTACCGGCGCTTTCGTTTTTAAAAAGATATCAGGCTTTCGCTGCCCTGTTTTGTAATACCACTCTTCCCATCTGTAACGCTACTGATAATATAATACACGCCAGACCTGCATAAAAGGCCGGGTTCAGGAATTTATTTTCATGAAATAGAACGAACGCCATAATGATGCTGTATACCGGTTCCAGGTTAAAACAAAGATTCACTGTAAAGGCGGATATCTTTTTCAGTGCACTCATGCTCAGCAGGTACATACATACGGTGCAGAACCAGGCCAATACCAGCAGATAGACGAAATCCATGGACGTAGGCAGTATAGAGGTAACAGGGAAAGTATAGAGGTAAAAAGGCAGGGCAATAGTTAATGCCACAAAGCCTGCCGAGAGCTCATAAAAGGTGATGGTGTACGTGTCAAAACGTTTGACCAGCCGTTTATTGAAAACAGTGAATAAAGCGGCAAACATCGCGGAAATAATGCCTAGGATAATACCGGTGCGGTATTGTGTATCAAAATGAAAAATGAGTAATATGCCGAATAACGTGAGCAGACTGAGTAACATTTCTGCTACATCAAAGCGGCGCCTGTTGATCAGCGGATCAAAGATAGCCGTAAACAGGCTGGTCAGCGAAAAGCAGATCACCCCGATAGATACGTTGGAATATTTGATACTGCCGTAAAAGAAGAGCCAGTGCAGGGCTACTACAATGCCAGTACTACCGATTGGTAAAATATCTTTCCAGGGTAATTTTTTCAGCGTGCCCTGCAAACGAAATAATACATACAGGGTAACGGAGGTGATCATTAGCCGGTACCACACCAGTAGTCCTTCGTTGAGGGAGATTAATTTACCTAAAATGCCAGTGAATCCTGCGAGAAATACGGAGAGATGCAGCTGGAGAAATGCTTTTTTCATGAATGCATTTATAATAATTGCGAATGTTGTCTTTCTCCGGATTAGACTGATTTTGCTGATTATATGATTTTTTGGAAAGATTTAAAAAGATTAGAGAAGATTAAAGCGAATATTATTATTCGCTCTGATCTTCTCTAATCTTTTTAAATCTCTATAAAATCAAAAGATAAAAATCAGTGTAATCAGCAAAATCAGTCTAATCCGGAGAAAGACAAAATTCGCAATTAATTCTGAACTCTTCTTTTATAATTGCGGAAAAGGCTCTGCCATTGAATCTTTAATACACCAAGAACACCTTCTTTCACAATGCCTTTACTCATTTTAGAGTATCCTTCTTTACGGTCTTTAAAGGTGATAGGGACTTCTTTTATTTTGAAGCCCAGCTTCCACGCTGTAAATTTCATTTCAATCTGGAATGCGTATCCAACAAACTGTATCTGATCCAGGTTAATGGCTTCCAGTACGGTGTTGCGATAGCATACAAATCCGGCGGTAGGGTCTCTTACCGGCATCCAGGTGATCATGCCTACATAGATGGATGCACCGTAAGACAATACAGCGCGGTCCCATGGCCAGTTTTCGGTGTTGCCACCTTTCACATAGCGGGAACCTACTGATACGTCGGCGCCATCTTTGGCGCAGGCATCGTAGAGGCGCACAAGATCTTTAGGATTGTGGGAAAAGTCAGCGTCCATTTCAAAAATGTACTGGTAGTTATTGGCCAGTGCCCATTTGAAGCCATGGATGTAGGCTGTACCCAGACCTTGTTTACCGGATCTTTCTTCCAGGAATAATTCGCCGGGATGTTGCTGTTGTAACGACTTTACAATAGCGCCGGTACCATCCGGCGATCCATCATCTACGATCAGAATATGAAAATTCTCCTGTAAGGAAAATACGGCGTCAATGATATTGCGGATGTTATCCTTTTCATTGTACGTAGGTATGATGACAAGCTTTTCCAATTCAGCAGATGATATTTTTGGATGGCGAAAATAATTCAATTCCGGCGCAAGATATGCCGTTGTTGAAAAATATTACATTTTTTTTAACATCATATTGTGAAATATCTCAGACAATTTCTGCTTTGTATTGAGGGGAAAATCCGCTTTCATCATCCAGTCATAGTACTGTGGCTCCGCTTTCAGTACGTCTCTTACGGGGCGTCCCTTATATTTACCGAAGTTAAAAACTTCCTGTCCGCCCTGCATTACCAGCCGGCGTGCAAAGTCGATGTAGTCTTCTTCCTTGGTAAAGTCAGCCAGGGAGTCAATATCTACCTGTAGCTGGTCGTAGCGGCCCAATTGTGCCTCCAGGATCTCGTAGGTAGCCAGTGCATCCGCTTCGGCGCTATGTGCGTTTTCCAGCTGTTTATCGCAGTAAAATTTGTAAGCGGCGCCCAGGGTACGTTTTTCCATGAGGTGGAAAATCCTTTGTACGTCTACAAATTTGCGTTTTGATACATCAAATTCTATTTCTGCCCGAAGGAACTCTTCTACCAGCAGGGGAATATCGAAGCGGTTGGAGTTATATCCGGCCAGATCACAGTTTTCCATAAACTGTTTCAGTTCGTGGGCTGCCTGTTTAAAGGTGGGAGCATCTTTTACATCTTCGTCCTTAATACCATGAATTGCTGTAGATCCTGCAGGGATCGCCATTCCGGGGTTAATACGTTTTACTTTGGACTGTGTGGTTTTGTCCGGGAAAACTTTGATAATAGCAATTTCGATGATACGATCGGAAGCCACATTAGTACCTGTGGTTTCGAGGTCGATAACGGCCAGTGGCCTTTTGAGGAGCAAAGAAGGCATTATATAGTATTTAGTATTTGTTGAGTTAGTAATTTAGTTATTTGTCAGCAGCGCGTTCAACTTACTGAAATCCAGCCCGTCGTACGTTCCTGAGCTCATGAGCAACAGGTTGGCATCCCGGTAGTTTTGGGCGGCTAAAAATGCTTCCAGCTTTTCTCTTTCGTGAAAAATATGGAGGTCGGGGCGGCCAAAGCGTTGTGCAATCAGTTCTGGAGCCAGATCAGGCATACGCTTAATCTCCAGGGCGTGTTTGCTGTAGAATACGGCTGCTACATCTGCCGGATCCATGGCGCCCTGGTACTGTTCCAGGAAGTCTGCATTTAAACTGCTGTAAGTATGTAACTCAAGAACAGCAATCAGTTTCCGATCGGGGAATTGTTGCTTAGCGGCTTCCATGGTAGCTTTTACCTTGGAGGGAGCATGTGCAAAATCACGATAAATAACGCTATGCCCGTTTTTTGCCACCAGCTCCAGTCTTTTTGCAGCGCCCTTAAAGGTAGCAATTGCTGTCAGGAATTCCGCATCGGAGATGCCTAATTCATTACATACCAATTTGGCTGCATACATATTCAGGAGGTTATGGCCACCAAATACTTCCAGGTCTGCATATTGTTCACCAAAGAAAACGCGGGTAATGCCGTTGTGGATGGTGTGCTCCGGAAGACTGTAAGGAATGAGTTTCAGGTGGCTTCCGGTGGCGGTAACGAGGCTTACCAGCTCTTTGTCGGAGCTGTTGTAGATCAGTACCTGTCCGGGTTTCATCTGCCTGATAAATATGGCAAATTGTTCTTTATATATTTCGTAGGTAGGAAAAACATTGATGTGATCCCATGCAATACCCGTCAATATTGCTATTTGCGGATGCAGGAAATGGAACTTAGGTCTTCGCTCAATGGCGGAGGCCGGGTATTCATCTGCCTCACAAACAATTACGGGGGCATCTGTAATATTTACCGACTGTGCAAAACCATCGAGCCTGGCGCCTACGAGGTAGTCGAATGCTTTGTGCTGTTGCTGGAGCACATGCATGATCATAGCCGTGGTAGTGGTTTTACCATGGCTGCCGCCAACGGCCACCCGCGTTTTATTTTTACTTTCCTGGTAGATGTATTCCGGAAAAGAATAAATTTTCAGCTGGAGTTCCCGGGCGCGTACCAGCTCTGGATTGTCTTCCCGGGCGTGCATGCCCAGAATGACAGCGTCGATGTCTGGTGTGATCCTGGCGGCATTCCATCCGATAGTATCCGGGAGGATGCCTGCCTGCTGCAGATTGGAAAGGGCTGGCTCAAATATTTCATCGTCGCTGCCGGTTACTTCATAACCTTTATGTTTGAGCGCAATGGCTAATTGATGCATTACGCTGCCGCCAATGGCAATAAAATGTACTTTTGTCATAGAACAAGATCACGATTTGGAAATTGAAGCCATTGAGACGTAGACGATTAGCTTTTCACGGTCCATTATCTCAACATTCTAACATCACATAGTGTTGTTTTTTTTAATGTATTTTCTATATTTGCAAAATAACGTTACAAAACACGATTAAAAAAGAGTGGTATCATATTTCCTGTGAAATTTCGTTTTAGTTAATGAATAATTTAAATCTTCCCAGTATGCGATCTTATGTAAGAATTTTGGGCTACGCCGGTATGGTTTGTATCTTTGCTGCTTTTTTAACGTCCTGCGCAAGCCACCAGAAATTGGGATGTCCGATGAGGGGAATGGCTAAAGCGCCTGCGATAAAACATATTAAAACTTGTTAAATGAATTGGAAAACGTTAATCAGCGAGGAACAACTTCCCGAAATAAATACGGCATCTGCTCATCAGCCGGTAGCTATTTTTAAACACAGCACGCGATGTTCTATCAGCTCGATGGCCAAAGCCAGGTTAGATCGTGCAGCTGCTCCGGAAGGGTTAACGTTTTATTATCTTGATCTCATCGCCAATCGGGCGCTTTCCAACAAAGTGGCTGAAACTTATAACATACCTCACGAATCCCCACAGTTATTATTGATCCGCAACGGCGAATGTATCTATGATGAAAGCCACAGCGGTATTTTAATGGATGAAATTGTAGCACAGGCAGGAATATAATCCTTCTCCAGGCTATTCTCTGCTTGTCGGTTACCTGGCCCCGGCCGGGTATTTAAGGCTTGCTGTATTCCCTTAACGTATAATAGGCTAGCTTTGCACTATCAATAGGATAGCCAAATGAAACATCGTATAGTAGTAGCAGTTACGGGAGCCAGCGGTTCCATTTATGCCCGGCAGTTGCTGCAAAAGCTGCAAGCTGCCCATGATCAGCTGGACCAGGTAGCAGTAGTTATGACAGAAAACGCCAAAACTGTATGGCAAACAGAATTGAGAAATGAAGATTATCAACAGTTGCCTTTCCGCCTGTATACCCAACAGGATTTCCATGCACCTTTTGCCTCCGGCTCCGGACGTTTTAATACCATGATCATCTGCCCTTGTTCAATGGGCACATTGGGACGCATTGCCACAGGCATTTCCAATGACCTGATTACCCGTGCAGCAGATGTTGTATTAAAAGAGAGAAGAAAACTGATATGCGTGGTGCGTGAAACACCTTACAACCTCATTCACATAAAAAATATGGAAGCCGTAACCATGGCCGGTGGTATTATTTGCCCGGCTACTCCTTCCTTTTACAGCGTTCCTGCCAACATGGAAGAAATGGCTGCTACGGTAGTAGACCGCATCATTGACCTGGCTGGTATTGAGCAACAAACTTACCGTTGGGGCAGCGATAATAATAAACAGGATTGAGTATCTTCGTCACATTCATCATTCTATAAACATAACCATGCAAATAGCTATAATTAACGGGCCTAATCTGAACCTGCTGGGCAAGCGTGAGACAGGTATCTATGGCAGTGAGTCTTTTGATCATTATTTTAAAAGTCTGCAATTGCAATTCCCCGCAGTACATTTCACTTATTTTCAAAGCAACATAGAAGGAGAGCTGATTAATTATTTACATGAAGTAGGTTTTTCTTACGATGGCATCCTGCTTAACGCCGGCGCCTATACGCATACCTCTATCGCTATCCGCGATGCTATTGCCGGTATTAAAACACCTGTAATGGAAATACATATCAGCAACATATATGCCCGCGAAGAATTCAGACATATTTCACTCATCGCCCCTAAATGTATAGGAAGTATATGTGGATTAGGTTTGAAGGGATACCAGTTGGGAGTGGAGTATTTTGGCATGGGCGACTTATAATATTTTAAGTTTAATTCAACCCTTATTTTACGGCAATGAAACAGCAATTGCTCGTGCTCCTTTTTTTGTTAACCTGCACTGCTTCTGGTGTAGTTGCCCAGGCCGATAAATGGTCTGGTACCTGGCAAATGTCCCGTAAGCTCCCGGGCGAGATGGCCGCCATCACCCTGGAGTTACAAATAGGTGCACCAGATAACGGGCAGCTATATCCTGCCAAAATAAAATTACAATACGGAAAATTTACAGGTATCTATGAGCTGTTGCTGGTCGGGAAAAATGATCAGCAACTAGGGATTGGCCGCGGTAAATATCCTTTGCTGGAAACCCCTTATAAACTAGGCATCTGGCTGTGGTATCTCAATGGTACGCTGGATTTCAATAATGCTAAGATAGCAGTGAGCCGGAAGTGGGTAGACAAATTTGGGATCTGGATGAGAGGTATGGAATATGAGGGAGATCCTGATGGAGACTTATGGGAGCATAGTAAAGTGGCATTACGGGACTTCCTGTACAGAGATTCCATCACGTTAAAGAAAATCAGCAACAACCCACTGTCAGATTCCAGTGTGCAGCGTATCCTTCATCCTGAAATCAGTAATGTTTACCTGGGCCTCAATGGCCGCATTATGTCCAGTGACAGTATGGTGGTAATGCAGGTGGAAGACCAGGAAAAATATGACAGGGATACTGTTACGCTCCTGCAAAATGGTAAACCGCTATTTAGCAAGGAAGAAGTAAATGATAAGAACCGGCGGCTGAATGTAAGACTGGATACGGGCAGGAACCTTTTTACTTTTTTTGCTGACAATCTTGGGGGCATTCCGCCCAATACAGGGTATCTGTATATGAAAATTGACAACAAGGAATATAACTTGAATTTCAGCACACGATCTAATGTATTTGCCACATTCATTGTAGCAGATATTTACCACAAACCATCTGAAAATAATAATAAATTAAGCAGTATTGCCAAAGGAAGGGTAACAACGCCTGTTGCCACCATCCAGGTGGATACTGCTGATATAGTGTTGGAATTATGGGATGCACAAAGGGAAGATGGAGATAGTATTTCTTTGTGTCTGAACGGAAATTGGATAGCCACTGGTTTTCCTGTGAAGAACGCACCACAGACAATTTCAGCAAGGCTGCAACGGGGTGAAAATACATTGCTATTTATGGCCGATAATCTCGGAAAGATCCCACCCAATACGGCAGCACTGCGGATCCGGTATGGCCTGAAAACTAAAACGCTGCGCCTTAGCACCGATATGCGAAAGAATAATGAAATCAAGCTGATACTGGAATAAAATAAAAAGCCGCATACAAAAATAGCTTTGTATGCGGCCTTTTTTATTTTAGCAACAGCTGGCTGCTTCTGTTTTGAAAGCCTCTCTGGCTTTCAGTCCCAGCAGTTCAAACATCATATGATCTTCTTCAAAAGAAGGATTGCCTGTAGTCAGTAATTTTTCTCCGGTAAAGATGGAGTTGGCGCCTGCCATAAAGCATAATGCCTGATCAGACATACTCATTTCTGCACGGCCGGCACTTAAGCGCACCATGGCCTTAGGCATGAGGATGCGGGTAGTGGCGATCATGCGTACCATGTCCCAGAATTCTACTTTAGGGAGATGTTCCAGCGGTGTACCTTTTATACGGGTCAGGGCATTAATAGGCACTGACTCGGGGTGAGCCGGGAGGCTGCTGAGGGTATACAGCATGGCGATACGGTCTTCATGCGATTCGCCCAGGCCAATGATACCGCCACAACATACGCTCACGCCAGCTTTTCTTACGTTGTCCAGTGTTTGTAAACGGTCGTCGTAAGTACGGGTGGTGATGATTTCTTCGTAGTGTTCTCTGGAAGTATCCAGGTTGTGGTTATATGCGAATAAACCGGCATCTGCCAGCTTTTTAGCTTGTTCTTCGTTCAGCATACCCAGTGTACAGCATACTTCCATGCCCAGTTCATTTACGCCTTTTACCATTTCAATGACACGGTCAAAGTCGCGGTTGTCGCGTACTTCGCGCCATGCAGCACCCATGCAGAAACGGGTAGAACCGGCGTCTTTGGCTTTTTGGGCATAACTCATCACATCCTCTTTTTTCAGGAGGCCATGTACATTGATGTCGGTGTTATATCTGGCAGCCTGGGGGCAGTAAGCGCAATCTTCCGGGCATCCGCCTGTTTTGATGGATAAGAGGGTGCAAACCTGCACTTCTGCTGTATCCTGGTATTGGCGGTGAATAGTGGCAGCACGGTACACCAGTTCCAGCAACGGAGTGTTGTAAATAGCTTTAATTTCTTCTAACGTCCAGTCATGACGGATCTGCACATCTTGCATTTGGATAGGTATTATTTAAGTGGCAAACCTAATGATTAATTACGAATTGCGAATTACGAATTACGGATATAAGCGAAGATCGCTCTTATCCGTAATTCGTAATTCGCAATTCGTAATTAATTAAAAACTTGTTCATTCCATTGAAAAACAGTTATTTGCGGTACTCAAATTTAATAACCGTCCATCCAGAAAACCACTTCTATGAAAAATTTCCCCTCCGGCATTAAGTTGCCCGCGTACTTTTTATTTGCTGCTATTGCATTTACCGGGTGTAAAAAAAATGATACCCCCGTTGTTCAGCCAGTGTATAACATGGAGCAATTGTACGGACAAGCCGTACAGGACGCCATGGTGGCAGATAGCAGCGAAATTTCCAATGCGTTATCGCCCATAACGCCTGATAATCCTGATTTGCAATGGAAAACCATTAATGGGCAATCTTATGTATTACTGGCCACCTTCATGCGCTATCCAGGCAGTTATCCGGTAGGTGATTCTATCACCAACGTATGGGGCGAATCCTGGCTGTTTATTCCTAAACAGATGAAGAGCAGGATAGCAGCGTCTTTTACACCTACATCAGATACGATTATGCGTATTTGCCAGCTGCTTGGCCTGCCGCCTGTCAACACCAAAAGCAATACACATATTGCTGAAATATGGGTGAATGCAGCGCGTTTGTATCGTCCTGCAGGTAATCCTGCCATTGATACCAAAAGCAGCGGTGCTGTGCTGGTTAACAACGCACCTCCGGCATTTGTAACCTGGTTTAATAACTACATTATTTTCGCGTATTACCGGCCGTTAACATCCGCTACAGATTATCATTATCCATGGACACGGATGGGCTATACTTACGACTGGGCGCCAGGTGCGACTAAAGTGGGATTGAGTGAGTATGTGTTACAGGCAAGCTCAGGAGCCTGGGTAGATAAAGTGAGCCGGGCAGCGGATTTTTTCCGCAATTGATTTTGTCTTTCTCCCGATTAGACTGATTACACTGATTTTATTTTTTTGATTTATTAAGATTGAAAATAAAATCAGTGTAATCAGCATAATCAGTCTAATCAGGAGAAAGACAAAATACGCTACAGATATTGAAAATTTGTCTTAGGTGTAATATTCAATAATGTTTGATAAATCAACTGGATGGTATGTTCGATATCATCTTTCTTCACCATTTCCACGGTGGTGTGCATATAGCGTAAAGGAAGACTGATCAGCGCAGAGGGTGTACCATCATTGCTGTAAGCAAAAGCATCGGTATCGGTACCGGTACTGCGGCTTACGGCATGCAGCTGATGCGGGATATCGTTCTTTTTCGCGGTTTTGATGATGAGATCGCGCAGGATGTTGTGTACAGCAGGACCATAAGTGATGCTGGGACCGCCACCGCATTTGATTTCGCCTTCAATGTTTTTATTGATCATCGGCGTGGTGGTATCGTGCGTTACATCTGTAATGATGGCTACATCAGGCTTAATGCGTTTGGCAATCATTTCTGCACCACGTAATCCAACTTCTTCCTGCACTGCATTTACAATGTATAAACCGAATGGTAATTGCTGTTTCTTTTCTTTCAGCAGACGTGCTACCTCTGCTATCATAAAGCCACCAATGCGGTTATCAATAGCACGGCAGATATAATAATCGTAGTTCAGTTCTTCAAAACCATCATCAAAAGTACATACACAGCCTACATGGATGCCGAGGTCTTCTACTTCCTTGCGGGAGCGTGCGCCACAGTCCAGGAAAATGTTTTCTACTTTAGGTTGTGGTTCTTTACCATCGCCGCTGCTACGCATACGGGTATGAATGGCCGGCCAGCCAAAAACTGCTTTTACGGAGCCTTTTTCTGTATGTATATTTACCCTTTTTGAAGGAGCTATCTGTTGATCAGAGCCACCATTGCGGATTACATAGATCAGGCCCTCCGGCGAGATATAGTTTACAAACCAGGAAATCTCATCGGCGTGGGCTTCTATCACCACTTTAAATGCTGCCTTGGGATTGATAATACCTACTGCAGAGCCATAAGCATCTACATAATGTTCGTCAATGTACGGGGTAAGGTATTTCAGCCAGAGCTTTTGGCCTTCTTTCTCAAAACCGGTAGGAGATGGGTTATTCAGGTAGCTTTCCAGGAACGTTAATGATTCCTTCGTGAATATGGATTTCTGTTTTTTGGACATAATTTTTGCAGATTGTGATCGGGCAAATGTAACAATTTTAGATAAAAGCCACGATCAGATACAGTAATGCGGATAAAGCCATAAATCCGTCGAGTACAAAGTAGAAGAGATAGTCGGAGGCGGTATGTTGTGCTTTACGGGTAATGAGGGCAGTAGCTATTACAGGAATCATCAGTGTAATAACCGCGGAGAAAGAGATGAAAGGGCCCATCAGCCCGGCGCAGACGGCTGCCATCAGCAAGGAAAAGTAGTAGAGTTTGTTGAGATCTTTTGTATCGAGATAGGTAATCAGGCTACGGATGCCTTCTTTTTTATCTGACTCCCGGTCGCGGTAGTCAAATAAAATGCAGATAGCATAAATCAGAAAGAAACGGTGCAGGGTGAGGAACACCACCGGTACTGTAATAGGATGATCCGCTACCAGTGCAGGAAGTAGCGTAGATACATACGTCCACACAAACGTGAGGAATAATGTTTTCCCAATGGCTATTTTGCTGAGCCAGGTAAATGTTTTATGCGGCACTTTAGGTGCGGAATATAAAAAGGTAAGCATAGCGCTGCCGCTTAATACCAGCCAGTGTTCCCGTAGCTGCCAGAAGAAATACAGGGAACCGATCATGCCCATGCCACAAAGCAACAACATCAGGGTACGGTATTTTTCTCCCCAGCGGATTCTTTCTGAGGAGGAGTAAGTGCCGGGTGTGAGGTACCAGTGGAAGTTATAACTGCAGATGGTAGAGAAAAAGACAAACAGGTAAAAGGTATTTTCCTTGTAATGGAGATGCAGCAACTGATTGGTTTGCCAGATCATCAGCAGCGCACACAGCGAAATATAGATCGATGTGAATAGAATGAAGTTGAAAATGGTTCTAAGCATAGCTTTTAGCTTTTAGCGATTAGCTTTTAGCTGTCCTGATCATGCGCTTTTTACTGATCTGCTAAAAGCTAACAGCTAATCGCTAAAGGCTATTACAAAGGTATATTGCCGTGTTTTTTTCGCGGCATATTTACCACTTTATTTTCGAGCATTTTGAAACCTTTTATCAGTTTGATGCGTGTCTGCTCTGGTTTGATTACCTCATCGATATACCCTTTTTCCGCTGC
Organism: Chitinophaga niastensis; assembly: GCF_003014755.1. Taxonomy (GTDB): domain Bacteria; phylum Bacteroidota; class Bacteroidia; order Chitinophagales; family Chitinophagaceae; genus Chitinophaga; species Chitinophaga niastensis. The sequence goes on along the minus strand of NZ_PYAW01000003.1, from coordinate 704,327 downwards.
CAGGTAAGGGTTCGCGAATCTTTCTGTATAATCGGCTACCAGTTCATTCATACGTGCTTCCGGGTCCGGAGCGCTATCAATTTCTTTTTTAAAGATGATTTCTACTGCCCCTTTAGCGCCCATTACGGCTATTTCTGCCTGTGGAAAAGCAAAGTTGAGATCAGCACCGATGTGTTTGGAGTTCATCACGCAATAGGCGCCACCATAAGCTTTGCGGGTGGTAACGGTAAGTTTTGGAACGGTGGCTTCGCTGAGCGCATACAGCAGTTTAGCACCGTTGGTGATGATACCATTCCATTCCTGGTCGGTGCCGGGAAGGAAGCCGGGTACGTCTACCAGTACCAGCAGCGGGATGTTGAAGGCATCGCAGAAGCGGGTGAAACGGGCACCTTTTACAGACGCATGGATGTCCAATACGCCCGCCAGGTGCGCAGGTTGATTGGCGACAATACCAATACTTCTACCGGCAATGCGGGCAAAGCCCACAATCATATTTTCTGCAAAATTTTTGTGCACTTCAAAGAAGCTGTCCGTATCCGTGATGAGCGCAATCGCTTCTTTCATATCATACGGCTGGTTGGGATGGGCTGGTATCAAGGTGTTGAGGGCTTCTCTCACTTCATTGCCAGGCTCATATGGGTAAACAGGTGCCGTTTCTTCGCAGTTCTGCGGCATGTAGCTCAACAGCTGTTTGATGTATTGGATACATTCTACTTCATTGCTGCAGGCAAAGTGGGTAACACCGCTTTTGGAAGCATGTGTTTGTGCACCGCCCAGTTCTTCAGAAGTTACTTCTTCATGGGTAACAGTCTTAACCACATTAGGTCCGGTAACAAACATATAAGATGTTTGCTCCACCATCAGGATAAAATCGGTGATAGCAGGAGAATACACCGCACCGCCGGCGCAGGGCCCCATGATGGCTGAAATCTGTGGAATAACGCCGGATGCCCGGGTGTTGCGGTAAAAGATATCTGCATAACCACCCAAACTCACTACACCTTCCTGGATACGTGCACCACCGCTATCGTTCAGTCCTATCAGCGGAGCGCCGTTTTGCACAGCGAGGTCCATGATCTTGCAGATCTTGCGGGCATGTGGTTCGGATAAGCTACCACCATAAACAGTAAAATCCTGTGAGAAGACATATATCAGTCGCCCGTTTACCGTGCCATAACCGGTTACCACGCCATCGCCCAGGAACTGCTCCTGGTCGGCGGTGAGGCCACGGTTGCGGTTTGTAACCAGCATGTCCAGTTCTTCAAAAGAACCTTCATCCAACAATAACTGTAACCTTTCGCGGGCAGTGAGCTTTCCTTTTTTGTGTTGCGAAGCAACACGTATTTCGCCTCCACCTAACATAGCTTCGGCTATCTTCGACTGTAATTCTTCTATTTTATTCATATGCTGAAAATGAAAAGTAAAGCTAAAAATAAAAGGATTCCTTTTGATGAAGGAATCCTTTGTATGTTGTAAATGTAAGGTATTTTGTAATCAGGACTTACTCTTAAATATCGGTATTTTAGGTGTTACGATTGTATCACTGGAGTGTCCGGCATTATCCAATATAAAAGCGGTATACCAAAGGCTGTCAGGCTTGGCGCCTTTATCCGGATTCCACAGATTAAAGGAAATGGTTTGCATGTTTATGGATACTTCGGCCTTTACACTATTGCCTTTGTTCTGACCAATATTGGGCATTGTGGAATAGGTGAATGTATCGGCAGGAGGGGTGGGCGGTGTTTGAATGTAATGAATTTTCCAGGCAATTACATTTTCGATGTCTCCGTCACCATCACGTACATTGAACACCACATCAAACTGTTGTGTACCACTATCAAGTGAAGGTTGGCTGTAACGTGAAAAGGTGAGAATAGGTTTTGTGCCAATATTATCCTTTTTACAGGCGTAAAGCAAACCGGCCACCAGGGACAAAAACAGAATTTTCTTCATAAAACAAACCTACATTAATTTAGGAAATATACAAATAATCAGCTATCTCAACCCATCTTTCACAAAACGTTTTTTTTGGTACAATTGTTACTTACCGTGGGTAAATTTATTCTTCTGCCTAACTTTGTGTGATTTTAAAGCCAGATATACATGACCGTCATTTCACCGGAACATATTTTTTCATTGCAGGCAAGTGGGCTGGAAGCCGCAGCCCTGGAGCTGTTTCAATACCAGTACCGGGAAAATGCGCTATACCGCGCTTACACCGATGCCCTGCATATACAACCAGATACGGTGAAAAGTATATTAAAGATTCCTTTTCTGCCTATACAGTTCTTCAAAACACATACGGTTGTATGCGGCACGTTTGAGCCGGAGTTGGTATTTGAGAGCAGCGGCACTACACAAACGGTCAACAGCCGGCACCTGGTGAAGGACGCGGCTATCTATACCCAAAGCTTTATGACCGCTTTTGAGCAGTTTTATGGTCCGGTGAGCGATTATGTAATTGTGGGTTTGCTGCCTTCTTACCTGGAGCGGCAACATTCATCGCTGGTACGTATGGTACAGGAAATGGTGGTTCGTAGCGGCCGGAAAGAGAGTGGCTTTTACCTCTATGAGCATGATAAGTTGTATCAGCAGTTACAGGTGCTGGAAGCCCGCGGGCAAAAAGTACTGCTGATTGGCGTCACCTTTGGCTTGCTGGACTTTGCAGAACAATACTCCCTGCAGTTGAAAAATACTATTGTGATGGAAACCGGTGGTATGAAAGGCAGAAGAGAAGAGTGGACCCGGCAGGAAGTACATGCTTTTTTGCAGGAAAGGCTGGGCGCCACGGTTATTCATGCGGAATATGGCATGACAGAACTCTTATCGCAGGCTTATTCCAAAGGTAATGGCCTGTTTGAAACACCCCCATGGATGAAAGTGCTGCTGCGCGATGAAAACGATCCTTTCCAGATTTCAGCCGGTAAAGGTGCCGGTGTGATGAATGTAATAGACCTTGCCAACATTTATTCCTGCGCATTTATAGCCACAGAAGATATAGGCCGGATGCAGGAGGATGGCCGTTTTGAAGTGCTGGGGCGACTGGATAATTCTGCACTCCGGGGTTGCAGCCTGATGGTGAGCTAGCTGCTTCTTCCGTTTAACCGCTGCCGTTATATTATAGTAAATTTATTTAATGTAAATTGCTACAGTAAAACTATTCCTATGAATAAGCGGGTGTTGCTACTCCTTGCGTGTATCCTCTGCGTAAACACTATCCAGGCGCAGTTCCTGAAAAAAATGAAGGACAAGGTCCACAGCCTCACCACGGCCAGAGTGGATTCCACGGAAGAAGAAGAGGGGCCTTATGAAACTACTAACTTAAAGCCGGTAAACGAAAATCCATCGCTGATCATTGGTGGTAATGACCAGGTGCAGGTAGACTCTGTATATGAATTTGATATTGCTGTATACCAGGAAACCGAAGCCTGGCAAGGTAACCAACGGGTTATTAAGGGAGGGGAAGACGTGGTGATTTATTATAGTAGTGCTGCCCCTCAGCTGGGCGTGCATCTCATCAGTAAGAGCACCGGCGCCCGTTATCAGTTTTATGCTGATTTCGCTAAAGGATCTCAACTAAGTATTACCGCCATCCACAAAATAGGCAGTGGTACCAGGGAAAAACTGGACCTGCAAACGATGGAGCCGGTGTATCCCGGAGAAACGGGCTATTTGAACCAGCTGGTGAAAACAGGCGATAAAAAAGTGATTGCCGGCATCGTTTGTGAAGAATACCAGGCCAATAACGCGCGGTCTGATTCCGGGAAAGTGAACATTACCAGCCGTGCCCTGATCGGTGCCCGGGTATGGGTGCCCATGCAGCCACATACTTTGTTTCCCGGCTACGCCTTTATTCCTGAAAATTATAAGGATCAGATAGAAACCATGCTTATTGCCGGCAGCTATCCGCCGGTGGCCATGCCATTGGAGATGCTTTTAGAGTATAGCAACGGCGATAAAGTGATTACTTATACAACAGATATTGTGAGGGGAGAGAACAGGAAGATAGCGGTAATGGATGTGATCCGGTAGCCTGTCATTAGTTTTCTATCATAGCGGCCATATTCAATAGTGCACTCAGTTTGCCGGGTTCCTGCATGATAGCAGATAAAGAAGACATATAAGGAAAGGAGTGATGATCCATGCCAAATTTATGCAGCAGGTATACATCCAGTTGTTCCGGAGAGGTATGTCCCTGGATATAATCTCCCAGATAAAATAAAAAGCGTTGTTTTTCTTTATCCGACAGCAATACCAATGCTACTTTGTCTTTCAGCGTATTATGATGAGTAGATTGAAATATTTTCAGTGCCTGTTTATATTGTGCGGTGGTCAGTTCTTCAAATGATGCGGGTAGCAGTTGTGTACAAAAATAATCAACCGCAATATCATCAAAAAAGCTGCTGCCGCTGTCGGTATCGGCTTCATTATTATTGTGCCAGGTAGCCCACTGATACAATTGTTTTGGGGTAATAAAACCTGTTAGCATGGCTTGCAGCTGATGTACCATACCCTCGCGGGTAGGCGTAGTATCTGAAGCGTGTGTAATACCTGTTACAATGTCCTGGTAATAGTTTTCATTTATTTCGCTGGCGATTTTAAACAGCAGTTGTGTTACCTCTTTACCGTTATCTTCTTCTTTTTGCAGGAGAGAAGTAGTGTTGTATAGGTCCTGTATTACTTCCTGCCTGGTTTTAGTACCACGTAAATATGCCTTTATTAACGCTACAAAGTAAACGGACGTTACAGGAGACATTTCATTTTTCATGAGACGAGTTTATAGCAAATTCATTGGGTACAAGCCAAAAATAGGATAAAATGCTGAATCAGTGTTATACGGGGTCACCTGTTTATCATTCTTTAATCTCCTTTTAACCTTTAACATTTTTTTTGGAGGGTGAGAAAACTAAAAGAAGTAGTTTTCCGTAAGCTTCTACAGTGATATATGCAAAACAGGATAAATTGTTTTCCATCAGAAATATCACTACAAAAAAAATCTGCAACAATTTGTAAGGATCTTTCGATCAGAACGTCTAATCATTGAATCAGTATCCGGGTTAAGTTGTATTAAGTGCTTGCCCTGATTAAAACTGGTTCAGTAATTAAGCATGGAAAAGCACTTACATATATTAATGCCTTGCTGTAAAGCGGCTACCATACCGGCGAAAAAGCAGTTGCAACATCAATTATGCTGTATGCAACGAATCGGGTTGAAGCATTCCTGTAATTAACTGTAAGCAGTGCTAATGAATAGTAATTAATCACGTCTACCTGATAAACACATAAATTTTTTCACTAAGTATTAAAATTCTCAAAACATGAAAAACAACAATTCAATCAGTAAAAAAGTATTGTTTTCCGGTTCTTTAGTTGCCAGCGCGATCCTTGGTTTGGCAACGCTACAGGTATCTGCAAAACCTGTAAGTTACACCAACATGGGTTCCGGTGCTGCTGTAAGAAGCGCTTTAACCGGTGCTGCTACTACTGCTGCTAATTCCATTGAACTGTCTTGTGGTGCAAAGAAAGACAGCACTGCTGCAGGTAAAATGAAAGAAGGCAAATGCGGACAGGGCAAATGTGGTGAAGGCAAATGTGGTAATAAGAAAGGTGGCAAGAAAGGCAAACATAAAGCCGACAGTACTGCCAAATCCGGCCAATAGTTTTTTAACCAGTTGAAAGGCCGGCGTGGTACGCAACAACCGGCCTTTCACTGTTTTTACCGTAACGCCATAAATATTATCATCATGGTAGGTATAGGTTTTCGCAGAGAGTTTGCGGAAGAGATGATCAGCGGGGAACATATAAAGCCCGACTTTATTGAGTTTGCTCCTGAAAACTGGATGAACATCGGCGGCTACTGGAAGAAAGTATTGCATCGTGTGGTGGAGAAATACCCGGTTTTATGTCATGGACTTTCCTTGTCTATTGGTAGTCCGGAGGAGTTAAACAAAGAGTTTCTGCATTACGTCAAAACATTTCTGAACGAATATAAAGTGCAGTTATATTCTGAGCATCTGAGCTATTCCAAATGCGATAACGCGCATATGTATGATCTGTTGCCTATCCCATTCCGGATGGATGCCGTGAAACATATTGCGGGCCGCATCCGGCAGGTGCAGGATTATCTGGAGCGGCCGCTGGCCATGGAAATAGTATCTTATTATACACCTGTGGCGGCAGAAATGAGTGAGGTGGATTTTATCAATGAAATTGTACGTCAATCTGGTTGTCAGTTGCTGCTGGATGTTAATAATATTTATGTAAATGCTTTTAATCATCAGTACGATGCAAAAGCGTTTATACAGCAGCTGCCGCTGGATAAGGTAGCTTACATTCATATGGCTGGTCATGAGCAGGTGGCGCCTGATCTGATTATTGATACACATGGTGAGCCCATTATTGATCCGGTATACGACCTGTTTGAATGGACGCTGCAACACCTGCAACCCGTACCTGTATTGCTTGAAAGGGATTTTAATATTCCGGAGATGCAGGAGCTGCAGGGTGAGTTATCAAGACTGAAAAATATTTGTCACAAACAATGGAAACTGAAAAATGAACTTGTTGCCTGACACCTATCATATACAGCAAACTTTTTCTGCCTATTGCAGAACAGGTGAAAAAGTGCGCTTGCCCGGCGTTACTCCCAACAGGCTGAAATACTACCGCGCCCTGGTGTTTAACATGATTAACGACACCATGGAAAGTGCTTTCCCTATTGCCTTTAAAAATATTCCTGTCAGGAAATGGAATAAGATGGTGAAAGATTTTTTTGCCAACCATGCCTGTCAGTCGTACCAGGTGTGGAAATTGCCGCTGGAGTTTTACACTTATGCTGTAGAAAATAATTGGGAAGAAGTATATGACATTCCTTATCTGAATGACCTGCTGGGTTTTGAGTGGGCAGAAATGGAAGTGTATAATATGGAAGATATCCCTGCACCACCTTTTACCTTACAGGGTGACTGGCTGGAAACGCCGTTGGTATTGAATCCTGAGCATAAATTGCTTTCTTTTGCCTACCCTGTTCACCTGGAAGCTAATCCCAAAAAAATGATACAAAATAAGGGAGCTTATTTTGTGTTGCTGTATCGTGATGCGGAAACAGGTAATGTGGAGTTTATAGATTTATCGCCCTGGCTGGCATTTTTAACAGAGCAACTGGTATTGGGTATAACGGTAAGGGATATACTGGATTATGCACCGCAGTTGAATATAACGGACACGGATACACTGGAAGAAGATACCATCGACTTTTTACAACACATGCAGCAACAGCACTTCGTGCTGGGCTTTCAATCGTAACATATGCGCACCTACGCTTCTTTTGCCCGTCGCCTATCATCCTTAAAGGATTTGCCTTTACTGTTAATGCGGCTGGTACTGGCTTATGGCTTTTATTTACCGGCTACTATGAAGTGGAAAGATATTCACGGTATTGGCGATTGGTTTGTGCTGCTACATATACCCATGCCTTATGTGAGCGCTTACATGGTAGGCATTACAGAAGTGCTGGGCGTGGTGTTATTAACACTGGGCTTGTTTGTACGCTATATTACCATTCCGCTGATTTTTAGCCTGATCATTGCTATTATCACTGTACACGGGGCCAATGGCTTTGCAGCCGGTGATAATGGTTATGAAATTCCGCTGTACTATATTATTATGCTGTTCACGCTGTTAATATTTGGTAGCGGGAGGATTGGTATTGATTACTTTTTGGAACGCAGGTAATCATATAAAGCAAAACCCCATTTTGACAGAATGCTGCCCTTCCGGGGTTTTACCATAATTATTTTGCCGCTGCCATATGCCCTTTGATCACGTGATTCATCAATGGCATTGCTCCTTTACCTGTAACCCTGATGGTTTCTCCATTTACATGCCCGTTGGCTGCGGAGCACAAAAACAAGATGGTATTGGCTACATCTTCCGGCTGGGTAATCCTTCCGGTGGGAAAGGCTTGTTTCATAGCTTCATGTAAACTGGCCGGAAAGTATTGCAGGGCTTTTTCGGTTTGTGTCCAGCTGGGCACGACGGTGTTGGTGAGAATATTATAGGGCGAATATTCTTCTACCAGATTGGCGGTAAGACCCAACAGGGAGGCTTTTAAGGCGCTGTATGCACCGGAACCTTTCATGCTGTCGAAGGCGAGATCGCTGGAGATATTTACGATGCGGCCCCAGTTACGGTTACGCATATACGGCAATACCAGTTGTGTAAGTTTTACCAGGCTAAAGAGATTGGTATTAATCACGTATTCCCAGGCAGATATTGGAATTTCTTCCAGGTGTTTTCCGCGGTATTCAGCGTTACCCCATTGGATAGCATTATTTACCAGCACATCTATTTGTCCCCATGCCTGTACTACCTCTTCCACGGCTTGTATGATGGATGGGTGGTTGCCGAGCTCCATGTATACAGCCATGGCTTTGCCACCGGCAGCATTGATTTTATCAACGATGCTTTCCGCCTGCGTTTTGCCCTGAAAATAAGTGATAGCTACCTGTGTGCCGGGTTCTTTGGCAAATGCCATTGCAGTAGCTTCTCCGATGCCTTTGCTTCCACCGGTAATGAGTATTGTTTTAGCTGATAATCCGAGATCCATGTTTGTAATTTTATACAAATTTACATGGCGGCGGGTCTTCAGAATTGTATCAGAACGACATCTTTTGTGTGTGGGGCTGCATGCCGGCTTTCGCCACAGGCATCGTATTTGCCGGGCCTGATGCCGGAAAGGCGTTTGAATTCATTGGAGAAATGGGCCTGGTCGTAGTATTGCGCATTGTAGGCAATATCGGTGAGGCGCCGGGAGGTGCTATGGAGCAGTAGTTTTTTAGCTGCGTTGAAACGGCAAACGCGGAGATAAGTTTGCAGATCGGTTCCGATCAGCTGTTTGAAACGACGCTCGGTTTGGCGGATACTCAGTGGGATATCCTCCAGCAACGTGGGTATGGACAGATTTTCCTGTTGTAATGCAATCTGACCGGCCATCCGGAAAATAGATATGTCAGTGTTCACGGGTTCGTTCAGGCGTTGCAGTAAATAGTTTTCCAATAGGCGTATCCGTTGTATAGGGGAGGAGTGGTCTTCCAGCCGGGAAAATAAGGTGGTCATCTCTTTATCAAAAATATCCGTTGCATCTACCACCTGGTTCACCAGTGTATTCAGGGGGATATTGATAAAACGGCTAAGCCCGAAGGACGTAAATTTTATAACGATGCAGTCTGTTTGGGAAGTGTGCGAACTGATCAGGTAGGGTTGTTCATGTGGTCCGCAGAGCGCCATTTTCAGGAAATTGTCTCCATTGTAATACTTACCTGTAAAATCAATGGTTAAGGCTGTTCCCGGACGGGGCATGATATACTTTGTGGGAATTTTTCCCGCACCTGAGATGGTAAAGTAGCTTTCAATGTATGGCAGCAGCCGGGGCGACAGCGGTAAAAGTTCCTGGTATTGCAACATGTTATAAAGATAATCAGGAATGATGAAATTGCCCGGGGAATTTAATTGGGTATTTATTTAACCTGTCATTGCCGGATATGCGATGCTTCCAATGCTATAATCGTGGAATTGCTGCATTGTTTTTAATCCTTCTTCGTAGGTATTGGGCTTAATTATATAGGCTTTTGCGCCTAATTTCATACATGCTTTCATCTGAATTTCATTCAGGAAGGTGGAATAGATAATGACCGGTATATTTTTATACCGCTCGTCTTGTTTCAATGCCTCCAGGGTTTGTGTGCCCGATAAACGGGGCATGTTGAGATCCAGGATAATCAGCATAGGCATTTGGTTTTCGTGTAGTCCTTCCAGGTAATCCAGTACATATACTCCATCTTTCACAAAATGAATCGTATCCGAAAATGACAGTTCCTTACTCATCATCTGCATAATAAATACGTCTTCGGGATCATCTTCGGCTACTATTATCTGAATATTATTAAACATCCGTGAAAAATTTACCTGATTTTACCAGTAGGTTATCTTTTGTGAAGTGCAAAGGAAATGCCATTGCCAGAAGCCCTTCCATGGCGGGTTTGTTGGCCTCCGTAAAATATTTGTACGGTACAATGTGTGGAATTTTATCGCCGTCGGGGAAGAGGTTGCTCTACAGCAATAATAAAGCATTGCTTCCTACTGATAAAATAGCGCAGGCTCAGGTTTCCCGCAGAAGTAGTAATTTCGGCCGCATTTAGTTGCTTTATTTATTATGCAGTTAGCCAGGGAAACTATAGGTACGGAGCTTAACCGGTTTGAAGAGATATTTAATGATGCCATGAAAAGTGACGTGGCATTGCTTAACAGGATCATGCAGGACATTTCTGCCCATAAGGGAAAGCAGATGCGGCCTATGTTTGTACTGTTATGCGCCCAGTTGGGAGGTACTATCAATGATAGCAGCTACCGGGCTGCCTTACTGGTGGAACTCCTGCATACTGCTTCCCTTGTGCATGATGATATGGTAGACGACTCTATGAAGCGGCGCGGCGCTTTCTCTGTAAATGCATTGTGGAAAAATCGTATAGCCGTTATGGTGGGAGATCATCTTTTTACAAAAGGTGTATTGTTGTCTTTGGATAACAGCGACTTCAAAATTCTCAATATTTATTCAGCTGCTATCCGGCAGATGATTGAAGGGGAGTTGTTGCAGATGACAAAAACCAATAAGCTGAGTTTTGAAGAGAAAGACTATTATGAGCTGATCAATGCAAAAACGGCTTCTTTCCTGGCAGCGGCTTGTGCCGCCGGTGCCTCTTCTACCTTTGATGATGAAACATCCATCCGGCAGCTGCATGATTTTGGTCAGAAAGTAGGCATGGCATTTCAACTGAAAGACGACCTGTTTGATTATGGTAAAACAAATATTGGTAAACCCACCGGAAATGATATCAAGGAAAGAAAAGTGACGCTGCCACTTATATATACACTCCAACATTGCGATCCTGTACTCCGTAAAAAGTTGCTCCATATAGTAAAGTACCAGCATACAGATAAAGATAAAGTGAATTATGTAGTGGAAGAAGTGAACAAGTCCGGCGGCCTGCAGTATGCGGAAGAGAAGATGATGACGTATAGGGATGAAGCGTTTCAGTTATTATATACTTTCCCTGCGTCGCCCGCAAGAACAGCATTAGAAGAGTTGGTGCGGTACACTACAGACAGGGAATATTAGTTAGCTATATCGGCCAGTGGAGGCATTTCTCTTAACGATAATGCTGTGAGCGGTGGTATCAGCAGGATTTTACCGCAGAATGGCGAAAAGGCGATGTTGATGGCTTTACAAAGCACGATTACTCTACCACCAGGAGGATTGTACGGATTACCTACCAGTAATCCTTAAAGGCGGCGTATCTTTGTATTTCTAAAGTGTTCGCATGTCTGTTATCCAAAAGGTCATTCAAAGTATATCATCACAACATCATCATAACAAAAATCTAAACCTTTTCTATGGTGGGAAAGATGCCTTATTGGCGTGGACCCCTTATACCAGGTACTTGCTGGCTACCTATCCGCAGGAAATTTTACAGTTAGATGCGGATGGGCAGACAGCAGGTCTGGTTCATTACCTGACCGTACAGGCGCAACTGGCTTTCTGTGCTGCTAACCAGTACATAGATGTATCGGGCGCTGCGGGTGTGTCTTTAAAAGCCATATATAGCACGCTGCTGGACGACATTGTGACCACCCTCAGCAGTAGATTTCATGATTTTGACAACCTGGAAAGACTACATGGACAACGCCTCACGCAGTGGCTGCTGCAAACCAATCCTTTTGCCCGTGAAGTGAATGGCATTGCGCATTCGCATGTGCAGGAAGTAGTTTGCGCGGAATATTCACCAGCTATTCAGCTGGCTGTATTACGCCTGGATATCGCTACCATGAAAGGTCCGGTGCTGGATATCGGCTGCGGACAAAACGCTAACCTGGTGCGTCACCTGCGCCAAAACGGCGTGGAGGCCTTTGGAATAGATCGTTTTATTGACGATCCGGAATATTACCTGCAGGCGGGCGACTGGCTGGAATACGAGCTGGCCGGCAATTACTGGGGTACTATTATCTCCAATCTCTCCTTTTCTAATCACTTCTTACATCATCATCAGCGTAGTAACGGGCAGCACCTGGGCTATGCAAAAAAATATATGGAAATCCTCGGTGCACTGCAACCCGGTGGTAGTTATCATTATGCCCCACAGTTACCCATGATAGAAGAATATTTATCAGCAGATACATATGATATCCGTCATTACCAGGTAGATGATCATTTTCAGAATACTGTTATTACGAGAAGATAATTATTGCCAGCATTTTTTATTATAAAAAGTAATGGATCTTCCCCTTTTCAAAAAAAGAATATGTTTGATTTAATTAAGAACTGGTTTGCCAGAAATAATAGTGGAAATACTGATCCGGCAAAGGTTACATCCCCCAAGGGTAGTGAAAAGAAAATGGATCGTAGTGATAAGATGCAACTGATCAGGACTTATTTATCAAACGGATCAGCCACTTTTTTTGATGATACTTTCAGAGATACCAACGATATAGTGATGTGGATTGATTGGGGAGATGAAGAAGAAGCAATGATCCGGTATTGTGAAAATGTATTGCATACCGGTCATCTTACGGTGACGGTAAATGACCTCAAAGATGCAGGGCTGGAGCTGATTATACACTATAAAGGAAAAGCGCATAAGCTGAAGTTAAGTATTACACCAGAAGACAGGGATCTCACATTAATAGCATTAAATAATGCCTTACAACCGGATTTTGAAATAAGATTTTGTATTGCTTCCGGTGGTAATGATACATTAGGATTTTTACCATTAGCTACAGCAGAGTGGCAGGCACTGGAGCAGGAGTTTGGAGCTGTGGTGGCTAAATATTTTGCGCCTTTATCTATCAACGCACCACTGTTCACTTAAACGTTATTGCCTGATAAGTCCGGGTGCTGTATTACCTTTGCAGCTATGATATACAACGTGGAACAAACAGATAAGATTATTACACAAACAAAAAACTGGATCAGAGAGCTGGTAGTGGGATGTAATTTCTGTCCGTTTGCAGCCCGGGAAGTAAAGCGCGATAGTATTCGTTACCAGGTAAATAGCGCCACCACGCTCAGCGCTGCCCGGGAAGCCTTATTGCAGGAATGTATATACCTGGATCAAAACCCCGCTGTTGAAACTACTTTACTGATTTTTCCGGATGGATTTCCCCGGTTTACGGATTACCTCGACCTGGTGAATGCCGGAGAAAAATTATTGAGACAGAAAAAATACGAAGGCATCTATCAGTTGGCCAGTTTTCACCCGCTTTACCAGTTTGCCGGTACTGCCCTGGATGATGCAGCAAATTATACCAACCGGTCGTTGTACCCGATGTTGCATCTTTTAAGAGAAGAGAGTATTGAGCAGGCATTAGCCCATTATCCGCACCCGGAGCATATTCCGGATCGTAATGTAAATTTTGCCCGTGAAAAAGGCATTGCCTATATGAAAATGCTTAGGGACAGCTGTTTTTAAGCGATTATTATATTTACCTGATCAGCAGCCCGAAGCATACATTAACGGTCTTAATTTGTTAGATTTGGTGAGTTAAAACTAAAAATAATAATACCATGACTACAAAAGAAATTGCTACCCGCCTCGCAGAACTTTGTCAGCAGGGACAATATGAAGCGGCGCAAAAAGAATTATATGCGGATGATGTAGTGAGCATTGAACCTTATGCTACCCCCGACTTTGATAAAGAAACGAAAGGCTTATCCAATATCCTTGAGAAGGGCCACAAATTTGAATCTATGGTGGAAGCATTTCATAGCAGCAAGGTTTCTGAACCATTGGTAACCGGTAATTCCATTGCCTTTATTTTAAGCATGGATGTTACCATGAAAGGTAAAGACCGTATGACATTTGATGAGATTTGTGTTTACCAGGTGAAAGATGGTAAAGTGGTGTCTGAGCAATTTTTTATGTAGATAAATAAAACATTTATTTTTTGCCGGTGGGATTTTCTTACCGGCATTTTTATTTTCCTACGGTAGAATTTCTCACCATGAGGGTAGAAGGAATTACCAGGTTTTCCTCCTGTAAGTTAAAGCCGCTACTTTTTAATGCTTTAAACAGCAGTGTGGCAGCGGCTTTCCCCATATCAAAAGCGGGTTGGGTGATAGTGGTCAATGATGGATTTAAGAACCGCGCAGTAGAGAGATTAGAGAAGCCAATTACTTTTATATCGTTTGGTATGTGCAACTGTAATTCTTCACATACAAGGTAAATAGCAGTAGAGAGCTTTTCTGTAGTGGCAACAATGCCATCATATTGATGCAGTTGTATAACGTTTTTAATGAGTGCATGATTGGCGGCCGCATCGTTGGAACAATAGGTAACAGCAGACTCGCTGAATGGCAGCTGATGAGCGGCGAGGGCCTGCTGGAAGCCTTCCATACGTTTATTGCTGATAGATAAGTTTTTAGAAACGGATAATAGCGCGATGTTCCTGCATCCATTTGCAATGAGGTGTTCTGTAGCTTTATAGCCGCTTTCCACATCATCGGTGGTGATTTTTGCAGCGGCCACTTCTTCGCAAACGCGGTCAAAAAATACCAAGGGTATTTCTTTGGCGAGTTGTTCCAGGTCATGTTTGGCGGCAGCTGTTTCGGTGGTAACGGATATCAGTATACCATCTACCCGGCCGCTTTGAAAATCTCTCAGGATAGCCTGTTCTTTCCCGAAATTTTCATGTGTTAAATAAATCAATACATGGTATCCTTTTTCCTGGGCAATGGTTTCAATGCCGTTAATGGCTTCTGCAAAATAGCTGTCTGCCACCTCCGGAATCACTACCGCAATAGTGCTACTGGATTTTTTTCTTAAACTACTGGCATATGGGTTAGGTACATAATTGAGTTCGGTAGCCAGCGCCAGTACACGCTGTTTCGTTTCCTTACTGATCTCATGGCTGTTATTCAGGGCTTTTGAAATAGTAGCAGTGGACAATTGCAGTTTTTCGGCGAGCATCCTGAGTGTTACATTTTCCATAGTTAGCCTGTACTTTACTTAATCGGTTAAGTAAATAAAGTTATTCTATTATGCGGAAGATTTTTAAAAAGATTGCATATTTATGATGGGGTGGGCAGCATACTGATGAGATATTCCACAAACCACGAGACCCCCACAACGACGATTAGTTACCACGGACATGCGTATATGATAAAATTATTATCTTATTAAAAAAATTAAAACTATGGATAACGTTACAGGGCAGCCAAATCCAGCACCATTAACTTCTCTGGATCATTGGGAAGATGATCTACTACATCGCTATCCTGATCCTGCCGCCATCACCAAGGAAAAGACCACTGCAGCGTTCCGGAATTATGATAGTCCGCCACGGGATACAGTACGCGAATTTTATCGCCTTAATCATACTTACCAGTCGTATGCTTTTGTAAGAGATAAAGAAAAAGAGTTCCTTTCTTTCAACAAAAGAGAGATGTCTGTATGGGCAGCATTTGAGTTCCTGAATCAGCTGGTAGATGACTCTGACCCGGATACAGACCTGGATCAGTTCCAGCATTTACTACAAACATCAGAAGCTATTCGTGCCGACGGTCACCCCGACTGGATGGTACTTACCGGCTTGTTTCATGATATGGGAAAAGTATTATGTCTGTTTGGTGAGCCACAGTGGGCTGTTGTAGGAGATACTTTCCCGGTAGGTTGTGCATTTTCCGATAAGATTGTCTTTCCTGAATATTTTAAAAACAATCCGGATATCAACAACCCTGATTATAACACCAAATATGGCGTGTATGAACCCAACTGCGGTTTGGATAATGTACACCTGAGCTGGGGACATGATGAGTATGTGTACAATATGATGAAAGATCATTTGCCTGAACCGGCTTTATATATGTTGCGCTATCATTCCTTTTATCCGCAGCACCGGGAGCATGCCTACGGACATTTAATGAATGCACATGATCATGAAATGTTTAAGTGGGTAGACCTGTTTAACCCATATGATCTGTATTCCAAGAGTCCTGTTCCACCAGACTGGAAAAAGCTGAAGTCTTATTATGAAGATCTGGTAGCTAAATATTTACCATCTACCTTAAAATTCTAAAAAAATAAACTACATTTCAATCCAGGTGCATACATCCACGTAACAAACAGCTGTTCAACCGCAGCAATTTTCATCAATGATATGGTCCACTTATGAGTAATCAACTTGTCTTAAAAGACTACCTGGTTTTTGCTTTGTATTTTATTATTGTTGCGTCCTACGGATTTTGGATTTATAAAAGAAAGAAGAAAGGTGCCGTCAGCGAGTCAAAAAATTTCTTTCTGGCCGAGGGTTCGCTTACGTGGTGGGCCATTGGCGCCTCTATCATTGCTTCCAATATTTCCGCCGAACAATTTATAGGCATGAGTGGTGATGGTTTTTTTGTAGGCATCGCAGTATCCGTATATGAATGGGTAGGTGCAGCCGCATTGATTATTGTAGCCGTATTTTTAATGCCGGTGTATATTAAAAACAAAATATACACCATGCCGCAGTTTCTCAAAACAAGGTATAATGAAACGGTAGCGTTGATCATGTCGGTGTTTTGGTTGTTCCTGTATGTTTTTGTTAATCTTACTTCTATTCTCTATCTCGGTGCCCTGGCTATTAACGGCTTATTGGGAGGTGCTTATTTTCACGAAGTAATGATTGTGCTGGCCATCTTCTCCGTTATTATAACACTTGGCGGCATGAAGGTGATAGGTTACACAGATGTAATACAGGTAGGTGTTTTGATCATTGGTGGGTTGGCTACTACCTATATGGCCTTAACAGTAGTGAGTGAAAAATTTGGGATGGGGAAAGATGTGATTGCAGGATTTAATATACTGATGAGAGAAGCACCGGACCACTTTCATATGATGCTGAAGAAGCCTGCTGTGGCTGCGCCGCAGGAATATGTTAATAAGTATTTGATCTTACCGGGTTTTGGTATGTACATGGCCGGGCAATGGATCAGCAACCTTAACTATTGGGGATGCAATCAATATATTACCCAGCGGGCACTGGGCGCGGATCTGCAAACTGCGCGTACCGGTATTTTATTTGCCGGGCTATTAAAAATACTGATGCCTGTTATTGTAATGTTGCCCGGGATAGTGGCGTATGTGTTATACCAGAGCGGGCATTTGCCGCAACTGGAAGGCGGACATAAAGATGGTGCCTATGCGGCTATTCTTACGTTATTGCCGGCCGGCCTGAAAGGGCTAGCAGTAGCGGCTTTAACGGCAGCGATTGTAGCTTCTCTCGCCGGAAAGTCCAACAGTATTTCCACTATTTTTACCTTAGATGTTTACAAGAAATACATCAATACAAAAGCAGATGAAAAGCAGCTGGTATGGATGGGACGAATCACCATCCTGGTAGCCACTGTTATTGGGGTATTGTTTACCTGGAATGATCTTTTAGGTATCAGCGGAGAAGGCGGTTATACTTTTGTACAGAAGTATTCCAGTTTTATTAGTCCGGGTGTTTTTGCCACCTTTATTTTGGGTATGTTCTGGAAAAGAACCAGTGGTACCGCAGCCATTGCCGGCATCATTACCGGTTTTGCGGCCTCCTTGTTTTTTAACCAGGTAGCGGTGAAAATGATGGGCCCTGAAACAGTTCTTTATACTGCTTTCCACAATGCAAAGGGCGATTATGAAATCCCGTTTTTTATCAGCCTTGGCTGGTCTTTCCTGACCACCGTGCTGGTGATGGTGGGTATTAGTCTTGCGGGTCCTAAAGTCAGTGCCAAAGCGTTTGAATTGAATGATGAGATGTTTAAATTAAAACCGTCTTCTGTTATATTGATCGTTACGATATTGTTGTTGTTATCGGCGATATATGTGAAGTTCTGGTAGATGTCTTTCTCCCGATTAGACTGATTATGCTGATTACCCCGATTTTATTTTTTGATTTTGAAAGATTAGAAAAGATTGGCGAAGATCAAAGCGGGTATTATTCCCGCTGATCTTCGCCAATCTTTTTATAATCATAAAAAATAATCGGGGTAATCAGCATAATCAGTCTAATCGGGAGAAAGACATTTACACTACCACCACTATCTTCCCTTGCGTCTTCCCTGTTGCTACCTGTTGATGTGCCAATGGCATTTCATCAAAATTGAAAGTGTGAGAAACATGCGAATGTAAATCACCTTTTTCCAGCAGTGCTGCGATATCCGCCATTTGCGCACCATTGGATACAACGCTCAACCGTTTTGCATACACCTCTTTGGTTTTAGCCTTTGCATTAAAATTATCATCAAAGTGAATGAGCAGGCTGATTATCCTTCCTCCTGGTTTTAAGGCATCCAGGGAACGATCCAGGTGTCCTGGCTCACCCACGGCGTCCAATACGATATCGGCGTCTGTTACCACGGTTTCAAAACGTTGTTGGGTGTAGTCAATATGTTTATCGGCGCCAAGGCTCAGCACATAGTCTTTTTTGGCAGCAGAGGAAGTGCCGATAACGTAAGCACCAAAGTGTTTGGCTATTTGTACCGCGTAGTGGCCTACACCGCCGGCGGCAGAGTGGATGAGGACTTTATCACCTGCCTTAATTTTAGCGTACTGCACCAGCGATTGCCAGGCGGTAAGTGCTGCCAATGTGGCTGCTGCGGCTTCTTCATGGGAAGTGTTGGCTGGTTTCAGGGCCAGGTGGCTTTCAGAAGCGGCAACATATTCGGCATATGCCTTGCCGTGACCGGCAAAGTTTACCATACCAAATACTTCATCACCTTTATTGAATTGGGTTACTGCGTTCCCTGTGGCTACCACTTCACCGGAAATATCCCATCCTATAATAATGGGTTGCTCGCCTTCCTTTAATTGCAGGATGGCTTTGAGGGCACCTTCATTGCCCCGTACAAAGGCGTCTACCGGGTTTACGCTGATGGCCTTTACACGTACCAATACTTCGTTGTCTTTGATAGTTGGAACGGGAAGCTCTTTAATAACCAGGTTTTCGACTCCTCCTGCTTTTGCTAATGTAATTGCTTTCATATCGGATAAATTGTTTTTTGTGATTTGATAAGTCAAAATTCCAATAAATTTGCATGCAGGCCCTTGTATGAATCAGGGTTCATTTTGTACAATTATGGGTATAGAAGTAATAAATCTGTTTCAGCCTTTTGACATGTTCCAGTGCGAGGTGGATGAATGCCCGATGGGTAATCATAAGAATACTTTCTTTGAATTAATGTATATCCGGAAAGGCACAGGAACGTTGTTCAGCAACCAGCATGCATTTGAATACCAGGCAGAAAACCTCTTTTTATTAATGCCGCAGGAAGCTCATTATACCATCGTAAAAAATACAACGAACTTTTTATTTATCCGTTTTAATGGTATCTACCTGGAAGCCCAACGAACCAATAATGCCCATAGTAACCTGGGCGATTGGGCAAAAAGACTGGAATATATTTACCACAATAACAATCATTTTCCGGGATGCATATTGCGGAACGAAGAAGATAAGCCTATTGTAAAAGCATTGATAAATGCCCTGACGCTGGAATATCCGCGTCAGCAGTCGTTGCGTAATGAGGTGGTACAGCAGCTGGTAAATACACTCATTACAATTGTAGCACGTAATGTTTCACTGGCCTTTCCGGAAAAGAACACTGCCGGTAGCGATGCATCCGGCGATATCATCAATTATATCCATCAGAATATTTATTATCCGGAGAAATTAAGGGCGGAAAAACTGGCATCACAATTTAATATCTCTTTGAATTATATCAGTGAGTATGTGAAGAAGATTACCGGTGAGAGTATACAACGTTATGTTACCAACTATAAATTGAAGTTGGTGGAAACGCGTTTGCAGTACAGCGATATGCGGATGAGTGAGATAGTGGATGAGCTTGGGTTTACAGACGAAAGTCATTTAAACAGAACTTTCAAAAAATATACAGGAATAAATCCTACTGAATTCCGTAAACTACATAAGGCCAGCTAAGCGGGGCTCATCCCCACTTAGAGAACCATATGTTTTTTAGGCATTCAGCTGCAGGTATTCAATAATATTTCCATCGCGATGCCGTACAAAAAAATTGCTGCCACTGAGTACTACCGCACGTTTGGCAATGGGAGCAGGAGTGGAACCACTGACAGATTTTTTACATGGCCAGCAATACCGCTACATAATGACATACCGCTGCAGCCAGTACCAGCAGGTGCCAGATAGCATGTGTATATGTATATTTATCCCAGAGATAAAAAATAACCCCTACCGTATATAAGCCACCACCCACAGCGAGCAGGATTAGTACAGACAGCGGCAGGCTATCAAAGAAACGCCGGCCTCCTACTACCATGATCCATCCCATCAGCAGGTAGATGATGGTGGAAACGATATCATATTTTCCGGTAAACCATATTTTAAACAAAACACCTACAAGGGTAAGTCCCCATAGTATAGATAGTAATGTGATGCCAAAAGCATTATTCATATATACCAGCAGGAAAGGAGTGTAGGTGCCGGCAATTAAAAAATAAATACTGATATGATCAAAGATGAGGAAAACCTTTTTTACAGCTATTTCCTGCGAGAGATGATAAATAGTAGAGTTGGTAAAAAGTAATAAAAAGCAAAAGCTATAAATACCTGCTCCTACAATTCCGGCTGTATTGCCATGGGTGGCAGCGATGCCTGTTAAAACGGGAAGGGTGCTAAGGCCAAATACGATACCTATACCATGTATCAGTCCATTTACTATTTCCTGTTTGCGGGTGTATGTTGATACTTTCACACTGTCTGCCATTGATGCCGGTTTTTATCCTGTAAGTCTGAATAAGCGATGTTTTCATGCATTCGCCTTTATATCTGCGAAAATAGAACAATATCCATAACGCTGCAGATAGAGTTTGTCTATGTGATTATCAAGGTATACCGGATTTCGAGGGATGGCTGTATCGGAATGTCGCAATTGACCCGATGAATGTCGTATTTACACAGTGCAAATAATCCTGAATGGAAGTAAGTTTGTATCAACAATTAAAACAACCAAAAAAATAACTATCATGGAAACAAAAAAAACATTATCGAATACCTCTATCTGGACCGGAAGGGTCATTAGTATCTTATGTATACTTTTTCTGTTGGTAGATGCCATCATGAAAGTAGTTAAGTCAACCCCTTCAATGGAAGGAAGTATTAAACTGGGCTGGCCCGGGGATGCAGTGATGGGGTTAGGAATCGTTCTGCTGATATGTACCATTCTTTATGCGCTTCCACGTACTGCTATTCTTGGTGCTGTTTTGCTGACAGGTTACCTGGGCGGAGCTGTTGCTGTTATGGTGTGTGCACATGCACCATACTATTTCCCCATCGTTTTTGGCATATTGGTATGGGTGGGGTTAGGCTTACGTGATCCGAATGTACGTTTGTTGTTTTCTTCAATGAATAAAACGTTTTAAATGATACCATTCAATGGTGCATCATTTCAAAGTATAAGCAGCGATAACAAAAGGAAAAATATTTTTAAATCTGCCCGGATGGTAAAAGAAAAAATGTAATGAAAGTTATGTTTTACGTATTAATAAGATTATCTTAATAAGACAATTTAATTTACTTCCATGAGCATTACATCCACGCAGGTAATAGGGTTATGCCTTCTTGTTATTTCCTGTGGCAAGGCAGGATATCTTGGCCAACCGGAAGAAAAAAATAACAGACAGCTACTAACGGCAACGGCTATATCCGCAGGTGCACCTTCCGATCCTACCAGGGCCTTACTCAGAGGCTACATTGAAAATGTTACCGGGTCTGATGCACACATATACAACGCTAAAGACAACGCAGGACATACCATGGATTGCGCTAAAATTATTGCCAATCCTGCCGGAGGATACATCGCGGTGTACCATACCTACGTAAATGGATCTGCGAAGGTAAACCTGGCTACTTCAGCAGATGTGCTGAACTGGACCTGGGTAAGAGAACTGGCGGGCAGCAATACCGGCAGCGCTTCTCAGCCTACCATAGCAGTAGCTTCCGACGGAGGATTTGTAATGGCATGGGAACAGGAACCTAAAAATCATTTGAAATTTACTTATTTCACCAGCTGGAATAACCTGAAAAACGGCGTAGTAAGTAAAAGCTATGATGCACCGCAAACACTGTCTGCCTGCGCAGAAGGCACACCTAATATCTATGCTGCCAGCAGTACCCGTATAGATGTGGGGCATCATTATTATGCCAACTGTGATGTGGACCGCCAGGCCAGAGGTACCTTAACCAATTTTAATTCCTGGACCACACAGCAACAAAACAATTTTGACAATGCTATTTTATATTGGGGCGTTAAAGGTAACATCGGCGACAGGGATGCCACTACTTTCAAAGGATATAACTTCGGTGTAATTGAAGGCCAGGGCATCAAAGGAGACTTTGGCAGCTGGAGAACTTATTTATACGATTACCAGACCGGCAATGCAGATACCATGCACATTGTTACTGATCATGGCAGCACGGCATTTGCCAATCCTACTATTACTAATTTGAATATTGGCGGGCAACCGGCTATTTTGATCACCCTCTTTGTTCCGGGTGAAGGTGCCGGAAGCGGAGAAGCGGGAGAGCTGATCTACTATAAGAAATATTAATATTGAAGTTTGAGACCATTGGCCTCAAACTTCAAATAATTTTTTCTTAATTAACCCGGTAGCCCATTTTTAGCTGATACAAATTTAGCTTAATGAGCTCCGTCCGGAGGAGTAAGCCTTTGCGAAAGACCACCATCCACAGTTATTTCTTCTCCCGTAGTAAAGGTGGCATCAAATGCAAGGAATAATACTGCTTGTGCTACCTCTTCAGCCCTGCCATTACGTTTTAACGGCGTGATGGTATTGCCCAGTTTTTCAAATGCTGCCAGGTCTTCTTTTGAAACACCGGAGACGCCCATCGTAGGCGTGTGAATAAAACCCGGGCTTATGGCATTCACCCGGATTCCTCTTGGTAATAGTTCAGCAGCAAATCCTTTAACAAAAGATGTCAGCGCGGCCTTTGCTCCGGCGTAAACACTCATGCCCGCATAACCTGAGTTATTGGCGATGGAAGTAGTAAATACAAATGAGCCATGATCTTTCACCAGAGGCGCCAGCCGTTGTACGGTAAAATATGCTCCCTTGGCATTAATAGCAAATGTTTTATCATAAGTTGCTTCGGTCACTTTATCAAATGATTCCAGGAGCGAAAAACCGGCATTGATAAAAACAAAGTCAACCTGTCCGAATTTTTCTTCAACAATAGTTCCTAACGCGTGAATATCGTTAAGGTTTGCTGTATCGGATTGTACAACATGTACTCCTGACCCTAGTTCCTGGCGTGCGGCTTCCAGGTTTTGTTCGTTTTTACCGGTAAGCAGCACTTCAGCTCCTCCGGCAACCAGCATTTTAACAGTGGCCATGCCCATACCATGGGTGCCACCAGTAACTACCACTTTTTTGCCTGTATACCTGGTAGTATAATTGTTTGCAGTTGCTGCTGTCATGTCATTATTATTTTTAGTAAAATTTATGTTGCAAAGAGACGCAGATCGCGGGAGAAGAACAATAACGGATATTATATTCTGGTACGGATAATTTTATCCGTACGCCTGTAATTCAGGGATTAGGGATAATTTTGTCCCTATTAAAGTGCGCAGCTATGTATGAGAAAAAGATGCCTAAAAGTTTTGCATGCGGGATGGCTATTATTATGGAAATTATTGGCGGCAAATGGAAATCTTACCTGGTGTATTTGATCAATAAAGGCGTGAGAAGACCGAGTGAATTGCAGCGTGCAGTGCCTTCTGCCAGCAGACGGGTACTCGATCTTCAGCTCCGGGAATTGGAATTTCATGGCATCATCAAACGGGTAATATATCACGAACTCCCGCCGAAAGTGGAGTACTTTCTTACAGAGTTCGGTGAATCTTTATTACCTGTTGTAGCCGCGATGGACAAATGGGGCAATGAATACCAAAGCGTTTTTGAACAATTAATGGAAAAAAAGCAAGACTAAGCTACCTCCAATCCTTTTTGCTCAAAATAACTGTAAATAGCCGAGCGTATTTCGGAGGAAGTAAGGTCATTTTGAGAGATGTCCCTACTCCAGAAATACACTTTCATTTCCAGCGATTTTGCATTAATGGTACTCATTACGATTTCTGGTTCCTTGCGTGCCAGTACATTGGGATTAGCCCGTATAATCTCTTTAATATCTGATGGGATATCAGCTGTATGTTCCGTTCTGTCGATGGTAAATGTAAGCATTGCCCGCACATGATTATTACTGAGGGTCCAGTTAACAATATTATGTGAAAGTATATCGCCATTGGGAATGATGACTTCTGCACCATTATCGGTGAGCAGGGTACTGGACCTGATACTGATTTCCTTCACCTTTCCTTTTTTGTCGCCTATTTCAACGGTATCGCCTATACGTAAAGGGCGGTCAAAAATCAGGATAATGCCGGACACAAAATTGTTCACAATACTTTGCAGACCAAGGCCCACACCTACACCCAAAGCGCCAAGGAGTACAGTGATCTTATCCAGTGGAAGGCCCGATGCGGCTACTGCCATCAAAAAGCCGGCTATTAATAAAATGAGCCGGGTAATCAGCAACTTTGATCTTTGGCCTTTGTCGTCAATAGCGGCATCATCACCTGTATCGCCAAAAAAGTAAGCAATAAATCGTTGTAAAAAATTGGCGGCCCAAATAATCCCTAAAAATAAAACGATGCCACTGAAAGTAAAAGTGGTGTTTCCTACATGGCGTGCGGCTGTGAAAGTGTTTGCCATCCAATCGTTGAGCGTGTCATAGAGATTGAGATTGGTGGTAAATACGATCAACCATAAAACAATAGCCAGTATAGTGGCGACCCTGAAAATGGACCTGGTAATAGTTTTGGATTCGAAATATTCCGGGTAATGCTTGCGGATACGACTGCTTTGTATCTGCAACAGGAATGCTTCTACAATTGTTTGCACAAACACCGCGAGGCTGACAGATTGGGCTAATGCATAAAAGGCAGTCAGGCTCAGGATGTCTGACAGTGTTGTTCTGCCAAACAGGTTGCACAGCATTGCCAGCAAGCTTAGGAACACAAATAATGCGACAGAAAATATGACGAATTTTAGTGCCTTTAGCTCTGTATTTTTCAGAGATATGAACAGAAAGTACAGTCCATAAACAATGGACGCCAGGTTCAGGGAAAAAGAAATCCAGCGCTGAAGTGTCAACATCGTATCAATCGTCCTGAACATAGAAGACAGCAGGAACAGGCAGATAAACACGCACCACTGCATAAATACCTTGCGTGAAAAACATTTCCAGAAAATGATCATCAGCAAAAGCATGGACAGGGACTGTGTAAACTCAATATAAACAGCGGGGGCATGCAGGTCGAACAGCGGCGCAAGATTTAATAAAAAGAGCAATGAAACAGCGATAGGAAGGCGGCTGATATAACGGAAGCCAAAACTATTGATAGCGTCTATTTTGTTCAATCGTTTAAGGCTTCTGAAATTATACCATATCCAGTAGAAGAATAGCAGGCAGGTTAATAACAACCAGTGCCGGTTGCTGCTGGTATTGGTAAAATAATAGCGGGTAAGTCTTCGTTCATCGCGCGATGAATTTTTATAAGTACTGGTATCCAGGTTACTGGCAGAGGATTCCCATAAATAAGTCTGTTCTTTCTTAAAAGCGTTGATGCCAAGGGCTTTCAGCCCTGCATCTGTCCTGTAAAGCAATTCAGCAACAATGATGGCATTGGCGGAAGCATGTGCTTTCAGGTCATTGACCTCAGCCGTATTTTTTCTCAACAGGCTGTCGGCCAGTTTCCATTTGGTACGCAGTTGCTGTAACTGGGGGATGAAAGTGGTGCGCAACGAGGTATCCCTGGAGATGCGTCCGATAAGCGTGTCTTGCCTTAATACCAGGATCTGTGTTTTGATCTGTTTCAGGGTGTCGCTGTAATCAGCGAGGTTGTCTGTATAGCTTGAGATATTATTATCCAATTCATCCAGCAGCGTATTATACATCTGCAGGTTCCGGATGGTGAGTGCTTTATCGCTTACGGAAAGTCTTGCTTTTAAAATGGCCAGTGTAGAATCGGATTGTGCCAGGTGGTCGCGAATAGCCGTGAGCTCCAGGAAGGAAGCGGTGATCACCGGTACTTTGTTAAGGGTTTGGAAAATATTTTCAAAACCTTCCAGGTAATCGCTCCTGCCGGGGCCTGTACTATCTGCAAAAAAGGAGGTCTCGGCATGTTTCCTGGCCGGTCTTACGGTATCCTGTGCGGAAACCATACTGCTTATCAAAAAAAGCATAATAAACAACCCGTACTTTTTCATGGACTTTACTTTAGTCAGAAAAACACTTTTATCCACTTTTTGCATTTTAAATTAACTGGCTTTCAAAAATAAATTCGGACATGCCCCACGGATGGGGCGGGCAAAATGGCTATATAGACTATCAAAATGCCATAGGGTTTAGTCATTGGCCGCTAAATATCAGTAAAATACTTAATTACATTCATTTTCCCCAATATGGTGCAGAGGGGAATGTTTTGGAAGGGATATAAATGTTTTTCCGCTGCTCCTTGTACTATCTCCGATTGATGCATTTTTTTGTGTCTATAGATTATTATTGGCGGAAAAATTATACTGGCAAACAACAGGTAGCAAATAAAAATAAAACCCCGCTTCACCCTTTTTAGTGATTTGATCGCCTTACTTATTTACGGGTAATTACCAGCCGGCTGGTAATATTTACAAAAACGTAATTATTGTGATATGACAACTGCTAAATATTGGCTCTTCCTGCTCTTTCTTGCGATCAGCTTATCTTCTTTTATTAATAAAGAGAGAGAAGATGTAGAAATGATCCGTAAAAATGTGATACGCCTGGTGATAAATCGTATTAAAAAAGAGCATTATGCACCAAAAGCAATAGACGATGACTTTTCCAGGGCTATCTGGAAAAAATACCTGCTCGTACTCGATGGTAATAAAAATCTCTTTTTAAAAACGGATATCGAAAATTTACGCAAATACGAAACAACTATTGATGATGAATTGCAAGCGCCTTCGCTTGAATTTTTCAATACAATTTTCGCACTCTCCATGCAACGATTGAACGAGGTGACTGTTTTGTATAAAAATATATTATCGAAGCCATTAGATTTTAGCGGCCATGAAACAGTAGCTGCAAGCCGTGGCAATGCTGATTTTCCTGCAAATGAAGCAGAACGGAAAGAAGTATGGCGCAAAAGCATTATGCATTCTGTATTACAGAAAATGATCGAAATACAAACTGCTGATAATAAAAAAAGTGATGCCGTTGCAGAAAAAGAGGCAAGGGAAAAAATAGAAATATGGATGGACGGCATGTTCAAAAACCTGTTAGCTAACAATGCTGCCGACGAAAGATTTAGTGCGTATGTTAATACGGTTACATTTGAAATGGACCCGCACACTTCTTATTTTGCGCCCGCAGATGCAAGAACGCGGGATGCTATGATGGCACATCGTTATTATGGATTGGGTTTGGAATTAATATCCAAAGAGGGTGATATTATCATCAAAAGGGTATTGCCTGGCGGAACGGCAGATATAAGTGGTTTACTGCATGCTAATGATAATTTGCTGCAATTAAGCGATGGTAGCGGCAAAATGGTAAGTGTGAGCGGGATGAGTATTGTAGATGTATCTAAAATGATCAGGGGGGAAAAAGAAACTACTTTAAAATTACTGGTGAGAAAAGCTACCGGTGTAGAAAAAGAAGTAACTGTTGCACGTGGTGAAGTGATTGAAGATGAAAATGCGGCTAAAAGCGCGGTTATTGATGAGGAAAATAAGAAAATAGGTTATATCTCTTTAAAAGAGTTTTATAGAGATTTTAAGAGAATAGATGGGGCGCAATGTGCTGCTGACGTTGCAAGAGAAGTATTGAAATTAAAGGCGGAAGATGTGAGCGGCATTATCCTGGATCTCAGAGGCAACCCCGGTGGTTCCCTGGATGAGGTAGTGAAAATGATCGGTTTTTTTATTAAATCCGGCCCCGCAGTATTAGCAAAGAGCAGCGAAAAAACAGAACGTTATGATATTGAGAACGGAGACCAGACCTTATATGACGGCCCGCTGACAGTTATGGTTGATGAAGGAAGTGCCTCAGCCTCCGAAATATTTGCTGCTGCTATACAGGATTATAAACGTGGAATTATTGTTGGTAGTCCTTCATATGGCAAAGGTACCATGCAAATGGCGATACCAATGGGTAAATTAGGCGATAAATCAAAAGGTATTCCCGATATCAGTTATGGCACTTTAACACTTACCATTAAAAAGTTCTACCGGGTTAATGGTACTACTACACAGCTGAAAGGAGTAACCCCGGATGTGATTTTTCCCGGTAAAATGGAATATCTTAAAATCAAAGAAATAGATAATGGTACCGCGCTTTCCTGCGATACCATTGAAAGTGCCTATTTTATTAACTCACCTGCAGCCAAAACTTTACCGGCCATTATTGCTGCAGAGAAGGGGAAGGTAAGCCATGACAGGACGTTTGATCATATCCAGCAAGATGTTAAATGGCTGAAGGAGAACGAAGACCAACCGCTTAGTTTGAATGTAAAAACATTTAAAAAACAGTTATATGAAGTGCAGTCGCGCAACAATAGTTTAGATGCTGCTTTAAAACTGCCGGCAGACAAACAGCTTAAAATGCATGGTACTGCCCGGGAAAACCAGGCCCCAGATAAGATTACCCGGTACCAGGAATGGATCAAAATACTTTCGGCAGACGTTTACCTTGCGCAAACAGCAGCTATAATAAATGACATGATGAATAAATAAGAAAGGGTATAGATAAAGGCAAAAAGGATTGTTATGGTGGCTGTTCAACGTATGAAATTGACTTACGGTATCTGCCATCTTAGCAATCCTTTGAACTATTATATTGAAACTGCGTGCATTAATTCAAATTTTATTCTATTTTGTGCTGCAAAATTATGGAGGCGCAAAAGGGCTATGTATCAACCAAATTCAAGTGAGCCGTCTTCATTTGAAGAACTATTCCGGCTTCACTATACTTTTTTATGTGCTACCGCGTACTATGTAGTAGAAGACGAAGATACCGCTGAAGACATAGTGCAGGACTTTTTTCTTTATTGCTGGAATAAGCGGTCTACGATTCAAATCACGCAAAATTTCAAGAGCTATGCCACCCGTGCCATAAGGAATGCTTCTTTGAGCTACTTGAAAATATCAAATAAAATTATTTTTGAGGAACCTTCTTTAATAGAAAGCACAGCAGCTCAGTTACCCAACGAAGATTATGAACAGGAAGAAACGCGAAATGCTGCCCTATGGGCGGCTATTGGGCGTTTACCAATCCAGCGGCAGCGGATATTTTTATTGAGTAACCGCGACGGGTTAAAGTATAAAGATATTGCCACCCAATTGAATATTTCTGTAAATACAGTTAAAACACAAATCAAATTAGCTTATCAATACCTGAGAAAAGAATGTGAATGGATGATAAAATTTATTTCGATAATATTTTTTTTATCAAAATAGATACCTGCCTTCACCCTTTTTTTAAACATTGTCGCCTATAATGTAGATTATATGAATAAACCAGGTAATGAAATAGATTGGGACAAGTTATTAACACCTTTGGAGGGAAAAGACCTCTCCGACGGAACCGCCGGGCCTTTGAATAAAGACGAGGAAGCGATGTTGCTGGCTGCTAAGGAGATGAGTGTGCGTTTGAAAGAAGGTGGAGTAGAGGGGAAATTTTCTGCTGATAAGGGCTGGCAGCGCTTTGACACTGCGCGTAGTGACCGGCAGGGAGCGACGGTGGTTAAAGTTACCTGGTGGAAATCATTCTATAAAATATCTGCTGCTGCGGCAGCTGCTGTAATCGTTATTACAGCGGGTGTATGGATGTCGAAACAGCATCGGAAGGCAATAAAGCAACCAGTGGTACTAATGGCGAAAGCTGATTTAAAGCCTTCAAACCATGTACAGTTATTACTTTCAAATGGTAAAAAGGTAACGCCAACTGACGAATCTCAGTTGTTACGGGATAGTTTAGGTATACAAATCCAGGTAACCAGTATTAGTATTGTTTACGAGGCTAACAATGGCCAGGCGGGCATATCAGCTATGGATACGCTGGTGGTACCAAAAGGAAACCAAATTAAGGTGACGCTGGCAGATGGTACCGGCATATGGGTAAATGCAGCATCTAAATTAATTTATCCGGCTGCATTTAATAACGATACCCGTGAAGTATCCGTAGAAGGAGAAGCCTTTTTTGATGTGGCAGCCAATCCGCAAAAACCATTTATTGTTCATACCAACAATATGCAGGTAAAGGTTTTAGGCACAAGTTTTAATGTAAATACCTATAATACTGTTATACAAACCACTTTAACCAGTGGAAAAGTGATTGCTACCGCTGCTACTGAAACGGTTATGTTATCGCCCGGTGAACAGGCCAATTACAGCAACAATAGTGGATCTTTAAATAAACGGCAGGTAGATACCAGGGCATTTACAGCCTGGAAAGATGGTTACCTTTATTTTGACGATGCCACATTAGCAGACATTGCAAATAGCCTTGGCCGCGGATTTGACTATGATTTTCAATTCGAAAATACAGCACTTGAAAAATTAACTTTTACGTTGGATATGCGTAAACCTGCTACGTTGCAGGAAGTACTCAACCAAATCAGCAGAACTATTGGCAATATAAAATTTAGGGTACAGGGGAGAACTGTATATGTAAGTAATCAATAAAATTAAAAGGATCAGGAGAACAACATTCGTAATTAGTATGTAGAAAATAGAGATAGCGTAGTCCTCACGCATCATATCTCACCAATTGTATTTAGCCGGTTATCATGTGCCGGTTGCCGCTTTAACTTTAATATCGAACCAAAATGAAAAGATCGTTGGGCTTGCCTTCCGTCAAGAGGGTCATGCAGGGCTATGCCATGCGCTTACTGTTATTGTCACTTTTACTTGTATCAAATATAGTGGTGGCGCAGGAGCCATCTGTATTGGACAAAAAGGTTTCTTACCAGGCAAGTAAATTGCCATTGACAACTGTATTAAAAGAAATTCGTTCACTTACCAATGTTCGTTTTACGTATAATACTGATCTGATTCGCCGCCAGCCTGCGGTCACTGTAAGTTTAAAGCAGGGCACTTTAGAAGAGCTGTTGAAATTGATATTAGCCAATACCAAACTACAGTTTAGTGTTGATATGGGAGGAATCGTTATTTATCCGGATAAGCCCCAACCCAATACCAGTGACGATTTGTCGATTGTTGTAACCGGACAGGTGAGGTCTGCTAATGATGAGCCATTGGAGGGAGCTACAGTACAAGCGCTTAGTTCAAAAGAAGGCACTGTTACATTGGCAGATGGTATGTTTTCATTAGTAGTAAAAGAAAAGGAGCAATTGCGGGTTTCTTTGGTAGGGATGAAAACGGTTTATGTAACAGCTAAGAAAGTGACCTTACTGAGTATCAAAATGGATACGGCGGCCCAGGTTATCCAGGAAGTGGTGGTAAACGGCTATCAGAAAATTGATGCACGCATGTCTACTGCTGCAGTGTTTAAACTCACTGCAGCAGAGATCCTGCAGCCGGGAGCATCTTCAGTAGACAAAATGTTACAGGGCAAAGTACCCGGACTGATGATCATCAATAATTCCGGTGGTGTTAATGCCAAGCCTACCATCCGTATGCGGGGTACTTCTACGTTTGTGGGTAATGCGTCTCCTTTATGGGTAATAGATGGAGTGGTACGCCCGGATCCTGTTGATCTTTCCTCCACGCTGTTAAACAATGTTGTGAGCGATGCACAGAATGGTAACTACGCACTTATTGGCAATGCTGTCAGTGGGCTTAATCCTTATGATGTAGAAAGTATCACCTTTCTGAAAGATGCTGCTGCAACTGCTATCTATGGTGTACGTGCAGCAAATGGGGTTATTATGGTAACTACCAAAAAAGGGAAGGCTGGCCCTATGCAGGTATCTTATAATACTGATCTTTCTTTTGAGGCACGGCCCTCTTATAATAATTTAAACCTGATGAATTCGAAAGAACGCGTAGCGCTTTCGAGGCAATTAGCAGAGGATGGAACTATTTACAGAAATGATAATGGTTTTACAGAAAGGGTTTCTTACGAAGGATTATTGCAAAGTTTACATGCAAGAGAAATAACGGAAGATCAGTTCAAAACAGGTGTAAGTAAGCTGGAAACCCGTAACCAGGACTGGTTCAAACTCCTTTTCAGAAATGCCATGAGTATGACCCATGCCATTAGTTTGAGCGGTGGTGCTGGCAAAACAACTTATTATGCCTCGTTAAGTTATGCCGACAGAAAAGGCGCAGCCAAACTGGATGGCCTTAAAAGATATACTGCCGATATAAGTATACATTCTGAATTAGGAAAAAAATTAAGTGTAGATGTACAGTTAATGGGAAATTATAATAAATCACAGGGATACTATTCTACTGTTAACCCATTAAGTTATGCTCTGCAAACAGCCCGTATTATTGATAAGGACGACTTTTACCCGGTAAAAGCTTCTGGCATCAATATTATCAAACCACTGCCTGCACCATTAACATTTAATATGTTAAATGAGCTCGCACAAACAGAAAATTCTGCCAGTACAAGATCTGCTATGGCTAATATTTCATTAACCTATAAAATAGCGAGTGGATGGATTTTTCATAATACCACCAATGCCATCACGGATGCTTCTGATGCCATGACAGCCGCCTATGAGCAGAGCTATTTTATTGGCATACAACGCGG
Source organism: Chitinophaga niastensis (assembly GCF_003014755.1). Classification (GTDB taxonomy): domain Bacteria; phylum Bacteroidota; class Bacteroidia; order Chitinophagales; family Chitinophagaceae; genus Chitinophaga; species Chitinophaga niastensis. Next base: position 671,435 of record NZ_PYAW01000003.1, on the reverse strand, counting down.
CTGGAATTATGGTGTGGTACCTACAGATAAAATGAAAAATATTTCCCAGATGGCTAATGGCGGCCTGGCTACACTCATCAATCAAAATGCGGTGACTGTCAGCACCCGTAATATGGTAGAATATAATACTTCCTTTTTCAAAGAACGCGATCTGTTTAATTTTACAGCAGGTAATGAAATATCTTCCGCACAAAGTAAAGGTGTCAGCTCTACCGAACCCGGTTATTACCCGGATCGCGGACAAAGCTTCTACGCAAACGATTTAAGCAGACATTACTACAGTCAGCACAATATTACCAATACCACTACCAATACAGTATCGTATTTTTCTACCGCTGCCTATAGTTTGAATAACAAATATGTATTAAGTGCTACCATCAGAACAGATGGTTCTAACAGGTTTGGACAATTTTCAAACTCAAAATTTTTACCCAACTATGGTCTATCTGCCAAATGGAATGCCGGCAATGAAACCTGGCTGCAAAACAGCCGCCAGGTAAGTGGTTTACAATTCAGGGCCTCCTATGGTACACAAGGGAATGTTGTAAATGCGGTAGGACCTAATCTGATTGCCTCCTATACCGGCGCGGATGCCATTAATCAGGTTACCGGCGAGCCATCACTCACTATTAAAAGTTTACCCTATCCCGATTTACGCTGGGAAAAAACTTACCAATGGAATATAGGTACAGATATTTCCTTTTTTGAAAGAAGAGTAAATCTGAGCGTAGATTATTATGCTAAAAAAAGTGTTGACTTAATTACGAATAGAATCATTCCATTTGAGTATGGCATGAATGACATGTATAAAAACGCCGGTACCGTTTTAAACCGGGGTTGGGAATTAGCATTAACTATTGAAGCCATCCGTAGAAAAAATACGAATCTTTCCTTCACCTTCCAGAACAGTAAAAATTACAACCAGGTGGCGGCAGATGAATATAGTAATGCTTATCCTTCTTATTTTACCGGAGGCGCTTTAACACCCGGTAAACCTATAAGTGGTTTTTATTCCTACGCTTATAATGGTCTTAATCACAACACAGGTATACCAACTTTTAAAAACCTTGACAATCAAAAAAGTGCATTAGATCCTACCCGGTTCCTTGTTTATTCAGGACAAACACAACCCTTGCTACATGGTAGTTTCGCCTCCAGTTTCAGGTACAAAAGTTTATCCGTTACGGCTAATTTCTATTACAGCGTGGGTGCCAGCAGGCGCTTAAATAGCCTGATTGTAAAAAATGATTACAATGGCGTGCCAAATCCGTTGGCCAATGTAAGCAAGGATCTGATAGATCGCTGGCGTAAACCTGGCGATGAAACAACCACCAATATCCCTGTCGTGAAAGAGCTTAGCCCGATTACTGATAAAATATGGATTCCCTATGGTCTAGAAAATCAAGTCACCGGTCTTGGCGTTAGTCCATATGTTGCCTATAACCAGTCTGATTTCAGGGTAGTAAACAGCAGTTTTGTAAGATGTAATTATCTGAATTTTAGTTATTTAATTCCTCCCGTGCTATGTAAAAGAGCAGGTGTAAGATCCATGACTGCAGGCTTATCTGTCAATAACCTGTTTACCATCACCAGCAAAAAATTAAAAGGTCAGGATCCGGAAATTGATGGTGTTGGTACTACTGCCCTCCCTATTACCAGACAATATGCCATGAGTTTACGTGTAGATTTTTAAAGGTGGAAACTAAAAAAGTAATTATGAAAAAAACAGTAATAATCACCCTGCTTTCTTTGAGCATGTTTTCATGTAAAAAATTTTTAGCAGAACGTTCTCAAACAGATGTAATACCGGAAACAACCAAAGATTTTGGTCAATTATTATTTACAGCCGGATATCCCAGTGTTACTTTAATGCAGCCGTATATTACCCTGATGGATGATGATATACAATGTTACAACGGGCAGCCGCTGAGTGGTCAGCAGTCGGATGTAACTTCCAATGCGGGCGCCTTTCAGTGGCAACCTGATTTTATTGATGTGTGCAAAAGTGCCGGGAGCCCTGATGGACAGAATTTTAATTCATGGAAAAACTACTATCAGCTGATATTAGGCACTAACGTAGCATTACAATATTTAGATAACTCAAAAGGTTCAACAACCGAAAAAGAAATTTATAAAGGAGAAGCCTATACGTTAAGAGCATTTTATCATTTTATGCTTGTTAATTTATATGCAAAACCATATAACGATGTCAGCTCCACACCGGATAAAAGCCCTGGCATCCCAATAAGATTATCTGCCGATCTATCTGAAAAAATGCTTTCCAGGAACACCGTAAAAGAAGTCTACGATCAGATTACAAAGGATTTAGACAGTGCTATGTATTTTTTGGATAAAACCAAACCTGATCAGCTATCATATCGCATTTCACATATAGCGGCGCATTTTTTAGCCAGCAGGGTGTACCTGTATATGGAACAATGGGATAAAGCCATTGCGCAGGCGGATTATGTGTTAATGTATCACCCGCAATTAATGAACCTTAATAACTGGGGAGGATATGGAGATCCTGTAGAGAAGCCTATTATAGGACCCAAAAATGTTGAAACCATCTGGCATTATGGTACTACGCTGGAAACTTCCCCTACTGGTACCGGCACTGCTTACGATGTTTCTCATGATCTTGCCAACTGTTTCGAAGAAAGTGATCTTCGCAATATTATCTTTTTTTCCATAATACCAGATTTTGCAAAACCATTTAATGCCTGTGATTACGGTCAGATGAAATTTAACATCGACCTTTTTCAAGGCAAGCCTGCACTTGGATGCAGCTGGCGCAGTGCAGAAGTATATTTGAATCGTGCAGAAGCATATATTCAAAAGTACAGATTAAAAGGCGATGCCAGTGCGGCACAGGAAGCTTTAAAGAGCCTTAACCAGCTCCGTGCCAACCGGATCGATAAAAGTAGTTTTACCCCCTGGACAATTCAGCCGGCAGATTCCCTGCTAACCATGTGTCGTACTGAACGCAGACGCGAACTGTTTGCAGAAGGCGGACACCGTTGGTTTGATCTCCGGAGATATGGCATGCCTGCTATTAAACACGTTTTTGCAGGAACAATGAATACATCATCTGTGTATGAGCTTCCTGCCCGCGATCCGCAATATGTATTACCTATTCCCAATGAAGTACTGTTACGTAATCCAACTATCATACAAAACCCGCAACGGGGTGGTCAGAGATTGCCTAATTAAATCATTATTTCATCATTCATAAATCATACTATATGCATCATTTTTTGTTGCGTACTATTAAAATAATTTGTTTGCCGGTAATGGTGTGGAGTTTGGCCGCCTGTAATAAAGAAGCCAAACTTACTCCTACTAAGGTGCCCGATTTTTATACCCTGCCACAAGGCAATCAGCCTTATGATGATTCTATTGTAGCGTTTCATAAAAAATATGGCACCTATATCCTGTACAAATTTACAAATATAGATTTCGCATACGATTACAATAACTATATCACCTATACTGCCACTATTGGTAACCCTGCTTACGTAGGGCAAACATTAGACTATTTCAGAACACAGTGCCTGGATTATTATCCGGAGAGTTTCTTACGTAAAACATTACCGCTTAAAATTATATTGGCTGCCCACATAGATAGCCTCTACTCCTTGGGTGATGTAATGTTGGCACATCCGTCGGTTACAGGATTTGCAGCAAGTAGCAGTATGATGGCCATAGGATGGACCGATAGCACCCTGACGAAAAAAACACCCGCAGAACTGGCACAGATGAAAGGGTGGTTACATAGCTGTTATGCCCAACAGGCTATCAAAAGCGGTAGTATCAGTATCCCCCCTGTTTTTATAAAACTGGCTCCTAATGATTATGCTTTTCTACCTGCCGGGGGTAAATATGCAGCTGGATTGATAGATGACTATAACAATGGGGGAACCCTGCTAATAGATTTTCTAAGCTACATTACTGCTATTACAAGCCATACCAGGGCTGAATTAGATGCTACTATCCTAAACCCGGCTGTGGATATAAACGGGCTTATTCAAGGCAAGTACGATGCTATTATTAATTATTACCAATCTCAGTTTGGTGTGGATCTACAGGCAATTGGGAATCATTCTTAAAAATTATTAAACGTAATATCATGCTATACTCTCGTAGTCTGTCCGTATTAGTAATGGCGTTTGCATTTACCAGCGGTATTACAAATGTTGGTTATGCTCAATCAGCCGGTCAAACTTTTACTGCTGGTGCGTCAGATGCATCGTCCGATCCGGGTGAATTGCCTTTTGGTTCGCAGGCACCGGATTTTACCTTTACCACCGTAAAAGGTAAAACCATCAGCCTGGCAAACCTTAAAGGGAAAGTGGTCATCATCAATATCTGGAGCACACTCGATAAAGAGAGCATGCAGCAACAGGTGGTGGTGAATAAAGAAGCGGAAGCCATCAAAGATGATGCAAGTATTGTTTTCATCTCCATTGCACGTAACAAATTGGAGGAATGGAAACAATTCATGAACAAACAAAACAAAAACAATATTCAGCATATTGTAATATCAAACAATACAAAAGATGCAGCTGCAATCGCATTTTTGAAAGATTACAAAGTAACAGCTATTCCACGCACCGTTATCATTGGCAGAAAAGGTGATATTCTTTGCTCATCTATACCAGCCCCTTTTGATACAACATTTCCTGACTTTGTAAAAATGTGGAGACTGCAACAGGAACGGATAGATGTAGCAAGCCATAAACCTTACTGGGATTATAAAGTAAGCATCGGAGATAAACTGCCGGCTGATCTGCAATTGGTGGTCCCCAATGGTAAAACCTATACCATGAAGGATCTCAGGGGTAAGGTAGTATTACTGGAATTTACAGCTACCTGGTGCGGTGTTTGCCGCAAACTGATGCCACATCTGGAAAATGATATCTGGAAAAAATATCAGCCGGAAGGGTTACTGGCTTTCGGTATCGATTTCAAAGAACCGAAAGAAACTGTGTTGGAATTCGCAAAAGATATGAATATCACTTATCCGTTAGTGCTCGATACTGATGGGAAAATATTTCAGCATTTTGTGAAAGAAAACGGTGGTCTTACAAAAGTAATGATCATTGGTCGTGACGGAAAAATTGCTTTTTTAAGCCAGCAACTGGATGATGCAGAACTGACAATAATGAAAAATAAGTTAGCTGAATTATTACATACCTAAAAAAACAGCTCCGGTCCTTCACCCTATCAGTCATTTATGTCGCCTATAGTTTAACAAATAATGGTATCATGAGAAATAGATTTTTATTATTAATGATGGCTTTCAGCACTCATTTATTTGCGAATACCACGCCCAACACAGTCACGTCTCTGCAAGTTAAGGTAGTGGCCAGATCCGGCTTTGCGGGCAACATGACTTTTAATTATTTAAAAGGCAGCCAGTTTATGACATATGAGCGGGAAATCTTCTTTCTGAAAAAAGATAATCCTGCAGAGGTCTATTCCCGGCAATTACCTGCGTGCACACAAATCATTTATTTAAACAGCATTCCCACCTTAGTAAATGCAGGAGATAAAGTACAATTATTTTTATCTCCTAAAATAAGTGATCCGAATATTGTCAATTATCAATTCCGTGCTGACTGGAGTGGAAAAAATGCAGCAAGGCAAGCGATCCCTTATATCATTGATAGCTTGTATAATATAGACTATAATAAAGTTACGTTTGCGGAATTGAACGATCAGCTCAAAACCCGTTCACAACAGGTACAGGAAGCAATTGTTAAAGCAAAGGTGACAGATTCCGCCAATCTCGCACTTATAAAAGTGTATGAACAATCAAGACAATTATTACTAAAGTGTAATTACACCGACGCTCATAAAGAAATTACACAATCAAAAGATTTTAACGACTGGTATTTCAAAGATTTTGATATAACCAGTAGTGCTTATTCCCAAATTGGCGACAACAGCATCTCCCAACAGACCGTAAATGTATGGTGGTACGGTAAAAAAGCACAGGACTCCACCCTGGAAGATCAGTTTAAAGTGATAGAGATCCTCCAGCTATCCAAAAGCGAATTATTAAAACAGGAAGTGGCATTAGGATGGTTCTACGTGGAAGCAAGGTATAAATACCTTAGCCCAAAGCTCAAAAGGATTTACCCTGCTATTAAAGCATTATTGAAACCATGTCCAGGTATGCAGGCGATCGACTCTATATACCATTCCTATCAGCAACTGGAAAAAGGAAAGCCTGCTTTTAATTTTGCTTTAAAAAATGACAAAGGAGATATCGTTCGTTTGTCTGATTTCAAAGGAAAAATGGTCATCATTGATATATGGGCTACGTGGTGCTCCGGTTGTGTAAAATCATTACCTGTCTATAATAAAATAGTGGCATCCTATAAAGATAAAAAAGATATTGTTTTTCTAACCATTGCCTGGGATGACCCGATGGCAGAGGATTTCTGGAAAAAATTCTCTAAAGATCATCAGATAGATGGCGTTAATAATTTACTGCTTCCATCTGACGAAACCGATGAACAATGCATCCAGTTCCGCAAAAAATATTGTTTAACAGGTGTAACCCGTTGTATGGCCATTGATGAAAATGGTAACTTCCTGGATGGTGGCCTGGGATCTCCGTTTGACGTAGATTTTGAACAAAAAATATCTAATTTTTATAAGTCAAGAAATTAAAATGATGATCCCTCCTGGTAATAAATTCACTTCCATGCATCGTAAATTTGTGTCGCTGTTAGCAGGAGGCATTTTAATATCCGCTTTAAATGGTATTGCACAATCAAAACAGGATTCCATTTATAATGCGATGGAAGCCTTTGCCCCGATGGTGTACCCACAGGGAAATGCCACCAGGACTGCCAGCGGCAAGCCTGGTGCAGCATATTGGCAAAACAGGGCAGATTATAATGTAGCGGTAGTATTGGATACACTTACCCGGAATATACAGGGAAAGGTTACGATCACATATACCAATAACAGCCCCGGACCGTTGCCGTATGTTTGGTTATCAGTGGGGCAAAATCGTTTCAGAAAAGATTCGCGTACTGCTATACTTACACCGCCTAAAGGCAGTCGTTTTGGTGTACAGGAATTTACGGATGGATGCCGGATACATTCTCTGCAGACAAGCATCAAAGACCAACCATTAAAAAATACAAGCTACCAGGTTACAGATACCTATGTAAAAGTACAATTGCCAACACCATTGGCACCAGGTAGTAAGGCAGTTATTGCCATCGAATATGATTTTACATTACCACGTAATGGATCAGATTTTATGGGGATACTGCCTACTCCACATGGTACTGTTTTTCAATTTGGGTCTATGTTTCCGCGTATGTCCGTATTTGATAATGTACAGGGATGGAATGTGTTTGCCTCGGGCTATTATGTGGAACCCGGTGAGCTGAACATCAACTTTACCGCACCGGCTGATTTAATTGTACAGGGTACCGGCCAGTTAATGAATCCAAAAGAGGTGCTGCCTGCGGATTTGTTACAGCGCTATGAAAAAGCATGGAAAAGTGATACTGTTATAAACATAAGATCGGCAAAAGACATCAACAATACATCATTGCATCCTAAAGGGAAAGATCTTACCTGGCATTTTCACTCAGCAAATGCCGGAGATGGTTTGTGGGCTGCATCTGCCGCCTTCCTGTGGGATGCCGTAAAAGTAAATTTGCCGGATGGCCGTACTGCACTGGCTATGGCCTTGTATCCACCCGAAAGCAATCCTGATTGGAAAACTACCACTATCAGTATGAAACATATATTGGAAACGTATTCCAATTTATGGACACCATATCCTTATAATACTTCGGTAAACATCGCCGGTTCAATAACGGGTGTTGCAGGTCCCGGAGTGTCGCTGCTACATTATTCAGCCACTAGTTTTGGCAATACGGTATGGACAAAAACCAATCATGAACTGGGACATACCTGGTTTAATATGATGGTAGCTGTCGATAGCAAAAATGGCTGGATGTGTGAAGGTTTAAATACATTCATCAACCTCATTAATTGCGATACGCTGCATGGAGAACCGTCATTTATGATGAGTGATGCGATAGGATGGTTATCTGGGAAAAAAACAATGCCACCGGTGCATACGCCTGCTGCTACTGTACCACCGGCCAGCATGGCCATGCTCATGTATATAAAACCTGCGGTGGCACTATGCCTTTTGCGTAATAACGTAATTGGTAAAGAAAGATTTGATGATGCTTTTAAGATGTTTATAAAAGACTGGTCATTTAAACATCCTACCCCCAACGATTTTTTTAGTGCAATGGAAAACGGTACCGGTGAGGATCTTAGCTGGTTCTGGCGCAGTTGGTTTTTAAATGACTGGAAGTTGGATCAGGCTATTAAAGAAGTAATATATGTTGATAATGATCCATCGCATGGGATAGACATTACCATCGAAAATAAAAACAAAATGGTGATGCCCGTTACCATCGAAATACGGGAGTTCAACGGGCAATTGCATACCCTGCAGCTACCTGCACAGGTTTGGCAGTTAGGGGATACGCATACTTTTCATTACCCATCCACTACACCTGTTACCGCTGTTATAATAGATCCTAAAAAAAGCATACCGGATATTGACCGTACAAACAATGCCTGGAAGGGGACCGGGGCAAAACTGCCGGCAGTAAAGAGTATAACTGCCCGCACTATAATCGATCGTTACCTTACTGCAATTGGAGGAAAAGAACGCATCACACAAGTGAAACAGGGATCTTTAACGTATGCATCATTTGATAGCGGAGAATATTTATTTACAAAAAAGTATAAATACCCGCAGCAAAATAATGTTACTGTCACGTTAAACAATATAAACCTTACCCTGAAAAGCATTGTAACAACTGACACGAGTGTTGCCTATACCCAACTGAGTACACCAACGGCTTTAACCACACAGCAAAAGGATCAGCTACGCACTGCTACTGAATTATTTCCCGAATTACTTTTTTTTGATGATAACCATCATACCGTCCTGGCAGATTCATTACTGCATATAGATGGTATGTATGCTTATGTTATAACAGTGACCACACTTATCGGCGAAAAGTGGAATTATTATTATGATGCGCATACAGGTTATAAAATACAGGAAGAACGGAAAGGAAATCCGGAAGATAGCCTGTTGTACAGTAAACTGGAATTTGCCGGATACCGCCAGCAGCAGGGAATAACGCTGCCATATACTATGGTCATCAGCAATTTTAATGAAGAAGATGAGGTGCTCAGTTTAAACAAAATTGACTTTTTAGCTGGAAAATAAATAAGTAACAATTCTAATTAATTAAAAGAATGCGTATGAAGAAAATATTATTAGGGCTTGCTTTATGCTCCACTTTTGCGGCAAATGCACAAAAGAAAAACCTGGAACTTACCGCCAAAATAGCCGGATTACCCAATAATACAGTGGTGTACTTATGGGGTCCTCTTACAGAGAAAACAGATTCTACCTACACCAAAGATGGTGGTTTCAGTTTTGATGTAGATATGAGCGGTGGTGGTTCTACTTACATACTGCAGGTAGGTGGTGCAGATAGCCAGGGTACAGTGCTTTATCTTGAAGCCGGTAAGGTGAATATCACCGGTAAAGGACCTTACTTTAAGAACGCAAAATATACAGGTAGTCCATTTGTTGCTGATTGGATGGATGTTTCTGCTAATATACTGGATGGAGATACTTGTGTAAGCCAAAAACAGGCAGCAGAAGATCAATTAATGGCCGCACAGTCGATCGGTGATACAGAGGCTGCACACGCAGCAGAAGCAAAGAAAACAGCGCTTAAGAAGAGAGAGGTGGATGCCAGTTTACTTTGGATCAACAAGCACCCTAATTCTGGTGTAGCATCGTATTTAATAAATGTGTATTTGTCGGATGCCATGCCCAGGGCAGATTTAGTAGCATTAATCAATAAACTGGGCCCCGACGCAAAGAACACCTTTACCATTAAAAAAATGATGAGCCAACTGGTTGGTGGCAGCACCATCATGATGGGATTAGTTGACAAACAGGCACCTGCTACTACCGCTCCGGATGTAAATGGAAAAAATGTATCACTGGCAGATTTTAAAGGTAAATATGTTTTAGTTGATTTTTGGGCCAGCTGGTGCAAACCATGCAGGGCAGAGAATCCTAACCTGATAACAGCTTACGAAAAGTTTAAGAATAAAAACTTTACCATCTTATCAGTATCATTAGATACAGAAAAAAGTAAATGGTTACAGGCAATTGCAGAAGATAAACTTCCGTGGACACATATATCTGATTTAAAAGGTGGAGACAGCAAAGTTGCTAAAGATTATGGTGTGATGGCTATTCCTGCCAGCTTTTTGATTGATCCGACCGGAAAAGTAATTAATATTGGTTTTCACGGAGATGCTTTGGAAAAGAGATTAGCAGAGCTGCTGCCATAATTGTTCAAGTGATATCATATACGAAAGAGCGGCCCTGCATTATTGCGGGGCTGTTTTTTTACAGGCAGTATAATTTATTTACCTATAATAGTTGGTGCTTTTAGAATTTATCTGTAGATTTAATTACGCATTTAATATTAGATATAGGAAAGGCATACATTTCGACCCCAGATTTTTTACCCCAAACAGACGATTCTTCTACTCAATTGCTTTTTTACATTAACCGGCTTGCCGAAAACGGAGAACTAGAGTAGGCAAATACAACGCACTAAATATTCAGATGCTATGTTTCAAAATCCTGTTTTGGATGTAGTAATTGGCCTCGTGTTTATCTATTTATTGTACAGTTTACTGGCTACTATTATCCAGGAAATGTTAGCTACCAAACTCGCTTTTCGTTCCAAAATACTGGAGAAGGCCATTATCCGCATGTTGGAAGACGCAACGTCTGCAACAGGTATCCGGCTCCTTGGACATTTCCGGGAACTTGTGAGTTTAATCGGGAAGCCCAACCTCTTAAAAAACAAGGAAATAGCCACCTGGTTTTATGTGCATCCATTAATAAAATACCTGGGTGAGGACAGTTATTACAGCAAGCCTGCTTATCTCTCTGCACAGAATTTCTCTAAAGTAATTATTGACCTGCTTGCAGGGCTTGAACGAAGTGAAGGAAATGAACTGCAGAAAATGAATGATTCCATACAGGCAGGGACCATATATCACCTGCCGGTAAACCCTAATACCGACCTCCGGAATCCGGCTATTGTGGCTTTACGCCTGCAATTAAACAACAAATTGGAGAAAGAGGACAGGTCAGACATGATCGGTATCAATCCCGCAAATGTGTCATTCCTCGATAAGGATACAAGCCTCTTCCTGAAGTCGCTGTGGAAGGAATGCGGGGCAGACCCGGATAAATTCAGGCAGCTGCTGGAGCAATGGTTTGACGATACCATGGATCGGGCTACCGGTTGGTATAAACGTTATACAAAAGCGATTCTTTTCATCGTCGGTTTGATCATCGCCATTAGTTTTAATGTAGACTCTATCAGCATCGCTACAAAGCTCAGCCATGATCCCAAACTGCGGGAAGAACTGGTACAAAGCGCCAATGTATATCTTGAACAAAATAAACAGCTTTATACAGGGCCAACCCAAATCCCTGCGGGGCAACTGGCAGCTATCTCAGATGACCTGAAAAAGAAATCCGACTCTTTAATGGCCGCAGCAAATCAGTTATACAAGGAAGATATCATGGACATGAATAAAGCACTGGGTTTGGGATGGAGAAAGAATGCTGTTGAAACCTTTACTATTAGTGGCCGTAAATTTTCTTTTGGCCTTTATTCACCGCTTCACGAAAATGATAGTCTTTTTGTTTGTATCCTTGGCTGGCTGCTTACAGCCATGGCGTTATCTATGGGCGCTGGTTTCTGGTTTGATCTCTTAAACAAGTTCATGAAACTGAGAGGCACGGGCACTAAAATAGATAGTTCGGATACCAGTACACCAGCAGCGGGTACAGCGCCTGCCCCTGCACCGGTAGCAATTCATGTTAACACTCAAACCAGTGAGGAGGCTGTAGGATAAATTATGCAACTCATAGTAACTGTCAAAAAGCTAAATAAACGCAATACTATTCCCAAAAGTTTTGCAGAAAAACATAGCATTATTGGTACTGTTCTGCAGGGATATAAATTTGAAGGAGAAGAAGTAAAAGAGGGCCTGAATTCTCCGCTTGGCAAATGGTATAAAGACCGCGACGGCTTTTATTATTGGGGCGGCGGCCTGATCATTGCTGCAAGAAGTACCCCTCAGAGAAAAATCATTACGGTTGGTGGACTTCCCCTTAATCTTCCTGAAGGGTATATGTTGGGAGCTGATCTTTCACACTATAATGACCGGCCGGATTGGGCTGCCATTAATAGGGCAGGGGTAAGTTTTGTTTATCTCAAAATATCCGAAGGTGTTGGATCTCAGGATAGTAAAGTAAAGGAACACGCTGATAATGCGCTCCAATTAGGAATCAAAGTTGGTTATTATCACTTTTGCCGTCCTGATAGGAAAAACACAGGCACTATAGAAGACGACGCCGTTGCAGAAGCTAATAACGCTATCAACCTCTTTCAGCACCTACCGGCTGCGCAACTCCCCCTGGCGCTGGATCTGGAAAATGAAAACAACTGGGATACGCCGTTGGAAAAAATCGCGTATACCATGTGGATTGAAACATTTATCGCCCATGTGCAACGCGTAACAGGTACTAGTCCGGTGATCTATAGCCGCAAAGAATACCTGGACAGGAAGCTGCCGCCAAATCATACATTGGGCAAATACAGACTCTGGTTAGCTAACTATTCTGTTACTGATTGCCATAAGTTAGCCTGCCCTCACGGCTGGTCTGACTGGGCCATCTGGCAATTTACAGATAAAGCCGGCATAGGCGGGAATGCTAAACTGGATCTTAGCATCTTAAAGGACCCAACCATTATTCCCCTGACATAACATAAGGATAGTACAAATGCTATCACATGAGAACTTAGCATATTTTAACCCCCTGCGTAATGCTTATTAGTAAAGGTTTTAGCCATCAGTAATACATCCTGTCAATATTTTCAAGATCATGTGAGGTTAAAATTGGCAAAGAAGTGGTTAATTATAGCGTAAGCACATACACTAATATGACTTAGTTTTACTTCCTGATAAAATAGTTTCCGTAACATATTTATCGGCTGCAGGGCAGTCTGGTGTTGTTATGCCGATACATCAACCAGGTGCAATTGCAATAAGTTTACAACAAAAAGTAACTAACTGATCATTAAAATTACATCTTAACAGATATTCCGTTTTACTACAACGCAGCCTTCGTTGTTATGTAAAAGTGTGAATCAACCAGGACGCAAAGCTTTTATCACTGTTCTAATTCCAGTTTTTCGGGTTGTTTTAAACATTGCCTGCATATAGCCGGCTAATGGATGTTGCTGCCCGCTATTATTACCACCACAATAATGACACTTATGAAAAAACAAATTGTAGTAGCAATATGGCTGCTATTAGCGGTAGCTTTTGCCTATGCGCAATCACCTTCTCTTTCCGGAAAGGTTACAGACAAAGATGGAGCGCCGGTTCCGGGTGCTTCTGTTCATTTAAAAGGAACAAATATTGGTACAGCTGCTCTTGCCAATGGCGGGTTTACAATTGCAGCCAAAGATGGAGATATACTTCTTGTTACGGCTCTTGGATTTAATACAGCAGAAATAAAAGTAGGTCATGAATTATCTCTCCATATATCATTGGTGGAGAATTCAAAACAGATTAATGAAGTTATTGTAACGGCATTAGGTATTAAGCGGGATAAAAGAATGCTTACCTATAGTGTACAGGAAGTCAAAGGTGTTACGCTGGTAGATGCCAAACAGGATAACCTGGTAAATTCCATGGCCGGGAAAATATCAGGTGTGCAAATAACTAATTCCAGCGGTATCCCCGGGAGCTCTGCAAGGATCGTAGTTCGTGGCACCACTTCCCTGGTAGGTGATAACCAGGCTTTGTTTGTAGTAGATGGTGTTCCAATGGATAACAGTGAGGCCGGCAATCCTAACAGACCTGAATATTCAGGAGGTACTGTAAACAGGGCAAGTGATATTGATCCGAATATTATTGAAAGTATTTCGGTGTTAAAAGGGGCAGCGGCTACGGCTTTATATGGATCTGCAGCAGCCAGGGGAGTAGTGATGATCACTACTAAAAATGGTGCAGGAACGGGCAACCAGGGCAAGCCCAATGTATCCTTCAGCAGCAGTTATTCGTTCCTTAAACCTATTTTGCCGGAGTTCCAGGACAAGTATGCACAGGGTTCCGGCGGGTTCTATGTGGATGGTAATAATGGTGGAAAAAGTTCATCATCATGGGGACCATTACTGGATACATTAAAAGTAAATGGTGCACCGGTGCCCAAACATAATCAGGCAAAAGAATTCTTTAAAACCGGTCACACCTCAGATAATAATATAAATGTGAGTGGGTTTTCAGATAAGTCTAATTACCTCGTATCTTATTCCTACCTCAAAACAAATGGTACTGTTCCTCAAACAGACTATTCGAGACATTCGCTGTTCGTGAAATATGGCGTAAATGTGTTGAAGAATCTGCAACTGAATACACAGTTCAATTATATCCAAACAGATAATCACCGCTACCTGGAGGGAAATAATTTTGCGAACGCGCTTTGGACAGTATATGGAGCACCTATTTCCTGGGATCCTCATCCGAATGTAAATGATGACGGATCACAACGTGTATACCGCAATGCCCGCAATAACCCTTACTGGATATTGGATAATACCGGTTTGCAGGATAAAGCCAACCGCATTATTCCAGTGGTAAGTCTTAGCTACAGCCCATTATCATGGCTTACCATCACCGAAAGATTAGGTGCTGATATGTATGTAACCACTACTGATTATCACGAGGCGCCCGGTACTATAGGATGGGGAAGTAATGGGGCAACACCCATTATAGGACAGGTATATAAACGCGATATTAAATATCAGCAGTTCAATAATGACCTGATGATTGAAGCTAAAAAAGATTTTAATAAAGATTGGTTTGGGGATCTGCTTATTGGAAGTAATATTCTCAGTAACTATAGTGATAATTCTTTTGTACAGGGAGTAGGATTATCTGTTGATAAGCTTTATAATATTGGTAATGCTTCCCAGGTTACTTCCAGCTATGGATATTACAGAAAAAGAAAAGCCGCCTTATATGCCCAGGCTAACCTGGAATACAAACGGATGCTGACATTGGCGCTTACCGGCCGTTACGAAGGTAGTTCTGTATTATCACAGGATAAACAATTTTATCCCTATGGATCTGTAAGTGCAGGGTTTATTTTCACCGAAGCATTGAATATGGCGGATAACCCGATAATGAATTTCGGTAAAATAAGGGTTTCCTATTCTGCAGTAGGTAATGATAATGTAGGTCCTTATGCACTTAGCAATTCCTTTTACCAGGCAGGTGTAGGAAATATTACTTTTCCTTTCAGGGGACAGAATGGATATGCTTTAACCAATACTTATGGTTTTCCATTGAAGAATGAAACGCTGGAAGAATTTGAAATAGGTTTGGAAACCAAATTTTTCCGGAACAGGGCATCGCTGGAAGTTTCTTATTTTAATAAAAAGAGTGGCAATTTATTAACACCAGGATCGCCTATTTCAGCGGCTACCGGCTTCACGGGAGCCTCCTTAAACGCCGGAGCTATGCGTAATAAAGGCATAGAGTTAACCCTGGGCGTTACACCTGTTAAAACCCGGAACCTTACCTGGAATATAGGTGTGAATTACACGAAGATAGATAATCGTGTACTTAACCTGGCCAACGGTATTGATTATATCCAATTGGCAGGATTTACTGATCCCGGCATTTTTGCATATGCTAATCAGCCTTATGGCGTGATTTATGGCAATCACTATATACGCAATGAGCAACATCAGCTAATACTCACAGAGAATGGTTACCCTACCAGAAGTAATGACTTTGGTCCTATAGGCAACTCTACACCTAAATGGATGGGTGGTATCACCAATAACATCAACTATAAAGGCATCTCTTTTTCATTTGTATTGGATCATAAACACGGAGGGGATGTTATTAATCTTGATAATTCTTCCCTGTATTATTATGGTACAGCCAAAGGAACTGAGAACAGAGGTATTTCTGTCGTGTTGCCGGGTGTGGTGGAAAAAACAAATGCTCCCAATAAGACTGCTATTACATTGAATGAGACCTACTATAAATCTTATTATTCCAATGTAGATGAAAATAGTGTGGAAGATGGTTCCTACCTGAAGTTACGCCAGGTGTCATTAGGATATAACCTGGCTGCAACCTTGTTGAAACATACAGCATTTAAAACTTTTGTGTTAACGGTGACCGGTACCAATTTTATACTACATAAAAATTACACGGGTTCCGATCCGGAAGTGAGCCTGAATGGAAGTGGTAACGGGCAAGGCTTTTCAAATTTCCCGGTGCCTTCCAACAAGAGCATTATTGTAGGATTAAAAGTTATGTTTTAATAACACTAAAAGAAATGGACATGAATAATATAAAAACGTTTGCCCTGTTTGGTTGTATAATTTTTGCCAGTACAGGATGCAAAAAGTTCCTTGATGTAAATACAGATCCTAATAACCCACTTACGGTAAAAGAAGCACAGATACTGGCGCCGGTGGAAATAAATACGTCTACTTTAATAGTAGGAGGTGCCAGCGCCAACATTACGGCCTACTGGATGCAGCAGTTGTCTATTAATCAACCTGTACCCAGCCTGGAATCGTACAATATCACATCAGTAGATGCAAATAACACCTGGGGCTATTATTTGTATGCAAGTGTATTTGAAAACCTCCGGATCATGATAGCGCAGGCGCAAACGGCTAAGCACTATGAATATGTGGGTATAGGTAAAACATTGTTTGCGTATAACCTGGCTATTACTACGGATTTGTGGAACAATATTCCTTATACCGAGGGTTTCAACATTCCGAAGAATATGCATCCGAAATATGATTCACAGGAAGCAATTTATACTACCATTCAAACCATGCTGGACAGCGCATTATATTATCTTCATCAACTAGGAAGTAAGGTGGTGCCGGGCGCTGATGATTATATTTATAACGGTGATGTAAAGCAATGGGAAAAATTTGTTTATACGCTGAAGGCAAGGTATTACCTGCGATTAACCAAAGCACCCGGACGCACCGCGTCGCTGCAGGCAGATAGTGCCTTAGCAGCTTTACAACAAGGTTTGGGCGCCAATACAGATAATGCCCTGGTGGCTTATCCCGGCACCGGTCAGGCAGAAAGCCCCTGGTTTGTGAACACGGGTGAGGCAGCAGGTGGTGTGGTGATGGCGAAATCTTTTATAGATTCACTCATAACACGCAATGATCCAAGATTGCCGGTTATTGCTACCAAAAATAAAACTGGTATTTATGTTGGTAGAAAGGTGGGTGATCCATTGGCGATTAGTCCTGATCTTATTTCAAAGGTGAATACGCTTTACGCAGGTGCAGACGCAAATTTGTACCTCGCTACTTATAGTGAAGCATTGTTTATAAAGGCGGAAGCTACTTTTATAAAGCAGGGCGCCGCTGCCGCTGCTCCTGTTTATCAGGCAGCTATTGCAGCACATATGACCATGCTGGGGATTCCTGCTGCTGCACAGCAAACCTATATTGCTTCCCGTCCGGCACTTACTGCTGCTAATGCTTTGCAACAAATCATTACTGAAAAATATGTAGCTGATTTTCTTTCTCCGGAAGTATACAATGACTGGAGGCGTACAGGATACCCGCAGCTAATGCCTTATCAGAGCGAGATTGTAAAGAGTATTCCAAGAAGGTGGCCTTATCCGGCCAGCGAATTATTAACCAACCCGCAACCGGATCAAAAGGCTACCCTTGCTGATCATGTTTGGTGGGACGCTAATTAAATAATATCCACTGTTTGGTAACGATTGCTGATTAATGGAGCCGGCCGGAGCAGAATAACGCTTTTAGGCCGGCTTTAAAGATCCAGGATACTACGGGCCTCATTTTTTATAGCGAGTACTTCCGGGGTCTGCACCTTTATTTTCATGTCTGATATTTGCCGGGCAACCAGCTTTGCTTTTGCCGGATTACTATAACGGGTAATCGTCATTATAAAATATAACGGGTAAAATTTATGAGGTAATAAGTAATATGCCTCCTGATAATATTTTATCGCCTGCTCATTGTTATTTATCGCTTTGTAGTTATCTGCAAGACACATTAAATCGTTATAAGTTTTACCCTTTTTTAAGCCCAATATAAATATACTGGAGTCATATTGCTTTAATCCGGAGAGATCCCCTGCATAGGCAGATAAATACAGGTCATTATCCTTAAGCACCGGAAAAACCGAAGCGTATATCCTGCGCGACTCCTCCGGATCATGCGAACTACCAGCAATGAACCATTTATTGTAAGCAAGTAATTGATGATATAACCTGGGCAGCTGGGAAATAATACCGGCAGATAACAAACAGACAAACAAAGGATATAGTATCCTTTTCCTTCTGGGAGCAGATGGCTCATTTATACCACCACCATTGGCCAATGCCAGTAATGTGAAAAAAACAAGGGTCAATTCAGGCAAGGAAAAAGGATAGGAGAACAAAGAAAATAGGATAAATGCTAATAAAGCTCCTCTTGCACCTGTGATAGAGACCCTATAAACAACAGGACGGGCATTCTCTCTAAATACCCTTGGTGGCACTGCTTTAAATATCGATACCAGCAGTAATATAATAATCAGTATTCCCGTTATCCCCAATTCGCATGACAATTGCAGTGGCTCATTGAATGTTCCTGTCACTTCATCAGACAGAAAACGTTCTGTTTCTGTTGCCTTTCCTGATTTGAAAAACGCTATCTGGTAATTCGGATAGCTGTATTTAAACGACTCTATTCCATGACCAGTGAGGGGCTTATCTTTCAGCATCTGTAAACTTATCTTCCAGACAAGTAATCTGCCTTCCACTGATGCCGGCCTTAGCCTGTAAATGAAAAAGGAGCAGGGGATTAAAATGATAAATATCGCCGCTAAGAATAGACTTTTTTTCCTGCCATTAAAATGACTTAACCACGTTTTTACTTTTTCCGTATTTAAAAGTATATATGCTGTCCCTCCCGCCAATGAGAGAAAAGCGGCTCTTGAATTAGCAATTGGGAGAATAATAAGAAGAATAATGCCGGAAGTAATACCCGATAACCACTTTAAGAGGTATAAATAATTATCATCAGTACCATATTTCAAAGTACTGAAACAACAATAAAAAGATAAAGGAAAAACAGTTGCGGCAAATCCCGCAAGCACAGCAGGATGAAAGAAGGTGCCAGTGACCGGGTAATATGCATTGAAGGAAGATATTATACCAGCTTGCTGAAGTACCGCTGCAATGGCCGCAATAATTACGCAGGTAAAAACA
This sequence comes from Chitinophaga niastensis, assembly GCF_003014755.1. GTDB lineage: Bacteria > Bacteroidota > Bacteroidia > Chitinophagales > Chitinophagaceae > Chitinophaga > Chitinophaga niastensis. The sequence goes on along the minus strand of NZ_PYAW01000003.1, from coordinate 651,967 downwards.
GTTAATAACAGGAAGTATAAAACATTATACCCGCCTTTTAATCGCTGTATACATCTTATATACAGATAAACAAGAACGGAATCCAACAACCAGGTAACTTTCTTATTCATGGAAAAGCCATTGTTCAGCACATAAGACTGTATCAAAATGTAGACAACGAAAATGATCAACAGGTAATCTGTCCGGTTGAGAGAATTTGACTGCGCGAAAGATTGATAGATTAACAGGGGTATTAATAAGAGTGCCAGAAAGTACAGCCAGAAATATTTGGCTGAAAATATACCCAATGCAAGATTCGAAGAATATACTACCGGCGTCAGCATAAGCAGGATCAGCGGAATTAATACCAGGTAGAAAGTATAAGACCGGCGTGTTAAATGTAGCATATTCCTATTCTATTTTTCTGAGCGTTCTCTTGGCATCAGCATAAGAAAATAGAATACGTTCGGTTATGCCTATGATCTTATGCTGTGCTATATATCCGAAAGTGCGTGAATCTTCAGAATGATGCCTGTTATCTCCTAAAACAAAAAAGTAGTCCTGCTGAAATGTATATTTTTTATTTATGGAAATAAACTTATCCCATGCTTCCGCTGTTGTAATTTGCTGTTCCTGTTGAATCGCTGCTTTGTAAATGTTAAGATTTACACGATTCAAATCAATACTCCAGCCTGCTTTGGGCACCACAACAGGTCCGAAATCGTCACTGGTCCAGTTATTATTATAATAATCAAAGATGATCTGATTATAGGCCGGATCCTGTTTTGCTGATAGTAAAACAGTAGCAGGCGTATTAATTTCTTTATTATTAATAATCACCTTTCCTGCCTTGATCTCCACCTTTTCGCCGGGAAGGCCTACACATCTTTTAATATAAACACCTCCTAACTGTTTGAATAAAATAATACCGGACCTTTTTATAGCTGAAATACCGCTTTTGTGTACCAGTACTTTGTCTCCATCTATAAGTGTAGACGCCATAGAATGGTGTGATACCAGGTATACATCAAAAAAATGATTCCAGGTAAAAAAAAGGCCGGTAACAGCCACCAGTATATAGACGAGGTATTTCATATTTTAGGTTGTCAGAAGAATTAATTACAATTAATGATGCCTGAATAGATATCACTCGCTTTTTTATTGTCGTATAGAAAACCAAACAATAACAGTTTATTCTGATTATCAATAAGCATCGTATTATACAGATTATCAAACTTAGGGAACCCGTTAGATTTTTTAAAAGCATAATACTCTTTTTCATAGTATACCGGGTATTCAAATTTTGACTTATCTACTGCCTCTTTTATATACACAGGTGTAGGACCGGATGCCAGGAATACATATTTAGTACCAGGAAAAGAGCTTTTATGATTTTTGATAAAATCACGGGCCTTCAGTAATTCATTGATACATTTATCACAATCTGCCATAAAATAATGCAGTACGTAAAATTTTGAATCAGGGTGATGCATGTCAAAACGATTATCAGCAGCAACGCTGCTATCATTGATTAAAGTCCAGTTATCGGATAATTGGATCTTTTTCTCATACCATGTCCCCATTAATTTTTTGGCATCTTCACGGGCACATTTCGTTTTACAGGAACATGTGATTACTGCAATCATTAAAGAGGCAAAAATCAGATACTTCATAGCTTTAAGGGTTATTAAGGATCAGGGATTATTTATCATTAAATAGATGTAGAGACCAGTTCACCGGTATCTTTGTTAATCAGGTATATCAGGGATTGGTTGCCCTTCTCCTCCACAGTAAAGGAACAATAATCAGCATTCAGGTTTACCATGCTGAGTGGATTTCCCTGCCAGTCAAACACCAGTATTTTCTGGCCACAGGTTTGAAACTCATTTCTACCTGAATAAAGCAGGTAAATATGTTTTTCTGTAACCTTTAGCTGCACATTTGAAAACAGTGTTTTACTGTTCTGAACAGGAATGTTTGATTCGCCGTCATATTTGAAAGTATAGATCGGCTGGAAACTTTCGGGACCTTTGATCAATCTTTTTAATTTCCCTCCTTCGTATAATTCCATCCGGCCGGTAACATTATAGGCAACTGCAAACAAATCATCCGTCGGATGTTTTTTCATATTTGCACTATATGCCGTAGCAAGCAGACTGAATTTTCCCTTTGGATTTTCATCAGGCCAGCCTTTTCCGGGAGAAGGGAGCTGTCCTGCTTTTCTGATACCGGAATCCTGACTATTAAAATAAAAGTACCGGCAATCGTTCATGAAATAAGAACAGGCAGCGAAAGTGCTGTCGTTTATCCAGGATGGTGATTTCGCTCCTTTGGTAGCTGGTGTTAACATGAAAGTCTTTTCAGGTATGTAAGCGGCTGCTGATAAAGCTTTGGGCACGTTTATTTTCAGGAATTTTCCTAATGTAATATCATAACACCAGCAAATATTTTTATCTGAGGTTGGCAATATAGTAGCTATATTCAGACATTCATTATCTCCTTTCCCCCGGCTGATCAGATGGCCTGCCACTGTGCCTGAAGGAATATGAATAATCTGTAACACAGCAGAATCTCTGAGCGTAGAAACGATAAGGAATGAATCCATGACCTGCATATCCAATACATCCCCCAGCTGAGGCCCCATCTTTTTGATCGGGATATCGTTCTTTACACTGAATGATGAGAATGTTACATTAGTTGTAATGTTCGTGAATGCTGCATCTGCATCTGGTTTGTCGTTATTACAGGCGAACAATAGCATGCCGGTAAAAAATGACATTACAGTAAAGCACAAGCGGCTTTTATAATTACAGTCCATGTTATATCTGATGATACACGTGATGATTCTGATGCAGATGGGTTCATGATTGCAGCGGTATCAGGAGCTGCATCCCGAACAACAGTGTTTTTTACAATAACTTGCTGATGTGTTTTATCTGTATTCAGATAAAGGGCAGTTATACCTGCCAGTATTAATACAGCAGCAGCCACTGACCAGTTAGCTGCATATCAATGTTATTCCACCATTCAGTTTCTGTTTCTTCTTCGTGCGCAATTTCCTGTGCTTCATCATATCAAAAAATAATAAAAATATTCCAAATTGTAGGTGCCCTTACTTTTACTTAATTGCATATATGCGGTAAATTATTTTGCCAGGTGCCGGAAAACGGCCTACGCCAATGGCAACAGTATGATTAAGCCAGGCATATTTTGGAGAGCTGGTTTCAAATACGGGGATTGATCTGAAGTAATATTCAGAAGGCGAAAGTTCATTGCCTTTTCCTACACGTATTAACGCAGATTTTTGTGCACTGGCATAGTTATATCCGGAATAGGTTATGTAAATAAGAGCACCGTCATCTGTCTTAATGGTAGCACGGACGTCCATTTTAAAAGTTGTAGAATCTACAATAAGCCCCCATTCTCCGCTACAGTCTAATATTTTGCCATTAATTTTATCACTTTTTACAAAGCCATCTTTAAACGGAAAAATTAGTCGCGTTCCCGTCAATACAGGCCCAATTATTTGTGGTGGGCTGAGGCTGATTTCCAAATCAAATAAAAATTCTGATTTAAGTTCCTGCGCATGTACTTGCACATAAAAACAAGTAGAAAAAAAAACGGCAAGAAAGATTACTTTTTTCATTTTATTAGGGTTTGATTTTTCCAAGATTGATTTACTATAATACCATGACACGTAACTTAAATGCGTACGGAATTGTAGTGATATAAAAAATATTTATCTTTTCCATTTAATTTTCTGTGTGTACAGGGTTGAACATTTTTACGCGAAATTTTCAAATTAATCTTCACAATTTCGTCCATGCCAGGGATGCTCAAAATGGCGTCATACACACTAGCTACATCACTTGTTGATAACATAATCATACGTTTTAAATTTTACAAAATCTACGATGCAAAATAAAATCTACGACGTTCTCTATCCCCATCAAAATATGATGAGGATTGGTTTTAGCGTTAGTCAGCATTACCCTGGGGCGAGTCAAAAAAATCACCTACTTCACCAATTGCCGTCCTGGTGCATCTCATAATAATATCCTGCAGGTCTGCGCCGGAACTATGCAGGGGGTCAATAGCTTTTACCAATTTTGTCCTCAAGGTAAAAAGTTCCGCTCTGTTAAATTTACTGGACTCTTTTACTAATTCCAGTTTCATTCGCTGCTCCTGTTGATCTTGTTTTGGATTAAATATTCCATTCAGTTGACTGCATTGGTCGCAGACGCCATTTTTGTTTACCAGGGCACAACGGTTATCAAAAATGCTGGTCATCGTATCTCGGGAATAGTTCAGGAGATGTTTTACAACTCCTTCCGTCTTCTCCAGGATGAGGCAAATTTCTTTGATTTGAAAATCGTAAATATCTTTTAAAATCAGTGCTACCTGGTTTTCTATGGGTAAGGTTTTCGAGATGCAGGTGAAACAAAAATCGATGTGCTCTTTCATTTCATAGGCTCCGGCATTGGAGGCCTGGTGAACAATTCTGAACGATTGTCCGATCTCCTCAGTACCGATGGCTAAATATGCGCCCTTATCCTGTGCATCTGCCGGCCATCTGTTTAATTTTCTTAAATGATCATAGGCCAGGTTGGTAGCTATTTTAAATACCCAGGTCTTGAGCGAAGAATCCTGGTTGAAAGTGGATATCTTGTCAAATGCCCTGATGAAGGTATCATGCGTGAGGTCGTCCACATCATTGCGATCTGTTAGTAAACGATAGAGATATGATTTCAGCTGGTTTTGAAATTCGGCAAACAGCGTTTGAAATGAATTAATATCCCCGGTCAATGCATTTTTAAGTATTTCTTCTCTTTCCATTTAATCGATTTAGTGCTTTATAATAAAGCGGGTTGCAGGAAGACTGCAACCCGATAAATAAATATATTATAATACATTTACTTTTCCGCAATCAAAATCGACAACATGACTATTGAAAGCTACCCCATTTTCAGAAACCAGGAAGGCGGCTGTCTCGCCTAGTTGTTTCAATGTCGGCCCTGATTTCAGGATATCAAACCTTGTGTAGTTCAAAGCCATTTCTTCCGGGGAAATGCCTGCGAGTTTGGAAAAATCATTGATCATTCCGGATATCTTTTTCGTCTCCATCAAGGCGCCGGAGCAAATGCAGATCGCCTTGATCCCATGCTGGCCAAATTCGGCAGCCATTACCCTCGTCAATCCTTCTATGGCCGCGCAGGCGGCGGCGAATCCTGCCATATTGGGGGTCTTAGTCCTCGCCATAGATGCGTTAAACAGTAAGATGGTGCCCTCGGACCCGGATTGGATCATATGCCTTGCAGCGACCCTCGAAGTAAGGAACTGCGACCCACAAATCCTTTGTAAAGGATTCAGGAATTGCTCGAAAGTGGCTATTGTCGTAGGTGTGCCGCTACCCGCATCCTGGTAGTAGCTCCCGATACCATTGAATACCATATCCAATTTTCCATTCTCTGTAATGACCTTTTGTAAATAGCTGTCGATCTCGGTCTCGTTCAATGCATCCACTTTGCCTGCTTCCGCGTGTCCGCCATTGGCTTCGATCTCTTCTGCCAAAGCTTTTACAGCATTCAGGTTCTTGGCGGTGACATACACCTTTGCCCCATGTTGGGCGAATGAACGGGCAACTACTCCTGCAATTTCTCCCGATGCCGCAAATACCACAGCTACTTTGTCTTTTAAATTGTTCATTTTGTTTGGCTTTATCTTTTGACGATTTAGCCGCGCAAAACGATCGGGTTTTTGTGAAATAATTTTAAAATTCGATATAAATTATTGATTACAAGTAATTTAATGCTTCCTGATCTTTTGGGTGTGTATAGATAAAGATCCCAGTTGTCGGACGCTGACCAGGACCGCGTCCAAAGTCATAGTAAAATGTGATTTTATCTCCTTTCTTACTCAATCTTTTTTGCATGTTCATAGGTTCATGTTTTTAGGATTACTAAAATCATAGCACAACAAATACGCCATGGTAGCCAATTTGGAGGCATCTTCGCATATACTTTTAAAACTGGGAATAAGTGTGAAAAAGAGTGAGTAAAAAACTTTATTAAATTTTTTCACAGACGTTGTCATAGCTGACAAACTGGCTAAGAGATAGCTGACAAAATTTAGAAATAATTTTCCTCTTGTAATTTGGTTGGAAGAATTTTTAGAACGCCTTTTTCGTAAACACAAATACAAAATATTACCCGAGAGTAGGTGAATAAATTGGTGTGTCAACAATAGTGGGAGGAAGCGTGGAAAATGACACTTGACAGCATTAAAAAAGCCTTGTAAGTCAATTACTTACAAGGCTTCTACGTGCCCAGAACTGGATTCGAACCAGCACACCCTTGCGAGCGCTGCGACCTGAACACAGTGCGTCTACCAATTTCGCCATCTGGGCAACTGATATTGTGTCAGGGGTGCAAAGATAGGCAGAGAAAGCATTTTGCCAAATTTTTTTTCATCTTTCGAGAAAAATCTTTGCTATCAATGACCATAACACGGAAACGACTATACGTTTTTATCAGTTGACTATACTTCAACCGCCTTGCTTACCTTACGGTATACAAATTCATGATAGATATGTCTGCGGCAAAATCTTCCCGGTGTATCAGAGTTAACCAGCTTAATGTACAATGCTTTGGGTACATCAAGATATTCGTAACTACTGCCGTCCTGGAAAGTAAGCTGCAATGTTTGTTTCAGATAAGAGAAATCCATAATGGTAGAAGCGGAAATCGTTTCTGTATATTGTGGAAGTGCTGCCGCAATTGTTTCAGGAGCAATGCTCACTAAAAAATGATACGCTTCAATCAGTTCTTTACTCTTTGCCTCTGCTTCCTGCTTTTTATCCTCTTCCTCACCTTCAAACTTGTCAGGGTGCCACTCTTTCATTAAATTCCTGTAGATGGTCTTTAATTCCTTTACTTCAGTGGTTTTGGTAACGCCCAAAAGCTTTCTGTAATCAACTATTTTACTCATAATGTATTTATTCTCAAATAAATAGACTGCTCAAAAGGAACAGTGCATTATTTATTTTACCCGAAAAACCTGCAAAGGTACGGTATTTTAAGCTCCTGACAAGTAAATGCCTGATTTATTTCCCCTTGTCTAAGGCCATTTTTAGCGCAAGACCACTAAATACACTGGCCATAAACCATCGCTGCATGCGTACCCACTTTGGATTAGCAGCAAACCAACGGGTTACTTTTGTAGCAGATAAAATGATGAATAGATTTACTGTGAAGCTGATGGTTATTTGCATAAAACCCAGCATAAAACTCTGTCCAAGTATAGATCCATACGCCGGCTTGATAAACTGAGGAAAGAAAGATAAATAAAATACGGCCACCTTAGGATTGAGCACATTGGTAAAAAGCCCCATACTGAATAGTTTCAGCGGTTTGTCGGCCTCCGGTTGCTTGTCGGTGTCAAACATGCCTTTACCGCCCGGTTTAACCGCCTGCCAGGCCAGATACAGGAGATAGCCGCTGCCAGTGGCTTTCAGCACGGTATAAGCAAAGGGAACAGCAAATAATACAGCCGTTAAGCCAAACGACACCAGCGTAATGTGAAACAGGAACCCACAGGCCACCCCTGCCAGGGAAATCATACCTGCCTTTTTTCCCTGCGTAACAGATCTTGAAATCAGGTAAATCATGTTAGGTCCGGGCACTAACACCATAAGCAGCGCAGTAAATGCAAAAAGGAGTAATTGGCTGACAGGTATCATCGTTTTTCAATTAAAGTGTAGGAAAATTAAAAAAAACAGTGCAAGATAAGACTTGCGAAAGAAATAAAAGCAGAAGTACCTTTACCATAACTATTAAATTTCACCCGAATGGCGCACCTGCTGATAGAAAGTATTTTAAAACATGTAACACTGACGGAAGAAGAACAAAAACGTATCCCTGATTTTTTTGATGCAGTGAAAACCCGCCGGCATCAATACCTGTTGCAGGAAGGCCAGATTTGCAGGTACGAATTTTTTGTGCTCAGCGGTTGTTGCAGACAATTTGAAATAGATATAGAAGGAAAAGAAAATGTATTGCAATTCAGCATAGAAGGATGGTGGATCACCGACCTCGATAGTATGCTCACCAATAAACCATCATTATTCAATATCGATGTGCTGGAAGGGCAGAAGCCTGCTGCAGACAGGTACCAGGAATTAACCAGCAGATACCCCTACCTGGAAGCCAGACTGCCACAGCACCAGATCGCTGCTTATCTCGGCATCACCAGGGAATCGTTGAGCCGTATCCGTAATAAAATAACGAAGGACTAAGGTGATCTTTGTTACAATTATTTATTACCAAATGTCAATGGAGGAGGGAGGCAAATCCGGCAACTTTGCCTTAAATCTACTAACATGACAATACATCCTGTTTTCGAAACATTTGAATTAGCACAACAGCATATTAAAAACAGAACGGTGGTAGCTCCTATGAGTCGCGCCAGCGCTACATTGCAGGGCGTACCTACTGCGGCTATGCACGCCTACTATGAAAATTTTGCCCGCGGTGGCTTCGGTATCATCATCTCCGAAGGCTTATACACAGATAATATCGCCAGCCAGGCATATCCGCATCAGCCGGGTTTGGTTACACCCGAACAAACAGACAACTGGGCATCATTAGCCGCAAAGATAAAATCACATGGGGCATTGTTTATTGCACAGCTCATGCATGCCGGGGCTATATCGCAGCATTTGCAACATACACAGGCGCCCAGCGTAATTGAACCCCTGGGCAGAAAGCTGCGTTCCTACGGTGGGGGAGACGGACCCTTTCCAATACCTGCTGCTATGTCCGTTCCCGATATTAAAGCAGTAATAGCAGGTTATGTAGCATCAGCGCAACGCGCTGCGCTGGCCGGTTTTGCTGGCATCGAAATTCATGCGGCCAACGGTTATTTGCTGGATCAGTTCTTAACAGATTATACTAACCTCCGGGATGATGATTATGGTGGTACTATTCTAAACAGGTTCCGTATTATCGCAGAAATTATTGCAGGCATTAAAAAAGCAGTACCGGCCAATTTTATCATCGGTTTGCGCCTGTCCGAAGGAAAGGTGAATAATTATACCTACAGATGGGCCGCAGGTGCAGCCACTGCAGCAGCTATCCTGGAAGAAGTAAATAAAGCGGCTCCTTCCTATGTACATATTTCAGCAGAAGGAGGTACCTGGGATACAGTGGGTTTCTATACAACAGGAGAGTCACTAACAGGCATGGCTAAACGAATAGCAAACAAACCGGTAATCGCTAATGGTGGGCTGCATGACCTGACTATTGCCAAAAGAGTAATTGAAGAAGGACACGCTGATTTTATTGCGTTAGGCAAAGCAGCACTGGCCAACCCCGACTGGCCCACACATGTTTCTAATGGTATCCCCACACGCGATTTTGAGCATGTTATGGGCGAACCTTTTCCGCCAGTAGCAGAAGCGGATGTATTGGTATAAAAATACCCCGCAGACAAAACAATATGTCTGCGGGGTATTGTACTTCCCTGTAATCTCCCGGCGGCTGTTTGCTTCCGTCAAAAACACTGCGAAAGGAAGTAATTAACAATTTGGTAATACTATATTTCAGGGAGGGGCATCCTATATTTGTAATACTTATGTCCGATGCAACTACGTATAATAAGGAACTTGTCTTCACAAAATTATACCACGCCTCCCGCGACAGGCTGTATAATTATCTCCATAGTTATACACAGGACACGCATTTGTTGCAGGACCTCATGCAGCAATCTTATCTGAAAGTCTGGGAACGGATGGGAGATATTCAGGATATAGAAAAAGCATTACCCCTACTCAAAACCATTGCACGCAACCTGTTGATAGATGTCATCCGTCGCCGTATGAAAGAAGATACGGCCTGGCTGGAAACGGTGCAGGAAGAAGCTCATCAATTGATTACCCTCCCCGCAGAAAATTCCCGTGCATCTTTACAGGCGCTGGATACAGCCATTGCACAGCTACCGGATAATTGCCGGCAGGTTTATCTGTTACACCGGGAAGAGGGCTTATCTTATCGTGAAATATCTCTACGTATGTCCGTCTCCGTTAGTATGGTGGAAAAACATATGAGTAAAGCCATACGACTGCTTAAACAGGAGCTTATTACGAATGGGGAACTGGTGTTAGTATTGGTAGCAGTACATAGATTGCTGTAGCGGATGTTGTCTTTTTCAGGATTAGGCTGATTATGATGATTACACTGATTATTTTTTGTAAGATTTAAAAAGATTTGCGAAGATTTTAGCGGATAATGTCTGAACCAGGATTTAACGGATTGAATGGATTACCCTGATGGGTGCCGAAGATTGTAGCGGAGATATTCGCTTATATCTCTCTAATACTCAACATAACACCCATCAGGGTAATCCATTCAATCCGTTAAATCCTGGTTCAGACATTATCCGCTAAAATCTTCGCGAATCTTTTTTAAATCTTATAAAAAAAATCAGTGTAATCATCATAATCAGCCTAATCCTGAAAAAGACATTATCCGCTAAAATCTTCGCGAATCTTTTTAAATCTTACAAAAAATAATCAGTGTAATCATTATAATCAGCCTAATCCTGAAAAAGACAATATCCGCTAAATCTTCGCGAATCTTTTTAAATCTTACAAAAAATAATCAGCGTAATCATCATAATCAGCCTAATCCTGAAAAAGACAATATCCGCTAAATCTTCGCGCTTAAATATTTAACTTACATCTTATGAAACTCTTTTATCTGCTCACTCTTTTACCATGTTGTGTACTGCATGCCAACGCACAACAACTGGACTCCATCAAATACACCAATGGTTATCTCTACTATCACACTTATGGTCAGGGTGAGCCTGTCATTGTCTTGTCTGGCGGACCAGGTAATTCCTGTCTGCAACAGGAAGAAGTAGCAATCGAGCTGGGTAAGCATTACAAGAGTATTTTACCGGAGCAACGTGGTACCGGGTTATCTATTCCTGTGCCGATGGATTCTACTACCATCAATATGCAATCAGCACTGGACGATCTGAATCGTTTGATGAATCATCTTGACTTAAAACAGGTAGTGATCTATGGGCATTCCTGGGGCGCTATGCTGGCCATGAGTTTTGCCGCAAAGTATCCGGAAAAGGTGAAGTCGTTGGTGTTGGCATCTCCCGGCTATTACAAATTTGATCCGGATTTTTTTACTACACATGTCAATAATCTGCGGGGAAAATTGGGTGTTTCAGACCTGGCTTTAATGGATTCGCTGGAAAAAAAGATGGAAGCAGGAAAGGCTGGTGCCGCTGATTCTGCACAGTATAACAGAACTGTGCGACTGGCTTATGTTTATAACAAAACGATCATCGACAGCCTGTTGGCAAAGATTTACGTAGCTAAGCCCAACACTACGATGCAGCAGCTGATGGTGAGTGATCTCATTCGCATTCATTACGACCTGAGTAAAACATTATATCATTACACAGGCCCGATACAAGTGATTGCCGGCAGGCAGGACCCTCTATCTTTCTATACCTACGAACTAAAAATAATTCGCCCTGATATTGTATTGCACTGGGTCCAGGCATCCGGTCATTTTCCTATGTTTGAACAACAACAGGATTTTTATAAACAACTCAACATGGTGATGCAGGCATTAATTAAACATCCATAAATTCCCATGCACTCTTATACGCATTTTTATTTTCTGCATAGCTGATGAAATTAGCATAGAAGCCCAATTGGGAGAGCGTTCCGCTATCACCAATCACCACCAGTTTTTTTCTGGCCCTGGTCATAGCCACATTCATGCGACGGATATCCGACAGAAAACCGATTTTATTTTCTGTGTTGCTGCGCGTCATACTGATATACACGATGTCGCGTTCCTGGCCCTGAAAACTATCAATCGTATTTACGGAGATTTTATCTCCATAAGGTTGTAGTACAGGCGAATGCAACAACTGTTCTTTCAGTAGCTGAATTTGTTGTTTATAGGGAGAGATGACCGCAATGGTAGGAAAATCTCCGGGTTGATAATACGCACCCAGTTCAGTAACGAGTTGTGTGAGATGTTTAAACAGGAACGCCGCTTCTTCCGGATTAGTAGTACTGGTACCTGCTGTTTTTTCATCGAAACCACAACCGGCGGTATCTACAAATGCCAGTGGTGTATCTGCTGAAAACAACAAATGTTGCGCAACAGAAGCATGTGCCTTTAATTTATCTTCATAAAAGATGCTGGAAGAATAGCCCATAATGATTTCATGCATACGGTACTGTTCTTCCAGTAAAACAACCGCTTCCGGATGCATGGCTACACATTTTTCCAGCAGGGTGGTACTCAATCCTTTCCTGGCTGCTTCATCCGACTTAATAGTAGGGGATAACTGGCAATGATCGCCGGCTAAAACTACTTTCTGCGCCTTTAGGATAGGTATCCAGCAGGCCGGTTCGAGGGCTTGTCCTGCTTCATCTATTACAATGGTCTGGTATTTAAGATTCCGTACGGTATAATGATTAGCGCCTACCAGGGTGGCGGTAATGACCTGTGCCTTAGCTACCAGGTCATCAATGATGTATTGCTCTGTATTGCCCACTTCCTTGATGATCTTGCGTGCTTCATCAAAGAGTGCTTTGCGTTGGTCTCTTTCTGCTTTGCCAAAATTGCGCTTGTATTTATGCGCCATATCCCTGAACTCATTGGCTTGTTTTTTCAGCCGCTTTATTTCTTTGACACTGGGATGTTCCGCCATTTTGCTATCCAGCGTTAACGACATCAATCGCTCGGAAACGCGGGCAGGATTGCCTACACGAAGCACGTTCAGTCCTTCTTCAGATAATTTTTCACTCAGCAGGTCTACTGCCGTATTACTGGGCGCTACCACCAATATTTGTTTGTGATCCTGTTTGATCAGTGCTTTGATAGCCTGTACCAGTGTGGTGGTTTTACCGGTTCCCGGCGGGCCATGCACGATAGCCAGGTCGTTGGCTGCTAAGATTTTATCTACTGCTGTCTTTTGTGAAGCATTTAATGTAGTGCTGGCAAAAGAAGGAATGGCTGTTTGAAAGGTAGGTGGTTTTTCACCCGTCAGGATTTTTATCAGGCGTCCTTCTTCCGGCTTGTCATTGAGTGTAGTAGCCAGTTTAAGGGCATTCTGCATTTCATCATAACTATTATCGTCAAAAAGGAGATCAACGCCTAATTTCCCGTCGCTGGCCCATTCCGGCAGCTCATCCGTGCGTAACGTGAGTTTAAGCCGGCTGCCACCCTGATAAGAGATGGTGCCTTCTATATTATCTTTTTTTGGATCATGATTGGAAAAAAGCACTGCAGATACACCAAAACGTAGCTGATGTGGAATATCCTGGTGGGTGGTGCGCTCAATTTCTACCGTCAGATAATCACCCCTGCTCATTTCTGAGCCCCTGATAGCAATAGGATACCAGGTAAGTCCATTGGCCCTGCGCTCCGATACAGAGGAGCTTTCCGTCAGTTGCTGGTATGATTTCCGGTCCTCTTCCCGCTCGGTTTTTAATAGATCCAGTAGCTTTTTGAAATATTCCATCCTGCAAAGGTAGGGGGTTCCTGATTGTTAAAGAAGCGGATGGCATTTCTGGTATTAGTTAAAAAAATATCTTAACTTAACTATAACACCCTGTAGTAAGCAGGGGAAACTAAAAGACATCCTGCACTGGCTGCATAAATTCCGATCGTTAGTTTACTGGTTTTAATTAAAAAATAATTGTAAGATGAAAGAATTCATGTTACTTATTCGCAATGAAGGCGACCAGAAAACCGGGCTTTCGCCTGAGCAACACCAGTTATTTTTAAAGGATTGTGAGATCTACATTGAAAAACTGGTAAAGAAGGGAGCACTCATAAGTGCTCAGCCACTTATAAGAGAAGGGAAAATGATTTCCGGCACGCCCGGTGCATGGAAAGAAGGCCCTTATCACGAAGGCAGCGAAATTATTGTTGGCTACTATCACGTGCTGGCAGAAGATATAGAAGCAGCGATTGCTATTGCTAAAGGCAATCCTGAATTCGCTTATAGCAAGCTGGCGAAAATTGAAGTCCGTCCGGTTAAAATGAAAGAAGCATCTACCGGTTTTGAATATCCTAAAAAACATAACCGGTAGATACACCAGGATCATCACAGTGAGAGCAATGAAAATGATATGCATCCGACAGGGAGTATCATATATAATGGCGCCATAAATGTGATGAATGGAGGCGACCAATAATAGAAGTATTGTAAAAAATGTTGTTCCTTGTAATGATTTCATCGTTGGCACAGTCCTGTACAATTAGATTGAACGGCTGTTTACGGCAACAAATCGAAATAAAAATTTTAAAATAAATCAATCAAACATATGTCTTCAAGAAGGAACTTCTTACTGCAAACGGCATTGGGCATGGCGGCAACTACTGTTTCGCCATTTGTAGCGGCAGCTGCTACAGGTAAAAGTAATATTGATAAAAAACCTTTACAGGTAGGAATAGCAGGTTACACGTTTGCGAAATTTGATGTGGACCAATCCATTGCTATCATGAACAGGGTAAACATTAAATACATTTCCTTAAAAGATATTCATTTGTCATTGGATAGCAGTCCGGAGAAAATTCAGGAGGTATTATCCAAATACAAAGCCGCTGGTATTGAGGTGTATGCTGTTGGAGTCATTTACATGAAATCAAAGAAGGCGGTTGATGATGCGTTTGATTATGCCAAAAGGGTAGGCATGTCGTTAATAGTAGGTGTTCCTAATCCTGATCTCCTTGATTATGCGGAAGAAAAAGTAAAAGCAACAAATATCAGGCTCGCTATCCATAATCATGGTCCGGAAGATAAACTTTATCCGGGGCCAAAGAATGTATATGACCAGATTAAGAACAGAGATGCCCGGATGGGTATTTGTCTTGATATCGGCCATGCCACCAGAGCCGGGGAGGAGCCGGGTAAGGCCATCCTGGCTTACAAAAACAGGATCTTTGATCTGCATATCAAAGATGTTACAGCGGCGGAAAAAGATGGAAAAGCCACAGAAATAGGGAGAGGCGTGATTGACTTTGACGGATTGATAAAGGCACTGGAAAAAATTAAGTACCAGGGTATTTGCAGTATAGAATTTGAAAAAGATATGAATGACCCTTTACCGGGAATAGCTGAGTCCACCGGCTATTTAAAAGGAGTGATCAATACAGTTGACCGCGGATAAGCACAAAATTAAAGCCTTGTAATCATTGGGATTGCAAGGCTTTTTCACTTACTCTGGGGTGAACGAGAAGTAAGGAAACTCAATTTCCTGCACGTTTCTGCTCATCAGAAGCCCCGGCATCATTACGCATCTTAACACCCTTTCCATTTCCGAAACGATAAATAAAATTAACACTCACAGACCTGGTGTAATATCTCCAGTAAGAGTACTGATATAAATTGCTGTACCTGTCAATGGCATTATGCCCCTCACGTTGCAGTATATTGTTTGCATTGATACTGATAGTTCCTTTGTTAGCCAGTACCAGCCGTTTTACGCCAACACTCAGGATGGAGTAGGGACCAAAAGTGGACGTCACCAATTGACGTTTGGAGTTATACTCAAAATAACATTCCGCTGATAATTTGTTATTGATCTGAAAACTATTATTGCAATTTAAGTAGATAGATGAAATGCCATGATCATCCAGCCGGAAACCATTCACATCTCCATTGAAAGCATTTTTATAAACAGATAAAGTGTTATCAGTAGACCACCAGTTGGTGATTTTTTTGGAATAAGAGAAATCTATATTCCAGGAATGCGCCCCTTGAATATTGGTAGGTCTTCTGGTGATGTTGATCTTATTGGTATCCAGGAAAGGCAATGTGCGGATATAATCCCGGTAAATATCATAGCCCAATGTGATGAAAAAAGTATTTTGATAAGACCACGTAAGTTCACTATGATAGGAGAGTTGCGGCTTTAAATCCGGATTGCCCTGGAAATACAGTGTGGGTGTGAGTGGCCGCCGAAATGGCACCATCTCTGAATAAGCCGCACGCTCTGTTCTTCTGCCTGATTTAATGTTGAATCTATTTTGATCATTCAATTTATAATCAAAAAACAAGGTAGGAAACAGCTGTAAATAGTTTCGCTCAACAAGCTGGCCGGCGGGTAATTGTTTTCCTTTAGTGATGGTCTGTTCAGCCCTGAGCCCTGCTTGTACGGTAAGCTTTTTATAAACCTTGTTGATATTAATATAAACGGCATTGATCATTTCTTCATTAACAGTATAATTACTTTGCGCAGTGTCAATAATGTTTTGCCCGCCGGTTTGATTATAATAGGTATTATCATTAATGGCTTTTACATAGCTTGATTTCCAGCCAGCTTCCAGTCGGCCTTCGTTTTTCAGTGGTTGAACATAATCGGCTTTTGCGGCATAGATATTTAATTGCCGGTGCTGTTGCAATAGGGCATCGGATTCGCTGATAAAGTTACCACCGGCATCATGTAAAATATTTACATTGTTTTGTGCGGGGGTATTCCGGTAATCAGCATAATCCATATCTATGGAGAGTTCCTTTCCCAGCGTATCTATTTGATGTACCAGCTGCATATCGATGGTATAATTGGAAGATGGGCCTTTGATATTACTGGTGAAAAGCGCGCGGTTTATTTGCTTCCGGCTACCATCCAGTATATCCATTATGGAAATGGTCTGATCTTTCGAAAGCCCTGTGCTTGCGGTACCGGATAAGCTAAGGATAGTTTTTTTAGAAAGATAAAGATCGATACCCAGCGTAGGACGGTATGTTTTGTTGATATTGATGTTATTATTATCCGATACCTGTTCTGTTAGCAGAGAATGATCATCATTTAAAATATTACTGCTGACGATCCTGTTGAAAAGCGTTTTATTATAAGAGAAGGTGTTATTAAAAAACAGGTTATAATATTGGTTTTTATAACCTATCGTGAAACTACCGTTGTATTTGCCATAATGGCTCTGCCCCACGCTCCCGTTTACACTGCCGTTTAAACCTTCTTTATGATTTTTCTTTTTCACAATATTGATAATCCCACCTGTGCCTGTTGCATCGTATTTAGCAGACGGATTGGTCATGATCTCAACTTTTTGAATGGTGGAGGAAGACATGCCGTTCAACAAATTGGCGAGATCTCCGGCAGACAGATAAGTGGCCTTTCCATCAATATATACATTAACACCAGATTTCCCGTTCAACGTGAGCTGTCCTTCTGTTGTCATTTGAACGCCGGGCAATTTTTGCATCATCTCCAAAACAGTGGAGCCGGCGCTGATAATACTGTTATCGGTATTTACAACCGTTTTATCGATTTGTCTTTCGATCAGGGGAGCATTCCCTTTAACAGTAACCCCGGCAAGCATTTTTGATACGCTCTTTAAAGTTAATTCTCCCAGATCGGTGCCTGTATTTGTCTCGTTTATGTTTATTGCAGGGGTTATTAATTTCTCAAAACCTATCCTGCTGATCTCTATAAAATAGTTGCCTGCCTTTACCTGGCTAAAAGAAAATTTACCATCCTGCCGACTAAGTGCTGTACGATATATCCCTGAATCCCGGGTAGCTTTCAGCAATACGGTGGCATCCGGTAACAGGAAGGCTTGTTGGTCAACTACACGGCCCTTAATAATTCCTGTATCAGATATTTGCGCTTGTAACAGCGTTCCGGAGCCTAAAAACAGGACTAATATGATGCTTGTTTTTTTCATTTACCCAATGATCGCGATTATATGAACCTGAAAATTGAGCAGGTGATATATACAACTGCATCATCGTCATAACGCACTATCCGCATGATAAACCCGTTTTGAAGGGCAGAGGGTAGTGATTCAGGCGGTAGTTTCGCTTGTTCGTCTACTATGACCCGATGATAGCCGGAAAAATAGTATAATTGAGCTGCCATGAAATTTCTCGAAAAGATCATTAGTTATAATAAAGAACATGTTGTGCTAAGCCACCTGCTTTTTTGGGGGGTGTTACTCTTGTTGTCGGTCAGTGAAAACAAATATTATTATGACCACCACCAGCTTCATTTTTCTTTTCTTTTTACGTTAGCCGATTGTGGATTATTGCTGGTGACACAAATAATGGCTGCTTATTTCTTAGCTTATTTAATCATTCCGAAATTTTTTTTAAGGAGAAAATATCCGGAGACATTTATTTATTTTTTTATCGGTAGTTACCTTATTTGTGTGCTGGCCAGGGTTATCACTATACATATTGCAGAACCAATGGCCGGACAGGCGCCTAAAAATTGGGAAACGTTCTATGAAATTTTTACGAATGTTCCTAAGTTGGTATACGTTTATTTCTTCCGGATCTTTTCTGTAGCATTTGTTTTTTTGTTTATAAAGCTATTGGCAGATCAATATAAAATACAAAAGCGTGCCCTCTCCCTGGAAAAGGAAAAGGCCGAAACAGAGTTGAAGTTGTTAAAAACACAATTGAATCCTCATTTTTTATTTAATACTTTAAACAATATCTATTCGCTTTCATTAAGTAACTCACCGGTAACTTCTGCTTCCATAGGCAGGTTATCAGAAATTTTAGATTATATTCTGTATCGTTGCAATAGTTTGTATGTACCGCTTTCAGGTGAAATCGATTTATTAAATAATTACATTGGATTAGAGAAATTAAGGTACGATGACCGCCTGAAAGTGAATTTTAATACCCGTATTGAGCAGGATATACCCATTCCACCATTGATCCTGTTATCCATTGTTGAAAATGCATTTAAGCATGGTGCCAGCGAGGATATAGGGAATCCGGTTATAGATATTGATCTGCAGGCTGGTAAAACTGCCTTTAGTTTTATCGTTGCTAATTCCTTTAACACAAAGCCCGGTGAGGAGCTGAATGGTAAGATCGGGTTATCAAATTTAAAGCAGCAATTGGAGTTGATTTATCCTGAAAGGCATACCTTAGCTATCACACAAACAGAAACTTTTTATACGGTAACCCTCCTGATTGATGTAATAACCTGATCAAAATGAAAATACGCTGTCTGCTGGTTGATGATGAGCCTTTAGCGATAAAGCTTTTGCAAAAGCATTTAGAGCAGCTGGATTTTTTTGAGATAGTAGGTACCTGTAACAATGCAATCAAGGCACTTGAAATTTTAAATACACAGGATATCGATCTCCTCTTCCTGGATATCCGGATGCCCAAAATATCAGGGTTAGCGTTGCTGAAAACCATGCATAAGCCACCCAGGACTATCCTGACCACTGCCTACCGCGAATACGCCCTGGATGGCTTCGAGCTGGACGTAGTGGATTATCTCTTAAAGCCAGTCACCTTTGACCGCTTTTTTAAAGCAATAGAGCGTTATCTGCGAATCAGCAATCAGGCGGCTCCCAACCTGTTGTCCTCTTCGGAACCGCAATTCATCTATATAAAATCCGGTTATAAGTATTTCAAAATAGACCTGCAGGATATCATATACGCAGAAAGCCTGAAAGATTATATCAAAGTGCATACAAAAGAAAAGGTAATTACCGCCAAATATAAAATAGGTGACCTGGACAAAGAACTGACCAGTAAAGGGTTTTTAAGGATTCATCGTTCATTTATCGTCAACCTTAAACATATCACCGCTTTTACGGCCAGCGATATTGAGATGGGCAGCCTTGAACTGCCCATCGGTGACAGCTATAAAGCGTATGTTTATAAAACAATTAAAACAGTTTAATCCATCTGAAGCAATAGTATGCGGTGGTTGCCTTACCTACATAGCTGCTTTTGCAATAGGTGTTCCGGCAAGATATAATTTCCACGGTTCCCAGTACATTTTTTTCCATCCGCTATCCAGGTCATCATAAGCATCGTTGGGAACATTGGCATGTATTGCATGCAGCATTACGTCATTTCCTTGTTGCTCCAGGGAAATGATGAATGTAGAATCAATATCATCGCCGGACCAGCTTTGGGCTCTCCATGTTTGCACAATCAGGCGATTGGGGATCAACTGGAGATTTTTACCGGTTATGTACCCACTATGAGCGGAGTAGCTACTGCCTTCTGTGGCGGTAATTTCTGCAGGTGCCCCGGTAGCCACTGAATGCTTGCCTGCGTCCATATAGATGTCATAAAGGTCTTTAGGGGTGGTGTTCTTGAACAGCACATCCTGAACAATCGTTTTAGACATAACAATAGCGTTTAAGTGTACATACAATTTACGCTGTTTTTTTCATAAGCGATATGTGAAGCCATGCCACTGTTAGTCATTATGGTCGTGTCCATGTCCGTGACCATTGTCATGTCCCTCTCCATGACCATGCCCGTTGTCATGTTCGTCACCATGCCCGCGGCCGTTGCCATGATCGCCTCCGTGTCTGTCTCCATGATCATTGTTGTTGCCTTCATTGTATTTCCTCCAGTTGTCATTGCCGTAATACCTTTCATCACGGCTATCCCGGATGACAGGTTGTCTGCCATACCAGCCTCTGTATCTGCCATATCTTTCTCTGTAAATATCCGGGCGTAAATAAGGGCGGGGATCGTTAATCACTACTTTGTAGCCACGGTATAAATCATAATTGTATCTGCTTGGTAATGAAGCCCCAAAAACCCAGCGATTACCTTCCAGGTAAACAAACTGGCGGTCGGGTATATAGTAATAGGCATCTATATCCGGCATGTAATAATATTGGGCGTAGTCGTATCCGGTTGGCCCCCATACAGGCTGACTACCAATATTTATATTTACGCGGACCTGTGCACTGACCTGATGTCCGAAAACAAAGGCAAGTACTGTTACACAGGTGATAAACAGTATCTTTTTCATAAAATATTGTTTTATAACCTGTATAAACCAAATATGATACCAAGGCTTGATAATTTAAGTTAAAACTGGCGGTCGCTGCGGGCATCATTCCTGTCTCTGCCATATTGTTTTTCAGATCAATTGTGCCTGCTGCCTGCTGCCTGCTGCAATACGGGAAGCGGCAATTTTGTTAGTTATGTAATTCCCTGAATTTTTGATCAGGAAAAGGCCGGAGATCTCCGGCCTTTTCCTCACTTTGTAGGATTCATTGCCAGCAAGGCATTCGCGGGAGAAGATTGCAGCAGTTGGTAAATTTGTGCGGTTTGACCAACATGAATTTCATAATCATTTTTTTCCAGTGCGTTGAGTAAACATTCCGCCACTTCTTTTGCTGGTATGCCCCTGTGGCCATCAATTTCCTGCGAGAAATCAGTGTTTACCAACGGCGGCATCAGTTCAAAAACGCTGATATTTTTTTGTGGTGCCAGTGTGAGTCGCAACGTTTGTGTATACGAATGTAAAGCCGCTTTGCTCGCTGCATAAGTTGGAGTGCGAGCACTTGGAACCAATGCTACAATAGAAGAAACATTAACAATAGCTGCCTCCGTTTGCTGACTCAGTAAGGGCAGCAATTTTTCTGTCAGACTAATGATAGCAAAATAATTGGTCAGCATTTCATCTGTTGCTTTTTCAAAGGCATTTGCGCTGGCTGATAACCGGTATACAAAAGCACGACCTGCATTATTGATGAGCATATTCAGTTGAAGAAAATCATCCTGTAAAGATTTCACCAATTTGTTTACTTCCTTTTCTTTTGTTACATCACATACAATAGCAGTCACATTCTTCAGCTGTTTGGCTGCCTGTGCCAGTCTTTCAGGATCTCTGCCGGTAATAATAACATGATTATTATGAGATAATAATCTGGCTATTTCAAGACCAATACCTGCACTGCCACCGGTGATCAGCACCGTATTACCTGATATTTTCATACTTATATATTTTAATATACCGATCGGTATATTTATGAAGAAAAATTTTTAAATCCCCCAAAAGAGATTTGACACAAAAATATACCATTTGGTATTATTTTAGAAATATTTTTACATTTTTGGGAATAGCATTAGAGAACTTTGATTAATAACGGGGTGATACTTTTTAAAATTTTGACCAACATTTAGGGCTTCAGGTCTATACTCAGGGTGTATTCTTCTATCTTAATAAATTAAGAAAGTCGCATAAACCCTACGATTTATGCGACTTTTCATTTTAAGAGGAATTGGTTCCTGTTTTAACTATTCCGCCAGTTCACTCAGTTTTGTTATTTCTACACAAATAATACAATAACAAAAGCTGTTTACACAGGCACACTCATATACCTTCCCGTTACATTCCCTGGTGGTACAATCTTTACAGCCGGCTGGACGATTGGCGGATTTCAGTATTTCCACAATACGATCCTGATCACCCAGATATTTATATATTTTATGATCTTTTTTGAAAGAAACTTTCATCCCTTTTAAGTCACGGTCTTCTGTTACCTGCTTAAAAAGTTTGGGATCTAATTCTTTCCCGTTTCCGTTATCTATAAACAGGGTGTTTAAAAATGCAACATCCTGTTTATGTGGACGGGAAACACCTTTTTCAGTAATACCCTTTGCTGCTGGCTGTTCTTCGTTCTTGTGGCCAGCGGTATAAGTGCGTTTTTCTTCCGCTGCTCCTGAGGCTGAACCACCTGTTACGGTACTGTCTGTGATAGGCGCTACCTGGAAGTCGAAGCTACCGGGTCTTGTGACTTTGCCCTTGTAGTGACGTCTTTTTCCTGCGTTCCCTTCATCGGTACGACCCTTTCTGAAGGTATAGCTGATGCCTATTCCTGCACTCATGTATTTATCGGGCCCTTTGGTATTACTGGTAATATAAGGTTGCTTTGAAATCTGGGCGCTTACTATTTTTGCATCCTCGCTAAAATCTATGTTCCCAAGGTCTTTGTATGTTATGACTGCTTCCTTTTGTGTTGGTTGCAGGAGACACTGCACATTGGCATTAACAGACAATCTGCTTGTAATTCCGTAAGCAAGGTTTAACCCGGGCTTAATAGTAAAAACATTTTTTTGCTCATCAGCCGGAGGTGTGTAAGCAGCTACATTGCTTCCGGAAATATTATCCTTTACCATCAGTTCCGGAGTACTACGGTGTGTAATTCCTCCTTTTAAAGAGAGGGTAAGTGCCAATGCACCTGGCCTTTTTCTGAAGGTATATTGAGGGCCGGCGAGGACATAAGTACTGGTCCATTTACTGCGGGTATTGCTGATGGCGAATATGTCCTTCCCTTTTAAAGGAGCTACATATTTACCGAAGTCCATATCCGTTTCGCTGGTAAATGTACCTGCATCTGCACCAATACCAAATCCACCCCAAAATAATTCCAGCCCTACATTAGGATTAAAACTTAAAGCATTGGATACACCGCTTGAAGGGGAGGAGCCCATATTGGTGGTAAGTGAGATATTTCCTCCGGGATTTTTACCTCCCTTTACAATAATACCTTTGATGGGTTGTCCTGGCCTGCTTTCCTGTGCAGCGAGGTGCATAGTACTGTAAATTATAAGTGCGATGGTAGTAGTTATTATTTTCATAATCGGGTATGTTTGGGTGTTATGTACAGGTATATCAACGGATGGGCTAAATTGTTACCTCCTATACATAATGAAACGTCCCGGGGCCGGATACGCTATACCAAAACGGCTTTCTTATTATACTTCACTCTGTAATCCAAAGGCGATAAGCCTGTTATTTTTTTAAACACTTCTCTGAATGCTTTATCATCTGAATAGCCTACTTCATTCATTACCTCAAAAATGCTTTTCCTGCCTTTTTCTAAAGTTCTTTTTGCAACTTCTACTTTTACACGCTGCAAATATTCCACAGGGGTATTGCCAGTAGCTTTGATAAAGCGTCTGTCAAAATTTCGTCTGCTAATCGCAAGTTTTGAGGCCAGTTCCTCGAAAGAAATTTTTTCGCTCAAATTTTCTTCAATATAAGTTTGCGCCTGGCAAATCAATTCATCACCATGGTTCTTCTGCGTTTGAAAAATGAAAAAAGCTGATTGCGATGATCTTTCAATATCAATCTGAAAAATTTTTGAGCAGAAGATAGCCGTATCCCTGTCAAAATATTTTTCAACTAAGAAAAGTATCAGGTTCAAAAATGAGTATGCACCACCGTTGGTGTATATGCCCTCTTCAACAGTAATCAGTTTATCAATTTGAAGATGAACGTTTGGAAACAGCCGCCTAAAATCGGTTGCCGCATTCCAGTGAGTGGAACAGGTTTTTCCTTCCAGTATGCCGGCAGCGGCCAGCAAAAATGCACCTGTACAAATACTCGCAATTTCAGCACCACTTTTATATTGCTCCATGATCCAGGTAATAAGTGCTGCATTCTCTTTAATTACATTATCATGATCGCTGGAAAGGGAAGGTATAATCAGCAGGTCGGTTTTTTTTATTTCCTTAATATTTACAGGATAAATCGAAAAGAAGCCGGCATCCAATTTCAGTTCTGTCATAAAACCTGCTATACGGACTTCAATCATTGGCTTGTTTCCTATCTTTTGCCAATACTCATTTGCACTGGTCAGGATTTCAAATGAACCCGTTATACTGCTCAGGTTAGTGGCGATCCCTTTTGGGACAACTATAGTCACTTGTTTCATTGTAAAATCTTTGGACAAAGGTAACTGATTGTTTTGTCCAAATCAACCCGATAAAAAGTCCATTTTGCCCGCTAATTATGTAGTATTTAGACAATACCTTTGCTGTATAAAAATCCCAGAACCCAAAATCATAAATAAAATGACTACATCAGATTTTAGCACTACACTGCTGGTAGACCAAACTCCGGAAGAAGCATTCAATGCTATCAATAATGTTCGCGGGTGGTGGTCAGAAGAAATTGAAGGCAGTACAGACAAACTCAATGATGAGTTTACATATCATTACGGAGATGTCCATTATTGCCAGATGAAATTAATAGAAGTCATTCCCAACGAAAAAGTCGTTTGGTTTGTTAAGTACAATTATTTTAAGTTTACTAAAGACAAAAGCGAATGGACAGGCACAAAAATTAGTTTTGAAATCTCTGAAAAGGATAACAAAACACAAATCCGCTTTACTCACCTGGGTTTAGTTCCCGAATATGAATGTTTTGATATCTGTTCAAATGCATGGAGCCAATATGTACAGCAAAGTTTATTGAGCTTGATCACTACAGGTAAAGGCCAGCCGAACAGTACAGACACCCCGAGAACTGCAGATGAAAAGAAATTTCAGTCTGCTGTAAGGTAGTTGCGATACGATTTGACAAGCTTTTGCAGATCATGTTTACGAGGGAGGAATTCTCCCATTGTGTAACTAAAAAAAAGAAAATGAAAACACAAGATTATAATGAAATTATTACGGTTAATGCTACAGCACAAGAAGCATTCGAAAGCATTAACAGCGTTTCAAAATGGTGGACAGAAAATTTGGAAGGCAGTTCGCAAAAACTGAATGATGAATTTACAGTTCGTTTTGACGACATTCATGTTTCAAAACAAAAATTAGTCGAAGTTATTCCAGATAAAAAAGTAGTATGGCTTGTTACTGACAGCAAACTTAATTTTCTTAAAGACAAACATGAATGGACCAACACTAAAATTAGCTTTGAAATTGCTGAAAAGGACGGCAAAACGCAAATCAATTTTACGCATATTGGATTAGTTCCCGAAGTAGAATGTTATAATAGTTGCACAAACGCTTGGGGCCAATATATAAAAGGAAGTTTGTTCAAATTATTAACGGAAGGAAAAGGAACGCCTGAGTTAAAATAACTCAGGGTGGAAAATAAAAAAAGCCGGTCAATGTTGACCGGCTTTAGTGCCCAGAACTGGAATAATATCGAACCAAATATTACTGTTATTGAAACAATTGAGTGAAATAAGTATGCTGCCAGCTTTCAACTTACTTGTTACTTATAAACCATGAATACCGCCACCCCTTTATATTTTACGGCTTATTCCTTTTTATTAACGCTATTGCAGGAATAAACAACAGCCAAAAACCGGAAGCAGGCATAATAATAACAGCTAACAAGGCTGTAACCAGCAGGCTCCAACCTATTACAGGAGGTATCGTGTATTGATTTTTTTCTGCGCTGTTAACAAAGATTCCCAGTAATATCCATACAAATCCGGTAAATAAAAACCAAAAAGCGGCATTTCTGTCCGATTCAACCTTTATGGTGTTAAGTAGGCCATCGTGGTATAGTTGTCCCAAAATATCTCTGAATACAACCAATCCAAACATCGTGTGTATGATGGCTATTCCTATTAACGTTTTTCCTATCCAGGGATTTTTCATATAAGAGGATTTTAAATTGATAAACGATCTGATAATTTTAAATGTGTCTGTTAACTGCTAATCAAAGGTAGATGTTGGTATATGAGAGGCATATGATAATTATCATTCTTCGGGAAATTTAACGTGTAGGGCGGGACTGCCTATATTTAGATATGAAATGAGAAGTATCCGGGATCATCTTAACTTCAAAAATGATTGGATATTGGAAAACAAGTTAGTTTGAACTAAGAAGTAATTAGAAATCGTCAGTATGCAGCTCGAATTATAAAACGACAAAACCCGTTCTAGGAGCGGGTTTTATTTCTTGTGCCCGGAACTGGAATAATATCGAACCAATTCTTATTAGTTTTGAAGGTATTAAGGAATTACATCTTTTCTGATTAATTAGCTAGTAAGTTCGCTCATTATTGCCAGGATCAATTATTCAATCAAATGGTCAAGATAATATTCGTGCTAAATGGATAAAATCGGTAAACAATCTGGTAATTTATATCAAATGTGAACATCCTAAAAACATCATATTTGTGTCAACATTTGATGTCAGATATAAACCCTATTACATAAGTTTTAAAACCCGTTGACAATAAAGATATCATCATATATTTCCCCTTCAAGAGATCTGTGTAACATTTATTTAAAATGTGATCTCTGAATCTGCCCATAGGTTTTATTCATGAAGCGAGAACGAATTATTTGCTTATGCTGCCTTGCTTTCATGTGAAATTCCTCCATCAAACAGACACACGTTATCACCTGATGCCAGGGTGATCACCTGAAAGTGCCATGTAGTTATACTGTTAGCACTGCTTTATCCGAGGCAGGAAAATATGCTCATTCTTTTACCCAAAAACAATTATCAGTTATGAAAAAAAGTATCAAAAAAAACTGAGTCTGAAGAAAATAAACTGACTAACCTGGAAACCATGCAAGGAGCCAAAGGGCTGTTACTTCTTCTATCCAGATATGCGACGGGTGTGGCGGCAATAACACTATTTCATGCGGAAGGGCTGGTTATCCCTGTAGCTAAGCCCATCATTCCAACTCAAAAAAATACCACAAAACTATTATTTCCTGTTAACTGGAATGTTGCTGTAGTATTTACATCTATAAAATCGTATACCCGTTACCGTAGTTTTTTATCATTAATTATAAACATTTGTTAACATGAAAAAAAAATCAGAAAAAAAGTTAAGTCTGAGCATGATCAAGGTTACCAGCTTAAGCAGGAACGGAGCTCAATTAATTCAGGGTGGTAATGCAATTTCCGGACCTGTAGGTCCTTCAGGTCCCACTACAGTACGGCCTGATCCATGTGCATCACAATATCAGGCATGTACTATGGACTGTACATTTGGCTGTACTCCTTGGTGATCTTTATAAATAATGATACCAATGACCAGCTTTTAAAAACAAGCTCCCCCGGGTTATGACCCGGGGGTATTTTACTTACATCAGGAACAGGAGATAAGCAGGTAGGAGCAGATCTAAGTTTTAATTTAGCAAAATCGTATATACAAGTATAATAAACCTTTGGAAAGGTAAACAATGCTGAAATCGAATCAACATAACCTTTAATCAACAAGGATTTAGCGTTCTTTATTATAATCAACGCAAATCACAAAAACGACAAAACCCGCTCTTAGAGCGGGTTTTGTCGTTTTTGTGCCCAGTAGCGGTAGATTCTCGAACCAAATTGTATTGATAATTAATAGGTTACTGCAAACATCTTCTCTAATAAGTATCTAACATTGTCTTGGTTATTGAAAAAAAATAAAAAAAAATTGGTAGTCAAATAACTACATGTATATTTGTAGCCAAATGACTTCAGGATGAATTTAAGACGAGACGTTTTTCAGGCTATTGCCGACCCTACAAGAAGAGCAATACTTCTGTTGGTTGCATCCCAATCTATGACAGCAGGTGCAATTGCATCAAACTTTGATACAGCAAGACCCACTGTTTCAAAACACTTGCAAATCCTTACAGAATGCGAACTGCTGAAGCAAGAGCAAAAGGGCAGAGAAATTTATTATGACATAAATGCAAAAAAAATGAAAGAAGTAGCAGACTTTATCGAACCATTTCGCCAAATGTGGGATGATAGATTTAATAAACTCGAAGCAGTGATGAAACAATACAAATCAAAAAAATAGTGGAGCAGCGACCATGAAAAAACGGGAGTAACCGAAAATCCAAAAGAGTAGAAAAAATAAAAACTCATGAATCAAGGAATTAAAACAGTTCTCTATCCAGTTAAGGATATGACACAATCAAAAGCGTTATTCGCAAAACTATTAGGTGTTGAGCCGTATGCGGACAGTCCGTATTACATTGGCTTTAAAGTCGACAATCAGGATATAGGTTTGGTTCCTGATAGTCCTGAAGGAGGCTTAGCCGCATTTTTCCATGTTGCCGATATTAAAAACAGTTTACAAACACTCCTTGACTCGGGAGCCGAAATTACTCGGGACATAACTGATGTCGGGGAAGGAAGATTGGTAGCAAGCGCTAAAGATACTAGCGGCAATATTATCGGGCTTATTCAAATTTAAACAATACACAAAATAGCATGGAACAAAAAACAAAAGTGACTGCCGAAGACGACAAACAGCAAATCGTAATCACAAGGGAATTTGATTTGCCTTTGGAATTGCTTTTTAAAGCTTATGAAGAACCCGAAATTATTGAACAATGGATGGGAACAAAAGTATTGAAGCTTGAAAATAAAAATCACGGTAGTTACCAATTTGAAACATCACATAATGGCAATGTGGTTTTTTCTGCAAACGGAACAATACACGAATTTGTTCCGAACAAAAAAATCACACGGACATTTGAAATGGAAAACTCACCTTTCCAAGTTCAACTTGAATATTTAGAGTTTGAGAAACTAACGGACGCTACCAGCAAACTCACCATGCACATTGTGTTTAAGTCTGTTGAATTCAGAAATAATTTGCTGCAAATGCCTTTTGCGCAAGGTATCAATATGGCCCATAACAGGCTGCAGGAAGTTGTAAATAAACTAAAATAATACGGTTATGACGAAGAGAAATAAAATAATTTACTGGATTGCTACCATATGGTTGGCTTTAGGGTTGGTATCAACAGCCGCAATACAAATTTTTAAGATAAAAACAGAAGGAGCTGGTGGAGTGCAAAATGTAGATCATTTAGGATATCCTGCTTATATACTTACCCTGCTTGGAATTTGGAAATTATTGGGAGTAGTGGCTCTGCTTATTCCTAAGTATCCCTTATTGAAAGAATGGGCTTATGCTGGAATTTTCTTTACAGTTACCGGAGCTTTGTATTCACACATAGCGTCAGGCGATTCATTCGGTTTAATGGCTCCTGCTTTGCTTTATCTTGTTCTTATTGCTGTGTCTTGGTATTTTAGACCTGCCGAGAAAAAAATCATTTTGAATAAAAATTAAATTTCACAGTTGTCCATAGAGTTCGGCAGGACTTTGTGGACAACTGTGAAAACAGTTGTTCGGAGTTTATTGCACTATTCATTTTTGCATTACTTACGATATGTATCCTGATATTTCAAGCCAGCTGATAGAAAATTTCGGATAAAATTAAACCTACATTTTATGAACGCACAAGCAGAATACTTTTTCGAGAAAGCCAATAAATGGAAAGAAGAGTTTGATTTATTGCGAGAAATAGTCTGCGAAAACAAATCGCTTGAAGAAGATTATAAATGGATGCATCCCTGTTATACTTTTCAGGGAAAAAACATCGTTCTCATTCACGGATTTAAGGAATACTGTGCATTATTGTTTTATAAAGGTGTTTTGATGAGAGACATTAAAAGCATTATGATTCAGCAAACCGACAATGTACAGTCGGCAAGACAAATCAGATTTACCGATGCCGGACAAATCATTAAACTAGAATCTGTTATTAAAGAATACATTAAGGAAGCGATTGAAATCGAAAAATCGGGAAAGAAAGTAGAAATGAAAAAAGCTGCTGACTACCCTGTTCCTGAAGAATTTCAGAGAGTTTTAGACGAGGACGAGGTATTAAACAAAGCATTTTATTCTTTAACACCCGGACGGCAAACGGGATATTTATTTTACTTCAACCAAGCTAAACAACCCAAAACAAGAGAGGCAAGAATTGAAAAATACTATCAGCATATTTTAGATGGCAAAGGAATTGATGATTAAGCAAACGTAGGAAATCCCATCTACCAACAAGGGGGGCGATGCTATTCACCTTGCGAAGATGCCTGCAAAACTGAGTGTCATTTGAGTGTCGTAAATAGTGGGAGAAAGGGCTAAAAAGCGTGATTTTATGACATTCGGGGAATAAAAATAGCTCTGTAAATCAATGACTTACAGAGCTATGGAGTGCCCCACTACCGGTATGTTTTCGAACCAAATATTATTGATTATAAAGTTGTTAAGTGGGGATTAGATTAATTATTCGCCGGAGTAATTTTTTCTATATCATCCAGATCTTATGTCTACCGGCCGCCTTTTTACAATTTAAATAATTCCAGCTAATAAAAATTGATCACCATCCTCTTTGAAATGTAGTTGAGAAGATAACAATACACAAATGCCGGAGATATTATCTCCGGCGTTTGTGTATTGTTACTAACTAATTGGTGTCTTCTCTTTAAGTCTTTCCTGGCCAGCCTCAATTCCTTTACGAATCATAATACCGTACCCATCATCTGGAAGATCTTGTATGCAGTCATGCGCAAGCAAATAGTATTTATAAGCGTCCGCGAAGCTTCTCAAGTTTTCATAAGACTTAGCAACGTTGAGATATAATGACGGATAGAAAGCAATTATATCCAGATCCGTTGTTTTAGTTGCATATTCCAATGCTAGCAAATTCCATCTGAATGACTCCCTAGGGTCTGATTGAACTCTGGCCAGGTAATGTGCTGAAGTAAGAAATTCCAAATCATTTTTGGCTAACTCCCATGCTTCCCTGTATAGAGTATCAGCTTTCTCAAGGTTGCCACTATATTCAGTTTCTATGCCTTTTACGCATAATTGTACAACCGGATTTGCGGGATCATAAAGCATAATCTAAGATAATAACATTCTCCTTGATTTATAAAAAAAAGCCGGAGATAGTATCTCCGGCTTCTCGCCAAATGCCCAGTAACGGTAAATTATCGAACCAAATGTTATTGATTATTAAGTCTTTAATGAAACAGATCTAGTGTCAGATCAAGTAACAGATATTGCAATTTATGCAGTGCTTTTTTGTTATAGCAATTTCCGGGTAAGAGAAACTGATCAGTTTTGGGTGAGAAGATTCTTTTTAAGAGCTAATTTCAAGCTTATAGCCTTTGCCACGTATCACCACAATTTTGACATTCGGATCAAATTCTAGTTTTTTCCTAAGTTTTGATATGAACATATCCAGGCTACGCCCAACAATAATACCTTCATCTTCCCAGATCTCTTTTTGCAACCGGCTTCTCTCTATTATCTCGTTAGGAGACAACGCGAAAATAGCCAATACACGGGTTTCAGTTCCGGTTAAGTCTGTCGTCTGTCCATTTATTATAAGCTTACGATTCTTCGCATCAAACAAAACTGAGCCCAAAGTAATCATGCCCGTATGCTGACCATCCTCAGGTAAAGCCCTTCGCGGCTTAACAGATCTCAAAAAAAGAAAACCAACAAATGCTAAAAATGACAGGCTACCCAAAAGATACCCGGTTTTTACTGTATTTGTGCCCAACGTTTTAAATTTAATGTTGATCATGTAACATGCTCTGGGTTGCTTTCTTCCTATACAGGTTACAATATCATCTTTTCTGTTTTTGGATATAGCGTATCCATAAGCTACGCTGGAATTGCTACAGTTCAGAACGTTAACAACATAATCACTTGCCAGCGGGTCCTGGGCCAATAAACGCCGGGTCGTATTCACCAGTGCGTCCGGTTGGAAAGTAAAATCATGCTCAAACCTGATTTGATATTCATTTTCAGCGATCTTTTTTACGGGAAGAACCCTCGATGTACTGTCGCCCGACTGTAAAAGCAGTTCATGTCCGATCCTGCGGAGTAAAACTTCCCTTCTGGAGATATCAAAATCGTCACTATCCTCCATACTGAAAGCCACGCAGACTAGAGAGATAAACAAGGTTAGTATCAACCCGAACAGGTATTTGCGTTTCCCGGAGAGGACGTTTCGGTTATCAAACACAGTATTTACGATTTATTTACAAAGGTTACATTTTTATTTACAATCCAAATCTCCCCAGCCGAAAAATAACAAGGTAATTCGCTTTATCAAAATTTGACAGGAGATGAAAAATAAAAAAATCCGTTTGAACACCCTGATTGACAGTTTAGTTTTTGCCAGGAAACGGACAACGAGCACTGCATTGACCGCTATCGGACCATGTCTGGTTCGTAGGGGTTGGAACTACGGGTAAGCTGTATCGCTATGATGGAACGACCATCACAGTTTTTTAAAGTAAAGAGGGGGCAGAAATGATATGTGCTGCCCTACCTGCTACTTTCCGCTAATTATTAATCAATATGTTTTTAATTATTAATCAATATGTTTTACTCTAAATTTAAAAAAATGAAAAGATTATTTGTGTTTGTTCCGGTTATCCTCCTGGTATTTCTATTAAATTCTTTTGTGCTAAAAGAAAAGGAAGCGGTAGAGAAAACAACCGAAGAGGCTAAATCAGAGCCTGTAAACATCGTTTTCAAATCTATAGATGGCGGACAAACCTGGGAGGACATCAGCAAAGGGCTGCCCGAAAATTTGCGGAAAGATAGTATCAAGGGAAATAGCTTCTTTGCAAATGATAAAGGGCTGTTTATAAGGGTTGGAAACGGACTCTATCACAGTACACCAAATGCCACAACTCCTTTTTGGACCAAAGAGATTTTCCCTGACGAACATAGCAGCATTGCCCCCGGTAAGTCCGGGATATTTGCCAACAATTACTGGGGTATAAATTTGAAAAAAACAAACGGAACGAGTGTATGGTCGCCGATTTTCGAAATTTTACTGGAGCCACGAATACGCAGCGTTTTTGAGACTGCCGGAGGTACAATTTTTATCGGAATCGACAGAGGCTTTTTTAAAACTGCTGACGATGGGAAAACCTGGAAACATGTCCATACCGGAAGCCTGGTAGGGCATTTGGCAGAGTCGAATGGCGTGCTGGTGGCGATCAGTACGGGAAGGATAATAAGATCGACCGACAATGGCGAAAACTGGGCGTTGGTGAGCAGTGAGGGGGTTGTGGCCTGGGATGTAAAAAAGATCAAAGGTGGATTCGCTGCTGTCACTTCCAGTTCAGCGTCTAATACCAGGGGGCTAATGACATCCTACGACGAAGGTAAAACCTGGCAGCCCGTTGATGCCGGCCTTCAGGGCAAAGATTTTAAGGATTCAATATGGCGGACCTGGGATGATCGCCCTCTTTTGAAAGCCTACATGACTTCAATTATCCAGGTTGGTGAAAACTTATTTTGTATTCATCCTGACGGCATTTTCAGATCATCAGACAAGGGGAAAACATGGAAATTATTACTTCCTTCTATAGAAAATAAGGTCTTCAATTTATTTGTTTCAGGCAACGTGATCTATGCCATACCCAGCAAGGGGGGATGTTGAAAACTCAGATTAACATTCATGCATTGTTTAAAATTACCGCAGGTGGCGGATATGATTAGTTGTGCACAGCTGAAAAAAATAAAAACGATGTAAAAAAGTATAATGATACTGATGATGGTGGCAACAGGATTTTTTTTGCTCCGGGCAAAGTAGTACAGATTCTGTTTATACAGGAACTGTTGATTCGGTAAAAGCTATAGGTGTTGTCCCACGCGGACCTAACGGCCCAACCAAAGCCGGCCTTGCTAAAGCCTTATTACGGTCACCGCACAACAGCAATATTCTAAAGCCGTAAACGAACAGATCACCCAGGTGGAAACCAACCTATCGGGAGGCTTGGTTATCGACGGTAAATTGCATTCCATTGCTGAAAGGATGAAGCATTACAATGTATGTCCGATTCGGCGAAGCAAGACTTCTCTTCTGGCAAAGTCAAAGCCATCATTGCCGGTCATGCTGAAAGCCACACAGATTCAAGAGATAAACAAGAGTAATAACCATGCGCCCCGGTGCTTTCGTTTGACGGGCAGGAGATTTCTTCTAACAAGCATAATGTCAAGACATTATTTACAAAGTTTACACTTTTATTTACAATACAGATTCCTTAGGCTGAAATAAATCAAAGTATTTTTGTTGCATCAACTTTAAAAGGATAAGCCTTAAACGGATCTGATTTATCAGGAGATAGATATATGTTAATTAAACCTAAAAAAATATGAAAAAAGTTATTTATGCGCTGGTCTTACCGCTGGTTGTAGTAAGCGGACTAGTATTTGCCAATCGCGAAACCAAAAACGAAACTTCAAAAAAATCAGCCCCAAAGCCACTCTCTGCTTCTGAAAGGAAAGTCGAATTGAAAAAATGGGAAGCTACCCCTGAAGGTATAAAATTCAAAAAATGGGAAGCGTCTCCCGAAGGTCAAAAAGTGCTTGCCGGTGCGGCTAAAATAAAGAACCATACAAGTGCTTCTACCAATATGGAAGCTGTTGTAACCTCTCTTTCTCTTCCGCCAGGCTCAAGATTAGGTTTCGGAATGATGGTCAGGATTAATGGTGACGATTATATTCTTAGTTTTGGGCCGGAAAACTCTAATGAATTTCAGCAATTGCATAGACTGAAAGTTAACGACAAAATAATTATAAGAAGCCATTTTGTATCGTACGCGCCCAAGTATTCATATTCAATTGTATCGGGCGACTATGCAGAACGAGATGGTAAAATAATTTATAAACGTGCCCCTCGCAAAGGCGGCTGCTGAGTAAAGTTATGATGGAAAGACCTTTACAGACTTTAAACGTAAAGAGGGTCAGAAGTAATGAGTATTGCTGACAATTTTAAGATAGAATTATCCTTCAGTCGGTACATTTTTCGGCATCGACAGGTGGGGTCTACATTTTTATCCTGTGGACTTTTATTTTAAATTTTAAACATACAATATAACAAAACAGATTAACAATAACTTAGTGCTGCAAAAAGAGGAAGAGCGGCGTATAACATGGGGCTTGCAGCTTATCATATTTGTAATAGCTAATACTTGATCTGACAGTCAGTCATCAATTGACCCCAGCCATGTTTATATTATAAGGCATCAAACATGGTTGCTAAGTTTTGATCGAACCAATTTCAGGTTGAATATGAAATACTTATAAAACATCAAGAGATAATAAAAATAGCAAGACCCGCTCTAAGAGCGGGTCTTGCTATTTTTGTGCCCAGAACTGGATTCGAACCAGCACATCCTTGCGAACGCTGCGACCTGAACACAGTGCGTCTACCAATTTCGCCATCTGGGCATCAATGCTTCCCGTAAAACGGATTGCAAAGGTAAGCGCTTTTTTAAATTCTCCAAATATTTTATCTGATAATCAAAAAAAACTTCGCTCACCTTTGCAAAAAAATATTTTTATACAGCTACGTTAAACTCACGCAGGGTATCGTTTAAGCTTGTTTTCAGATCAGTAGATGCTTTACGCTGACCAATAATCAAAGCACAGGAAACCTGGTATTCACCTGCGGGGAATTTCTTGGCATAAGTACCCGGAATTACCACACTGCGTGCCGGTACACGGCCCTTGTATTCAACAGGCTCGCTGCCACTTACATCAATGATCTTGGTAGACTGCGTCAATACTACGTTAGCGCCTAATACCGCTTCTTTCTCTACTACTACACCTTCTACTACAATACAACGGGAGCCGATAAAACAACCGTCTTCAATGATCACCGGACTTGCCTGTAATGGCTCCAGTACACCACCAATACCAACACCACCGCTCAGGTGCACATGTTTGCCTATTTGTGCGCAGGAACCAACAGTAGCCCAGGTATCCACCATAGTACCCTCATCTACAAAAGCACCGATGTTTACATAAGATGGCATCAGGATACAACCTTTGGCAATGTAAGCACCATAACGTGCAATCGCATGAGGAACCACGCGCACACCTAAATCTTTATAGTTGGATTTCAGCTTCATTTTATCATAGAATTCAAACGGAGGTAACTCCATTGTTTCCATTGGCTGAATAGAGAAATACAGTAATATCGCCTGTTTTACCCACTCATTTACCTTCCAACCATTGTCAGTTGGCTCAGCAACTCTCAGATGTCCCTTATCTACTGCCTCTATTACTGCTTTTACTGCATCTGTGTACTGCACCTCTTGTAAAAGACTGCGATCAGCCCAGGCAGCCAGTATTTGTTGTTGTAAATCCATCTTTTTTTATTTTTTGCAAACATAATACCTAGAAAATAAAATTACGAATTACGAATTGTGAATTACAGATTTATGGGAGATATTAGCGAAGATCTTCACATAATCTGCCTCATAAGTACGTAATTCGCAATTCGTAATTCGTAATTTTGACTTTTGACTTCGCAAAAATTTATGAAGATAGGATTCGATGCCAAGCGCGCTTTCCAGAACGATACAGGTTTAGGTAACTATAGCCGCACGCTCATATCATCACTGGTGACGGGCTTTCCGGAGCATGCATACTATCTGTTTGCTCCTAAGCAAACAAATATGTATGACATAAGCGAATGGCCGGATCTGCAGGTGGTACTGCCTGAAAAGGCTGTCCATCGCTGGTTTAAGTCTGCCTGGCGCAGCCGCTTTGTGGTAAAAGACCTGCAACGGCATCATATAGATCTTTACCATGGACTCAGCCATGAATTACCCTTTGGCATCCACCAGAGCGGTATTAAATCGGTGGTAACGATGCATGATCTTATTTTTGAGAGATATCCCCGGCAGTATAATCCGGTTGATGTGCTCACCTATCGCCGGAAGGCCCGCTACGCCTGCCGTTATGCAGATAAGGTAGTGGCTATCAGCGAGCAGACACGCCAGGACCTGATCACATATTACAATACCCCGGCAGATAAAATTGAAGTAGTATACCAAAGCTGTGATCCAGCCTTTGCAGTGAGTCACACAGCTACGGAGATAGCGGCACTGAGGACTAAATACCAGTTGCCTCCCCGGTATTTTTTATATGTGGGTTCTATCATTGAACGTAAGAACCTGTTGGGGATCGTAACGGCCATGCATACACTAAAAGGAGAGGTTAATCTGCCTTTGGTGGTGCTTGGCAGCGGTGGTGAATACAAGAAAAAAGTAAAAGCTTACCTGGAAACCAATGGCCTCACACAACAGGTGATATTCCTCAATGAACATGGCCGCCTGGAAAACAATGAGCTGCCGCTGCTCTATCAGGGCGCTACGGCATTACTTTATCCCTCGCTTTTTGAAGGCTTCGGTATTCCTATTCTGGAAGCGCTGTGGAGCCGTACACCGGTGATTACGTCTATAGGTTCCTGCTTCGCGGAAACAGCGGGCAATGCGGCACTTTATGTGGATCCACTGAATCCCGGCACCATTGCCGCCGCAATGCGGCAGATAGTGAATAACCCGGTATTGGCAAAGGATATGCAGGAAAAAGGGTGGAAGCATGCACATTTATTCACACCGGAAAAATGTGCGGCAGACATGATGAAAGTATATAGGAAGCTAAATAACTAAGATCAAAAGAGTAACATACATATGATTTTTGAAGATGATATCAGCGCAGCTATGCCGGTACTGCGTAACGGCGGATTGATCCTGTACCCTACAGATACCATCTGGGGCATTGGCTGTGATGCTACCAATGAAGCGGCGGTGCAAAAAGTATTTGCCCTCAAACAACGTAGCGAAAGCAAAAGCCTGGTGGTACTCCTGGCCGATGTACGCGACCTGTTGCATTATGTGGCCAATCCCCGCCCGGATATTGCCGATATCATCGCTGGCTTCACCCGTCCTACTACAGTGATCTATGAAGGTGCACTGGGCCTTGCGCCAAATGTGATCAGCGAAGATGGCAGCATTGCTATCCGTATTGTAAAGGACGTTTTTTGCCGGCACCTGATCAAGCGACTGCGTAAACCACTGGTATCTACCTCTGCAAATATCAGCGGAGCGCCCGCCCCGGCACAGTTTAGCGAAGTGTCGCCGGTAATAAAACAAGGAGTGGATTATATTGTACGTCACCGGCAGGAAGAAGCCGCCGGTAACGTTGCATCCAGGATCATCAGGATAGGAAAAGATGGTTCAATCGCGATAATCCGGGATTAAAATTGTTTATTTATTACATTTGCGCCCTGGTTTCAGCGAAAGGAATAAAATTTAACAGGAATATTTTTATATGATCAGCAGCAAGCCGTTGGACATACCCTGCTCCCTGCAGGAAAGAAAAGTGCTGGAGAAGATAGCACTGGCAGCCCATGAACTGGGTGTACCAGCCTATCTGATCGGTGGCTTTGTGCGGGATAAACTGTTGGGAAGAAGAACAAAAGATATGGATGTAGTGTGTGTAGGCGATGGTATCGCACTGGCACACAAAGTAGCAGAGAGCTTAGGCAATAATATTGCAGTGAACTTCTTTAAGACCTATGGCACCGCCCAGGTAAAATGGAACGACCTGGAAATAGAATTTGTTGGCGCCAGAAAAGAAAGTTACCGGCAGGAGTCCCGTAACCCGGAAGTGGTGGCTGGTACCCTGGAAGATGACCAGAACCGCCGTGATTTTACGATCAACGCATTGGCCATCAGCCTGAAAGAAGCCAATTATGGCACACTGCTGGACCCCTTCAACGGACTGGCGGACCTGGATAAAAAAATTATCCGCACACCACTCGCACCGGCTCAAACTTTTAGTGATGATCCGCTACGGATGATGCGCGCTATCCGCTTTGCGTCGCAGCTGCAATTTACTATTGAAGCCACCGCATTTACCGCTATTCAGGAAAATGCAGAACGCATCCGTATCATTTCCCAGGAAAGAATTACAGATGAGTTTAATAAAATAATGCTTTCCCCTAAACCCTCTGTGGGACTGGACTTGCTATATAAGGCCGGACTCCTCAAAATCATCTTCCCACAAATGATTGATATGGTGGGTGTTGAGATGTATGAAGGAAAAGGGCACAAAGATAATTTTTATCATACCTTGCAGGTAGTTGATAATATAGCAGAAAATACACGTGATCTCTGGCTAAGATGGGCAGCACTGCTGCATGATATCGGTAAACCTGCTACCAAAAAATTTGAACCTGGCCATGGCTGGACATTCCATGGACACGATGCGGTGGGAGGTAAAATGGTCACCCGTATTTTTACCCGATTCAAATTACCATTACATGATAAAATGAAACTGGTAAAGAAGCTGGTAGAACTACATCTCAGGCCTATCAGTCTTACAAAAGAAAATATAACGGATTCGGCTATCCGAAGATTACTATTTGATGCAGGTGATGATATAGATGGATTGATGATGTTGTGCGAAGCAGACATCACCTCAAAAAATAAAACCAAAGTAAAACGTTACCTGGAGAACTTTGAGTTAGTGCGCAAGCGGTTGAAGGAAGTAGAGGAGAGTGACCGGATCCGCAACTGGCAGCCTCCGGTAACCGGCGAAATGATTATGGAAACATTCGCGCTGCAACCGGGTAGGATCGTAGGTGATCTGAAAAGCGCCATCAGAGAAGCTATTCTCGATGGCGAAATCCCTAACACGTACGAGGCGGCATACGCATTTTTGCTGAAAAAAGCAGGTGCATTGAATCTTACCCCAGTTAAATAAAATTGGTAATTTTACAGAGCCGAAAATACACGAATAATTATAATCACTGCACTTAACCGAGTGTTTAAACATTTATATAACTTATAACCTTTTTGTCATGCCGGTTTTGAAATTCAGAGTTTACTGGGAAGAAGATGAAAGTGTCTACAGAGACATCGCCATTAAGCCGAATCAGACGTTTTTATTATTTCATCAGGCAATTCTGCAAGCATTCGAATTTGATTCAAAACATAAAGCTACTTTTTTCCGTAGCAACGATAACTGGCAACGTGGCCGGGAAATAATCCTTGAATTGGACAAACAACCACGTAAGGCGGAGCCCTTGCTGATGGCGGAAACCATTATTGCTACGGCAGTAAAGGATCCCAATCAGAAATTTATCTATCTCTACGATTTCGCTAAAAACTGGTCGTTCCTGGTAGAACTGATCGGTGTTTCCAAAGATGAAAACAGCAAAGTAGTATACCCTTCCTGTGTACGCAAAGAAGGCTTGGCCCCCAGCCAATATGGCACCAAAGGGCTGGTTGGCGATAAGCTGGTAGAGATGGAAGAAAAATACGACCTCAATAAAGAAGGTATGGATGCAGACGGCTTCGGCGAAGAAGGGGAAGAAGAGGAAGATGCTATGGGCAGCGATGGTGGTGAAGAATTTGGCGGAGAAGAAGAGAATAATTTCTAATTATAATAAGTCGCTGATAGAAAATTACGAATTACGAATTGCGAATTACGGATCGGGGCGATCTTCGCTTATAACACCGTAATTCACAATTCGTAATTCGTAATTTTTTTTAATATGGGTTCATGCAAAAAACAGTCATAATTATTGCTGGTCCTACTGCTTCCGGTAAAACAGCATTATCCGTACGAATAGCACAACTGTTCAAAACTGCCGTTATTTCTGCAGATTCCAGGCAATGTTACCAGGAAATCTCCATTGGTACGGCTAAGCCATCACCTGAAGAACTGGCCACTGTTCCGCATTATTTCATCAACTCACATAGTATTAAGGAAGATGTAAATGCGGGGATATACGAAAAACTCGCGCTGCAATACACGCAACAAATATTCGAAAAGAACGATGTAGCAGTCATGTGTGGCGGCACCGGTCTTTATATCAGGGCTTTCGCGGAAGGAATAGACGATATGCCGGTTATTGCTCCAGGCATTCGCACCCACCTGAACGAACAGTTTGCACAACACGGCCTTGTATGGCTGCAACAACAACTACAGGAGCGGGATCCTGCATTTTTTGCAACAGCAGAAACGCAAAATCCGCAACGACTTATCCGCGCCCTGGAAGTACTGGATGCAACAGGACAATCCATTACCACTTTCCGTAGTGCTACCCGCTCTCCACGCAATTTCAGGATCATTAAAATGGGTATTACTTTACCCAAAGAATTACTGCACCAGAACATTCATCACCGCGTAGATCTCATGATGCAAGCCGGTTTGGTGGAAGAAGTCAGATCAGTGCTCCCTTACCGCGAACACAACGCCTTACGCACCGTAGGTTACCAGGAAATATTTAGTTACCTCGACGGATATATCTCTTTAGATGAAGCGGTAGAAGATATTAAAACACATACCCGCCAATATGCAAAACGCCAGCTCACCTGGTTCAAAAAAGATCCTGCATTTGAATGGTTTGATGCCAGGGAAGGAAAGGAGATGATTACCTGTTTGCAGCAAAAACTTTGATACGAGATTAATCGAATGACAGACGAATGCGAATCGAAAGATAGTCGAATGTCAACACAAGGATAGCATAGTTTTAAGACGGAATAAAAATATAAAAGCAACAGCCTGTTACAGACCAACTGTAACAGGCTGTTGCTTTTATAAACATCGCTTCTATCTTCGCAAATCAGGATAATCATCCTGATCACAAAAATCAGCGGTTTAGAATTTAAAACCTACAGTCATTATAATATTGCTCCTGGTATAATCCAGTGTGGCTGCTTTAGGTGTGTAACCTGCATCAACAACAGTATATGGTTGATACCTGTCTTTACCTTGTGTATAACTATAGGTCAGATCAGCATAGATACCTTTGTTGCGGATACCCAGGCCACCACTGTATACTTTACGGGATGCATCTACACCGGCGTTATAACTGTCACTACTATACGGATTTCCGTAAGCAGCAAAACCTGCTCTTACCGCATAGAGAGATAAGAATTTCACTTCCGCACCCACTTTAACATTGGATACCGACTTGTATATAGCACTGATATTACCATTGAGTTCACTTTCAAAATTCCGGTCGTTGCTCATTTTGAACTTGCCGGAAGATTGATTTACATATTCATAATCAGCGGTAATGAAACCCTGTGTTTTCTTCGGATCAGTAATATCACCGATGAAGTAGGATGCACCACCCATTGCGCGAAAAGGTGCTGTATAGTTATAATCGTTTTCTTTCGGATATCCGTTCAGGATATCATTAGAGGAATAACTGGTAACTCCTCTGGTACCTTCTACATCGGCCGTCATGTCTGCCGTGTAGCTGTCGTGCATACTATAGAAAGTAGGTGTATGTATAGCTGCTCCCAATCTGAAGCGGTCTGTTACCTTATACAGGATACCAAATTTGGCACCTATACCTAAACCAGTACGTTTCAGGTATTTTTTATAGTCAAAATAGTTAAAGTCGTTGTTGTGATTACTGCTGGCATCATCTTCCGACCATGTCAGGGTTTCCTTGTAATTGATACTGGGAAGAGCTACACTGGCGCCGATGTATAAGCGGTCGCCGTAGTTACCGCCTACTGCAAATGCGTATTCATTGAGTCCTCCTTCTGTTTCAATGGTACCACGTTGCTGCAGCGCAATAGGACCACCCACCTGTCTTGTTGGAGATGCTTTGCTTAGTGGTTCAATCTTACCGGTAGTAGGATTGGTATATTGATCAATGAGATAGGTTTGGTAAGCGAGACTGGCGCCCAGCGGAAATCCTGATTTATAGGCATCACCGTTCTGGCCCACCAGGTCATCTACCCAGGAATCGGAGTAGGAAGACACATTATTATAGCCGGCAATAGCAAATTTATTATTGTAATTCGCCAGGCGGTTCATGCCGATGGAAAAAGTAATATTGTTCCAGGAGCTGCTGCCGCTGTGTTTATTAGTAGCAAAAATTACCCCGATGTTAGGGAGCTGGAAGTTTGTTCTGCTTCCTTTATTATCAGC
This sequence comes from Chitinophaga niastensis, assembly GCF_003014755.1. Classification (GTDB taxonomy): domain Bacteria; phylum Bacteroidota; class Bacteroidia; order Chitinophagales; family Chitinophagaceae; genus Chitinophaga; species Chitinophaga niastensis. The sequence goes on along the minus strand of NZ_PYAW01000003.1, from coordinate 608,858 downwards.
AGTGTTATTATTCTGATACATGGAAGTATTGCCGCTAATCCCTACACCAGCAGAAATAAGGAATTCCCCTGTTTTAAACATGGCAATACCTGCCGGGTTAGTATGCGCGGATGAATAATCTCCTCCCAGTCCAACACCTGCGCCACCAAGTGCCTGTGCTCTCGCACTTCCGATAGGTTGATTGGGTGAGTAAAGTAGTGCGTCGTTGGAACTTTGTGCCATGGCTGTTACAGATATAAACAAGCCGCCTAAAAGAGGATAAAGTCTTTTAATCATATACTGTATTCTTAAAATTGAGATTGCTATGCGGGTATACTATTGCTAATACTAACGTGTTCGCGATATGCTGTATAACGTTTCATCAATAGAAAACGTGTGCAGGTATAAAAAATAAGCGTAGGTTTTTATGCTACGCTTATCTTGTAAAATGTTTTTATTAACGGCCTCCTCTGGAAGGGCGGCTATATCCGCCACTACCGCTGCTGCTACCACCGCTTACACGACCGCTGCCTGAGCTGGGAGGTGTATAACTTGGTGTAGATGCTGGTCTGGAGTATTCAACTCTTTGTGGGCGGGAATAACCACTATTGTTACCGCCGCTGTTTTGATAATTGCCGGAAGGTCTGGTAACAGGTCTTTCAGAATTAGACTGCTGGAATATCCGGCGTGGTCTGTCTGAAGACGGAGTACCACCATTGTAACCACCAGTTGATGGTTGTAATGTGCCGCTTCTGGAAGGGCGGGTATATCCGCCGCCGCCATTACCACCACTATTGGTATAAGTAGGTCTTGATATTCTTTCGTTGCTGCCTCTTACCGGTCCGTAGGAGTTGGAAGGACGGGAATAATAACCGCCACCGTATCCGCCATGGCCATAATAACCGCCGCCATAGTATCCACCACCATAAAAACCACCACCGTAGTAAGGATAATAACTGCCGATGTAAGGGTAACCCCAGCCACCGCCGTAAAACCCTGTACTCCATGGGCTACAATAGCCACCACCGTAGCCAAAGCCGAGACCAAAGCTTAAAGAAGGGCCATAGAAGCTGCTATATGGACTATACATCATGCCAAAGCCACTGTAAGGGCTCATGCCGTAATAATTATTCATATAAAGACTGGAGGATGCTGCGTTATAACCATCCCAGTAGCCACCGGAATAGCTGTTGCCGCTGCTGCCAAAACGGTTCAAACGACGTTGATAGTCGCCCTGATCTTCATCCTGGTAAGTTACATAAGTACCTTCTTCGTCTGCAGCCTGGGTATAATTGGCATTTTCATCCTGCTTACTGTTACCATTTGAGCCATTGGTGGAAGCATAGGTACGTTGCTGCTGACGCGGAGAATAATACACATCGTCCGGGGTCTGAGCCGTCTTGTATGTACTGGAACAGGCTCCCAATGCGAGCGATCCGGCCAGTGCAATATATAGTATAGGCTTCATTTGAAATATATTTTATGCGTGATTCGTATAGTAAATTTACTCCTTTTTAACGAATTTAACAGGAAGAAAGTTACAATAACACAGGGTACGTTATATTATTTTATGATAACTATTTGTCGCTTTACGATTATCATCTATGTTTGTGACATTTTCTTCTTATGTACTAATATATTAAGACAAAAATTAAGCCAATTCATGCTTTGTCAGCTGCGGCAGCGGCCTAATTTTTACATGACAAATTGAAGACAAGACAGATCAAAATCAAGGATATATAAATAAGGGATATTTTTTATGAGTAAAGAGATCACAGCCCGTTCAGAAGACTATTCAAAGTGGTATAACGACCTGGTGTTGAAAGGCGGACTGGCAGATTATTCTGCTGTACGTGGATGCATGGTAATAAAACCATACGGGTTTGCCTTATGGGAAGCCATGCGCGATGTTTTGGACCGTAAATTCAAGGATACAGGTCATCAGAATGCATATTTCCCCTTGTTCATTCCTAAAAGCTTTTTGAGTAAAGAAGCAGCTCACATAGAAGGATTTGCAAAAGAATGTGCTGTAGTAACCCACTATCGCCTGAAAAACGACCCCAACGGTGGCGGTGTAATCGTAGACCCGGAAGCTAAACTGGAAGAAGAACTCATCGTTCGCCCTACTTCCGAAACTATTATCTGGAATACTTATAAAGACTGGATACAGTCCTACCGCGACTTACCCCTGCTGATCAACCAGTGGGCAAACGTAGTGCGCTGGGAAATGCGTACGCGCCTGTTCCTCCGTACCACTGAATTTCTCTGGCAGGAAGGGCATACTGCCCATGCTACCCAGGCGGAAGCAATATCAGAAACTGAACAGATGCTGAACATCTACGCTGATTTCGCGGAAAATTTCATGGCTGTACCGGTAATACGCGGGGTGAAATCTGCCAGCGAAAGATTTGCAGGCGCAGTAGAAACCTATTGCGTGGAAGCAATGATGCAGGATGGTAAAGCTTTGCAGGCTGGTACCTCTCACTTCCTGGGTCAGAACTTTGCTAAAGCATTTGATGTACAATTCTCCAATAAAGAAAATAAGCTGGAACACGTTTGGGCTACCTCCTGGGGCGTATCTACCCGCCTCATTGGTGCCCTGATCATGGTGCACAGCGATGACGAAGGCCTGGTAATGCCGCCCAAAATTGCCCCTATTCAAGTGGTGATTGTACCAATTTATAAAGGCGCTGATCAAAAAACAGCCCTCGATGAAAAGGTAAACGTTATTGTAGCAGAACTGAAGCGTGCAGGCATCAGCGTTAAATATGACGATTCAGATAATAACCGCCCGGGATGGAAGTTTGCAGAGTACGAACTGAAAGGCGTACCTGTTCGCATAGCCATTGGCGCCAGAGATCTTGAAAATAATGTGGCAGAAGTTGCCCGCCGCGACACAAAAGAAAAAATGAGCCTGTCACTGGATGGTTTACCAGCCCGTATCCAGGAACTGTTGGAAGAAATTCAGCTCAACCTCTTTAATAAAGCAAAAGCTTTCAGAGATGATCACATTACATTTGTGGACACTTTTGAAGAATTTGAAAAAGTGCTGGATGAAAAAGGTGGCTTCGTGTCTGCTCACTGGGATGGAACAGCTGAAACAGAAGAACAGATCAAAGACCGCACAAAAGCTACTATACGCTGTATCCCGCTCAATAACCCGCAGGAAACAGGAACTTGTATACTAACAGGTAAACCATCCAAAGAAAGGGTGTTGTTTGCAAGAGCATATTAGGAAGGAATTACGAATTGCGAATCAGGAATTACGGATTTGTGGGTAGATATTCCCGTAGATTTATCGGTAATATCTCCCTGTTAATCCGTAATTCCCAACTCGTAATTTGGAGCCCATTACCTGAAATAAATCATTAAAATGATCCGATGCCCTTTATCCGTTACATAATGTTATGGGGGCTGGTCTTCTTTTGCACAGTTACAACAGCCCTGGCTCAGGGCCTTATGATCCGTAACTATAATGTAAAAGACGGGCTGGCTAACGCCACTGTTTATGCTGCTGTGCAGGATAAGGACGGGTTCATATGGTTTGCTACTCCTACCGGCGTCAGCAAATTTGACGGAAAACGTTTCCGTAACTACGCCAAAAAAGACGGGCTCACGGATAATGATGTGTTTAAACTGGCTGCCGATACCAAAGGCCGGGTGTGGTTTTTTACGCTCAACGGCAAGCCCTCTTTCTATGATAAATCAGTCATTCACAGTGAGGCAAACGATTCTTCCCTTATCTTTAACAGTCGTAGCCATTATATGCAATACGCTTTTGAAGGAAAAGCGGGGTACATATGGTTCCTCAATACCAATAACAGGATTGTTCAGTACACCGGTAAAAAAACAATCTACGATAAACTGGGTGCCAGCGGCACAGACCTGTTTTTCCTGATCCGTAATGATAGCATCTTTCATCCCCTGGAAGCATCTTTTCATGTAGATGGTCTCCGGGATCCCAATAACCCTTCTCAGAAAATATTTCCCGTTTGTCCGTACCCGTTAGGTGATCCGGAACTGTTAACACGCATTAACGATAATGCTGTGGTAATAGTGCGTAACGCCCTGTACTCCTACACTGCAAAAGATGCGATATGTTTCTTAAATGGTGCTGAATGGGGCATCCATGACGACATCAGTCATATTTGTATAGATAATGATAACCTGTGGGTGGGCACACAGCGCGCCTTATATTATCTCAAAGGTTTTTTTAAGGGAGAGCGGAAAGTCATCAAACTATTGGATAACCACTATATCACCTCTCTGCTGAAAGACAGAGATGGTAATATCTGGATCACCACTTTTGGCGATGGTGTATATAATATCCCGTATAAAAATTTCTATTTCAGTTATCTGGATAATACCAATGGTTTGTATTCGCACTCCATCTTCAGCATCTGCAAAGATAAAAAATCGGAGATGCTGCTGATTGGTCAAAATGCAGGTATCCTCAATACTATAGACCGCAACAACAATATTAAACAGTTTACGCTGGACACTACTACCGGCCATAACAGTGTATTGACTATTTTGCCTTCCAATGATAATAGTGTACTCATTGGAACGGACAATGGGCTATACCGTTTTAACACCACCACACAGAAATCATTATTGCTGAAAGCAGTTAAAATGCTGAAGGATGTAGATATTTCACCTGCCGGCAAAATCAGGATAGCCGCCAAAAACCAGGTTATTGCCCTAGATGATTATACCATCGGCGACCTGGATATGCTGGTGACTTCTGTAGCCTGTATCAACGATTCGGCCTATTATGTGGGTACCAACACCGGCTTGTATTATTGTACCGATGGGCAAAAACAACTAAAACCTGCCGGCGCGGATACCTTACGCAAACTAAGCATCAAAGACCTTAAATGGGTAGATGGCTACCTGTGGATAGGTACCAGTGATCAGGGTATTTATGTAATGCACAACGACTCCATTGTAAAACACTTGTCTTCCGCCAATAACCTCGCCAGCGATATTTGCCAGCAGTTATATTATGATGGCAGAGGCCGGCTCTATGTGGCCACCAATCGTGGTGTTTCTGTAATTGATGTAATAGCGCAATCCATCACCCGCAATATCACTTCCAATGATGGCCTCATGTCAGATGATATCAGGGGAGTATTCAACGATGATGGCATTCTGTACATAGCCACTTCCAATGGCCTCTGTTATTTCAACGGAGATCATATACCGGTAGATACAATCCCACCGGTCATCTACCTTAGTAATATCCGGTATGGCGACAGCACCTTCCTGCCTGGTCATGATTTTGTGCACCTCTACAAGCGCAAGGCGTCTTTTGAAGCAGAATTTGGTACCATCGTATTTGATTTGCCTGAGCTGGTACAGTACCAATATAATTTTTCGGGAGATACGACTAATGGCTGGATAACCACCATGTCCAATATTATCCCTTTTCCGGACCTGCAACCTGGTAGTTATAAACTGATGGTGAGGGCGCGGAAGTATAAAAGCGAATGGTCTGCTGCATTGAGCATGGACGTGAATATTTTGCCCCGTTGGTACCAGGAATGGTGGGCGAGGGGTATACTCCTCCTGGCAGGAGTATTATTAATTCTCGTTGTTTTGCGCTATATTGTAAGGCGTATCAAGCAGGCAGAGAAGAGGAAAACAGAATATAACCGGCGCATCGCGGAGCTGGAGGCTAAAGCGCTTACCAACCAGATGAATCCGCATTTTATTTTCAACTCGCTGAACTCGGTACAACACCTTATCCTGGAAAAAGAAGAGAAGCAGGCATTGAATTTTCTGGCAGATTTTGCAACACTAATGCGTCAGATGCTCAACAATTCCCGCAAATCCTATATTTCTCTGGAAGAAGAAATCGCTTTTCTGACCCGTTACCTTGAGTTGGAAAAGATCCGGTTTGCGCATTCATTTACCTATCACTTCATCATGGAAGATGCGCTGAAGGATTATACTATCTATATTCCGCCAATGATTATTCAACCAATAGTGGAGAATGCTATTAAACATGGTCTGGCACCCAAGAATATTAGCGGTTACATGGAAATACGCCTGGAAATGGTGGATGACCTGTTATATTGTTCGGTAGATGATGACGGAATAGGCTGGGACAAGTCCAACAGCATTAAAAATTCAAGACTGATAAAACACGAGTCCACAGCGCTCAGCGTGATTAAGGAGCGGCTGCAGATTATAAAATCTTTTAATGGAAGTGTTGGAAAGTTAGAAATTATTGATAAATTTAAATCTGGTTTCGGCAATAAGGAAGGTACCTTAGTTGAAATACTGATTCCCATTGTTAAGATGTTATGAGTAATATAAAAGCTGCCATTGTAGACGATGAAGTCCGCAACATTCATATTTTACGCAATATACTAGAGAACTACTGCAAAGATGTGACAGTTGTCGGTGAAGCGCAAAATATCAATGAGGCGGCAGAAATGATTAAGAACAACCCCATTGATGTACTGTTTCTTGATATTGAGATGCCTCCACACAATGGGTTTCAATTACTGGAGATGTTTCCGGTGTTGAATTTCGAAGTCATTTTTATCACCGCATTTCAGGAATACGCGCTGCAGGCCATTAAATTTGCCGCACTGGACTACCTGTTGAAGCCTATCAAGGTGAGTGAGGTAGAAGATGCCCTGGAAAAAGTAAAGAAAAGTAAAAAGGGCCGGCTTAACGAACTGGCATCTATTCTGAAAGATTATGTAAAGAACAATGACAACGCTTTCTCAAAGATTGTAATCCCGGTAAATGATGGTTATAATGTAATTGACCTCAAGGATATCATCTATTGTGAAGCATTTGACAGCTACACCAAAATTCAGCTGATCAATAACGTTTCTCATCTTATTTCAAAATCCTTGAAGGAATATGAGGAAATGCTCTCTGATAAGGGTTTTTATCGTGTTCATAAATCCTTCCTTATCAATATTCATCACATCGTAAAAATCATCAAAGGCCTTGGAACCGCTGTAGTGATGAGCGATCAGAAGAATATTCCTATCTCTTCCCGCAAAAAGGACGAATTCTTTACACAACTGAAAGGGGTGATTAACCTGTAAGATTAAAATTATTGCGTATACATTACTGCCGGTGGCTTAGCGCTTAACCGGCTTTTCTGTGCGTTCCCTAAACTAATCTAGCCTTTGACGAAGTAATGTAAAAGTCAATCATATACTTATATTATTTTTAATATGGGTTTTCATAGATGGCTAATTGCATGGTAAGTCTATCCAGGCACTACATGTATTGACTTAATGGAAAAGTCCCGTTCTCCTTTAACCGAGACGGGACTTTTTGTTTAAATTATACATCGCCGGTGTTACAGGTTTTCTGTGCCTGCTCCGGTACCGGTATTGATATTGTAGTAATAGATATTGCCACCTTTTTCAGGATAGAATCCTATCAGCTTCAGGGTTTTTTGTTGATCCAGTGCATTGCTCAACGCACTTACGGAGGTAATGGAGGTATTACCAGCCTTGAGTATCACAAAGCCTGGTGCCATCGTGGTTTGTTTTTTAATAATACCGTTGCCGATATCAGTAACCCGTACCCCGCCGTTAATCCCCATATTGGCAGCATCTTCTTTGTCCAGCTCAGACAGCTCAACGCCCAAACGATCCAGTGTTGTTATTTTAACCACATCAGTATTGCCTTTCACGTTTTTCATGATCACATTATTCACAGTTACTTCTTTATCGTCGCGCAAGTAAGTAATGCTGATCTTATCACCTGGTTTGTAGCGGGCTACCTGCTCGCCTATCTGGGAAGGTCCCGGGATATTTACGCCATTGATGGCGGTAATCACATCTCCGGAGCGAAGACCGGCCGCTGCTGCGGAACCGTTAGGAATCACCTCTGTGATCTGTGCACCATTCACATCTCTGCGGATACCAATTTCTTTCAACTGTTCATCGCTCATAGCAGATATAGCTGCCTGTGTAGGGTATTTTACACCCAGGTAAGCTCTTTGTACGTTACCATATTTCAGGATATCGTTCACTACTTTTTTGATGAGGTTCACCGGGATAGCGTAGGAATATCCTGCATAAGAGCCGGTTGGAGAAGCAATGGCAGAGTTGATACCCACCAGTTCACCGGAGGTATTTACCAACGCACCACCACTGTTGCCCTGGTTTACTGCCGCATCGGTTTGTATAAAGGACTCGATAGCCGTGTTTACCTTTCCACCACTTCTGTTGATACCGATGGAGCGCGATTTGGCACTTACAATACCGGCAGTTACCGTAGCATCCAGATTTAAGGGATAACCTACCGCCAGCACCCACTGGCCTATTTCCACATTGTCTGAGTTACCGTACAACAGGTAAGGCAAAGCTTTGGCCTCTATTTTAATCACCGCCAGATCTGTGCTGGGATCGGCACCTATGAGTTTAGCCTTAAAGGATTTGTTTTCGGTACTCAGTGATACATTGATTTCATCTGCATCCGCTATTACGTGATTGTTAGTAACGATATAACCATCTGCAGAAATAAGTACACCTGAGCCGGAGGCCATCTGGCCGGGAATATAGTATTTACGGCCATCGCCGCCACCATTGAATTCATTGCCAAAGAAGTCATCTCCTAAAAGATCCTGCAGGATACTGCGTCTTTGCTGGAGATTATTGCCATTGGTAACGGGGCGTGGATTGATCTTTGTTTTGATATGTACTACGCCGGGAACAGCTGTTTTAGCGGCTGCCGTAAAATCAGTGGGGGCTGCAGCGTTGGAGCGCCCCTGGGTGCCGGGCATGTAACGCGCATAATTTACGGGGACTTCAGTATTGCCATTCTGGAAAAAATTAGACCGCCCTGATTGGAGATATTTGCTGTACACAAATATGGAGGCAGCGGCAGTTACAAAACTGATAAGAACAGTTGCAACAATTTGCTTGAATTTCATATTATAGTGTGTTTGCGTGATGATTAACTGATATAATAACGCTGGGATGTCATCAATTTACATGCCTTGGGTACAAATTTAATTATGTGAAGGAATGAAACATAGCAGGGCCATTTTACTTTAACAATTTTTTACAGCAATCGTTAAATACGCCTTAATACAAGTCTGACATGTATGGCAGGTTATCTGTCAATATAACAAGTAATTACGACAATTTGTTAGAAGGCGTTTGTCTTTCCCAGGATTAGACTGATTATGCTGATTACCCTGATTTTATTCTTTTGATTTTGAAGGATTTAAAAAGATTAGCGAAGATCGAAGCTGATATTTCCGCTTTAGTCTTCGCTAATCTTTTTAAATCAAAAGAATAAAATCGGGGTAATCAGCATAATCAGTCTAATCGGGAGAAAGACAAAACTTCATTATACACTTAATAGAAACTTCATGGTGTCCACACCATCTGCGTAATCGCTCAGGGAAGGCTGTTGTGCGTAACCAAAGGGCGTGAAGGACCGACCTACGAGGCACTGTAATACTTCCTCTCCGGTGAGCTCCTGTTGCAACTGGGCCATATCCACATAGTAGCTGTAATGTAATACACTTATGGGCGAAAACAGGGAGGTGGCTTCATGCAGCAGGATGCTACCGTTGGTAAGGTAGGGGCTACTGTTGAGCAGCAGCAGGGCCAGGTTATAATCGTAGTTGTTTTTGTATTTGTGGTGATCTGCCAGGTAACTGTATTTTTCCAGGGCGGTGAGCAGCGGTGTAAAGTCGTAGCCTACCGGTACCAGTATTTTGGTAACGTTTCTGCAACCCAATCCGAAGTATTGCATAACATCATCTGCCAGTGCTTCCAGCTCAACCTGTGTTTCTGAGCCGGTGAGTATCGCTGCTGAGGTGCGGTTATGCCGGATGATATGTGGATATTTTGCGAAATAGTAGTGAAAGTAGCGGGCAGAGTTGTTGCTACCGGTGGCAATATAGGCATCACAGTTTTTCAGCATATCCTGCACTTCTGTTTGTTGCGCCTGGTCAGGATACCATTCTCCCATTTTTTGGAGGATATGTTTCATCAGTATTTCATCCTTACCGGAAAGTTTCATTTTTACCTGGTGTCCGGCTACGAAACCGCAAAGCCAGTCGTGGAAGCCTACCATCGGGATATTACCGGCAGACACGATGCCCACTTTTTTGGGAAAACGGCCATTGGCGGCTTCCGGATACTGCTGTAACCACTGCTGTAAAGGTGCGGGAGCCAGGAAATATTGACAGATATTATCGATTGCTTTGTCAATAAATGCCGGAATAAACCATCCGTTTGCGATATAAGCACGTTCTTTCACTGCTTCCAATTCCGGGCTTTTATCCGCCAGGTACTGGCCTAAACGAACCAACGCGGCTTCTTTTTCTGCTATATTCATGAAACTGTATAAATAATTGACTTAATTAAACCGGGAAAATTTTATTTTTGTCACACAAAATTAATGGCTTACTACTTAACTAAAAAGTTTACACTATGGCAATTAAGATAACAGACGAATGTATAAACTGTGGCGCCTGCGAACCAGAATGCCCCAACAATGCAATATACGAGGGCGGTGTAGAATGGGCCATTGCTGATGGCACCACCGTAAAAGGCTCCTATACATTGATGGATGGTACAGTAATGGATGCTGACCAGCGAAATGCGCCAATCAGTGTAGATGCCTACTATATTGTGCCCAACAAATGTACTGAATGCCAGGGATTTCATGAAGAACCGCAATGTGCGGCTGTTTGCCCGGTAGATTGTTGTGTACCTGACGAAATGTATCAGGAAACAGTTGATGAGCTGCTAGGAAAGAAAGCCAAACTGCACATCTAAAATATGGTAAAGGAAGCTTAAAAAACCGTCGCGGCTTTGGCCGGGACGGTTTTTTTTATGTAATTTGAACCCTAACGAGCGGCCGGGGGTACGGCTCTTGACAATTAACAAATAACCTTTAACTTTACCCGCTTATTGTAAAATATCTTATGAAGAAGAATATAGCTTTGGTAGCCGGTGGATATTCCGGAGAATATGTGATATCTGTTCAAAGTGCGGTAACAATTGAAAATAACCTTGATAGCAGTAAATATGCGGTATACAAGATTATCATTACAAAAGAGAACTGGAGCTATACCGGCGCGGATGGGCATGTAACTGAAGTAGATAAAAATGATTTTTCTTTAACGATAGCCGGCAAAAAAATCACTTTTGATGCAATATTTATAGGTATTCATGGTACACCAGGCGAAGATGGCCGTTTACAGGGCTATTTTGAAATGCTTGGTATTCCGTTTACCAGCTGTGGTATGGTTACCTCTGCGTTAACTTTCAACAAAAGTTACTGCAATAAAGTGGTAGATGCACTGCAGGTAGTGAATGTATCCAAATCAGTGCATATTTTCCGTGATCAGCCTTATGCTGTTGCAGAGATATTACAGCAACTGCGTTTACCTGTATTTGTTAAGCCAGCTGAAGGAGGCAGCAGCATTGGTATGTCAAAAGTGAAGACTGCTGAAGAGCTGCAACCTGCTATAGAAAAAGCTTTTAAGGAAGATACCCAGGTATTGATTGAAGAGTTTATCAAAGGCCGTGAGCTGACCATTGGCCTGTATCGTGCCAACGGCGGCATCACAGTGCTGCCTATCACCGAAGTGGTGAGCAGCAAAGAGTTTTTTGATTACGAAGCCAAATACACACCAGGTGTATCTAATGAAATTACGCCGGCTCCAGTATCAGACGAAATTACACGCCTGGTGCAGCAAACAGCTACCATATTGTATAATAAGCTGAACTGTAAGGGAATTACGCGTATTGATTTTATATATGAAGAAGCCAGCGGGAAATTATTTTTTCTGGAAGTAAATACTATGCCAGGGCAATCAGAGAATAGCCTGGTGCCGCAACAGGTAAGAGCATCGGGGCAAACTTTACAGGCATTCTATGGCGCATTGCTCGAAGAATGCATGAAATAATAATTACGAATTACGAATTGGGAATTACGAATTTTCGCGAAGATCTGCCGACAGCGCCGTAATTCGCAATTCGTAATTCGTAATTCCAAAGATTATCACACTTAATACAATTATCGTGTTCGACTTTATTACCAAACGCTCATTTGGATTTAATCTCTTAGCTGTTATTGCCTTCTTTTTTATACTGGCGCTGCTGTTTTTTTCCATGCTGGGCTTCATTACCAAACACGGACAGCAACTAACAGTGCCTGATGTGCGCGGAAAAAATGTAAAGGAAGCTATTGCCACCCTGGAAAAAGCAGGTTTTGAAGCGGATGTAAGAGACTCTATTTATATTGATAGCATTCCTCCTTTGGCGGTATATTCGCAAACACCCGACAAAGGCGCACAGGTAAAGGTGGGTAGAACCATCTACCTCACGGTGAATAAAATGGTGGCACCAATGGTGAAAATGCCGGATCTGGAAGGACTTACTTTCCGTAGTGCTGAAATGATGCTGAAAAGTATGCGCCTGAACGTGGGAGACACTATTTATAAGCCTGATTTTGCTACCAATACAGTATTACAGCAATTATTGAACGGTAAAAAAGTCAAGCCCGGCACACCGGTAGCGGAAGGCAGCAATATTACGCTGATCCTCAGCAGCGGTACCGGCAGTGTGGAAAACCCGGTGCCTAACTTTGTAGGACTTACTTACGCAGAAGCCAGGGAAATGCTGAGCGCCAGCAACCTGAGTGCCGGCACAATCATTATAGATCCAAGTGTAACAGATACCGTGAACGCCTTTATTATTAAGCAGGTACCTACCCGCAAAAATGAAATAGGTGATTTTAATATGGTGAGAGCCGGTGAAAGTGTGGACTTTTGGTTGTCGGCAACTAAGCCAACAGGTGATAGTGCTGCGCAAAAGCCTATTCCACAGGAATAGTGAAAATGGTGTAATTTGATTTTAAATTCTTTATAACTATGCAAAACATAACAGCAGAAGAGCTGAAACAGCGTATAGACAGCGGCGAAGAGCTTTATATAGTGGATGTAAGAGAGCCTGGTGAGCGTGCTGAATTCAACATCGGTGGTGTACATATTCCATTAGGTCATATACAGGCGATGCAGGTAGATGAACTGGAAGAGTGGAAAGAGAAAGAACTGATTGTATACTGCCGCAGCGGTAACCGCAGCGGTCAGGCTTGCATGTTGCTGGACACTATGGGCTTTACCAATACCAAAAACCTGGTCGGTGGTATGAATAAGTGGCTGGAACTGGGACTGTGATTTTTATGATTAATATGATTCTCCTGATGAGTAGAGATTTTTACGAAGATCTTTGTTATAATCTTCTCGCATCAGGAGAATCAAAAAAATCATAGAAATCACAGTTGCACAATAGCAGTAGCTTCAATTTCTACCAGGTAGCGCGGGTCTATCAGTTTGCTCACCTCTACCATAGTAGTGGCAGGTTTGATGCTTTTAAAAAACTCCCCATGTGCCCGTCCGTATTCTTCCCATTTAGAGATATCTGTAACAAACATACGTGTACGTACTACATCGTGTAGTGTAGCGCCGGCATTGATGAGTGCTACTTCAATTTTTGCCAGTGCAAATTTCGTTTGCTCATAGGCGTTACCTTCTGCCACTACTTTATCATTGTCCACCGCTACGGTGCCTGATACTTCAATTACATTGCCTACCCTTACTGCCCGGGAATAGCCTACTTTGCTTTCCCATATAGCCCCTGAAGAGTAAATAGTACGTTTCATACGGTATATTTTAGAGAGATGAGAAGATCTCCAAAATTACAACATCTTCTTTATTGTGGGGACGCAGTTTCCGGAGCCGGTACTGTAGACCTGAATTTCACCACTTTTCCCAGTAAATCAAACCAGAAGGGCGCACCAAGGGAGATAGCAAGCGCTGTTACCAGCCATCCGGCAAAGATGAGCCAACCATTTTGCTGGAAAGGATGTGTAAAGCCGCAACGCGTAATTTTATGTCCGCCGGAACTATCTGTTAGGCATCCCCGGCTGATTCCCAATACGTTCTTAGCATCTCCTGCATCATTGCGCAGCATTGCATATACACCGATGAGGGCTGTATCGTTTACGAATACACGCAGCGAGGTATCGGAACGGAAAAAGGCGCTGTCTTTGTGAACAATGTTTTTACGTATAAGCGTATCCGTTATAGCGGTATAGGCAGGTGTGCGGCTCACTGCCAGCTGCACCATTTGTTCCCTTACATTTTTATCTTTCATCAGGATACGTGCAATGGCAATGGAATCTACATTAAACAAAGCTGCAATACCAATGCCTATTACCAGTAACCAGGTTTGTGTTTGTTTACGGTACCAGCCGCTGGCACGCGTCATGGTTTCATTAAACCAGCCTTCCATATTGACGCGGAATTGTTTTACATCATGATGGGCATCTTCAAAGAGATTTTGCAGATGCGTTTGTGTATCCGGTGCCATTTGCAGATAGTTATGCGCCAAACTATCCCTGATAGCCAGGGCATCTGTAGCCTGAGGCTCTTTGCTGCTGCCGCGTAACAGGTGCAGCATGGTTTGAGAAAAAATCTGCGGACTAATATATGCTGGTCTGGCTGCGGCACTGTTTTCACCCAGGTAGCGGATGGAAGGAGCATCGTAAAATTTTTTGAGAAAAGATTGTTTTCTAAAAGGTGCAAAGAAATAGAACACGCTCCAACCCAATTCACAAAACCAGTTGAAAAAGGTAAATCTTCCTAAAAATCCCAGATCGGCGCTATGGTCATCCTCTTCCAGCATCCGGCGCAAACCTTTGGTGAGTATACGTGCACGGGAATTAAATACTCTTGCTATCAGTTCCTGAAGAATAGATGCCAGCAGGCTGTAAAGCAGATAAATGAAAATAAGGCCCAAGGCAACGTCGATGGCCAGGTTACTAAACATAAGGATAGGTATTAGTTGACATATAGATATAGCTATAAATGTAAATATTATTATGAAGATAGTAAGGCGCTACGCAATGTATTTGCTTTTTGGACGTTCGTATAGCCATAGACATTATATCTTTGCGCACATTTGAATTCATATGAAATTGAAAAATTTATCTCTGTTTCTGTTGTTGGTAGCAACATCCGGCGCTTCCGCACAGATAACCTACAGAGACACGGAGAAGAAGCCAACGAAGCCAACATTGATTCCTTACGACAGTAGTATTGCTTTTCAGCACCTGACAGCTGATATTGCTCAGCTAACACTGGTAGGGCAGGAGATCACTTTTTTAAAGCTGAACCCAAAGCGGTTGGCGAAGAACAAAGAAGATTCTCTGCTGGATAATATAAAGCTGAAAAGCATGGTGGAGGTGCCTTACAAAGGTGTACTCAGGGGCGGCCATTTTTATACCCCTTACAAAGCGGTGGAAAATAAAACCTTTAAAATTGTTGATTACGACAGGAAACACAACGAAGATGGCAGCACACTATTGATATTTACACTTTGGGATGCGGATCACAAAACAGTACTCTACCAGGTAGATGCCGACCATCTTTCCACCACACCTGTTATCATCAATGGTAATTATGAGTGGCTGAAGAAAAAGTACATCGGACAAAAATTATATGTACGGAAGGGTAGTAAGATTAATTATAAGACAGAAAATCTGCTGGACAATAACAAGGAAATTACACTGGATGAAACAGAAGAATTTTCCTGCACAGACATCGCTGTTATTTTTGCAGGCCAACAAAAATATGGTCAGCCGTATATTATTGCCAAAAGCAATGTCAATGGGGAGATAGCGATAGGTGTGGGCAACAGGAGTGAGTATACGAAAGGTCCGCTGGTAGAGAACTTATGGACAGAAAAAGAACGCGAAGCGTATCTTTCCGAGCAAAAAAAATAATATCAGGATATAAGTGACTGGTTATTTTGTTTCAACAGTATAGCTGCATTGAAACAAAATAACCATGTTATTCAAATTCAAAGAAGCAGCAGCTACCACCTACCCAGGTATCTTTGTTGTTAAATCCTACGCCAATCATCTTTCCCTTACTGATTCGTGCGAGGTTATGTACCAGTACAGGGCGAGCAGCACCATCTGCCCATATATACATCATGCGTATTTCGCAAATAGCAGACCCCGTTGGGGTTTCGATAGCAGGTGCATACTTTACTTTATGTTGCAGTATCCAGTTTTCAGGATCTTTTATCTTATCAATATCTTCCGGTGTTACATCAATCTGTACGCCTTGCCCTGCAAAAGAAAAAAGTGGTTTTAACACGTAGTTCTCCAGGTCGGCAGGGATTACCGGCAACTCATGCAGGAACCAGCTTTTAGGCACATATTCACTGTGAATAAAAGGCATCATATACTTACTGATGCGGTAAAACCAGTTAGGGTGGGTGATCCATTCCACATCCAGGTCCTGGAACAGGTTTACATGCTCGCCCAGGGTAGCAGACTGTTGCTGCAGATCATCAAAAATAATACGGTTATAGATGCGTCGGATGGGCGTTTTAATGCCATCTCTCTCATAAAATAATTTTTTACCATCCTGTATCAGCTTTGTTAAACAAACAGTTTTGATCCCCAATGCTTTTTCAGTGCTATAAAAATCAATACGGGTTTTTTGTTCTTCCGGTTTCACTTCCAGCAGGATCACTTCTTCCGGCGCACAATCTCCAATAATCATTTCGCGCAACACCTGGTAATAGGAGGTTTCATCCAGGTCGTTAAAAAAATTATTCAGTGATGCCGGGATATCAAAATGTTCTTTAAACTGACGGGCCATTACTTCCTGGAAAGCGTACATCGTGGGAAAGCCCTGCAGTTCTATAAGCTGAGGAATCAGCGAATCATCTTCTGCTTTACATACGGCAAAATCAATGACAATAAAATGTGGATGATCATTTTCATGCGGTACTTTCAGTGCCGCCGGAATGGCATCCGTGGTAATGGTTTTGAAATCGGGGCGCAGGATGACATTCACAATTTCTTCGCAGGCCTGTACCAGCTTTGTGCTGAGCGCTGCGGGTATAAATACCGGCGTTTCCGCTATGCGGAAAGCGGGCGCTATGCCAGCGTCCTGTGCGATACCAGCTAAAAATTGCTTGTACTTAGCCGGGGTGAATTGCTTATTATAGGATGTTCTGACTGCGGTAATCATGGTGTCTTTTAATTAGAAAAAAGAATGCTCATTATCTGTATGAGTGGCTACCTGTACCAATCGCTCAATAGCGGCGAGTCTTTCAGACAAGCTGCCATAAATGGCATAATCCAGGAAGGCAGTAATGAAACGATCGTGCGTAAGCATGATCTTATCAGGATCAGTGAGTTGACTGATCATGCTGTTATATTTAGCAATGCCGTGGTTGTTAACCACTTGTTTTTTCTTTTCTTCCTGCAGCAGGTACATATGCATACCGGCCGCATCTGCTTCCGGATGGAATTGGGTGCCAATAAAATGATCATTGAACCGAATGGCCATGGTAGCGCGTTCCAGCGGTACGTGCGGTCTTTGTTTTTCCAGTGCTAATACGTGGCCACCCATTGCCTGTAAGTTTTTATAGTTGAGCTCTATCACTTGCCAGTCGCGGCTATCAACTATATAAAAAGGATCGGGCAGGGCGCTGAATACTTTCTCCTGCATGCCTGCAGCGGTTTTATGCACGGGGAAAACGCCGAACGCAGGTGATTTGCGCCTGCATACATTTCCCAGTTTATAATACCGGCACATGATCTGGTAGGAGTGACATATAAAGAATACCGGCTTACTGATTTCGTGTGTACGGTTCCATTCCAGCAGTGCATCGATCAGGGAAAAATAAGCGGTTTCCCAATCACTGCCTTCACTGTCTACCGGGCTACCGGGGCCACCTGTGGAGATATAAATATCATAAGAAGTGTCTGGCACCTGTTGTTGCTGCCGCACTTCAAATTCATCAAATTGCAGGTCGAGTGCGTGCATGCTGGCGTATTTCGACAGTATCTCGCGGATACATCGCATTCCTTCATTAGGAACACCTTCATACATATCCAGCACGGCTACCTTCCAGCTGTTTTTAATTGGACGCATGCTACAAAATTACGAATTACTTCCCTTCTTCACTAACACCCCTGCAGGAACTGCTGTTGTATGAAGTCGGTAACAGCTATCAGGTTACCGGTTTCTTCAAATACTTTCAGCTGTTTGTCTGCGCCACTGCCTCTTTCCATTAGCCTGGTAGTGGCTGCAATTACATCGCGGCTACCCAGCTCGTCCACTACATCATCAATAAAATCGAGTAATTCAAAAATGAGTGCGCGGGTATTAATCTCCATCTCTTTACCAAAATCAATCAGATAGCCATCAATACCATACCGGGATGCCCGCCATTTATTTTCGTTGATGAGCGCGCGGTTATAGATGATGAAGTTGAGATTTTGCATGCGCAACTTGTAGATCTTGGCGCATACAGCCTGGAATAATCCTGCCAGTATTATCGTATCGTCTACCGTGAGCGGTACATCACACACGCGGAATTCTACCGTGTTGAAGAAAGGATGTACGCGTAAATCCCACCATACTTTTTTGGCGTTATCGATACAATTGGTTTTTACCAGCAGCTTGATATAGTTGTCATATTCTTCTATGCTGGCAAAATAATCGGGGATACCGGTGCGGGGAAATTTATCGAAAACCTTGGTACGAAAGGATTTGAAGCCGGTATTACGACCTTCCCAAAAAGGCGAGTTGGTGCTGAGCGCAAAAATATGCGGTAAAAAGTATCTAACGGAGTTGGCTATATGAATAGCCATTTCCCTGTTTTCCATACCTACATGCACGTGCAGTCCAAAGATAAGATTGGATCGGGCGGCATCCTGCATTTCGTTCACTATTTCAAAGTAGCGGGGATGATCGGTGATCAGTTGCTTCTCCCATTTGCTGAAGGGATGTGTGCCGGATGCACCAATGCTGAAACCAAGGTCGCCGGCTATCTGCGCAATGGTACGGCGCAGTAAGGATACATCTGCCCTGGCTTCGTGGATATTGGCGCAGATCTTTGTGCCTACTTCCACTACTGCCTGATGAAATTCGGCTTTTACCTGGTCGCTGATCACTTTATGCGCCTGTTCTACAATTTTTTGTTCATGTGATCTGAGTTCCCGGGTGCTGGGGTCCATTACCATGTACTCTTCTTCAATGCCCAGCGTGAACGCCTTAAACATGTTTTGTTGCTTTTAGCTATTAGCTGTTAGCTTTTAGCGTGAATGATATTTTAGCGATTAGCTTTTAGCGGTTAGCTTTTAGTGTTACTACTAATAGCTAATAGCTAACTGCTAAAGGCTGTCTACAAATGTAGCCCAGTAAAACGATTCACTTTTCTTTTTGTTGCTTTTTAACAGGGCTTTTTTTTGCCGTCGCTTTTTTCTCCTTTGTGGTTGTTGCTTTTTTCTCTTTAACTGATACTGTTTTCTTCTTAGTTTCCTTTGTTGCTGCAGCTGCTTTCTTTGTTTTGTGTGGCTGGCGCTGTACAAATTTGCCCCAGGTAAGGTTATCTTTCCCTGGCTTTTGCGCAATAGCCCGTTGAATGGCATATCTGGCGCTTGTTTCCACCACCCACTCAAAATGTTCCGGGCCTACAGAATGAAGATCTGCATCCGGTGCGGGATTGCAGAAGTCAATAGCATAAGGAACCTCACTGCGTACAGCTATTTCCACTGTGTTAAAATCGTAGCCGAGATATTCATTGAGAGCAATGACCTGCCGGGTGATTTCTTCCATCAACTCCGGGCTGCCGCTATAATCGGCCTGGTAGCGCTGGGGATGCGGATTTTTAGGATTGTAGGGCATAATACGCACTTCTTTGCCACCAATGCAATAACAGCGGTAATACTGGCTGAAATCAATTTCTTCCTGCAACATCATCACCAGTTGCCCGGTTTCACTGTGTTTACGAAAAAAATCTTCTTTATCATCTACCTGGTATACATGTTTCCAACCGCCACCGGCATAAGGTTTCATGTAAGCAGGAAAACTAACGTATTCAAAAATAGTATTCCAGTCGAACGGATAAATGAGGTTGCGGAATGATTTATCAGTAGTGTCGTCCGGCAATTTATAAGAAGGCAACAGTACTGTGCGGGGCACGTTTACATCAATTTTTTCTGCCAGCACATTATTAAAGAACTTATCATCGGCGCTCCACCAGAAAGGATTGTTGATAACCGCAGTACCTGTTGCAGCGGCATTTTTCAGGTAGGCCCTGTAAAAGGGTACATCTTGTGAAATACGGTCTACTATTACAGCATAGCCGGTATCGGCTCCCTGCATTACTTTATCTATGGTTACAAATTCAGCAAAAATGCCTGGTGGATTGATGCGGTTTACGCGGTCTACAAATGCCTGCGGAAACGTGTTTTCCTGTCCGAAGAGAATGCCTATTTTTTTCATACAGTACTTACTTGATAAGTGATAGATAATGCGGCAGCATTTCACGCCATACGGGCCAGTTGTGTACCGTATGCGGACGTATATCCAGCCAGTGCGAAATCTTTTTCTCCGCCAGGATACCTGACAGCAGCTCATTTTGCGGCCTGGTAACGTCGGTATCCGCTACGCCCAGTACAATGCCCATGCGCCAGAGGTCTGCGTGTGTATTATCCGGTACATAGTCAGTAGGATTATTAAAATATACATTGTCGTCGTAATAGCCATCCATGCGTGGTTTGATGTCGAATATGCCACTGAGGCTAAACAAATAAGACACTTTATCCGGGTGCCGGAAGGCAAAATTTGCGGCATGGTAACCGCCGAAACTACAGCCTGCGGCGGCTATCCGCTGATGACCTGTTTCTGCTTCCATGCGGGGCAGTACTTCTTCCATCAACAGTTTGTCATAACAGGTATGATTATACGCTCTAAGTTCCGGTGAAATACTTTTATTATACCAGCTGCTGGCGTCAATACTATCGGGGCAATATACTTTTACCCTGCCTTCTTCAATAAACCAGCGGATGGCATCTATAAGGCCAAAATCCTTGCTTTCATAATAGCGGCCCATGGAGGTAGGGAAAAGCAATAACGGATATCCGCTATCGCCAAATACCAACATCTCAAATTCCTTTCCCAGGTTGGGAGAATGCCATTTCAAATAGTTTTCGGTCACGGGAAAGTGTTTAGATAAATTTAAAAAAGATTATTGGTTTATCAGTAAATTGTTAGGGTGCAAACACATCATCATCATATTAATTCTTCCTTTTTACAGCGGGAAGTATTGCTGGACACGTATTTTACGGGGGAAGCACCTTCTGTGCTGCTGCTGGTAAATGATGGGCAGGACCTGGCCGGTTTACTGCCTGATACCAGCCCATCCGTTTTAGTGGTGGGTATTCATGCAGGTGTACATCGCAGGGCAGAGTATGGCACAGCCGGTGTGCTGGATCACCAGGGATATGGAGCCATGGCAGAGGGGTATGGGCGTTTTATTATCCGTGAATTATTACCTTTCCTTCAGCAGCAGTACCCGGCTATGACCTTTACGCAGCATGCATTTGCGGGCTTTTCACTGGGAGGATTGTCTGCTTTGGATATAGTTTGGCATCATCCGGACATTTTCCAGCTGGCGGGTGTTTTTTCTGGCGCATTATGGTGGCGTAGCAAGCCGTTGGGCGGGGATTATCATGATGACAAGGACCGTATCATGCACCGGCTGATCCGTTCAGGCGGTTACCGTGCCGGGTTACAGTTCTTTTTTGAATGTGGTACTGCTGATGAAACGGCAGATCGTAATAACAACGGTGTTATTGACAGTATTGATGACACCAAAGACCTGATAAAGGAACTGGTGTTAAAAGGGTATAAGCCGGAAGAGGATATTCACTACCTGGAGATTCCAGGTGGACGGCATGATATAGCTACGTGGAAAACCGCCATGGAAGTGTTTCTTCAGCTGCCTTTCTTTTCTTAATGCGATAGATTATTTTTAGGAAGATGATAGATGATGATTTCTACTCTTCTGTTTTTTCTTCTTCCTGCGGCGGTATTGTTATCTGCCACCGGCATGGATTCTCCCATACCATTTACCTGTGTGATATTACTGCCTGATTTTTTAGTGCGGATGTAATCCGCTACGGTAACAGCTCTCCGCATGGATAGTTCCTGGTTATATTCGCTGGTGCCGGTATTATCGGTATGGCCGGTAACGGTGACGGATATACTGTCATTTACCGAAATTTTGCCAATGAGGCTGTCCAGTGAGGCATGCAGGGTTGTATTCAGTTCATGGCTGTTGACTTTAAACAGCAGATCAGGAATCAGCAGTGTATCTGTTCGTATAACCGGCGCCGTTAGTTCCGGTGCAGGCTGACAACTAATCAATTCTACCACTTCGCTGGAATCTTCTCCTGGTGAGGGTTTACTTAGACCAGTGATGATGAAATCGTCATAACTGAATCCCTGTTTGTATACGAGATAAGTGGCTACTGCATTGGCGCGGTCCTGTGCCATTA
This sequence comes from Chitinophaga niastensis, assembly GCF_003014755.1. Taxonomy (GTDB): domain Bacteria; phylum Bacteroidota; class Bacteroidia; order Chitinophagales; family Chitinophagaceae; genus Chitinophaga; species Chitinophaga niastensis. The sequence goes on along the minus strand of NZ_PYAW01000003.1, from coordinate 586,496 downwards.
TCTCATTATATTTTGGATTGGGAGATTTATGTGAATAGCCGGTGAGCATAATTTTATTACGTACATCATCGCGCTGCACTTTCATGGTGCTTTCCAGTTGTGCCAGGTAAGAAGGATTTACGTCTTTGCTGCGGGGCAGAAAAAAATCACTTCTCAGCAGGATGGTATCACAGATGCCACTGCGCTGAAATACGGCCAATGGCAGTACGGGCGTTGCTTTGCCAAAGGGGCTTCCATCTCCTCCTGCGTTTGGCGAATAGTAGGAGTGGCGTTTGTGAAACGCATACAGCTTCGCCTTTACAGTATCAGCATCCTTACATATTTTACCGGATAACGGGGTAATAGTTACGCTGTCGAGATAGAGATAAAACTCCTGTTTATAAATAGCAGCCGGTTTACTGAAATTACCAATAACGATATAGCCGGCATCGTTATCTGCTGTAAAGGTTTTTTCCAGGATGGTCCAGTTATAATATTTACGAACAATATCTTTTTTGGTAAGATGTAGGGAGGCGGGTAATTCCAGTGCTTCGGCGAGATTGCGGAAGACGGGTGCAGTGTCAAATCGTATATCCGGGAGGGGTAGTTGATCCTGGTTGCTCATGGTAAATAGCCGCAGTTTATATGTCTGGCCTTTTTCCAGGGGGCATAGCAGCTGGGTCTGGCAATAGGACCGGAAGGCAGGATTGATGCGGCTTTGCATCGTCAGCATAACATAATGCTGGCCCAGTTCATCTTTATAAACGATTTTGCTGATATGCGGTGCTACCGCTTGCCAGGCGCTTGGCGCGCAGGGTGCGGAATATTCTGTGCAAATGTTCACATCTTCAAAGCCCGGATTAGGTACTATGTTCTGTGCATGGATAGTGGACAGATGGATTGTACAGGCAAGGAGGAGGAGACAACGTAAACGGGACAAGGGTAAAGGATTTGGGATATAACGGGAAGCCGGATGGATTTATTGTAAAAAAAAGACCTCCGTGATGGCACGGAGGTCTTTTGTAAAGTATATAGTAATTTCAATTAGAAGCTGTAGCGAACGCCTACCTGTCCTCTCCAACGTGCAGTAAAGTTGTTGATAGCGTAAGGTTTTTCATCACCAAAACCATTTACAACCCTTCTTCTGTCATATTGGAATACCGGACCGTTTACATCCGCTTTTCTGTATGTAAGCGGAGTAGCAGCGTTGTTACTAATGAAGTAAGTTTTGCCCCAATCGCTGTTCAGCAGGTTACCTACGTTCAGGATATCGAAAGTAAGTTCGATTTTATGATTCTTGTAGATAGGCAGTACCTGTGCCACTTTGAAGTCGAAGATATTTTCGAACGGCGTACGGGAAGCATTTTTCTTCGCGTTTTCGCCACGGTGTTTGTCCAGATAGCTATCGTTGCTGATCAGGCGCTCAAGGTCTGTTCTCTGTTCAGCTTCTGAACGGGTGTAGATGACTGCACCGGCAGAATTTTTCTGAGAGATCGGATCGAAGCGCATGGTGCTTACTTCAGAAGCTTTAGGAATATAGATCAGGTCATTGTTACCATTGCTACCTAAGTCATCACCGGTTGGATCAACAGAGTTGAAGTATACCCATGAATAAGGCACACCTGACTGACCATTGTAGAATAAGGTAACTGAAGTACGGAATTGTTTTGCTTTACCATAAGTAAAGGCTTTGGAAACTACTGCCAGTACGCGGCTACCCATGCTGTAGTTAGAACGGCCCATATCCAGGTTATTCAAACCATTGATGTTTGGTCCAAAGCGCCAGTTGGAAGCAGCGGTAGAAGAAGTACCATCATTAACGGAATAAGCATCACCATAGGAATAACCTACTTTGAAGAACAGACCGTTTTTGGTTACTTTGGTCAGCTCACCGGAGATGTTATAGGTATAACCATCGCTGGTGTTCTGTAATAACAGGATCTGGTCACCTGCGTTAGGATCTTTTTTCTTCCACATTGGTCTTTTAACACCACCACCAAGTGAAACGCTGTCACCTGTTGCTGTAACGTTCAGGTTGTTCCAGATAGCGTTGTTGACAGTTTTTGTAAAGTTACCTTCCAATGTAGCGGTCATACCCCATGGCAGTTTTCTTTCAACAGCCAGGTTTGTTTTGAACATCTGAGGGAACTTAAAGCTCTTGTCAGACAGGTTGATGTTGGATGGTTTGCTACCTACGTTAGCACCCATAGCAGACAGATTTGCTGCTGAGTATTGACCGTAGAAAGGACTGTTGCCATCGTAGTTGAAGCGGAATGAGTTAGGTAATCCGTTACCGCTCAGGTTCACGTTCGTGTATATATTACCGGTATTGGTATACTGGTTGGAAATCCATACAAAAGGTACACGGCCGGTGAAAATACCTACACCACCACGGATGATCGTTTTACCGTCATTCGTTACATCCCATGTGAAACCAACGCGTGGTGCAATGAGTGGTGTTGATTTAGGTATAGTGGTAGTAGAATAGCCTGCAAAGTTTGGATTTTTGGAGAAAGATTCGTTATTCGGAGGTGTTGTCGGGAATATAGGAATGTCTATTCTTACACCATAGGTCAGGGTGAAGTTTCTTCTGATATTCCATTCATCCTGTGCGTAGATACCGATCTGTGCAGCTTTGAAGCCGATACCATCTCTAAGAGTAGAATCTGCAGTGGTATAGTTGATCTGGTATTGTTTCGGTTTCAGGTCATTTACGAAACCAGCGATGGAATCAAACACGTAAGCACCGAAAGCACCCTGAATAAAAGTATTTTTGATCTTGTATATTTCAGCATTGGCGCCCACTGTGATAGTGTGTTTGCCATGGTACATGGTCAGGTTATCTGTAATAGTCCAGATGCTCTGATTCAGTGAATTGGCGCCGGAAGAGAATTCACTGCCCAGGTTAATAGTACGACCGTTGTCGTTGATAATAACATTCGGGAATGGTGAACCAAGGTATTTTCTTCTGTCTTTTACATTATTATATCCTACCCTTAACTCGTTACTAAGTTTATTAGAGAAGTTGGAGTTTAATTCAACTACGCTTGAATTACTGATAGAAGGGAAAGTATAGTAGTTGTTGTAATAAGCTGCAGCGCTATTAGTTCTGCTGTATACCAGATCGCTTGCATTCAGGTAGTTGTGACGGAAGGTCAGCTTATGAACGCTGTTGATGTTCCAGTCAATACGGCCAAACAAAGTCGTGGCTGGTTTTTCACGTTGCTGATCAGTGAAACCACCCAGATCAACACCATATTTGGTTTTTACGTGATTGTAAACATTTTGCAGTTCGTCTACAGTTACGTTGGAAGAACCTGTACCCGGGTTAAAATCGATTGGATTAACCCTTTTAGATCTTTCAGCATTTATGAAGAAGAACAGTTTGTTTTTGATGATCGGACCACCGACGCTGGCACCGAAAATTTTATTATTGAAGGTACCATAACTGGACCGGGTAGAGTCCGGAGCTTTACCAACCATGCCCTGATTCTGGTAATATAAATAGGCAGCACCATGGAATTGGTTAGTACCACTTTTGGTGATAGCATTGATACCACCACCGGTGAAACCACTTTGCTTAACATCGTAAGGATTCAGTACAATTTGCAGCTGATCAATAGTTTCGATAGAAATAGGGTTGGCACCTGCCTGACCGCCATTGGTACCGGAAGCAGATAAGCCGAATACATCGTTTGTTACGGCGCCATCTACTGCAAACTGGTTGTATTTATTACTCTGACCACCAAAGGAGATACCCATAGGTGAACCATCTTTACCGTTTGTAGAAACAGATGCCTGTGGGCTCAGTTTCACGAAATCCTGTACGCTTCTGTTCACAGTAGGAATATTATCCATTTGTGTGCGGGAAACGTTCAGTGCAGTACCGCCATTACCTTGTGCAATGTTTTTAGTAGCGGTGATACTTATTTCTTTCAGGTTGGTTGCGCCTTCAGAAAGTTTTACATTGATTTTCAACGGTTCTCCCAGTTTCAGGAATATATCGTTGAAAGTTTCCGTACCGTAACTGATAAAGGACACTTCCACTTTGTAAGGTCCGCCAACGCGAACGTTAGGGATCGTGAATTCGCCACCATTGCGGGTAGTAGTTCCATAAACAGTTCCGGTTGGAGTGTGTGTGGCTTTTACGGTAGCTCCGATGAGCCCTTGCCCTTTTGAATCAGTCACAACACCGGTGATGCTACTGGTCGTAACCTGTGCATAGGTAAGTAATGTTGTAAGTAATAAAGAAAATGTAAAGAGTAATTTTCTAAATCTCATGATTTTAGAAGTTTGTTTCATGGCGCAAAGTTGCTAAAATTTCCTGGCAATAATTTAACGCCGAATTAACAAATTGTTAAGCCCGGTGTTGATATCTCGAACCATATGGAAAAAATTGGATATAATCTATCCGAATGCCCGTAAATAAAAGGATTTCGCAAGAAAATCCTTAAAAATTATGATTCCTCAAATTGATGATATTATTAATGCATGAAACCCATACCCAGATTGAACTTTATGCCTGTTTAGGTGTATAAACTATCATAAATGCGAGCTATTTTGTATGTGTTAAAATCAGCCTGCATAATTAACATTCCTGCAACGTTTTTTTAACAGTAAAAGGGATGTTTTACACCTTATCTTTTAACATCTATATGTCGTAACTTTGCGCAATTCAACATTTTCTTACCCGGAGGGAATATTATATGTTAGATAAAATAGAAGCAGCAATAGAAGATATAAGAAACGGTAAGCTGGTAATTGTAGTGGATGATGAAGACCGTGAGAATGAAGGGGACTTTATAACTGCAGCGCGCAATGTAACGCCCGAAATTATCAATTTTATGAGCACCCACGGCCGTGGCCTGATCTGTGCACCGCTGGTAGAAGAGCGTTGCGAAGAGTTAGGACTGGAGCTGATGGTACGCGATAACACGGCTTTACACCAAACACCATTTACCGTATCCGTAGATCTGCTGGGACATGGCTGTACCACAGGAATATCTGCACATGACAGGGCCAAAACCATTCAGGCACTGATAGATCCTACTACCAAACCAGAACACCTGGGTAAACCAGGACATATTTTTCCGCTGAAAGCCAAAACCGGTGGCGTTTTACGCCGTTCCGGCCATACGGAGGCAACTATTGATCTGGCACGACTGGCAGGTTTTGAACCAGCCGGTGTACTGGTAGAGATCATGAATGAAGATGGTTCCATGGCACGCTTACCGCAACTTCGCGAAATAGCTACCCGGTTTGATCTGAAACTCATCTCTATACAGGACCTGATCACTTACCTGCTCAGCACCGAAACGCTGATAGAAGAGGGAGTAAGGGTACAGATGCCTACCAAATACGGCAACTTTGAACTGATCGCCTTTAAACAAATCAATTCCGGCGAAATACACATGGCGCTGAGAAAAGGTACCTGGACCAAAGATGAACCCGTACTTGTACGTGTACATTCTTCCTGCGTTACCGGCGATATCCTGCATTCACTCCGTTGCGACTGCGGTGAGCAATTGCACGCCGCCATGCAAATGGTAGAGAAAGAAGGCAAAGGCCTTATATTATATATGAACCAGGAAGGTCGTGGTATCGGTCTCATGAATAAATTAAAAGCGTATAAACTCCAGGAAGAAGGACTCGATACAGTAGAGGCTAACCTGGAACTGGGCTTTAAAATGGATGAACGCGATTATGGCGTTGGTGCACAAATCCTCCGGCATCTGGATATTTCCAAATTACGTCTCATCACTAATAACCCCCGCAAACGTGCTGGTTTGAGTGGCTATGGTTTGGAAGTCGTGGAAAATGTGCCGATTGAAATACATCCGAATCCGCATAATGAGAATTATCTGCGGACCAAAAGAGATAAACTCGGTCATGAAATATTACGCGGTTAGCGGATGTTGTCTTTCCCAGGATTAGACTGATTATGCTGATTACACTGATTTTATTTTTTTAATTATAAAGGATTAAAAAAGATTGGCGGAGATCATCGCAGAAGTTGTCTGAACCAGGATTAAAGGATTTTACGGATTACCCTGATGGGTGTTTTGTTGTCTTATATTTGAAAGAAAATAAAAAGAGAAGGTCTGGGATTTCCAGACCTTCTCTTTTTATTTTATACGATGTAATTATATGTTTTAAATAACAAAACACCCATCAGGGTAATCCGTAAAATCCTTTAATCCTGGTTCAGACAACTTCTGCGATGATCTCCGCCAATCTTTTTTAATCCTTTGTAATCAAAAAAAATAAAATCAGTGTAATCAGCATAATCAGTCTAATCCTGGGAAAGAAAATTTAGCGCACCGTACTAGTATCCCCCCTCACTTTTAACGAGTCTTCCTGTTTCTCTTTCAGTGCTGTTACTTTGCGTAGAGAATCCAATAGCGGCGTAGATCTGCGCCTGTTCAACAACTCACTGAATTTATTGTATTCCCTGATATAGGAGATGCCAACACCGGATTTCGTACGGTTGTTGAGGTTATATACATCGTAATCTGATTTGCTAAAAGCATTGATACGGAAGCGGCCATCAGCTGTGAGCAGGTACTCTATGCGGAAGTCGCCCGCAAAGCGGTTGGTACTGGCAGATGTAGATGTTTTCCCCCAATCGTAATCACCACCGGCATATAAACGGAAACGGTTATTGAATAAGTTACTGGTAATACCGGCACTCACCTGGTTACGGTCTACTGAGGAGTTGTCCACTGCCGGACCACCCACATTATAAGCCCGGTAGTTTACGTTCACACCAATACCGGTACCTTTTAGTAACACCCCTGTGATATTGTTCAGAATGGCCTGCGCCTGTGCTGATAATGCCTGTCCCACACTGTTTTTGCCGGTAATACCTACGTTGGTAGCTGCGCCTGTAGCATCGTCTGGCAGGAACTGATTAGAAAACAGCAGTCCCCATACCTGGAACAATGCTTTATTCTGATCATTGTTGATTTCTTTCAGGTGAGCCGCCACACCGCTCTCATAAGCCAGACTGCCCACTTCCGGCAACTGAATGGAATAGGTAATATCCGGTTTGAGGAGTGCGCCACGCAGGTTAATTTCTACATCCACTTTTTCTGTGCGGGTAGCCAGTTTGTCGGTGGCGATATTGGTTCCCTGTCCTACGAGGTTGTATAAACTTACTTTAGGCAGCGAGTATTTAGCCATGATATTTACTTTGGCATCCTGTGGGTCACCATTCCAGGTGATAGTGCTGTTCTTTTCTATATCAAACTTCCAGCTGGTAAGGCGTTGAAAGTTGAAATTATAGGAACCATTATTGATTTCATAATTCCCGAACATGCTGAACTCACCTTCCGTATTTACTGTGATCTGAAGGTTACCGGTACCATTAGCAGAGATAACATCGCCGGTAGTGGCATCGAGGATGACATCAATCTGCGCATCCGGATTGGCAGCGATATCCAGCTTTACAGTAAGTTTTGTATTATCTTTTTTCTTCTTTTTATCTTTTATTTCTGTGCCGTAGGACTTGAAGGTGATGTAATCGTATTTACCAATATCCTTACTGTCGGACATAGGCAAATAGAAATGTGTTCCCTTGATTGGCCGGGCGAGAATGTGCATTTGCATGTCGTTCAGCGGACCGGAAAAATATACTTTACCATCCGCGATAACATCTCCATAAAATAAATCATTATCCGTTGCACTGGTATTGAGGAAGAGGAATTTTTTACCGGTAACATCAAAATCAAAATTCAGTTTATCAAAGTGATCGTGACTGATATAACCGCTGGCAGTGCCTACCGTGTTATATTTATCTATTAGGGAGAAGTTGCCAAACTCAATCAGGTTGTCATCGATATTCACATTCAGTTTAGGTATCTTATAATGCGTACCCAGGTAATCCACTGTAACGCCTACGGTATCCAGTGTCAGGGTGCCTTTAACGGAAGGCTGACTGGTAGTACCGGTAATGTTGAGATTACCGTTTACGGCTCCTGTGAGATTAGATACATAGCCCGTCAGGTACTTATTTAATAAACTGATAGAAGTGCCGTTTACATTGATGCTTGCATCAATGGCTTTGTTGGTGGAAGATAACCCTACCTTGCCCTGCGCCAGGAAAGCTTTTCCTTCGTTATCAGATTTGATGACAAAGGTAGCGTCACCGGTTTGCTGATGATACGTACCATCAACATTTACTACGCCGATGGAATCATTGTCTATACGCAGTTCCCGCGTTCTCAGTGCGGTGTTGATATCCAGGTTTTGTGTAGGATCCGAAATATGGATAGTCCCGTCTGTGATGCCTTCTACGCGGGTAGATATCAGCTGCGCCGGTATTACATCTGCGAGGTTGAGGTTTTTGAGTGTAACAATAAATTTGGATTCATCCGGATTATATTCATTCGTTTCCACCGTAATACTTTGGTCATTACGGGTAACGCGCAGGTTTTTCACTGTCAGGAAATGTTTGCTCCAGTAAATTTCATTACCGGGTGTAACGTTCCACTGCCGCTCGTTTACGGTGAAGGCACTATTCAGAAAATTGATTTTCAGGCCATCCTGTACCGTGATCACCCGGGCATAAAAACCATCGAGTGAAGAGGTGTCTTCTGCCTGTAGATCTACTTTTATGAAAGAGGTATCATGCCCGGAACTGGCCAGTATCAGTGGGTTTTCCAGGACCACATTTTTCCCGGACAGTACCTTGCCTATGCTGGTGCTGATGTTTACTTTGTTAAAGTTGCCATTCCCTTTTACCTGTAGGTTCTGAACATGGTAGTTGAGATAAGCGGCCTCCGGTATGAGGATGTTTAGGGCGAGGTTGCCTCCGTTCATCGTATTGAGTGCCCCGTCTACCTTTGTCTGACTGAAGCCGGAAAACTGTTTGGTAAAGCCTTTCAGCAGTTTGTCCACATCTCCGAACCGGAAGGCGAAGCTGAAATTCTGATTGATATTGGGATTTTGCGGTGCGCTGAAAAAGCTGGGATAATATTTATATAACAACAGGTGGAAAGCATCCGGTAATTGCAGGAAACTATAGTCTCCTTTTACATATCCGCTTATTTCACTGCCGGCAAATTCCAGTACTTTAATATTATCCTGTATATGGGTAGACACGTTGAGGGAGTCGAACTCCAGGCGGCGGTTATCTTTAAATACAGATACCTCGTACATACGTGCCACACCATCAAAGTTATCGATGGTGCTACCTGCAAAGTTCAGGTCCAGCTTGGCTTGCAGCGTAACAGAATCCTGAGTGATATGCAGGGCTTTGAGATCACTTTTGCGGATCTCCGAATTAAAATTGAATACTGGCAGGGCTTCATTGAAATCGATGGTACCGGCAAAGTCCATATCCAGGTTAGGATCATTAGCAGTTAAGGAGCCGTTGAAAAACTTACGGCTCATTTCACCTTTTGTTTTGATGTGCTGATAGTTGTATCCAAAAAGTGATATCTCTTTTATATCTGCATCTACACTGGCTTTCAGCGTTTTGAAGTTGAAGCCGGCGCCATCTACTTTAGCATCGAGTGAAATGGTAGCGAGGTTGCTGTTATCAAAGAGACTGCCTATATCGAAGTTGGTAGCGGTTAAGCTCCCGGAGTATACGGGCACATCGCGACTTGTTTTGAAGTTCAGATCCGAGTTCAGTTTGCCGAGATTGGTCTGGAACTGGCCATAGGCCACAAAGTCATTCACAAAACCGGTATAACTTCCCTGGAAGCGGATAGCAGTGAGGCGGTCTATGCGAACGGCATTCACATCTTTTACAATGGGCATGATCTGCATTACATCTTTACCGGTAGTAACCAGTTCTTCTAAGTGGAAGTCGATGAATGTTTGGTAGATATCAGGCAGACCGCGCATTTCGAGGGAACCTTTTAAGCGGGTGGTATTACCTGCCTGCAGTTCTATTTCTGATGCTTTCAGGTTGCTCACTGGTCCGCGGGCTTTACCTGTGAGAGTAATTTCTTTTTTCCAGGTAGCGAGGGGTGGGGCAAAGAAGGCAATGTCATCGGAGGAGAGCCTGCAGTTTTTGAAGCGGGCCTGCATAAACACATCGTTGATGTAGTCGCTCATATCGCTGATATCTCCGTATTGCATGGTGTAATAGTCGCCGATATGGCTGCGGTTTGTTTCCAGGTTCAGCCTGGAAAACTCCATTTCCACGGGCGACATCTTAAATCTGCTGGTAAGTTTTTTCACTTCAAAGCCGGAGCGTTCTTTGGTACTGAGGCTAAGATCTCCTATCACACTGTCTTTTATGAGACTGGTATTAGTAAGAGAGAGATTGATTTCGTTGAAGCGGATGTGATGTGGTGCAAAGTAGCCGGGTACTATTTTCGTAGTGTCGTCGGGGTTATCTACACCAAACATTCCGTTTTTAATAGTCAGTTCTTTTACCAGTAACTTCCAGTTGGCGCCGTTCCAGCGGAGCTGGTGTGCCGCACCGGTATCGGGCAGCGGATTGCTGTTGCCGGTGGGTGGGCGTTTGTGCCGGAGCGGAGAGGATGCGTAGCTGCTGATAATAAAAGCTGGTTGATCCAGCAACAGTTCCTGCACATCTATATTATGTTTCTCCAGGTCCAGGTTTTTAGCGTCGATATAAATGCGTTTGGCAGATGCCCGCATATCTTCTCCTACCCAGGCATCCACCTGTTTCACCTGGATATTGCGGAGGTCAATTTTTTTCAGGTCGAGCGCAATGGTTTTGGCTGGTTGTTGGCTGGTATCGGGTTTGGATGATCCAAAGGCTTCTTCCAGGAAATGGAAGTTCCAGACAGAATCAGTGCTGGAGCGGTGCAGGTTGATCTGTGCATTGTCGAGGCCTATGAATTTGATCACTGGTTTATCCTGAAAAAAGAACCAGTCGGTGATGCGTAGCTGTAATTTGCCTGCGTACAGGAGCGTATCTTTATGTTTATCTTCTATCAGTGCACCTTCCAGCTGCATGCTGTTAAACAACCGGAGGCTTACATGGTCAATTTCCACGCGTGTTTTCAGCCGCTCCGACAGGCGGCTGGTGACCTCATGCACGAGGAAATTCTGTACCACAGGGATGTTTACCAGTATCCCTATCAAAATGATGAGGCCTAACAAACACAGTAACACAACTGATAATATTTTCCTTACTTTTTTCAGGCGGCAAAGTTTATCCGGCAAAAATAATTAATAGTTGTCAGTCCATGTCATTAACTGGATAGTAAATAACAAATTAGATTATTTTGGGACAAATGAGCGGTATCATAAAGGCATTTGTAAAGAGCGAATAGTTATTTCGTATATGGGTTGGGGTGAGTAGGAGAGCAAAGCTGTTGTTTGCAGCGGGGTAATTTATGGGCTGAAACCGGGTATTTTAGTGTAATATAGCTACTGGATAAGTTTAATACCATCATGAGATTGTCTTGAATAGTTTATGATATTGATGTTAATTTATCATTTTATAATATGATTTTAATGTAAAAATAAGGAGTAATTGATTAATTCTTATCTTTTTAAACATAAATAGTTGATTATTATTTTTTTATAGAACTACAATTACATTATATTTGTTAAAATGCATATTGTCATATTAAAGTCACAACTTATTATTGTGTTATTAGGAAAACATTAACATTTATAATTTCCACTCTGATAATGCATAAATAGTGGACAATCATTTATGTCAACAGTGAATAATCAGCCGAAAATCAGTGAATATAAAATAGTGAACATAATAGTGGGCATAAAACAGTAAACATCTTTATAATTTAATCAACCATCCAAGTTTTCCGACATAGTTTATTAAACGGGCAGCTACACACAAAACAGGAACAATCATTTTACTTTAACATTGAAACAATTATTCAAAGAATCAGTGAGTACAAACAGTGAGCATCATTTAAATCCAATCAACCAATTCCAATAATTCCGAAGTAGTTTATTAAACCAGAATCTATGCACAAAAAGTTGCTATTATTAGCGCTAATGGGATTGCTATGCCTGCAGGTATGGGCCCAGGAGCGAAAAATTTCCGGTACCATCAGAGATGACAAGGGGGTAGCATTACCGGGAGTATCTATAAAGGAAGTAGGTACCAATAATGGGGTAGCTACTAATCCTGATGGTAAATTTAGCCTTACATTAAAAGGTACTGCTCATCAGCTTACCATTTCATTTATCGGTTTTGAAACAAAAACATTGCAGCTGTCTGATAAAGAGGTGTACAATATTTCATTGAACCCGGATCCGAAAAGTCTGAAAGATGTGGTGATAATCGGTTACCAGGAAGTAAAGCGCAAAACGGTAACAGCAGCTGTGTCCAGCGTGAAAGGGAAAGAGATAGAAAATCTGCCTTCACCAAGTTTTGATCAGTTGTTACAAGGTCGTGCTGCTGGTTTGAATGTTCAGAATTTTACCGGTGAGCCGGGTGTACGCGGTTCGTTTGTGGTACGTGGTAATACTTCTATCAGTCGCTCTATAGATAATTCACGCGCATTAAGCTCTCCCTTATTTGTAATTGACGGTATTCCTATTTCACTGGATGATGCGGCCCAATTTGATAACACCGGTACCAACTATATTGCTGGCTTGAATCCGAATGATATTGAGTCCATCGACATTCTGAAGGATGCTTCTGCTGCTGCTATCTACGGTTCACGTGGCGCCAACGGCGTAATCATTGTGAAAACAAAACGTGGTAAGTCAGGTAAACCACAGGTGAATTTTTCGAGCTATGCTGGTAAAACCATGAAACCAAAGCTGGAAAAAGTATATGGTGGAGCCGAAGAGCGGCAGTTTAAAATGAACTACCTCGAAAACCATCTGGGTTATGATTTAAAGAGGTCAGCTATTCCTATGCTGTTAACGGATAGTTTGAATCCGTCTTTTAGTGGCGCTACCGACTGGCAGGATTTATTTTATCAGAATGGTATTGTGCAGAACTATGACTTGTCTGTTTCCGGAGCAAATGAAGCTACCAATTACCGCATCAGTGGTAACTACTATAACGAAGATGGTATTATTAAAGGCACCGGCTTTAAGCGTTATACTGTTTCTGCTGTAATGGGTATGAAGTTGACGTCTAAATTTAATGTGGATGCGCTTTTCCGTTTAAGTCGCGGTGACAGATCCCGTGGCCGTGGCCAGTTTCCTGGTGAAGATGTGATCCCGTTGCAGAATGGACAATATCTTTCCTCTCTGTTTAATATATCTGATTTAGAGAAGAAAAATTATACCGGTGATTTGACTTCCGGTCGGGATAAAAACCTGAACGATGATATTACCGCGAGCATTACATTGAATTATGATTTTACACCAAAACTTCATTTTGCCTCTATCGGATCAGTTCAATCCAGTATCAACTCACGTGACATTTTCAGACCAGGTGAGTTGAATATAGTTGGGTTGTCTTATGCACAAAGCAGTAAGAGCCGCTATGAGAATATGAACGTGGATAACACGTTGAATTTTACAACGGACGTTGCTAATAAAGATCATCACTTAAATGTGTTATTAGGGAATACGATCAATAATGTTAAAAACGAATATACTGGTATTGGTAGTGGCGCTATTACCAATGATAATGTGAAGGTAGTACAGGGATATGACCTGAATTATCTTGTGCAGAAAGATGCCAATGGTACGCTTATTTCCGGTTCCAATTATGAGTCTGCCGGTATGTTATCATTCTTTGCACGTGTCAACTACGACTATAAAGAAAAATACCTGTTGTCGTTTGCATGGCGTGCAGATGCTTCCTCCCGTTTTGGTAGTGACAGCCGTTGGGGTTACTTCCCGTCTGTATCTGCCGGTTGGAATATATTGGACGAACCATTTGCAGCACCGTTCAAGCATATAGTGGATATGTTTAAGATCCGTGGTAGTTATGGTGTAACCGGTAGCTTACCAGGGGGATATTACCTTCCTTATAATAATTACAGCATTAACCAGGGTTCTTATGGTGGTTCCTCTGCCGGCACTTATAATGGGGTGAATGCAGTAACGCCTAACTTCAGTGGTGGTGTTGCCCAGAAAGGTTTAACATGGGAACAATCTATCCAGTCAAACATTGGTTTTGATGCAGGTTTTTTCAATGGTCGTTTATCTGCTACTGTTGACGCTTACAACCGTGGTAAAACCAAAACGCTGTTTGATCTCCTGTTACCGTCCACCAGTGGTTACAATAAAGTAAATACCAACTCTGTAGGATTGCGGAATACAGGTATCGAGTTTACTGTTATGGGACGTATACTGGCACCTACCAGTGCTTTCCAGTGGAATAGCCGCCTGATACTTTCGTTCAACAAAAATCAGATCACTGCGCTGCCTAATGGTAACCGTGATCTTGTTGTGTCTGATGATAACCTTGGAATTACCTATATCCTGACAAAGGGTCGTCCGATCAATGAATTTTATATGATCAAGAGCAATGGTGTATATAAAACAGAGAAAGATATTCCATTCAATCCCTATACCGGTGAAAAAATGACTTACTGGAATGGCAATCATACTGTACAGGCAGGTGATTTTAACTGGACAGATCAGAACCATGACTATGATGTGTGGGATTGGAATGATAAGGTAGCGGGTGGTAATCCTAATCCGCGTGTTACCGGTGGATTCACCAATACTTTTTCGTACAAAGGTGTGAGCCTGGAAGTATTCGTCACCTTCCTGCTGGGTCGTGAAATTTATAACAAATATATGTCCGACAAGCTGACGGGTTTGCGTAACGACTATGCAACTATTGCTGGCATAGATCCTGCCAGTGTGGATACCTGGCACAAACCGGGTGATAATGCCAAATATTCTGAACTGCTTCCTTATGCGCCTGGCTATTATTATCAGTACCTGCCTTTCTCTACTGCATTTGTTGAAAATGGCAGTTATGCCCGTATTAAATATTTAAACCTGTCTTACACTTTCAACCGCAAATTCCTGGATCGTATTAAAATGCGCAATCTGCAGGTATATGGTGTGATAGATAACGTGAAAATGTTCCAGAAAGCAAATGTTCCGGATGCAGAAGCAGTGGATGAAAGGGGAACTTATACCGGTGGAGGTTATCCAATACCACGGAAATTCACTTTGGGTGTAAATGTTGGTTTTTAATTTTTAAAAGAAGTAGATATGAATTGTCTTAAAAATATATTCACCGTGGCGGTTGCAGGCATGCTATTGTCTCCTTTTGTATCCTGTAAAAAACTGTTGGAGCAGCAGCCTATCAATTCTCCTTACAATAGTGTATTCTGGCAAAATCAGCGTGATGCGGAACAAGGTATTGCCGGCAACTACGCATTGCTGAGAAATGCGCTAACTACCAATACCGCCTTTGGCGGCTACATGTCGAATTTTGCTTATGGTAGTCTTCCTGCCTATGAGTTTTCAGTGTTTAATCAGTATGACCTCAGTTTTCTGGTAAATGGCGGTAATAGTATGGCCACTGCTGATTTTCTGGGAGATTACCTGGATCCTTTAGCAGACTGGACACCTTACTATAAAATAATTACCCAAAGTAATATCATCTTATATAACGTACCTAAAATACCAGATAATCAGTTTACAGAAACACCTACGCCAACACGTAACAGGTTTTTAGGGGAAGCCTTATTTCTGCGTGCCTACACTTATTTTTATATGACGAGGATATGGGGAGATGTACCGCTGATAAACCAGTATGATGCTGATCCGGCACATGCTAAAAATGTACCGCGTACCAATGAAAAAATGGTGTTGGATAGTTGTGTTAATGACCTGAAACAAGCCATTAACTTGTTGCCCTGGACTAATAAAAAGGGTGCGGAAGTAGCGGTGAGAGCAAATAAGGGAGCTGCCTATGCCTTGCTGGCACATATTTACATGTGGCAAAATTTCCTGACAAAGGGAAGTAATCCGGCTTATCTCAGCAACGCTATTGCTGCTGTAGATACTCTTGAAAGCAGTGGTCAATATCAGCTGTTACCGGCTACGAATTATCCCAGCATATTCCATGGAAAAACAAGCGAGGGAATATTTGAGTTGAACATGCAGGTGTCTACCATTGAACAACAGACAGAAGATGGATATTACTATAATATTCTCCAGGATCCCCTTATTATTAAGAAAAGCGGGTCGCCGGCTATTCTTAACACAGACCTGATGAATGATATTTATGACGATAGTACCGATCTGCGTTTAAACTACTTTTTCTATGGGTTAAAAGAAACTAATATAACAAAACATATACTGTGCAAATTTGCGGGTCCTAATGCACAAAACATTTATTATAAAAACCCTGGTAATAATACTGGTGCTGCTGTAGATGCTAATATCATCCTGCTGCGTTATGCAGATTTAATCCTGTTACGCGCCGAAGCTTATGCTGATCAGGGAAATGCTGGTGCTGCACTGAGTGATATTAACAAGGTGAGAAGGCGTGCCGGTGCTGCAGATACTGATGGGAACGGAGATGTGAAATATGAAGTATTCCGTGAGCGCTCCCGTGAATTGTATGGAGAAGGCCAACGTTGGTATGATCTTGTGCGCACAGGTTACCTGAAAACAGAAAGCGGTGGCAAATTTACAGATACCCGCTATAATGCAGAAGGTTGGAAATGGCCGGTTGCACGCAAATTATTCCTGAATAATACGGTGCTTACTCAAAATAGTTATTGGCTTGGCAAAGTGAAATAACACCGTTTTCTAATAACAATAAAAAAAGAATCATGAACAAACTGAAACTATATACGACCAGGTGCGGATGGGTATTATTGTTCGCCACTATTATGGTTACCGCCTGCAAAAAAGATGATCACTTTATAGGTGGGAGTGCTACAAGTCCTAAAACAGATTTGACTACTTACGATTATTTGAAACAGAACAAGCTGTTTGATACGCTCATTATGCTGATAGACAAAGCGGGCATGAAAGATGAGATCAACGGTGATGTTACTTTTTTTGCATCTACTAATTATTCAATTAAATTACTGTTGGATGCGCGTTCATCTCAATTGCAGTTAGCTCATAACAATGAGAATCTTACCTACACAATAGATAGTTTTCCCCCTGCTGAGTTGAGAGATTCTATCAGGGCTTATATGTTTAAAGGTAAAATTGTCAGGGAGGATTTGTCGTTGGATCCAACATTCTACAAAAACCTCGATGGACAGGATTTTGTAGTTCGCCTTAGAGAAACAACTGATTACGGTGGCATTTTTGACAAGCCTGTACGTTATATGTCTTTAACAAAAATCATTAACGGTAAAGATCCGGAACCTTTGCCGCCAGGATTCCCGAAAGCAGATATTGATAAGGAAGATATATGTCGGACAACTGGGATCCTTACGAAAACAGGCGTGTTGCATGTATTGAATAACAATCATTTTTTCTACTGGAGATAGTAATGCCATCACTAAAAAATAAAAAAGTATTATGTCAGGTAAATATAACATAAAAAGAATGCTGGGTGCTGCTGTGATGGTGATGTTGCTGGCTACCGGTTGTAAGAAAATTACGGAAGGCTTTTTGAGTGATGGATTATATGTTCCCGATAGCCCTATTAAAATAGAGCGCGGTAACCCATTCCAGAAAACATCTTCTTTGATTGCGGATGGCACAACACAGCCTATGACGGTAACTCTGCTGGATATCAGAAGAGTAGACAATAAAAAACATGCGGATGAATTTTTCCAGGAATACCCGGTATATGTATACACTGCTGCGATAGATCCGAATGTAGATACAACTATTGAACAGGTAAATGCTAAACGCGTATTAAAAAAAATGAAGCCATTTGCGTTCCTGGAAAGTGGTCAGTTTGTTTTTAATGCTGCTACAGATAGTGTTCCTGTTGATGTAGATTATGAATATGATGTACAGGTGACCAATGTAGCCGGCTCAAAAGTGTATAAGAATATCGGGTTGCTAAGAACGATAGATCCTCCGCTGTATGAGCTGACAGGACAGGGGTGTGCCTGGTTCCAGGATTTTACTACCACCAGTGGTAACATAGGAGATTTGAAAATTAATATTTCCCGGATAAGTGGTTCGGGTACATCTGTAATTGTAAAGATCTCAGATCAGTTTGGGACACCTTTTGATCCCAAAACCGGCCAGATTATTAAGCGTGGTACAACCCGGCCAACCTTTGAGAGTTATGCAAAATTTCATCCGGTTGAATACACAGACTCTACTATGGCGTGTAATTATGAAATTACCCCTTTCCCGGTAAAACAGATACCTGGTTTTGGTTACCTCATTTATTACCGTATACCCAGTCAGTTTGTTATACTGGATAAAAGCATTCCAAATTTACCCTCAGCTCCTTGCAATGTAAACCCCCGTTTTGGTTTTCAGATCAAGAAAGCAGGAACTTACCTGATAGATATCAGGTTGCCGAAGACAACGAAGAAAGCTGGTTGATAATTTGAATTTTAGTGTTAAGCGGCCGCACAGCAAATCAGCTGTGTGGCCTTTTTTATACCCCAAATTCCTGTAAAAACTGATGCAGCGTTGTCATGTCTTCCTGCAAATGCAAGGCAGATACAATGGCCCTGTTAACAGGCATACTGTGAGGTTGCGGATAGGCGAAGCTGGAGATGATCACATCTCTGTCTGAGAGATAGTTCACCAGCGATGGTGTATTATCATATTGCGGCAGCAAAAATACCGGTAACCCATGTGGGTTATACACTTTAGTGTCTGCTGTTAAGTGCAGCAGGTAAGCTATATTTTGTTGCAATAACCTGCGCATTTTTTGCATCAGCTCGCCGGATTGCAGCCATGCATAAGCATTTGCGGGCATGAGTGAGGTGCTGGCGGAAAAAAAGGGCATTCGTTTTAATGCCATGATATCTGCTGCATGACCGGCCACTACGCCGCCTTCCAGGCTGTAAGCCTTTGCCAGAGAGGCAGTGAGAAGGTAACGTGCGTTATCGGTGACAGGCAGGAAGTGAATACTGCCTTGCCCGTCCGGCCCAAGGATACCGATGCCATGGGAATCGTCCAGTACTACCAGTACTTTGCGACGCAGCTCCCGCAGCCAGTTAAAATGGTGGATGGTGCTGGTAAGCGGGTTTACGGTATCGCTGACAATCACAAAGCTGTTGTCCGGATGATCATTTATTTTTTCTATGGTCTGGCTGATCCAGGTTTCCCGGTCCTGCAACGGCAGCGCGGGCAGGTGATGCCATAACGAAGGATGTGTATCCGGTGCGTACAACAGTTGTCCGCAGTTGACTGCATAATGTATAGCTGCCTGTGAAGCGAGGTAACCGGAAGAAAATACTATTGCGGCTTGTTGCTGCAGCAAGGTACAGAGTGCATGTTCTATTTCTTCGTATAGGGATAACCGTAAGTTACCCGCTCTTGAAGAAGGGAACAGCGTACCATACATTTCGGTACCGGTCATCAGCAATGCCTTAAAAGCAGGATGCTGATGCAGCCCGAGGTAAGAGAAGCCCGAAAAGAAGAGGCAGTTCCTGCCTTCCATCATCACCGTTCTTCCTGGTGTAGTATCTGTGTACAGCATGTGCCTTTATTCTTTCTTTGTACATAAGATAAACTGAAAATCAGTAGAGGTGACTTTCATGTCAAAGTTAGTATCGGTTAGCTTCATCACCGTAACGAGGTTTTCCACTTTGCGGTCGCCGTTAGATGCCGTTACAGAGATCATAGCTCCGTTACTGAGTATAAAGTATTTACCGGAATCAGGTTTGCCGGCAATGGTGGCTACAAAAAGGTTATCATCGAGGAACTGATAATACACATCGCTGTAGTAGCCCTTTTTCAGGTCTGCTGCCTGGATGTATTGTGTATTGCTGACAGGTGCGTCGGGTGGTATTTGTACATCATATACCCGCCACTTTTTATGCATCAGCAGCTCGTTAGTTGTTTTCGTTTTGCAGCCGGTCATCGCTAACAAAGCAGTAATAACCGATAAGACTATACGTAATTTCATGTATTTATTTATTCCCGGTTTTTTCTTTGTTGTATGCAGCTGATTGTCCTTTGGGAATGGATAAACTTTCCCATTTATCTTTGAGTATCATTTTACCGATATATACAATTTGTCCTACGTGATAGGGTACATGTGCCAGCTGCCGGTTAATAGCATCTACTACGGCATGTGGCTCTTTACGGATGAATACTGTTTTTTCGAGATCAGCTTCCTGTAGGCTACGGATGGCATTCAGCATACAATCCCAGCCTTCGTTCCATTGTTGCAGGAGCTGTTCATGGGAGGTATTATCATCTTCAAATTCCTGGTCCCTGTTACGATTGGGTTTTTCTCCATCTGTAGTGAGGAAGTCGGTCCACCGCGATAACATATTGCCATGCAGGTGTTTTATAATAAATGCAATGCTGTTAGGTTCACCTTCCGCTTGCCAGTGCAGTTGCGCAGTATCCAAACGATGAATGGTTTTTAACCCCAGCTGACGGTGTATTTCCAGGCGTGATAATACGCTTTGTAAATAAATGGATGCAAGTGACATAATATATATTTTGAGTTTCGTTTAATATCCTGCTGCACTGTCGTCGCCACGTTTATCTCCGGAAGCATCCAGGAAACGGAGGGCAGGCGCTCTTTTAATGATTTCCGTGCGACCAACAGGACCCCGCTTCACCACCTTGTAACCCATGCTCTGTAAGGATTGTACGGTGCTGTCGGGGAAATCTTTCTCTACTGCAATTTCATCCGGTAGCCACTGATGATGGAACTTTGACTGGTTTATTGCATCAGCAGGAGAGAGGCCAAATTCCAGTGTATTCATTAACGTTTGAAAAACGGAGGTGATGATGGTAGAGCCACCAGGTGTACCCAGTGAGTATAATGGTTGCTGCTGTTGCAAAACAATGGTAGGTGTCATTGAGCTGAGCATACGTTTGCCGGGTGTGATGGCATTGGCTTCTGTGCCTACCAGTCCGTACATATTAGGTACGCCGGGTTTTACGCTGAAGTCGTCCATTTCATTGTTGAGCAGAAAGCCGGATTTGCCCACCACTGTTCTGCTGCCGTAGTGGCCATTGAGTGTAGTGGTAACAGAAACGGCATTGCCATCGGCATCTATGATACTGAGATGTGTAGTTTCTTCACTTTCGGGTAAAGTACCGGCTTTTGTTTTATCACTGGAGCCGGCTTTCATCGGCACATAGTCCAGCATGCGGGTAGTGAGGTATTTTTTATCTGTTAATTTAGCTACGGGCACTTTTACAAAGTCGGGATCACCCAGGAATTGTGCCCTGTCGGCGTAGGCTCTTCTTTCTACTTCCACCATCAGCTGGATGGCCTGGGGAGAATGAAAGCCCCATTGTGCCAGCGGGTAATTTTCTACCATGCCCATCATCTGCTGCAAACAAATACCACCGCTGGAAGGCAGCGGCATCGTTAAAATCGTATAGCCTTTATAGTTAAAAGCAACAGCGATGCGTTCACAGGCTTTATAGTTTTTAAGATCCTCCAGGGTAATGATGCCGTGGCCGCGTTGCATTTCTGCTACGATGTTGGCGGCCGTTTCTCCCTGGTAAAACCCTGCAGCGCCTTTATTTCGTATAAGCGTGAGCGTATGTGCCAGTTCTTTCTGGATCAGGGTGTCACCTGCCTTCCATGGTTGCTCCTTTATGAATACTGTTTTTGCTGTGTTCAGTTTTTCGAATTCCGCCTTATAGGTATTCAGGCCGTTTGCTTCTGCTTCTGTGATGGCAAAACCTTTGTCTGCCAGGCGGATAGCAGGATCTATGAGTTTTGTAAAAGGCAGTTTGGCATATTTCATAGCAGCAAAGAGTCCGGCTACTGTACCGGGTATCCCGGCAGCCAGGTGGCCATCAAGACTCAGTTGCGTGATTGGATTGCCGAGGGCGTCCAGGTACATATCCCTGCCGGCTTTGGCTGGTGCTGTTTCGCGATAATCGATAGCTATGTTACGGCCGTTTTTTAAATGCGCCACGAGGAAGCCTCCGCCACCAATGTTGCCTGCACCGGGGTAAACCACAGCCAGCGCCAGTTGCGTGGCAATAGCTGCATCTACTGCATTGCCACCCTGCTGCAGTATGATAGCACCTACACGGCTGGCCAGCGGATGTGCCGATACTACAGCACCGTGTAGTACTTTAATATCTTTATCAATCGTGTAGTTGTAAGGATGAAGCTCATCAACCGGTTGTTGGGCACAGGCAGCGTACATGGTGCACACAGTCATACCAAGCAGAATCAGGAAACGCATGGGTTTAGTGTTTGGGTCTAAATTAAGAAAACAATCCCTATCTTACGTTATCTAATTGTTCGCTTTCTATGCGCAGATATGTATTATTGGCTTTTGTATTATTGGGCTTTTCCCGGATACAAGCCCAGGTGCCAACACCCGATCAGTTCCTCGGTTATCCTCTGGGAACACAATTTACCCCACATTACAAGGTGGTGGAGTATTTTAAACAGGTTGCCGCCGCGGCTAAAAATGTGAAGCTGGAGCAATACGGTACTACTTATGAAGGTCGTCCATTGATGATGGCGATTGTAGCTTCTCCTGAAAATTCCGGCAGACTGGAAGAGATCCGGCAGCGTAGTCTGGACATGTCTAATGCCCGGGATAACAGTAAAAGCAACCAGCCGGTAATTGTTTGGCTCAGCTACAACGTACATGGCAACGAGGCGGTGTCTACTGAGGCATCCATGAAAACACTCTATGAACTGGCCAATAACGGCAATGCACAAACGCAGGAATGGCTGCAGCATACAGTAGTGATCATTGATCCCTGCCTGAACCCCGACGGACATGAAAGGTATGTGAACTTTTACAACAGCACACGTGGCCTGCACCCCAATGTATACCGCTATTCCAGGGAGCATGATGAGCCCTGGCCCGGTGGTAGGGCCAACCACTATTATTTTGACCTGAACCGCGACTGGGCCTGGCAAACGCAGCAGGAATCGCAGCAACGGGTAACAAAATATAACCAGTGGATGCCGCAGCTACACGTAGATTTTCATGAACAGGAAATAGAAGCGCCTTATTATTTTGCACCGGCAGCGGAACCTTTTCATGATGCTATAACGCCCTGGCAGCGCGAGATGCAGGAGAAGATCGGTAGAAATAATGCAAAATATTTTGATCAGCAGGGTTGGTTATATTTCACAAAAGAACGTTTCGACCTTTTCTATCCCAGCTATGGAGATACCTATCCGATGTATAATGGTGCTATCGGCATGACCTTCGAACAAGGCGGTAGTGGGAGAGCAGGCGTAGCGGTTTTGAAAAAGGATGGTGACACCCTTACATTAGCAGATCGTATTGCGCATCATTTTACTACGGGGATGTCTACTATAGAAGTAGCTTCGCAAAACGCACCAAAGATCCTTAGCGAGTTTACACATTACTTTGAGGTAGCAAAAAAAGACCCGCAGGGAGGCTATAAATCATACGTGGTAAAAGCAGCCGGCAATACAGAAAAGCTGAATACCCTGGCGGAATTGTTGCGCAGGAATAATATTACTTTTGGCTTTGGTTCCAATACCGGCAGTGCCAGCGGATTTAACTATTTTACCGGTAAAACCGAACATTTTAATATAGATAAAGAAGACCTGGTCATCAATGCTTACCAGCCGCATTCCAATATGCTGCGGGTATTATTTGAACCGGTATCTCACTTAACAGATTCTGTTACTTATGATATTACTGCCTGGGCATTGCCTTATGCATACGGTTTGCCGGCATATGCAGTAACACAGCCGCTTACACCTGCAACAGATTCGCCGGCAGTACGTAACAACACCCCACTGATAGCGCAAAAACCATACGCTTATGTAGCAAAATGGAATAGCCTGCGGGACGTGAAATTTTTATCGGCCTTATTGAAGCATGATATAAAAGTGCGTTTTACAGAAGTGCCTTTTAGTGTGGGTGGTAAAGATTTTCCTGCGGGAACACTTATCATTACACGTACCGGTAACACCAGTAAAGGTGAACAGTTTGACAACTTTATCACTTCACAGGCTAATCGCTTTAAAATTGTACTGGATGCAGTTCCCAGCGGTTTTGTAGACAAAGGGACTGACTTCGGATCTGATAAAATAAGATATATTAAATCGCCCAAAGTAGTGCTGGTAGTAGGCGATGAGGTTTCATCGCTGGGCATGGGAGAAATATGGCATTTCTTTGAACAGCAACTGGATTTCCCACTAACGGTGGTGAATGAACGAAGATTGACTGCAATGGACTGGGAACAGACCGATGTGTTGATTTTGCCGGAAGGTGAATACAAGCTCTTCTCTGATAAGGCTGCCACAGAGCGTTTGAAAGACTGGATCACCAATGGTGGTAAACTGATTGCACTGGAAGGTGCAGCTGCCCAGGTAGCAGGTGCGGATTGGGGTATTAAGTTGAAGAAAGATGAGGAAGATAAAGAAGCAAAGGAAAAAGCAGCCGCTGAACATCCTTATAATGTGCTGAAACCCTATGCTAACCGCGAACGCGAAAGTGTGAAACAATTCATACCCGGTGCTATTTACAAAGTGCAATTAGATATAACACATCCGCTTGCCTTTGGATATCCTGATTTTTATTACACCTTAAAACAAGATTCCCGCCTCTACGAATTCATTGACAGCAGTGGCTGGAACGTAGGTGTGTTAAAGAAAGATAACTATCTCAGTGGTTTTGTAGGCGCCGAAACCCTTAAGCAGTTGAAAGACGGATTACTATTTGGTGTAAAAGATATTGGTAGCGGGCAAGTAGTTATTATGGCAGATAACCCGTTGTTCAGAAGTTTTTGGGAGAATGGGAAGTTGTTATTTAGTAATGCTGTGTTCCTGGTAGGACAATAAAAAAAGAATTACGAATTACGAATTGAGAATTACGGATCGCAGCGATCTTCGCTTATAGCCGTAATTCTCAATTCGTAATTCTTTTTTATAATCTTCTTTTTATATTACAACCCATACAATTGGAACTGCCTACTGCTACTGCTTTTCCAGCCAACACATCATTCATGGCATTTTGCAGTAAGCGGGCTTTTACGGCATCTGCGTTACCCGGACTATCATCTATCGCACCTTTATAAGCAAGCTTGCTATTTTTATCGAAGAGGAAACATTCCGGTGTATGGTTAGCATCAAAAGCATCTGCCAAAGCTGCATTTTTATCTATTATATAATACCATGAAAATTGCTGCCTTACTGCATACTCTTTCATCGCAGACATTGATTCTCCTTCGTTACGCGCGGCTTCGTTGGAATTGACCATTACCACACCAATATTATTTTTGCGTGCAAATGTACAGAGGACATGTAGTCTTTCCTGGTTACGCACCATATACGGACAGTGGTTGCCGGCGAATACCACCAGCAGGCCATTGTTTCCTTTGGCGCTATTTAAAGAAATTTCTTTTCCGGAAACATCCAGCCAGGTAGCTTCCTGTTTTGGTATGGGAGCACCCAAATCCAGTGATGTTTCTCTGCCTGGTTGAAATGCGGTGAGCAGAATGGTAAAACAGGATAAATAAAAGGTGGCCTTAATCATAATTGATGGTTTTCAGGTCCTTACTAAATATAACAAAATGCGACAGTATTTTATTGCGTTTAAGGGGCAATAATTAAGGAAGATATATAAATATTTTATAAAATAGAAATATTTACAAAGTGTAGCTTCGAAAATCAGGTTATAAAGTACGTAACAGTTTCTTTTTCTCTTCCTGTGCATTATCGCTCAAGGCGCGGATACTGGCATTCAGCTCAAATCCTATCAGCAGGATGAAAGAATTGAGAAAGATCCAGAGCATAAAAACAAGGATAGTACCGATAGAGCCGTAGATCTTATTATAATTAGCGAAATTATTCACAAAATAAGAGAAGCCCACCGTTACCACGATCATGAAAATAGTAGCTACGGTAGCACCGGCGGTAATGAATTTCCATCTTTTGGTAGTAGCAGCACCGATGCGGTACAGCACTGAATTTATGGAGTAAAACAACATAATGATCAGTATCCATCGGGCAATATCAATAACGTTGCGCAGCAGTGTACTTTTGATGCCTACCAGGTTAAATACCCAGCGTAATGTGGCGCCCTGGGCAATGATCAGTCCTACAGTGATCAGCAATATTAGCACCAGTATAGCGGTGAGCTGCAGTGCTATCAGCCTGTTCTGCCACCACTTCCTTCTCCGGAAACCTGCACCGCCTATTTTGCTGAAAGACCGGAGGATACCCATCACCCCGTTGGAAGAATAGAAGAACCCCATCAGAAATGCCACAGACAATAACCCGTTACGATGTGTATACAGGAAATCATGCATCATGTCCCGTACAATCTTGTAGGTTTTATAGTTAGGTGTAAGATCCTGGGCCAGGTCATAGAGGGTGGCTTCTATATTTTTCACAGGCACATAAGGCACCAATGTAAACAGAAAGATAAAAAATGGAGGAATGGCCAACAGGAAGTTAAAGGAAATAGCCCTGGCCCGGTCGCCCAACCCCCTGTTTTTGGTTTCCTGCCCGAAATGTTTGAGTACATCATATAGCGGTAAGCCTTCAAAGCCAGGCAAGATCAGCGTTTTGCTGCGATCCACCAGCCGGCGGTAAGGGCGTGAACGGAAAATGATGTTTTCGGGTCTGAATGCCAATTTGATTTTAATTTTAATATCCTCTCTTGTTCAATTCGGCCTGGTACAGTTTTGCATTCACCAGGTGTTCTGCATAGGTGGCTGCAAAAGCATGATAGCCGGAGAAGTCGGATCTGGCACAAAAATACAGGTAATCTGTTTCCGGTGTGTTTAATACCGCATTTAAAGTTTTTACGGAAGGTGTGCAGATGGGGCCCGGCGGCAGCCCGGCATATTGGTAAGTGTTATATGGTGAATCGAACTGGGTATGCGCTTTAAGGATCCTTTTCAGTCCAAAATTCTGTAGTGCAAATTTTACGGTAGGATCAGCCTGCAGCAGCATGTTTTTGCGGTAACGGTTCAGGTATACGCTGGCAATCAATGGTTTTTCATCATTTTTATTGCTTTCTTCCTCTACAATGGAGCCGAGTATTGTTACTTCATTGGGAGTTAAGCCTAGTGCCTTTGCTTTTTCTTTTCGTTCCGGTGTCCAGAATTCTTCTCTTGCCTTTTCCAGCTTTTTAAACACTGCTTCAGCGCCGGTATTCCAATAGAACTCGTAGGTGTTGGGCACCACGGTACACATCACGGTGTTGGTATCCAGTCCAAACTGCCGAAGGTATACAGGATCTTGCATCAGGGAGCGTAATACGGTGGAATCAGCCTCCAGGCTGGTGCATATCTTTCTTACAAAATCATCTTTAGTGCGTAATTTATTGATTACGAGGTCTACCGGTGATTGTTTTCCGGAGCGCAGCAATTTCACAATATCAAAATTGCTCATGCCCCTGACTATTTTATAGCGACCGGCTTTTACGCGGGAAGGGTAACTGAGTTCCTTAGCCACCCAGTTGAAGCTGTTGCGGTTGCGTACAATGCCTTGTTCTTCCAGTCCGTCCAGCACATTATCGTAGGTGCTGTTAGTACGTACATAGAAGTATTTGGTATCGCCAAAAGCTTTTGTATTCGGGCCAAACACGCGGTAGGAGATGTATACCAGGGCGCCGGCAGCTAAACAGCCGGCAATGACCAGTATCCGCCTTATCCAGACAGATCGTTGACTGGTTTGTTTGCTTTTTTTAGCCATAGATAGTATTCAACATTACGTATTGCGATAAAGAGTGAGTACCGTGATAACGGAAGGGTTTTCAATATACTCCATCAGTCGCCATTAAAAAAAACCTCGCTTTTAACGGCGAGGTTTCATGAATTATTATTCAGATAAGATGATTATTTCTTAGGGGCCGGAGCCGGAGCTTGTGGCAACTGAGCAGGAGGTGCCTGCTGTGGTACCGGTTGACCAGCGGAAGCTCTTTCTACTGCAGTAGGAGCGCTTACCGGGCCTTTGCTGCTTTTACCAATAAAGAAAGGAGCTGTCAGGCATAATAATGCAATCACAATAGCCAGGATCCAGGTACCTTTTTCTAACACGTCAGTAGTCTGACGCACCCCAATCACCTGATTACCTACACCACCAAGGGAGCCAGACAAGCCGCCACCTTTAGGGTTCTGGATCAGCACGAAAAAGCCTAACAACACACAGGCTAATATGATCAGGATACCAAAAATTATCAACATAGAAATTACTATTTATTTTTGTCTGTTTTTGACTTTAATTCTACTATCTTTTGCGCAAAATAAGCGTTTTTGTCGGGATTAAGCAAACTTAATTTTTGATATATCTTAATGGCGTTACCATACTGGTGCTGACGCACCCAGATTTCCGCCAGTGTTTCAGATACGATATCATTATTAAATGTAATAGAGCTCATCGCCATCTTCTCTACTGTTTCTGATACTTCCGGTTCTTCATCTTCTTCATAAATCTTGTGTAATTGCTGATGATACCAGTCTTTACTGGCTTTTCCGGCAAAACTGTCTTTCATTTGCCGTAGCCATGATGTAAAGCTTTTCATTTCTGCTGCCCCCTGCTCATTTAACTCATCTGCTGCCCCCGGGTTTTTCAACCGTTTATAGGCAAAGTAATCATCGGTATATAAAGGCTGAAAGGTAAGGACTGTCTCTTCTTCTACTGGTAACGCCAAAGGAAATATTTTAATCGGCTCGGTAGACTCAGGTGATTCATCTGCCACTATCGCCCGTTTGCTTTCTATTACAGGCGGGATTATAATGGGAGGTGTTTCAATGATTTCTTCCGGGGCCGTTGTTTTTGTTGTGTTAAAGGCAGCTGGTTCAAAATCGCCGATGGCGGCTATTGTTACCCTTTCAGGTATGGTAACTTCCGGTATCACTATAGCTGCTTCCGGTTCAGGGGAGTGAATTAATTCAGGTACCACTACCGGAGCTTCCGGCTCAAAGGTGTGAACTAATTCAGGTATCACCACAGTTGCTTCCGGTTCAGGAATGTGGATGGCTTCCGGTATAACTGCTGTTATTGTCTTGGCCACCACAGGCTCAATGTTATCTTCAGGAATCACGATCATGGCGGCTATACGGTCTTCTGCTTCCTGTAATCCCGGCTCTTCGGCAAGAAACTGATATAAGTGATGCTGCTGGCTGGTATATAGCAAGGCTTTTTTCACAGCCGGGCTGTGGAGATCCCCTGTATAGCTACATACTTTCTTCGCCAGCAACAAACGTGCAGCGGAAAAATAAGGGTGATCCGCCACCAGTTGTTCCATTACTGTTTCATCTACCTGTTGCAGGTTAGGTTGTAGAAAGACATGCGCGATTATCCTGTTTGCCGTCATAAGTTGCTAATGTAATAAAAAAAGAATTGCGAATTACGGTTATCAGCGAAGATCGCTTTGATCCGTAATTTACAATTCTCAATTCGTAATTTTCTGCATTACCAGTTTGCAAAAGCGCGGTTGAAAATATCATCGGTAATACCCGGAATAATGTTCTCATCCAGCAGCCTGTTTTCGACAGTGCTGGGGAGCTGGCTGGCATTAAAATCTGCTGAACGGCTAAATGACTGGCTAAAGCCTTTTTTATCGCCAGTACGTTTGATAAAGGTAATATTCACTGTCACGTTCAGGCGGGAGGTAGCGGCCTGGTCTACGTTTGTTACGGCCGCATTGGAAAAGGAATAGCCGGTGATGGTTCCTTTGAACTCGTAATCGGCCTTGGTTTCATTTTCATTTACCTGGGTCAGACGTGTTTGTGAAGTAATTTTATCACGCAGTTTCTGCGTCAGTTTCTGGCTTAAAGACGGGTTGTTGATAGGTGCCCTGTTTTCAATAAAGCGAACGTTTACGGTAGAAGCTCCCTGTTCTATACTGGCACCGGTAGTAGAATATTTAACACTGCAACCGCTTAATACAGCCAGTAAGGCTATCGTTATAAATACTTTAATGCTTTTGATCATTGTTGTACTAATATTAAATTCGTTTATTCAGCGATGTTATATTCTTTGAGTTTGCGGTAAAGCGTTCTTTCAGAAATACCCAGGTCAAGGGCAGCATCTTTACGTTTGCCTTTATGTTTCTTCAGGGCTTTTACGATCAGCTCTTTTTCCTTGTCGGCAATAGATAATGTTTCTTCTACTTCTTCGTGATGATCAATTTTATTATCCTGTAAGATAATAGGTTGGGCATTACTGATGTTAGTGTTAGTGGCCGGTGTGTTCATTTCACCGGTGTTTGGATAACTGTGCAGCACGTGGTTTTCCGGATGATAATCTGCCGCATGTGCCATAGATGGATTTTGCAGGATATCGAAAAACATTTTCTTTACTTCTGTTACATCTTTCTTCATGTCGAAGAAAAGCTTGTACAGGATATCCCGTTCGCTGGTGAAGTCGCCGTTTTGTTGCTGTGATGCCAGCATGGGCAGGCGGTTCATTTCTGCAGGTTGTTCCGGCAGGAAACGTTTGAGATCATTGGCAGTTACCAGCTTATCGGATGATAACACAGAGATCTGTTCTGCAATATTTTTAAGCTCACGGATGTTACCACGCCAGGGATAGTTGACCAGTATATTACGGGCTTCTTCATCCAGTTGTATGGAAGGTGTTTTATATTTTTCAGAGAAATCTACAGAGAATTTTCTGAACAGTAAAGGAATGTCTTCTTTGCGGTCGCGCAATGCGGGAACGCGGATAGGCACGGTGTTCAGCCTGTAGTAAAGATCTTCCCTGAACTTACCCTGTTGGGTACGTTCCAGTAAATCCCTGTTGGTAGCGGCTACTACGCGTACATCTGTTTTCTGTACTTTGGAAGAGCCTACGCGGATATATTCACCGGTTTCCAGTACACGTAGTAAGCGGGCCTGTGTGCCCAGTGGCATTTCACCAATTTCATCCAGGAAGATGGTGCCGCCGTTTACTGTTTCGAAGTAACCTTTGCGGCTATCAACTGCACCGGTAAATGACCCTTTTTCATGGCCAAAAAGTTCGGAGTCAATTGTCCCTTCCGGAATAGCGCCGCAGTTAACGGCTATAAAAGGATTGTGTTTACGCGCACTGAGTGCATGAATAATCTGCGAAAAAACTTCTTTACCAACACCACTTTCTCCGTTAATAAGTACGGTAAGATCTGTGTTAGCCACCTGTACAGCCACCTGCAGCGCATAATTCAGCGCCGGACTACTACCAATAATGCCGAATCTGTTTTTTATAGCCTGTATGTCCATAAGCGGTTAATCTCCTGTTTGATGGTTTAAAATTTGGCGTAATCTATAACATCACGCCTATCTATTAATACACTGCTTTTCCTATCAGCGTACCTGATGTACAGCTTTCTATCTTCACCATAACATAATCGCCCTTCTTAAAGTTTTCTTTTGGAAACACGACTACTTTATTTTGATCATTACGGCCATAGAGATCAGCATCGGAGCGTTTGGAAACGCCTTCTGCCAGCACTTTGAAGGTTTTACCTACTTCTTTCTCCATAGTAGCCTGTGAATGACCACGGTACAATTCAACAACTTCTGCCAGCCTTCTTTTCTTTACTGCTTCCGGTATGTCATCCTTATAGCGGCGTTCTGCCAGCGTACCCGGACGTTCGGAATAAAAATACATGTAGGCCAGATCGTAGCGGGCATACTCCATGAGACTGAGGGTATCCTGGTGATCTTCTTCCGTTTCTGTACAGAAGCCGGTGATTACATCGGTAGATAAGCCACAGTCGGGGATCAGCTCACGGATACGGGCTACTTTTTTCATGTACCATTCACGTGTATAAGTGCGGTTCATGAGCTGTAAGATGCGCGTACTGCCGCTTTGCACCGGCAGGTGAATATAATTGCAGATGTTATCGTACTTTAAGATGGTATAAAGTACCTCATCTGTAATATCTTTAGGATGAGAGGTGCTGAAACGTACGCGCAGCAAAGGATTGATGAGCGCTACTTTTTCCAGCAATAATGCAAACGTAATGGTTTCTGTACCGGCATCGTTGGTCCAGTAGTAGGAGTCTACGTTCTGGCCCAGCAGTGTTACTTCGCGGTAGCCGCTTGCAAAAAGCTCTTCTGCCTCTTTTATGATGGAATAGGCATCACGACTGCGTTCACGGCCACGGGTGAAAGGTACTACGCAGAAAGAACACATGTTGTTACAACCACGCATAATAGATACAAAGGAGGTTACCCCGTTGTTATCCAGTCGCACCGGGCTGATATCACCGTATGTTTCTTCGCGGCTCAGCAGTACATTCACTGACTTCTGACCTGTTTCCGCCTCTGCTATGAGGGCAGGGAGACTGCGGTAAGCATCCGGTCCCACTACCAGGTCTACCAGTTTTTCTTCTTCCAGCAGTTTGCCTTTTATACGTTCGGCCATGCAGCCCAAAACGCCTACCAGCAAGCCAGGGGTGCTTTGTTTTATTTTTTTGAATTCAGTAAGACGCTTACGTACTGTTAATTCTGCTTTTTCCCGGATGGAGCAGGTATTCAGCAGGATAAGGCTGGCTTCTTCTACATTGCGTGTAGGGCCATATCCTTCCTGGTTAAGGATGGAGGCAACAATTTCACTATCGTTGAAATTCATTGCACAGCCGTAACTTTCTATATAAAATTTTTTACTATATGTTTGAGCACTAATCGTTTCAGGAGCAAAAGCTTCTCCCTGGCGACTTTCATCATGCACTTTGGTATCCTGGTCCAGCATTCCTAACAAAAATTTTGGAATGCAAAAATACGCAATTAAAACGGAAAAATGCCATAATGGCAGCAAATGAATTAAGGGTAGTGTAAAAAAGCCGGGCAGGGAGTTAACCCAGCTGGAAATCAGCTGAAATTAAAAAGCCCTGTAACAAGCACTAAATGCACGTTACAGGGCTTTTTAATATAAAATTACGTATTATGCTTTTACACCCAGCTTTGCAGCCAGCCAGCTATCCTTTATAGGTAACAGCCATTTTGTATCCAGTTCCTGTTTGTTCAGCACGGTATTGTTGAGATAGATGGTGTTCTCATCAATATATCCTTTTTCCATTGCGTAGGACAGTTGTGCCATTGGCAGCAGCTGTATTTTATCTTTTACGATAAAGCCCAGCAGGAGGCGGTCGAACATATTTACCTCGTATTGTTTTTCGATGCTTTTGATGATACGTACGGAGCTGTCGGTGCTACAGCCGCTTACCGCTGTTTGCGATTCATCTGCTATCAGTACTATTACCTGGCCCATCACTACCTGGCCCCAACCCTTTACAGGTGTGCCATGCGCGTTCCACTGGGAGGTGAACTGATGCAACTGCTCGTTGATTTCTGTGGTCTCCTGTTCATTGAATGGTCTGTTGCTCTGGTATATCCAAACCCTGGAAGCCGGAGAGAAGCCTGTCGGGAAATTTATTGGTGTGTTCATGCTGCAAATTTACATAATTCGGATTACTTCATGCTGGAAGCAATCAATTCGGCAATATCCAGCACTTTTACGGTTTCTTCTTTGCCTACTTCTTTTACGCCATCAGTGAGCATAGTCATACAAAACGGGCAATTGGAAGCGATAACGGAAGCGCCGGTATCAACGGCTTCTTTGCCGCGTTCAAAGTTGATGCGGTTACTGCCTTTTTCTTCTTCCTTAAACATCTGCGCGCCACCGGCACCGCAACACAGGCCTTTGCTACGGCAGCGTTTCATTTCTACCAGCTCCGCGTCCAGTGTTTCCAGCACTTTACGGGGGGCTTCATAAATATTATTGGCACGACCCAGGTAACAGGAGTCGTGGTAGGTGATCTTTTTCCCTTTGAAGGTGCCATCTTCCTGCATTTTTATTTTGCCCTCATCTATCAGCGATTGCAGGAAAGTGGTATGATGGATGACCTCATAGTTGCCTCCCAATGCAGGATATTCGTTTTTCAGTGTATTAAAGCAATGTGGACAGGCAGTTACTATTTTTTTTACACCATACATATTTAACAGCTGTATGTTGTTTTGTGCCATCATCTGAAAAATAAATTCATTACCTGCTCTTCTTGCCGGATCGCCGGTGCAACTTTCTTCTTTGCCTAATATCGCAAACTGAATGCCTACCTTTTCCAGTATGGTGGCTAATGCTTTGGTGATTTTTTGCGCACGCTGATCAAAGCTGCCTGCACAGCCTACCCAAAAAAGTACTTCGGGGGTTTCTCCGCTTGCGGCATATTCTGCCATTGTTTTAATATGCATGCTGTATTTTTTATCTGCTGTAAATATCCTTTTTCTATCCATTCATTTCCGCTGCCCATTTATCGCGGTCGTCCATACTGAATTTCCAGGGGGCCATATTATTTTCAATGTTGCTGAACATGCCGGTCCATTCAGTCGGAGCGCTGGATTCTTCCATTACGAGGTGGCGGCGCAGCTGTACAATAATATCCAGTGGACTTATACTAACAGGGCACTCCTGTACACAGGCGTTGCAGGTAGTGCAGGCGCGTAGCTCTTCCTCTGTAATATAATTGCGTAACAGTGTTTTGTTATCATCTGTGAAGGTACCGTTGGCTTGTATGTTGCGGCCTACCTCTTCCAGGCGGTCGCGGGTATCCATCATGATCTTGCGGGGCGACAACACCTTGCCGGTAATATTAGCCGGACATGCAGCGCTGCAACGGCCGCACTCTGTGCAGCTATAAGCATCCAGCAGGTTTTTCCAGGTAAGATCCATTACATCTTTGGCGCCAAACTTAGGCACTACATCTGATACGGGCGCGTTGGCGGCCAGGTCCGGCTGTAGCATCAGCTGTACTTCATGTTGTACGGCCGGCATATTTTCCATTTCACCAACAGGTTCCAGTGTAGCATAATACGCATTGGGAAAGGCAAGTATAATATGGAGATGTTTGGAATAAGGAAGATAATTTAAGAATGACAGCACACCTACAATATGCAGCCACCAGCAGCTGCGCTCAAGCATTAGCAGGTTGGCATCAGACATACCGCTGAAGATAGGTGTAAGCATACCTGAAATCCAGAAATTGCCGGTAGTAATATAGTGTGGAGACCCCCTGAGCTGCATGGTCTGATCTGCGGTATCCATGGTGAGGAATAACAGCATCAAAGCTATTTCAGTGATCAGGATATAATTGGCATCTGAACGTGGCCAGCCATCCAGATCCTTGCTGATAAAGCGTTTTAATTTCAATATGTTTCTGCGTATAAGGAAGATGGCGCAACCAAGGGTAACCAGTACCGCCAACACTTCAAATAAGCCGATTAATATAGGATATAAGCTGCCTAATACGGGAACGAATAAACGATGTGTGCCTAATATACCATCCAGGATGATCTCCAGGATTTCCAGGTTAATGATCAGAAATCCGGCATATACGAAAAAGTGCAGTATTGCTACCAGTGGGTTACGGAACATCTTCTTCTGACCAAATGCCAGTAAGAGCACATTTTTCCACCGCCGGTCCGGATAATCACTCAGGTCTTTGTCCTGACCCAGCAGGATGTTTCTCCTGATCTGGCGTGCCTTTTTGGTGAACAGGTATACTGCCAGTCCAAAGAGGATTACAAATAACAACTCTTGTACGATTTGCATTATTTCAAATTTGACACCCTAATTTATGGCTTTTTTAGCTATCAGCCTTTAGCTGTTAGCTTTTAGTATGATGATTTTTTTACCAATGACTAAATGCTAAAAGCTAAAAGCTTATTTTTGCCCTCATGGAAAGCAGGAACATTATTCTAACACAGGATATCATTCAAAAGAAAATTGAACGCATCGCGTATGAAATTTATGAAATGAACAGCGATGGCACAGATATCATACTAGCGGGTATCTGGGACAGAGGTGTGATCATAGCGCATAAAATAGCGGCGATCCTGGAACAGATATCTCCCCTGAAAATCCATATCATAGAGCTTCGGCTGGATAAACAAAATCCGGGTGAAGTAATTGTATCTGAAAATATAGACTTCAATAATAAAGTAATAGTAGTGGTGGATGATGTGGCCAACTCCGGCCGCACCATGTTGTATGCGTTAAAACCGCTGCTGGCATATCTTCCTAAAAAAATTCAAACTGCTGTGCTGGTAGATCGCAAGCACAAATCCTTTCCGCTGTCAGTGGACTTCGTAGGTTATTCACTGGCTACTACTTTGCAGAATATGGTGTTGGTAGAAATGAATGGGGAGGAGATTGTATCTGCATATTTTGAATAACGAAGGTTGTCTGAACCAGGATTTTCAGGATTGAACGGATTACCGGGATGGGCGTTATATTGTTTTATTAAAGAGATATACGCGAATATCTCTGCTAAGATCTTCGGCATCCATCAGGGTAATCCATTCAATCCTTTAATCCTGGTTCAGACTAAAAATATAATGCGTGTAATTTCATATTGCCCTGGGAGTTAATCTCTATCGTTGGTGCAGGGAATTTCAGCATATTCAATACCTGGAATATTACTTTCACACCCTTTTTCCCAGTACGGATTTTTGTAAAATCTACATCCGGTGAGAGATAAAATTGCCGGATACGTTTTATATGACCGTAATCATGATCAATACCATTTTTATCGGTCCAGGTGTTATCCCTGCCACCTAACATGCCATCTGCACCATAACCCACGGCTATGTTCAGCCACTTGGGTAACCAGCTGTCTTTGTTAAAGGAGTGAAGATTAACAGACAACCAATATGTTTGTGCGTTATAATCTTTCAGTGTTCTGGCCCAATAGGAGGTTCCAAAAAGTTCGTTGGCTTTCCGCTGCAATACCGGATCATCAAAGGATTGCAGGTGAGAAGAAAATTTGACCTGGATACGTTGCTCGTTCCAGGCCAGTTCCTGGCTGATCAGCAGCGCAGAACCTACCGCATTGGCGCCCATATCGCCCCAGGAGAAGCCCCACTCAGAAGAATAGCCATCCAGTACTTCA
Organism: Chitinophaga niastensis; assembly: GCF_003014755.1. Classification (GTDB taxonomy): domain Bacteria; phylum Bacteroidota; class Bacteroidia; order Chitinophagales; family Chitinophagaceae; genus Chitinophaga; species Chitinophaga niastensis. The sequence goes on along the minus strand of NZ_PYAW01000003.1, from coordinate 549,711 downwards.
ATCACTGATTGAAAAGCAAGGCCGCTTAAACCACCGATCCATATTTGCTTTTTAGGTGGCAAACCAGACCAGCGCCACATTTCGCGACTATACTTGCCAATAAAATAAGCACTGAATATATGCCCGGCCTTATCCATCTGGTTCCATTCTCCCATATCATTAAAAAAATGGAAGCTTGACCTGGGATAACCTTTATACCAGGCTGTGTTGAGAACCGCCAGGGTGGAACCATACAAGGCCACCGTAGTGCCGCTGAGTATCCATACATGCGATTTGGTAGTAGTATCGGGAATAGAAAAGAAGGGCACTTTTTTTTGTGCCATGCTACAAATTGACTGCAGCAGGAAGGCCAGGGTAATCAGCGTTTTTCTCATGCGGGTGTATAAACAATACCGGGAATGCTGAAAGGAGGGTGTTTTGATCAAATCCTTTCGTTCAACATTCCCGGTTTATCTCATCTTATGCAGATGATCTGTTTTATTTCAGCTTCATATCCTGAATAATACCGTTTATTTTCTGATCCAGTTCAGCTGTTACTTTGTCGTAGTTGGCAACGCTATCCAGTGGCGCATTTACGCTGAAGTAAAATTTGATTTTGGGTTCAGTACCGGAAGGACGGGCAGATATTTTGCAGCCGTCTGCCAGTAAAAATTGCAGCACATTGGATTTAGGAAGGTCCAGCGCTTTTATGTTGCCGGTTTTGATATCCTTGATCTGCTGTAACTCATAATCGTACAGGGTTACCACAGGTACACCGTTAATTGTTGCCGGTGGGTTTTCACGATAGCCGCGCATCATCTCTGCAATTTCATCTGCACCTTTCATTCCCTTTTTAGTGATGGAGATCAGGCTTTCCTTGTAATAACCGTAACGGATGTAAATGCCGATCAGTTGTTCAAAGAGCGATTTGCCCTGGCTTCGTGCGTAGGCGGCCATTTCACAGATCATCGCCACAGATGAAATAGCATCTTTATCACGTACGTTGTTACCGATCATATAACCATAAGATTCCTCCCCGCCGCAGATAAAATTCTCCTGTGGTTCTTTACGGCGGATCATGTCGGCGATCCATTTAAAGCCGGTGAGTACATTATAGCAGTTAATATTGTTTTTAGCGGCAAATACATCTATCAGGTCGGAGGTAACTACTGTTTTGGCGATGTAGTCTTCCGGTTTGGCCAGCCCTTTAAGCTTGCGGCCTTCCACGATGTAGTTAAACAGCAATACGCCTGTTTGGTTACCATTCAACAGTATCCAATCTCCTTTGAGGTCTTTAACGGCAATGCCTACACGATCCGCGTCAGGGTCGGTACCCAGCAGGATGTCTGCATCCAGTTCTTTGGCTTTTTTAAGGCCCAGGCTCATGGCTTCTGACTCTTCCGGGTTAGGATATACTACAGTAGGGAAGTTGCCATCCGGTGTAGCCTGCTCCGTTACTATGTTAACGTTGGTAAAACCATATTGCTGCAGCACCTGCGGCACCTGTGTGATACCAGTACCGTGAATAGGGGTATATACTATTTTAAGATCGTGTTGTTGTTTGTTGATATCAGGATTGATGGAGAGGCTTACCAGCTCTTTCTGGTAGGCTTCATCTATTTCCTTGCCGATGAGGGTGATATTGGCTTCGCCGCCGCTCCACTTCACTTCATCCGGAGATGAGATGTTATCCACTTCGCGGATCACGTTAATGTCGTGAGGGGGAACCAGCTGTGCGCCGTCATTCCAATAGGCTTTATAACCATTGTATTCTTTAGGATTATGGGAAGCTGTGAGTACCACACCGCCATGGCATTGCAGGTGACGGATGGTAAAAGACAGTTCCGGCGTAGGACGCAGGCTTTCAAAAAGAAATACCCTGATGCCGTTGGCAGCAAATACGTTAGCTACCGTTTCAGCGAAGAAACGGGCATTATTGCGGCTGTCGTGGGCGATAGCCACTTTTACCTCACCGGTAAATGTTTTTTTGAGGTAATTGGCAAAGCCCTGGGTAGCCATTCCAACGGTATATTTATTCATGCGGTTGGTGCCCACACCCATTATGCCCCTGAGTCCGCCGGTACCAAATTCGAGATTACGGTAAAATGCGTCATTGAGTTCATCGGGATTGCCTTCCTGCATCTTCTTCAGCGTGGCAACGGTTTCAGCGTCAAAATTACCGTTGATCCATTGCGCTACTTTGTTTTGAATAGTAATATCCATGGTGTTTTTTTTGTGAGCCGTAATGCTCAAATGGATTGTAAAGTAAAAATAAAAAAATGAATGTGGGAAATTCGAAATCCTAAAAACATTGAAAATCGTCTGTAATGGTTAATTTTGCGGCTATGAGGCGGTATGAAGATACTTATAAACAAAAAGGATTACGCAAACAGCTAGTTGATAGTATCCGTCAGAAAGGCATTACTGATGAAAACGTACTGGCGGCTATCGGCAATATTCCCAGACATTTTTTCCTTGATACAGCTTTTGAGGGTATAGCTTACGATGACCGTGCCTTTCCTATCGGAGAAGGGCAAACCATTTCTCAGCCTTATACGGTGGCTTATCAAACGCAGCTGCTTGAAGTAAAACCTTATGAGAAAGTATTGGAAATAGGCACTGGCAGTGCCTATCAGGCCTGCGTACTGGCAGAACTGAAAGCCAATGTATTTACTATAGAACGACAACGGAAATTATTTGACCTGGTAAAATCTTTCCCTTTCAAATCTCAATATCATAATCTTCGTTTTTTTTATGGAGATGGTTATGAAGGATTATCTACTTACGCTCCCTTTGATAAGGTGCTGGTAACTGCTGCCGCGCCGCATATTCCCGAAAAGCTGCTCCAGCAGATGAAGATTGGCGGCAAAATGGTAATCCCCGTTGGCGGACATGAGGTGCAGCGTATGCTGCGGATTACTAAGGTGAGCGATACCGAGATGGAACAGGAATTATTCGATAACTTCTCTTTTGTGCCGATGCTGGCAGGGAAAAAGTGACGCGTGGGGCGGCCTTCGGCCGCTTAGATTATCTTTCTCCCGATTTTTCTGATTAACCGTGATTTTTCTGATTTTTTATATTGTATTAGTTGATTAGCGAAGATCGAAGCAGATGGTTATATGACATCCGCTTCGATCTTCGCTAATTAGTGATCTGCTTAAAAAAATCAGAAAAATCACGGTTAATCAGAAAAATCGGGAGAAAGATAATTTACCCGGCCGAAGGCCGGCCACCATATCAAAGCCTTCCTCCACCTTCTTTAGGCTTTTCCTCTTCATGCTTTTCTTCCTCTTCCTGTGGTTTCTTTTTCTTAAACAGGTTTGGATCCATTTTGCCAAAACGATAACGAATATTGAGGCGAATGAAGCGGGTAGTACGTTTGCGGTCGTAGTCCTGTATGAACGTAGCCGTTTCGTAATGAGAATTAAATTGTTGTGTATTCAGGATGTCAGAAATATTCAGGGCCACTACGAGTGCCTTGCTTTTCAGCAGTTCCTTACGAATGCCAAAGTCCATACCATTCATGGCTTTAAAGGTGCCCTGGGGCTGTATCCTGGGTGAACGGAAATGACCGCTCAGCTCTATACTAACTTTGCCGGGTAAACGAAATTGTGTGTTGCCGTTCAGGCCATAGCTGAAATTTTTATTGTTCACCGTGATGCTGGTGAGCTTATTGTATTCCAGGTTCAGGTTGGCCCATACTTTCCACCATTTTGTAATATTCAGACTGTAGGACACATTGCCACCAATATTTTGCTGGGTAGCCAGGTTCATGGGTTTAGTGGTAGTAATACCGCTGATAGTATCCAATGTACTGATGCGGTCAATGTTATCATTGGTTTGTGCATAGTAAGTACTGATACTCATGTAATTATTGGATTTGGGATAATATTCGGAATAACTTATCTCAAACTTATGCGACAATGCCGGCTGCAGTTCAGGGTTTCCGATGCGTATATTTTGCGGATCGGAGTTGTTGATGTAGGGCAGCAGCTGATCAAAATTTGGCCGGTCTATTCGGGTAGAATAGTTAAATACCAGGCTCTGGTTCTGATTTTTTGGCATGTTGTATTTAAAAAACACACTCGGAAAGAGATTGAAGAAACGGTTATTTACCGTGGTATCCCTGGTAACAGCGTAGCCTTTGAGGTGCGACTGCTCCGCACGTACACCTACCTGGTAACCCAGATTGCCAATGGCATTGGCATAGTTGATGTATCCGGCATAAATATCTTCTTCATAATTATATTGGTTGGATAAGGCATGACTTACCACATAATCTTTTACATTCCAATCATATATCAACGCGGTATAGTTGTTATCGATATGACGCATCGTGCCTTTCACACCCGCTTCCAGCTTACCTTTTTGACCAATGGGAGAGGTGTAGTCCGATTGCATATTCCAGAAACGGTTGCCATTAATGCCGGTATTATTTTGTTTGTTGGCATTAGGTAAGGTGTCTACGCCTATGGTGTGGTATTGTGTATTGTAATCGCTGTAGTTGTTACTTTTATTGCCACTGTAGCTGATGTAAGCTGTCAGCTCCTGGTTGGGTTTATCAAAAGTGTGTTTATAATTAAGGTTGGTATTGTTGTTATTACTGTTGTTATGGCTGTTGTTGGTACGTTGACCATTACGTAATGGTTGATACGCTTCATCCAGGTAATTAAGGAAGATGTGATCTTCGTTACGGTTTGTGTTATAATTCACACCTTCTGAGATGGTGAAGGTATTGTGGTCATCCATAAAATAGTCGAAGCCCCAACGCCCGCCGTTGTTGACATTATGGTTCTCGTTTTTGCTCGCCTGAGAGAAAAATTGTGTATGGCTGCTGTCCGCTACCAGGTTCTGGCGGTAGCTGTAGCCGCTACCATTGACGGCTTCATAGCGACCGTTATAATTACCAAAGAAGTTGAATCGTTTCATACGTAAGCTGGCATTGGCGCTACCAAAGCCTTCTCCACGGGTAGCTCCGCCAACATTAAACATTACATTATAACCAATGGCTTTATCCTTTTTCAGTACGATGTTGATGATGCCGCCACTGCCCTGTGCTTCAAACTTGGCGGAGGGATTGTTGATCACTTCCACGCGGTCAATGCTTTCGGCCGGAATCATTTGCAGGGCTGTTTTTGCATCTCCAAAAGGGGAGGGTTTGCCATCTACATAAATGGTAACGCTTTTACCGCGCAGGGTGATGTTGTCATCTATGTCCACATCTACACTGGGAATATTTTTTAGTATATCCGTGCCCGTACCACCTTCTGCGTTGATCATATTGCCGGCGTCAAATACCTGCCGGTCGATCTGCATGGAAAAAGATGGTTTTTCTGCTTTGATCTCCACGGCGTTCAATACTTTGCCGGCAGGCTGCAGGCGCAGGGTTCCGGCGAGTGTATTTTTGCCTTCCACCACTCTTATTGCTTTCTCGAGTTTTTCATATCCCATGAAAGTGATACGCAATATATAAATACCCGGTGTGATATTATTTAATGAAAAACCACCTGCAGGGGAAGTGTAGGCGCCTGTTACCATGGAAGAATCTGCCTGTCGCAGCAGTACCACCGATGCGTATTCCACCGGTTTGCCGGTGGTGATGTCCGCTACTTTACCGGATACTTTCAGTGCTGCCGTAATTGGCGTTTGTGCGTTAACGTTATATGTAATAACGAACGGCAGGAATAGTAATAATATAAAATTTCGCATGCGTGGATTTAGCAACTATAGCAATTGTCAGAGATACACGTAAAAGTAACAGGCGGTTGTTTAAACGTTAACGAATTATGATGAGTGGTACATAAAAAAACATGGCCGGCAGAGCACTTGAGCGCTACTTACCGGCCTGTGGTTTGCATTCACCGACTTTAATATGTTTAGAAACTTTGCATCTGGTCGCCCATTTGCGTATCGTTGTTCTGGTCTTTCTTTTTCTTTTTAAACAGTGCGGTATCAAACTTACCGAAGCGGTAGCTGAAGTTGAGTTTGAGGATACGGGATTCGCGTTTGCGGATATAGTCCTGCGCAAACGCTGGTGATGCCTGGTTCAGCTCATATTGACGGGTATTAAATATATCCGATAAGCTAAGCGTAAGTGAAGCTGCCTTGTTTTTGAGGAAGTCTTTTCTTACTGCCAGATCTACTGTGCTGAAGCCTTTGATCGTACCCTGTGCGGAAGACGGAATCTGGTTAAACCCGCCACCACCACCACCGCGCCCGCCACCACCACTGCCGCTTGATGCAGGCAGGGCAATAGTAGGTGCCTGGTAAGTGGCATTTACCTGCACGGTAAAATTAGCAGGTAACTTTGTTTCGGAATTTATTTTACCAAACCAGCTAAAGCCGCTGTTATCGAAGTTCTGACCATTTGCATTTACCTTCATATCTGTTTGATACAGGTTCACGTTGGTGGTCAGATCCCAGCCTTTTACGATCTGATTTTTCATGGTCAGCTCTGCGCCATAGGAATTGCTTCTGTTGGCATTGATAAATTGTGTGAGCAGCGTATCAGCGCCTATGGGCGTACTGATGGTAGAGATCATATTGTTGGTATTCCTGAAATAAACGCTGCCGAGGAAGTTACTGTTAGTCCAGTTTTTCACATAGGAAAACTCCAGGCTGTTAGTGTATTCCGGTTTCAGATTAGGATTCCCTTCGCGTTGATTTTGCGGATCACTGTAGTCGCGGTAAGGAATTAACTGGAAGAAGCTGGGCCTGTTTACTCTACGGGAATAATTTAATTGCAGCTCCTGGTCTTTTTTCAGCTTTTGTGATAAGAACAGGCTGGGGTATAGGCCTGGAACAGCTTTGGTAGGTTTGTATTTTACACCTTCATTTTCACCGGCGTATACATATTGTTCTACTCTCAAACCTGCCTGATAGCCAAAATTACCAATGGTATTGGCAAAATTGGCGTACCCAGCATAAATTTCTTCGTTGTATTTGTAGTTGTTGGATAACAAGGGATTGTTGATATACTCACCGGTGATGGTGTCTTTATCATACACATTGTATAAGCTGGTATAGTTACGTAAGGTGGCTTTGGCACCCAGTTCCAGCTTACCGTTCTTGCCAACCGGATTAGTGTAATCCGTTTGGATGGTCATGAAAGTTGTTTTACCGCTGGTGGTATTATTTTGCATTAAGGCTTGTCCGATTGGCGCGCCCATTGCGTTTTGTGCCTGTGTGATATAATCTCCACTGCGGCCATTGCTGCTGCTGTTATAGTTCATATCCGCCGTCCATTCCTTATTGGGCTTGGCATATGTATGCCTGAAACTCAGCAGGGTAGTGTAGTTGCGGAAGTTAAAATTATTATCATTGATACGATTGCTTTGGCCGGTAGCATGATGGTCTTTGTCTGAGAAGATGCTGGAAAGATTTTCATGACTTTTGAAATCGCCGCCTACTATATTTTGTGCCAGGGAAATGGTATTGCGATTGTCCAGTGTATAATCCAGGCCAAAGCGCCCAAACTGAAACAGTGGTTTGCTTGTGCTGTTACTGTTTTGCAGCAGGTAGTTGGTATCGCTGACAGCGCCTTTGCTGCGGTAGTTGCTGCGGTTGGTACTTCCATCGGCCCAGTTATGGTTGGAGTTGATATTGTAGTTGGCAAATACATTGAATTTACCCTGGCGTATGTTGATGTTAGCACCACCGTTGTATTTGTTGCCAGTGCCTATGCCTGCATTCACTGCGCCATTGAAGCCGGCTTTCCGGTTTTTCTTCAGCACAATATTGAGGATACCTGACATGCCTTCTGCATCATATTTAGCAGAAGGATTGGTAATGAGTTCCACACTTTCAATAGCATCTGCCGGAATCTGGTCCAGCGTTAGGGTAGATGGTTTTCCATCTACAAAAATATTAGGCGCCGCATTACGAACGGTTACATTTCCATCCAGGTCTATGTTTACGGAAGGTATGCTTTTCAGTACATCCTGTGCGGTACCACCTACGCTGGTAAGGTTTCTGTCTACGTTAAATATTTTTTTATCAATGCCCATGGTGAACGCGCTTTTCTGCCCGGTCACTTCCACGCTTTGCAGTGTTTTTATGTTTTGCTGCATTTTGATATTACCCAGATCCTGTTCCATCGTTTGCCCGGTGATGGTCACTTTTTTCTGCATGCTGGTATATCCCATGAAGTTGATCCGCAAAATCAGCGGGCCAAAGGGTAGGTTTTCGAGGCTGAAATCGCCATTGGCTTTAGTGAGCATGCCGGTTACCAGGGAAGAATCGCGTAGTTTAAGTAAGGTGACGGATCCGTATTCAATGGGCTTCCCGGTTTTTGCATCGATGAGTTTACCATACAAATGGCCGATCTGCGGCATATTGGGCCTTGCCTGTTGCCCTTGTCCCTGCTGTTGCTGTGGCGCTTTTGCTTTAGGCGTCTGCGCAAAAGTGTGCGCCTGCCACAACAACAAACCAGTAATTACCGCATAGCATTTTTTCATCCTTATCGTTTTTTATCCGGACTTTCTTATCAGATAAGGACAAATGTATCGGGGTATCGGTATGGATGGTTTGAGATTGTGATGAGTGGGATTTTTATCCGCAGCAAATCGCAAAAATGAGCGCTAAAAGGTCTTAACAGTAGTTAACAGAGATCGCTTTTTTAGTATTGCCAGAGCGAGATACCCATGGCTACGAGGCCAATGATTAGTCCGCTTACAGCACCCAATAATTTAAAGCTTTGCAGTTCTTTATGCAGTAATTGATCTGTCAATGTTTCCAGTTGTTCAGCAGAAATACCCTCGATTTTCAGGGACACTATTTTTTCAAAGTCCAGCTCCTGCTGAATATTATCGAGATATTGATTGATCATTACAGGGAACAGGGTATCCAGTTCCGCCACCAGGTGGGATTTGATTTGTTGTATGATACTGTCGCCAATAAACATCGATAATACGGGCATGGCTTTGGGTAATCTCTCGCGCAGGAAGCTGTCCAGATGCACCTCTACCAGGGGTATAATTTTTTTGATCTTTTGAGGATCTGTTAATTTGGTCTTGATATCTTCAAAAGAAAACTGTTGACCTACCAGTGCTCCTATTTTAGCGGCCAGGTCCTGTTGTCTTTTGGGAAACAGGCCATGGAGGGTAATAAAGCCCAGTTTTACCGGTTTACGGGGATGAAAGAGCATTTTAACGGCGAGGCTATTGATCAGCCAACCAATGATTGCTGCTATAAATGGAATGAGATAAATCATTGAATATTTTCGGATTTAGTGATGTTGAATTTTCACAAATTTAAAAATCTAAAAATCAATAAATAATTTAATAAAAAAATTCTTTTAACGAGCCCATTTTTTAATGGGCTTAATGTTGGGTGTAATCCTACCTATAAATCTTTTGTGATATATTTGTCGATCGATCATAAGAAGTATCATTTTCCCAGGCCAAATAACTTATATGACTTTAAAATCGCTTTTAGCGCAGATGGGCTTATATAGAGAATCTGTAGATTATGCCTATCATCCTGATGACAATCATATTGAAGCGTTAAATTTCTGGACTTCACAAAAACCGAAAGAATTATGGCTTTATCAATTTATTGTGCATCATTTTTCGTCACTGTTGGACAAAAATAATTCTCTTTTAATAAGTTCTGTTTTCGGGCCTAAAAAAGCCATTAAGTTAAGCGAGAGCAGGGTGAAGTTATTTTACACCGGTGAAAACCTGCGTCGTTTCCCGAAGTACAAAGACCATTGCAAGGGTATTGTGGATATTGCTGTAGGGTTTGATTATGTGAATGAAGAATATTATCAGCGATTTCCAATATGGATAGATTATTCTTTTCAACCCACTGCAGATAGTAAAATGATTAAGCAGGTAATTTCCGGATTTGTCAACAAAGATTTATGTGCTGATAAGGATAAAAAATTTGCCTCCCTGGTTTGCAGCCACGACAAAAAGAATATCAGAACCAATTTGTTCAGGAGTTTGAGTAAGATTGATAAGGTGGCCAGTGCCGGGAGGTACCTCAATAATACAAACGAGCTAAAGGAGGTATTTAATGATGATAAGGGGAAGTTTATCGGCAGTTATAAATTTAATATCTGCCCTGAAAACACGAATAAGGAAGGGTATGTAACAGAAAAAATATTTGATGCTATCAAAAGCAATACGATACCTATTTACTGGGGAAGCAATAATAATCCTGAGCCGGATGTTTTAAACAAGGATGCTATTTTGTTTTATGATGGCCGTGGTAGTCTTGCCAGCCTGAATAAGCAGGTTGAAGAATTACACCATCATCCCAGGCGCTATGCCGACTTTATAAACCAGCCTAAGTTTCAGCCGCATGCTGCTGAATATATTGCCGATTGTTTTAATGGTCTTCATTCAAAAATTCATAAGCTGCTTACCAGCAAATAAGCGAAGGGCACCGGGTTAATGGTGCCCTTCTTTCAAAATAAATAAAACAAAAAAGGCTTCTTTTTACAGAAGCCTTTTTTGTTTTTTGGGTGATTGAAGGGTTTCGAACCCTCGACCCTCAGAACCACAATCTGATGCTCTAACCAACTGAGCTACAACCACCGTTTTATCGTTATTCTTGTGTGTTATTCCGTTGTTGGGAGTGCAAAGATAAGCGAAAGCGTTTTTAATTTCCAAATATTTTTAAAAAAAATTTTCAGCAGGTTATATATGGATATCAAAACGCAAATGAACTCCGATTAAAAAAGAGTGAATAGATTATTAAGATAGGTGTTATGTTGTTTTATATGAATGATGTCTGAACCAGGATTTTTAGGATTGAATGGATTACCCCGATGGGTGTTATGTTTTTTTGCGAAGAAGACATAACAAGTATTGTCTGAACTATGATTATTATGATTAGTATGATGATCCTGATGCACGGAGATATTTATATAAAATACTAAACAATATAACACCCATCGGGGTAATCCATTCAATCCTAAAAATCCTGGTTCAGACAATTCAATCCTAAAATCTTTGTCCTTTTTGTTCACTTCCCGAAAAGGCTTATCTTTGCGCACTTTCCCATTTCATTCCCGTTTTTATAAGTAGTTGATTATCAGCTTAATGTTATGTTTATGGCATTAGAGAGCGCCTGTTTTCAGGTGTTTTGGCCATCAGGTTTAGATATGTAGCCCGGATTACGAAAAAATGACAATTTTCCTGTAGACTATTGATTTGTTACGATAAGTATTTAATATTTAATTATATATATATTATGGATCAGCTAAAACTGAAGTTGCAGGAATATTATCAACGCTACCAGCAAATGGACCAGCGGGTGAAGCCTGGAAAGGAGGAACCTGGTTTTGAGGACGTGCTGGACATGGAAAATGATATTCTTTCACAGTTTGGATTACCTACATCCCGGCGCTTTGTACAAATACTACATGATTTTGTACATCACGGTCATGTAAGTGACCAGCTGTTGGATTTTGTAAGCAAAAAATTAAGGTCCGCCGCACGTAAATACCTGCTGGCACCAGTTATGTCGGATATAGATCTTTTGGAGAGCGCCCGTGAGCAAAAACGCAGTCCGTATGATGTGCTGCCGGAACTGGGCTACCCGGCGCAGGAATATGCATTGTTTCTAATAGGGGAACTATACTATCGTCGTAATATGGCGGCAGCAGATATCCTGGATGAACTTAAAAAAATGCAGCACTTTGACAGCTGGAATGATCTGATGTTATTGAGCAAAATACATAATCATTCCACGCATGAGTTGTATGCCAAACTGAAAAAGGAAGAGCTTCGTTTTGTAGATGATTTTATTCAGTATACCCGCCGGCAGGATCCTGAGAGGCTGGTGAATAAGCGCGCTACTCCTACAGAAGAAGGCTATACACCTAATTATAAAACCATTACCAAGGTACAGGTAGAAGATATCATTTTTGATGAGCAAACAACCCCGAGTTTGTTTGGCAAAATCAAAAGTGGAAGAGGCTATACCCGTATTACCATCAGTCTGGAGTTTTCAGAGCTTAACCAGATACTGATGAGCAGTGATGAGTTGGGTGTGGAGATCAGTAATCATATCAAAAAACGTTTGGGTAATCCATCAGCAGAGAAACCTACTGTGGTAGATATACGTGCAGAATTCGGTGATGTACTGAAACTTGATAACTGTTACCTGGAAGTATACAAACCCCAGCACAGAGAGGGTACCAAGTGGGTAGAAGATAAAGATAACTTCTACTTTGTTGATAAAATTCTCACAAAAAAAGAATTTGAAAAGCGTACTAAAGATGCTGAGGTGAAACGTAAAATAGAAGAATGCCTGGAGTTAATAGGCGGCTCTTATGTATATTATCAACGCCTTCGCCGCTTAGGCATTACCGATGAGGAAGCCAAGCTGCGTGCAGGTTTGCAGGATGAGCTGCTGTTTAAGTTGTCTTATTTCCTGAATAAAGTGAAGGAGTAGTGGGAAGGCCTTCGGCCTTTGTCTTTTCTTTAGCATGATTAGACTGATTAAGATGATTATTCTGATTTTATTTCTTTCTGTTTAATATCTCTGCTGACTTTTAGAAAGATCTTCTAAAACAGATATGGATATTTTGAATGAAGAAAATAAAATCAGAATAATCATCTTAATCAGTCTAATCATGCTAAAGAAAAGACAAAGGCCGAAGGCTTCTTTATAATAACCCTATCCCCAATACTACTACCGATCCCGCCAGCAAAAATACCCCCGCATACAATATACTGATGAACTTATTGGGCTTCTCCAATTGTTTGCCACCGGCTGCAGCAAAGAAACCTCCGCTGACTAAAATGGCACTTACCGGAACGCCTATACGAACAAACCATGTCAAAGAATTGCTCAGTTGCGTTTCATCTGCCAGTATCTGGCAAACCAGGGATAGGATAACCAATACACCGGCATGCGCATGCCCTGCCCGGAACATGGATTTCTGAAAGGGAGTGAGTGGAAGCGCAGGTAGTTTGCCACTGATTATTTTCAACAGGAAGTAGCCGCCAAATTCAATTGTTGGGACGGTAATAAGTGTTAAACCACACATTAGTTTGGCTGAAGGTGTCATATGGGATGTGTTTATACAGCATAAAAGTAAGTGTATATACAGTTCCCTGCCTTAACAAATGTTAGGAAATTGCTTCCCCGGAATTACTTATGTTTGATAAAAAAAATAATGGAAGAACTCACGCTTGGTATCGGTTCAAGGGTACAACACGCACATTTTGGTCCTGGTGTAGTGGTGGCAGTTAAATATGCCCAGTACCGTGTTACATTTATGGACCATGGGATCAAGATGATCGATAAAACAGATCCCTTATTTGAAGTGTTAGTAGCGGAAAATGCGACGGCTGAAGTAGAAACGGCCTCTGATGTGGAAACCTCGCTGCTGAAGATCCTGCGCCTCTGGGGCGGTATTACGGAGGTGGTGTCACTGGGTGATCGCTGGAAAGGCGGTACGCTTGTATTGCAGCCCGGAGATACCACGCTGAAAGCAAAAGACCTGCCGATTGAAACGTTCTTTCACAAGATTGTGATGCTGCGCGACCGGCTGCGTGTATTGGAACAAAATATCAACAGCCATAAAGTGCTCACCGATGAAGAGAAGGTGAATATGCAGCAATACATTACCCGTATCTATGGCTCCTTAACCACCTTCAACGTATTGTTCAGGGATAAGGAGCATTGGTTTACGGGAGACAAAAGTGGTAACGACTAATCGGCGTCTACATGGTAGATCTGCTCCAGCAGCCACCTGTAGGGTTCAAACATATGATGTATGAAGATGTTTTTGCCATCGAAGGCAAACTTTTCATCATAGCCGGCTACAGGATATAAAATAACCGGTGTGCCTGCCGGGGTATAATTGTGACTGTTTACAAAATCCGGTCGCTGATATTCCGGCAGTATTTTTTGTACCCGTTTGTATGCTATTTTGCCCAGTATGCGCTGCATGCGGCGTGCAGCTCTTTTAGAGGGACGATCCAACCGGCCATACACATAATTCAACGCTCCACGTACCGGCCATTTCTGTTTTTTTAATGCGCCCTTTATATCTGTAAATGGATTGACAGTATTGAAATCATGCGAGGTTTGCAGGGAGAAAGGTGTTTCCGGTACCCAGTCCCGCGCATTCACTACCCGTAAGCCCCAGCCATCGCGCGTGATGTAATCATAATCATAGGCGTAATAGAGGTTGCCTGGTTTAGGTGCGGCACTATTATAGGTTTTAAAGATGATGTTTTTGGGGATGCCCTCCGCGTATTGCAGATAAGACCGCAGTAAGAACGCAATAGCTCCACCCTGGCTATGACCAAAAATTATAAATTCGTGTATGCCTTGCCGGTAGTAGGTATTTATTTTACTGACAATGTCCGGTGCCATAGCAGCTACGCCAATCATCCAACCAGCATGTACGTATGCCCTGGGATTTTCTGCTACCTTATAAGGAAAGGAGGTACTGTCGTTTAGTTTTACTGTTCCCTGCGCCGGAATCATGCCGGCATAAAAATTTTCCAGCCACGAAGTATTGGTGCCATTGGTGCCGCGTATAACAATGATGGCTACTGAATCCTCACGCAGCCACAAATCCCAGCTGTTAACAAGCCCGGTTTCTGGCGAACGGTATACCAGCTTACAATCGCGGGGAGCGGTACTCCTGACCTTAGTCCATGGTGTATCCACTAAACGATCACCCATTTTCAGGAGCTCTCCGTATTCAACAGGATTGAAATGCGGAGAAAGGTGCTGGGCAAAAGATTTTTCTCTCCCTAAAAATAAAAATAGAAAACAGATAAGCGAAATACGGAACCCCATAGATAATTACGAATTACTCCTTACAAATTACGAATGAAATGATATTGAATATTACTTTCTTTAAAATAAAACAAAACAATTGGAACTGTTTCATTGTTCTAAAAGCGTTTAACTTTCAAGCCTAAATTACTTTATATATGGCAAAGAGAATGGAGCATGATTTCCTTGGTGAAAAGGAAATACCACAAGATGTTTATTATGGTATTCAGACATTGCGTGCAATCGAGAATTTTCATATAACAGGTATTCCGCTGATGGTAGAGCCTATTTTTGTACAGGCATTGGGCTATGTGAAGAAAGCCGCTGCCATGGCTAACCGCGACCTTGGTGTACTGGATAAGAACATTGCAGAATACATCATCAAAGCCGCTGACCGCGTAATTGCCGGTGAGTTTAATAATCAGTTCCTGAGTGATCTGATACAAGGTGGTGCCGGTACTTCTGTGAACATGAATGCCAATGAAGTAATTGCCAATGTAGCCCTGGAAATGATGGGCAAAGAAAAGGGACAGTATGAATTTTGTCATCCGAATAATCATGTCAACTGTTCACAATCCACTAATGATGCTTATCCTACCGCTTTTCGTATAGCCCTGATCAATAAACTTACCGGCTACAAACGTGTGCTGGGTGAACTGGCCGACGCTTTTGGCGACAAAGGTGTTGAGTTCAGAAATGTATTAAAAATGGGGCGCACCCAGCTACAGGATGCTGTTCCCATGAGCATGGGCGATGAGTTCAAAGCATTTGCCACTAACCTGAATGAAGAGTTATCGCGTATTGAAGACAGCAAACGCCTGATCTCCGAAATTAACATGGGGGCTACTGCCATTGGTACCAGTGTAAATGCACCAAAGGGTTATGCTGAACTGGTAACAAAACATTTACGCACTGTTACCGGTCTGGACCTTTTACTGGCAGTGGATCTGATTGAAGCAACCTACGATACCGGCGCCTATGTGCAGTTATCTGGTGTGCTGAAACGCACTGCAGTGAAAGTTTCCAAGATCTGTAATGATTTAAGGCTGTTATCATCCGGACCACGTACAGGGCTAAACGAAATTAATCTGCCACCTATGCAGCCCGGATCTTCTATTATGCCAGGTAAAGTAAACCCGGTAATACCAGAAGTAGTAAATCAGACGGCATTCTACGTAATAGGGGCCGATTTGATGGTGACTATGGCCGCGGAAGCGGGTCAGCTGCAATTAAATGTGATGGAACCTACCATTTCTTTTGCATTATTTACCGCCATCACTTATATGAGTAATGCCTGTCAAACTCTGAAGGACAAATGCGTAGTAGGCATTACTGCCAATGCAGAACGCACCAAAGAAATGGTGATGAACAGCATTGGTATTGTAACGCAGCTCAATCCTATTATTGGTTATGAAAAATGTTCCGCCATTGCCCGCGAAGCACTGGAAACGGGTAAGTCCGTACACGACCTCGCAGTGAAGGAAAAAAAATGGATTACACAGGAGAAATGGGATGAAATTTTTACGTTTGATAACCTGATCAGACCTCAGTTTATTCAGTAATGAAATATGGTATTATAGATGACCGGCGCGTGTTGCGCCGGTCATCTATAATACCATCAGGTAAAGCCGCCTCCTTACTGCAGACCAATAGCAGTATAAGAATACCGGATATTTTTTGCTGACATTAGTTATCTTCAGATATATATTCTTCATATGATCTGGTTACAGTTTGCAATTTTACTTGGGGCTATCTTAATAGGTGCCCGTATGAAAGGCATAGGGCTGGGGGTGATGGGCATGGTGGCATTGGCTATTTATATATTTCTGTTCCGGATGCGTCCTGCAGATCCTCCTATTGATGTAATGTTGATTATACTGGCAGTGGTAACTACAGCAGCCACGCTACAAGCCGCAGAGGGAATGGATTACCTGGTACGACTGGCCGAAAAAATTCTGCGCAGCAAACCTTCTCTGATTGTATTACTGGGACCTTTAGTCACTTACGTATTTACCTTATTTGCTGGTACGGCACATATCACTTATTCACTGTTACCCATTATTGCAGAAGTTTCTACCAAAAAACGTATACGCCCCGAGCGGGCATTGAGCATCTCCGTTATTGCTGCTCATCTGGCGATTACTGCCAGTCCTATTTCTGCAGCCACTGCTGCATTACTCACTATCCTCAGCGGTAAAATAGCGCTGTTGGATATCCTGAAAGTATGTATCCCGGCTACTATTATTGGTACATTGGCAGGGGTGCTGGTATGTTGGAAAAAAGGCAAGGACCTGGATAAAGATCCTTTGTTCCTGGAAAAAATGAAAGACCCGGAATTTGCAGAGAGTATTAATGCAGATGTAGCTGGAGCACAAGCCCCGCTGTTACCGGGAGCCAAAGTCTCTGTGTTGATTTTTGGCCTGGCTGTTTTACTGATTGTGCTGGTAGGTGCATTCCCGCATATGCTGCCTTCTTTCGGCGAAGGTACCAGCAACCTGGCGGTGGATGCCAAAGGAAATATAAAAATGTCTGCTGTCATAGAACTGGTGATGCTGGCCGCCGCAGCAGCTATCATGTTGTTTTGCAGGACCACTGCTGCTGCTGTAGCCAAAGCAAGTTTATTTAATTCCGGCGCGCAGGCTGTCGTATCTATTTTTGGTGTAGTGTGGATGAGCGCTACTTTCATGCAAACCAATGCCAGTTTGATAGAACATGCACTGGGCGACATGGTACGCGCTGCTCCATGGACATTTGCCATTGCGTTATTTTTACTCAGTATCCTGCTTTTCAGTCAGGCTGCCACCACCAAAGCCCTTATGCCTTTGGGGTTATCGCTGGGCATTATACCACCGCATATGGTGGCCATGTTCCCGGCTGTAAACGGCGATTTTGTTTTACCTGGCTATCCTACACTGCTGGCGGCTATTAACTTTGATCGTACCGGCAGTACACATATAGGCAAATATCTTGTGAACCATAGCTTTATGATACCCGGCATTGTGAGTACAATTGTTGCTGTGGCGACCGGGTTCCTCCTGGCAGGAGTGTTCTGGTAGCAATAGGATGAATAGACGGTAACTCCCGAAATCTAACTGTTATGCATATCCGCAAACTGCTAATGGCATGCCTGTTATTGTTACCTCTTACTGCGATAGCACAGCAGCAGGAGGATAAGGATGATAGCCTGCACACCCCGCTGATACCCGTTAACAAACAATCATTGCTGAATAATATAGATATACTGGCCAACATGCGTGTTGCTTTCCGCAATGATTTTGAGAATGGTACTTACACCGGTTCCCGCTTTGTGAATGAGCAATTCCGGCTGGAGATCAAAGGTAAAGTGACAGATAAACTGTATTTCCGTTTCAGGGACCGTTATACCCGTGATCCGGCAACGCAATCAGTAGATAACCTGAGCCGCTCTACAGACCTGGCTTTCCTGCGTTTTGACCCTAATGAGAAATGGAAGATTTATGCCGGTAAACTATGCGCCGATTGGGGCGGATATGAGTTTGATGCAAACCCTATCGATATTTACGAATATTCCGATATCATAGAATTTGCAGATAATTTTCTCACCGGTGCGGGACTGGGCTATTTGCCAAATAAAAATCATGAGTTCACTTTTCAGCTATTAAACAGCAGGACCAAAACTTTTAAGGAATTGTATGATTCCATTCCCGGTATCTCAGAAAGTAAATTTCCTTTTGCGGCTGTTGTCAACTGGCGGGGTACCTTTTTTGACGGGAAGTTCAGCACTATCTGGTCTTATAGCATTTTTAAGGAAGCTACGCACCAGTACATGAATTACATTGCCCTGGGCAATCAATTAACACTGCATAATCTCCGGCTGCAATATGATTTTAAGCTGAGCCTGGAAAACCTGGACCGTAAACTTATTGTAAGCAGCTTTACACCGGATAAAAAAGCGGTGCAGGGTGTAAGGTACATGAGCCATTGGCTTAGTGCAGATGTACGGATTACGAACATGGTACACCTGGCATTCACCGGGATGGTGGACTTTGCCTATTGGGATGGTAATCCGGATCCCAATAAAAATAAAAAACTCCGTACTGCATGGGGATATATTCCCGGAGTAGAAGTGTATCCCTTTAAAAATCTGAACCTGAAAGTGTACGCTAATATGGTTGGACGGGTATACAGGTATACCGATTACGCACAAACGAAGCTGGGAATGGTGAACAATGATAATTACCGTTTTTCAGTAGGGGTGATAGCACCGTTGTTAATCTTATAGCCGGAGGTTGTCTGAACTGTGATTTTTATGATTAATATGATTATCCTGATGAGCGAAGATCTTAGTGTAGATATTCGCTATATTCTTCGTTCATCAGGATAATCATATTAATCATAAAAATCACAGTTCAGACAACATACGCTAGAACTCCTGTTCTAATCTTCCCACACTACCATCATCTGCTATACCTTCCACGACTAAACGAAAACGTTTGGAGAAATCGTTGTTATAGAATACCACTTTAGCCGTATGGGTGAGTGTATCTACGGCTACGTTCGGATTCCAGTAGAGCGTGAGACGCTTATCGGGTAGTGAGTGTACTTCTTTTTTAACGGAATAGTCAGGTGAATAGAATTGTTTCACGATGCTGTAACCCGCTTTTTTATACAGTTTAAAGCCTCTGATACTGGGATCAGGTGTTTGCGCATTATCGCCACCTTTTTTGGTGTATACCGCAATGGCGCCGTTGGCACCGCCGAAGCCACCCATAAATGGAGGACGGAATACTTTAATGAGTGCTATATCCTGAATGGAGAGGGTACTCAGCATGCTAACATCTGATTGCATTTCATTGAGGTACAGACCAGGCTTGCCACCACGCCAGGAGAGCGATGGATTACTAAGGTCACCACTGATTTGCAGGCCCGCTACTTTGGATTGCAGGTATTGAAAAACGTTAAGGGCAATCGGTGTTTCCTTAGTCAGATCAAACGAATAACCATCGCCACCGGAGAACATACCGGAGGCATAGCGTTTTTCCGTTGTTTCTACCGGTTTTACTTTCTTCGCATTTACATTCACTTCCTGCAGGTATACCGTTTTATTGTTGATAGCGCGGTTTACTTTGTTGCCTTCTGCAGCATTGGCCAGGAACTGTTTCAGGGCGTTATTGTCCACTGCCGGCGGTATGCGTTGCGGGTAAGGTATTTTTACCTGTGTAGCGCGGTCAAAGAAGTGATTGTCGAATTTCACATTTACATCAACGCCTTTTTTTACCAGGTCATTGCCCTGATAGTAGATGTAGGCGGTGTCCGGAAATACCATATTGGCTATCTGGAATTCGCCCTTTTCATTGATAGGGGCAGAAGCAAACATCGAAGAGCTGTCTATGGGCAGGCGGATGATCATATCCAGTTTACCTGTAGGCATAGGGCGACCATTGAGCATGGTAGCCACCCCTTTCATCAGCAGGCCCTGTTCATAAGGGTATTTGATTTCCGGAAATTCGTTGTTAATGATTTTTTCCCAGCTGAAACGCCGCCAGCCGTTGGTCATCATCACAAGGTCCAGCGCCTGTAATGTGGCAGCTGAATCATTGCGGAAGTACCAGGATGGGTTATATACATTTCCTTTGATATCGGAGGTCAGGAGGAAGGTAGATACGATGTTGTTGGTATTTTTATCTACCGGTACCGCATCTGCATCTGTAACGGCAACGGATATACTGGTTTGCAGGGAATCCGGTAACCTCAGCTCAAACGTATTTTTTGTTCTTGGTTCTTTATGCACATCTGATTCCAGGATATCCATTTGCATCAGGTCATTTTTGCGCACAAAGGCCAGACGTTCGGAGAGTGGCAGGCCATTTTTTCCGAAAAGTGTAATCTGTAAGATACCGGAAGGAAGTCTGTCGGCCGGAATGAAGCCGCTGATACGACCTTCCCCTACATCCAGGGTAGCTTTATATACCAGTTGCTGTCCCATCTGCGCAATGATCACCAGGTCATTCAGCGAAGAATCGTTGCTGTTGGCCGGTACCGCCTGATAAAAGATACGGGCGCCTTTGTTGAATACTTTAAGAGATGCTCCTGTAGCCTGAGCAGCAGGCAGCGTAACGGTTTTGGACTGACCTTTAGCACTTTTTACTACTGCCTGAAAGGCATCCTGTCCGCTGGCGGGCGTGATTTCAAAAGTACCCATACCATCGTGAACCGATTTGATAGTTGCGCTGGTAGCGCCTTTTGAATTTTTCACCACCCCGGTTACCTCAATAGGATAACCGTTATTGTCGATGGCTTTAAAGGCTACCTGGTTGGCTTGTCCAATGATGAGATTACCACCTTCGGGGAAAAATTGTACCGCGAAGTCGGGTGCGGAGCTATCGGCTTCCGGCTGTGTTTTTTTGGCCGGATCAAATATTTCTATTGTTCTGGAGTAGCTGAAAGCAGGGTCAAAGTTGAGCATCCAGGCGGTGTAGGCGCGGAGCTGGTATACGCCGGCTTTCTGGGTTTCCGGTAAATCGAAGTTACCGGGAGCGCCGGCATTGCCAATGGCGATTAATTTTTTCTGAACAATATTGCCATTCTTATCCAGCAGTTCTACGTAGAGGTTGGTAGCCTGCACAGCGGGCATGCCCTGGAGCGTTATATAGCCTTTGAACCAGATGGTTTCGCCGGCAGCGTAATAATCTTTATCCAGGTGCAGGTAAACTTTTTCTGCCGGAAAGCGGTTGTTGAATTGTTGTAATGCCTTTACTATGCGGTCGGACCAATCATTGGACGATGGTATAATAGCCAGTGCACTCATTACGCCGGTTAACAGAACGGCAGGGACCAGCCATTTCAGGTGGTGTCTCTTTTTCTTTAGGTGCGATTGCATGAATTATAATTTGAGCCAGTATAATATATGTAAAAATATAAACTTCGGAAGATTAATCAGTAAGATTACGGCAGGTTTGTTATTATTGCGTGCTCAACCCATGGTTTTAACAAGATTTTAATGAGTTCAGAAAAGAAACGTTTAGTGGTGACAGGCGGTGGTGCTGCCGGTTTTTTTTGTGCGGTAAATGCAGCCCGTTTATGCCCGCAGCTGGAAGTGGTGCTGCTGGAAAAAACAGGGAAGCTCTTATCCAAGGTAAAAGTGAGTGGTGGCGGTCGTTGTAATGTTACACACAACGCACCTGACATCACGTATATGACTAAACGCTATCCACGCGGACAAAATTTCGTAAAAAAATCTTTTTCGAAATTTTTTGTACCGGATACGATTGCCTGGTTTGCCGAAAGAGGGGTGAAACTGAAGGCAGAAGGCGATGGACGTATGTTTCCCGTAACTGATAGCTCACAAACCATCATTGATTGTTTGCTGCGCGAAGCTGATAAATACCGGCTCACCATTCAAACCAATACAGAAGTAACTTCCTTTAAAAAGGCCGCTGATGGCCGATGGCGCCTGCAACTGCAAAATGATCGCGA
Source organism: Chitinophaga niastensis (assembly GCF_003014755.1). Lineage (GTDB taxonomy): Bacteria > Bacteroidota > Bacteroidia > Chitinophagales > Chitinophagaceae > Chitinophaga > Chitinophaga niastensis. The sequence goes on along the minus strand of NZ_PYAW01000003.1, from coordinate 527,526 downwards.
GCTGACAGCTGACTATTTATGCATAGCCGCCGGCGGCTATGCCCAGGCGGGTAAATTTGCCTGGCTGGAGCAAACAGGCCATAGCATTATACCTCCGGCACCGTCCCTGTTTACTTTTAATATGCCGGGAAACCCTGTTACCAGTCTGATGGGAGTAGCTACGGATGCGCAGGTAAAGGTAGCCGGTACCAAATTACAGGAGCAGGGACCGTTGCTGATTACGCACTGGGGGATGAGTGGCCCGGCAGTGTTGCGGTTATCTGCCTGGGGTGCCAGGGAATTACAACAACTGCAATACACTTTTACGGCTATTGTGAACTGGCTGCCTGCCTATAATGAAAATACCCTGCGGGAAGACTGGCAAACACTGCGTTTTGAGCTGGGTAAACAAAAACTATATAATAAAAATCCTTTCGGTCTTCCGCAAAGATTATGGCAGTTCCTGTTGCAACAAACAGGCATTCATGAAGATATGCGTTGGGCAGATCTTCCTGCGAAGGATCAGAATAAATTGCTGAAACTATTGGTCAGTATGGAGTTCCCGGTAAAGGGAAAGACTACTTTTAAAGAAGAATTTGTGACCTGTGGCGGTATTACGCTCAGCGAAATAGATCCTAATACCATGGAAAGCAGGCTGGTACCCAATTTGTTTTTTGCCGGTGAGGTAATGGATGTAGACGGGATCACAGGCGGGTTCAACTTTCAGCATGCGTGGACGAGTGGGTTTGTGGCTGCAACTGCTATAGCGCAGAAAGCGTAGTTTGTCTTTCTCCCGATTAGACTGATGATGCTGATTACACTGATTATTTTTGAAAGATTTATAAAAAGATTAGCATCATCAGTCTAATCGGGAGAAAGACAAAAATTTCTCCAGCAGTATTTCCCATTCTTTTTCCAGGTCATATGCCGGTTTTTTCTCGCCGGCCTTATTATACCAATAGGATGCATTTCCTTCATCGCCTTCCGCCCGGTGGAGATAGGCGTGTAAACGGGCAGCATCGCGGCCCGGCAAATTATCAATCAGATCATGTGCGGCAGTCCAGTTCCCTTTTTTATCAAGCCAGAGCGCCTGCAGATATACTGAGCTGCCTTTGGGAGGATGATCCTCTTTCAGTGATGTCATAAAGGTTGCTAATTCCACGGGTTATAATTTTAGGTTGATAACAATTATAGTTTGAGATAATGCACGCCTGGCTCATACTCTTTTTCCAGCGCCAGCAGCAGGTTTTCGAAGTCCTTTGGCTGACGGAGGAAATCTACTTTGGTGGTATCTATCATCAGTGTACGTACAGGATGTTGTTTAATATATTGCATGTACATGTCGTGTACATTCATGAGATATTCGTCCGGGATCTGTTGTTCGTACACACGGTTGCGGTTTTTGATATTTTCCTGCAATTTGGTGACCGGTGCATTTAAAAAGATGAGTAGTTCCGGTTGCACCAGTTGTGGATTAATGATATCGAAAAGTTTTTGATAGAGGGAATATTCTTCTTCCGGCAGATTTATTTTTGCGAACAGCAGACTTTTGATAAAGAGATAATCAGAGATGATCATATCGCTGAAGAGGTCCTGCGACTGCAACATTTCCTTGAGTTGTTTATAACGTTCTGCCATAAAAAACAGTTCCAGTGGAAACGCATACTGCTGTGGGCGATCATAAAAAAGTGGCAGAAAGGGGTTGTCGGCAAATTCTTCCAGGATCAGTTTCGCTGAAAAATGTTGGGATAACATGTTGGCCAGTGTTGTTTTGCCAGCGCCGATATTTCCTTCTACCGTAATAAATTTATAATGCATGAAAGTTTTTTTAGAGGGATAGTCTGAACTGTGATTTTTATGATTTTTGTGATTAGCCTGATGAGCGAAGATTTTAGCGGGTATTGTCTGAACCAGGATTTAACGGATTGAATGGATTACCATGATGGGTGCCGAAGATCATAGCGGAGATATTCGCATATATCTTCTTAATAAAACAACATAACATCCATCATGGTAATCTATTCAATCCGTTAAATCCTGGTTCAGACAATACCCGCTAAAATCTTCGCTCATCAGGCTAATCACAAAAATCATAAAAATCACAGTTCTTGACGAATTACCGGTAAATCATCCGGGCAAATGCTATGTAATTCATTTATCGTTTTAAGTAGTACCGGATGCACAAAATCAGGGATGATTTCCTGTAGTGGCACCAGCACAAACTGTCTGAATTGCATTTGCGGATGCGGTATTTTCAGTTCAGGTAAAGAAATGATCTCTTCATTAAAAAAGATCAAATCTATATCAATCAGGCGTGATCCCCATTTTTCCTGGCGGATACGGCCTATCTTTCTTTCTATCTCCAATAGTGTATGCAATAACGTTAGTGCATCCAGCTCAGTATGGAGCTGTAAAGCCTGATTAAGGTAGTCCGGTTGGTCTACGGCTCCCCAGGGAGCGGTCTGGTATAAGGCGGAGATCTTCCCGATCTTACCGGCAGTTGCAGCGATCAGTTGTACCGCCTGATGCAGGTTCCCGGTACGATCGCCTAAATTGCCACCTATAAGTAATATTGCTGTATTCATGTATATTTCAAGGTCCAAAAGTAGCCATATTCCTTATTTTTGAAAAAATGTATCTTTCCACCTCAGTTTCAACTTAACAAAAAAGTATGCGTTTCTTTAAAGTTTTCCTTGCCTCTTTTCTCGCATTCGTTGTTTTTGCGGTGCTATCCATCATAGTTTTATCGGTGTTGATAGGAAAGGCCCTCACCTCTGAAAAGGTGACAATATCCCCCAATGGGGTTCTGGTACTCGAAACGGGACAGGCATACCATGAACAGAAAGTGGTGAACCCCCTGGGTGCACTGATGAAAGATGAACCAGCAGAGACACCTGGATTATTCCAGACCATCCGCCTGATAGAAAATGCGGCTAATGATGATAATATCAAAGGTATTTATCTTAAAGTAAATGGCAACGCCAACGGATTTGCCAGCAACGAAGAGCTGCGTAATGCACTGATTCGGTTCAGACAGTCCAAAAAGTTTGTATATGCATACGGTGAACTGATGGATCAAAACGCCTACTACCTTGCTACAGCAGCGGATAAAGTTTATCTGAATCCCAAGGGAATAGTTGATTTCACTGGTTTCTCCAGTCAGATTACGTTCTTTAAAGGTGCATTGGATAAGCTGGAAATAAAACCTGAAATATTTTATTGCGGTAAATTCAAAAGCGCCACGGAGCCTTTGCGTGAAACACAAATGACGGCTGCTAACCGCATTCAAACCACCCAATTCCTGGGTGAATTGTATGGTAACTTCCTGCAAGGTATCAGTAAAGCGCGTAATGTAGATACTGCTACTTTACATGGTTATGCCAATGAAAACCTGATCCAGGAGGCTGCAGATGCCTTGAAATACAAACTGGTAGATGGTTTGAGGTATGATGATGAGGTTGTAAATGAGCTGAAAACCAAGGCAGGTATCAAGGCAGATGAAAAAGTAAACTTCATCACCCTGGGAAAATATAATAACGGAACAGACCTCAGTAATGGTACGGGTGACAGTAAAATTGCACTGATCTACGCACAGGGCGAAATTATTGGTGGTGAATCTGACCATGATAATATGATTGCCAGTGAAAATTATATCCGCGAAATCCGCAAGGTTCGTGAAGATAAAAATGTGAAAGCCATTGTGTTCCGGGTAAATTCCGGTGGTGGTAGTGCGCTGGCATCAGAAATTATCTGGCGGGAATTGTCGCTTGCTAAAAAAGTGAAGCCAGTAGTGGTTTCTATGGGTGACTATGCCGCTTCCGGTGGTTATTATATTTCCTGTATGGCAGATAGCATCTTTGCACAACCTAATACCTTAACGGGTTCTATCGGTGTATTTGGTGTGTTGTTCAACATGCAGGACTTCTTCAAAAACAAGCTGGGTGTTACCTTCGATGGGGTTAAAACCGCGCAGTATGCCGACCTGGGCTCTATGGGCCGTCCACTGACAGAGGGTGAGAAACGCTTTATTCAAAACAGCGTTGACAGCACATATGGCTCCTTCAAATCCCGTGTGGTAGCCGGCAGGAAGCTGGACCCCGCTATTGTGGACAGCATTGCACAAGGACATGTATGGAGTGGTGTGCAAGCGAAGGAACTCGGACTGGTGGATCGTATTGGTGGTATCAATGATGCCCTGGTTTGTGCGGCTAAACTGGCTAAATTGTCGTCTTATCGCCTGAGAGAATATCCCGAAGTAAAAGATCCTTTCACCAAACTGGTGAAGAGTTTAGGGGGAGATGTGAGCACCAGCATGGTAAAAAAAGAACTGGGTGTTAATTACGAGCTGTATCAAAAGGTAAAAGAAGTGCAGGCAATGCATGGGGTGATACAGGCTAAGATGCCTTATAGTTATAGTTTTTAGCTATTAGCTTTTAGCTTTTAGTAAAAATGCAGCGAAGACAGCATATTATACTGCTATCTTCGCTGCATTTTTACTAAAAGCTAAAAGCTAAAGGCTAAAAGCTAAGAAAACAATAGTAGTTTTACCCGGTTTTTTAAAATTGCAGATCAGATGAATGGAGCTAAGTACAGTCAGTTGAGGGCCATGCTGGCCATCACGAAAGGAAGTTTAAGGGGAATTTTCAGGAGTCCTTCCGCCGTGGTGTTTAGTTTGGGTTTCCCGCTGGTATTTATCCTGGTGTTTGGATTTATTGGTGGTAGCAGTGTTTCTGTAAAAGTGGGTGTGGATCGTCATACCGATATCAACAGCGGGTTTTACAAGGGACTTGCCAGATCCGGTACGCTGAAGCTGATCACCGATCAGCTAACAGCAGAGATGGAGGATGATTTGAAGAAAGGCCGTTTGATCGCCATCCTCAATATAGTGCCCCGGGTGGGAGCGGACAATGTGCCTGCTTATGATGTGCATATAAAAACCTCTACGGCTTCGGATGCCAGTAAAAAAGTCATCCTGATGTCTGTACTGAAAAATGTAACTGCCTTTTTGGATGATAAAGCTTATCAACGCCCGTCTGTAGCCACTTTTATACCGGAAGAAGTGCCGGGCAGGGAGTTTAAAACTATTGATTTTATTTTACCCGGACAGCTGGGTTTTGCCCTGATGAGTGCCGCTGTTTTTGGTACAGCCTTCCTGTTTTACAATATGCGTCAAACGCTGGTACTCAAGCGTTTCTTTGCCACCCCTATCAAGCGTACTTATATTGTGATGGCGGAAGCAATCAGCCGGATGATCTTTCAGCTGATCAGTTCTGTTGTAATTATAGCATTGGGGCATTTTGCATTTGGATTTACACTGGTGCATGGCTTTGCTACTTTCCTGGAAATGCTGGTATTGTCTGTATTCGGGCTGCTGGTTTTTATGGGTTTTGGCTTTGTAGTAAGCAGTATTGCTAAAAATGAAAGTACTATTCCGCCTTTGGCAAATATCGTTACCCTGCCGCAGTTCCTGCTGGCGGGTACTTTTTTCCCTATAGATTCTTTCCCTGGCTGGCTGCAGCCTGTTTGTAAGATTATGCCGCTGACTTACCTGATTGATGCGCTCCGTAAGGTAGCCTTTGAGGGTCAGCACCTTTGGAACGTAGGTTGGGATATTGTCATCCTTACCATATGGGGTATAGTCGTATATGCGGTAGCCGTGAAAGTATTCAAGTGGGAATAGACCGATTTTATTAGCTTTGTGCTATCTAAATCCAGTCAGATGCAAGCCTTTTTTATTATCCTGGGTGCATTGATCGTCCTTGTACTGGGGCTTTTCATTTTCAGTTTATTCTTGTCTCCTACGGTAAAAGTAGAACGTTCGCTGGTAATACCTGCCGCAGCGGATGCTATTTTCCCGCTGGTGAATGTAGTGCGTAACTGGGAGTTATGGTCGCCATGGAAGGAACAGGACCCTGCCGTTAAAATTACTTACGGAGAAAAGGAAAGCGGTCCTGGCGCCGGTTATAGTTGGGAGAGCAACAACCGTAATGTGGGCAAGGGGCATATGGCTATCACTGAATCGAAGCAGGACCAATACATTGCCACCAATACAGATTTCATGGGAATGGGTGTTGCCAAAGGGTATTTTCGCTTTGAATCCGTTACCGGCGGTACTTTGGTGACCTGGGGCATGACCTGTAACATGGGGCACCAACCATTGAAAAAAGTGATGGGGCTGATGATGGATAAGTGGGTAGGCAATGATTTTGAGAAAGGACTGAAAAGCCTTGAAAGAACTGTAACTCAATAAAAAAAATTATGAATTACGAATTGCGGATTACGGAGTGGTGGGTAGATAAACGTAATAATCTACCATATCATCTCCTCAGAAATCCGCAATCCGCAATCCGCAATCCGCAATCCGCAATCCGCAATCCGCAATCCGTAATTCGTAATTCGTAATTCTTTTTCTATGCGTCTTTTAAAGTTGTTGGTGATCAGTGTGATCATTTTGGGCGGGATGATGTTTTTATTATCTCTGTTGTTTCCTTCCACTGCGGTGGTGGAGCGTACTGGTGCTATTCATGCACCTATTGATACAGTATATGCACACATCAGCAACCTGAAGGACTGGGAGCAATGGAATCCGTGGGCACGCCCGGATACTACTGCTACATTGGTATACTCCAATCCTCCGGCAGGTGCAGGTGCCTGGTACAGCTGGGAAGGTAAAGAAAACAGTGGCAGGGTAACTGTGCTGGCCAGCGATCCCAGCAAAGGGATACATTACCTGCTGGAAATTAAAAACATGCGTCCGGTGACTGGTGGTATAGAGTTGAAACCCACTGCCGACGGGAAAAGCACTGCTATTTTCTGGCATATGGAAATAAAATTGGGACTCTTGCCCTGGTGGAAATTGCGGGGTTTTGTATCGGATAGGATCTACGGTCCTTCTATGGATAGCGGTTTGACAAAGCTGAGTAAGATTTGTGAAGGAAAATAACATGTAGCTATTTTGCCATTGATCCAATTAATTTGTTTACACCGGATTTTATGGATTAAATTGTTGTCATATCTCGAACCATTTCTCTATTTCCAGCAAAAAAAATTAAAAATGAAACACTTTCTATTGTCAACCGTATTTCTGGCAGCTACTACCCTTGTTTTTGCACAAGAGAAGGAAAGAAAAAGCCCCCATGTAACTGCCGAAAGTAAAGAAATTAAAGTTGTATACGGACAGCCTTCCAAAAAAGGCAGGGTTATTTTTGGTACACTGGAACCATTTGGTAAAGTATGGCGTACCGGCGCTGATGAAGCCACTCAAATCACTTTCAGCAAGGATGTTGTTTTTGGTGGTAAAGCTGTAAAAGCCGGCACTTACACTCTTTTCAGTATTCCTGATGCTAAAACCTGGACCGTCATCCTTAATGGCAAATTAGGCCAGTGGGGTGCATACGACTACGAAAAGAATAAAGGTGAAGATGTGGTAGCCGTAAAGGTACCCCGTCAGGCACTGAGCACACCGGTAGAAAAACTCACTTTCACTTTACCTGGTAATGCCGTGGTATTTGAGTGGGATGATACAAAGGTATCTGTACCGGTGAAGTAAATTATCGTATAATACAAAAGAAGGGCGCAGACGGAAGTCTGCGCCCTTCTTTTGTATTATACCAGTTCTGCCGCCAGCTCCCGGATACTTTCATACACCAGCGCCAGTTGCTCATTGGTAATACAATAGGGCGGTAGTATATACAAGGTATTCCCAAGCGGGCGCAGCATAATACGTTTGGATCTAAAGAAACGATGCAGCTGATCAGCTAACGCATTCGTATATCCGTCTGCGTTAGTAGTTACTATTTCAAATGCTAAAATAGTGCCCAGCAGTCTTGGATTTTTTACAATAGATAACTGTTGCAGCTCAAGTAAAAAAGCGCTGTGTTGTTCGTGTATACGTATCCGTTGTTGCGCGCAGGCAGGATCGGTGAACAGGTCCAGGCTGGCCAGGGCTACAGTACAGGCCAATGGATTGGCTGTAAAGGAGTGGCCGTGGAATAACGTTTTTAGCTTATCGTTGGAGAGGAAGGCTTCATAAATGGCCGCAGTGCTGGTAGTGATACCCAGGGCCATACTGCCGCCTGTTAGTCCTTTAGAGAGGCATACCATATCCGGTGCAGTGTGCACATATTCCATGGCGAAGTTTTTACCGGTTCTGCCAAAGCCGGTCATCACTTCATCTGCAATCAGTAAAATATTTTTGGATGTGCAGTATTGCAGGAGCTGGTCAAAGGCAGGTATATCATACATGATCATGCCACCGGAACCTTGCAGCAGGGGCTCAAAAATAAAGGCCGCTATCTGCTCCGGCTGTTGTGCTTCAATATCTGCTATTATTTGGGAGATGTTATCAGTGGATGGCACTTCCAGGAAGTGCACATCAAAGAGGAGGTCATCAAATACACGGGTGAAAACACTTCTGCCGCTTACGCTCATAGCGCCGAAGGTATCGCCGTGATAAGCATTTTTGAAAGCAAGGATTTTATGTTTACGCAGCCCTTTATTATCCCAGTACTGGATTGCCATTTTCAGGGCTACTTCTACGGCGGTGGAGCCGTTATCGGAATAAAAAACGCGGCGTTGATTGGACGGCAGTATCTGTAACAGTCGCTCTGCAAGATTTACCGCCGGTGGATGTGTGTATCCGGCGAAGATGCAGTGCTGCAACTGCAGGGCCTGTGCGGCCAGTTGCTGCGCTATATGCGGGTGTGCATGCCCGTGTATATTTACCCACCAGCTGGAAGTAGCGTCTATATGACTGTTATTATCTTCATCGAAGAGAAGTGCGCCTTCGCCGCGTACAATACCAATAGGTGCGGGAGCGGTTTGCATTTGTGTGTACGGATGCCAGATCACGTCGAGATCGCGGGCCGACAAGGAAGGTGTTTGCATAATTGTTGGCTTTTCGTGCAGCCGCGAAGGTACTATAAAAGCATAAAGCAAAAAGGGATGCCGGCTTATGCTTTTTTAGCGTATTTATGCAGCATATGCAACAAATCATCTGCTGCATATGGTTTTGGAAGCATGTCTTTCACTTCCAGGCTGGCAAGACGTTCCGGTACTTCGTGCATAACATCTGCCGTGAGCACAATGATAAAAGTATTGGGCTGCAGTTTTTTGATATGGGGAATGGTTTCATAGCCATTCATTTCAGGCATATGCAGATCCAGGATGATACCATCAAATTGTTGCTCATGCAGCTTATGAAGGGCCTGTTTGCCGTTGATAGCAGTGGTGATGGCAGCTCCTGATTTTTTTAGTTGTAATTCGATGATACGGATATTGATACTGTTATCTTCTACTACCAGCAGGTTCATGCCCTGAAGGAAGCCGGGAGGATAACCGGATTTTTTATGTGTGTTTTGCTGCTGATTTTCCGGCAGGTGAAAATTGATGGTAAAGCGGAAAATGGTGCCTTCACCTTTTTTACTTTCCAGGGAGATAGTACCCTGGTAGAGTTCCACCAGTTTTTTTGTGATGGCCAGTCCCAGTCCCGTACCACCGTGGTTGCGTGTAGTAGCAGAATCTTCCTGTACAAAAGTGTCAAATATTTTTTCATGCATTTCCGGAGCAATGCCTATACCGGTATCTCTCACTGTAAAGGTGAGTCTGCATTTGCCGTCATGATGATCTTCCCGGTGCATTTCCAGGCAAACAGCTCCTTCATAGGTAAATTTTATAGCGTTATTCACCAGGTTGTGAAGGATCTGAGATAATCTTACCGGGTCGCCCAGGATTTGTTTTGGCAGGTCGTTATCGATGGCGGTGTATAGTTTGATATTTCTTCCTTTGGCCAATGGCTGGAAGTTGCGGGCAATGCCTTGTAACAGTTCCGTAGGGTCAAAGAGAATGTTTTCCAGTTCTATCTTCCCCGCTTCCATCTTACTGAAATCAAGGATATCGTTAATAAGACCCAGCAGGTGATTGGCGGAGAATTGTAAACTTTGAATCACTTCTGTATGCTCAGGGGAAGGATTATTTTCCAGGATGCCGGCGATACCAATGATAGCATTGAGTGGTGTGCGTATTTCATGGCTCATAATAGATAAAAACTCACTCCTCGATTGTGCTGCTTTTTGTGCACTATCTCTGGCAGCTACCAGTTCCAGTTCGGCATCTTTTTGGGCCGTGATATCCATGATGATACCGCGGAAATGAGTGAGCATACCGCTATTGTTTGTTACAGGTCTGCCTACGGTTCTTACCCATGTTTCTTTTCCTTTGGCTGAGATGTGCCGCAGCTCCAGGTCGTATGTTACTTTGTTATGTATTAAATTATCCCTGGCTGCTACAAAAACGGGCCTGTCATCCGGATGATAGAAGCTGGAGGAAGCTTTAAATGAGATAGGCAGATCTGTTGGTACTTCGCGTAGCTCATATATTTCTTTGGTCCAATACATTTCACCGGTAATCACATTAAATTCCCAACCCCCCATTTTGCCCATCTGCTGGCTGATATCAAGTAGTTGATTACTTCGCCGCAGTTCTGATTGCGATTGTACATACCCGGTATGCTTTCTTTCGCGGGTGGAAATATTCCTGATGAGTAATAAGATGCGTTTGGAAGAAGATTGTCTGCTTTTAATGAGATACATCTTCAGTTCATACCAGTGTTGCAGGTTGGGACGGATGTCCTGGTATATAAATTCCTGCGGTTCGCCGGTGATCAGCAATTTATCTGCCATGCGGTTGAAGGTAGTGGAATGTTCTCCCAGCAATTCGGAGATTGTTTTGCCCAGTACTTCTTCTTTTGGACGGAATAGCAGACTTTCCTGGTTACACCACGCTTTGGTGAATATTTTCTGCTCATTCAGCTCAAATACAATATCATCCAGTGCGGTCATCAGGATATCCCATTCTATTGTCAGCTCCCGGTGCTCGTTTTCCAGGTTCCTGTATTCTTTTTCCTTGCCGGCAGCATACATGATACTTCCAAACGCCTGCAACAGCGGTTGGAGGAAGGCAATAATATCCGTGTTGTAACCGCCGGTTTTATTAGCCAGTTCTACCACCCCTAATAGTTGCTGATTGAATATAATAGGGAGACCCAGAAAGGCGTGCAACTCCGGATGTCCCGGAGGGAACGCTCCGCTGTGTTCATCTGTTGCCGGTGTATTGCTGATCATTGCTTCACCGGTATTGATGACATCTCTGAATAAAGTATGACAGTTGGTGAAATTTAACCCTTCTGCTATTTGCGTATGATAATATGTTTGTATTTCTTTTGACCACGTTACATTTGCTATTGCCAATGAATGTAGCCATGGCTGCATGTTTTGCTCTCTTCTTATTGCCCCTGTAAAACCATATTCGCTGTCAGTTAAGTCAAGTAAACACTGTAGCAAATTTTCATATGCGTATACCGGGTTGCGGTGTGCTGCAACGTCACTATAAACATGACTGAGTATTTCCAGCAATTTTTGTTGACGAAACATTTTTTCAGACAGGGGTGTTTCTTCCTTTCCTTCTCCGCCAGGATCAATTGTTTGGGGGCCGGTAATAGTAGTAGCCAGCATGAGCAATCTTAATTTAGTTATTTTGGTATCGATATTCCTATAAATAAAATATTATAACAAACCTGCCACCTGGTCTGTTAGCGCGTATGCTGGATAAAATCTTTTTATATTATCGGACGCGTGGTTGTGTACTCAAAATGATACCGGGAAGATAAATTTACTAAAAAAAATGTTTGCTACCAACGTTGTTACAAAACATAATATTGCTGCAGATTTATTTCCGCATACCACCGTTTTTAAACAGTGCATATGGCTGGTAGCCAGGTTCCAGTACATTTTTGCCGTACAGGTTGCTGTTGTACGACCAGTGAAGCATGCCCAGCAGGGTAGGGTAGATATCTATCTGTGAACAAATGGCATTGATCTCCTGCGGCGTATAGCCGGGAACGTTATATATAATGCAAGGGATATGATATTTGCTTATTTCTATTTCATGCTTATTTCTATTTCATGCGGATTTTGTCTGAACTGTGATTATTATGATTTTTTTGATTATCCTGATGAGCGAAGATCTCAGCGCGTATTGTCTGAACCAGGATTTTTAGGATTGAATGGATTACCCTGATGGGTGCCGAAGATTATAGCGGGAGATCATTGTATACTCGTCATAAACAACATAACGCCCATCAGGGTAATCCATTCAATCCTAAAAATCCTGGTTCAGACAATACGCGCTGAGATCTTCGCTCATCAGGATAATCAAAAAAATCATAATAATCACAGTTCAGACAAAATCCGCTAAGGTCTTCTCTTTATCATAATAATCACAGTCCTGTATTCATCGTAAACGTATGCCACCCGTTTTCATATCCGTAAGTAAGTGTTAGCTGATAGGAATCTGCTATTTTTTTAATAATAGCCAAACCTAAGCCATTGGAGTTGGTGTAACCGTTGCTTTGTTTTTTGAAACGCTGAAACAGCATGTCGGCGGGTATTTCGTGGATTTGACTGGTATTGGAGATGGAAAAGGAGTTGGTTGTTAAGCGAATATTGATGGTGCCATGCAGATAGTTGTATTTGATAGCGTTGCCCAGCAGGTTGCTCACCATAATATCTGTGAGTGCAGGATGCAGAGGCCAGGGCGCGGTATCCACCATTTCTTTTTGGATGGTGAGTTGTTTTTCCCGGATCAGTTCTTCAAACAGCAGCAGGTATTTTTCTACCATGGTGTGCAGGTCGGGTTGTTCAGTAACAGGGTATTGCTGGTTCTCAATTTTTGCAAGCAGCAACAGGTTGTGATTGAGGCGTGACAAGCGTTGCAGCTCATCATAACTGAGGAGTATGGCTTTTAATTGTTCTTCAGACAGCGTGTCGTCCTGGAGCAATAATTCCAGTTTGCTTTGAGCGATGGCCAGCGGTGTTTGCATTTCATGCGCCGCATCTTCCGTCAGCTCTTTCATGTTTGTATAGTCGGTATGAACGCGGTTTGTCATGTTGTTGAGCGCCGCATTCAACTGATTAAATTCGTGGGTATCGGTGTGTTCAAAGGTAACCGCTTCCAGTTTATTTAATTGCAGGCGCTGAATTTTATCCAGAGAGCTATAAAAAGGTTTCCATATTTTTTTGCTGATAAACCAGTTAGAGAGCAGCACAAAAAACAGCAATCCGGAGAAAGCGAACAGCATTACCTGGATGACATTTTTAATGAGGTCATCTTTTTCAATCATGGATTTGCGCAGTACCATCTGGTAGTTTTTACCATGGATGCTGATTACCTGTGATAGCTGGCGGAATGGTGATTCTGAATCTTCTGTTTCCTGGTACAGGGTTACACCACTGAGTTTATGTCTTGACTGAACAGGCAGGTCGGTAGGAGTAAGATTAAATTCTAATGTAGATAAAGTGAAGATGGGGCTGTTGATACCTGCGGTATCCAGGTATCGTAACCATTGCAGTTTATCGTTCACCAGTTCCTCATCAGTTTCATGTTTGATTTCTTTGCTGAATTTTCCGAACAGGTAAAAAGCACCTCCGGCAAAGATGGGTAGCATGATGAGTAAAAAGTATACAGTGGTTTTAGTAAGCAGCTTCATTATATCGTTTTGGCTTTTAGCCGTTGGAAGTTAGGTATTGTGTTTTGATTAACCAAAGCGGTATCCGGTGCCGTATACGGTTTTGATATAATCTTCCCCACCTGCTTCCAGCATTTTTTTACGGAGATTTTTAATATGTGTGTAGATGAAATCGTATGATCCGGCCTGATCATAGGCATCTCCCCAGAGATGTCCGGCCAGCGCGGATTTTGTGACAACCCGATGCTGATTGGCAATGAAATAGAGCAGCAATTGGTACTCTTTGCCGGTAAGGGTGATGGATTTATCATGCACCAGCACCGTTTTTGAGGCTGGTTTTACGGTGATTTCGAAGAAGATGATAGTGGTGTTACCATCAAAGTTTTTACGACGCAAAATAGCGTTGATGCGGGCAGTGAGTTCTGACAGATGGAATGGTTTGGTGAGATAATCATCTGCACCGAGTTCCAGTCCGCTGAGTTTATCTTCCAGCGAATCTTTAGCAGAGATGATAATGATACCTGCTTTGGATTCCAGCAGTTTCAGTTCCTTTACCACATCCAGCCCGCTGCCCAGCGGTAGCCCGATATCTGCCACAATACAATCGTATTCAAATTCATTTACTTTATCCATTGCCTGTTTAAAATCTGCTGCCAGTTCGCAAATGTATCCCTGGTGTTCGAGATATTGCTGGATACTGGCCCTGAGGGCAGGTTCATCTTCTATGATCAACACTTTCATGGGTTAAAAGTAGGGATAATTCCTAAAGGAATTCTGTAGATGATATTAGCTGTAATTAATTGGGGGCTACGAAAATGCCTGCCCCTTTATTGTAGGTATTAACAAAAGATGCTATCTCTGTATCCGCAGGGTTATAGGCAGCACTTCCCGTTACCCATTCCCGCTTGTACGCAATACATAGATCGGTTGGAGTGAGTACCTCCATTTGTGTAATGAGAAATGTTTTACCGCCTATAAAAAGGCCTCTTCGGGTTGTGTTGCTGATAGTAAAGTTCAGGCTATCATGCCAGTTGTTAAAGGCGATAAAAATTCTATCTTTTCCGCTGGGACCATTTTCTTTTTTGATAACTGTACCTGCAATGGTATCATCATAGATAGCCGGCCATCTTACGCCATCTGCCTGTATCCCGGCGTAGTTATTATTGAGTCCTTTTGTTCCATTGGCAGATTCAAATCTGAAAAAGCAATAGGCTGCACGTTTTACTTCAACAGGTGTATCAACTGATTGTATGTAAGCAATCACATCGTTCATAGACACACTGGTTTTTTGGTATGGAAGCACGGGCTTCTCCGGATAGGCATTCTTCATAGCGCTTACATTTTTGGGGTTCGGTAAAGATAATAAAAAGTGAGTTAGGATTGCAGTGGAATTTAGGGGATTGGGATAGTGTAAAAAAAGTGAGAAAAATACCGATGCATAATATAATGTACGTATTCCCAACAGACATTTTTATGAAGATGCCTGCATTAAAACGCTTTAAAGTTTCCCTGTAACAGATTAGAAAAATTAAAGCGAGGTCAGGTATAATGATTAATTTTTCCCGGAAGAAATCTATACCAATGGTCTGCTTCGTATGTAGCTTAGACCGATACCTTTACAAGGTGTGAGTTTTTGAAGATCTATAGCCGATTGTACCCTACTACTGTGGCCTGCCAAAAAAATCTGCAGCAATTTTCTGCAGCCCAATCTATAGTGTTATATAACTCTTGCGGAAAGAGTATTGTATCCATATATCCAATATATTAAGTAGCCATGCAAGTATTATTATGAAGAATTATTTAAAAATTATTTTAGATAAGGTATTGCAGATACCATCGCCGGAAATAGTTTTGCTGGAAAAAAATGAATTTGAAGATGAAACAGAAGAACTGATTGCATTGATGGATATTATTCCTAACGCAAAATCAATTGCGGAAATGTATCAGGGTCTAATTAAAGCCGGACAGTTGGACCCTCATTATGCTAAAGAAGATCCAACAGTTGCCTGGCTTGAAATAGAGGAAATTGTGGTAAACCGTTCTGCCACCAGCAGGTACTATTCCCGGAAAATTATTTTCACTATTATTTTATTTATAGTAGTGGGAATTGCCTCCTATGTGGTTGGTTCATATCTCCTGTCAAAAGAAGCCAATCAGCTGAATGTGCAGCCAAAACATGTATAACACGCTTTTGTGCCGGAATAATATACCTATTATTTCCGTTCCGGCATTTTTATACTAAGCGGTTTCTCATTACGCAACATCTTTGCTGCTTCGCCGGTTAACCATAGATAATGGTCTGATGGCCTGCCATCTAAATTAATAAAAGGCGTAGTGCTGCTTACCGGCGGCTGATCTGTAGCCTTAAAGATAGCCGTAGCCTCATTTACTTCATCAAACATAGCTACATAAAGCATGCTGGCACCTGCATTGAGTGCAGTAGTGATTTGTTGCCAGTAAAACCGGCCACCTTGCCGTGGAATAGAAGCCACCGGCTTCACATCATCCAGGAATTCGTAGCGGCTCAGGTTATGCCAGCTGAATCCAGGATATACACAGGGAACATATTCCAGGTGATTGGCCCGGCACCAGGCCAGATCAGCTGTGAGATTGTCGCGGTAGCGGTCCATATCATTGTGCAGGAGCGGAGAATAGCGCTGCACCGTCCAGGGCAGCAGGATGTCGGCCTGTTTGATGATGGTATGTAAATAGGGGTCGGGCAGGCAATCGGCATTAAGTGTGCGCCAGGCAGTAGGTACACCCAACATTATCGCACAGTTACCATATACCGGATCATTTTTGAGGAAGTCTATTAATCGCTCCAGCCCTATGTTGCGGAGGTTATACGGGCGATCAGGAAAACCAATGCCCCAAATGGCCACCACTGGTTTACCATGTTCCTGCAAGTAGGTTTTTTGCCCGGATTGATTGGTTACTTTTAACTGATCCACCAGGTATTTCCAGTCTTCAATAATGGCAGAACAGTCCTCACCGGAAGCGTTTAACCCGGACAGGTCGTACATCACGGCAATTGCCCGTTTATATTTGGATGCTGCTTCAAATGCATTTTTCAGGATTACCGTGGAGGCGCTGTCTCTGTGTTTGGCATTACCAAAGAAACGTTGCATAAATACACCGTCTACGCCGTATTCCTGCATCCATTTGAAATGCAGCTCAACAGTGCTTTTATCACAGGAGCTGAAAAAACGTGCGGTATCTCCGTTAGCCAATTTAAAAGGAGTAGGATATGTTTTTGCATATTCACTTACATCTGGCCACATGTCAATGCCACTGCGGCTTTCGTCGCCATAGGCGAAACGTTTGGCTGATGAGCCATCACCAGCAGCCCGGAACCAACCCTGGTAACCTGCCATAATAAGACCATGATAAGATGGATATTGTGTTTGCCGGCTATGCTTTAACTGGGCATTTACCTTAACAGCACTACCGGCCATCATTAGGAGCATCGCAAAAAGTAAAACGGTAATTTTTTTCATACGGGCATCTTTTTTTAACGCCGATTTTTTAAATCAGCAGGCATGCGTTGTTTAAAAAAGAGAATCCGGAAATGACCGGATTCTCCAAGGTTTTGCATTCACCTTTGTTATTGTATCCGGCCATATGTCCGGATGCTGCATGCAAGTAAGTGTTGGAGCACTAACAGAAGGGGTAATAAAACCTTAATTGCCGGATTAATTTTGTGATTAGTGGCATTAATATTTGAAAATGGGATAACAACAGCTCCGGCTTTCGTCATATGATTACTTTATTGCAAACGTTTTCATAAAAGTTTGAAAAGAACAATGTATCTTATACGCTGCTACCTGTCTGGGGTGGCATCTCCACGGTGTAACAGGTTAAAGATGGCCACCCCTGTTACCTGATGCCTTATTTGCTGTATGCTGTTTTCAGCCCGGTACATTTTAATTATCTGCAGTGGTTCAATAGAGGTATTGGTGGCATCATCCGCTCTTTTGCGGTGGCGCTTATACTCATTATCACAGTGGGTTTCCTGGAAAAAAGAAAGTTGAGATTAAAAATCTAATATGCTTAAAAAATATTCCAAAAGAAAAGATATCATGGAGCATTTGCATTATTTACTTAAAAAGGGAGGTGCTTATTTATGCATGCTACTATTACCGGCTTTATTTGCTACCCCTGCGCTTTACGCATTCCAGCAGAAGGCTAAAGAACCGGGAAAGCCGGTCATTATTGGCTATGTAGGTGGTTACCGTGGATTAGTGAATGTGACGCAAATTGCTGCGCAGAAGCTTACGCATATTAATTATGCTTTTGTAAATGTATTGCATAACCGGGCGGTGCTGAGTAATGAAAATACAGATACCGTCAATCTGCGTTTGTTAAATAAATTAAAAGAGAAGAACCCCGATTTAAAGATCCTTATTTCGGTGGGTGGCTGGTCGTGGAGTGCAAATTTTTCTGATGCGGTGTTAACGGATACTTCGCGCAAAGCATTTGCTGTCAGTGCTGTGGATATCATCCGTAAATACGGATTGGATGGGGTGGATATAGACTGGGAATATCCCGCCAGACCTGGTGAAGACGGGAATGTATATCGCCCGGAGGACAAACAAAATTTTACATTGATGTTTGCTGCGCTACGCGCGGAATTAGATAAACTGCAACGCGAAACACATCGTCAGAAGCTGCTGACTACAGCAGTAGGCGGCTTTGTAGGTTTCCTGGAAACTACTGAGATGGGTAAGGCACAGCAATACCTGGATTACATCAATCTCATGACCTATGATTTTTATTCAGATAAAATAGCGGATCATCATACTAACCTTTATACTTCTGCGGTCAATCCATCGGGGAAGTCGGCAGATAAAGCGGTGAAGGCTTATGTAGCGGCAGGTGTGCCGGTGAATAAACTGGTGATGGGTATTGCCTTTTACGGTCGCCGCTTCAAAATGGCGGACACCAGTGGTAACGGGCTGGGAGGTAAGATTGTGTCGCAGTCTTTCGGTAAAGGTTATACGTATACAAAAGACAGCCTTGTAAATTACAATGGTTTTTATGCTTATAGAGATGAGGTGGCAAAAGCGCCTTACTTATTCAATCCTGCAACAAAAGAATTTATTACCTACGATGATGAATGGTCTGTGCAAAATAAATGTGCTTATGTAACTGCTAATAAAATGGCAGGTGTCATGTTCTGGGAATATTTTTCTGATGAAAAGGAATACCTGTTGGATCAGATCAATACTTCGCTGAGAGGAGTACCACCGCGGCCCTTCAAGGTACTGGTACTTACTTCCAAAGCTAAGGATCACCTGGCAATGATTGCCGCTGCCACCCCTTTTCTGCAGCAAATGGCCGCTGCAAATAATTTTATAGCAGATATTACGGATGATACCAGTCGCATTAATACCGCCAACCTGCGCAACTACAGGGTATTTATCCAGTTGCAGCTGGCACCGTTTGATATGTCTGCTGTGCAGCAGCAGGCATTGCAGCAATATATTACACAGGGCAATGGCTATGTAGGTATTCACGCAGCCGGCTTAACAGGTGGTTATTTCTATGCCGCCGGAAGACAAAACTGGCAATGGTTTGAAGACTTTATGGGGGGCGTTGTTTATTCTCCTCATCCAAAGTATCAACGTGCTACGCTGTTGATAGAAGACCGGCAACACCCTATCACCAAAGATTTACCGGAAAAATTTGAGATCGCTGACGAATGGTATGAGTTTGATAAAAGTCCGCGTAAAAATGTGCATGTATTGGCTACCGCAGATGAATCTACCTACAAACAAAATAAGCCAATGGGGGATCATCCGATCATCTGGACCAACCAAAAATTTCCGAGAGCTGTATACATAGGAGTAGGACATGATGCATCGTTATTAACAAATAAAAATTATGGTATCCTTTTAGGAAACGCTATACACTGGGCGGCTGCCATAGATTAAAATTTAATGATCGTTATGAAAACAATTGCGTTGTTTGTATTTGTATCGCTCTCCTTTTTTGTGTCAGCTGGGCAGATAAAAAAACCTTCTTTTGCTGCACTGGTATTATAAGTAAATTTCGTTTATACATGAACGTTATTTAGTCATAAACAGATTTGTATCCGGCCATTGTGTGGTGGAATCATTAACCGCTTTCCAGATAAGTGCATCCATATCATTAAAGAAGCTTTTATCCGTGCGTGTATTACAAAGGATAACCCAGTTAAACCCGTTGTGTGCACGTATTATTTCGCTGGCTGTTCCGGGCAGGGAGCCGGAATGCCACCAGTTGTGGTATACATTTACCAGCCATCCCAATGCATAGTTAGGGTTAGCCGCAGACGGGGTGGTCATGGCGGTAATGGAGGTTGCAGTGAGTATATCAGGCGGGGAAGGAAACCCATCTATATGTACCAGGAAGCGGGCCAGATCAGTAGCGGTGGCAATCCATCCGCCATGAGCATCCATGCGGGCAATATTATAGCTATAAGGCTGTTGGCCTTGCTGGCCATAATATATTACTTCGTTTGGTTTTCTTTCATCCAGTGTATTGCCGCCTGTTTGCATGGTACTGATACCACAAGGTTGCAGGATGGCTGTTTTTACATACTGCTCATAGGTCATTCCTGTAATTTTTTCTATCACTCTTCCCAGTATACAATATCCAAAATTAGAATAGGCGTATACCGTGCCTGGTGTGTGCAGCAATGGCTGATGATCCAGCGTCCATGCAATCAATTCATTGGCAGTCATTTTTGGATGGCTGAACATAGGATCTGTATCGTCGTTGGTCCAGCCGCCGCCAGTATGTTGTAATAGCTCACGGACGGTGATTTGTGCTACGTTGGGTTGGTTTGATGGTAAACTATATTCAGCCCCAAGTATGCCACCGGGACCAAATACATGGTCGTCCAGCGATAATTTTTTCTCTTCTGTGAGTTTAAGTATAGCCGTTGCCGTTATAGATTTAGATACACTGGCAATACGGAATAAGTTGCTATTATTAACGGGCGTATGTTGCGTCGTGTCTGCGTACCCGTAGCTGTGCGCATATACCAGTTTGCCGTTGCGTGTAATAGCTACAGACATGCCCGGTACATGATATTGCCGCATAAATGCTTTTACGGGGTTATCTACCTGTAGAAGCGCAGGGTCCTGGGTTTGGGCGGTGGTGGTGATACAGAGGAACAGGCTCCAAAACAGCAAACAGAAATATTTCATCTCATTAAGGTACAAAAATCTTTCCTTCCAGGTAAGTCTTGCAGGTACCACCAATGAGTACCCTGTCGCCAGCATCCTGGCAGTACAATTTTCCTGTTCTGGGAGATACTTGTAATGCAACCATTTCTTTTTTTCCTAACTGTTTGCTCCAGAATGGTATCAGGGAACAATGCGAGGAACCAGTTACAGGATCTTCGAAAATGCTTGCCTGTGGCGTAAAGTAACGCGACACAAAATCTACCTCATTTCCTTTTGCAGTAACAATAATACCGCCGGGATCCAGGTTTACCTGGTTGATAATGGCCTGATTGGGTACCATATTCCGGATAATATCTTCACTTTGGTATACGAGTATATAGTCTCTTGCTTTATAAACGCTCAAAGGGTATACATCTATTCCTTTCAGGATAACAGGTGGCAGGATGGCTTCTTCCGGTGGCCTCGACGGAAAATCAAGGGTCAGTATATCGTTGTTTTTAGTGACATTGAGTGGTCCGCTTTGTGTATGAAAAGTAATGGAATGCATATCCCATCCCAGGTGATAGAACAGTACATGTGCTGCAGCCATGGTAGCGTGTCCGCATAGGTCCATTTCAATTTCCGGTGTAAACCATCTGAGGTCATAGTGCCCTGCTTTGTTAGTGGGAATGAAAAAGGCGGTTTCCGGTAAATAGTTTTCTGCGGCAATTTGCTGCAGGACAGGAGTTGGCAGCCATGCCTCCAAAAGGCATACGGCTGCAGGATTTCCATGAAAAAGTGTATCTGTAAAAGCGTCGACCTGGTAAATGGGTATGTGCTGCATCACAACATGTTTTTGTTTCAACTTGTGCAGGTAAATATATTGTTTTTTGCAGGACAAACTTAATGTACAGACTAAATATTTCGTGGGATGTACCTTATTGTTAATGCCCAGAAAATTAAACCCAGTGCACTGATGGAGGCACCTAAAACACATACACCTGTCCAGCCGCTCCAAGCATAAACAGTTGTAGCTGCAATACTGCCTGCACCACTGCCTACGGAGTAAAAGAGCATGTACTCTGCTACCAGCCTGTTACGGGATTCCGGGCGTACACTGTAGATCATACTTTGGTTGGTAACGTGTACCGCCTGTACCGCAAAGTCAAGTATAATAATACCTGCTATCAATGACAACAGGGAGTGCGCAGTGAAACTGAGCGGTAACCATGAAAACAAAAGTAGTGTCAACGCTATACCGGTAGTCCATTGTCCGCGGCCACGATCGGCCAGCCGGCCGGCTTTTGCAGCGCCCAGGGCACCTGCCACACCAATCAGGCCAAACAAACCTGTTATGGTATGGGAGAAGGAATAAGGAGGTGCGCTAAGTGGTAATACCAGCGATGTCCATAGTACACTAAAGGAAGCGAAAATGAACATGGCAATGATGGCGCGGATACGCAATACCCGTTCCTGCACAAAAAGCAGGAAAACGGATGCCAGCAATTGCGCATAGGTAGCTGTTGCCTTTTGGTGGTCTTCCCGGGGTAGTACGCGGGATAAGATAACGGCTGTCAGCAACATCAATGTTGCTGAGAATAAATATACCGAGCGCCATCCGGCCAGATCGGCCAATGTACCGGAGACGGTACGTGCCAGTAAAATGCCGAGTACTACACCGCTGGTCACCAGTCCTACGATGCGGCCACGTTCTGTCGGTGCTGCCAATGCTGCGGCATAGGCAACCAATACCTGGGTGACTACTGCCAGTAACCCCACTGCTGCAATGCCTGTAAAAAGAATTGTGTGTGAAGATGCCAGTGCCACCACCAGCAAGGCTGCTACTACCAGTAATAACTGTGTGATGATCAGCTTCCGGCGGTTCAGCAGATCACCTAATGGCACGAGCAGCAGTAGTCCCAGGGCATAACCTATTTGTGTAACGGTAACGATTATGCCAACGGAACCCGGCCGGATGCCTATTTCCGCACCCATTGTATTGAGCAGGGGTTGTGCGTAATATATGTTGGCTACTGCCAGTCCGCAGGCAATGGCAAAAAGTAATGCGGTGGAAGATGATAATGATGTTGGTACCTGTTTTTCTTCTTTTGTTATTATTTCTCCGATCATATCGTTTCATATAGTGTACCAAACAGTACATAATTAGATAAAAAAATTATTCGAGTATTTTCAATTGCATTTCAATTAGTTCAGACAGGATTTCATTATCGGGGTATATTCTCCGGGTGATACCGAGCCCGTTCCAGTTGCTGAGCAGGGTGCGTGCCAGCAGTGCGGGGTCCTGCTGATTTTTCAGCTGTCCGTTTTTTTGTGCAATGGTAAGCGCATCATGAAAAAGTTCTTCCAGTTCTTTCAGGTGATTAGCAGCTTTTCGCATCAGCAATATATCTGTATTAGACAGTTCTGCGATGGCGTTACCGAAGAAGCAGCCTTTCTGGTGTATCTTTTTTGGGCTGGTAACAATACTGCGAAAGAAGTTCCGGATAAATTCAATAGGATCCTTACTGGCAGCCAGTTCTTTCTTAGACCGGGTTATGGCTTTTTCATTGAATTGTTCGAGTACTTTTTCATACAGTTCTTTTTTACCTCCTTTGAAGGCCAGGTAAAAACTGCCTTTACCGATGCCCATAGCGGCCAGCAAATCTTCTGTAGACGTAGCTTCGTAACCTTGTCGCCAGAAGAGTTCTGTTGCTTTGCCGATTACTTCCTGGTCATCAAATATTTTAGGTCTGCCCGACATTTTCCTGATTGTTTATGCTCCAAAGATATGTTCTTTACCATTTAGTACAAAACATTTCTAAAAACAAAAAACCTGCGATCAATGCAGGTTCCCGTTTTTATTTAATAAGTTGTTTTGCGAGTGATCGCTATTGGTGCGGCGTTTGCGGATGGAGCAGGTGGAACAACGCTTTCTGGAGATCATCATTATGGAGCTTATTTAACTGCTCGGTTTCGATCTCGTAAAAAGCTTTTTTCTTCCCTAAAACTCCAATGACAAACGTATGCCCGGCCTGAACCGGTTCAGTGGTTTGTGGATGTTTCTTTGATAGCGTTACCACTACATCTTTGAATTTTGACATTTGGTGAATATAACCAAAAAATCCCAGATTGGGGTGGTTTCTTACCTAGCTCATCCTAACGCCATGTAATAGCTTCTCCATCGCATTCTGCAGCGAACCGGCGCGTGTTACCTCCCCTGAGTTCACAAAAAATATTTCATCTGCATTCTCAATAGTATTTAACCGGTGGGCGATAATAACCCGTGTGGTTTTAGCCGGCAGCTTCTCTAATATCTCTCCCAGCAGCTGTTCTGTGATGGTATCAATATTGGCGGTGGCTTCATCGAGGATCAGTATGTCTGGTTTTCGCAGTACGGCCCGCATAAAGGCGATCAGCTGTTTCTGCCCAAGACTTACGCTATCGCCGCCGGACACTACGCCCGTTTCCAGGCCATTTTCAAAGATGGCCAGCAGTTTTTCAAGATTGGCTTCTTTGATAACGGCTGCTAATTGCTCGTGAGAATAATCTTTGTACAGCTCATTGCCGTACAGAATATTTTCTTTTACAGTGCCGGTAAACAGGAAAGGTTCCTGCAAAATGAAACCAATTTTTTGTGAACGTTCGGCGGCATCATAGGCGCGTATGTCTTTCCCATTCAGCAGGATAGTGCCTTTGGTGGGATCATATAACCGCGCAATCAGTGAGGCGGTGGTTGTTTTACCTCCCCCGGTAGGGCCCACCAAAGCATAAGTTTTGCTCTGTTCCAGGGTAAGACTGATATTATGTAAGATTTCCCTGCCTTCGGGATAACCGAAATGTACATCTCTGAACTCCAGCAGTGCCGGGGCTATAACGGTATTGGGTGCTGCTATTGTTACCAGGTCTGATTCGAGTGCCAGTATTTCAGAGATACGGTCCCATCCTGCCATGGCCACCTGGAAGTTGGCCCACAGCGTAGCTAATTGTCTTAATGGATTATAGAAATAGGTAGCATATGCTAAATAACTCACCAGCAATCCAATGCTGAACTGTCCTTGTGTAATCAGGTAAATACCGCCGGTGAGTACCAGCAGCTGTGCGATGCTGCCACACATACCATAAAAAGGTAAGAAGACGTTATTGGCGAGTCCTGCGCCGATAGCGCTATTATAATTTTTAACATTCGCTTCATCAAACCGTTTCCTGAAATAATCGCGGCGATTAAAAGCGATGATAACTTTAAAATTACTGAGGCTCTCCTGTATTTCAGCACTCATGCCACCAACGGTTTTCAGGTTGGCAGCATTTTTTCTTTTTACCCAGGGAGATAATACCCGTGTGAATATCAAAATCAACACAGCAGGGGCGAGGGCGGCGATACCTATTTTATAATTGATCAGCAGTAAAAAAATACCAGCACCTACCATCGTAGCAATGTTGCCGATAAACTGCATAAGTGACTGTGAAAAAAACTGGTTCAGCTTATCGGTGTCGTTGTTGACGCGCGAGATGAGATCACCTGCTTTGTTCTGGTTAAAAAAGGCCACCGGCAACTGTTGTATCTTACTAAATACTGCATTGCGTAAAGTAAATAAGGTACGTTGTCCTACACCGCCCATGAGCTTTGTTTGAAAAAAGCTGGTGAACAACGCCACCAGGTACATACCCAGCAATATGCCGGCAAATACCAGTACGCCGTGGTATTGTTTATGCTGCACATATTTATCGATGGTATGCCCTATTAAAAAGGGGCCCAGCAGATTAAGCGTTGAATTCAGCAGAATGGCTATGAGTGCTACCGCCAGATTTCTTTTTTCATGAGAAATAAGCTGCAGCAAATTTTTGAATGCGGAATAGTTGGACGTTTTCTGTTCCTTTCCCGTAAACTTATTAAGATTGTAATTCATAGTTGCTGGTACTTTGTTGCGAATTAAAGATCTGATTGTACTCGGGGCTGGAATGCATCAATTCAGCATGTGTACCACTGGCAATAACCTCTCCCTGCATGAGCAGGATGATCTGGTCGTAATGCTCAACGGATGCAATTTTCTGCGTTACAGATAAGAGCGTGATGCCCGGATAATTCTCCTGTACATTCGCCAGTATTTTTCTTTCGGTATTGCTATCTACCCTTGCGGTGAAATCATCCAGCAGTAATATTTCCGGATTGATGGCCAGGGCGCGGGCCAGCATGATGCGTTGTTTTTGTCCGCCTGAAAGACTGGTACCGCGTTCGGAAACAATGGTGTCCAGTTGTTCCGGCAGGGCCGTTACAAAATCTTTCAATTCTGCCGTAGCCATGGCTTTTTCCAGGGAGGCATCTGTTACGGTATCGTTGAAAGCGATGTTCTCGCGGATACTCATATTAAACATGATACTGTCCTGAAAAACAAAGCCCACCTGGCTATGGAAAGCTTCACTATTATATGCTTCTACCGCGTGCCCGTCGATAGATACGGTGCCTGTAGTAGGTTTTATTAATCCGGTGAGCAGATACAGCAATTGTGTTTTGCCCGCTGCCGTAGGCCCTATGACGGCAATCTTGGCGCCTGCTTTAACAGAGAAAGAAACACTTTTTAAGACGGGTTTTTGTCCGTAGTTGACAGTTACGTCCTTAAAGTCGATATCACCTCTTATTGGTGTTGTAATATCGCCGGAAGCAATGGCATCGGGCATATTAATTACCGCACTGATTCTTTGGTAAGAGGCAGTAGCCTGTGCAATGATGTTGCTCATGAAACCGAGTACCAGTATGGGGAAGATGAGCAGCGATAAATAACTGTTGAATGCGGCAAAATCACCGAGGCTCATGCTGCCGTTAATTACAAAATGACCGCCCAGCACCAGGATGGTTAAGCCTGCCATGTTAGCGGTGAAAGTAATGACAGGGATAAGCCCTGCAAAAAGCCGGATAATAGAAAGACCAAAATTCATGGCCCTGGTATTGGCATCCAGGAATTTGGCGTATTCCAGTTGTTGTGAGTTGATGACCCGGATAAGTGCCGCCCCCAGGATACTTTCATTGATTACTTTGTTGAGCCAGTCCATGATTTCCCGGCTTTTGATAAACAATGCACGTACTTTTCTTAATACCAGGAAAAAAGTAATTCCTATGATGGGGAGCGATGCAATCACTGCCAGTGCCAGCTTCCAGTTAATGGTGATTAACAGGATGCTCGCACCAAAAATGATAAATATAGAGGACGCCAGCGATACCACTGCCATCGACACAAATAATTTGATGGAATCCACATCGGCAGTGAGGTTTGTTAATAACCTCGATGGGTTTGCTTTTTCTATCCAGTCATAACTTTGACCGGATATTTTATCAGAAATTTTTGTGCGCAGGTTGCGCGCTACTTTTTCTGAAACATATACCTGTATGATATTTTGCAGATAAGTAAAAAGCAAAACGGCTACTACTGCAGCGGTGAATTTTATCAGGATGGGCGTAAGCTGAAAGGTGCCATGACTGTATGCGTCTATGCCATTCCCGATAATCTTTGGTAACCAGAGGTTAAGGCCATTGCTGAACAGTGCCAGCAGTATCAGCAGGGTAACCATGCCCATATAAGGCCCCAGCAGATTAAAGATGCCGGGTTCCTTTTTTTTAATACCCACTTCCTTTTTCATGTTAATAGTATGTTTTCGTAGGTGTAGTAGTTTTTCAAAATATACCTACCTGATGACGATACGGACTCCGAGATATTGTAATGTCCGGCAAGATATTATATAATCCGCATTTATTCAGGGAACAATTACTTATAAAGAAGATGAAAGCTGGTGTTTTTTCTGGTAGATAGCCTCTGCTAACCAGCAATAATCTGCTATAAATTTATTGGCTGATTTAATAGTGTATTCGCTGGTGAGCTCAAAGGAATCATTAAACGCACCGTAAACTTCAGGTACCAACAGCTTAGTAGGGAGGGCAAAGGCGCCTATACTCAGGATTACCTGCTGTAGCTGATTGGCAGCGTTTATACCACCCATCTTACCTGCACTGACCGTTACTACACCCACTGGTTTTTTAGTAAACTCACTATTGAAATAATCCAGTGTGTTTTTTAATACACCGGAGAAACTGCCATGATATTCCGGCGTTACAAATATTAACGCATCCGCTGCATGTAAACGGTTGCTCAGCAGCTGTACTTCTTCAGGAAGCGCCGGATGCATTCCTACACGTTCTTCCAGCATAGGTAATGGATTTTCGAGGAGGTCTATCAGATCTACAGTCAAGCCCTTTTCCTGTAGTTTATTTTGCAGATAATGGGCGATCTTATGTGATTGTCTGCCTTTTCTTATGCTGCCCAGTAATATGGCTACTTTCATAGTTTTTAGTTTTAGTGATGGATATTTTAAAGTAAAGGCAATAGTATGCCTGCTGCCGAAAAATATGTTTTCTGCAGGCGTATTATACCTGATGATGATAGAAGGATGATGGCCGGAGATACCTACCGGATATTGAGACAAAGATAGTATCTTTGATGAATAAACCAAATAAACACTTTGTTTATTATGATTAATAATTTTGCGGACAACGAAAGAGCCGTTTGGATACTGAAAACGATGGGGCCGCAGCCGCTGAATATCATAGCTGCTGAGATGAAGATTACCACAGAGGGCGCGCGTTTTCAATTGTTGAAATTGGCAAATGAAGGATTGGTGCAGGCTACAACGGAGTCGAAGGGTCGTGGCAGGCCGCAGCAAATATGGGCGCTGACCGATGCCGGCAATGCGAGGTTCCCGGATAAACATGAAGAACTGACGCTGAAGCTCCTGCACTCTATGCGGGAAGCACTGGGTGCAGATGCGGTAAAATGTATTCTTGATGCCAACGAAAAAAGCGGTATCAATAAATATAAGGAAGACCTGAAAGGCCTTACAGACCTGGAAAGCAGAATAAAGGTATTAACGGATATCCGTAACAAAGAAGGTTATATGGCAGAATATATAAAAGAAGGCAACGATTTTTTACTGATAGAAAATCATTGTCCCATTCACGCTGCTGCCAAATGTTGTACCCGGTTTTGTCAATCTGAGCTGGATACATTTATCGCGGTGCTGGGAAAAAATGTAAGTGTAACGCGTACCGAGCATATAATGGCAGGAGCCAGAAGATGTGCTTATAAGATATCGCAGGGGGAATAACAGCATATATATACTTATA
Source organism: Chitinophaga niastensis (assembly GCF_003014755.1). Classification (GTDB taxonomy): domain Bacteria; phylum Bacteroidota; class Bacteroidia; order Chitinophagales; family Chitinophagaceae; genus Chitinophaga; species Chitinophaga niastensis. The sequence goes on along the minus strand of NZ_PYAW01000003.1, from coordinate 498,704 downwards.
GAAGTGCGCTTTTACTCCCTATGATAATCGAACGAAAGCACAAGGAAAGCACATGGATTCCCGCTCATTTGTTAATTTTTTTATACAGTAATACCAGGAATTGTTAATGCGTTTGTCTTTGATCCGCAGATCCCTTAATTTAAGTGTAAATATTATTTTGTCGTGGCAAGGATGGGTAGCTCGTTTTCTTATACAGGTACTATCGGTATTTGCTGCTTTTATAAGCTGGGTGGAAAGTATTATTTACGAAAGAAAAGCTCTCTGAGTGGCAGGCGTGTAAAAAAGGAAGGCACCGGCAAACAATAACGACATCTGTGTAATGCCGCAGGATATTGACAATAGTACAAACGAAAGATTGATAATAATGGATAATGCTCATGCAAAGCTTTTGCAACTGGTAAGTAAATTGGTGAAAACAGATGCACATGATCTCAACATGGCTACCAGGTTATTTGAGCATATTACTACTACAAAAGGGACTGTACTCGTAGCGCATAATAAACGCGCAACACATCTTTACTTTATAAATTCGGGTTTTATCCGTAATTATTATTTGCAGGATGGACTGGAAGTTACCAGTCATATTAATTGCCCTCCTGGTTTCATCACTTCCTTTAACAGCTTTATCAACGGCACAAATTCACCGGAAGTAGTGCAGTGTATCACTGATTGTGATTTGCTGCGTATTACTAAAAAAGACCTGGACACCTTATACCAGGAATGCCCGAACTGGGGATTAACAGGACGTTTGATTTATGAACAGGCACTTGCTTACAATGAGCAGCGCACCAAAGATATCATGACCCTTACCGCAAAGCAGCGCTATCTCAACCTGCTGGCTATTCATCCGGATATTATCCAACATGTTCCACTGCAATACATTGCTTCCTTTATCGGAATTAAGCCGGAAAGCCTGAGCAGAATCAGGAAGCAGATCATTTCTTAACATAGGTCAAGCAGATTGCGCCTGCGCTGGCGGACTTTTGTGTTATCACTGAAAAAGAAGTATAACATGAAAAGTTTATCATTGGTTACAGGAGCAAACGGACATCTCGGTAATAACCTGGTTAGAAATTTATTGGAAAAAGGTATACCTGTTACTGCATCTGTACGGAATATTGCCAACAAACAACCGTTTGAGGGCTTAGACTGTAAACTGGTACAGGCAGATATCATGAATAAAAAATCCCTGATAAATGCATTACAGGGTGTTGAAACCTTTTATGCAGTAGGTGCTGCATTTAAGCTTTGGGCAAAAGATCAGCGGAAGGAAATATATGATGTAAACATGCAGGGTACAAAGCTCAGCATCGAAGCCGCCAAAGAGGCGGGTGTAAAGAGAATTGTTTATGTTAGCTCTATTGCTGCGCTGAATTACGCTACACTGCCGGCAAAAGAAAGTAATGGATATAACCCTGATCGCAGAAACTGGTATTATAATTCTAAAAATGACGGAGAAAGGCTGGCCTTTGAATTAGCCGCCAAACATAATATAGAGCTGGTTGCTGTAATGCCTTCTGCCATGATTGGCAATGAAGCCTTCGGCCCTTTGAATGTTTCTTACAATATCCTCGCATTGATCCTGAAAAAAGCGATCCCTGTAGAAACAAATATTACTTTAAACTGGGTAGATGTAAAGGACGTAGCAGAAGGCTTGTACCTGGCAGCCAGCCACGGGAGAAGCGGGGAGCGATACATCCTGGCGAGCGAAAAGTGCATGAGTATAAAGGAAACAACACTGCTGGCCAAAGAGCTATATCCTGAACTGAAAATTAAGCAACCCACTGCTGTACCTAAAAGTATACTGTTCACAGTTGCCTGGCTCATGGAAACAGTCAGTAGGTTTACCGGCAAAGCTCCACAAATGACAGTAAATGATGTAGCCATGTTTTCCGGACTGCAACAGAATTTTGATATCAGCAAAGCAAGAAAAGAGCTGGGCTTTAACCCTACACCACCGCGGCAGGCTGTAATAGCCGCCATGCAATATCTTATGGCAAACAAAGAACGGCTGTTTTAACAAAATACTTAAGTACTCACCATTAATACTTAAGCTATCACCATAACTAACCGGTGCTATTATTGGAGATTTGTATCGTTAAAAAAAACAAATACAAATATGACAACGAAGAATAAAATAGCACTGATAACCGGCGGTAGCCGTGGTTTGGGCAAAAATATGGCTTTACATCTTGCTAAAAACGGAAATGATATCATTATCACTTACAATAGCAATAAAGCAGCAGCAGATGAGGTGGTAGCGCAAATTCAGGCACTGGGACAAAAGGCCGCCGCTTTTTTGCTGAATGTAAGCGACAGCAAAACTTACAGTTCCTTTTTTACAACCGTAGGAGGTTATTTATCAGCAGAAACAGGCAGCAATAAATTTGATTTTTTAATCAACAATGCCGGCATTGAAGCCAATGCAGCCATTGCTGATACAACAGAAGAGGCGTTTGATGAGTTATACCAGGTACATTTTAAAGGCGTATACTTTCTGACACAGCAAGCATTGCCTTTTATTAAGGATAATGGCCGTATTATCAATCTCTCAACAGGTTTGGCCCGCTTTGTAACGCCCGGTTATGCTGCCTATGCGTCTATGAAAGGTGCGATTGAGGTGTTTACTAAATACCTGGCCAAAGAAGTAGGCCCACGTGGTATTACAGCCAATGTGGTAGCACCGGGCATTATTCAGACAGATTTTACCAAAGCGGTATTTGAACATGCGCCACATGTTGTAAAACACATCGAATCGCAAACGGCGCTGGGACGCACCGGCTTACCGGATGATATTGGCGGAATAGTAGCCTTTTTATGTACGGAGGAAGCCCGTTGGATTACAGCGCAACGTATTGAAGCCTCCGGTGGCATGTACCTGTAAGAAATTAAATAACAAAACGAAAGCTTGTCCCGCTAAATCAGGACAGGCTTTCGTTTTGTTATTTTGCTGCGATCAGATTTTTGTATCTTCATAAAGATATAATAACAGATATATGTCTTCCGAAATAGTATTAAAGAAATTATATTTTCACAAAGCCGGCAGCGCATTGATTGTAAATGCGCCATCTTTCTACGTGACAATGCTGGAAGGCGTTTCATACGACAGTAAGCCGGTAAAGAAAAAAGAAGGAACATATGATTTTGTTCAGGTTTTTGCTACCACACAAAAGGAACTGGAGAAACTGATAAAAGAAGTAAGCAGTTATGGTGTAACGGATTGTCTGTTCTGGGCCTGCTATCCAAAGGGCACAGGAAAAATTAAAAGCGATATAAAAAGAGAAACTGTCTGGGCAGCCTTTGAGCTGGTTGATTTGCAGGTAATTGCCAGTGCTTCCATTGATGAAACATGGACTGCTTTAAGGGCAAGACCTGCAGATTGCATTGGTAAATGATTTAATTCCAAAAAGTGAAGGAAACACCCAGGATTAACAGGATAGCGAATATCCAGGTAGTATATTTTACGATTAGCCACTGGTTTTCCTCCTGCGCAAATTTTCTTAAAAACGCATTATTAATTAAGGTGCTGCCATAAATGAGCAGTATTATTTCTATTATGCCCGTTAAGTAAATAAATGCCGGAGGGATCAGCATCAGCGCAGCATATAGGACAGTTACAATGATGATGTATGCGCCGGCCAACAGGTATAGCAGATTGTACAACAGGTAGATAACAAATACTATTATACGTTTATTCATAGTGGATAGTAGCTAAGTAAATGGAAGTTAAATGAAATACTTAAACGATGCAAGTATCCTTATGTTATTAACACAATTATCAGGTGCCCGATATTGAACACTATCTGTATCAAAACCGGGCGTTTAAACCGATAATAACAAACATAAACTGTTGATTGTTAGTCTTTTTGTATCCCGGCATTTTTTTGGCGCAACCAAAAGTATATCGAAGTGTCTTTGTGATCAAAGGACCGATGTTTTAAGCTGATACGCATTACTATGTTAAAGAACTATTTAAAGATAGCACTCCGCAACCTTTGGAGGAATAAGGGTTTTTCTGCCATCACTATTTTGGGCCTGGCTATTGGTTTAGCCACCTGTTTGCTGATTACCTTATTTGTAACAGATGAACTGAGCTATGATCAATACAACAAAAAAGCAGACCGTATCTATCGTATAGACGCAGATTTCCTGGTGAATGGCAATGCTTTCCTTGAAAGATATGCGCCTTCACAATTTGGGCCGGTATTAGTACAGAACTATCCGCAGGTAGAAAACTACGTGCGATTTACACAGCAGGGGAAAATACTGGTGAAGAAAGGCACCACTACACTGATAGAGCAGAACGCCAGCTTTGCAGATTCTTCTTTATTTGATGTGTTTACCCTGCCGATGATCAGCGGTAATCCTAAAACAGCGCTGACGCAGCCTAATTCTATGGTCCTATCTGAGCGTATGGCGATTAAGTATTTCAATAGCACCGATGTAGTAGGTAAAACATTAATCACAGATAATGTCAACAACTATATAATTACAGGCGTGATAAAAGATGTACCCGATCAGGCACATCTGCATTTTGATTTTATCCGGGCAATCTCTGAACTGCAGGACAGCCGCAATGCAAGCTGGATGGCCGATAATTACGCCACTTATGTGTTGTTACGTCCGGGTACTACTGAGCAGATGCTCAACGGCTACCTGAAAGAAGCCACTAAGAAATATATGGAGGGACCTCTAAAAGCCATGACCGGTAGTAACTTGGCAGAACTGGAAAAAAGCGGTGGCCACTTTGGATATGTAACGATTCCGTTAACGAAAATTCACTTACATTCTCCGTTGGCCAGTGAAGTAGAACCTTCCGGTAATGTACAATATGTGTACATCTTTATTATAGTAGGCATCATCATCCTGCTGATTGCCTGTGTGAATTTCATGAACCTCTCTACAGCACGGTCTGCCGGGCGTTCCAAAGAAGTGGGCGTGCGGAAAGTATTGGGCTCCCAACGTTCTTCATTGATATTGCAGTTCCTGTCGGAATCTATGCTGACCAGTCTTTTTGCTTTGGTACTGGCAATAGGTATTGCGCTGGCGCTGTTGCCTTTTTTAAACCAGTTATCCGGTAAGCATATTACCGTTCAGTTATCGGCTATTACCTGGTTATTGCCGCTATTACTTGTTATCGGTATTGTTGTTGGTTTGCTGGCAGGTAGTTATCCGGCCTTTTTCCTCTCCGGATTTGAACCGATGAAAGTATTGAAAGGCAGACTAACAACCGGTTTTAAGGGCAGCTGGCTAAGAAACAGTCTGGTGGTATTTCAGTTTGCCTCTGCTATTTTGCTGATTGTAGGTACATTGGTGATCAATAACCAGTTGAGTTATATCCGTAATAAAAAATTAGGCTATAACCGTGAACAGGTATTGGTGCTGCAAAACACAGCCTCGCTGTGGATACATGCCCTTCCTTTTAAAAATGAAGTATTGCAGCTGCCAGGCGTGGAAGCGGGTACTATGACAGGTTCCCTGCCTACTGATATTGCCATGAATACCAGCATCTATTCAAAAGATGCTGCCAGGAGTGCCGGTCAGGTAATGGGATTGCACGATTGGTATGTAGACGCAGATTTTATTCCTACCATGGGCATGCAAATGGCCAGTGGCAGGAACTTCTCGCCACAGATGCCCTCCGATACCTTTGCGTTGCTGATTAATGAAACCGCTGCAAACCAGTTGGGCTTCAAAGACCTTGATAATAAATATCTCTATGAAGGTTCGAAGCCTTTGAAGGTTATTGGTGTTGTGAAAGATTTTAATGTAGGATCGCTTCGGAATAAAATACCGCCGTTGATAATCAGGCTGGGTGAATATCGTAATAGCATGGCTTTTCGCGTTCATACCAGTAACCTGCAGGGATTGATTGCACAAATAAAAAGTAAATACGAATCACAGGATAAGATGGAAGGACAACCATTTGTGTATTCCTTTATGGATGATGATTTCAACAAGTTGTACCAGGCAGAACAACGCACAGGTAAGATCTTTATCTCTTTTGCGGTGCTGGCTATTTTCATTGCTTCCCTGGGTATATTCGGACTGATCACTTATGCTGCAGAACAACGCACCAAGGAAATTGGTATCCGCAAAGTATTGGGTTCTTCTGTAACAGGTATTGTAGCCCTGTTATCCAAAGATTTTCTGAAGCTTGTATTCCTGGCTATTGTAATTGCTACACCACTTGCCTGGTATATGATGAATAAATGGCTACAGGACTTTGCTTATCGTGTACAGATCAGCTGGACGGTATTTGCACTGGCAGCATTAATTGCTATTGTAATTACGATGGCAACTATCAGTTACCGCGCTATTAAAGCCGCCATGGCTAATCCTGTGAGCAGTTTGAAAGCAGAATAATTAATTGGCCAGTGGAAGCGACACATAAAAGGAGCTTCCACGGCCTTTTGTACTTTCAAACCATATCTGGCCCTGCTGTGCGGTGGTATATTCCTTGCAGAGGAAAAGTCCCAGGCCCACACCTTTTTCATTCTCCGTACCAAAGGTGGATCTTACTTTCAAAGAAAAGATATCTGCTATTCCGTCCGGATCAATACCGGCTCCGCTATCTTTAATTTCTATTAAACAGTTGTTACCGGATCTTATTGTTTTAATATTGATAGATCCGCCTGCGGGCGTGAATTTGGCGGCGTTGCCCACTAAATTACGTATAATCAGCTGCAACATATTCAAATCTGCCATGGCCTTTATGGAGGCATCAATATTAGCATCCAGCTGAATCCCTTTTTTGGCGGTCGCCAGTTTGTTTATTTTCAGAATAGGCTGAATAGCAGCGGCTACATCTACCGGTACAAGGTTCACCGAAAGGCCATCCATCTGTGTTTTAGACCATATCAGGATATTATACAGCATTTCCTGTGTGCTGTTGACCACATATAGCAACTCCGTTTCAATCTGTGTTTTATCTTTTTGTTCCAGTTCTATATCATTCAGTAACTGCAGATAGGACTGAATAGCAGCCAGTGGATTACGTAAGTCGTGCGACAGGAGGGAGAAAAGTTTGTTTTTTTCTGAATCCATGGTTTCAAGGCGCAGCGCTTTTTCTTCTCCTCTCTTTTTCTCTTTATTATAAGCATTCTTCAGGTAAAGGGTGCCTATAAAAATAACCACTACATCTGTAATATAAGTAGGCGTGATATCTTCAAAAATAGCTTTCCGGGTTTTATATACATTGAGTACCGCTTCAGGATGGTAGTATTCATAGCTGATAATACCCAATACGGTAAACAGGTTCAGGCAAATCCACCAGGCATATTGTTTGGAATGGGAGATCAGCATGGTTAAGAAAAATGCAAGTGTAAAAGAGAGAAGGGAAGCTCCCTGGATACCACTGCTGAAAAAATAATTGATCGCAAATGTTACATTGATCAGGATCACGGAGATGCCTATACTGAGATTTACCTTCTTTTTAAATCTTGATAAATAATAAATGCCGGCAAAAGCAACGACCAGTAGAGAAAAGATCAATGCAGTGACAGTAAGTCCTGTCATGTAATTGTATGGAACGTTGATTGCAATGACCAGCAGTGCCATCATAGCGATGGCGTTGAATATGCGGTTTTCCAGCGTAAACTGGTGTTGATCCCCGATAATAGATGGCAGCAGTTTTTTCATAGAATTGAGGGTATTCCGGATTTCGGTTGTTGACATAGAACGAATTTACACAAAAAAAGTTACCAGGTTGCGGATGCGTTTGACTGACTGATCATCAGATTTTTTGTTTTTCTTCTTACAATTTCATTAATTTTCAAAACGATAAATCAGCGCAACCAAAATGCAATTACGAATCGTTATGAAAAGCAATGTCCACGTGATATTACGCAATATAGTCCAGGATCTGCCATATTGAATTAATGTTTTATTAATACACTTGTTACACAGATACAAAGCGGATAAAAGTAATTTCGTCAGGCGTGATCACCAAACAAATATGACTGCCCACTCAACAGACATTGCCCTGTTTCACCTGGTTAAAGCTAACAGTATAGAAGGCTTTACAGCGCTGTATGCGCGCCATTGGGAAGAACTATATGGTTACGCATTTAAGATCCTGCCCGATAAAGATCATGTAGAAGATGTACTGCAGGAACTATTCCTGCACATATGGGATAAGCGCGATACTATTAATATTGAAAGCAGTGTGAAAGCTTACCTGTTTAAAAGCCTGAAAAACCGGATCTACAACTTCCTGAAAGCAAATGCGGTGAAACATGCGCATTACCAGGTGCTGCTAAACAGCATCAGCAGTCTTGCGGAAGAAGATACCATCATCGAAAAAAAAGAGCATACCAAAAGACTGTTACACCATCTGGAAGTACTGCCGGATAAAATGAGGCGGATCGCGAAACTATACCTGATGGAAGGCCTCAATATCAAAGAAATATCTGATCATTTATCGCTCTCCGAACATACCATCCGAAACCAGCTCAATAATGTAAGGCGGCGGCTCCTGCGAAAATAATAGGCGTATCTGCAATGTTAAGAAAATGTTAATTGAACATTTCATCTGATCAGAAAATACCTGTTCAGTTGTCTTTGTATTCACACAAAGGAAATTATGGGGCGAAGACAGCGGCATAAACAGGAGAAGAAAATAGCAGCATTCTTTGACCAGTTAAGCGGACAAAGTAAAGAGACGCCTTTTGCCTCTGCAGAAGAGCGGCAGGAGGCGAAAGAGCGGCTAATGCAATCTATCCTGGCGCATACCGGGCAGCCGGCAGCAACTGCCGGCCGGAGCCGGTGGCTCACCTGGAGCTATGCTGTTTCAGGCGCCGCTGCCGCCATACTATTGTTGTACTGGGGAATAGGACACCTGCATAACCGCGCTGAAAAGGCGCTGCAGCTTACGTATATCAGTACCGGTATCCATGAACAAAAGCGTGTATACTTACCCGATAGTTCCGTTGTTATGCTCAATGCCAATTCTCAAATCAGCTATAGCAGCAACTTTGGCGTGAAAGATCGCATTGTTTCCCTGCAAAAGGGAGAAGCCTTTTTTAATATACAACACAATGCTGCCAGTCCTTTCAGCGTGCTGTCGGATGGCATTACCACCAAAGTACTGGGTACTTCTTTTAATATCCTGAAATACCAGCAGTCGCACGCGCTGAAGATAACGGTGAAGACAGGTAAAGTGAGTGTGGGCAATGCGAAGCGGGAGTTTTGTCAGCTCCTGCCGGCAGACCAGGTAATGGTTGATAGCCGCAGTAACCTTTTTACTACTACACATGAAGATGGGCAGTTTGCCGATGAGTGGATGAGTGGCCGTATTGTAATACGTGAAGAACCACTGACCAATGTATTAGAACGCCTGGAAATGCTCTATGGTGTTGAGTTTGATAAACATGCGCTGCAAGATGATTCCCTGCGTACAATCACTTTTAATGCCAATACACCTTTGCAGCAGGTGCTGACGATTGTAGAAAAAATAAGTAATGTCCGGTTTAAAGTAGCGAAGGACCAACACACCAAAATTCACGTCTATGTAAAATAAAACAGCATTCGCACGAACGAATGCTGCTGAATGACTCACATAAAATGCAAGCTCATGATTCTCATTTCTAAAATTAGAAAAAGGATACCTATTTGCCAATTATTTAAGGCAAAAGTAGTCCGCTTATTTTTATACCTGCTACCCTTTGTGGTCAGCCTTCCTGCTTTAGGGCAAACAAGCCCCCAATTGGATAAGAAAATTCCCGGCATCACTATCAATGCAGGGAATGCACTGGATGCTGTTAAAGAGATAGAAAAATTAACCGGGCTGAATTTCGCTTATAATGCCAACCAGCTGAAAAACTTTGCTATCAGCAGACAGGTGTATGAAAACAAAACATTGCGGGAAGTATTAAATGGAGTATTAAAAAACACCCGGTCGGTTATTAATGAACAATCCGGCGTGATCGTTATTCTGCCCGGAGCCGGCAATGACGGCCCTTCTTCCAGACAAGGTAAAAAAACTACCGGTATTGTAAGTGATAAATCCGGTCCCTTACCTGGCGTAACAGTGCTTGAAAAAGGCACTACCAACGGTGCTATTTCAGATGAAAATGGCCGCTATGCTATCAAACTAAAAAGTCTTCCTGCTATCCTGGTATTCAGTATCACTGGCTTAAAAAAGCAGGAGCAGGCTGTAGAAGACGAAGGTACCCTGAATGTGACCATGGAAGGCGATCTGCAGAAACTGGGAGAAGTAGTAGTAACTGCGCTGGGCATTAAGCGCGAAGAACGTTCGTTGGGTTACGCTATTCAAAAAATAGGGGGAGAACAGGTAGACAATAGTAAGTTCACCGATCTTAAAACCGCATTGGCCGGAAAGATAGCCGGCGCACAGTTAGTAGGGGCGCCCAGTTCTACCTTTCGTGATGCCGGACTGCGTTTACGTGGTGCCAATAGTTTGAGCGGTGGTTCCCCGATCTATGTATTGGATGGTACCATCATCTCTCATACAGATATCAATCTCGATAATATTGAATCTATTTCTGTGCTGAAAGGGGCCGCTGCCACTGCATTGTATGGTATACGCGCTGCCGCAGGTGCTGTGCTGCTGACGTCCAAAACAGGACAAAGAAATCAAAAGATGCGGGTGGAAGTTAACTCCGGTACTGCCTTTGAACGGTTGTCGGTGATCCCTGCGTATCAGAATATTTATGGTGCCGGTGATAACATGAACTTTGATGTATTTCATTTTGATCCCAATAAACATCCGGCCGACTGGAAGAATTTTGATGGACAGAAAATGGTGCAGTATTATATGGACCAGAGCTGGGGTCCTAAAATGGATGGCACCATGGTACGGGAATGGTTTAGCTGGTATCCGGGGGAAGACTTTGGAAAACAAACGCCGTTTGTATCGCATCCTAATAATGTGCGTGACTTTTTTCGTACAGGTATTAACCTGAATAATAGTGTAGCCTTCTCCGGCGGCTCTGAGAAAGCATCTTATCGTTTGTCCTATGCCAATCAATACAGAGATCTTATTTATCCCAATGCCAACCGTAAACGTAATTTTATTGACTTCGCCGGCAACTTTGATGTGACGGATAAGTTCACTGTTTTTGCAGATATCAATGTAGTAAGTACCAAACAGATAGCCGAACCTTTTGATGGTGGTAACTCCAATCAGCGTAGTATTATGGCGCAGTTTAACCAGGAGTTTCAACGCTCTGTGGATATGAAAAGATTATGGCCCTACAAAACACCGGATGGTACTTACCGCACCTGGAATATTGTTGGTCCAAACGGAAACGATTCGGCATCAGCCTTGCGGCCCCGCAAGCGTGATAATCCCTACAGTGTTTACTATGAGAGCTATCGCCGCTATTCCAATTTCAGGATATTCGGTAACACCGGATTCAATTATAAAATATTGCCGAATCTGAAATTACAATCGTTGATAAGAGCAGATATTATGGTAGATGATTATGACGACAGGGTTGCATCTGGTACAGTAAAGCAGGATATGTATAAATCGGGTTCGTCTTTACCAAGGGAGTTTAACTACGAGATGACATTGAATTACAACAAACAAATTCATGATCTGTCTATCGATGCATTGGCAGGTGGTAACATCCGTCATTTTAAATTTACCCGCAACGAAGCCAATACTGTAGGAGGATTGAGTATCCCGAACCTCTATGCTATCACTGCTTCCAACCAAAGGCCCAATGCTTTTAACGATTACCAGGAGCAGGAAGTAAGGAGTGTATACGGAAAAGTTTCGCTGGGATATAAACGTTTGTTGTATGTAGATCTCACGGGGCGTAACGACTGGTCATCTACTTTACCTGTCGCTAAAAATTATTATTTCTATCCTTCTGTTTCTACCAGTTTTATTTTTACAGAACTGCTGCCGCACAGCAATTGGCTGAGCTTTGGTAAAGTAAGACTGGGCGTGGCACAGGCAGGATCGGATGCTGGTATTTACGCCATCAATACCGGCTACAACCTGCAAAACCCCTATGGCAGCTCTCCGGCTATCAATGTACCTGATAAATTGGTGGATCCCCGTTTGTCTCCTTCCCTTAGTACCAGCATAGAAGGGGGCCTTGCCCTGAAGCTGCTTAATAATCGTATAGGGGTAGACGTGAGCATCTACAAAAATAAAAATACCAAACAGGTGACGGAACTGCAGATTTCTGAAACCAATGGCTACAGCAGTTATCTAACGAACCTCGGAGAGATCCAGAGCAAAGGAGTAGATATTGCTATCACTGCTACGCCTATACGTAATAAAGTTATTACCTGGGATGTGTATGTAAATGCGGGCACCAACAAATCCAAAGTGATAGACCTGGCCGCCAACATGGACAATTACCTGGCTGCCGGCCGTGAAAACGGGTTGCGTTTAGAACTGGATCACAGAAAAGGAGCCGAGTGGGGATTACTGGTAGGGCCTACTTTCCAGTATTATCAGGCCAAAGATGCGAATGGCAAACCTATTGCCAGTGCATCTAACGGCAAACCTATTGTAAATACCAACGGTGCTTATCTCACCAACGAAAATCAGCCGCTGGGTTCTATTCTGCCTAAATTTACCGGTGGATTAGGAAGTACCATCGTTTATAAAAACTTTGATTTCTCTTTCGCTATCGACTACCAGGTGGGTGGTAAATTTTTGTCGCTCACCAAAATGTTCCTGCTGGGTACCGGCCTTGATCCATCTACAGTAGGTACCAATGATAAAGGAAACGACTGGCGGCTGCCGGTAGCACAAGGAGGCGGCATCAAGCCGGATGGGGTACTGGCCGATGGCACACCTTTCACCGGATATGTAGAGGCCCGTACTTACTACTGGACCTACCTGTTTAATAAAGTAGCGCCACCTTTTATTTTTGATGCGAGTTATGTAAAACTGCGGGAGCTGAGACTGGGCTATACTTTTGCCATGAAGCCATGGTATAAAAGAGCCGGTTTTACCAGTTTGAATGTAGCCTTGTATGCGCAAAACCCCTGGTTGATTTACACCGCATTGAAAGGTATTGATACATCTGAACTGGAAAGCTTCTGGGAAGAAAGAGGACAGGTGCCTGCCACCCGCACCATTGGTTTTAACCTGAAACTGGTATTGTAGGCCATAAAAAAATTAATCATGAACATACGATATATAACATATACACTACTGCTGGTATTGACATTATACGGATGTAAGCCCGGAAATTTCGGCGATATCAACACAAATCCGAATATGCCCAAAAAACCATACACGGGTTACCTGCTTACCAATATCATCCGGGACATGGCCGCTACAGTAGGGGGTAGCAACGGTGCTCCTATCCGGGAAGCACCTTTGTATGCGCAACATTTATCGGAAATGACTTACCAACGGGAAGGGGTATACGTAAAAGGCAACTGGGATTTTGGTTACTACCAGGGCGCCTTAAACGATTTACAGGTAGTGATCACCGCAAATATGGACCCTGTGAAAAAAGCGGAAGCACTGCCTTTTGGCTCCAATGCCAACCAGCTGGCCATTGCACGGATTCTCCGGGCTTATTACTTTTTGCATATGACTGATCGCTGGGGAGATATTCCTTATTTTGATGCGTTAAAGGGCAACAATAATCTTACACCTGCGTACGACAAACAACAGGATATTTATAATGATCTGTTTAAAGAGCTGAAAGAAGCCGCCGCACAATTTGATGGTGGTGTAAATGTAAAAGGTGATATTTTGTTCAGCGGCAATCCTGCCAAATGGAAAATATTTGCAGGCACATTGCGCCTGGTTATGGCTTTGCGGTTATCAAAAATAGATCCCGCCAAAGGTAAAACAGAATTTAATGCTGCCATGGCTGATGGTGTTATCCTCGATAACAAAGACAATGTGATGTATAACTATCTGCCATCCGATCAGAATAATGAAAACTATTGGTCCTTCAGCTGGCGGGTGGATAACAACCCTTATGCGTTATCCAACACGTTGGTAGATATGATGCTGGCTAACAAAGATCCCCGTTTGCCGAAGTTTGCCGACAAAGCGGGTAATGGTACTTATAAAGGACAACCTTATGGTGTGATCAATACCGATTTTTCTACTGCGTCTTTGTTGGGTGCAGGGATGCGCAAACCTGAATCGCCGGTATATTTTTATACCGCAGCGCAGGTGCAGTTTTCTTTTGCTGAAGCGGTGAAACTGAGCTGGATACCCGGTACAGATGCAGATGTGGAAACCTACTACCTGGCTGGTATCAAGGCTTCTATGCAGCAGTTTGGTGTATATAACGATGCTGATTATAATACCTGCGTTACCACACCGGGTGTAAAATACGATCCGGCAAAAGGAGTGGAGCAGATCTTAACGCAGAAATGGGTTGGCCTGTTTCTTAATGGCTGGGAAGCATGGCATGAGTGGAGAAGAACTGGTTTCCCTAAACTAACGCCACCGGCCAATGCACAAACCCGCGATGGGCAAATACCACGCAGGCACGGCTATCCTTCCAGGGAAGCATTGCTGAATAAAAAGAACTATGATGAAGCAGTACAGCGCTTGGGTGGAATAGATGACCTGAGCAGCAGGATCTGGTGGGATAAAAAGTAGAAGGTGTTTATAACCATTGCCAACAGAGGGGTTATCTTCTTTTATGAAGATAGCCTCTCTTCTTTTAGTGAATGATCAGGATAAGTAGTGCCGATAGTTTTATGCTGGTAATTATTTTAAGAAGATATACTTTCGCATCTTATTATATACATCTATCTCATGCATACTATGAAATTTGTTATCCTGCTATGCCTGTCCTGCTGTTTTGCAAGTGTCACTTTTGCGCAGGAAGTATACACCATTTGGAGTTTGAACCCTGGTGACAGTCGTTATATCTTTGCTGATACCGCTTATGTACGGGTAAGTACGGACACTAAGCAGACGCCCGCTGATACCTTGTTTGCCGGCGATGATGTTACAGTCGCCACCATTACGGAACAGTCTTTTACACTTAAGGGTATTACCGCCCCGTGGGTACAGATTAAATATAAAAAGAATGGTCTTGAAAAAGAAGGCTTTATATGGCGTGGGCTGCTCTCATTTGAGCCTATGCGCAGAGGCGACACAAAGTTTGTTTATGCTATGGACCGGCGTGTAGACACTACCGTTAGGGAGAATGGTGAAACAACTGTATTTCATAAGTTTATTATAAAGCTGAAGGTTGTTTCCGGAGGGAAGCTGATGGGCACTGTACAATGGAAAATAGATGATGATGAAGCGGCTAATTTTACCGGTGGAAAAGTAATGAGTGGATTGGGACTCAGCAATGTACAAAATATCGTTGTGGTGAATTTTGGCGGACAGGCCTGTGGCGTTCCGGATAACTTCTTTTATTATGCCTGGACCAACGATGCGAGGCTGGTACCATTACCTGGCAGAATGAATGTGGGAGATGCGGGCGCTTATCATCATGAGGAGAATTTTGTTTTTCCGGCAGAAAAAAATGGTAAACCGGATATGATCATTATGAATATGGAAGAAGAAGAGAGTACAGATAAAACGGATAAGAAAGGAGATACTATTTTTACATCAAAAAAAGAAACCGCACAATACAGCTGGGATGGCAGTACCGGCGCGTATAAAAAGGCAGGGAAATAGCACTTATTTATTTATCCGTTTTAATGGCTGGTCATCTACAAATCCCATTGCCAATCTGATGATGGAGAAGTACCTGCGGGATACATTGCCGGCAGCTAAAATGCCGGTGATGAAGCGGATGCTGGAAACAGGGACTATCCCGATGGCGAAGCTGGAGCAATCAAAGCTGGATTCTTTGAATAAGACTACGGGTATGCTTACGCCGGCACAGGTGCTGCGGCGGTATTTTCATTAGAGGGGGGCCTGGTAGAGCAATAATATATTTTAGTATAACCGGAACGCATATATGTTTCATTTTTTAAATGAATCATTATCCGTTTTTGAAAAGATAAATAGAGCACGATTTTGATGGCTTTTTTCGTTTAATCATACCCTCTTTTTTTTCTGCTTAACGAGGCATTAACAGTTTTACGGGCCCGGAATTGGACTAATAAGGTTAATTTTAAGTTAATAATAAAAAATAATCGGGCCCTTATTGGGACTTAAACGTTGACGGAAGAATGCATTAAAAGGGGGAGTGTTTTTCATCCCGGTCATGTGGGAGATTTGCCATTGTTTTATTTGTCGCCATTAACACCTGAGACCGTGTTTAAATCCGCATATATCCTCTATACAATGCAGTTTATTGTATGCGTTTTTGTTTAGGTACCCACTACTGGTTCATAAAGCGGAATAAAGAATGCGACAAGACAACCAAGAACCTAATCTGCTCGAACAGCTTAAAAGCGGTAATACTGAAGTGTTTACAGTTGTGTACACCAAATACCGTCAATTCCTCATGATACTGGCTGAGGATATGCTAAAGGATGAAAACGAAGCGCAAGATGTGCTACAGGAGTTTTTCCTTGATTTCTGGCAAAAGCAATTGTTCCTGAATGTTAATTCGTCTTTCCATAACAAGGATGGTTCCAGTACGCTGAGAAACTATATGTACGCGAGTATACGCAACCGCTGTCTGAACAAAATTGCACGGGACAAAAAATTCTCACGGGTGATCCCTGATGAACCACAATTTCCAAAAGATCCTTTTGAGACAAAAGAGCTCTATTTCCGACTGGATACTGCTTTGTTGCGCAAGGTGCCTCCTATGTCTGCGAAGGCATTCAGGCTGAGGTATTATGACCAGAAAACGCATAAGGAAATAGCTGCTGAGATGGAGACGACCATTCAGACCGTTAAAAATCAGATCAGTAAAGCAGTTAAAATATTGCGGCATTATTTTAATCCCATCCTATAACATAGTACTTTTATCCCTTCAGATGTGTATTATAATAAATAGAGATCATATAGCAACCTTCAGGAGGCTTCATCAAGTACTGCCTGTCAACCTGTAGTGCGGTCACCTAAAGCAATGCCACGCTTTTCAGGTGACAATCGGGTGTCTGGATGCCCAGGCAGCAATATTTGATTGATGGGCATAAAAAAGATAAAAATGATTATTTTGAAAGAATCTTCAAACTATATACAATCGCTGATTATATCTAAACTTGCCGGGCTTATCACCGAGGAGGAATCGCTTTACCTTGAGCAGCTCATCCGGGAAGATGAAGCCGTTAAGCGGGAATGGGAGCGCCTTAGCGGACAGTTTCCCAAAGAGAAACTTGACCACTACAAGGAGCTGGACTGGATGGACCCTACTTTAATCGCGAGTCTGCCTCAACGTAATAATGTAAGGACACTGCTCATTCGCAAGCTGGCAGTGGCTGCTTCTGTTCTTGTCATCATCGGTCTCGGAGCTTTCTACCTTATTAACCACAAAACGGATCAATCGATAGCTGCAGCTGCACCCGCTGCTCCAAAAGATAAAAAAGTAATTGAATTAAAACTCGCCAACGGGCAGGTAATAAACCTTACGCAGCGCCAGGACAGTATCCGCGTTGCCGATGTTAGCCTGAGTAATGTGAATAAAACATTAAGCTTCTCAGCAGCCAACACCACCAAAAAAGAAGAAAGTGTAAGCCTGAATAGCTTAACGGTACCTATTGGTATGGATTACCATGTAGAACTTGCCGATGGTACCGAGGTATGGATGAACTCAGCCACCAGCCTTCAATTCCCATTTGCATTTAATGGCAAAACCCGGGAAATCACTATTAACGGGGAAGGCTATATGAAAGTGGCACAGGATGCAGCAAAACCTTTCCTGGTGCATACACCGCAGGGAACTGTACAGGTATTGGGAACGGAGTTTAATATCAACTCTTACGATAGTGGAATAGTCAAAGTATCCCTGGTACAGGGAGCCGTAAATTTTAAAGCATCCTCCGGGAAAAAAGTGTCCCTCAAGCCAGGAATGGAAGCGGTGTATAATGGCGGTAATGACATTGAGCTACAGTCATTCGACGCCGACAAAGTGCTTGCCTGGCGTCTTGGCAGGTATTATTTTAACCAGGCAACACTGGAAGAGATTACAGCCGTATTGCCAAGATGGTTTGGTATAGAAGTGGTAATGGACAATCCTACTATAGGAAAGGAGCAATTTACGGGTATGCTGAACAGGAACCGGCCTATTACGGCTTTTCTCGGCAATCTGAAAAAGACAACGAAAATAGATTACTATTTTGATAAGGATGTGCTACACTTTAAATGATCATAACGTCATTCTGCCGTACAGCACATCCCTTTAGTTATTTCAGGATCAAAATCTTACAATAAGATCCATCGCACCCGTTACCTGGTCTTTCTTTGTACCATTATCATACGGTGTAGCACCTTTATCATAGGCTCGCTCATATCTGACTTCCGGACGAATTCTTATCAGATTATTAAAGTGATGCACCCAGCCAATAGTGTGACTGGAATACGCTGTAGCAAAGCCTGTTCTGTTGCCCTGTGGATCATTCAAAAAATCATTGCGGACAGAGATGTAATCTTTTTCAGCAGATAATTGTATCTGAAAGTAATTCACAGCCCCAACAGCAGCGGATATTCCCGGAACAATAGTACCGATACCTGTTCCCATATAGTACGGTTTCCCCGGACCATAGATAGGTGTTCCTCCCATTGCCGCATCTTTTTGCCAGATGTAATACAGCTCTGTCATCATGTGCACTTTGCTACTAAAGCGGTGTCCCCAGGTACTCACCACCATTTGCAGGTTATCATGTTCATTTGTGTATTTACCATTGCCTAATGAGTTAATACCGGCATAAATAGAATTGTTATTGTTCTTAGATACCCAACGAACCATAGCAAGACCATTCACATTCGCTGAATTGCTCCATGGCGCTACATCGTTACCGGCATGCACTCCTAATTCCACCTGCCAATACTGATTGATCCGAAGGGTAGCTTGCGCGCCTGTAAAAGTATAAGGATCAACTGTGAACATCAGGGAGTGGGAGTACATGTAGTTGTCTGGCGCCCATTGTGCTTCAATGTCTGAAGGTGAAATAAAGCGACCGACTTTAATCAGTAATCCCTGCGCCACTTTGGGAATGTACAACAAGCCATATACCTGCGTAGGGTCGTAACCGTACAGGTGATTTGATTTCAGTAGCTGATCGCTTACAATACCTTTGGCGATAGTATATCTGTAATCGGTGCCATAAATATTGTCTACTAAAAAGCCCCAGTCTACATGATCCGTTTGAACCGTATTAGGCTGGCGCTCCACCCGGAGAATAATCTGATCAAGTACAATACTGTTGGGAACTATATTGTAGGAGGTAGGTGCATTAGAGTTGCGGGAAGTACTGAAATTACCTCCTATACCCACCCAACCGTATATTTTTATGCGACTCTTTTGTTTGGCTAATCCCAGCGCTTTTTGCAGCGGGTAATCAGGCGCTTCAGCCGGGGCCCCTATAATGGGTGCGCCATCCCATTCTGACCCGGGAAAAGGAGGGGAGGCAAGCGGTGAAGGCAGGCATCTGCCATTAGAACCATCTACTACGGGCATGATATGTTGTTTGGTTGAGTCCTGTTGTGCATAGCCAAAGGAGATGGCAAGTGTCAGTATAAGTGACGTAGGTAATGCTCTTTTCATTCTTATTTATATTTATTTTAGAAGCACCTATGTCAATACTAAAGTTGTGCCCTGCGGGAAATAAAATAAGAATAAAAGATAATCGGCTAAATGCCAATTGGTTAGTGTGTAGATTACACTAACTGAAAACTTTTGCTACCCTGTTAAAATGGGACGATATTGTCAAAATGAAGCGGTTGATAATTAGTATAATATCCGGCCAATGGTTAATTTAAAAGAGATTATTCTGTGCTTATAATTTTCACGCCCTTTTTCTTACAAAACTTCAATTCCTCCTTATCCGCATTGGTAATAATAGCATTCACCAGATCTACATCTGCAAATTTCATATAAGACGCTTTGCCGATCTTACCTGCATCACATAAAAGGTAGGTGTAATCACTTTGTGTAGCCAATGCTAATGCAATTGCTGCTTCCTTTTCACTATGGGCAAATAATCCGTGTGATGAGATCCCATCTACTCCTATGAAAGCTTTGGTAGCATGGTAGCTACGGATATGTTCTTCAGCCATTTTGCCGTGTATGGCTTGTCTTTCGGAGTCAAATTCGCCACCAATAATATTGAGGGATACCTGGCTGTTTTGCAGTTCGTATAGCACAGGAATGGAGTTGGTAATGACTTTGATCCTTTTGTTTTTAATGAATTGACACATCCGGAAAACAGTGCTGCCGCAATCCATAAAGATAATATCACCTTCTTTTATTTGTGCTGCCGCCTTGCGGCAAATATTATCTTTTGCCACCTGGTTTACAGCAGCTTTGTTGCTGAAGTTATGCGGCATTTCCAGTGGTGTGATTTTAATAGCGCCGCCGTGGGTACGACAAAGCATGCCATCATCTGCCAGTTGATGCAGGTCTCTCCGGATAGTTATTTCAGAGGTGTTGAATTCCTGTGCCAGCATTTTGGTATCTACTTCTCCGGCCGCTGCCAGTTGCGCCAGAATTTTCTGTTTTCTTAGTTGAGAATTCATTTTAAATATCTATATTGATCAAAAATAATCAAAAACGATCAAAAATGATCATTTTAATATGGAAGCAATAAACATATTGGAAACAACTATACTGTCGGATAATTGGTATACCCTTAAAAAAATAACGTACGAGGTAACGGATAAAGATGGCGCTGTTGTAAGGCAGGAGCGGGAAGCATACGACAGGGGTAATGGCGCTACTATTCTCCTGTATAACAAAGAAAACAGATCGGTGATATTAACACGACAGTTTCGCATGCCCACCTATATTAATGGCAACCAGAGTGGCTTCCTGATTGAGTGTTGTGCTGGTTTGCTGGATAAAGATAATCCGGAAGAATGCATAAGAAGGGAAACGGCCGAAGAAACCGGTTATAGTGTAACAGCTGTAGAAAAAGTATTTGAGGCGTATATGTCGCCAGGATCAGTAACAGAAATCCTGTATTTTTTTGTAGCTGCTTATTCAAAAGAAATGAAATTATATGAAGGAGGTGGATTAGCCGCCGAAAATGAGAACATAGAAGTGCTGGAGCTCCCGTTTACAAAGGCGTTGGAGATGATTAAGACAGGTGAAATAAAAGATGGAAAGACAATCATGCTATTGCAATATGCCGCGCTTAATATTTTTCAATGATAGGTGTTTGGAGGGATAGTTATGCAGTTTCTTGCAGCAACTATCTAACTATTTCTCCTCTATTTTATAAGCACCGGGTACATCAAAAATGTAGTATTTACAGATGTGCATATTCTTGACAAAGGGAGCAGTCCGCTGGCCGATACAGGCAGTAAGAATTAAAATAGTGCGTGCTAAGGATAATGATGAGGTGATAAAACTCAACAATTCCAAAGACGTCATTATTAAAAATGCGTTGTATTATAATGATGAATGGAATAAAGCCCCGGCTATATTACCACCGTTTAAAAATTAAATTCCCTCGGTTGGAGATTCAGCCTGAATCCTATTGTATAAAAGAAAGTATTTGATTTAGGCTGGTTCTGCACATTGTAGGTTCGGTAAGTAGTATTTAAGTCGATGAACATATTTTCAAATATTTCATAGGAAGCACTCAGGGCAGCTGTAGCGCTGGTAACTGGTGTACCTGTTCCTATAAAAAAGCCATAGTCACGTGGCCGGGTATTATAGCTCTTAAATACATCGGAGCCGAAATTAAGTCCCGCTGAATCCAGTCCCTGCTTACTATACATCAGTTTTCCGGTGAGATATAATTTATGCAAGGGCTGATACCTGGCTATTCCTATAAATTCTTTGAGATTGGCGCCCAGTGGGTGTGCCAGTGGTTGATTGTAATTGGTAAGGTTAGTGGTACTGTCATAATTGGTATAGGTGTAGGGACGAATAAGGTTTGTTTCCAGTTGTAGGTCCAGGTTTTTTATGGTAAAGGCATCTATATATTTTATTCCGAGTTGCAGGCCTTGTTTGTTGGCAAAGTTACCACGGCTGTAGTGGAATACTTCTTTCGTAACAAATTCATTAATCAGGAGCTGACCGTAGAACTGCAACTGTTTAGCAACATTGGCTTTAAAGTCGAAGCCTACATTGGCCTTACCCGCAGCCCCTAATTGTTGTTCAACAGAGCGATAGAAAATAACAGGGTTGAGGTAGCTCAGTTGAAGTCCATGCTTACCATCTTCCATAATATTTTCATAAAATCCCAGGTTTAGCCAATGTGCCACCTGCAGACTTAAATGATGGATCATCATATAATTCTGTGGTCTTATGGTACGTGGACCACCTACATCATAAGGTACGAAGGGGGCAATGGTTTGTGCAAAAATATTTTCATAATCAAATTTCCAGATGCGGGTAGTCATCCTGAGATACAGGTAATTGCTGCTGAAATCGCTGAGGAACAGGCTACGGAAACCATTGCCAATAAAAAGTTTATCATAGGCAAACTGAAAGTCGAAATATTTAGCTGCGTTAAAGGAGATGCCTCCTCTGGCATCAAAATAATCGTACCCGGTTTTCTGATAGTGTTTATAAAACCCTGCACCAGGTACTGCATCATACTTTGTTACAAAGTATCTTACATAAGCGGGGTCCCGTTCCTGGTTGTCGGTTAATATGGTGTAAAAGCCCAGTTTATTGGCAATATTTCCTCTGAGTATAACCCCCCTGGTGTTTACAAATATGCTACCTGTGCCATCATTGGTATGGCCATACTGGAGGTTCAGTAATGGGTTGATCACCAGTTTGAAATCCCTGGTGTTTACTGCGTAGAGGTTGGCTGGTGTTTTATAAAAGGTATTGAAAATGGGTTTCACATTAAATGAATCGGTGTATTGAGGGGCCCATTCCCAGTTATCCATTAACAGGTGCCGGATATTATATCTATCCGTTGGGGTTATGACGAAAGGCAAACTGCCGGCCCTATCCATGGAGTCAATCCAGGCTACCCGTTCTGTCATTTTTCTACGGTCGTATGGTTTAACGGTAGTGAAGCCCAGTAAGGTATCGTGCTGTGAGCGGATATCTAATCGGTCAAGCAACTGATATTGTTTGTTGCCTAAGCTGATGTAATCAGATTGACCGGAAACGCGGGCAGCAGCCAGGATCACCATTGTGAGGGTCACCATTAATTTAGTTACTTTCATCTATGTAGTAGTGAAATGATTTTTTAGGATATAAATCTCGAATCGAAAGGTTTCCTGTGAGCCAGTGGACATAATCCTTGCAGACTGGGCCAAAATTAAGGACTATGCTTTTATTTCAGGTAGTGTGCAGGTAATTCTAATGGTAGTTTAATCTCCGTTGGAAATTCCTACCTTTATTTTGTAATTATTTTTCTTCCAGATGAACATGCAGCGCTACTTTCCTACTGATGTACTTAAACCATATATTAAAACTTTCATGGTTATTGAAAGTGATGATAAGATAGAGAGCTATACGCTGCCAGATACGGCTATAGTAATGGCTTTCAGGTATAAGGGAAGTGTATCTAATGTGCAGCAGGGGGTAAATTTGCCGGTATCGGGTATTACGGGGCTCAGGAAATCATTCCGTTTACTGGATTATGCAAAGCACACCGGCAATCTGCTGGTGGTGTTTAATGAAGGAGGTGCAGCGGCATTTTTTAAGGAGCCATTGCATGAATTATTCGAAATCAATCTATCACTCGATCATCTCATCCATCTTCATAAATTAAATATCATTGAAGAACAGTTATGTGAGGCAAAGAATAACGGGCAAAGGATTGCCGTTATTGAACGCTTCCTGCTGTCGGAGTTAAAAATACAGCCACCGGATAAACTTATAGGTAGTGCCATACAGCAGATTAAAGCAGCTCATGGAGCCATCAGGATAAAAGAGCTGGCAGCAGGGTTATATACAAGCCAGGATGCTTTTGAAAAAAGGTTCAGGCGGGTGATAGGTACGTCTCCCAAGCAGTTTACTACTATTGTGAGATTAAGGAACCTGATAGAAATGTATCCGCAGGTGGCCAATCTTACGGATGCCGCGCATGCAGCCGGGTACTTTGACCAGGCTCATTTTATAAAAGACTTCAAAGCCTTTACAGGTAAAACTCCGCAGGTTTTCTTCCAATCTACTACCTGGTGGTAAATCGATAAATGATTAGAATATAATATTTTTGTGCCCTAAGATTTTAATCATGATATACAGGAACACGATGCTTGCCAGCTTAGTTTTGTTGGCAATGGGCTGTAGTAAAAAGAATAATACGGATACCAATAATGCGGACGGTAAGGATAAGCCACTAAATAAAATGATGGTAAACGTTAGCGGCGACTTCAATAAAAGCTATACCGTAACAGGAGAGGATGTAGGGATAGGATACTTGAAATTCACCAAAACAGGATTGGAAACGTTTGTATTATCCGGCGGGATTACAGATGCAGCAGGCACCTTAACTTCCGTTTCTACTGGTGTGTTATCGTTACAGCTGCAAACCGGTGTGGAGCAGGTGGGCGAGATCGCGCTTGCCGGCGGTGCGTCTATAAGGAGTAAGAATGCGGATGAAGTATATTCGGGGATCAGTTATTTCCAGTATTTTGATACCGATCCGGATGGGAAAAATAGTAAAGCGTATCTGACCTTAACAGAAATAAAGGATACCGCCAATTACCTGCGACTGACAGGCAGTTTTCATGTAAATGCTGCCAAAGTTTCCCCTGAGCCTTCGATGGCCTGCCAGCAGGATGCTTATTTGCATAGCGGTCGTTCTCCTATGTTTTCTTCCGTTATTTGTGGTGCAAAGGATGTGCAGACAAAAGCTTCTTTTGTCATTTACCTCGATAAGATTACGCAACAATAAGAACAGTAGACGGGCCGGTAAGATAAAGTCCCGGTCCGTCTGCTATTTCCAGGGTTTTTTAAAAAAAGATCCTGAAATATTTTTAAGTGAGCAAACGCTCACTTATATTTGCAGTCTATGAGGCACAGAGATGAAAATAAAATTCAGGCGATCCGTGAAAAGGCTATTGAGATGGTAGCCAACGATGGCCTGGAAAATTTTGGTATAAACAGATTAGCGAAAACGGCGGGGGTGTCACCGGCCACTATTTACATTTATTATAAAGATAAAGAGGACCTGCTTACCAGCATCAGTATTGAAGAGGGGTTAAAGATGACCAGGTCTACGCTGAAAGGTTTTGATCCTGAAATGTCGTTTGAAGAGGGGCTTTGGATACAATGGAAGAACCGGGCAGCATTTGCACTGAACAATCACTTGTCGGCCGCATTTTTTGAACAATTGCGGAACTCTACCTATAAAGAGAAAATGTTGGAAACTATTTCTAAGGAGTTTGAGCTGACAATGGGGAACTTTATAGTAAATGCCCTGAACCGTAAAGAAATAGATAAAATGTCATTAGAGGTGTATTGGTCTATTGCTTTTGCGCCGCTTTATTCCCTGATAAAATTTCATAATGAGGGGAGGAGCCTTAGCGGCCGTAAATTTGTATTCTCGCAAAAATTGATGAAGGATACTTTTGCCTGTGTAATAAAGGGATTAAAGAAATAGCTTTTTTTCTCAAGTTAATAAATGAGCGCTTGCTTATAAATATGGAAACGCTAAATCACATACTTATTTTCAAAACGAACATTGCCACAACAGCAGCCCGGCAACAGATAGCCACCGTACTGGATATGCATCCATTAATAGCGCAATGGACAGTAGACCTGATGGACGTGGATTGTGTGCTGCGCGTAGTATCTTATCATTTGTCGCCCGCCGATGTGATAGCGATAGTAGCCCGGTATAATTATGAGTGTACGGAGCTAACAGACTAAGCAACGGTAAAATTTTATATGCTATAAACACGGCTATTATATGAAACAAACGATCCCTTTTTCTTCTCATCAAAAACTGATTATTGCTTTATTGGCATTGACGCAGTTTACCGTTATTCTTGATTTTATGGTGATGTCGCCGCTCGGTGATATGCTGATGAAATCAATGAGTATAAAACCCAATCAATTTGGCCTGGTTGTATCTGCATATGCTTTCAGCGCTGGTATTTCGGGTCTGCTTACTGCAGGCTTCGCGGATCGTTTTGACCGCAAAAAATTGCTCATATTCTTTTATGTTGGTTTTATTGCAGGTACTATCTGTTGTGGATTTGCGAATACTTATGTCACCATGGTAGCGGCCCGCATCATTACAGGTTTGTTTGGTGGTGTTATTGGTTCTATCTCCCTGGCTATTATTACCGATCTTTTTGTGATAGAACAACGTGGCCGCGTAATGGGGTTCATTCAAATGGGTTTTGGTGCCAGCCAGGTACTTGGAATTCCTATTGGTCTGTACCTGGCAAATGCCTGGGGATGGGAAGCTCCCTTTTTCCTGGTGGCTGGTATTGCACTCGCCGGGGTAACATTAATCATGCTCATCATGGAGCCGATCACACAACACCTGGCTATGCAGCGGGACAAGAGTGCTTTCAAACACTTATGGCATGCAATTGCGAAAAGGAACTACCGCATTGGTTTTGCAACTACAGCGCTGCTTTCTATCGGTGGTTTTATGATGATGCCTTTTGGCAGTGCCTTTGCCATTAATAATCTGCATGTAACCCCACAACAATTACCACTTTTATTTATGGTATCCGGGGTTGGCGCACTTTTTATTATGCCAATAGTGGGCAGGTTAAGCGACCGGTTTGATAAATTCCTGTTGTTTACTTTCTCCTCTCTTTATATGCTGGTCTTTGTGATTGTTTACACACATCTTACAGCGCAGCCATTGTGGATCGTGATTGCCTTAAACGTGCTGATGATGGTGGGTATAATGGGACGAATGGTACCTGCTACCACCCTCACAACAGGGATACCTGATATGGAAGACCGTGGCGCATTTATGAGTATCAATTCTTCCTTACAACAAATTGCCGGTGGTGTTGCTGCTGCAATTGGAGGAATGATTGTAGTGCAGAAAGATAAATTTAGTCCGCTGGAACATTACGATACAGTGGGTTGGGTGATTGTAGGCATCACCATTCCCTGTATTTATATGGTGTACAGGGTAAGTGCATTGGTGAAAGCAAAAGCAGCGAAACAATTGCCAAAGGAGGAGAGTGTGGCGGTGGAAGTATAGTTTTTACAAGATAATAAAAGAAGGCTGTACCTGTTTTTGGTGCAGCCTTCTTTTATCTGATCAAGACAATCTTCCGGATTTTATCAAATCAGCAAAAATTTATATCTTGGTAATAATTTCTGCTGTTAAAAAATGAAATACCAAGAACTATCACCACCTGATTATCTTAAAAACCACATCCGGTATTTCTGGACGCTGGAGAGTACTTCCGTGGATCATTTACCCAAAACCTTTGGACCAATGGCAGATGGTTGCCCGGGACTTATGTTTCAACGGTCAGAAGAAGGTACATTTTATCAGCATAATAAACAACTCCCGGACATTCTTTTATACGGACAAACTACTAAGTATACAGCGCTTCAGTTAATAGGGCAAGTGAGCACAATAGGCATCTGTTGCTATCCGAATGCCTTAAAATCTATTTTCGGATTAAATGCAGATGAATTGACCAACACCTGTGTAGATCTGAACCTGCTGCCTGCGGCACCATCTTTCCGGCTATCAGAAAAACTGATGACCGCTGCATCTACTGCTGATCAGATTGAAATAATATCCTCTTTTTTATATATCCAGATTAAAAAAAATCAGGCACCCACCGACGAAATAACCCAATACGCATTATCACAAATTATACAGTCGAAAGGTAACATTGGTTTGAAGGAACTACAAAAAAATTTACAGCTTACCGAAAGGAGCTTTGAGCGCAGGTTTAAGCAATGTGTTGGTATTTCGCCAAAATTATTTTCAAGAATTTGCCGCTTTCAGAGTTCTTTAGACCAGTTGAGAAATAACGATTACAACAAGCTGTCTGACATAGCTTTTGAAAATGATTATGCGGATCAATCTCATTATATCCGTGTATTTAAAGAGTTTGCAGGGATTTCCCCCTTCCAGTATCAGAAACAATCCAAAGAAGCAGGTACTAATTTTTCTTTAATAACAAAATAGCAGGCTGTCGGTTTTGTTCTATTTCCGGAATGGTTGCCATCATAGCTTTGTGTTATAAAACCAACGATGATGAAGTTACTTATTTTCGGAGCAACAGGTGGCACGGGCCGCCAACTGGTAGAACAGGCATTGATGCAGGGACATACTGTTACCGCGTTTGCGCGCAATCCGGCAGGTTTGCAGTTACAACATCCACAACTGAAGGTATTGCAAGGCGATGTGATGGATTACCGCTCCATAGAACCTGCCATGCGGGGACAGGATGCAGTGTTATCCGCACTTGGTAAGCCGGCTAATAAAACCGGTACTGTGCGGTCGGAAGGTACACGCAATATTATCCGTGCCATGGAGCAAACAGGGGTTAAACGTTTCGTGTGTCAAACCTCCCTGGGCTATGGCGATAGCCGGAAAGTACTGGAGCAAACACCATTTATCTTCAGGAATATTATTGTTCCGTTCTTACTGAAGAAAGGTTTCGCTGATCATGCGCTGCAGGAGAAATACATTAAAGACAGTCAGCTGGATTGGGTGATAGTACGTCCCGGAAATTTAACGGATGGTAACCGTACAGGGGAGTACAGGTATGGGTTTGCAGCTACTGATAAATCGCTTAAAGTTAAAGTTTCACGCGCCGATGTTGCCGACTTTATGTTAAAACAATTAACAGATAACACCTGGCTTCACAAAACACCGGGTATTTCTTATTAATTATCATCACCAGAAACCAGTTATCATGACACTGCAAAAAATAATACTGCTGATTGCTGCCACCACAACAGGTTTAGTGGCAGGCGTTTTTTATACATGGTCCTGTTCTGTTACCACAGGGCTGGCCCGCATGCCGGATGAAGCGTATATAGCCACTATACAAACCTTTAATAAGGCCATCCTGAATCCTGTTTTTTTTATCAGCTTTTTAGGTACGTTAGTGATGTTGCCACTCGCCACCTACCTGAATTATACATCTTTTCATTCGCCCCGGTTTTTATTGCTGCTGGCTGCTACGATCGTATATTTAATTGGTGGATTTGGGGTTACAGCTTTTGGCAATGTTCCTTTAAATGACATGATGGAAGCTTTTAATTTACATGCCGCTTCTGCCGCAGAAATGGCTGCGCAAAGAATCCGGTTTGAACAGCCGTGGAATACCCTGAATAATGTTCGCACCATTACTTCTATACTTTCAATGATGTTGGTAACGCTGGCTTGTCTCAGCGATGAGCGCTAAAACAAGCCACCCCGCTCTCCTGCCTGGCAGGGGAGCGGGGTGGCCTCTCCCTGGTTGTATCCTTCTCTTTTTAAAAGATATTGTTAAATGAATTATCTTTCCGTAGCATTATTCATCTTTCGCCAACGCCATTCAGCGTCTTTCATCAGCAGAACATAGTTTATCAGACTCAACAAACAGCTACTACATTCATTTTATCAACTTTAGTACCCCTATAAATGAAGTATCAACTAATGAAAACAAAAATTACTGGGATAGTTGTCATCCTGCTGTTTTCCGGTGCAACTTTCGGGCAAACAAAAGACTTTATAAAAAGTGATGGTATCACCAGTCCGCTGCATCAATCCAACATTGGCAAGATAACTTTTATGTCGGCTGTTATTCCAATTGAGCAGTATACTGCGGCTGATTTTCTGAAAACGTTTGAATGGAAAGTACCATCCGACTTAAATATAAGAGCCTTTTTAGGGAATTCGTTAACAAACTATCTGCACCCGTTAGCACCTGCATTAACGGTGGAGGAACTGACAAAAAAAGGGAACTATCAATTTTCTTTTTTTGTAGACAGCATCCTGGTCTATAAGGAAAATCTTTCTCCGGGTGCAGGTTCTCCGCAAAATAAAAATACGAAGACAATACTCAGGGTACCTTTCACCAGCACCACCAACGAAGATTCATGGGGAAGGTTTTTATGGATGAGATTTATGATAAATGGCGGAGAAGAAGCATTAACAAGGGGCACACATTTGTTGAGAATAGAAGCAAGGCCATATGTGAGAACCACCGAAATAAAAGTAGGGGAGGTTATTGCTGCCGGCGACCTTCAAATGATTGTAGTAAAACCTGCAGTGGACGAGAAGGCGGTGCAAATTCAAAGTATAGCTTCCGGAAGTGGTTGGAACGTTTCAACAGATGATTACAATACAACAAAAATAAAAGAACTCAATTTTAAAATTGCTGATAAAATATTTAAAGATATCACGAGCATCGTTGTGATCAAAGACGGGAAATTATTAATAGAGGAATATTTTAATGATGCAAAACGGGATGCTCTCCATGATACCCGGTCTGTGGGGAAATCTTTCACATCGGCTATGATGGGCATTGCTATCAATAATGGCTATATAAAAAATGAACAGCAAACATTAGGCACCTACTACCACCTGAAACAATTTGAAAATTACACCTCGAAAAAAGATAGTGTAACGCTCAAAAGTTTATTGACAATGAGTTCTGCGTTTGACGGCTATGATATGGATGATAATTCTCCGGGTAATGAAGAAAAAATGTATCCCACCAGTAACTGGGTGAAATTTACATTGGACCTGCCTATGGACAGTACCAGTATCATTGGTAATAACTGGATGTATTTTACAGCAGGCGTAGTTGTACTTGGAGATGTACTGAATAAAGCTGTTCCGGAAGGCCTGGAAAAGTATACGCACAAAATGCTGATGCAACCATTGGGCATAAAAACATACCAATGGATGTACACCCCACAAAAAGTGGTAAGTACTGCCGGTGGGCTGCAGATGCGGTCTTTGGACTATGCAAAATTCGGACAGCTGTATAAGAATAATGGCATTTGGGAGGGACAGCAAATTATTCCTGCGGACTGGGTCAAAAAAACATTCACCAAATACCTGCCTATTGCAGGTAGCGAAGATGAATTTTATGGATACCTGTTTTGGAACAAAACATATAAAGTGAACGGCAAATTGCAGGAAACGTTTTATAGCAGCGGCAATGGAGGGAATAAGATTTTTGTATTTAAAGAGTTGCCGCTGGTAGTAGTGATCACTTCTACGGCTTATAATACGCCTTACGGTCATTC
This sequence comes from Chitinophaga niastensis, assembly GCF_003014755.1. Lineage (GTDB taxonomy): Bacteria > Bacteroidota > Bacteroidia > Chitinophagales > Chitinophagaceae > Chitinophaga > Chitinophaga niastensis. The sequence goes on along the minus strand of NZ_PYAW01000003.1, from coordinate 467,559 downwards.
GCAGGTAGATAAAATAATGGAGCGATATATTTTACCGGCAGTAGTAAAGTAATTCCAAAAAATAAAAGCCCTTGTAGGATTTGAACCTACAAGGGTTTCTGCGTTTATTTTCTTTTATCTCAGTGGTATGCCCTGCCGGAACTATATTCAATACTTGTACCTGTAACCCCATTGAATAGCAGTGATATCAGAAGGGCTCCATCTTTTAATGCCGTCATATCCCCATCCGCAGACATAAGTAACCGATCGCATAACAGAGCCACACGCATTTGCCTGATGAAAAGCCGGATCAGGCGTTCCCGGGATCAACAACCCTGCATACTGATCTGCATGCAGGTATCCCAGCGTATGGCCTAATGCATGCATCATCAACAGCAGTTTTTCTTCGTTGCTGCTGGTAATATGATTTACATAATGGTTACGCTCATTTACACCCAGATTAAGCCGTATCCTGTTGCCAACATTGCCATTGCCTGCAGGTAGTGTAGTTCTTATCCAGGAACTGTCTGTTGGATCATTATAAGAATCTACAATAAGATTGGCCGCCGAACGATCGCCGGTTCGGGTGAAAGAAATATTCGGACTGCTTCCATTCCAGTACCAGACGGCCCATTCCAGGGGGCCAAAATAATAATAAGGAAAAAGAGAAGGGTCTAAATAATATAAGATGTGTTGTGAACTGGCATAACTTACAAATACATTGTTCCACTGCTGCTCTGTCTTCGGATGCTGTTGCGTATACATTATATTATTATACAACGCTGCCGTAAACACCATATCTCCTGCAATGAATTCTTTTGTTTGTGCTTCATAGCTGATACTGGCAGCAGGTATTCCTTTCTCATTCTTCAAAAGATTGAATGTATTCAAATACTCGTCTGGTATTTTTTCTTTCGTGTGTTCCGACATATTACGGGACGTTTCTTTCTGGCAGCTAAACAAAAGGGTGGTTAATAATAACACACATGTTGATAGGATAGCATTTTTCTTCATAATTACCGGGATTAATAATGAATAAATGAAAGTATTGATTGAGGGTTAAAATATTTTTGAGGGTAACAATAAATATTATCATGAAACAATTTCGGGCGTATAACATAAACAACATAGATTAAAAAACGGGTGAAAAAATCTGAAAAATATTTTCATCAGATTAAAAATTTAACGCTTCGTTCAACGAAAAATTAACAAGGTGAATTTTTGCAAAGAGAGAGTTAATATAAGGCTAGGGTGCAAACATGCTAAAGTCTAATTTTACTTTCAGAAAGCACGCTTAGTTATTAAATGCCGACATATACTATACCGAATACCCTTATTTAACATGTTAAACCTTATGAATACCCTTCCATGATTGTTAGACCCCTTAATTACTTTTCTCTCTAAATTTCAACAAATGAAAAAAACAGTGTTATCAGGCAGAAGCCTTAGCAGAAGCGACATGAAGACTATTGCCGGTGGCGTAAATTCCTTTGACAGGGTGCCAAGTGCGATATGTTATTTACCATCAGGTAATGCTTTATGTAATTCCCATTGCCTGTCGTTAGGTCTTTCCGGCGGCAGTTGTAATCAAACAAATTATTGCATCTGTAATTTTGGTCACTAATGGATTAACCGCCATTCTCTTAATAACAACCACTTTATTTGGAGTGGTTGTTATTTAAAAAAAATAAAATATTTTTCATCCTTTTTAATAGGTTGGTTGTTTCTGTTGTGTACTAATTTTAAAATAAAGTAGCCGTCCATACTTTCCGGAAAGATGGACTTGTAATTACCATACTCAAAATGACTTTTTAGCCCAAAGAAAAATATGAAAACGAATCAACAGGTTACGGCGTTTGAAGAAATCGCTTATAATTGGCTGCGTAAGATTGGCATTAAGGTGAATAAAAATTTCATTTTTCAGGAGATAAAATCCCATCCTGACTACCCTTCACTGGTTTCGCTAATTGATTTCCTGGACATGGGGAAAATGAATTATCGTGCTATCGAAAGCAATGCAGCCTATATCTCACAATTTACCTACCCTTGCCTGGCTCATATAAAAGAAGATGACGGAAAGGAATACATGCTACAGGTAGATGGGCAAAACGATTGGCGCAATAATAAACTGCTGAAGAAAAACTGGACGGGTATTGTTTTATTTGCGGATGATCATCCATCCTGGAGCTATGAGGAAAACACACGCCTGATCAAGGAAAGCCGTTCTTTAAAGACAGTTTCCGGCATATTTTTTATGTTGCTGCTATCAGTATTTATTTATGTGACCTCCCGTAACTTTTATTTAATAAATGCCGCATGGGGTTTGCTGGCCTTTACCGGATTGATGATTAGCATTGCTGCCATTTCTGTGGAGTTAGGAATGCAGATAAAAGCAGTGAAAGAAGTTTGTAACGCAGTAAGCGCATCCGGGTGCGATGCTGTACTAAGAAGCAGTTACGCCAAAGGAATTGCCGGTATTTCAATAGCAGACTTCTCGCTATCCTACTTTGTAATGCAATCCGGTTGCTATGTATTATCCCATTGGCATCCTGCTTTATTGCATACCGCGCTGTTAATATCTGTACCAGTAATAGTGATAGCAGGATTGAGTTTGTATGCGCAACAATTTTTACTTAAAAAATGGTGTGTGATATGCCTGGGAATAGTTGCTGTAATTCTTGCACAGAGTATTCTGGCTTACTATGCTATCAAAACTTTCAGGGTAACGGCTACCTATTTTTTGTCTTTTTTCATCATCCAGGTAATAGTATGTTATTCCCTGCTGGTAGTAAAGAAATTCGTGAAAAATATCAGGGAAAGATTGATGCAGGCAACAGACTTGTTGAGATGGAAAAAAGATGAATCATTGTATACTTTTCAGGCGGCGCAAAGGCCATATGTAGATTGCACTACCTGGGAACAGGAACTGCTACTGGGTGATGATACCGCTCCTGTGCAAATTACAATAGCCTGTAATCCATACTGCGGCCCCTGTGCCATTGCACATAAAATTATTGACGAATTGTATGCCACTTATAACGGGATACTATGTATAAAATTTCGTTTTCTTTTCCCTTACAACGATCCCGAAAACGGACTAACCCTGGCGGTAAAAGCCATTTTACAAAAGGCAGGTAGTATACATAATAACGGTGAGTTGTCGGAAATGTTATCTGACTGGTTCGAATGGATGGACCTGGAAAAATGGCAACAAAAATGGGGACCTGTACCCGATGTAAATATAGATGACCTGTTGAAAGCACATATCCACTGGATGGACCATGTAGCACAAGTAAAAGGTACCCCTACCTTTTTTATTAACGGACGCCAGTTACCACGTAACTATGTCATACGGGATATGTTTCAGTTGATCCCTTCGTTGGCGGCCTCATTCAGTGCCACCGTGAAGCAATAAAATAAAATCGTCGCATCATAAACTAAGTTGTGAGAAGGACTGCTACTCACAAGCACCATGCTGCAATTTGCAGTCTTGCAGCATATTATTTCTCTCATATTAAAAACCGAAAAAAAATGGAAAACATGAATTTTGGCAAAAGCCTTAGCAGAAATGATTTAAGAACCATCAACGGTGGTGAAGCAGCGACTCTCAGCTGTTCTTTATTTAACGCTGATTGCGTGCCTCCGTATGGCCCTAGTGGTCCTAACGGTAACAACTGCGGTTACGCAGGCCCGTCTAACTTAAATTGTTTCTGCGCTTATGCAGGCAGCTGCCAGCCTAACAGGTGGTAAGTATACCGGGATATGGTTGAGTGAAGGGGCTGATATTAGGGTCAGCCCCTTTTTGTTTAGTACAAAGTATTTCGTGTATCTATATTTGATATCAGATTTTTAAACTACAGTAATGAATTTCTGGCGTTTTCTATTCCCCAAATCATTATCCGGAGAAAATGAATTAACCTATGGTGAGCGAATGGCTGCATTGCGCAACCTGCCAAAATTTTTTAAAATGGTTTGGCAAACCAATTACTGGCTCACTATCACCAATGCTTTATTACGTATTATACAATCAGCCATACCACTGGCTATTCTTTATACCGGGAAGCTGATTATTGACCATGTGATATTGCTGAGTCAAAATAAAATCAACCATTCACGGCACCATTTGTGGCAGTTGGTGGCTATGGAATTTGGATTGGTGATATTATCAGATAGTGTAGGAAAGATCATTACCCTATTGGATACTTTGCTGGGTGATCTATTTGCGAACAATACCTCGGTAAAAATATTGGAGCATGCTGCCATACTTGATCTTGATCAATTTGAGGATGCTTCATTTTATGATATGCTGGAGCGCGCGCGGCAACAAACTGTGGGACGCACCGTCTTATTATCGCAAACGTTAGGGCAGGTGCAGGATATTATCACCATGGGGTTTCTTATTACCGGATTGGTCCTGTTTAATCCCTGGCTTATCCTGTTACTGTTGATAGCTGTAATACCAGCGTTTTTAGGTGAATCTCATTTTAATAACAAAACATATGCGCTTTATTTCGGGCAAACTTCTGAACGTCGTGAACTGGAATATATCCGCTATCTGGGTGCCAGTGATGAAACGGCCAAAGAGGTGAAAATATTCAGTCTTTCCGGTTTCCTGATAAGCCGGTTCCATTATTTATCTGGTAAATTTTACCGCGACAGCCGGCAATTATCCCTCCGCCGCACTGCCTGGGGAACTGTATTTGCTATATTGGGCAGTGCAGGATACTATGGTGCATATTTAATTATTATGCTGCGCACGGTAAACGGAAATCAGTCGATCGGCGATCTCACCTTTATGGCGGGTACTTTTATGCAGTTGAGAGGACTATTACAAGGTGTGTTGGGCCGGTTTGTTTTTATATCGCAAGGGGCGGTTTACCTGCGCGATCTGTTTGATTTTTTCGATATCAAGCCACATATGGTGATAGCAGCTAATCCCAGGCCATTTCCCCATCCTATTCAACATGGATTTGTATTTGAGAATGTAGGTTTCAAATATTTCAATGGGGAAAAATGGGCTAACCGTCATCTCAACTTTACTTTACATGCAGGTGAAAAATTAGCGCTTGTAGGAGAAAATGGCGCCGGGAAAACAACGTTGGTGAAGTTACTAAGCAGGTTATATGATCCTACGGAAGGCCGTATTTTATTGGATGGGTATGATCTGCGGGAATACAATCTTGCTGAATTGCGGATGCAGGTAGGTATTATTTTCCAGGATTATCTCCGGTACCAGATGAGTGTAGCCCAGAATATTGCGATCGGTGATATCCGTGAAAAGGAAAACCGCGCATTAATTGTTTCCGCTGCAAAACAAAGCCTGGCGAATATCTTCACCGAAAAACTACCGGGAAAATATGATCAGATGCTGGGGCGTCGTTTTGGCCAGGGCATAGAATTATCCGGAGGGGAGTGGCAGAAGATCGCACTGGCCAGGGCTTACATGAAGGACGCGCAATTGCTTATACTGGATGAACCTACTGCTGCATTAGATGCCAGGGCGGAATATGATGTATTTCTTCGTTTTGCTGATCTCACCAGGGGCAGGTCTTCTGTTCTTATTTCACATCGTTTCTCCACTGTGCGTATGGCCGACAGGATACTGGTACTGGAAAAAGGAGAGTTGATTGAAATTGGCAGTCATGATGAATTGCTGGCACAAGGCGGACACTATGCGGAATTATTTCATTTACAGGCTATGGGCTACCGGTAGTGTATTTTACTGCATTATTGATATAAACGCATTGTTATTTTTAGACTGCAAAGATGAAAAAGTATTATCTTTGACACTTCAATTTGAACTTAACTATGAACGTATATGGAAACTCAAATTGGTCACATTGCCTCGCTGATAGGTGATCCTGTAAGGGCACTTATTTTATGGACGCTTTTGGACGACAAGGCTTATACTGCCACTGAGCTGGCCATCAGCGCCAATACTTCTCCTCAGAATATAAGCATGCACCTGAGTAAACTGGTGCAGGCTGATTTATTAACGGTGGAAAGGCAAGGCCGGCATGCTTATTATCGTTTCTCAAAGCAAGAGGTAGCTTATGCGATAGAAGCTATTGCCAATCTTGTTCCTGTTGAGCAACAGAAAAAGATAGTGCATAGCAAACATAATGCTGCCATAAAACATTGCAGAACATGCTATGATCATCTGGCGGGTAACATGGGCGTTTCCATTGCCGACAGTTTATTGAAACAGGCAGTCATTATTGAGAAAGGCAAACAGTTTGAGCTTACTACAAAGGGAGCGAAGTGGTTCCTGCAATTAGGTATTGATACAAAGGAACTGCAACAGCAGCGACGTATTTTTCTAAAACCTTGCCTCGACTGGACGGAGAGACGATATCATATCGCAGGCTCACTAGGCGCCTCTTTGCTTGATACTATGCTGGCAGCTGATTGGGTGCGAAGAACAAAAAATTCAAGAGCCATTGTTATCACCGCTGCAGGAGAAAAAAAGATGCGGGAATATTTTAGATAAGCACATATTCATTTTTCAGAGAAATAAATGTTAATCTACGAATTTATTCGTAGATTAACATTACTTAAATCCTGAAAAGATGAAAATAGCGTCTTTATTATCGCTGTTTATTTCATTGTCTGTTCAAATGCTCTGTTTGACAGTATCTGCGCAGCAACATGTTCCTTTAAAAATGGATCTGACGGATAAATATATCCGTGTTCAAATGCAGCGACAGCACATTCCCGGCCTTTCCCTGTGTGTAATAAAAGATGGGAAAATTGTGCAGATGAAAGGTTATGGATTATCCAACATCGAAACTAACACGCCTGCTACTCCTGCAACTGTTTACAAAATAGCCTCGGTAAGTAAACAATTTATTGCCGCAGCTATCATGCTATTGCACCAGGATGGTAAACTAAATCCTGATGCTAAGCTTAGCAGGTATATTGATAGTACACCACAAACATGGAACAACATAACGATACGAAATCTCCTCTCACATACATCCGGACTGATAAGAGATGTTCCTGGTTTTGATCCGCTTAAAGTGCAGTCTAACATTGATAATATTAAAAGTACCTTCCAGGCTCCGCTGGAATTTGAGCCTGGAACAAACTGGAGATACAGCAATATCAATTATTATGTACTTGCGGAAATTGTTGAAAAGGTGAGCGGAATGCCATGGGCCGAATTTATACAGCAGCGTATTTTTAAGCCGGCCGGTATGTCTCAAACCCGGTTACTAAGCGTCACAGACATCATTCCCAATCGTGCTAACGGTTACGAAAGAGAAGGCACAGCATCAGAGAATGCGGAAATATGGCTGGCTGTCCGGCCCAGCGGGGCTTTTATGTCGGATGTTATTGACCTGGCAAAATGGGACACTGCACTTTATACAGATTCAATTTTGACTGCTGATAGTAAAAAACAAATGTGGACACCTGCCATATTAAATAATGGTAATGCTGCTCCTTATGGATATGGTTGGTTTACAGATGTTATTAACGGTCATAGGCGCATTCATCACGGTGGTGGACTTCCGGGATTTAGTGCAGCTATTGAACGTTATCCGGATGACCGGCTTACTGTAATTGTACTGGCTAATACAGCAAGTGCCAACCCTGTGAAAATGGCCCGGCATATTGCCGGATACCATATGCCCGCTTTAAAACCTATGACAGAAAAACCGATAGTGGACACCGAGCCGCATATAACCATCAAAGTAAAAGCGCTCATTAACGGATCTATAAAGTCGAGCATAGATACCAATCTTTTATCTGATCATCTTATTAAGAACGTTAATAAGGAAGATATTAATTCGTTTTTCAGGGATCTTACCGTTGCAGAAAAAATCAACGACATAATACTTATTGATCGCAGTGTAAATGGCGATAAACGCCGTTACAGCTACCGGTTGGATTACGAAGATGATAACACTACATTGATTGTAGTGTTCGATAAATTTGATAAACTAAGCGGGTATGGAACAGATGACTGATACGTATTGTTTCCTGAGATAACCACTCAATTTCAGCAGTAACGGATCTCTTTCTCAACTTTTTTTGCATCTGTAGTATAACTTCAGTGACCCTTCCTATTTTTACACCGTGCGTTTAATCCGGCAATAACCCTGTTTTCTAAGCATACATATAAATCTGTCACAACTAACAACCTCAATTCTCACATTTCTCATCATTAAACCCTTATCTCATGAAATTAATTTCCATTGGAAATGTATGTGCTATCACAGCACTGGCATTCTTCTGTGCCTGTACCAGGCAAATGAAAGAAGAACTCAATACCCCTAAGGAGAAAACATTAGCTGCTGCTGTAAGTGCTGCCGGCCCCAGTAAAGATGGTATTCTTTTACGCGAGCTGCTCAACAGTCAGGGCCCTGTTTTTGAAAATTTTATCATAGATGCAACACAAGGAGGAGAGTTTAGTACCCAGGATGGCAGTAACTACGCGCTTTCTCCTAATTCGTTACAGAACCCGGATGGTACTATTACTACAGGCCCCGTTAATATATCCGTGAAGGAAATACATACGGTGAGTAACATGATCATGGCCGATAAGCAAACAAATACCAGTAACGCTGAGCCACTCGTTTCATATGGTGAGTTTTTTGTACGGGCCACGCAGGGAGCACAGGACGTGAGCCTCCGCAAGGACAGCGCTATACAGGTGAAGGTAAAGGCCGGACAAGTCAATGTCAAAGAAGTGCCTATGTGGAACGGCGACTCAGCTGTAGCAGCTAGCTTCACCGGCACCGGTTATATCAATCAGCCGGTAACAGTTACGCAGCTGGTAAGCGCCAATAAGGGAGTAGACTGGACACAGAGCGGTGCTTTTGCATTGTTTAACAGTACTACCGGTACACTTAATTTCAGACTGGACAGCCTGATCAAATGGGTTAACTGTGATAGACTTGGTAGTAACCCCAATCCTAAAACCACGGTGCTGGGCTATTTTACTAACTTCTACAATACTGCTACCAATACCAGTTACACAGGAGAAGAACCCAGTATGTTGTTCTTTAAACCTAAAGCACAAAATACGCTGATCAAATTCTACAATACCATCTTTACGCCTCCTGCTGGCTTTGCAGGTTTTTTGAGCTACCAGAATTCTATTCCTATTGGTATGCAGGGAACCTTTTTAGCCATTACATCTTTGAATGGAGCTTTTTATGCAGAACAGAAAACTGTAACCATTGCTGCACCTTTACCCGGTCAGAATTATACTACCGTGAGCTTTAATCTGCAACCGGTATCAGGGCCTGCACTGGTGGCACTGATCGTTAGTATGAACAGTAAATAACGCGTACTATCCCTAAAGAAAGTATTTTTATTTATAAGCTTATTACTTAAAAAAAGGCAGCCTCAAAAGTAATTTTGAGGCTGCTCCTTTTTATTTGCCCTGACAGGTTGGTTATATCTCCTTTATTTAATCACTTTCACCGTATAGTGTTTGATACCATGGGAGATATCAATCATGTAAAACCCGGATGATAATGCTGACAGGTTATTTAACTGTAGTACGTTTGATCCTTTTATTACACGTTCTGATTGTTGTTTGATCACATAGCCATTAAGGTTATAAAGACGGATCATTACCGGACCTTCCATAGCTGACTGATAGTTGATAATGATCTTATCCTGGAAAGGACTGGTGGCTGTTAAAGCGATGGGTGCAGGTAAAGGTTTTTCCAGTAATACCGTACCTCCGGTTACTTTCACTGTATAGTCTTCTACTTCTCCCTGGTAACTATCGATACCGCAAGGGTGTACATTACTGCCATAGCCCATGCGCACCCGGAGTAAGGTGGATCCTGTTTTTGCGTTTGCGGGTACAGTAATTGTTTGTTTAAACGGACCACTGCCACGCTTCACGAATATCTTTTCTGTAGTATCATTGAGTTGCTTATCTCCGTTCCAGTCGATCCATGCAGCTACAGATATGTCAGGCCAATATTCAATTCCGAGATTGATTTCCAGTTGGTATGATTGTCCGGCTACTACAGTGGCGGATTGGGCCGTGAAGTCCTTATAACCATCCCATTGTGAGGAATTATCCAGGTTGGCCAGGCGTACACGTGTGATGGAATTATAGTTCAGCGCTGTACTGGCAGTGCAGTAATCAGATACATGTACACCGGAATCTACAGGTGGTGCCATTTGTCCGGCTTTGATGCTGCCACCGGGAAGGGTATTATAGGCATAATCCATTAACGTGTAGCTGCTTCCGTTAGCTGCTACTTTAAACCTGAACCAGCCATAAAACTTTTCTCCTCCGGTAGTAAAGGTGAAGCCTGCATAACCTGTTTTGCCTTTCCAGGCAGTATAGGTGGTGGTATTCAGGTTGTTTTCATCCGGATAAGCGCCACCTGCCACGAAGTTAGACGTATCACTGATAATGGTATTGGCAGGCAGCAGCGCAATGTTTTTGGTGGTTCCCTGGCAAACCATTGGTTGCTGATATGTTTCCAGCCGGAGCTTACCACTGTCTGACCATAATCCGTAGGCTGCTTCAGGGATACTGTCTACCAGGAAATAATACCAGTTATTGATAGCATTAACGGTAAAGATGGTGTCATTCACATCTACGTATTTAATCCGGTATGGATCGCGGAAGCGGATGCCAAGCTGCCTTTGGCTGCTATCAGCGGTTTGCTGGTTGCTGAAGGCGGCAGGTAATATGTTGATGTTAACAGTGCTGTTATCAACAACATTGTTGTTAGTCGCTTTACCAACAAATGATAATCGTGCAGTCGTATTATTGCGTGCGGTGAGTTGCACACTTAATCCGGCCGGAAGATTGCTCACCGTGTAATGTACATTGTTAGTAAAGTTGCCGGAGCTGATCGCAAAAGTGTTGCCCAGTATACTTACTTCAGCAGTGTCTGTGATGCTGCCGTCATTGACAAGGGCTTCGCGGAATTGTAATTTAGACCACGACAACGTTGGTGAACCTGCATCTCCCGCTTTGATGCTGCCATTGGGCGTTTGATTCCATGCATAATCCTTTATCGTATAACTGCTGCCATCAGGCGCTACGGTAATGCGTATCCAACCGTAACGCGGCTTCCCGGCTATTGTGAATTTAACGCCGATGTAAGCAGTTTTGCCTGCCCATTTTGTATAGGCGTTACTGTAAATATCATGTTCATCCGGATAGGCGCCACCGGCAACAAAAGAAGAAGTATCTGCAATAATGGTATTGGCAGGGAGCGGAGAAATATTGCGGGAAGTACCTTCGCATACAGCCGCTTTCTGATAGGTTTCCAGTCGTAATTTTCCGCTGTTAAGCCATCCACCGAATTCTGCATCTCCTACATTAAATTTGAAATAGGTCCATATATTGGATGCATTGATCACAATGTCAGGAATGTCATTATAAATGATCCGGTAAGGGTCCAGGAAATGAATGCCTAAGGTAATACCGGGGCGATACAAGGTACTTACCCCTCCTAGTACAGCAGCATTGAGAAAAGTTATTTTTACGCTGTCTGTATTATTGACAATATTATTTTGTGCAGCCTGACCGTTGAAAGATAACAAAGCCGTGGTATCATTGATTACCTGGATAACAGCAGATAACCCCGTGGGTAGGTTTTGCTGGGTGAAATGAGTACCCTGTGTCATGTTCCCGCTGCTAAAGGCAAATTTTGCACCTCCCAGCATTCTTAGTGTATCCACTAACGTTATAGCACCGTTATTGGCATCGTTTTCTGTAAACAAAGTAAAGCCTGGCACAATCCTTTTGGTAGTAGCTGGTAGCAGGGTAGCAGCCAGGTTGGCGGCAGACCATAAGTTATTCCGTTGTGCCACTGTACTGTTCATTGCTGCCAGCATACGATCACGCTGACCATTGGTAAACATTTTTGTACAGGAGGCATAGTCCATATAGTTTTCTACGTTGGCCACACTACCGCACCAGTTGGCATTTAAGTTACAACCCCCGAAATTGGATTGTGTAGGTGGCGTATCATCTATATAATCACCAGGCAGGTTACAGCCATTCTCAAAGGTGTGCCATAAGTTAAGAAAGTGACCTACTTCATGTGTAAGCACCCGTTTCATGTAAGGGTAGCCGTTTTCAGAGGAGCCTACACCAGGTAACCCAAGATAACGCCAGTTATACACTACTCCATCGAGGTGGTTGCTGGCTACCCAGTCATCCGGTAAATATGTCCAGCCTGAATTATTAAACACACCCTTTTGTTCTACTTCACTTACAATCCATATGTTCAGGTATTTTTCCCCCGGCCAGTAAGAAATACTTTTTACTGCCGCCCCGGAACCATCCGGGGAACGACCATCCAGATCGTTGTAATGATAAGTAACTCCTGTAGTAGGATTACCCTGCGGATCTATATCAGCAAGACGGAAAGTAATATGAAGATTTGCTGCCAGTCCGATAAAGCGGGGATCAATTTGTGAATAGTCTGCATTCAGCAGGTTATAATCCTGGTTAAGGATATCTATTGCAGAGCGTATCTGCTCCATCGTTACTTTATAAGGATTTACCGGATCATTGATATGGAACACCACCGGTATGGTGTACTGCACAGGTTGGGCAGTTTGTGAAAGCCTTTGCTGACGCAGGTTGGCAACGAATTTTCTGATGAATGCCTCCTGGTTACCGGCTGCTTTTTTTGTTGCCGGATGTTGTTTATATAATTCCTGCATAGCGCGGGAAGAAATACAATGGTCCGGCAAGGGCGCTGCGGGCTTGTTTTGTTGCGCCGCCGCCCCTATGCTGATGATAAGACATAGTAATAGCCCTATTATCTTTTTAGATAACTGTAACATAAAAATGGTTTAAAGTATGGAGATAAGTGTGGCTGCAGGTAGTAATGCACTACATGCAACGTGAAAAAAAACAGGTGATAAGGCAACAGAGATAGCTGTAAATGCCTGGATTGTGTTGTAAAAAAAATTATTTCATAAGATTGATTTTGTGTGATGAGATGATAATCAGCTAATGGAATTATTGTTTATAATAGCCTGCAGGGCGGAGAAAACGTAGTACAGTTACCTGATATCGTTTTGGCTGAAATGATATTCCACAAAAAGCTTTGTGGAAAAGGGTCCGTTCTTGCTCTTCAGTATGGCAGTAATGGTTCTTGATTTTGTATCACGAATTTAATTTAAAGCTCACTGGATAGATACGCCAAAATTGATTAATTCTATGCCGATATTAACCTTGTTGATTATTTTTTATTACGGAGTAAGGGTAAATTACTTTTTTACCACACTATAATATTGAATAGTGTGCCACTTCCTGTGGAATTAACCAAAATCAGTGATATCAATGAAAAACGTAACTATGAAATAAACCAGGAACAATAATAGATTCGCAGCCCTAACCAAAGACAGACAACCCCTGGTATTGATTAACACCGTAAAACCATTTTATGCATCTCAATTTTATTCCTGCACCAACGGGCAGGCGCAGCTCCTGTTGTTTGTTGATGGCGCCTGTTTTCCTTGTCTGTTTCATGGGCCTGAGTGCGCATGCACAAACAATGTCGCATGCCAGTAAGGTATTTATCCGGAAAGGGATACAATATCAGGCATGGATGACCACTGACGGTGGCACCGGTACTCCACCGGTTACCAGCAACATTAATATCTCCCGTAGCGGGAGGTATGTAAGAGTTCAGCTGGCGTTTCCCAATAACCTCAGCCTGGCAGAAGTACAGGTATTCAGCGGAGGAGTGAATGTTGCGCTGAATAAAGTTACCAGTCAATCCAGCACGGTGAACAGCGGTGCCAGCAGCCGCGCAGTGGACGGCAATACAGATGGTAACTTTTTCAATAATTCTGTTACACATACAGACCTGCAAGTGGAAAACTGGTGGCAGGCAGACCTGGGGCAATCTTATGTGATAGATTCTATCCGCATATGGAATCGTACGGATTGTTGCGGCGACAGGTTAAGGGGCTTTTATTTATTTGTGTCGGACAATGTATTCAGTGGAAATACATTGTTAAGTGCTTTTTCACAAAGCGGCGTTACCGCTTACCAGATGGCAGGAGGGAGGCATTACGCCAATGGTGCGGAATGGGATAACCTGAATTTAACAGCACCCACTTATTATGAAGAGCCTATGTACAGCGCTTCATTTCTGCAGCAGCGCCCCAATGCGCAATGGTCGCTGGCTAAAGCCCCTTATTGTACGCAACTGAGTACAGGCCCGGGTACCATAGAAAACAGTAGCGGCTATCTGAATTCACTGCAGGTTGCTAATATAAATAACCTGACTACTGTTTGCTTTGGCGATGAGGAGGGTTATAGTACGGGTTTGGTAACGCAGCTGCACGACTGGTATGCACTCAGCCATAGTAAATACCCGGATGCATTGGTACATAATAACCAGTACATCGGACAATGGTCAGAGGCTAACCTGCGTACCTATCTGCAAACAGCGCAGCCGGATCTGCTAACCTATGATTATTACTATTTTTATATCAACCGGTCGCCTGCCCCCGGAGGCTCCTATGCTGCCATATTTCAGGACATGTACCTGTATCGCAAACTCGCACTGGAAGGCTATGATGGCACTGGTAATTCGCCTATCGGATTTGGTTATTATCTCCAGGGATATAAGGGTCAAAATTATACCTATTATCCTTCTGAATCTGAGTTTAACATGGGAGTATATGCCGGCCTGTTAATGGGTGCCAAATGGTTAAATCTTTTCAGATATGAAGGAGATCCGTCTGTTTTTTTCTGGTTGGATCAGAATGGTGGCCTCACTCCGCAGTATCGTCAATACGGCAGCCTGGGTAAAGAAATTAAATTTTTATCTCCGCACTTATCGCGTTTGCAAACAACGGATGTGCGATACATTGCTGGTCAGAACTTATCCGGCGGAACAGCCGTTACCAATAGCAAACCAGCCAGCATCAATGTTTGGGATACTACTGCAGGACCTTATATCACCAGTATTGCAGCAACTAACCTGGTAAGTGCTACTAATAATGGTTTAAGAGGAGATGTAATTGTGGGCTATTTTAAACCGGTTATTGGTATTGATACGGCTGCAGGCATTACGATGGCACCTGTACCCGGTAAAAGCACACAATATTTTATGATACAGAACGGGCTGACTATTTCTAATGGTTGCTGTAATGGGCCCGGTACACCCGGTATTGCGCAGGATACCATTTTGGGTAAAGCTGCTTTATCCAGACAAAAAATAACACTGAATATAGATTTTGGTAATTATCCTGTAGATACCTTGTACAGGGTGAGAAGATCTGACGGACAAGTGGAAATGGTGCCGCTGGTAAACGTTTCCGGCAGTAAGTATAACTACAATGATACACTCGACGGAGGAAAGGGAGATCTTTTTTATTGGAAAAATGCAGATAAAATAAATGCGGTTCCTCCTGTTGGTACCTATAATGCAATCAGGTTAACGGCCGGCAGTATCTCTGCAGGAGATGTGATACAATTGAAAAGTAAAACGCAATACACATTAGAGGCATGGGTGAAGTTCAATAGTATCAGCAGTTGGAATACAATACTGGCTAAAAGTAATACAGGTACAGATCGTATTGCCCTGCAAACAGGGCCTGGAAATTCGCTGTATGTGATGACGGGCAACGGTACTAACGCTTACGGACAAACGACATCCAATATAATAAATACCGGTCAGTGGTATCACATGGCGGTTGCATTCGACGGCAGCCAGTCGGCCAATGCAGGTAAACTGAAATTATACCTGAATGGTGTTTTGCAAACGCTCACTTTTACCGGTACTATTCCTGCTACCACAAGTGCCACTAATGCTGCGCCGTTATTAGCCGGAAAAGAAACCACTACTTCTACCAATACTTATCTGAATGGTACGATCGACGAAGTAAGGGTATGGGATACTGTTTTAAATGTAACCACTATTGCTGCATGGAAGGATAAGGCCGTGGGTAGTTGTCACCCTGCAGCCAGCAGGCTGGTCGTATACTGGCAGATGGATGATGCCAGCAACAGTGCTGTTGCTACTGCCTCTTTAGGCACTGCTTATCCCGGAACTGTTATCGCAGGTACGTATGTAGGTGGCGGACAGGCAGCTGCTGTAAGCGGTTGTTCCCTTCTTGCAAAAATTGCCGGGACAGCTGTTAGTTATCAGGATAAAATATTACCTGCAGCAACTGCAGATGGAAATAATCTGAAGGTTACCCCTAATCCATCTTCCGGTAATAGTTTGCAGGTATTATTTAAAGCCAAACAATCGGGTCAGACTTTTATCACGCTTTATAATTTACAGGGTATGGCTGTGTATCGCAAGCAGGTGGCCGTTGTAAAAGGTGAGAATAATATTGTAATGTCTGATCTGCATTTGAATGGAGGATTGCATGTTGTTACTATTCAGCTTGGCCGGCAGCAGCTGGAAAGTAAGGTAATGATTGTACAATAAAGAAGGAAAAGGCTTTAGGTATTATTACTTAAGGCCTTTTCTATTTCTCCTTTTTAACTTTTTATTTCTCCCGGAATCACGCTGATCGCCTGTTTTCTGCCACCTCTTAAAACTTCTATTTGTATCCTTCTTCCAATTTGTTTGTCTGAAAGCAACAGGTGAAGATCATCTACTGTAGCCACCGGGATATCGTCAAATGCAATGATGATATCGCCAATATGTATTTCGCTGTTGTAGTAGTCGCCGTCGGGTATTGTTTCAAAAACATATATGCCTGTTTGGGTGGTGAGTTTGTTGGCTGCAATCATGCGGCTGCTAAGATTTACTGGTTGTGCTGCTATGCCAAGCTGCGCCCTTCTTATCTTCCCGTTTAAAATTAGTTGTCCTGCAATTTGTGCGGCCAGGTTAGAAGAAATGGCAAAACATAAACCCTGTGCAGATGCGATCATGGCAGTATTGACGCCAATTACCTGTCCTTGTGAATTTACCAGCGGGCCACCACTGTTACCCGGATTTAATGCCGCATCGGTTTGTATCACGTTGTCGATTAGCCTGCCGTTACTGGCACGTAATGTACGTCCTAAAGCACTCACCACGCCGGCGGTAACGGTGTATTGCAGTCCCATTGGGTTACCGATAGCAATGGCAATCTGCCCCACCTGCAAAGTAGATGAATCTGCCAGCAGCATAGCCTTCAGGCCTGTTTCATCGATCTTTAAAACGGCGATATCTGTGGACGGGTCGGCGCCTTTTATTTCTGCATTGACCCTTCTTCCATCAACAAAGGATACTTTAATGCTTGCTGCATTTTCCACTACGTGGTTATTGGTAATAATGAAGCCATCAGAAGAAATGATGAACCCTGAGCCGGTACCAGCCTGTATTCTCTTGTCGGCACGACGATCAGTTACTTTTTTCTGTACTTCTATATGTACTACTGATTCAGCAACGGAACCAACCACGCCGGTAACCGTTTGCGAGTAGGCATCTAACAAACTCATGTCGTTCGACGCCTGGTGCGTAAGAAATGAAATTGAGTTTTCCATAACACCATTGGCTCAAATATTTTTCCAGATTTATTAATATGTCTTTTTGGCATTATTTGCAAGCTGTTTATGACATCCTGTATATTTCATCCGGATATCATCTGCCTAAAAGTGTAATGCTCGATAAGAATATTATTAAGCATCTTAAAAATGCGAATCCGCGTATGGGTAACGGAGAAGGGGGATTACAGATAATGAGCTGGCAGAGAATATTTTGCAGATATTTTATCTTTCTTATTATTGTATAATATATTATTTTGTAACCTGGCGTATATAAAGAAACCTATATAGTACATGGGATATTTACATCATCCCGATTTTAAGTAACCCACCATCACTGATCGATATATGGAAAACATACATGAGAAAGGCAAGCCATTTAATAATTCCCAGGCAATAATCGGCGCCCGTATAGATTCTCAAAAAGAGCTTATTAACAGGTATGATGAATGCGCTTCTAAATCCAAATTGCAGTCAAAGATAAGCATGGCCACCGGCCTCGTGTTATTAGGAATCAGTATCAACCTGTTCCGGACCAGCCACTGGATATGGGGTGCTATTGTTTTAATGGTTACATTGATTGTTTTATATTTTTTCCTTTTGTCCAGAGGGCTTGCAGCAGGGGCTGCTTATGAGTCAGGATTATTGGTACCCGCCATACTGGTGAGCAAGCATCCGCTGGAAATAGTAGTATTAGCCAATGTTGCAGCCAGTGAAAGCATTAATGAGCAATATGCCTGTAAGAAAATAACATTACAAAACCTGCCACTGCATATCATCGCATTAGGGGAGAAGGTACCCTGCGTTGCCATGTTTGGAGGCATCAGGTCGGATATATATTCCAATTTTGAACCCAGGCCACTGGCATGGGCCACAGATGACTATGATGCCATACAGGATGAAATAAGCCGCATACGGGAGGAAGACTGGCTATTTTTACAGGCAGTGAAAGAAAAGGTGCCTGCCATGATGAAAGGCAATGAAATTGCTTTGTTTGATAGCAATCATGAGTTCATGAGGGTTGTTTAGATTATTGGGACGGTTACTGTTAAGTTTAAAGATGGAGATTCTCTCTTTCCCGCTTAGGTAATTTTGCAACAACCATATTGTATGAATTATCGATCCATTCATACAACAATTTATCAGGCACAGAATTGTCCATCACAACGCGGTTCCAATGACGTTTACTCATGTAGCCTGGTATAGTTACTGCGGTGTATCTTGCCCGTAGCTCATCAACTAAATCAGGATCGCATTTTACACTGATGCTTGCAAATGTGGACACATCAGTAGCGGTGAACATTTTGCCGGCCACTTTAAAGACCAGCACATCAGGAATATTGGAAAAGGGGAACGATTCAGTAACGCCGGTTTTTTTCATGCAATAATTGCGATACGCTTCTATATTCATGCTATTTTATTCTTAAGCGAAAATATTACTTCTCTGTATTAAGCACCTTCTCAATACGTCTGTCAGGAACAAACCAGATCAATGCAACCAGGATATATAAACCAAAGCTTATCCAGGAATTTATCATAGCACAGGCAATGGCGATGATATAAAATGCCACGGAGACCTTACCTTTTATGTCCGTTTTTATCGCCGCCCTTAACTTTGAATGTTCTCCGTCGTGTTTGATGAGTTCTCTTGACAAAATATTATAGGCAATACCGCACATAAAAAGAACACAGCCATAAAGTACTGCCGGCCATTGGCTAAAATGGTTTTCGCCCATCCAGCCTGTAACAAATGGAATGATAGACAACCAAAACAAGAGATGCAAATTTGCCCATAATACCCGCCCATTAATTGATGTTACGGTTTGCAGCATATGGTGATGATTGTTCCAGTAGATCCCTACGTATATGAAGCTCAGTATATAGCTTATAAAAACGGGTACCAGGGGAATCAGGGATTGTATACTATCGCTGTGTGGTACTTTCATTTCTAACACCATAATCGTAATGATGATGGCTATTACTCCGTCACTAAACGCTTCCAGGCGGCCTTTATTCATGGGTTTTGATTGAATTGTATCATTAATATACAAGATTTAAAGTTTGTGCAAGGCAATTTTAAATCTTTCAATTTGTCGCCTATGCCGTAATATATGCACAATGGCATGTTCCATCATTTGTTCTATATCATACACCTGGCCCCAGTTAGTATGCATTTTTTGGGCATCATCAAACTGCTCAAGATCGGCATCTTTAATATCCTTAAAAACAGTAGTTGTAAATATGAAAGCGTCGGCTAAACCTTTTATGTATGCCTGCACTGTTGTGTGCAATACTTTAGCCGGTCTGAGGGCACTATCTCCACTTGATGTTTGAATGTAGATGGCATAACTATGGGCTGAACTCACTACATGTGTTAAAATTGTTTGCACCGACTTACAATCAGGATTAGTTGTTGTAGTATCAACAACCTTTTCCAGATCATGATCTGAAATATCGGCTATACATATCTGTAGCTCGGAAATAGCTTTTTCATATTCGTCCAGTAATGCACCCACTGCACCTTGCCGGTATATTTTGTCCATGATCTATATTTCGCTGTTAAATAATTATATCAAATTTATATTTTATCGCGTAAATAATATCATGCATTATACTATTATCATAGGTATTTTTGCCGGACGAAGCCGGAATATTTTAAATATGCTATCTTTTGAACTATTTTGAAGAAATATAAATTATGATCCAGCAAGACCTCATCGACCTTATCGGCCTGAAAGTTACCGACGAAAAACTGATTGCTTTTTTTAATAAACACGGACTGAAACAGCCTAAAAGCTGTACGCCTAATAATGCCTGGTTGAGTGTAGATGATAAAGCCAACAATGTTACTTATAGTTTTGCTTACAAGGTTATCCGCGATGGTTTTTATCCGTACAGGAAAGAAGGCCGTAACTGGGTAACTTATTTAACGCGTGTTGGGTTTGTTAATGAGAGCACTATCCGGAAAAAGAAGGACACTAAACCAGATTCATTCTGGAATGTATCGCCCAATCCCCAAACACCCATGAACGAAATGGTAAAACATTTTGACAGGGTTAAACACGAGGAAGCATTCAATTATCTCCATTGCGAAAAAGACTACGGTCCGGATAAAAAGATTTGTGTACAATACAACACGGAAGATGATGCATTAAGCGCCTATTGGGTAAAGCTGGAGGAACACAGGGAAGTTTTTGCCCATTTTAAATTTAAAAGAGGTGAATACGATTACGATATTCAATTGCATGGGATGATCATCAAATGGCTTTTTGATAACCAATACCTGGCATTAGATAAAAGTGTGTATGAAAACCCTTTACCTAATAATACGGAAGCCGTTTTAACATTTGTACAAGACCATTTAAAGGGCAGATTGTTCGATAACCAATTATCGGCCACCGAAAGTAAATTGTTCTATTTCCTGACTTATCTACGAAGTGCAAAAGTATTTGAAACAGCTACCGGCGAAGGGGTTAGCTTTTATTTGCCTGAACTGGCCACTAAAGCTGCAGGGATATATGATACTTACCAGGCTGCCCGGAGCAACAGTATTGCTTCCACAGACGATATCATCAGGACTATTGTTTTTGATGACGCGCATTATGCAGCTTTCTCCAAAGCACTGACCGAAAATTATACATTGTTTAAAACATTGATCGCAGCATTGAAAAAATTAAATGCAGCACCTGATATCTTCCGGCCTTATATCAGTTAAAAGATTTCCCGGCCAGGATAAAAAGAAGAGAGGCAGTATTACTATTGCCTCTCTTCTTTTTATGCGTATATCGTATATGCTTTACTGTTGTGTTGTAATCGCCATTACCGGTTTGCCTACACAACCATTAGGCATTTGTATGTGCAGCATGGCTGCCAGGGTAGCTGCAATATCCGTCATATGTACGGTTTCATTGGTAGCACCATGTTTTACATGCCATCCCATAAATACCAATGGAATGTGGATGTCAAACAGGTTCCAGTTACCATGTGTAGTGCCTTTCAGCGAACCTTCAAACCATCCTGGTTCAGGAATCACGATAACGGCTCCGGTGCGTTTAGGATTGTAACCATTTATAGCCATGCTTTTAATGGGTTCAGGCAAAGGGCTGTTGCCGATGTTTTCCAGGTCTGCTGCAAACTCAATCCCTGGTTGTTGCTGTAAATAGTTGACTGTTTCTTTTTTCACCGCATCGTAATCCAGTTTACCTGCAGCTATTTTATTTTTGTTGTAGCTCACATGGTAGTTCATGAAAGAAGATACCAGGCCACTTACGCCGAAACGTTTATTCAGTGTGCTATCCAGCCCGGCAATCAATTTTTTGGGTTCTACGAGCCCGGCAGGCTGGTTATGTTCCTGCATAAATTTAATAGCATGTGCAGCGCCATGGTCAGCGGTGAGGAAAACGAGGTAGTTACCTTTTCCTACTTTTTGATCGAGATAGCTGAAGAAGGAAGACAGGTCTTTATCCAGTCTGAGGTAAGTATCTTCTACTTCAATAGAGTTAGGGCCATATTTATGGCCTACATAATCAGTCGAGGCGCAGTTGATGGTCAGGAAGTCAGTAGCAGGGCCATTGCCGAGGTCGTAGCCGGCTACTGCTGCCTTTGCGAAGTCCAGTGTCAGCGTGTTGCCTGAAGGAGTGGATCTCAGGCTGCCCGGATCTTTTTTGTAAACGTCTTTCAGCTGATGTGGAAATACAGGTGCTTTTTCTCCCGGAAAAGTACCTTCCCAGTTTACATCATCTTCACTGCTCTGTACATAGGTATTAATAGGATATAAAGTTTCCCATGGCCTGGCCATCAGTTGCTGTGGTTCTTTGCGTTCATTGAACTGCTTTACCCAGGTGGGCAGTTCCTTCATGTAGTAGGTACTGGTAATGAAGCTGCCGTTGTTATCGTCCAGCCAGAAAGCGCCGTCAGGTGTGTGTCCGGCAGGAAGTATGGAAGCGCGGTCTTTCAGCGACACGCCTACTACTTTTGAGCGGAAGTTGGTCGCCAGTTTTAATTCGTCTGTGATGGTAGAAGCCAGCAGGTTACGTGGCGACATTTTCCCGGCAGCACTGTTGCTGCCTACGGCTTGCACCACGGTATCTTCTGTACAATACCATTCTTTGCCAGTTACCTGGTCGGGCCAGTCGTTGCCGGTGATGCCGTGAATAGCAGGAATACTGCCGGTATATATAGTGCTGTGGCCAACAGCAGTAAAAGAGGGCAGGTGACTGATAAATGTATTTTCACAGGAAAATCCTTCTCCCAGCAAACGTTTAAACCCTCCTGCCTCATAGCGGTCGGTATAACGGTATAAATAATCCCAGCGCATCTGGTCTACCACAATGCCCACTATCAGTTTGGGCTTTTCATTTGTTTGGGCTGCTGCCGTAATGCCGGAAAGCAGGGTGAATGCTCCCAGGATGGCGATGTTCACTGATTTTCTCATTCCTGTCATATTAGTGATTTTCTCATTTTTGTTTGCAAAAGAGAATCGGCAAACCTAAGAAAATTTTTCCCGGAATACAATCATGGTCTGACAGTTTTTTAAAGTTTAAAATCCTTCATTACAGGAGCGCCTATTTCTGTAAGTTTCGCCGCCACGTCAGCTATTGCATGGTCTAATCCATCATGCAGTTCTACGATGCCACTGTCTATCGCTTTTTTACATTCATTTGTAAATTCAGCAAGACAGGCATCAATATCGGCAGTATCTTTTGGCCTTCTTAATTTTTTGCTTTTCAGTGTCTCATGTATCTCTTCAAAAATCTCACCTGATGACTGATAGTAGGTAATTAAAAAATCATAGTTGCTGGTATTGTGTACAATGCTGGTTTCTTCGTCGAGATTAGTACGATTGTAAAACGCCGGTAACTCTTGGTACTGTTCATTAGCACTTTCAATATTTGCATCCTGTGTTGCTTTGAAAGAAGTAATTACGTGTTCGTTATGCGCTATCTCGCTTTTTTCGTTATGTTGTTTTAATAATTCTTTTCTGGCCTCCGCTTCAAAAAAGGGGCCTTCTTTTCTGGCCACGATGACTTTTCTGAGCTCAGCCTCCGCTTTACGACCCTCTAATATCTTTGCTTCCGCTTCGGAATAAATACCTTTTTTGTCGGTTTTGTTTCTTTTCTTCCCTTGTTGAACAGGAAGGGACTTGTTTATATGATATTGTTTTTTAACTTCTTCTACTGCTACCAATAGCTCTTCCTCCGGAATAGGAATATCTGTTGCGGCTTTATATTCATTTAATGAAAGCAATTTTTGTTCATAGAGTGGTATTGTGCCTGTTACTTTATATGGATTAACCACGTCTCTTTGCTCTTTTATTTTTGCCCACTCCGCATATACCGCGTCTGCTGCATCACTGCTCTGCAGGCTGACCTTACCACTTCCAGGAACATATTTATGTTTTTTCCCTTGCAGGGCATTTAAACGCTGTGATTTGATTACTTTTTCAACACTCTTGTTTAGCATGGTTATTTTGGTATCCATCTTTCTATAAAAAACCAACAATGCGCCGCCTTTCGTTATGATTTGTTTCAACGGAACATTTTCATTGATGCTTTTTTCCAGATCCAGCTTGGCCAGTTCCTGTAAAGCATTGTTTAAATGATACACGTTTTTGCTGGTGGTATCCTGATGAGAGTAGCCCCGGAAAAATATTCTGGTCCCCGCGTCAATCGCTTTATCAATCTTATCAAACAATGTTTCTCCCAGTACATCTTTTCTCATACTTCCCCATGCAATGGCAGGTGCTTCCAATATATCTCCTTTTACCTGGTAATGCGCAATTGCAGACATGCTTTTCAATTGGGCTATCTCGTCCGGCAACAGACCAACAATTGCTAACAGCGTTTTTGATTCAATGAACCATTGATTTGGGTCGGAGAAATTTTCCTTGTCTTTATGTGCCGGTTTGGCTACCAATTCTTCCAGCTTCTTAGCCAGCAGATCATGGTCTAATTTGCCTTTATTTTCTGTGAAAATATTTTCTATTGCTTCGCTAACAGGTGTGAGCGTTCCATCTCCGATGGGATTAAAGTTAAGATCAAGGTATTCATTGCCCGGGTCATCAATTCTGTTGTTGGTAGAGGGCCCCAGCCGGAATAATAATTTATTATTGGCTAATTTTTTGGTAATTAAATGAGATTGCGGAACAATATGGTGCCAGGTAAACCTGGTTTTGTCTGTTACTTTGCCAGGTAAGTCTGCAAATTCTCTCAGCTCCTTTTCTTTTAATTCTTTATGAAGATCAGGATCGTATTCGATGTTGGTGGTCTGCTTAATAGGAACGGGGACTCTTTCCCTTGGTGGTTCCTGCGATGCCAGTGCTGGTGTATCTGCTTCGGCTTCACCCAGGTCGATGGTTAATTTATCTGTTAAGCCGGTTACTTTCGTTTCCGTTTGCGCACGCGTTAATAACTTTTTGGGTGCGATAACGATTGTTGGCGTTGCAAAACTATAGTATTGTTCATCCTTGAAATAAAACTGTACCGACGTATCCTTTATTTCAAAACATGCTTTGCCATCATCACTGGTTGATATCAGCGTTAATTCATGTCCGGGTAATTCATCATCCAGGTAAACAGTGCTTTCTGCCTGCTTTTGGGGCTTTCGCTGGATTACCAACTGAGCAGGCGGGGAGGTAGCCTGCCTGAGTTTAAACGGCTCCTGTGCTATTGCAAATTCCTGCTGCTCCGGGTATCCCACTTCCTTCTTTAAAACCGGTACTACTGCAGGTGCTGAAATTCCATTATGGGAGGCATTATCAGCTGCTGCCTGATGTTTAGTTTTTTCAGATCGGCCTGGTTGATAAGGAGAATGCATAGCTGCCGGGATAATGATTAAAGATTTGCCATCCTTTAATTTAAGCAATTTTCTGTAAGGGAGATGATTATTTGCTGTTAGAAAATAATCATCTGTTTAGCATGATATTAAAAATAATTTCATGTTAAAATTATTTTATATTAAAAATATTTGTTAATATTGACAAAGATAGTAAGTGCTTTTCAGAATGGACTACATCCAGGAAAAGATGCCTGGCAGCATTTATTATGTGAGTTGGTTTTATAGGCATTTTATAATGATGGCTCCGTTTGTGTAACAGTACCGTACCTATGATTATTATGGGAGCTTCTTATTTGTTTATAGTATAGCCGGGTTCAATTCCCCGACAGTATGTGTCCTGGCAGTTAATTCCTTTTTGTATCCCTATTATATACCTAAATCACCCTTTTTCATGTTGCGAGAATTAATGATTTTTTATCCCTGATTCATTACCGTACTAAGTATTGACCCTTTCGTTTTATGATTTAATGTTTCCTATGAAGCGTTCTTTTGTGCTGCGCCTTATCCTTGTATCATGTCTGCATCTGTGTACTGTTTATGCATCTGCACAGGATAGTACTATGTGCGGGTGTAACCGCAATGATAGTGCATGGAAGGCTGCTGTAAAAGATCGTCTGGACCGGATCGTGAAATCAGTGGCGAAAGATTCAGTCAGGCATCATAATAATAAAGTAAAGGATACTTTGCCTGGTATGGCTGTTCCGCGTACAGCGTTATCCAGCAACCGGTTATTATCCAATCATTATTTATCCTACAACCTCAATTATGTTTCGCATGTAGAAGGGGTGTACGATTACAGTGATATTGTTCAGCAATTTTTGACATATAAAACAGATCTCTCTGTATTTAAAGATATACCGTTAGGGCTTACCCTGAACGCTCGATATTCCAATTCACCGTATTTCAGGAATTACATTGATTTCCAGGTTGATCTCAAGGGTAATCAAATATCATCGCTGGCTGAAAAAGCGGGACAGGAAAATCTGCAAAATACCTATCGTTCAAAAGGCCAGGCTTTAAAAGGGCTTTTTGAAAATAAGCTTAAAAACCTGGAGCAACTGCAATCGGAGCTGGTGTTGCCATCAACAGATGGATGTGTGAGCCGGTATATCCACTGCAAAGAAATGGTGTCGAATAAAGATGTATACGGGCAACTCGCCTCCGGTGAGGCAGGGAAATATAAAGATTCACTTTCTCAGGCGGAACAATTTGTAGCGTGGTATGAAAAAAGAAAGCACTATACCGATTCTGTAAAAAGAAACATCGATAGCCTTAGTAATCAATATAAGGCCGGCCTGTCGGATGTAAATAATATGCTGGGCTCTCTACAATCGGGCAGTAAAAATTACAGTGCACTTTTATTAAAATATAGCAGTTCTTTAAAAAACTTTGATACTACCTCGCTTGAACGCAAACATACTTTTATAGAAGGATTTAACAGGCTTGTATTAGGCAGAAGTTTTCCTTCTTCCACGCAGTTGAATTTTCAGAATATTTCTATTAATGGTATTAACACGGAATACCAGTTTAACAACGCTTTTGTAATGCTGCAGGCGGGATGGACAGATTTTGGTTTACGTGATTTTGTATTCAAACAGGATAAACAACGCATTTCGAGTTTTGTATACGCTACCGGTGTTGGCTGGGGAAAAAGAAATAGCGATTATGTAATGGTATCACTTTTTGGAGGGGAAATGGGAGGTGGTTCCTACTCAGGAGTAACAAATGCAGCTCCCCATAAAAATGTGCAGGGGGTGAGTCTTTCAGGGCAGTGGGTAAGAAAAAATATTACGCTCAACGCAGAAGTAGCACAAAGCACTTATCCCGATACTGCCAGGTCAGGTAAGATTTTTAACCTGAATGATCATACCAATAAGGCTTACGGTATGACTGCCTATACAAACTGGCCGCAGCTACAGCTTAATGCCAGCGGATACTATAAATATTATGGCATCAATTATTATGGTTTTAATGCCTATCGGATTCCTGCTACTAATAGTTTATGGGGTGTACAGGCAGAGAAATATTTCTTTGGACGTTTGTTGAGCATTAATGCGGCAGTTAAGAAAAATGATTATCAAAACCCATATGTGCAGCAGGTTTACAGCGGACAAAATACTATTGTTTCTGTGCAGGCCGGGTTTAGAAAAAGAAGGTGGCCTTACATTTCTGTTGGTTACATCCCTTCTTATCAATATGTAAGCATTAACGATACTATCTATCAGAACCGCTACCAGGTGCTCAACGCCATGCTGAATTATCAGTATAAGCTGGGAGTTGCTATGGCCAGTTCCGGAATTATCATCAACCATTTTATAAGCGGAGGCGCGCAAACAGCCATCTTCTATGGTAATTCTACCAATTTTATTTTGAACCAGGTATTTCAGTTTGAGAAATACAGCTCAGGGCTCAACGCATCTGTATTGCAAAATACACGCTATAAATATGTGGTGTTTGATGGTTATGTGAGTTCACAGGTGATGCAGCGGTTAATGGTAAAAGGTGGATTCAAAATAAACAGCATGGCTGCAGCTGAATACAATGCAAAGCTGGGTGGATATGGTGGATTGACAGCTAATCTGGCTAAGACAGGCATTTTATCTGTCAATGTTGATTACGGTTTTTACCCGGATCTGTATGCCACCTTACATCGAAATATAATGGGTACAATAGGATTTACAACATTCTTTAAATAAATATACTATAAGCATATGTTGAAGTTTGTAAAATACATGGCTGCACTGTTAGTTATCCTGACTTTTTATATGCAGGCAATGTCGCAGCAACTCATCGTTAACGCATTCATACCACCCGGTGGGCTGATCCAGAAAGAATTGTTATGGAATATTATGATCGCTAATCCCGCTGCTGCTACAGAAAGTGGTCATATTTCACTGACTATTATCAACAAAATCAACGGGCAGCGTATGCTGACAGCTTCCTCCGGCTACCTGGTGGTACCTCCCGGTGCCCGTCAGTTACAGGTATCCGATGTAATGCCGGTAGTATACAATGCATTGTCTGCCGATATAAACCTGGGTGGCTATGGATTTTTACCGGTAGGCAGCTACCAGGTATGTTACAATTTCAGCAGCGAAAAGGGATTTGTTTTAGGCAGCACCTGTGTAGATGCCACTGTGGAAGTATTATCTCCGCCGCAGTTGGTCTTACCAGAAAATAAATCAACACTGAAAGAAACCAATCCTTCCTTCAGCTGGATTCCACCGGCTCCTGCCATGTTAGTCAAGAATTGCACCTATGAATATAAGCTGGTAAAAGTGAATGAGCTGCAATCGCCCAAAGATGCGGTGAATAGTAATGTGCCGGTGTATACGGCAGCGAATCTGGCGGCTCCGTTCATGAACTATCCTTCCTTTGCGGGCACGCTGGAAAAAGGACAACCTTATGCCTGGCAAATTACTGCTGTTAGCGCAGCCACCCGGATAGCCAGTGATGTATGGACTTTTACTCTAAAAGATCCGGACAGCAAAGATAATAAGGCCGGCGACGGTAGCGTGTTTTCCCGCCTCCTCAAAGAAGGGCAGGGACAGGGATATGCTGCGGTAACGTCGGTATTGAAATTTGAATTTAATAATGACAGCAACGATAGCCTGTTTGTGATGAAGCTGACAGACATCAGCTCAGGTAAACATACAGACATCGCATTCCAGCAGGAACTGTTTCCAAAATTCAAACCTGGCAAAAACCAGGTGGTGGTGGATCTGGCCGGCACGGGATTATTTAAACGTAACCACTTCTACGAATTTGAACTAACAGATGCAGCAGGGGAAAAATGGAAAATGAAGTTCGAATTCGCAGGTAAATAATATAACCAAAGTAGAGACATTGTAAATAAACCATTATGGTACAATTGTTAGGCAACAGGTACAGGAATCAGATTGCATTTTTTTTAGCTTATCTCCTGACACTGGGTTACATCGGTGACCTCAAAGCCGCTGTTTATGGATTTCATAGCAGGGGTGATCATTCATTTGTTACCAGTACCGTCTATGCAGGTGGGGAAATATCCAATGATAGTGAACCCTCACGCATGCATAACAACAGCGCCGGACCAGTAGTTGCAGCAGCTGCTACAAAGGGAGCAGCTGGAAGGCCTTATGGTGGCCCAACACAGCCGGAAATGCAATCATTCAAAAGTGTGAATGCCAGCAATATGGTGGATTTATTTACCGGAGATTTTTCTTATAATATTCCATTGATGGATGTGGGTGGCTACCCGCTGTCGCTGCATTACAACAGTGGCATTACGATGGACCAGGAAGCCAGCTGGGTGGGTTGTGGTTGGAATGTAAATCCCGGTGCAGTTACCCGTACCATGCGTGGTTTGCCGGACGATTTTAACGGACAGGATTCTATCACCAAAATAGAATCTATCAAAGAAAATAAAACAGTCAGTGTAGCCGGAGATATTGATGTGGAATTGCTCGGGCTCAATACAGCCGCACTAAAAGTAAGTGCCGGATTTACATTGGGAGTTACACACAATAACTATATGGGCTGGGGAGTGGAAACAGGTATTTGTCCTTCTATTTCCACAGCATTGAGTGGTGGTAAAAATGCAGCTGGTACACTTACCGGTTCTTTATCTATTACTTCCAGTTCACAATATGGCGCCAATATATCGCCCAGTATAGCATACCGGCTGAGCTCCAATAATAAAAGCCAGGTGTACGGCGCCAGCATTGGTAGCAACTACAATAACCGCGCTGGCATGTCTGCGTTGCAGTTGCATGCAGAGGCAAAACAATCGGTGTATGCGCTTAAAAATTCGAATGACGATCATATCTACAGCAGTGCGGGTGTAAATGCCAGCATTTCATTTGCGGTGCCATCTTATATGCCTACCATCAGCATGCCTTTTAAAAATAGCACCTATTCTTTTGGTGTAAAGGTAGGAGGAGAAATATGGGGAGTGAGGCCCGGCTTTGGTATAACCGGAACTGTACAAAGTCAGAAGCTGGCGTATATACAGAAATCTTTTCCTGCATATGGTTATATGAACTATACAAAGGGGAAAAATGATGCCGGCGCCTTGCTGGATTTTAACCGCGAAAAGGAATTATGTTTTAACTACAGCAGTACCCCGCATATTGCCATTCCTGCCTACACCTACGATGCATTTAGTATATCGGGAGAAGGCATTAACGGCATGTTCAGGGCCTATAGAAGTGATATTGGTTATATCCATGATCATAAAATGCAAACAGAAAGCGGATCAGATAAACTATCCGTAGATATTGGCGCAGGAGGTTATGTGCATATTGGTACTGATCTGATGATGGTGGATGCAAGTACAGAGAATAAAGCATGGCTGGGACAGAACGATCTGTTACCCAAAGTTGATTTTACCGATAGTGATACCACTTATGAAAGTGTATATGTAAAAAATCCCGGTGAACAAACAGCCGCAGACCAGGATTTTCATAAAGCCATTGGTGGCGATGACCTCGTACGCGCGCGGCTTACAGGCGATGACAAAAATGTTTCGCTGGCACCGCAACTGGAAAAGGTAATTAGTGCGCAACCGGCAGGATACATCGATATTAATACACCGATCATAAAAAACAAGCGTGATAAACGTACGCAAATGACCACTTGTCTTACTGCAGAACAGGCAGATAGATACGGTTATGAAAAAACGATTAAATCTTATCCTGAAAACAGTTATCCGGAAGCCAATTGTCCTTCCGGTGTTACAGAAATACAGCGTGTATCAGGTTATCGCAAGGCTAATCACATCTCCGAAGTAGATGTGTTGAACACTGATGGTAAAAAATACGTGTATAGCTTACCGGTATATAATGTAGAACAACAGGAAGCAACCATGGCAGTGGCACAACAAACTGATGCTGCGTTGCTGGACCGTGGGCTAACCCGTTATGATAATACAGATGATGGCGTTTCCAACAATAAAGGGAAGGATAACTATTACGCACGTACGATTACGCCTGCTTATCCGCATTCGTTTTTACTGACGGCTATTTTATCGCCTGATTATGTAGACTTGCGCGGCGACGGTGTTACAGACGATGACCTGGGAGATGCCATTAAATTTAATTATACGCAGATCACCACTGAAAATAATCCTTTCAGCTGGCGGGTACCTTACTCCACAGAACATAACCTGGCCAATTATAATGAAGGTTTTAAATCCTACAGCCGGGATGATAAGGGTACTTATATCTACGGTAAAAAGGAATTGTGGTATACCAATTCTATCGCGTCTAAAAACATGATTGCGCTGTTCCGTATTTCACCAAGAGAAGATGTGGTAAGTGTGGCGGATCGCAGTGGCGGGTTAAATACGGCTGGTGGTAAAATGTTGCGGAAGCTGGATAGAATAGACCTCTATTCCAAATCAGATTTTATCAAAAACGGGGTAAATGCAAAACCGGTGAAGTCGGTATTTTTTGAGTACTATCCACAGAATGCTGCCTTGTGTAAAAATATAAGTGGTCCGGGTACTGCTAAGCTCACCCTGAAAGCAGTATGGTTTAGTTACAATGGCGGACGTAAACGTAATCCATATATATTTAATTACAACGCCAATAATCCCGATTACAATCCTGCGCGTTATGACCGTTGGGGCAACTATAAAGATCCTGCTAATAATCCCGGAGGCCTCGGCAACCTGGATTATCCCTATGCCGTGCAGGATAGTGCTATAGCTGCTAAAAATGTGGCTGCCTGGAACCTGGAAGAAATCAGACTGCCTTCCGGTGGAAAACTAAAAGTGACTTATGAAGGAGACGATTATGCTTATGTACAAAATAAACGTGCCGCACAGTTATTCAAAATAGCTGGTTTTGCTGCCAGTGAAAGTGCTGCTCCTTCAGGTGCTTTATACAGTCAGACTGCAGAAAACAGGTATGTGTTTGTAGACTTACCTACCGCTGTGGAAAATGCAGGCGAATTTAATACCCGCTATTTGCAGGGTATATCACAACTATATTTCAAGTTGTCTGTAAAAATGCCCGTTACTGATAAATGGAGAACAGGGAATGATTACGAATGGATTCCCTTGTATGCTGATATTGAAAGCATAGGACTGGTAAATAAAAACCGCGCCTGGATCAAAGTAAAAGAGGTGAACGGCGGTAGCCCGTTTGCTAAAGTAGCGATCCAGTTTCTACGGCTAAACCTGCCATCCAAAGCCTATCCCAATTCTGAAACGGGTGATGACGTAGGTTTTACGGAGATGGTGCAGGTAGTATTTTCATCGCTCAAACAATATGTAGATATCTTCAAAAAATTTGAAACAATTGCAAAAGGGCAAAGCTGGTGTAAAGATGCTGACCTGAACCACTCTTTTATTCGCCTGGATCAACCTGATTTTAAGCGTTATGGCGGCGGGTTACGGGTAAAGCGGGTAGAGTTGAGTGATAGTTATAATAAAATGACAGGAGAACGGGAAAGCACTTACGGGAAGGAATATAACTACACCACAACTGGAGATGTTAACGGTAAACAGGTAACTATCAGCAGTGGGGTAGCCAGTTATGAGCCGGGTATTGGTGCAGATGAAAACCCATTCAGGGTAGCTAAAGAGCTGAATGAAAAAACAAATTTAATGGCGCCGGCTAACCTCATGTATTCGGAAGAACCTTTGGGAGAATGCTTTTTCCCTGCACCGGTAGTGGGTTACAGTAAAGTACGGGTACGTACTATCAATGCCGACAAAACAAAATCGGCTGATGGATGGGAAGAAACAGAATTTTATACCAGCCGTGATTTCCCTACCCTGACTGATTTTACACCGCTGGATGTGTATAGTAAAAAAAGATATAAACCACAGTTGAACAGTTTTTTCCGTGTGAATGCCAAAGATTATGTGACCCTTTCGCAAGGCTTTAAAGTAGAGCTGAACGATATGCATGGCAAAATGAAATCGCAGGCATCTTACCCGGAAAATGATGGCGCCAATCCGGTGACCAGCACGAAATATTATTACCGGGTAGATGATGATAAAGCCGCACAAAAACATTTGAATAATGATGTGTTAATGGTGCAGGGTGCTGCAGGTACACTGACCGGCGGTGTAATGGGTAAGGAAATAGAATTGATGACAGACTTCCGTGAACAGGTATCCAAAACAACTTCACTGAATGTTGGTATCAATGCGGATATCGTACCGGCATTTTTTATCCCGCTGGTATTGCCCTCTGCCATTC
Organism: Chitinophaga niastensis; assembly: GCF_003014755.1. Classification (GTDB taxonomy): domain Bacteria; phylum Bacteroidota; class Bacteroidia; order Chitinophagales; family Chitinophagaceae; genus Chitinophaga; species Chitinophaga niastensis. The sequence goes on along the minus strand of NZ_PYAW01000003.1, from coordinate 434,106 downwards.
CGTTCCCGCAGTCGGAAGAAATGCGTTTCCGTTCATCAGCCGTAGTAAAAACGATCAACAGGCATGCGATACTGGACAGTGTGGTAAGCGTGGATAAGGGAAGTGTGGTAAGTACTAAAAACCTGGTATGGGACGGAGAAAGTGGAGAAGTAATAGTAAGCCGTACCAACAATGAGTTTAATGATCCTGTATATAATTTCACTTATCCTGCCTGGTGGGCGTATGATGGTATGGGGCCAGCTTATACCAACCTCGGTGCCACCTTTGATAATAAGAACTTACAGATTGTAAGAGGCAAACTTTTCGGTAGTGATAATGTGCCTTCCTATTTTGAAAAATATTTCAGGAGCGGTGATGAAATGGTGGTAGATGCTTACCTGGAAGCAGGTGTAACGAATATTACACCGGTGTTCCGCAGTGCTGCTGTGATTGTGAATGATCCTAACTTATGTGGCCCGGTTAACTGGGACAACAACCTGTCCAGGACAAGGATCTGGGCTTTGGATGCTGCCAAAGGTAAAGAGCAGCACAGTGGTATTTATTTTATTGACCAGGAAGGAAGACCTTTTACAGGTAAGATTGTGACCATGAAAATTGTGCGTTCCGGCCGGAGAAATATGAGTGGTGCCGGTGCCGGCAGTATCGTATCTCTTGCTAATCCTGTGCGTACAATAAATGGTCAGCGCCGCATTGTGATCGATAATGATACCAGGGTGCTGAGTGCCAGCACAGCTACTTTCAATGATTTCTGGAAAGTGGCAAATCACTGGTATGTAAAGGACACCGTATACAAAGTGCCACGGTATTTTCAACCGCTTACGCTGGAACCTTCAGTAACCCTGTTTCGTTCCGACAGAGTGGGGCCCAATAGCCCAATTGCAAGTACACCACGCTATAATAATGATTATGTGATCGGCAGCATGGATTATATAGATTCTCAATCAGGGTCATGGGGTTGCTGGTATGGAAGGGCATCCAGGCAACAGCTTAGTAAGTCTGTGCTGTCTTTTAACTTTTCGCTGATTCCATCTAATGCTATCATTACCAATGCCACTATCTCTTTTGTACCCTATAATACAGTGAGAGATCTTTTTGCCCGTGTAACACAGGGTGGCCGCAGGTGCCGGGAATCTAACTACGACTGGGCTAATAACAATACTTATTTCCAATCACCATCTGCTGCTTACCTGAGAAGAGTGACCAGTCCCTGGGGTATTGGGAATGGATATAATGTCCCTGTAACGGATGCTAACAGGGTAAGTAATGTAAATAATTATAACTACCAGAATATATCGTGTACTAACCTGGTACAGGATATTATCCGGGGCGGGAACTATGGTATTTTATTCGAAGAACAACGGACGGATCCACCTAATAACGATCACCAGTGGACCAACTTCCTGAGCTTTAATGCTAAAAATAGCTTTAATGGTAAGATACATGCCGCGCCCCAGCTTACTGTGACCTATAAAATAATCGTGGATTCCGTTGGGCAGCTCTGCAAACAGTTTATCAGCGACTCTATGATAAACCCTTATCGTTTTGGCATACTGGGCGCATGGCGGGGCAATAAACAATATGTGTATTATCATGACCGGAATGAAAGTGTAGCATCCGCTACTACGCAAACGGATACACGCAATGAAGGTGTGCTGAAAGATTTTGTACCATTCTGGAGCTTTACTCCCAATGGTCTGCAAATGACAGCAGATACCAGTAAATGGTTATGGACCAGCGTACAGCAATACTTTAACAAGAAAGGATTTGAAACGGAAAATTACGATGCACTATACCGTTATAACTCAGGTAGCTACGGCTATAACCAGCAACTGGCGCTAACAGCCGTGCAGAATGCCCGTCAACACGAAACCTTCTTTGATGGTTTTGAAGATTATAATTATGCTACCAAAGCATGTACAGACCTGTGTAAAGATAAACGGGTATTTGATGGCTTTACCATTACCAATGCAGACAGTCATACCGGTACCTACAGCCTTAGCCTGCCAGCCAATAACATCCGCAACGTTGATTTTGCCGTAAGCGGTGCTGCAGATACCTTACAAACGCTTTCTATAAAAATAGATTCTACCCGTAATTACCAGGAGATAGTTACTCCAAGGGGCAAGGGGCTCACGGGAACTTACAGCGGTTGTGGCAGAACCATTAACCGTATAGATCCTGTGGTTAATTTTTACTGGCCACAAAAAGTAAGTCCGGATCCTACCCTGAACTGTACTACGGGTTGGCAAACAATTGTATGGAGAGGCAAATTGCAGGCTACCAATACAGATTTCTATAGATTTTATATTGATTTCAGAGGCGGTCGCAGCACTTCCTATATAATGACGGTGGGCAACAGGCTGGTAACATTTAATGGAGGTTTCAGTATCCCGATGCGGTTGGTGGCAGGCCAGTTATATGATGTAATAATCAGTTTTAAAACAGAACGTAGTCATCATTTCGGATTCCCGCAATTTGGTAATGATTATTATGATCTGGGTATTACAGCCAGCTGGAGCCGTAACAACGCACCAACTAAAGTGCTTATCCCTGCCGGTAGTTTCTATCCCAATACTTATCCGGTTGATAGCGCAGGTTCCTACAAAAAGAACCTCGTCAGCTATTGTGTAAAAATGAATAATGTAAAACCTGCTAATGTGATACTGCCTGGTACGGCACCTATAAAAGGTGGTAAGTATGTGGTAAGTGGCTGGGTAAAAGTAAAAGGAGATAATAACAACAATGCCGTGATAGGTAATAAACTCCCGCTGGGTGTAGGTTTTGGCAGCCGCGGTAATGCTGCTGTATGGCTGGTAGCTACCGGCGTGCGCATTGAAGGCTGGCAGCGATATGATGCGGTGGTAGATGTTCCTGCCGGAGCAACACTGTTCAGATTATTCCTGCAATCAGGAAATAATGAATTGCTCTTTGATGATCTGCGGATACATCCGTTTAATGCCAATATGAAATCTTATGTGTATGATCCTGTAAGCCTTCGCTTGGTGGCTGATCTGGACGAGAATAACTACGCTACCTATTATGAATATGATGATGAAGGCACATTGATAAGAGTGAAAAAAGAAACAGAAGAAGGCGTTAAAACACTGAAGGAAACAAGGAGTAGTCAAACAAAAATTTCTCAATGATGTCGTTCAATCAGTTAAATAATATCAGGAGATCTAAAAATACAGGTATGAAAAAAATGTGTATGATATTTATGCTGATGGCCCTGGCCACCGGTATCAAAGCCCAGAACGATGAGAATACAAGTATAAGACTGGGGCAACGGGGAGCAGAGTTGATGGAAATGAGTTCCATCATGCATCAGTATGTTGATCAGCAATACTTCAGTTGTAATATGAACTACGATTTTGCTGACAGTGCACACCAGGCCACAGTGCTGGAACACGCCACCGGCATGTTCAAAATTCATAATAATCTCTTATGGAACATGCGTGATAGTGTTGAGTCTTTGCAGGGAGAACAATATATGCTGGTTGTTGATCATCACGACTCTGCTATCTATATTTACCCCCGGCAGCCATACCAGAAATTTATTGATGCACCGCTGCTGGACTCGTCTTTTAACCAGGCCTTCCTGAAGGATCTTAAACTCACTACTGCAGCCAACGGCAACAAAACGCTGAGCATTTATTTCAACCCCGGCATGCAGTACTCGCAAATGGATTTAGTGTATAATCCCACTACCTACCTGTTGAGTAAAATTTCTTATTACTATTCCACAGTAGTTTTTGGAGGAGAAAAAGGAAAAGAAGTGGAGAAGGAAAAAGAAAAAGATAACAGGAAAGGAGGGGACGAAAAAGATAAGCGGGAAGAGAAGGAGCCGCAGGGAAAAACCATGACCGGCGTGATCAACATGAGTTTTAGCGATCAGAAAAATGATGCATACGACCTGAATATTTTTGCTGAAAGCAATTTTATTTACCAGGTAGGGCAAAAGTTTTATGCACAAAAAAAATATGAAGGTTATAAGGTGATACCCGTAATGTGAGGTAAATGAAGCATTGTCAATTTATCTATGAATCTTATGAAGCGCATTAGTATCCTGTTTGCAATAAGCCTGTACGCTATGTTGAGCCTGGTAACAGGTCAACAGATATTTGCACAAACGAAATATGAAGAAAATACGGTTTCCCTGTTAGGCAATAAAGGGGAGCTGGTAAAGAATGCTGAACTGGTAGTAACAGATTCTTTGCTGCTCACGCCTGCGAGGAAGTCTACCGTGCTAAGTACCAGCGAGATGATTAACATCATCACGTTTGCCTATAATGAGCCGGAGCAATTCAGCACGGCTACCGGGGCATTGCCGGATACTTTTTCTGTAGTACTGAAGGCAACTATTTATTATACGCCTGCCAACAGTACACAGGAAGGCACTATTGCCAACCGTGCGTTTACGCTTACGTACAGTAAGAATAATGCTTATAATAAAAACGATATCTTCTATTTCAATGATGCCCATAAGGTACGTATAGTCGTTACCGATATAACGGCAAAAGGAATAGATCCGGCCACTGCGCTCCGTTTTTTAATGCTTTCTGCTGATATCCGTATTAACCGTAACTATGCGATGAATTGCGCCGGTTGCGATGTTACTGCGATTTCCGGTAATGTGATGAATGATGAGCTGGCAGTGAGCTGGGGTATCAGTAAAAGCGCTGCAGAATATGACCTGGAATGGGCATTTGTAAGTGCGGATATGCTGAGCCGTTATACAGGGGCGCCGGACTATCCTGCCAATATATTCAGAAATAATGCTACACGGGTAACAGTAACGGATACACGCTATCGTATTCCGCTTTTATACGACAATGACGGTACCGTATTTTGCCGTGTAAGAGGTGCCCAGAAAATGTCATCCGGAGAACGGCAGACGACCCGCTGGAGCAGCGACTTTGGTGGTGCCGGACTCGGTCAGGCAGTCATCCGTAATCATGAGCCGTTGCTCAACTGGCAGGCTTCCACTTCTTTTGCGGAAGAAGGAAAAAGAAAAAGTGTGGTGCAATACTACGATGGTACATTACGTAACAGGCAAACGGTAACAAAAGATAATACCACCAACACCACTATTGTAGGGGCTACTTATTATGATAAGCAGGGCAGGCCGGCCATACAGGTATTGCCGGCACCTACTGTGAATAATGTGATAGGATTTACGCCGGGCTTTAACCGGAACAACATCAACAGTGCTGTATACTATGATGCATCACAATATGATACGCTGATAAATCCGGCGGATTATTGTGCTACCGGCGCAAGGCCCATGAATGTGTCTGCCGGTACATCCAATTACTATTCGCCACAAAATCCTGATGTAAATAACGGGTTTAATAAATACATTCCCGATGCGGAAGGATATCCTTTTTCAGAAATAAAATATGTACAGGACAATACCGGGCGCATAGCGGCACAAGGAGGAGCAGGTCCCGTATTTCAGCTGGGCGGTGGTAAGGAAACAAAATATTATTACGGGCCTGCCAGCCAGAGCGACCTGGATGCGTTGTTTGGTACGGAAGCCGGTGATGCTTCCCATTACCGCAAAAACATGGTACGTGATGCCAACGGGCAATACAGTGTTAGTTATGTAGATATGAAGGGAAGAACAGTAGCTACTGCACTGGCCGGATCTGCTCCAGCCAGCCTGGCCACACTGGCATCTTACCGGGATTCACTGCAAACAGATATATTGATCAGTCCTACCAATAACATTATTTCGGGTAGTGACATAGTAGCTGCGCAAGGCTTGCTGGTTCCACAAAGAGGCACCTATACCTTTCATTATTCAGTAGATCCGCAGTCAATGCTGCTGGATAACTGCAACAAACAACCTGTGTGCTATGATTGCCTGTACGATCTTAACATCACTATTACAGATGATTGTAATAACCAGCATATGCCGGATAAAAAACCGGTAACGATAGAGAAACATAATTTTTCGCTGAACAATATCACCAGTGGTTGTGGACAATCAGGAGGAAAGATAGATACTACTTTCAGCGTTTTCCTGGAAGAAGGTTCCTACAGTGTAGCCAAGCGGCTTTCTATCAGTCGATATGGTATGGATTACATGCAGGACAGCATCTACATGAAAAATAATCTTTGTCTGAGCTTTGAAGATTTTTACCGCCAGCAAATGGCCCTGGTAAAGAAAGAATTAACGAATTGTAAAAAAGATACTGTTCAGAAAAAGTCGTATGAAAATTATCGCGACATGATGCTGCAGCAGATGACACCACCATTTGGTTTGTACGCGCGGCATACGCCCGGTTTTACGGATCCTAATTCGGTGATCGATAACAATCGTTTCCTGCATCTCTCCAGTATTTTCAGAAGAATTTATTATTACGATGATAATAATAAGCTGGATATTATTAATGACAGCATCAGTAAATATCGGTTTAACGGACCAGGTGTAGCTGCATTCAAAGACTATTTCTCCGATAATTTTAAAGATAGCTGGGCAAATACACTCCTTTATGTACATCCTGAAAAAGGAATACTGGACAGATGGGAGGCCATCAGCGACAGTCATAACTGGGATGAGCAGATGGATAATATCAGCACTTTTCAGGAGGCAGTACAAAAAGGTTTCCTGAACCCGCTGGCAATGACGGAGGCACCGGCATCTAATTTTTCTGCCAATAATCCTGATCCGTATTTCAAAAGATTCCCCAGCCAGGTGGCCGTGATGAAAGATATTATGCTGCGATACAGGAAGGTCAGGCAGTTGATATTTAGTGCGGTTTATATCAATATGTGGGCGTTTTCCAATACGATGGTGAAGTGCGGAACTGGTGGTGCACTGGATGCAACCTGCGAAAAACAGTTTGAAACAGCAGGGAATGTATTCAACACTACATTGCTTTGCACACCGGAGCTGGATCAGGCCTGGAATTATTTTAAAACAGCTTATCTGCAGGAAAAACGCCAGGTAGTAGAGCAGGGGTACCTTTTTGCTGGAGGTATGCCGGCAGTACCGGATGAATTATCCCGTGTATTTAAGAACAGTAAAAATATCATCGCTGCAAATATCGATAACAGTTTGCTGAATGCCACTGATACCAACCTGGTAAAACAAAAGGTGCAGCAACAGGTGGATGCGATGGTAAACACCAATTGTATTAATTACGCCAGCTATTGGTGGAATAAGTTGTCTGCCTGCGGATTTGTTCAGTCTACAGATTCTGCTGCCATCATCAACCGGTTGATCAGTGTATGTAAGGAAGGTGGAGATGCCACGCATCCTTTTGGTGCCAGCAGCGTAAAACCAGGCAGCACCAGCGTTTGGAAGAATTTTGATGATGCGATACGGGATTATGTAAATACAGTGAAAGGCGGCAACCCCGATGCCGTTATCTGCAATGGCTTTTTGATAGATGTACCTGCAGCCTATAACCAGCCTTTGGGAACAGGTAATGCACAGGTAAGTGGTAAACCCACGGCGTGCGAGTGTGATAATATTACACAGAAATATAATCGTTATCTGCAATTGCAGGCCAGTTATGGTTCGTTCAGTAACTATATGCTGCGCGTATATAATACTACTATCAGCAATGGTGCGCTGGATACACTCCGCGGGCTTTGTGCCGGTAATCAGTGTCAGCAACTGACGCAGCCTATACTATTGCCCCCGGTATTGCAATGCGGTGGAACAACCACTGCCTGCACTACCTGCGATACGGTAATGGCAGCTTACAGCACATTTAATGTAAAATACCCCGGCATTACCCCTGTGCCGGAAACATGGGATAATGAATCACAAACAGCAAAGAATAACCTGTTTGTGAAATTTATGAACATGAAAACCGGGCAGCAACAAACGGTAGATGCCTATCTTACATTTATACAACAGTGCAAGGCTGCACAAGGCAGTACCAGTAGTACCCGCAGCATTATGAAAAAGGTTATCGGCGGTTGCATTGCATACGCTGATTCATTAACATTTCCTTCTTCCGGTGTAACGAAACCAGGCCAGGTGGATTGTGCAAAATTGCAGCATGTGTACGAGTTGTATCAGAATGCATTTCCGCAACATAATAAAGGTGCTACCGTTAAAATGTTTATACCGGCTGTTAAGCCCCTGGCTGCACGTATGGCTACTGTTGCCAGTTCCGTACACACTTTCCCTGATACAACTACTGTTACTGATCCGCAAACCGGTGAGCAGTTAACAACGGTGCATGATGCAATGGGTAAGGTAACTGTCTTCCCGCAGCCGGGAAGTGGAAGCACCCCTGCCCCAACAAATACAACGGTTGCAACTATGTCAGCAACGGCGCTGGCGGTAGCCCCTCCGCCTACCCCTACCGGTACATGGGTAGATACCACCCTCGATGCGAAACAACTTTTTGAATGGTGGTTTACGAGTCAGCTTGGGTTACAAGGTCAGGGATATACGTACCTGAATTATGCCGACTGGCTCATCAACAGCTGCGGATATAAATTGCATCAGCTGCCATGGAGTACCGATACTGTTTATGCAGATAAATCAGCATTACAACAGATCTGGAATCAATTCAATAATAAATATCCTGCCAGTCAATCAACCATTAGTGAAACGATTGACATAGGTGGCAGCAACCAGCCACCGGTATTATCTTTTGTGGATGTGTTCCAGGGATATAATCAAACGCAATGGGTAAATGGCTATGTATACGATAAATGGGATGTGGGTCATTTTCCTGGCCCGGTGATGGAGCGTGCTGCTAACGGATCTCTTAATGGTGTGCCCGGACTTACAATAGAGGAACGGTCCTATTTACCGGTGAAGATGGGTTTACTGCCTTTAAATGCCAGCATCACCAGTGCTACCTATAGCTTGTATGACTGGCAAGGGGTTTCCTGCAATCCGGGGGGTAGTACAGGCAATTGCAGCTTTGGATCTGCACATTATCGTAACATTAATGATAACCCGCATGCCCAGATAAGTATGGCCGGTGGGTTCTTTATTCCGGGAGTAAATAATCTGTTGCAAGCCCCATCGCAGTTAGGCACAGCAACTGTTGTAATACCTACTGTTACGGATGGAATAGTATGTTGTTCAACAACTACTTTTATCAGTGCACAGGATTTTACGAGCCTGGATGCTACTGCATTGGTGCAGTCTGCCTACAATAATGTAAGTGCTGTAAAAGTAAATTATCCGTTTGCTTTCGCTGTAATAGAGGGCGATTTGCATAAGGATGGCCGTTACGCATTCAGCAATCGGTTAAATGTTTCTTACACTGCCGCACGTTGTGATGTATTCACTGCATTTGTAAATAATGTACTGGGTACAAGTCTGAATGTTACAGAAATAAAAGACTTATATAAATACCATGCAGCATTAAGTATTAATGATAACTGCAATGATGCACCTGCTTATACCGGATCGCCTGCTGATAATAGTTGTAGCACAAGCACACCTTGCAGCACTGTTCCGGATATCCTGAACGTTCCTGCTGCTGGTGTGGTGATGCCGGCAACTATTAATTGTGCGCTGTTGAGCGAAACATATAAAAACTTCATCGCCGATTTTCCGGGACATCTGAATGGAGCTACTTTTAAGATATATCTTCCAGGTGGTGGCGGCGCTGCCGCTCTTTCTGCGCGCGCACTCTCTACTGCTCCTGTGCAGGAAGCAACACCGTTGCCTGATACAGCGATGATCAACCACAAAGCTGCCCGCATGCTGGCACCTGCTGCCGGCTCAACAATTATCAGCGGACAGTGGGTAGATACCACCATGAATGCAAAGCAATTGTTTGAATGGTACTTTGCACAATACCTGGGATCAGGGGGCAACGGCTATACGTACGCCAATTATGCCGACTGGCTGGTGAATGGCTGCGGCTATAAGCTGAATCAGCTGCCCTGGAGTGATACGGTATATGTACGGCAGGACACATTGCAAAACATCTGGAACCGTTTCATACAGCGCTATCCTGCAGGCAACAATATCATCAGTGAACCGGTAAATGTGCCAATGTATAAATTGCTGCACACTTATTTTGGTAACGATGGTAACGTGGATGTTACCGGTCGTCCGGATCCAACGTATCCATACCTGGAAGCCGGTACCTGGACCAGTGGTTACTGGTATACGGAGCGCAGTAGTTTTCACCTGGATCTGAATGTAATACCTGGCAATGCAAATATTACCGCTGCGCAGCTGAGCCTATCTGCCATGATGTATCCATGGAGTAATGGTGCAGCGCATTTCAGGTATGCCGCTAATATGAATGTTAATGGTGTCTTATCTGGTGTAACAGGGCTTTATATTCCCAGTTCCACTGTTTGGGTAAGCCAACCATTTCATGATGGTGCTCCTCAGGGAATAATTCCAACGGTAACACAAATAGCCAATATAGGTTCGTCCGGTGATTTTTATAGTAACCAGGATTTCCCTGGTCTTGATATGCTGGCCATGTTAAAGCCGCATTACGATGCCGTGCATGCCAGTGCAGTGAACTATCCGTTTGTATTGGATCTCAACGATGAGAGCAATGCCTATAAACGGTATACATTCGGTGGCGTAGGAAGCAGTTTGCCTGTCGGTAAAGGAGCTACTTTAGTAGTAAACTATACCGCTGCCCGCTGCGATGTATTTACCACATTTGTAAATAATGCATTGGGCACCCAACTGGGGCTGGTGGCTATAAAGAGCCTGTTCTCTTCAAAAGGCAGATTGGATATTGATAATAATTGTGCTACTGCAACGCCGGGTACACCTTGCGTTAGCAAAAGCGTGTATCCGGATACGTTATTGCTTTGTAGCTTCGCCCGGCCGTCCTTTGAGACAATTACTGATGTACAGCCGGACCCTTGTAAAGACAGTATATCGCTGGCATATGCCGCTGCCTCAGAAATATTCCGTCACTATAAAGACTCGCTGGTGGGCAACTTTGCCGATAGCTACAGCCGCAAATGTTTGAGTGCCGGTGCTTACGAACAATTTGCCGTGTTGCATCCAGTAAGTGAATACCACTACACGTTGTATTATTACAATCAGTCGGGTAATCTGATAAAAACAGTACCTCCTGCAGGTGTGCAGCCTAACCGTAATAAAGCCTGGCTGGACCAGGTAGCGCAAAAACGTGCTGCCGGACAGTTACAGGCGCCTGCTCACACCATGGCTACTATATATCGTTATAACAGCCTGAATAATATAGTGAGCCAGTATACACCAGATGCCGGTACCAGCAGCTTCTGGTATGACAGACTGGGAAGATTGGCAGTAAGCAGGAATGCGGAGCAATTAAAAAGCAATAAATACAGTTACACTGCATATGATGTAATGGGCAGGATAACAGAAGTAGGAGAGAAAGAACAACCTAACCAGATCACTAATACGATATCTGCAAACCCGGTATCATTAAACAGCTGGATCAACTATGCCAATAATCGTTATCCGCAGCAGCAGGTAACCCGCACAGTATATGATGTTGCATCTCCCACTATCAATAGTTTATACAATGAGTTTAACCAGAAAGCCTACGCGTTGCGCAACCGTGTAAGTTATGCGCAATACTTTGCGCAACTACAGTATGGTGGATTTGTAAATGGCATATATATACCTACTTATCTCAATTATGATTATGGTATTTATTACAGCTATGATGTACATGGGAATGTAGATACTTTATTACATCATTATCGCACCGGTGCCATGTCGCAAAATGGTTATAACCAGTTTAAGCTGGTGGCTTACGGCTATGACCTGATCAGCGGCAAGGTAAACCTGGTGAGCTATCAGCCGGGTAAGGCAGATGCATTGTATCACCGTTATGAATATGACGCGGTAAACCGGTTAACAGATGTATACATCAGTACCCGGTCGGCTTATATTGGCGATAAGAATGTGGAAGAACATGAAAGCCGTTATACCTACTATAAACATGGTTCGCTGGCCCGTCAGGAAACAGGACAGAACAGGGTACAGGGGCTGGATTATGCTTATACCCTGCAGGGCTGGATGAAAGGGGTAAATAGCACGGCACTGAATCCGGCATTTGATATGAATGGAGATGGTGCAGGCCTCGCAAGCCGTGATGCATTTGGTTATAGCCTCAGCTATTATATGGGCGATTATAAAGCCATCAATGCCGGTGTACAGCCATTTGCCAGTGCCGGTGGCTATTTGGGTAGTACCGTTTACAAAGACTTGTTTAACGGCAATATCAGCAGCATGCATGTCAGCATCAAAGGCCTGCAAACGCAATTGTATAACTACCGTTATGATCAGTTGAATCGCCTGGTCAGTATGGATGCCTATAAAGGTTTTGATAGCCTGCGTAACAACTGGAGCGCTATTACGCCCACCAATGCTTACAGTGAGCGTATTGTTTATGATGCTAACGGTAATATACAAACGTACAGGCGTGATGGCCGTGCGGACAAGCCAGCCATGGATCAGCTTACCTATCAGTATAGAAATGGCACCAACCTGCTGGATTATGTAAAGGATGCAGTTGGGGATGCTGCGTATAGTGAGGATATTGATAACCAGGCGCCGGGCAATTATACTTATGATGCAATTGGTAATCTCATAAAAGATTTTAAAGAAGGTATAAATAATATAGAGTGGACATTATACGGAAAAATAAAGAAGATAACGAAAGCAGATGGAAGCACTATTGCATACACTTACGATGTAGCAGGTAACCGCATCAGCAAGGAAGTACGGACAAAAGGTAAATCTGTTTTTACCTGGTATGCCCGTGATGCTCAGGGAAATACACTGTCGGTGTACCAACTGGATAATAACGGTAACCGGGTAACCTTAAATGAGCAGTATGTATATGGTAGCAGCAGGCTGGGGACAATAAACAGAAACGCAATATTAAATAACAACGTTTCCCTACCTTCACAATACCTGGGCAAGTTAGGCGCTACCTATAGCGACCAGCAGCTACGCGGTACCCGGCAGTATGAAATGAACAATCATTTGGGTAACGTATTGCTTACCGTATCCGATAAGAAGTTCTTTGCAAATAATGGGTATGATGCAGATATAATGAGTGCAAGCGACTATGCGCCATTTGGGATGACACTGGTAGGCAGGAGTTATAGTAAAGAGGGGTACAGGTATGGATTTAATGGAAAAGAAAAATCTGACGAAGTGTATGGCCAGGGGAATGTGTATGATTATGGATTCAGGATTTATAATCCGAGGTTAGGACGGTTTTTAAGTATAGACCCATTACAAAAGAAGTATCCTGAATTAACACCTTATCAATTTGCAAGTAATACACCTATTCGGGCGGTTGATTTAGATGGCCTGGAAGGAGTACAGTATTTAGAGGCGCATACAGATAAAAAAGGTAAAACTACTATGAAGCGTGTTGTTGAGGTGGATGTGTATGTTGCCATATCCAGAAACGAGAAGTCTGTTCATTTTTACTCAAAAACTCCGGCGGATGATGCAGATGTTAAAAAGAGTGTGGAAAGTGATTTGAAGCAGGAATTTAAAGATGACAAATTTAAAGATGCCGAAGGTCACGATGTTGTCTGGAAATTTAATGTCACCACTTTTCAGGTTGATGACAAGGGCACTATTGATAGTAAGCATAAAACGCTTGCAGGAGATGATAAATTTGCAAAGCTTAATGAAGCAGGAAAAACTGAATATAGAGGTGTGATAGTGCAACGGCAACACATATCTGAACAGGTTGTTCCTGCTGAGCCAACAAATTTGCCGGTAACAGAAGATGGTTATTTTGAGCACGGATTTAATATTAGTGTAAACGATCAGTATTACAGTGCGAGAAACCAAAAAAGCCATACTTTAGCACATGAGGTTACCCACTTCTTTTTGCGGTTGCATCCGCTGAAAGAAGTCAGGGACCCTGATAATACGCCTGCCGGACACGCGGGGGCCGGAGGCGGGATATTAAATTATGGTACTGCTGTTTTCAGCTTCCCCGGGCAGATCAAATCAAGCCCTGACCAAAAGACAACGGTATCGTTTGATGGTTTGAAAGGAGTGACTCAAACCAACGTATCAGACATATTACAATCAGTACCACAAAGACCGGCTCCGGCCGTAGATCCGGCTGCCGCAGCTGCTGCAGGAGCTGCGGCCGGAGCGGTGCATCCCTAATTAAAATTCTTAGTTTATGAAACTAAAAGCCAAGAAAATATTTAAGATAAGTCTGCTGACATACTTTTTAACTATCGGGTACTATTCTTCTTTTGCACAAACAGTGGAAGTGAGTACAAACAGTTACATTATTGCTTTTAATGGGATTTATGCATCTAACTTTATTGAAGTTGCTTCCGTAAACATCGGTGATTTATATCTGCTTAAATCAAATATGCCCTTGAAAATAGATTCCGTTATATGTGCTTTAAGCAAAAAGAAGTACGCATCCAGGTCTGAAATTATTGACACATTCAAACAATCGTTTGGGTTATTTGCCATTGTGCAGGATACGTCAGCAATCCAGGCAGAAAAGGGTAAAATGCCTGATAAGATCATGGATTTGAATTATTATAAAGCAGCGTATCTGTTTTCTTTTAATGATACAGTGAAGAAATATAGCCCGGTACAAGGTTATATTATACAACGATTTACTTTTGGAGAGAAGATCAGTTATTGTATCCTGAATAATAACTGCGGCAAGGATTTTCCTGCTGAGTGCACTGCTGTAATTAAAAAGGTGGAATAAGCATATCAACAACCACACCGAACGAATCCGGCAAATTGACATCAGATTACAATCTGATGTCAATTTGTATTTTTTACCCTCAGCCATAGAACATGGATTTGTCAAATTGCTTGTAACATTTGAAATCCAATGATACTGTAGTAACTTCCCTATGCCAAATCTGAATTAAGATGGAAATAACATCGGTAGTAATGAATAAAACACTTAGCTCTAACGTGTTAGCAGAAATAATGTAGAAAGTCAGGGAAAAATTAGGAACAAGATAATTTTTTATTACTTTTATAATCTTAGTACGACTTACCATTTATTTTATCACTAATCTGTCAATGAACAATGAAAGCTCCTATCCACATTACTGCAGGGCTTTTTGACCCGGTAGTAAATGAAAAACGAAATGAGTGAGACCAATTAAAAGAGAAAAGAATCAACTGTAAGACCACTCAACCAAGATCCAGCGTGTGCTGTGCAATAGCATAAATGACCGCCCCCTGATGAACCCGACTTTATTGTGAACAATGACCCGCACATCACTGGCCAACTAGTTTGTAATCATCCTTAATCAACATTTTGCAATGAAAAAAAACTTTACGCACAATGGCATTGCTATGACCCTGCATGCCTGCCTTTTACCCGTTAATACAGCATAATACCGGATCCACAGACGCCGCATTTAACCACTATCCTGAACATAATAAGCAAAAAAACGAATGAGAGCAATTACTACCTGGCTGCTGATGACAGCCATATCCTTACAATGCTATGCACAGCAAACCCTGCATGGAAAAGTATATGATATCTATACGCAGGTACCCGTGAAGGGCGCGTTTATATCTGCTGACGGCAAAATATTAGCAACAACAGATGTGACAGGTAATTTCAACCTGGACTGTAATAACAGCTATGCCTTTACTGTAATGGCAGCGGGCTATGATCCGCAAACGGTACAAGGTAAAGATGGCAACAAACAACTCATGATAGGCCTTACAGCGGCCAGCTATAACCTGAATGAAATAACGGTAAATGCCGCAACTGCCAAGGGCAACCTGTTGGTGCCTAAATCTGTTGCCATACTTACCCGGCAGGACCTGCAACGTAATGATGGATTGTTCTTTGAAAATACCCTGAACCTGGTGCCGGGCGTAAGAATGGAAAAGAGGACCATGTCAGGCGGACAGCGTATCACCATCCGCGGATATGGCAACGGTACCAATTTTAATGGCACCGGCTATAAAGCTTATCTGAACGGTATTCCGGTTACAGATGCGGAAGGCACTACCATCCTGGATGATATTGATTTTTCTATATTAGGCCGCGTGGAGGTGATCAAAGGACCTGCTTCCAGCTTGTATGGCAGCGGCATTGGAGGTGTACTGAAAATGTATACATTAAAACCGGCTACCCTGGGCACCCGCATTACACAGGAAGCACTGGCAGGCAGCTACGGTTTGTTCCGTACCAATACACGCGTGGAATATGCGGATGATAAATCTTCTGTTATGCTGAACTACGGACATCAGAACTATGATAGCTATCGCATCAACAGCGCCTCTAAAAAAGATTTTGTTTCCTTCATCGGTGATTTTCATCCAAATGATAAACAAACCTTCTCTGTTTATACTGCCTATAACAGTTCTAATGATCAGCTGGCAGGGCAACTGGACAGTATACAGTTTGCACAGAAAAAAGATACAGGTGAAGTGCCTTATCTGAATAATCACGGTTATGTAGCGTTTGAAACCTATCGTGCAGGGCTTTCCCATAACTACGCATTTTCTTCCCATGTGAGCAATCTTACCAGCGCTTACTTCAGCGGATATAAACAATCGCAGGCATTTGCAGTAGGGTTATCCAGCAATATGGTGCAGAATCTTGGTGCACGTACTGCATTGGGATTGAACTTCGCAGGCAACGCCATTACCTGGAATGGTACAATTGGCGCAGAATACCAGAAAACAAATTCTTTTAAAAAGAGTTATGGCCTCGCCAATAATGTACCCGGTGCGCTTGGTGGTGATCTGGAACTGGCTACCATGCAATATAACATCTTCACACAGTGGGAGATAAAACTGCCGCAGGGTTTTACGGTCACGGCAGGTGTAAGCAATAATTATATTGAATATGGCATTACCGACCGTTTAGCCAATTCAGCAAATCCTACTCACAAAGACCAATCAGGACATAAAACATTTACACCCGTAGTTACCCCACAAATTACTGTATTGAAATCGCTGAATGAGGCGGTATCAGTATATGCGGGTGTAAGCAAAGGTTATTCCGCACCTACCTCCGGACAGGTGATTATTCCACAGATCAGCCAGGTTAATAAAGACCTGCAACCTGAAAAATCAATACAGTATGAGGTGGGCGCAAAAGGAAACCTGTTGCAGGAAAGACTGTCTTTTCAGCTGGCTGTATTTGACATGGAGATAAAGGATAAACTCACCTCACAGGCGATAACAGATAATACCGGCACTGTATTGTATACTGTTACCTCCAATGCCGGCGGACAACAAAACCGCGGTGCAGAAGTGGACCTGGCTTATACTATACGGTATGATAAACCAATTGTATTTTCACTGATACGCCCGTTTATCAGTTATACGTATTCCAACTTTACCTATGATCATTTTAAAAGTGATAATAACAATAATCCCAAAACTATTGACTACAGCGGTAACAAAGCTTCCGGCGTAGCACCGCATCTTTTCAACGGTGGAATAGATTTTATTACCAAATGGGGCGTTTACCTGAATACTACTTTGCAGTATGTAGATAAAATGCCTATTACCTACGATAATAATCACTACGCTGATGCCTATACGTTATTGCAGGCCAAATTAGGGTACAAGCATTCCCTGGGAAAACATTTTAATCTGGATGTATTTGCAGGTGGTAATAATATCACTGGCAGCCGGTATTATACGATGGTATTTTTGAATGCTAATTTCAGCGGAGCGACGCCGAATATATATCTTCCCGGCCCTTATAAAGCCACGTGGTACAGCGGATTTAACCTTAGCTATAAATTTTAAATAATGAGATTAAAACATATTATTCATATAGCCATTACTGTTACCATTACTTCCTGCGGAAGATTTGGTAACAGTAATAATAACAAAGAAACAGCCACACGTATTGTTTGTTTATCCAAACAATACAACGAAGTTATTTATGCACTGGGAGCTGAAAAAAACCTGGTAGCAGTAGACCTTTCCAGTACTTATCCGCCAGCGATAAAGTCGCTGCCAACAGTAGGTTATCATCGTGCCCTGAGTACAGAAGGTATTATCGCGCAAAACCCAACGCTGGTGGTGCACGACAATAACATAGGCCCCGAACAGGTAATGCGGCAGCTGCAAAAAATGCAGATACCAATGAAAACCTTCGCCGACAGTGTATACACTATTGAGCAGGACAAAGCCATGATACAGCAGCTGGGTAACTACTTCAAAAAAGTGCCGCAGGCAGATAGTCTTTGTAAAAAGCTGGATCTGGAAATGAACCAGGCACTTACTAACGCGCACCAATATACGGATACACCGAAAGTAGTGATCATTCATTTTGGTCGCGCTATGAATATTTATCTCGCCATCACGCAAAAAAGCACGGCTGCAAAAATGATCGGATGGGCAGGGGGCGTTATTCCTATCGGGGGCGACAAAGGCATGCAGCAGGTGTCTGCAGAACTGATTGCACAATCGGATCCTGATGTGATACTACTCACTGATTTTGGCTATGACCGACTGGGTAGTGTAGAAAAAATAAAAGAACTGCCAGGTGTTGCCGGTACCAAAGCAGCGCGTAACAACCGCATTTACCGGATAGAAGAACATGATATTGTATACCTGGGACCACGTACCGGCGCCAATGTGCTGGCTTTTCAAAAACTGATACATGCAGCTAAATAAACAATACCGGGGAGTATATCCTCTGCTGACAGGATTATTGATCATTACCATGATCCTGTCGGCTTGTTATGGAGCTATAGATATCAGTACAGCAGAGATCTTTCATGCCTTTGGTAAAACTGTTGCCGGCAGCGGTAACCTGACCCTACACGAACGTATTTTTATGGAGATACGTTTGCCCCGTACGCTGTTTTGTTTGCTGGCGGGTGCAGCCCTGGCTGTTGGTGGTGTATTGCTGCAGGCACTTTTCAGGAACCCGATTGTAGAACCGGGATTGATTGGAACTTCCAGCGGTGCTGCTTTTGGTGCCGCGTTATATTTCGTACTTGGGTCAACGTTACATTTTAATACCGGTGAATGGACCTTGCCTATAGCAGCATGTACCGGTGCAATGCTGGCAACTTTCCTGGTACTGGGACTATCAGAAAAAAAGCAGGCGGGTAAAACAGCTATTGTTACACTCTTGCTGATGGGCATCGCCATTAATGCTTTGTTCCTGAGTGGTACCGGTTTCCTCTCTTATATTGCCCGCGATCCGCAGGCGCGCTCTATTACTTTCTGGAATCTTGGTACGCTTTCAGGGGCCAGCTGGCATGCAGTTATCATTACTTCGGTAGTACTGGTGATTTGTTTCTGGCGTGCATTATCCAATGCCAGGCAGTTGAACCTGTTGATATTGGGAGAAGAAGAAGCCTTGCTGGCGGGTGTTTCCGTGCAACGTTTAAAAAGAGAAATATTAATTATCAACGTAGTGATGATTGCGGTAGTAACAGCGTTTACCGGCGTGATCAGCTTTGTGGGACTGGTAGTGCCACATTTCCTGCGTATATGGAGAGGCGCCGACAACCGCTACCTGATTATTGGTAGCGCCCTGGCGGGTGCGGTGTTGCTTAGCCTTGCCGATATCGCAGCAAGATTATTACTACGACCGGCGGAACTCCCCATTGGTATTGTTACTTCAGTGGCAGGGGTACCCGTTTTCATCTTTCTGCTCCGGAAAAAAAATTATTATTTCTGATGATACAGTTATCCAATATTACCTGTAAAGCCGGCAATAAAATTTTATTGCAGAATATCAATGCCCGGTTTGAACCGGGTAAACTCCATTTGGTAATAGGCCCTAACGGCGCAGGAAAATCCACGTTACTGAAAATAGCAGGCGGACAAATATCACCGCATGCAGGCACCGTATTGTACGAAACAAAACGGTTGGAAACGATGAGCTATCAGGCACTGGCACGTGTGCGTGCAGCACTGTCGCAACATATGGAATTATCTTTCCCGCTGAAGGTATGGGAAGTGGTGATGATGGGCAGGTATCCTCATATCCATGGTAATCATGTGAGAAAAGATATCCGTTATTGCCACGAAGCGATGCAGCTTTTTGACCTGGAGGAATTATCGGAGCGTGATTATATGAGCCTCTCCGGTGGTGAAAAGCAAAGGGTACATTTTGCCCGCATTATGGCGCAGATATGGGAACCGGTACCTGGTTCCTGTCGTTATCTGTTGCTGGATGAACCACTTACTTTCCTGGATGTGCATTACCAGTTTCAATTTATGCAGTTGTTAAAAACATTATTGCAACAACAGGACCTTGTGATCATTGGGGTGGTACATGATCTTAACATTGCGGCGAAGTTTGCAGATAATATTTTACTGCTGCATCACGGAAAGCTGGTATGCAGTGGTACCCGGGAAGCCGTACTAACGTCAGCGCATATACGGGAGGTTTACCGGCTGGAGCCGGTGATCTATGAAACATCAGACAGGTATTTTCTTTTTTTCTGATGGCTGTGCTGCACTGCTGCGTGCGTGCTGTAACAGCTGTTAATATTCAACCAAAAATTCTTGTTCCAACTCAAAATTAAATTGTACAATGAAAAAACAATCTGTCAAAAAAACGCTATGGCGTTATGTCTTGCTGGTAGTTCTGTTGTTTGGTGGCGCACCGGCACTGGCACAGCAGCATAACAATGCCCGTCAGGCTAACAAAGAACCGGACTGGATCAAAATGATGGATGATCCGAATGTCAATTTTTTTGTTATCGACAAATCCTTTAATGATTACTGGAAAGGCAAAGAATTACCTGTAGAGGAAGATGAAATACTTGATGTAAAAAACAATTCCGAAAGGAAGCGTGGTTTTCTCGGGTTATTCAAACGAAAAGAGTCTGCTGAAAAGAAGGAAGAAGGCCAGAAATATGCCTTTGAATATAAAAAATACCAGTGGTGGCGGCGGCAGGTACTGCCTTATGTACAATCCGACGGCACTATCCTCAATAAGGATCAGCAAATCCAGATCTGGCAAAAACAAAAGGAGCTGAAAACCAATATCAACGCCAAGGAGGCCAGGGAAAGGAAAGAGAAGGAGAAAGATACCAGCGGCTCCCAGCAGCGCTACTAGCAAACACTCATCATATGAGTAGTATCAGCACAACATTTCCCACATCAACCTGAAATAACTGAAATGCATATACGTAAATATCTATCCCTGATTTTACCTGCATGTTTGCTGCTGTCGTCAACAGCACTTGCACAGAATTATGGTAACTGGCGAAACATAGGTCCTGTGTTGTTTCCCATTAATTCTTCCGGCCAGATCAATGGTATCGGCCGTGTTACACAAATGAAATTCCATTCTTCCAGCGCCAGCACGATCTATGCTACCAGCGTTTGGGGGCTATGGAAAAGCACGGATACCGCCAACACCTGGCAGCTGCAGGGCACCGATGAACTGCCTAAAGCTGCGTGTGCATCCGTTTGTATTGATAATACCAATGATCAGATAATGTACCTGGGCACAGGTGATCCCAACTACTACGGTACTTCCCTGGGCGTTTACAAAACTACTGATGGCGGACAGTCGTGGTTACCGGCCAACAGCAGCATCGGCAGCCGTATGGCTGTAGAGATGCTGATGTCACCCACCGATCACAATGTACTGGTGGCAGCTACCAACGATGGTATCTGGAAAACCACCAATGGCGGTATCTCATGGACGGAGCAACTGGTGGGCGGACAATTTACCGACATGACATTTAAAGCTGTCAGTAATACCGTTACAATATTCGCCGTGACGATGGATGGCAGCTTTTACACTTCTACCAATATGGGAGATACCTGGACAGCTACCACTTTAACACTGCCTGCCAACGGCGCCAAAGGCACCAGGGTAGCAGTGACGCCGGCAGACTCTAACCGGGTGTATGTAACCATGGTGGGCTCCAACAGCGGGTCTGCAGGAGGTGTTGTGTATCAGTCTACCAACGGTGGTACTTCTTTTACCCAGGTAAAAGGTGATGTAGCGCCTAACCTCAACGGCTACTCGGGTACTACTACCGGGCAGGGTAATTATAATTATTCCATGTGCGCCGATCCTACCAATGCCAACACCTTGTACATAGTAGGTCACCTGGTTTGGAAAAGCACCAATGGCGGCAGTACCTGGACACAAATGGAGTCCAGCTGGGCGGTTATGATCCATACTGATATGCATGGCATAAAAGTAGATCCTTATAACACCAGTAAACTATTTGATTACAATGATGGCGGCGTATGGCTCAGCACCGATGGCGGCACCACGTGGACGCCAAAGAGCAATGGTCTTTCCTCCTCAGAAGTATATCACGCTTCCAACAGCCCTATCAGACGGGATATGATCAGCATAGGCACCCAGGATAACGGAGAGCTGTATTACAAATACGGCAGCAATCCCTGGTTTACCAACAGGGGAGGCGACTGGGGCGCACGCTCTGCCTTTGACTACAACACTAATAACCAGGTGTACTATTATAACGGAAAAAGAAGATCGGTAACAGGTAGCGATGCCTCTTACAATTTACCGTTTACCGGCACTAATAATATGCAGCTGGAATTTACGCCACAAAATGCAGCTATTTCTTTTGCTGCAGATACCGGCCTGTGGAGGAGTGCCAACATTACCGCTGCATCACCTTCCTGGACACAACTGGTGAGTACTGCTGAAAAAATCAACGCACTGCATGTAAGCAATGCCAGTGCTAATGTGGTATACTATGTTACTACTAATCAGAAGGTATACCGCAGCCGCAACGCCACCGCAGCCTCGCCGGTTTTTACCAGCATAGCTGCACCGGCAGCTACCAGTGTAGCCGCCAGCGTTACTACCATTTCCAGCGACAGCAACGTGGTGTACCTGGCCTGTGGTAGCAGGATGTACAGGTCGGCCGACCAGGGAAGCACCTACACAGATATCAGTGGCACCCTGCCGCAGGTGAATGTGATCCGTTTGCTGGAAGACCGTTTCTCCACTAATGAATCTGTGTACCTGGCTACCGCTCGCGGTGTTTATTACCGCAATAAAACAATGACGGACTGGTCGCTCTATTCCATAGGACTGCCTACAGTAGCCGATATTACAGATATATTTGCTTACAATAATGGGGTTGCCGATAGCAGTGAATTAAGGGTGAGCTTTTATGGAAGAGGTGTTTTTGGTACAAAGTTAAATAACGCGATCACGCCACTGATTTCTTTTGCCTCCACCACCATAGGTACTACTGCGGCCGGTACCAGCCTGTCGGGATGTAAACCTTATACGGATTATGTTGTTAACATGACGGTAAGTCCTGCGCCTACTGGCAACGCCAATGTACAACTGGTGGTAGGCCCTACTTCATCAGCCATACGTGGTGTGGATTATGATGTTACCACCAACGGCAATTTCACTACAACAAGTGATACACTGATATTTGCTTCGGGGCAAACAGCGCCGCGACCTGTCACCATCAGGGTTTACGGCAGCAAAACAGATCCCATGAGCAAGTTCTCCCTGCTTACTTTTAGTGTGAGCGGCACAACAAATGCTATGGCTAATCCATCTGCACAAACTGCCCGCGTAAATATTACTTATCCGGATGCTTCACCGGTAGGAGATACCGCGCGTGTAAACCTGACTTACGGTAACGGCACAACGGGCGGAAGTGCTTCCAGTCCGTTTAACGGCACACAATCTGATAAAAAAGCGCAGACCATTTACCCTGCAGATGAACTAAGAGCTGCGGGCATACAAAAAGGATATATCTATTCTGTTGCTTATCACGTGATATCGAGAACCGTAACCACTACCAGCACTTTCCAGAATTTTAATGTAGCCATAGCAGCAACACCACAAACAGCTTTCACAAATACACAGTTTGATGCGAGTCCGCTGACAGCCGTGTATGGAGGCAGCATTAGTGTTACTGATACCGGATGGGTACAAATACCATTTTCACAACCTTACTATTGGGATGGGTATTCTAACCTGTTGATACAGTCTTGTTATGATAATCCGGATGGTACCAACCAGGGAGATAACCTTGTAGCATCCATATCGGTAAGTGGTGCTAATCCTACTGCTTTCCAGCGTCAGACCAGTGGTTCTGGCTGTACTTTCAATGCACCCGGATACGGTTCTACCAGACCTAACCTGATCATCAATACCAGGCCGTCTGTTACAGCAGTTGCGAGTGCATTAAATATCAGTACCACACAATACCTCGGACCAAATGCAACTATTTATTTTGCAGATACCAGCGGTAGTATTATCGCTAAAGTGCAAAACCAGAGCAGCTTTGACTATGGTTGTACTACTGTGAAGGTAGACCGTGCAGGCACTACTTCCGCACAGTTCTGGGATAGTACTGCAGCGCATTACCTGGCATCAAAAACAGTGAAGATTACGCCCACTAATAATAATACTTCCGGCAAGGTGAGCGTTACACTGTATTACAGCCAGGCAGAAAAAACAGGATGGGAAACTGCTACCGCACAATCATGGGATAGCATTAAAATGGTGAAAGTGAAGAGCAGCGTGAGCAATGTAACACCAGCTAATCCATACCCTGATGGTGCAGGCACTATTGATACAGGCAGAGATACCAGCAGTAAAAAAGGTGCTACCATCTATTATGTAACAGCTACGTTTAATACAGGTTTGGGTGGCCTGGGAGTAGGTATTCCGGGTACTCCGCCGGTTATTACCGCATGTAACACACCTATTCCACGCACACAACTGAGAGTGTACCAGTTCGATAGCCAGGAAATTGTAGGAGAGAGTGCACCTGTGACCAATGTGATTGATGGTGATATCAATACCTACTGGCATACACAATGGTACAATGCTACTGCGCCAATGCCGCATTATGTAGCTATTTACCTGGGTGGAGGATACGATCTGAGTAAGCTTACCTACGTGCCAAGACAAGCAGGCGTAAATGGCAGAATAAATGCCTACCAGGTGCAGGTTAGTACCGATAGCCTTACCTGGACACAGGTGGCCACCGGCAACTTTGTAAACAGTACGGCTGCACAGGATGTGGTATTTAATCCAACCGTGAAGGCAAAATATGTGAAGCTGATAGCTACCAGTGAAGTAAATGGTAATGCCTGGACCTCCATAGGAGAACTTTCATTTACTGGTTGTCCTGATAATACAATGGCGCCTATGCTTACCAAGATGGCCGCTAATATTAAAGTATATCCAACCATGGTACAGCGGGGTGGAAACATTAATATCAGGGACGGTGCATCGCGTACAATTATCGTGCGGTTGTATGACGTCAAAGGAAGGATGCTGAAGGTAGAACACATCAGTGGAGCCGGCAGCATTAATACCAGCGATTTACCGGCAGGTATTTATATGTATAATATTTTCAACAGTAAAATCAATCCGACTAAACAAGTGACAAGCGGAAAAATTGTTGTAGTGGAATAATACCTGGTGATGATGATCATCAGGTGTTGAACAAAGAAAAGGCTGACTTTTAAGTCGGCCTTTTCTTTTTAGTGCCATTTTTTTTCAACGAATTTCAGTAATTTAATACCCGTATATTTCCTTTAACCCATTTATCATTTTCCCATGGAACAGGATCGCGGGAAAAGCCGGTCTGATCATATTGAAAGTCGTGCTGTAGCCCATAACGTTCATTCTGCAGGTATTGCTTTACCTGCTGTTACTCCTGTTCAGTTGCTAAAAGAAGACCAGTGGTCTGTTCAACAAAATCCGGCGCAGACAATGCCAGCGCAGTTTGTGATGCAGAAAGCAGGTATGCCTCCTTTACTAACAAAGCCTTTCCAATTGCATAAAGATGCGCTGTCGCCTGCCGGTTCTTCGCAGCCAGTGTTTCAATTTGTCTGGAAAAAGAAAGAAGATGGTAACATTGAAGAGTGGGATGAAGTAATTGACGGTTTTAAATGGTTTTATAATACGGAGAACAAGAAATATTTTTTTACACTTGAAAATCCTAAAGATAAATCAGCGGGTATACAAGCGTTACAAAACCAGGAAAAGAGCGATACGATATGGGATAGGAATGCTCATGTCAGTCTTCCGAAGGAAATAAATAAAGATTTTGAAGAAGAAGAGGAATATAAAGTGGAAGATGAAGAAAACGAAAAAGAAGAAAACGGAAAAGAAGAGGAGGAGAAAAAAGAGGAAAAAGAAATTAAAAAGCCAGAACCTCCTGCTATAGAGCCCGAAAGAAGTGAAATTACAGACCCGCTTATTCTGGCTTGTATAAAATCTTTTAATACCGACGAAAAACAAAATGGGCTCAGTATTCAGGTGGTCAGGAGTCTTTCAACAGGGGCAGCACCTGATAGTGGTATCATGAAAGAGTTTTCGGTGAAAATTTCCAAAAGGATGCGTGACTATCTGAAAAACTGGAAATGGTTTGAGGATGATAAATTCGGAGTAAAAGAAAGTTATGTAACAATTTCAGGTGGCAGATATTATGCAGTTAACGTAAACGAGGAAGAGATACGTACAGCATATAACAGAAGCATCTGGAATAACTTAAATGATTCTTTGGAGGATGAGGAAGGATATGAAAAAGGGTTTAGTTCTGATGAAAAATATCGGATAGGGTTACAAAAAGCAGTAATAGGTGTGGATGGATTTATACTGCATTTTACTAATCGTGTCAAGGAGGAAGATATACTTAGTATGCGGGATGGTTGCAGGATACTGATTCAAACAATAAAAAATATTCAGCCTGCAGCATGGAGTAAGATACTCATAGAGAATCTTGAACCGTATTTTAAGCAAACGTTACATACCCTTGTCAGCGCTACCGGGGCGAAGGCCAATACATCAATGATTAATTCTATTGCGAAAGAAAATGCAAAATCAGTAAAGGCAGAGAGAATTGAAGCATTTGCAACAGCAGTTGTAGTACGATGGCATGCGGCATTAAATAACATGATTCATATTGTTTTTGACAGAGCTCAGTTAAATGATGTTTTTGGAAAAACCAAGGATAATGCAAAAGCTACTCCCGAGGCTTTTTGGAGTAATAACAGGGAAAGTCTTGAAGTAGGACAAAGAATAACCATTAACCTGGATGCCGGAACTGCGAGAGAAGCCATCGTTACTTTAGCACATGAATTAGGTCATGCTATTGGATTTAATCCTGGTGAAGTTGACCCACATGGACATTTTACGGATATTACCAGGTATATTGAACAAGAGCATGGTGACGTCCCGAAACTTTTGTTAGATGCTTACTTTTTTGAAACAATTATAGATAAAATACTTAGCTGATTTCCGACAACCGGTAATTAGCATAGCCACTTTTTTCAGTGAATATGACCGGATTTCAGTACATTAATGCCTGCATAACTTCCTATAACCTTTTCATTACTTTCCTATGGAACAACGTCGCGAGAAAGCCCGGTCTAATCATCTTCAAAATCGTTCTGTAGCTAATAATACTCATTCTGCAGGTATTGCTTTACCAGCAGTTGTTGCTTTCCGGAAATCCGGTAATGAGCTGCCGCTGGATAAAGGCTACCTGCCTGCTATGGACCATTCCAAACAGGTGTTGCAACCCAAATGGGATCCCAGCAGGGAAAGGGGAGCTGCTTTTGAATGGGATACATTGATGGATGGTGTAAGATGGTATGCAGACGAAGCCGGGAATATGTGGTATAAAGTAATAGCACCCGGAAGGCAGGATTATCGTGAAGGAGAAGGGGATCATAAAAAATGGGTAGAGTGGCACCTGGCCAGGCGTTCCACTCATCCGGAGGAGTACCCCGTTCCGGCAGGTTTTCTGGGTGCGCTAAATCCCAAAGCCGATTTGAGTGGCTGGAATGCCGGCAAGGAAAGCCTGATCAATGCACATCATAAATTTCCTAAAAGCGCGCTGGCCTGGTTATATGAACATATGAGCGAGGCAGATCAGCTCCTGTTAAAACAGCGCCTGAGTTTACCGAGATCTGCTGGTCCGGCTGCATTGGCCAGACTAACATCCAATCTTATTTCAGCAGATTACCAGAAAAGAAAGGTAAGTTCAGATGCCCGGTTAGATGATCCACACAATAATAGGGAACAAAGTAGTCCGGGAGAAGAGTTTCTTGACCTGGTACATACTATTGCTGATGATGGGGCTGTAACGCCCCGTAGTGCGAAAATGCAAAGCCTGGCGCAGGAGGTGGTAAAACCTATTTACATTCATCTCAAACTGCAGGTATTGGCACTGAAAATAAATGAAGATGACTTTGTTATGACCCACGGTGAAGCAGTAGAAGTGATAGATAAACTGAGAAGTGCAGAAGAATTACACTACGCTATAGAGCCGGATCCCAGCAAACCATCTCATAGTACCGGTGATGTATGGGATCCTTCTGGAGGATTTCATAAGATACCGGTGGCACCGGTACATATAGGAGTGGCGCCGCATGCGCTGGCAGGCAATTACGAGGCCGCAAAAAGGGAGGAGCAGGAACAACAGCGCTTGCATGCACAAGCTGAACGCGAAGCTGCACAAGAGCAGGAAAGAGCGCCACATACCGGAGCTTCCGCTTTCATGGGGCATTCTGAAAGACTAGGAAAGGCTACTATGGGTGCAAGGGCACAACCCAGAGAGGGATCATATGGCTGGGCAGTGTCGCATGGAAGAGAAGAATACCAGAGAAATCTTATTGCTGCCTGTTATATTACCATAGTAGATAAGGAAGAATTTACGCCTGCGTTGATTGAAAAAATAATGAAGGCAGCCACGCTCCTGAAAAATGACTACGAAAAAATGCGGGAAGCGCAGTTTTTAGCCTGGCAGGCAGGCGTAAGAGATGCACATTTGGTAGGTAAAGCGGCATATGATAACAAGGTGGATGAGCTGGCCCAGGCAGTTATTAAAGAAGGGTAGTTTGTTAAGCCCGGGATGAATATCAGCTATAAGGA
The DNA here is from genome assembly GCF_003014755.1 of Chitinophaga niastensis. GTDB lineage: Bacteria > Bacteroidota > Bacteroidia > Chitinophagales > Chitinophagaceae > Chitinophaga > Chitinophaga niastensis. The sequence continues at coordinate 405,322 of NZ_PYAW01000003.1, read as the reverse complement.
CTGCTTTTTCTTTCTCTCTAATGGAGGGCAAATGATTATTTACCGTCTTTTAAGTGACCGTACTGTAGGATTTCTACTGTAAGAAATTGTAATGTAAATGCCGTGTGCCTACAACTGTATACTTAAGAGATTGATTTTACTTTTTTTCATGCTGGCATCGGTGGGAGCAGTGTGTGCACAAAGCTCCGGGACGATAACCGGAAGAGCAGTGAACAAATTTACACAGGAACCTTTACCATTTGCCACTGTTTACTGGAAAGCCGCTGGCTTTGGCAGCATGACCGATAGTGCCGGCACATTCAGACTGAAGAAAAGTTTCAGGACTGCCGACACGCTCGTTATCCGTTATGTAGGATACACAGTGAAATATATTCCCATACAAGCAACTGATAATGGAACCCCGCTGTTTGTTCAGCTGGAAGTCACCATGAATCAGGGAGTGGAGGTAAAAGGAAAACTCGACAGAGGATTGGTATGGTGGCGGCACATTGTTGCACATAAACCGGCTAACGCGCCAGGGCATTATGATACCTACCATTCGGAATTATACAATAAACTGGAAATAGACCTGGCCAACTTCAACAAGCGGCGATGGGAACGCTCAAAAACCCTCCACCCGTTTGCTTTTGTAATACAGCAGATTGACAGCACCTCCGAACAAACGCCTTTTTTGCCGGTATTTCTCAGCGAATCTATATCTGATTATTATGTATCCGGCGCACCACCTAAAGTGCGGGAAGAGATCAAAGCGCTACGTTGCAGCGGTATCAAAAATGAATCCGTGATGGAATACATGGGCGGTATCAACCAAAAGGTGAATACCTACGACAACTACATGTACATCTTTGGAAAAGAGTTTGTGAGCCCTGTCAGCAACGTAGGCGATAAATATTATAATTATAAAGGCCTTGATACCGTTATGCTTGGCGGTCAGCAATATTACCACCTTGCTTTTACACCAAAGCGGGAAGGTGAAAACCTCTTTTCAGGCGACTGCTGGATACACCCTGCTACCTGGGCTTTGCAGAAGATCAGCCTTTCTGTGTCAGGAGTAGTGAACATCAATTTTGTAAAAAGACTGGACATCATCCAGGAATTTTCCTTGCTCAACGAAAAGGAATGGGTGGTAACCAAAGATAAATTTATTGCGGAGCTGGCCCCGTTAGGGAAAGAAAAAACAACCTTTATCGGGAGGAAAACAACACTATATCAGCATGTGGAGGTAAACCAACCTTATATCACCCAAAAACTGAATACCAACAAAAAAAAGGAAGAAGTGGTGATTCCCGATAGTGCCCTCACTACCGCTAATGATTTCCTGGCACAACATCGCCCGGAAGCACTCACCACCAATGAACTGCACGCTATCACGTTAGTGGATACACTAAAATCAATGCCGGCATTCCGGCAACTCAGTAATACCGTTACTTTTTTAGTAGATGGTCATATTAAACTGGGCAAAGTAGAAATAGGCCCCTGGTATAAATGGATCAGCCGTAACCCGCTGGAAGGAATGCGTTTCCGCTTTGATCTCGGTACTACAGCAGCATTTAGCCGGAACCTGCGATTGTACGGATATCTTGCCTATGGTACAAAAGATGAATCATTGAAAGGAAAGATGGCAGTGGCATACGAGCTGCCGGGAAATAAAGGATGGAGTATGTTGTCTTCTTATAAAGATGACCTGGATAATCTGCAGCGTGGATTTAACGGAGAAGAGGTTTCACTCGATAATATCTTTGGCCAGGCAGTACGTCGTCATGGTATCCCGCAGAAATTCATCCGTGAAAGCGAATTTAAACTGGCGTTAACTAAAAAGTTTCCGCAATGTTTTTCTATGCAGGGAGCTGTTTCCCGCAGTATATTTACCACCTTTGCACCGTTGCCATCGCATAAACTGTTCCTGCGTCCGGGAGATGATAACAGCAATGTGGTGAACACGGAATTTCAGCTGAAACTGCGCTATGCACCGGGAGAAAGAGAGATCCGTACTTTCCGCAAAACACGCCGGCTGCGCAGCAACCTGCCGGTAACAGAACTCACCTATGCACTTGCACCTTCCGGCATACTTGATAGCAAATACAATTATCAGAAGATAAGCGTTAGCGTTAGTCAGCAATTCCGTATTCCACGTTGGGGACAAGTGAACTATATGGTATATGCAGGAAAGATCTTTGCAGAAAAAGTACCGTTTATGTTGCTGCAGATACATCCGGGCAACGAAACTTATTACTACAATAAAGAGGCTTTCAGCCTGATGAACAAGTACGAATTTTTCAGTGACCGGTATGCAGGTATTAATATCGAACATAACTTCGGTAGTAAGCTGCTGAATGTTTTACCTTTTATGCGCAGAACAGGTTTAAGACAGTTCTGGAATGCGAAGACGGTAGCAGGCGATCTGTCGTATGCCAACAAGGCCTTTAACCACATGGAGTTTGGTGGGTATGGCATGCGGTCGTTGAAAGGAAATGTATATACTGAAGTAGGTACAGGTGTAGATAATATTTTTAAATTTTTCCGGGTAGATGCAGTATGGCGGTTTTATCCGCAAAGCGGATCTGCCTCCCATTCAGGTAACTTCGGTTTGTTTGGCAGCTTCCGGCTGCAATTCTAAATAAATGTTAGCACCATCACACAACAGGTATTTCGTATATTCTCCGGGTTTAGGTGCTTTTTTAAAACTTCGCTGCATTACCGTTGCAGACGTTGTATTATAATATAATTCCTGTCAAGGAATACGTGTATGCATCATTTATTTTCAATCTAAAATCGTAAATTAGCATAAGCAAGTAAAACCGGATAACCTTATAAAATTATATAGCCCATATCATCTCTTTAAATCTATGCCGATAATAATTTTATTGCATTAAAATGAATCATAGAAGTGGCCTCATTTTTCCGTAATATCCTATTCCGTTTGTAATAGCGCCCTGTTAAGCATCCTATGAATGAAGTACTATATTACTTTTCATGATTCACCGCTACTTTATTATTGTATAGCCACCCAATAGCTGTCGTTATAGACAACAATATATCAGTATACCTTATTGGCCTGTTAAATTCGATATAATGGACATTACTAAAATACAAACTGCCTTTTTTCCTTCAAGGGAAATTACAGACCCCGATTTTTTTGTAGGCAGACATGATGAAATTAAAGATTCAATGGTTGCATTAAGTGAAGAAGGTTCTTTTATTGCCATTCATGGATTGCGTGGTGTTGGTAAAACCTCCATTGCCAAACAAATTAAACTCATCGCAGAAGGAAATACTTATTTGTCGAGGATACTGAACCTGGAGAAATATATCCCCCGCAAAGGTTTTAATTATCTCACCATCACCACCACCTGCGATCTGTTTACCAGGAGCACTTATGATATTGTGAAGCGTATTGTATTTGGTGATAACGAAAGTGCCGGATTACTGGCCTTTACATCTACCGGGGACAGAAGGATAGAAAGTATTAAAGAATCATTTAAGACAGAAGGCTCCGTTGGATTATTTGGTTTAAAAGTAGATGCCGGCAGTGGAGATGAGATTACCTACAAAACAATATTGACGGATGATTTAATTCAGCAGTTTAAACAAATTTTGGGTGCAGTACAAAAAGATAATCAATCTAAATCCGGCATCCTGATCATTATTGATGAATTTGATGTGTTAAAAGATAAAAAAGGATTTGCTTCTATTGTTAAATCCTGTTCCAATAACCATGTCAAATTCGCTATCTCCGGTATTGCCGGAAACATCACGGAAATAATTGAGGACCATACTTCCATAGGCAGGCAACTGCACAATATTCATGTAAACCTGATGCCGGAAGATGAGCTATACGGTATTATCAGCAGGGCAGAACATCATATTGCCAACAAAATATATTTTGCGGAAGATGCTAAGTATGAGATGGTGAAATCAGCAGAAGGGTTTCCTTATTTTGTACATCTTTTAGGGAAGCAGGCACTTTTAGATGCTTTTGAAACGGGAAAAATGATCATCTCCCAAAAAGATATTATGCATATTGAACAATCCATTTCAAAAGGAAGATTACGGACCATATATGAAGAGATATATCATTCGGCCGTTAAAGAGTCTCCGCAAAGAGAGTTGTTGCTGAAGTTATTTGCAGAAGAAAAGGAAGATGTGATTTTTTCCGAACCCGTATATGCCAGTGCGAAGGATTTTGGCGTGAAAAACCCGTCGCAGTTGATGAAAGAACTGATCACGCCCCAGGGGCAGACCTTAAATGTATTAACAAAGATCAGGGAGAAATATTTCAGATTTACAGACCCGGTATTTAAAGTATATGCAAAACTAAGGACCTGGAAATTTGAAAACAGGTGAAGCGGAAAGCATTTTTAAATAAAATTTCAGGAATGATTAAATTGCCGTCTATCAAAATCGTATGTGATATTGAAGGGGGCCAACTTTTATATAGGAAAAGAAACATTGATGCGGATCGCAACGGGAGATGAAAGTGCATTTCGTGATCTTTTTCACAGTACACTTCCGTGGCTAACTCCGTTCATCAGGCGGATCGTTAAAACAGAAGAGGCTACCAAGGAGGTGGTACAGGAAACATTCATTCGTATCTGGGTGAGCCGTGATAAGTTACCTGCCCTGCATGAGCCACGGGCGTGGATTACAAAGGTGGCCTCCAATGAGTGTTTTACGTACTTTCATAAAATAGCTTCGCAACAAAAAATCATCGCCATCCTGGAAGGTACTAACAGCGTGACAGACAACGTAGCAGAAGACAACCTGGAGATGCTGGAAACCCTGCAACTGGTGCGTAAAGCAGTTGCCGATCTGCCTCCCCGGCGCAGAAAAATTTACCAGATGAGCCGTGAAGAAGGACTGAAAACCCATGAAATAGCCGACCGGCTTAACTGTTCACATAGTTACGTTAAAAATACCCTCACCACAGCGCTCAGCTATATTCGCCAATCTCTTATGGCAGCGGGTAAAATAATTCCGCTATTAATTTTTCTGATCCTAAATCGTTTAAAATAAATGAGTTAGGAAATAACTCCAAAGTTTTTTTCAAAAAAGACGTACACCGATGAGTACCAAATGTTCTTTTTGCATTCTTTATCAGTAACACTGTAATTGCAGCCATGTTTTGCTGCGGTATAAGGGTAGAGTGGATAGCAGGATATCGTGTCACCCATTAATTGTTTACCACACGTTTTGAAAGTTTTTATGGAACCAAGAATTGCATATTTATTACAAAGATGCAAGGATGACATGTTATCTGAAGAAGAGCGACAGGAGCTTGCATCCTTTTTTATTGATGAAAAGAACCGGGAACTGTTTGTTGCGGTTGCCGGTGGCTTAATGCAGGAAGAAGCTGAAACAGGAGAAACGGAACATGGTAACTGGGAACCTGTGCTGACAGCCATTTTGAGCGCCGATAAGGGAATCGGGCAAACATCCGGTCATCTGAAAGTATCCCATCAGAGATGGTGGTATTATGCAGCGGCCGTTGTATTTATAATCGGGCTTTCGGGTACTTTATATTGGCAACAGGGTGTACATAAAAGCAGTGGGCCGGTGAAACTGGCTACTACGGCCGATATGGCGCCTGGAGGCAACAAAGCCATACTGAAATTGGCCAATGGCAGCAGCGTGGTATTGAATGATACCCAAAATGGTATCATCGGGCAGCAGGGAGGAGTGAGGGTGATAAAAATGAATAGTGGCTTACTCGCGTATCAGCCGGAGCAGGTAACTGCAACAGCTACCACTGTTATACAGTACAATACCCTTACAACACCGCGCGGCGGGCAGTTCAGGGTAATACTACCGGATGGGTCGCAGGTATGGCTGAATGCCGCCAGTGCCTTAAAATATCCAACGGCGTTTGCTAAAGGCGGGCGCACGGTTGAATTAACTGGGGAGGGTTATTTTGAAATCGCTGATAAAGCAGATCAGCCGTTTCGTGTAAAAGTAAAGGGTCTGGATGTACTGGTGCTGGGTACGCATTTTAACATCAATGCTTATGATGATGAACCTGCGTATACCACTACCTTACTGGAAGGTAAAGTAAAAGTAAGCGGAGATCACTTCTCCGGCATATTGCAGCCCCGTGAACAACTGCAGCTTAAAAGTAACAACGACTGGCGCATTATTAAAGGCGTGGATGCTGATATGACAGTGGCGTGGAAAAACGGGCTCTTCTCTTTTAACAGGGCAGATATTAAAACTGTGATGAGGCAACTGGCGCGATGGTATGATGTAGAAGTGGTGTACGATACCAAAACAACACAACAGGCATTTGTAGGAGAGATACCACGCAACGTAAGCCTGTCAAAGGCCCTGGATATCCTCCGCCTGAGTGATATACACTTTGTTGCAGAAGGAAAAACAATAAAAATTATTGATTAGCCATCAGGCGTTTTTTAATAACAACCAAAATATTATCAATCAAAAACCAACCAACCAATCAATCAACCAAACATGAAAAAAAATACTTCCTGAAACAAAAAAACAGAAGTGTTGCAAGCACTTCTGTTGTAATCCGGGTTTACCGAGAACTATCCGACTAAAGACAGCTTAATCAATTCACCCAAACATCACAAATATATGCAATTAACTGATTGCTATAGGGGTTTCTTTGCTCGTTCCCTACTTAGAAAAGCAATGCTTATCATGAGATTGAATTTCTTTTTAATGGTTGTTTTTTGTTTGCATGTAAGTGCAAAAGTGGTCTCTCAAAAGATAACGTTATCCTTTAAGAAAGCTGCGCTGGAAAATGTACTGACAGACATAAAAAAACAAAGTACCTACCACTTCTTTTATAATGCGCAACTACTTAGAGATGCCATTCCTGTAGACATACAAATAAAAGATGCCACGCTGCAACAGGCGCTGGAACGGTGTATGGAAGGCCAGCCTTTCTCCTGGTACATTGATGCCGCAAATAAACTGGTGGTCATTGGAAAAAAGACACCAGCACTACCTGCCGTACTGGCGCCGGTGGAATTATCTGCTGTTTACGGTATTGTCCGGGATGAAAAAGGCCAGCCGGTGCCGGGAGCAACTGTATCACTGAAACCGTTTAACAAAGGTGCCGTCACCAATGAAAAAGGGGAGTTTACCATTAACGGGGTCTCGCCCGGAAATTATATTCTTACAGTAAGTTTTGTGGGATATGAAAAAATTGAAAAGCATATCAAAGTAGATGAGCGCGCATTACAGCTGGCGCTTTTAATGAAGCCTGCTGTAATGGAACTGGATGCTTCTGTGGTAATAGGTTATGGCACCACCACCAAACGCTATAAAACAGAAGCCATTGCTACCATCAACGCAAAAGAGATCACGGAAGACCATTCCAGTATAGCGGTATCTGATATGCTTGCAGGCAGATTGCCAGGATTGTTTGCTATGAAAACAGGCGGCGCTCCGGGAGCAGGCTCAGACCTGTTTGTACGCGGGCTAAGTACTTTTAATAATTCTTCCCCGCTGATCGTGATTGATGGTATTCCGGACAGAAGTCTGGATGACCTCAATTATAACGACATTCAGGCAGTTTCCGTTTTAAAAGATGCTTCGGCAATTTCTGTGTATGGTGCCCGCGCAGCCAACGGCGTTATCCTGGTAACTACCAAAAAAGGGAGCGCAGGAAAAACATCTATCACCTTTGGCGCCAACATGATCAACCAGCGCCCTACCCAGTATTATAAACAAGTGAATGCTTATCAGTATGCACAGCTGTACAACGAATCGCTGCAGAACGAAGATTTATATCAGCCCACTTTAGGAATGGGGTTTACCCCTGAAATAGTACAAAAGTTCAAGGATGGATCCGATCCTGATCATTATCCTAATACAGACTGGATGAAAGAAGTATTGGCTACTTCTATCTGGCAAAACAATTATAATCTGTCTGCTTCCGGTGGCAATGAAAATATTCGTTTTTACCTGTCTGGTGGCTATGCTAAAAACAATGGACTCATACCGGTTGAAAATTATAACCGGTATAACCTGCGCAGCAATATAGAAGCTAATATCACCCACAACCTGAAAGTAACCATGAATATAAGTGGTTCCTTCAGTAAGCGTAATGCAGAGGCAGTGTATGGTTCGGAGTACGTGATCAATAATATTTATTCCACACCACCTATACGGGTAAATCAGTTCAGCAATGGCACCTATGCCAGTGTTCCGGAACAACGCGGTAACAGTTACCTGCAATCACGCGGAAATTCCGGCTACTGGACAACGAATAATAATATTGTTAACACGGGACTTACGCTACAGTATGATCTGCCCTGGATAAAAGGACTGTCTTTAAAAGGTAACGGCGCCTATGATAAAACGTACTCCTTTGGAAAACGTTTTGCCGTGCCTTATGATATGTTCAGTATTGATGATGCAGGCACATATGCTAAGGTACCTGCCTATCCTACGGAACCTTTTCTCAAAGAGTATTTCGGACAAACACAAAGGCTGACGCTGGAAGGAGGACTGCAATATGATGCTGCCTTTAACAAACATACCTTGTCAGGTACATTGTTGTATACCCAAACAAATGCTACGACAGATAATTTTAATACACAGCGTTCCGGCTTTGTTTCTTCCAGTTTATCGGAGTTGAGCCTGGGAGATCCTACCAGGGCTACTAACGCAGGTTCAGGTTCACAGAACGCCAGGCGTGGGTTAGTAGGACGCGTAGCTTACAACTATGCGCAACGATACCTGTTTCAGTTTAATTTCCGCTATGACGGATCAGATATTTTTCCGCCAGACCACCGGTATGGATTTTTCCCTTCCTTATCTGCAGGATGGGTATTGTCTGAAGAACCATTTATGAAAGATAAGATCAGCAGCCTGGATTTCTTAAAGATAAGAGCTTCATGGGGGCAGCTGGGAAACGACCGGGTAGACCCTTATCAGTTCCTGACTACCTATGCGCTGGGCGCTTCACCAGGTTATTCACTGGGAGGCCCGGTACCACAGTATTATCAGACACTCACGCCTAAAGTATTACCCAATCCGGCTTTCACCTGGGAACGTGCGGTGATTGCGAATGCAGGACTGGAAGCACATATTAAAAATGACCTGTTCACCATAGAGGCAGATTATTTTTACAAACGCACTAAAGATATTCTCGCTCCGCCATCCCAACAGGTGCCCAGTGTTATCGGCATAGACCTGCCGGATGTTAATAACGGGATTGTAGATACGAAAGGACTTGAAATAGCACTCGGACATACAAATCACCTGGGCAAATTCACTTATTATATTTCGCCGAACATCAGTTTCAGCAAAAACAAAATAGTGAACTATCCCGAATCACAGAGCATTCCGACGTGGCAAAGACTGAGCGGTAAATCAATCGGCTTTTTTTACAATACAGTTGGCTCAAAATACCTCGGTTACCAGTCAGATGGTTTGTACCAGAGCAAGGACGAAGTTACAAAAGGACCAACGCCATTGTATCCTACGGTAGCGCCGGGAGATATCCGGTATAAAGATGTGGATGGAGATGGTAAATTGACAGCTAACGACCGGGTACCGGTGGGCGCCGGTTTCTTTCCTGAAATTCAGTATGGTATCCGTTGCGGACTTAGTTACCATGGCATTGAGCTGAATGTTTTATTCCAGGGTGCAGGCAATGTACAGGGATATGCATATAATGGCCTGCCTGCCACTGTAGACCAACTCGATCGCTGGACACCACAACATACAAATGCTGCTTATCCGCGCTTATGGTATAACTACCAGAATAATACGGAGTATTCCGATTACTGGATACGCAGTACCGCCTATCTGCGCATGAAAAATATGGAGCTGGCATACAGTCTTCCTGCTTCGGTATTACGTCATATAAGCGCCAGGAGTTTGCGGTTTACATTGAGCGCAAATAATCTCTTCACTTTTACAAAATTCAAATTATTCGATCCTGAAAGTGCCGGCCAGGTGCGGGACCCGCTGATGAAATCTTACAGCGGCGGACTTACACTGCAATTCTAATGAGGAAAACGAATTTTTGAATCAAATAACGCTGCAAAATGAAACGATTAATATGCTATATATCGCTCTCTTTTACTATGGTAATGGGAGCATGCAACAAAGATGCACTGAATAAGGGACCGTTAAATCTTTATAGTGATAATAATGTGTGGAAAGACAGTGCATTGATCAGTCGCGTTGTACTACAGGCGTATAGCGGTATTCATTGTATTTACGATGATGCCGGCGACTGGATGCCCTGCGATATTACGGATGAGGCCAAAACCGCACGTTCCTTCCTGAAGTGTAACCTGGTGAATGCCGGACAGTACACAGCCTCCAGCGGTATTTACGATGGTACCTGGACCGGCACCTATACCAATGTACGTGGATGTAATACCATACTCTCTCACCTGAATGATATGCCACTGAGTAGCAGCGGAAAAGATCAGATCAAAGGAGAGGTGCTTTTTCTTCGGGCATTGAATTATACAGATCTCTATTTTACTTTTGGTCGTTTTCCGATTGTTGATAAAGTGCTTTCACTGAGCGATGAACTAACAGCAGGCCGTGCTTCGGACGATTCCTGCGTGGCTTTTATGCTGAATGACCTGAACGCTGCTGCTGCTTTGTTGCCGGAAAGCTATCCTGCAGCCAGTTTGGGGAGGGCTACAAAGTATGCCGCACTGGGTATTAAATGCCGCTTGTTATTAAATCATAAAGACTACAGCGGCGCCGCAGCAGTAGCAAAAGAGATCATTGATAAAGGGCCATACAGTTTGTTTCCTGATTATGGCGGCATGTTTTACCCGGAAAACGATGATAACAAAGAAGTGATCTTTAATAAAGAATATGCAGGGGATCAGAGTAACCAGGTGCATAGTCTTGATGTTTATGATAACTCCAGTTATTTCACCGGCTTCAGCAGCGTGGTAGAATGCCCTACGCAAAACCTGGTAGATCAGTACCTGATGACAGATGGAAAACCCTGGGATAAATCCGGTTTGTTTGACCCGGCACATCCCTACGCCAACCGTGATCCGCGTTTTCAGGCCAGCATTATGTATGATGGCACTACCTGGATGAAAACACTCATGGATATGAAACTGGGTTCTGCTATTAATCCTACTACCAGCGGTACCACCTATACGGGTTATATGCTCCGGAAATTTTTAAACCCCAACTATATTTTTTACGGTAATAACACCAATTACCAAAACTGCATCATGCTGCGTTTGGCAGAGATCTACCTTAATTATGCCGAATGTGAGCTGAAACTGGGCAATGCGGAAGGAGCCCGCCCCTACATTAATTTACTCAGGGAAAGAGTGAACATGCCCGACATCCCGGCCGGACAAATGACCTGGGACGCATATGTGCGGGAACGCACGGTGGAACTGGCTTTTGAAGGACAACGATGGAATGATATCAGGCGATGGGGGACCGGTGCCAGTATGATCGGAATTACTATCAATGCGGTTAAGATTAATGAACAAAACGGGGCGAGAACTTACACCACCGTACCGTTGGAGAACCGTTTTTTTGATCCTAAAATGTATTATTTCCCGATTCCCCAGGATGAGTTACAGAAATATCCTGCCGGTAAAGTACCGGAACAAAACCCAGGTTGGTAATAACAGCAAAACAAAAATATTGATCACTAATAATTCTAATTATGAAGTATATAATCCAATATAATAAGATAAAAGCCTTTGTTTTAACAATGAATGTTTTGCTGCTATTTTCAGGGGGACTGATGGCACAATCAAAAGAAAAACCAGCAGATATACCCAAGCTGAAAATAGCTGTAGAAGCACATCCCGGGGATATTAAAGTACACCGGGCATTTGTAAACGCGATGAGAAAAGATAGTGCCGGCCTGGTGAAACAATATGAAAAATGGATGCAACAATTTCCGGCGGCAGCAGCGGTACCATTTGCATTTGGTGAGTTTTATACTAACCAGGAAAGCCCGGCTGCCCGGCCGTTTCTGTTAAAAGCAGTGGGTCTCAATCCCAAACTGGCAGCAGCCTGGGAAGAACTTTCAACGGACGCAGAACGCTGGGGCGATTTTAAAGCGGCTAATGAATACCTGGCCAAAGCGGTAGCAGCAGCACCCAATAATCCGGATTATATTTATTACTACAATAACTCATTTGAAAACAGTGACCCGGAAAAATATTACCGGTTAAATATGGAGATGGTAAAGCAATTTCCGAAGAGCCAGCGAAGTGCACAGGCAATTTACTGGCTTGCTTTCAAAGAAACAGACGTGGAAAAGAAAACAGCTTTGTATGAAAAGCTGCGTACCGATTTTCCGCTTACAAAGTTCAGCTGGTCTGTTTATGCGATGACGGAATATTTTGATCTGTTGTTATCCACTGATCCTGCCAGGGCGCTACAATTATCCAATGAATTGATGAAGTTACCAGGCTTGGATGGGGAAAATAAAAAGGAACTGGAAAGAGCAATGAAAATTGCTACACAATTGAGATCTGTACAGCAATTGCTGGCAGCCAACAAGCCGGAAGAAGCCAGCAAAATCCTTGCGGAGGTAAAGAGTAGAAAGTGGAGTAGCCAGTCGCAAACAGTGGCCTTGCTAAAAGCGACAGCCAGCAGTAACAGCGGTCATACGCAACAGGCGTACGATTCTTTGCTGGTATGCTATGTAAAAACACCTGTTACTCCGGTAAAAGAAGCACTCTTGACCTATGCGGATAAACTGGGGAAAAATAAGGATGCGGTAGATGCGGAAATATGGAAGAAACTATCCACTGATGCCAAACAGGCCTCGTTTACCTTTGACAGTTATATGTCTGGCAACAATATTTCTCTCAAAGATTATAAAGGAAAAGTTGTGCTGCTGACTTTCTGGTTTCCCGGCTGCGGCCCTTGCCGGGGGGAGTTTCCACACTTTGAACGGGTATTAAAACAGTTCAATGGCACACCGGTTTCCTACGTAGGTGTTAATGTGGCACGCGATCAGGATGCATATGTGGTGCCTTTCATGAAATCAAGTGGTTACAGCTTTACAGCATTAAAAGATAATGAGGCAAAGCGCAATAACCTGGAAGTGCGCGGAGCCCCTTCCAACTACCTGATAGATCAGGAAGGACGCATCATTTTCCACTCTTTTATGATACAAAATCGGGAGGAAGAATTGATGTTACAGGAGATGATCAGTTTATTGCTGAAGCATCCGGCGTCCTGATAGCTATCTTTTGTTGTAATTTTATAGCAAAGAAATGAAGGATGAAAATATATCAGCAATCACTGCTCCTGAACGAAAGAAGAAGAGGCTTTCATTTGATTACGACTGAAGTAATACAGGCATTGCCTCAGATCAGCGAATTAAAGACCGGTATCTGCCAGGTGTTTATTCAGCATACTTCGGCTTCACTGACCATCAACGAAAATGCAGATCCAACTGTAAGGAAGGATTTTGAAATGTATTTTAATAAAACGGTCCCTGAAAATGATCCGGATTACCTGCATGATGACGAGGGCTCAGACGATATGCCTGCGCATTTGAAAGCTGCGCTGCTAGGTAGTTCTGTGACGATACCCATTCGTAATGGAAGACTGGTATTGGGTACCTGGCAAGGTATTTATTTATGCGAGCACCGTAATCATGGTGGAGGGAGAGGACTTGTGGTGACGGCGTGGGGGGAATGATTTTATAAATTAAAAGAGGCCATCTCCTGCGGTTGTAAAAACCAGGAGATGACCTCTTTTGTGTTTTACCAATATTTTTTATTATCAGCTGACTGACCATTTTTTGCTGCGGCCTGGTATTTTCTTTTGTGTACCATGATTAAAAGATTTAAAGTGAATAAATAACTGCGATGGGTGTCGTTAACAGCCCAAAGTTGATGCATTACTATCACTTTTAATTTGCAGGAAAAGAGAAAAAATGTGCAGAAAGAGATAATCTTCAAAAAGGGGAGAAAGGGCGGTATATGGACAACACAAGGATAACAAACGGATAACACAATGTCAACACAAGAATGATACAAGAACTATACAAGAACAGCAGAAGAACTATACAAGAATGACACCTGTTGTTTCAATGAACTAAAAGTGAATAGCTCTAATGCAGTCCATCGTTTTTATAAATGATATTTTATTCTTAAAGGAAATAAACCACAACAACCTTTTAGCATGCCAGAACGGGATCTGCTTTGTGGTATATCTGCCGAACACACTTTGAAGTATGTTAATGAAGTTCCGTTAACATTTGCTATGGATTTTAAAATGTAATATTGATTAGTTTCATCAAAATTTGCTGAACCCCAATGCTTAGCTTTTTATAAGACAAAAAATATTCCCCAAATATTATCTTATGAAAAAAATTGTATTTCTATTTGTAATTATCCTTGTAGCTGTGATATATGCATGTAACAAAAAGGATTTAATTACGAACTCCAAATCTGAGACAGAATTAATAAAGGATGCCTATAATTATTTTATCACGGATGTAAATCCAGTAGTAGAAAGCAATACCCGACCAAATAAAATAGCTTTATGGGGAGCTGCCAAAGTATACCAGCTGGAAGTAGGACCGGTTGTGGTTGTACCTGTATTTGTTATAAAGGCCAAATACATAACGATGAACGATGGTAATCATGTTTCGGCTACTGAACTTACATATCTTTATGTTTACAAAGATGAAAAAAACAAGAAACATGCAGAGGTAGTAACAAAAATACCAGCGCCAAATTATATAATGGGGCAAGTACCTTTTCTTGGCGCTACGAAAATAGAGGACTGGAAAGGTAATTTATTAAGTGCATACCTTAATGATGGTAATAAGTCACAACCAGCTACTTTCACAACACTCTATAGACCTCCAAGAACGGAAACAACAGGTCCGGCACAGACTTGCACCGTTACGGATTGGTATGATTGCCACACTACAGATGACGGTGCGACCTGGTACTGTAATTACCTACAGACAACTTCTGTTTGTGTAGATAATACCCCTCCTTCCGGAGGAGGGGGTGGTGGCGGAAGTGTTGGCGCACCTCCTCCTGTTTCAGTAACGCAATTGTATCAGATAAAACAAATAAGAGATAGTTTAAAAAACCCTTGTTTTAAAAAAGCCTTAAAAAATTTAAGGGGACAAATTTTTGATAGCCGTTACAGCGCGATACTGTATGAATTTTACGGTAATAAATCAAACTCTGATCTCTCATTTAGTGAAGCGCCGTTAGCTGGTAATGATTGTGCTGTTACCACTGGGTATGCTAGTGGAATATATGGTACTGGGCGAACAGTACTTAATACAAATCAGTTAAAAAATGCATCTCAGGAATTTATTACTGCAACCCTAATGCACGAAACATTACATGCTTATATGCTTGGACATCCACCTGACCCAACTGTCGCTGACAAGAATGGGCGCGATCATAATCAAATGGTAAAAGATTACATAAATATAATTGCTGATGCATTAAGTGAAATATTTCCGAATCTACTGTGGGAGGATGCTCTTGCCCTGGCCTGGGGAGGACTTGACGAAACCGACACTTATATAAATATGGCCAAGGCTGATAAGGATAAAATTGAATCTATTAACATTTTCTATAAATCTGGAGTAAATGGAACTACTAACTGTAATTAAAAAGCCACTCTCAATTTGCTTATTTATTTTGACTGGGTTAGCGACATCTGCGCAAATAAAATCAGTTGATAATATTGAAAGCCGAAAATTCTTCTTTGAGGTACATCACACAATGTTGTTAGATGAGAATGCGGATTCAGTTTGCAATGAATATTCAACCATAACAATTCACGTTCGCAATAATAAAATACTCGATTCAGTTGATTTTACAGGGAATCCAAAAGCTATTAAGATTGCATTTATTCGTGCCTTACCACTTTATAAAAAAGCCAATTGGAAAAAAATAATTCGTAACTCAGGTGCAAATTTTGATATCCTGCAACCTTTTTCTTATCATTACTACCCAAACATTATCGCTAATTGTCCAGATCCCTTACCTGCAAACCAAATAAAGGAAATGATGGATGCAGATATTCGGAGTAGAAAAAGCAAAAAAATCCCTACTTATTTATTAGAACTCCTAAACGTAAGATTGTACGCACCAGTCTCTAAAAAATAATACAAAATCTAGTGGGAATTAAAACAAAAACCACTCATGGAAATAAGCCCGGAAAAAATAAAGTACTCATACAAAATCTCAATTTTTAAAAGCCGCTGAGCATATTTTGAAATATGTTAATGAAGTTCCATTAACATTTATCGGTTTAGCGTGGGGAGGATTAGAGAAAACTTCAACATATATTGCTTTAAGCAGAGGGGCAAAAGACAGTATCGATTCTTATAACACCTACAATAAAATGGGAATCAATGAAACCAAATGCAAATAAGCAGGCACTAAAAAAGGCAATTCAAATTTGCCTATTTATTGTTATCAGCCAAGCAGTATCTGCGCAAATTAAAATTTCTAATAATGAAACCAGAAAACTCTATGAAGAGGCAAGTGAGGCCTATATGTTACGAGATGATATAGATGCAGGCATTTGTAATGAATACTCTACCATAACAATTCATGTTCGCAATAAAAAAGTGCAGGATAGTGTTGATTTTAGCAGGAATCCGAAAATAATAAAAATAGCTTTTTTCCGTTCGCTCTCAGTTTATAAAAAGGCCAATTGGGGAAAGATAATTCCTAAATCACCTGCTGATTTCGATATTTTGCAGCCTTTTAATTTTCACTACTATCCGGATACTATCGCTAATTGTCCAGACCCCTTATCTTCAAATCAGATAAAAGAAATGTTGGATGCAGATATAAAGAGTAGAAAAAACAAAAAAATTCCTACTTACTTATTTGATCCTATGAAACTATGGTCGAGTGCACCAGTCAGCAGAAAATAAAACAAAAACTAGTGGGGATTAAAATAGAAAAACACTCATAGAAATGAGGAATAATATGTTGTATGATTTGTTGGCAGTGTAATATAACCGTACATGGCTTGTACTAAAAGCGGACAATCCCAAATGCTTCGTGAACTATGAATACCTGCAGGCCGCTGCTGCTTTGAAGTAATTTTATGGTTGGTAGCGCCAGGATTGTATCTTTGAACAAAATAGTTATGCACCGGCGCATAACTATTTTGTTAGCCTAAAAGCCTATAATCCTATTCATGATAACATTGAGACCGATTTACCTTACAATAACAACTTTATTTTTTTTCAATACAATAATGGCGCAGGAAACAACAGTAGTACCGTTATACCCTTTGTTAGCCCAAACCGGAAAGTTCGGTTATTGCGACAGTACCGGCAATAGTATCATCCCGGCCCGGTTTGATGAGGCACAACCATTTAAGAACGGCTACGCGGTGGCCAGTGTAAACCAGCAGTATGGTGTAATAGATCTTAAAGGGAAAACAATCGTTCCATTTAAGTATCCTTATGCGGATCTTTTTTCTGATGGATTATTTGCGGTGGCGATCACCAAAAAGGAATATAATGCCTGGTGGCGTTGTTGGCAATGGAAGATATTGCCTGAATTTAATGTGCTGAGCACAGGTAATAAAGGCCCCTTCCTGGTTACCAAAGTGCCCAGAGCAAAATGGAAGATACGTTCTTTACAGGGTGGAAAAGTACTGTTCCGGCAGCGGCGGATGGATCTGGAGAACGCTTATGGCAGTTACTGGAAAAAAGACTGGGAGCCTTATCGCAGTGTTCCGCGTGATATCCTTATATCTTCATCCGGACGCAACTTGCAGGTGCAGCACCGCTCATTCCAGCTTGGTGCCGGTAATAAACTAAAGCAGGTAAACGGTCATTTTTTTGATTTTATCAATGATACAACGGCGCTTGTTTTTAAAAACGGGCAATATTATAAATCAGGTATAAATGGCAAATCAACGGATCAGATAACTTACACGGAAGCAGGCAGCCTGCTGTTCAATCGCACTTCGGGCAAAACTATTGTCGTTAAAAAGCAACGGCAGGATATGTATCCATATACTACTATCTCTACTGCTGTTTTTAAAAGTAATGAAGGGAAATACTATCTTTTTCCTGATCTATACAAACCATTGCCAGCCGATATTCAGGATTACAAAAAAGAAGACGATACAGCCACTGCTGCGGAGATTATGGGGCAGGCCATCATTATTTCCTCCATCCCCGATAGCGAATATTTTTTGGTGTTGTCCATATTTGGTAAAAGTAAGGAGAGCAGGTGTTTGTTACTGGATACTAACGGGCATTGGTATACGAAAATCCCGGCTTATGCAGGATTAGATATGATGCTTAGTAATGGAGATCTGTTATTTACCCGGGGAGCTAAAAAAGGAATGATGGGCAGGGATCTGTTGTTTAAATCGTTGCCTTTTTCTGAGAATGCAGCTCCCTGCTATCTTTCTGTGGACCTTTACAGCGGCAAAGATGCAGCAACCGGGAAATATGGCATTTATGATGTTCAAAAACAAACATGGCAGGTAATGCCGGTATATGATTATATAGGCAATGAAATAGTGCCGGGCATCATTGTTTATACAGCTAAAATTGTTGAAAACGGTCATCAGAAAGAAATGTACGGATTGCTGGATATACAGCACAATAAAGTGATTACACCTCCTTTGTATCATCATATTGATGGAGATGGTTTGGTAAGAAAAACAGAGAATGGCAAAGAGATTTCTTTTTATATTAACCGGGTGAATGGGAAAGAATATAGAGAATAGCGCTCCATAAATAAATTTTTGAAAAAGAATAGTTTTAAAATTATATTTTAGAGAAATATTTTTTATCCTGTCATTCCACGTTAACATGTACTAAATAATTACTGCCATGAACATTTCAAGAAGGAACTTTTTAAAAACAGGCACGTTAGCCTTTGCTGGTACAACACTTTTGTCGCACGAGCTGTTCGCTGCAGGAAAGGCAAAAGAGTTATTAGGCATACAATTGTATTCCATTCGTGAGGATATGAAAAAAGATCCGTCCGGCACTTTAAAGCAACTGGCGGGGATGGGATATAAAAATGTAGAGCATGCTAATTATGTTAACCGCAAATTTTATGGCTATACTGCCAAAGAATTTAAAAAATTGCTGAATGATTTCGGATTATTCATGCCTAGTGGTCACACTGTGATGGGCAAACAGCATTGGGATGCGGCAAAAAATGATTTTACAGAT
Source organism: Chitinophaga niastensis (assembly GCF_003014755.1). Taxonomy (GTDB): domain Bacteria; phylum Bacteroidota; class Bacteroidia; order Chitinophagales; family Chitinophagaceae; genus Chitinophaga; species Chitinophaga niastensis. Next base: position 386,187 of record NZ_PYAW01000003.1, on the reverse strand, counting down.
GAATGGAAATATACCGTGGAAGATGCAGCTACCGTTGGCCAGCATTACGTGATCAGCCCCTGGCTGGATGAAAGTTTGCGTAAAACCTACGACGACTTCAAAGCTTATATGGACGTTTTTAATAAAAGCGGGGAGTTATGCAAAAAGTCGGGTATGAAATTCGGGTATCATAACCACGATTTTGAATTTAGTCAGCAGTTGAATGGTCATAAGCTCTTTGACCTTATCCTGCAGCACACAGATCCATTATTGGTAGTGCAGCAATTGGATATCGGTAATATGTACCACGCGGGTGGCAGGGCGCTGGATATTATAAAACAATATCCCGGCCGTTTTGAACTGATGCATGTAAAAGACGAAATTAAAGCTGCCGGAAAAGGAGAGATGGGAAGCGCCTATGAAAGCACGGTGCTTGGCAAAGGCATTATTCCTGTAAAAGAAATAATAGACCTGGGCAAAAAATCAGGCGGTACCACACATTTCATCATCGAGCAGGAATCTTACCAGGATAAAACACCGCTGGCTTGTGCTAAAGAAGATTTAAAAGTGATGAAACAATGGGGTTACTAATCGGGTGTAATAATTTAGTTTGAGTAATGAAACGTAGTATCACATTTTTTCTTTTACTGCAATGTGTTGCAGCCACACACATCTTTGCTCAGCAACAAAATCCTGTCAAATGGTGGAATCCTGCCGGCAACGATTTTCCTGTGTTGGAAGGGCAGTGTTTGCAGGGAGCAACCGAAAGTTATTATGATCGTTTTTCAGCCGGTGCAAAAAACACGCTGAATCCAAAAGTATGGGGCCTTTCGCACAACAGTGCAGGATTGTACCTGAAGTTTAAGTCGGATGCCAATGAAATAGTAGTACGATATGTTGTGCAGAATAAAGGCAACTTTGCGATGCCGCATATGCCGGCTACAGGTGTAAGTGGTATTGATCTTTATGCAATAGATCGCAGTGGCGGCTGGCAATGGGCGCCCGGACACTATGCTTTCGGTGATACCGTTGAATACCGGTTTTCACACCTGCAGGCAGATCATGCGTTCACTGGCGGGGATACAGAATACAGACTCTATCTGCCTTTATACAATACCGTTAACTGGTTGCAGATAGGGGTGGCATCCGAAAAACATTTTGCCCCGATGCCCCTGAGCCTTGAAAAGCCGGTAGTAGCTTACGGCACTTCTATTATGCAAGGCGGGTGTGCCAGCAGGCCTGGTTTGGCCTGGACAGCCATCCTCAATCGTTCTCTCGACCGTCCGCTTATTAACCTGGGCTTCTCTGGCACTGGTTTGCTCGAAAAATCAGTACTGGACCAGATGGTGGAAAAGGATGCTAAGATCTATGTATTGGACTGTTTGCCCAACCTCACGGGGTATAGCTCCGCCGCACTGGAACAGCTGATTAAAGATGCAGTAAATACATTGCAGGGAAAAAGACCGGAGGTGCCTATATTACTGGTAGAGCATAGTGGTGGCGTGAAAGGTAGTATCATGGATACAACAACCCTTAATGGTTTTGAAAATGCCAATAAGGTGCTGCGGAGTGTATTTGCAAAACTGATAGCAGAAGGAAAACAACATCTCTATCTGCTCTCCAATAAAGACATGGACTGGGATATCAATGCAACAGTAGATGGTGTGCATCCCAATGATGTGGGCATGATGAAGTATGCGGCTGCCTATGAAAAAATTATCAGGCGTATATTACACGAACCATCCGGAAATATCAGGACTACCATCCCTGTTACGCAAAGTCGGGATATCCGGTCTTACGACTGGCGGGATCGTCATCAGGAAATTTTGGCATTGAATAAAAAAACACCTCCACAGAATATTATACTGGCCAATTCTATCATTCACTTTTGGGGTGGAGATCCCAAAGCACCAATTGCCCGTGGTGAGGAGTCATGGAATAAATACCTGGCACCCATTGGTATGCGTAATCTTGCCTTTGGATGGGATAGAATAGAAAATGTGCTTTGGCGTATTTATCATGATGAACTGGATGGTTATCAGGCCAAACATGTACTATTCATGATTGGTACCAATAATTTAGGCGATTGTAATGATGAGGAAATTATAATGGGCCTGCAGGCGTTGGTGGCTGCTGTTAATGTACGGCAACCCCAAACGCAGATCATCTTATCGGGCATTCTTCCCCGCGGGAATATGGAGCAACGGGTGGAAACGCTCAATAAGCGTATCAGCCTGTTGGCCAAACAACTGAAACTGCAATATATCAACCCAGGTAAAGTACTGCTGAAAAAAGACGGAAAGATAGATGAGTCGCTGTTCAGCGATGGTCTTCATCCGGTAGCAGCAGGGTACGAAAAATTGGGACAGCAGTTACAACAGGCGTTTCACTGATCATATTATACCGGTTTTACTTAGGATCAAAATCCAGTGACACCGAGTTCATACAAAAACGTTTATGCGTAGGTGCAGGGCCGTCATCGAAAATATGGCCGAGATGTGAGTCACAGCGGCCACAGATAACCTCTGTTCTTTCCATTCCCAAAGAATTGTCTGTTTTATAAATTACACTATTTGTCCGGATGGGCTCAAAAAAGCTCGGCCAGCCACAGGAACTCGCGAACTTGGCATCGGATATAAATAATGCATTGCCACAAACAGCGCAATAATAAGTTCCTCTCACATCGCTATCCCAATATTTGCCGGTAAAAGGCCGTTCTGTAGCCTGTTCTCTTGCTACTGCATACAGGTCGTGGGGCAATATTTTTTTCCATTCTGCATTGCTTACATGTAGTTTGCTGGTATCCGTTCTGGAGTAATACGGGTTCTGAGATGCGGGTTGCTGCATATTATGCTGATTTTTTATCTGGCTATGACAACCGGTTCCGGTTGCCAGTATAAGTAACAAAATAAGTATTGATTTCATTTTGATAAAGGTATTTGAATCAATGATGAATCTGATGAAGTTTTTTCCTGTATATTTTAACTGTATATAGAATGTCATATTCAGTTCATTAATATTTTAGAAAGAGATCTCATTTATAAAGTTAATCTTATTTTATCGTTTCTGATTACCACCCCCAACGCCTACAAGATTAGCTGACAAGGAGGGGCCGGGGGTGGTACTGTTTTCTCGCATTACATCAACATACCACCATCAACGGAGTATGCTGCACAAAACGGATAATGATTATAAAATTATGATGAAACACCTGTTAAGATATATTTTCCTTGTGTTGTTATTTGTTGGGATATGCTCTTCTGAAACCCTTGCCGGACCTGTTTCCTGGATCAGGATCAATCAGCTGGGATATTTACCCGACGGCATAAAAGTGGCGGTGTGGGGAAGCAAGGAAACGGCTTATCCTGCTACCTTTCAGTTGATAGATTCGATTACGTCAAAGGTGATATTTACCGGCTCCACAGGTAAGGCATTTGGGCATTATGGTCCTTTTAATCAAACTATGCGCCTCGATTTCAGCGCATGTAAGCAACCAGGTGTGTACTATCTGCGGGTCGGAGCAACGGTATCATCTGTTTTTCGTATAGCCAATGACGTATACGCGGGCGCTGCTGATTTTGTTTTGCGGTATATGCGACAGCAACGTAGTTTTTTTAATCCTTTTCTGAAAGATTCCTGTCATACGCACGACGGCTATACGATGTACGGCCCGATGCCCGACAGCACGCACATAGATGTAGCAGGTGGCTGGCATGATGCCAGCGATTACCTGCAGTACTCCACTACTTCCGCCAATGCCACTTATCATCTGCTGGCGGCATATCGCGATTTTCCGCGTGTATTTGCGGATCACTATGCAGCAAATGGATTGGAGGGCAGTAACGGGGTGGCAGATGTGCTGGATGAGGCTCGTTGGGGGCTCGACTGGCTCCTGAAAATGCATCCGCGGGAAAACTGGTTATTCAACCAGATAGCAGACGACAGGGATCATCACGGTATGCGCCTGCCTAAAGAAGATGATTTTTACGGTAAAGGTTTTGAGCGACCGGTATATTTCTGTACCGGGCAGCCGCAGGGATTAGGGAAATATAAGAACAAAGCCACCGGAGTGGCCTCTACCGCCGGTAAATTTGCCAGTGCTTTTGCATTGGGATATACTTTGCTGAAAGAGCAGGATCCTGCCTATGCACGTACGCTGCAGGAAAGGGCAGTATCGGCCTATGTAATGGGCATAAAACAACCTGGTGTATGTCAGACAGCATCTGTACTGTCGCCATACATTTATGCGGAAGATAACTGGGTAGATGATATGGAGCTGGGAGCAGCAGCATTGTATAATGGCAACCATATTGAAAAATACCGGCAGCAGGCCCTGGGTTATGCGGCACAGGAAAAAGTAACTCCCTGGCTGGGCGCTGATACAGCCAGCCATTACCAATGGTATCCCTTCATCAACCTGGGACATTATGAGCTGGCGAAACAGTTGAGCGGTGCTAAAAAACAAATGGTCATCAACTATTATAAAACAGGTATCGACAGGGTTTGGGAAAAAGCGAAAACGAATGCGTTTTACCGCTATATACCGTTTATCTGGTGCAGTAATAACCTGACTACTTCTTTTGCCATTCAATGTTACTGGTATCGTCAGTTAAGCGGCAGTGCGACGTACGCCGCACTGGAACAGGCTAATGTGGATTGGCTGTTTGGTTGTAATCCATGGGGCACCAGCATGGTTTATGGCTTACCTGCTCACGGCGACACACCGACAGATCCGCACTCAGCTTTCTCCCACCTGGGACATTATCCTATTGATGGCGGTTTGGTGGATGGCCCCGTATATACAAATATTTACAATAAGCTCCTGGGTATCCGTTTATCAAAGCCGGATGAATACGCAGATTTTCAGAGTGACCTGGCCGTATATCACGATGACTTTGGTGATTACAGTACCAATGAGCCCACCATGGATGGTACTACTTCACTGGTGTATCTGCTGGCGGCAGCCGCGAATGAAGGCCTTGATCGTGCTCCCGGAAAAATACGTACTTATGCAGCAGGGGCTGTGATCCGTGGCGATACTACCCGCAAAGAACTGACACTTGTTTTTACCGGCGATGAATTTGCGGATGGTGGCGCAGTGATTCGTCGTATACTGAAACAACAAAAAGTACCTGCTGCATTTTTTCTCACCGGAAAATTTTATGCTAACCCTTCTTTTCAACCGCTCATCCGGCAACTAAAAGCAGATGGACATTACCTGGGACCGCATTCAGATCAGCATCCTTTGTATTGCGACTGGAATAAGCGTGATAGCCTGCTGATCACCCGGGAACAATTTCATAACGACCTCGCCGCTAACTATCAGAAGATGGCGGCGCTGGGCATAAAAAAAGCAGCAGCACCTTATTTTTTACCTCCCTATGAGTGGTATAACAGTACCATTGCACAATGGACAAAAGAAGAAGGGTTGATGCTTGTGAATTACACACCTGGCACCCGTTCCAATGCGGATTACACAACGCCCGATATGAAAAGTTATCGTTCTTCAGATGAGATTTATCAATCTGTAACAGATGATGCATCTCATCATCCGGAAGGATTAAATGGTTTTTTATTGCTGATGCATATCGGTACTGATCCGCGGCGCACAGATAAGTTTTATAACCGGCTGGATGCATTGATCACTGCATTAAAAAGTCAGGGGTATCATTTTGTGCGTATCAATGAATTGCTGCAATAGTGGAATATTCCCTGCTTCTACTTGGCCTGGCCCTGGAATAATTTGGTTACCAGCGGACTAAACAGCGCAATAACCTCTTTTTGTAACCCTTTGCTTTTTGCATAGGCACCCACAGATTTTGATATCAAAACATAGGTATATTGTTTGAGGCGCTCATCCATCGTGATGGCTTCTTTAATGACGTCAACCAATTGTTGGGCAGCCACATTCAGATCGTCATGGGAATTAATAGCCTTTATCAATACCTGGTTAGCAATCTGCTCAGGCCAATCGGCTAATGTGTTTTTCTTCTTGTCACTAGCTATTTTATAATAGTCGGGGGTTTCTTCATTTGCCAATTGGCCTTGAGATGCCCGATAATAGGGCATTTGAAATCCTCTCATAAATTGATTGTCATATATTTTCTTGTTTAATCCCCGTGCTTCAACAAGGTGGCCGCCTTCCAGCGGCACATAAGTATCCGGCCGGGCCATAAAGGGTGCACCTGCAGCGTAGTTGACTAAATCCTTAGTACCGCCTTCATCCTTGTACCGCGGAATTTTCATCTTTTGTGGTGTAGGAATATCCTTTGTACTTGCTAAAGCAACCAGGTTATTAATAATGATACTAAGCGCATTTTTGTATGCCTCCGATAAATCAGTATTGCTATAAGCTTCTAATCCTTCCTTATGCGCTTCCCAGGTTTTGCCGCTACGATCCAGCATAAAACCAGCCAGTGTTTCCGGCTTTATTGCCAGTACCATGCCTTTAATAACGGGATCATCTTTCATCATATCATTGAGACTGGCCTTTATCCAAAAGCCCATGTAATCTTTGATACTTGACAGACGGATGAGCAATTTCTGATTGGCAGGAATGGCCTTGAAAGTATCCCTGTTTTGTTCCCTGGTTTCCGGATGTTGTTCCATGTGCTGGCTTCTTACATCGTTCATGATAAACTGCAGGGCCATTGTCGGGATCTGGGAAAGATAATAAGATATGATAGCCACCCTGTTTCTATATTGTTCAACGTTACCTTCTTCTATAAATGCCTTCAGCCCTTCAAACAGTTGGGCGGTTAGTATATTCTTAATAATTATATTAGGTGAGGAGCCTTTTGTTCCTTTGCGTAGCGCCATGCCAACTTCATTGGTAGTCATTTTCAGGTTGATCTGGGAGTTGGTCATAGCGTTTTTATCAAAAAACTCATTGGTAAAAGCAGCTACTCCCTTTGAAAAGGTGGTTAATGGCGTATCGTTGTAACTGGCTTTTACTTCAGTATATTGAAGCGTAGTGCTGAATAAGCCGGCCACATTTTCCAGGAGCCATCCCAGGTTGCCACCGGAACCGGCGCCACGTTCCGCCATCTGTTTTAATGTTTGCTCAAATACATGTGCAACAAGCATGCTCCTGCTTTTTGCTTTCTCCCAGTCGTTCATGTTGGTGCCCAATACAAAAGGAGGACAGGCCAATTCGATCACATTACCGGCATCGGTTTCAATTACAAACGGCAATCCATTGATGGTTTCAGTTGATCTTGCCAGATCCACATGAATAGGCACACCTTCCGCATTTAATTTGGCAAATTCAAATTCAGGGCCCATTGTTCTATAAGTCGGCTTCACAACTGCTATTTGTCTTTGCCAGTTTAAAAACCAGCCAATATCAAATTTTCCACTGTCAATGATCGCTAAGTGCTCCTCTATCTCTTTATCTTCAAGCACCCGTTGGATGATGGGCGTGCCTGCTATAGGTTGTGCTGTTAATTGATCGTTTTGAGAATGGGCTTCCTCTTGTTTGGATACTTTATCCTTCCTTCTCTGAAACGGTGTTACCGCCGGTAAAGCAATACCTGCTGAAGGGGAATCATTGGCAACTGCCCTGCTTGATACTTTATTGGCCGGGGTTGGATCGTATCCTTGCTGCATAAGAAAGATAAAGGTTCCAGGATAGTTCTTCTGTTAACTTACGAAAATTTAATGAGAATAAGAATAGGGGGAGATTGTTTGGACACCGTTTTATATTTGAAAACTGTTATCCTATGAACACATGGCGTTGTTGTTTACCTGTTATTGCCGGCATATTAATATTCAGCTCTATTTCCTGTCAGAAAAAAATGGAGACCATCAACGAAGCAATAAAAAAGCCTGGCCCGGTTAATTATCGTCAGGAAATGCGCAGTTTTATACAGGAAATCAGTGCCTGGGCGCGGCAACAAAAAAACGGTTTTTTGATAGTGCCACAAAATAGTTCCGAATTACTGACCATTAGCGGAAGTTCGCAGGATTCACCTGTAAGTGCCTATATACAGGCTATTGACGGCATGGGCCGTGAAGAATTGTTATATGGTTATGATAATCATGACGATGTACCAACACCTGATGATGTAAAGAATGAATGGTTGAACTTATGCAAACTGGGTAGTAATAATCATTTAAAAATACTCACCACCGACTATTGTTTTACACCCGCAAAAATCACCAATTCTTATCAAACCAACGGAGGTTATGGCTTTATATCTTTTGCGGCTACTCACCGGCAGCTGGATAATATTCCGGTCGGAGCACCCTATCATGAAAATGCGAACAATATTAATACACTGAGCGATGCGCAGAATTTCCTGTACCTCATTAATACCAAACAGTTTGCCACCAATGATCAATATCTGAGTGCACTTAAGGCTACTAATTATGATGTATTGGTGATCGATGCATTTCCGGAAAACAGTTCTCAGCCATGGCCCAGCAGTATTATTGCTTCGCTGAAAATTAAAAAGAATGGCGGCAAACGCCTGGTGCTGGCTTACATGAGCATGGGACAGGCAGAACAGTACCGCTGGTATTGGAAAACAGAATGGAAAACCAATCCACCGGCCTGGTTGGAGAAGCTGGACCCATTTTGGGATGGTAATTATTACGTGCGTTACTGGATGCCGGAATGGAAAGCCCTGATATATGGTAACCCCGATGCCTATACGCAGAAGCTACTCAATGCAGGATTTGATGGGGCCTATCTTGATCCGGTTGATTGCTCACAGTATTGGGAAGAAAAAGTAAAATAGATTACTTTCATCTAAATGATAATAGCAAACAAAGGTGAACGTAAAACAGAGAATATAAGCATCTGGGAAAAGTATTTAATTAAGCTTACAAAATGGAAATAAAGAGAACCGGCCAGACAAAAGATGTTGGATTTCAGCTGGGTGTAAGGAAAACTTTACCTGTGTCCGTTGAAACAGCATGGGATTTTTTGTTCTCGGATAAAGGGATGGCGATATGGCTGGGACCATTAGTATCTGGTGAACTGAGTACCAATAAGCCCTATCAAACGGTAAATGGTATTGAGGGGGTAGTAAAAGTGCTGAAGCCCTTGTCACATATACGATTGAGCTGGAAGAAAAAGGGATGGGCGGATCATTCCACTGTACAGGTAAGGGTCATCAATAATAAAGGCCGGGCTACCATTAGCTTTCACCAGGAAAAACTGCTGGATAGTAAGCAACGCGAAGAGATGCTGAAATATTGGTCGGATATTTTAGCGCGTATTGTGGATGCAGTTGTAAGTCATCAGGCATCGGGGTCATGTTGATAACGACAGTACATTTCCATCAGGATCCTTGAACCACGCTACTTTTGCCCCGCCTGGGGCTGTCCAGATACCTAAACTATCCTGCGGGAGGAAGTTGTACTGCTCACAAAAGATCCCTTTTTTGTTGAGTGATTTTATGACAGAAGAAATGTCATCAACATCCCATCCTAACACCGTAAATGCTTGTGGTGTTAATTCCGGTACAATAATTACCCTCAGTAAGATGCCGTTTGCAGCAAACTCCAAAGCATAATCATCTTCAGATAATAATTTCAATCCTAAAATATCTCTGTAAAATAATCTTGCTTTGTCCGGCATTACAGTTGGAACGAATGCTTTGATTTTTTTGTCAGCCAGCATATATGAATTATTTTAGTAAAGTTAAGGACTAATATTTTATCGGGTCAGTGTACCAACCAATCCGGGCCGTACCACTGGCCTAAATCTGGTTTCCGGACCTCAACTTCAAAATTGTTTCAAAATTCAGCCATATTTTGCTCTTTATATGAAGGTACTAGCAGTAGAAGATAACAAAGAAATCGCCAGCAGTATACACGATTTCCTGGCGCGGGAGGGATACATCTGCGAATTGGCTTATAGCTTTGATGAAGCGCAGGAAAGATTATTACTTTTTTCATATGATTGTATATTACTCGATCTGATGCTGCCCGATGGCAATGGGCTGGAGTTGCTGAAGTTTATTAAAACGCAGAAAATCCAGAGCGGGGTGCTGATCATTTCTGCAAAAGATGCCCTCGATGAGAAAATAAGCGGCCTCGAAGGCGGTGCAGATGATTACATCACCAAACCATTTCACCTGCCTGAACTGCATGCCAGGCTGCGTGCTATTTACCGCCGCAAGAAGCTGGCCGGCAGTAATATTATCTCCTTCAATGAAATTACTTTAAACACAGATACGTTAGAGGCAACCGTTAACAGCGCCGCACTTGATATTACCCGCAAAGAGTTTGATTTATTATTATACCTGGTAGTGAACAAGAACCGGGTGCTTTCCCGTCAATCTATTGCTACACATTTGTGGGGAGACTATACCGATAATTTGGCTAATTTTGACTTTGTATATCAGCATATAAAGAACCTGCGTAAAAAGATCAGTGCTGCCAACGGAGCGGATTATATTGATACTGTTTATGGCCTGGGTTATAAATTTAATTCCTCTAAAGTATGAAACTGGTTGATAAATTTACTTTGTGGTTTATCGGTGTAACATTACTGTTAACGCCGATCACCACTTATTTCTGTTATTATAATATTGAAAAGAGGATAGATGAAGCAGAAATAGCCAGATTAAAGGAGATAAACGAAATTACGGCCAATCAGCTGCGCGATGGTATTTCGCCGGTTACATCCATGCATGAATCACCCACAACGGTTACTGTGCTTGCTTCCGCATTACCAAAGGAAAGCGTGGAGATACAAAAGATCTCTACACATGATACCAACCTCAAACACCAAGAGAGCCGCCTTGTTGTGAATTCTTTTTTTTCTATTAAAAATACAAACTACGAGATTTCATCCTACAATTATATTCCGGGTTCCAGGCAAATATTGGATGCCATATTAGGCACCGTTATCTGGAAACTATTATTGATCATACTTTGTGTGGGTATCACTGCCCGCCTGGTGTCCCAGCGTATTTTACATACACTGCGGCAAACAATGAAAAAAATTCAGGGCTTTAACGTAAAGCAAAAAGTGCAGTTTCCGCAAACCGGTACCCAGGAGTTTAAAGAGCTGAATTCTTTTCTGCAAAAGATGACGGATAAAGCTGTTGATGAATATGCGTCTGTAAAGGAGTTCAGCGAAAATGCTTCCCATGAATTACAAACGCCGCTGGCTGTGCTGCGCAACAAATTAGAGTTACTCAGCGAAACAAATATTGAAGAAAACCAGGCGGCATTGATTAGCGACATGCAGAATGCCATTGAAAAATTATCAAAAATAAACCGGTCGCTCACCTTACTGGCAAAACTGGAGAATAATGAGTATGCAGTGTCAGAAAATATCAAATTCTGTAGAGTTGCAAAAGATGTTTTAGCAGCGTATGAAGACAGGATAGAGATGAAAAATCTCTCCGTAAAAACAGATTTTGCTAAAAATATTTTGTTGAAAATACACCCCACTTTAGCAGATATGCTGATGAATAATCTGGTGGGTAACGCCATCCGGCATAATGTACAGGATGGAAGTATAGAGCTGGTGCTCACACAAAAAAAATTAGTGGTTAAAAATACAGGACTACCCCCCGAAATGCCCGTGGAAGAACTATTCCAGCGTTTTAAGAAAGGCAATCAATGCAGCGAAAGTGTAGGCCTGGGTTTATCCATTGTAAAGCAGATATGCGAGGTAAGCGGCTTCTTTATTTCCTATCATTATAGCAATCAACTACATGTGTTACAAATCGATTTTCAATCGAAATCCCAGGAAGAAGTGCAGACAATTGCACTTGATAATTTAGCGCCCGCGATTTACTGATTATTTTTTAGATAAGTGCTTTACTTCAAGATTACTTCAAATTGTTGAAGTCATTTTGCAGATGGAATTACAACTTTAGTAATCATGCTGCAAAATCGTTCTTTCATGATTGGAAAAAAATATCTGGCTGGCCTTCTTTTCTTTATTTGTGCCAATACCCTTACTGTAAGCGCGCAACAAACACTTACACTTAAAAACGCTATTCAGACAGCTGTAAATAATTATGGGACTATCAAAGCTAAGGCGCAATATGCTGAAGCTTCTAAAGTAAGCGTGGTACAGGCTAAACGCGATTATCTGCCTAACCTGAATGTATCTGCCCAACAGGACTACGGTACTATAAACGGACAAAACGGGCCTCTATACGGATTTGGAGGACTCGGTGTTGCTTCATCAGGTGTGCCTTTACCTAATCAAAATTGGAATGCCGCATTTGGCGGATTATACCTGGCAAACGTAAACTGGGATTTTTTTGCTTTCGGCAGGGCCAAAGAAAAAATTAAAACTGCTCAAGCGGTTGCTACTCGGGATAACAAAGACTGGCAACAAGAAATATTTCAGCAGGAAGTAAAAGTAGCAGCCGCTTATCTTAATCTGTTAGCCGCACAAAAGCTCACACAATCCTATCAGAAAAACCTGAACCGGGCTGACACCTTTCGCCGGGTGGTAGTTACGCGGGTAAAGAACGGATTGAGTGCCGGCGTAGACTCTGCACAAGCCAATGCAGAAGTATCCGGCGCTAAAATAGCGTTGACCAGGGCCATAGATTTTGAGCAAACGGAATCCAGTCAGCTGGCCCAACTAATGGGTGTACCGGTACAGACTTTTACACTGGATACTGTTTTTGTTTCCCGTGTGCCGGCTTTCCCCGGTGATACATCGGCTTTAAATAATCATCCTTTACTGCAATGGTATAAAAGCCGCATTGCACTCAGCAATGAGCAAATGAAGTATTACAGGACGCTGAGCTACCCTGCATTTTCCCTGATAAGTGTGCTGCAAACACGCGGATCGGGCTTTGAGCCAACTTACAATGCACAAAACCTGAACGCCTATACGCATAACTATTGGGATGGTACTAAACCCACCCGTACCAATTACCTGGTTGGCATAGGTGTTACCTGGAACTTAACACAACCACTGCGTATATCACAACAGGTAAAATCGCAAAGGATGATCAGCAAGGGACTACAGGACGAATACGACCTCGTGAACCAGCAATTGCTGGCCCAGCTACAGCTTTCCGATACTAAAATTACTAATGCTCTAAGTAATTATAACGAGGTGCCCGTGCAGGTGAAAGCCGCATCAGATGCTTATCTGCAAAAATCCGTCTTATATAATAATGGGTTAACCAACCTGGTGGATGTTACACAGGCATTATATACTTTAATACGGGCAGAAACAGACAGGGATATCGCGTATAGTAATGTATGGCAGGCACTCTTGTTAAAAGCTTCAGCAGCCGGGGATTTCAAGTTATTTGAGAACCAGCTGTGAAGGAAAGCTTTTAGCGGTTAGCTTTTAGCAATTAGCTTTTAACTAACCGCTAAGGGCTAAAAGCTAACTGCTAACAGCTTTTCAATTGATAATTCACAAATAGATAGTATGAACCTTATTCGTTTTGCACTTCGTAAACCCATCACTATTTTGGTGCTTGTTGCCGGATTATTCTTCTTTGGTATTAAAGCTGTCACTACTATTAAGATTGACATCTTTCCAAAGCTGGATATGCCGGTTATATATCTTTCACATCCATTTGGTGGTTATACTTCTACCCAGATGGAATCTTTTTTCGGTAAACAATACATCAATATATTATTATTTGTAAATGGTGTAAAAAATATAGAAACAAAGAATATACAAGGCTTAACGCTGATTAAAATAAATTTTTATCCGGGTACTAACATGGCCCAGGCGGCGGCAGAGGTAAGTGCTTTCTCTAACCGTATCCAGGCTATATTTCCGCCGGGTTCCAATCCGCCGTTCATTATCCGTTTTGATGCGTCTACATTGCCTGTAGGACAATTGGTATTAAGCAGTGATAAGCGCAGTAACAATGAACTGCTGGATCTGGCCAACGTTTATGTGCGTTCCTCTTTTACTTCTATTCCGGGGCTGGTGGGTTCTACACCATTTGGAGGAAACATGCGTACGGTGGTGATCAAAGCAGACCCTGAGCTGCTGCGTTCTCATAACATGACACCGGATCAGCTGGTAGAAGCATTACGACTGAATAACCAAACCGCACCATCCGGTAACGTGCGCATTGGTACTAAAAATTATATTACACCGGCCAATACTACGATTAAACAAATAAAGGATTTTGAAAATATTCCGCTCTTTAAAAATGGTGTGCAAAACCTTTACCTGCGCGATGTAGCGGTGGTAGAAGATGGGGCGGATGTGAGTACCAGTTACGCATTAATAAATGGCAAGCGGTCGGTATATATTGATATTGCCAAAGCTGCCGATGCCTCTACCTGGGAAGTAGTACAGCATTTAAAGAAGGCAATGCCTAAGATACAAACGCAATTACCGGAAGATGTAAAATTAAGTTATGAGTTTGATCAGTCTACCTATGTAATTAATTCTGTGAAAAGCCTGCTCACAGAAGGTGCTATCGGTGCTATCCTGACAGGCCTGATGGTACTGCTTTTCCTGGGAGATCCACGGGGTGCACTGATTGTTATTTTAACCATTCCTATTGCTATTATATCCGGCGTGTTGTTTTTAAGTTTGTTCGGGCAAACGATTAATATCATGACCCTTAGTGGTCTGGCGCTGGCAATTGGTATCCTGGTAGATGAAAGTACAGTTACCATAGAAAATATTCACCAGCATTTAGACCTCGGCAAACCTAAGTCGCTGGCGATCTGGGATGCCTGTAAGGAAATTGCTTTCCCGAAATTGCTGATCCTGTTTTGTATCCTGGCGGTGTTTGCGCCTGCATTCACGATGGGAGGTATACCCGGCTCTTTGTTCCTGCCGCTGGCATTGGCCATTGGTTTTAGTATGATTGTTTCCTATTTCCTGGCGCAAACATTTGTACCGGTGATGGCTAACTGGTTGATGAAAGGCAAACATCATAAAGGGAAGGATGGTAAAAATATGACCGACAGTGAGGAGTTTGCCGCTGCTGGTCTGGATGCTGGAGGAGAGGGCGATACCTGGGAACAGAAAACAGCATTGTTGGAAAGAGCGAATAGTAACCGCGATGGCAAGGTGAGTCGTTTTGAAAAAATACGTGCACGCTATTTACGCTTCATCGGCAGAATGATGCCTTACCGGAAAGTTATTGTAACCGCATACCTGGTAATAGTTTGCCTGTTGGTTTACTGGCAGCTCAACAGCATTGGTCGTGATGTATTACCGAAGGTAAACGGTAGCCAGTTCCAGGTACGTCTGCGTCAGCCGGATGGTACACGCATAGAAGAAACAGAGAAAAAGACCATTCAGTTGATTGATGCGGTGAATAATATGGTGGGTAAGGAAAATGTGTCTATCACTTCGGCATTTGTTGGTTTGCACCCGCAATTGTTTTCCACTGCCCCTATATTTTTATGGATGGCAGGTCCGCATGAAGCTGTGCTGCAGGTGGCGTTGAAGGAAGGATACAAAACAAACCTGGATGAGTTAAAAGATAAAATCAGGGCACGTGCCAGACAAATAGACACGAGTATGCTGCTTTCTTTTGAGCCGATTGAATTAACAGATAAGATATTGAGCCAGGGATCGCCCACACCAATAGAGGTAAGGTTTTCCGGAAGAAATAAGAAACTGAATGAACAGTATGCGTTGAAGATGGTGGATAGATTGAAACAGATACCTTATCTGCGCGACGTGCAGCTGGGACAGTCTATCAGTTATCCTTCCCTCAATATTAACATCGACAGGGTACGTGCAGCGCAGCTGGGAGTAGATGTGGGCGATATATCCCGCTCCCTGATTGCCAGTACTTCTTCTTCCCGTTTAACAGAGAAAAACATCTGGGTAGATGAAAAAGCAGGATTGAGCTATAACGTACAGGTACAGGTACCGGAAAACAAGATTACGAGCCAGAATGATATAGGCGAAATTCCTTTGCTGAAAAATGCCGCCCGGCCAATTTTGAGTGACGTGGCTAGCATCACACCGGATATCACTTATGGTGAAAATGATGATCTGGGATCATTGCCTATATTAACTGTTACCGCCAATCTGAATAACAAGGACCTGGGCACTGCATCAGGAGATGTTAAAAAAGCAATTGCTTCACTGGGTGATTTACCACGTGGATTAAATGTAGATCTGATAGGGTTAAGCAGTACATTAATTGATACATTAGACAGTTTACAAAGCGGGCTGTTAATAGCTATTGTTGTAATATTCCTGATGCTGGCAGCAAACTTCCAGTCGTTCAAGGTATCTGCGATTGTGTTGGCTACTGTACCTGCAGTATTATTCGGCTCTTTGTCTTTGCTGCTGATGTGTGGCTCTACACTCAATTTGCAGTCATACATGGGGATGATCATGTCGGTAGGGGTATCCATTTCCAACGCAGTGCTCTTAATTACCAATGCAGAGCAGATACGCAAACATAACGGAAATGCCATGCTTTCTGCAAGAGAAGCTTCCGCCTTGCGTATGCGCCCGATTGCTATGACCGCGCTGGCCATGGTAGTAGGTATGATACCAATGGCAAGTGGACTGGGAGAAGCGGGAGATCAGTCGTCGCCGCTGGGACGCGCAGTAATTGGCGGACTCGTAGCTTCTACTTTTGCGGCCTTGTTTATTTTACCGCTGGCATTTGCATGGGGACAGGGTAAAACAACTACACAGAGTGTTTCACTTGATCCGGAAGATGAAGAAAGCATACATTATATTCCTTTGAAAGGTTAAATGAAAAACGTTGTCAACATTAAAAGACGCTGAGAAAATAATAGAAAATAAAAAGCATTTTATGAAACCAGTATCGAAACTTGTCGTTATATTTTTATCAGTTATTGTATCGGCTGTTATCCTTCAGAGCTGTGGATCTTCCGCCGCAAAGGATGATAAGGAGAAGACAGCAGCAGCTCCTGCTCCTGCATTGGAAGCCTTTACTTTACAAAAAGGGGAGATGACCTCATCTATACAAATCCCGGGAGAGTTAATTGCTTTCCAGCGGGTTGATTTATATGCCAAGGTAAGCAGCTTTGTAAAAAAGTTATATGTAGATGTGGGCAGCGAAGTAACTGCAGGCCAGTTATTGGTGACGATGGAAGCACCTGAGGTGAATGCTCAGTTATCTGGTGCAGAGTCCAGGTTAAAATCACAGGAAGCGATCTATCTTTCCAGTAAAGCCACCTATGACCGTTTGTATGAAACCAGCAAAACACCTGGTACCGTGTCGCAGAACGATCTGGATGTAGCGTTTGCCAAACAAAAATCTGATTACGCACAGCTGGATGCCGCCAAAGCGTCTTACCGGGAAGTGGGCGATACCCGCAATTATCTTGAAATACGTGCACCGTTCAGTGGTGTGATCAGCAGAAGGAATGTGAGCCCTGGTGCTTATGTAGGACCAGCAGGTAAAGGTTCTGATTTACCGATATTCACTTTACAGGAACAAAAAAAATTGCGTCTTGTAGTAAGTGTGCCAGAGGCGTATAACAGTTATCTGAGCAATAAAAGCGAAGTGAATTTTACCACTAAATCCTTGCCGGATCAAATCTTTAAGGCAAGTGTATCCCGGCTGTCAGGTGCACTGGACGAGCGGTTGCGCTCTCAGAGCATAGAGATGGATGTATTTAATAACGATAAGAAATTATTGCCTGGTATGGTAGCGGAAGTATCCATTCCTTTAACAAGTGGTAATACCACCGCTTTTGTGGTGCCTTCCAAAGCGATATTAAATTCTACCCGGGGCGTTTACGTAATAAAAGTAGTAGACAATAAAGCAATATGGCAGCCAGTTAAAACCGGCCGTAAGGTAGATGATAAAACAGAAGTATTTGGGAACTTAAAATTGGATGATGTAATTATTAAAACGGCCAATGAGGAAATAAGAGATAGCTCGGAGATAAAACATTTGACGATGGTAGGATTAAAATAAAAAAAGAGGCATTTGCCTCTTTTTTTATTTTAATCAATTGATACCTTCCCAGTCTTGTTTTTCCAGCATAAATAATGCTTCAACTGTGATATGTAATACGGTGGCCAATTTAAGCGCGAGCAGTGTTGAAGGGAGATATTTACCGGATTCTATTGTATTAATGGTTTGCCGGGATACACCCACTAATTTTGCCAACTCTTCCTGCGTAATATTATTAATGGCACGTTGAATTTTTATGGTGTTTTTCATGACGATGCAGACCTGCTGGTTTTGTAGAGAATAAAGTTGAAACGAAGGATAAAGAAGATCAGCACAGTGTACATGTTGTATATGATTACCTGGAAGAACATGGTGCCATTTACAAACAGTATACATATTGCCAGCAATGCATAATTGACATACACTGCCCATTGCAATGATTCCAATCGTACCTGCACTATGAATTCATCTTCTTTTGTCTCCTTTGAGAAGGCGATCATCAGCAAGCTTAGTAATATTCCGATTCCTGCCAGTTCATTTGTGAGGTTGTAATCTGTTGTAATGTCTTTCAGCGGCAGGTGTACCGGTAAATCCAACCATCTGAATTGGAACTCGTAGAAGAGGTTCATTATGCCTAAAACAAGAAAGGGGATAAATAGGACAAGCCCTATTTTCTTACATTTTTGTGGGAAGAGAAGAGAGGATTGCATATTGTTAAGTTTACTCTAATGTAAAGTAAACTTAACAAATAGACAAATAAACTTTACATTTTCATGATTTTCAGGAAACGGCATCTTTCCCTATCACCGTCCAGTCATCTGTGCCATGACCTTTGGCTATCCAGCGATCCATTTCAGCGGCTATTGCGGGTATTACTGCCAGCGTTGTTCCTCCCTGTTTGGCAGCTGCTATGAACAGCTGTGTATCTTTTCTGGCCATATTTAATTCCCAGGATGGGCTGTTGTAATGACCGCCGGCCATTCTTTTTATCCTGGCGGGAAGCATGGCGCCGGGGTTCCAGGAGTCAAACAATGCGGAAACATCGCCGATAGGAATATTTAGTGCTTTAGCGAGCGACAAGGTATCTGCCAGGCCAGCCGTAAAGGTGACGAGGAAAAGGTTGCCGATAAGTTTCATGCCTGCTGCTTTGCCCGTTTCCGCTCCAAAATTAATCACCTGACCAGTCATTTCTGATAGCTCCGGTTCCAGTTGACTGATAAGGTCCTGATCTCCGGATACCATCATGGAACCGGTACTTTCCAATGCATTCTGCGGGCCCATAAACACAGGGGCATGCAGGTAGGTAAATCCGCGTTCTTTCCATTCCCTGGTTCTTTGGATAGCGCCTTCGGCAGATGTAGTGGTATGATCTATAATAATTGCGCCTGGTTTAAAACCTGCACTGGCCATTTCCAGCACTTCATTTACAGTACCATCATCTTTTAAGGTAAGATGAATACGTGCTGCTCCTTTTACTGCATCCGTAACATTGCTGAATGCTATTGCTCCATAAGTTTCCAGGGCAGTGGCTTTTGATGCGGTACGATTCCATACCTGCACCTGCGTTCCTTTCGTTATCATTGCCCTGACAAAATTTGAACCTAAAAGGCCCATACCTAAGAATGCTACCATGACGTTTTTATTTTTATAAAGATAAGAAAATGTTTATGCACGGAGAGAAGGAGCTGGAGCGTTGATTTCATCGATAGCGAATATTGTACGTTCGGAGCATACAATGGAAATGTACCAGCTATAGTTTTAACCTAAGCGGTCGACAAAAAAATCTTATCTTCACGCACATTTTTTTATAAAGAGTATTATGAAACTGGATGAACAATTACTGAAAAGAAGTGAGAATAAGTGTGAATTATGCCAATCTGGCGATGCTTTAAAAATATATGAAGTACCTCCTGCAGCTAACGGCAATGAAGATGATACCATCCTCATCTGTGATAAATGCCGGGCACAAATCGACAAAAAAGAGGAGTTAGACGGCAGCCACTGGAAGTGTTTGTCTGAAGCTATGTGGAGCGAAGTGCCAGGCGTACAGGTAGTTTCCTGGCGTATGCTGAACCGCTTAAAGAATGAAAGCTGGGCAGCAGATAACCTGGACATGATGTACCTCAGTGATGAAACATTGGCATGGGCTAAAGCCACCGGCGATCATGATAATGACAGCGCCGTTGACCTGCATAAAGATTGCAATGGCACTGTATTGCAAACCGGCGACTCAGTAACTTTAATAAAATCTTTAGATGTTAAGGGTTCTACATTAAATGCAAAAATGGGAACAGTAGTAAAGAACATCCGGTTAGTAGAAGAAAATACCGAACAAATTGAAGGTAAAATAGAGGGGCAGGTAATCGTAATTCTTACCAAATACGTAAGAAAACAGAATAGTTAATGCTGATTTCAAGTATATAAAATTTATCAGTTAAGATTTGAACAAATCAAAGGCCTTACAGTTTTTACTGTAAGGCCTTTTCCATACAGGCGTTGCTTCCCGCGTGTTGTTTTTTTAAATGTTATGTCGTACTATGGTAAATGAATGTCGTGTAATGGTAATCGTTGTATCCGCTGTATAACTGACCTTTGGACTATAAAACAACGCATATGTCATTTATTAAAACAGCAGACGGAACGAGCTTATTTTACAAAGAATGTGGAACCGGTAACCCCGTAGTTTTGGTCCATGGATGGTGTATTAATTGCGATTCATGGGAATACCTTATCAATGAGCTGGTGGATAATGGTTTTAGATGTATTGCCTATGATCAACGTGGATGCGGAAGATCAGACCAACCCTGGACAGGATATGATTACGGAACCCTGGCAAATGATTTATCTATGTTGATAGATACCCTTGGTCTTAATAATGTAACCCTGATTGGCCACTCTATGGGCTGTGGTGTTGTGACCCGTTACCTTGCGGAACATGGAGAGACGAAGGTTAAAAAAGCAGTATTTATCAGTACCAGCACACCGTACGTTGCTAAAAGCGAAAATAACCCGGACGGGATTGATCTGATGTACCTGGATCAGGGATTAGATGTGGTGAAAAAAGACCGGCCCGCTTTTGTACGCAGTCTTGTTGATGGTTATTTTGGCTTATCACTGGAAGGGAATGATGTATCCACAGACATGGCGGATTGGGCTGTTTCAATAACCTTACAGGCTTCATCCAGAGCCGCAGTTGAGATGATGAATGCTAATTTTATCACCGATCAGCGCGAGGAATTAAAAAAGATCAGCATGCCGGTATTGCTGTTGCATGGTGATAAAGATATAAGTGCTCCAATTCAAATCACAGCGACAGCAACACATGATCTGCTGAAAAACAGTGAGCTGAAATTTATTGAAGGACAAACGCATGGCATGTACATCAGCAAAGCAAAATTGCTTAGTAAGGATATCATTCATTTCATTGTCTGAATGTGATAACTTATTAACTGTTGAAAGAAGTAAGAAAGATCGCCGGTAACATAGGGTTGATAAATATAGTCGGAAGAATTATATTTAGTTAACTTTATGAAGCTCCAATACCCCATTCATTGCTACTTTGCCTGGCTTTTCTCTGTTATTGATAATATTATCGTGACATGCTAAAACACTAAATATGACTACATTAATTATCCGGTTCCTTAACATTATTATGGCCGGAATGATTGCAGGAACGCTATTTGGAATTTGGATTGGCTATAACCCCAGAACTTTATCAGTGACAACTTATGTGGAACAGCAACAAAGTGTTATCAGA
This sequence comes from Chitinophaga niastensis, assembly GCF_003014755.1. GTDB lineage: Bacteria > Bacteroidota > Bacteroidia > Chitinophagales > Chitinophagaceae > Chitinophaga > Chitinophaga niastensis. The sequence goes on along the minus strand of NZ_PYAW01000003.1, from coordinate 364,632 downwards.
GCAATGAATACATTAATGCCGATACTTGGATTGATTACAACTATCCTGACATTAATATCAGCATTTCTACAAAAAGACAACAAAACTATTTTTATAACATTGCTGATAGCCGCATTTTTTTTAATAATCGGCGGACTTGTAACCAGGTTTGGGAATCAACCTATTAATAGTATTGTAATGACCTGGAATAAAGGAGATGTGCCAGGCAACTGGGCTGCATTAAGGGACAAATGGTGGATGTTGCATACAATACGAACTGTGACCGTATTTGTTGCTTTCTGTCTTATTGTATGGACAGGCATGCGAAAAGTGTAGTAACGGATGTTTTAAGAAAAGGCCGGTAAATCCTGGATTTACGGGCCTCTTATATTTTTATGATGCTTACTGCTTTTCCATCAGTCTCAGAAATCCTTCAACTACCAAAGTATCTACAATGGCTATTTTTTCATGGTCAGACATTTGATGAGGGATGTCTTCAATTTTGAATACGGGATTCTCTACAATAAAATCGGCTACAGGTTTATATCGCACTGGCAACGAAATACTTTGCGCATTCCATTCCAGGTAAACTTTTTGATGATCTGCATTAATTCTCCATACTACACCATTGTTGTGTTGAACGATGGTATCCCTGGTGAGGATGTCAGGTTTTGCTACAGCTAACAAACCGCCTGCTGCATTCGTCTTTTTAGATACCATCAGCTCATCAATTATTTCAGCAACCGACTCCTGCATCAAATTTTCATCTGTTTTTATAAACATATCCTTGAAGGCACTGATTAGATCAGTCATATCTCCCGGATGTTTCATTGCATGAATGGGCAATGTTTTGCGGAGGTCTACATGCGTTTTACTATAAAGATCAATATACTTGTTAAATACATCTGCCCATCTGAGTACTTTTATTCCGATGGCCGCATGAATGGAATAAGTGGTTGATTGTGGTTCATGTATTGTTCCGCGGGGGATATACATCACATCGCCGGCTTCGAGCATATATTCCCCTTGCAGCGGACCAACAGGATGGATGCCTGGTACAAAGTCCTGGTCCTTTAATGGTGCCTCGTATGCAGCATCAAAAATTTTCCAATTTTTGCTTCCTTCCAGCTGTAAGATGAACAGGTCGTGTGTATCCCAATGAGGAGGCGTGCTTTGATTTTCCGGTGGGGTAAGATAAACATTGATCTGGGCCGGAAATTTGAATATGGATTCGAAGCTCAGACGTAGCTTCTCCAGGGGCTCAGACCATAAATGAATGGCTCTTAAAATAATGGTGGCGCCATCCTTATGTAATTTCAGTACTTTGTTCATGTCCACCCGGGAGCCTGTACAGAATTTATCTTTCGAAATCGGCGCAGCTGCTTTCGCCATATCGAAATTGGTGTGTGGTACATGAATAAAAGACAACAGTTTGTCGAAATCTGCTACCGTAATAAAATTGTTGAAATAGGCAGGATCGTTTCTTTTTCTCAGCAACAATTTTTTATCCCAGTATTCCGACCAGAATTCATCAGCAGAAGTAGGACCAATCAGCCAGGGTAACAACCCTTCATTTGTCAGGTGTTTATTTTGCATGGACCAATGCTTGATGAGTGGAATAATATAACATTTCTAACCTGCCTTTCATATTGAATTTTGCAGTAGGACAAGGTGCATGCCCGTCGGCCCACTGCTTGGGGCAACTACCTCCGCAAACCGGCAGCATAGCGCATTGGTAACAAGGTAATGTTGCTGCCTGTATCTGCGCATTGAATGTACTGAAATGGCGTAACGGCATCTTACCATCCTCTTCTCCCAGCTTATCTATCTGATAAATATTGGGAGTACCATAGGCCGGCACATAGGATACTTCTGTACAATTAAAAATATTTCCATAGGCATCTGATAGCTCAGCGTCTTTATGTACTGCCATGCATACAATAGGTTTTCTCTGGGGAATCAATCCTGTTTCGAAACCCAGGTCCATCATTTCCCGGAACCAAACCAATTCCCTTTCAGCAAATTCTTCGCGTTGTACAGCTTTCAGGTGCGCATCATTTCCCCATGAATAAACGGACGCGGTATAAAATGAAATCCTTGTTTGTAATTGCGCTTCCGCAAGGAGCCTTAGCAGGGGAGATACGCCCTCTATGTTCTGCTGGTCTACATTGCAGCGGATGGAGATCTTGAATGTAATGGCTTTATTAGCAGCAATTGTAACGAGGTTCCTGAATATCTGATCGAAAGTTGCATGTCCATTTTTTAATGCCCGCCGCATGTCATGAAATGAAGAAGTGCCATCTAATGTAATTTCAACGAAACTGATCTTATGCACCTCTTCTAATTCTTTTGCCACTTTTTCTGTTAATGCTAAACCGTTTGTTACCATTTTGGCTGAAAAATCGCAGCCATAGTCCTTTGCCAGCTGTTGTAAGCGCGGGCTCATCGTTCTTATTACGGCTAAACCCGCCAAAGGTTCTGCACCAAACCATCCTACTTTCAGTTTTGAATAGTTTCCTTTTTGAAGTTTTGTGCGGATTCTTTCCAGCAGCAGCAACTGATCTGCTTCATCAAGCAACTTAGTAGTGTGTTGTTGTCCGCAGTAGTGGCAGCCCATCTGGCAAAAAGCTGTTGGTTGTATCACTTCATACAATTCCTGGTGGTGCTCAATAGCAGTTTCATTTTCTTTGATAATACTACCTGTCTCATCTTCTTCTCTGTCAACAATAATTTTTTTGGAGCTAAGTTGTTCAATAAATTCCACCGGCAGGATATGGATTTTATCCGTTATCAGCGCGTCCCATACGGCCTCATTGGCAATAAAGAAGGCATTTAGTCTTGTACCATACAACAGGCGATACTTTTTAGCTTCTGCTACGCCGTCTAACGGGTTAGTATATACGATGTAATCAGACAGTTTCCAAACGTGTTGCGCTGCATCTTTCATGGGGTAAAATGATCGTTTAAAATGGATTAAGGCAGAAGAAAGAGGAGGCAAAGGGTAAACAGAGATAATCATCTGATTACCCTTACATCCTTATGAAATTACACGCAGCTGCAATTCCTGTCAAAAATAGCACAGGGAGAGTGGAGGCCTTCTTTTATCGCTGCCCTTTTTTCTTTGCTGCTACTTTCAGGATTCTTGTCAAGGAAGGCCATGACATTGCCGGTAAACCCTGCCAGCTCCACCAGTTCGAAATCCCCCATTTTGTCTACATTATTGATATGGGTACCGATTTCGGCCTGTGCCAGTTTTAGTCCTTCTTTTACATGGTTACGATAAGTCTCGATTTCTTGTTTGCTAGGCATTTTTTTAAATTTAATTGTGAAGAAATGAAGAAAATATTACGTGAATGATAGGTAACGCATAGCATTAATACAGGCCTGTTTAATGAAAAAAATCTCATCAAATACCAGGTTGTATGTAAACATTAACTTACGTCAGGAGATATGTTTCCCTGAAGACAATAAAAAAGGAAGTATGGAAGTGAATAGAATTAAGTTTGCTCTTTGATGATTATAAGAGGGTGCTTTAAAAGCTACATCCATGGTTATAAATTCATGGATTTCAGGATAGACAGGACCGATGGTTTTACCTTTGTTTAAGATATTAATTTAGGATAGTGATTGGAAATTATAAAAGGGCTCCATGCTTCAGGAGTAAGATTCATCCGTTTGTTAAAAACTCGAACAATGACTTTGAAGTGGTTACTAAGCTATGAAAAGATTTTCAGATTTCCAATATTATCAAAAAAACGTAAGGTATCTGTTCCGGAAGATTAAGTAATTTCGTGTATGCGATATCTGTCAATGTCTTTGTTATTAGGATTCAATTTGTTCCTGACTGCTGCTGCTTTTGCACAAAATAAAACCAATCTGCATCATGCGGAAAATTCATCTCCTGCTGTTAATGCAAGGATTGAACTTCCCAATGGCTGGTCGCTTACGCCGGCGGGTGAATCGGTTCCTTTGAGCAGCGACTTACCACTAAACATGGCCCTTTCTCCGGATGGAAATTATGTAGCGGTCACTAATAACGGTAATGGTAAACAAAATATAGACCTTATCAACCTGAAAGAAAAAAAACGTGTACAGGAGGTACCGGTAGGTACTGCCTGGCTCGGGCTGACCTTCGGGAAAAAGTATCCGTATCTCTATGCCTCCGGTGGCAATAACAATATCATTGTACGTTATATCCTCGATAAAAACCGGCTGATAAATAAAGATACACTGACACTGGGGCTTCCCTGGCCCAAAGATAAGATCAGTCCTACAGGATTAACCCTGGATGAAAAAAATAAGCGGCTGTATGTAGTTACAAAAGAGAACAATGCGCTTTACGCCTGCGATTTGCAAACCATGAAGCCGATCCGGATGATATCCCTTTCAGCGGAAGCATACACTTGTGTATTAAACCCTGTACTGCCGGAGCTTTACATCTCTGCCTGGGGGGGCCGGAAGATATGGGTATATAACACGCATCTGGACAAGCTTGTTGACTCCGTAACTGTTGAAGACCATCCCAATGATATGGCCATCAGTTGTAACGGGAAGTGGTTATACGTAGCCAATGCTAATTCCAACACGGTTTCTGTTGTTAACAGCAGCAGCAAAAAAGTAGTTGAAACGGTAAATGCAGCTTTGTATCCTGATGCTCCCATTGGTTCTACCACCAATAGCGTGGCCTTATCAGCAGATGATAAAACCTTGTACATCGCTAATGCGGATAATAACTGTCTCGCTGTTTTTGATGTGTCGAAGCCGGGGCATAGCAGTTCCAAAGGTTTTATTCCAACCGGTTGGTATCCCACCTGTGTAAGGGTTTGGGGCAAACATCTCCTCGTTACCAACGGTAAAGGAATGTCTTCCATGCCCAACCCGAACGGAAGTGATCCACTGGGAGGAAAATACAATACGCTCTATAAAAAAAGCGATACTACCAGATCAAAACCCTTTCAATATATTGGTAGCATGTTCCATGGTACGCTTTCTGTAATTCCCGTTCCTACAGAAAGTATGCTGAACAAGTATGCCCGCCAGGTATACCTCAATACACCATACACAAAAGAAAAAGAACTGGTAGCTTCCGGAGAACCCGGTAATCCTATTCCTACCAAACAAGGGGATGTATCGCCTATCAAATACGTGTTTTATGTGCTGAAGGAGAATCGTACCTATGACCAGGTGCTGGGAGATATGCCCGAAGGAAATGGTGATAGTAGTCGCTGTATTTTTGGCCGGCACGTAACGCCCAATGCGCATGCGTTGTCGGAAGAATATGTATTACTGGATAATTTTTATGTAGATGCGGAAGTGAGTGCCGACGGACATAACTGGTCTATGGCAGGTTATGCTACAGATTTCGTGGAAAAGAACTGGCCTTCCAATTACAGTGGCCGCGGGGGTACTTATGATTTTGATGGGAGCAGGGCAGTGGCTAACCCTACTAAAGGTTTTATCTGGAACTATTGTCAGCGGGCAGGTATTTCTTTCAGGAATTACGGAGAATTTATGGATAACGGATATCCTACGATCTCCGTGTTAAAAGATACCACTCATTACTGTAAAAATTATCCCGGCTGGAACCTGGATATACAGGATATTTACCGCGAGCAGGTATTTGAACACGATTTTGATTCGCTCGTACAGGCCAAAGCGGTTCCTCATTTCAATACCGTCTATCTGCCTAACGACCATACCAGTGGTATGTCTAAAGGTAGTCACACGCCATTGGCGCATGTGGCAGACAATGACCTGGCTTTGGGCAGATTGGTGGAACATATTTCTCATAGCCCTATCTGGAAAGAGGCAGCTATTTTTGTGTTGGAAGATGATGCACAGGATGGACCTGATCATGTAGATGCCCACAGGTCTGTTGCTTATGTGATCAGTCCTTACATCAAAAGGCACAGTGTAAACCACACGATGTATTCTACAGCATCCATGCTGCGTACTATGGAGCTGGTGTTGGGCCTTCCGCCTATGAGCCAGTACGATGCAGCTGCAACACCTATGTGGGGTTGCTTTCAGCCAACAGCAGATAATGCCGGCTACCAGGCACGCCCGGCATATATAGATATCAATGCCCGTAACATCGTGTGGAATCAGAGCGCCATACAGTCTGCACAATTTGATTTTTCCAAAGCAGATGCCATACCTGATCTGCCGCTGAACGAAGTAATATGGAAATCCGTAAAAGGTGAGTCCAGTATGATGCCGGCTCCGCGACGCAGTGCCTTTGTACGGTTAACGTTGGATAAGGACGATGATTGATCAATATAGACTATTATAGCGGCAAGGCAGAAAGAGAGGTTTAGTACGTTCTTCTATACCCTAATTCTGCCCCGCCGCTAACCGGTAAAATGGTTCCGGTAATAAATCTGGCTTTGTCCGAAAGCAGAAAAACACAAGCATCAGCAATCACATCTCCTTCGGGGCAATATCCTAAAGGATGTATCTTATCTAAATATTTTTCGATAGAAGCCGGATTGGGTTGTTCTTTGCTCCATTCTCTCAGCATCGGGGTCCACACGCCGGCAGGTGACACTGCATTTACCCGTATGTTGTAAGGAGCATAATCAAGTGCCATTGATTTGGTGAGTGCGTTCATAGCACCCTTTGTAGCCGTATAAGCAGCATGGTTTTCCTGACCTATTTCCCCTACAAGACTGCTGGTATTTAAAATGCAACCCTTTGTTTGCTTTAGTGCTTCAAATCCAAAACGAGTGGTAAACAACACACTTTTTAAATTTACATCCATCAAACGATTCCATTCCTGATCGCTGGTTTCATGCAGCGGTTTTGAGGGCGTTGCAATACCAGCGTTATTATGTATAGCATCAAGCCGCCCGTATTTTGTTATGGTTTGGAGGATCGCTGCCTCCACATCGGAAGCATTGGATACATCACATTCCACACCAAGATGTTGCGGCCCCAATTGTTTTATCGCATCTTCCACCTGCTCCCTGGAGGACGCTGCTATCACCACATTTGCCCCGGCTGCTGCATAAGCTTTTGCACATTCCCAACCTATGCCCGTTGAGCCTCCTGTGAGAAAAATAGTTTTTTGGTATAATAAAGCCATGTCTGCTTTTTTTATTTAATAATAAATACCCTAATCAGCATGAAAGACTTCTTCCATCGCTGTCCATATCTGTTTTTTCGCAGCAGTTTCAGGAAGTGGCTGCTGACAAGGGTCTGTTTCTTTCCACCACTGTTGCGTATTTGGATCGGCGGCCATCTTTTTCATATCACCATCGAAATCTGTTCCTGTATATTCAAAATAGCTAAACAGGTAATAATCATTCCCTATCTTTTGTAAATAGATAGAGTAGTTGCGGATGTTACATTCCTTTATTTTTTTCAGTACAGAAGGCCAGGCTTTTGCATGCAACTGTTTGTAATAATTCAGTTTCTCCGCTTTCAACCCTGTTACCGAACCAAATCGTTTTATATGTGCCGGCTTAATATGCTCTTTACAGGCTACCAAAAGAAAGCCGATAAGAAATATGGTAATTATATTTTTTTTCATTTGCATATAAATGTGTTTGAAGAGTATGCAATCTGCTCAAAATTTGATTATCGGAATATATAATACAAGATTCCAGTGATCAGCAGTAAGATGACCGACAGCACCTTGTAATTCCCAATACCTTTCCATGCCGGACCTCTTAGTGGTTCCAGGGGTGTCTTCCAATACAGCTGCGAACTTTCCGAATTGTGTTGTACCGGGTAGATATAAGAAAACACTACTTGTATAACCACACAAACACAAAACAGGTAAAAGGCCATCATCATAAAAGGGGTATGTCCGATAATTGTTTCCGGGAACAATTTATTAATAGCAAAAACCACTACACCCAAAGCAGATCCAATCCATAAAGTTAGTTTTGCCGAAGGGGCGGAAGCACCTTTCCAGAATACGCCAAGCAAAAACACACAGGTAATTGGGGGGGCAATGTGGGCAATGATGTCGTTAATCCCACTAAATATACTTTCATATCTGTTTAATAAAGGGAGTAAAGCAAGCGAAAATACCAGCGCAATACCCGCCGATATTTTTCCTGCCCATATCAATTGTTTGTCTGAAGCGGCTGGGCGATAACGCTGGTACATATCGTAACTGACCATAGTGGAAATGGAGTTTAATGCGCCAGAGACCTGGCTCATAAGCCCCGACAAAAGCGCTGCTACCAATACACCCACCAAACCGGAAGGCAAAAGCTGCGTAATCATCAGCGTATAAATGCCTTTTGAGTTTACATGACCTTTATCATCCAGTCCCAAACTACTGATATCCAAATGTCCTGATTGTGCCAGGGTGTAAGCAAACAAACCTGGCAACACAAAAATAAATACGGGTAAAATTTTAATGAAGCCACAAAACAAAGACCCTATTCTTGCATGGTTTTCATTTTTAGCCCCCAGTACACGTTGTACAATAGTTTGGTCGGCGCACCAATACCAGATTCCCAAAATTGGGTATCCCAGAAATACAGTATACCAGGGCATTCCGCTGCTATCGCCATGCGGGCGCAGCATGGAGAGCTTATTCATTTCACCGTGGCTTTTTAGTACATCCGTCATAGGGCTCCATCCGCCCATCCGGTTAAAGGCAGCATAGCTGATAATGAATGCGCCTGTCAGCAACACAACGGTTTGAATAGACTCCGTTACGACCACTGCTTTTAATCCACCTATGATGGTATATATGGCCGTTATAAAACAAATCACGATCACACTCAGGTACATGTTCAGTCCAAACAAGGTTTTTAATACAATACCTCCTGCCAACATAGAGAAAGCGATGTGGATAATGATGGCAGAAACTACAGAGATGATGGCCAGCCAATCGCGGCTTGAACGGTCATAACGTTTTTCCAGAAAATCCGGTAAAGTGGTCACGCCGGATTTGATATAGAATGGCACAAAAAACAACGCCAGTAAAATAAGCGTAAAGGCAGCCATCCATTCAAAGTTGCCATTCAGCAACCCACTGTCAAAACCGCTTTGAGCAAGACTTACCAGGTGTACTGTAGAAATATTGGTCGCAAAAAGTGCCAGCCCAATAGCAGGCCATTTTAAAGTTTTACCAGCCAGGAAATATTCGCCTGCAGCATTGGCTTTGCTTTTCCGACGATGATTGATGCCTGCCCACAAGCCTATAGCCAAAATGCATAGGATATATACAATCGTAATGGTTAAGTCGAATGGTTTTAACATGTATGTTTTCTTAGCAGGTTATTTTAATGGTTTTAAATCACAGCTGCTTCCTGGCTCCATGGGTGTTTTATAAACCCCGCTTTCTATTTTAGCAGGATGTACAAAATGTTTTTGCAAATGGGGGATATGCTCTAAAAACAAAGCTTCGTGCCCCATAGAGATATGATTGAACAGCACAAGATGTTGGTGCAACTGACCCATATCTCCCACATGAGGCACTACAGGTATATTGTATTTGCGGCAAAGTAAGCTGACAGTAATGAACTCACTTACCCCGCCAACCCTTACCGCATCTACTTGTATAAAACCTGCTGATCCTGTTTGCAGATAGTTTTTAAAGATGATACGATTAGGCACATGTTCACCTAATGCCAGTTTCGTGGGGGCGATAGCATCGGCCAGCGTTTTATGCGCCAATATATCGTCCGGATGAGTGGGTTCTTCGATCCAATAGGGCCGCATGCTTTGCAACGCTTTGCATATTTTAAGTGCCTGGGGAAGGCTCCATTGCTGGTTAGCATCCAGCATTACTTTTATGTCATTTCCTGCTTCCTCACGTACAATATGTGAACGGCGAATATCTCTTTCCGGATCCGGACTTCCTACCTTTAGTTTCATAGCAGTGAAACCTTCTGCAACTGCTCTCCGGCTGTTTTCGCGTACTTTTTCATCGGAATAATTGAACCAGCCAATAGAAGTGTCGTATCCGGGATAACCTGCACTTATAATTCCCTTACGGGTCTCTTTTCCCGGATAATTATCTTTAAATAATTGTAATGCCTGGTCCCGGCTCAGTTCATCTTCCAAATAAGATAAATCAAGGGTATTAATGATTGCTTCCGGTGAGAGATCGGTTAATAATTTCCATAACGGCACACCTCTTTTCTTTGCCCATAGGTCATAACAGGCATTAGTCACCGAAGCAAGTGCCAGATGAATAACCCCTTTATGTGGCCCCAGCCAGCGGAATTGCTGTTCGTTGGAAAGCCGGTTGAATACCGCTCCAAAATCAGACATCAGTTCTTCAATATCCCTGCCTTTCAGTTGTTCTGCATAAAACTGAGCCGCCCTGCATACCATGTCGTTACCTTCACCCAATGTAAAGGCAAAGCCTGTTCCGGTAATGCCGCTGTCATCTATGAGCTGGGTAACAGCGTAAGAGTATATCGGGTCTCGGTGAATGGCATCGCTTCCGGCTCCTTTACCTAATGGAAATCTTGTGTCGTTTATCTGGATTTTTTGAATCATATTCAGGCACTGATTTATAGTTAAGAAACGACAGGTATATTTTCTGCATTGATGTCCAGTTCCAGCACAATTACGGAGTCGTTACTATCCGGAAGCTGATCAGGTAGTTGAAGTGTTATATTTCCTGCGGCATTGCGGTTATAATTTATTTTGCCACCATTCAGCCAAAAGGCTTTTTTAATCTTTGTGTTGGGTAAGACAGGCAATGTTATGCTGGCTGATTTTCTCTCAAAAACATGGATATATAGTTTATTGCCTTTACGGGTGGCGGCATAAACCTCATTTGGTTTAAAAGGGCCACCTTTAGTACCATAAATGCTTTCGCCGTATAGTTTTAGCCAATCCCCCATTTCTTTCAGCCTGGTAATCTGGCGGTTTTCCATTCTTCCATCGGGCATCGGTCCAACATTGAATAAAAGGTTTCCGTTTCCTCCGGCTACTTTAGCTAAAGTCTGGATACACTGATGTAGTGTTTTCATTTGATCGTTTGGCTTCCATGACCATTGGTTGCAAATGGTCATGCAGGTTTCCCACGGGTCTTTCATGTTCAGTTCACCAATTTCCTGTTCCGGAGTAGCATAATCACCAATAGTGTTAGGCCCTAACTTTGGATGTTGATTATTTGCTCCCAGGCGGTTGTTTATAATTACATTCGGGTCCAGCTTTTTTAAGAAGGTATAAACATCTGCTGCATATTCATTTTTCCATGGGCTTTCCCAGTTGCCATCAAACCAAAGCATAAAGGGATGGTAGCGGGTTACGATCTCCTGCAGTTCATTTTTCATGGTGGTAACAAACTTATTCATATCAGCATTAGGATCAGGATTTTTATCTCCCGAAATATGAACAGGGTAGTTCTGGTCGTGCCAGTCAAGCACTGTAAAATATACACAAAACTTAATATCATATTTTTTACAGGCCCTGGCAAGCTCTCCTACAATATCCACTTTATATTGGGAGTTCATGATGTTGTAATCTGAAAATGCAGTAGGCCATAAACAAAAGCCATCGTGATGTTTAGCAGTGATGGTCAGGTATTTCATGCCGGCATTTTTGGCCGTTTGCGCCCATTGGTCTGCATTAAATAGTACCGGATTAAATTCTTTGTATAAATTATCATACTCCTCCGTTGGCACATTTGTGCCCCTGCTCCAGCCTATTTCCGTGCCCCGTAAGGTTACAGGTCCCCAATGTATGAACATGCCAAAGCGCTGGTCCATAAAGTCATCTAATACAGCTTTCGGCGTTTGTATAGCAGGGTCTATAAGTGTAGACTGTGCTTTTGACTGGCAAAAGAAAGATAAAAAGATTAGTAGGCTTACGAATGATTTCATGATGGTGATGTTTGGATTTACTGGAATTCCAAAATTAAAGCCTTGTCGGCCTGGTTACAATGAATTATGCGGCTATTTTAATGGATTATTCTATTAAAGTGTTAAGTTTAGCTGATTAATCTACGTAAAAGGTATCAGTAATAACGGTTAATATGGGAAAGATTAAGGTCAGGGATGGATTTGAGGGACAAAAGCTGATAAGCTTACCCAATGTGATCTATAAAAATACAAGTGCCTCAAATACGATCTTAAATCAGATTTTCATCACGCATATTGGTTATTTCCCTAAAGCTTTTTCTCATTTTCGGGAGCGCAGAAAAGGCTGTGAAGACAATATATTTATTTACTGTGTGCAGGGGAAAGGCTGGTATATGATCGATAAAAAAAGATATGAGGTTAACCCTGGCCAGTTTTTCCAAATCCCTGCCACTGCAACATATATTAAATATGGTGCTGATCAGGAGCAGCCATGGACAATATTCTGGGTGCATTTTAGCGGGAAAGATATGAATACCTTCAATCAACTGTTGAACATCTCTCTCAATGACGGACCCAGGGATATTCCCTATAATGAGAAGGGGCTGCAGATTTGGAATGAAATGTATAGCTGCCTGGAAATGGGATATAGTAAGGATAATTTAAACAATGCCAACATGTGTTTGTATCATTTTTTATCGACATTCCTTTATCCGGAGAAACATTTCCCCGGTACAGCCGGGAAAGATATGATCAGGGAAACAATTGTTTTTATGCGTGAAAAACTGGAAAGCAGATTTACGGTAGATGATTTTTCAGTGCGCTATAAACTTTCAGCGTCACATTTTTCCAGTTTATTTCGTCATACTACAGGCACTTCACCTATGGAGTATTTTATTCAGCTCAAGATTCAGAAGTCCTGTCAGTTGCTCTATGGTTCAAATATTAAAATTAAGGAGGTCGCAGCAAGCCTGGGCTATGATGATCCTTATTATTTTTCCCGTTTGTTTAAAAAGCTCATGGGGATGTCCCCCGAACAGTATAGGGCCATCAAACATCGCTTTTAATAACTAAAGGTGGATATAGCTTTTACGGTACTTGCATATTCAATCGGATAATCCATTAATAAAAATTTGAAAGGATGAGGATCAGGTACCATTCTACCTTATTAAATTATAGTCAATAGTTTTCTACATTATGGACAATCAACTTTATCTCTTTTTAAAAGAAAAAACAGCGCTTTCAGATGAATCCATAGCGCAAATTGCCATTCATTTTAAAAGTATAAAAGCTAAGCGGAATCAGGTATTGGAAGCGGCAGGAAAGGTTTGTAAAAAAATGTACTTTATTAAATCAGGCTGTTTGAGATTATATGAGGTAGATAAAAAAGGGAATGATATTACCGGCTATTTTGCTTTGGAAGATAGCATCATGACTGCCTTACCTAGTCTGATCACTCAAAAGCCGTCAAGAGATTTTTTAGTTGCGCTTGAACCTTGTGAGTTATTAGTTATTAGCCGTGATCAGTTTTTTTCTGCGGTAGAACAGTTTCCTGCATTTCGACTGATGTATAATCAATTCGTGGAGTTTGCCTTTATCCACTCACAAATGAGGATTTATAGTTTTTTAGGTATGGAAGGTATTGATAAGCTGAAATGGGTCATAGAACATGAACCTAAGTTATTGACCCGTGTATCCAGTAAAGCAGTTGCTTCCTACCTGGGAATGACTAATTCTACACTGAGTAAGTTGCGGGCCAAGCTCAAAATGGTTGTCATTTGACAACTTTTATGATTCCCCGAATGGTCAACTTTGCCTTATTGTTAAACAATTAAATTTAAAACAATGAGTCAATCAATTAACAAAGTGTTTCTCTATGGGGAATTTCAGACAGCTGTACATCCTTTTACAAAAGAAATATGGGAAGTTGTTAATGCGCAATTAAAAAATGTTAAAGGGTTAATCAGAAAAACCTGGCTGGTAGGAATTGGCACGCATACAGTAGGTGGGTTTTATGAATTTGATTCGGTAGAAAATGCCAGGGCCTTTGCAACGGGGCTTTATGCAGAACAGGCTGCATATGTCAATGCAAGTTTGACTGTCAAGCTATTTGACGGGGATGTTGCTGAAGAAGCAAGCAGAGATATGCATTCGCCTCATTACAATTAAGACAACAAAAGATCCCGTAAGCATTGTGTTTACGGGATTTTAAAAGCATATGTACATGGAAAACATTTGGATAAAAATTGCTGAATATGGTCAACTCTCAGAAGAAAGCAAACTGGCTTTAGCAAAAATTATCAAAAAGAAAAGCTATGACAGGAATGATTTCTTTTTAACGGAAGGTCAAATACCCCAAACAGTTGGTTTTGTATCAGAGGGGTTGTTATCTCAGTACTATACTGCTGAAAACGGCGATATTATTATAAAGAAATTCTTTCCGGAAAACCACTTTGTGGCATCAACCGCTGCATTATTAAAGAAGTCTCCGAGCGAATTTAGCATTAAAGTATTAGAGCCCGCTACTATCCTGGAGTACAATTTTCATGAGTTTAAGCAATTGACTGAAAAGTATCTTGATATTGCAGCCTTTTATATCAGGTACATGGAGATACATTGGATTATAGAAAAGGAGCCGCTGGAGATCTCCTTTAGACATGACACTGCTAAAAAGAGATATACCGATTTTTTAGCGCAGTTTCCAACATTGGAGTCTCGTTTGAAACAGCATGAAATAGCCTCTTATCTTGGTATTACGCCCACACAACTAAGCCGGATACGTGCCGGAAGCTGATTTTTTCGGGTTATCAACATTTGTAAATGTTTTTTATTTCGGAAGGTTCGAATTTTGTGTCATTAAAAATACACAAAATGGAAAAACAAATTAAAGCCGACTATTTTAATGATGAATTGATAGATAAAGCGGTTGTATTTCAACCCGGAGAAGGAGAAGCTATAAGAATGGGTGGATTCGCCTGTACATTTAAGGTAACAAGCGAGCTTTCAAACAACCAGTTAGGGCTATACGAAATTACATTACCCCCTTTAACTATCGGAGCTAACCTCCATTATCACCGGTTTATGGATGAAACTTTTATTGTTAATAAAGGGACATTAACGATATCGGTTGCAGACCGTCAGGTGGAGGTTAAAGAAGGAGGAGTTGCTTATATCCCAAGGTTTACACCTCATGGGTTTCGCAATGATTCAAATGAAGAAGTGACATTAACATTAATTTTTAATCCATCTATGAATAGAGAAGGTTTCTTTTATGGATTATTTGAGACACTTAGTGAGCAGCCGGTTGACCCTGAAAAATATTTAAAATTGTATAATAAATACGATAGTTTTCCTGTTGACAAGTCAGACATGTTACCTATAAGAAAATAATCTGTGAAATCCTTTGATATCCATTTTCATTCCATCTGAATAGTGGGGGCTTCAACATCCGGATAAATCGATTCATCCCGACAAAAATAAGAAAGGCTTTAAGTTCGACCACCTAAAGCCTTTCTTATTTTTGTTGGGATGACCGGACAGTTATCAAACAGGGTAAGTATTTTCTTAGACCAATATATTACCTCCATCTGCTATGATAACCTGGCCGGTACCATACTCTTGTTTCATCAGGTAAAGGTATGCCGCTGAAATATCTTCCGGTTCGCCAACTCTGCCCACAGGTATTGCATTTCCGACAGTTTCATAAAGGGCTTCCCTGTCCGTTGCCGTCATATTTGCCCAAAGACTCGTTCTTACAAGGCCAGGGGAAACTGCATTTACACGTATTGGCGCCAATTCCACCGCCAGCGCACGGGTAAGTCCTTCCATAGCTCCGCAGATGCCGGCGGCTGTTGTCCAGCCCTTATTCGGTCTGCGGCTGGCAATGCCAGTGGTTAGTGTAATTGTACCATTCCTGTTTATGTTGGGGCTCCCGTATTTTACAGCGCAAAGGGCCCCATAATACCGTAATGTAAAGGCCTTTTTGATATCATTGACAGCTGTGGCTGCAAGTTCGCCCAGTAGTAATTGTTCTCCTGCTGTATATACCAGGTGATCAAACCGGCCTTCGCGATGGAAGAATGATTCAATTTCCGCTTCATTGCTGAGATCAACAACAAATCCTTTCGCTCCTGCAGGCAAAGCTGAAAGTGCCAGATCAATTCTTTCCTGGTTACTGGAAGCAATAATTACATCTGCTCCTTCTTCTGCAGCAGCATTAGCCGTTGCAAAACCAATACCGGCGCTACCGCCAAGTACGATTACTTTTTTCCCTTTTAGTTGATCGTTCATACCCTTTTTTTTAATGGAATAAAGGTATCAGACATTGATGAACGTTCATTTACCCAAAGGTAAATAATATCAGGAACGGATATTTTTTCTGATTCTGCTAAGCGATTGTTGTGTAATACCAAGATAAGAAGCCACGTCTGAAAGCGGGACACGCAGGGCTACATCGGGCTGATTTGACAGGAAGTTGCGGTAACGGGTGGTCGCATCTTTCTTTAAACAGACGCTTACAATTGCTATCCTTTCCAGCAGGGCCTGTTGGAGGATATTATCGATCAGGTTTTCCAGGTAGGGGAGTTGTGTGTATAGCGCCTTTAATTTATTACGTTCCAGCGTAATCACTTCTGCATCACACGAAGCCAGGATGCTTTCTTTGGCAGGAGTGCCGTTGTTGAAGCTATCCTGAATAGAGCAGAACTGGTTCTCTTTGAGGAAAAAATGCGTGATACCGTCTCCTTTTTCATTTTGGTTTACAATGCGTAATACTCCTTTGCAGATAAAGAAAATTTCCCTGCAAACCTTTCCCTCTCTCAGGAGTTCATCCCCCTGATGAAACTGTCGTAGCTCGGTTGCGGCAGTGATGATCTCCGCATCCCGGGGAGGGATCAATCGAAATAGGCGGAGAAAGTTTATGAGCGGTGTTGAGCTGTTTGACATAATGTATGGAACAAAATTAAAAAAAAATCTGCATAGTCCGATAATGGATGGATATATCCCGAACTTTTTCATGGCAGATTTGTTAAAAATCAGAGGCATCTCAACAAAATAACCTGGAATATACTTTCGTGTACAATAATTATAAATAGCCGATGGAATAATACAAACCCCCGATATGAAAAATGAAGTTGATGGAAACCCTTCCCGCAACTGGTTGACAAAATAGACCTGATACTTATCTGCAGGTATACTGGTGCTGTATGCATCGGTATTAGATTGTTTTGTATTTATATAAGCCGGTTACATAAATGCAACTACTACACATGAACAAAAATAAATAATATGCTTTATAGAAGTTCATAGCCCCCGCTTACTATAGAGAACATCGTAGTATACTGTTCGCACAAAGCAGTGTTGCTTTAATTACGATGTACCAATTATTACAGTTTCTATCTATCCGCTGTTTTCAATAACATGAACAGGTGGCGAATGGCAACGCACTATATAGTTAATGCAGATTCAATTTACCAGTGGTGCGGCGATTTTCCTGCATTTCTACCCGCACAGGCAGCTGGCCTGACGAGCACACTGGCAATGATTGTATAGTATATGTAGGTTCGAATCCTGCCCTGTTCGCAAACCCGGAATGACTGACAGGCTACCACCAGTAGTCGTAATTGACGCAAGCGGCAATGAACGGAACTGATTTGTAATAGCCGCCTTGCATATTTAAAATCAAAATACTAAATTGACTAAAAAAAATCAGACATTATTAATTGTGATCTCCCAGCAAAGATGGCCATTTTTGAAATACAATCATATATCGGGACAATTTTTGAAATACAATCATATATCGGGACAATAGAGAAAAATGTTTCACTCTATGAAGAGAAAAACTTTGATAAACGTATTGAGGTGATAGACTTCATCGGGTTTCAGGTGATAGATCAGATGGAGGAACTCCTGCGAAAAACAGCGCAACCAGATAAACTGATTTCGCTTAAATATCGTGCTGAAAAAGTAAAGGCTGAACTGGAAGAAATTGATATTAACCTATTTCAAAGGCTTCAGGCGAATATCCGAATGGAGAGATATACAGGAAAAAAATTCAAAAGCCTGATTAATGAATACGTCGATTTTAATTTAGACTATAACGAACACCAGGAAGAAACAGGTTATGATAACCTTGATATCTTTATCAATGGATTATCCCCCTTTCAGACTATGCCGGAGCAGACTAAAGATTTAGAACCGGAAATGGTGTATTATCAAAAAACACCAGCCAGAATCGTTTTCGAACTTGTTGAGAAATCTCATTTTAAGAAAGAAGACGTTTTTTTTGATTTGGGCGCCGGCTTGGGTCAGGTAGCCATCCTGGTAAATCTTCTCGCTGGAATCACAGCCAAAGGTGTAGAGTTTGAGCCGGCTTTTTGCGATTATGCAAGGGATTGCGCTGCGGAGCTTAATTTATCCAATGTGACATTTATAAATGTTGACGCACGGAAAGCAGACTATTCCGATGGAACTATATTTTTTATGTTTACACCCTTCAAGGGCGAAATCCTGCAAGAAGTTTTAGCGATGTTGAGGAAAGAATCACTACTGAGGAAAATTAAAATTATTACTTATGGACCTTGTACTGCCCAAGTCGCTTTACAAAGTTGGCTGGATTGCGCAACCCCGGCGGATGATAATGTATATAAGCTTGCTGTTTTTAGCAGTTTTTAAGTTTGAAAGGTTATCGGGCTTTTTAATCGAAGATTTATATGGGGGAACTTAATTCAAATCTATAAAACAATGTAGGTTGGGCCTGTCAAACTGGATAACAATTGGAATTATCTTAAAGGTCGAAACAATAAAATTGACTCGAACAAAAACGATTAGCTTTAAACATGTCTTAAGTGCATGTTAAACTTGTGGAGCTGAATAAAGTCAATTATATACTTGTTTAAAAACTATTTATGTACAAAACCTTATACCTCTCTCTTTTTTTGTTATTTCATGTACTTTGGGTTAATGCTGGAATATTTGATATTACCAGGTATGGGGCCCGCCCTGATGGCGTCACTATTTGCACCCGGGCGATCCAGCAAGCTATCAACGATTGCAGCAAGGCAGGAGGGGGTACAATATTGATACCCACGGGGATATTTTATACGGGAACAATTTATTTGAAAGACCGGGTAACGCTGTATCTTGATAAAGGAGCTGTCCTGTCAGGAAGTAGGGATAGTGCGGATTATCCAGCCAATTCACCTCAAACACTGCGATGTTTGGATACTCATTTTCCTCATGGAGGGCCGCAAAGAAATTTCGCCCTGATCTATGCGGAAGGGAAAGAAGATATATCTATTCTCGGGGAGGGCACTATTAACGGCAACGGGGATTATTCCGGCTGGCAACGGGGGGATAATGCACCTAACAGACCCAAACTCATTTTTTTCATTTCATGCAGGAAGGTGGCCGTAAAAAATGTATCATTGGTCAATTCTGCATTTTGGATGGAAGATTACCTTGGCTGTGATGGTGTTGAAATTGAAGGGATACATGTAATTAACCATGGTAACTGGAATGTGGATGGCATAGATATCGACAGCAAAAATGTCATAGTCCGGGGCTGTTTTATTGATAGCGATGATGACGCTATCTGTCTTAAAAGTTATATTCGGGACCGCCCCTGTGAAAATGTGACCATTACCAATTGTGTGGTAGCAAGTAATTGTAATGCTATCAAATTCGGGACACCAGGATATGGAGGATTTAAGAATATTACGGTGACCAATTGTACCGTTTCAGCCTGCACAATAGATCAGCTACGACAACGGGAAAAAAAATATCCAAATATCACGGCTTCTCCGGCCAGTGAATCCGGGGTCTCCCTGGAATGTGTAGACGGAGGCAAAATGGATGGTATCACAATTGACAATATAACCATCCATTCAACACTTACTCCTTTGTTCATCCGTTTAGGCAACCGGCATGCTAAAATGATAACAGATACCGCTACCCATATTCCCTGTCTCCGTAATGTTATCATCAGCAATATCATTGCAGATGGCCATAGTCACAGGACCAGCTCCATCACTGGATTTCCTGGTGCTTATGTAGAAAATGTACAAATCCATCATATTATCCTGGACCTGGATGGCGGGGGCTCTATAGCAGAAAGAAACGTCTCATCTGTGAAGGAAAATGACGAAGGGTATCCGTCACCTGAAATGTTTGGACAGAGTCTACCTGCGTCTGCCTTCTTTATCAGGCATGTGAATGGGATTAAGATTGATGACGTATGGATCAACCTTGCCCGGAATGACGCCCGGTATGCTGTAGTATTGGATGATGTTCATTTCGCGTATTTAAGAAATCTCTATATTAAAAACGGAGATGGGAAAACGAGGATAATAGCTCCTGAAAACATAAAAATGTCGTCGAGTGAAGAGGTATATCTTGCTGATGGGAAAATAAAATAGGACGATTTTTATAAAGCTGTATTTACGAAAGTATTTGACAGGACTTCGTAAATACAGCTGTTATGCGCCATTTTAGGCGACCTGAAAAATTCAACATCCTGACAAAGAAATCGTAAATATGAAAATTTTAATTTTACTTCTTCTTTTCTTTAATACTTCCTTTTCATTTGCTCAAAATAAATTGCCGATAATTAAGGCAAATTCAAAAAAGGCATTTATTATTGAAGGAGAAAATGATAGATTCAATTGGGAGCTGAGCCCTGAAACTAAGCTTGACATTCATACAATAACAAAGAGTGTTAAACCAAAATGGATTAAATTCTATACAGATATTGATTCCATTAAAATAAAAATAAAACCCAATGAGCACTTTGACTTTATCGTATTACTAAATAATAAAGACAGCTGCTATACGAGAATTGAAAGCCTGCCTGTTAAAAACTATTCAAGTCAAAAAAGGGTGACTCATGATACCATTCCATTCACTTTAACTGAATTTAATAATGTAAAAATTAAAGCCGTTCTTAATAAGGTTGACACATTAGACTTGAAGTTTGATTCGGGCACAACAGGTTTATTATTAACTAATGATGCTATCAGGAACAAAACACACTTATTAAACAATACAGGCACAGATAATATTTTACAGATTGGAAATTTAACCTGGGGCAACCTGCAAGTTTATCCGGTAGAATTATCAGGACAAGGAACTGATGGAAGGTTTGGCTGGGACTTATTTGATGGGAAAATTGTTGAAATAGATTATGATAAAAATATTTTCATTGTTCATACTAAAATGCCTGAAATAAGTAAAGCGTATTCAAAATTTGATATTGAATACACACATACTTTATTTTGCATTCAGGCGGAGCTGCAAATAAAAAACAAGAAATATAAGAACCGTTTTCTGTTTGATAATGGCTATCAAAGAACTATAATGTTGGACACTTTGCTGATGAATGAGCAGGATTATCCCAGAGATTTGGTGGTAATAAAAAAGGTAGTTATGAAAAATGGACAAGGCAAAGAAATACCCATTATAACAGTGAACAACGAAAGACTTAATCTTGGAAAACAAGTACTATTCAATATCCCGGTACAACTATTGACAACAACTAACCCTGCCGGATTTAAGACACATATTTTGGGAAACGAAGTTTTAAAAAGATTTAATACCATTCTTGATTTTCAAAATAATTTTGTCTACTTAAAACCCAACAGTCTAATTGACCTGCCATATAAAGATGCGAAATAACTTTTTTTAAATGATTGAAGGCGTTTGGCTAATCTGACAGTTTGAGAATAAATGTTTTCAACCGACTTTAAATTTGTCCGGATGATAATTACTGGCACAACACGTTAAATTCTGCTATCTTTAAAATAAACAACCTGATTTCATGCGAATCCCCTGCCTGCTGTTTTTCCTGCTTTGTTTTTCTGCGACCATTAAATCGCAGGTACCTGCCAATGCAGTTGCCCTTGAAGATACCGCGTTCAATGCAATGTATGCCGGCCTTAGCATTCCCAGGGTTACAGGTAAGCTGCTGCACCTATCGGCAGAGGAACTGAAAAAACTGCCCATTACTTACTCAGTGGTGACTCCTTTTTCAGAAAGTCAGATAAGAAAAACAGTTTTTGCTCAGACGGATGGCAGTTTCAGGCTGGAACTCGATTATGCATTTCCTTATCAGCAGATATGGTTTGGAGTGGGAGAGCTCTTCTATACCGGCCTTTATGCCAATAAGGATTTATATCTGGAACTGGATATGAAAAAGATCAAGGCGGCAAAAGAGGTTAGTTTCAATGGCGATGGTGTACGCTACCTGGGTAGTGATGGCCCACTGAACGTTTACCTGAACAATTATGTGCTCTATAAAAGACCGCAACAACTGGAGCTGTCCGGCAGCATATACGGGTTGCTCCATTCTTCCAGGGCTGTTGCCGGTAACATACTCCCGGATTATAATAAACTGTTCGATTCCGTGAAAATAATAGAAGACAGCTATATCGCCGCCAACCCTTCGCCATATAGCTGGATATTGGAAAACGAAAGGATGTCTGACTATTATGCACAGATCTGTACGAATTACTGGTGGAAGACCATGGATGATACCCTTTGGCAAAAAATGAAACAACACAAGAGCTACCTGGTGTCGAACAATAGTGCCGGATTCTATAGCTATATGGCTATATACATCAGCACCCTGCCTGGCGGCAGGGTTTCCACAAACTGGAAGGATGTGGCGGTACTACCAGACCTGGATGTTGCTGAAAAGGCACTTATCGATTCATTGAGAGACAGTGAAAAAATGCAGCCGGTATATCCTTATACACTTGAAAACATAAAAAAATGGTCGGAACAGCTTCAACCCCGCATACAAAAAATAGCATTAATGCGGTCACTTGATAAAAGCATTCAAAGAACAGACAGCATCTTCTCTTCAGCCAAAGCTGACTTTCTGAAGCTTCGGCTAAATACAAGTAAGGATGTTAATGAACAAAAGGTGGCGCTGGACCACATTCTTCGCAGCATGCATACCGCATGGTGTATTGCGGTGGTAAAAAAGGAATACAAGCGTACTGCTGACAAGATTGATGAAATCAATAAAATACTTGCCAGGTCAGCGGGTGGCACACAACATACCAGCTTTGGAAAGCCGCTGATGGAAACTTCATTTGGTGCCAGCATGTACAAAGTGTCGGGTATAAAAGCTGTTGATTTCCTGGCAAAGCTCAAACAAAGCTTTCCAGGCAAAGCTATTATTATCGATCTGTGGGCTACCTGGTGCTCGCCCTGCCTCGGTGAAATGCCACATGGCAAAAAACTACAGGAAGCGTCAAAAGATCTGCCTGTTATTTTTGTTTACCTGTGCACCATCCATAACTCTACTGAAAGTAAATGGAAATCGAAAGTAATGGAACTGAAACAACCAGGCATACATTTTCTTATTGATGAAACGCTGGATGCAGAACTGGCACACTATTTTTCGTTCAGCGGTTATCCAGGCCATGCTTTCATTGACAAGACTGGTATTTACAGGCCCGGCGCGTCGGATATAGAAAACAGGGAAGCGCTGGTTACCCTGATCAACAAGTAAGGAGTTGCGTCGTCAAACCTGGTGCTCTTGCAGGTTTAGGTTTATCCGGCCGACAAAGTGCTCTTAAGTGAAATATTTTTGAGCAGAAAATAGCTGTATCCCTGTCAAAATATTTTTCAACTAAGAAAAGTATCAGGTTCAAAAATGAGTATGCGCCACCGTTGGTATATATTCCCCTTTCGGCAGTGATCAGTTTATCGGGTTGAAGATCAATGTTTGGAAACAACCGCTTGAAATTGGCTGCCAAATTCCAATGCGTGGAACAGGTCTTGCCTTCCAGCAAGCCGGTAGCAGCCAGCAAAAATGCACCTGTGCAAATACTCGCAATTTCAGCACCACTTTTATATTGCTCCCTGATCCAGAGTCGGCTTGCCCATACAAAATCCGAACTTATTTCCGATCGTCTCGTCGCTCCGATAGGAAGAATATCGCTGTAAGTATAAAATATTGTCCTGGAAAGTAAGCCCTGGTAATTGTAAACTTACATCAGTTTCAATAAATTCGTAACCAAAGAGTTAGACTGGACATGCTATGAGCCGGTTTTCACGAAGATGATTTACAGGAGCTAGTATAGATATGAGCACAAAAATTATTTGAATATTGGATTATCTTTTATATCTTAGAGATAACTTTTTTTTCAGGTTACAAAGCTTACTGATTGTCATAAGCTGCGCACAGGTTAAGTAGATCCAATAAAACACCTATTTACAAGTACCTCATTTTTATGTTTCAGGCCTCAAATAACCAGGCATTCGTGTAAAATATTTCACATAAATTTTCATGCGTTAAAAGGTAGTCAGATTAAACCTTAGCTTCTCTGATTGGACTGTAGGATTAGATTCAAATTGTTTCACGATATTTTGTATCCTTTAAAACCTCAAATAACTTTCTTCTCTAATAACAAAATTCAAAATAAGCATTGTATTAGTTGAGTTGTGCAATTTTTGTTGCATGGCAGCTAATGCTACCTGCTTTAAACCCTCAAAATAACATCTTATGAAAAAAGCACTCCTTATCATCTTCCTGGGAATTTTTGTAGGGGCAACCCTTATTATCGTTTTCAAGCAAATGCCATCAAAGGCAGCACCTAAGCATACAGCTGTCCTGTATAATTTTCCGGTGACGTTTGGTATGGATATTCCGAAAAACCTGCCGCTTAATGCTGATCCTGCACAACTGGTTACTTTTGCCTGGAATGAATTTTTTGCGCTGAACTGGCAGTCGAGTTACAGTTATAATTCTAAAGTAAGAGGAAGACCGGACAGGTCCTGGGCGTACGACTTGCATAATGCCCCCCCTTACCCAATCGCTCCGGTGGTATGGGAAACGTATGCCCATCGTACTGAATTGAGGCCATATGATAATAATATGCTCCCTTTTAATAAGGTGCCTAAATACGTTTATAAGATAAATCCGTTTCCTATAGGGGGGGCCGATCTCACCCTCTTTAATAACCTGGATGAGGATAATGAGATTGGATCCTGTGATCTATTTGCAAATACTGATAAAGATGGTAAAAATCGACAGGTACTGTATCAGGCCAAGGTAAACCAGGACGAATATGATTATGTGTATGGTAACTACGCGGATTCCGGGAGGTTACATGAGGCTATAAACAATACCAAGAAGAATATTGATGCTGATAGCGCTTATTATCCTGGTTCCAACGGGTCCACCTGCAATTGCCCCCAGAGTGCAAGGGTCTTCTGTTTGCCTTGTGGAGGAGCGCAGATTCCCTACCTTTTTGGCGAAACCTATATCGGAGCTATAGAAGTAAAAACGGCGTGGAAGGAAATAACATCAGCGGAATTTCCCAGGTATTTTACACGGACGGTCATTACCTATAAAAAAATCGGGAATGTAATAGTGGCATACAACAAGCCATATGGGCTCATTGGTATACATATTATTCATAAAACGCTTAACTATCAGAATTTTATCTTTGCTACTTTTGAACATGTGGATGTGGAAGCAAGTCATATGGGCTATGTAGAGCTGAAGAATAATAACAATGGGCCTGACCCGAAGGAATATACTCGCGCACACCCAATACCTGCCATTGTAGACTCCTCTACGGCATATGTTCACAGAGAATTAAAGAAAAAAAATCCACGATCTATCTGGCAGTATTACCGCCTGGTAGGGGTGCAGGGCAACCCAACTAATGATAGCACCTCTTTCAGCTTCTTCCTGGCTAACTACGTCATAGAATCAGATTCTACATTATCGAATTTCAGGGGAAGTGATATTTCAAATCCTCATAACGGAGGCGTGAATGTTTTGTATGGGAGGAGGAAAATTAGTATGGGCGGGTGCCAGGGATGCCATGGTGTAACCCAGATAAAATTTGGAAGTGATTGTTCCTTTTTAATGAACTTTTTTGATAAACCATCTGAAGCACCCGATGCCGGAAGAACAACCAATAAACTGGAGTTGTATAGAAAGGCGTTTGAGGCTATAGATGCAGAAGATAAAAAAACAACGAAGCACTAACTGATAATTTAATCATATCGTATTTTAGCATCCATCGAATTTTGTTGATGATCGGCCGGTTCCGGGCAGACTAAAATGCTCAAAAAGGCTGCATAATTGCAGCCTTTTTGAGCATTTTCCTATTACGCAAGGTCAGGCAAAAAATCAAATAAGTCCTATTCAACTTCATTTTTTTCCTGGCATTCAGATTACTACTCAAATTACTTTTGTAGTGTAAAAACATATTTTAAATGTAATCTGTATGAAAACTATAATAACTAAATAGGTGCTGCACCAAATTGATTGAACGAGTCGCAAAGACCAGGGAACTCCTTTCTAACGGAAATATAGACCGCGAGGATTGTCTCGCTATACAGAGCGATTGTGAGCAGCGGATAAATACACTGGGAATAGCTACTTAACTGTATATCGTTTCATTTTTAACCCGAATAAGGGCCTGATGATGTTTACTCTTCTAATAATAAATTCATAAGTGACGAAACATCCAATCCCTGTAAACAGAAAAACCAAAATGAATTGAAGGTGGATCTCCATATCCGGTGGGAAGATCAACATAGACGCCAGGAATAGAAATATCATATGAAGTATATAAACCGGGTAGATAGCCTGACTTAAATAATTCAGGACTTTACCAGGATGGTTAAGGTATTTGTAACCAAATGAAAAAACTGATATGATCCAGCAATTAGACTCGATCGCCGACTGATAACCCGGTACACGCATTTGGAATTGAAACAATCGATAGGTATAAAACGTGACTGCAGCAACAATAAACAACCATCTCCATTTCAGGATCATCTTCCAAAAAGTATCGCCACTTAACACAAAACAAAAGCCGAAGAAAAACGCCAGTAGTCCCAGGAAAAATCCGTGCCACGTCATCGCATACATTTCGTATGGATTTGGATCAACCAATAATGCTTCGGCAATGAAGGCAGCAATAACAGGAAGTAACCCCAATGGATTGCTCAATAACTTTTTTACCCACGTGACCAGTTTTCCGTTTTCATTTCCTTTTAAACAAAAGAAAATCGGAGACAGCATCACTACATAGACAAAGATGTTACCCAAAAACCATAAATGCCCGGGATGATAATTGTAGCTCAATTCCCGATGATAGTAGTATTGCCAAATGAGTACGCTGATGGGAACTATAAAAAACATACCAAACAGGAAGGGAAGTAGTATCCTGCCTGCGCGTTCCCGTAACAGTTGCTGTCAGTTTCTGTTTTGAATTGAAAAGTAGACTCCCATTCCGGATACAAAAAACAAAAGCGGTATCCTCCATATATTAAGCATGGTAATGGGGATCCAGAGCGTTCCCCATGATTTTTCATTTGCAATAAATCCTATCATTATCCCCCAGGGCTGGAAACTAATGGCTACATGATATACTAAGAGCAAGCCGATTGAAATCACTCTTACCCAATCGATGTCGTACCTTCTGTTTGATGGTAACATTTTTATTTGCGGTTGAAGTCAGGAAATTATTTCGGCATCGCTGCAATTTCAGGCCTGGTTTTTTCAATGTAAGCGTAGTCAAGTTTCAGTCCCATTGGTGCGAGCATTTTCCCCATCATGTCATATGTGTTCTTCACATCACTGAAAGAGCCTGCCACAGATGCATAGGCAGTACTACCATACTTATTCCTGATTGTTTTGTCAGCACCTTTATCCAACAACATTTTTACGATTTCTGGTCGACAAAAGAAGGAGGCTGTAAGAAGTGCGGTAGACCCATCATTATTCTGGAAGTTTATTTGAGCCCCGGATTCGATCAGCGTTTTGGCCATTTCTCTCTTATCGAACAGGCAAGCGGTGATCAACGGACTTGAACCACCCACCGGGTCTTTTTCATTCAGGTTACTACCTGCAGCGATATGTTGCTTAAGTGCATCCAGGTTGTTTGTGAGGACAGCTGTATGAATATCAATTTTGGGGGGCTTCACCTTAGCCTGAGAAACAGTAGTTACACTTTCTTTTGAGCCTTCCCTGTTTTTGCATGAGGCTACAATTAACAGGGTGACCAGAAAAGCAATTTTAGTGACTACTTTTAATGAATTACTTTTTTGTGTTTTCATGATGCTGATTGTTAAATGGTTAAGAAGCTCAATGTCTTACAGGATATATTATTCCTTTGTATATTCTAATAAATCCCCCGGCTGACAATCCAGTACGTTGCAAATAGATTCCAGTGTACTAAATCGAATTGCCTTTGCTTTTCCGGTTTTGAGTATGGAAAGATTAGCGAGTGTTAAACCCACTTTCTCTGAAAGCTCATTCAATGACATTTTTCGCTTTGCCATCATTACATCTAAGTTTACTATAATAGGCATGACTTATACTGTTAGGTCGTTTTCAGATTGAATTTCTACACCGCGCTTGAAAACCTGTGAAATAATAAATACGATCCCCGCCATAAAAATGAATTCCTCTGTAGTCCACTCTTCTTGAAGAATCCCTGTTCTTTTCAACAACCAACCGGCGTGCACGTTGTTTAGCATAACAATAACCCAGGTTCCTAATAAAACATAACTGATCTTTTCAAGTATCCGGGCTACTCCAATTGTAAAGGGGTTCACCAGGTTTACCTTCGACAGGGCCTTGATTACCAGAAACAAAACGAATGTTTTCATACCCGATAAGGCAATCATAAAGAAAACAGACAGGGTGTAGTGCCAGAAGTTGATCTGTCTGATGGTGTGCAAATTCAGTCCCATGTAAAGGTTTCTCGCAGCCTCCGGGTTAACACAGCTTACGCCATAAGAAATCAGGATGGCGCCTGCTTTTATCATTAAGCCAATGAATGCTACCCAAGTCACGATGCGCATTACTGTAAGAATTAGTGCTGTTCTCGTATTTGTTTTGACTTCAGTATTCATAATGTAGTTTTTTATATCATCAAATATAGATAATTATTTATTGTTTATCAATAAATAAAATATTTATTTCGATAAATATTGGAAAATGCCCATTTAAGCAGGGAAAGACCCAATCGTGTCGCTTACTTCGTTGAGCGTTTACGAATTATCAAAATGAATGAGGAATAGCTGATTAACTAAAAAGTAGCAAGAAATGGGTTTTATCTGCTCTATAACGATAGTAGTTTTGTCCTATTAAATAAATATAAAGCTATGGATCAATTAAAAAATAAGGTGGCGGTAATAACGGGAGGTACTAGTGGTATCGGTAAAGCAACAGCAGTTGATTTTATTAAAAATGGAGCAGTCGTTATATTAACAGGACGTATCCAGGGTTCTGTTGACCAAACCGTAAGTGAACTGGGTAAGCAAGCCAGGGGTATTGTTTCGGATGCAGGTAAAATGTCGGATTTAATGAGCCTCTCCCAAAAAGTGCAAGCCATTTCACCAAAAATAGATATACTCTACGTCAATGCCGGATTTGGTAAGTATGCCCCAATTCAGGACATTTCAGAAGAACACTTCGATGAACAATTCAATGTATTGGTAAAGGGCACTTTGTTTACTGTTCAGCAAATGCTACCCCTAATGAAAGAAGGAGGTTCAATTATTTTGAATACTTCAGTTGTAACAGAAATAGGGATGCCGAATTCATCAGTTTATTCCGCTGCAAAAGCAGCAGTTCAATCTTTAGTGAAAACATTTGCATCGGAACTTGCAGCAAAGAAAATCAGAATTAATGCCGTTAGTCCAGGACCTATTGAAACCAATTATTTTGACCGTTCTAATCTATCACCAGAACAAATTAAAAATACTGTGGCATATGTTATTCCACAAGTTCCATTGGCACGTTTCGGACAACCGGAAGAAGTTGCTAAAGCTGTCACCTTTCTTGCATCAGATGGAGCTTCATTTATACATGGAACAGAAATATCAGTTGATGGAGGATTTCCAAGAATAAAATGATGAAATGAATATGATAGCAATAATAAGATTTTGGAGTGGATATAAAATTAAGTAAATATTTCACTAAAGAGCTGCTCCACTTCGGGCAGCTCTTTGGTGAAATTGATCTTATTCCTAAATTTGCTTTACTAAAGGAATGGGCTTATGCAGGCTTTTTGTTTGTCATGTCGGGAGCGGCATTTTCACATATCGCATCAGGTACCGTGAATGAAATATTTCCTTCGTTGTTATTGCTGATCTTGACTGTGGTATCGTGATATTTCAGACCAGCGGATAGAAAGATCATTTCAGGTAATTCTAAAAAATGAATAGCATGAAAAAGAAGTTGTCACCAGAACAACGTGAAGAACTACTCAACACATTAAAAGCCCGTTTTGAGAAAAACATGACCCGCCATAAAGGTCTTGAATGGGCTAAAGTGCAAGCAAAGCTGGAAGCTAATACTGAAAAACTGTGGTCGCTCAATGAAATGGAAAGAACCGGCGGAGAACCGGATGTTGTTGGTCACGATAAAAAGACGGGCGAATACATTTTTTATGATTGTTCAGCAGAAAGTCCTGATGGGCGCAGAAATGTTTGTTACGACCATGAAGCGCATGAGGCAAGGAAAGAACATAAACCGGAAAATAACGCTATTGATATGGCAGCTGCCATGGGCATAGAGCTTTTAACGGAAGAACAATATCGGGAGCTGCAGCAACTCGGAAGTTTCGATATGAAAACATCGAGCTGGGTGAAAACACCTACTGATATTAGAAAACTCGGTGGTGCCATCTTTGCTGATTACCGCTACGGCAATGTCTTCGTGTATCACAATGGTGCACAATCTTACTATGCGGTCAGGGCGTTCCGTGGCTCGCTGAGGGTCTAAATTTTGAACAAAATAACATACTATGGTAAAGAATAGAATGAATCCTAACGTTGATTTTTATTTTAGTAAAGCCCAAAAGTGGCAGGAAATAATATCGACCTCTTTTGCTGAATCAGGCATCTGGTATCTCAGGCTCTACTAGCTTAGCCAACTTCTCCAACGATTCCTGCCAGCCTAAATAGCACATTTCTGCGGGTATAGCAGCAGGAATTCCTGTCTGTGTAATTTTTATTTCCGTACCCGCTAAAGTTTTCCGAAGCCAAACAGAAGTGATCATCTCACCCGGAAGATTAGGGTTATCAAATTTATCGGTGTACTTCAGAAACTCATTGGGTTTGATCTCAATGTATTTTCCACCGAATGAATGGCTATTACCGGTGGAGAAATTTTGAAACGACATTTTAAAAGAACCTCCTGTCTCTACGGTCATTTCATGGACGGTACAAAGAAAGCCATATGGGGGTAACCATGAAGCAATTGCCAGGGCTTCAGTGAATGCGCGGTATACCTTTTCCGGAGACGCTTTAAGAACCCGGTGTAACGAAACATTATTGTCTGACATAAAATCATTTTTTCGTTTCCTACTCGTCTGGCTTTTCGGTTCCGCCCGTTTTTACAGTGGTCGCTGCTCCACTTACGTTGTTAATTGTTTTACCTGTTAACTTCAGCACTACAAAGGTGGTAGGAAAATTTGATTTTGACAGCGGCTAAATACGACAGTCTAACGGGGTATTTGCGACCAAATTCGCGAAAGCCTCGTTAACGGAAGTCTCTTTGGCATAAATGAGGACGCGTTTAATCAATATAGCGGTCTTATAACGAATGTGTTCCATCACTATTTTTTATTTCCGTTATCGGACATGTCAATTATCTGTCTTGCAATAATGAATAAAGTGCCCTACCTTAAGGTTAATGCTGCTATTTCATCAAGCGTTTTTTTCGGTTACGCCAAAACCTTTCCCAATATGTCATCAAAACTAACTAAACAACACATAAGCAGGATATATCTTCCACTCGCCCCTTTTCTGGGTGCTATACTGGCCATTGTTGCGACACAAGGCTTTGGAATGAAGCACATCGATGCTAAAATATATCTGCCGGTCTGGATCATACAGTCTTGCCTGATGGCAATAGCTGCATGGATTCTTGGTGCACATAATATCAGAAGCAATGATGCTGAAAAGAAACACCTTGCTGCTATTGCAATGTTTATGATTGTCCCATGGATATTCATCTCTATTTTTGCAGGTTTTGGCCCACCGCCTGATACTGCCGCGGGATGGGCAGCAACCGCTGCTATACAGCAGATAAGGTATGCTATCCTGATTCTTGCAGGCGTATTGATAACGTTTGGGTTTGCCCTATTAAGAGAAAAATTAAAAAATACCGGCGAAAATTTTTATTCCCTGCTTGGTTTCACTGCTATAATGATTGCCATTCCCCTTTTTATTATTGATATGACCTACTGGGGCAGCAATTTGGTCGAATCATACAAGATCTTCGCGGTATCCCCTTCAGTAAAAAGACCGGATTGGTTCCTGGCAGTCAGGCCTCAATATGGTATTATAAGCCTGGTAGAAGTAGCACTTATCTATCTGGCAACAGCCGCTTTTGCCGTATCACTGAAAATTACCGGATGGCTCAGGCCAAATATCTGCCACATTTATATAATGCTGAGTATAGTGGGGTTTGTATTGGACATATTACAATCCTCTTGCCCCGAACCATTTGCCACAGCAGGCTTTGTCGTATCCATTCCGGCTGTACCATTCATTATGCCCTACTTAATGGGCATTAATTTATTGCGGCGTACGGAAAATTAATTACTGACGATCCGGGGCAAAACTCTTCAAATACTTCGAACTTAAAACCCGCTACCAGAGCGAGTTTTTTTAAAAAAAACTTAAAAGTCGGGATGACAAGATTTGAACTTGCGGCCTCTCCGTCCCGAACGGAACGCGCTACCGGGCTGCGCTACATCCCGAAGATGTAGCACTAATTTAATTAATTTGGAAAAATAATCCAAACTAAAACGGTCATACGAAATTATCCGGTATCATGTCTTTGTATTGAATACGCATGGCCTCCGGTTTGGCTGTTAGCTGCCTGCGATCATTAGTGAAGAATAACTTTGATGGCTACACGTTTTTCACCGGCTTGCAACTGCAAAACATAAGTTTTGCCCGTAACAATTTTGTCCTGGTTAAATGATAGCGTATATGCGCCAACGTTAGCAGGTGCGCTGGCTTGCAATACACGTACGGT
Source organism: Chitinophaga niastensis (assembly GCF_003014755.1). Lineage (GTDB taxonomy): Bacteria > Bacteroidota > Bacteroidia > Chitinophagales > Chitinophagaceae > Chitinophaga > Chitinophaga niastensis. The sequence continues at coordinate 331,845 of NZ_PYAW01000003.1, read as the reverse complement.
ATTGCCATTTTCGTCGAGTAGGGTAAAGGTGGAATTCACACCTGCTTCTTTAATGTAATAAGCTATTTCATACACCCCTTTGTCCGGATGCAGCAACATATCATAACATCCTGAAATGCTTTCCGGCATGGCTTCCGGGAAGCCGGTTTCGTACACCGGCTTGTTGATGCCTGCCAGCAGCAGGCCCTGTTGAACTTCCGGCACACTCATTAAAAGATCCCAGATTTTACCGGTGCGGTAGTTTTCTATCATCACAACAACAGGCCCCTGGTCAATAGCCAGGTATTGATTGTCGTACCAGTTTTTGCTAACATTAAAAGCGTCATGAAAACCATATACACCCCACAACATAGTTCCCATGTCATTCATATAATGTTGTAATGCCTGTATGGAATAATAGGGGGTATAAGGCATGGCCGACAATGCTGCGGTAGGTGCAAGGGTGCCTTCATCCAGGTCCGGTGCATGCGGCCTGTAGCCGTTTACGCCATCTGCAGCGGTAAGTCCCCACTGATTGGGCGCATACAGATTTGTTGCAGGTGCCTCCTGCAGGCAATAAGCGCGGTTAATCATCGTATGATTTATATGCTGCTGTATATAGCTGGTGTATTGATCCTGCATCAGGTGCGGGTTCAAACCAAGGAAAGAGTAATGAGACAGGAACAATGGTCCGCCTTTATCTCTGCCTAAATATTGTTTATAACCGTAGAAGGTTTTACCATTCCGGAAATTACCGTTGCGCGTCCATCCGTTGTTATAAACGTCTTGTGTGATAGCGTGCGTGGGAGCTCCCAGTGCAAGAATATAAGTGATCAGGCTTTCGTTCCAGCCACCGATGGGCAACTGAAAAACATTTCCCTGTGGATACCAGCCCCAATAAAGACTCTTAGTATTATTGGTGTACCAGTCCCATTCAATGGTTTGATAAAATTTATCTGTGAGCTGACGGATCTCTGTTTCTTCTGCACTGCTGCCCGTGAGATAGGCCTTGGCGCTAAGCAAACCAGCCATCATAAAAGAGGTTTCTACCAGATCACCTGCATTGCCTTTACTGCTAAAGGGAACGGCCTGGCCATTTGTTCCGTTCATCCAGTGCGACCATGCGCCATGAAAACGATCGGCCTTGTCCAGGAAACGTACGATGCTGAGAATGCGTTGCGTACCTTCCTGTTTGCTGATCCAGCCGCGTTCCATACCACAAATGGTAGCCATTACGCCAAATCCGCTGCCACCGGTAGCTACCGTATTGCCGGAAGTGGCCGTAGCCCTTTCCGGTGCCATGCCGGAAAAGTTTTTGCCCAATTGCCAAAAGTATTGAAAACAACCCTGCTGTGTTTTTTCGAGCAATGGCTTATAATCAACAATGGTGTCTTTATTGTTGGCTGCTACAGGCTTTGATTTGGTGCAACCAAAGCCCGGCAGTAATATAACGGGGACGGCTATACTGATTAATAATTTTTTCATATTATATATTTTTTAAAGATAGATTAATATCCCGGGTTATGGTTTAATACGCCCTGTGATTTGTTGAATACGTTGTGTATAGGGGGGAGTGAATATGGAGTGTATATCGGCAGCAAATTGTATCTTTCCGCCATGAAAATGAGTCATTATCTGCGGCAGGGAAAATCCGAGAATTATCAGGATGCAGCAGCCAAAGGTTTACTGAAAGCCGGTGAGGTAGCAGGTTTGCTGTCAAAAAAATTCAACACTAAAATACTGGCAAAGGAGCTGAGTGTGTTTGCTACGGAGTGGCATCATGCGGGTGTTTTTAAAGCCGGTCCTGATCAATCTTTGCGGGGTCGCAAAGTATATTTCTTCTCAGCTGCCGACATAGAAAAAATCTCACTGGAAAAAATACTCGCTAACAGAGATAAGGCTGCTAAAAAGCCGTTGCCAGACAAACGAATGGTACAGGGCTGGTATACGCAGTATTTTCGTATGACCGATCCCGTTACCCGCAGAACTTTTTCCAAACCATTTGTAGGTATATATAAAGGGCCGGCTGATAAAGCGCCCAAGGGGTTTAAAGCATTATCGGACGAAGCGTTTGTGGCGGCTGAAAAGCAGCGGGGAAAAGAGTTGAAGCCGGGAGCATCTATCAATTTTTAATTTGTTACCTGGTAAGTATTACCCTTAAATGCAGTTGCATACCTCTAATAATATTCCCCATTTCTTCATCAACCACTCAAAACCTTTCCCACTAATGCAATATCTCCTATATTTGCAGCCTTAAAAAAACAGGATGACATACGAGGCTAAACTGGAAGCAACAAAAGTGCATTATCCCTTTAACAGGTGGAGTGAATCATTTTTTCCGGATGAAAATGATGTAGGCGGCATGGAACAGTATTCACCGGAAAACTGCGAAGCGGCAGCCGCCATTATGAATGAGCTGGTAGCAGATCTGATAGCAGCCGGTGAAAATGCAGATGAACCGGAAAAAATGCTGTTGTTTGAAAAAGCAGTGGAAGCATATAATGATATGGACGATGAAATAGCCGGCTTCATAGAAACCGGTGAGCGCGAAGACCTGTGTGAGATATTTGATATTATTACCATGGCTGCAGGACTCAACCCGGAAGATTATGCCGATGGAGAAGGCATTACGGACCTATGGCGGAACTGGTAGGGAAAAATAGGGGTGCGGGATTCCCGCTTTTTACTTATCTTAAATGACGAAAATCATCCATGATATGAAAAGCTTGCACACTTTGCCACTTATATCAAAATATGCTACAGAGCAACCCCGGTTTACTTTACTGGACTCCGTGGCTAACAGGATTTCACTGATTGCATTTTGCAGTGTATTCAGTTTCCTGTTCATGTATGTTTTTTTACCGTTTAATATAAATATATGGTACGAGGGGCAGCACCTGGCCCTGATGCCACTTTTCCTGATCTTCACCTTGTGTGGGGTGGCTTCTTTGTTCACCTCCCAGTTTCTGCTGATAGGGTTAAGACGGCGCCTGAAACTCACCAATGCTACCTATCTCTGCTGGTTTTTTGGTGAAATATTACTGGTATCTCTCATGGTAACAATAATAAATGTATCTATCACAGATACCTTCTTTTTTACCTGGACAGAATTCATCAACACCCTCCATTATACTGCATTAATACTGCCACTGCCATATTTTATTGCCCTGTTGTGGTTTTATACAAGGGAAAAATGTGCCCAGTTGAAAAGCCTGGAAAAGATACAGGTGCAGGAAGTGAAACAGGAAGTAATAAAAGAAGATACCACCTGCGTCCTGATCCGCGATGAACATGATAAACCCGTATTAACCCTGCACCCGGCAAAATTACTGATGATAAAAGCAGAGGATAATTATGTACATGTATTTTATCTCTCCGGAAATACTATCAGAAAAGAGCTGGTAAGAACTTCTCTGAAGAAACTGGAAGCACAATTGTCGATAGCCGGATTTACCCGGGCCCACCGCTCTTACCTGGTTAATATTTCCAAAGTGGTGCTTTTTAAGAAAAATACAAAAGGACATTACCTGCAACTCGAAGGACTGGACGACCTCATCGTACCAGTATCTGTTTCCTGCCTGCCGGTATTCCAGGAACGATTCGCTCCGGTTGCCTGATTTTCACCCCGCATAGCCCGATTTTCGCCCCAAAGACCGTCTCACAGGCAGTTGCGCTCAATCTATTTTGGTAATATCGCTTCGACACGTTATCGGAATATGACCGCGTAAAAACTAACAACCAAGCATTCTAAATTCCCCTGCCAAATGTTAAGATCTATAATTTTAGGTGCGGTTTGCTTATTAACTGCACACAGTACCTTACAGGCGCAAAATGTAATTTCAGGAAATGTACGCAACAGCGTTACCAAAGAAGTAGTGCCTGCTGTATCCGTGACAATGAAAGAAGCCCCCAATGGAGATTATACCAACGACCAGGGGAATTTTAAATTCTCTACCAGAAAAAAATATCCTATCACCCTTATACTGTCATCGGTGGGCTTTGAAACAAAAGAAATCATCATTTCTGTTACGGGCTCCCAGCGCGTTGAGCTGTCGCCCGCATCCATATTGGGTAAAGAAGTGGTGGTTTCTGCCAGCCGTTTTGTACAAAAGAAAATTGAGTCGCCGGTTACTATTGAAAGAATCAGTACCAAAGACATCATCAATTCCCCCCAGCCCAGTTATTATAATATGCTGCAGGGACTAAAAGGCGTAGATATCACCACTTCCAGCTTGTTGTTTACTACCATCACTACCCGCGGTTTCAATACAAGCGGTAACACTAACTTTACACAAATTGTAGATGGTATGGATAACCAGGCTCCCGGCCTAAATTTTCCATTAGGGGCTATTATCGGTCTGACAGAACTGGATGTAGATAACCTGGAAGTCCTTTCAGGCGCGTCTTCTGCCTTATACGGTTCCCGTGGCCTGAATGGTACACTGGTCATGACCGGCAAAGATCCTTTTAAATACCAGGGCCTGAGCGCTCAGATCACACAAGGGGTAAACCATGTCAGCAAAGGAAAGTCCAATGATCCGCTGGGGCCTTCTCCTTACTATGACTGGACCGTGCGCTGGGGCAAAAAAGTAAGCGACAAATTTGCTTTTAAAATAAATGTCCAGTACACCCAGGCGAAAGACTGGATTGCTTCAGATACGACTAATACAAATGGCCCTGGTGGCCCGCTGCAAGACCCCAACTACAACGGGGTGAATTTATATGGCAGTAAAACCTCTGTAGACATCAACCCGTTCCTGCAGGGGGCATTGGCGCAGAATCCTGCACTGGAGCCACTCATCACCCCGCTGCTGGCAAAAGGCAATAACAATGTGGCCCGCACCGGCTACCCGGAATACGGTTACCTGAGCAGCGATGCAAAAATGTTTAAAGCCAATGTGGAACTACGTTATAAAATAAAACCCAAACTGGAAGCTATCCTCTCAGGTACTTATGGCCAGGGTAACTCGGTATACAGCAACGATACCCGCTATGCCTTAACTGGTTTCCATCTGGGACAATATCGCGCTGAGCTGAAGGCGGAACATTGGTTTGTTCGCGGCTATACCAGCCAGGAAAATTCCGGGCATACCATCATTGCCATGCCTACCGCACAGCTGATCAATGAAGGCTGGAAACCCAGCTACGACGCTAATACCGGCGACGGCTGGTATCCGCAATATACCGGCGCCCTCCTGGGAGCCATGGCACAAGGAAAGAGTTATGAAGACGCCAGTGTAATTGCCCGTGGCTTTGCTGATCAGGGCCGCCCTGATGCCGGTAGCCCGTTGTTCCTGCACCTGAAAGACAGTATCGCCAATATCCCTACTTCTAAAGGCGGCACCCTGTTCACCGATAAAAGCAAACTGTTTAATGTAGAGGTACAATACAACTTTACACATCTCATTAAATTTGCAGAATTAATAGCAGGCCTCAACTACCGCCTGTATCGCCTGGATTCAAAAGGAACCCTGTTTCCTGATACGGAAGGCCCTATTGATGTAGCAGAATACAGTGCATATGCACATCTTACAAAAAAAGTAATTCATGATAAACTGAGCCTGGCCGCTGCTTTCCGCTATGATAAAAATACGTTGTTCGAAAAACCACGGGTAACTACCAGGATGTCGGCAGTACTGGAAGTAAACAAAGAAAGTTTTATCCGCTTCTCTTATCAGAATGCTTATAGTTTCCCTTCCAATATTCAATCGCTGCAAAGTACACCGATAGACTATAACAGCTTTGCTTCCGGTGGTTCCGGTCGTTTGCTCAACGGCGTGTATCATTTTGATCAGTATCCTTCTTATACATTGGAAAGTGTGGACTCTTTTCAAAGGACTAAAAACCCGGCCGACCTGAAAAAGTTTGCACTCAACGATATTAAGCCGCAGTCCGTAGATGCGTTTGAGTTAGGTTACTCTTCCCTGATCGCTAAACGTGTGTTGATAGATGTACTGGGATATTATTCTACCTGGAAAAATTTCATCGGCTATGTAAATGTGGCCAACACACCAGGTTCTACAGATCCTAATGCTTTCCTCGATCACGGTAAATATATACAATATAATATCGCGTACAATGGCGCACAGAAAGTAAATACCTACGGTTATGCGGCCAGCGTGAGCGTGGATCTGTCGCATCACTTTCTCGCAAAAGTGAATTTCTCTTCCGACTTTTTAAAGAACAGAAATAACAGCCAGGTAAATAATTTTAATACACCTAACTATAAATTCAATATCGATTTTGGTAACCTGGGCTTCGGTCATAAAGAACGTTATTCTTTTAATACTACGTTCCGTTACAGACCCGCCTATTATTACCAGATAGGCTTCGGAAGCGGTACGGTACCTGCTTCTGCGGTGATCGACGGACAGGTAAGCTATCGTTTGTTACAGGCACATTCCACCATTAAATTAGGTGCTACCAATATTACCAATACCTACTACAGAACCGGTTTTGGTAGCCCGGCTATTGGTGGCATGTACTATGTAAGTTTTGCGTACAACGTTTTTTAATCATAGAAAAACAACAATATATGAAACGGAATAATTTTTATTTGTTATTAGCCTGCCTGGGATGCTTGATGGTGGCTTGTAATAGCCCGGAAGCAAAAAATGAGGGCGGCTATAAAACCAGGCTTTCATTTGGACCCGGTGATGAAAAAAAGATTGCGGAAGCCTTTCTTACACTAACAGATAGTAGCAGTATTACTTTAAAAGAAGGTTTGTATAAATTCGATAACCTGAGTATCGCACAGGTAAAGCATATCCTTATCCAGGGCGCCGGTGCGGATAAAACGATCCTCGATTTTTCTGCGCAGAGCCAGGGTGGGGAAGGTGTTCGCGTAACAGATGTAAAAGGCTTTACGATAGATGGAATGACTTTACGCGATTCCAAAGGTGATATGATAAAGATCAACAAAAGCGAAAATGTGGTGATGACCAACCTGCACGCTATCTGGTCTGTATCCGATTCTACCAGCGGTGGGTATGCTATTTACCCGGTGATGTGTAAAAATGTGCTCATCGAAAACTGTTATGCACAGGGTGCTTCAGATGCAGGTATCTACGTAGGACAAACAGACAGCGCAATCGTGCGCAAGTGTAAAGCCTTCAAAAATGTGGCTGGTTGCGAGATTGAGAATACTTCTCATGCACAGGTATACGATAATGAATTTTATGGCAACACAGCCGGCTTCCTCATCTTTGATCTGCCGGACCTGTCTAAACGTGGGGGCTTTGTGAAAGCATACAACAATTATTTTCATGATAATAACGAAAAGAATTTCGCCAAATCCGGGAGCTTCGGATCTACATGGGGCGTCGGCAATGCTTCTCCCGGCAGTGGAGTGGTGATCCTGGCAGCGTCTGATATAGAACTGTACAACAATCGTATCATCAATAATAATTCCAGTGCTATTGCGGTAGTATCCGGATTTTTTATAGATGAAAGTGCAGGTAAAAAAATGAATGATCATTATTTCCCTATACCTAGAAATATTTCTATCCACGACAATACAATGGAAGTGGGTAGTGCTTTTCCGCCTGCTGCATTTGAACATCATACCGGTAAAGTATTGGTGGGTATTGAGCAGAAATTAAATGCGCAGGACCCTGCAAGAAAAAATGCACGTTTACCGTTCATCACCTATGATGGTATTACAACCAATATTCTGACCAAGGGCACTGCTGTTAATCCGGATTCACTGTGTATTAAACAGCAGGGCCCCAATTTATTTGTCAACGTAGATGCGTTGAATATGACTTCAAAGAACTGGCATCCGAGCACAGATATCGCGCCTTATGTTTGTAAATGAGTTTTAATTTAATTTTTTCGGGAGATGAGGAAGCCTTGTTTATTTATTGTGATTTTTATTTTAGTGATCGCCGTGGCGCAGAGCTGCAAACAAAAATCAGCTCAAACCAGCGGGACGGGCGTATTTCAGTTTAAAGAGAAACTATCTGATTATGGTTTTTTCACGGGCGTGCTGAAGGACCTGGTGCCACGAAAAGGGGTGTTTAACTATGAACTCTCCACACCGTTATTTACAGACTATGCGGTAAAAGACCGTTTCATTGTATTGCCGGACGGGCAATCCATGCATTATACAGATCATGGTGCGCTTGATTTTCCGGACTCCACTTTCATCGTTAAAAACTTTGCCTACAGGAGTCCGTCGCATCAGAAAATAATGATAGAAACGAGATTGCTCTTTAAAGATCCGGCAGACAAACAATGGAAGGTGATGAACTACCTCTGGGATAATGATCAGCGGGATGCGCAAAAGTGGATCATGGGAAAAAAGATCCCGATTACTTTCCTGGATGATAGCGGTCAGCAGCAGTCGACTGTTTATCAGATGCCTAACACCAATGATTGTAAACGTTGTCATATTAATAATAGTGTTCTTACGCCCATAGGTCCCAAGGCCCGTAATCTCAATTTTGTGCGTGGCGGCCAGCCGCAAAACCAATTGATGCAATGGGCTACCGGCGGGCAGCTGCAGGGATTGCCGGCCATTGAAAAGGTACCGGTGTTGCCCGGTTGGAAAGATAGTACACATTTCACCGTTAGTGAACGTGCACGCGCCTATCTCGATGTAAACTGCGCCCATTGCCATACCCAGGGTGGCGACGCCTACAATACGGGTCTGTTCCTGGAATATGAACAAACCGGAGCTGATCATATCGGCATCATGAAATCACCCGTTTCCGCTGGCGGCGGCGCTGGTGGCCTTGACTACGACCTGATTCCCGGGGATGCCTTACATTCTATTCTTGCTTACAGGATGAACAGTGTAGAACCTGGTACAGCAATGCCGGAGCTGGCGCGCACCGTCATCCATAAAGAAGGGGTGGCTTTGATTCAGCAATGGATTAATGAGATGAAAAAATAAGCGGAGGTTGTCTTTCTCCCGATTAGGCTGATTATACTGATTACCCTGATTTTATTTTTTTGATTTTGTAAGATTCAAAAGATTAGCGAAGATTGTCTGAACTGTGATTTTTGTGATTGGTATGATTATCCTGATGAGCGAAGATCTCAGCGGGTGTTGTCTGAACCAGGATTTTTAGGATTGAATGGATTACCCTGATGGGTGTTATGTTGTTTTTTATCTGGAAGATATTAACGAATATCTACGCTTTGATCTTCGGCATCCATCAGGGTAATCCATTCAATCTTAAAAATCCTGGTTCAGACAACACCCGCTGAGATCTTCGCTAATCAAGATAATCATACCAATCACAAAAATCACAGTTCAGACAATCTTCGCTAATCTTTTGAATCTTACAAAATCAAAAAAAAAATCAGGGTAATCAGTATAATCAGCCTAATCGGGAGAAAGACAACCTCCGGATTTTTTCCCTTATACTTGTGATCTCATAATACCCCTTCCATGACTCCTGCGAAAAAACCAATTGTCCTCATTTCAGTATTGTTATTACTTTCTTTTTGTGTATCCGCACAAAACGTGGTATGGTCGCCACAACGCGCTACAGCGTGGTATCAGCAGCAGGGCTGGCTGGTGGGTGCAAATTTCACCCCTTCTACCGCAGTGAATCAGCTGGAAATGTGGCAGGCAGCTACTTTTGACACCGCCACTATTAACCGGGAACTGGGGTATGCGGGCGCAGTTGGTATGAACTGTATGCGGGTGTACCTGCATCATGTGGCCTGGGTAGTGGATCCGGAAGGGTTTAAGGACCGGATCAGGCAATACCTGGCCATTGCCAATAGCCATCACATTAAAACCATGTTTGTTTTTTTTGATGACTGCTGGAAGGATACTTATGAAGCAGGACCACAGCCGGCGCCGTTACCGGCACGGCATAACAGCCAGTGGCTGAAAGATCCGGGGAATCGTATTGACAGTCTGCCGCTGCTGATGGATGCGTTGCACCAATATGTATCCGATATCCTGGTTACTTTTAAAGATGATGCCCGCATTCTGATGTGGGACCTGTATAATGAGCCGGGGCATTTTGGTCATGGTGATAAAAGCTGGCCGCTCCTGAAGAATGTGGTGGCCTGGGCACGTGCGGTGGAGCTGCTGCAGCCAATTACAATAGGCGTTTGGCGTAAAGATTTTATAGCATTCAACGACTACCAGGTAGCACAATCAGATATTATTACTTTTCATAATTACAATGATTCCCTGTCTATGGCCGGTGCTATAGATAGCCTTAAACGCTTCGGGAAGCCACTTATTTGCACTGAATACATGAAGCGACCCAATAATAGCCTGTTCCTTACGCATTTACCTATGATGAAGAAAAATGGGGTAGGCGCTATCAATTGGGGCCTCGTAGCAGGAAAAACACAAACCAATTATCCCCAGGGCAAGCCGGTGGTGATGACGGAGCCGGAAACCTGGTATCATGACATTTTCCGGGCGGATGGTACTCCATTTAACGCCACAGAAACGGCTTTTATCCGGAAAATGACCCTCGAAGATTAAAATTACATTAAAATTTTTCCCGATTGCGTAAATCGTTTTCCCGATCCGCTCTTGTTAAAAAACGAGGTTGGTGTTCCTTTGCGCAAAATATTATTCGTTGAAAAATTTATACTTAATCATCAGCCTGGTCTTAATTAACCTTACTGTACTCGCGCAAAACGGCACTATCAAGGGAAAGATCAACTCAGCAGACGGACAGCCCGCAGCATTTGTAACAATAGGTCTTAAAGACACGAAAAAAGGTACCTTAACCAATGAAGATGGCCAGTTTGCATTGAAAAATGTAAAACCAGGTGCTTATACACTCGTGATCTCCTATACCGGTACCAAAACACTGCATAATCAGGTAACCGTAACTGCAGACCAGATCACAGAAGTAGCGTATGTGATGCAGGCTACTTCCAGCCAGCTGAATGAAATAGTAGTAGATGGCAACAGAACAAGAACAATTAACAGAAGACCTGTAACCATCGGTAAACTGCCGGTGCCAGCTATGGACCTGCCCCAAGGTGTGGCCATTATTGGTCATGAAGCGCTGGAGGATCAACAGGTACAGCGTATGAGCGATGTAGTGAAAAATGTGAATGGCGTATATATGGCTTCCATGAGGGCCGGTACACAGGAAACCTTTAATGCACGCGGTTATGGCTTCTCCAGCTCTAATATGTTCAAAAACGGCGCACGTGTGAATTCAGGGGTAATGCCGGAAATGAGTTCGCTGGAAAGGGTAGAGATTTTAAAAGGCAGTGCTGCTATCTTATATGGCAATGTGGCGCCAGGCGCAGTAATGAATATGGTAACCAAACAACCTAAATTTAATTTTGGTGGTGAAGTGAACCTGAGAGCCGGTAGCTATGGCCTGTTAAAACCAGCAGTAGATATCTACGGTCCTATCTCTTCCAAAATAGCTTACAGGGTGAATGGTACTTTTGAAACCGCCGACAGCTACCGCGATCAGGTGCATTCAAAACGTTATTATATAAACCCTTCCCTGTTATTCAAACTGAGCGATCGTACAGAGTTACTGGTACAGGGCGATTATCTGAAACATGATTTTACACCTGACTTTGGTATTGGTACATTAGGTGGTACTAAAATAGCTGATGTTCCCCGCAATAATTTTTATGGTACACCATGGCAGTATGCTCATACCCAACAAACCACTGCATCTGCATCGCTTAAACATAAAATGAATGATAACTGGTCATTGAACGGAATGATTTCCTATCAGAAATATAACAGGGATTATTATGCGATAGAAAGAATTCAGGCAGATACAGCAGGTAAATGGGGCCGTCCTTTGAACAGGGCTAATAATGATGAAGATTATTATCTCGCGCAGGTAGATCTGACCGGTAGATTTAAAACCGGTTCCCTGGAACATACATTGCTGGTGGGTGTTGACGGTGACAGGTATAATCAGAAAGCATATTCCTATAATCAGCCTACTGCTTACGACACTATTAATATACTGCATCCGGATTTATATAAACCGCGTACCGACATGCCTGCTGCAAATATTGTAAAAGGTATTACTACGCCGATAAACCGCTTTGGCGCATACATCCAGGATCTCGTACGGATTTCTGATAAACTGAATTTACTGGCAGGTGTTCGTTTCTCGTATCTGCAGAATGAATCTCCTTCCACACTGGATTATAAAACATATGCAGTAACTAAAACTGCTGCCAAATACGATAACGCGTTTTCTCCACGTATAGGTATTGTTTATAAGCCTATTCCTACAACAGCGATATTTGCCAGCTATTCCAACTCTTTTACGCCTAACACCGGTCTGGATATAGATAGTAACGTACTGAAACCATCTATTATTAATCAATACGAAGTAGGGGTTAAGAATGATTTCCTGAAAGGATTACTGTCTGTAAACGTAACAGCATACCGCATTAAGAACAATAATTACGCGCAAACAGCCCCTTATCAGAAGGATGGCGTGACACCTAATAACAACGCTAACCTGAAAGCATTGATTGGCGAAACCCTCAGCCAGGGCGTGGAAGTAGACATTGCAGGTCATCCTTTACCCGGACTTGACGTGATTGGAGGTTATAGCTATAATAACATTACTATTGAAAATACACCGGGTACCCCTGGTAGTTCTGTAGAAGGAGAGCGCCTGGTAGGTAATCCAAATCATACTGCCAATGCGAGCGTATTCTATACTTTCCAAAAGTATAAAATAAAAGGACTGAAGCTGGGTGCTGGTTTCTATTATATTGGTCAGCGTTATGCAGGTTGGAATAACACCATGCCGGCAGCTGATAAACAACTGGTAAGCAGATTGATCTCTGTTCCAGGCTTCTCTACACTGGATCTTAGCGCGGGATACACTTTCAAACGTTTTGCAGTATTGGCTAAAGTGTCTAACGTTACTAATACTTACAACTATTACGTACACGAGAACTATAGCATCAATCCAATACCTCCTACACAGTTCGTAGGTACGGTATCTTACAAATTTTAATTGATAGTGTGTTTAAAAATAGCGCAGGGCCGGACGATATCGTCTGGCCCTGCTTTTATTGGTAGCAATTATTTACAAGGGCTTTCCACCAAAGGAATGCTATCAAATTTCAACAGGTTATTATTGTTGTTAAACACAGGTATTCCCTGTGAATCCATATTATCCGGCAATGCTTCATATGCCTTGTTATCTGATAACTTAAATATCACTGGTCGCGTGCTGGAGATACCTTCGCTGAAGAAGGTGTATTTACCACGGATAATGCCATTGTGCAAAATACCTTTCATCTCTCCGGTATTTTTATCTTTCTCAAAATAATTATATACCAGTGTGGCTGTTGCAACACTGTCTAGGAACGATAACTGTAACAGCATGGTATCTTTGCCGAGGATTTTCATATAACAGGTATTTCCTTTGAGAGGAACGGCTTTTACGGGATCTGTATTTGTGGTAGCGGTTTGTTGACCCTGGTGGCAGGAGAAAGCAGCAACCGTGCCCAGGAGAAAAAGAATTTTAGTAGTTTTCATGTACTGAAAATAACGAAAATAAACATGACGGGATCCAGGATCATACACAAAATGAAACACAAATGATGAAACAACGATTGTTTTTATTAGCAGGTATTAGCAGTTATCCGGGGAACGACCGCATACATATCTGTAAATAACCAGATATTACGTTTGCACGTGTAATCGGCTCCCAAATTTAATTTTCGTACTTTTGCGCCAAATGCAAAAAGAAAAATACTCATTAGGTAATATACTTACCAATCTCAAGATCGATTCACTCAATGAAATGCAGCAGGCATCAGTGGACGCAAACAAGCAGCACGCCGATGTAATCCTGTTGTCAGCTACCGGTTCCGGTAAAACGCTGGCATTCCTGTTGCCTATCCTGGAACTGCTGGATCCTGCCAATAAAAATACACAAGCCCTGATAGTAGTGCCTTCCCGTGAGCTGGCGCTGCAAATAGAGAAAGTGTTCAAACTCATGGGCACCGGTTATAAAATTACTGCCTGTTACGGCGGACATCTCCGGGAAACCGAAGAAAATAACCTGGTACAGCCACCAGCAGTGATTGTAGGTACTCCCGGCCGTCTGGGTGACCATATACGCAGAGAAAACATTACAGTAGACAGTATTGAAACACTGATACTGGACGAATTCGATAAAACACTGGAGCTGGGCTTCCAGGAGGAAGTATCCTTTATTATTGACTCCCTGCCCAACATCAAAAAGCGTATCCTTACCTCTGCTACCGAAACTGTGGATATCCCGGAATTCCTGGCACTGAACAACCCGGAGAAGCTGGACTTCCTGCCGGAAGAAGGTTCGCCTGCAGCAAGACTGGCGATCTGGAAGGTAATGGCGCCGGAAAGCGATAAAGTGGAAACCTTGTTCCGCCTGATCTGCTACCTGGGCAACCGCTCTACTATTGTATTCTGCAACCACCGGGAAGCAGTGGAACGTACCAGCAAAATGTTGTCTGATAAAAGTATTACCAATACCTTTTATCACGGTGCTATGGAGCAACAGGAGCGCGATGCTGCCCTTTGCAAGTTCCGCAACGGTTCTGTAAACGTACTGGTAACTACCGACCTCGCTGCACGTGGCCTCGATATTCCAAATATTCGTTATATCGTTCACTTCCACCTTCCACATACCGAAGATAGCTGGACACACCGTAATGGCCGTACCGCCAGAATGGAAGCCAGCGGCACCGCTATCGTAATCCTGGCGCCAGATGAAAAGCTGATGTCTTACATCGATGAAGAAGTAGTGACGATCGAATTGCCTGAAACATCCACTTTACCTGAAAAGCCAAAATGGACTACCATATTCATCGCTGCAGGTAAAAAGAATAAAGTAAATAAAATTGATATCGTTGGATTCCTTGGCAACAGGGCACATCTCAAAAAAGAAGATATCGGCTTAATTGAAGTAAAAGATTTCTTCTCTTTTGTAGCGATCGTGAAATCTAAAGTGGGACACGCTTTGGAGCTGATCAAAAATGAAAAGATCAAGAATAAGAAAGTGAAGATCGATATAGCGAGATAAAAATATTTTTATAGTGATAAAAAAGCAGCGGTCACGATCGCTGCTTTTTTTATTTAGACTGATGATAAGATTGTGTTACTTCAATCACCCCTACAATATTATCGTTAAAGGCTTCCAGCTCCTCTGCCGGTACCCACAACTCATTATGTATTGCTCCGCCTACATTTTCAACGGAATATTTTTCCAGGAAGGCACTGTTCACAGCAAATTTTGTAACAAAGCCTGCACCATAAGCCGGTACATTCCATTCAGTAGATATTTGAATAGCATACGTTTCATTCATCACAGGATAAAAAATTGGTTGATCAGGCCTTCTGGGCGGAAATCTTTTCCAACCGGATTGTTCAATCAAAACCAGTTCATCTGGACCTACGGGGCGGTATAAAGTGGTTAACTCCATTGGTAATTTTTTGTCTAATTTTAAAGACGAATATAAGAAATGGCCATGAAACCAGCTAACAACAAACCAGAGATACCACAATACGTTCTGGAGAATTTCCGCCCGCTTCACCGCCTGGAGGATGATGCTTCTTCCTTTGGATACAATAATATTGATGCTGATAAAAAAATACCTGGCTTCGAAATATATTCCAGTGCAGGTTTGAAACCTGCACTGGGACCATTGAAATCAGCCTTTTACCGTATCAGTATTACAATTTCCGGGAGCGTGGATGTACAGCTGGGTCTCGAGCATTTTCAACACCGGCCAGGCACACTGAGTTTTACTTTTCCTGGCCAGGTATTCAGCAAAAGCAATATAAGAGAAGATACCTTCGGATATTATATATTGTTTAATGCCGATTTTCTGGAAGAGATCATTACCCCGGACAGGATCACTACAGAGTTCCCTTTCTTTGATTATGCGGGTGTACCCTTTATTCAGCTGGAGCCAATGGAAATAGCGGCAGTAGCTGATTTTGCATGCAAAATAAATGAAGAACTACAGCAGCATAAACCAGGTTGTGAGAAAGCCATCCGGCTGTATCTTTACCTTTTGCTGCTGGACGTAAAAAGAAGTTACCTGGCGCAACAACTCCATATCACGGCAACGGATACACGTAATACTTATCTTGTTCCCCGATTTAAAAAACTGGTGAGCCAGCATTTTCTTACTAAAAGAAGGGTGGCAGATTATGCTGCCTTACTGGGTGTAACGCCCAATCACCTGAACCGGACCATCAAAGAAAGTACAGGGCAGACAGCCTCTTCAGCTATTTCTGATATGCTGGTACAGGAAGCAAAAGCCGTATTACGGTATACAGATACTTCTATCGCAGAAATATCCTATCAGCTGGATTTCAGCGACCCTGCCGGTTTCAACAGGTTTTTCCGCGAAAGAACAGGGCAAACGCCACTGGCCTTTCGTAAAAATGCATAATCCGGTTCAGGGAATGCATAATCCGGATAACATTTCCCAGTATGCTTTGTGGCAACTTTGTAGTCATAAAAGTTAACGATATGTCTACCTCATTTGAAAGTAAGAAAGTAATTGTTGCCGGTGGCTCCTCAGGAGTAGGATTGGCTACCGCAGCATTATTGGCCAAAGAAAAAGCGAATGTAATTATTACGGGCCGCTCCGCAGCGCGACTAGCCGATGCTGCCAAAGCTGTTCCCGGTATTCAAACCACTGCACTGGACAGCAACAACCGCCAGGAGCTGGACGCTTTTTTCCAGTCGCAGGGTGCCATTGATCACTTGGTCATTTCATTAAGCGGCGCCAAAGGTGCCGGTAAATTTTCTGAACTATCATTAAAAGATTTGCGGGAGGGTTTTGAGGGGAAGTTCTGGCCCCAGCTGAATACATTGCAGGCAGCATTGCCTTTTGTAAATAAAGGCGGCAGCATTACCATTATTACAGCTATCTCTGCTATCTCCAAAGCGCCCGGTACTTCCGGTTTGGCGGCTATTAACGGGGCACTGGAATTAATGGTGCCTACTATTGCCAAAGAGATCAAACCTTTACGCATCAACGCTGTTTCACCGGGCGTAGTAGATACTCCGTGGTGGGATTTCCTGCCGGCAGATGCCAAGGCAGGTGCTTTCCGGGAATATGCTTCACAGTTGCCGGTAGGCAGGATCGGGCAGCCGGACGATGTCGCTGATACCATCCTCTTCCTGATGCGCAATGGAAATATAACGGGTACGGTAGTACGTTGTGATGGTGGATTAAGTCTGTAAAAGTTAGTACTTATAGGAAACGATCCGTTAATGCAGGAGCAGCCTGTGTTAACGGATCGTTTTTTACCAGCAAATTTTAGTATATACGTTTACGTTAGCAAAAAGGTGCTACGATGGCCTCAACGATTTCATCACCAGCTGAAAGGTTTGTCGCATTGTTTGCTCACTAAGAGAAAATGGTTTGCCGGACATGGTAGCGTTATCCATATGGAATTTTACCAGGGTATAGAAAGGACCATAGGCTATTGCCCAGAAAATTTCCGGAGGCAGGTCAACTACCTGTTTTTTTGCTATCGCATGTTTCACAAACTGCTGCATTACAGAACGAAACTTAGCATCCTGTTTGCCTTGCTGGTTTTTGATCAGGGGCGAATTGCGGAACTGTTCTGAGAAATGATGGTGCAGCGGGTATTTTGTAATATAACGGCAACGGTTATTCCATTGCAGCCATAGGCCCGCTTCAAAATCCATTTCCGGATCAAAATCCTTCAACGATTCCTGTATGAATATCTCTGAAGCCACTATATACAGCTGGTTTACCAGGTCTTCCCGGTTCTTAAAATAGATGTATATAGTAGAGACAGATATATTGGCCGCTTTGGCCAGTTTATGCATACTTAAACCATCAAAGCCTTCGTGAACAATCATTTCGATAGCCTTCTCGCGAATAGCGATTTCTTTATTTTCGTCCCTTGCACGCATAGGACAAAGATAAAAGAATGACTGTTCTGTTAATCATTTGGCCGGAATTTTATTTCAGTGCTGCCAGCGAGCTACCGGTTGCCACTTCATAGGGCTCTTTACCTGCTTCAAATATGCGGGCGCTCAAAGTACCTTGTAGGGTTACGGTATCACCTTTTACATAGATCCAGCTACCTTCCCTTAAGCCTACTACAGGTGTGTCGTTTTGGGTATGATATTCTTTGATGCGTGTTTCCCGTGTTTCTCCCATATGCTGTAAGCCGGGTATAGGGTCCAGGTAATGCGGATTCAGATTAAATGATATTAGTCCGAGTGTTTCAAAACTGGGTGGATATACGATCGGCATATCATTGGTATTTTGCATAGAAATGCCACCGATGTTACTGCCTGCACTGCAGCCCATGTAAGGGGTACCAACATTAACGGCTGTTTGCAGTGGCTGCATTAACCCCAGTTCATGTAATTGTTTTACCAGCAAAAAAGTATTGCCTCCACCGGTAAAAAATCCACGTGCACTTTTTATCGCCGCTGCGGGATCCTCAAATGTATGCAGCCCGCGTACTTTCACGCCAATGGCGGCAAAAGCACCAGCTGCCTTTGTGGTATAGTCATCATGTGAGATGCCCCCAGGCCGCGCATACGGAATAAATACAATTTCATCAATCCCTCCATACAACGCTGTCATGGCCGGTTGCAGGTAAGCCAGGTATTCTTCTCCAAACAGGGTAGAGGTACTTGCCAGTATAAAATGCTTCATGAGAAAAAAATTAAGCAAATGTAAATCATCTCTTTAATATCAATTGATCAAACACTATTTACTTACTATCATGACTATACATCATGATAAAAAGATGTGAACAAATGAAGGGTCTTGTCATTGTTTTGTCGGGATTATGTTGGAGCAGGGAAGGTGCATAAAAATGAATGTCATCTTATTATCATCATTTTAAACTAAGGTTGAATGTAAAAAGGACACTTATTACTTTGTGTAAGATAGTAGAACATGAAAAAGTAGTATCACCCAAGTTTAATCGAAATTGTAGTAACCAAAATTGATGTAGAACATCCTTAGTAAACCAATACTCAAATTTATTCAAACTTATTGTAGTCGGTAGTGAACAAGCGATTCCTGTAATTTTCATGCATCCCCGTGTGTGATCATATAACTGCATCTGTGTGATGGAATAGCCCTACGTAAAAGCTGTAGTTTGCTTATTGGCGAAGCCAGTTAACGCACAATAATTATTAAAATAAATACACGAACAATGAAAAATGTCTGTCAACATCAGCTGTTGCCATAGGGCAATCCTATGCTTAATTATCACTATTTTTTTTCGCGGGTTTCATAACCATTTATAGCTGAAAAAACGGCGATGTTTCGCTGTGCACAGGTATTGAAAAATACCTGAACGGCTATCTATTGCCCAAAATAAATCACTTAAAATATTTATTAGCAATGAGAGATCATCTATCCAAGTGGTTGTCAGAGAAAAAACGACGCTGGATCCTTTCGCTGGTGGCAACCTGCTGCATTTGCTCGCAGCAAGCCATGGCTAAAGGTTACAAGCTGTTGTTGATACCACGTGATTCCACTCCTGCAGTGGGAACAGATACTACTGTTATTTCCCGAAATGATGTGATCTACATCATCAACAGAAAGTCGGCTCCATCCGCATTTAAAAACAATGATACTTTAGATGTTAATCATGTTGCATTGTTTCCTTATACTTCACTGCAACAAATGGTAAAAGGTAATGTGAGAGGCTTGTATACAAAAGAGTCCAGCGGAGAGCCGGGTACGGAGCAGTTTATGTTTATCCGCGGACTGGCTACACCACTGCTTACTAAGAAAGATGTATACCAGGTGCAACCGGCTGTATATATTAATGGCGTTCCACTGATACAGGATAACACCCTCATATTTGATATTCAGAACAACGATTATAATCGCCTGGGACCCGCTTTCAATATGCTTGCTACTGTTAATCCTGATAATATACAGGATATACAGGTATATAAAGACGCGACGGCTATCAGTCTTTTTGGACCACGGGGCGCTAACGGTGTAATTAATATCATCACTAAAAATGCTACTTCCGGTACGCGTAAGATCAGCGTCAATAGTTACTTTGGCCTGAACCTGTATGATCCGGTGTATACTACCAATGCGCAGTATGAAAACCGTTTTCGTCGTCCGTTCTATCAGCAATATGGTCATGCTGCTGATTCGCTCAGTTATCCTTCTTACCTGCGCGATTCTTCTAATGCAGCCTATTTTGGTAATGCTAACTGGAGTGATTATTACCTGAGTAATACCATGACGCATTCTATTAATGCCAGTATTTCCGGTGGTTCCGACAGAGCGAATTTCCGTTTCTTCGGTGATAAAACACAGGCAAACGGCATAGCTGATAATACACGCCTGGATAAATACACCGCTTCATTCCTGGTGAATATGTCGCCCATCAAGTGGCTCATGGCTTCTGCTATGATTAATGCCAACAGGCTTGACAGGGTGAGAAATACTTCCATGCAGGATCGTTTCCTGGAAACGGCCTATATTCCTGATATCTCCAGCCCGTTAGCGCCTGATAAATCCGCCTATCATGATTATCTCAGCGCATTCAACAAAGGCTTCGATAGAAATCATCTCAACAGTATACAGGGTACTTTCTCCCTGATATTTGCCTTTAATAAAGTACGCTATACCAGTCGCCTGTTATACGATTATAATGAAAGTTTGAGAGATGTTTTCTGGCCTTCTACACTGATGGATGGTGCTAACTATGCCTCCAATTATTTTGGTAATAATCAACGTGTGGGGTTTGATAACGTGATCGACTATACGTATTCCCCTTCAAGTGACCACAAGTTTACTTTTGAGGCGGGACAATCTTTCCAGGCGGATCTCTA
This sequence comes from Chitinophaga niastensis, assembly GCF_003014755.1. GTDB lineage: Bacteria > Bacteroidota > Bacteroidia > Chitinophagales > Chitinophagaceae > Chitinophaga > Chitinophaga niastensis. The sequence goes on along the minus strand of NZ_PYAW01000003.1, from coordinate 311,071 downwards.
CAAATACACTTACGAACGGGCCTATAAAGGTATCAGCGACCGTATTAAAGTAAATATTGTAAACAGCGATCCCAATTCAGGTGGTTATTTGTCGCCGCTGGCTTTTGCCAATCAGTTGGTGTACCGTTATATCGATGCAGAAAAACAACGGCTGCTCTCTTTCTATGGTAATATAAATTATAATTATCGCGATTTATATCATTTTACTTTAACCCTGCGTAACGATGGCTCCTCGCTGGTATCACCCGCAAAACGCTGGTTGTTTACACCAGCTGTTGGTGGTGAATGGAACCTGAAAAATCAGTTCCTGCGCGACAAATACACCATCAGCAACTGGACGCTGCATGCTTCCTGGGGCCGTACCGGCCGGTTGTTAGGTGATGATCGTTATGCTGCCGGTCCTCAGTATAAAGTAGATATGGGCTGGACAGGCAACCCTAATGCATATTCCTACGCAGGTGTAGCCGGCTTATCCAGGCCTTACTCCTACGGTTGGATTGGAGATAATGTTGCATGGCCGGTAACCGACATCCTCACCATTGGTACAGACGCTTCTTTTTATCACAACAGGTTACGCATTGCTGTAGATTATTATTCCAAAGATGACCGTAACATGTTGCTGCCAATGCCGGTTGTGGCTGAATCGGGCTATAGCAGCGCGTATAGAAGCGGTCTGCATGTAAATAATCATGGTGTGGAAGCAGGTATTTCCGGTGAGGTGATCAACACCGCAAAATTCCAATGGACACTTGGTATCAGCGCTGCTTACAATGAAAATACACTGAAAGCATTACCTGGTGGTGTAAAAGAATTTGTTGCCGGCGACCGCAGATTTGAAGTAGGTAAAGCAGTAGATCAGTTTTGGGTATATGAAAATGAAGGCATTTATAATAATGCTTCCGACATCCCACTGAATCCCAAAACCGGGAGCCCGCTCACTTTCAAAGGCGTTGCATTTTCTGCCGGTGATGCCAGGTGGAAAGATGTGAACGGCGATTTTATTGTAAATGATAAAGATAAAGTGATGAAAGGTCATAGCATGCCAGTATATACCGGCAGCCTTGATAACAACTTTAAATACGGTCCCTTCAACATTTCTTTCAGTTTTTATTTTGCCGGTGGCATGAACATTCTGAATCAGAAAGCTGCAGCACGTTACGACTTTATCAACCATGATGGTCAGTCGAACCTGGAATCTGTAAAAGATATAACCTGGTGGCAGCGTGATAAGGATCAGAAAAACTATCCGGTTTACAATCCCTGGAGTGCTGTAATTCCTTACCGTGCGGATCAGGATCTTTTCCTTGAAAACGGATCTTTTGTAAAGCTACGTTCCTTATCGCTTGGTTATGATCTGGCAGGTAGTAAGTGGCTGAAAGCCCTGGCACCAGGCATTACCAGGTGCTACGTATACGCTACCGGTAACAACCTGCTCACCTTTACAAAATACAGCGGGGGAGATCCGGAGCTGACCTATTACAACGGGTATGACAACGGGTATGTGATACCTGTTCCCAAAACATATACGGTAGGATTGAAACTGGATTTATAATCATTTGTCATTTCATTTAGCATGAATAATATATTTCGTTCAGTAAAAAAAACGGCCCTGGTACTGGCACTTACACTGATGGGTGTATCGTGCAGTAAATTGCTGGATGTAAAATCCACGCGGCTGGTTGCTGATAAGGATTACTGGTCATCTGTGCAGGATGCGCGCAGCGCCCTCATAGGAGTGTATGGCCTCACCCGCGCTGCGCTGACAGATAATGCTGCTTTCTGGATGTATGGTGAATTCCGTCAGGGAGATTTTGTTGCTACCTCCCGCGCCGACCTCAAAGCCATCATCAACAATGAACTGAATGTATCTTTCCCGCAGTTGCAATCGCTCAAAAACTGGCGGCGGTTTTATGCAGCTATCAATGCGGCTAACCTGTTTATCGAAAGATCCGGCGATATCCTGAAAAAAGATGCTTACTACACCACTGCCAATCATCAGCTGGATGTAGCGCAAGCACGTGCATTAAGGGCTTTTCTGTATTTCTACATGGTGCGTATATGGGGAGATGTACCATTGGTGGTAGCTTCTTACGACGGGCAGTTTCCGGCGTTCCCGCGTACAGCACAGGCAACAGTACTCGACTTTGCAGAAAAAGAACTGGTAGCAGCTGCAAAAGATCTGCCTTTCATTTATTCAGGGAATGATCCGCAGCAAACCGGCAGTTATTTTAATGAGGGGTATGTTTTCTGGAAAGGAACGTTGTTTAACAAGATCAGCGCTTATGCAGTGTTGTCGCATATTGCAGCGTGGCAACAACATTACACGGATGTAATGTCCTATACACAGTTTATTATGGACAATTACAGCCAGGCTGCTGTTACTTTTACCAGTATCACTTCAGAGCTTTGCGCCAGCGATAGTGGCTTCTTTGCGCGTAGCGGTCCCTCTCAGATCCTGAATTTCTCTTTTGATTATTTAAGTGCGGAAGGGATTACGGCCGGTCACCTGGAAGAATATACACTGGCACAACCCATTACCAGCAATCTTTTGCCGGCAATGTATGTGCCCAGAGATTCCATTCTCCGGTATTTTGATCAGCCTAATGATGAACGTTTCAGTATTGATCTTAAAACAGGTTATCCTTTAACAGATTATTACTTCAGTAACTATTCTACCAACACACCGGTATTCAGCAAGATAAAAGTGATTGAAGACGGGAAAGCAGATAAAGGCGTTTTCCGCCTCTATAACGGTACGATGATGTTCAGCCGCATGGAAGAACTGGCCCTGTTACGTGCAGAAGCCGCCGTGGCAACCAATAACCCCGCTGAGGCAATACAATGGTTGGGTACTGTGATGAAAAGCCGTGGCATCAGTAATCCTGTTTTCAATGGAAAAGATTTGCTGGATGAAGTATTTAAAGAAAGAAGAAGAGAACTGATGGGAGAGGGCTGGCGCTGGTATGACCAGGTGCGTTATGCGCGTCTTCGTCCTGGTAAAAGCGCGCTGGCACCGCTACTGCAAAACGGCGGTATCTACTGGCCGCTTGCGGAAGATGTGCTGAATGCCAATCACCTGCTGGTTCAAAATCCTTATTGGAATAAATAATTACCACAATGCAAAAAAGAAATTATTACGCAGGAACATTATGTCTGCTGTTGCTGATGGTGGGACTGGTTTTCACAGGCTGTCAGAAGGATGGAGGATATAAGGAATATACAAAAGGGGATACGCAAACTGATGCTAACATGTACGACTATCTGAAAAGTCGTACCGGCGTTTTTGATTCGATGGTGATAGTGATAGATCGCCTTGGTTTGAAACGGGTAATGAGCAATACGCAGATCACCGTATTTGGTATCACCAATACCAGTTTTGTTACGGCATTGCGTAATCTCAACGTGCTCCGTGAAAAAGAAGGGTTGGGCACTTTGTCGCTTGCAGATCTGGATCAGAAGAACCTGGATACGCTGTTCTGCCGTTACCTGATACCGGGTGTATATGCTACAGACAGCCTGCGCCAATATCCTGATGGCCGTGGCATCAACTCTATCAAATATGCCAGGGAGATGAACCTGCAGTTGTTTACACAAGCCGCTTCGGGCTATGATGGCGGCGGGCCTAAGTATATTATCTATAGTGATACCAAGGCTTCTTTTTATATCAGTAAATGGGTAAGAGCTAACACGATGTCCATGGATACTTATGCCAGAAATGGCGTACTACATGTGCTGAGTGGTGATCATGAGTTTGGATTTAATGAATTCATAAGCAGGTTTAATCAGTAGTCAACTGATAATAGCTGACAAAAATGATGAAAAGATGAAAAAATCAAATCAATTAATAATAATACTGATCGCTGGCGGCATGATGTTTTCCCATGCCTGCGTAAAAGTACCGGCGGATGTAGATTTTATCAGCCCCAAAGCCAGTTACAGCCAAACAACATTTGAGCCTGTATTGGGAAGAACTACGTTGCTGCCTGATGATCCTACCGCAAATATTTTTAATGCAGATAATTCTACTTCACCGCTGACTTTCAAAATCCTGCATATGCGGGGTGCTTCCACCGGGGAAGCGGTGGATATTTTTAATAAAACATTTCCCGTGCAGGTATGGAAAGAAGCATACACAGGGCTGGAAACCACGCGTGAAGAGGTAGAGAAGAAACGTACCATTGAACAACATCATTTGTTTGAAGTACGTGAACACTCCGGCCAGTTTGTAATGTGGCGGCCTATGGATCTGCAATACCTGAATGCCATCAAAATGCAACCCGATCCGGGCTATAAATTTGATGTGGAGGTGTCTAACTCCGGCGGTAGTAAGATCATCCGTGATATGGAGCTGAAACCAATGCGCCCGCAGCCTTATGCGCCCAGTGCTATTGATCCGGTAACAGGCAACTCCCAGGGCAATATTACGCCTTACCTGGTTAGTAGCGTAAAGGTGTACAATGAGGACAATTATATGAGCAACGGTGATGTGATAGTGGTGTTTCATAAAGATCCTGCTTCTACCGGTAACACGCTCACTTTTGAATTCCGTGATTCTGCTTATAATCCTATCAATCCAAAATTATTCAATAGCACCAGGTGGGAAGATATCCTGCATCATTTTGGTCCGGCCAGGTTTACACCGGAAGCAGTTACGTATGACGTAGCCTATCCGATTCCGCTGGCAATGCGCCAAACCAGGTACACGAATGCTTCGGGAACTACCGCCAATGTAATGTTCAGCTATGATCGTATCGCCAATGGCGCCCTGCGGATGACTGCCCTGATAGGAATGAACTTCGCGATTTATGAACCGGGTGACTGGAAGATGGTATTCTGGTTCTATCACAAAAATCCTGACTTCAGGGATAATTAATACCAGGCAGACATGCCGGCAAGGATCAAAAAATTATCAAATGAAAAAAACAAACCTTCATGTATAAGCATAACATTATACCAGGGAAGATAAAAGCGCTCGTCTCATTATTTGTGGTGCTGTTGCTAACCTATGCGGTCGCCGCGCAACAGCCAGTGATAACAGTGAGAGGTGTTGTTTACGAGAAAGGTACCAATATGCCTATTCCCGGGGTGATAATATTTACAGGTAAACCACCCAAAGGAGTTGGTGCAAGTGGTGCTGATGGCACATTTACCGTGAATGTTCCGGAAGGCGCTGAACTGAATTTTCAGGCCATGGGATTCGGGCCACTGATGGGAAAAGGTAAGGCTGGTGAATTGATGAAAGTTTATCTCTCTGTAAAACAAAATAAACTGAATGAACAGGTAGTTATCGGCTACCAGAAAAAAACAAAGGAAACGACTACCGGTTCTACGGTGATCATCAGTGGTAAAGACCTGCAGGATGTACCTGTATCCAACGTAATAGAATTGTTACAGGGTAAAGTAGCCGGGATGAACATCCAGAACAATACAGGTGCACCAGGCTATGCAGGTACTATCCAGATGAGGGGACTTTCTACACTCAGTATTTCAGGATCAGGCAGCAGTTCTTTCCTGTCACCTACTTCTCCCTTGTTTGTTATTGATGGGGTACCCATTGATCCTAATACCAATTATGAATATGGATTTAATCAGGCTGGCCCGGGCTTAAACCCGTTGTCATTGATTCCACCGGAAGATATTGAAAGCATCCAGGTATTGAAAGATGCGCAGGCTACTGCTTTGTATGGTTCCAGGGGAGCCTACGGTGTAATGCTGGTCAATACAAAACGGGGCAAGTCTAAAGTGCCTATTGTACAGTATTCCGGTAACTTCTTTATCAGTATTCCGCCCAATCTGCGCAAGGTAATCGGAGGCAATGCAGAACGTGAGGCACGTGTTTCGCAGCTGTTGCATTATACTGATTCTGTTAAGTATGCCCGCCAGGATATTAACAGCACGCCCTTTCTGGCAGATAGCCTGAATCCTTACTATAATAATTCTACCAACTGGCAGGGATTGTTTTATAAGTATACCTACAACCAAACACATAATGTTACGGTATCCGGTGGTGATGATCGTTTCAACTACAAAGCTAATCTGGGTTATTATAACGAAAAGGGTATTGTAAAAAATACAGACTTTAACCGTTATACCCTCAGTACTAATATGCAGTACCGGCCTATCACACGATTTAAAATATATGCAGGTATTACTACGAGTCTCGGACAAAACAGCAAGGGTAGTGGTAATGGTCTTACACAATCAGATGTAGGTAAGGCCGGCAAACAATCGTCCTTGTTGCCTGCACCATCTTTTTATTCTTCTTCTGCCAATGCCGTAGCTGCATTGCGCAATGATAATCTCAACAAAACGGCTAATATCCGTACCAACGTGGACCTGGATTACGAGCTGATTGCCGGGTTACACGCTACCAGCACCTTTAGTTTTGAAAGCACTACCGGTACAGAAGACAACTTCATCCCTGCTGCTATTAATGGTAACTATGCGCAGGTAAAATCATTTAATGATCAGAGTCATACTTTGTACAGCCGTAGTGGATTGTCTTATTTTAAATCATTTGAAGACAAACACAATCTCACATTTTCTGTATTCAATGAACTCTCCAAGAAAGATTACCAGGCTACTTTGCTGCGCAAGAGTGGTACGCCCAGTGATGATGTGCATGGACCTATAGGCTCTAATGGTTTTTTCGACGGAGGTGGTATTCTCGATAATGGCAGTGATGAACGCCTGGCCTCTTTTGCCGGCGCTGCCTCCTACAATTACAAACAGAAATATGTAGTGGATCTGTCTTTCCGGCGCGATGCTTCTTCTATCACAGGTAAAAAAACACCTTACTCCAATAACCCTTCTGTGGGGTTAAGATGGAATTTTTATAAAGAAGCTTTGTTGGCAGACAGGTCCTGGCTCGACTATGGTTCACTTCGTGCTTCCTGGGGAAGAAACGTAATACCGCAGGGTACCATCTTTGATGCTTATGGTACTTATAACGACCGTAACGGCGGCCGTTACAACGATAAGCCGATGAGTGGCATTGATTATGGAAAATTGCCCAATGCCAACATGAAACCGGTATCTAATACCCAATGGAATGGTGGGTTGGAACTCGGCTTATGGAAAGGAAAACTACAGGTAGAAATGGATGTGTATCTGAAAAAGGTAGAAAACATGTTGATGGAGGTGAAACTGCCTACCAGCAGCGGGTTCTCCAGTGTACAAACCAATGATGCCGCCCTGATGGATGCTGGTCTGGAATGGAGCTTTACTTATCGCCCTTTACCACAAACAGGTAAATGGAACTGGACGGTTACTTTCAACGGCGCCTTCAATAAAGATATCCTCACCCGTTTGCCGAATGGTAAGCGTGAGTTAATGGTGTATGATACCACCAATAACCAGAACATCCTGTATCGTGTAGGTCGTAATAGCTTAACGAATGTATTGATGAATACACGCGGTGTATATGCCGATGACGCCAGTGTGCAGGTAGATCCTGCTACCGGTCGTCCTGTGCTGGTATCTTCTGCAGACGGTAAAAACTTCTACTACATGAGAGCTGGTGATCCGCTGTGGACGGATCGTAATGGCGACTACATCATTAACGGAGCAGATAATGTGTATGCAGGTAATTCTCAACCCCTGATTACAGGCGGGTTGAGCTCCTTTTTGCAACACGGCGCATGGTCGCTCAATATAGCCGCTACGTATACGGCTATACGTTCTATTCTTAACAATGCGGTGCAGGCACGTTTTGCCGGTTATTCTGATCCGCTTGGGAAGAACGGACCTGGTGCACTGGTACCATTGGATCAGTATAACTACTGGGCAGCACAGGGAGATAAAGCCACTTATCCTAATCCTTACGATTACCAGGGCTTTAAAAGTATAAGGCCTTACCGGGTAGATCAGACGTTGTTTGAAGAAGACGGATCTTATTTCAAAATTCAATATATCACTTTGGCCTATACGATTCCCCGCACCAGGACGATCCGCTGGGGCATTACTTCTTGTCGTACGTACTTCACCGTTAGTAACCCGTTCCTGTTTTCCAGGTACAGCGGACCTAACCCCGAGAACGTATCTGCACTGGGAAGAGACCAGGAAGACGGTTATCCTGTCAGGAAAACAGTCACCCTTGGTTTGAACGTACAGTTCTAGGATTTGAAATCATCAATGTATAAAGCAATTAAACTGTGATATATGAAGCGTTTAGTTATTGCGATAGGGATAGCTGCCTTACTTTGCACCAGTATGCCGGGATGTAAGAAATTCCTGGAAACGGCGTCACCCAATAAAGAATCAGGTTCCAGCTTCTGGAAAACAAAATCAGATGTGGAGCGGTTTACTAACAACCTTTATGGAGAGATCGCTGATGTGATGCTCACTAATTCATTTTTTCTCGCAGCGGAATTCCGCTGTGGTATATACCGTCAAACCCCTACTTCACGCAGTATCTGGGGGCGCCCTTATTACGATTACCTCGTGTATAATGATCTCAAAGACCTGATGAAGGAAGGTTACTGGAATCAGTTCTTTCATTTTAATACTATTCCTGACTGGAAAGGATATTACCAGGTAATACAGGCTGCCGGAATACTGGTAGACCGGGTGGATGATGTGCCGGATACAGAGATATCGGCAACGGATAAACGCAGATATAAAGCGGAAGCTGTATGGGTGAGAAATTTTCTCTACTTCCTGATGGTGCGTTTGTATGGAGATGTTCCATATTATACCACCCCTTACTTCAATGAGATTATTGGCCGCACTAAATTCACAGATGTACTGAATTCCTGCATCAAAGAAATGGGGGAGTACAAAAACGATCTGCCCTGGGCCTACACCGATCCCAAAATGAAAGCAGTACGCCCGACACGCGGCGCTGCACTGGCATTAATGATGCACATGAATATGTGGAATGCAGGCTTTGATGATGCCAATAAAAATAAGTATTACCAGGCAACAACGGATTTGGGTAAAGAGCTGATAGAACAGAATGGTGGAGCACACCGCTTGCTTACCGTATCAGAATTCCGGCAGCTGTTCAGAGGTGGTTCACAGGAAGGTTTGTTTGAGCTTACACAAAATATAAACTATGGCGAAGTACGTGGCCTCGGTTATCAGTACCTCAACGATAATGTACTGGAACATGGCCGTGGAGGAGGGTATTCTTATGTAAACTACGTGGGCAAGTTCATGGAAAAAATGTACCCGATAGGTATCAGCGATAAACGAAAAGATTTATGGTTTGATGCCAGTACCATGTACAGGGAGGGTAACCTGGTAGAGTTCCGGAAATTTAGTGGTAATGCGGGCAGCAATATCGCATTTGATGGTAACCTGATTGTATTCCGTTATGCGGATGCTATTCTCCTTGCTTCAGAGGCCAATGCGGAGCTGGGCAGTGCTAATGAAGCGGAAGCTATCCGGCTGCTTAACCTGATCCGTGCACGGGCTGAAACAGTATCCTATACCGGTAACGGAGGCACTGAATTAAAAGATGCGATCTTCTGGGAACGTTCAAAAGAAATGATGGGAGAGGGGCACGCATTTTATGACCTGGTACGTACCCACCGCATCCTCAATGCTACCTACTGTACAGCACCGATCTCACAATCTGCTTTCCTCCGTGGCGCCTGGACATGGCCTATTGCAGATGCTGCACTCGTTAACAATCCTTTAATGAAATTAAATGAATACTGGCGATAACCCTAAACATAGCATGAACATGAAAAAGAATTATCTATTCCTCATGACCGGTTTCACAGTAATAATGATGCTGTTTGCCGCATGTAAAAAAGATTATTACCAGGATTCAGGCCTGGCTAAAGGCAAGTTTAACGGGTCTGTGCTGGATTATCTGAAATCTAAACCAGAGTATTTCAGCGATGTGGTAAAGGTGATTGAAATCACACAAATGGAAGATGTTTTCCGGAAAGAAAACATCACCTTCTTTGCGCCTTCCAACGACTGTTTCGACAGTACCCTGAGAATAGTGAACTCCACATTATACCTGTTGGGAAAAGATACGATCAGCAGCTATACACAGGTACCTGCACAACTATGGCGCGAAATGCTCACCCGGTATCTTTTCAAAGGGAAATACATGCTCAATGATATACCGCAGATAGATCCGGTGCAGTACAAAACTTATCCCGGTGTTTTTATACGCTCCTATGACGGGCTGCCTATGAACCTGGGTGTAGTATATCATAGCGACGGAGGGGCGCAATATGTAGGCTACCGGCAATTGCAGGTATCTTATACGGCAGACATTTCACAACCACCAATGACGTGGTATGCCGCACCGGTGGCTTCTGTAAATATAGAGCCGGATAATGGAGTGGTGCATGTTCTCGTATTCAGGACCCACTATTTTGGGTTCAGTCCATCTGAATTTTTCAGCCGGGTGGTACAGTATGGTCTGGGGAAATAATTATTAAGCACACAAATTATTCAGATAATGCAATTGCTCAAATATAAAATTAGTTTACTGCTGCTGATATTGGTAATAGTAGCCGGTTGCGGTAAAAACAACGAGAAGGTTTATCCTAATCCTTATGCTGGCGGGAGATCACCGCTGGGTGTAAAATTCAGTGAGGAACTACCTGCTCCGTCGCAGGGATCTGCCGGTGATAAGGTTACGTTTAAAGTAACAGGATTGTTGCCATACAAAGATTCTATACATTTTTTTATGTCGGAACAGGAGGCAAAAGTGGTAGCTGTTACAGATGGAACCATTACTATCATCGTGCCTGCTGGCAGCAGTTCCGGTAGTGCTTATGTCAATATCGGCCAGCAGGTATTTCAGTCGCCGGTATTTAAAGTGATAGGCAAAGTGAAGCTGGATAATACTTTTAAATCAGGTACCGGCGCAGATGATTATATCAATTACCTGCTGCCTACTTCTGATAACCGCTACCTGATGGTAGGTGCCTTTAAGCAGTATAACAGCAATGGTGTGGGAGATCCGCTCAATGGTATTGCTATGATAGAAAAACATGGGCAGTTTGTACCTGCTTTCCAGACAGATTCCGCTGTATACGGTACAGGTTCTGTCAGCAGCGCGGTGCAGCTGCCGGATGGTAAGTTCATCATCGGTGGCTTCTTTACCCGGTATGGCCGCATGAAAGACATTAACCAGCTCACACGCATCAATGCCGGTGGTCTTATTGATACTACTACTGTGCAGATCATTCCTACAGAAACATCCAGCGGTAATGCACATGAAGATGATCCTAATGCAACAGAGAAAAATTCCTTTGATACCGTTCCTGCTTTTAACGGCGGTACTACAGGCATTGTTCAAAAAGTGCTTTATTACAACAACCGGGTAATCACCATCGGAACGATATATGGTTATTTGCAGAAATTCTATCGCAATTCCACCAAAACCATCCGGTACATAGACACCAGAAGAGTAAACAGTGTATTGGCTACAGACAGGGACGGCAACCTGGACTCTACCTATCATTATAACCTGGCTACGCATGAGGGTCTTCCTGGTGCCAATGGCAGCATAATAGATGGATTTTTATTACCTGGTGGTAAGCTGGTCCTGGCGGGCTCCTTCAATAAATTTGATGGCATAGCTGCCGGTAATATCGTTTGCCTGGATGCAAATGGTAACCTTGATCCGGCTTTCAGAGCAGGCACCGGTGCAAATGACCGTATTTACTCCGCTAAATACAATGCTGTTACCAGGAAAATTATTATTACCGGAAACTTTCAGTCTTACAACGGCATCCCTTGCAACGGTATTATGCTGCTGAATGAAGACGGCTCTCCGGTAAGTACTTTCTTACCTAAGCAATTTCATTCGGGTACTGCCAGTCATGCTATTCAGCTCAATAACGGGTTGATAGTAGTAGCCGGATTTTTTAACAGGTATGATAATTATGTGAGAGAAGGAATGGTTATCATTAACCCGGATGGCACGCTGGCAGCAGGTTATAACAATACCGGTAAAATGATAGGATTTGTTTACGGTATGCAGGAAACTACTTCTGCTGAAGGTGAGCTGGCTGTTATTGTATATGGTGCTATCACCTCATTTGATAATACCCGGGTAGGAAATATTTTCCGCATGGTCATTGAAAAGTAAATCAAAGTAATCATCACAATCAGTTAATCATAGTATGAAAAAGATCATTCCGCTTTTGGGAGTTGCAGCCATCCTTTCGTTATGCGCCTGTAACAAGGAGAGCAAGGATACGCTGGATGGCAAAGTGTATACCAATGACCCCGGCAAACTTTCCGGTAAGCCAAAAGTACTTTGCCTGGTGATAGATGGTGTAAGAGGAGAAACGATGAGGTCCCTGAAACCTGCTGTAATATGGAGTATGCGCGATAGCGCCGTTTTTTCATGGAGCGGTATCGGGGATGTTTCCGGCGCTGATGGCGCTACCTGGGCTGATATGCTGACAGGTGTTACCGGTAAACAACATGGTGTTATCGGTGACGACTATACGAAAGCAGACCTCGTTAATCACCCTGTTTTTACTAAATATTTAAAAGATGCCGGTGTACTGTCCCGTAGTGCTGCCTTTTGTGCGGCCGCGCCACTCAGCCAGCAACTGATAGGCAACAGCATGGATGTAAATAAAGTATTTACTTCAGATACCGATGTAAAAAACGCTGTGATCAATGAACTGGGCAACGACAGCGCCACCATCGTATTTGCCGAATTTAACCAGGTAAATGCAGCAGGCAAACAATATGGTTATGATGAATCCATCCCGCAATATGTAAATGCAATTCAGGATGCCGATAACAAGGTCGGTGAAATAATGAATGCACTGCGTGCCCGGAAAAACTATGCAGATGAAAACTGGCTGGTAATAGTTACTTCCAATCATGGTGGCACATGGCCGGTAGCACCACAGGATGCTGACGGTACACCTTTCACCAATCCGGTACAAAATACTTTTACCTTATTCTTCAATCCACGTTTTGAAAGCCAGGTGATTGTACGGCCCGAAAATATCAGGGTGGCCTATGAAGGCAGTACCGTAAGGTTATTCGGTCCTCCGGACAGCTACGTACGTGCTGAAATAGCCGATGGCGACTTCTATAACATCCAGGGAAGGAACATGACATTTGAAGCAAAAGTGAAATTTAATAAAGGACCTAATGGCAACTACACCTTTAGTTACCCTCCCTTTTTTGGTAAATGTACACAGCGCTCCAGCGCTAATCCGGGATGGGCATTTTTCCGTAACGGAAGCAATATTTCATTTTATGTAGCAGATGGTACTACAAAAGCAGAAGTGGGGTCTGGTAACTTTAAAGACGGCGATTGGCATAACATTACCGGCACGGTGGAAATCAATGGTAATACAGTGAATACAGCACTGTTTATTGATGGAGATAATAAAGTAACCGGCAGCATTGTAAATGCTAATATTAATGGGTTCAAAACAGATAGAAATACTATCCTCGGATATTTTGAAGCAGTGTTTACAGACCAGTATGTAGATATGTACATGACCGATGTTCGTATATTCAATACCGTAGTATCTGATGAAACCATTAAACTATGGGCGCCACGTACCTATGTAAACCGCGCGCATCCCAACTATGCTAACCTGATTGGCTACTGGCCCTGTACAGATGGCAAGGGGGCTGTGTTTACCGATCAGAGTCCTTCCAAAAAGAATTTATCCCTGAAAGGAAAATATACATGGTCATCTTTTAGTGATTTGAGTGGTTACCTCTTTCCGGTGATTCCTAACCAGGAGAAGTATGTGCCCAATCCTGCTGATATACCTTTTGTGATCCTCGGCTGGATGAAAGTACCTGTGCAAGCGGACTGGAACCTGGAAGGAAAAGCATGGCCGGCCAATTACCGTGATTTTCCGATCCCGGCAAATAAATAAGATGTTCAACTTAAAAAACTGAGTAATGAAAATATCCGCTATCAGGTCCGTCGTTGGGTTATCACTACTGGTTACCCTGCTGGCCGCCTGTAAAAAAGATTATAATTTCAAAGATGGTTACGATACACCTGCTGCTATTGATACTGTTGGTGTAGGAGGTATTGATACCAGCATGTTTAAAATAGATAGCAGTGGTTTTCCGGATGCACGCAAGTTCCCCGGATTGGTATCTGTTGTAGAACCCCGTCTGAATAATGTAACGGTAACCGTTGACCTGGATTATAAAAAGGTATCACCTCTTATCAGGATCAGTGTCCCACCAGGCAACTGGATGAGTACCGGCTATTACGCAGCACCGGGCGAATTGGTGAAGATAGATGTGCCTGCAGGCATGGAAGGACTGGCCATACAGATTGGCTCGCATACAGATAATGTAAATGGTAAGTTGCCGCAATTGCGCGCTGGTATTATTACTACACAGAAAGTGATATTACCGGGTGTGAACTATATACGAAATATCTACGGCGGACTTATCTACCTGATACCACCGGGACCGGCTAAACGAAAACTAACCGTTACACTCAGCAACGTTTGTAAGTCGCCCGATTTTGTACTGGGAGAAAGCACGGATGCTGCCTGGAAAGACCAGGTGCGTCATTCACAGGTACCCGTACTGGAGCTCAGAGGCAAACGTTTTATCATGACCCTCTACCGTAAAGTATTGCTGGGGATGCTGGACAATTTCAGCGCCGATGCGGTGGTGAAAAAATGGGATGAAGTAGTAGAAAAAGATTACCATGAGTGGTATGGATTGTCTGATAATCCTGCTGATCCGATTGATCAGGCACCGGGTACACCGCACCGTTTTGTACTGGACATCCAGATTTCACTGGGTAGCGGACATAATGGTTATCCTTGTATGGCTTATCTCGACTGGCACAGCGATTTTCTCGATACTGCGATGATCAACCAGGGTGCCAGCTGGGGGCCTTTTCATGAACTGGGGCATAACTTTCAAATGAACGATATGTGGAGCTGGAGCGGCGCTGATGGTTTGGGGGAAACCTCCAATAACCTGTTTGTATTCCAGGTAGCACAGCGGCACGGTGTAAAACCCCCACGCATATACGACGCCGGACAGGATTTTGTGCAACCGGCACTGGACTGGGCGGCAACCTCAGGTACATCCAAACGTTTTTCTTCCGTGACGGACGTATTTCAGCGCCTGGTACCCTTTGTACAGTTGTTTCAGCGGTATGGTTACGGAATGATGGGATATATCTGTAAAGAAGGCCGTCATGAACCCCGCGCTTCTTATATCAATGAGGTGAAGAAAAATTTCTTCTTCGTAAAAGCCAGTAATTATGCCGGTGTAAATTTAAAACCATTCTTTGATCACTGGGGTATAGTGGTATCGCCTTCCGCCGTGGCTGAGGTAAGTCAGCTGCCATTGCTGACAGAACAAGTATGGACAAACGATATCAGATAATCATCAACCAACAGTCATCTACAGAAAAAAAATCTATGAGCATGATATCCGCAAAATATATACTTGGAGGTACGCTCGCTGCAGCATTGCTGATAACAGCCTGCACAAAGATTGCATTGGTGAAGAATGATAACACGCAGCCGCCAAAGTTTTCCGATAAAAGTAAAGTACTGCTGATAGTGGTAGACGGTTTAACCGGGCTTGAAATAAAAAAAGCGCAACCGCCGGTGATCAAAAGTTTGCTGCCTCACAGTACCTACAGCTGGGATGCTACAGCAGACAGCATTACCAATGACGCTACTTCCTGGGCCAACATCATGACCGGCACCAGTGTAGAAAAAAATGCGATCCTGGACAGCAGCCTTACTCCGCGCACACCTAGTGGTGCCCGCTTTGCATCATTTCTTACCCTGATAAAAAAATCAGGTCAGCGTAACCTGAAATCAATTTCCGTTACCGGATGGGATCAGCTCAATAAAACATTGATGGCAGATGCCGCGGTGAAAGTAACCACTGCCGATGATGATGCAGTAGTAAAAGATTCTGCAGTGAATCGTTTAAAGAACGATAGCATTGATCTGATGATCACTCATTTCAGCAGCATTAATAAAGCCGGAAAAACAGCTGGTTTCAGCGCAGACCAAAAAACATATACTGATGCCATTACTAACGTTGACGGCTATATTGGTAACCTGCTGGATGCCATGAGAAGCAGACCGGATTATGCCAATGAAAACTGGCTGGTGATTATACAGTCTACACACGGGGGAGTGGATAATACCTATGGCAAAGACTCTGATCAGGAGAGAAATGCTTTT
Source organism: Chitinophaga niastensis (assembly GCF_003014755.1). Taxonomy (GTDB): domain Bacteria; phylum Bacteroidota; class Bacteroidia; order Chitinophagales; family Chitinophagaceae; genus Chitinophaga; species Chitinophaga niastensis. The sequence goes on along the minus strand of NZ_PYAW01000003.1, from coordinate 294,926 downwards.
TCCCTCTACTACTGCCCTGATCTGATTCAGTATGAAGTAGAAGTACCCATGAGCATCAAATACGGGGTACACATGTATGACAGAGATGCTGCCGCAGTGAACGGCGTACTGTTGGATAAGAACAGTTATAATATTGGCAGCACTGGTAATTATACCATTGAAGCGAAGATGCGCAACTATAGTGAAGGGTTCAGTCCTTATTATCCTGCTTTCCTGTCCAAGCGCGCTTCTTTTGATAATCATGTTACCGGCTGGTGCTTTTTCCAGGAAGGAAATGTATGGCAGATCAATTTCGGGAGTGTTAAAAATTCGAATGTGCAGTGTAAGGGTGGAAAAATAAATGATGGCAGCTGGCATCATCTGTCGGCTGTTATCAGTACCGATGCTAAAAATAAAAGATGGGTAAAAACCTATACTGACGGCGTGTTCAATAACAAAAAAGATATCACGGTGGTGGGCGACCTGACGACTACTGCGCCGCTCACCATGGGATTTATTCCCGGCTCACTTGGTACACCGGAAGATATGTATATGTCTGATGTGCGTATATGGGCAGATTCATTGACAGCCGATGTGATTTCAAAATACTCCTGCACTAATCAGATTGATGCCAAACATCCGAACTATGCCCGGTTGATAGGCTACTGGCCCTGTAAGGAAGGTAAAGGTGGTATGATAAAAAATGAGGCACCGGGAGCTGCAGGTAAAAACTTTGCACTGAAGGGTAACTACAACTGGGATGTACTCAACTACCTGTTGCCTTGTGCGGCTAACCTTGGTTTGCAGCAACCTCCCTATACCAAAGAAGTATTCTACCAGGTTGCTTACTGGCTGAATCTTCAGATCAATTCGGAGTGGGAGATAAGTGGCCGCTTATGGCTTAAATTCTTCTAACAGAAAGCGCATTTTTTCTTTTTAAAACAAATGGTTTATGCAGAAATTATTATCAGGATATATACGGGGGACAATGATAGCGGCTGCGGTGATGCTGATTGCCGGTATGACTGCCTGCAGGAAGGAGGTGCCGCCTTATATGAAATATGATGCAGATACAGCTGGTCAAAGTTTTGGTGGCGCCAAACTAAAGAAAAGAAAAGTTTTGCTGATTGGGATTGATGGCGCTCCGGGTAAACTGGTGGAGAGCTTTCATCCTACAGCCATGACAGGGCTGCTGCCACAAAGTGTATATACTTTTGATGGCCTTGCAGATACTGTTTCCACAGTGGCAGCTGGCTGGACAAGTGTGGTGACTGGTTTTGGCTACCCCACGCACCAGATAGGTGACAGTACATTGATTCCAAAATCAGTAGAAGGAAGCCATGCCGATATCAAGTATTACAACAGCTTTATTCATTATCTGAAAGAAGATGATATCAATACAAAAGTTACGGCCATCACACCCTGGGAAGACCTGGGTAACTTCATCTTTAATACTGCCGACAAGGTAATTGAAACAAAGAGAAGCGACGGCGATAAAGCCGTTGCTGATGCAGCCATTAATGAGCTCACCAATCTTGATCCGGATGTGGTACTGGCAAACTTCATTCAACCGGCAGTAGTAGGGCTGCAATCAGGCTTTAATGATAACCCTGCTTATCATCAAACGATAACGGATATAGATGGCTATATTGGAAAAATGCTGGATGCGCTGAAAGCCAGGAAACAGGCCGGGAATGAAGATTGGCTGGTGATCATTCAATCTACCAGTGGTGGTGATAACAAAAAAATGGGCGGTAAAACTTTTGAACAGAGAAATACCTTTACAATTTTTTATAGCCCGCTGATCACACCTGCAAAAGTAACCGCTCCCGCTATGTTGAATAACGCAGTACGCTTTCACGGTGGCGCATCCAATTTTGTGCGTGCAGTAAATAATGACGGCGGACTTTATAATGTAGGTAACGGATCTATGACCATTGAAGCAAAGGTGAAGTTCAATCTTGGTGTTAATAACGACTATACCATGTATTACCCGCCATTCCTGACTAAATGTATAAGTCGTGGTGATAACACCAATTTAGCAGGATGGTCATTGGTGAGGAACGGAGAAAAAATCCTTTTTTACCTGGCAGATGGTAACCAACGGGTAGAAGTATCTGCTGCTACGGCTATCCTGGATGGTACTTTTCATACGGTGACAGCTACTGCAGCGTATAACAATGATCCGGTAAAAGGGAATACTTATACCATCGGTGTTTATGTGGATGGTGCAGGTAAATCCACTGCCACTATGGAAAATGCATTGGCAAAGATTGAGTCAGCAAGCCCGCTGGTAATGGGTTATAATCCGGATATTCAGTATGATGAACTGGACATGTATATGGCCGATGTGCATATTTGGAATACGGTGTTAACAGATGACATCATAAAAAAAGATGCTGGTATAGCTGGTGTGGCTGCGGACCATCCTAATTATAAAAATCTTATTGGTTACTGGAGTTGCCAGGAAACAGGCAGCAGCCGGTTTAAAGATATGAGCCCTTCAAAACAGGATTTTCTGTTAGAAGGAAGTTATAGCTGGGACTTCCTCGGTATACCTTTATATGCCGGTGATCCGGCCATCACTATTAATGATGTAACCCCTTCTATCCTCAACTGGATAGGCATTACATTGCAGGGAGAGAATAAGCCCGCCGGCAAAAACTGGTTGCAGGTGATAGGCGTTAAGTAAGGAGCATCAATAACAATAATGTAAGAAGGCCGTAGCGGATATTTCCGCTTCGGCCTTCTTGCTTCAATTTTATTTTCGCTAATGTGAAAATCAACCCTCTTAAAAAAATATTTATCGCTCAAAACTATTGCCCATCAGTCATCTGCATAATTATAAATGTTTTTTTATCTTTTTAATTGTAAATATGACAATTATTTTGTTCTTTTGAATCACAGCAACAAAACCACCGTTGCTGCGCTGATTTTAAAACCCTCGTTATGAAAAAACAATATAGTTATATCCGTACGGGTATCCTCGGCTTGTTGCTTTCCACGCAGGCTATTTATGCACAAAACACGGTCACTTTTCGTACAGATGCTCCTGCACAAACCATCAACCGTAATATCTACGGCCACTTTGCTGAGCACCTGGGTCATTGTATCTATGGCGGATTTTATGTAGGCGATACTTCGGCCATCCCTAATACCAATGGAGTGCGCAAAGATGTGATAGCAGCACTCCGCAAAATGAAAATTCCCAACCTCCGCTGGCCGGGTGGCTGTTTTGCAGATACCTACCACTGGAAAGATGGTATTGGTCCGAAAGAGAAAAGACCTACCATTGTAAATACCTGGTGGGGAAATGTGACAGAAAACAACAGCTTCGGTACACACGACTTCCTCAATATGTGTGAGGAACTTGGTGCGGAACCTTACCTGTCGGGCAACGTAGGGAGTGGTATGGTACAGGAGCTGGCAGACTGGGTGCAGTATGCAAACTTTGGAGGCAAAAGCCCCATGTCTGATCTGCGGCAGCAAAACGGCAGAAAAGAACCCTGGAAAGTACGCTTCTGGGGTGTGGGAAATGAAGCCTGGGGCTGTGGGGGAAACATGCGCCCGGAATATTATGCAGACCTCTACCGCAAGTTCGCCACCTTTATGCATGCCGACTGGAAAAATGATCACATCTTCCGTATTGCTTCCGGCGCCAACTCTTCAGACTATAACTGGACAGAAGTATTAATGAAAAATATTCCCCGCCATATGCTGGAAGGCATTGCACTACACCACTATTCTTTTGTAGACTGGGATAAGAAGGGCGATGCGGTTGACTTTACGGAACAACAGTATTTCCTTACCATGAAAACCGCATTGTTTATGGACACGCTGATCCGTAAACATACTGCTATCATGGATAAATATGATCCGGAGAAAAAAGTAGCATTGGTGGTAGATGAGTGGGGCGGATGGTATAACGTAGAAGGGGGTACGAATCCGGGCTTTCTGTTTCAGCAAAACACCATGCGCGATGCCATGATTGCCGGTGCCACCCTGAATATCTTCAATAACCACGCTGATCGTGTGCGCATGGCCAACCTGGCACAGGCTATTAATGTGCTGCAATCTGTTATCCTCACCAAAGATGATAAAATGGTACTTACGCCTACTTATTATGTTATGGAGATGTATAACGTGCATCAGGATGCTACCCTGATACCCGTAGATATTCACAGTAACGACTATACGCTGGGAAATGAAACGCTACCGGCGGTATCTGTATCTGCTTCAAAAGATAACAATGGCGTTACGCATATTTCCCTGGTAAATATTGATGCCAATAAAACCCAGGAAATTACATTGGATACAAAAAGTCAAACCTATAAAACACTCAGTGGACGCCTGCTCATTTCCGCTAAACTGCAGGATTATAACAGCTTTGCGCAACCGGAAAAAATAAAACCGGTAGCCTTCAAAGGCGCCACACTCAAAAATAATACGATCAATGTAAAGTTACCACCGTTTTCTGTCGTGGTGCTGGAACTGAAGTAAATAATTACGAATTACGGAGTAACAAGTAGAGTATAACAATGATCTTCGCGATTATCTTCGGCACCCATCAGGGTAATTGAGCGGATATTGTCTGAACCAGGATTTAACGGATTGAATGGATTACCCTGATGGGTGTTATGTTGTTTATCCGCAAGATATACACGATTATCTTCGCTATGATCTTCAGCATCCATCAGGGTAATCCATTCAATCCGTTAAATCCTGGTTCAGACATACTTTAAATTTGTATTTTTATCGCTTAATAGATCGTTATGAAAAGATATTCGCAGCAGACCCGGTTACTCTTCGCCGTTGATTGTATCATTTTTGGATTCGACGGACTTGAACTTAAACTGCTGTTGATACAAAGAGGATTTGAACCCTGCAAAGGCCAGTGGAGCCTGGTGGGAGGTTTTGTACAGGAAAACGAAAGTGCTGAAGATGCCGCCGGCAGGGTGCTTAAAAACCTGAGCGGACTGGATGGAATCTATATGGAGCAGATACATACTTTTAGTTCCCCATTGCGTGATACTGTAGAGCGCACTGTGTCAGTAGCCTATTCTGCACTGATAGATATACAGAAATACAAACAACAGCTGAATGAAGATTTTCAGGCAGTATGGTTTCCCATTAACCATCATCCCGATCTGATCTTTGACCATAAGGCCATGGTTGATATGGCTAAGGAAAAGTTGCGTTACAAAGCTGCGCTGCATCCGCTGTTGCTGGAATTACTACCAGGCAAATTTACCATTCCACAGTTGCAGCAACTATATGAATGCGTATATAATATTACTTTTGATAAAGGTAATTTCAGTCGTAAAATTTTATCTACCAAACTGTTGGTGAAACTAACGGATAAGGATAAACTGAGTTCCAGGAAAGGGGCTTTTTATTACAAAGTAGATAAGAAAAAATATAATGCCAATTTTCATGCCTTCCTCAATTTTGTTCCGGACCCACATGTACTGCTAAATGCCGGTTAAAATAAGTAAATAACAGCAATGATTACCAATGGCAGATAGCAGCATTCATTGCACAAGACCCGCCATTGGTAATCCTTTTATCATATCTCTTTCAGCATCCTGCATCCATATAGCGGACCAGCGCTGTTGTTGACTTTGGGCACAAACCGGATATTAATAGTTTGTTTGCCTTTCATCAGATGCTCCGGTATCGCATAGGATATAGTATAGAATCTGCTCTCTTTATATTTATTGATATCTTCTGTAGAAATAGTAGTACCATATGTTTCTGCCATGCCACCATATTCGCAGATCAGCATTTTTTGCATCTGCTCTTCTGTAAGGTTTTTAATCACGTTGCCTGTCCAGTCGGCGAGACCTTTATTTACCCGCAAAGCCTCTGCATTATTACAATACAGCCAGGCATCCAATAAACCGGCCATGATTTTATGCACCGTATACCAGGGCGACCATGCACCGTTGAGATCAAAGCCCCTGGAACGAATATCACCCGCCGCTACTTCCGTCCATAGTTTATCATCATTGGGGAAGGCGCCAATATAGCCGCTGTGGCTATTTTGCTGGCATAATGCCAGCTCACGCACGAGGTAGTTAACACGATTTAGCCAGGCAGTATCTTTGGTAGCTGCATACTACATAGAGCAGGCAGATAAATAATGACCCATGGTATGACCCGCGAGGCCACCGGTTTCCCAGCCTCCGTATTGTTTTCCTTTTGGCGGTAATCCTGCATTGGAGTGGAATGCAGACAATAATCTGTTCGGTTCTATTTCCAGCAGGTAGCACGCATCTGCTATCATGGCCGTTTTGAAGGGACCGTCTAATAAGGTTACGTCTGTCAGTGAAAACGGATATGCTTTAATATTAACTGCCGGCAACACCTTTATTTTGTTTTCCTGCCACGTTGGAACATATGATTGTGCCTCGGCGCTTTGGTATAGCTGCAGGCCCGCTGCCACTGCAATACAGGTTATGATAAATTTTTTCATTTCATGATTATTTAACCGTTTAAAACTACTGCGCACTTCTTACACTTACTATCGGATTATTCACTGATAGTATACATATTTTGATCAATAAAATTATAAGTGTTAATCTGACAGTAAATTTCAAACAAATTATTTGTCTTTACCCGGATATTCACGATATTTAATAACTCTTTTTCACTTAATACCAAAATACGTTATGGACATGAATTTTAAGGCGCTTACAGCCCTTTTGATCTCCGGTACTACAATGCTGGCTTCCTGCAATAACAACGTTTCTCCAACGAAGGCAGGAAATGAAGGTCAATCTGACTCCACGGCTACTGAACAAACCCCTCCACGCAGCTTTGGGCATGCAGATGGACAAGAAGTATTGCAATACACCCTGAAGAATGAAAACGGAATGGAAGTTAAAATACTGAATTATGGCGGCACCATAACAGATATTATCACTCCCGACAAGCAAGGCCAGAAAGGTAATGTGGTACTTTCTTATGATTCATTATCCGGCTACCAGCAAAAGGGACAGCCGTATTTTGGTGCACTCATTGGCCGTTATGCCAATCGTATCGCCAATGCAAAGTTTAAACTGGATGGCAAAGAATATTCATTAGCCCCTAATAATAACGGCAATACACTGCACGGCGGCCTTAAAGGATTTGATAAAATAGTATGGGCCGCTACACCAGTGGATGATAGCAGTTTGCAGCTGATATACACCAGTAAGGACGGAGAGGAAGGCTACCCTGGTAACCTGCAGGCCACTGTGGTGTATACCCTTACAGCAGATAATGCGCTGCATATCGATTATAAAGCAACTTCCGATAAACCCACACCGGTAAACCTTACTAATCACTCCTATTTCAACCTTTCTGCCGGTAAAGACAGCACCATCCTGGGGCATGAATTATCGCTGAAAGCAAGCCGCTATACGCCGGTGAATGATAAACTCATTCCTGGTGGTAAACTGGTAGCGGTAAAAGGAACGCCGATGGACTTTACATCTCCCAAAAAAGTAGGTGCTGAAATAGCCAAAGTAAAAGGTGGCTACGATCATAACTGGGTGCTGGATAAAAAAGAAGGGGCACTGGAAACGATTGCTACGCTGTATGATCCAACCAGCGGACGTTTGATGGAGGTGTCTACTACTGAACCAGGTATTCAGTTCTATACCGGTAACTTTTTGGATGGAACATTAAAGAATACCCGTGATGGCAAAAAATATGTACAAAATGCCGCACTCTGCCTGGAAACACAGCATTTCCCTGATTCTCCCAATCAGCCTGCATTCCCAAATGTAATCCTGAAACCAGGGGAAACGTATATACAGCATACGGTGTATAAGTTCTCTACTAAATAAAATTGTCTGAACTGTGATTTTAATGATTATCCTGATGAGCGGAGATTAGATTATCTGAACTATGATTTTTGTGATTAGTATGATTATCCTGATGTGCGAAGATCTTAGCGGATGTTGTCTGAACCAGGATTTAACAGATTGAATGGATTACCATGATGGACGTTATGTTGTTTTATATCGAAGATATCCGCGAAAATCTTCTCTTTGATCTTCGGCACCCATCATGGTAATCCATTCAATCTGTTAAATCCTGGTTCAGACAACATCCGCTAAGATCTTCGCACATCAGGATAATCATACTAATCACAAAAATCATAGTTCAGATAATCTAATCTCCGCACATCAGGATAATCATAAAAATCATATAAATCACAGTTTAAAAATTAGGATTCTGCACTAACACGCCTTTACTCCGGTCTATTTCCTGCTGTGGCATTGGGAAATAATAATTTTTCGGACGCACAAATGTACGGGGTGCACCACCCCTGGTAATCACTGATCCATCATAAGCTAATTTTGGTTGCTTGTATAAAGCAGCAATATCTATCAGCTTGGCTTTGTCCCAGCGCATCAGGTCTTGATGGCGTTCATTTTCTCCGCATAATTCTACACGACGCTCATGCATCAGTTCCTTCATGCCGCCATTTTTTACAACTGGTAATGTGGCTGATGCACGATGGCGTACGGCGTTGATTTCCGCATCACCTGCACCTGCTCCCTGTAAACGGATTTTTGCTTCTGCTACCAGTAAATAAATATCAGATGATCTTAATAGTGGTGTTTTCAGCGATTTGTTTAAACCACCGGCGGGTTTCCAACCGCAAAATTTATAGTAGTGGTATCCGGTCCAGGACGCATCTGCCGTATAGGTAACGGTTTGCGTGCCCAAATTGATTTGATCTCCCGGTTGCATGATGCAGATATTTTTGCGCGGGTCACCTGCTTCAAACTCATCTACCAGCCCTTTGGTGGGATAGAAAAAGCTCCAGCCATCCATATTACGTGGGGCATGATAGGTAACGAAGTCTGTGTAACCTGATCCATCCACCGATTGTATGGCCATCAACATTTCTGAATTATTGCCGGTGGCTACTTTGAAATTATCTCCGTAATTCGGTGCCAGTGCATAGTTAGTATTGCTGACTACTTTGTTGCCGTATTCAATAGCTTTATCCAGCTTCTCCCAGTTCATGTACAACTTGCATAATAAACCCCAGGCAGTGCCTTTGCTCACGCGTCCTTTGTCTGCGTCACCATTACTTTCAGGCAATTGATCAGCAGCCTGTAACAGGTCGTTTTCAATAAGGGCACGCAGTTCGTTGGCGCTTACCTTTGGTTTGTTGTAGTTCACTTTAACAACATCGTCTTCTGTAATGACAGGTGCTTCTCCATAGATCAGCAGCAGACGCCAGTAGGAAAAGGCACGGAAAAAATGGGCTTCACCCAAACAGCGGTTTTTAATGAGTGGATCAATGTTGGTGATTTTGGGCACATACGTCAGCACATTATTCGACCTGTTGATGGTTTCATATTTCCATCTCCAGCCTACTCTTACACTGGGAGTAGAAGCATCGTAGGAAAAGTCCTCTATTACACCATCATAATCGTGATCACCGCCACGTACCTGGTCATCCGAGCAGTTGTCAAATACAAACTCGTTGAAGCCGGTATAATCTTCTTCCAGTAAAACATTATAGATCCCGGTAACACCATCTACGGCATCACTTTGATTGCGCCAGTAATTGCCTGTAGTATAATTTCCTTGTGGCTTTACGTCCAGCACGCTCTTACAGCCGGTTACCAGTAGCGCAGCCGGAAGGCCCACCAGCACTAATATATTTTTGATCCTTTGCATAATAATTGATTTAAAGGTCCGCGTGAATTAAAAATTAAGGGTAGCACCAAAAGTAAAGGTCCTTGCCTGTGGATAAGCGGCTACATCCACTCCGCGTTGTCTGTTACCATCGGTGGTGCCGTTATACCCTAACTGTGGTGTTAAACCGGAATAGCTGGTCAGCATGAAAAGGTTTTGTGCGGCTACATACACACGTATGTCTGATATACCCGAACGGCCCCATACTTTAGAAGGAATGGTATAACCCAGCGCAACATTTCTCAGTGAAAAATAATCGCCGCTTTCTACAAAACGATCGGAAGTACGGTTGTTCTGATTATCGTTGCCCAATGTCATGCGGGGTACACTGTTACTGGTACCTGCGCCATGCCAGCGGTTCATCGCGTCTGCATACATATTGTAGGGATAGTTACCATCCATGCCCTGCATTTTATCTGCATTGTATAGTTTTACGCCGCTTACACCTGCAAAAGACAGGTTCAGGTCAAAGCCTTTGTAGCTGGCGCTTGCCTGTATGCCGTATACCATTTTAGGATTGGGGCTGCCCAGATTTACACGATCCTGGTCATTTACTACACCATCACCGTTTGTATCCAGGAAACGTACATCACCAGGTTTGATGCTGCCTTTACGGGGATCTTTGCTGATGTTGGGATCATTATTAATGTCATCCTGTGTTTGATAGATGCCGTTTGTTTTCCAGCCGTAATAAGAAGCCAGTGGCTGACCTTCATAGGTGCGGGATATTTCAGCTCCCTGTCTGCCATACGTAGATGCAGAGATGTAGCTGCCGGCATCGTATAATTTTGTTACTTCATTTTTGATGAAAGAGGCATTAGCACCTACGTTGTAATGAAAATGATCATTACCGCCCTGGTAGCTCACTTCCACTTCCCATCCCTTATTATTCAGCTGACCAATATTGCGGTCAGGTATAACAGAGGTACCATGCAGGTCCATTACCGGGGCAGGTACCAGCATGTCATTGGTATTTTTATTAAACCAGGTAATGGTAGTATTCAGTTTGTTTTGGAAGAAACCGGCTTCCACGCTGATATTGGTCATTTCAGCTTTTTCCCAGGTGATATCGGGGTTGGCCATCCTTGAATTCCATACACCGGTAACAGGATTTTCACCGAAATTATATCTCCTGTCTTTATCTATTGATGCCAGGTACTGAAAGTCACTTACGTTCTGATTTCCCAGCTGTCCCCAGCCACCAGTGATTTTCAGGTTACTCACCACTTTCACATTGTTTTTGAAGAAGTCTTCATCAGATACACGCCAGCCGGCAGAGAAAGCCGGGAAATAACCCCAGCGCTTATCCGGTGCAAATCTGGAAGAACCATCCGCGCGGAAAGTAACCGTCAGCAGGTATTTATCTTTAAAGCCGTAGAAGCCTCTCACGAAACCGGATGCAATGGCACTGGCAGCGATATAGTTACCGGAAGCATCGTGGATATTGTTACCGTTACCCAGCACACGCTGATCGGGCGATTCATCACTATAGTCCCAGCGGTCTCCCCGGAAATAGCTGCCATTGGCTGTTTGCTGGGAGTAACCCCCTGTCAGTGTGATATGATGAACTTTTGCCAGCACTTTATTGTAAGTCAGGAAAATTTCACTGAGCTGTGAGTTATTGGTTTCACTGCGGTTCCATAGTTGTGCCTGATCATTGGTACGTGTTTGATCGGAAACCTTTGGCAGGAAATTATATTGATTGTAGATGTTGCCATCAAACCCATAGTTAGCACGCAGGGTAAGCCCGTCTGTTATTTCCAGCTCACCATATACACTGGCCAGCATGCGGTAGTTTTTACCCCAGGTATCTGTTGTTTCAGCTGTATACACCGGGTTGTTGATATCTCCCAGTTCATTGCTGGCTTTGGAAGAGCCATAGCTGCCATCCGGATTGTGTACGGGAATAGCAGGGTTAAAACGCAGGGCGCTGAAAATAAGACCTGTCTGAGAAGAGTAGGTATCAGGACCACTATTTTGTTTGTAGGTCAGCTGCATATTTTCACCTACTTTGAAACGTTTGCCCAGCTTATGTTCTGAGTTAATGCGTACCGTGTATCTTTTAAAATAGGAATTGGTGATAATACCATTTTCATTATAGTAACCTGCACTGAGCATATAATTGGAGCTGTTGTTACCACCCCGGATGCTTACATCCGCATTGGTTACATCGCCGGAGCGCAAGAGGGCACGTTGCCAGTCGGTACGTTGCGTGGCGTAGTACGGATCTTTCCATATTGGTTCTATCGCTACACCGTCGTTGGTATAACGTTCCTGTTTAAGCATTACCAGCTGGGGGGCTGTTAACAATGGTATATAGCGGATAGTATTGGATACGCCGTGGTATACATTTACAGCTGCTTTCAACTTTTCTCCGTAACTACCTTTTTTAGTGGTAATAATCACCACACCATTGGCAGCGCGGGTTCCATAGATAGCAGAGGAAGAAGCGTCTTTCAGTATTTCCATCGAAGCAATGTCATTGGGATTTACATCACTGATGCCACCCGCCGGTACACCGTCGATGATCACCAGTGGTTCAGCGTTGTTAATAGTGCCTGTACCACGGATACGGATGGAAGGTGTACTGCCCGGCGATCCGTCGGAGCGTACAATATCCACGCCTGATACGCGTCCTTGCATGGCTTGTGCAGCATCGCTGACAGGCAGGTTTTTAATGTCTGCTCCTTTGAGAGAAGAAATGGTACCGGTTACATCGCGGCGGTTTTGTACGCCGTAACCTACTACCACTACCTCGCCCAAACCTTTGGCGGTGGCCGTCAGCGCAACATTAATGCTGGTTTGGTTGCCGATGGTAATCGATTGCGGGTCATATCCCAGGTAGGAAAAGTGCAGTGATGTAGCACCTGCGGGTACCTGTACACTGAAGTTGCCTTTGGCGTCTGTGTTAGCGCCGCTGCTGGTGCCCGGTACGGTGATGTTTACACCTGGCAGACTAACGCCATCTGCTGCGCCGGTTACCTTGCCGGTGATGGTCTTTTGCGCTATGGCCGCACTGGTGGCTGCGCATAGGAAGACCAGTAGAAAGCATAGTTTTCTAAGTAATGAGTGCCTCATAATTGTAATTGAGTGAATAAGACGTGATAATGACTAAGTTTAACTGGAACGGAATGTTAGTTTACTTTTCTTTTGATACGGCTTTACTTTTAGTGGTTGTTATGAAATAATTGTTGCTAAATCGTTATTGCAAACTCACATGACTTTGGCACAGTGTATTCATTTTCGCATAATGGAATTCAAAAAAAGGAAATGAAAAGTTGATTTGTCTCTTTCTATACTACGCTACACACGGACTTATTTCAGAAAGATAATATCTTTCATTGAAAAAAGAAATTTTGTAAATGTAAGGGTAATGTTTACGTACGTGCCGGGATAGTAGATTAATTATGTATTAAGAGTTAGGCTGAGATAGGGGAGATGTTTTCCGGTGATGGTCTGAAGCCGGATCTTCCGCGGCCATATTGCCGCCTTTTTTCTTTTTATGGCTGCCGGCTAAATAATATACCGGTATTCCTGATAAGGTAATGAACAGGCCGGGCCAGGTAAATCTTGGTTTATAAACAAACAGTAACCCGCAAAAGGCAAGCCCCATGAGGATGTACAGCAGGGGTAAAACAGGGTATCCAAAAGCTTTATAGGGCCTTTCTGCATCCGGGCGTTTCCTGCGCAGAATAAAAATGCCAAAGATAGTCAGCATGTAAAAAGCTACTACCACAAAAGAAATCATATCAAGTAAATCGCCGTACCTGCCGCTAAGGCACCACAAACAAGCCACTATGCACTGAAACCACAAGGCGATGGCCGGAACGGAAGCCTTGTTTAGCTGTCCGGCTTTTTTAAAGAACAGGCCATCGTTGGCCATTGTATAATATACCCTGGCACCAGCCAGTATAATGCCGTTATTACAACCAAAAGTAGATACCATGATCAATAATGCAATGATGATGGGCCCGGCATTGCCCATCACAGCCTGCGCTACGGATACGGCTACACGGTCTTTGGCAGCATGTGCAATATCAGGTAACGGCAACACGGCCAGATAGGTGATATTTGTGAGCAGGTAAATAATAGTGACGATGGCAGTTCCCAGGAAAAGACTCAGGCCGATATTGCGTTTTGGGTTTTTAATTTCACCGGCTACAAAAGCAACATTATGCCAGGAGTCGCTGCTGAATACCGATCCTACCATAGCGGCGGCAATAGCCCCCAAAGCAGCAATGGTGGTATAAGAGGGCGAGCTGCCATCGGTGGTGAGCGGATGCAGGTGCCAGGCATTTTGCCAGTTGGCATGCCACACACCGGGCTTGATAGCAATAAGTCCGAAAATGATCAAGCCTGCAAGACTGATGAGTTTTGTAAGCGTGAAAGTAGTTTGTATCGTTTTGCCACCTTCTATACCACGTGTATTCATGTACGTTAGTAGTACAATCACGAGGATAGATAGCAGCTGCGCGGCAGATATATCAATGAACCCAAGGTGCAGCAATATATTTTCTTCGCTGAACGCAGGTATAAGATAAGCGGTGAATTTGGCAAAAGCTACCCCAACAGCTGCAATGGTGGCGGTTTGTATAACAGTAAAAAAACTCCACCCATAGAGGAAAGCGGTCATAGGATTATACGCTTCTTTCAGATAGATGTATTGTCCGCCTGCACGGGGAAACATGGCACTAAGTTCTCCATAGCTCAATGCGGCTGTGAGTGTCATGAAACCGGTAATTAGCCATACCAGTAATAACCAACCGGCACTGCCCGTATTGCGCGTGATATCCGCACTTACAATAAAAATTCCTGAACCTATCATGCTGCCGGCCACAATCATAGTGGCGTCCAGCAATTTAATAGATGGCTTAAACGAAGGTGCATCTGACATAGCGACAATAATCCTTTGGTTGATATTACAGGTTGTATCGCCTAAAACTACAGATATCCTGTTACCAATTCTATTCGCTTATTGACCAATACTATGCAGATTTTGTTATTACCCCTTTGTTTCTTCTATTTGTTCATACTCCCGTAAATAGCTGCGCGGCGATTTACCGGTAATACTTTTAAATACCCTGTTGAAGTTGGCAATACTGTTAAACCCGCAATTATAGGCAACGGCAGCTATGCTGTCAAAAACGCCACCGGCCAGCTTTTTGCAAGCCTCGCTGATACGTACTTCATTAAGGAAGGAGACAAAAGTAAGCCGGGTATGCTTTTTAAAATACCTGCAAAATGCCTGTGGCGTCATGTGCGCTTCCTTTGCAATATCCTCCAGTTTTATCTCTGTATCAAAATGTTGCATGATATAATTGTAGATATACCCGATGCGGATACCTTCCTGTTCATTTACAGCAGAAAGCCTGGAGCCGGTTATCAGCGGCTGCGGATCTTTTACCGAAAGAAAGAAATTCAGTAATTCTACAAATGCGATGAACTGTACAATGCCCTGCGTCTGATGGATCTTCAGCAAACGGCTGGAAACTTCCGCCACATAAGCTTCCGGTATCTTAAAGCCTTCCTGGTATTGTTCTATCAGGGACTTTATCTTCTTAAATTCCGGTAAGCCGAACAAGGGGGCGAGCTTGCCTTCCGGGTTAAAGAATAAAGTAAGTGCCTGCGCATTCTTTTTACTTTTACTGCCAAAGGGTAGCTCTTCACTTTTTAATACATGCGGCTGATTACTGCCTATCCAGAAAATTTCGTTTGACCAGAATGCATGCATATTGTTTTCCACAATCAGTGTGCCATGCCCATGCTGTACCCACATCAGCTGTATCTCTTCATGGCGGTGCAAGTGCGGATAAAAAGATGGCAACGAATCTTTTTGTGTAATAATGGTTTTGTCGTGGGCTACAGGTATTGTAAACTGTAATACTTTCATGTAGTTACATTATTCTTTTTTTAACACCTATGTACTGTTTCCGGCCGATTTTAGGTGAAGATATGAGAACAAGTTATTAAAAATCGTTTAAAAATAGAACAATTCGTATAGTACTTTTAAAAAAGAATTCGCATCAACCGGAATCATTATATCAATCGATATTATAATAATTGTCAAATATACATTTAAAACATAGCGGATCAGATTTTTACTTATGAAATACAGAAAAATTGTTTGGCTACTGGCACTGCTCAGCATTCCATCATGGCCGCTGCTGGCACAACAAAGCAAACCAACACCTTACCTGCCAACACATGCAGACATACTGCAACGGTATCGTAAGGTGCAGCTGCTGGATAGTATTACCAGGAAAACAGTATTTAAACATAATGTAGACGCCAACTGGTTGCCGGATGGCGAAACCTGCTGGTATATTAATTACAGTAAAGACAGCGCAAAAACCTATTACCTCGTGCATGCGCGCACCGGACTTAAAGAAATGGTGACAGACACCGCAAAAATAGCGCAACTGATTAAAAATAAGCTGCCGGCCAATCCTGTCAAAGCACATGGACCCAGCCGCTGGGAAGGCTTTGCAGCAGACAGCATCTCTCCTGATAAACAATGGGTGGCCACTACCATTGATGGCAATGTATATATCCGAAAGGTAGCAGACGGCTCCCTCACAAAGTTTACAAGTGATGGCCATGAAAAGCATGATTATTACGGCGCATTGGCCTGGTCGCCCGATAGTAAATACCTGGTTGGTTATCGCATCCACCCGGTAGAAGACTCCGCTGTATATTACGTACTCACAGATGTACCGGGAACTACCCGCGGACAACTGCGCTCACAGCCTTATAAACAGCCCGGAGACCCTTTTACCTCCTATGAAATGTATGTGTTCACCCTGGCCGGAAAAACAATCACGAAAGTAAAAGCAGACCTGATCGACTTCTTTGATGCACCGGTACTGCACTGGCGCTATAATGATCCCCGTTATTTCCTGTATGAAAAAGTAGATCGCGGACACCAGCGCTTCCGGGTGATGGAAGTAGATGCTGTTAATGGCAATACCCGCACTGTACTTGATGAACAGGCGTCTACATTCATCTATGAAGCAAGACTCTACACACATTATCTGCCGGAGACCAATGAATTGTTATGGACATCTGAAAAGGATGGCTGGCGACATATTTACCTGGTAAATACACTGACAGGTCAAATCAAAAATCAAGTGACCAAAGGCGATTGGGTAGTGAGGGATATCGACAGCATTGATACAAAAAAAAGAACAATATGGTTTCGTGCAAGTGGAATGCACACCAGTGAAGATCCTTACTTTATACACTATTATCGTATAGGCTTTGACGGTAGTAAGCTAGTGGAGCTTACACCAGCAACCGGTAATCACCAGGTATTTTTTTCTCCTGATAGAAAGTATTATGTAGATAAATATTCGCAGGTAAATATTCCTCCTGTAAATGAGTTGCATCGTACGGCAGATGGTGGTTTAATTACTGTACTGGAAAAGGCGGATGTAAGCGCGTGGCAGGCTACGGGCGTACCTTTCCCGGTTCCTTTTACAGCAAAAGGCCGCGATGGTAAAACGGATATATGGGGTGTCATGTGCCGCCCGTCTGATTATGACAGCACTAAACTATACCCGGTCATTGAAAACATTTATGCAGGTCCGCAGGATGCCTTTGTACCAAAGAGTTTTATGAGTTATTATATAGAGATGCAAAGCCTGGCGGATCTTGGATTTGTGGTGGTACAAATAGATGGAATGGGTACGGCCAACCGCTCCAGGGCATTTCACGATGTGTGCTGGAAAAACCTGGCTGATGGTGGTTTTGCGGATCGTATCCTTTGGATTAAAGCACTGGCGCAAAAATATCCTTTTGTAGATACTGCAAGGGTAGGACTTTACGGTACGTCTGCCGGCGGACAAAACGCCCTGGGTGGATTACTCTTCCATCCTGAATTTTATAAAGCGGCAGTGGCTTCCTGTGGTTGTCATGATAACCGGGTAGACAAACAATGGTGGAATGAGCAATGGATGGGATACCCTGTGGGTAAGCATTACGAGGAACAGTCCAATGTTACCAATGCAGGTAAGTTAAAAGGAAGTCTTTTATTAATAGTAGGAGAAGCAGATAATAATGTACCTCCTGAGTCTACTTATCGTGTTATCAATGCCCTGATTAAAAGCGGTAAAACCTTTGAATTTTTGCCTGTACCAGGCATGGGCCACAGTGATGGCGGCCCTTATGGCCGTATTAAAAAGCGGGATTTTTTTGTAAAGCAGCTGTTATATGCCACACCTCCCGACAGAAATATTAACGAGTAAAAAATGTACATGTCTCTCTTAAAAAAAATAACACCGTTCATCGCCTGCATGCTGTTGCAGCAGGCTGTTGTATCAGCGCAATCCACTGATAATGATCTGTATCAGCAAACCAGTGAAGTGAACAACATCATGGTGCAATATGATGCAGACGCAGGTAACCTGAATCGCTTTTATTTTATTGAAAGCTCACCGGAACGTTTTGCCCGGTTAACGGTGCTGGTGAAAAGCTACCAGCAGCGCCTGGAACAGCTGAATTATGCAGCACTGAATGTGGGCGCACAGGTAGATTATACACTCTTTAAACGCAAATTGGCGGCCTCTTTAACGGAGCTGACAACCGCGCAAAAAGAATATGACCAGGTAAAAAAATGGTTTCCTTTTGCAGATAAGATGTACGCAATAGAACAAAATCGTCGCCGTGGCGCCAAACCCGATGCGGCCGCACTCGCCGGCCAGTTGAGCGATATGGCGAAAGAAGTAAACATAGTAAAATCGAAACTGGAAAAAGACAGCAGTCTTGGTTTGCCGGAGCTTCGCCGCAGCATAGCCACTACCAAGGGATTGAGAGATGCATTGGGAAATGTGTTTACGTTTTACAATGGTTATGATCCATTATTTTCCTGGTGGGTACCCGCTCCCTATAAACAATTGGATACATTGCTGAAAAGCTATGGTGCTGCGTTTGAAGCCAAAGAAAAAAACAGTAATCCCCGGCAGGAGGATGGCAGCGGTATTGTTGGCCACCCTATTGGTCGCGATGAACTGATCAAAGGACTGCAACAGGAAATGATTCCCTACACACCGGAAGAATTGGTAGCTATTGCCAACAAAGAGTTTGCCTGGTGTGATGCGGAAATGGAAAAGGCTACCCGCGAAATGGGGTTGGGTACTGATTGGAAAGCTGCCACAGAAAAGGTGAAGAACAGCTATGTGCCACCAGCAGAACAACCCGCCGCCATGATGCAGCTCTACAACGAGTCAATAGATTTCTTAAAGCAGCACAACCTTATTACGTTGCCTCCGCTGGCAGAAGAAACATGGCGCATGATAATGATGACACCGGAAAGGCAGCTGGTGAACCCTTTCTTTTTGGGGGGAGAAGAATTTATTGTATCCTATCCCGTTAGCACCATGAGCCATGCAGACAAAATGATGAGTATGCGTGGTAACAACCCGCATTTCTCCCGTGCTACTGTGCATCATGAATTACTGGCTGGTCATGCCTTACAGGAGTTTATGCAAAACCGTTACAAAGCTTACCGGCATTTCGAAACACCTTTCTGGATAGAGGGCTGGGCCTTGTACTGGGAACGGTTACTCTGGGATCAGGGTTTTGTTAAATCACCGGAAGACCGCATAGGCATGCTGTTCTGGCGCAAGCACCGTTGCGCACGTATCATCTTCTCTATTAATTATCATACCGGTAAGTGGACACCACAACAATGTATCGACTTCCTGGTGGATCGTGTAGGTCATGAACGAGCCAATGCGGAAGGGGAAGTACGCCGCTCTTTTGCAGGTGGATACAGCCCGTTGTACCAGATTGCTTATATGATCGGCGCACTTCAGTTTGAAGCCCTTAAAAAAGAACTGGTAGACAGTGGTAAAATGTCTTACAAACAATATCATGATGCTGTGCTGAAAGAGAATATGATGCCTGTTGAAATGTTGCGCGCCATCCTGCTGAATAAGTCGGTGCCCAAAGACTTTAACACCAACTGGCGTTTCTATAAATTATAATTATGTTCAGGAGAAGAAATGTACTGTTATGGTTATTGCCTTTGTGCTAACATGTTATTACAGTACAGGTATTTTTCGGGGATAGATAAAATACAGGGAATACTCGTTAACACACTACGCAGTGTTCCCGTTTTTTTATCAATAATTTTAAATGTCAATATGACAATTATATGAGAGCGAAAGATTACACCGGCAAATTCGGTGAATATTATTCGCCTGCAGGTGATCAAAAAATAAACAACTCACTGCATCGCATACACGATAATATTTACCCCAAACTTTGTATTATCTTCTGCCATAAATCGTTTATTCCTGAAATCATAGTCCCATTCGCAGCCGTAGTCTTTATTACTATACAACACACCTATGCGGCCATTGATTTCAATGGCTTTCAGGTATTCATGTACGAGATCATCCCCCCAGCCATTTAATTCAAAAGTAGTATTAGGTGGCCCTTTTTCGAAACTGAAAAAGGTGTGATACACAGGATGTGTGTTTGGAATCTTTTTTAATGCACCGGCACCAAATAGTTTGGTCATCTGCGTTTCAAAGGATCGGGCAAATAGTCCGTCAATATCATGATTGCAGTCATCCACTAAAATGAACCCGCCATGTTGCACATATTGTTTAAAATTAGCCGCCTCCTGTGCATCAAACTGTATCAGCTTATGCCCGCTGAGATAACAAAAGGGATATTGAAATATTTCCGGGCTGCTGAGATCTATCACTTTTTCCTGCGGCGCTACAGGAATAGTGGTATACTCAATCAGTGAGTTGAGCAGGTTAGACGGCATCCGCTGATCCGTATCCCAGTCGCCCGACCGGTACCTTAATCGTACAAATGTGAATGTATTCCCTTGCATTGCGTTTATCATTGGCGCCGACCGCCAGTCTAATTTTTTTTAAATTTCACCTTTTTTATTTAGATATTTAAGTATTTACAGATTTAGTTATTTTGTCGCTGTAAAATAGTTACAACTATAAAAACCAAAATAGCTACATATTTTATTGGCTGCTTATGCTTACTGAGAAAACGTTACAACAATTGCTGGACAAGCTTCCGCGGCTGAAACAGGAAATACAGAAGGTAATAGTAGGACAGGAAGCTGTGCTGGATGAAGTACTGGTAGCACTGCTCGCTGGTGGTCACTGTTTGCTGGAAGGTGTACCCGGACTGGCTAAAACGTTGCTGGTACGCACATTGTCGCAGGCATTGCACTTATCCTTCCGCCGGATACAATTCACACCGGATCTGATGCCCACCGATATTATCGGTACAGAGGTGCTGGAGGAGGATCACGCTACAGGTAAACGTTTCTTCAAATTCAATAAAGGCCCGCTCTTCGCAAATATTATTCTGGCAGATGAAATCAACCGTACTCCTCCGAAAACGCAATCCGCACTGCTGGAGGCTATGCAGGAGTTTGAGGTAACATACGCCGGGCAAACTTATGCGCTGGACAGACCTTTCTTTATCCTCGCTACACAAAACCCGATTGAGCAATCCGGCACCTATCCACTGCCGGAAGCACAGCTGGACCGCTTTTTATTATATGTCAAAATAGGTTACCCTTCCGAACAGGAAGAAACAGCTATCCTCACCAATACTACCGGTACGCACAAAGCACAGGTAATGCCGGTGCTGGATGCCAATGATATCCGGCAATTGCAGCAACTGGTGCGCGAAGTGACCATAGATACTGATCTGGTAAATTATGTAAGTAAACTGGTACGTGCTACCCGTCCGGATACCACACACATTGATTATATAAAAGAATGGGTGAGATGGGGTGCTGGCCCGAGAGCGGGACAGGCGCTGATTCTCACGGCTAAGGCATTTTCGTTGCTGCATGGCCGTTATGCTGTTACGATGAGTGATATTGCAGCGATGGCTTACCCTGTCTTACGCCATCGTATCCTGATGAACTTCAGGGCAGAGGCAGAAGGCATACATCCGGATAAGGTGACTGCTGTGTTATTGAAAGAGATTGAACGTACTACCACCCGCTTATCCTGATGATATGAGCCGCCTGCTGGATCCTAAAACATTATTGGCTATCAAAGATTTGCCACTCGCCGCTAAAACGGCGGTGGATGGCTTTATGGCCGGTATGCATGCCAGCAAGGTAAAAGGCGCCGGACTGGAATTCAGCCAGTACCGTAGCTATCAGCCGGGCGATGACCTGCGTTGGCTCGACTGGAAAATGTATGCCCGCTCTGATCGCTACTATATCCGCGAGTCGGAGATGGAAACAAGTATTGATATCCGTTTGCTGATAGATGCCAGCAATTCTATGTTGCATGCAGAAGATGGTATTGTGAAGATGGAATATGCGCGTTACCTGGCGGCTTCATTGGGTTATTTATCGCACCTGCAGGGCGATGCCACAGGGTTGGCAGTACTGCACCACGGCGATTTGTTTTCCATGGCACCCCGCCGCGAAGCACAACATATGGCCCGCTTTTATTATCAGCTGGAGCAAATAAATCCCGGCGGAAAATTCACGGAACCCATACACTATCGCAACCTCTTTACCGGCGCACATACCCGCCAACTGCTGATCTTCATCACTGACTACTATGAGCAAAACAAGGAAATTACCACATTGCTCGAAACACTGTCCGCATTGGGCCATGAAATTATCGTGTTTCATATAGCAGGTAAAAACGAAGGCAGCGGCAACTTTAAAGGATATGATGCCGTGGAGGACCTGGAAACAGGGGAGCTGGTGGTATTAGATAATACCACTAACCCGGAAGACTACACGAAAAAGTTTGAGCAATATACAACGGCACTACGTACCCAATTACTGGAAAAACGCATCTATTACCGGCAGCTGCTGTTGCAGGAACCACTGGACACAGCACTGCGGGATTTTTTAAACCAACGGAATAAATTGAGGAGATAAGTATTGCTGCACCTGCTACAACCCATATGGATGCTGATGACTGCCGGAATAAGTATTCCGGTGTTTATCCATTTATGGCATCAGCGCCCGGGGAAGGTGTTGAAAATAGGAAGTATCCAACTGTTACAAGCGGCCTCCTTGCGGCATGCCCGCAGCTGGCGTATTTCAGAGTGGTGGTTGCTGCTGCTGCGTTGTTTGCTCATATTATTACTGGCATTCCTGCTCTCCAAACCGGTATGGCAACAACCCCTTACTACCCGTACCCAAAAAGGATGGGTGTTGATGGAACCCGCTGCCTATCCCCGTTTTCAGCCAATAATTGATTCCCTGCTGCAAACAGGTTACCAGCTACATACTTTTGATACCGCTTTCAGTAAAACATTTATCAAGGAACTATCCTCATCGGATACGGTTCAAATGCCTTACTGGCAAACGTTGCAGTACCTGCCAAAGAAGGTGCCCGCTGATTTTCCGGTTTATCTCTTTACCGGCAACCGGCTGGAACGCTTTCAGGGAAACAGGCCTACACTGGCGCTGAATCTGCATTGGTATACTTATACGCCTGCCGATTCGGTCAGTAACTGGAATGCATATACGTATTCATTGAGAGATGATAGCATTCGTATCGTGAAAGGTTATAGCAGTCCCGGTGGTACTGCTTATCATGATAGGGATACAATAGCAGCAATGGATACTGCTGCTGTACGCATCACTATTTATGCAGATAAATATACAGGGGATGCACGTTACCTGTACGCAGCCATGAAGGCGGTACAACAATACACCCAACGTAAAATTATCATTACTACTGTGCAACAAATCCGGCAGCTACCTGCATCGCAGGATTGGCTGTGGTGGTTGTCGGATCAACCAATCCCTGTAAGTGTAAAAACAAGCCACCAGGTAAAGTATGCCACAGGGAAAGCCACCACACAAACCTCCCTGATAGCCGGCACCACGATACCTGTTTATAAAATAATTCCAACCGATGATACCACCACGGCACTGTGGAAGGATGGATACGGACAAATACTGCTCACTAATAACTACACTTTATACACGCACCTGAACCCCGCATGGAACGGGATGGTATGGAGCGAAGCGTTTCCTGGAAGACTATTGCAATTGTTATTCCCGGCAGAACAGGATCGTATACATGACCGCCGCGCTATCGATCCGCGGCAGTTGCAGCCATTGTTGGTTAGTGGCAAAGAGGCCAGCGCTGTGCTGATGCAGGAAGATATTAACCTGGATAAGATTTGCTGGTTGCTGCTACTACTGGTATTTTGCCTGGAAAGATATTTATCGCTACGCCAAAAGAAGGAGGTGGACAATGCATAACAGTGGTGGATACACGAAAATAGAAACCATCCGTTTAAAATGGATACGGCAGCAAGTGGGTAGTTGCCTGATACTGTCAATAGCAGTGGCTTTGCCCGCATTTATCGTACGCCCGCTTTATGGACTCCTTTGTTTTGTATTGGCGTTACTGATTTTACTCTTCCTTAAAAAGCCCTGGCAATTGCAGGCAAACGAAGTGGCCCGCTACCTGGATCAGTCCTTCCCCGCACTGGAAGACAGTACAGGGCTGATACTAAAAGGAGCAGCGGAGCACAGCCTGCTGGAACAGTTGCAGGCCCGCAAAACGGGACTGGTGCTGGAAGCGCTGCAGTTGCCTGTTACGTTTTATCAACCGGTAAAAAAGGCGATACTATTTCTCGCTGTTTCCATGTTAATCAGCACGGGTATATGGTACGGATACTACCGCCGTCATGTATCTGAAAACAACACACAAATAACTGCGCATACAGCGCCGGAAGAGCCATTGCCGGGTATCACCGGGGTACGGGTGAGTATTCAGCCACCTGCTTATACGCACAAAACGCTGCGGGAACAACCGGCTTTTAACATCACTGCGGAAGATAGTGCCCTGTTACGCTGGGAGTTGCATACAAATGTGAAAGTGCAGGAGTTGTTGCTGCTGTTCAACGATAGTACACAGCTGGCATTGCAGCCGGATAAGGATAGCCTTACGTGGACGGCTACACGCCTGCTGCGGAAATCAGGATTTTACCAGGTGCAATTAAATAAGCAACTTTCGGCTTTGTATCAGCTGCAAATGTTGCCAGACCTGGCGCCGGTGATACAGATCATCACACCTTCACCATATACAGTCATTGAATTCGGACAATCTGCTAAAGTGAATGTACAGGTAACGGTATCAGATGATTACGGCATTCATGCTGCTTTCATTGCTGCTACCATTGCCAGCGGGAGCGGAGAGGCAGTAAGGTTCCGGGAGCAACAACTGGCATTTGATCATGATTTCAGCGGACATGCCACTAAATATCAGTTGAACAAACAACTCAATCTTACCGCATTGGGACTAAAACCAGGTGATGAACTTTATTTTAATATAGCCGCTACCGATACCCGTTTACAACAAACACGTTCTGATGTTTACATCATCACGCTGCCGGATACCGCGCAGCTGTTCAGCATGGAAGGAATAGTGAATGGCGTAAACTTTAAACCGGAATACTTCCGCAGTCAGCGGCAAATTATTATAGAAACGGAGCAACTAATCAGGGATCAGGATAGCCTGGGTAAGGAAAAATTTAAAGACCACAGCAACGATCTCGGCACTGATCAGAAACTGCTGCGGCTCCGTTATGGTAAATTCCTGGGCGAGGAATCGGAATCCAATGTAGGCGACCCGCGCGTGGCTGCTGCCGAAGGAGAACACGATCAGCACGAAACACACAAAGCAGCAGATCATCCCGATTTTGGCAATGCAGCCAAAATACTGGATGAATTTACAGATAAGCATGATAATGCCGAAGATGCTACATTCCTGGATGCTGCCGTAAAACAACAATTAAAGGCTACTTTAACAGAAATGTGGAAGGCAGAGCTGCAGTTGCGCCTGTATAAGCCACAGGACGCCCTCCCGTTTGAATATAAAGCGCTTCGGCTGCTGAAGGACCTGCAACAGCAATCGCGCATTTATGTGGCTAAAACAGGAGTTAAAACTACACCGCTCAAACCGGAGAAGCGCCTGACAGGTGAACTGGATAAAATTAATCCCGCTACCACTAAAGGTGTAAATGATGCAAAAGACGAGTCCGCAGATATTCGTATAGCCCTATCCGTATTAGAAGCCTTAAAAACTAACAAGGCTGCTGCAGCTACTCCTGCTTTACAAAAAGCTACTTTGCTGCTCAGTGCCAAAGCGGCTGCCGCGCCGGCACAGTACCTGTCCGCATTGGAAGCCATGCACCGCATAACACAATCTGTCATCACATTAACAGATATCAGGGTAGCTCAAAAGGGTTTGCTGCAAATGCTTGCAGCACCCGCGCAAAGACCACAGGCGGCCAATAGGTCACCGGATAATGGTTTGCCGGCGCTGTACTTTAAGCACCTTAAAACAGGTAACAAATGACAGGATGGGAAGTAATCATATCGCTGACAGGGGCTTTACTGCTGACCGTTTTAGGCTGGCAGGAGTGGCGCCGCCCCAATCAGCAGCGCCGCGCAGCAAGATTAACAGCCACGGTGGTAGCCGTGTTGAGCCTGTCATTGCTGGCATTACCATTACATCTCACAAAAAAAATATCATCTCCGGATAAAAAAAACGACATAACACCGGCTCCGGCTATAACAGGAGGGATTACCGCCTGTAACTGGCCCCTGCAAATTACTACAGGAAAAATCTGGGAAGTACAGGGGCAGTACCATAATGTTACAGATAAGGTGGTAACGCTTCGTATCAGCGGCTTTGACACGGAAATGGATTCTATACAGATACCTGCGCATGCACAAAAACTTTTCCATCTCCAAACCATTCCCCTACATCAGGGCACTGCGGTATATCGCATTACTGCCTTATCAGGTAGGGATACACTGGAACAGCAGCCATTACCGCTGGAAGTAGTGCCGCTAACGCCAATGGCTATACTCTTTTTGGCGAATGCGCCTGATTTTGAAAATCGTTTCCTGGCCGACTGGCTCTCGCAGCAAGGATTTGCCGTAGCTATGCGCACACTGGTGAGCAAAAATAAATATGCTATCCGCTTCAGTAATTGTATACCACAGTCGTTGGAACAGTTACCACCGGCACTACTGGATAAATTTGATGTAGTGATAGCAGACCCGGCAGCTATATCAAAGGATGTACGCACTCACCTGGAAAATGCAGGTATTGGCCTTATCATGAAGGGAGATAGCGTAGGTATACATCCAACACCGGTTTCGCTGGTGCTGAATCATCAATCACTGCCTCCGTTGTTATGTGATCCGGCACTGTCATTGCATTTGAGCGACAACAGTATCCCGTTGGTCACTGATAGTGCAGGACATAATTATGTACAGCTATCTTTATCCGGAGCAGGTAAATTGTTGCATACAAATATCACCAACACCTATAGCTGGCTGCTGGCAGATCGTACTACCGCTTATCAGCAATATTGGTCGGCTTTGCTGGAAGCAGTTGCCCGCAAAAAAGTGATACCGGAACAATGGTCCTTCTCTCCACGCATACCCACCATTCATCAACCGGTGACGATTACACTGGAATCAGGCGCAGTACCAACTGTACATACCAGCGGTGCTGCTGTGTATATGGCCCAACATCCTTTCCTCCATAATATTTATACCGGCAATTGCTGGCCGCAACATGCCGGCTGGCAAATGTTTGCTACCGGTAATAGCATGCACCGGGTATATATCTACCAGGCAAGTGACTGGAAAATGTTATCATCTTCCGCAAAAAAATCATTGGTGCAAACAGGGGATAATATTCCTACAACAGCCATGGTACCTGTTTCTCCCTGGTGGTTGATTATACCGTTTTTGCTGGCGATGTCATTTTTATGGGTAGAGAAGAAAATATGACAAACGGTCAGAATTAATTGGAAAAAAAAATTAGCTTAGGCTTCCGAAAGAGGTTACAAGGTTTTGCTAATGAGATGCTGCACGTTAAAAACGTGTGTTATAATTGTTTGTATATAAATCTTTCTGTGCCTTCTTCGCTTATCAACAAATCTAAATCAAACTAAACCGGAGGAACTTTCTATTGAAACGTAAAGACTTTATCCAGCTTTCCGCAATGGGACTGGGTGCGCTCGTCATGCCGAACTTAACTGCTTTCGGCAACACTGTTGATCCATCGCGTTTTCTCAATGATGGTATCGATGTGAAACTGAAAAAACAACTGGCAGACGTAGCCCTCAATGCAGCCCGCGCCAAAGGCGCTACTTATGCGGATGTACGCATAGGCAGGTACCTGAATCAATTTATCGTGACCCGCGAAACCCGCGTGCAAAACATCGCTAATGCAGAATCATTTGGCGTAGGTATCCGCGTAATCGCTAACGGATGCTGGGGTTTTGCTGCTACCAACAACGTTACAAAGGAAGAAATAGCCAAAGCTGCTGAAAGAGCAGTGGCGGTGGCAAAAGCCAATTCCAGGGTGGTTACCGCGCCGGTGCAACTCGCAGCACAACAGGGTTATGGAGAAGTAACATGGAAAACTCCCATCCAGCAAAATACATTTACGGTACCGGTAAAAGATAAAGTAGATCTGCTGCTATCTGTGAATGATGCGGCACTAAAAGGCGGGGCTAACTTCGTTAATTCCGCTATCCTGGCTATTAATGAACAAAAATATTTCGCCTCTACAGATGGATCTTATATCGATCAGGATATCCATCGTTTGTTTCCAACTTTTACCGTTACTAAAACAGACCGCAATACCGGCAAATTTGAAACGCGTAAATCGTTGAGTTCACCGGTGGGAATGGGATACGAATATCTTACAGCTACTCCGGAAAGCAAAGTGGGCGGCATTGTTACGCGGTATAAAGACCGGTACGATATGCTGGAAGATGTAAAGAATGCGACCAACGAGGTAGAACAAAAACTGAAAGCAAAATCAGTAGAACCGGGTAAATACGATCTGATCCTGGATCCTTCTCATCTGTGGTTAACTATACATGAATCAGTAGCACATCCTACAGAACTGGACCGTGTACTGGGTTATGAAGCCAACTACGCAGGTACCAGCTTCTTATCACTGGAAAAATTAAAATCAGGCAATTTTCATTTTGGCAGTAACCTGGTAAACGTGGTAGCAGATAAGCTGCAACCCGGTTCATTAGGCGCTGTAGGATATGACGATGAAGGCGTGAAATGTGGTAACTGGGATATTATTAAAGATGGTGTGCTGGTAAATTTTCAGGCTATCCGCGATCAGGCACATATGATAGGATTAAAACACTCGCAAGGTTGCTGCTACGCGCAAAGCTGGGCGGATGTGCAGTTTCAGCGTATGCCTAACGTGTCTTTACAACCGGGCAAAGAAAAACTCAGCGTAGATGACCTGATCAAAAATGTAGAAAAAGGCATCTATATCATTGGTGATGGCTCTTTCTCTATTGATCAGCAACGTTATAATTTTCAGTTCGGCGGACAAACATTTTACGAAGTAAAGAACGGTAAAATTATAGGTATGCTGAAAGATGTGGCCTATCAGGCAAATACGCAGGAGTTCTGGAATAGTTGCACTGCCATCGCAGATAAAAGCGATTACCGTTTAGGTGGCGCTTTTAATGATGGTAAAGGACAACCCGGACAATCCAATGCGGTATCTCATGGTAGCTCCACCACCCGCTTTAATGGTGTAAACGTTATTAACACAGCAAGAAAAATCTGATCTCACTAACATGGCTATATTAAAACAAGAAGAAGCGAAAGCATTACTCCAAAAGGTGCTTTCATATTCCAAAGCAGATGAATGCGAAGCTTCACTCAGAGGGTCTGAAGGAGGCAATATCCGTTATGCCCGCAACGCTATTTCTACTGCAGGAGATATCAGCACCATGAGCCTTTCGGTAACAGCTACCTTCGGCAAAAAATCAGGCACTGCTACCATCAATGAATTTGACGACAGCGCTTTGAAGAGAGTGGTGCAACGTGCAGAAGAACTGGCCAGACTGGCACCGGAAAACCCGGAGTACATGCCCTTACGCGGACCAGCGGAATTTAAAATCGCCAAACAATATATTGATGCTACCGCTGCTATCACACCGGATAGCCGCGCAGAAGCTGTGGCTAACAGCATTGCAGTAGCTAAAGAGGCAAACCTCGAAGCTGCCGGCTACGTGGAAAATACTACCGGCTTTAATGCTGTCAGCAATTCAAAAGGACTGTTTGCCTATGAAACATCCACTGATGTGGTGTTTACTATTACCACCCGCAACAGCGCCGGCACCGGCTCTGGCTTTGCAGCACGTGGTTTTAACGATGTAAAGAAACTGGATACCGTATCCGCCACTAAAATAGCAGCTGCCAAAGCCAACAGCTCCGCTGCGGCTAAAGCCATTGAACCCGGTAAATACACCGTGATCCTGGAACCCGTAGCAGCTACTTATATGCTGGAAAATATGTTCCGCGGACTGGATGCACGCAGCGCTGACGAAGGCCGCAGCTTCATGAGCAAACAGGGCGGTGGCAACCGTTTGGGAGAACAGCTGATGGATGAAAAAGTAACGATCTATTCTGATCCTTTTCACCCCGACTTACCTGCCAGCACCTGGAACAGGGAAGGTTTCCCACTGGAAAAAACAAAATGGATTGATAAAGGCGTGGTAAAAAATCTCGCTTATTCTCAATACTGGGCGCAGCAAAAAGGAGTGCAACCCGTTCCCACACCATCTAATATTATTATGGAAGGAGGAGATGCCTCACTCGAAGAATTAATTAAAAGCACCGAAAGAGGAATATTGGTATCCCGCCTCTGGTACATTCGTTTGGTAGATGCCCAAACCCTGCTGCTGACGGGGCTTACCCGCGATGGTACTTTCTACATTGAGAACGGTGTTATCAAACATCCGGTGAAAAATTTCCGGTTTAATGAAAGCCCGGTTATTATGCTCAACAATGTAGAAGCATTGGGTAAAACAGAAAGAAGCGTGAGCATTGAATCTTACCGGAGCTACCTGATACCGCCCATGAAAATCAGGGACTTTACGTTTACATCCTTATCTGATGCTGTATAAAAAATGATCTAAACTTTAGCTCCATGAAAAGAAGAGATTTTCTACAAATGGCCGGCATGGGCCTGGGAGCCGGACTCCTGGCCCAGGTGCCGCTCATAGGAAACGCCATTCCTATTGAGACGCCGTGGTACACCATTGACGTAACCAAAAAGAAAGAACTGGCAGATGCAGCCCTCAACGCTGCACGTAGTAAAGGTGCTACGTACACGGACGTACGAATTGGGCGCTACCTCAATCAGTTTATTATTACCCGCGAAGACAAAGTAGAAAACATCGTTAACACAGAATCCTATGGTATCGGTATTCGTGTAATCGCAGGCGGTAGCTGGGGCTTTGCCTCCACTGATAAAATGGATAAAGACAGCATTGCAAAAACAGCAGCGCTGGCGGTGGCCATTGCTAAGGAAAATGCACGGTTGTTGACTACCCCGGTAGAACTGGCGCCACAAAAGGGTTATGGAGAAGTAAGCTGGAAAGCTCCCATCGAAAGAAACGCCTTCGATGTACCTGTAAAGGAAAAAGCAGACCTACTGCTGAGCGTAAATGACGCAGCACTTAAAGGAGGCGCCAATTACATCGGCTCCTACATGTTCCTGGTAAATGAGCAGAAGTATTTTGCCAGCTCCGATGGTTCCTACATTGATCAGGATATACATCGTATCTGGCCTACGTTTCAGATCACTAAAATAGATGCTGCCACCGGCAAATTTGAAACACGCAATGCACTCAGTGCTCCACGCGGAATGGGATATGAATATCTTATGCCCCGTGAATCCGATAAAATAAAAGGAGTAACTACGTTGTATCGTAACCGTTACGATATGCTGGAAGATGCCCGCCAGGGCGCTGCGCAGGTAGGAGAGAAGATGAAAGCCAAATCGGTAGAACCGGGCAAATACGACCTGATCCTCGATCCATCCCACCTGTGGCTCACTATCCATGAATCCGTAGGACACCCTACAGAGCTGGATCGTGTACTGGGTTATGAGGCTAACTTTGCCGGCACCAGCTTTCTCACACTGGATAAATGGCAGTCGAAAAATTTCAATTTCGGCAGCCCTCTCGTAAATATTGTGGCAGATAAAACACAGCCCGGTTCATTAGGCGCTGTAGGCTACGATGATGAAGGGGTGGGGACGCAGAAATGGGACCTGATTAAAAACGGGGTATTGGTTAATTATCAAACTATCCGCGACCAGGCACATATCATTGGTTTGAACCACTCACAAGGTTGTTGCTACGCGCAAGGCTGGGGGGATGTACAGTTTCAGCGGATGCCTAATGTATCATTGCAACCTGGCGCCGGGAAATTATCTCCTGCTGAAATGATCAAAAATGTAGAAAAAGGCATCTTCATCGCAGGCGATGGTTCTTTCTCGATAGATCAGCAACGCTACAATTTTCAGTTCGGCGGACAACTCTACTATGAAATAAAAAATGGCCAGATCGTAGGCATGCTCAAAGATGTAGCTTACCAGAGCAACACACAGGAGTTCTGGAATTCCTGCAAAGCCATCGCAGATGAAAGTGACTATCGTTTAGGTGGTTCCTTCTTCGATGGAAAGGGACAGCCATCGCAGTCCAGCGCCGTATCTCATGGTTCTTCCACTGCACGTTTTAATGGAGTAAATGTTATTAACACAGCCAGAAAAATTTAATTATGCCGATACTCACTCAAACCGAAGCGCAGGCATTGTTGAAAAAAGTGCTTGCTTATTCTAAAGCGGATCAATGCGAAGTAAATATTTACGGTAAGGATGCAGGCAATCTCCGCTATGCCCGTAACGCCGTTTCTACCAGTGGTGGTAACAGCAGCAGTACATTGGCGGTATCATCTGCCTTTGGTAATAAACTGGGAGTTGCTACCATCAATGAATATGATGATGCCTCCCTGGAAAAAGTAGTCAGGCGCTCTGAGGAGCTGGCGAGACTGGCACCGGAAAACCCGGAATTTATGCCCTTCCTGGGCCCGCAGGAGTATGCTGCTACATCACCCACCTTCAATAAAGATACGGCCGCTATCGATCCTAAATACCGTGCAGATGAAGTGGCAAAGAGCCTGAGCATCTCAAAGGAAAATAAACTGGTAGCTGCCGGTTTCCTGGAGAATCATGTAGCTTACTCGGCTATCATGAATACCAACGGGCTATTTGGCTACAATACCTCTACGAATGTAAGTTTCAACGTTACGCTGCGTACAGAAGACGGTACGGGATCAGGCTATTCCACCAAAGCCTACAACGATGTCAGTAAGCTGGATATTTCTGCTGCTACAAGAATTGCTGCGCAAAAGGCCAGCGGCTCAAAAGGTGCAAGGGCCATAGAACCCGGTAAATACACGGTGATCCTGGAACCTGCGGCTGCATTGGTATTACTGGAAAATATGATCGGCAGCATGGATGCCCGCAGCGCTGATGAGGGCCGTAGCTTTCTCAGTAGCCCCGGTGGTAAAACCAAACTGGGTGAAAAGCTGATGGACGAGCGCGTAACGATCTATTCTGATCCATGGAATCCTGAATTGCCTACCAGTAGACTCAATGGAGATGGCCGGCCACATGAAAAAGTTACCTGGATTGATAAAGGAGTGATGAAGAACGTTTATTACTCCCGCTTCTGGGCTAAAAAAAATAATGCAAAAGCATTACCCGGCCCTGATGGCTTCATTATGGCCGGTGGCGATGCCACATTGGAGGAGCTGATTAAAAGCACTGAAAAAGGTATCCTCGTAACACGTCTCTGGTACATCCGTGAAGTAGATCCGCAAACACTGTTGTACACAGGTCTTACACGTGATGGTACTTTTTATATTGAAAACGGAGAGATCAAATTTCCTGTGAAAAATTTCCGTTTCAATGAAAGCCCTATCATTATGTTGAATAATGTGGAAGCTTTGGGTAGGCCGGAACGTACGGTGAGCGGAGAATCACAACAGAGTGCTTTAATTCCTCCCATGAAGATCAGGGATTTTACGTTTACGTCTTTGTCAGACGCTATATAGACTGTCTGAACTGTGATTTTTATGATTTTTGTGATTATCCTGATGAGCGAAGATCTCAGCGGATTTTGTCTGAACCAGGATTTTTAGGATTGAATGGATTACCCTGATGGGTGTTATATTGCTCATCTTGAAGACATACACGATTATCTTCGCTTATCAGGATCATCATACTAATCATAAAAATCATAGTTGAGACAATACCCGCTATAATCTTCTCCACCCATCAGGGTAATCCATTCAATCCTAAAAATCCTGGTTTAGACAAAATCCGCTGAGATCTTCGCTCATCAGGATAATCACAAAAATCATAAAAATCACAGTTCAGATAATTTCCTCCTCCTCCTTATGCCTGGGCTGATAATACAAATAAAAGAAAGCCAATAGCAGCAGCCCCGTTAAAAACGGTATCAGTGCAAGATGTTTGTAGGTGATCCAACTCCATATAACACCTGTATCAAAATGAAAAAACTCACTGATCATCCAGTAAGAGTTTGCTGTAATCCATACGGTAATGGCTACGTTATGGCATAATTCAGACATGAACTGACGGGTACGCCAGGCTATCACAATAGAAATAATCAGCGTAGGGAAGATCATGGCTATACCTAAAGGTTTCCAGATCATACACCAGCTGATATCTTTCAGTAGCCAGAAAACAATATGCAGATTTTCCATCTTACGATAACTTAAAGGAATACTGTATACCGGCGATGCGGTGTCACGCTTGCTCATATTGGTTGATCGGTTAATTTTATCAGTTAAAAGAGGGGATAAAGATATTGTTTATCTTCGTTTTATACCAGCCCGACTCCTAAACCAATACTGGCTATGAATGAATTCTATTGGTCTTACCAACAAACGCGCTTTTATGGTATCAACTGGATACCTGCAAACTTCAATCGCGTAATGATCATTGTACATGGGATAGGAGAACATACCGGTCGTTATGATCATGTGGCGGAATTCTTTATGCAGGAAGGGTTTGCCGTGATTGGTATCGACCATTACGGTCATGGTAAAAGCGACGGCAAAAGAGGAGCTTCCCGTGGATTTGAATTTATGTTTGATTACCTGCAGGCCTTTTTGTTGCATGTAAAAGAATTGTATGGCAAACCGGTGGTGATGTATGGGCATAGTATGGGCGGAGGTGTGTTGACAGGTTTTTTATTAAGAAGAAATCCTGCGCTGCAGGCAGCCGTTATATCCGCCCCGGCATTGATTGTTGCTATGCGCCCTGGTGCTTTCTTCAAAGGCTTGCTGAAAACAGCGGCTGCATTGTTACCTGATCTCCGCGTTAAACAGGGACTGGATATTAATAAAATTTCACATGATAAGGCAGCCGTAGAAAAATTTCTGCACGACCCTTTGCGCCATGATGAAATGAGCCTCCGGCTGGCCAGTGATATGATACAGAACGGGGCCTGGTGCCTGTTACATGCCGCCGATCTGAAAGTAAGGTCCTTGCTGATGCATGGTGGCGCAGATGAATTTACTGCGGTGGAGGGCTCCCGGTTATTTGCACAACGGGCGCCTGCAAAACTGCTTACCTACAGGGAATGGGACGGAATGTATCATGAAATACACAATGAATCCAATAACAGGGATGTATTGGTATTTATGGCAGGTTGGTTGAGTAGTGTCAGATAATCATTAAATTCGTTCATTAATTTTAATGTTTATGAAAATCCAGAGATCCTTTAAATGGTTCCTGCCGGCACTCTTTACCATCATTTGCATACAGGCAAAAGCACAGGTAGATGTAGGTGTACGCGGAGGACTCAGTATTCCCAATCTTACCGCTGGCGGTAAAGAAAACAATCCTTTAAATACCGGTTACAGCTCCCGCCTGGGGCCTGATTTCGGCGCCTTTGTGGAGTATCATGTGAGCCACCTTTTTTCTATCCAGGGTATGATAGACTATTCCTCTCAGGGAGGAAAAAAATCCGGACTACAGGCATTTCCTTTTCCACCAGCAATGGCCGGACAGTTACCTCAGGGAATGCCGGCACCTACTTACCTCTACGCTAACTTCAAAAGTGAAGCAAAACTGAATTACCTGATGGTACCTATTCTCGCCAAATTTGGCTGGGACCTGGGCCATGCTTCACCATTACGCTTATACGTAGATGCGGGTCCTTTCTTCGGATTCCTGGTGAGTGCCAAACAGGTAACCAGTGGCAGCAGCCTGTTTTACCTGGACGCAGAAGGCAAACAGCCTATTACACAATCGCCGCAATCGCTGGATAATACAACTGATATCAAAAATCAGTTGAATACCTTCAATTTTGGGGTAAGCGGAAACGTAGGACTGGCCTATCATTTCAGTCGTAATCAGGTATTTGTGGAAGCTGGTGGTAACTATGGCTTTCTCAATATCCAGAAGGGAAGTAATAACGGTAAAAACAATACCGGCGCGGCTACCGTATCGTTAGGATATGCTTACCGCATCAGGAAATAAATAATTACGAATTACGAATTGCGAATTACGGATCGAAGCGGTCTTCGCTTATAACCGTAATTCGCAATTCGTAATTATTTATTTATGGATTAGTAGACCACAGCCCCGCTGATTTCACCACCACTCTTCTATTCAGCTTCAACTGCGCTACAACAAATTCTGCGAGGTCTTCCGGTTGCATCACCTTATCAGGATTACCATCTGTTAAATTAAGGTCTTTAGCCATATCAGTGGCAATGGTGCTTGGCGTTAAAGCGCTGACACGGATATTATGTTTCCTTACTTCCAGCATCAAAGATTCCGTTAAACCCAGCAAACCGAATTTAGAAGCGCTGTAGGCGCTGGTTGCAGGTGCTCCACGCTGACCGGCAGTAGAAGAAATATTAATGATATCGCCGGTTTTTCTTTCGATCATACCAGGCAATATGGCACGGGTTACATAGTAGACGCCCATCAGGTTTACCTGGATGATTTGTTCCCATTGAGCAGGTTCCAGATCCATGAAACCGCCAAAAGCAGCTATACCTGCATTGTTGATCAGTATATCGATATCACCCAGTTCTTTGGTGACTTTTTCTACAGCTGCATTTACTGCGTTGATGTCACCCACGTCAGCCAGTGCAAAAGCTACTTTTACACCCAGTGCACTTACTTTCTTCACTACTTCTTCCAGTGGACCGGCACTGCGTCCCATCAGGGCAATGTCTACACCTTCGTGCGCAAGCGCCACTGCCAGCGCGCGACCAATACCTTTACCACCACCGGTGATCAGCGCTTTCTTCCCTTTTAATGATTCCATATGATGTTTCCATTAGTTAAGCGTAAAAAATACCTGGCAAAGGTACAAAGCTTTGTTCCAATTACAGATTATCTTCGCAGGTATCCATCATCACAGCAACCATAATATGATTCAGATTTCCAATGAAAAACTCACCATTGTGGTGAAACCCCTCGGAGCAGAATTGCAAAGCATTGTTCGTAATGATACAGGCCTGGAATACCTATGGAGCGGTGATCCCGCTTACTGGGGCAAAAAAAGCCCTGTGTTGTTCCCGGTAGTAGGCGGACTGAAAGATAACACCTACCGTTATAACGGACACAGCTATACGCTGGGCCGCCACGGCTTTGCAAGAGAACAGGAATTTACCGTAAAAGAACAGGGACCGGAGCACGTTACTTTCAGTCTCACTGATAATGATGCTACCCGCAAAGTGTACCCGTTCCGCTTCGAATTCTCTATTCAGTATCTCCTGCAGGACGATCAGCTGCAGGTAACCTACCAGGTGGAAAATAAAGATGATAAAGAACTGTTGTTTTCCGTAGGTGCACATCCGGCTTTCAAAGTACCGCTGGTACCGGATACCACGTATGAAGACTATTATCTCTATTTTAATAAGGAAGAAGATGCCGGCAGATGGCCTTTATCCGGCGAAGGACAGATAGAACTGGCGCCTGTACCAATGTTACAGCATACACATGAGCTACCACTGAAAAAGTCATTATTTTATGAAGATGCCCTGGTATTTAAACAGCTGTCTTCAACGGCTATCTCCATTCGGAGCAGGCTTACACCACATGGCCTTACACTGGCTTTTGAAGGCTTTCCCTACATGGGTATCTGGTCTGCAAAGGATGCAGACTTTGTATGTATTGAACCATGGTGTGGTATAGCTGATAACGTGGCGGCCACCGGGGAGTTGGAAGAGAAAGAGGGGATTAACCGGTTATCTCCCGGAAAAATATTTGACAGAACGTGGACGGCTACTATATTTTAAAGAAGGCCTTCGGCCTTTGTCTTTTCTTTAGCAGGATTTTGATGATTAATCTTGATTTTTCTGATTTCATTTCTTTCTAATCAATATCTATACTGATTTTCTAAAAGCATATTAAAAACGATATAGATATCTTTTAAAAGAAAATAAAATCAGAAAAATCAAGATTAATCATCAAAATCCTGCTAAAGAAAAGACAAAGGCCGAAGGCCGAAGGCCTTAATTCCTAAAAATTATATCCTGCTTTCAAACCAAAGAAACCATGTGTATTACTCTTGAACCAGGCTTCGTACTTAGCTTCCACATCAAGACCCAGTAAGCGGATACCTACACCCGGAGCTACCAGCGCACCTACACCGTTGTTATAATCACCGGTGAACTGAGCAGTACCACCTTCCACTTTTACGTACAGGATAGAAATGAGTTTATATCTCAACCCCAAACGGATAGGTATTACTTTGGCATCAGGTACGCCTGAACCACTCTTACTGATAAATTGATAATAACTGACGGAACCTACAGCGGTTAAACCGGCAATCAGCTTAACATCAGCACCGAGACCAATACCATAACCGGTCTTGTGCGTGTCACTGAATTTGCCGGTAGGAAAACCTGTTTCTACAAAAGGACCGATACTGAATCTTTTCAGCTGCGCTTGTGAAGACTGCACACTAACACAGACGATCAACAGCATTGTAGCAAATGCCAGGAGGATTTTTTTCATAAGAACTAATTTTCAAAAGGATTGGTAATTCGCAAATTAGTTGTAAATGTAATGATTCCGTCAGATATTACGAACTAGGCTTCACTTGGCTCCAATTCCGGCGTAGCCAGCAGTTTCATCTTCTTTTCTCTAACGGGCGTATCAATCCTTGGCGGCATTAGTTTATATACTACCGGTGTTACAATGCGTGATAACAAAGTGGAGCTGATCAGGCCACCAATCAATACAATAGCCAGTGGTGCAATCAAGGGATTGGTAGATATGGCCACTGGTATCAATCCACCAATAGCAGTGAGGGATGTTAGTACAATGGGCAGAAAACGTACTTCCCCTGATTCACGTATCGCCTCATCCAATGGTCTGCCCTGCATCCTCAACTGATTGGTGAAGTCTACCAGTAAAATGGTGTTCTTTACTTCTATACCTGCCAGCGCTATCAAACCGATAATGGCTACAAAGGAGAGAGAATTGCCCGTCAGCCACAAACCAATAGCAGCACCCACTACACCCAGTGGTATAACAGATAATACAATCAGCATACTCTTGAAAGTTTTGAATTGTAATATCAGTACAGCGATGAACAGGAAAACAGTGACAATAATAACGCTCATAAAGCCGCCAAAAGAGTTCTTCTTGCTTTCTACTTCTCCACCCATCTCGTAAGTATAGCCTGCAGGGAGTTTCATCACGTCCATCTGTTTTACTATATCTTCAATCACTTTGTCTATCAGGAAACCCTTTTTTACAAAAGCATTCACCGCCACTACCCGGTTTTTTTCCTGGTGATGAATACTGAGCGGAGATGTTTCCAGCTGCCATGATGCTACCTGTGATAATGGAATAGCAGTTCCCTGGCTGTTATTAACATACAGATCCTTGAAAATATCGAGCGTTGGCTTACCCGTTTTTTGTTTCGTTAATAAGATGTCATAATCATTGTCATTCTTATCATTGTACTTACCCAGGTTGATACCGGAAACGGCTAAACGAACTACCCGGTCAATATTGGCAGTAGGAATGCCCAGCTGCTGCGCTTTCTCGCGATCTATCTGCACCCTTACATCCGACTTCATGTTGCTCACCGGGTTGGAAATGTAAATGGTACCGGGTGTTTTTTCAAGTGTCTTTTCTATAGTGGCAGCCAGCGAACGTAAAGTGTCCAGGTTATCACCGAATAGTCTTACTTCTATCGGTGCTACCATTGGTGGCCCCTGTTGAAAGTTTTTCACTTCTACTTTAGCACCAGGATAGGGTGTCCATTTTTTACGCAATGCTTCAATGAGCTGGGTCTTTTTATCCGGACTGGTATGTTCATCCAATTGCACAAATATCTGTGCATAATCACTCCGTTCATTTTCCGGTATCTCGTTGTAATAGATACGTGGATTGCCTTTCCCGATATTGCTGGCAAAAGATTTTATTTCTTTTTCCTGCTTCAATTCCTTTTCTATCTGTGTTACTATCTGGTTGGTATAGGCCAGGTTTGACTGTGGTGGAGCAATTACATTAATCAGGAACTGTGGTTTTTCAGAAGCAGGAAACAAACTGAATCCAATGATCTGGAATATACCGATAGAACCGGCAAAGATGAGCAGCGACACCACGATAGTAATCACCGGACGATGCAATGCTTTGTCCAGCAGCTTTGCATAGCTGCCATGGATCAGCTTTTTGAGCAAACGCATAAAAAGATTGCCTTCCGGGTTGCCGGTATGTTCTTTCAGTAAACGGCTGGCGAGGAACGGAATAATGGTCAGTGAAACAGCCATAGAAGCCAATACACTGAATATTACGGCCAACGGTAAGCTACGGATAAAATCACCACTACCTTCCGGCATAAATACCAGTGGCATAAAAGAGATGACCAGTGCGGCGGTACAGCCCACCACTGCCAGGCCTATCTGCGACGTGGCTTTCAGTGTAGCTTCCAGGCGGCTATGTCCTTCCAGCATCCAGCGTTCTATATTTTCTATCACCACAATGCTGTCATCCACGAGTAGTCCCAAAGCTACTACCAGTCCTACTATGCTCAATTGGTTAAGGTTGTAGCCGAACAGTTGCAGTAACACAATACCAATAGACAGCGACAACGGAATCGAGATCATCACAATCAGGGCCGGACGTTGGCCCAATGGCAGTAGCGTGAAGGCAACTAACAGGATAGCAATGAGGAAATCTTTTCCCAGTCCGCTCAAACGGTTATTCACGGCATCTGCCTGATCAAAATATTGCACCAGGTCTATATTGGCAGGCAATGTTTTTTTGAATTGATCTATCACCGGTTTGTATTGCAACTGTGTTTTGGTGATATTTTCGCCTGATTTCTGCGCAGCAGAAACTACTGCACAACGATGACCATTCAGGCGTACAAAATATTTCTCATCTTCAAAACCATAGTATACTTTGGCAATATCTCTCAGGAAAATATTTTTTCCATTGGCCGCAGATACAATGGTGTTATTGATTTCGTTCAGCGACTGATAATTACCACTGGTTTTTATGTTGAAGCTTTTTTCTCCCGCATCAATACTACCGCCGGGAATATTGGCCATTTCGCTCTGAATGGCTGCCATCACAGCATTTACGGGGAGATGTAACTGGGCCATTTTGTCCAGCTGCAATTCTACACGTACTTGTTGTTCCGGTAATCCGTGCAGTTTTACATTTTTCAGGCTGGGTACTTTTTCCAGTTCTTTCTGTAATTTTTCAGAGTAATAATGCAGCTTATCTCTCGATGCATTTTCGGAGATCAGGGCTACCTGCAGCACGTTTACATCGGAAGGCTCACTTTTGAGGACCTCCATGCTGTAAATGTCTGTCGGCAGGTCTTTACGTTTATTATTCACTTCTCTTACCAGCTCCTGGTATTTCTGTTCTACGTTGGAACTGTATTTATATTCAACATGCATCACCGCCACACCATCACTGATAGCAGTGCGTACGCGTTTAATATCATCCAGTCCATAGATCTCTTTCTCCATGGGGTCTACTACCAGGTCCTCCATGTCTTTCGGACTGGTACCAGGATACACCACTACCACATTAAATTGCGGTGCCCGTAGCTCCGGGTCTTCTGACCGGGGCATATTCAGGATAGTAGTGATGCCCAGCACTATAATCATAATAAATATCACCAGGGTAAACTGGTAATTTTTAACGGCATAATTGGCTATTTTCATGGCAGCAAAAGTTATTGGATGATACGGATGGAAGATTGATCTTTCAGGTAAGCACTACCTGAAATAATAAGTGCTCTGGCTTGTTCCATGCCCGCGCTGATCAGCACATTTTCTTTCTCCATGCCTGCAATGGTCACCGGAATTTTTTGAGCGGTTTTATTATCATTGGTAATAAATACGAAGCCGCTGCTGCCGTTGCCATCCAGCAGGGCAGCGTAGGGAATGCTCCAGGCAGTGCTGCCGGTAGCAGCGCTGGCGGTAATATGGCAACGGCCAAACATGCCGGCCGCGATGGCGGCGGGCTTGTTGCCGGTAAGTTGTACATCAATAATGAAAGTGCCGCTTTGTGCATCAATGCCTTCCGATTTACGTGTAACCGTTCCAGATAGTTGGTCGCCAGGCAATGCAGCTGTTTCTATGGTTGCTTTATCACCTGTTTTTACCTGTGCCCATTCTTTATCGCTTACGCCTATACGTAGTAACCAGTGTGCATTATGTGCACCGTTGGTTTGCAGTACAGGAGTACCCGCATTTACCAGTTGGCCGCTGCTCACCAGCTTGTGTAGTACATAACCATCCTGTGTGGCGTGGATAGCTGAATAGCTGCGGTTAAACTGGGTAGTACTGAGTTGTTGTTTCGCCTGGTCCATCGTGGTTTTGCTGTTCTGCAGCTGTTCAAGTGTAGCTACGCTGTCGTTATGCAGATTTACAATACGCTGGTAATCACGTTGTGATTTTTCATATGCCAGCTGATCTTTTTGCACCTGCGCATCAATTTCAGTGAGGTTCAGGGTAGCCAGCAACTGGCCCTTGCGAACAGGGTCACCTTCTTTTACCAGGATATTGCTGATGATACCGTTAGTTTTGAAAGAGAGATATACTTCATCATCTGTAGTGAATTGTCCGGATGCATTGATAGAAACAGCCGTGCCTTGTTTTTCCAGCGACATTACTTTCACCGGGATCACATCGGTACTATCGGCAGTAACTTTTGTTGGCTTGCTGCGGCAGGAGAACAACAGCAGTGATAATGGGAGGACGAGCAATGTATTTTTCATATGAATAGATTTACTGTATGTTATTGTCAATTTTATAAGATGCCTGCGCACGTTCTACCGCTGCGTAAGCTGTTTGTACGGAAGCCTGTGCTACCACTGTTTGCAGACGCGCCTGCGTAAGCTGATTCTGCGCGTCCAGGAGTTCTATGTACAACAGTTGCCCTTCTTTGTATATTTTCAGCTGGTCGCGGTAATAGCGTTCTGCAAATGACAGCTGGCTTTGCGCCGTGTGAAAATCTTTTACCGCTGTATTATAGTTATTCACCGCCTGGTATAGTTGTAACCGTAAGGCGTCTTCTGTTTTGGAAGATTCATTGGAGATGGATTGCAAATCCACATTCGCCTGTTTGATTTTGTTTTTGTATTTGTGAGAGGCAAACAGATTCCATTCCAGGTTTACGCCAAAGAGGTAATAGCGGGAGTTGTTATCGAAACGGGCACCTGTAGCCTGTGAGCCCAGATCAATGAATGTGCTGAGTTTTGGAATAATGTAGGCACGTTGTAATTGTTCGTTTAACCGGTAGGCGTTAGTGGCACTTTTATATTGAGCCAATTCTTCCCGGCCATTGATATCGTTGGTGGTCATGGTACCTGGTGTAATAAGCAAGTTGCTGTCCAGTGTTACATTTTCTTCCAGGCCCCGGTTTAATAAGAAATTGAAGTACGCTTTGGAATTCTGTCTTGCATTCATTGCTTTGTTGATATCAGCATCTGTTTTTTCCTTCTCTGTCTGAGAACGATATAAAGTAGTGTTGTTGCGAACACCATTGCGTACCATACTTTCGTTGATACGGATATTTTCGTTGATCAGCGACAGCGCATTGTTGTAGATGGCCACTGTTTGTGATGCCTGGTAATACTGGTAGTAAGCGGTTTTGATATCGCGCACCAGTTCCCGTTTGTACACATTCACTGCTGCCTGTTGCTGCGATAGCTGTTCCCTTTTGATCTTTTGGTTGTAATAGATTTCTGCATTGATCAGCGGCAGGCTGGTCCTGAATTTTGCATCATAAAAATTATCGGGATTCAGGAGCACCTTCACGTTGTCCAGCTGTTTGAAGTTATGGCTGCCGGTAAGCTGGTTAAGACTATTGTATACCGGGTTCATAATATCTCCGATGGGGAAGTCAATAGTACGGCCGCCACCGGCTTTGGTATAGCTTCCCAGGAAAGATACATTTGGACCAAAAAGACTCTTAGCTTCCTGAAGTGCATACATGGATTTCTCCAGTTCGAAGTTTTGCGCTTTTAATCCTTTGTTGTTGCTGAAAGCTAATTGTATGTATTGATCCAGTACCGTGTTTTGTGCAAAGGAGGGTAGACCCGCTGTCAGCAGGCTTATTAACAATGCTCCTTTTGTGAGTGATGTGTACATAATGAACGGTGTTTATTTATACCGAAAAAAATAAAGCCAGAAGCGGCTTTTATAATCGTTGTTGATATACTGAACAGTGTTTAATACTGGCGTT
The DNA here is from genome assembly GCF_003014755.1 of Chitinophaga niastensis. Taxonomy (GTDB): domain Bacteria; phylum Bacteroidota; class Bacteroidia; order Chitinophagales; family Chitinophagaceae; genus Chitinophaga; species Chitinophaga niastensis. Next base: position 250,632 of record NZ_PYAW01000003.1, on the reverse strand, counting down.
TAAAAAAAGCCGTATAGGCTTTTTAGTTAGGGGATGATTACATTCCGGTTGATCACATTTATTCCATTACACTTTCATCATCTGCAGAAAAAATTCCGCTTTTATACTTTAATAATATGCAGGTATTCCTTGATACTCTGATCTACCACTTTATTAATTTCTTCTCCTGTCAGGCCGGCTACTTTAAACCTGCATCTGAGGTCAAGACTGATGAAACCATGCGCAAAAGCCCAAACGGAAAGGGTGGCTACCGTAGGATCTTTAAACCGGATCAGTTTCTTTTCTATACACTCACTTACCAGGTTGTAAAGTGCGTCGTATGCCGGATCGCCATTCTTCCACTTTTCTTCATCATGTTCCACATTCATGGGCGCCTTAATAATAAACATCAGGTCATATAACTCCGGATGATCCCTTGCAAATTGTACATATGCAAATGCTAATTGCTCCAGTCTTTTAAATGGCTCTTTATGATTGATATGTTTGGCAAATTCCTCGCTTAATGTAGCAAATGCTTCGTGCTGTACATCGTACAACAACTCATCCTTATCCTTGTAATAAAGATAAATGGTAGCAGGACTGTATTCTATTTTATCGGCAATATTGCGGATAGATACTTTTTCATATCCATCCTCTACAAACATTTTTATGGCTACATCCACAATACGCCTGCGCATTTCTGCCCGCTCACGCTCTTTTCTTTCTGTTATACCCACATTGAATTGTTTACAGTGCAAATATACTGAACACTGTTTATTTTCCAAATTTATTTTTTATTCCACAGTAACCTCGTCACAACACAAAGCCGGTTTTTTACCTTCAACTGCCCGCCAGTCAGGCAATGTAGCCGCACACTTCGCTGTAACCCTGATATACCTCGCCTGGATACCTGGCAAACTAAACGCATAAGGAACGATATGAATGCCGTAATCTTCCCCGGCAAGGGGCGTGGCCTTTTCCCCGGCAGGTTTGAAATGAGTGCCATCTGCTGATGTTTCTACTACTACCTGTACCGGCGTAAAAATGTAATGCCGGGCATCCTGTAAAAAATTCATTTGTATGTTATGCACTGTCTTATTGCTACCCATATCAATGATGGCAATCATATCCTTACCATAAGTAAATAACCAGTTATAGCTGAAATCATTGCCGCCAAATAATCCGTCTGTCAGCGTAGCTTCTTTCTTGGGCGTGTACTCCGGCGTATAAGGATTTACCAGCGTTACAGCGGCATGCAATGCCAGGCTGTTCACCCACTTACGCGAGAACAGCTGCTCCCATTCCTGTGCATATGCATCCGGTGATATACCTCCCTCTGAAAGCTCCTGTACGCCGGATTTTTTGCATTGATCAACGAATTTTTTTACGCGCAAAGGCCATTTAGGATTTACACTTCCATCGGGTTGGAGGTAGCCGTATTTTTCGTTGCCATAAAAACGGGATTGTTGCAACACAGCATATTCCAGCGAGAGCCGGGTATTGTATACGCGTTGCAGTATGGTGTTATCATTACCTGCCGCGGCTTCGGCCTTATCCAGCAAGGTGGAATACTGATCTGTTAATACCGGCGATAAATAATCGCGGGTATTAAATATAGGGTTACCATAAATATCCAGTGTGGCCTTAGTGCTTTTAACGGCATTGCTGAGCGCCTCCAGGTATTGCCCTATAAATGGTCCGGCTGCGCCATAATAACCCTTTAAAAAGGCGCTGTTAACCTTGCTGATGTCTATGTTTGGGTTCCATAACAGTGACGCCTGTACGTAACTGTTATATGCTGCCATATCGCCGTACGTTTCCCCGCTGCCCTGCGAAAAAACACCCTTTACATGGTGCGCTGCAAAGTATTTGATATTGGGTTGCAGGTTGCTGTAATCAGGAAAAGGAGCCAGGTAGTTGGTAAACTGTGTGGTATAATCCCAGATGAAAAGGTTGCCGGTAGCGGCCTCCCAGCCTTCCAGGTTTTTACGGAAGGTGGCAGCAGACGGTGCTTCCGATAAAGGCGTTTGCCGGAAAGCAGCTATGGTACTCAGCATAATATATACATTGGTAGCCGGCTTTGTTTGCAGCGGTGGTTTGGCAGTATAACCGTAAGCCAGCGTGGTAAAACGTTGCGCCGGAAATTGTGCCGCTACCCGGTTAACGAACCGGATCAAAGAACCCTGTGGACCGCCTTCTGCTGCATCTGTTTTGCTGCACAGATCACAGGTACAGGCACCGTTGCCATCCTGTGGAGCAACAGACCAGTACATGGCATCCGGATTATCTGCAATGGCTTTTTTAAAGTATGCTACCGTTAACGCATACACGTTTTCATTACTCAAACAAAGCTGCAAAGCCTGCCGCTTGCCATTTACCAACGAGTAATATTCCGGATGCGCGGAGAAATAAGTGGCAGGAGGTATCATCTTGAAAAAGGAATGCCCCCATAAGCCCCATAAGTCCTCAAAACGCTGCAATCCATGCCAGGAAAGATATTCAGGGTCTGCAGAAGGAGGATAGTAGCTTTCCCGGTAAAGAAAAGCCGGCTCCTGCAAATCAGCCAGATTGCCCGCTATTCGTATATTTTTAGCCGTTGGTACAGTGGCGGGCTCGTGTGCATCCTTACGGCAACCCATATACGTTTGTAATACATAATATACGCCGTATACCACCCCTTGACCACTACCACCATGGATATACAGGTTAGCGCCTTTACTGCCAACAAAAAAACCTTCCCCTTTTATTTTCTCCGGGCCGTTGGCATGCGCCGTATTGCCAATGAACACAGCCGGCTGATCTTTATATTGACTTTCTGCCACAACAGGTAATGTTGCACCGGAAATCTTCCTGATATAATCCTGTAAAACAACAGCAGCCTTACTTTCGGCCTTTGTGGCCGGAGCAGGGGTAACAATTACATATGCACTGCTGCCTTGTTTAACTATGGTAAGATCGCCCCCCTGTTGCCGGCAGCCGGGATGTATAAGCATCGTCATCAGTAGCAAAAAGCTGTTCATATTTCTACGCATTGTAAGTCAGTTAAAATTTCCGCTGAAACACCACATAAATATCATACTGGTTCTGATACCTGGTATCATTAATTTTCTGATTAATCCATGTGCCGTAAAGGCCCACCGTTGTGCTGTATTTGAATACTTTCTGATAGCCCACTCCAATGCTGTGGGTAAGCAATCCGGATAACTGCGGGAACTGTATCAGCCGGCTCCTGTCGTCCGGAGAAGTACCCAGCCCGCCAACAACCTGTATATAATCCTGTCGCCGGTTCATGTAATAACGGGTAGTGAGATTAAAGGAGGTATAAAAGTTGGGCGACTCACTGATAAAGTAAGCACGGAAGTTCACCCAGAAATCACCAAACGGTTTGGCTACAGAGGTAACCCCGGAGAAGCTGGTAATACTGTCCAGGTTGAGATAACGCGCACCCAATTCTACTTCTATATCTTTCTTAAATGTTTTGAAAATAGAGTAGGAGGCACGCAAATGTGGAAACACTATCTTGTTGGAATAGGTGAGTAACCCATAAGAGTAGAGTTTGGGATTATGCGTGTAATACATTTCTGCCTCTCCCTGTAATCCGTTACCCGTTTGCCTTCCGGCATAATCCAACCGCAATGCATAAGAGCCGCGTTTGATGTAATGACGGTATTCTACAGTGGCAATATTATATTTATCAGCAGAATAATCGTAACTGGAATTAAGATAATATAAGCCAAACTGGTTCTTCAACGTTTTACTTCCCAGGTAATCCCTGTAATCAATATTGGTAGCTGTGCTATGCAGCTTCACAATGGAATCCGCTACCAGGGAGGCGGCAGCAAAGTCCTTTTTGTTCTCTAACGTAATAGCACGTTTCATTAAAAATGTTTCATTGTCGGGATAATACTTAATACCCTGATTGGTATATGCAAGTGCGCTATCATAGCGTTGTTGCCCGTTCAGTATATTGATGCTGTATAACAATGCCATAGAATCTTTACTGTTCAGTGCCAGCACCTTGTTAAACATGCCCAGGGCACTGTCTGGTTGCTGATTGCGCTGGTACTCCGTTCCTGCCGCCATAAGACTGCTCAGGTAAGCATTTTTATATTTGAGGGTGTACGGGTATTTCGTCATCAGGTCTGCTGCAATGGCCGCCGCACCCCTGTAGTCGTGCAGCTCCTGCAGCACAGCTGTTTTTTTCAAAAGGAAATCACGATTGCCGGGATAATATTCCAATGCTTTATCTGCATACAACAATGCACTGTCAGGTTTGCCGGTAGCACTTTGCAGATTAATCATATAATCAAGTGCATCCTGGTTGGAAGGTGCTACTGCCAATACCGCCTGGAACTGTTGTTTAGCCAGGTCATATTCTTCTTCCTTCATTAACAGGCGCCCGGAGGCAAGCCGCATGTCTGCCAGGTTAGTAATAAAACGGGCATCGTTCGGATAACGGGAAGCAAGGGTAGTGGCTATTGCTGCGGCTTCTTCATATTTACCGGCATCTGCCAGTACACTTGATTTTTTTAGTAAGAATTTTTCGTTGCCGGGATAATAGCTGAGTGCCTGATCCAGCACTTTCAGTGCTGCTGCATTATCTTTTTGAAAGATGTAGGTGTTGGCCAGGAGATCCAGCACAGTAGTGTCTGTAGGGCTCACCTTCAGCGCACTATCAAATGCGGCGAGTGCCAGATCGTATTGTTGCTGCGACAGGTATTCGCGGCCAGTGGCTGTTTGCAACAGTACCAGCCTTTCTTTTAATGCAGGATTAGGCGCACGTTGATACAATACTTCTGCCAGCGCCGCTGCAGTACTGTATTTGCGGTCGCCTTCCAGCACATCCATTTTAAGCAACAATAATCTGGTATCCGCAGGATTAATTTTTAATCCCCTGTTAATCCATGCCAGCGCTTCTTTGTAAGCCCCTCTGGTCATGCTGTAACCAATTACTTTATCCAGTGCTTCCCGGTTACCGGGATTTTTTTCCAGCACACCCTGGTACAACGTATAGGGGTCAGTGTTAGTATAGTAGGTAGCTGCCTCCATGCGCAGGGAAGTTTCCAGCGCATGCGCCTGTGCATCTCCGGGATACCTGCGGAGTATCTCCTGTAATACGCTCAGGGCATCTGCATACAAATGCATTTCCTGCAATATGCTGAGCTTGTGCAGGAGCAGGCTGTAAGAACCGGGGCTCGCGGCCAGCGACTCATTTACCTGGTCCAGTGCATTGCGGTAGTTACCACCTTTCAATTCCACGCCCAGTCCTGCTTCTCTTGCTTCCGCATTCCGCGGGTCTACTGCCAGTACCCGGTCGTAGCTTTGCCGTGCCATACCACTGTTGCCCAGTTGCTGGTAATATTTCCCGCTCAGCATATAATGTTCTATATAGGCATTGCGAACAGTTGTATCCTCCGGATATTTATCCATCAGTGTGGTGGCGTAATTGTTGCCCTCGTATATTTTATGCTGTACATCCAGGATCGCCAGTTTCTTCCCCATAAAATCCCTGCTGCCCGGAAAGTAGCTCAGGGCTTCATCTGCAAAACATTCCGCTTCTTCATATTTGCCGGTTGACAGTTCTACATTGATAGCATAAAAATATACATCGCGGTACTTTGGATTTTTAGCTAATACCTGTTTAATATATTTACGCGACAGATCATACTGTTTGGTCAGCAGGTATAACCGGGCCAGCAGGAGTTGCTGATCTATAAAGTCGGGTTGCGCTGCCAAAGCCTGTCTCGACAAGGTGATGGCCTTATCATAATGCTGCTGTTTTGTTTCCTGTACAGCCAGATTGTACAATTCTTCTGCGTTCATCGTTTGTTTAAAAACCTGCGCCTGGGTTTGCAACGCCAAACACAACATAATGCCCGATAACAGATGTTTTAATACAGCCATTTGGTTACTTTATTTAGTAGTTACTTTTTTCTTTCCAAAACCTTGTCGCTGCATATTTCCCCAGGTACTTTTTTTACCGATAAGGAAAAACAAATAACCACGCAAAGCAAAAAATACGATCAGCGGATGATAGAGCAATGGCTCTAAAAAGGCCATGAGTGCCAGTGATATCACTTCCCGCCAGGTTTTATAATAACCGTAAGTCAGCTGATCCCAGCATATAGCCAGTGTGGTGATCATCACAGAATACAGGTACACAAATAATAATAATATCAATGCATAGTGCCAGTTCACCTGTGCTGTGATGATCAGGTACAGATAATAAACAATACCTGTGAATTCTATGATCGGCGCCAGGAACTCAAAAAAGAGATTGTATGGCAGCACTATCAATCCCAGTTTTTTATACCGGGGATTAAATAATATTTTATGGTGAATGGTCATGATCTCTCCCAGGCCACGTCCCCAGCGGGTTCGCTGCCTGCTGAATACTTTCATATTTGGAGGGCCTTCTGTCCAGCATTGTGTGGTGGGAATATAACGGATGGCGTATTTCAGTTTATTATCGATCATGAACGCACACATGCGGGTAATGATGTCCATATCTTCCGCAAAAGATTTGTGGTCATAACCACCGGCCTTGATAGCAATTTCTTTATCAAATAAGCCCAATCCACCGGAAACGTTGGGTACACTGTTCATGGTACTCCATCCCATTTTACCCAGTACATAAGCCCTGATATATTCCATTTCCTGGAAGCGGGGCAACAGTTTTTCGGGGGGGCGTACCCGTGTGATCACACCTTCATCTACCTCACAGGAATTGGCAATGCGCAAAGTAGCACCGGTGGCTATTACGCGCCGGCTGTCTTCCACCACATGCACATATCCGCATTCCGGACAGGGCTCACCTATTTCCTTTGTTTTCATATGCTCCTCATCCATAAAGGGCTTGATCATACGCAGCAACGTATCTTTTTCAATGATACAATCCACATCCGTGCACAGGAAATAATCGAAGGCCGCCGCGTTGATACCTGCGTTGGAAGCATCTGCTTTACTTTTACCGTTTACCTTATCAATCACCAGCAGCTTATCGTACGCAGTATTGGTTGATTTAAAGATGCGCTTCACCGGTTGTGTTACAATACGTTCATTGTAGGCAAAATTAACCTGCACCAGCTGAAACTCATGGATCAGCTTTTCCAGGGTATCATCTGTGCTGCCATCATTCACAATAATTACTTCAAAGCGTGTATAGTTTAACGTTAGTAAGGAACGTACGTTCATGATAATGGTAATGCCTTCATTAAAGGCAGGTGCAATCACGGATATGCCCGGTGTAAGCGGAGATTCCAGCAGCTGGGCATAATCAGTAAAGCTGCTTTTTTTGCGGAAATGCAGGATGCCACGCCACGACATGAATGCCAGCAACGCATACAGAAACAGCATGGTACAGCCATATATAAATACCCCACTTTCAAATAATGACCTTAACATAGCTGATGATATTGTTGAATGTTATTTCTTCTTCCCAAAACCTTGCCGCTGCATATTTCCCCAGGCGCTCTTTTTACCCGTAAGGAAATAGTAGTATCCACGCAATGCGTAGATCACGATCAGCGGATGATAAAATAAAAATTCCATGAATGGCGTCATACACAGATACACCACCTCTTTCCACGTTTTGTAGTAGCGGAAAGTGAGCTGGTCCCATAAAATGGAGATGGTGGTAATCATGATCGCGTAAGTATACACGAACAGGAGTAAGAGCAGCGCATATGGCCAGTTGATCTTACCCATTACGGCCAGTACAATATATACGATGATACCGGTGAATTCGATAATGGGCGCCAGCAATTCAAAAAAGAAGTTGAATGGAAAAATGATCATCCCCATTTTACCGTAGCGAGGATTCAGGAACATATTAAAGTGAGCATGCATCAGCTGGGCCAAACCTCTTGCCCAGCGGGTACGCTGACGGTTAAAGATCTTTAATGTACTGGGTGCTTCTGTCCAGCACAATGATTTTGGGATATAACGAACGGAATAATTGACGTGGTTATCATGCGCATAGCGGCACATCCTGGTCAGCAGTTCCATGTCTTCCCCAAAGGAGCTGTGATCATAGCCTCCGCTGCGGATCGCAATTTCTTTATCAAACAATCCCAGTCCACCGGAAACGTTGGGTACACAGTTGATATAGCTCCATCCCATTTTTCCTAATACAAACGACCGGATATATTCCACTTCCTGGAAACGTGGCAGTAGTTGTTTGGGTGGTCGCATACGTGTCATTACGCCTTCGTCAAATTCGCAGGAGTTAGCAATACGAAGGGTAGCACCCACGGCAATTACCCGTTTGTGTGCTTCCTGCATGACCGGTTTAATGAGTTCCAGCAAAGTATTTTTATCGAGGATACAATCTACATCCGTACATACAAAATAATTGAAGGAGGCTACGTTGATGCCGGCATTTGTTGCATCCGCTTTACTCTTACCGTTTATCTTATCTATAACCAGCAGGCTGGAGTAGGCCGGATCTGTTGATTTATAGATCTTACGTACCGGTTGGGTACGGATTTTTTCGTTGTAGGCAAAGTCCACCGTTACCATCTTAAACTCTTCTATCAGTTGCTGCATCGTATCATCTGTGCTGCCGTCGTTAATCAGTACTATCTCAAAACGAGGATAGTTGAGTGTTAGCAGGGAGCGTACGTTGGAGATAATGGTGAGTCCTTCATTGAAAGCCGGAGCCAATATAGTAATACCTGGTGCCAGCGGGGAACTGGATAAAATATCCAGCTGATGATAGTTATCCCTTTTAGCATAACGGCGTACGGCGAGCATCGATAAAAGGGCCAGCATGGCGTATACCAGCAATAACACCATTCCATATACGAAAAGTGTACTTTCATAGATCCTTCCTAATGTTTCTAAAATGCCACTCATCAATATTTGATTAACGGGTTCATACAGTGTTTCAGGATACGAAGGTTTTCCGCATTGGCGGTAGCCAGCAGTTCTTCCAATACCTGTTTCGCTGTCCATTCATTTTTCACCAGTGATTTGGCGGCATTTTTACGCAGGTCAAAATCAGTGGAATGGAGAAACTCCTGTTTCAGAAAATCTACGTGCCGGCCACTGCTGATGCGGCCAACGGCTTTCAGTATTTCTATCTGGCAATGTAAAGGCTGACTGCTGTACATCACTATCAGCTTGTCTTCTGCGTCTGGCACCCTGAGTTTGCCCAGGCAGTTAATGGCATCTGCACGGAGATAATGATCTTTTGTTTCCAGTAGTTTGACGATAGCCGGTACGGCAGGTAGCTGGTTGTAGTGCACTACCAGTTTCAAACAGAAAGACACTACACTTTTATTGGCCGAGTAGGTGATCCACCTGGCAAAGTTAGGAATGGCAATGTTTTGGGTAGTAGTGATGATACGGAAAAGTTCTACCTGGTCCCACATGAGCAAGGGCTCTGTTACTACGTCAAAGAATTTGAAAGGCTCGTTCTTGCTGAGTTTGATGTAGGCATGACGCGCGGCTGCCCTCAACTCACGGTTACGGCTATTCGTTAATGGTAAAATAGTAACATCGGCAATAGACATATCCATGCTGGTAAATTCTACCAGGGCCTGCACTTTTTTCTCCCAATGACCAGACCTCATTTTTTTCATGGTGTCTTTATCCAGTTCCAGCTGCAGGTACAGGTTGCGTAACAGCTCACCCATATTGCCTCTTACGTTGCGGCGGAAATGAATGATACGTTCTGTCAGCACTTCCCTTGCCCATTTTTTATGCAGTGGCAGTTCCTGGAATGGTTCCAGGTTCAGCTGTACATGGGCAACGGGAACATCATCCTTCAATAGGGTAGGATTTGTTAATACCTCCTCAATGATCAGGTTATCTATTTTGGGATGCAGAAAGGCTAATTTTTTATCACGCTGATAACCGCGATAGCGGCTTCTAAGGATAGAATAATAGGCCAGCAGTGTTCCTAATGAGGCGATTATAATAAATACCATCGCCACTTGTATGGCAAGTGGCGCATACCTGAACGTATTTACGACAGGCTCCAGGAAGTCGGGTACTTGTATATCCAGCATACTGCTATTTATTCTTCATTAATAATCTTTTTACCCGGATCAGTAATTCTGCAGGTATAATGGGTTTTTTCAGGAAATCATCGGCACCCAGTTTAAATCCTTCCATGATCATATCTTCATTGCCCGCATTGGAAACAATGATAACAGGAATAGTTTTTTCACGATCCGGACTTTTTACCCTGCTCAAAATTTCAAAACCATTTGCATATGGCATCATGATATCCGTAATAATGAGATCATAATCATAATTAGTGGCTTCCAGTTTCTCAAAGGCTTCTTTACCATTGGATACATGATCCAGCTCGTACTCAGACGGGGGAAGGATTCGCGCCACAATCTTGGGCATTATCTCATCGTCTTCTACTAACAAAATTTTACTCATAGCTATCGTTATACTCTCCTAAGGAAATATGGTGTTTTGTTGATAATGTTTTTGGTCCTGATATTTGCTCCGTTCTCCCTGCGGGAGATAATGTGTTTTGTTGATAATATTTTTGATATTGGTATATGGTCCGTTCTCCCTGCCGGAGATATTTTGCGCTGTATTAATTATTTATAGCATAAATCGCTTATTACGCATTTTGCGTAGATGTAAACGTTGAAAGTGTACTTTTTTTTCCGGAAGCTGGTTAGTATTTTGAATTATTTTATATTATAAAATAGGAACATTCATTGTACTGCACAAAGATATTGAATATGAAGGCATTTAGGTACTTTTATACCTAATGTAAGTATTTATCAGGGAAAAGCAATCACGATTTTACGAAACTATATTATCATATTCATTATGTTATTAAGGGTGAAAATTTCTTTGGTTAACAGACTCTACCTTGGCTTTACCGTTGTGGTGTTACTTGTCCTGCTGGGAGGTTTTTTAACCTGGCGCACCTTCACTACACAAACAAACGAAGCAGGATGGGTACAACATACCTATCGCGTACTCAACTATTCGGAGCGTGTACAACGACTATTGTTTGATATGGAAGCAGCGAGACGTGGCTTTCGCAGCACATTTGATAAAAGGTTCCTGAAACCTTATGAGCTGGCCTTGCCTAAGGTAGCTCCTGCCGTGAATGATCTGCATGAAATGGTAGTTGATAATCCAAAGCAGTATAAAAATGTTGACTCCCTGGAAGATGCTATCAATGAGCTATTGAGTTTCTGGAATGTACTGGACCACACTATTTTTCATCAGAAATTTTCGCAGAATGTAGAAATTACTGTTACAGAAGCGGGGCTGATGGATAAGGTGCGTAAGGAAATAGCTATCCTCAATGAGGAAGAACGCCGGTTGCTGGCTATCCGCGAAAATGAGAAAGCGGCTTCTTTTACCCGCGCAGTAAGAACCCTGTTGGTCAATAATTTATTTATACTGCTGGTAGGTTTTATCCTGATGCGTATCACATATACGGAATTCAAAAGGAGACAACGTACGCAGAAAGCGCTGAATAACAAGCTGGGTGAGGTGGTAGAGCTAAACTTAGCTGCCAACGACCGGAATTGGCTGCTCACGGGAATGAATGAAATGAACGATAGTTTGCAGGAAACCCATAACAGGAAAGAGCTGACCAGCAGGTATTTACACACCTTAACTGCTTTTGGTGGTTTTGCGGCGGGGGCCTGTTATTATTATGAAGAGGAGGCCGCAATATTTCGTTTATGCACCACCGTTGCCATGCCGGCTAATGTACCAGCAACGTTTGCAAAAACAGAGGGCATCATTGGGGACGCGGCATCAGGGAAAAAAATAAAAGTAATTAATAACCTGCCTGCCGGTTACCTGCAGATCTCTTCTGCCAGCGGCAGCGCAGCACCCGGCACCATTGTGCTGATACCATTGTGGATAGAAAATGAATTACTGGGCGTCATTGAATTAGCCACTTTTCAGAAAGTTACTGACCTGCAGCTCAGCTTATTGGAAGCACTGGCAAAAGATATATCCGTGGCCGTTAATGCTGCCAATGCCCGCGAAAAGGTAATGGTATTGCTGCAACAGGTGCAGGAACAAAAGGAAATACTGGTTAGTCAACAGGAAGAACTGCGCGAATCAAATGAAGAACTAAGCCGGCAATCTGAAGTATTACAGGCTTCTGAAGAAGAATTGCGCGTGCAGGAAGAGGAACTGCGGCAGGTAAATGCGGAGATGACGGAAAAGAATAAAGCCCTGGAAGCCGCCAGGGAAGACCTGTCGGTAAAGGCTTCAGAGTTGGAAATCAGCAACCGTTATAAATCTGAATTCCTGGCTAATATGTCGCATGAGTTGCGCACACCGCTCAACAGCGTATTGATACTGGCTAAAATGCTGCAGGAAAACAAAGACAAAAACCTGTTGCCGCGACAAATAGAATATGCAGGCATTATTCATAAATCAGGTTCCGATCTGCTGCATCTCATCAACGATGTGCTGGACTTATCCAGGATCGAAGCCGGCAAGGTAGAACTGAATATTGGAGAGGTGCCGGTAAGCGGCATCATGACAGATATTTCCGACCTGTTTGATGTGGTGGCAGCAGAAAAAGAGGTGCAGTTCATAAAACAGGTGGCCCCGGAAGTGCCGGCTACTGTTAAAACAGATAAACTCCGCCTGGAGCAGGTGCTTCGTAACCTGTTGTCTAACGCTTTTAAATTTACGCCTCCGGGTGGAGTGGTAACCCTTTCCTGTTATATGGGGAGCGGTAATGCCCTGCACATCAGCGTTACAGATACCGGTCCGGGTATTCCGGAAGATAAGCAGCAGCTGATATTTAATGCTTTTCACCAGGGCGACGGCTCCACTAATCGTAAGTATGGCGGCACCGGACTTGGACTCAGCATCAGCCGGGAGCTGATGGTGTTACTGCGCGGGGAGATCCGCCTGGATGGCAGTTCGCCTGCCGGCAGTACTTTCACGATGGTTATTCCCGTAGATGCGTTGCCGTTACCTGTTGCCGAAAGAAAAATACCGGACCCGGAAACGATGGCAACAACACTTATACAACCGGCCATCACACCAGATGATGATCGCGAAAATATCAGTAAAAATGATAAGCTGATATTGATCATTGAAGATGATATCTATTTTGCAGATATCCTGCGCGATTTTGCACGTAATAAGGGCTTTAAAACCATCGTGGCACACAATGGGCAGGACGGACTGTTTTATGCCCGTAAATACCTTCCGGTTGCTATTGTACTGGACATGAACCTCCCGGTAATAGACGGCAGCAGCATCCTGAAAATTCTGAAGAGCAGCGAAACGCTGAACAATATACTCGTACACGTAGTAACAGCCGCCGATTTGCCGGGGATTACAGTAGGTAACGTGCATGGTTACACGCAGAAGCCACTGGAGTTAAGTGACCTGGAAGCCGTATTTGCCAACATCAGTTTTCATATACAATCCCGGCTCAAACAAGTGTTGCTGGTATCAGGAGGTCCGCTGGGCACAGATCCGTACCTCAAAACAAAAAGTGATGAAAGGAACCTGGAAACACAATATGATATTGCTACCGGTGTACCGGAAGCCCATGCATTGCTGGCCACTAAAAAGTATGATGCCGTTATAATAGAAACAGGAGCAGACCTGGCAGCCGGACAGGCAGCACTCACCGCCCTATCAACAATTCCGGAAGCGGGCAACACGCCCGTGATCGTATACATGGACCAGGACATCACTGCTGCAGAAGAACAGCAGCTGAAAAAATATGCCGCAGCCATCATACGTAATTCCTCTTTTGCAACAGACAGGCTGATGGATGAACTGGAATTATTTCTCTATAAAATAAAAAAAACAACTACTGCTCACCCGGTTGTAAAAGCAGCCACCAATGATAATGATATAGCAGCAGGTATATTATCCGGCAAACGTGTACTGCTCGCAGATGATGATATGCGCAATGTTTTTTCTATCAGCGCCCTGCTGGAAGAACAGGGGATGGAAGTGCTCACAGCAGCAGATGGCAAAGAAGCGCTGGAAGTACTACGCCTGCATCCGCAGGTAGACCTGGTGCTGATGGACATTATGATGCCGGAAATGAACGGCTATGAAGCAATAAAACATATTCGTGCGGATACACAATTTCAACAGCTGCCGGTAATAGCGCTTACCGCCAAAGCCATGGCGGGCGACAGACAACAGTGTATTGATGCAGGAGCATCTGATTATATTGCAAAACCAGTGGACAGTATTAAACTGCTGTCCTTATTAAGGGTGTGGTTATCTTAAGCAGCTTATGGTAGAAGAAATCAATAGTGTTGATTTATCAGATCTTGTGAAGATCATTCAGCAGCAGTATGGGTATGATTTTACGGATTATGCCCATGCCTCCCTGAAGCGGCGGTTCCTGCGGTTTATGGGGCATGCTGGTATCAACAGTGTGTTTGACCTGAAACATCAGCTGCTGAATGAACCGGACCAGTTTTTAAAAATGGTGGAGTTCATAACGGTAAACGTAACAGAAATGTTCCGTGATCCGCAATTCTACATCGCATTAAGAGAAATGGTATTGCCGAGACTGGCTTCTTATCCCATCATCAAAATATGGCATGCAGGATGCGCGTCCGGAGAAGAAGTTTTTTCTATGGCTATCCTGTTACACGAAGCCGGACTACTGGATCGTTGCCGCATTTATGCCACAGACCTGAATGCGGCTAACCTGCAAAAGGCAGACAGTGGCATCATTGCGCTGAGGGATATGAAAGATTATACCTATAATTATATACGGGCAGGTGGCCTGCATGATTTCTCCAATTATTATACGGCACGTTATGATAATGTTATCATTCACCCGGCCTTGCGGCGCAACATTATTTTCTTTCAGCATAACCTGGTAACGGACCAGGTATTTAATGAATTTCAATTCATCTGTTGCCGGAACGTTTTCATATATTTTAACAAAAAGCTGCAGGAGCGGGTTGTTAATTTATTTCATGAAAGCTTAACTTCGCTGGGGTACCTGGCATTAGGTATTAAAGAGTCATTGCAGTATACTGATGAACAAAAGAAATTTGAAGTAGTTAGTTCGATGAATAAAATTTTCCGGCGTAAAATGTAATACAGCGGACAGGAAACCCTTGCCATAGTGGAAATACCGGCGGCCTGTTGGTATGGAAACAATAAATAAATATTAACAAATGAAGCAGCAAAATCCGAGCACCTTTACAATCCTGTTGGTAGATGATAAAACAGAAAACCTCGTATCTCTGGAACATATGCTGGAAGCGGATAATCGCCGGTTCTTAACTGCAACATCCGGTAATGAAGCATTAAAAATTGCATTGCGCCACAACGACATCGGATTGATTATGCTGGATGTACAGATGCCGGACATGGACGGTTATGAGGTGGCCCGCCTGTTACAATCCAATCCAAAAACAAAAGATATTGCTATCATTTTTGTAACGGCTATTAATAAAGAAGAGCAATATGTGATGCGTGGTTTTGAAGAAGGAGCCGTTGATTATCTCTCCAAACCACTCGATATAAATATTACCCGTGCCAAGGTCAGCGTATTTGAAAAATTGTATTTCTACCAGCATGAACTCAAGGATGCAATGGCAGAAAAAGAAAAGGTGAACAAGCAGCTGGAACGTTTTATGTATGTAGTGGCGCATGACCTGAAATCCCCGTTATCCGGCGCTATCGGGCTGCTGGCACTGATCAGTGAAGATGAGCGTATCCAAAGTGCACCAGACCTGAAAGAGTATATGCAAATTGTATTGGGAGCTACTAATCATCTGACGGAAATGATCACTTCTATGTTGGAGTACACACGACATAGTGATATGGAGCAAACAATAGAAGACGTAGATGTACATGAACTGGTAGCACAATTATCACGGTTATTGTTTCCACCGGCACATATACAAATAATCACGGAAGGCAAGCTGCCGCTATTACATACCAATAAACTAAAGCTGCAGCAGGTATTTCAGAACCTTATCTCCAATGCCATTAAATACAATGATAAAAAAGATGGCGTGATCACTATTAGCGGCGCAGACAAGGGAGAGTATTATGAATTTTATGTGAAAGATAATGGTCCGGGTGTGGCCAAACGCGATACAGACCGGATTTTCAAGCTATTTGAAAGAGCAGATAATACAGGCAAAGGAGAAGGGGATGGTATTGGCTTAAATATTTTTAAGTTGCTGGTAGAGGAGCAGGGGGGCAAGGTATGGGTAGATTCCAAACCTGGCGAAGGCAGTATTTTTTATTTCTTATGGCGGCAGCAATAGCAGCTATTGTTCAAATATCCAGAGCCGGCCGCTTACCTGTTGTGTGGTTACGGGTATGCAGGATACTTTAACTGTTTTAGATATCGGTGTTTCCAGTTTCCAGATCCAGTTGCTGATAGCGTTTTCAGGAGAAGAAAACAGGTGCATTGCTTCGGTATAGATTTCTTCTGTATTAATGGCTTTGTTGCGTAATTGTGTCATGGCATCGGAGAGAACAGCGGGTAATTGCTCTCCCGGCCCCGACAGGTTCAGTAAGGTCGCCGCTTCCTGGTTTACCCATCCGGAAAATCCATCATTGTTAATGAATACGAGGGCATGCGGTATGCTATGCAATATCGCTGCAAAACGAACGGCTACCCGCTGGAAGTATAGCAGCTGTTGTGATTGCAGCAATATTTCTTTCAGGCGCAGACGCACTGTTTCTATACATTCGAGGAAGTCGCTTTCAAAAGTTTGTGGTTTGCTCCAGCCCAGGATAATGATGCTATTATTAGGAGTGGTGTCTACAGGGATGATAATAGCGGAAGAAAACGCCTGCAATAATTCTTTAAATACATTTTCAGATGGTGGTGGCATCTCCCGCCAGCAAATAGTCTGGAATCCCTGGGTGTATAATATATTTTTTATGGGTTCGGGATTCATTACAATATCGTCCAGGTAAACAGGGGAGGCGTTTTTAACCTTGGCGGTGTTTTCGTCTTCAAATTCAAGCTGTAACGCAATATCAGCTTCTGTCAGATTTTTTACCAGTGAAATACTGAAGGCAAGGAAGGAAGAAATATGTTTGTCCTTATCCCAGCGGCTTGTTTGATTGATAAAGTTTAAGGCTTTACGTTCCCAGGTGATCACAACTTTAAATTGAGTTAGATGAATAAATTACAGGAATGATGCTATAGCAGCAACCACTTCCCGGGGTGCACTGATATGCGGAAAGTGTCCATGTGTTTGTACTTTCGTGCGTCGGCTATTAGGTATATGTGCTTCCAGGTATTCGCTCACATCGGGAGGAACAGCTATATCCTCTGCTGTTTGAACTACGAGTGTGGGTATTGTAACTTTTTCCAGATCCTGCCGGCAATCGAGGTAAAAGATTGCTTTAGCGACCAATATGGCGATATCAGGGCGGATAGCTTCCAGTGTTGCTGCAAATGCGGCAGCTAGTTCGGGTCTGTCTTCGTTCCGCATGGTTAATTTGGAGAAACCGATCGCCCATGCGTGATAGTTGTTTTCCATAGCGGCAAAAAGATCATTTAATGCATGTTTGTCGAATCCGCCGATGTAGCCACTCTCCGGGTCATTCAGGTAACGGGGGCTGGAACCAAGGAGTATCAGTTTATCTATCAGGCCGGGATATTGTATAGAGGCTTTTACACCTACTATGCCGCTAACGGAGTGTCCTACATAGGTAATGTGTTCGAGGCTCAGCTGTTGAATAATATCTGCCAGATCAGTAACATAGCCGCTTAGTCCTTCATAACGTTTAGGGCTAAACGCAGTAATGTCTGCTTTGCCTCCGCCTACGTTATCGAACAATACAATTTTGTAATCTTTTTCAAATGAGGGAACAACTGCTGAGAAGGAGGTCTGGTCTATGCCAAACCCATGGGAAAAGACAATGGTTTGAAAGGCGTCCGTGTTGCCACAGACATGAATATTGTTTTTTCGGGTAATGTCCATACACTGCAGTTTATATTTGAAAATTGACTGAAACGGACGTGAATAGTGATTTGGTTGCCGGGTTATAAGCGGACTAAGCCGATAGGGTACATCTTTACGGCTTAGTCCGCATTAAACGTGCTTCTCACGGTGACACCGTTATGTCACATTTTCAAATATAAGTAATTAGTATGAACCTGACTATTTACTTACCTGTAGTACTTTAAAAGTGCCGGTGGCTATTTGTGGTTTGGCAGTACCTACTGCAGGCAGGCGATCTGCTACCGGCAGGTAAACATGATGTGTTAATGGATCCACTACCAGTGTTTTAGCACCTTTCCGGGTAGGAACAGTAGCTATATTGGTATACTTATCGGCAGACTCCTCACGGATAACAGAGAGGGTACCTTCGCCGTTGGAAGCAAAAATGGTTTTTTCTCCTGCATCAAATGCAACGCCATCGCAGCCGTCGCCAATAGGCAGGGTAGTTACAATTTTACCGTTGGCTGCATTCAGTACTACGAGCAATTTGTTATCGCATCCTGCAAATAACCTGTTGGTGGCCACGTCAATAGCTAAACCGGTAGGGGCTTCTCCTTTACCAAGTGAAAAGTGTTCTCCTGCCTGGAATGTTTTTGCATTGACAGCTACTACCTGACTTTTATCTTCCAGGTTTACGTAAATGTTTCCTTTACCGTCTGTAACAGCTGTTTCGGGGCGGCCTCCCAGTGCTATGGTAGCCACTACCTTATCTGTAGCCGGGTCAATCACAGAAAGATCGCTGCTGCCACCATTGCAGGTAATGATTTTTTCAGAGAAGGGATCATACATGATCGCATCCGGGTTAGTACCTGTTTTTATTTCCCCGAGTACTTTGTTGGTTTTGATATCAAATACAGTGGTAGTATTAATCTTACCATTGGAAGTGTAACCTTTGTTGAATTTTTCGGCAAATGCAACACCATGAACACCAGTAGTGTTTAAGATAACCCCGGTGCTATCGCCGCTGGATTTGTCCAGAACGTTCACCTGTGTACCGTGTGACACATACAGTTGCTGTGTAACCGGGTTCAGGGCGATGTAATCCCATTTACCATCGCTGGCAATAGCAAAGGTCTTGGCCACGTGGTATTTAGATTGTGCGTTAACCGCATAGGTGGTCAGCAATGCTGCTGCCAGTAATATCTTTTTCATAGTAATGAATTGATTTAGAAACAAAGCTCGTGGCTAATTCTGAAGACAACCTGTAGGTCAGTAACACTAAATACCACTTGCTTTTTTGACCTGCTTTTATTTATATTTACGTTTAAACCTTTTAGTGTTTGATGCACCTGCCGGATACAGCGCTGCTGGAGCGTATGCAGTTATTGGATGATAAAGCCGCCTTTGATGAATTATATCATCGTTATTGGGAAAAGCTTTACATCGCGGCCTATGCCAGATTGCAAAATGATGCAGATGCAAAGGATTGTCTGCAGGAAGTATTTGTTTCCCTATGGCATAAAAGAAAAGAAATCGTTATCCGCCAACAGCTGGATGCATACCTCTTTATTTCGCTCAAATATCGTGTGCTCAATCATCTCCGTAATAATAATAATTACCAGAAACACCTGGATATCTTCGGTGCTATTCCCGCCGGGCTTTTGCCTTCGGCAGATGATCACCTTTTTTTGTCAGAAATACAAGGCATCATTGCCGCCACCATCGCTGATATGCCGGAAAAGATGCGCGAAATTTATCTGCTGAGCCGTCGCGATGGCTTATCCGTACAGGAAACCGCTGATAAGTTAGGCATTTCAGCGCAAACGGTGAAAAATCAGCTGAGTAATGCCCTGAAGCGGCTGAAAGACCGTTTGAGCGGGTATAAATAGGAGAAGGTAGCCAACCACTATCGTAGATTTATCCTTACCTGGTTTTGTCAGCATACTTAATTTCTTACCAGGTAATATTGGTTAAGATCCGGCTGGAGGAGGTTAAAATTTGTGAACTGTTTGTTTTTATTTGAAAGTAGCTTTATTCAGGCCGGTTATATTTTTAGTACGGATTAATTTCTCTGTAGATCTGTAAAGAAAGGGCAAACGAAACCTCAGCACATTTTCTGTAATTCCATACCTGGAGGCAAATAAGAACAATGAAGTAATATTATCATCCTATGGTAAAACGTGTCCTGGTATTAACTACATCCATCTTTAGTTAAAAGTAGTTTTATTCGCGGTTGTTATATTTTTTAGCGCGGATGAATTTCTCTGTAAATCTGTAAAGGAGCGGGCAAATAAGATCTCAGCATGCTTCCGGAACGGGGAGGTAACTCATGCCTGTGTAGTACACCTTCCTGATAGTGGCCCTGATTTTATCCTAAGAACAGGTTACTCACCTTTAAATGTGTTTCCATCATGTATGTATGGAGGAGCCCTTGCTATGCGCAAACGCCTAAACCACCGGGTATTTTTTTATTCTATAACCAAACATGTAAATCATGAAACCAAATCTAAAAATCAAAAGATTAATGTTAGTTGCCCTAAGCTTAATATTAATATCCTGTCCGGTGTTAGCACAAACCTGGACCGCGTTAGCAAATCATACAGGAAGGATTTGTCAGGGGCCGCCAATACTGTTTTCCGATGGCACTGTTGGAGTACTGGGAACAGGTACTGCTGGTAATAATGCATGGGACAAGCTAACACCCGACATACATGGTAACTATGTCAGTGGTACCTGGACTCCCATGGCTAACATGGATAGTACCCGCGAGGATTTTTCATCTCAATTATTAAAAGATGGCAGATTATATATAGCCGGTGGTGAATACGGAACGGGAGGTGCTACTGCAACAATATATAACCCGCTTACCAATACCTGGACGAGCACAAATCCTCCTGGTTTTGCAGGTGCGATAGCTGATGCCAATTCCGAGATACTCTCCGATGGGACCGTATTACAGGCTGCTGTGGATGATAACGGAGGCAGGGGTTGCAGAATTTACAATCCGGTCACCAATTCCTTCGGCCCAACTATCTTAGCACTAAAATCTGAATGGGAAGCCTCGTATTCAAAGCTTCCGGATGGTAGTATCCTGATGGTGGATTTTGATGCATATACTTCAGAAAGATATATTCCTTCTCTTGGCGCCTGGGTAGCCGATAGCAATGTGCCGGTTTATCTGTATGACGCGGCCGGTGAAACAGGAGGTTCTTATTTACTTCCTAATGGAAAACTGTTTTGCATTGGTGCTTCAGGTCATACCGCCATTTATACGCCATCAGGAAATAATACGCCTGGTACCTGGGTGGCCGGTCCTGATCTGCCGGATAATACCGGTCAAAAAGATGCTGGTGGCGTTATGATGGCAACCGGTAAGATCCTCCTGGCCGCCTCTCCGCTTAGTGTCGGAGAATATGCCGGGCCTACCTATTTTTACGAGTATAATTATCAAACTAATTCATATACGCGGGTAAGCGCACCGGGAGGAGGCACCAGTCTCTCCAGCGGATGTTATCATACTTATTTTCTGGCTTTGCCAAACGGAAGTGTAATGTTTGGTAATTACCAGGTGTCGGATCTATACTACATATATACGCCTTCTGGTTCCCCGCTTGCTGCTGGTAAGCCGGCTGTCACCAATACCGTACAAAACAGTTGTGGCAACTATACATTGACCGGTACCCTGTTTGGGGGCATCAGCGAAGGTGCCGGCTATGGAGATGATGCACAGTCATTTTCCAACTATCCCATAGTAAAACTCATTTCCGGGTCTAACGTATATTATGCCCGTACGTTTAATTGGAGCACCAGGGGAGTACAGGAAGGGACGAAGTCCTGCACCACACAATTTACACTTCCGGCAAACCTGCCTCCCGCCACTTACTCCATGGTAGTATCCGTGAATGGTATAAGCTCTGATACTACACTACTTACCACCACTTCCTGCGCAACCTGTTATGCACCACCTAATGTGACGGCTTCCGGTATTAGCGCTACCAGTGCAACGCTTTCGTGGGGGGCAGTCACAGATGCCGCTTACTACTATATTTATTATAAGAAATCAACAGATACATCATGGACGGTGGGCCCGAATAATCTGACTACTACCAGCGTGGTATTATCCGGACTTACAGCAGGAACAGCGTATATGGCAGATGTATGGGTAAAATGTAACAGCGGATCGTATCTGTCAACACGTGTTACTTTCTCAACTGCTTCAGGCGGTGCCCTGAATCCGAATACTTATTATAAGATCGTCAACAGGGCCAGTGGTAAAGTGCTGGATGTAAAAGGCAGTTCAACAAACAACAGCGCAAATATTATTCAGTACGATTATCTTGCCGGTGCCAGCCAACAGTGGCGGGTGGCTGATCCCAGCAGCAGCGGATATTTTAATATCATTAATCATAACAGTAGTAAAGAAGTAGACGATCCCAGCGCCTCCCTTGTAAACGGGACAGATATGATACAATACGCCCCTAATGGCGGAACAAATCACCAATGGCAGATAGTTGATCTTGGTACAGGTTATTATAAGATCCTTAACAGGGCCAGTGGCCTGGCTTTAGATGATTCTGCATCCAGTACAATAAACGGTACAAATATTATTCAATATACTTATGGAGGAGGTAATAATCAGCAATGGCAATTTATAGACCTGGGGATTAGCGCACCGGTACCACCATCGGGAGTAAAACCTCCTTTAGGAGATAATAATATTTTTACTTCAGTAAAAATAGCGCCAAACCCGGCTACCCGCAATACAACCGTCATTATTACGGCGAAAAAGAATACGCCTGTTTTAATACAGGTTGTAAATGCAGGCAGACGTGTATTGTTATCACGCAGACAGGACATAACAACAGGGATCAACAGCATTGCGCTGGATGTAAGTGATTTTGCATCAGGAATATACTTCGTAGTAATACGGACGGCTGAAAAAACAGTTACAGAAAAACTGGTGATACAAAGATAGCAGGGGGATAGTTGGATATTAAAGGAGATGCTTGGTGGCATCTCCTTTAATAGTATATGGGTAAACGCGGCTTCAAATTTTTTTTCTCTCCATCTAGTACCTCCACTCCGCAGCGGTGTCTTTAATAATACAAAAGGTTAAAGCGTGGATGCTCAAGACAAAATAGCGAAGATCCTCCAAAGGCTTGAAACCGGAACCTGTACTCCACAAGAACTGCAATGGCTGCAAAACTGGTATGAATCCCAGGGTGAGCAGCATGCACATACATTCCGGGATGAAGCCCATAAGCAACAGCTGAAAGCAGATATGTTACAACATATCCACGAACAGCTGGAGCCGGCGTATGGAGCAACAGAAACGGAAGATACACCGGTAGTGCGTATGCGTTACTGGCGACAGATCGCTGCAGCTATTTTCGTAGGTGCATTAGGGTTAGGTGGCTGGTGGGTATTGAATAACTGGCAGTCGCGGCATACCATGATGATAGTGCAGGTAGCACCCGGACAACAACAGGAAGTAATATTACCGGATAGCTCGCATGTATGGCTCAATGCAGGCGCCAGACTGGAGTACCCACGTGAATTTGGTGAAGTACGCTCCATAAAGCTGGAAGGAGAAGGATTCTTTGACATACATCCCGATGCACATCACCCGTTTGAAGTGCATACCATGGAAATTAATGTGCAGGTGCTGGGCACTTCCTTTGATGTGAAAGCCTATAACACTTTGGATGAAACACAGGTAACCGTGAAAACCGGTATGGTGAAGGTACTGCACGACCAAAAAGGACTGGATGTGCTGAGCGCCAACGATCAGCTTACATTTAGCCGGTCGGCGCAGCAATACATGAAATCGAAAGTCAACAACCAACAAATAGATGAGTGGGCCGGCGGCATGATCAGCCTGTCACAAGCTGGTTTTGCCGAACTGGCACTCACGCTGGAAAATCAGTATGGCGTGCATATCCGCTATAATCCGGCAGAAATGAAACAGGACGAATATACACTGCGCTGCAGCAAACAGTTATCTGTCACACAGGTACTGGATCTGATCAGCAGCATACATCCTATACAATATGATATAAAGGATAAAGACATTACAGTGCACCGAAAAAACTAACAAACGCATACAAGGAGGATGCAACCAAAATGATAAAGGATGGACACATTTCATTGCCATCTATGCGATAGCTATGTCCCGTTGGACATATCAGTAAGAATTTATTGATTTTGACAGGTTATTTATATGAGTCGGTTGCAGCTGATTTATTTTAAATGACAGCTCAAAATAAAAAACCGCATCTGTTGCAGCAGACACGGTTTTAGAGATTTATACAACAGTCAGGCAGTGATTTTACAGGCACGCTTGATGACTGTCGTATGCATTTAGTTAACACTAAAATCAACCAAATATATGCAAAAATCGCTTACGCTAACTTTTATACCAGGTATTATGAGATGGAGCGTAATGGTAACTGTCTTTATACTGGGAAGTTTTACACTCCTGTATGCTAACAATGGTTATAGCCAACTATTACAACGGGTCAGAGTGACCGAAAAATTTGAGAACGAATCCCTCGCTTCCTGTGTTAAAAAACTAGAGTCCGGTTATCGTATTTCATTTGGATATGATAACCAGGAATTGCTGCGCTACCAGGTGAAAAAGCTGCAGTTTGTAAATGAGCGGCTGGACAAGGTTTTGCAGGCCTTGCTGGAAAATACCCCACTCATATATGAAGAAAAAAACGGCGTATTACTCATCGTTAAACAAGCGCCGCTCCCACTTACCAATCTGCAGCAACCAGGTCCCGGTAAAATTAAAGGTATCGTAATAGATGGTGAACACGGTATTCCCGGCGTAACGGTAAAAGTAACCGGCACAAAATATTATGCCATTACCAATGCTGATGGTCAGTTTGAATTAATACTTCCGGCTGGTAATTATAAGCTGCAGTTTTCTTTTATAGGGTACAAAGCGGCTGCATCACCAGAAGTGAAAGTAATATCAGGCGCTATCACAGAGCAAAACATGTCCATGTTTGTAACCATGTCCCGTTTAACCGAGGCGGTAGTGATAGGTTATGGCGTACAGGAAAGGCGTAGCCTGTTAGGCGCAGTGGCCACTTATGAAGCTGGCAAAGCACCTGGTCAATCACCTGTTACTATTGATGAAGCCATGGTGGGTAAGCTCCCGGGCGTATTCATAGCACCCTCCAGCGGTGTACCAGGATCCGCTGCCAACATCACTATCCGTGGTATCAGCACACTCAATGCCAACGGTAACTCACCCCTGATTGTGGTGGATGGGGTACCTATTTACGGCATTGATCCCAACCTCAATACAGTTGATTATAATAAAGGTAGCTCGTCTATATTTTCCTTCGGCGGCAACCAGGTGGTGAATGAATACAGGCAGCCTACCACCTTTGAAAAAAATCCACTGGCAACGCTGAATCCGGATGACATTGAATCTGTAGAAGTGCTGAAAGATGCCTATTCCACTGCTATCTACGGTTCCCGTGGCTCTGCCGGTGTTATTCTGATCACTACAAAAAAAGGTGCGCGTGGTAAAATGCGTGTAGATGTACAGGTGAGTACCTCCGTTAGCAAACCACGGAAACTGCCTTCCCTGATGAATGGTGATCAATACGCGGATTTTTATAATAATGTTTTCCATCAGAAAGATTCTATCGGAAAAGCTGCCAGCAGCTGGTATATCCCCAACAATTATACTTTCCCCAAAGGTGTAAATACTAATTGGCTGAATGAAGTAGTAAGGAATGCTATGGGCAACAATGCTGAAGTATCTATGAGCGGAGGAACAGACAAGACCAATTATTATGTTAGCCTGGGTTACAATAAAGAACAATCCTATATTATCAATAACGATTTTACCCGCTACCAGGGCCGTGTAAATTTCGATAACCAGATGACCAACTCGCTGAAAGTAGGGGTGAGCATGTCTTTAAACCAGGCAACCAATAACTCGCTCAGTGCACAGAATGTGTATCGAAGCGCCGTACAAAAAGCGCCGAACCTCAGCGTAAAGGATAGTACCGGTAACAAGTACAACTGGTTACATGGTAATAATCCAACCGGCCCGGAAGAGGTGTCTAATCCGGTGGGAGAAGCCACTACCGGCAAAAATTACAGCACAGATAACCGGGTGCTGGGCAATGTATTTGCAGAGCTGCAGTTATTACCCTGGTTAAGTGCACACTCTGATGTGGGAGTAGACTGGATCAATTCCAGGGCTTACGACCGTATCATAGACCGCCCCGGAGTGATTGGTGGCTCGGCTACAGAAACACAGCAACAACTCCGGAAATGGGTGATTAATAACCGCCTGGACATGCATAAGATCTTTGGTGATGGGCATGCGGTGAGTGCCATGCTTGGACAAAGTTTTGAAAAGTCGGTAGAGAATGTGAACAGCGTGCATGGCACCGAATTCCTGAATGATGATATGTTGAGTATTGCGACAGCGAATGATAAACGGGTGGTGAACTCGCTGGAACAGCAGTGGGCACAGGTATCTTTTCTGAGTCGTATTAATTATGAATATAAACACCGTTACCTGGCAGGTGTTACCTACCGCATGGATGGTTCTTCCCGGTTCTCCGCCAATCACCGCTATGTTGGTTTTCCTTCCTTTGCGCTGGGATGGGTACCGAGTGAAGAAAATTTTCTCAAGGGAGTTAAAGCGATTGATCAGCTGAAGGTCCGTGCCAGCGTAGGGTTTACCGGCAACGATGGTGGTAATGGTTATTATGGCAACCAGGGACAATATGTAGTGGATGTATATGGTTCATCCTACGGTAATACCAGTACTATTGGCAATAAACAACCCGCTAATCCTAACCTGGAATGGGAACGTACTACTACCTGGAATGTAGGCACAGATATTAGTTTGTTGCATGGCCGCATCAGCGCTACCGTGGATTATTACCGTCGCCAGACTTCCAATGCGATCCTGCAGTCCGCATTGCCTTATTTCATGGGCTTTGATCTGCAGCAGCAAAACCGTGCTGATCTTGTTAATAAAGGAATTGAGTTTAGTATCAGCAGTGAAAATATTCATACTGAAAATTTTCAGTGGAATACTACTTTCAATATTTCCGGCAACCGCAATATTGTAGTCAGATTACATCAGATAGATGAAGAACAACTGGCAGCAGAAAATGAAATTTCAGGTGGCCGCTTCTGGCGCGTAGGACATTCTGCTACTGCGTTCTACCTGTATGATTGGGCTGGCGTAAATAGTAGTAATGGTCAGCCGCAATGGGTGGATAAGAGCGGTAAAACTTCTGAAGTGCCTATTCAGAAACAATATCCTGATTCGCCCTATACAAACAGAAAATACATGGGAGATGCAATGCCCGTAGTATTCGGTGGCTTTGGTAATACCTTTACCTATAAAGGGTTTGAGCTGAACTGTTTCTTCTCATTTTCTGCCGGTAATAAAATGTACAATGGTGCAAAAGCAGCCATGTACAGCTACCTGGGTAGTTCCTACGGTGCTAACAATGTATACAACCTGTCATCAGATATGGTGAATTACTGGCAACATCCCGGTCAAAAAACAGATATCCCCGCGCTGATCAATAATTCTAATTTTTCACAAGCCGGTTTTGGCAGCTCCTACGATTATACATTAGACAGAAGAAACAACCGCTTCCTGGAAGATGCCTCTTTTATTAAGCTGCGCAGCCTTTTGCTGGGTTATAATTTTAATAGCAGGCAGCTGAAAGGCACCAAAGTATTTACCGCATTGAAGCTATATGCTGAAGCAAATAATTTGTTCATTCTCACAAAATATTCCGGACTGGACCCTGAAGTGAGTGCATATGGTTCT
The DNA here is from genome assembly GCF_003014755.1 of Chitinophaga niastensis. GTDB lineage: Bacteria > Bacteroidota > Bacteroidia > Chitinophagales > Chitinophagaceae > Chitinophaga > Chitinophaga niastensis. Next base: position 222,957 of record NZ_PYAW01000003.1, on the reverse strand, counting down.
TCAGCATTAAACATGGGCTATGATGAGCTGACCATGCCTTCACCACGTACCTGGAGAGTAGGTATCAAAGCATCTTTCTAACATTATAAACTGAGCAGGATATGAAAAAATACAGATTCCATATAGGCTTGTTTACACTGTTGCTGGCGCTGTGTGCCTGCAATAAGCAACTGGAGCTGAAGCCGGAGGGTACTATGGTAGAATCGGCGTTATTAAAGAGTGAACAAACCACCGAAGGTTACCTGGCGGATACTTATTTACGCATGATGGATGCCTGTGCCGGTAATAATTACCAGTTAGGGGACATCACCGGAGGTATAGCGGCCACTTACTATAGCGCCCTGGTAAAAGGGGCCATAGAAGCACGGGATAACAGTTACTATGAACTGTGGTCGAAGCCGTATGTTGCCATTAATCAATGTAATCTCATCATTGGTCAATTACCAAAATACGCGCAGTTCGACAAACAAAAACAGGCTGTTTTTATCGCTGAGGCAAAATTTATACGGGCTTATTGTTTCCTGGCGTTATTGCAACTCTATGGTGATGGCGCTTTGCAGGGTAAAATGGATAATATGGGCGTGCCGTTAAGACTCGCACCTTTTGATGGGTATAATGGCTCACAGAACATAGCAAGATCTACTAACGGACAAGTTTATACGCAATTATTAAAAGACCTGAACGAAGCTATTCCGGACCTGCCGGTATCGCGCGGAGACGCGTTGAGCCAGGGTAGCAGGGCTACCAGAGGTGCCGCTAATGCATTGGCTGCCAGGATCTGTTTATATATGCAACAGTATGATAAGGCGGTGACTTATGCACAGGCAGCTATGAGCGGGAATGTGTATAGTTTGCAGCCATCATTCTGGACATTATGGCCCGATAATTATACACTGAGCCCCGGCCAATACCCACTCAGCGCAGAAATTTTATTTGCTTTCCCGGAGAGTTTTAACAAAAGCTCCAAATATAATGATAACAATGGTATCTATTATGTATACGGCTTCAATCAGCCACTACCGGCATTTGTTGCTTCCTATGGAAACGGCGATGAACGCGCAGACAGCCTGATGTTATCCTATAGGCCGGTGATGCGGAAATTCACAGACCAGAATATTCGCGACAATGTTATCCTGATCCGTTTGCCGGAAGTGATGCTCACTTTGGCAGAGGCACTGGCACGTACCAAAGGGGTTAACAGTACTTCAATTGATCTGCTGAACCAGGTATACGCCCGCGCCTATACGAAAAAAGGTGTACCACATGTATATACGGCAACCGACTTTGCAAACCCAACAGCACTGATAGACAGGATCCTGCAGGAACGCAGGTGGGAGCTTGCCTTCGAAGGATTTGCCCGTTACGATGCCATCCGCACAGGCAAACAACCCAATCCGGATTTGCCGGCAGCACACTTCGCGATGCCAATACCACAACATGAAATAGATATCACGCAGGGAGAAATTAAACAGAACCCAGGCTATTAATCACAATATCAAAAATCAAATAAACGGAAATGAGAAAAATCATCACTGTAATTTCAGGTGTATTGCTCTGTATGGGCAGCTATGCGCAAACACAGCGCCAGATTGTGTTACAGGGCACCATAACAGGTGACCTGAAGGGGCATAATAAAATGTATATTTATTCCCGTACCTACAATGACACGGCTGTCATTACCAATGGGCATTATACTTTTACCATCCCTTTTCAGGAGCCGGTATTCCTGATGTTATTGCCGGAATACATACTGGCAGAGCAACAAATGTATTCGCCTTTTGGTATTTTAATGGATAAACCCACTACCTATACGGTTACCACCGATATTAAAAAAGGGCTGAGCGCCTCTGAGGTAAAAGGTTCTGAAGCAGTAGAATTATTACTGGCATATGGTAAAGAAAAATCAGACGCCTGGAAATATATCAGTGGCGAATTAGAAAAAGAATTTGGTAAACCTTGGATGGAGGAGAATGATCCGCGCCATGAAACATTTGAAAAGAAACAAAAAGCATTACAACAAAAGTACATGGTGCCGACCCTGCAAAAGCTGGTAAAGGACCATCCCAATTCCTATGCGTCTGTATTTAGTTTGGGAGAAGCGCGTGAAATGATGAGTGTGGAACAACAGGAACGACTATACGCTTCCTTATCTAAAGAAATGCAACAAACCAAAGAAGCAAAAGAGTTTCATGAATTTGGCCAGGGCATGAAGAATTCAGCTGTCGGCAAAAAAATAAAAACCTTTACGCTGCCGGATGAAAAAGATCAGGCTTTTTCTTTTGACAGTTTCAAAGGTAAATATGTAATGATCGACTTCTGGGCCAGCTGGTGCGGACCTTGCCGTCAATCGTTCCCGCATATGCGTGAAATGTTTGAGCAGTACAAGGATAAGAATTTCGAGATCTACAGCATCTCTATTGATAAAAGCAAAGCAGATTGGCTGAAGGCAGTAGCAAAAGAAAATAATCCGTGGAAACAGGGCCTTGACAATATCAATATTTCCGGCAGCGGCTTTGCTATCACCGGTGTGCCTACTGTTTACCTGATTAGCCCGGATGGGACTATCCTCCTGAAAGAAGTAGGCCCTAATACCGATGGCAGCAGCGAAATTGATAAGAAGCTGGCCTCCCTGTTTGGCGGTAAAGTAAAGGTAGCCGAAAAGCCTGCACCAACAGAGATGAAAGCAACAGAATCCATACCCATGCTCCCCATTCAATAATTATCTTTTTAAAAAATAAACGATCAGATGAAAAAAGTTCAAAACGCTTTGGCTTGTATGCTATTACTGATGGCTGGTATCAGTACATCTGCCAACGCGCAGCAGGCAAAGAAATTTATTACAGTAAGTGGTAAAATAAAATTTCCGCCATCGGCAGATCAACAACAGAAATTCCCTTTCCGGGTGCAAAAACAGGTAGGCGATGACCGTGTAACCATTGACACCATTCACCTGAAAGCAGATGGTACTTACAGCATTAAAATAGATGCCACGCGCCCGCAGTTTTATATACTGAATGAATTTGAGGAAGACAGGCTCACCATCTGGGCCGGCAAGGATAACCTGAAAATTGATTTTCGTGGAGAAGATACTGCTGCCATGAAAATAAAAAATCCGCCTTATGTATTTATTGAAGGCAGCCAGGAGAACAACCTGGTCAATGATATCAATTTTATCAATTACCGTAATTACCAGGCGATGATCGAGACAGGGCAGCTGCAATACAGGGCTTCGCTGGCGAAAGATACAATGCTGGAACGTTTGCTGGGAGAACATATGAATTGGCTCTATGATGACATGGAGCAACGTGTTAAGCTGATTATAAAAATGAATCAGCATACACCGGTGCTGATGTACGCCCTGGATTTCCTGAGCCCCAGGAGAGATAAAGACCTGATACTGGCAGAAGTAAACAGATTATCAAAAGCTTACCCATGGCTGGAAGAGGCAAAAAGTAAAAAAGTAGATATGGCAAAGGCCGAAGCCATTGCTAAGAAAACCGCCATCGGTGTAGCAGCGATGGACTTCTCGCAAAAAAATGTAGAAGGTAAAGCGGTAAAACTCTCTGATTATCGTGGTAAATATGTACTGTTGGATTTCTGGGCCAGCTGGTGCGGACCTTGCCGTGCAGAAAATCCGAATGTATTGGATAACTACGAAAAGTACCACAACAAAGGATTGGAAATACTCGGTGTATCATTGGATGATAAAAAAGATGCCTGGGTAAAAGCCATTAAAGATGATGGACTCACATGGGCACATGTGAGTGACCTCAAAGGCTGGAAGAATGTAGTAGCACAGGAATACAATATCCGCGCTGTACCCAGCAATTTTTTAATTGATAAGGATGGTAAAATTCTGGCTGTGAACCTGCGTGGTGAAGAACTCAGTAAAAAGCTGGAAGAAATTTTTGGGAAATAGATCGGATAACCTGTAATTAAAAAATGTTATGAAAAGAATATTCACACTGTTGTTAATCTGCTGTAGTACTGCTGCTATGGCCCAAATGCAGGCTGCGAAAAAAATCATTCCTGATTATACGCATGACACATTTATTAAGAGTTCACCGGTAAAAATATGGCGTGTTATCCGCGATCTGCCGCAGGTAAAAGAGTATGCTAATGGTACCATAAAAGACGTGCAGATCACTACTGTAAATGAAACCCGTTATCGTGATATTACTTTCACGGATAATAGAAAACGCAAAGATATCATTGATCAGGTGCATGAGTCTTACAAGTTTTTTGTTTTCAGTATAGTATCTCCTTTGCCGGCAGGCATTACCCACGCTACAGTAACAGCGCTGGTAGAGTCCTCACCGGATAAGGAAGATACCACGGTGGTTAGATGGAGCATTATGCTGGAGGGAGATAAAAATGCCCGCAAGCCTTTGGTAGATTCTCTTTCTGCAGAAATAGCCAGTTATGAAACAGGGTTGAAAAAAATGTTGGAATAGATGAACACCATCCCAATCCTTCCTGGCAAGAAGGGTTGGGGTGATAATTAACCAGGATAGGCAAAAGTTAATAACCCATGAATGAAAATGAAATCCTGAAAAAAAGACAAGTAAAATAGTAATTTTGTCCCCATGAAAACATTATTATTCTACTTTTTGCTATCAGGATTATTAATTCCCGGTCTGTCTTTACAGGCACAGAAAAAAAATAACAAACCGGCCCCTAATACTCAAACACTGTTCCAGGCGGGCGTAGCCAGCGCTTTCATAGGTGGGTTGTATAATGCCTGTTATACTTATGATTCGTTGAAACAGCATGGGGATTTTGGTCTTGGTGCGCCTGATAAACTGGATGGAGAAATGGTGATGCTGAATGGCAAAATATATCAAACCCAGTATACCGGTAAAACTTTTGAAGTAAAAGACACAGGCAGCACTTCGCTCGCTTTTGTTAATTTTTTTCATGCAGATAGGGTGATCCGCTTGTCGCACACAATAACCAGAACTGAATTATACAAATACCTGGACAGCCTGCTGGAAAATAAAAACGGAATTTATGCTATTCATATAAAAGGCACTTTTGAAACGCTTAAAACCAGGGCTTTCCCTTCTCCTGCAAAACCATACCAGCCGCTGGCTGAGATGCTCGACAAACAACATTTTTTTACTTTTGAGCATATTGATGGCGACCTGATAGGGTATCGTTTGCCACTGTACCTGGAAGCATTAAGCATACACGGCTATCATTTTCATTTTTTAGCAGATAAAAAAGATGCCGGCGGACATATCATCGATTTTGTCATTAAAGATGCCACCATAGAGATTAATACGCTCAACCACTATGCCATGGTGCTTCCTGATTCCAATGAGTTCAAACAATTCGATTTTCAGAAAGACCGTAAAGAAGAATTGCGGAGCGTTGAAAACGGCGCTAAAAAGTAAGCTTACTACCCTTTATCATACATTCCCCCGGAGCAGCCCTTAAATGGCTGCTCCAATTTTTTAAATTGTTATCTTTGCGCCTTACAAAAAACGGCCTTATGATGCAACAGCATAAAGCATTCATTTTTGACCTGAACGGCACCATGATCAACGACATGGAATACCACCTGGACGGTTGGTATAATATGCTGAATAACAAGCTGGGCGCTAATCTTAACCGGGACGTAGTAAAGAGCCATATGTATGGTAAAAATGAGGAACTACTGGTACGTATCTTCGGCAAAGATCATTTCACTTTAGAACAGATGCATGATATTGCGCACGAAAAGGAAGTGCTGTACCAGGAGGCTTTCAGGCCTCACCTGGAACTGATAGCAGGACTTCCGGCATTCCTGGAACAGGCTGCCGCCGCACACATCCCCATGGCTATAGGCTCCGCTGCCAATACTTTTAATATCAATTTTGTGTTGGACAACCTGCACCTGCGTCATTACCTCCAGGCCGTAGTAAGTGCCGATGATGTGGCAAGCAGTAAACCTGATCCGGAAGTATTCCTGAAATGTGCGGCTGCACTGGGTGTGAAACCGGCAGATTGTATTGTATTTGAGGATGCCCCCAAAGGAGTAGAAGCAGCCATGAATGCGGGTATGGAGGCAGTGGTACTAACTACCATGCATACACGGGAGGAGTTCGCCCAATACAATAATATCAAAGCATTTGTAGCAGATTATACTGATCCGGTGTTGCAACATCTGTTTGCATAACCGCCAGCAGAGATGTTAATATAATTTCCTAATGTCAATAGGGTAGCCTAAATTGCCGGGTTATTATAAATACATGCTGGTATGACACGTTATTCGGGCCAATCAAGAATGCTGGTGGCAGTTGATTGCATCATTTTCGGCTTTGATGGGGAAGAGCTGAAGTTGCTGTTAATAAAACGCGGATTTGAGCCGCTGAAAAATAAATGGAGCCTGATGGGCGGATTTGTTCAGGCCAATGAAGGCTTTGAAACAGCAGCTGCCCGCGTATTACACAAACTTACAGGTCTGGAAGGGGTTTACATGGAACAGCTGTTTGCCTTTGGTGAATCCGGCCGCGATACAGTGGAACGCACAGTATCCATTACTTACTTTACCCTGATAGACATTAATCAATACAAGATACAGTTGAATGAGGAATACCATGCAGAATGGATTTCTCTGAACAAGTTGCCAGGCCTCATTTTCGACCATTCCCAAATGGTGAAGATGGCCCAGGAAAAATTGCGCTATAAAGCAGCTATACACCCTATTTTATTTGAGCTGTTGCCATTGAAATTTACGATTCCGCAACTGCAACTGTTGTATGAAGCCGTATACGATGTAACTTTTGATAAACGTAACTTCAGCCGCAAAGTCTTGTCCACCGGGCTGCTCATTAAACAGAAAGATAAGGATAAGCTGAGCTCAAAACGTGGTGCTTTCTACTATAAACTCGATAAACGTAAGTACAACGCCAAGTTTAATGCCTTCCTGAATTTTGTAACAGATCCGGGGAATTTGAAGTAATTACGAATCGGAGCTGTGCAGAGGAGGGAAGGCCTTCGGCCTTTGTCTTTTCTTTAGCAGGATTTTGATGATTAATCTTGATTTTTCTGATTTCAGTTCTTTCTAATCAATATCCTTTCTGATTTTCTAAAAGCATATTATTAAACGATAAAAATATCTTTTAAAAGAAACTGAAATCAGAAAAATCAAGATTAATCATCAAAATCCTGCTAAAGAAAAGACAAAGGCCGAAGGCCTTTTTTTACATTTTAAAGCATTGCAGCATCTTCTTAAATATCTCATTATTCTCATACACCCCACGGAATAAACCGGAGTTAGGGCCATAGGCGAATACCATCACCGGAATGCCGGTATGGTCGTTGGTGGCAAAGTGTCCGCGTAATTCACCCGCAGCAATGTTGCCATCCATCAGTGCCAAACCGCTGGTTTCGTGGTCGGCGGTTACAATAACAGTGGTTTGTTTGTCCTGATCAGCAAAGCGGAGGGCTTCTCCCACAGCTTCATCGAAGTCCAGCATTTCACGCACCAGGTAATCCAGATCGTTCATATGACCGCCATGATCAATGCGGGAGCCTTCTACCATTAAAAAGAAACCTTTGCCGGAAGCATTCAGCTGCTGCAAAGCTTTTTTCAAGGCTTGTTTCAGGTAGCTACCACGACCAGCACGCATGGAAGTAACTACTTTATTGCTGAGGATAACCAGTGTACGGTTTTTCGTAGTGGCGTTCCAGTTATCCAGGTTGTCATAGATCTGTATACCGGAGGCCGCCAGTTGTGCCCCCAGATTATTATTCAGCTCTTCTTTTCCGCCGCCAACAGCCAGTTGCAGCTTGCTGTTGAGCAATTGTTTCTCAAGGGTATAGGTACTGTCTCTGTCGGCCGTATGGCCATAAAAAGAAGCAGGGGTAGCACCGGTAATTTCTTCCGTAACAATTACACCGCTCTGAATGCCTTTAGACGCCAGTATTTCAGGGAGTACAGGAATGGCCACATAGGTATTGTCCAATCCTATAGCCCGGTTGTGGGTTTTGGTACCCGTGCCCATGGCAGATCCGCCGGCAGCAGAATCGGTATGGTAATTATCGGTAGACTGGGTTTTGGATAAGCCCAGTTGTTTCATCCGGAAGATGTTGAGCGCGCCTTTGTTAGCGGTATATCCGGCAAACATTTCCGCCAAACCGGTACCATCGCCTATCATCAGGATCACATTTTTAGAACGCACCTGTGTGGCATCCGATACATATGATGGTGTATATACAGCATGTACAGGAAGGTTGGCAGCAGTGGTTTTGGCGGTATTGTGCAGCACATCATACAGCTCTTCCGGATGATCTGTACCTATCCAGTCTACACCCAGGTCCATCAATTTGTAGTAACATGTTTTGGCAGACGGCGCACCCCAGAAGCGGAAGGGAAATCCCTGCTGGTGTGCGCGGTTGATGACCTGTGTTACTTTTTCCAGTTCGGCCGGCACCAAGGTTCCTTTCCCATTCCAGTGACTGTAGTTCTGAAAGTTTGTACTCATCATGGCTATCCGCTGATGTAACGTAGCCGGATATACGCTGTCTGCTTTGGCATCAAAAAAGAAAAGCGAATCATATTTTGGCCAGTCCGCCACTTCAGGGATATTACCGGATAGTACAATCTTCACTGCCTCGGGGTTTACGCTGCGGTCAAAATACCGGCGATAAGGCAGCAACAATTCCTGTAATGCCTGCAGGGTAGGATTGGCTTCCGTTTTGATATCTATGAGTAATTGCATCGGGGTACCGTCCGTATATGCTTTACCGTTATTCATCTCAAACTGCCGTAAAACAGGTTGCAGGTACATCTCCTTAAAAGTACGGAAGGACTGTATATCTTTGGTATCGTGGGCTACATACAGCACGCCGTCTTTCAGGTGGATATCAGCTTCAATAGAGCCGAAGTGCAGGGCAGCAGCGGCATAGAAAGGAGTAGCCCGTTCATAGTCGTTATGAGAATGTGCCTGTGCAATAGTATATTGTTTCGTTTGTGCGTGTACGTTAGTTGCCAGCAGCGCACCTGATAATATCAGAAAGATCTTTTTCATTATATAGTAGTTGAAAAGAATTACGAATTACAAATTGCGAATTACGGTTATAAGCGAAGATCGCTTCGATCCGTAATTTGCAATTCGTAATTCGTAATTTTCTTTTTTGTATAAAATATTCCCTGTAACTTTTACCAGCCCTGGTTTTGAGCGATTCTTCCTCCGCTGGCATCAATTTCGCGTTGCGGAACAGGCCATACATGGTTTACTGCAGGATCAAAAGTACGGGCAGGCCATATTTGCGCGCCGGTAACGCCGTGCAATGGTTTTGCATAGGCAGCCTGTGCATCTCCCCATCTTACGAGATCACGATGACGGTCGGCCCATTCGCCTGCCAGTTCACATCTTCTTTCATGCTTCAGGTTTACCATGGTAGCATTGGTGAGCGGAGCAAGTCCGGCACGGTGGCGCACCTGGTTGATTTCTTTATCAGCATTTTGCCCCTGCATCAGCAGCGCTTCAGCTTTGATCAACAGTACTTCTGCAAAGCGGATCAATGGCGGATTTAAAGCGGTAGTAGGGTGGTCACCACTGGGACTCAGATAAGTACCAATTGGACTGGCATAACCGAATGGCTCCATGTATTTACGGAACTGGTAACCGGATTTACTGTTTTTGGAGTTGTATACAATAGTGTCGCCAAAGTACTTCACTTTATCACCTGGCTTCAGAATAGATGCTTCTCTTCTGATATCTCCCGCCTCATATTCGTCATATAGTTCTTTGGTAGGCATATAATATCCCCAGCCATTGTACTTGCCCCAGCCAGTGTTTTCCAGCATTACACCAGGCAGGATACTACCCCAGCCACCGGTGCCGGCAGCAGTGCTGTAGGCAGACCAGATATATTCTCCGGTCCAGTTATTAGCAATGGTAAATACATCTGCAAAATTATCCAGCAGTTTGTTTTTACCACTCAGGATAACTGAATCGGCATAACTTGCTGCATTGGCATAATCTTTTTTGTAGAGATATGCTTTGGCGATATAGGCGAATGCTGCTGCTTTGTGCGCATGACCATAATCTTCCGGTTTGTAAGTATCGAAGTAAGGCAACAACTGTGCTGCATGCTTCAGGTCAGATATCACTGAATCATAGTTCTCGCTTACATTCTTTGCCCTTGGTACTACTTCACCAGGAGTAGGATTGTATTTGTTTACAATGGGTACTCCGGCGCGATCATCACCATAGTTATACGCCAGCTGAAAGTACATGAGGCCACTTAAAAAGTAAGCTTCTCCCATGTAACGTTGCTTTAACGCTGCATCCATCTTGATCGCAGGTGCGTAGCGAAGGATATCATTGGCGCGCTTTATCACATAGTAGCGCAGCGACCACTGACCTTCGGTATAACTGCCACCTATAAAGGAAGGGTTGAAATTTTTGATGTTTTCTGCTTCTGGTTTTCCACGGCCAACCACCATGTCATCACTGGCGTCGATAAACCAGAAACATCCGCGGCCGTAAAAGTTTTCATCATCAAAAGGCTGGTAAGCTGCATTTATACCACTGGTTACATCTTTATCCGTTTTCCAGAAGTTAGCTAAAGTGGGAGATCCTTCGGGAACTACATCCAGCTTTTTGTTGCAGGCACTAATAACAGCCATGCCCGCTATAATGGTAAGTGTGTTTATGATCTTTTTCATTTCTTGTGCGCTTGATTGTTTTAGAAATTCACATTCAGTCCTACCAGGAAGCCTCTGGCCTGTGGATAGCGGCCCAGATCAATACCGTAGGTATCTGTACCTACTTCAGGATCCATACCACTGTATTTGGTAAAGGTGAGCAGGTTGTTACCGGTAATGTATACACGTAATTTATTCAGACCAGCACGTTTGGCCAGTGCATCAGGTAAGGTATAACCCAGTGTTACGTTTTTAATACGCAGATAAGAACCATTTTCCAGGTACCAGTCGGAAGTAGTACCAAAGTTACCATTGGCATCACCCAGTGCTACACGTGGAATGCTGGTATTGGTATTTTCCGGTGTCCAGGCATTTTTTACGTCTGCCAGCAGGTTGTATCCCTGTCCGGTAACTAATGGAGCCAGCCCGGTATATTTCACGCCATTAAATAATTTGTTGCCATATACACCTTGTGCAAATACGTTGATATCAAAACCTTTGTAACTGGCATTAAAGCTGAATCCATAAGTGAATTTCGGAAATGGAGTTCCCATAAACTGACGGTCGGCATTATTGATCTTACCATCATGATTGGCGTCGATAAATTTAATGTCACCAGGTTTGGCGTTAGGCTGTATTTTAGTGGTAACACCTGTTTGAGGGTTGGTCCAGGTATAATCATCTATCTCTTTTTGTGACTGGAAAATACCAGCGGTTTTTACGAGATAGTAGGAATACAGCGGATGTCCTTCTTCTGTACGTATAGGTGTGATAGAGCTTCTGATGTTAATATCAGAAGTAGACAGTACCTTATCTCCTAATCCAAGCGATACCAGTTTGTTGGTAACAGTGGCAAAGTTAGCACTCACACTGTATTGAAAATCGCTGGTAGTTTTACTGTTATAGGTTAATCCTAATTCAATACCATTGTCTCTTACATTACCCACGTTCATCCAGGTACCGTCAGGCACACCATCTGTGCTCAAAGGAGGTTTCTGGCGCAACATTTTATTGGTGTTCTTAACAAAATAATCAGCTACCAGGTAGAGGCGATTGTTGAGAAGACCTGCATCCATACCAATGTTCAGCTGATTGGATTCTGCCCAGGTTAAGTTTGGATTCGCCAGCGCTCTTTGTGCAAAGCCGCTTGCAATTTTGGGTGTTTGTCCCATGTATGAGCTGGTAGGCATCAGTGCCGGGTTTACCGCGTCGGATGTTAAAGAGCCAAGGTTGCCCAGTTTACCATAGCTGCCACGGAATTTCAGGAAGCTCAGGATGTCTTCTATATTCCAGTTTTTAACAAATTGTTCGCTTGTCATTACCCAACCGGCAGAAGCAGAATAATAAAACTGATTGCGGTTTTGGGGAGCCACTAAGGAAGTACCATCACGACGGCCCAATAAGGATAACAGGTATTTTGCCTTGTAATCGTAGTTAACACGGGCAAAGAAAGATTCCATTGCCTGTACATCTTTTCCACCATTTGTGTTGTTTGGATCATAGTTGCTGGAATTCTGCGGATAACGGTATCCATTTCGCTCATCATTAAAACCTGTTACCAACAGTTGGAAAAAGTCCCGTTGTGTGCGCTGGTAGCTGTAACCACCTATTGCATTAAAATGGTGATCTTCCAATTGTTTATCGTAGGTCAATGTCTGTTCTGCCAGCAGATCATTTGTGTTGCTGTTGTACAATTTGAGACTATTGTAATCAAATATTTTTCCTATCTCCAGTACACGGGAGCTAAACTCCTTATTATTCTCAAATATTTTATTAATCGCCAGGTTGGATCTGAATAACAGGTTGGCCGGTAGTTTTATTTCTACATAAGGATTGATGAGTAAAAAACTTTTAGGCGTTTTGTTGTCCAGTCTTTGTAAATAAGCAACAGGATTAATTACATCACCATAAGCACCTGCAAAGGACAGTGGTAATCCGCTGAAAGAACCGTCTGGCTGATAAGGTGTAACACTGGGCGTATAATACATAGCAGTGAGCAGTGCTCCTGTGTAGGCGCTGGTTGTATTGGCGCCGTTCCCGTTGGAATAGGCATAGGACAGGTTCTCACCAATCTTCAGCCATGGTTTGAACTGATGATCTGAATTAAGACGGAAGTTATATCTTTCATTGTAGGTGTTGATCAGAATACCTTCCTGCTTACGATAACCGAAGCCCATAAAGTATTTTGATTTATCATTACCACCGGCAACATCAATATTATATTCCTGTATTTTTCCTTTACGGAGAATGTCATTCACCCAGTTAGTGCGTGTAATAGCTCCATCAGGGTTCTTGGTGGCATCATAGGCATCATTTCTTGGCTGCCCGGAATTGTCAGCTGCCTGGTTCATCACAGCGTTAAACTCTGCTGCATTCAGCACCGGCAATGTTTTCCACGCTTCCTGAGCGCCATACTTGGCATCCATGTTAACCGTCATTTTTCCCTCTTTCCCTTTTTTGGTAGTGATAAGTACCACACCACCGGAAGCTCTGGCGCCGTAAATAGCTGCTGCACCATCTTTAAGTACAGAAATAGATTCAATATCGGCAGGGTTGATCAGGCCATTATAAATAGTACCATCTACTACATACAGTGGGTTTTCACCATTGATGCCACCTATACCACGGATAGATACTTTGGGAGCAGAGGTAGGATCACCACCCTGATTTTGTACCACTACGCCAGGTGCTTTACCCTGTAACGCGTCTTCCACACTGTTCACAGAGCGGGAAGATAATTTATCCAGTTTTACATCGGTAATAGCACCGGTGATCTTTGTTTTACTTTGTGTACCATAACCTACCACGAGTACCTGGCTCAGCTCTTTGCTGCTCATTTCCAGGGTAACATTCACAGGCGTTCCGGTATAAGGAACTTCCAGTGTTTTGTAACCAATCATGGAAACGCTCAACAGGATATCCCCGGTGGTGTTGATGCTGATAGAGAAATTACCTTTGGTATCTGTCATGCCGCCTTTGGTAGTTCCTTTGATCGCTACTACAGCGCCAATCAACGGACCACTGGCATCACTAACCTTACCGGTAACCTGGCGTTCCTGTCTTGTTGCATTTACAGGAGCGATAGTACCCGCAGGGTAGATGAGGATCGTGTTTTGTCTTTCTTCAAATTGCAGTCCGGTATTGTTTAACAGATCGGATAAGATATGCGATACTGTTTCATTCTTCCAGGCATTTTTTTCTACCTGTAAGTTAGCAATGGCCTGTTGATCGAAAGAGATTTTTACGGCTCCTTTCTTTTCAAGCGTACTGATAGCAGCGGTAAGACTACCTCTTTTAACTTCCATACCCGGCACAATATGTTTGAGTGCCTGGCTGAAAGCAGAATAGCTTTCTGCAAATGGTGCGGCTGCCAGCAAAAGCACGAGCAGCGGCTTCATCCTTTTTTTTGGATACCTGAAGTGATGTAGCAAATTTGATTGCATAGTTATTGGTATTAAAAATAAATGGCTTGTTAATGGGCATGACAATCCCTGTACGGAATTAGCCTATGCATTTTTCCGCGTGTTGTTAGTTATTATGGTTTTGTTTTACTGGTATACTTCGAATATCCCTTTCCCTTTTTCCCTGAAATGAACTTTTGGTGCTATGCTGATAGTGGCAATAATGTCCAGTTTGTTTTGTAGTGACATACCGTTACTGAAGCTTACGTTCAAGTGTCCCTGCTCCAGGTTGAATTTGCTATGAAACTGAACACCATAAAAGGTTTCCAGCTCCCATAATACTTGTTGAAGTGTGGCATTGTTAATGATCAGCTCTCCTTTTGTCCAGGAGCTGATGGCAGTTGTATCGGTTTTACTGATGGTTGTTCGTTTATTCGTGTACGTTAGTTGGTCAGCGGGTAGCAGTGTACCCAGTATCTTCTTATTATGTGTTACCTGTACTTTTCCGCTGGCTACAGCTACCCTGGTGGGTTGTCCGGCTACATTCCTGATGAGGAAAGCGGTACCCAGTACATTTACCCGGAGCTCACCCGATTGTACGGTAAATGGTTGTTCCCTGTTCTGATGTACATCAAAAAATACCTGTCCGTTTACTTTTACCAGCCTTTCGCTGCCATTAAATTGTTGCGGGTATTCCAGTGTGGAAGCGGCATTCAGCCAGGCCAGGGTGCCATCGGGCAACTGAACATGCCTGATTTCCTGTGCGCCGGTACTTAGTTTGATCCAGGTAATAGCCGGTGCTTTGCTACGATGGGAATGTTGCTGCCACCAGTATCCACCTATGCAGGCAGGCAAAATAATAGCGGCGGCCATCCACCGGCGGATATAATGCCACTTCGTAACAGGTACCGTGTGTACATGCGCAAATACCGCCTTTTGTACAGCCAGCTGTGATGTTGCAGAAAGCCCGGCAGTTGCTGTGGTGGCCGCTATCCGGTCCAACACCATAAATAACAGCATGATTTCTTCTTCGCTGCATTTACCTGCCTTGTATTTATTTAACAGACAATCTAATTCCGTTTGCTCCACTTATTAATCAGTTTTACCAGCAGTCTATTTAGCTGCTTTCAGTATAATGTCACATCTCAAAAAACATTTAACTACTCCGGTGGTGTAGTTAACAATTCGGTAATATTGGATTTTATAGGAAGAAGGATAGAAAGGACGATTTCAATTGTAATTTGAGCCGCTTGTTGGCGGTATTAAGCTGATTCCTGACGGTTTGTTCAGATGCGCCCACAATGCCCGCTATTTCCGGTATGGTCTTGTGTTCAAAGCGACTTAAATAAAACACCTGGCGGATACGTGGTGGTAACAGGTTGGTATATTGATGCAGCTGCGCATAGATTTCTTTTACCTGCAACTGATCAACGGTATTGGTGGTGTGCTCATGCAGCAAAGCTGCAAAATTATGTTCATGACGGCTCCTGATATCCTCACTCCGTAAGGCGTTCAGGATGCGGAGTTTGAGCAGAAACACCAGGAAGGCGCCGGTTTCCCGGGGAAGCGGCAACGTAGTACGCTTTTCCCATAATTCAATAAAAAAATTCTGCAATACATCTTTTGCCAGGGCATCATCCGCAATAATGCTACAGGTATACAGCATCAGCTTATCCCAATGTGCGTGAAAGATGCTCTCAAACGCAGCCGTGTGGCCACTTTGAAATTCTTCCCATAATTTACTGTCTGCCATAAGCTCCCTTTTCACAAAAATAGAATACTAAGTAAGCGAAGTCAAAGGTAGGTACAAAGGCATCTTGTATCCATACCGTGGATCTTTATGTTTATGTTAATTGTATTGCGGTACCCGCTTAAAAATCGATTTAGTTTTGGTTCTTAGCGACCAAGATATGTTTTTTTGTTTGTAAAAGAAAAAAGAAGCGGATGAAAAAGAAGCGGGTAATCAGGTATTTTTAAAAGGAATAATTACAGATTAAACGAAGCAGGAGATGATCAGAGCGTAGGCCAGTTTTGAACCAGTTCTTTCAGCAGATTTTTTCCTTCGGGCCATTCACCCAAACCGGAACCTGCATTAATATGGCCTTTGTCACCGGCGTTTACAAAGCGGCTACCCCAGTGCCGGGCAAAAAAAGCAGCTCTTTCAAGGGAGCAATAATCATCATTGGTACTGGCTACAATAATGCTTTTAAACGGCAGTTTCACTAATGGGACCGGCACAAAACCCACCGGGCCGGCCGGGAATCCGGGTCTTTCGGCATCAGCTGGTGCTACGAGCAACGCCCCGGTAATAGTAAGTTTGGTTTGTTGCGCCCAGTGTACCAGGGCAATACAAGCAAGACTATGCGCTGCAATAACCACCTGTGGCCCCGCCTGCGCTATTGTCTTCTCCATTTGTGTTACCCATTCTTTACATTCCGGTGCTCCCCAGTTGGTCTGCTCAATCCGCTGTGTTCCCGGTATAGACTGCTCCCATAGGGTTTGCCAGTGCGCCGGACCGGAGTTATCCAGCCCTGGTGCGGTCAGAACTTTTATTTCCATGACATAGCGTTGTGTTAGTCATGAAAGATAATCAAATAACAACAAAAGTCACCTATCACGGTGGCTTTTGTTGTTCAAGAAAAATGTTTTTTACCATTTATAAGTAACACCAAAGGACCAGTAGAACTGATTGCTAAGTGGTTCTGTACGTGTTTTTGAAGTATTGCTGGCAACTGTTGTGAGTATGAGAACAGCTGGATGCACAGGCATAGCATAGATGGGCTCAAATGATAAGGTAAGGTGCCTGTGGATGGTATAGGAAACAGGCATGCTGAACTCGTAATCCAATATATTAAACTGTGAGGCTTGCTGCATATCCGCTATCACGGTAGGTTTAGCTTTGTCCTTTTTTGAATGGGGGTGGCTCAGGTGACGGAAATTATAATAAGCGTCGTAATAATGTTGGGTACCTGCATTAGCCGATAGGGTAGGGTTTATCCGCAAACGATCCTGCAGCAGGTAAAAAATATGATCCAGGGCCCCCCTCAAAGCATAATCGTTCTTTGAGCTGAAAGTCAGGTTACCGTCCACTGTGGCAGTAATGATCTCATTAAAATCATAGGAACCACTCGCCCGGATATCTCCTTTTACTTCTGCCCGCACATTCTGACTCAGGTTGTTATAAAAATATTTAGACGCACTGATATCCCCGTCAAAGTTGCCACGCGAAAACAGATAACCCGCAGATAATATCCCGGCATCAACCCGCATATTATCCGTACCGGACAACATTGAAACAGCTCCCTCCGCATACAATCCCGATTTATGATAATAAGCCACTGTAGTGGTCAGGTAAGGGATATGGCTGGAATCTTTTCTACCGGTGTATACGTTGTCACTCAGGTATTGTACACCTGCTGTAAAGTGTGATCTTACCCTCGGCCTGGTGCTATCTGCGGGTGCCTGGTTATTAGCATCCTGCATAGGTGTAACTGTGTCGATTGCAGTACTGCCGGCTTGTTGCGCGTACAAAGAAATGTTGATGGTTGTAAGCAGAAGTAGGAATAGGTAGAAAGCTCTCATACATAATATTGAAGGTGAATCAGCAAAAAAGATCCGGCGCCGGATCTTATAACTATTATTATATCGGAATAATAGATATGTGTATTTGATAAAGGTTTAAATGATATATAAATATTTTTTAGAATCTATACTTTGCCGGGTATTCCCATAAAAAAATAGCCGGAGCTAAAAAGCACCGGCAACAGGTAACAACCAAAACAGCATTAACTAATACTGAGTTATTTTATAATTATCTGTGACGTATATACATTTGCGTTAGTCATCTCTTTAAATATTAATATCCGCACTGATCATCTTCCCAAATTCATAATAAACCCGGCAGGGAGAACCCCGCCGGTGTACATAAGTGGATTTTTAAAATACAAAACCTTTGCGCTTGAATATCCAGATATTGCGCCAGCCGGAACCTTGCTGTACCAGCGTCAACTCATTTGCGTTCAGCTTAATAATATTATAGGTGACCATATTCCCCCAGCTGATATCTGCACTATTGATCTTTATCGTTGTATTTAAAGTATCCATGGCAAATGATCCCTTAGTAGTAACGCCATTGTGTGTGATGGCAAAGTTGGCGTTTCTATCCAGGTCAAATTTCATTTCATCATCAATCACTCCCTTGTCTTTCAGTCCTGCTGCGCCTACCGTCCACCACTCAGGTTTTTGGGCGCCACCGGAACCATTGCCAAAGCAGTAACCGCCCGGTACATCCACCGCCCATACCCATGTTTTCCCGGCAGCACCATTGGTCAGTAAGTTCCACATAGGACTGGCAAAATAGTTCGGGTCGTTTTTGGATACGGTTACTTTTACGGAATCTGTTTTTGGGCCTCCGGTGGCATAAGCAGCATACTTAATGAAGAAATCTCCCGCAAAAGGTAATATCACAACGGCTTTTGCAGCTTTAGTAGTACCAAAGCCATAATCCCAGAAAGGAATGACGTCTTTTGTTTTACTCTCCAGTGTTACTTCATTATCATGCCCCGGTGTTTGTGTTACGGTGAAGTCCAGCTTTGTACCATTAGGATCTGCCGGTGTGATCCTGTCTTCATAAGGACGGCAGGCTACAGCCAACACTACAAGCGATAAATATATAAAACGATGTAAATTTTTCATGTGGAAAAAGTTTTTAAAGTGGATATTATTCCCAGCCTTTATTTTGTTTGAGTGTGCCATTGGAAAGATTGATCTGCGTTTCCGGAATAGAAAATAATCCATTCGTTGCTGTACGGAAGCTCACATTAAATTGTGGGTTAGCAGACGTATTGTCTATAGACTGTTTGGCCACCGCCGTACCCTGACGCAGCAGATCCCAGTAACGCTGGCCTTCCAGCGATAATTCCAGTCTGCGCTCATCCATTATCTGCACCTTGCTGCTAAGTGTAATACGATGTGCTTGATCATGGAAAGCACGGTCACGCACCTTATCCAGGTATTGCTGTGCTTTACCGGCATTGGCAGCCAGGTTCAGTTCAGCACCCATCAGCAATACATCAGCAAACCGGATCACCATATAATTATCGAAGTTGTCCCACTGGAAACTGCCACCCAGATCATCCGCGTTTTTATCTTTTAACGGTGTATATTTTTTGCAGAAGTAACCCGTGTACATCGCCTGATCTCCTTTGGCATAAGCACTGGTAAACCCTTCTCCGTCAACAGAGATAACAGACGCACTTTGCCTGCTGTCGCCGGGCGCGAAGGAATGATATAACGCTTCATTCACGGTGGCCGCGCCCCAGCCTTTGTAATAGGGGGCTAGTACTTGTCCGCGGATACCGATCATTACCTGTACGCGGTTACCATTATTCTGGTTCTGATCACCCATGCCCAGATAAGTATACTGGATGGTAAACACGCCCTCCTGGTTATTCTGACCCGCATAAGCAGTGGTGCTTTCAGCTGATGCCCGGAATAAATTATTGTATTTAGGTACCAGGCTGTAACCACTGTTATTAATCACGTCTTCTATCGCTGCAATGGCATCTGTTTGCGTAAATACGCCTGCTATATCCGGCTTGTTGTAATAACCGGTATAATAAAGGAACACACGGCCCAGCAACGCTTCTGCGGCCCATTTGGAAGCCCTGCCGGATTCTCCCTTAGGAATACCCGCATAAGGAGTGGGGGCAAGATCAGCTGCTGCCTGTTTCAGATCACTGGCTATCAAACTGTATACACTGTCTGCGCTGGTTTGCGGGATATTGTAATTACCCGGTTCCAGTGGTTTGGTCAGCAGTGGTACATTACCAAACATGCGTACCAGGTCAAAGTAATAGTAAGCCCGCAGGAAATGCGCCTCCGCGGTGTAACGTTTTTTAGTAGCATCGTCACCATTGAATTTTACCTTATCAATGTTTTGCAGGAAAACATTAGCCCGGTAAATGCCGGTAAAATACTTGGTCCATGCAGCACTGTTAAGGTCATTCATTTTAATGCTCTTGTCCCATTGGTTCCATCCGTTATCCGAATTACCGCCACCACCAAAACAATCATCAGAGGCAATTTCAGACGTTAGTGCAATATTGCCATAGCCATCCCAGTTAAGTACGCTGTAGGCGGATACCAAAGCCTGGTAGGCATCGGCAGGCGTCTTGTAAAAATCATCTTCTGTAACGGTGTCAACGGGTAATGTTTCCAGGAATTTTTTTCCACATGAACTCATTAACCCGGTTAGTATAATTGCTGCGAATATTTTTTTCATGATGCCGGGAGTTTAAAATTTAACATTAAGACCGAATAAAATTGTTCTCGGCTGCGGATAATAACCAAGGTCAGTACCAGACGACCAGCTATCAATACCATAACCTACTTCAGGATCCAACCCACGGTAATGGGTAAACGTAAATACATTTAATCCGGAAACATACAGCCTGAATTGTTCTAGGGGCCAACGTTTCAGCAATGTCTTCTTTAAATCATATCCCAGGTTAATACTCTTGATACGGAGAAACGCACCGTTATGTACATACAGATCGGAGAAACGACGGTAGTTATTGTTTGGCTCATCACCCAGTGTTACACGGGGCATCGTATTGGAAGTACCTTCGCCATGCCAGCGGCCAAAGATCGCAGTGGTGTAGTTGTTGTATGAACGATCATATGCCCTGGTACCATCTACGATATCATTACCACCCACACCATTCAATAAAACAGACAGATCAAATCCTCTCCAGGCGGCCGACAAAGAAAAGCCATATGTCTGTTTAGGATTCGGATCACCTACTTCTGTTTTATCACTGCCATCAATTACACCATCACCATTCAGATCCACAAAACGTACGTCACCAGGTACTGCATCCGGCTGTATTTTTTTACCGCCTTTAGTGGTATAAGCATCTATCTCCTGCTGATTCTGGAAGATGCCGGCTGTTTTTAAACCATAGAAATAACCAATAGGCATACCATTCTGTGCACGATAATATTCATCCATATTAGAAGACAATACACCATTATAAGAAGGATGTAATACGCCTTCCTGGTTAGGGATAGAGATAACGGTATTTTTATTAAAAGCAATGTTGCCACCAACACCAATTGTTACTTCTCCAAACTGATGGGTATAGTTAATACCCAGCTCTATACCTTTATTTTCAATATTACCACCATTGATGGTAGGCGCACCGGTACCCACCAGATCAGGGATAGGAGCGGTTACGAGCCAGTCGCGGGTAGTTTTTCGATACCAGTCAAATGTTACGGTAACATCCTTCAGTAACGTAGCATCAAAACCGAGATCCACCTGTTCAGAAGTTTCCCATTTCAGATCAGGATTAGGAATTTTATCCGGAGAGGCACCAATAGATTTTTCTCCGTTAAAATAATAATAACGGTAGGTAGAATTAACAGTAGCGAGATATCTGAAATCGCCTATCCGGTCATTCCCGTTCTGGCCCCATCCACCGCGGATCTTGAGGAAGTTCAGCCAGTTGGTATGCAGGAAAGATTCGTTAGTGGCAATCCAGCCCGCAGAAAAAGAAGGGAAATAACCATAACGGTTATTAGCACCAAACCTGGTAGAACCATCGCGGCGCAACGATGCTGTGAGTAAATATTTTTCATTAAAGCTGTAAAGCACCCTGCTAAAGTAAGATTGCAGTGCGTTGGTACTCCTGGTACCATATACCTTACGGGTACTGTCGTTTCTGCCATTACTGATAACCGCATGATCAAAATCAGCAATGATAAGATCAGTCATACTACCGCCCACATTATATCCTTCGTATTTTTTGGCTGCAGTACCCACCATCAGGTTGATATTATGTTTGCCGAATGTACGCTGATAAGTAAGGGTATTATCCCAGTTCCACGTGAGGTTACGATACATGCCCTGGCTGGCGCTGGAATGCAGATTGCTGTTGTTGGCGCCCAGCACATACACCGGGATAAACGCGTTATTATAATTATAGGAGAGATCAATACCGTATTCTGAACGGAATGTCAAACCATTGATGATGGTAGCGTCCAGGAATATATTGCCAATCAGCCTGTCTGTAATCGTTTTGTTATTTTGTGTATAGTCAATGGCACCTATCGGGTTTATTTCATCTGTGGCAGTTTGTGATTTGCCATAGCTGCCATCTGCGTTATGCACCGGGAAAACAGGACTGGCATTCAATAACCCGCGAATGGAGTTGTTGTATATATTGCCGGTACCAATGCCCCGTTGGCGTGTATGCGCATACGTTAGGTTCTCACCTGTTTTGATCAGGTCTTTATACAACTTATGTTCTGAATTGATACGGAACGATGTTCGTTCAAAATTGGATCTGCCGGGCAAACCCATGATCCCTTGCTGCCCCTGGTAGGATAAGGAAGAAGAAAACACGGAATGTTCGTTGCCACCGGAAAGCCCCAGGCTGTAATGCTGTATGGGTGCATTGCTCAGCGTAGCTGCCTTCTGCCAATCAGTACCAGCGCCCAGTTTGGCGAGTGAATCTTTTGAATATGGAGGAACACCGCCGGAATTAATATAGGCTTCATTCATGATGTTGCCATACTGTTGCGCATTCAGCAAATCCAGCTTGCGGGCAGGATTTTGTAAGCCGTAAGAAGCATCCAGCGATACACTCATTTTACCTGCACGTCCTTTTTTGGTGGTGATCATCACCAGCCCATTTGCAGCGCGTGTACCATAAATAGCAGTAGAAGCAGCATCTTTCAGTACATCTACAGACGCAATATCTGAAGGATTTAAAAAGGAGATGTCTTCAGCAGGAAAACCATCCACAATATAAAGCGGACGGGAATCTCCATTGGTGCCAATCCCACGGATGGTAAACTTCATGGCATCACCCGGCTGACCGGAATTGGACGTTACCTGTACACCTGGCACCTGTCCCTGTAACGATTGCTCTACACTTACACTATGATTTTTTACCAGGTCATCATTGCTGAGATGCACAGTTGCACCTGTTACCACTTTTTTCTTCTGTGCGCCATAACCTACTACTACCAGCTCATCCAATCCGGTGGAGGATACTGTCAGGCGTATAGTCATTTGCGTGAGTCCCTTCACCTGTAGCTCCTGTTTGTTATAACCAACCAGGGAAACCACGATTATCTCACCGGGATCCGCCTGTATGGCAAACGAACCATCTGCACCACTCACTGCACCGCGCGTGGTACCTTTTATTAAAATATTTACGCCAGGTAAAGGACTGCCGTTTTTTGCATCCAAGACCCTGCCCGTGAGCGTTTGTTTTACAGGCAACGTATATGCCTTGCCATTATATGCAGCTGCATGCAACGCCGGCGGAGCAGCGGCAGCCAGGCTGCAGGCAGCAATCGTCCGGAGGACGGAATGCCGTGGAAAAAAATTGCTGATAGTGTACCAGATTTTCATGTTTAACGTGTTTTATTAAGGCGATAGGTGGTTGAATAATATATATTTCAGTGATCGTGGACTTTGTTGCCGATAGAAATGAGTCCGGGTCAGAAGGCCCGGACCGTTTTTGCTATTCCATTATATGTTGTCATTTCACCTGCCGGGGTAACCACATCAGGGGTTACCGGCTTATTTTTACCGATATAGATAATGCGGAAATATCTTTGTTTTAACATACCGGGAAAATTACCTTCCCTACGGCCAATAGTAAGGGTTTGCACTGCTTCATTCCAACGAAAAGTAATATTGCTGAACACTCCTTTTTCAT
Organism: Chitinophaga niastensis; assembly: GCF_003014755.1. Classification (GTDB taxonomy): domain Bacteria; phylum Bacteroidota; class Bacteroidia; order Chitinophagales; family Chitinophagaceae; genus Chitinophaga; species Chitinophaga niastensis. The sequence goes on along the minus strand of NZ_PYAW01000003.1, from coordinate 199,180 downwards.
ATTGGTAATTAGTATTTTCATCTTCATACAATGTAAACTCACCATCCTTTCCGGTATATACATACAGTTGAATCGTGTCAGCTTTGCGCTCATCGGTATACTGTAATGCAGGCCCCACGGGGAGTATAGCGCCTTCTTTTACATACAAGGGCATTCTCGACAGCGGCGCAGCTGCATTAATATATTGTCCGCCGGCCAGGTATTTCCCGGTGTAGAAATCATACCAGCCATTGCCTGCGGGCAGGTACAATGCGCGGCTGCGTGCCTGGTACTGCGTTACCGGATTTACCAGTAATGCTGGTCCAAACATAAACTGGTCGCGGATATTCAATACAGTGGTGTCTTTATCATAATCCATTGGTAACGCACGCATAATCGTATAGTCGTGATGGTAAGTGCTGCCGGCCAGTGAGTAGATATAAGGCAGCAAGCGGTAACGCAGCTTGTCATAATACAGCATAGACTGATACGCTACACTGCTGTCTGGCGCTATGTTAAACATCTCGCGATAAGGAAACTGTCCATGGGAGCGGAACAACGGGCAAAAGGCGCCATACTGAAACCACCGTGTATTTAATTCTCTCCATTCTTCCTGCGCTGCACCCTGCGGATTAGGCTTGTCATATTTATCTTCTACAAAAAAACCGCCGATGTCGGTAGTCCAGTAAGGCAAACCAGACATACAAAAATTTAATCCTGCAGGTATTTGTCTGCTTAACTCTTCGAAAGTAGCCGCCACATCACCGCTCCAGGTAGCCGCTGCATAACGTTGTAACCCGGCATAAGCAGAACGGGTAAGTATAAATACACGCTGATCAGGACTGGTGGCACGCTGCCCTTCATAAATACCTTTAGCGTTTACTAATGCATAGGTATTGAAGTATTGGGTAGAAGAACCTAATGCCGTAGGATTCATCAGTGTTTTACGGTCTTCGATGGAAGCATTGGATAAGATATCCGGCTCTGTAGCATCCAGCCACCAGGCATCTACGCCTTTACTGAAAAGGTTTTTGTTGATCAGGTTCCAGAACAGCTTACGGGCTTCCGGATTAAAAGCGTCATAAAACGTAGATACGTAACCGTTACCTATCCAGTCGTGTTGTTTATTTTTGATATTCTGTTTGTATAACCAGTTTTTGTTATCAAACAATTTGTAGTTGTCAATGCCTTCATAGAATTTAGGCCATACAGAAATCATGAAATGCGCATTGTATTTTTTGTGCAGCGTTTCAATCATTGCAGCTGGATTGGGAAAGCGGCTGGGGTCAAACTGTTGGCTACCCCATTCATCCTGTTTCCAGTAGCTCCAGTCCAGTACAATATTGTCCAGCGGTATTTTCTTTTCACGGAAGGTGGCTACTGTATTTTCAATTTCATCCTGTGTTTTATACCGTTCCCGGCTTTGCCAGAAACCTAGTGCCCAGCGTGGTATCATAGTAGCTTTGCCGGTCACCTGCCGATACCCACTGATCACTTCATCCATGTTGTTGCCGTACATGAAGTAGTAATCTATTTTTTCACCGGCTTCGGAAGTCAACGCCATCTTGTTTTGCAGCGCGGCAGGAGTAGGCGAAAGGAATTTGAGTGAAATAAACGACTGCGCAGTTTCCGGGATCCATTCTACTTTAATGGTTGCTGGCTGACCCTTTTTAAGCGGATGATGAAATACAGAAGCGCCCGGATTCCAGCTTTCCCGCCACTTGTCCAACTTCAACTGCCCGTCTATCCATACTTTGGTATAACCGGAAGTGGACATGAAAAATTTATACTCACCATTTTCATCGGCATTCACAGTGCCTTCCCAGGTAACTTTTCCTTTTACCATCGGAAAAGCTGCAGGGAGGTTTCCCAGTAAATTTAGAAAGCCATAGTCTATTTTATCTTCTACAGATTGCAGGTAAACAGTATTATTATAACGGTCAGCGTATACGGCCGTTAGCCCGCCTGACTTACCATCGGTGGTGGTTAAGTGTAAAGCAGACAACTGATCGTAAGCACGGTCATCACCAAAACGGGTAATGGAGTAGTTATCCCATAATATCCCATAATGACGGTTGGATACCACAAAAGGCACTGCCGCTACAGAGTTGTATTGGGTGAGGTCTACGTCCTGGTTTTTATAGTTCATTAAACCGGTCTGGTGTTGCCCCAGTCCGTAAAAGGCTTCATTGGCAGGAGATTCAAACACCTGTTGTATGCGGTATAACTGTTTATTATCAATGATTACCGGGGCAAATGTTTTGCCGCCACCGCGTTGTTCCTGTAACAGGATATGTCCGTCCTTATCGCTGAATACCACTTCACCGGTATTCAGCGCCACACTGGCAGTGAGACTATTAGTTTTCAAAACCACTGTTTCATTGTTTTCCTCTGAATCCCATTTCACTGCATTACAATGAACATCCACGGCCATCAGGCTGGGAGATCCGTTAAAATTATCGCCGGCAGTAGCACTTACATGGATCACTTTATCGGAGATCACCTGTAATTTTACCTGTCTGGCGCCATTATGTGCAGGTTGTTTTAAATGTATCAATAAGCCATCGGCCAGTTTATCTACCTGCCCGGCATAACACCAGGAAGTCAATAACGTGAATAATACGAGCGATATCGTCCTCTTTGTCTGCATATAAATGGAATTTTTCTATTGGTTGTGCGTGGTTGTTATCATGCATGTTTGTGGTGCATGCAGCTGTTTTTTCAAAACGTGTTTAATTTCAAAACGTGTGAAAACAAAAATAAACGGTGCTATGCAAACGCAGGGTACGGGTATGTTTTAGATGTAGGGTGATTATGTTAACTGCCAACAGCAGTGGGGGATCAGATTGATAGCGGTAAGGGTATAAAATGTTAAACTGACACGAATAGATACGTTTGCAAAGAGTTGATTTAAAAATGGTTATAGTAATAATAATCCGATGATAGCTACTGTGATTAAACAATACAGCATGATTTCGATGATCAGGTATATATGGCTGCTCTTCTTGTAGTTTTGCTTGAACATAAGTTGGTTAGATAATCAATAGCACAAAATTATCCATTGTCTTCGGGAGGGAAGGAGGGGATTTCGTTATTTAAAGGGGTGCATTTGTTGATTTACGGGCTTATTTCTTCTTTCCATATACAGATGGCAGCACATTATACTCCATCTTAAAATACTTTGTAAAGTATTTCGGGTTATTAAATCCTACTTCATAGGCTACCTCTGCTACAGTAAGCTGACTTTTCTCCAGCAGTTGCGCAGCCCTTTTCAGGCGGATACTACGGATGAATTCTATAGGCGACTTACCGGTCAGCGATAATATTTTTTTGTAAACAGATACGCGGCTCATAAATAATGCCTTACTCAATTCCTCTACAGAGAAATCAGGATTAGAGATGTTTTTTTCAACGATCTGCAACGCCTGCTGCACAAACTGCTCATCAGCAGAAGAAATGGCCACTTCGCTGGGATTGGCTGTTATATGCTGCCGGAAAGTATCACGCAAGGATGACTGCTGGGAAATAATATTTTTGATGCGGGATAATAATACTTCAAAGTTAAAGGGCTTGGTAATATAATCTGTGGCGCCAGTTTCCAACGCTTCCAATTGCTGGGCTTCTTCTGCCCGGGCAGTGAGCATTATCAGCGGCAGGTGCGCGGTACGCTGCTGCGCACGGATTTTTTTACAAAGCTCCAGCCCATCCATTTCAGGCATGGCAATATCGCTCACTATCAGGTGAGGAAGGGTGTGCTGCAATATTTTCCAGGCCGCCAGCCCGTTCTCTGCTGTTATGATCTGGAAGTATTGCCCCAGGTTATCTTTGAGATAGAAGCGGAAATCTTCATTATCTTCTACCAGTAAGATGACCGGTTTTTTACTTTGATTGTTTGCCACAGCAAGAGTGGGGGCTACTGTTGCAGGTTCCGGTAATACACGGATGGTTTCCTGCATTTCTCCGGGAGCGGCTGCTGTAGTGGTTTTTACTGGCAAGATAACGGTAAAGCAACTTCCCATTTCCGGGGCACTGTCTACGGTAATGCTGCCACCATGCATTTTTATAAACTCCCGCGTAATAGACAAGCCAATACCACTGCCCTGGTTCATCATGGAGCCGGGGACTTCATGCTGGAAGAAACGCTCAAAGATATGATCCTGCTTTTCCAGCGGGATACCTATTCCATTGTCTTTCACCGCTATTACTAATTGCGCGGAAGCCTCGCGGTAGCTAACGTTAACGGATATACTGCCTTGCTCGGGTGTAAATTTAAAAGCGTTGGAAAGCAGGTTAAAGATGACCTTCTCTATCTTATCTCCGTCATATAACATTTTCAATTCCTGCACATCGCTTTGAAAGGCCAGCTGTATATGCTTCTTGTCCGACAAGTCGGAAAAAGATCCCGTCAGCTCTTTTACAAAATCCACCATATCCCCTTCATTGGCATGCAGTTTTATTTCCTGTACTTCCATTTTACGGAAGTCGAGCAATTGGTTCACCAGGTTGAGTAACCGGCGGGCATTGCGCTGCATGAGCTCCAGCTGTGCTTTTACACCACCTTCCGTTGTTTGTTTGATGATCTTTTCCAGCGGTGCTATAATAAGACTGAGCGGTGTTCTGAACTCATGGCTTACGTTGGTGAAGAAGCGGATTTTTAACGTGTCCAGTTCATGCATACGCGTCGCTTCCTGCGATTGTTGCTCCATCCGGAACTTCAGTCTTTCTCTTTCAAGTATCAGTTTATGGGCCAGTAGCAGTGCTCCCAGAATCAGCAATACATACAGTAAAAATGCGGGCCATGTTTTCCAGAAAGGAGGCAGCACCCGGATTTGCAGGGTAAGCCCCTGCTCATTCCATACACCATCATTATTGGATGCTTTCACCCGGAAAGTATATTCCCCGGGGTCCAGGTTGGTGAAGGTAGCTTTGCGTTGAAGTCCGTCTGTATATAACCAGTCTTTGCTAAAGCCTTCCAGCATGTAGGCATACCGGTTTTTTTCCGGATGGAAATAGTTCAGGGAAGCAAATTCCAGGGAGAAAACATTTTCACCATGTTGTAGTGTGATGCTCCTGGTTTCAGGAATGGCAGCAGACAATAACACCCTTCCATTTATTTTTTCACCTGGCCGGATGCTTTTATTAAAGATCTGCAAATCGGTGAGTACAACCGGCGGCACATTGCTGTTTACGGTAATGGCATTGGGATAGAAGAGATTAAAACCATTGCCGCCGCCAAAGATCAGTTCACCGCGACTGGTCTTCAACGCTGCATTTTCATTGAATTCTTTGCCTTGCAGGCCATCTGATTCATCATAATTTTTGAACTGGTACGTATAACCCTTTGCGTTAGCACCTGGCTTAATAGTCAGACTGGACAAGCCATTAGGAGTACTCATCCATAAACTATGGTCATTGGCTTCGAGTATATTCAGCACGGAGTTGTCGGGCAAGCCGTCTTCCTTGCGGAAAGTACGGAAGTTGTTGCTGCCGGGATTAAACAGGTCCAGTCCTTCGCGGGTTCCCACCCAGATGCGGCCCTGACTGTCTTCAAAAATACAGACCACATTATTATGGCTCAAACTTCCGCGCGTAGCGGGTGCATTGCTGTAATGAGTAAAGGCACCGGTTTTGCCGTTATGTACATCCAGTCCATCGGAAGTACCTATCCAAAGGTTGCCTTGTTTATCTTCCAGCAATGCCGAAATATACCTGGAAGGAATTTCTTTACTGGTAAATTGGTGGAATTGATGTGTAACGGGGTCCATTACGTTGAGTCCTCCGTTCAGGGTACCCACCCAGAGCCGGTGCTGCCGGTCCTCCAGCACTTCCCATATGCTGTTATCACTGATGCTGTTGCTGTTTGCCGGGTCATGTTTGTAATGAACAAACCGGGTGCCGTCAAAGCGGTCCAGCCCACCAAAGTAAGTACCTATCCAGAGTTGCTGTGCATGGTCTATCCACAAACTCACTATAACGTTACCGGATATACTGTTTTCGTTGCCGGCTTCGTGTTTGTAGGAGGTGAAAGTGTTGCGGCTGCGGTCAAAATAGATCAATCCCCCGCCGTTAGTGCCTATCCAGAGATTGCCGCGGGCATCTTCTACAAAACGGTTCACGTCATTATAAGGCAAACTGTTACGGCTATACGTTTGGTACTGATAAAGGGGGAACTTAACCATGTGCTCATGATAATAATTCAATCCTTTCTTAAAAGTACCTATCCAGATGATGCCGGTATTATCTTTATAAAGTGTGGTGATGCTATTCTGACTCAGGCTGCGGTTATCATCTCCTATATTCTCAATATAACGGATGCTGTGTTCTTTCTTATTAATGATATTCACGCCGCCATGATCAGTCCCGATCCATACCAGTCCGTTGTTATCGGGCACAATACCTCTTACAATATTATTGTTCAGGGCTAATCCGGGGGTGCTTTGATCAATATGCTGAAAGCTGTGCTGAGATACATGGAAATAATACACACCATTATCTTCCTTGCTCTGGAAAAGCCACAGGTCGCCGTCATTGTCCATTACAAGCGACCATGCCGATGTGCTCAGGTCGGGCCTGACAAGGGTGTTGTTCCGGTATACAATACGATGGCTGCGTGCTTCCATTTTTTCCAGGATACCATTGCTGTGCAGCAGCCAGTAATCGCCGGCCTTGTCAGGTATCATGGCAGATACGCTGTTAGTGGCAATGGTGGTAGTATCGGCAGTGTGGACGAGCTTTTCCGGTTTGTTGCGGCTGTTAATAATATAAATACCTGCAAAGGGATGAAGGAACCAGTATTGCCCGGTTTTGTCTTTTACAATATCCGTAATCGTATTTCCCGGAATGCCCCATTGCTGCAAAACCGTCTCCGGGCGGCGATTGAAGCGTGTACTAACGGGATCGAATATATTAATACCGGAGCGTGTTTGAATCCATAATTGCTGACCGGGACCAGCCATGATTTTATTGACGGCATTGTCCGAAAGAGAGGCGCTGTCGCGCAGATCATGCTGGAAAACATTGAAGCTGTAACCATCAAACCTGTTAAGGCCGGATACCGTGCCTATCCACATAAAACCGGAACTATCTTTTAAAATACAGTTGACCTGGTTGTTAGACAAGCCCTGGTTGATATCAATCCGGTTGAACTGATATGAAAGGGTTTGACCCCACATCACTTTCGTTAGCAGCAAAAAAAGTATAAAGAATAATGCCCGCTTCCTCATGTACACACGCCTTGGTTGATGAATTGTTGAGTTGACAATTATAATTGCGTAACAATATAGTATAAAAGGGGATAACAGTCATATAAACAAAGAAAGGTCGAAAGAATTCGACCTTTATTGCTAAAATTCCACGTTATGGCACTCAGGTCCATAAAAAGTTAATCAGCTATAGTTCCGGCATAACCGGTATACGGTAAGTGATGTTTGCGATGGAGAGGGGCAGCGGGTGAGGCTAACCTCTGATGATACAAAAGTAGGTGATGCTAAATCGATTGTCAAGTAATTAGCAAACATTATTTTAGAAAATGTATGAATCGGCCATGAGAGCCATTTTATAATTACTAGATAATTTTGATATCGTTGTATTATAATTTTTAAAGATTATTGAGTACTTTTTTTCTCCAATCTTATTATCGATGCAACGAATTATTGCCAGTCTTATTTTATTATGCAGTATCGCATTGACAGCTGCTGCACAAAAGCTTCCGGGAAAGGGGATGACCGTCACCCTCGACTATTACTATAATTATGAACATAAAAAAGATAAGGCCGGTAACCAGGTAAGATGGCATTATATCTGGGATGAAATGGATAGTGGGGGCCTGTCTGTATGGGGTGGTATCTACGATTCATTAGGCGTAAAAAGGGATAGTCTGCTGAAAGCACCTACAGCAGCTAATCTGAAGCAAACAGATATTTACATGATTATTGACCCGGATACAGATACAGAATCACCACATCCGAATTATATGAATGAGCAGGATGCCAGCGCCATTTATGATTGGGTGAAAGCCGGTGGGGTATTGGTATTGATGGAAAATGACTCTGCCAACGCTGAATTTGCTCATTTTAATATCCTGAGTGAAAAATTTGGTATCCATTTCAACGGCGACAGCCGCAACCGGGTGCAGGGGCGCAATTGGGAGCAGGGTTCCTTCACCATCCCTCCTCATCATGAAATATTTCCGCACGTAACAAAAGTGTATATCAAGGAGTTATCTTCCCTGAAGATTCAACCTCCTGCAAAGTCAGTATATAATGATGGTGATTATGTGATTATGGCCGTGGCTAAAGTAGGCAAAGGGACTGTGTTTGCCGTGGGTGATCCGTGGTTTTATAATGAATATGTAGATGGTAAAAGATTACCGGCAGAATATCAGAACTATGGTGCAGCAGCAGATTTTACACGATGGCTGATCAATCAACGCTTAGCTGCCAGGCATTAGCTTTTAGCAAAATGCAGCGAAGATGACTATCTCCGCTGCATTTTGCTAAAAGCTAACTGCTAATCGCTTAAAAAATTAATATTCCGGCGAATACCCGCAAACTTACTGCGCTTGAGCGGAGAATGACGGAAGATGTCTTTAAAGGCTTCTTCTGTCAGCTCTTCCCAGTCTTTTGTAGTGAAGTTCAGAATAGCAGGTATGGGTGTGAATTCCGCTTCCTGGTGAGCTTTGGAGAAGCGGTTCCAGGGGCAAACATCCTGGCAGGTGTCGCAACCAAACATCCAGTTATCAAACTGTCCTTTCATTTTATCAGGGATAAGCTGATCCTTCAGCTCTATCGTAAAATAGGAAATACATTTACTGCCATCTACTACACCGGGTGCTACCAATGCTTCGGTAGGACAGGCGTCCAGGCAGCGGGTACAGGTGCCGCAATAATCGCCAACAGGGCTGTCGTACTCCAGCGCAATATCAGTAATCAACGTAGCAATAAAAAAGAAAGAGCCTGCCTGTTTATGTATCAGGTTACCGTTTTTGCCTATCCAGCCAAGACCGCTACGTTGGGCCCAGCTACGCTCCAGCACGGGAGCTGAATCTACAAAACCCCTTCCCTGTACCGGACCAATATGTTCCTGCATCCGCAACAACAAGGTCTTTAGTTTGGCTCTGATAACCTCATGATAATCATGTCCATAGGCGTATTTTGAAATACGCGGTGCATCCTCACGTTGCTGCGCCGAAGGAAAGTAATTAAACAACAGCGTAATCACCGATTGGGCGCCATCTACCAGTTTACGGGGATCTATCCTTTTATCAAAATGATTCTCCATGTATTGCATGTTACCATGCATACCCTTATTGAGCCACGTTTCCAGCCGACGCGCATCCTCATCCAACTGCACCGCTTTTGCAATGCCGCAATGGTCAAATCCCAGTTCACTGGCCAGCTGTTTTATGAATAACGTATGAGTCATTACTGCAAAATTACGCGAAAATTGTCTTTCTCCCGATTAGGATGATTATGCTGATTACCATGATTTTATTTTTTGATTTTGAAAGATTCAAAAGATTAGCGAAGATTTCAGCGGGTATTGTCTGAACTGTGATTTTTGTGATTAGTATGATTATCCTGATGTGCGAAGATCTCAGCGGATATTGTCTGAACCAGGATTTTTAAGATTGAATGGATTACCCTGATGGGTGCCGAAGATCTAAGCGGAGATATTCGTTAATATCTTCCAGATAAAAAACAATATAACACCCATCAGGGTAATCCATTCAATCTTAAAAATCCTGGTTCAGACAATATCCGCTGAGATCTTCGCACATCAGGATAATCATACTAATCACAAAAATCACAGTTCAGACAATACCCGCTGAAATCTTCGCCAATCTTTTCAAAATCAAAAAAATAAAATCAGGGTAATCAGCATAATCATCCTAATCGGGAGAAAGACAATTTCCGCGTAATTTTTTTACCTTTGCTCCGCATATTATCCCGTATGCCTGTAATCTGTATGCGCTATACCACTGTTTTGCTAACCTTTATGATGGGTTGTTTGATTGCTTCATCCGCTGTTGCCCAGGATGGAAGCAAAATGAAATTCGGAAAGATTTCCAAAGAAGAATTTGACGTCAAAAAATTTGAGAAAGATACCGGCGCACATGCCGTGATCCTTTCTGAAATTGGTTCTTCTGCCTTTGAGTCGGATGGTAAGGATCTGCGACTGGTATTCAAAGTCCACCGCCGTATTAAGATCATTGACAAGAACGGCTATGACCTGGCTACTGTGAAGGTGCCATTGTATAAATCCGATAGACAGGAAGAAAGGATCCTCAACCTGAAAGCCGTTTCATATAATCTGGAAAACGGGGAAATAGTAGACACCCGGATGGACAGTAAAAACGTATTTACGGATAAACAGGATAAGTTCCTGATCGTAAAAAAGTTTGCATTGCCGGCAGTGAAGGAAGGTACTATTATTGAATACACCTATACCATTTCTTCGCCGTATTACCGGCACTTGCGCGCCTGGAATTTTCAGGGCGAATACCCGGCACTCTGGAGTGAATACAGTGTAGGTATTCCGGAGTATTTTGATTATATACTTATTCCACAAGGCTATGAGCCATTTGTAGTGCGCACAAAAGAACCTTCCCGTACTACGCTTAGCTTTCGAAATGAAAGCCAGGGAGGAGCTGGCCCTTCTAATACGGTGACGGTTACACCCAACGTAACCATTTATAAGTGGGCAATGAAAGATGTACCGCCTATCCGGAATGAAAGTTTTATCACTACCATAGATAATTATGTTAATCGCATAGAATTCCAGCTTTCGGCTTACAACATGCCGGAAGAGCCAAGAAAACCGGTGCAGAGTACCTGGGAACAACTAATGACAGATCTGATGAAAGCTGAAGACCTGGGTGGTACCTTGAATAATAATAATGGTTTCCTCGGTGATGTGGTAGATGGTCTGATAAAAGATGCTAAAACAGATAAAGAAAAAGCACAGAAAATATACGCCTGGGTGCGTGATAACTACACCTGTACAGATCATTCTGCCCTGTGGATGCAAAAAACACTTAAAACTACCTTCAATGCAAAAAACGGGAATGTTGCAGAGATCAACCTGTTGTTGGTAGCTATGCTTAAACGCGCTAAACTGGAGTCATATCCTATAATACTCAGTACACGTGATAATGGCTATGTGTATCAGTTCTACCCGCTAACCACCCGCTTTAACTACCTGATCGCAGGCGCATACGTGGGAGATGAATTTGTTAACCTGGATGCTTCTGAACCTTTACTGGGTTTTGGTAAATTGCCGGCAGCCTGTTATAATGGTGCTGCGAGAACAGTGAATGAAGCGGCTACACCGGTGATACTGGGAGCGGATTCATTGAGAGAACAGAAATTTACCAGCGTTACGTTAGGTAAGCTGGAGAATGGTTATTTAACAGGTTCTTTCCAGCAAAGGCCCACCTACTTTGAATCCTACAGCGTTCGTAAAAAGGTAAAGGATAAAAGTGAAGACGAATTTTTTAAAGAGATAACAAAATCCTATACCAGCGAAATAACCCTGGAAAACAAGGCCATAGACGATATCAAAGAACTGGAATCACCTGTACTGGTAAAGTATGATTTTAAAATGCAGGTAGGAAACGATGATGTGTTGTACATCAGTCCACTTTTTGGAGAAGCATACAGGAATAATCCCTTCAAATCTATGGAGCGCAAATTCCCTGTGGAAATGAGCCATGTATCTGATGAAGTATACTCTTTTAATATGGATGTGCCGGAAGGTTATGTAGTAGATGAGCTACCTAAAGGAGCGATGGCCAGGTTTAATGAAAATGATGGACTGTTCCAGTATCTCATTCAGCAACAGGAAAATCATATTCAGCTGCGTTGCCGTGTAAAGCTTGCCAAGGCTAACTTTGAGCCGGATGAATATTCTTCGCTGAGAGAATTTTTTGATCTGATAGTGAAGAAACAGGCGGAACAAATTGTATTAAAAAAGAAAAAATAATCCATGCGTAAGCTGTTATCCTTAGCTGCCGGCCTGTTGTTGACCATTGCCCAACCTGCACTGGCAGGAGATCCAACGTACCCCGTGAGCACTATTCCTGCTGCATTAAAAGAGAATGCACACCTGGTTAAAAGAATGGCGGAAACCATTCTTACCGTGAATGATCTGCGTGATGTACGCCTGACGCAACATTATGTAATCACGGTGCTGGACGAAACAGGGGCGAAAGACGTTAGCCTGATTGAGTATTACGATAAACTGCAGGATGTAAGATCTATCAGCGGCGCATTGTTTGATGCAGAAGGGAAACTGATTAAGCGCCTGAAACAAAGTGATATCAAGGATATAAGCGCTGTTGATGATGGTAGTCTGATGACCGATGCCCGTGTGAAGGCGCACAAATTTTATTATAACGTATATCCATATACGATAGAATATGAAGTGGAACTGCGCTTTAACGGTACCAGCCGCTTCCCGCTGTGGCAGCCGCAGGAAGATATTTACTGTACTGTAGAACAGAGCCGGCTCGTGGTAAATGTACCGGGGGATTATGCACTGCGTTACCGCAGTTATCTGTATAAAGGCGACCCTGTAGTAACCACCGATAGAAATATAAAAACCTATACCTGGGAAGTAAAGCAACTCGCCGCTTTGAAATCAGAAATTAATCCGGATGAGTTTTATCGCCGCACACCTAGTGTATTCTTAGGCCCCGGCAACTTTGAAGTAGATCATTACAAAGGTAGCATGAGCACCTGGAAAGATTTTGGCGATTTCATATATCGCCTCAATGAAGGCAGGGATGTATTACCGGATAATGTCAAACAAAAAGTACACGAACTGACAGATGGTCTTGCTACCCGCACAGATAAAATAAATGTACTCTATAAATTTGTACAGCAAAACTGCCGCTACATTGGCATTCAGCTGGGAATAGGCGGTTGGCAAACATTTGATGCGACTGCTGTGGCAACAAAAGGATACGGCGATTGTAAGGCCCTCACCAATTATATGATGGCTTTACTAAAAGAAGCAGGTATTAAGTCCAACTGGGCGCTGGTAAAAGCTGGCAGTGATGCGCACACTATACGGGAAGACTTTTCCTCTCCTCAGTTCAATCACGTTATTCTATGCATTCCGAATGTAAAAGATACCACCTGGCTGGAATGTACCAGCAACACATTGCCTGCAGGTTATCTCAGCGCTTTTACAGACGACAGGCCCGTGCTGCTGGTAGATGCACAGGAGAGCAAATTGTTGCGTACACCGCATTACAACATGAACAGTAATGAGCAGCTCCGTAAAATGGATGCCGTGGTAGATGAAGCAGGAAATATAAAAATTACCTGTCTCACCACCTATACCGGCCTGCAGCAGGATAATCTGCATGAGCGCCTGCACCAGTTAAGTCCGGAGAAACAGTTGGAAATATTACGTAAAGGACTTGATATTTCGAGTTATGATATTACCGGATATGGTTGTAAGGAACTGGGTACGCCAATACCTGCCATAGAGGAAAGAATACAAATCAGCGGACATAACTATGCCACGGTAACGGGCAAACGAATGTTCCTGCTGCCGGATATTCTTAATCGTAGTGGCACCAAATTAGATGCAGAAGAAGCCCGTAAGTCAGAGATCAAATTTGATTACGCTTTCCGCGATGTAGATACCGTATGCATCACCCTGCCCGTTGGATACAAAGCAGAAGCGCTGCCGGCACCGGTAATGCTGACTACTAAATTCGGCAATTACAGTGTTGCCATTGTTATAAAGGATAATACGGCAACCTATATACGAAAAATGGAACGTAAGGCCGGTACTTTCCCTGCTACTGATTTTGGAGAACTGGTAAAATTTTATAACACCATCTACAAAGAAGATAGGAGTAGGATGGTGCTCGTAAAAGAATAGAATTGTCTTTCTCCCGATTAGGCTGATTATGCTGATTACCCTGATTTTATTTTTTTATTTTGAAAGATTTAAAAAGATTAGCGAAGAACAAAGCGCATAATACTCGCTCTGATCTTCGCTAATCTTTTTATAATCAAAAAAATAATCAGCCTAATCAGCCTAATCGGGAGAAAGACAATCTATTTCTCTCTAACGCTAACGGATATATGCCTATCCTTTCTCCTTTCCGCATCCGGTGCATTAGCTGCCGCTTTGGCAAATTGTGAACCATAGCCTTCTGCTCCCAGCAGCTGCGCAGCATTGGTGTTTTCTTTCTTCAACACAGTTACCACTGTTTCTGCGCGGAGTTTGGATAAATGCAGATTGGCGGTACTATCACCAACACGATCAGTGTAGCCACCTATCTTTATTTTAGCTTTAGGAAATGCTTTCATAATAGCAGCAATATTGCCTACCTGTTTCATACTTTCTTCTGTTAGTTCAGCACTGCCGGTTTTGAAATTGAGGTTATCAAAATCAAACCATACATCTTTGCCCGCCTTACGGCTGTCATCTTTCAGGAAGGTAACCAGCTGGTCTTCTATACCACCTTTGAAGGCATCCAGTGTGGTGCCATTCGGCAAGGTGACTTTTATACTTTCACGGGTAGCTACAGGACCTCCTTCGGTAACATTCATCGAAGCGGAATCGGCCAGCTGGCCGGTAGTAACACTGTCCAGTGCCGGTGTAGTATTGTTTTTGTTGCCACCACAACCACGCATCAGGTACCACAAGAGGATGATGGCCACCAGTATTAGTAGTAACGACCATATCCAGCGGTTACTGCTGCTTTTTACGGTATTGAGCGCACTGCCGGCTGCAGCTGCTGTGCTGCCACCGAGGCCGGAAGCAAGGCCGCCCAGCTTTTTACCCAGATCGCCGATACTCGCCAGTCCTAATATACCAGCCAGATTCAAACCACCTGGCAAAGCACCTAAGATCTTGTCTTTTTGTGAATCGAGTAGTGAAAGAAAGGAATTGGGCGTAAGATTATTCTGCGCAGCATATTGTCCTACTGTACCCAAAGTTGCCGGGGTAGCGGATTGCAGTAATGTGCTGGCGGATGATTCTTTGATGCCTGCAAAAGAAGACACCATGCTGATAATAGAGCTAACCTTGTCGCCGAATAAATTGCGCAGCAGATCACCTCCTTTGCTGAGCAAGTCGCCTCCGCCGCCTTGCAGGGCACCGGTGATAGCAGATGGATTGGCATTCCCCGCCGCACCTTTTACTAAATCCAGCAAACCTCCTGCAGCCCCCGCTGATCCTGCTTTACTAAGCAGCCCTGTCAATACGGTGGGTATTATGCCACTCAATGCTTTTTGAATACCTCCTTCACTCTCGCCAAGTTGTGAGGAAGCCTGACTAACTACGTTGCTGTTGAAAATACTTTTTGCACTCTCTAATAAGTCAAAAGACATAATTGTAGGGTTTAAAGATGATGAATGTGATGATTAGCTATGATTTAATAAAATGAGCTTTTTGCCGGTAGTAATAACAGATAGTTTGGTCGTTCAGGCCTTTATAACAACAGAGTCATACAGGTTGTTTGAATCAAAACAATAATACTGTCAATTGTAAGTTTAAACAACAATTTTCACCTCTTTAAAGCATTGATTTTTAATAGGATGCCTATCTTTTTTGCGCTTCCCTTTGAGCCCTGGCCATTTTTTGGTACCTTTGCAACGCTTTACGCATTTTTTAGACTGCTTAATGTGCCCTCCATGCACGATGCAATACGCTATAGCAGTCAATATTATTGGATTTGATCATTTGTCGGGCCAATTCGCGCCTGGTTCCCTTTCCGGCTAGCTGTTTTATGCAGTTGCATGCACATAGGATGCCTGTGTTGCCTGTGTTTGCAACCATTATATTTGCCATGCCACCGCGCTAAAAATTAAAAATAAACAACATGAAAAAGATATTCCTGCTTGCATTAGCCGCATTAGTAACAGGCGCCTCGGCCTGTCATCCCGATGAGCCTAAAAAAGACAAGAAAATAACCATCGCCTACGTAAACTGGGCCGAAGGAGTTGCCATGACACAATTGGCTAAAAGTATACTGGAGAAAAAGGGGTATGCCGTAACACTTAAAAACGCCGATGTAGCCCCTGTATTTGCTGCTGTAGCCGGTGGCGATGCTGATGTATTCCTGGATACCTGGATGCCCGTAACACACAAAAGTTATATGGAAACATTCGGACAAAAAGTAACCGTGTTAAATACCAACTTCGAAGGCGCCAAAATAGGACTCGTAGTACCTGATTACGTTGATATCAAAAGTATAGATGACCTCAATGCTGCCCAGGCAAAATTTGGTGGTAACATAGTAGGTATTGATGCCGGCGCCGGTATCATGGGTAAAGCGGAAGATGCTGCACGGGCTTACAACCTGGACTATCAGTTACAATCATCCAGCGAAGCAGCAATGATGGCTACCCTCAAAAAAAATATCGATGAAAAGATGCCGGTAGTAGTAACCGGTTGGGCTCCACACTGGATGTTTTCCCGCTACAAACTTCGTTTTCTCGAAGATCCTAAAAAGATCTTCGGCGAAACAGAAAAAATACAAACAATCGCCAATAACGAATTTAGTGTAACCGATACCGTTGCAGTTAACTTCTTCCGCAAATTTAAACTGAACAGTGAACAATTAGGCTCACTTATGGGTGCACTGGCTGATGCTGACGGCAGAGAAGAAGCTGCCATAGCAGATTGGATCAGTAAGAACGCAAACCTGGTGAAGGAATGGGAATAAACTATTGCACCAACTTGCTAAGGTAGATTAAATAAGAGGGAATAGCCAGGCGCAGAGCTGCGTAATTTGTTGCCTGCATATGGCTCTTTTGTTTCAGTGGAAGAGATACCACTGAAACAAAAGAGCTGAATAATTATATCATAAATTTTTTCGCTGCTGATTTCTAAACACGATCAATTTCACTTTTTTATCTCCATAAAACACAAATGCTTTGATCATCTCTGTTACATTATTCACGCGTTTTTCACCTACCTGCAACAGCACATCTCCTGTTTGTAATCCATATGGAAAACCTGCCGGAACTGCTACGAAATAAGCACCCTTGTTGTCCGGTAATCCGGTGGCAGAACGCTCTCCCAACGTTTCAATATTTTTCACTTTTGCACCACGCCAGGTAATCAGGCTGGATATATTAGTGGCTTCCTGGTGTAATACTGGTAACAGTGCTTTTTTTGCCAGTGCTTTTAGCGAAGGAGATACCACCCCAAACTGATCCATCGGGAAATTTTCAAAGCCAACCTGCAGGGCAGGAGAGCCGGCTTTTACGCGGTAATCACCCGCAGCAGGCGCCATGAATAGCGGATCTCCGGCCAGTGAATGTGCATCGGTAGGAGTGGTAATAGCTGCTTTATCCGGAAACAGGTTGTAATCTATCTCATCGCCCCAGTACTTAATGCCAATCGGTTTATAACTGCTGCTGACAATATTATGGCGGAATACATCATGACTGTTTTCAAACCACACGTGCGGATGAAAAGAGTTGTTGAGGATAATATTATTTTCTACTATCCGATGAAATCCTTCACGTAGTTTCAAGCCACCGTTTAAACAAACGTTATTGTATATACGATAATTGGAAGAGCCATCGTCCAGATCTATATCCCATCCATGATCACAGCGGAAACGGTTATTGCAGAGTACATTGGTCTTTATCGCATCCTGCTGTACCATCCAGGGATATGCAGTTGCCATGCTATCCATCTCATGGCGGTCAGGATACCACCAGCGATCACGGCCCCATGAGTTAAATGCACCATGGTCGCCTGTTTCCAGCACGGTGTTAAATACGTCGTTGAATGTTATCAGATGTCCGCCCCAGGTACCTTCACTAACGTTAATGCCTGCACGCGGTAAATCGTAAATGGTATTATGCGATACGGTAATTTCCATCGCCATAGAGATCTCTACACCGGCAGTTTGTTTTTCAATGCGGCCGGTGCGATAAATAAGATTATTGTAAGCAACACAGGAATCAGGATAGTTGGGACTTTTAGGGCCTCTGGCAGTATCTGTATTGGCAAACACCGGTGATTGATTGTACTCAAATAAAGGAGATCGTACCGCATCCGGATTACCTACAAAACAAATACCACTGCCACCGGCATCGTGAATATGACAGGCACTGATATTTGCGTGCCTGTTGTAGTTGCTCACAAACACCGCATTGCCGCCGTTATGATCAAATTCACAATCACGGATACTACAGTCCCTGGTGCCATCCAGTAATACAGCACCACCGCGATATATCGCCCAATCGCTGCGCAACAGCGGTTCGCGTGTATCCATAAACGTTGGAGCACTATGCGCAAAACGTATTCCCTCAAAGGAAACATTGCTTACAGGGTGCGCGGCATTGCCTTTCAAAACAATCAGTTGAGGCAGCCTGGAAACTACTACTGTAGCTGTTTGCAGGTTTACGCCGGCTGCAGGTTTATAATAAAGTGTTTTGGTATCTTTATTATAATACCATTCCCGCGGTGCATCCAGCTCTTCAAAAATATTTTCTACAAAACGATATTTATCATGCATTCCCATCTGTCGATTATTCTGATAACCCCCTTCGAGCTGTAACGTACCATCTGCATTTACACCGGTAATCCGGTAGTGATAACCACCCCATTCAGCCCTGTGTAAGGCATGTATATAACCACCAACCGGATGTTGCCAGGTCTTTACCCGTTCGGAGCTGATCGCATCTGCTGCAGTGCCGTTATAATGACTGGCACTGCTGTCGTAGTTAGGATAACGCGCACGCACCTGTTGTACATCATTAATATATAACTGGTCAAACGCAAACGAAACATCCAGCGAAGCCTTATAGATGCCATTCTTCCATGGCGTCCATTTCACCAATACTTTTTTTCCGCCGCTGATGGTAACCAAACCATTGCCATCAGAGCGCCAGGTGGTGTTATTATCGGCAGGAGTCAATACCAGTGTGCTATCCAGGTAATAAGTGCCGGGATGCAGTACAATAGTAATTTTTTTTCCGGGAGATGATTGTCGCGATTCCCTCGCCAACAGCCAGGCTTGTTGTAGACTATTTGTCTTCCCGGCTAACGGGTTACTGCTTGCCTGAATTACAATATCCTGCGCACATAGTGTAGCCGACAACGTTAGTGCAGGCACCAGGCAGAAGAAATAGGAGCGTGTTATTTTCATAATAAATTAGATACCTGCAATTTAAGTGTACCTGCGCGCCCTTTATAATGAAAAATTAGCAGTTACTGGACTAATTTTCTGCTAAAAATGCAGGGAAGTTTAGATTTATATGTCATAATTTCCGGATAAAGAACATTGGATCACGGTTTGTTGTTACCAAAAGCACGTTTGAGCATATCAAAAAGGAAAAAAAGAGCTTATGAATTTGAATAATTTCACTATAAAATCGCAGGAAATACTGCAACAGGCACAACAACTGGCATTTAATAATCAGAGCCAGGCTATTGAAACGGGGCACTTGCTGAAGGCTTTATTGAACGATGAAGACAGCTCCGTAGAGTACTTACTGAAGAAGAACGATGTAAATATTACGTTCGTCAACAGTAAGCTGAACGAACAAATACAGAAATATCCTAAGATGGTAGGCGGCGAAGCCGGACAGAGCCTGAGCCGGGAGGCTAACAGTGCGATGCTGCGCGCCGGCGCCGTTATCAAAGAATTTAAAGATGAATTTGTGAGCGTGGAGCATCTGCTGCTGGGTATTCTGGGCGGCAGCGATGATACCGCAAAACTATTGAAAGATGCAGGTCTCACAGAAAAAGGATTAAAAGCAGCTATCAAAGAACTCCGCAAAGGAGAAACCGTTAACTCGCAAAGCGGCGGTAGCCAATATAATACCCTGCAAAAATATGCGAAGAACCTCAATGAGATGGCCCGCGAAGGTAAGCTCGATCCGGTAATCGGCCGTGATGAGGAAATCCGCAGAACATTACACATCTTATCCCGCAGATCTAAAAATAATCCTATCCTGGTGGGTGAACCAGGCGTTGGTAAAACTGCCATCGTTGAAGGTCTTGCTAATCGTATCCTCAACGGAGACGTACCGGAAAATCTGAAATCAAAGATCATCTATGCATTGGATATGGGTGCACTCATGGCAGGTGCCAAATACCGCGGTGAGTTTGAAGAAAGATTAAAAGGTGTGGTAAAGGAAGTAGCAGAAAGCGATGGACAGATCCTCCTTTTCATTGATGAAATTCATACCCTTATTGGTGCAGGTGCTATGGAAGGCGCCATGGATGCGGCTAACATCCTGAAGCCCGCCCTGGCACGCGGTGAACTCCGCGCCATAGGTGCTACCACCCTCAATGAATACCAGAAATATTTTGAGAAAGATAAAGCCCTGGAACGCCGCTTCCAGAAGGTATTGGTGGATGAACCCAATGTGGAAGATGCCATCTCTATTTTGCGTGGATTAAAAGAGAAGTATGAAAGTCATCACCACGTATTAATCAAAGATGAAGCGATCATTGCTGCAGTAGAATTATCGCATCGTTATATTACTGATCGTTTTTTACCTGATAAGGCTATTGACCTGATCGATGAAAGCGCGGCCAAACTAAGACTGGAAATGAATTCCATGCCGGAAGAACTGGATGAACTGGAAAGACGCATCCGCCAGCTGGAAATTGAAAGGGAAGCCATTAAAAGAGAAAACGACACAGACAAACTGCGGGAGCTGGGAGAAGAAATTGCACGCCTCAGCGAAGAACGTAACACCTTCAAAGCTAAATGGCAGGCAGAGAAAGAAGTGGTAGATCAGATCCAGAACGCAAAATCAGCTATCGAAAACCTGAAGCTCGAAGCAGAACAGGCAGAACGTAACGGCGACTTTGGCCGCGTAGCTGAAATACGCTATGGTAAAGTAAAAGAACAGGAAAAGTTAGTAACTGATCTGACAGAAGAATTAAATAAAATATCTGCTAATAATAAACGTCTCCTTAAAGAAGAAGTAGATGCAGAAGACATAGCGGAAAACGTAGCAAAGGCTACAGGCATCCCGGTATCTAAAATGATGCAGAGTGAAAAAGATAAATTGCTGCACCTGGAAGAAGAGCTGCACCAACGGGTAGTAGGACAGGATGAGGCTATCATTGCTGTATCTGATGCAATCCGCCGTAGCCGCGCCGGATTGCAGGACCCACGCAGGCCTATCGGTTCATTCATCTTCCTGGGTACTACCGGGGTAGGTAAAACAGAGTTGGCCAAAGCATTGGCAGAATACCTGTTTGATGATGATAACATGATGACCCGCATAGATATGAGCGAATACCAGGAGAAACACTCCGTGAGCCGTTTGGTAGGTGCTCCTCCGGGATATGTTGGATATGATGAAGGCGGACAGCTTACCGAAGCAGTACGCCGCAAACCATATTCTGTTGTGCTCCTCGATGAAATTGAAAAAGCGCACCCGGATACTTTTAACATTTTGCTGCAGGTATTGGACGATGGTCGCTTAACCGATAATAAAGGTCGTGTGGTGAATTTTAAGAATACCATCATTATCATGACCAGCAATATGGGTAGCCATATTATCCAGGAAAATTTCGAAAACATCAATGAAACCAACAGGGAAGAAGTAGTAGATAAGACAAAAGATGAAGTAATGACGCTGCTGAGGCAAACCATTCGTCCTGAGTTCCTGAACAGGATAGATGAAGTGATTATGTTCCAGCCATTGATGAGAAATGAAATTAAGGGAATAATTAACATTCAGTTACAGCAGCTGAAGGAGATGGTAGCAAAAAATGGCATGATATTGGAATTTTCAGATTATGCCCTCGAGTATCTTTCTGTACAGGGTTACGACCCGCAGTTTGGTGCAAGACCGCTGAAACGCCTGATCCAAAAGGAAATCATAAACCTGTTAAGTAAAAAGATACTCGCAGGTGATATTGATAAATCCAAACCAGTGCTGATTGATGTGTTTGATGGCGTAGTAGTAATCAGAAACAAATAATTCTAAATACGACGATACATAAGTTAACGATAAGCCCCGCGATTCTTCGTGGGGCTTTTTTATTTTAGATTCGGTAAATTTGAATAAACCAAAACATATCGGTATGACGGGTGAAAGAGAAAAAAAATTTATGCAGAAGGCGGTGGAATTATCACGCAGGGGTATGGAAAATGGGGACGGTGGCCCCTTTGGCGCGATTGTAGTCAGAGGAGATGAAATTGTAGGCGAAGGATGGAACCAGGTGCTCAGTCATACTGATCCTACCGCACATGCAGAAGTAGTAGCTATCCGGGAAGCCTGCCAGAAACTAGGCTCCTTTCAATTGCATGACTGCGAAATATACACTTCCTGTGAGCCTTGTCCTATGTGCCTGGGCGCTATCTACTGGGCCAGACCACAACGGGTTTATTTTGCTAACACCAAGGAAGATGCAGCGGCCATTGAATTTGACGATTCATTTATTTACCGGGAAATAGGCGTGGAACACGCACATAAAAAAATTCCATTGATAGCTTTGCCGGATGAGGAAGCATTAAATGTATTCCGGCAATGGAAGGAGAAAGGAAATAAAACGCTTTATTAGCGAATGTAAGGCCTTCGGCCTTTGTCTTTTCTTTACCATGATTAGACTGATTTAGATGATTGTCCTGATTACATTTCTTTCTAATCAATATTTTTACTGATTTTCTAAAAGCATATTATAAAACAGATATAGATATCTTTTAAAAGAAAATAAAATCAGAAAAATCATCTAAATCAGTCTAATCATGGTAAAGAAAAGATAAAGGCTGAAGGCCTTCCTTCTATTTGTGGTGTATTGAAAAATGATACGCCCAGAATAAAGCCAGCAGCAAAAACAGCATGCTGAGAATAATAATGGTGAGGTATAAATAAGTCTCTGTTTTTCTTCTGGACCGGTTACGCTTATGTAGTTTTTTTAAAAGATCCCATTTCATTTCGTGTATCCATCCAGGTATCTTTTCCTTTTCTTTTATAGCAGTCAGGCCTTCCAGCGCTTCACTGCAAAGCTCGCAATCGGCCAGATGTATTTCTACCTCGTGTTGTTCTTCCGCCGTCAGCTTGCCCTGCACATAGTCCAGCAGCTGCTGTTGCGAAGGACAGCCCGTAGTTACAAATATATCGTTGAAATGCTCGTTCATATCACTATTGATGCAAATTAACTGTTGTTTGCGCGTTGTTGTTTTTCCAGTAAAAGTTTCAGGTTACGTTTCCCATTCTGGATATAGCTTTTTACCTGTAATAAGCTGTATCCGGTTTGATCTGCGATTTCCTGGTATGATTTCTTTTGCAGGTAAAACAGCTGTACACATATCTTCTGTTCGGGATTTAACAGGTTCATGGCCTGTTCCATATTCTCCAGCAAGATATCCTTTTCCTGGTATACGCGCTTATCTTCCTGCTCTGCTGCCATAGCACCCATATGTTTGTCGGTAATTTCTTCCTTATATCGCATATGGTGTTGCCGCAATTGCATCAGACAAAAGTTTTTTGTTACCTGGTAGATCCAGGCCCGAAAATACTGTATCTCATGTTTATTGATGTCAGATAACATCTTGAGAAAGATTTGCTGCACAGCGTCGCGTGCGTCCTCTTCGTTTTTCAGGTATTTCATGCACATACCAAGCAACAGCAAGGCATATCGGTCAAAAAGCACACCTATCCAATCACTGTTGTTATCAGCTTTGAACCGTTGCAGTAATTCGTGGTCTGTTAGTTTTTGTATGTCTGGATTATTCACAGGCTAATAAATGGAATGCTGTTCTATAGATGCAGCATTCGCAAAAATCCATAAAAAAAATGAATTACGGATGGGAATAGGAGGGGAAGGCCTTCGGCCTTTGTCTTTTCTTTAGCAGGATTAGGCTGATTATACTGATTGCCCTGATTTTTTTTGATTATCTGAACTGTGATTATTATGATTTTTGTGATTATCCTGATTAGCGAAGATTAGATTGTCTGAACCAGGATTTTTAAGATTGAATGGATTACCCTGATGGATGTTATGTTGTTTATCTGGAAGATATTAACGAATATCTACGCTTTGCTCTTCGGCACCCATCAGGGTAATCCATTCAATCTTAAAAATCCTGGTTCAGACAATCTAATCTTCGCTAATCAGGATAATCACAAAAATCATAATAATCACAGTTCAGATAATCAAAAACAAAATCAGGGTAATCAGTATAATCAGCCTAATCGGGAGAAAGACAATCCCCTATATCCGTAATTCATTTTTTTACATGCTATCTAATGCTTGCTGGGCAGCGTTTTTGAGAGATCCGTCCATACGTACCACTTCTCTGAACATACGGCGGGCTTTGCCCATTTGCCCTTTGCTGCGATAGCAAATGGCGAGTTGATAACGCGCCATCTCTACATATTTGCCGGCGCTGACAGATTCAATTCTTCTATATCGATCAATAGCTTCACTTAAATTGCCTTGTTGCTGATATACCATGGCTGCTTTATACAGATATTCATCACTGTTGACAGGTACCGGCGCAGTTTCTTTTTTAACCGGTTCGGGTGGAGCCTGGTCTTTTGTTACCTGTTTGGTGACTGGCGTGTCGTCTGTTTTTTTCTCCGATTCCTTATTCTTATCTGCTGCTGCTTTTTTCAGGGAGTCTTGTTTTTGTATAGCGTATTGTTTTCTCGCGATACTATCTGCGGCTGCTTTCTTTTGCAGGGCTTTTGCTTTCGCAGCTTTGATAATGGCCAGTGAGTCTGCCTTTTTTGTAACTGCAGCAGTAGCTGCAGGAGTTACCGGTGGTGCTGGTTTTTGCGTTACGGTTGGTGTAGTAG
The DNA here is from genome assembly GCF_003014755.1 of Chitinophaga niastensis. Lineage (GTDB taxonomy): Bacteria > Bacteroidota > Bacteroidia > Chitinophagales > Chitinophagaceae > Chitinophaga > Chitinophaga niastensis. The sequence goes on along the minus strand of NZ_PYAW01000003.1, from coordinate 174,443 downwards.
CAGGTGTATGATTTTCCGTTACAATGGGTTGTTGCGGTGTAACTGTTATCTGCTGGGAATCCTTTGCAGGTGTGGCAGCAGCCATTACTTTATTAACAACCGGTTGATTGCGCAGATGACCACGTAATACATACACACTGCCAATGGCCATTCCAATAAATGCTACTAGCCAGAAATACACCAGCAGGTTCTCTTTGTTTTTTTCCTTGCGGGTATACTGTGCTACTTTCTGAATGTGAGAAACGGGCTGTATACTTTCATGCACATAGCGCTGGAGTTTATTGGTAAGGTCCTGGTATTTTTCTGTGCCACCTTCCTGTTCCAATGCCTGCAGGGCATTGAAGCACAGATCACAGTCTGTGAGATGTTGTTCCACCAGGTGTTTCTCTACATCAGTCAGTCTCCCTTCCAGATACCGGGGAAGCTGGTCTTTACTGAGGCAGCGGATGGGCGAAAAAACTTTTAATACTTTCTCATTATTAGGTTTACTACTTAACATATCCCTGGTTCATAAATAGCTTGGCAAGTTTACCTTTGGCGGCTTTCAGCTGGTCCCTTAATTTTTCACGTGACAATCCTGTAGTAGCTGTAAGATCGGCAAAAGTTTTGTTTTCGAGATAAAACTGTGTGATCAATGCATTGTCATCGGCATTGAGTCGCTGTAATGCCTGTCCCAGCCTTACTATCAAATCCTCCCGGTCAATGATATTGGTGGCAGCTTTATCTACTGTATTCTCGATGTGGAGCAGATCTCTTCCATCGCGTGACGGATAAAACGGGGTGCTCTTTTCAGGTTTACCTAAGTAGCCTTTCTGTATATGCAGGATCCATTCGTTGGCTTTGTAGATGGTTTGTGTTTTAAGACTGGCACTTAATCTTTGCAGCAGGGAAGGAAATACAACATTGGGGTCCAGATTGGGATTATTGTTTAAATGGGGGAGTGTAACAGCTACCAGTAAATGACTGTATCTGTCCATCAATACCCCCTCTGCTTCCCGATCCTTTTGTTTCCTGGCGCGGGATATAAGCTCTTTATCGGATAAATTGGTTAACTGTTGGTGCATAAACTTATTACTTTATATTTACGTATAAAAGCGGAAAAAGTTCATTAAGAGCATAAGATTTATTGAATAATAAATTGGATTTATACAATTAATATGCCATACGCCATTGTAGTCGTGCCGGTTGCGCCATTACGCGCAACTGCGGCACATAAAAGTGAAATGATTTCCCAGTTACTGTGGGGAGAATGCGTGGAGATAACCGAAGTTGCCGCCGGCGGCTGGGTGCAGATAAAGAACCAGTACGATGAATATACCGGTTGGGCTACAGCAGCACACCTGGAACCGATTGATGCTATTTTATTTCATGCACCGGCAACTTATTATTTTCCCGGTTGGATCAACCACGTTACCATGAACGGTCAACCGATGCAGGTTCCTTATGGTTGTCTGGTGAAAAGCAACAACAATAATTCCGCACAATGGGGCCGTATAGCGGTAAATTTCGAAGATAAACCTGTGCCGCTTGTAACCGGTCAGCAGGTGGATGTACCGGCCCTGAAAAACGCTGCATTTCAGTTTTTAAATACAGGGTATCTCTGGGGAGGTACGGCTGTATTTGGTGTGGATTGTTCCGGGTTTACGCAAAATGTTTTCAAACTCTCCCGCATTGCACTCCGGCGGGATGCATATCAGCAAGCCACACAGGGACAAATTGTCGATTTTTTACAGGAAGCCCGTTTGGGAGATCTGGCCTTTTTTGATAACGAAGAAGGGAGGATCACACATGTAGGCATCTTGTTAAATGATCATGAAATTATTCACTCCTCGGGTAAAGTACGCATTGATCCGATAGACAATCAGGGGATCATTAATGCAGATACCGGTTTACGTACACATCAGCTGAGGATTATAAAACGATATTTTTAGAAGCGATTAGCTTTTAGCAGTTAGCTCTTAGTAAAAATGCAGCGAAGATAAAAGTGTAAAAACTTCCTCTTCGCTGCATTTTTACTAAAAGCTAACTGCTAAAAGCTAATCACTAGCTATTCTAGCTTTGCTTGAAGATCTTACGGTAATCTTCGAAGCTCTTCATAATAATTTCTTCTGCTTTTACTTTATTCTGGAACTCTTCCACCACAACGGTTTTCTTTTCCAGTTTTTTGTATTCTTCAAAGAAATGTCTCATTTCATCAATAAAATGAGGAGGCAGTTCAGAAATATCGTTGATGTGATTAACGCTCATATCGTTGGCTGCAACGGCAATGATCTTGTCATCTGCTTCACCGCCATCAATCATCTGCATTACGCCAATTACTTTTGCTTCAATGATGCACATAGGCACACATTCAATTTGCGATAAGATCAGGATATCCAGTGGATCATGGTCATCGCAATATGATTGTGGTATAAAGCCGTAGTTGGCGGGGTAGTATACAGAAGAATATAAAACCCGGTCCAGTTTCAGCAAGCCGCTTTCTTTATCCAGTTCATATTTAGCTCGGCATCCCTTTGGAATCTCTATAATTGCATTTACACTATGTGGCACTTCAGAGCCGGGACTCACACTGTGCCAGGGATTTGTCATCATAATAATCTACTTTACTTTAAGGTTTATAGTTCAATATTTGCTTAATGTAGAAAAGTGAATAAAGTACTCACCTCACTTTTCATGAAGATATGGTCAGGTTTCCGGTAAATAAAACAGGAAGTGCGCCACACATTCTAGCCATTAATGCGTGGCAAAATTAAGGGAACTGGCGGTTAATAGCTAAAAATTATTTAGTTACAGGTACTGCTGCACCGGCGGCGGCTGAAGAATCAGGAGATAAAACGCCTGTAGTATCAAAGGTTGCCCCGGCACCGGTTTGCGGAATATAGTTAGGAATAATACTGTCAAATGTCAGGGATATCTTCCATTGTCCATTTTCCCTCACCATCTGTAAGATCTCTTTCTGATGGGCGGAGGAGTTCAGTATGGTAACAGCTGCTTTGTCGCCATTCTCTTCTATATTCACTACCTCGATCCTGGCTTTCTTAATCTTTGCCCGCTCTGCATCACTGCGGCGGCCATCAAAAATAGCATAGATCTGTATTACCTGTTGGGATTCTTTAGTGGCATAATCCCTTGCCTGGTCGTAGTTCGAATCCTGAATGGCATGCATAAACGCCAGCGCTACCTCTTCAGGGGAAGCTCTTTTCTTACAACTGCTAAACAGCAATGTTGTAATCAATGCCAGTGTCATGATTCGAAAAAAAGTGGTCATGCGGTCGATAAATTATTATATCACAACAAAAATAGGGTTAAACATTCAAATCTGCAAAGTCATCTGCAACCGCATCGCTTATTCACAGGCTTCCTGATTGAATTATCCCTTGGATAAAAACAGGTGAACTTACGGCAAACGCCGTTAAGAAAGCGTTAAATATATACGAATTTTAGAATTTTTTGATTTTTGGTGCTTAAACACCATCATCAAAAAATTCTAAAATCCGTAAATTATCAGGTATTCTAACGACCGTCTTTGTCTTTATTAGCTTCGTATGCCCTGATAATAGCCTTCACCAGCCGGTGTCTTACAACATCTTCTTCATCCAGTTCCACATGACCAATGCCCTCAATATTACGCAGGATACGGGTGGCTCTTTCAAGACCCGATTGCTGGTTCTTTGGCAAATCTATCTGCGTAAGGTCACCGGTAATGATGGCCTGCGCAGATGCACCAATACGTGTAAGGAACATTTTGATCTGCAGATCAGTGGCATTTTGTGCCTCATCCAGGATGATAAAGGAATTATCAAGGGTACGGCCACGCATATACGCTAATGGTGCAATCTCAATCACACGGTTAGTCATATAATAACTCAGCTTTTCCGCAGGGATCATATCATCCAGCGCATCGTATAATGGCCGCAGATAGGGATCAATCTTCTCTTTCAGGTCACCTGGCAGGAACCCAAGGCTTTCGCCGGCTTCTACTGCAGGACGGGTAAGGATGATTTTTTTAACTGCTTTGTTCTTAAGTGCGCGTACCGCCAGTGCTACAGCAGTATAGGTTTTACCAGTACCGGCAGGACCTATCGCAAAAATAATGTCGTTTTTCTCCGCCAGCTGCACCATTTTTTTCTGGTTGGCTGTACGTGCCCTTACAGTACGACCGTTAGGACCAAATACCAATATTTCATTGGGATTCCGTTCGCTGAAATTATCGACTTTTGTGCCTTCCTCATCTCCCAGAATCTGTTCAAAATAGTTTTCCGTTAGATTACCGTTTCGTTCAAGATACTTAACAATCTGACCGATTTTTTCCCCCGCTATAGCCACTTCTTCCGGTGCCCCACTCAATTTTAACTGGGTGCCCCTGGACAGGATCTTTAGCAATGGGTATTTCTTTTTCAGCAGATCAAGTTTTCCGTTATTAACACCGAAAAACTCTATGGGATTAATACTGTCTAAATTGATAATGGATTCAGTCAATGATTCTATGATTTAATTGTCCAGGAAAAGATCGGTATTTTTCAATCCGAATATATTTAATTCTTGTACAACCTGGAAGACGCAATTGTTAAGCTATCACTAAATTCTGTACCCGTTCTGTTTAAAAGCTTCTACTTTAGTGGCGATATCCTTGCTACCTAAAGCCAGGATACGGGCCGCCAGTACTGCTGCATTACGTGCACCGGCTTTACCTACTGCCAGTGTACCTACCGGTAATCCAGCCGGCATCTGTACAATAGAATACAGTGCATCAATACCACCTGGTAAGCCACCATCTAAAGGAACACCCAGAACAGGCAGCGAAGTGTAAGCTGATACCACTCCCGGTAAGGCTGCTGCCATGCCCGCAGCGGCAATAATTACGCCAAAACCTTTCTCCTGCGCGGTTATACACAGTTCTCTTACTTTATCAGGATTACGATGAGCAGAGGCAACAATCATTTCATTTTCTATTCCAAAATATTGCAGGTGCTTCTGAGACTCTTCCATTACGGGTTTATCACTCTCGGAACCCATGATAATCAAAACTTTCATCTGTTGATATTTTTTAAACGCTTATTTATTAAGATAGCCCAAAGATATTGATCGTTTAACAAATACGGAAAACTCAAAATCCACACAAAGTGGATAAATACTGTATAAAACAACGTGTTACTGCGTATTATGCCCGTTTATAAGGGGTTGAACTTTTTCCAACATTTTATTACATTTATGAGTGCAATAGTGTTTTTTATTATATAATGTCTACTTTGGTATTTTCCTGACACAACGATCTTAGATCCTGCTATCATATGAATGTAGTTATGCTGGAACAGCATTACCGGCACTTACAGCATCTCGAGGCCGCTATTAATGCCTGCGCACTGTCTGTTACAACAGATGCTGACGGCGTCGTCACTGCATTAAATGCGCAGGCGGCGGATGCGTTGCAACAACCCCAGGAAGCACTTGCAGGCAAAAACATCACCAACATACTCCTGCCAGCTGATCCAACACAATGGCAACAAATATGGCTATCACTACAGGAAGGCAAACCTGTGAAAGATCAGCTCTGTTTTCTGATAGATGAAAATCAGCCACTATGGCTCGAAGCAGGTATCAGCCCGGTGATGGATGAGCAAGGTAATATGGTGCAGTGCATACTCATCGGACTGGATATCACTACCCGTAAACTAGCGGAAATCCGGCGCCAGCAAAATGAAACATATTACAGCCAGGTACTGGAACACCTTCCCCTTGGCTTACAACAGTTTTCACAGGACGGCGTCAGTATGGACATGAACAGCCGCCAACGCCAGATATGGGGAGAGGGACATCAGTTTTTTACTACCACTGATTACAACTGGCTACAAGACCCATTCTACCGGCTTAATGGCTTGTCAAGAATGTTTGAAGAAGCCAGGCAGACAGGGAAAACACTTAAACGGGAAATACTCCTCAACTATAAAGAAAAACATCACGAAGATATCACCCGGTTATATCCTATCTACTTTGAGGCCACCATCTTCCCGCTTAAAGGCCTGCAGAGCAATATGGCCAACCTTTTCCTGATACTGGACGATATCACGGAAAAGAAACTGTCGGAACTCAGCCTGGAAAAGAGCGAGCGGCTACTGGATAATATTATAGAAAATCTACCCATAGGATATATTCAGTTTGATAATTTCGGCTTTATACGCCGCATCAATCAAACACAACGCTTCTTTTTCAATTCCCCGCACCCCACTGCCCGCCGGCAGTTCAACGTGATGAACGACGAACTGGCCACCATGTTTGAGCTGGATAAACTCTTTGTACAGGCACTGGAACAAAACAAAACACTACGCGTGGAAAAGAGAATAGACTTCTCCCACGATGAACGCTGGACCACCGTTGGTCGGGAAGTATACCTGGATCTCACAGTGTTTCCCGTAGTGGAACCGGTAGACAAAGAGATGATTGTAGTGGCACTGGTAAATGATATCACTCATAAAAAGATGCAGGAACTGGAGATTAAAAAGAACCAGGAATTTCTGCAGCAAACAGGCTCCATCGGCAAGATAGGAGGGTGGGAGATGGATATTGACAGCGAAAAGGTACGCTGGTCTGCACAAACATACCAGATTCACGATTGTCCGCCGGATAAGGAAATGGACATGGAAACAGCCTTGTCATTTTATCCGCCACAAGATCACGAAATCCTGTTGCGGCTGGTGAAACATTGCACAGACGAAGGTCAGCCATTTGATGTGCAATTAGGCCTGATCACTTTTACCAAACAAAACAAACGGGTACGTGCCATCGGACAACCAGGTTATGTAGACGGCAAGCTGGTGCGGATGTACGGCGTAGTACAGGATATCACAGAACAATCGGAAATAAAAGAAGCACTCACCCGAAATACAGAGTTGATGCGGCTTTTCTTTGATACCATTGATATGGGATATGCTGCTATGGAAAAAAATGGCAAACTGAATTTCCTCAACCAGAAGGCAGAGAAAATGATTGGCCACAAAGTTCCTATGGGCAGCAACATCTTTGAAGAATTTCCCCGGCTAAGTGGTACTGTATTTTACGCACGGTTGCAGGAATGTATCCGTCAGCAGGCTTCTCAGTCGTTTGGGATCTATTTTTCCAAACCGGACAAATGGTACGACTTCCTCCTCACGCCCATGCAGGACGGCGGTATCTCTGTATTTATGCGCGATATCACCGACAGCAGAAAGATGCAAAAAGACCTGCGGAGGGCCAATGATCAGCTATCTAATCTTAATAAAAACCTGGTTAATCAGAATAAACAACTGGAAGACTTTGCCCACATTACTTCTCACAACCTTCGCGCACCTATCGCCAACCTGAAGGCACTCATGCAAATGCATAATGAGGCAGCCGCCCAGCAGGAAAAAGACCTGTACCTGGGCATGTTGCATGAAGTGATTAAGAAGATCGATGAAACACTGAACGACCTGGTAGAAGTAGTGCAGATAAGGAAAGATTTGAATGTGGAGAAAGAGAAACTGCTTTTTGCAGAAAGATTACAAAAGGTGAAAGATATTTTACTGGTAGATATTGAAACCAGTAATATCCGGATTACAGCCAACTTTGAGCAGGAACCGCTCATTGAATATCCCAGGGTTTACCTGGATAGTATCCTGCAAAACTTTATTACCAACGCTATCCGGTACCGCACTACTGAAGGTACGCCTGCCCTGCATTTGCAGACATGGAAGGAGAATGATAACATCATACTTTCCGTAGAGGATAATGGTGTGGGGATAGATATGGAGCGCTTTGGCAACAAATTATTTGGCTTCCGCAAAACTTTCCACAAAAATAAAGATGCAAAAGGGATTGGTCTGTTTATCACCAAAACCCAGGTAGAAGCAATGGGTGGAAGTATAAAGGCAGAAAGCCATCCCGGTCAGGGAACAAAATTTATTATTACATTTAGGCCCGAATAAACCCCCTTTATGAAGCTGATCAATATGATTTTTATTGTTGACGATGATCCAATACACCAGCAGATCGCTAAAATCATGATAGAACGGCAGGCTATAAGCAGCAATATCCGCGTGTTTTCTGATGCGCAGGATGTACTGGATTATCTCCGGGATAATGCAGCTGATATGGAAGCCTTACCGGATCTCATTTTGTTGGATCTTAATATGCCTGTGATGGATGGCTGGGAGTTTCTGGAAGAGTACGCCATCTTCTGCGCGCAGCTGCCTAAAGCCATCCGGATATTTGTACTCACTTCATCCATTGATGAAAAGGATAAAGAGCGGGTAGGCCATTACAGTTTTGTAACTGGTTATCTCACCAAACCATTATCAAAAGAAATTATTGCGCACTTGTCTTAAGCAACCGGATTGTTTTTTCAGGATCGGGGGAGGAGAAAACAGCACTGCCGGCCACTAATACATTAGCACCTGCTTTTACTAATCTGGCCGCGTTTTCCGGTCCTACACCTCCGTCTACTTCAATCAATGCATGTGCATTGCTTTCTGTAATCAGCTGACGGAGCTGCTGTATTTTATGGTACGTTTGTTCAATAAACGTTTGCCCGCCAAAGCCCGGATTTACACTCATTATCAGCACTACATCAAGATCCCGGATCACATTTTCCAGTAACATTACAGGCGTATGCGGATTTAATGCCACGCCTGCCCGCATGCCCAAACCCTTTATCTGTTGTATGTTCCGGTGCAGATGAACACATGCTTCCAGGTGTACCGTTAAACTATCAGCACCTGCTTTTTTGAAATCTGCCGCATATTTTTCCGGTTCCTCAATCATTAAATGTACGTCACAGGGTTTGTTGGCTTTTTTCTTTATCTGTGCTATAATAGGCATACCATAACTGATATTGGGCACAAAGCGGCCATCCATCACATCCAGGTGAAACCAGTCGGCTTCACTGCGGTTTACCATTTCTACTTCGTTTCCCAATTCCAGGAAATTAGCTGCCAATAAGGACGGCGCCACTAAAACTTGATGTTTTTTCAAAAGCGATATTTTTGAGTAATGTAAATTTAAGCAATTACCTGCTCAGTCTTTTTAAAGCTTCTTTTGCCGCTGTAAAATCTTTTTTGAAGGAAGATGCCTTGCTGTAATCTTCTATTGCCAATGTTTTATTACCCAGTTGCTCCTGGCACTGCGCCCGGTAGTAGTAGGCCCAGGCGTCTGTTGGTGCGGATTTGGCAGCCAGGTTATAATAAGTGAATGCTTCTTTCCATTGCTGTTGGCCACTATAGATTTTTCCCAGGGCCAGGTAAGCCGGTTCAAACCCGGGATCTGCTACAATGCATTGCCGGTAAGTAGCCAGGGCAGCTGCCTGGTTGCCCAGTTCTTCCTGGTATTGTGCAGCGTCATATAACGGGGTGGCATTGGTAGTATCCAGTCGCCATGCCTGTACATAATAATTCAGCGCAGCCGGTGCTTTGCGTGCCCGCAGCAGATCGCCCAGTTCCATAACTGCTTCAAATTCCGGTGTGGCACCTGCCGCATGAATAGCGGAAGTCAGCTGTTTGATAGCTGTTATGGTATCCCGCTGATCCTCTGCCATCCTGGCTTTCAGGTAAAAGGCCTTATCGCGTGCATCTTTCGTTTGTGCGAGCACGTTAGCCACACTATCGGCCCGCTTATATTGTTTATTTTCTATCATGGCAGTGGCCAGCCGGTATTCCAGGTACGTATAGCCGGGAGCGGTAGCCAGTGCTTTTCCGAAGAGCTCTTCTGCCTTCGGGTAATTGTTTACTATCAGGGCGGCTTCTCCTGCACCGGCCCAATAGTCGGTGTTAGCAGGCATCAGCGTGGCTGCCTTTTCAAAATCGGCTTGCGCCAATGCAGGATTGGTATTGAATAATAACAGTGCACGGCGGTAATGCAGTTGATGGTTGCCCGGAAACTGCTGAATAGAATCCGTTACCGGCCGGATAATATCACTATATAATACGGAGTCGGCGGCAGTGGCTGTAGTAGCTTGTTGCCGGGTGCCGCCATTCTTACAGGCCACGGCACCCATCAATATCAGGAGGATAGATAAATACTTCATACTAGCGCCAAAACTACTGAATCCTTATCGCATTAACCAGTTTTTGAACGCAGTATAATCTGCCGGTAATAAGGTGGCCTTTTTTTCTTTGCTATATAAAGACATTACTCTTGGTGGTGTATATATTTCTTCCCGCAACGATTTAGGCGCAGTATCTTCAAACTTCACCGGATGCGCTGTTTCCAGGAATACGCCGGTCAGTTCAGGTGCTCTTTCGAGGTAACGTTGCAGGCCCATGAAGCCTACGGCGCCGTGTGGGTCCAGCATGTAATGGTTTTCTTTCCATACCTGTTCCATGGTACGTGCGGTATCTCTGTCATTGAAACTATAGGCAGTAAATTTTTCCTGTAAGGCAGGTAAACTATTGCCGAATAACTCCAACACCCGTACGAAATTACTTGGATCTGCCACATCCATGGCATTGGACAGGGTAGGGAAAGCTACGCCCGGCTCATATTTGCCGCTTTCCATAAATCTTGGAACGGTGTCGTTGATATTGGTGGCTGCTACAAAATGTGATATCGGTAATCCCATGGCTGCTGCCATCATGCCGGCACAGATGTTGCCGAAATTGCCGCTGGGCACGGAAAATACCAGCCGCGGATGTGCTGCTTTCATTTGTTTGTAGGCCAGGAAATAGTAGAACATTTGTGGCAACCAGCGGGCTACATTGATGGAATTGGCACTGGTAAGCGGGCGATGAGCCTGCAATTCCTGATCCAGGAATGCTGTTTTCACCAGGCGCTGACAGTCATCAAATGTACCCTGCACTTCCAGTGCGCAGATATTGCCACCCAATGTGGTGAGCTGTTTTTCCTGTAGGGTGCTTACTTTTTTAGAAGGGTAGAGGATCACCACCTGTACGCCCGGTACATTGTAAAAACCACTGGCAACGGCGCCGCCTGTGTCGCCGGAAGTGGCTACCAGCACAGTTACGGGCTCGGTACTGTTGCGCCGGAAGTAGCCAAGACAGCCTGCCATAAACCGCGCACCTACGTCTTTAAATGCAAGGGTAGGACCGTGGAATAATTCCAGTGAATAAGTATGACCGGTTACTTTTTGTATGGGAAAAGGAAAGTGTAATGTGTCTGCTACAATCTTTTTTAAGGCTTCTTCCGGTATTTCATCTCCCACAAAAGGGCGGATTACTTTTAATCCTATCTCCTGGTCCGTATAGTCGTGCAGGTGAGTAAAGAATTCTTTATCAAGTGTGGGTATCTGTTCCGGAAAATATAATCCTTTGTCAGGTGCTAATCCTTGTACAACGGCTGTTTCGAAATTTACCTGGTGCTGTTTGTTCTGTAAGCTGAAATATTGCATGAATACGTTGTTAATAGATTAGTCAATCACTTTTACACCTGCTGTATTGATTTGGGAAACATAGATTTTATAATCTACACCCAATGGTGCATAAACGCTATCCATGGTAGCCGCTACCTTGCGGGCATTTTCTTCACCTTTGCTGAGCATAAATACGGAAGGGCCGGAGCCGGAGATGCCGCCGCCCAGTGCGCCTGCTTCTTTGCATTTTAGTTTCAACTCCTGGAATGCAGGGATAAGGATGGCGCGTACAGGTTCTACGATCACATCTTCCAGGGAGCGGCTGATCAGCTCATAATCTTCCTGGTATAAGCCTGCTACAAGTGCACCTACGTTGCCCCACTGCCGGATGGCATCCGTCATTAGTACTTTTTGTTTCAGTATTTCACGGGCATCCGAAGTCTTTACTTCTATCTGTGGATGTATCACTGTTACCCACAAATGTTCGGGTGTATGCAGGGCAGTTATATCCAGCGGACGGTAACTCCTTACCAGTGTAAAACCACCGAGGATGGCGGGTGCCACATTATCAGCATGTGCGGAGCCACAGGCCAGCCGCTCGCCTTCCATGGCAAATCGTACCAGTTGCTTTTTGGTGAAAGGCTCACCCAGCAAGTGATTCACACCTACCACGGCGCCTGCGCTGCTGGCGGCACTGGAGCCAATGCCGCTGCCGGGATGAATCTTCTTAAAGATTTCTATCTCAATACCTATATCCGGATTTTCATATTTCTGTAACAATGCCTGTACAGCTACACCAGCCACATTGCGGGCAGGATCCAGCGGCAGATCAGCGCCATGGATGGCAGTAATGCGTATGCCCGGCTCGCTGACCCTGCGCAGGATCATTTCGTCCCCAGGTGCATCCAGGGCCAATCCTATTACATCAAAACCACAAGCAACATTTGCAACAGTGCCAGGCGCAAATACTTTTATACTATCCATAAAACCGTTTAAGTATGTTTAATTTAACAATTGATTTTTACGTTTGCAACTATTCTGCAGACTATTAATAAATACATAACCTGCAAATGATGGTTACAGACGGGCACTCCGGATGATATCAGCAAATATGCCCGACGCAGTTACATCTGCCCCGGCACCGGCTCCCTTCACAATTAATGGTTGTTCCTGATAACGGCTGGTAGTGTATAATACGATATTGTCCTTGCCTTCCAGTTTATAAAACGGATGATCCGGTGCCACGCTCTGTAGGCCTACAGAGGCTTTGCCATCTTCATAACGGGCTACAAATTTCAGGCGTTTGCCATCAGCAGCAGCTGCTGAGCGCAGTTCCTGGAAATGTTGTGCATGTACATCCAGCTGATCATAGAAGTCGGGCACGGAAGCAGCATCCAGGCAGGCATCCGGAAGGAAAGAGTAGTTGGTGATTTCGTCCATTTCAATGGCAGCACCACTTTCCCGTGCAAGGATCAGTATCTTCCGCATTACATCTTTGCCACTCAGATCAATGCGTGGATCCGGTTCGGTATAACCCTCATCCTGCGCGGCTTTCACTACTTCGCGGAAGCTGGTGCCGTTTACAAAATGATTGAACACAAAATTGAGACTGCCAGATAAAACGGCTTCTATACTATGTACTTTGTCGCCGCTTCTGATCAGGTCATTTAAAGTATTGATAACCGGTAAACCTGCGCCAACGTTGGTTTCAAAAAGAAAGGATGCATTAAACCTGCGCGCCAGATCTTTTAGTTGGCGGTAGTAACTATAGTCGGAGGAACAGGCAATTTTATTGCAGGTAACTACAGAAATACCATGTTGCAGGAACTCGTGATATACGGCTGCCACCTCGCTGCTGGCGGTATTATCCACAAATACACTGTTGCGCAGGTTCATTGCTTTTATCTGCGCTACAAAAGCAGGAATGTTCATTTCGTTACCCTGTTCCAGCTGTTGCCGCCAGTTGTTCAGCCCTATGCCGGATTCGCTCAGCAATGTATACTTGCTGTTGGCGAGCCCTGTTACCCTTATTTGCAGGCCCAGTTCATTTTGCAGGTAGTTTTGTTGCTGCTGCAATTGTTCCAGTAGTTTGCTGCCTACATTGCCTACGCCGGCTATAAAAAGATTCACCTGTTTGAGCGGTGTTTCAAAAAAGGTTTCATGCATTACATTAAGGGCTTTCTTCAGATCAGCTTTATTAATCACTGCAGAGATATTTTTTTCTGTAGATCCCTGTGCAATAGCCCTTACGTTTACGCCATTACGTCCCAGTGTGCCGAATAATTTGCCGCTGGTACCATGATGATTTTTCATTTTATCACCTACCACTGCTACGATGCAGAGGTCTTTTTCTACGAGTAACGGTTCTATGCGTTTATCATGTATTTCCTGTGCAAATTCGCTGTCTACCGCTGTTTTGGCTTTGAGCATATCTGTTTCATGAATACCTACGGTGATAGAGTGTTCAGAAGAGCTTTGTGTAATCAGGATTACGTTGATCCGTTCCTGCAGGAGTGATTCAAACAGGCGTTTGGAGAAGCCGGGTATGCCTACCATGCCACTGCCTTCCAGTGTGAGCAGGGCAATATGTTGTATGCCGGAGATACCGGTTACGGGGAAACTGCGGTCGGCACTGTCTTGTATAAGTGTACCATGATCTTCCGGGGCAAAAGTATTTTTGATCCAGATAGGGATTCGTTTATCCATGACCGGTTGAATGGTAGGAGGATAAATTACTTTAGCGCCAAAGTGGGACAGCTCCATGGCTTCTTCGTAAGAGATGTGTGAAATAGGGATGGCCTGTGATACGATGCGGGGGTCGGCTGTCATCATACCACTTACATCAGTCCATATGTCCAGCACACTGGCATGCACTGCAGCGGCCACGATGGCGGCGGTATAATCAGATCCGCCACGACCAAGGGTAGTAGTTTCTCCTTCGTTGCTGGCAGCTACAAAGCCCGGCAGTACTACATAATCAGCTGGTTGCTGTGCAAAGAACTGTGCGATGTTGTGGTTGGTAGCAATGAAGTTTACGGTAGCGTGACCAAAATTATTATCTGTTACAATCAGTTCACGGCTGTCTTTACAGGCAGCTGAAAAGCCTTTTTGTTTCAGTTTTTCAGCCACTATTACACAAGACATCAGCTCGCCATAGCTCATGATTTTATCGAGAGAGCGCGGGCTGAGTTCTCCTACCTGGAAGATACCATCACAGAGGTTTTCCAGTGCATTTAATTTTTTCTTCAGCTGGCTTATCTGTCCGCTTTGGGCGGTAATGGGAAACAGTTCGCGGATGGCATCCAGGTGCCTGGTCTCTATTTCCAGTAATACATTTTTATAGTCTTCCTGGCCTTGACCTGCTAATTGCCCGCAGCGTATAAGCTTATCCGTTACCCCGCCCAATGCAGATACGATAATCGCGTATCGTCCGGCTGGTTTATATTGTTTTAAGATGTGGCAAACCTGCTCTATTGCTTTGGCGCTTCCGACAGAAGTGCCGCCAAATTTTAATACTTGCATATGGAAAATTTATACGTAGAAAACTCCGGTCCCTCCCGGTCGTGTACCACCTTGGTGGTCGTTGGATGATATGTGAAAATTAACCCCGCAGTGGGGTTGTAATTGTGGATGTTGTAATAATAGTGCCCGCATATTCCTGCCGGGAGGCAGGAGTAGCAGAGAAATGATATGTAGAAACTGGTAGCACTATAGTAAATATGACGATTGTGTAACAAAAGTCCATAATTACACCGGGAAATAAAAGCAGTGAAGGTATATTTAGAAATGTTTTAATTTTGACTGTATATGTTGGTTGATGTGTAATTAATCACCTTTTTATTGATTAAAATCTAATAAAATATCAATTTGTTCATCGTTTGTATGAAGTCGTGATGCTTATTTATTGTTTGCATATGACAATATCGTGACTTAATGTTGATTTTTAGTGGTTGTCTGAACTGTGATTTTTATGATTTTTATGATGATCCTGATGAGCGGAGAGCTCAGCGGATATTGTCTGAACCAGGATTTTTAAGATTGAATGGATTACCCTGATGGGTGTTATGTTATTTTGTTGGGAAGATATAAGCAAATATCTCCGCTAAGATCTTCGGCACCCATCAGGGTAATCCATTCAATCTTAAAAATCCTGGTTCAGACAATATCCGCTGAGCTCTCCGCTCATCAGGATCATCATAAAAATCATAATAATCACAGTTCAGACAATTCCCGCTAAGATCTCCGCTCATCAGGATCATCATACTAATCACAAAAATCACAGTTCAGACACCCGCTAAGCTCTTCGGCACCCATCCTGGTAATCCATTAAATCCTTTAATCCTGGTCCTTTTTTGAATTATATAAAATTATCCATAACTTTAGCCATCTAAACATACAGCCACTTGTCCATTTCACTGAAATATACAAGCAATAGTCAGCTTAACTACTACTTTCTCATGGCCACTCTTGCCATGGATTCGACAATGGCATAATCTTACCAAACAGCCGCTGCCGGCTACTCTTACTATTTATATAGCTTAACTTTGTAATAGTCTTCAGCTGCTATTTCCGTTCCTGCGTATTTGTTTATTGCTATCATAGGCGCATGTTGCTGCGTAATATAATTTGATCATACACCAATTCAATTTTGTAATTGTACACCAAAGCAAATTTTTCAATTAACCTGTTATGCCACATTATCATAAACTAGGACAAATACCGCACAAGCGCCACACCCAGTTCCACAAGCCGGATGGCAAGCTGTATTCGGAGCAGTTGTTTTCTACGGAAGGATTTTCTTCACACTCCAGTTTATTGTATCACTGCCATCCTCCTACGGAGATTGTGAAAGTAGACGAGCCGTACTCCGTAGCGCCTAAGGTGGCGGAGGAGAAAATGCTGAAACACCGCAGTTTTCAGGGTTTCGACTTAAAGCCGGAAGACGACTTCCTGCAAAGCCGGAAAGCAGTATTGGTGAACAGCGACCTCCATATTGTGCTGGCATCTCCACGTAAAAGCATGCAGGATTATTTCTACAAAAACGCAGATGCAGATGAAATGATCTTTGTACATGAGGGCAGCGGCGTTTTAAAAACACAATACGGACAACTGGAATTTGGCTACGGCGATTACCTGGTAATACCCCGTGGTACTATTTACCAGATCACTTTCGCCAATGAAAACAACCGCCTGTTTATTGTAGAATCGTTTAGCCCTATCCGTTATCCAAACAGATATCTGAGCAAATATGGGCAGTTGCTGGAAAACTCACCGTATTGCGAAAGAGATATCCGCCAGCCGCAAAACCTGGAAACAATAGACAAGGAAGGTGATTTCCTTATCCGCATCAAAAAGAAGGGAGTGATGTATCCCATCCATTATAAACATCATCCTTTTGATGTAGTAGGATGGGATGGATGCGAGTATCCGTTTGCCTTTTCTATCCACGATTTTGAACCGATCACGGGTCGGGTGCATCAGCCGCCTCCAGTGCACCAAACGTTTGAAGGAACCAACTTTGTAGTGTGTTCTTTCTGTCCGCGTTTATTTGACTATCATCCGCAGGCCATTCCTGCGCCATATAATCACAGTAATATAGACAGTGATGAAGTTTTATATTATGTAGACGGCGATTTTATGAGTCGTAAACACGTAGTGCGGGGTATGATTACGCTGCATCCTGCGGGCATTCCGCATGGCCCGCATCCGGGTGCAGTAGAGAAAAGTATCGGAGCTAAAGAAACAAAAGAACTGGCCGTAATGGTAGACACCTTCCACCCGCTGCAGATAACAGAAGAAGCATTGGGTATTGAAGATGGCAGCTATGTAATGAGCTGGGCAGAATAAGGATTGAAGTAAACCCAACCAAACTTAATAAACCAAAACAATTGAATGTTATGGATACAGCAGTTGCTAATGCTGGTAGCTTAACCGGTCAGCAGGATTTTTTACCACTCAACGGAACAGATTACGTTGAATTTTATGTAGGCAATGCCAAACAGGCGGCCCACTATTACAAAACCGCTTTTGGTTTTCAGTCGGTAGCGTATGCCGGTCCTGAAACAGGTGTGAAGGACAAAGTGTCTTACGTGCTGGTGCAAAACAAACTCCGCTTTGTATTAACTACTTCTTTATTGCCAGATAGTGATATCGCGCGTCATGTAGCTAAACATGGCGATGGTGTGAAAGTATTGGCGCTTTGGGTAGATGATGCACGTTCTGCCTATGAAGAAACTGTAAAACGTGGTGCAGAGCCATTCCTGGAGCCTGTTACGGAAAAAGACGAATTCGGGGAAGTAGTGCGTAGTGGTATTCGTACTTATGGTGATACCGTACACCTCTTTATAGAACGTAAAAATTATAAAGGTCTTTTTATGCCAGGGTTTAAAGAATGGAAAACAGATTACAATCCTACAGATACAGGGTTGCAGTATGTAGACCATTGCGTTGGTAATGTAGGCTGGAATGAAATGAACGTATGGGTTGAGTTCTATGAGCGTGTAATGGGCTTTAGAAATCTGATTTCCTTTGATGACAGTGATATTTCCACAGAATACTCTGCACTCATGAGCAAAGTAATGAGTAACGGTAACGGACGGGTGAAATTCCCTATCAATGAGCCGGCAGAAGGTAAAAAGAAATCCCAGATCGAAGAATACCTGGATTTTTATGGCGGTCAGGGTGTGCAGCATGTGGCTATCGCTACCAATGATATTGTGAAAACAGTAACAGAGCTGCAGCACAGGGGCGTGGAATTCCTTAAGGTGCCTGCTTCTTATTATGAAACAGTATTGGACAGGGTAGGAAAGATAGATGAAGAGATTCAGCCGTTGCAGCAACTTGGTATCCTGGTAGACCGGGATGATGAGGGTTATCTGTTGCAGATTTTCACCAAACCTATTCAGGATCGTCCAACGGTATTTTTTGAAATTATTCAGCGCAAAGGTGCCCAGTCTTTTGGTAAAGGCAATTTTAAGGCATTGTTTGAGTCTATCGAAAGAGAGCAGGCCTTGCGTGGTAACTTATAAATAATATTGGAGAGGGCGTTTTCAGGACTTGTTTGCTGAAACGTCAATATCCGTTTGTTACACTCCGATTGAAAACCCTGATTATTGTCCGTCTGAAAATGGTTACAACAAATTCGACGCCTGGTCCGCCCCGCTTATGTGGGCGGACTTTTTTATGCATATCAATAAATATTCATTATATTTAATGTGTAATTAAGATGATATATGTTGAAATGCCTGGTAGATTGGATTTTGTAGAATAGCCTGTCTTTAACAACTTAATAACCACCCTTATACTTTTGGCCAGATAAAATACTCTATTTTTATCACCAATTATATAATTTAATTAATTTAATATTTATAACCTATGCACAACAAATCAATCACCCGGAGGGTAAGTGTGGCTATGCTCATGGCTTCCGTTGTTGTTTTTTCTGCTTTCCGTTCAGACTATGCTAATGGTGGTGAACAAAGTACTTATCTGCACAAAATATCTTCTCCTGCCGGCCAAACCATACTGGAGTATAATGCAGATAAAACGATCAGGAAAATTGTACAGCAGCATAAAACTGAAAATGCCAGCTACAGCGATGTACAGCTACCCGTTTATGAAAACGGGCGCCTCGTGAAAACACTTTTTTCAGATAATGAACAGGCCTCCACAGGAGATATCTACACTTCTTTTGTGTATGGGGTTTCTGGCAATAAGATAGAAAAGGTCAGCTACTACCGTAATAATGCTGTTTACACCTACGATTCGCTGGTATATGATGCTGCCGGCAAAATGGCACTGCGTTATCAGTTCAGTAAAAATGCAGCGAAGGGCAATAACTGGGAGAATACCGGCTATCAGCAGTATACCTGGGATGCAGATGGTGACATCGCCACTATGGCTACTTACGGTAAACAACCCGGCTATAGCAAATTTGTGCTGACATCTTCTATCGGCTATACTTATGATAACAAACAAAACCCGCAACAACAACAGCCGGAACTGGCCAGCATGCTGGATGCCACTGCCGCTAATTTATCTGCACATAATATCCTGACTGAAAGCATCAGCTCCCCGAATTCTTCCCGCGTGATCACCAACACTTATACCTACGCTTATAACGCAGGAAAATATCCTGTACGTGCTACTTTCAACTCAGGCATGGATGCGACTATTGTAAAACTGGAATGGGTAAAGCTATAGTAAGCCAATAATCTCTTAACTTTACAACAATATTAAAATAACTGTTCCGTTTTTTATGAGGATGCAAACGCTGTTTGGAGTATTGTTTTTATTGGGAGGGATTTTCCAGGCCTTCACGGCTATATTGATTTATCAGGGGCACAAACACTACATCCTGAAGTTTGCCAACAGAAAAGTAGGGATGATAATATATTTTATTTTTGCCCTGTTATTGTTTTATCTTGCTTATATAAACCTGGTGTAAGTATTAAAATTTTGTTGAATTAGATTTATGAAGCGACTTGTAGTAATCGTTTTGGTGTTGTTAGGTGTGGGCAAATTATCTGCCCAGCAATCTTTCCTCGACAATCAGAAAATGTTCCCTAAAGTGGGAGAGGCATATCGTGAAAAGGAAGAGTTGCTTAAAAAAGAGTTTGAAAAAAAAGGACTGACGTATCCTGCAAAATATATTTTTGTCCGTTCCTTTAAGCTGGACAGCGAGATGGAAATCTGGGTGAAAAATAATGCTGCAGATTCGTTCCGGTTGTTTAAGTCTTACCGCGTATGTACCCTTTCAGGTAAAATGGGTCCTAAACGCAAGGAAGGCGACCGTCAGGTGCCGGAAGGGTTCTATTATATCAACGATTTTAACCCTAATAGTAATTATCACCTGTCGCTGGGTATCAACTATCCCAATTTTTCCGATCGCATCCTGAGCGATGCTAAAAATCCGGGTGGTGAAATCTATATTCACGGTAATTGTATTACAGTAGGTTGTATTCCTTTAACAGACGAGTTCATCGATGAAGTATATATTTTGGCGGTAAATGCCAAAAATGCCGGCCAGGATTTTATCCCGGTGCATGTTTTCCCGGTGAAATTCGGCAATGCCGGCTCTATGAATTATCTGAGCACTTTTTCCCTGACAGATAATTCTTCCAAACAGCTTTGGTCAGAGCTGAAATCAGCCTACGATTATTTTGAAAAGCACCACCGTTTGCCGGTAGTATTGGTAGATGATAAAGGCAAGTATATCATGTAAGAAGTTTCATGCAAAGACGCATAAGGAGCAAAGCCACAAAGATTATTTAATATAATATCTTTGTGGCTTTGCTCCTTATGCGCCTTTGCGTGAAACTTTTACGTGCCGCTAATATATGATATTTGGTTTTTAGGAATATTTTTTTCAACTTGTCCAAAGGTCAAATCAATTTACTATTTATGCACAGAAGAGACGCAATCAGGAATGTGGCGATTTTGTTGGGTACTGCCATTTCCGCTTCCACGTTATCAGCTTTAGAAAGCTGCACCTCCGCTCCAAAGAATTACGAATTACAAAAGCCCGAAACCAAAGCGTTGCTGGCCGAGATAGCGGAGACCATTATACCCAAAACCAAAACTCCGGGCGCTAAAGAAGCCAATGTACAGGACTTCATTATTGTAATGATGAACGACTGCTACAAAAAAGAAGACCAACAGGTGTTCCTGGATGGGTTGAAAAAAATTGATGCCGCCAGCGAAAAGCAATTCAAAAAAGGCTTCATGGACATTACGCCGGACCAACGCACACAGTTGCTCACACAGATTGAGCAGGAGCGTGTGGATTACAACAAGCGTAAAGACAAAAAAGAAGGTGATCCCACTCACTACTTCCAGTATCTGAAAGAACTGACCCTGCTGGGGTATTTCACGTCTAAACCAGGTGCTACCGAAGCCTTGCGTTATGTAGCAGTTCCAGGTAAATTTGAAGGCTGTATTCCTTATACAAAAGGAGAGAAGGCCTGGGCCATGTAAGAAAACGATCCACGTTATTCTATTACACGTTTAAAAAACAATTCATGAACCTTAATATAAAAGCGCAGGAGCAAAACACTTATGACGCCATTGTTATTGGCTCTGGTGTGAGTGGTGGCTGGGCAGCCAAAGAACTGACAGAAAAAGGATTGAAAGTATTGATGCTCGATCGTGGTAAACCACTGGAGCATGTAAAAGATTATGATACGGCTACTAAAGATCCGTGGGAATTCAAACACCGCGGCCGTATTACAGTAGATCAGCGCGAAACGCATCCTAAGCTGAGCCGCGACTACCCTTACAGCGAACACAACGAAAAATTCTGGATCAACGATGCTGAAAGTCCTTATAACGAAGTAAAACGCTTCGACTGGTACCGCCCGGATATTGTAGGCGGTAAGTCTATCATGTGGGGGCGTCAGTCGTATCGCCTGAGCGATATTGACTTTGAGGCTAACCTGAAAGACGGCATTGCTGTTGACTGGCCTATCCGTTACAAGGATATTGCTCCCTGGTACGATTATGTAGAGAAATTTGCAGGTATCAGCGGCACCAAAGAAGGTTTGCCACAATTGCCTGATGGGCAGTTTATGCCCGCCATGGAAATGAATTGTGTAGAGAAAGATGTGAAAAAAAATGTAGAAGCTAAATATAAAGGCCGTATCATCACTATGGGGCGCGTAGCTAATATTACGCAACCACTCCCTGGTCGTGGTAGCTGCCAGTACCGCAACCTGTGTAGCCGTGGATGTCCGTTCGGCGCTTACTTCAGCACACAATCTTCTACGCTGCCGGCAGCAAGAGCTACCGGTAATCTTACGCTTCGTCCGGATTCCATTGTAAATTCAGTTATTTATGATGAGAAACTGGGTAAAGCTACCGGCGTAAAAGTAATCGATAAACATACCAGGGAAATGGTAGAATACTACGCGAAAATCATCTTCATAAATGGTTCTACGCTTGGCTCTACCTTTGTGATGATGAACTCTGTCTCTACCCGCTTTCCTAACGGATTGGGTAATGACAGTGGCGTACTTGGGAAATACCTGATGGATCACCATTTTCGTACAGGCGCTTCCGGAGTTGCGGAAGGTTATGACGACAAATACTTCTTCGGTCGCCGTGCAAACAGTATCTACGTACCACGTTATCGTAACATCGGCAACGATAAACGTGATTATATCCGTGGATTTGGTTACCAGGGCGGTGCCAGCCGTTCAGGCTGGAGCCGTGGTATTGCAGAAATGGGTGTAGGTAAAGACTTCAAGGAAATGCTCACAGAACCTGGCCATTGGAGCATGGGACTGGGTGGTTTTGGTGAATGTTTGCCTTATGAAGATAACCGTGTAACCCTGGATACTTCTGTAAAAGATGCATGGGGCCAGCCTGTGCTGAAATTTGATGCAGAGTTCAAGGAAAACGAAAAGAAAATGCGTGTAGACATGATGAATGATGCTGCAGAAATGCTGGAGGCAGCAGGTATTAAAAACGTGAAAACCTACGACAACGGCTCTTATCCGGGTATGGCGATTCACGAAATGGGTACTGCCCGTATGGGTCGTGATCCTAAAACTTCTGTGCTCAATGGCTTCAATCAAATGCATGCGGTGAAGAACGTATTTGTAACAGATGGTGCTGCTATGACCTCTGCTGCCTGCGTAAACCCTTCACTGACTTACATGGCATTAACCGCACGTGCTGTTGATTATGCAGTAAAAGAATTGAAGAAAGGCAATATCTAACATGTTAGCTTTTAGCGGTTAGCTATTAGCTTTTAGTGCTTTTACTAAGAGCTAATAGCTAACCGCTAAAAGCTTTTAATAAATTGAATCTATGAATCTTAATATAAAGGCTGAAAAGGAAAATACGTACGATGCCATCGTAGTAGGTTCAGGTATCAGTGGAGGCTGGGCCGCCAAGGAGCTTTGTGAAAAAGGGCTGAAGACACTGGTACTTGAAAGAGGCCGTAACGTAGAGCATGTGAAGGACTATACCACTGCTATGAAAGCACCGTGGGAGTTTGAGCATCACCTGAATACTACCAATGAAATGAGGGATAAGCATCCTATTCAGAGCCGCTGCTATGCTTTTGATGAAGCTACGCAACAGTTTTGGGTGAATGATAAAGAGAATCCCTACAATGAAGTAAAGCCTTTCAACTGGCTCCGTGGTTATCATGTAGGCGGACGTTCCCTCATGTGGGGCCGTCAGGTGTATCGTTGGAGCGACCTGGATTTTGAAGCAAACGGAAAGGATGGTCATGGTGTGGATTGGCCTATCCGTTACAAGGATATTGCGCCCTGGTATTCCTATGTTGAAAGCTACATTGGCGTAAGCGGACAGGCAGAAGGTTTGCCGCAGTTGCCTGATGGCGTATTTCTGCCACCCATGGAAATGAACTGCCTGGAAAAACATGTGGCTGCACGTATCAAAGAAAAGTACAACGACCGTATCATGACCATTGGTCGTGTGGCGCACCTGACCAAAGGATTGAAAGACCGTGGCCCTTGTCAGTACCGTAACCTGTGTGCACGTGGATGTCCTTTTACCGGTTATTTCAGCAGTAACGGGGTTACATTGCCTGCCGCTGCCGCAACAGGTAATATGACGCTGCGTCCGGATTCCATTGTACTGGAAGTATTGTATGATAAAGATAAAAGCAAAGCTACCGGTGTAAGAGTAATGGATTCCCATACTTTACAAACCGTAGAATATTATGCAGACATCATCTTCCTGAATGGCTCTACACTGGGTACCAGCTGGATTATGATGAACTCCGTATCCGATCGTTTCCCGAATGGATTTGGTAATGATAGCGGGCAACTGGGTCATAACCTGATGGATCACCACTTTGGCGTAGGTGCCGGCGGCGATTATGAAGGTTTTGAAGACCAGTATTACAGCAGCGGCCGCAGACCCAATGGTATCTATATTCCCCGTTTCCGTAATACCAATTCCAGGACCATGCAAAAGGATTATGTGCGTGGATTTGGCTACCAGGGTGGTGCCGGAAGAGACAGGGGTACCAGCTGGGAAGGTATCGGTGTACAGCTGAAAGAAGGCCAGGAAGAACCAGGTAAATGGAGTATGGGCGTTGGTTCATGGGGTGAGCATCTGCCTTATTTCGAAAATAAAGTAACACTCAATAAGGCTAAAAAAGATAAGTACGGATTGCCAACACTTGACATCGACTGTGAGTTTAAAGCAAACGAACTGGCTATGCGCAAGGATATGCAGGAAAGTGCAAAAGAAATGCTGGAAGCAGCCGGACTGAAAAATGTACACGGCTACGATAGTGCACCGCCTCCGGGACATTGTATTCACGAAATGGGTACTGCCCGTATGGGTAAGGACCCTAAAACATCTGTGCTCAATGGTTTTAACCAGGTACATGCTGCAAAGAATGTATTTATTACAGATGGTTCCTGCATGGCTTCCTCTTCCTGTGTGAATCCTTCTATCACCTATATGGCGCTAACTGCCAGGGCATGCGATCATGCTATCAGCGAACGTAAGAGAGGGAATATATAGTTAATGAAGGCCTTCGGCCTTTGTCTTTTCTTTAGCAGGATTAGACTGATTAAGATGATTACCCTGATTTTATTTTCTTTTAAAAGATGTCTATATCGTTTTATAGTATGCTTTTAGAAAATCAATAAGTATATTGATTAGCAAAAAATGAAATCAGCATAATCATTTTAATCAGTCTAATCCTGCTAAAGAAAAGACAAAGGCCGAAGGCCTTCATTAAATATTTTTTAGCAATTTACCTATCTTAGGAAAATTCGCGTATTTTGTACGCTTATCCGCAATTTTATCTGAACAATGAAAAAAGTAATACTAAGCGGCATGCTGGCTTTATCCTGTTGGATAGGACAGGCAGTGCAGGCACAGAGCAAACATTCTTTTGCATTTAGTAAAACTGAGTTTATGCTGGACGGTAAGCCGTTTCAGATGATCAGTGGTGAAATGCATCCTGCACGTATTCCACATGAATACTGGCGCCACCGTATACAGATGGCCAAAGCAATGGGTTGTAATACTATTGCTGCCTATGTTTTCTGGAATTACCATGAACCGGTAAAAGGACAATTTGACTTTACTACCGGCAATCACAACATTGCAGAATTCATTAAAATAGCACAGCAGGAAGGCATGTGGGTATTATTACGCCCGGGGCCTTATGTGTGCGCGGAATGGGAGTTTGGTGGCTTACCACCTTATTTGCTGCAAACACCGGATATCAAAGTGCGTTGTATGGATCCGCGTTATATGCAGGCCGTAACCAGTTACGTAGAACACCTGGCTGCAGAAGTGAAACCTTTACTGGTCACTAACGGTGGCCCGGTAGTGATGATGCAGATAGAAAATGAATATGGTAGCTATGGCAACGATAAAAATTATTTGTATGCACTGAAAGATTTGTGGTTGAAGAATGGTATCAACATACCTTTTTATACTGCAGACGGTGCTACACCTTATATGCTGGAAGCAGGCGGAGTAGAAGGAGCAGCTATAGGACTGGATTCCGGCGGCTCTGAAGCCGACTTTGAAGAGGCAAAAAAACAAAATCCGAACGTACCTGCCTTCAGCAGTGAATCTTATCCGGGTTGGTTAACCCACTGGGGTGAACAATGGCAGCGGCCTGGTGTTGATGGCATTGCTAAAGAAGTGAAGTTCCTCATGGATACCAAACGTTCTTTTAACCTGTACGTTGTTCATGGTGGTACTAACTTCGGATACACTGCCGGCGCTAATTCCGGTGGTAAAGGTTATGAGCCGGATGTAACCAGCTACGATTATGATGCACCGATTAACGAGCAAGGAAATGCCACACCTAAGTACCAGGCGTTGCGCAATCTGATAGCTAGTTATTTGCCTAAAGGAAAAAAATTGCCTGCTATTCCGGCGCCTATTCCAACTATCAGCATTCCTGTCATTAATTTAACGGCCTTCACTTCTGTATGGGATCATTTACCACAGGCGGTAAACTCACCACAGCCCAAACCTTTTGAAGCTTATGGTCAGGATTACGGTTTCATGGTATACAAAACAACACTCATCGGACATAAAAGCGGTAAGTTGTCTGTTAAAGACCTGCATGATTACGCCACTGTTTTTCTGAATGGTAAATACATCGGAAAAATAGATCGTCGTCTTGGTGAAAAAACAATTGATATTCCTGCAAGTGATGTAAAAAATCCGGTACTGGAAATCCTGGTAGAAGGTATGGGTCGCATCAACTTTGCAGAAGCTATCATTGACCGTAAGGGTATTACTGATCGTGTAGTCCTTAACGGTATGACACTGATGAACTGGGAAGTGTATGGTTTGCCGATGACAGAAAAATTTGTGCAGGAATTATCTGCTTCTGCCAATAATGCCACTAAACCCGGACAGTTCTTTAAAGCCACTTTTAACCTCGATACCACCGGCGATACTTTTATTGATATGACTGGCTACAAAAAAGGCATTGTGTGGGTAAATGGTCATAATTTGGGCCGTTACTGGGAGATAGGTCCGCAACTGCACCTGTACTGCCCGGCTCCGTGGCTGAAGAAAGGTGCTAATGAAATAGTTGTTTTTGATTTACACCAGGAAAATGCGTCACCTGTGAAAGGTGTGAAGACACTGGAGTAGATTGCCTTCAGGATTAGACTGATTTTTTAAGATTTATAAATTGATTAGCGAAGATTAAAGCGGGTAGTGATACTGGCTTTGATCTTCGCTATTTTTTTTCTTACCATCAATTTTTTTACTGTTTCTCCGTTTGATATTCCCGGATGAATTTATTCAATCCGTTCAAAAAAGGTTTAGTTTTATGTTTTTCTTTTAAAAAGATTCATAAAAAAACGGAGCCTTTCAATTATCCATCAAAACCAGTAAAAAAAGTGATTTCAAAATCAGGAGAAAATTTACCCGGATTAAAAATAACAACCGGCGACTTGTTAAACAATCCGACACAATTTTCTGAATATACTATTCTATTTATCACAGAGGGAGAAGGCGTTTATCATGCTGATTTTGCAGCGTTCCCTTTTACAGGCCCCGTTCTTCTATTTTCTACACCATTACAGGTAATTTATATTGAGCAAAGCAAGCCTGCAAAACTTACTGTCTTACAATTCCATGGAGATTTTTATTGTATTGAATACCACAGAACTGAAGTAGCATGCAATGGTTTGTTGTTTAACAATATCTATATAACACCCGCTATCAAACTGACGAATAGGGATATGAAGATATTTGACCAGTTATTAAGTGAATTGGTTGAAGAGTTCAACCAGGCACCTCCTTCGGAGATAGTACTCAAGGCATATCTTCAACTGTTCCTGGCGAAATCAGGCAGCATTAAAATCAAATCTCTTTCAGACCCACAGGAACAGATGAAAAAAGATGAACTGATGGAACAATTCAGGCAGCTCTTAGATCAGCATTACCTTAGCCTGCATAAACCACAGGATTATGCGGATTTATTAGCGATGTCGCCCAATAATTTCACCAAACGTTGTACAAAATATTTTAGAAAAACCCCTTCACAACTTATCCAGGAGCGCCTCATTCTGGAAGCAAAGCGACAACTCCATCTTACCAGGCTGAGTATTAAGGAAATAGCCTATTCATTAAAATTCAATGATGAATTTTATTTCAGTCGTTTTTTTAAGAAGATGACCAAAGTCTCTCCACTAACCTTCCGCGAAAGGACCGGAATATCGATAGTGGCAGATTTGTCCATCCAATAGCCTCCAATATCCATGGTTGCGCCCCTTTAACTGATATAAATTTGTACTGTCATTCAATACAGCAGAAAGTATTAAAGGAACTATCAGATTTATATGATGAAAAGTCTTTTTTACACACAATTACCAATTCAGATCAATATAAATAATTTATAAAATAGAAACCATGAAATCAATTAACGTCCCTGCCCGTGATCAGGTAAGCACCGAATCTCAGCTTTTATTCGATCAATTAACACAGCGCCTGGGAAAAGTTCCCAACCTCTATGCTACCATTGGCTATTCTCCCAATGCCCTAAAGGGATTCCTGGAATATGAAGCTACCTTGAATAAAGGTGTTTTTACTCCTAAGGAAAGAGAGGCCATCGCCCTGGTTGTATCTGAAGTAAATGGATGCGCCTATTGCCTGGCTGCACATACCGGATTAGCCCTGAGAACAGGATTTACAAAAGAAGAAACCATCTCCATCAGAAAAGGTCAGGTAAGTGATAACAAGCTGAATGCTATTATTCAATTAGGTAAATCTATTGCAGAAAATAAAGGTAAACCCGGCAATGATTTATTAGAAAATTTTTATCAGGCAGGGTTTAATGAGGCCGCCGTTATGGAACTCATTGGTTTGATCGCTGTAAGGGTATATACCAATTATGTATTTGCTTTAACGGAGGTACCACTGGATTTTCCGCCTGCTGAACCATTGAACTGATCTTTTACAGCATCCAATATAAACTATCCATTATGAGTATATCAGATCCAAACAGCATTAAGAATATCCTCTCTACGGAGGAAAAATCAAATATAGCCTTACAGTTTATTACTGCCTTAAAGACCCGCGACTGGGACTTAATGCGATCCATAATTACTGAAGATTGTACATGGACGTTGCCGGGAACCAGTGTCATATCCGGTGAAGCTATCGGTGCCGATGCCGTCATCAAAAGGGCACAGCGGCTCCGGGATTTTGGTGTCATGGTCCAGTTAAATCATATTTTAATTGGTCTGTATGGCGTAACATTATCTCTTCACAACACTGCAGTAAGAGGCGATTTACAACTGGATCAATATGTGGCCATCGTATGTGAGCTGGAAGATCATAAAATTTCAAAGCTGGCCACCCATCTGCATAATGTTGATGGGATCAATGTATTTTTTGTTGAAGGAATAATTTAATAACTCCATTGATCTGATCAGTGTCAGGCAATTTGTCAATCAATAATTTTTAAAATGAAACCGCTAAAAATATCCTTACTAATTATCTGTGTAGCGTTGGCTCAAATTTCCATCGCGCAGTCCCGCAAAAGTTTTCAGTGGATTGGAGGCCCGACTTATGCGCTGCAGCTGGGTAGTTTCAAAATACTAACCGACCCGATGTTAAGCCCGAAAAGTGACACGGCTTTTATGATAAAGAAACATCCAACAACCGGTGCGCTGAATGCTTATATTACAAGGTATGCTGACCCGGCATCCTTTGACACAGCTGGTATAGACCTGCTGTTGATAAGTCATCCTCACGCCGATCACTTCGACAGAGAAGGCAGGCAAAAGCTTAATAAACAATTATCAGTGGTTGCACCGGCTGTAAACAAAGACATGCTGCTGAACTGGGGCTTTGTTAATACCCATGGACTCAATTGGGGTGATACAATGATCATAAATAAATCATCCGAAACACTCAGGATAATTGCAGTCAAAGCAATGCATACCAAAGACGAACCATTACGAACCGAATTAGGGAAAGGCAATGGATATATCGTTGAGTATACTAATGGAAGCCACGTTTACCGGATCTATTGGACCGGCGACACGGTCTGGTTCGATGAAATACAGGACCTCACCCGGTATGGTAAAATAAATCTCCTGGTTCCGGACATGGGAGCAGTTGGCTCGGATGGGAAAATAGGCAGACGTGGTTTAAATGCGGACGATTGTCTTAAAATTATTAAAGCTTTGAATCCTGATTTAATCAGCCCTGTTCATCATAGCACATTTTCTATGTACGTAGAGCCTATTTCGATACTTCAACATACCTTGGATGCTACAGGATACAGGAAAAGATTGAAAATAATTGAACCAGGCGCAATAATTAAACTATAGTCCTGGTTGCATTATGATACTTTCGCAAAAAGCCGCTACGATAGCGGCTTTTGTATTGGTGGCAGGTTGGGAGAAGGAGGGATGTGAGCTATATCGTCGCCTAATTCGCAGCATTCATAGCCGTGATGTTCTATCAGTTCGATTATTTGCTGATGCTTTAATTGATAGGAGATAATCCTGAGCACATAGTCCACATCATCCAGGTCTATATTCCAATGCTCAATACACTCATTTGCATCAAGAATAGGCTGTAGCCTTTTTTTATCTGATGTAGATCTTATATTGGTTCTGAAAATTAATATGTGATCAAAATTTTCCATCGTTTTTTACGGGTATTAAATAAAGCCAGGGCGTTATTTTTTTCATTATTTATTTTTAATGCTTGCTAAGCATATTTTACTATTTTATTCTGTAAGTGAGCATGACTTTTCCGTACGCCATATTATCTATCGAAAAATTCCTGATGGTATCATGATTGGAGTTAAATAGTTTATAGCTATTAAACAACCCCATACCACCCTGTACCTGAATCCAAAAATTATTATAAATGCGCTGGTTAAATTGTAAGCCGGCATGAATGGTTGAAAACTGTGCATAATTAATTTCCTTACCTTGAAAGTCTGTATAGCTTTTTAAATTATACTTCGTCCAATCTATTGAGCCAGCAATACCAACCTGTGTATTTTTAGATAAATTATATACAACATTTAATCTTGGCCAATAAAATTGTCCAATCCATTTGCCATTATTGCTTTTGTAATCTATAGATACCCCGGGTGTAATCAGGAGTTCATGAAATGAATACATAGCGTGCACGCCAAGACCTATTTCAAGATTAGCATGTTTCCCAAATTTTTTGGATACACCATAAATGCCATCCAGCATTAAATCATCCCCTGAAAATGAATTTTTGAAATCTGATGCCACTGTTGGTATTATTACCCCTAAAAGAGACCATTTTGTAGAAATAGGATGTCTGATAATGACTACCGCCTTTAGTTCATGAATTTTATCTATGTGATATGGATTAGGTGTAGTTTCTTTATCAAAACTAAAATCCATTAACCGATAATTAATATTTGAAAAAATTAAAGTTTTGCCAAAATGCAATGGAGGCAATGGCAAACATGCATCGTAGCTGTTGTATTTAAACTTAGTCCCGATTAAAGAACTTCCGGACGGTACATTGTTAAATTTACTTTCAGCATGGATCGTAACAGCCACTCCTGCAATATCCTTAATAAACTGAGCAAGAATTTTATTTGGAAATAAAATGTATAAAAAAATTAGTAAAAAAAGACGCAATAAATTTTTCATGTTTTTCCTTTGGATTTTATATCACAAAGGTTGCATGAAAACAGTAACTTCTTTTAGAACAGAATCTACCTTTACTCGGACAAATTTTGCATTAATGAAGCCCTGTATTCAGAAGGTGTTAATGTGGTTATCTTTTTAAAAAGACGCCCAAAATAGCCAGGATCCTCATAGTTGAGTTCAAATGCTACTGATGAAATACATTTGGTATAGTCTTGTAATAAAAGCTGACTTTGTAAAATACTTACTTTGTTTATCCATTCTTTAGGAGCAGTACCCATTGTTTGCTGTATACACCGGTTTAAATAATTTACAGAAACCGATAGTTTATCTACATAAAAGGAAACAGATTTATGTTCAACGTGGTGTTTGTAAACCAATTCTTTGAAAGTAAATGCAATTTCGCTGCTCCGGTTGATGGTTTTATTATGTTCTTTATCCGAAGCAATAATTTTTATCAAAGCTGCCTGGAACAATGAATAACAAATGTCAAGATTAGGTTTATTATTATAAATTTCAGTAGTTAATAATTCGAAAAGTGGCGTTAGCCAATTGCTGATTTCATCTGATAATTTAATTACTGTATTTGCAGTAAAAAGATTGATGAATTTCTCCTTGGATAAAAGATGATTGAGTGTACTATCTTCAAATATAATTATATGACCTTCTATGTCGTTACTAATTTCTTTTAAAGCAGTCATATTACCCTGCTTAACAAATAAGATATCATTCCTGTTTATTGATCTTATTTCTGTATCTACCTGCTGTTTTGCATTTCCTTTAGTAAGGTGAACCAGGAAGTTATAATCTGGTCTATAAAGTGGCGTAGGTATTTTAATAAAACGGGAAGTTTCCTTTACATCATATATTTGAATAGGAATTCCTAATGACCTCAAGATTGGTGGTGTTGCTGACATGTATTGATTCTCAAAATCAATTGATGTGACTATTTTAATTTTCTTGCTCAAAATACAGATTTAAACTTAGGCAATATTTTCTATCGGGGCATATCCCTTAGATGGCAATATGTCTTTATTTATAAGGATAAGACACTTAGTTCTGGCTTTACCCCTACGTCACTATCGCGAAATTTTTCTGTCTTTTAACCAGCTAATAATAATGAGCCATGAGCTCCACAGTAGATCGGTGCTATGTGTATTTTTTACACTAATGCTTTCTTTTTCACCGCCTTGCTTTTAACAGTGAAAATTCTTAACTTAGAAACATTGGTTTTTCATTTCTTAACTTTTCTTAAATAGCTTGCCATGGGAAAGGTACGTAATATCCTGCAGGCAAAGGGTCATGCAGTTTACTCAATAAACCAGGACAATACAGTATTTGAAGCTTTGCAGGTGTTAGTGGATCGTAATGTAGGAGCACTAACAGTTGTAGATGAGGATAATCGTTTCCTGGGAATATTTTCAGAACGTGATTATGCCCGTAGGGTAATTTTAAAAGGACGTGCATCTAAAGAAACGCTTATCCGCGAAATTATGACTGAACGCCCCATTACAGTTACAGAAGATGATTCCATAGAAGATTGTATGGGACTGATGACGGATAAAAGAATTCGTCACCTTCCGGTTGTAGACGCACAAAACACATTGATAGGCCTTATCTCCATCGGCGACGTAGTGAAATTTATTATAGACGATCAGCGTTATATCATCACCAGCCTGGAATGTTATATCACCGGCACACATACCTGACCAATCGCATAATCAATTTTGTTTTATAGAAGTAATTTTTGTAAATTCAATTTCATATAGTCTTTACCGTAAGGAAGATGTTGAACGTTATGAAACTGGAGCTCTTTTCCAGCTATCCTCTGGGTATTTAGCGGTTTACAGACTTATTTTAACGGACTTGTTACAGTAGCATGGAAAGCAGACTACTGGGTATTCCTAAACAGACTGGCATAACGGACTTTTTAAGTAAATCGCTCGGAGGGCGAACACTTTGAAAATCGCTATTGCAGAAAACACCCCCATCTGGCCATTTTTAGCATATGGTGCTATCGTTGTGATACTGGTAAGTATCATATTAGGACTATCTTATGTGCTGGGGCAACGTCATAAAGACCGCGCCACCGGCGAAGCATATGAATCCGGCATTATCTCCACCGGCTCCGCCAGACTCCGGTTCCCTTCTCAATTCTATCTTGTTGCAATGTTGTTCGTTATCTTTGATATCGAAACAGTATTAATCATTTCCTGGGCAATTGCATATAAAGAAGTAGGCTGGGCAGGCTTCCTGGGCGTTTCTATTTTTATCTTCATACTACTGGCAGTTCTCGTTTACGAATGGCGTAACGGCGCATTAGACTTTGGTCCCGATGGGAAAAAGATATTACGCGCATATAAGAAAATGCGAAAGCATCAAAAAGCTACTCACCCTCACGACTACACGGACAATAAGACACAAACTCAACAAGCAGTAATGTAACACCGGATCGTTGATTTTTTAGTTCATTAAAAAGTAAATCAACATATCATGAAATGGTGGTTGACCAACGCAAACGACGCTACGGGTAAAATATCCGGCAATACTTCTATGGAAGAAGTGATCCAGCAAAGCGTAATGCTCACTTCTGTAGAAAGCCTGCTGGCATGGGGCCGCAAAAACTCACTATGGCCCTTTCACTTTGGTTTGTCCTGTTGTTTTGTGGAAATGGCCACTGCTATGACACCCAAATACGACATGGCCCGTTTTGGTGCGGAAGTGATCCGCGGCACACCACGGGAAGCAGATGTAATGATCATTGCCGGCACCGTATTCATTAAAATGGCCCCGGTTATACAACGCCTTTATGAACAGATGATGGAACCCCGGTGGGTAATCTCCATGGGCTCCTGCGCCAATTCCGGCGGTATGTACGATATATATAGCGTTGTACAGGGCGTAGATAAATTTTTACCGGTAGATGTATATGTACCCGGTTGTCCGCCCCGCCCGGATGCTTTTATGCAGGGACTGGTACTGCTGCGTGATACCGTAGGCAAGGAAAAACGCCCGCTCAGCTGGGTGATAGGAGAACAGGGCGTTATCCGTCCGGAGAAAATTTCCATGAAAGATGAGTTGCGCGAAAAGCGGCAACAAATGACACAGTTTAAAACACCCGATCAGATATAGTACTTACTAACAGCTACGGATATATGAAATATTAAGAAGGAAGCGCCGATATTTTATTCACCTAGTCCAAAACTTAATACGCTATGCCAGAGAGCATTGCAGCGGAATTAAGCTCCCGTTTCGGTGACAGCACCTTTCTGCCACAAACTACACGGGATGAGACGCCCACCTTCTGGACGCCACAGGAGAAAATTGTGGCCGTACTACAATTCCTTAAATCCGAAATACAAATGCCTTATCGCATGCTCTATGACCTCACGGCCATTGACGAGCGTGCGTATAAACGGCCGGAAAACGGGCATAAACCGTACGATTTTACCGTTGTTTATACACTTTTTTCCTTCGACAGAAATGCCTTCCTGCGCCTCAAAGTAGGCTTGTACGGCGAATATCCTTCGCTGGAAAGTATTACCCCCATCTGGACAGCCGCCAACTGGTACGAACGTGAAGTATATGATATGTTCGGCATCAAATTCAATGGCCACCCCTTACTGAAACGCATCCTGATGCCTACCACCTGGGAAGGGCATCCGCTCCGCAAGGAGCATCCGGCCCGGGCCACCGAAATGGGGCCGTTTAAGCTCTATGATGAGAAGGTAGACAGGGAGCAGGAGGCTCTGCGGTTTAAACCCGAAGAATGGGGCTTAAAACGTCATAGCGAAGATGCCGACTTTATGTTCCTCAACATTGGTCCGCAACATCCGGGTACACACGGGGTATTACGTATCATTTTACAACTCAACGGAGAAGATATTGTAGATGCAGTACCGGACATCGGCTTCCATCACCGCGGTGCGGAAAAAATGGGAGAACGGCAGTCCTGGCACACTTACATACCCTATACAGATCGTATTGATTACCTGGGCGGAGTAAATAATAACCTGGCCTACCTGCTGGGCGTGGAAAAACTGGGCGGCATTGATGTGCCACTACGTGCACAGGTGATCCGCGTGATGCTGTGCGAATTATTCCGTATTGCCAGCCACCTGGTATGGTATGGCACCTTCGCACAGGATTTGGGACAACTCTCACCCGTCTTCTACATGTTCACCGACCGTGAGCGCATCTTTGAAATCATTGAAGCTATTTGCGGCGGACGTATGCATCCTAACTGGTTCCGTATTGGTGGCGTAGCACAGGATCTGCCCAACGGCTGGGATC
Source organism: Chitinophaga niastensis (assembly GCF_003014755.1). Classification (GTDB taxonomy): domain Bacteria; phylum Bacteroidota; class Bacteroidia; order Chitinophagales; family Chitinophagaceae; genus Chitinophaga; species Chitinophaga niastensis. Next base: position 138,713 of record NZ_PYAW01000003.1, on the reverse strand, counting down.
AGCTGGTGAAAAATTTTATCAGTTATTTTCCGCGTCAGCTCAAGGAATATGATAACATGGTAATGAAAAATTACCTGTTCAAAGCACGCACAAAAGGTATTGGTGTTTATACCCTGGAAGAAGCTATTGACTGGGGTGTAACAGGCCCCGGTCTCCGTGCCTGTGGTATGGAGTGGGATATGCGCAAGAAGCGGCCCTACGGAGGTTACGAAAACTTTGCTTTCGAGATCCCGGTTGCACACAATGGCGATTGTTACGACCGCGCGGTAGTGCGGGTGGAAGAGATGCGCCAGAGTTTACGCATCATAGAGCAATGCCTGGCATACATGCCTGCCGGGGATTACAAATCACACCACCCGCTTGCTACCCCGCCAGTGAAGGCGCATACTATGAAGGATATAGAAACACTCATACATCATTTTTTAAACGTAAGCTGGGGCCCCGTGATTCCCGCAGGAGAAGCGATGAGTTGTACAGAAGCTACAAAAGGCTGGAATAGCTATTATCTCATCAGCGATGGCAACACCGCTGCTTACCGGGTACGTGTACGCACGCCCTCTTTCCCGCACATGCAGATGATTCCATTGATCAGCCGCGGCTATACGGTGGCTGACCTGTTATCTATCCTTGGCGGAATGGACTACGTACTGGCAGATATTGACAGATAATTTAATCAACATATGCTTTCAGACACTGAAATAGCACAAATAACACACGAACTGCAACAGGTGCCGGTTAAAAAAGCCGCGTGCATTGAAGCACTGAAAATAGTGCAGCAGGAACGACGCTGGGTATCCGACGAAAGTATAGAAGATATTGCTTCACTGCTGGATATGAGTACCGCGGAGGTAGACAGTGTAGCCACTTTCTATAATCTCATTTTTCGCCGCCCCGTTGGCCGGCATGTAATCCTGCTCTGCGATAGTATCAGTTGTTACGTGATGGGCTATACGAAAATACAAAATAAGCTGATGGAGCTGTTGCACATAAAGTATGGCCAGTCAACTGATGACGGGCGTTTCACGCTGCTGCCCAATGCCTGCTTAGGTACTTGTGATCACGCACCGGCGCTCATGATAGATAATGATTTATACAGAGATCTGAAAGAAGAAGAACTGGAAAAGATACTGAAGAAATATGAATGAGTTTTAAATGTTATTACAGTAAAAATTTTTATCGAAAGAAAACAGATAAATATAATGGAACGTCCGCTCACACAACATATTCCTGCTTCCGGTGCTGCCTTACACATAAAGGAGTACGAAGCTGTGGGTGGCTACACCGCACTACGCAAGGTATTGCAGGAATTCACACCAGCTGAAGTAACTGCACGTGTAAAGGATGCTGACCTGAAAGGCAGAGGGGGAGCAGGTTTCAGCACAGGCATGAAGTGGAGCTTTGTACCCATGAATGTATCAGGTCCTAAATACCTGGTAGCAAATGCAGATGAAATGGAACCGGGCACCTTCAAAGATCGTTGGCTGCTGGAAGGTAATCCGCATCAGTTGCTGGAAGGCATGATCATTTCAGCTTACGCCATTCAGGCTACTCAGGCTTTCGTTTTTCTTCGCTGGGCCTATAAAGATGCTGCGCGTGAAATGAATAAAGCTATTGCAGATGCATACGCAGCAGGTTATCTCGGCAAAAATATCCTCGGAAAAAATTATAGCCTGGAGATGCAGCTGCATACAGGTGTGGGAAGATATATGTGCGGAGAAGAAACCGCTTTACTGAATTCACTCGAAGGTAAACGGGCTATACCCCGCGCCAAGCCACCGTTTCCACAGGTAAGCGGCTTGTTTGGTAAACCTACTATCGTCAATAATGTAGAAACATTGTCTTTTATACCGCATATCATGAATAATGGCGGCGACTGGTTTAAATCGCTGAGCCATACCGCCGACGGGGGTACGAAAATATATGGTGTGAGTGGTCAGGTTAATAATCCCGGTGCATGGGAGCTGCCTATGGGAGTAACAATGCGCGAGTTGCTGGAAGAACATGCAGGTGGTATGAAAAACGGTTTTCGTTTCCGCGGTGCATTACCGGGAGGAGCCTCCACCGATTTCTTAACCGATGCACATATGGATGTGAAAATGGATTTTGCAGGAGTGGCTGCTGCCGGCAGTCGCCTGGGAACCGGCACCATGGTGGTATTAGACGATCATACCTGCCCGGTAGGTTTTGTACATAATCTGGAACACTTCTTTGCTCAGGAATCCTGTGGCTTTTGTACGCCATGTCGTGAAGGGCTGCCCTGGACAGAGAAAATATTATATGCATTAGAACAGGGACACGGAACGTATGCAGACCTCGACCAGCTCGATATGCATACGAAGCTGCTAGGCCCCGGAAATACCTTTTGCGCACTGGCCCCCGGCGCGATGGAGCCATTGCAAAGCGCACTGAAATATTTCCGGGAAGATTTTGAGCAACATATCAAAGAAAAAAAATGCCCTTATGCCCATCATTCACATTGACAATAAACCATATGAAGTAAAGGAGGGCAAGAACCTGCTGGAAGCTTGCCTGTCGCTGGGTTTGAACCTTCCTTACTTTTGCTGGCACCCGGCACTGGGCTCCGTAGGTGCCTGCCGCCAATGTGCGGTAAAAGTGTTTAAAGATGAAGATGATAAAAAAGGACGGATTGTGATGTCCTGCATGGAGCCGGTAAAAGATAATCTGCGTATGTCCGTTGACGATAGTGACGCTAAATCTTTTCGCGAACACGTGATAGGCTGGCTCATGACCAATCATCCGCACGACTGTGCCGTTTGTGATGAAGGCGGCTCCTGCCACTTACAGGACATGACGGTCATGACCGGCCACGCTTACCGCGATTACCGTTTTACAAAACGTACTTACAGCAACCAATACCTGGGTCCGTTTCTGAATCATGAAATGAACCGTTGTATACAATGTTATCGCTGCGTGCGTTTTTACAAAGACTTTGCCGGTGGAAAAGATCTTGATGTTTTTGCAGCCCACAACCACGTGTATTTTGGCCGGCAGCAGGATGGAACACTCGAAAGTGAATTCAGTGGCAACCTCGCAGAGATTTGTCCCACTGGTGTATTCACTGATAAAACACTGAAAGAACATTATACCCGTAAATGGGATATGACTTCCGCACCATCTGTTTGTCAGGGTTGCGGACTGGGTTGTAACATCATTGCAGGTGAAAGATATGGAACGGTGAGGCAGATCACCAATCGTTTTAATGGTGATGTAAATGGTTACTTTTTATGTGATCGTGGGCGCTATGGTTATGAATTTGTAAATAGTAAGGACCGCATCAAAGCGCCAATGGTACGCCATTCTCCGGCAGAAGGATCTAATGGTATACCTCTTATGCAGCACATCCGCAGTAAGATAGTATCCAAAAAGGTAATAGGGATCGGCTCTCCGCGCGCTTCCCTGGAATCCAATTTTGTGTTGAAGCAGCTGGTGGGAGCAGATAATTTTTATTTAGGTGTATCCGCTGCGGATCATTCACTGGTATCGCTGGCATTAAAGATTTTACAACAGGGTCCGGTACGTGCCGCCTCTCTGCAGGAAGCCGCTGCTGCTGATGCCGTGTTGATTTTAGGAGAAGATGTAACGAATACGGCACCGATGCTGGCGCTGTCCGTACGACAGGCAGTGCGCCGCATCCCGGTAGAGCAGGCGATCAATAATGTGCACGTGCCCGCCTGGCAGGATGCTGCTGTGCGTGAAGCGGTGCAGGACAGTAAAGGGCCGCTCTACATCCTGAATGTATTGGAAACTAAACTGGATGAACTGGCAAAAGGTGCTTATCACACGGCCCCTGATAATATTGCGCGTATAGGCTTTGGCGTTAGCCACCTGCTGAGCGATAAAATGCCGGAGGTAACCGGTATGTCAGATCAGGGAAAGGCGATTGCGCAGGAGATAGCCACTACTTTAAAAAATGCAAAGAACCCGTTGATCATAGCAGGTTATGGCAGTGGCAGCGAAGCCGTTATCAAGGCTGCTGCCAACGTAGCCTGGGCATTGCACGACCTTGGCATTGATGCCATGCTCACTTTTACAGTACCGGAATGTAATAGTATGGGACTGGAAATGTTAGGTGGTCACCGCCTGGATACAGCGATGGATCAGGTATTGCATGATGCGGTAGATACTGCCATCATCCTGGAAAACGATTTGTATCGCCGCCTGAATCATCATACTGCTAATCATTTTTTTAAAAGTATAAAAGATATCATCCTGCTGGATCATCTCTATAATCCTACCGCAGAAAAAGCAACGGTGTTATTACCTGCCGGTACATTTGCGGAGTCTGACGGTACACTGGTGAATAATGAAAGTCGCGCTCAGCGGTTCTTCCAGGTATTTACACCTGGTACCGATGTGCAGGAGAGCTGGCGCTGGCTGTTGCAGGCAGGCGTCGCAACAGGCAATGCTTCTCTGGCCGGACTGGTACACCTGGATGATGTAGTGAGTGCTATAGCCCGCACCTGTAAAGTATTTGCAGGTATTGATACATTAACACCCGGTGCCGGATTCCGGATAGCCGGTCAAAAAATTCCAAGAGAACCACACCGCTACAGCGGCCGTACGGCTATGCAGGCCGATGTAAATGTAAGTGAACCCAAACCACCGGAAGATAGTGATACTGCGCTTTCCTTTACCATGGAAGGTTATAGGGGAACACCACCATCTGCCATGATTCCGTTTTTCTGGTCGCCGGGATGGAATTCGGTGCAATCAGTCAATAAATTCCAGGTAGAAACCGGTGGGGCGCTGCGTGATGGCAACCCTGGCAAACGTTTAATTGCGCCTAACGTAAACGGGCATACGCCGTTTTTTACACAGGTACCGGAACCTTTTCTGCCACTTGCCGGACACCTGCTTTTAGTACCGTTGCATCATATTTACGGGTCAGAGGAACTGAGTGTGCATACACCCGGTATTGCAGAGCGTATGCCGGCTCCCTATATCATGTTGCATAGTGAAGACGCCAAACGTTTCCAGGTAGCAGAAGGATATCTGTTACATTTTATAGAGAACGGTCATCACTATACGTTACCGGTAATTATCAATGATACACTGCAGCAGGGCGCTGCCGGTATCCCTGTTGGTTTGCCCAATATGGAGATAGCAGAAGCGCCACAGCTGATAAAAATATAATGCGCCATGACAAACTTTTGGTGGATAATAGGTGGGGTGCTCTTTGCACTGTTAAACACAGCCGCCGGATTAATATGGGTGGAACGCCGGATGCTGGCCTTGTGGCAGGATCGTTATGGTCCCAACAGGGCAGGGCCTTTTGGTGTGCTGGTAGTATTGGCAGATACGATTAAATTATTTTTTAAAGAAGACTGGATTCCGCCGTTTGCAGATAAAGTAGTGTTTGTATTTGCGCCTGGTGTAGTAGTATTCAGTGTACTGATGAGTTTTGTGGTAATGCCTTTTGCGCCGGGTATTGTTGTAGCGGATCTCAATATTGGATTATTGTTTTTCCTGGCCATGTCGTCATTAGGTGTATACAGCGTAGTGTTGGGAGGATGGGCTTCCAATAATAAGTATGCGCTGCTGGGCGCCATGCGCGGGGCTTCGCAGATGATCAGTTATGAAGTGTTTATGGGGCTGGCCTTAATGGGCGTGGTGGTGTTGAGCGGTTCTTTTAATCTGCAGGAAATAGTGGAAGCACAAAAAAAAGTATGGTTTATCATACCACAGTTTATTGGTTTCCTCATTTTCCTGGTGGCAGGTGTAGCTGAAACACATCGTTTGCCTTTTGATATACCAGAGGCGGAAAGTGAGCTGGTAGCAGGTTTTCACTCGGAGTATTCCGGAATGAAGTTCGGGATGTTTTTTATTGGTGAGTACCTGGGTATTACCCTTATATCCGGTATGCTGGTAACACTTTATTTCGGAGGATGGCTGGGGCCTGCGTTTCTGCCACCGGTGATATGGTTTATAATAAAAACTTTTGCCTTCATCATGTTATTCATTTTGTTCCGTGCTTCGATGCCGCGTCCAAGATATGATCAGCTGATGGAGTATGGATGGAAGGTGTTGTTTCCCTTATCGTTGCTTAACCTGATGATAACGGCTGCAATTAAGCTTTGGCTAAATACATAGATCACACAATTCCAAAATCTCAACAGGATGTTAAGTTTAGTAAGAAGTATGTGGTTGATATTCCTGCACATGTTTCATAAGCGGGAAACGTTCCAGTATCCGGAACAAAAAGCGCCGTTGCCTGCGCGCTGGCGTGGCCGCATTGCGTTGACCCGTGATCCGGATGGAGGAGAGCGTTGTGTAGGTTGTTACCTGTGTGCTGCTGCCTGTCCGGTAGATTGTATTTCTTTACAGGCAACAGAAGATGAATCCGGCAGGCGATATCCTGAATTTTTCCGCATTAATTTCTCCCGCTGTATCTTCTGCGGATTTTGTGAAGAAGCTTGTCCTACCTACGCTATACAGCTGTTACCCGATTATGAAATGGCAGAATACAACCGGCAAAACCTGGTGTATGAAAAAGAAGACCTGCTCATTAATAGTGAAGGTAAATATCCGGGCTACAATTATTATAACATAGCTGGTTTAGCCATCAAAGGCAAGGATAAAGGGGAAGCACAGGATGAAGAACCACCGGTAGATGTTAAAAGTTTAATACCATAAAAAACACAATAATGGATCCTGCCTTTTATATCGCTGCGGCCATTGCAATACTCTCCACGCTGATGGTGATTACCCGCTATAACATCATGCATGCATTGTTATACCTGGTGGTGTCGTTGCTGGCAGTAGCAGTGGTACTATACATGTATGGCGCACCTTTTATGGCAGCGCTGGAAGTGATTGTATATGCAGGGGCTATCATGGTATTGCTGATCTTTTTTGTGATGATGCTGAACCTGGGTAAGGAATCGGCTGAACGGGAAAGGGGTTGGCTGAAACCCCGGATCTGGATTTTCCCGTCGTTGTTATGTATAATATTGTTGGGAGAGTTGGTGTTCCTTGTTTTACAAAACCGGCAACCTGTTTCAGATGTCATCATTGTAAATCCAAAAGACGTAGGTATGGCGTTGTTCGGGCCTTACATCATTGCAGTGGAACTCACGGGTATCCTGCTAATGGCGGGCATTGTAGGCGCTTATCACCTGGGACGTCAGAAACAAAAAACATTACATCGTTTTCTTGAAAATACAGAAGTATGAACGTGCATCCAACTACTGCGGGCATGTTGCTCGCCGGCGTTTTATTTGTGCTGGGACTAATCAGTATACTCGTACGGCGCGACATTATTTTTATGTTGCTCTCTGTAGAAATTATGCTGAATGCCGCCGGCCTCGCCTTTGTGGTGGCCTCTTCACATTGGGGTACGGCAGACGGGCAGGTGATGTTCATGTTCATACTGGCCATGGCCGCTGCGGAAGTATCGGTAGGACTGGCACTCATACTACAGTTATATCATCAGCTTAAAACATTAGACAGCGACGAAGCCAGTAAAATGAATGGATAATAAATATTAATAATTATGCTCCCTGCATTGATCCCGGTCATTCCTTTTTTAAGTGCCTTCATACTCATGCTTGGCTGGAAACAGCTGAGTCGTGCAGCCGTTGCCGTAATCGGATGCGGCAGTATTGCATTGTCAGCAGCCGTCGCTATCGGAATAGCGGCACAGTTTGCAGCCAACGGGGAACAGGCCATACAACAACATGTATGGACCTGGCTACAGGCAGGAGGATTCAGGGCCGGTGTAGATTTCAGGATGGATGCATTATCTGTTGTTTTTGTATTGGTGATTACCATAGTAGGTTTTCTGATTCACGTATATGCAGCAGGGTATATGCACGATGAGCCGGACTATTCCCGCTTTTTCGCCTGCATGAATTTGTTTGTAGGTGCCATGTTGGTGCTGGTGATGGCCGATAATTTATTGCTGTTGTATTTTGGATGGGAAGGCGTAGGCCTTTGCAGTTATCTGCTGATAGGCTTCTGGTATAAGGATCCAGCCAACGGATACGCTGCGCGCAAAGCATTTATTGTTACCCGCGTGGGGGATACGGCGATGGGCATTGCACTGTTTATGTTGTTTCAATACACCGGTACTTTACATATTCAAAATATTCTCGAAAGCGCCACCCAACTGTGGTCAAAAGGTGATCCTACCATTACGTTGATTGCTTTATTGTTATTGGGTGGAGCTGTGGGTAAATCAGCACAGCTGCCTTTACAAACATGGTTACCGGATGCAATGGCCGGTCCCACACCGGTAAGTGCGCTCATCCACGCGGCTACTATGGTAACAGCGGGTGTATACCTCATTGCACGTACCCATACTTTATTTGAACTGGCACCTGCTGCACAAACAACAACTGCTGTTATTGGCGCCATTACGTTGGTGCTGGCGGGTTTCAGTGCACTGGTGCAAACAGATATAAAAAGAGTGCTGGCATATTCTACTGTCAGCCAGATCGGCTATATGTTCCTGGCACTGGGTTGCGGGGCATGGTCGGCTGCTGTATTTCATTTTGTAACCCATGCTTTTTTTAAAGCTTTATTGTTCATGGGTGCCGGTGCTATCATTGTGGCGTTGCACCATGAACAGGATATGTTCAAAATGGGCGGACTAAAAAAACAACTACGTGCTGTTTACTGGGTGTTCCTGATAGGTTCTGCGTCACTGGCAGCGATTCCTTTTGTGACTGCGGGATTTTATAGTAAGGATCAGATCATCTGGTTGTCGTGGTCTGCTGCCGGCGGTCATGTGGGATTTTGGCTGGCAGCCTTGCTGGGCGCATTGCTCACAGGGATGTATACATTCCGTATGTTTTTCCTGGTGTTTTATGGAGATATTAAAACAAAGGTGCATCACCGGCCTGGTAACAGTATGATGATCCCTTTATACATCCTGGCGGTATTATCTACCGTGGCGGGTTTCATAGAGTTGCCACATACGCTGGGACATGTTACGCTTTTCAGTAACTGGCTGCTGCCGGTGCTGCCTGCCGTAACGGTATTGCAGGAGAGTGCTATACTGGAATGGACTTCGCAGGGATTGTCGGCATTGCTGGCATTGAGTGGTATCGGACTGGCTTATGCCTGGGTGGTTATTCATCCCAAAGGAATGGTGGATTTTCTGGAAATGCCTGCCATACTTTGGTTCCGTGGCTTTTGGGCAAGGGGCTGGGACTTCGATAAACTGTACGATGTATTGCTGGTGCGTCCTTACGTGTACCTGTCGCGCATCAATAAAAGAGATCTGGTTGATAAATTATACACTGGCCTGGCGCAACTGATGCAATGGTGTCATCATATGCTCGCACGTACACAAAGTGGTTTGCTGCGCTGGTATATACTGGGCGTAGTATTGGGCGCAGTGGCTATATTATCTGTGCTGATCTGGCGTATATACATATAACTGAAACGACTAAACGATATTATATGATCTTGCTGGTACTTTTACTGATCCTTTTCGTTGCTGCGCTGCTATCATGGATAGTAGCGGCGAAAAGTAATTTATTGTGCCGTTGGATAGCACTTGGCAGCTTGCTGATCAACCTGGTGATTGTATTGGTCATATGGGTGAATCATACCACAACCGCCGATCGTTGGTGGTACAACTTCCGCGTGGACTGGATTCCGCATTTTGGTATCAGTCTGCACCTGGCCATGGATGGATTGAGTTTGCTGATGGTAGCTCTTACTTTTTTTCTGGGTGCATTGTCTGTACTGATTTCCTGGAAAGAGATTGATAAACGGGTGGGCTTTTTTCATTTTAACCTGTTGTTTGTGCTTTGTGGTATTACGGGTGTTTTTCTTACCATGGATCTTTTTCTCTTTTATTTTTTCTGGGAGATGATGTTGATACCGATGTATTTCCTGATCGGGATCTGGGGGCATGAACGCCGTGAATATGCAGCTAACAAATTTTTCCTTTTTACCCAGGCAGGTGGCTTGCTGATGTTGTTGGCTATCCTGGGATTATATTTTGTGCATGGAGCTAACACACACGTATATACGTTTGACTATTTTGACCTGCTGAATACACCGATGGAGCCTGGTACCGCGCGTTGGCTCATGCTGGGATTCCTTATTGCTTTCCTGGTGAAAGTACCGGCGGTACCTTTTCATACCTGGTTGCCGGATGCGCATACAGAAGCATCTACAGCAGGCAGCGTAGTGCTGGCAGGGTTGTTACTGAAAACAGGTGCCTATGGTATCCTGCGTTTTGTATTGCCGCTTTTTCCGGCTGCTGCTGTTGAAATAGCGCCGCTGGCGATGTTGTTAGGAGTAATAGGTATCCTGTACGGAGCAATGCTGGCATATGCCCAAACAGATTTTAAACGGCTGATTGCTTATACCAGTGTGAGTCATATGGGCTTTGTATTGCTGGGTGCTTTCGCCTTTAATGAAATAGCGTATCAGGGTGTGGTGATGCAAATGATAACACATGGCATCAGCACGGGCGCCCTGTTCATTATTGCGGGCGCGTTGTATGAACGTATCCATACCCGCAACTTAAAGCAAATGGGTGGCCTCTGGACGCGATTGCCGCTGATGGGCAGTGCTGTCATGATATTTGTAATGGGCTCACTGGGTTTACCCGGACTGGGCAATTTTATTGCGGAGTTCCTTGTTCTGCTGGGCAGCTGGCAGGCAAATCAATGGTTGACGGTATTTGCTACCATCGGGCTGGTAGTGGCTACTGCTTATTCATTGCGTATTATGCAGAAAGTATTTTTCGGGCCCTGTGACCGGCAGTACACTTTGCCGGATCTGAACATGCGCGAAATGGTCATCATTGTTGCGTTGGTAATAGTAATATTCTGGTTAGGATTTCATCCGCAACCGGTATTAAATACTTCCCAAAATATAAATTATGTCGTTCGCTGATTTTATTAGTCTGGGCCCTCTTATTACCTTAAGTGCTGCTGTGGTAGTGGCAATGTTGCTGGTAGCAGCGTGGCGTAACCACCGCATGGTATATGGCTTTTCGTTGCTGGCTTTTATGATGGCTCTGACAGCCATTATTCCTGCTATAAAATATATTCCGCATGCTATTCCGCCATTACTGGTGATTGATGAATTTTCTCTTTTTAATACCGGACTGATTTTAGTTGCAGGCTTTATCATCTTATTACTTTCATTTAATTATTTTGAAGAGCGGGAAGAGCGGAAGGAAGAATACTACCTGCTGCTGTTATTAGCTACCATCGGGGCTTTGGTGCTGGTGGTGAGCAGGCATTTTATGTCATTGTTCCTTGGCCTGGAAATACTGAGTATCAGCTTATACGGCCTTATTGCGTACCTGCGTACCCGTGAGCGTTCTGATGAAGCGGGGATTAAGTACCTGATGCTGGCTGCTTTGTCATCTGCCTTTTTATTATTCGGTATGGCACTCGTATATGCTTTTACGGGACATATGGATTTTCCCGGTATAGGTGTGGCTTTGCGACAGGCAGGTTATCTGCCGGTGAGTGTAATGGCGGGGTTTGGACTGATGCTGATTGGGGTAGGGTTTAAACTGGGCATTGTTCCTTTTCATATGTGGGCACCGGATATTTATGAAGGAGCACCCTTGCCGGTAGCGGCTTTCATTGCTACCATCTCTAAAGGTGCTATGCTGGTGTTGCTGATTCGTTTTTACCAGGATATTCACGGTAACGACTACCCGATGTTATGGTGGATTGTTGCCATCATTGCTGTAGCCTCTATGTTTGTAGGCAACTGGCTGGCGTTGACGCAACAGAATATCAAACGTATACTTGCTTATTCCTCCATTGCCCATATGGGCTATATTTTGGTGGCTTTCCTCTCTGGCGTACAAACCGGCCTGGAAGCCATTGCTTTTTACCTGGTGGCCTATTTTATTACCAGCATTGGTGCATTTGGCGTGGTGATTGTGATGTCCAGCAGTTTGCAGGATGCGGAAACGATCGCCGATTATAAAGGGCTGTTTTGGCGCCATCCATGGGTAGCTACCGTATTTACAGCCATGTTACTGTCGCTGGCAGGTATACCGCTTACAGCCGGGTTTATCGGGAAATTTTATATCGTAATGGCCGGTGTAAACGGGCACCAGTGGTTCCTGTTGTTTATGCTGGTTATAAACAGTGTTATCGGTTTGTACTACTATATCCGCCTGGTGGCAGCCATGTTCAGTGTACCTGCACCTGGTGAACAAACAATGGTTACACCTGCCTTGCCAATGGCAGGTAACATCACACTGGTTCTATTAACAATACTATTGGTAGCGCTGGGAGTATATCCTACAGCTATGATGCAACTGATTCAGCAAATGATGAGGATCCTTGTTTAACCCGCTCTCTTCTGTTCATCGCTGGTACCGGTTTTTCTTTCCCTGGCTGCTTTGATGGTAGTACTACCAAAGCGATAGCTAAAGAACAGATTTACCGTCCTGAATTGCCAGGTATTAAAAATGTTCATGTGCAGGTTTTCGAATTCTGCTGCACCGTGATAACTTTCATTACGGAGGATATTGTTGTAGCTAAGTTTTACCGTAGCATTCTTGTTCAGGAACATTTTCTGAATACCAACATTCAGATTGTATTGACTGTACCCCCTGAAAATACCGAAAACAAAAGGTGAGTTGTAATAGCCCATTACTTCCAGCTTCATATCATGTGGGAGGGTAATGGTATTGGTACTGCTGATATAATAATTAAAGTTCTCCCTGGTAAAAGTTAATTGATCATTAGCCGGATCATTGAACTTGTATTTATTATAGGAGAAGTCTGCATTATTGTCGCTGGTCCACCATTTGGTGATCTGGAAAGGTAATGTAAGCAGCAGGCTGGCTATGTCCGTTTTATCGTAGTTACGTTCTGTGCTGATGGAAGCTTTTGTACTGTCGTTCTGTGTAATAAATTCTTCCATCATATCTGTTGTTCTGCTCACGCGGAATGTGGCGATATATTTATCTTTAAACGTATAGGCTATTTCTGCGGAATTACTGTATTGCGGCTTCAGATAAGGGTTTCCTCTGAAGTAGGTATATTTGTCCAGATAAAACATAAAAGGATTTAGCTGGCCATACTGAGGCCTTTCTATTCTACGGGAATAAGCAAAGCTCAGCTTGTTCCTGTCATTTAATTTCTGTTCCACATTCACATTAGGAAAGAAGTCGAGATAAGAACGTTTTACACTGGTATTGGTAGTCAATGAGTGGCCTTCTGATGAAGTATTCTCTACCCGTAATCCTAACTGGACGGCAGTTTTGTTTAATTGTTTTTTATAGCTGGCATAGGCCGCATATACGTCCTCCTGGTAATTGAATTGATCGCTTAGTGTTGGAGATGGTTTAAATGCTCCATGGAACAGGGAGTCGAACTGCATTTCGTTGGTGGTAGTAACAAAACTTGCTTTTACACCGGTTTCCAGCTTGCCTTCTTTTCCTAAGGGCCAGCTCAGATCTGCCTTTAAACTCTTGATAGTAATTTGTGTACCACCGGTTGTACGGATGCTGTTTGGATTTCTGTTCAGCTGGGAATGCATATCATATACACTGTCGTGCAGTAACATGATCCGGTTGTTATTGAATCGGGCAAAGTCGGCATCAAAACTGATTTCCTTGCCACCCACTGTATCCAGTGCGCCTTTGTAGTTTAGGTTTACGGCTATATTATCAAAATGATTGTTGTTGGTGGTGAGCGAATTTATCACAGAATCCGCCGGCATTCCCTGTTTACCAAGATTGGTATTGCTAAAGATCTGATTACTGAAAGCATTTTTGTATCCATTGGCCAGCACACCGATGGTATGTTTTTCATTAATAAAATAATCAAATCCTAATTTCAGGTAATTATTTTTAAAACGGTTACGCTGAAAAACATCCTGTTGCAGTGCAGTGATACTTTTATCGCTTTCATGGATAGTACGGTTGTAATCGCGGGTTACCATACGTGGATAATCGCCCTGGTCAAAATTACCGAAGAAATTGAATTTCTCCGTTCTCCAGTTGAAGTTGCCAGACAGGCCATAGCGGCCATATTTAGATTGTGTAAGGGTAGCATTTACAGCGCCGTTAAAGCCTGTCATTTTCCCCTTTTTAGTTTTGATGTTGATGATACCGCCATTACCGGAGGCATCGTATTTGGCCGATGGGCTGGTCAGTATTTCAATCTGCGCAATACTTTCGCCTGGTGTGGTTTTAAGTAAATTGGTCAGTTGTTCTCCGCTTAAATAAGTGAGTTTCCCATCTATCATTACCGTTACACTTTGTCCTTTCAGGGTTACGTTTTCATTATTATCCACCTTTACTCCAGGTGCGCGGCGAAGTATATCCAGTGCACTATTACCGGCGGCGTTAACACTGTTTTCTACGTTGAGTACTGTTTTGCCGGCAGCACTTTCGATATAGGGTTTTGTTGCAGTAACATTTACTGCCTGCAGATTTTTAGCCAGTGTTTCCAGCTTTATATTATTTAAGGAGATAGATGTGTGAGCTGCATCTATTTGAAAAGCCTGGCTGTATTGCGTGGTATATCCCATCTGTGAAGCCTGTACAAAATAATGCCCGGAAGGGATCTTTTCAAAACTGCATTCACCTGTTGCACTCGTGAGTTCTCCTTTAACAAGAGAAGAATCTTTTAAATGACGCAAAGCCACACTGGCAAAGGGTAGGGGTTTACCTGCATTATCAAATATTGTAAGTGATATTTTTCCGGTGGGAACAATTTTTTGCGCAAGGGTGGTTAACGTACAGCAAATAAGCATTCCCAATACGAACATCATTTTTTTCATACTATCGTTTCCGTTATATTTTCTCAAAAGCTTACCAGTAAATCAGAATAAGGCCGTTCTAATTATTTATTTTTTTGGAATGTTGAATGATCAGGATCAATGCATCTTTCACCCATTCAGCAGGTAATTGTGCTTTTTCAGGTACCACACTTGCTTTTGCAGGAGGGCAGGCCGGTTCGCTATGGAAATTACCGAGTGTGATCAGGTAAAAAGGCATTATATCGGGGTTGCTGGCCGAAGGGTGGCCACAGTCAACCATTTTCCCCCTGCAAGCTACAAAGAGCAGGGCCAGGGTACTCAAGCATAAAACGATAGCAACTTTTTTCATACCGCATTTTTAGTAAAGACGAATGGGCACAAAAAAAGTTGCACGGGGGAGAGGAATAATTTTACTGGATAAATTTATTTTTTCCAGAGACGCTGTATGGTGGCGGGAGAGCGTTGCTCCAGCAGGATCGTATGCCCATTGCTGAGCTCTTCCAGCAGCCCGGTCTGATAATAACGAACCGTGAGCAGCTCCAGTCCTTCATTATATACGATCTTAAAGCTTTGGTGAAGGGTTTTGATCAGGAGCTCTATCTTCTCCGGATTATTATCTATACAGCAGGAAAAGTTGATAGCGCCATTTTGCATCAGGTTGATTTTCACCTTCAGTGCATGGAAAATTTCGTAAATATCGCTGATCTTATCTTCAGTGATGAAGGAATAGTCTTTGGATGTAATATTCAGTAATACCTGGTTTTTCTTCAGTACAATGATCGGAGGCAGCTGTTTTACATCTGCTTCTTCTTTAATAACGGTACCTGGCAGGTCCTTGTTCAGGAAACATTTCACCAGCAATGGAATTTGTTTGTTCTGTAGTGGTTTAATGGTTTTGGGGTGAATCACCTGAGCACCATAATAGGCCATCTCAATTACTTCTCCATAGCTGATTTCCGGAATATTCACAGTATTGGGAAACAATTTGGGGTCGGCATTTTTCAGGCCTTCCACATCTTTCCAGATGGTTTGACTTTCAGCATCCAGCATATTGGCAAAAACGGCCGCAGAATAGTCACTGCCTTCGCGGCCAAGGGTAACGCTTTCGTTCTGGTCGGTGCTGCCAATAAAGCCCTGCGTAATCACGATGTTGTTGATTTTGAACAACGGCACCACTTTCTCTGTCACTTGTTTTTGGGTATAAGCCCAATCTATATTAGCATCACGGAAATTATCATCTGTACGGAAAATATCTCTTACATCCAGCCAGGTATTGTTCAGTCCTACGGTATTGAAGTAAGCACTAACAATAGCGGTGCTGAGCAGTTCACCAAGGCCTACCAGCTGATCATAGTAATAATCATAGGTGCGAATTGGTTTTTCGCCCAGTGTCCATTCGGCTTCGGTAAAAAACTGTTGCAGTTGTAAAAACAGGGGATGTTCCCGACCGCCGAGGAGCGCTTCAGCTACATTAACGTGCTGTTGTTCAACGTTATAAAGTAATTGTGCGGCAATTTCCCGTTTGCGCTGGAAATAGTTCTGTGCTACTTTTTCCAGTTCATTGGTAGTTTTGGCCATGGCAGAAATGACAATCAGGAGTTTTTCGTCCGGAAATGACTGCACTATTTGCGCCACCTGCCGTATACGTTCAACACTTTCTAAACTTGCGCCACCAAACTTGAAAACCTTCATATGATAGTTTGTCTTCTGTTAAAAAAATATTTGGCAAAGTAAGGCAAGTTTAGAATTGTTTTAAAATCTGTTTATTAAGAAATGACAGTTCTGTTAAAAACTGTTCCAATTCCTGTAATTTCGCCAGTACAACCTTCTAGCGTTATGAATCTCAAGCAAAAAGTAATGACTCTCGATGAATTTACCATACAGGAGTTAAGAAATTACCCAGGTGCAACCGGCCAGTTATCTGGTTTACTTCGTGATATCGGACTGGCAGCCAAAAGGGTCAATGTTGAAGTAAACAAGGCCGGTATTGCTGATATTTTAGGGGAAGCCGGCAAAACAAATGTGCAGGGCGAATCCGTTAAAAAGCTCGATGAGTTTGCCAATGAGCAGTTCATCAATTCGCTGGAAACCAGCATCTACTGCTGTGGCGTGGCTTCTGAAGAAAACGAGCATTTCATTCCTTTTACAGATGAGCATTCCAAAAAATCCAAATACGTAGTGCTGATGGACCCCCTGGATGGTTCCAGCAACATTGATGTGAATGTATCTATCGGGACTATTTTCTCGGTGTATCGCCGTTTAACAGCGGAAGGCACGGAGTGTGAACTGGAGGACTTCCTGCAGCCCGGCACACAACAAATTGCAGCCGGTTATATCATCTACGGTTCTTCTACTATGATGGTGTATGCTACCCGTCGCAGCGTACAGGGCTTCACACTGGACCCATCCATTGGTGAGTTCTGTATGTCGCATCCAAACCTGAAATGCCCGCCGGACAGCGATATCTTCTCTGTAAATGTGGGCTACTACCACTTGTACGACGAGAAAACGCGTCTGTCCATCGACCATTTCATGGCAAGAAATGAAAACGACCGCATCTATCGCCATCGTTTCGTAGGCTGCATGGTGGCGGAAATACACCGCACTTTAATCCAGGGCGGGATCTTCATGTACCCTGCGTATGGTAAATTCCCTGCAGGGCGCTTAAGGCTTTGTTATGAGTGTAATCCTATGTCTTTTATCATGGAAAAAGCGGGTGGGTTAGCGATGGCCAATGGTAAACAACGACTGCTGGAACTGAAACCGGTACAACTTCATCAGCGGATACCTATTTTCATTGGTTCCAAACAAATGATGGAAACCTGGAAGCAGATCATCAATAAATAGGCTTCAAAATAAATTATAAAAAACGGTGTGTAGTGAATACAAAATATTCATTGTACACCGTTTTTATTTTTGGTACAACAGTTGCTAAACCTGGTCTGCTTTTAGCAGTCCATATTATAGTATTATTCATTTTTAATTATTAACCATTTTTATTTTATGTTGATTTTGAAAAACCGCAGGATCTTAGCGTTATTGATTGCCATGTTTGCTGTATTCCAGGTAAGTGCGTGTTCACGTGCCACCGGCAAGGCAGACAGCAGTACCGCGGGTGGTAGTATGGATGAACAGATCCTGTACTACACCAATAAGTTCCGCCAATCCCATGGGCTGAAGCCTTTGCAGCTGGATGAAACCATCAGCCAGCAGGCACGCCGCCATAGCCGCGATATGGCCAATGGTAGCACTGGCTTTGGACACGAAGGATTTGAAGACCGTGTAGCCAATGTATCCAAAAAAATGGGACGCGTAGGTGCTGCCGCTGAAAACGTGGCCTATGGCACCCTGGACGCTGAATCCGTAGTAGACGGATGGATCAAAAGCCCGGGTCACCGCAAAAACATGCTGGGCGACTATAACCTCATCGGCATCGGTACTGCAGAGAAAGGAAGACTCACCTTCTTTACGCAGGTATTTATAAAACACTAGATTTTAAGGCCTTCGGCCTTTGTCTTTTCTTTAGCAGGATTAGACTGATTTTTCTGATTTCTTTTCTTTTTAATCATTCATCTATACTAATTTTCTAAAAGCTTATTGTATAGAGATGCAAATATTTTATAGCAGAAAATAAAATCAGGATAATCATCTAAATCAATCTAATCCTGCTAAAGAAAAGACAAAGGCCGAAGGCCTTCCCTCCACAAATTCAGAATTCGCAATTCTTTATGTAATTTGGCGGCATGGAAAAGAAAAAGATCATTGAGGTAAATAACCTGGTTAAAAAATATGGGGAGTTTACCGCGGTAAAGGGTATCAGCTTTGAGGTGTATGAAGGAGAGATCTTTGGCCTGCTGGGGCCTAATGGTGCCGGTAAATCCACAACCCTGGAGATTATTGAAACTTTAAGGGACAAAACAGAAGGGAAAGTCACCGTAGGTGGTTTTGATCTGGACAAAGACCCTAATAATATAAAAAAGATCATCGGTGTACAGTTGCAAAGCTCCGGTTATTATCCGGGTCTTCACCTGGTAGAGCTGATTGAGATGTTCGGCGGCTTGTATAATCAACCCGTTCAGCCAATGAAACTACTGGGTATGTTTAACCTGGAAGATAAGGCCAAAGCGAAGTTCAAAGAGCTTTCCGGCGGACAAAAGCAACGTTTTTCCATTGCTACCACACTCATCAACAAGCCTAAAATAATTTTCCTGGATGAACCCACTACCGGTCTGGATCCGCAGGCACGACGTAATCTGTGGGACCTGATCCAGCAAGTGCGTGAGCAGGGAACTACTGTAGTAATCACGACGCATTATATGGATGAAGCCGAATTCCTGTGTGATAGGTGTGCTATTGTAGACAGTGGCCGCATTATCGCCATAGACTCGCCGGATGCATTGATAGATCAACTGGTATCACAAGGTTTTGAAAGAGCCAAAGAAGTAAAAAAAGCAAACCTGGAAGATGTATTTATTCATCTTACCGGTAAAGACTTACGCGAAGAATAATAAATTCCTGTTACTTATGGAAGCACTTCAATATCCTATCGGTCGCTTTGAAGCACAGCCGGATTATACGCCTGATATGCTGCAAGGCTTTATCAAAGACATTGGCTATTTACCGGCATTAGTGGAAATAGCGGTACAGCATCTGGACGAATACCAGCTCCAAACGCCCTACAGGCATGAGGGCTGGACAGTTGCGCAGGTAGTACATCACCTGGCAGACAGCCACATGAATGGATATACCCGCATGAAACTGGCATTGACAGAGGAACTGCCCGTTATTAAGCCGTATGATGAAGCTGCATGGGCAATGCTGCCCGATGTGAAGCATACGCCAATTAATATGTCCGTTACCTTGTTACATGCCTTGCATACCCGCTGGGTTAACCTGATGAAACATCTGTCTGCTGCCGACTGGGAGCGCAGATTTGTACATCCGGCCAATGGTACTCAATTTAATCTTAAAACCCACGCTGCCAATTACGCATGGCATGGAAAGCATCACCTGGAGCATATACTGCGCCTGAAAGAAAGAATGGATTGGTAAAGTATTGAAATTATGAATATGGACTGGAAGCTACTTTCATCAGAATACCTTTTTAAAGATAACTGGTTAACTGCACGCAAAGATAAATGCCTTACACCTACCGGCAAGATCATTGAGCCTTATTATGTACTGGAATATAATAACTGGGTGAATGGGGTAGCGATACGTGAAGACGGGCAGGTGATCATGATCCGTCAATACCGGCAGGGCATTGGTAAAACATTGCTGGAAATTCCCGGTGGTACTATGGATGATACAGACCCTTCTCCGCTATTCGCTATGCAACGGGAGATGCTGGAAGAAACCGGGTATGAGTTTAAAGAATGGGTATCGCTGGGAAGCATTGCACCTAATACCGCGTCCAGCAATAATTTTACACATATGTTCCTGGCTACGGGAGGTGTAAAAGTAAAGGAACAGCAACTGGATCACAGTGAAGAAATAGAGGTGGTAGTGATGCCACTGGAAGAGCTGCAGCAACTTGTACTCGATAACAAGATAGTTCATAGTCTGCATACTACCTGTATCTTCTACGCCTTGCTGCACCTGGGTAAAATGGCGATGAAATAACCTACATCACTTCTGCCACAATAAAGAAACTACCACAAATCAGGATCATATCATCTGGCTGTGCATGTTGTTTGGCTGCCTGAAAGGCTGCCTGTACAGATGCATAAGGACGTCCCTGTAACCCGCTGGCGGTGGCCATTTCAGCCAGAGCTACTTCGTCCATTGCACGGGGGATCTGTGCTTTACAGAAATAATAATGAGCCGTAGTAGGGAAAAGTGGCAACACTTTTTCCACTTCCTTATCTTTCACAAATCCTACTACGATATGTAATTGCTGATAGTTGACATGGTGCAGTTGTTCCATCACTTCTCTGATGCCGGCTTCATTATGACCTACGTCCATTACTGTCAGCGGATGCTGTTGGATGATGTCCCAGCGGCCTCTTAAGCCGGTGAGCTTTTTTACATGAGCGAGTGCAGTAGTAATATGTTCAGCAGTAATATGCCATCCTTTTTGCTGTAATATTTTTACGGAAGATAAAACGCCCATCACGTTTTTTTCCTGGTATTGTCCGTTCAGATCTAACCGGATATGTTGCATTTGTTGCTGGCGTGTATTCAGCAACGTTAGTTCCAGGTGTGTTTGGGTAATGTTGCTGCCATCTGCCATCCATTCCTGATCGGCAAAATGTATGGGCGCTTGTAAAGCTGCGGCAGTATTGATAAATACATCCTGCGTTTCAGACTGTGTTTCGCTGATTACAACCGGTACACCTGCTTTGATGATGCCTGCTTTTTCGCCTGCAATTTGTGGCAGTGTATCGCCTAAAATATTTTTATGATCATAACTGATATTGGTGATCAGCGATAATTCCGGGGTAATTACATTGGTGCTGTCTAACCGGCCACCAAGCCCTGTTTCAATAATAGCAATATCCACCGCTTCCTGTTGGAAATACCGGAAAGCCATGGCCACGGTGAGCTCAAAGAAAGAAGGTTGTATGGTTTCAATATGTGGCCGCATCTGATCGGTAAAACTGATCACAAAATCTTCGGATACCACTTGTCCGTTAATCCTGATCCGCTCTCTGAAATCAAGCAGGTGTGGAGAGGTGTATAAGCCTGTTTTATAACCTGCCTGCTGGAAAATAGCTGCCAGCATATGACTGCAGGAACCTTTACCATTTGTACCTGCAACATGTATCGTTTTGAAAGTATGTTGTGGATTGTTCAGCAGTTCCAATAACGAAACGGTGTTGTGCAGGTCTGTTTTATAAGCGCTGGCGCCCACTTTGGTAAACATGGGCAATCTCGCATACAGGTATTCTAATGTAGCTTTGTAAGCGTCCATAATTGTAAATTACAATTACAATTACGAATGGCGAATTACGGTTGTAAGCGAAAATGGCTTCGATCCGTAATTCGCCATTCGTAATTCGTAATTAATTTAATAATTATTAACCGGGCACCCCAGCTTCTTTTGCTTATGCGTCCGGTCAAACATACTTGAATTTAACCGCAAAGCTACGAAAGCATCAGCATGATCGATACGTCTTTCAAAAAGGTTGGTAAAAATAGTGTAAGAGCCTAACACCAATGGGCCTACACGTATGCCTACACCGGCATCTGCCTGACCGTTATGATTAATCACCAGTGGAAGATAAGCACCAAACATGGTTGTTTCATAACGGGGTGTAACCATCACCTGTGTCATGGCGGAGGTTTTGGTAATATTCCTTTTGCCTGCATTGAGAGCAATAACTGCATTAGCACTTACAAAAAAGCGACTATCAATATTATAGTCGCCCATGAGATTCAATGCTGTAGGCAGTTCCATACTAAAATCCGGTCCCGACGCCAACGGCGTGAAATATTTGTTTAACCGGGCAGCATACTGCTTCAGGCTTTCTTTCTTTTTATAAGTAAGGTCGTTAGGATTTATATTATCCTTTACCAGGCTAAGGTCCGTATTATTGGCTCCTTTGGCATATTTAATCTTGCCTATATCGGTAATGGAAACGCCTATACGTAGTTTATAATCATCGGCATCGGAATGATCATATTTACCGAAGCCACCGTTATCCGGGCGGTATTCATAGATTACCCCGATATCTGCGCCTACCCCGTTATTATTTAATATTTTTAAATTGCTGGTGGGGGATGTTTGCCAGTTGTCGAGTTCTTTGCTATATGCATAATACATTTCGCCACTACTGATAGTAGCATCCCGCCTGGTGCTGAGATGAAAGTTAACATCTTTCACCGCTGCATAGCCGGCGGCCACGCCACTCAATAATTTTACGGTAATGCCTGCTTTCCAGCGACTGCTATAACTTTCTTTTATTACGCGGGCATAGCTCAATCCCAGCTCGTGCCACATATGTGAAGCAACACGGATATTAGGTATATTGAGATCTTTACCGACATAACTGTTATTAGGAAAATTTACACCAAAGAAATTAGCAATGGGAGTGGTAATATTTCCGGCATTGCTGCTGGTGCGCATACGCCATACAAAAGAAAGGGATTGTTTGTCGTCAATAGCATACAATACAGATGGCAATACTATCTCCGCCATTTCCCAACCATTTTGTTTGCGGTTGGCACCCTCATCCAGGAAATAATCACGGTTAAGTTTCATCGTATCTGAAGGATGAAAAAGCGTCGATTTGGGAGCGCTTACATAAGTATTACCTGCATTGATATTGACGCCGATAATATTTACATCCCATTTGTAACGATAGCCGGCAGCACTGGCCGGGTTGGAAAATACACCATAAATACCTGCGTAGGTACTGGTATGGTAACCTGCAAAGGTTTGTGCCATGGCAATATTCGCCAGCAATAGCAATACTGCGGTGCTAAAAAGTATTCGGTTAATATTCACCATCATTGTTGGCAATGAAAAATAGGTTTCTCGTAATAACGCAGAAATGCCGCGCTTATTTGCTCCTCGATTCATAGGTAGGGAAGATGTAGGAACTTTAAATGTTTTTAAATAGAGTTTCTGTTTCAACGGCACTATTCCGCTGTATTATGTCACATCACAAAATTTCAATAAATATTTATTCTGCTTTAAAAAAGAAACGCACAGTTCCGAATTGTTCTTCGGGTGCGTCCGGATTGGCATTATATTTTAATTGTCCGCTTCTGGCAGCTTTTTTCGCAATCTCTATCAGCTGTGGGTTGCTGATAGTAGAACCTCTCATACTAAATGTAGCAGAAGTAACATTCCCTTGTTGATCTACTTTTATATTGATGGCCACATAACCTGTTTCAGTACCGTCGTAGGTTACCTGAGGTCTACCAATAAGATTTCTTCCGTTGAGATGAAAGTCTGAGCGACCACCACCCAATCCGCCGCCCGTATATCCTTTGGCGTTAGGATCGCCGCCAATTTGTCCGCGGTCACCTGGTTTACCGGTATTTCCTTCACCGGTGGAGTTATTAGCACCATTGGCGCCATTACCACTGTTTGCACTGTTGCCGGTACCGCCGGAAAATACGGCTTTAGGCTTAGGCGCTGGTGCAGCAGGTTTTGGTGGCGCTTCTGTGGTTTTTTTTGTTGGCTTAACCGGTTTGGGTTCCAGTTTCTTAGGCAGCTCTTTTGGTTTCTCCACAGGCTTCTCCGGCTTTTTTATTTCCGGTGCATCTTCTTCATCCTGTGTAGCAATATCCTGTTGTGGTTCGCTGTTGACTTTTGCAGCGGTAGCAGGAGTCTCGGCTGCTGCCGGTTCTGGCGCGGCCGCACTGGGAGGATTAGGATTCAGTGGTTGTATATCTCCCATACCACTATCGGAGGTACCGAGATTTACTTCCATCCCAAGATCCTGATCAGGTAGTGGGGGTGGTGCAGAAAAACCGGTAAATAAAAGGGCCACTAACAGCAGCGCATGTACGCCGATGGTAACACCTAATGCCTGAATATTTTTTTTACCGTTTTTCTCCTCCATGATAGCCTTATTGAGCGCTAGATTGGGTCAAAGTTAATGTTTTGATCCAGAAAAAATAATCTCTATTCAAAAGATGAATTGTTCATCTTTGCAAAAACTATGCAGTTAATCCATTTTAGTGCATTTTATTTTGTTCCGGTTATATGAATCCTGTAAAGCAAACTATTCGTCTATATCAAAATGCGTATACTGGTTTGGCTCCGGCTACCTGGTGGTTGTCACTCGTATTACTGATCAATCGTAGTGGTACTATGGTCATCCCTTTTATGACCGTTTACCTCACCGTACATTTACACTTCACTATTGCTCAGGCAGGGTTAGTAATGGCCTGCTTTGGTTCAGGGGCAATTGTAGGTGCATTGTTAGGTGGCTGGTTGTCTGATAAAATAGGTTTTTACCATGTACAGTTCTGGAGCCTTTTCTCTAACGGTTTATTGTTCATTTTATTGGGGCAGATGCATACGTTTCCGCAAATATGCGCCTGCGTGTTTGTGATGAGCTCTGTGGGAGATGCATTCCGGCCGGCCAACAGTATAGCTATTGCGGCTTACAGTGCACCAGAAAACCGTACCCGCTCCTATGCATTAAACAGACTGGCAGTGAACCTGGGTTGGTCGGTAGGGCCAGCCATTGGTGGTATATTGGCAAGTTTCAGTTATCAGTTATTATTTTGGGTAGATGGATTCACATGTATAATAGCGGCTGTATTAATGCGGATACTTTTACCGCCTGTAGCAGCGCCGGCAAAAATCGCCAAAACGGTGATGGTCCAAAAAGAAAGCAAGGTATGGCATGATCATACTTATTTATGGTTCCTGGTGCTGGGCATGATCAATGCCATTTGCCTGTTCCAGTTTTCCAGCATTGTGCCATTATATCTCAAAGATGTACTGCATATGGAAGAATGGGCCATCGGATTGAATATGTCTATCAATGGTATCATGATTGCTGTGGTGGAAATGGTGATGGTATATCGTCTGGATGGTACCAAGCCTAACCTGGTATTTGTAGCCAGGGGCGCCATGATAGTATGTACGGCATATATGTTGTTATGTTTTCTGCCACCATTCTGGGCAGTGGCAGCTTTTTTTATGGTTACCATAACCATGGGAGAGATGTTTTGCCTGCCGTTTATGAACAGCTTCTGGATTGCCCGGAGCAAAGATCATAACCGCGGACAATATGCTGCCTTGTATACTATCTCTTACTCTGTTGCTAATATCGTTTCTCCTACTGCAGGGGCTTTTGTAGTGCAGCATCTTGGTTTTAGGCCGTGGTGGGCTATTACAGCCTTGGGTTGTTTGGTATCCTGTGGTGGATTTATGTGGCTGCAGAAAAAATTAGTCCGGCAAAATATGGCTGTTTCCTGATTTCATAAGTAGCTGCAGGAAATATGTCTGCAACTACTTACGAAAGTTCGGAAAGGTTTATATATAGTTATTGGTTCCACCACAATTTATCAGTGATCTTGGCTGATTGCTGTGGTTGTTGATTAGATGTTAATTCTGTTAACGGATACTGGAAACGGGTAGGAATGGTTGTTGTTACTGCATTCTGTACCAGTTTTAAAGCAGGATAACCTGTTCTTCTCCAATCAGTATAATTTTCTATTGATAAGAAACTGGCCGTCGCCTTTTCATCCATCAGCTTTTCCCATGCATCAGTGGCGCTCAGTGAACCACGTGCCATCAGATAGGCTTGCGCAGCAGCACCGGTGGTATCAATACCCAATTTCATGAAGTGGGTTTTAATGCCGGTTCTGTAGATATCTGAAGCGGCAGCATAGCCGGATTTTACCAGTGTTGCTTCTGCTTTCAGAAATATAGCTTCTGTGTAATTCAGGATATAACAGCCAGAAGCGGGGTTGCCGTAAAAGGAACCTGGTGTAGAGAAAATAGTAATATCCGGATCAGGTGCAGCGCCGCAGTTTCTGCCCCTATAAGCACCATCGGAAACAGCAGGAGCCACCAGTTTAGATAAACGGGGATCTTTCCTGTTTACCAACGAGTCTACTACTTTTGAACTGATTACTGAGGTAGAACTGGATGCTGTGCTAAAATTCTGATATACCGGGTTCAGCGTATTAGCCGTACCGGTATAAGGAAATACCATATCATCTGCATTAGACTGCATCGCGAGCCCCAGTGCAGCGAGTGCGAGATCAGCCTGAGCTGCTGCAGTATGACCTGGTGCCTTGCTTAAATGCATATAAAAACGGGCTTTTAAGAGGTAGGCAGCACGGATCCACTTGTCGGTATTGCCCTGGTAGAAGTAATCATCACCGTGAGGTTGAACACCTTGCTTAGCAGTTAATTGTAAAATAGCACTATCCAACAGCACCTGCAGGTGTGTATAGATCTGCTCCTGGCTATCATAAGAGGGTCTTAGCACATCTGAACCCTGTAATGCTTTACTATCAGGAACATCTCCCCATAAGTCTGTAGTATTGCCTAATGTATAGGCAAATAACACTTTAGCTATACCATCGTAGGTGGTATTATTGCCCGCCTGTGCTTTATGTTGTAACAGTTGCAGGTTAATCAGTGTAGTTGCATAAAATGCAGACCAGTATCCATCAAAAGTACCATTGTTTACCTGGTAAACATCGGTGTTAGGCACTGCCTGATTTTGTGTGGTTTGTTGCATCCAGGAGGTGATCAACATCGAAGCGCTGCCCGCAGCAATACTATTGGAGATACTGGCTTCGAGGGGAGCCAGCATTAAAGGCGCCGGTACATCTTTCGGATTACTGGGATCCTGGTTGATGTCCAGGAATTTTTTGCAGCCAGTTGCAGATACAATCAGCAGCAGGGAAAGTATATATGCATTTATTTTAGTCATGGATCTCATCTTTAATAATACCTGAAATAATATATTCGTGAACGTTAGAATACCACCTTTAAGCTGAATAAAATACTGCGGGTAGTAGGAGTGGAATAGGCATACATTCCTAAGCTGCCGTTGGTAGAACCAAATGAGTTCACTTCCGGATCAGGACCGGTAAAATGTGGCTTGTAGATCCAGAGATTTTTACCTGTTACCGTTAACGAAGCATCTTTTATAGGTGTGTGCGCCAGCAGGGAATGTCCGAAATTATAGGAAAGCGATACGTTCCTTAATTTAATATAGCTGCCATCCTGCACAAAGTTTTCACCAATATTATACATGGCGCCATAATACGACTGTGGATTTACAGCTACTGTATTTGGTTTGCCGGTTACGTCACTGATACCTTTAATGATCAGTGGCTGATCTCTGTTTTCTGTGATCTTGGCAGTGCCATAAACATAACCATACTGTTCATCCTGGTTATAGATATTGCCACCTTGTTTGGTATCCAGGAAGAAACTGAAAACGAGCTGTTTGTATCTGAAGGTATTGGTCAAACCACCTGTCCAGTTCGGGTTTACATTACCTACAACGCCTGATGCATCATCTGCGTATGGCATGCCGTTAGCATCAATTTTTAATTGTCCATCCGCTGTTCTGGCAAATTTGTTGGTAAAGAATGCACCATAAGGCTGTCCCTCAATAGCATAAGTAAATCCTATATTGGTGGTTGGTAAATCTGGTGCTACACGGGTTACTTTATTACGTAATCTGCTGTAGTTGGCGGTTACATCCCAGCTGAAATTTTTTGTCTTTACAGGTGTAATATTCACTAAGGCTTCTATTCCTTTTGTTTCCATTTCTGCGGAGTTAAGGGTAGTGCCGGTATAACCCGTAGCAGCCGAGATTTGCGCGCCTGCAATTAATCCGTCGCTCATTTTACGATGGAAATAAGATGCCTCAAAGCCAAGGCGATTGCCAAAGAAACGGGCTTCCAGTCCGGTTTCAAATTCTTTCATTCTTTCATTCTTGAGAAACTTATTCCCTAATGTCTGAGAAATTAAGAAACCATTCTGTCCATTGTAAGGGAATGATAGCCCACTCATATAACCGGGAATAACATTATCGCCTGAGGCCTGCTTATAAGGTGTATTATTTGAATAAGGGGAAACGTTATCATTACCTACCATTGCATAGGAAACACGTAATTTGGCGAAGTCCACTTTCTCTTTCCAACTGGCCGGCATCAGTTCCGAAAACACAAAACCCAATGCTGCAGAGCCATATGGATAATAAAGATGGTCAGTAGAAAGTACGGAACTACCATCTAAACGACCAGATAATGCCAGTACAAGAAAACGGTTATATTCTATATCAGCCTGGGCATAAAAACCAATTTTCCTTTGCTGGGTATAATATTCCTTGTTAGATACGGTACTGGCGTTGCCCATGTTATAGTATCCGGGTATGGAAAGGCCCTGTCCTTTTGTGGTACTGGTTTGATTATAATTAGAATAGATGTTATTACCAACAAGCAGACTGGTATTGAATTTATTAAATGATTTCCTGGCCTGCACCATCAGATCGTTATTGAAGATGCGGGAGTTATTCTGATCGTTTTGAATATAGCCGGAAATAAAGCTGATATCACCAATGTTTACATGATAATCCTGCTGTGCGGTGTAAATGTCAGCACCTGCACGCTCTGTTACGGTTAACCAGTTAGTAGGTGTGTAACTCAGGTTAATTACCGGCATGAAGCGGTTAACATTGGTATGATTCAAAATATTGTTAGCAATCCAGTAAGGATTGTTACGTTTAAATCTGTACAGTCTTTGTGTGATGCCATCTGCTTCCACGTAAGGGTTCAGGTCATAGGAAATCGGCGCTGCATATAATACCAGCAACGGGCTGCTCAGACCATAACCTTCCGGCAAACTGCTTTTCTCAGCATTCGTGTAACCCATCTGGAAAGTCATCTGCAGGTTATCAGTAATGGCAGTGTTGAACTTGGCAAATAAATTATGTCTTTTATATTTATCCTTTGGAACAATGCCGCTTTGGTCAAAATAGGAATAGGAGAGCAGATAACCGGATTTGGCAGTACCACCGGCTACACTGAGTCCATTGTTGGTGGTGATACCTGGTTTATAAAACTCCTTCATCAGGTTATGTGTTTTTATTGGCTGCCCGTTTACACGTAACGTATCAATGCGGGCACCCCAGGAGCCACTGGCTTTACTTGTTACGCCATCAGAATATTTTCCACCAGTTCCAAGGGTATATTTTGTTTGTCTTTCAGGGAGAATGGCATAGTCCCATCCCAGATCAGAAGAAAAAGTGAGCTGTGGTTTTTTGTTGGCGCTGCCTTTTTTGGTAGTGATCATTACTACGCCCCTTGCACCTGCAGAGCCGTACAATGCTGTTGCAGCTGCGCCTTTCAGTACGTTTATGCTTTCAATGATAGCAGGATCAATGTCAGACAAACGGCTGGTACCGCCGCCGCCGCCGGGAGATACATTGGTTTCAGTGTTATCAATAGGCACACCATCCATTACAATCAATGCTTCATTATTACCCAGTATAGAAGTAGCGCCGCGTATTACGATGCGGGAAGAGCTACCCGGTGTTCCGGAAGTAGAAGTGATTTGTACGCCGGAAACCTTGCCGGTTAAGGCATTCAGCACACTCGGATCTTTTGCACGTGTTAGTTCTTCCGCTTTCACTTCCTGCGAACTGAAGGTAAGATTACGCTTATCCCGTTTTACGCCTAATGCAGTAACTACGATCATATCCAGTGCACGCGTATCTCTTTTGAGTGTTATAGCTACTTCACCGGTATTTGCAGCTGTTATTTCCTGGCTGTTATAACCTAAAGCAGATATCTCCAATACAGCACTATTGCTACCAGCATTGAATGAGAAGGTACCGTCCTCCTTTGTCATAGTACCTTTATTCTTATGCTCCTTCAATACTACAGTAGCACCCGGAATTGGCAGGCCATCATCGCCGGTCACCTTGCCCTTTATGGGGCCTGTCTGCGCAAAGCCAGTTATATAAAAGAGAAGAAAAAATAATGAAAAGAAGGCATGTTTCCTTTTTCTGAACATATTAACGGATTTAGTGATTTTGGTTTTATTATTTATGCAATAAATGCAAGATTTGATGTTGATTCATTCAGTTTATTCACTGTATTGTTCACTCACATTTATTCTATTGGCATACTCGTTCGTAATGCTCAAATATAACTTTTCTCTACGGGACTTATCATGTTGAGAATTAGCCATTACTTATCAAAAATTATCCAAATTGATGAATTCCGGCTGTACACTTTGTTAAAAATTGTTCAAAACTATACAATTATTGTCTTCGAAATACTAATTTTGCAGAAAAACTAGTAAAATTGGTTAATGAAAGTAATTCAATTTACTGTTCCCGTTGCTGATGAAGGAGCTGTGGTTATACAGGAAGACATCCTCCCTTACTTCTATAATTACCTGCACCGGCACAAAGAGGCACAGGTAACGCTGATTATTAAAGGAGAGGGTACATTGATAGCGGGTAATTATACCCAGCCTTTTAAGGCAGGAGAAATCTATGTAATTGGCGCCAATCAACCACATATGTTTAAGGGGGATGCCAAGTATTTTGAAAACTTGCAGGAGAAAAATATTCACGCTATCCATATTTTCTTTGACCATGAACATGCCCTCCAGGGGCTGTTCTCCTTACCTGAAATGGAAACGGTCAGGAAGTTCCTGCAGCTCACAAATTCCAGCATGCAATTACCTGCGGAATATGAAGAGAAAATTGCAACAGATGTATTAAGGATCTCCCGGCTCACCGGCGCCGAAAGATTACTGGCATTTGTAGCCATGCTTGTTTATTTTTCAAAACAGGTGAAGAGCTGGAAGTCCTTATCCACTGGCTTTTCCCGCAGTGCTTACAGTGAATCGGAAGGACTGCGCATGAATGATATTTACCAATATACGCTGGAACATTATGTAGAGAATATTACGTTGGGAAAGATAGCCTCCGTAGCGCATTTAACGACCTATGCTTTTTGTAAATATTTCAAAAAACATACACGCAAAACTTACCTGGAATTTTTAAATGAAATCAGGATCAATGCTGCCTGTAAGAAGATTATCAACGGAGATTTTGACAGCATTGCATCAGTGGCTTATGCTACCGGGTACAACAATCCTATTACGTTTAACCGGGTATTCAGAAAGGTGACGGGGATGTCTCCATCAGCCTATGCGCGTCAATACCGCTTTGGGCAAGAGAACACGCATAGTGATGGTTTATTGGAAGAAGAAGTATAATTATTTGTGGGCAAAATCAGCCATATAATCGCCGGTGATACGTTCTATCGGCGGATTGAAATAACCGAATTTTACATCCGGAAATTCTTCATGGATCAGTTCCTGCAATTGTTTCACACCTAAGCATTCGCCGGTTTCTGTAACACCCAGTTTACCAAGGTACCAGTCAGGATCAATATTGAAATTACGCCATTGTATCATGTTCAAACCCGTTTCACTGATCAGTTTGCGCAGTGCTTCATATTCATCAGCACTATCCGTCATACCAGGAAATACAAAGTAATTGATGGAAGTCCAGCCACCAAATTCACGCACTACTTTCAGGCTTTCGATGATATCTTCAAAAACATAATTGTTGGGGCGGTAATACGGTGTATAATACTTTTCCTGAGCCGAATTCAAACTCACACGGATACTGTTCAAACCAGCTTCGCATAAGGCACGTACAGCATCCGGTTTACTACCGTTGGTGTTGATATTGATACTGCCTTTGGAGGTATGTTTACGTATTTCAATAATAGATTCGCGAATGGTTTCCCACATCAGTAATGGTTCTCCTTCACAACCCTGACCAAAGCTCACGATAGGGTAGGGCGCTGTTTCCAGGTGTGGTACGGTATACTCTACAATTTCCTGTGCTGTAGGTTTGAAACGCAAACGATCCTGTGTGGATACAATGCTTTCTTCTTCCGGCTGGAAAGAGATACATCCTACGCAATTGGCATTACATGCAGGAGAGGAAGGAATAGGGCATTCCCATCTTCCCATAAAATAATTACGTGCAGCAGGACATTCGTAAGTCAGTGCGCAATTCTCTGCCAGATGCTGTACCAGTCTGTTATGCGGATAAGCCGCTACTAACTGTTTTACGCCCTGTTTTACTTTTTTATCATCAAAACCTGCACATTCCTGGCGAATATCTGCTTCAATACGGGTAGCTGGTACATAAAACTTGCCATCCAGCCAACCAACAGCCGTGTAGCAAAACAGCGGCAGTGTGGGTGCATCAGGCATGGTTTCATAGGCCGACAGGTAAAAACCGGTATGTGCAGGCGGTATGAAAGCCGCTACTGCCCAGCCTTTCTCGCAAAGCTGCATATCGCCGGTAGCAGCATTGATGCCAATACCACGACGACCAGGCAACTCATACAAATTGCCTCCTTCCGGTAATTCGATCCATTCATCAGCTTCCACTGGCCATGCATCCCAGCCACTACGGCCGGTTGTGTACATAGTAGTGTCTTCGAAAATATTTCCGTCACCGTCAGAATATAAAATGTAAGGTGTTTGCGTTAAAACCGCCATAAGTTGTATTGATTATATTCATCTGCTGATAAGATATAGCTGCTTATCAATAGCTGAAAATGTTTAATTTGTTCTGCTTGTGCAGAATGCATTCAATGCTTCACGTTGCTCTTTCCCTGGTTCATCCAGCACTTCCAGCTGTATTATCCTGTTATTCTTAAAGTCAATAGTAAACAAGTCGTTCCGCAAAATTACGTTATTCAACTCGTTCCAGCCAATGAGCCTTTTGGAAAAGGTAGTTGGCAGGGTGATACCGGTAATGTCCAGTTTGATAAATACCGGTTGGAATATTTTATACTCCATCCAGCCTACATAAGCCAGACCGATTCCCACCGCAAATAACAGCAGTCCTGTAATAGGCTGCAGATGCGATAAGAAATACAAACTGCCTGTCAGGCATACAAAAGCCTGGATCATGCGTGCAATCGTATTTACATCGCTGAACTTCTTAAACCGTTTCATCGTAAAAGGAAACAGTAAACTGGCGCCACCCAACAGCAGGAAAAATACCACCAGGAACCAGTTCGGTTGCGGGCTGCGGTAAATGCCAATGGCATTAAACAGAAACAGGATGCCGGTAAGCCCGTGCATTACCGGTAGCAACCGGATTCTGCTGGCAATATTGGGATGCATGATGCGCAAACTATACATGAAGAAACGGTCTGATTAGGAATTAGAACTGATCAACAGATTACAGAGCTTGAACAGTACGCGGGCGCCTACATTGGCGTCCCAGTCGTCGTGTGATGCACTCACCTCGTTCAGGTCAAATCCAATCAGCTTGCGGCCGCTGGCGAGTACCTGTTTGAAGAGATAATATATCTGCTCTGTTTCAAAACCACCAGCTACCGGGGTACCAGTATTGGGACATAATTTTGGATCCAGTCCATCTATATCAAAACTAATATATACTTGTTGAGGTAAAGTGGCTACAATGCTGTCGCAGATTGCCTTCCATGTTTCCCCTTCAAATTGTCTTTCTTTAATATCCTTATCAAAGAAGGTAACTACGCGGCCTTCACTGTTATGGATATAGTCTACTTCCTCTTCGCAATAGTCGCGGATACCTACCTGTACCAGCTTTGTGAGCTGCGGTACTTCTGCCAGGGCATTGTACATAATGGAGGCATGCGAATATTTGAATCCTTCATAGCCATCACGCAAATCGCAATGGGCATCTATCTGCAAAATACCGAACTCGCCTTTATTTTCGCCGATTGCTTTAAAGAAGCCCAGCGGGGTGCTGTGGTCGCCACCAACGAGCCCTACCAGCTTGCCTTTTTCCAGCAATGCTTTGGTTTGCGTATACACCCATTCGTTCATCGCCCTGGTACCGTTACTAACGTCTACCAGTGTTTTTTTCAGAAATTCATTCTCTGAAATATCTCCCCCTTCTGTCAGAAATTTCAGGTATAACTCTGCCTCTTTACGCAGGTAATCGCTGCGCAGTAACAGGTGTTTATCAGGTTCACGCATGTAAAAACCCTGTTTCCAGCCATCTTTTACATCTGCATCATACAAGTCTACCTGGAAAGATGCCCTGAATATACGTTCAGGTCCGCGGGCAGTACCATTGCTATAAGATACAGTCACTTCCCAGGGAACTGGCAGTAACACCAGCTTTGCTTCTTCTTCTGAAAAAGGTAAGCCAAAAACGTTGTTGGAGAGCAGACCAACTGAGTTAGGGTCAAATTGAGATAAATCAGCCATGATAAAATCGTAATTTCTAATTTCCGCGCAAAGATAGGATTATGTTTACTTACAGCCGTCCTTCTCCTAAAAAGAATTGCCTTTTATATAAATTTTGCAGGAAGAAGGTCATTTTGACTTAATTTTGCGCGATTAACCGGAAAGAGATAAATACAGGCAAAAGGGGAAGGATGCTAACAAGGCGCTGGTAAAGGTTTTTGATGCTTGTGTCAAACAATAGGGAAGATAATTTTCATATGAAAAAAACAAATATTATTCTGCTGGTGGTAATTGCGGTAGCAATTGGAGTGATAGTGACAATGGTAGGTGATTTCAGCACCTATGAAACTTTCGCTACCGCCCGTGAGAAAGAAGGGAAGGAGTTCCATGTGATCGGCAAACTGGACACATTGCATGCTATGAGCTACGATCCAACTAAAGATGCTAACTTATTCAGCTTCTACGTACACGATAAAACAGGTGAATCACATAAAGTAGTATTCTTCGGCGCCAAACCTACCGACTTTGAAAAGGCCGAATCCGTAGTACTTACTGGCAAAATGGAAGGCAACGAATTTCATTGCAGTAAAATACTGATGAAATGTCCGTCCAAATACAAGGACGACAGAGTTGCCACGAGCAGCAAACAACTTTAAAATATGGTATGATTTGGTTATCCGGAGATATAGCCATTTTGTTTCTGTAAAAGACTGTTTCAGGAACAAAACAGGGATATCTCTACATAACTGAATTTCTAATATAATCATCGCTCAGAGGAATTTTATGAAGTTTGTAGGGGAACACTTATTACCGGGCCAGCTTGGCCATTTCTTTGCCATACTGGCATTTGTAGCATCTATGGTAGCCACCGTGGCTTATTATAGAGTAGTTAAAATAAAGGAACCCGCATTGCAGGACTCCTGGAAAAAACTCGCCCGCTGGTCTTTTGTTGTACAATCAGCTGCTGTAATAGGGATTTTCGCCTGCCTGTACTATATCCTGTATAATCACTTTTTTGAATACAAATACGCCTGGCGCAATACATCCCGCGACCTGCCTATCCAATATTTATTATCCAGCCTCTGGTCTGATCAGGAAGGTAGTTTCCTGCTCTGGAGCATCTGGAACAGTATCCTGGGAATTATCCTGATCCGCACCTCCAAAAAATGGGAAGCGCCGGTAATGACCATATTTTCCCTGGCACAGGTAATCATGGCCAGTATGTTACTGGGCATCTTTATCCTGGGCTATAAAGTAGGCAGCAATCCATTTATGCTGCTGAGACATGCACCGGAAAACCAACTGGCGCCTATCTTCCAGC
Source organism: Chitinophaga niastensis (assembly GCF_003014755.1). Taxonomy (GTDB): domain Bacteria; phylum Bacteroidota; class Bacteroidia; order Chitinophagales; family Chitinophagaceae; genus Chitinophaga; species Chitinophaga niastensis. The sequence goes on along the minus strand of NZ_PYAW01000003.1, from coordinate 102,999 downwards.
AGGCCAACTATATGGAGCATATCCACGATGGTAACGGATTAAATGTAACCCTGCAGAACTACTGGATGGTGATCCACCCGCCGGTATTGTTCCTGGGCTTCGCTTCCATGATCATACCTTTTTCCTTTGCATTTGCCGGTTTATGGACCCGCGACTACACCGGATGGATAAAACCGGTACAGCCATGGGGACTGTTCGCTATTATGATGCTGGGCACTGGTATTATGATGGGCGCTGCCTGGGCTTACGAATCACTTAACTTTGGCGGCTACTGGGCATGGGATCCGGTAGAAAATGCGTCGCTGGTGCCGTGGCTGACAATGGTAGCCGGTGTACACACACTCCTGGCGTATAAATCCACCGGACACTCGCTGAAGTCAACAATGTTCTTCTTCTTTATTTCGTATATCCTTATCCTTTATTCCTCCTTCCTTACAAAGAGTGGTATTTTGGGAGATACCTCTGTGCATTCCTTTACTGACATGGGTATGAGCGCACAATTGCTCATTTCTATGGGAGTATTTACGGTGCCGTCCATTGCCTTACTGATCATACGCAGAAAGGAGATACCATCCGTGAAGAAAGAAGAAAACAGCTACTCCCGCGAGTTCTGGCTGTTTGTAGGTTCGCTGATCCTGCTTATTGCAGCTATACAGATCACGTTCACTACTTCTATTCCCGTGTGGAATAAATTACTAAGCCTCACCGGCCTCAAAGGATTGTTTAAGATGGATGACATTGCGCCGCCATCAGACAGCATCTTCCATTATAACAAAATTCAGATCTGGATTGCTATTGTACTCGGCGTATTAACTGCCATCGTACAGTTCATGAAATATAAGGATACACCACGCGGACAGCTCACCAAAAAACTGGCGGTGCCTACCCTGGTTGCTTTATTATTGACTGGTCTGGTAGCCTGGAAGGGTACTATCACCTACGATAATTATGGCGCTGGATTCCTCACTGCTATTTACATCATGCTGTTTGCCAGCATTTACGCGATAGTAGCCAATCTCGCTTACATCTTTATAGGGCTGAAAGGGAAGATCAAAAATGCGGGTGCATCTGTAGCGCATATCGGTTTTGGTATGGTGTTGCTGGGTATCCTGATCTCCTCTGCTAAAATGGAAGTGATCTCTGTGGATCGTATGAAGATGCTGAATGAAGGTTTCTTCAAAAAGGAAAGCAAACAGAATCCGCGCGAGAATATCATGTTGCCTAAGAATGTACCGATACAAATGGGTGATTATCATGTTACCTATACCGGCGATTCTGTGGCGCAGGGAGATCCAAAAACATATTACGTTGTACATTATCAGAAAAAGGATAAAACAACCGGTAGTATGCTGGAGGAATTCACGCTTTACCCGGATGCTTTTGTAAACAAAAAGGAAAATGCATTGTCTTCCAATCCTGCTTCCAGGCATTATCTTACAAAAGATATCTTTACCTACGTATCTGCAGCGCCTAACAAGGAAGAAGAGGCAAAATCCGATACCACAGAATATACGGCACATATGATGAAACAGGGTGATTCTGTTTTCTTCTCCAAAGGGTTTATTGTACTGAAAGGACTGAATACCAAACCGGTGAGCCGCAATTACGTGCCGCAAACAGGCGACCTGGCTGTGGGTGCAGAACTGGAAGTGTATACACAAACCGCAGATCATTTTAGTATGCAGCCGATCTACTTCATCCGCGACAGCAGTTACCAATACAGCGTGGAAGATACACTGGCGCCGCTGGGATTGAATGTACGGTTCAGTAAAATTATGCCGGCAGAAAACAAGATAGAACTGAAAGTGAAGGAAGCCACCGGTTTCAGTGACTACATCGTTATGAAAGCATTGATATTCCCTTACATCAATGTGCTGTGGTTGGGCATCCTGATTACCATTATGGGTACTGCGATGAGCATCTATCAAAAAATAAGAGTAAGAAAATAAATATAGCTTTTAGCAATTAGCTTTTAGGTAATGCAGCGGATAAAAATATAATATTTAAGATTCTTCTTAAACCTTATATTTATACCCGCTGCATTTTTTATTCGCTGCATTACCTAAAAGCTAACTGCTAAATGCTAAAAGCCCTGCGTATATCCCTGATAGTTATAGCCACCCTCGCGGCGGCGTATCTGGTTGGTCCTAAACCCGCTGACCCGGTATATAATCACGAACTGCCGGCAGTGCCGTCCGCAGGTCCGGCCCTTGAAAATTATGTAAAGACGCGGGAAGCACAACACAAGTTAAAGCCTGATAATGAGGCCCGTATCATATGGCAGGATGCAGGTTTTCACAAAACACCATACGCGGTAGTATATCTCCATGGCTTTTCTGCCAGTCAGGAAGAAGGGGATCCGGTACACCGCGATTTTGCGCGTCGATATGGCTGCAACCTTTACCTGTCGAGGCTCGACGGCCACGGTGTAGATACCAGCGACCCTTTGTTGCATACAACCGCTGCCGGTTTATGGAGAGATGCTGAAGAAGCATTGAGCATTGGTAAAGCGCTGGGAGATAAGGTGATCCTGATGAGCACCTCCACCGGTGGTACTTTGGCGCTGCGACTGGCAGCAATGTACCCGAACGATATATATGCTATGATCAATATGTCGCCCAATATCGCCATCAACGACAATCTCGCTTTCCTGGCCAATGATCACTGGGGCCTGCAACTGGCGCGCCTGGTAAACAAAGGCGATTTCCGGCATAGTACAGATACCGATCAGGTAAGGGCGCAGTACTGGAATAATAACTACCGGCTGGAAGCAGTAGTACAGCTGGAAAGCCTGCTGGAATCCACCATGACAACTGCCACTTTTAAAAAAGTACATCAGCCGGTACTCAGTTTATATTATTATAAAGATGAGCAACACCAGGATCAGACAGTACGGGTATCTGCTATTGTGGATATGGCCAAAGCATTGGGCACACCTGATAGTTTGAAAGAGGCAGTACCTGTTCCCGGTGCCGGCACACATGTAATGGGCTGCTCGCTGACTTCGCAGGATATACCCGCTGTGGAGAAGGCTATCAACGATTTTGCGGTGGATGTACTGAAAATGAAATCCGTACACTAACACGATTTAATTACCACCCAAATCTGAAATCTTTTTTAACTTGTGGTAACATTCACTATATAAGTAACGTTAATATATCTATGCGGCTTTGCCTAAAACAGATCATCGTTTCTCTTTTCCTGCTGTTGGGCATATCACTATGCCACACAGCTGCTATGGCGCAGGAGGCACACGGAGCTGACGTTATTCCGCTGCATGCCATTGTGGTAGGGAATGATACCATCCCGGTGATTACCCTTGCAATATTTGACGTAGTGGAGAAGATGCCGAAGGCATTGCGGAAAGAGCATGAACGCTGGAGCCGTTTACGCAACGCTGTATATGTTACTTACCCTTATGCAAAATCTGCTTCCCGTGTGCTGAAAGATGTGAACAGCCGCCTGGCTACCATGAACAGCAAAAGGGAACGCAAAGAATTCCTGGCTACCAAAGAAAAAGAACTCAAAGCGCAGTTTGGCAATAAATTAGAAAACCTCTCCGTATACCAGGGCAAAGTACTCATGAAACTTATTGACCGCGAAACTGGTCAGAACTGCTTCGAAATTATCAAGGAACTGAAAGGCGGTTTTAATGCCCGCGTATGGCAAACCGTGGCCTTCTTTTTCGGTGGCAACCTCAAAAGTGATTACGATAAACAGGAAGATAAAGATATCGAGGTGATTGTACAGGAACTCGAACAATACCAGCAGTACCGCGCCTATAATTAGTTAAGGTTAATTCTTAACACTTTTGCCCTTTGGAAACCGGTCGCCTATTAAATTAAGCTGTATATTATGCTCCAGGTATGCTTTCAAACCTGCCAGTACTAAGGTAAATCCACCTGTTGAACCACGAACCTGGGACACTACTTTTTGTACATCACCTGAATAGCCGCCATCTGTTATACTCACAAATGTTGCGTGTTCATTTAATGCTTCAAATGTCCATTCAACCGTTGTTATTTCCGGACCATTACCCCATTCAATAATGATTTTCTTATTAGGGATAACCGTTTTAACGGAAACGGTGGTGGTATGATCATACATTTCCCAGGTCCATTGCACCTGACTACCTGGTACTAATTTTCCGCTGCTTTTGGTAAACCAGAACTTAGTAGTGATGGCTGGATTTATGAAGGCATCAAATACTTCCGTAACAGGTTTGCGAATAAGCATGGCAGCTTCTGCGAATGCCACATGTTGATCTGCAGTCATAAAAGATGGTTTTAAGCATTAGAATAAATTGTATTGGTCTCTATTTTTATGTAACCATACGGTTACAAATATAATTATTATAACCGTAAAAAAATAGGAATACCCACTTTCTGTTATCTTCGTAATATTCGCCTGTCATGAAAAAGGGATTATTATGAAAGCAAGGATCTTACTTATCAGTGCATTATTTTTTTCGTTTGGTGCTACGGCGCAATCTGTAGAAAATGATGATCCGGTGTATGTACTGGACAGTGTAGTGGTAACCCAAAGTATCATTGGGCAGGTTACGCCGGATAAGATAGGTTTAATCACCATTGCTACCGGAAAGGGGACTAAAACACTGTTGAAATACGGCAGCCAGGCAGCCAACGGTGTGGTATACGTAGAAACAAAGCCCTTTGCCCGTAAACGGGTGAATACATTGCTGAGCCTTATGTCTCCGGCCTATGATAGCCTGTTGCATAAATATGGCAACGATAGCAGCTTCTATTTCATCGTTAACAACAAGCCTATCACAACCAATAATGAAATGGGTCTTATGACCGTTGATACAAAAACATTTATCTCCGTTAAAATCCTTTCTGAGCAAGAGTTGCAGGACAAATACCAGGTTATGGACCGGAAAGTGGGTATTCTTATTAGCAGTAGGGAAGAGTGATGTCATATAAAATAATTCCCCATCTTTGCACCTCAATTTACAGCATATGAAACTGGATATACTTGCAATAGCTGTGCACCCGGATGACGTAGAACTGGGTTGTGCAGGCACTTTGATGGTCCATGCGCAACAGGGAATGAAAGTAGGTGTAGTAGATCTTACCCGTGGTGAACTGGGTACCCGTGGCACCCCGGCACTTCGTGAGGAAGAAGCCCAAACAGCCGCAAAAATTATGGGTTTGTCAGCGCGTGAAAACCTTGGATTGGCCGATGGTTTCTTCAGAAATGACACAATGGAACAGATGGCCATCATTATGGCTATTCGTAAGTACCGCCCCGACATCGTACTCGCTAATGCTATTGATGACCGTCACCCTGATCATGGGCGGGCTGCCAAACTAATAGCAGACAGCTGTTTTCTGGCAGGATTAAGGAAGATAGAAACATCCGCAGATGGGCAGCCGCAGGAAGCATGGCGTCCCCGGCAGGTATTCCACTTTTTGCAGGACCGTTATCATGAGCCTGATTTTGTGGTAGATATCACCGCTGTTATAGAAAAAAAGCTGGAAGCTATTAAAAGTTTCAGCTCACAGTTCCTGGCTGCAAAAGACAATGAGCCACAAACCTACATTTCCGGTACCGGCTTTTTTGACAGCGTTGTTTATCGCGCCAAGATGTTAGGCAAAATGGTAGGCGTAGACTACGCTGAAGGCTATACGTCGGCTAAAATGATAGGTATACGCAATTTCGCAGATCTGATTAATGAGGTAACATAAAGAATTACGAATTACGAATTGGGAATTACGGATCGAAATGATCTTCGCTTATATCGTAATTCCCAATTCGTAATTCTTTTTTTATCTTGTTTATATGAAAACGCTGCTTCCCTTTTTCCTGTTGCTGGCATTTACACACGCCGCTGCCCAAAATACCGATAAGCGTCTTACGGCCATTTTAACCCCTATGCTGGCTTCTCACCACGGACAGGCCGGTATATATGTACATAACCTTAAAACGGGTAGTACGGTGGCCATTAATGCCGATTCAACGTTTCCTACCGCCAGCATGATTAAAACAGCTATCCAGGTAGGTATTTTCAATAAACTGTCGAAAGGGGAGTTGCAATACCACCAAAACCTGGTTTACAGGGATTCGTTGTTGTATGAAGGAGAGGATATACTGGGATCTTTTAAAGATAGCCAGCAGATAGCATTAGATAAGGTAGTGATGCTGATGCTTACCATGAGCGATAATACTGCCAGCTTGTGGCTGCAATCATTGGCTGGTGGGGGAGTGCAAATTAATCAGTGGCTGCAGGACAATGGTTTTGAGCACCTGCGTGTAAATTCCCGCACCAAAGGAAGAGAAGCTGAAAGGAAACAATACGGCTGGGGCCAAACGAGTCCGCGCGAAATGGCGCGTTTAATGGAGATGGTTTATAAGGGTGAAGTGATCAGCAAAACCGCCAGTGAGCGGATGTATCGTAACCTTACACGTAATTACTGGGATGCAGAAGGTGTATTGCGGGTACCACCAAATATTCGTACTGCCTCCAAAACCGGCGCAGTAGATGAGTCACGATCAGAAGTGATCATGGTGAATGCGCCTCATGGCGACTATGTCTATTGCATGATTACCAAAAACAATCAGGATCAGCGTTGGCACTATGATAATGAGGCCTGGCAATTATTGCGGAGGGTGGGTGATGTTATCTGGCAGTATTATGAACCTGCCAGCAAATGGAAACCCAACCCCGACATGGGGCAGCAGTTCTAGGAACGGTACAATGGAACCCGCTAAACACTAAATGAACAGATCTCGGGTAGCGTCGAATTCATCGTGTTTGATGATGCTGTTTTTAATAAACGGAATCAAAGCAAGTCCAATCGTTATAACCACCAGTAGTAAATATTTTTTCTTCATTTCCATGCTATGTTAAATTAATCTCTGTACATATAACTAAATAGCGTGCCAAAATGTTACAGAAATAGCATGAAAATGTTAAGCCTGAGACATTTCTTTTGATTATATGCCGGTATCCCTTACTGATATGCTTTACTACAGCGGAAAATCATATATATAGAGAATTTCAATGCCACATTTCTAAAATCTATTTGCTTAATAATTAATGTAATGGGATCTTTGCGCCGTCAAAAAGAATTAGATAGATCTATAAATCAAAAAGAGAAATAAGTTATTATGAAAAATGTTATCTTATCCGTAGGGTCTGAGTTTCCCGAATTCAAAAAAACGGCTGTTGTTTCCATCGAAAAAGGCAAAGAATTTTATGAACTGTCTTCTGAAGAACTGAGAAACTCCGGTAAATGGATGGTTATGTTTTGGTGGCCTAAAGATTTCACTTTTGTTTGTCCTACCGAAATCGCTGAATTTAACAAACACGCACAGGATTTTGCTGACCGTGATGCAGTTCTGATTGGTGCTTCTACTGATAGCGAATTTGTACATGCTGCATGGAGAAGAGATCACGAAGACCTGCGTGGTTTACAGTTCCCGATGCTGGCAGATACTTCCAAATCTCTGGCAACTGAACTGGGTATCCTGGAAGCAAACGAAAAAGTTGCTTACCGTGCTACTTACATTGTAGATCCACAGGGTATTGTGCGTTGGGTTTCTTTGTACGACCTGTCTGTAGGCCGTAGTGTGAAAGAAGTATTGCGTGTACTGGATGCATTACAAACTGACGAACTGTGTCCTTGCAACTGGACTAAAGGTGAAGCTACCTTAGCTGTTTAATTTATAAAATAATTACGAATTACGAATTGCGAATTACGGATCGAAGCGAAGACCGCTTCGATCCGTAATTCGCAATTCGTAATTCGTAATTAATAGTACAAAAAATAAATATATATGTTTGCAACTACAAATCAGGATACGGCCATTCAAATACTGGAAGCAGTAGGTTTGGCTGGTGCAGAGATATCAGCACGTTTGCAGTCGCTTGCAAATGCGGATGCACGTTATCTGAAAGATCTGAAGATCAATGTTGCCAATGCCCTGGCTGCTCCTGCGCTCTCTAAAAAAGAGGCTTACCTGATAGGTGTTGCAGTGGCGGTAAATGAGAAGCATACTGCTTTGCAGGCTGCTTTTGAAAAACTGGCTACACAGGAAGGTGCAAATGACAAGGATATTGCGGAAGTGATCAGCTGTACTTCTCTCATGAATGCCAATAACGTGTATTATCGTTTCAGGCATTTTGTGAATAAGGAGTTTTACACAGCTACTCCTGCTGGTATCCGGATGAGCATTATGGCAAATCCGGTTTTAGGGAAGGAGTTTTTTGAGTTATTGAGCCTTGTAGTGTCTGCACTGAATGGCTGCGAAATGTGTGTTACTTCCCACGAAGAAGCATTATTAAAACATGGTACGGACCAGCAACGTGTGCTGGAAGCGGTAAGATTAGGTGCTATATTGCGTAGTCTGATCGTTTTATTGTAAAAAATATATCGGCAAAAGACAGATGGAAATTTGTCTGATAATTATTTGATTATCAATAATTTGCATTGTGTTCGCAATTTAAGTGAAAGGCCCTTTTGAGAGACTTTTATCGAACTTGTGAATAAATTCATTTAATAATATTTGCAAAATCCATAAAAAAAATGGACTTTTGCATTCCTAAATTTTTAGATCATGGCAAGAGTATGTCAGGTAACAGGAAAGAAGCCGATTACAGGTCACCATGTTTCCTTCTCCAACATCAAGACAAATAGAAGGTTTCTACCTAACCTGCAGAAAAAACGCTTTTTCCTGGCGGAAGAAGACAAATGGATATCTTTAAAAGTATCTACTGATGGTTTAAGAACTATCAACAAAAGAGGTTTGTATGCAGTTGTGAAGGAATTGCGTGCAGCTGGTCAGGCAATTTAATTCTAAGACTCACTTAATTTGTAATACACAATGGCAAAAAAAGGTAATAGAGTACAGGTAATTCTGGAGTGCACTGAGCACAAGACCTCTGGTCAGCCCGGAACTTCCCGTTACATCTCTAACAAGAATAAGAAGAATACTCCTGAGCGTCTGGAGTTGAAAAAGTACAATCCTATTTTAAGGAAAGTTACTGTACACAAAGAAATTAAATAAATTGTTAATGGTTAATGGCTTGTTTGCAAAACAGCCATATAGCCATTTGACCATAAAAACAATAGTATAAAATGGCAAAAGCAGCAAAAACCGCGATCAAGAAAGACGCAAAAGCAGCCGCTGAATCTAAAGTTTGGACAAAAGTGATTAGAGCTGTGCGTTCTCCTAAAACCGGTGCCTATACCTTCAAAGAGGCTATCGTGCACAAGGATAAAATACAGGAGCACATCAACAACCAGAAGTAATTCGGCTTTACTTATAATACTGAAAAGCTGTCCCGTTAAACGGACAGCTTTTTGTGTTCATACTATTCGGTATGCGTAGGGGGAAAGCCTTCGGCTTTTGTCTTTTCTTTAGCAGGATTAGACTGATTAAGATGATTATCCTGATTTTATTTCTTTCGAATCAACATTCTTTCTGATTTTCTAAAAGCATGCTATAAAACGATATAGATATCTTTCAGTGGAAAATAAAATCAGGATAATCATCTTAATCAGTCTAATCCTGCTAAAGAAAAGACAGCGGCCGAAGGCCGCATAATATGCCGGCCGGTGATTGTTAACACAAAAGATGTACTTTAGCAACTTGTTTGAAACTATGCTGTCGCAAAGCAGCCGGATAACTCAAAATAGGCTGGAGTTATAAGATTCCAGGCCCAATAAAATTAACTATGAGCTTTTTCAATAAACTATTTTCCAGGGAGAAGAAGGAAAATCTGGATCAGGGTTTACAAAAAACCAAAGAAAGCTTCCTGAGTAAGATAGGACGCGCTATTGCCGGTAAGTCGACCGTGGACACCGAAGTATTGGATAACCTGGAAGATGCCCTGATTTCTGCAGATGTTGGTGTAGATACTACCGTGAAGATAATAGATCGCATTGAACAACGTGTGGCGAAAGATAAATATCTGGGAACCAGTGAGTTGAACAGGATGTTGCAGGAAGAGATTGCAGCATTACTGGTAGAGGCACCGGATAGCGGCTTCCGTGATTTTGATGTGCCAGCGGATAAAAAACCTTATGTGATCATGGTAGTGGGCGTAAATGGTGTTGGTAAAACCACCACCATTGGCAAACTGGCCTATAACTTTAAGAAAGCAGGAAAATCTGTTATGCTGGGAGCAGCAGATACTTTCCGTGCCGCAGCGGTTGATCAGCTGACTATCTGGAGTGAGCGTGCAGGCGTACCTATTGTAAAGCAGCAGATGGGATCGGATCCCGGAGCGGTAGCTTTTGATACTGTACAGAGCGGCGTAGCAAAAGACGTGGATGTAATTATTATAGACACCGCAGGTCGTTTGCATAATAAATTGCACCTGATGGATGAGCTGGGCAAAATAAAGCGTGTGATGAAAAAGGTAATACCTGATGCACCGCATGAAGTATTGCTGGTGTTGGATGGTTCTACCGGGCAAAATGCGCTGGAGCAGGCCCGTCAGTTTACTGCCACTACCGAAGTAACTGCGCTGGCGATTACAAAATTGGATGGAACTGCTAAAGGTGGGGTGGTACTGGCCATTGCCAATCAGTTCAAAATCCCTGTAAAATACATCGGTATCGGTGAAAAAATGGAAGATTTACAGGTATTTAATAAAGAAAGTTTTGTAGATTCTCTGTTTAGTGTAAATAGTTGATTATCTGTATATTATTAATGTTGTTTACGAATTAAAATCAACCTTACTTAATATTTTACTTTAAATAAAAACTACTATTCGGGCTCCATGAAAGGGGCCCGGTTACATTTTATCAACCTTTCCTTCGTTTTCTTGTTTCTGTTTAAATATTATTGCATTTATTATATTTGAATAGTTGGTTCCCTTTTTGTTCCCTTATTTTAACAATTCGCAAGTTATGATTATACAGCACATAGACCGAGTTGAAGACATTACACCAGCGGAATTTAAGAAAAACTACTACAAACCCCGTAAACCTGTCATCATTTCGGCAGGAGGGTTAAGCAAAAACTGGCCAGCCTATTCTAAATGGACCTGGGATTATTTCAAATCTATAGTAGGGGATAAAACGGTAGGCGTTTATAATAACGAGCGCGCCGGTGTGAATACGCTGGTAAACGGAGCAGACGATTACATTCCTTTCGGCAACTACCTGGATATGGTAAAGAAGGGGCCGGTAAAGCTCCGTATCTTCCTGTTCAACATCTTCCAGCATGCACCACAATTAGTGGAGGATTTCATCTGGCCGGATATACTGGCCACCGGCTTTCTGAAAAAATACCCCATGCTGTTTGTGGGTGGAGCCGGTTCTGTAGCGCATATGCACTACGATATTGACTTATCCCATATTTTTCATACCCAGTTCCTGGGACGTAAGCGTGTATTATTGCTGGAAAACAAGCAAGCTCCTTTTATATACCGCATGCCTTTTACGGTAGAGAGTGCAGCTAACTTTGTGAACTGGCATGAAAAACTTGACGTAGAACAATTTCCTGCGCTGGAGCACGCCCGTGGCTATACTACCATTCTGAACCATGGAGATACTATGTTTATGCCGGCTGGTTACTGGCACCATATGGAATACCTGGATGGGGGCTTTGCCATGAGTTTGCGCGCTATGGATCCCTCTTTGCTGGGTAAGCTCAATGGTCTGTATCATTTGCTGGGGCTGCGGGGCATGAATAACCTGATGATTAAAATGGCACCCAGGTGGTGGTACTATTATAAGCGTAAAATGGCGCATCAACGTGCGGATAAGGTTTTACAGCAGGTTAGGTAAACCAGCCGGAATTTGGGTTAAGTGATTAATTTGCAATTACTTATCTTAAATTTCTTTATTACCAATTCTTTTCGCTACCTTTGCACCTTCCTTATTTCAACCCCACTAAGACTCAAGTCACATACAGTAAGTCTGCTGTTATATTCAATTAGTGTCTGTGTGTCTTCGTGGCGGTAAGCGGTTCAAAAAAAATGCTTGACCGCATGCTCTAAAACATTCGCGCTTGAAGACGAAAACTTTAAAGAAAGACAAGGTTAATATTATTACACTTGGTTGCTCCAAGAATATGGTGGATTCAGAGGTTCTGAGCGGACAGCTCCTGGCCAATGATATTGATGTGGTGCATGAAAGTGCTAAGCGCGACCATAATATTGTTGTAGTAAACACCTGTGGTTTTATTGACAAAGCCAAAGAAGAATCGATTAATACCATTCTGGAACAGGTAGACCTGAAACAGCGTGGTAAATTGGACAAAGTATATGTTACCGGTTGCTTAAGTGAGCGTTATCGTGGTGATCTTGAATCAGAAATTGCCGGTGTGGATGCCTGGTTTGGTACCATGGAACTGCCTTTGATCCTGAAGAAATTTGATGCCGATTACAAGGCCGAGCTGATAGGAGAAAGATTGCTCAGCACTCCCTCACATTATGCTTACCTGAAAATAGCAGAAGGCTGTAACCGTACCTGTTCATTCTGCGCTATTCCGCTGATGCGTGGTCAACACGTTTCAAAACCGATTGAAGAATTGGTGCTGGAAGCAGAGAAGCTGGTAAAATCCGGTGTAAAGGAAATCATGCTCATTGCACAGGAGCTGACCTACTATGGTCTGGATCTGTACAAGCAGCGTCGCTTGGGTGACCTGATGCGTGCCCTCGCAGGAGTAAAGGGTTTAGAGTGGATTCGTCTGCATTATGCCTATCCTACCAAGTTTCCGATGGAGATCCTGGATGCGATGAACGAGTTTCCGAACATCTGCAAATATCTGGATATGCCTTTACAACATGCATCCAATGCCATGTTGAAGGCTATGAAACGCCAGATTACCCGCGAAGAAATTGAAGAACTCGTACATGCCATCCGTGCAAAAGTACCAGGCATTTGTTTGCGTACTACATTGATTGCTGGTTTCCCCGGTGAAACGGAAGATGATGTGGAAGAGCTGAAAAGCTTCCTCGAAAGAATGCGCTTTGACCGTGTAGGAGTATTTACTTACAGTCATGAAGAAGGCACCAGTGCCTACGAGCTGGAAGATAATATTCCTGCAGAAGAGAAAGAAAGAAGAGCGCAGGAAATAATGGAAGTGCAGCAGGAAATTTCCCTGGAAAAGAACCAGGAGAAAGTAGGAAAGATTTTTAAAGTAATAGTAGATAAAAAAGAATCGGGCCGATTTCTTGCCCGTACCGAGTTTGATTCGGTGGAAGTAGATAATGAAGTGATCATAGACACCACCAAACGCCTCAAACCAGGTGATTTTGTGGAAGTACGCATCACGAAGGCATTTGACTACGACCTCGAAGGGGAACTGGTATAAGAAGCGATTAGCTATTAGCTGTTAGCTATTAGTTGAGCGATTCACAAGCAACCATTAGCTTTTAGCATGATGCTAACAGTTAATACCAATAATAATATTTCTAACAGCTAATAGCTAACAGCTAAAAGCTTTTCACAGCTCCCGACGGAGCTTGATTAATGCAAATCAATGACTACATTTGAATCACTGGGCTTACAAGAGCCTCTCTTAAAGGGAATTACGGACCTGGGCTTCGTTTCCCCAACACCCATTCAGGAACAGGCAATACCAGTATTGTTAGGAGGAGACCGCGATTTCGTAGGTCTGGCCCAGACGGGCACCGGTAAAACTGCTGCATTTGGCTTGCCTTTGCTGCAGCAACTGGATCTGAAATTAAATAAACCACAGGGTCTGATTTTATGTCCTACCCGTGAGCTGTGCCTGCAGATTACAAACGATCTGAAGAATTTTAGTAAGTACCTGGGCGATGTTAGCATCGTTGCGGTATACGGAGGTTCCAGCATCGTACAACAGCTGCGTGACCTGAAAAGAGGAGTACACATTGTTGTAGCAACTCCCGGTCGTTTACTGGATATCATTGACCGCGGTGCGATCAATTTTGACAATGTTCGTTATGCAATACTGGATGAAGCAGATGAAATGCTGAACATGGGATTCCAGGAAGATATCAACAGCATTCTCTCCAACACACCGGAAGGTAAAACTACCTGGTTGTTCTCAGCTACCATGCCACAGGAAGTGCGTCGTATCGCAAAGAAGTACATGGAAGATCCGTTTGAACTGACGGTTGGTAATAAAAACAGCGGTAACGTTAATATAGAACACGAATACTACATTGTTCGTCCACGTGAAAAATACGCGGCCCTCAAACGTATCGTGGATTTCAACCCTGAAATTTTTGGTATTATATTTACCCGTACCAAAATTGAATCACAGGAAATTGCTGAATCACTGATTAAAGATGGCTACAATGCAGATGCATTGCATGGCGATCTTACCCAGCAGCAGCGTGATAAAGTAATGAAGCGTTTCCGCGAAAGAGCACTGCAGGTGCTGGTAGCAACAGATGTGGCTGCCCGTGGTATTGACGTGGATAGCGTTACGCACGTAATCAACTACGACTTACCAGATGATGTAGAAAACTACACACACAGAAGTGGTCGTACTGGTAGAGCAGGTAAATCAGGTATCTCTATCGCTATCATCAGCGCACGTGATACCGGTAAAATCCGCCAGATTGAACGTGTAATCGGTAAGAAATTTGTGAAAGCTGAAGTGCCGGATGGTTTTGCAGTTTGCGAAAAACAACTGTTTGGTCTTGTTCATAAAGTACACAACGTAGTAGTAAACGAAGAGCAGATTGAACCTTACATGGAACGCATCAACGAAGAGTTTGCGTCTATGAGCAAGGAAGAACTGATCAAACGTTTTGCTTCCCTGGAATTTAACCAGTTCCTGGAATACTATCAGGATGCTCCTGATCTGAATGCAAAAGACGGCGTACGTGGTGCTATTGGAGACGATAGCAGAGGCGCTAGCAGAAGCAATGGTAAATTTACCCGTCTGTTCATCAATCTTGGATCAGTAGATGATTTCAACCGTGGCGATATGCTCCGTTACCTGTGTGACAGTACTGGTTTACGTGGTAACAAGATCGGTCGTATTGATCTGAAAGGTGTTTATTCTTTCTTTGAAGTAGAGAATGAAGAATTACCAAAAGTAACTGAGGCCTTCAAGAAACTGGAATACAATGGTCGCAGCGTGAGGATAGAAATGTCTCAGGACGGCGATAAACGTGTCCGTACTGGTGGTGATCGTCCGGAACGTGGCCCACGCAGAGAAGATGGTGGTGCTCCACGTAAAAGAAGCTGGAGCCCTGAAGGCGGTGGTGGCAGTCGCAGTGGCGGTAGCCGCAGCGGTGGCGACAGACGCGAGTCTTTCGGTGGTGGTAGCAAACCTCCTTACAAAAAGAAATACTAATTCCCTTAAAAGGAATAGCGATAAAAAAGAGAAGGTGTCCGTAAGGGCACCTTTTTCTTTTTATATACGTATCTATTTCGCAGTATCTGTCAGTTTCCAAAATTTAAACTATCTTGTTAACCTAGACACCCAATTCACACGTTATTTATGACCGGAGATACTAATAGCGCTTTACAGTATGTTGAACCATTATCCCTCTTTTCCTCCAGTGATATTACCTTGTTTCAGGCCGGCTCACATTACCGGCTATACGAAAAGTTTGGTGCACATCCTTTAGAATCTGAAGGCGTGACCGGCACCTATTTCGCCGTATGGGCGCCCAATGCTGCATTTGTAGCCGTAATGGGTGATTTTAACGGATGGGATCATTATACCCATACCTTATTTCCACGATGGGATAGTTCCGGTATATGGGAAGGTTTTGTGCCTGCTGTGAAGGCCGGTTCCCTGTATAAATATTTTATCCGCTCCAATAGCGGTGAAGAACTGATCAAGGGAGATCCATATGCCAACTATTGGGAAGTACGTCCGCAAACGGCTTCTATTGTGCATCCCCTGGATTATGAATGGGATGATAAAAAATGGATGAGCCAGCGAAGTAAGCGCAATTCGCTGAACAGCCCTTATTCTGTGTACGAGATCCACCTGGGTTCCTGGCGCCGTCCTGATCCTACAGATGAGGAAAGCGTGTATTCTTACCAGGAAATAGCCGACATGCTGGTACCTTATGTAAAGGAAATGGGATTTACGCATGTAGAGCTGATGCCGGTGATGGAACATCCTTTTGATGGCTCCTGGGGGTATCAGTTAACCGGTTATTTTGCGCCCACCTCCAGGTATGGTACGCCGCAGGACCTGATGGAGATGATTGAAGCGTTTCATCTGGCAGATATTGGTGTGATACTGGATTGGGTACCATCGCATTTTCCCTATGATGCGCATGGATTGTACCGTTTCGACGGATCACATGTGTATGAATATGCGGATATGCGTAAGGGTTATCACCCGGATTGGAACAGTTATATTTTTAATTATGCACGCAATGAAGTGCGTTCTTTTTTATTGAGTAATGCTATTTTTTGGTTTGATAGATTTCATGCAGATGGCTTACGCGTAGATGCGGTAGCTTCTATGATACACCTTGATTATTCCCGCGAAAAAGGCGCCTGGGTACCTAATGAGGTAGGGGGGAATGAAAACCTGGAAGCGATCAGTTTCCTGAAAAAGATGAATGAAACAGTGTACGCACTGTTCCCGGATGTACAAACCATTGCAGAAGACTCCACCTCTCATTACGGTGTATCCAGACCTACGTTTATGGGCGGTTTGGGCTTTGGTATGAAGTGGATGATGGGTTGGATGAATGATACACTGGATTATTTCAAAAAGGACCCTATCCATCGTAAATGGTATCAGAATGACCTGACTTTTAGCCTGGTGTATGCCTTTGGCGAAAACTTCATGTTACCGCTGAGCCATGATGAAGTAGTGCATGGGAAATCACCGTTGCTGTATAAAATGCCGGGCGACGACTGGCAGAAGTTTGCTAACCTGCGCTTGTTATATAGTTATATGTTTACGCATCCGGGGAGTAAGTTGATGTTTATGGGGGATGAGTTTGGACAAACGTCTGAATGGAATTTCCGTGGGGAGTTAGACTGGCACCTGCTGAAATATGCGCCACATAAAGGGTTACAGGATTTTGTAAAAGATATCAATCGCTTATATACCGATGCCAGAGCGTTGCATGAACAACAGTTTGATGCAGCTGGTTTTGAATGGATTACGGTGAATGACTATGATAATTGTGTACTGGCTTATGCCCGTAAAGGCAGTCGTCCAAAGGATTTTTTATTGATAGTGTTGAACATGACACCTGTGGTGCGGGAGAACTACCTGGTAGGTGTGCCGATAGATGGGCAATGGGAAGAAATTCTCAACAGTGATGCCCCTAAATATTATGGAAGTGGTGTCATAAATACAGGCATATTAAAGTCTGTAAAACAAACATATAACGGCAAGGACTACACGCTTTCTTTGCGTTTGCCACCATTGGGGGCTACTATTTTAAGGTTGATTTAAACCTACCGATATATTCTCCCTGCGGGAGATATTGTGTTATATTATTTTATGCTACTGATAAATCTCCCTCAGGGGAGATTTTTTTTGTTGTAAATCCTGCTAACTTAGTGGTACCAAGGCTATTAGGCGAAATGTGCCATAAAATTTTCTCTACTCATTAAACCTTTTCATATTTATCCTATCTATTATAAGACGTTTGTTTGTACAGCAATAAGGGGAGGGGTGCAAGCGTTTATTTATAAGTCAACTTTTTACTGTCAACTTTCAACCAAATTGGATTGATCCATATTTTTATTAGTCACTTAAAACCTAGCAATTATGAAAAATTCTCTCCGTAAGCCGGGGCTCGTTTTAGCAACGATAGTAGTAGTGGCGGTTGCCATGATGCAAGCGTGTAAAAAAGACAATTCTGCATCTACCGCGCCTATTCCTGCTAATCAACAAAAAGTAAGTCTTTTCCTTGCAGATGATCCGGGACTTTTTGATAAAGTATTGTTGGATATCCGTAAAGTTGAAGTGTTGGTAGACACCTGCGGAGGTACTGGAGATGAGAACTGGGAAGACAAGGATCGTTGCTGGTGGGACGAAGACCATAAAAACGACCGTGATAGCAAGCCAGACAGCTGTCAGTTATGGGATTCTTTAGGTATCCATCCTGGTGTTTACGATCTGCTTACCCTGCGTAATGGTGCAGATACCTTACTGGCAGGCGGTAACATCCACAAGGGGACAATGGAAAGAATCCGTATCACTGTAGGTAATAATAACTCCCTGGTAAAGAACGGCGTTACTTATCCACTGAAATCAGTGACTGGCCAGACAAAAATTATTGTAAGAGTACGTCATAGCGAGTGGGATGAAGTAAGTACCAGTGATTTGCAGCTGTGGTTAGACTTTGATGTACAACGCTCTATCATCAGGGTATGGGATGGTCAGTTCATACTCAGACCATATATCAATGTGTTCACTATTCTGAAAATGGGTAGTCTGTCTGGTACCGTTACACCATGGGATGCTTATCCGGTGCTTTCTGTGTACAACAACAGCAAGGATACATTATATGCATTACCATGGAGAGAAGGTTCATTTAAAGTACGTGGCCTGAAAGTAGGTGATTGGAATGTGTTTGTTAACGCTTCCAATGGTTACAAAGACACTACTATTACAGGTGTGAAGGTTGAACGTGGTAAGGATACTAAAGTAGGAAATATTAAATTACATAAGTAAGGCGTACAGCTGAGCTTTTGAACAGAAGCTATTGAAACGGGGATAAAAGCAAAGGTCTGATGACCGCTGATGTCCCTGCTTCAATAGCTTTTTGTTTTCGGATACATTGATATGTATAAAATATTTAACTTGTGCGAAAGCCGTAAATTATGCAAAAGTTGTTTTTAGCTATCCTGTTACAATTCATCATTGTAAGTACGATGGCGCAGGTGAAGAGTAATCAGCGGGATGCACAGCATCGTAAACAGGGACCCTGGATAGAAGAAGTAGGGGAGATCAGGGGAGAGCCCGGATTTACCTGGGAAGGTGTTTATAAAAACGACCGTAAGGAGGGTATCTGGAAGAGGACTTCTGCGGGTGGCACTTTACTGGCAGAGGAAACGTATAAGAATAATGTATTGGACGGTTATTGCAAATATTATTTCCCCAATGGTAAGCGTAGTGAAGAAGGTGCATACATGGCAACAGAAATTGAAGGGCAACGGGATACCATTATGATCATTGATCCTGTTACAAATGTGGAAACGCCTACAGAGATTATTCGTAAGGGTAATTCAGTGCGCAATGGTGTGTGGAAATTGTATGATGAAGAAACGGGCAAGATGGTAAAGGAGTTTTATAAAAGAGGTGAAACCGTTACTGCTGCTGAATTAGGTGATAGTACTACTGTTGGGCCATCTGCTCCCAAAGCGGCTCCCCTGCACCTGCCGCATGAAGATACAGGCAAGCGAAAAAAGAAAGGATAAAAAATGAACAGCGCAAAAGCTAAAATGAACAAAAAGATTAGTCCATTTTAGCTTTTTTTCTGTAATTTCATAAAAGAGGATGTGACCTTAAAACCCCAGTAACCCAAGCAACAATTTATTGTTTAATCCTTTTAATCTGTTTGTATGAAGAGCCTGAGTATCAACCACGGTGATAATTCACATGAATTGCATGGAATAAATTATAACACAGACCGGGTGGAGATCCTGTTCAGAGCTGTTTTTATTTTTCTGGTGTTTTGTGCGCTGTTGTCAATAGTCTTTCTATCAATTTTTTACTAAGCATAGACAAGACAGCGTTGTATCTTTCTCCTTATCGGATAAAAATGAGGTAATACTTTTTACGGTATTCTTCTTTCTATTAAGTGAAAACAATACGGCGCTGTTATTAGTATTATGTTATTTTTCTGTACCTGCTAAATTGATTTTTTAATATGAAATCCTTTGCCATATTAAGTTTGAACGTTTTTTCGTTTTTGCAAAATGTTTGGCCTTCTTAATTCAACGTTAATAAGTTATTCATTTTGTTCATTCCACCTTTTAGCCCCTCCGACATTTTGTACAATGGATTTTAGCATCTAATTTTGATATCTCTAAAGTTGGCATAGGTTATGAACACGGCGCGAGATCTCTATCTAAAGTGCCTTTTCTTTTTCTTCCAACGTTTACTCCTTATTCATAATTATCTCTTCAAAACTACGCTCTACCACAAACGACACGGTGTTATCTGCCTGCAAATTTTCTGCACTTAGTACAGTTTTTTGTCCGTCAATAATTACAACGGTGGGCTGGAATGGAAGTCCATGCACAATTATACGGTGGTTCTTATAAGCAGTTTCGTAGTTGATGTAAAATTTCTTTTTCAGATGAAACTGCTGCGGCGTAGAATGTTGTTTGAAACGGATTACGTTATACTGCCCGTTTTTATATCCGTAATGATCGCCGGCATCTTCATACAGGGAGCTTTTTACTTCCTGTTCTCCGTAGTATACATGTAGCAACATTTCCGTTACCGGTGTTTCGTGGGTATACTGCATTTCCGGATACTGCGGCAATACCGCACCTGCTTTCACAAACAAAGGCATTTCTTCCAATGGTGTAGGCACTGTTACTTCCTGTGCACCGGTATATTTTTTATCGTTCCAGAAGTAGTACCAGTTGCCGGCTGGCAGGTATACTGCTTTTTCTTTCATACCCTGTTCGCTCACATGACTGATCAGCAACGCGTCGCCAAACATAAACTCATGGGTGCAGTTGTGTGCAGTGGTATCCTGCTGAGCCACAAAGGCCAGTGGGCGCAACATAGGTGTACCATGGGTGGCATATTGCCAGAACGTGGTATACAGATATGGTAGCAGCTTATATCTTAACGTAATAAATTTATTAACTACTTTTTCATAGTCCGGACCAAAGCTCCAGGGCTCCTGGTTAAAACCGGTTTCATTGCTGGCAGAGTGGGTACGCATCAGCGGATGAAAAGTAGCCAGCTGAATCCAGCGGGTATATAGCTCTCCATCAGGCTCACCTATAAATCCGCCAATATCGCTGCCGGTAAAGGATATACCAGAAACAGCCAAACGTTGACACTGCACGGTAGCCAGCCAGAGGTGTTCCCAGCTGGATACATTATCGCCGGTCCATACGGAAGACCAGCGCTGGGCACCGGAATAGCAGGAACGTGTGATAAGGAAAGAGCGGTTGGGCATGAGGTATTTCTTCATGCCGGCAGCGGTGGCCTTACTCATCAGGTGGCCATAAATATTATGTGCCTTACGATGGCTCACCTCTTCGCCGTCATAGTCGTGGCGCACATCTTCAGGGAAAGTGCCCATTTCAAAAACGGCGGGTTCATTCATATCATTCCATACACCCCGCACACCGGTTTCTGCCAGGCTCTTAAAGAGACTGCTCCACCAGTCGCGCACTTCCGGATTAGTATAATCCGGGAACACACATTTACCAGGCCATACATCCCCTTCCATCAGTGCACCATCCGCGCGTTTGCAGAAATAGTTATTTTTCATGCCTTCCTGGTACACTGCATATTCCGGATCTACTTTGATACCCGGATCTATGATCACCACTACTTTGAATCCTTCTGCCGCCAGTTCTTTGATCAATCCGGCCGGATCGGGGAACCATTCTTTATTCCAGGTAAAGCAGCGGAAGCCTTCCATATAGTCGATGTCCAGGTAAATTACATCACAGGGAATGCGACGTTTCCGGAATTCAGCGGCTATTTCCTTTACCCGTGTGTCGGGGTAATAGCTCCAGCGGCATTGATGGTAGCCCAAAGCCCACAGGGGTGGGAGTTCCGGGGTACCGGTAATTTTTGTATATGATTCAGCTACTTCCAGGAGTTCCGGACCGTAGATAAAATAGTAATTCATTTCACCACCGCGGGCCCAGAAGCTGCAGGCATCTTCTCTTTCCTTTCCGAAGTCGAAGATGGTGCGGAAAGTGTTATCGAAAAAAATGCCGTAGCCGATGCCATGGTGCAGCCCGTAATAGAACGGGATATTGCGGTATAAGGGATCGGTATCTTTCTGAAAGCCATAGGCATCTGTACCAAAATTTTCCAGGCGTTTGCCACGAAGATTGAGCTCCGTAGGTTTGTCGCCCAGTCCGTAGAAACATTCTCCTTCCTGTACCAGTTTGCTACAGTATTGAATTTTACCGCCTTTGAGCAGGTAATGTTGCCAGTGAAAACCCATTTCATCCTGGTTAATCACCTTTCCATCTTTATCGGAGATCGTGATGCGCAGATTATCGCGGGCAATAAATACCCGGAGCGCATCTGTAAAGATTTCAAAAGTTTCTTCCCATTCTTTGATACCGAAAGTGATAGGGGATTCCTGCATTGTATCACTGGTAGCGTAGGAGAAATCGCGCTGAAAAGTGCCGTCGGCGGCGTATCTGAAGCGGATGATCTTGTCAGCGATCACTCTTATTTCAAGGATTGTTTCCGTAGTATAAAAACAAAAATAATTTCCTTCCTTTTTCCATTCCCGGATATTGTCCGGATAGTGCTTAGCGCCGTATTTGCTTGACGAAGTTTCAACTTGCATAATCTCTTTTTCTGAATGCCTGGCAATCGGTTACCATGGTCTTAAATTACATAAAAAATCAGAGTACTTATAACTCTTTCGCGTTAGATGCTGATATCTCTACGTTTACCATATAATTTACCTGCTTTGCAAAAAATACTGCAAAATGAGTGAATTACGGACTAACTTCATATTAATAAATGTACTTTTTGCTTTAACCTATTTTTACCGGTGCTCCTTTCCAGGCGCACCTTTTTATTAACGGGTGGAAAGTACAGCAATATCTTTTCCCGCCAGAAATACACGTGTCCCTTTTCTGGCTCTTACCACTACATTGAATCCGTCGCCGATTTTATTCCAGCTTTTTCCGCCGTTAACAGAAATATCCGTGCCGGAGGTACCGGTAGTAATCAGTAATTGCGGCGTAATATATGCTACGCCTGATTTATAGCCGCCTGGTGCCGTAACTGGTGGATACCAGGTGCGTCCGCCATTATTGGTGAGCATACAGTTGCCATGGCGTGCGGTATCCTGTTTATAGTCGCCTCCCACTGCGATGCCTTGTTTTGCATTCAGGAAAGCAATAGAAAATATGCCTGTAGTGCTGGTGCCTTGTACAACAGGTACCGTATAGGCGTTCCAGTTATTACCGGAAGTGAAAAGATGGGAAACGGTGCCACCGGTAGCAAAATAGACCTTGTTGCCGGGGAGCGTAACCAGACTGGTGCCGCTGGCGGCAAAAATAGCCTCTCCCTGGGCGGCATCGGGTAAGGAGGCGGGTGCGTCCTGCTGCCACGATTTGCCGCCGTCATGGGTACGGATAATGATGAATTTGTTTTGCAGCGGGTCGCCGATGGCGATACCTTCCTGTTCATTAAAGAAATTGAGTGCATCAAAAAATATTCCCGGGGTAGCATCAAAGAAAACCCGTTGCCAGGTGGTACCGCCATCTTCTGTCAAAAAAATATGTGCTGGTGCGCCTGCATTCAGTACAATGGCTTTATGTGCATCAAAGGCGTATAAGGATCGCCAGTCACAGCTATCGCAGCCACTCACCTTTGTCCACTGCCAGTGGGTGCCCCCATCTGTACTTTTGCCCACCTGTCCGCCGGTGCCGGAGGCCCAAATCACATCATCTGTTACCACACTGAGGCCCCGGATACTCTTCACCGGGGTGTTGGCGATGGTCTTTATATGATAGTCTGCCGGTTTATTTTGCGCCTTTGCCGGTAGAAAGGAGACGATTACGCAAGTCCAGATTAATAATAAAGTTCGGCTAAAGCGAAAAGACCTGTTGTTTACAATGAGCCACTGTAAAGTGTTTGAAGGAACACCGGGCAAATATTTCTGGGACATCTTCATAAGTTATATTATTTATTTCCAATCTGTTATCAGGAAGAAAATTACAAAATTGCTACAAAGTGTGAAGCAGATTTATATATTTGCACATAACCTAAACCGGCTTTACTTTCAATAATATAAACATAGTGCATCTACCTCGTCACGTAAAGATACTTATCCTGTGCTGCCTATGGGCCTTCTCTTCCGGGACATTATATGCCCAGGAGAAGCCATATATTTTTGATAGTTATAGTGTAAATGATGGATTGTCGCAAAGCACGGTGTTTGATATAACGCAGGATGATCAGGGGTTTGTGTGGATTGCTACCCGCGACGGGATCAACCGTTTTGACGGATACACTTTCAATGAATACCGGTATAAACCCAGTGTGCAAATTAAAGCGGGGGAAGGCAGGGGAGAATTGGTGCCCCGTGGATCTACCGGCAACCGGGCTGTTATCAACCGTTTCGACCTTAAAGGCTATAAAGGCTTTTCATTTTATAAAGACAGCCGCCACCAGTTATTGCTGGCCCATAATAACGGGATCAGTGTTTACGATAAATACCGCAATAACTTCCGCACTTTACTGGAAGATACTTCCAATATTAATGCACAGGAAAGGGATAATAATGTAAAATTCAAAATACTGGGAGAGGATACTACCACTAATTCCTTATGGGTATGGCGTCCTATGAAGGGCTTGTATGTGCTGGATAATAATACCTATGCCATTAAACGCATTATCATGTATCCACCGCAATTCAAGCACAGAGGGCTGTTGCCGTGTACCGTGATAAAAGATGGCAATACAGTATGGATGAGTGGAGAGGAGGGAGAGCTTTTTTCATTGAACATTAAGAACCTGCGTTTACTTACTTATTGTTTGCCGGGTGTGGGCGCTCAGCCGCTGATACGTAATCTTAACAAAGACTCCATGATCATTGTGAGTCCCGGCCATATTACTGTTTTCAACAAACAAAGGAATAAGTTCAGCGATTTGTCTTACGACACGAAGAATGAGCTGGGAGAGCCCTTTGTACCTAAGGTAGCAGAAGTGGACCAATCCGGCAACGTATGGATAGGGGGCAATGACGGGGTATTGATATACAGCATTGCGCGCAATGAAATTCTCCGGCATATAGTGAGTTTCAACACTTTTGAAACCCGTTCCTTCAATAATGTTTCTTATCTGTACCGCGATGGATCTGATAATATGTGGGTGGGTACAGATGGAGATGGGATGAAAAAATATTCTCCTCATAAAAAAGTATTTAATCTGTACCGGTCGCCCTATATCACTCATAATATGGTGCAGTCTGTGTACAAGCATGATGACGGCAAACTATATGTAGGCCTGATGAGGGATGGTTTAAATATTTATGAAGATGGGGGGAAATTCCTGGAGCGGATTTCCAATGAATTATATCCGGGGAAGTTTCCGGGGGATGACCTGGGGGCTATTTGCCGGGAAAATGCTGACAATCTGTGGCTGCATTTTACAGGTATGCATATTGGATTATTTAATGTGCAAACGAAGTCGTTTGTAGATCTTACCGCTAAAGTGATGGCGTTGGGTTTGCCTGCACAAAAAGATCCTTTCCCGTTGTTGTTTAAGCGTACCAACGGGGAGTTGTATTTTAACTATGGTGGTTATCTGTTGTTATTCGACGACACACCCAAAGGTTATGTAGTAGCGGTAGTGCATGATTTCAAAGATGAAATGATAACGGCCTATTACGAAGACTTTATGGGTAACCAGTACGTGGGTACGAAATCAGCATTGTATATAAAAAAAGTAGCTGATTCGCGATGGAAGTATGTGTCGCTGCCGCTGGGTACCGCCGTGAAATCTATTAATAAAAACCCTCATAAAGAGCTGCTAGTAGCCACTAACAAAGGATTATTTGTTATAGGTGAGCGTAACGAAATTAAGAAGCACTATAACAGTTACGACTATCCGAAACTGATCAATGATTACATGTACGGCGTATTGCTGGATGATAAGGACAGGATTTGGGTGAGTCATAATAAGGGGTTGTCGCAGATCAATCCGTTGACAGAAGAAATTACGACGTTTAATTATGAAGATGGATTGCAGTCGAACGAATTTAATACCGGTGCGTTTTACAAGTCGATTGACGGTGAATTATTTTTTGGCGGAATCCGTGGTGTGAATGGTTTTTATCCGAAGAACTTCCGTAATAATCCTTTCTACTCCAAGGTGATTATTCGTCGTATGGAAGTATTGGATAGGCCTTATGAATCTGATACTGCTATTTCGCTGCTGAAAAAAGTAGAGTTACCTTATAATCAGAATACGATTGCTATTGAGTTTGTACCGCTGGAATATACCAATCCGTTGAAAAATAAAGTGCAGTACAAGCTGGAGGGTGCCGATGAAGAATGGGTACAGGCGGGCACTTTCAGAATGGCACGTTATACCAATTTGCATCCGGGTAGTTATACTTTTAAAGTAAGGGGATCTAATAATGATGATATCTGGAATACTACACCTACTACATTGGAGATTGTGATCAGGATTCCATTCTGGCAATCGTTGTGGTTCCGGTTTTTATTATTGTTGTTACTGTTGGGGATAGCTTATTATTTTTCCACGTTATACCTGGATTATAAGATACGGCATGAGAAATTAAAGTTAGAGAAAGAGCAGGCCGTAGATCAGGAGCGGGCGCGTATTTCCAGCGACATGCATGATGATCTCGGATCAGGATTATCTACTATCAGGTTGCTGAGTGAGGTAGCTAAACGTAAAATTCAGGACCCTGCACAAACGCGGGAGATCGAAAGGATTTCTGAAACCGCTGGTGAAATGGTGGACAAGATGAGTGAGATTATCTGGGCCATGAGTTCTTCCAATGATTCGCTGGCTAACCTGATTGCTTATATGAGGAGTTTTGCAGCAGAGTTCCTGGAGCATGCACATATCACACATCAGTTTTATATTCCGGAAACGATCCCCAACATTAAGTTGAGTGGCGGAACCCGTAGAAATATTTATCTGGCAGTAAAGGAATCATTGCATAATGTTGTAAAACATGCCAAAGCAACAGAGGTTATTGTAGAGATAAAGATGCACAAAAACATGACGATAATGATCAAAGACAATGGAAAAGGATTTGACCAGGAGAAAGTACGGTTGTTTGGCAACGGATTGAAGAATATTCAGAAAAGGATGATTTCAGTAGGTGGAAACGCTGATATTTCCTCTAATAACGGTACAATAGTTTTTCTCGATATCCCACTAAATTAACATACATTTGTTTTTAATAACATTTAAGTGTTATAATTCCTACAAACATGACGGTATACTCAAAGAAGAAGTCCCAGGATAACATGGACACTATCACTATTGCGATAGTAGAAGATAATCATGATATCCGCACGGCTATGGAATTGCTGATTAATGGTTCTGACGGTTATGCTTGTGTTGGTACTTTCAATAATGCCGAAACCGCAGTAGAACAAATCCCTCAACTGATGCCTAACGTGGTGTTGATGGATTTTAATCTTCCTGGTGGTATGAATGGTATTGAATGTATCGCCCAGTTGAAAAGAGAGCACCCCGATATGCAGTTTATGATGCTGACGGTGTATGAAGATGATGATAAAATTTTCATGGCGCTGGAAGCTGGTGCGAGCGGATACATTCTCAAAAAAACATCTCCGGGAGAATTATTGGAAGCTATCCGCGATTTGTACGATGGTGGTTCTCCGATGAGTTCGCAGATTGCCAGAAGAGTGGTGGCATTTTTCCAGAAGCAGGCCAAGCCAAACCCTGCACTGGAGGCTTTAACCACCAGAGAGAAAGAAATTCTGGATCAGTTGTCTAAAGGATATCTGTATAAGGAAATTGCGAGCAATTTGTTTATCAGTATTGAAACGGTAAGACGGCACGTTCATAATATCTATGAAAAATTACATGTACGCAGCAGAACAGATGCGGTAAATAAATATTATAACAGATAGACAAGTTTTATTTGTTTAAAAAAAGTTTAGAGATTTAGAGATTTTGTTTTTGAGATGGGATTACCTGCCTGAACAAAATCTTTAAATCTCTAAATTTTTAGATTAAAATTATTGCACTTTCAGCTTTTCACGAGGTGTTTACGTAACAAGTGAACAGACAGTACCACAGCGGCAATCAGCAGACATGCCAATTTGAAAAATAAACCAGTTTTCATAGGATAGGGATTAATACGGTTAGGTATAGCTATAACGTTCCCCTGATGGCTATTGCCAGGCTGATGATACCTTTTGCAGATATTGTTTTAAAGCCGTTAGAAATAAAGTGTTGTGATTATCGCATCATTTGCCAGGCATCAAATTTTTTGATGAGGCGTAAAAATTTGTTACCGATGCTATTCTCTTGTTCTTTTTTAATAAAGTAAGTAGCTGTTAGTGCCACAAATAGCACGGCTACAAGCAGGATAAGACATAGTATTTTCATAGGGCATAGGTTAGGATCTTTCAAAAAAGGTGACTTATGTAAATATAGGAAAATATTTAATATAGGCGGGATATTACATAATATTTTTTAATCACATCTTCATGCTATACTCCTCTAAAAATTCCTGAAATGGTAAAAATCTCCCGAAATTATAATTTTTATCAGTCTTAATTAATTGATAAACAATAATGTAAGCATAGTGTATAACTTATACTTGGGATGATTCACTGAATCCTTTATTTTTGCCAGCAATCTGATTTTGCTAAAAGATTTAGTATCCTTGCAAATCGTTGATTAACCCACATAACAATAATATTTTGGAAATTTTAATATATTATGGCAAACACGGACAAAACGGATAACAAAGATCTATTTGCTTCCTATACGGAAGACTCCATACGGTCGTTGGACTGGCGGGAGCATATCCGCCTCCGGCCTGGTATGTACATAGGTAAGTTAGGGGATGGGTCCAGTATGGATGATGGTATCTATATCCTGCTCAAAGAGGTAACAGATAACTGTATCGATGAGCATACCATGGGCTTTGGTAAACAGGTTGATATTAAAGTAACGGAACATCATGTGACTATCCGCGACTTTGGCCGTGGTATTCCGTTAGGGAAGGTGGTAGATGTGGTGAGCAAGATAAACACCGGCGCCAAATACGATAGTAAGGCCTTTCAGAAATCGGTAG
The DNA here is from genome assembly GCF_003014755.1 of Chitinophaga niastensis. GTDB lineage: Bacteria > Bacteroidota > Bacteroidia > Chitinophagales > Chitinophagaceae > Chitinophaga > Chitinophaga niastensis. The sequence goes on along the minus strand of NZ_PYAW01000003.1, from coordinate 74,102 downwards.
GTTTGAACGGCGTGGGTACAAAAGCAGTGAATGCTTTATCCAGCTACTTCCGTGTACAATCTGTACGTGATGGCCGTATGAAAGTGGCGGAGTTTGAACGTGGTGTACTGACTAAAGAACACAAGGAAACGGCTACTACAGAGGGCAATGGTACCCTGGTTACCTTTACCCCCGATGAAACCGTATTTAAGAACTACCGCTATATTCCCGAGTTCCTGGAAAACCAGATATGGAATTACTGTTTCCTCAATGCAGGACTCACCGTAAGTTTCAACGGGAAGAAATATATTTCTAAAAATGGTCTGCTGGATTTGCTGCAACGCAAAACCAATGAGGAAGACCTGCGCTACCCGATCATTCACCTGAAAGGAGAGGATATCGAAGTAGCTATTACGCATGAAAGTCAATACGGGGAAGAATATTATTCCTTCGTCAACGGTCAGCATACCACGCAGGGCGGTACGCACCTGGCGGCCTTCCGCGAAGCCTTTGTAAAAACGGTGCGTGACTTTTATAAGAAAGATTACGAAGCCACTGATATCCGTGCATCTATCTGTGCGGCTATCTCCATCAGGGTACAGGAGCCGGTGTTTGAATCGCAAACGAAAACCAAACTGGGCTCTTTAATAGTACATGATGGCGGTCCTTCTGTAAAAGTTTTTGTGCTGGAATTCCTGGCCAAACACCTGGATGATTATCTGCACCGCAATCCGGCTATTGCAGAGGCGTTGAAGAAACGTATCGAACAAAGTGAACGCGAACGTAAGGAGCTGGCAGGTATTAAAAAACTGGCCAACGAAAGAGCCAAAAAAGCTAACCTGCATAACCGTAAACTGCGTGATTGCCGTTTGCACCTGAATGATGAGTTTACCGGTAAAGATAAAATAGAGCAGGAAACACGCCGGTTGGAATCCACCATCTTTATTACAGAAGGTGACTCTGCCAGCGGTTCTATCACCAAATCGCGCAACGTGGAAACCCAGGCGGTATTCAGTTTGCGTGGTAAGCCACTCAACAGCTTTGGCCTTACAAAAAAGATTGTATACGAAAACGAAGAGTTCAACCTGCTGCAACATGCGCTGAACATCGAAGAAGGCCTGGAAGGGTTGCGCTACAACAACATTGTGGTAGCCACCGATGCCGATGTAGATGGTATGCACATCCGTTTATTGCTGCTGACCTTCTTCCTGCAGTTCTTCCCCGACCTGGTGAAGAACGGGCACGTATACATATTGGAAACGCCGTTGTTCCGGGTACGTAACAAACAACAAACCATTTATTGTTATACGGAAGAGGAAAAACAAAAAGCCGTTAAGAAACTCGGTAACAAGCCAGAGATCACGCGCTTTAAAGGTTTGGGTGAAATATCTCCTGACGAGTTTGGACGATTTATCGGGGAAGATATCCGTATTGAGCCGATCATTTTAACGAAGGATATTCATGTCCAGAAATTGCTGGAATACTATATGGGTAAGAATACCCAAACCAGACAGGAGTTTATTATCAATAACCTCCGGTATGAAAAAGATTTAGTTGAAGAAATAGCGTAAAAAAATTACGAATTTCGAATTACGAATTACGATCATCGCGGATGATCTTTGCGAAGAGCCGTAATTCGTAATTCGAAATTAATTGCATGATATGGGCTTAATACACGTTGTTTTCGGTCAGCCTTCGGTACCAGTGTTGGGAGAAGCTATTGCGATGGATGAGAAGATGGAAGGAGAGATCCTATGTTTTGAAGATGATCTGTCAGTAGGACCACTATTCATACTGGATACAAAAGAAGGTCAGGCCGGCCGCAAACAATTCTGGCAACAACTGGCAGGTATTCAGCCACAGCCGGTAGTTGAAAATGAAGCAGGAGCATCCGTGCAGGAAGCAGCAGAGGAGCCAGGTGATGCAGACCGCTTCAGGGCCCTGAAAGCACAGTTGAAGGAAAACCCTGAACAGGAAGTATGGATATGGGCCGGGCAAAATGCCCGTGATGTATGTGGTTATTACTGGCTGGTAAGCCAGCTGTATGATTTTGCAGGCCGCATACATATTATCTACCTCAACAACCTGCCTTTCCTGAATGAAAAAGGAGGAGTGTTTTATCCTACCCATCTGCACCAGATATTGCCAAAGGAATTTCTGAAGGCAAAGAAGCTGGCACGCCCCATTTCACTGGCTGAATATGAGCTGGATGGTGATGAATGGCATCGCCTCATGAATGAGAATGCCGGCATCCGTTTGCTGGAAGGTGGTAAGAAGATCAAAGGTGAGCCTACCCTGTTTTATGATAAGGAGTTAACAGCGCAGAGTGGAAAAGAATTTGTAAAGGCATGGCGTATTGTTCAACAGGTAACCGGTAAGCTGAAATACCCTGTGATGGACCAGTTCCTGGGATGGCGCTTAAAAGAGCTGATCAGAGAAGGAAAACTGGAAAGTAAAGGAGAGTTAAAAACGATTCGTGATTTTGAAGTGAAGCAGCCCGGAGAAAATACTGAAAATTCAACAGCAGGATGATAACGGTAACGCCTATACAACTTTTGGGAGAAGATGATCGTGGCAGTAATTATATGTGGAATTGCCACCGTAGTGGCGACTTCATGCTATGTTACCGGAATGCCGGCAGCAGCAGCGGTCAGCATTATCATGAAGGCAGGAGTGATAACAAAAATCCGGAAGTGATGTTTCTGTTCAGTGGTACGGCAGCTATTCACTGGTGCCCGCTGGGAGGAACAGACATTGTTACAACAGCAATAAAGGCACCTGCAAGGGTAGAAATACCCATCAATGTATGGCATCAGCTAATCGCCATTACAGATTGTTGCTTTATAGAACTGAACTCCATGGCAGATGTACAGAAAGATAGTGTGCGTGTATGGAGAGCAGATTTTGAAAAAATGATTAACGTAAAATCGTAAGTGTATTATACATGGATATGGAAAATAAAACATCAGACGAATCTCTGCACAATGTCATCCACGTTGGAGGCATGTACGAGAGCTGGTTCCTGGATTACGCATCCTATGTGATCCTGGAGCGTGCGGTGCCCAGCTTGGAAGATGGGTTGAAGCCCGTACAGCGTCGTATCCTGCACGCCATGAAAGAAATGGATGACGGGCGCTTTAATAAAGTAGCTAACGTTATCGGACAAACGATGCAATACCACCCGCATGGGGATGCTTCCATCAGTGATGCAATTGTGAACCTCGGACAAAAGGACCTGCTCATCGAAACCCAGGGTAACTGGGGGGATGTAAGGACTGGTGATGATGCGGCGGCAGCAAGGTATATTGAGGCACGTTTGTCGAAATTTGCACTGGACGTAGCTTTTAACCCTAAAACTACTTCCTGGCAACTTAGTTACGATGGTCGTAAGAATGAGCCGCTGGCTTTACCAATGAAGTTCCCGTTGCTGCTGGCACAGGGAGCAGAAGGTATCGCGGTGGGTTTATCTACAAAAATATTACCGCATAACTTTTGTGAACTGATAGATGCTTCTGTTAAATACCTGAGAGGCAAGAAATTTGAGTTGTACCCCGATTTCACCACCGGCGGTATGGTTGACGTAGCTAACTACAACGATGGTAAGCGCGGCGGTAAAGTAAGAGTGCGTGCGCATATCGAAGAAAAAGATAAAAAGACCCTGCTGATCAAAGATGTGCCTTACGGTGTAACCACCACGCAAGTGATGGAATCTATCGTGAAAGCCAACGACAACGGCAAGATCAAGATCAAAAAAGTAGTGGATAATACCGCTGCTGTTGTAGAAATTGAAGTGCAGCTGGCACCGGGCATCTCTCCGGACATCACTATTGATGCATTATACGCTTTCACGGATTGTGAGATTTCCATCTCTCCCAATGCCTGTGTAATTGTCAGCGATAAACCACATTTCCTGACAGCGTCAGACTTGCTGAAATCATCAGCTGATTATACCAAGGACCTGCTGAAACAGGAACTGGAAATTAAACTGGCTGAGCTGCAGGAGAAATGGCACTTTACTTCCCTGGAAAAGATCTTCTTTGAAAAACAGATCTATAAGGAGCTGGAGCAAAAGCATAAAGACTGGGAAGCCGTACTGGTAGCAATTGACAAAGGATTTACACCGTATAAAAAACAACTGAAACGCGAGATCACCCGCGAAGATGTTGTGAAACTAACGGAGAAGCCTGTACGTCGTATTTACCGTTTGGATATCAATGAGCTGAACGAACAGATCAAGGGTATTGAAGGGGAGATCAAGGACGTGAAAGGCAACCTGGCTAACCTGGTAGATTACACCGTATCCTACTATGATAACCTGTTGAAAAAATATGGTAAAGGCCGCGAGCGTAAAACAACAATCAAAACCTTTGATAACATCCAGGTAGCATCGGTAGCGATTGCCAATACCAAAATATATGTCAATCGTGAAGATGGTTTCATCGGTACCTCACTGAAGAAAGATGAGTTTGTGGCAGATTGTTCTGATCTGGATAACATCATTGTATTCCGCAAGGATGGTAAAATGCTGGTGACTAAAGTTGCCGATAAAACCTTTGTGGGTAAGGATATCATTCATATAGATGTATTCCGTAAGAATGATGAGCGTACTACCTATAACATGATTTATGTAGAAGGTAAAACCGGTGTGAGCTATGCCAAACGGTTTAATGTAACGGGTGTAACACGCGATAAAGAGTATGAACTGGCACACAAAGGAGAGAAGAACTCCAAAGTGCAATACTTCTCTGCCAACCCTAACGGGGAAGCGGAAGTAGTAACTATTAAGCTCAGTCCTAACTGTAGCGCGCGTAACAAGGAATTTGATATGTTCTTTGAAACCATCGCTATCAAGGGCCGTATCTCTATGGGTAACGTGGTAACCAAGTATCCTATCCGTAGCGTGAAGTTCAAGGAAAAGGGTGTATCCACTTTAGCGGGTCAGAAGATCTGGTATGATACAGAAACCGGTCGTTTGAATACGGAAGAACGCGGTGTGTACATTGGTGCATTTGAAGGAGAAGACAAAATTTTTGTTGCCTTTAAAAATGGTACTTATGAACTCACCAATTACGACCTCACCAATCGTTATGAATCCAATGATGTAGTATACATAGAGAAATTTAATCCGGAGAAAATCGTTACTGCGATTTACTTTGATGCAGATAAGAAACAGTTTAATGTGAAACGTTTCCGTATAGAAACGCAGACATTGAATAATAAATTCCTCTTCATTAAAGAAGGAACTTCCAACTACCTGGAAATGGTAACTACCCATACACAACCGGTGGTACTGTTAAAAACAGGCAAGAAACGGAGTCCGGAAGAAGAAGAAATAGACCTCTCCGAATTTGTAGAGATAACCGGCTGGAGAACAGTAGGGACACGGATTGCAGGCGATGATCTGATCAGTGCCGAGTTGCTTTCTGAAGATGAGGATCCGGATCCTAATGAAGAAGGTATTGTTGGCGGACAGGGAGAATTATTTTAAATAATCATCTCATTAAACAGATAAAAAAGTGGGTAGCATGAGCTATCCACTTTTTTTATTTGCTAAACATCTTCAAACCTGGCCACCCATGTTTAAAATGAGTGTACTTAGAAAATTGATGGTGTTGATATAATCTTCGGATGTAGTGCCGGAGAGCATTTGTTCCTTGTTGCGCTGCTGCAGGATGGCTATCTGATCAAATTCCTGTTTACCTGTTTCGGTAAAAGTGTAATCTTCGTTATGCAGCTGAATCCAGTTGCGTGTTAGCAGTGATGCCAATAGCTGCTCTAATTCCTGCTCAGATAAAAATCGTTTCACCTGGGGATAGTAATTATTTTTACAGATACTCCCATGGGTGTCGATGTTTTGTAGTATTTGCCAATGAAAGCGGGTGATACCGCGGATTTCAAAGGACGCGTTCATAAAACCGGTAATCAGGTTGTCGGCTTCCTTGAGGTACCAGCCAATAGGTCTTATATTTGTTGTTTGTGGTTGCATAGTTGTTTGATTTTAATCTTTGATAACACAGGTTATTTCTATCATAAAAGCATCATAACGGAAATAAAAACCGAAATTCTTCCTTATTCTTTGAGGAACCTGTTCAAGCAGGATACCGCTGTTTTGGAGACGATCATATATTGCCAGTACTGCTGCTTCATCCGCCACATAAAAGCCAATATGAAAGGCGTCAGGGTAGGAGGTATTGCCTTTTTCGTTCATGCGCTGGTTCATCAGCACTAAAATAAAGCCATCTGCTCCGGTTAAAACGGCTAATGTATCATTGGGTTTTGTGTCAGTTGATTGAAAGTCGAGGTATGTTTCGAAGAATTTGCGTGCTGCCGGCACGTCTTGTACACTGAGGTTTAAGTGATTAAGTTGCATTATTGAAGAGTTTATTAATGAATGTTCGTTCTTTTATAATGCAAATATAAGCGAATGATTGTTCTTTTAAAGAAAATTGCGAAGATTTTTGTGGATTGTCTACTGCTTCTTCTTTACCGGCTTCTTCGGTATTTCCTGGGACTGGTAATCTTCAGCGGATTTAGGATGTGTCATGCTCTTTTTCTTCTGATCCAGTGGTTGTGGGGCAGGGGCTCCTTTGCCCATAGGAATGGCATCGTGGAAGATTTTATTGATATGTACCCATTTGCCGGCTTGCCATTTAAACCCTTCGTAGTCCATATCAGAAACGTAGGTAAATTTCTTCATCGGCTCATTGGTTTCTGATATGAGGTGATCGTACACGATCATATCCAGTTCCTTATTATAATTGAGGGTAGCGGTGCTTTCTTTCTTGTATTCAATAATAAAACGGTTGCGTACTGGTTGTGGGGTACTGTCTTCTGCAAAGCTGAAAAAAGGTCCGCCAAATACAGGTGCACCGTTTTTGAAGGTGAGCATATCTATTAGTTTCTTTTGACTGCGTGGGTTATTGGCATCCCAGCCAAAGAGGGTATAGTATTCCTGGTTGAAATAATGGCGTTGTACAATATTGTAATATAAACAGCCGTACCACGACTTATTATTGGTAATGGTATCTGTATTAATGATATAGTCTGACGCATCAAATAAAGGGAATAACTTCAGTTGTCCGTCCGGTGTATTCATTTGTATGGCGCCAAAGTGTCTGTAGAAGCCATTCTCCCGTTCCCATGCCCAGGTGAAGATACGAAAGGCACTATCCTGCGGATATTGTATGGACACTGTTTTCAGGGAATCGAAAGGAAAACGGAAAGAATATTTTGTTTTCAGGGCGCGCACCAGGATGGGGATGAACTGATCTATGGCGCTTCCACGACCGTCATCTCCTTTTCCGCTGAATATTTCCTCACTCAGGGATTGAAGGGTATCCTGATCGTGCTTTAAGCGCGACAAGCCTGCAGCATCCGGTTTTTGTGCATGCACAAACAGGCAGGCCAGCAGCGGAAGTAGTGACAGTAGTATTTTTTTTGCCATGTCTATTATACGGTTCTGGCTAATAATTATTGTATAGCCTGCGCAAACTGCAGCAGGTTTTGGTATCGCTGATCAATGAGCGGATGAGGGAAAGGTGTATCAGGGCGCGTAGAAGGTATGAATACGGTTTGCATGCCGAGATCTTTCCCAAACTGCATATCGCTCAGGGTATTACCCACCATTATGGATTGGCGGAAGTCAATTTCCGGAAAATCCTGCTGTGCCTGCAGCCCCATACCCCCGCTGGGTTTACGGCATGGGCTGTTACTTTCTACATCCGGACAAAAATAAATTTGATCTATTCTGCCGCCATGTTGCCGGATTTCCTGTTGCATGCGCGCATGAATTTCATTCAATCCGGCTACGGTGAGGAGGCCGCGGCCAATGCAACGTTGATTGGTAACGATAACGATGCGGTCAAAATGTTTGGCCAGCAACGGCATGGCAGCTAATACACCTTCACTGAAACGGAACATATCCGGACTCAGTACATAGCTGTCCCGGATTTCGTCATTTATTACGCCATCTCTGTCGAGGAATAAGGTCATAGTAGCTGTTAGCTTTTAGCAGTTAGCTGTTAGGAAAGGAAGCGATTTAATACAATTGGCTAAAGCTATTGGCTAAAAGCTAATCGCTGTTTCGCTGCTTCGTAATCTTCCGGAATGCCGATGTCAATAAAATAAGTGTCGCTTACAAAGCCATATAGTGCGCCTGCGGCAACTTGTGGCTCCAGGACTTCTTTTTCAAAAGAGAATTTTTCCGGCAAGGATAAGCTTTTCAGGTAATCAGCAGTGGTAAGGTAGATGCCCCCGTTGATCAGGCCTTCTTCGCAAAACTGTTTCTCTTTAAAAGCCGTGATGTGAGGTCCGTTATCCAGCTGGATACTCCCATAGCGGTCGAATTGTTGCATGGGCTTCAATGCCAGTGACAGCGGGCTTTGGTGCGCCTGATGAAACTGGTAAAAAGCAGGAAGGTCTACATCAAAATAAGTATCTCCGTTTACAATAAATACTTCATTACCGGTTAATGCAGGCAGGGCATGAATGATACCGCCTCCCGTACCCAGGGGTTCCGGTTCTACGGTAAAGGATACACGCAATGGAAGATCTATACTGTTGCACCAGCTAATCACCTGTTCTGATAAGTATCCGAGCGACAATACAGCATGTGTGATGCCTTGTTTATGCAGATAATGTAACAGGTAATAGAGGAAGGGATAGTTGCCCAAAGGAGCCATGCACTTGGGTTTGTCGGCTACTACGCTACGAAGGCGGGTGCCTAAACCACCGGCGAGTACAATACATTCACTGGTCATTCGCCGAACAGGTTGTTTTCCACTATTTCACAAATGATATGTCCTATGGTGATATGTGCTTCCTGGATCCGTGGTGTATCCACAGACGGGATGTTGATCAGGTAATCGCTGCCTTCCTTCATCTTACCGCCGGTGCTGCCTGTCATGCTTATCACAATCATTCCCTGTTCTTTCGCTACTTTCATCGCTTCCAGGATGTTATTGGAATTACCGGAAGTAGAAATGGCTATCAGGATATCACCTTCTCTGCCAATTCCTTTCAGTATGCGGGCGTATACCTGGTCGTAGCCATAGTCGTTGCCAACGGCAGTCATATAGGAAGTATTGCAATGCAGGGCTTCTGCATACAGCGGGGTACGGTCTTTATAAAAACGACCGGAGAATTCAGCGGCCAGGTGTTGTGCATCTGCCGCACTGCCTCCGTTGCCGCAAAAAAGGATCTTATGATCTGTTTGCAGGCTGTGGGTAATGGTTTCTGCTACCAGCTGTATCGTATGTAACAATAGTTCATCCTGGCAGATCGCTTCTTTTACGGCGATACTTTCACGGATGGTGTTGGCAATTTTCTGTTTCATCAGGCTGATTTTTTGTTTTTGTCACGCACCTAAATGCTCCATGTTTGAATGCCGTGATTTGTAAAGGTATAGCGTTTTACATCACCGCCAAAGCCGCTCAGTGCGTCAACAACAGCAAAACGTGTATTTTTCGGACAATAGAAGATCATGAATCCACCGCCCCCTGCGCCGGAAATTTTTCCGCCGCTGGCACCGGCTTTGCGGGCAGCATCGTAAATTTCATCCAGTTGTGGATTGGTAATGCCTTTGGCCATCTTCTTTTTATATTCAAAGCCGTAATTCAATATTTCCCCGATTTTATCGATCGTACCACGCAGGAGTGCTTCCTTCATCATCACCGCCTGTTCTTTCAGGTGATGCATGGCTTCAATGGAATCATCGTTTTTATCGGTTACATTTTTTTGTTGTTCGGAGATGATAGTGGAAGATAAACGACTGGTAGAAGTATAGAACAATACCAGGTTATTTTCCAGTTCATGCAGGTTTATTTCTTTGATGCGGAGCGGGTTTACAATCACTTTATCGCCTTTGTAAAACTCCATGAAGTTTACTCCGCCAAAGGTGGCGGCATACTGATCCTGTTTGCCACCGGCCTGTTGCAGGTCTTCCCGTTCAATGCTATAGGCCAGGTGCGCCATGTCATATTCTCCCAGCGGGAGTTTCATCCATTCGGCAAAAGCGCCCAATACAGCTACCACCAGGGTAGAAGAGGTGCCTAAACCTGATCCGGCAGGGGCATCTACAAAAGTGGTCAGTTTAAATCCCGGAGAAGGGAGGTTGCCAAAATCTTTCTGTACACGATTAATAACACCTTTGAGGATATCCAGTTTGCCATCTAACGGCAACGGGTATACGGCATCGTAAGTAGCAGTTTCTCTTCTGTCGGCGCAGTCAAAAATAATTTTACCATCACTCAGTGGTTCAATAGATGCGCGTGCGTATAAAGATATGGTGGCATTGAGGATGGCACCACCGTAAAGTTCCGAATACGGACTTACATCTGTGCCGCCACCGGCAAGGCCTATACGTAAAGGTGCTTTGCTTCTGTATATCATTTCAGCTGTTAGCTTTTAGCAGTTAGTATTTAGCTTTTAGCAGCTAGCTTTTAGCTTTTAGAAAATGCAGCAAAGATTATAGCAGAAGATCTTTGCTGCATTTTCTAAAAGCTAAAAGCTAGCTGCTAACCGCTAATGTATGAATTTCTTTTGCCAGTCGCGCCCACGAATATTGTAGTTTTTCTTTGCGGAGTGCAGTTACCATGTCTGCTTCCCGGTTTTCCAGGAAATATTTTTCAATAGCAGCTGCAATCGCTGCCGGGTTGGGTTCCGCCTGAAATCCTACGATACCATCCGGCACCATTTCTACCAGTCCGCCTACATTGGTTACCACCATGGGTTTTTCAAAATGATAGGCGATCTGCGAAATGCCGCTCTGGGTGGCGCTTTTATAAGGTTGTACCACCAGGTCGGCAGCGCAGAAATAGTTTTTTACCGCTTCATTAGGAATAAAATCCGTGTGCATGAGTATACGGTCGCCCAGCTGTAGTTCGGCCAACAGCTGAAGATAGGGAGCAGCATCTTCATAATATTCTCCCGCAACAATTGCATGTATATCCAGCTTTTTCATCCGCTCATCTGCCATGGCTTGCAGCAGGAGGTCCAGCCCTTTATATTGACGAATGAAACCAAAGAAAAGAACGTAACGCTTTCCTGGCTGTAGTTTCAACTGTGCACGGGCTTCTTCTTTAGAGATGAGTGCACCATAGTTATCGTAAATAGGGTGGGGGATGAGCGATGCTTTTTTGGTAGGTTCAAATACACGCAGGTCATTGAGTACAGACTGACTCATGGCTATAAATGCATCTACCGGTTGCAGGAAATATTTGGTAAAGGCCACATCACCCGGCCGTTTTTCATGCGGCACCACATTATCCAATACGGCAATTACTTTTGTATGTTTTCTCTTTCCCAGGCGCAGTAAGGATCCTAATGCAGGGCCCATAATAGGCAACCAGTATTTGGTGATGATAATATCCGGGTTCATTTTCCGGATCTTACGACCTACAATCAACCAGTTCAGCGGATTTACGGAGTTGATCAAACGTTTTATCCGCAGGTGCTTTGGTGCAGGATCTGTTGAAAACTGGCTTTTACCCGGAAAAAATAATTTGGGATATTGGATGGTAAACGTCCATATTTCCACATCATCTGTTTGCTGTAGTTCTTCTGCCAGTCGTTCGTTATAAGCAGCCAGCCCACCCCGGAAAGGATAGGCTGTTCCTAATATGAGTATTTTCTTTTTGTTAGCCATTATTTTGAATTGCGAATTTCGAATTACGAATTACGGGATCCACGTGGACGATCTTCGCGAAGGTCCGTAATTTGTAATTCGTAATCCGTAATTGTATGATCCATTCTTTCTTCTACGAGGTAAGAATTGCGTTCAGTAGCATTACGCGTTACCAGTTCACCGATGAAACCGGTGAGGAACAGTTGTGAACCTATGATCATGCAGAGCAGCGCCAGGTAGAAGATGGGCCTGTCTGTCATGTTTACCTTATCGAAGAAAATTTTCGCAAAGGCCAGGTAAAAAGCAATGATAAATCCAACAAAGAACGACAAAGAGCCTAACGCACCAAACAGGTGCATAGGGCGTTTGCCAAATTTACCGATGAACATGATGGTGGCCAGATCGAGGAAGCCATTAATAAAGCGTTCCAGTCCGAATTTGGTAACACCATATTTACGGGCACGGTGTTCCACCACTTTTTCGCCGATTTTACGGAAGCCGTTCCATTTGGCTATTACAGGGATATAGCGGTGCATTTCACCGTATACCTCTATTGATTTCACTACTTTTTTGCGATAGGATTTGAGGCCGCAGTTCATGTCGTGCAGCTTTACGCCGCTCATGCGGGTAGTGGTGTAGTTATATAATTTTGAAGGAAGATTTTTTGTAAAAGCATTATCGTACCGTTTCTTTTTCCAGCCGCTCACGAGATCAAAGCCTTCTTCCATGATCATGCGGTACAGTTCTGGTATTTCATCCGGACTGTCCTGCAGATCTGCATCCATTGTAATCACTACATCTCCCTGAGCTGCACTGAAGCCTTCATTTAAAGCAGCAGATTTACCATAATTACGTTGGAATTTGATGCCTTTAATGCTTGAATTTTGTGCAGCCAGTTGTTGTATCACGCTCCAGGAATCGTCTGTGCTGCCATCATCCACCATCCATACCTCATAGGTAAAATGGTGGGCTTGCATCACTCTGTCAATCCATGCAGCTAATTCAGGTAATGATTCTTCTTCGTTCTTTAAAGGAACGATTACGGATATGTTTAAATTCATTTAGGATGTTCCTTGATGTATGTAAAGGATGTTGTGTATTACTGCCTATAATGTTGTTGTCTTTTGCGGCTTCAGGTACTTCCTGCCAATAGCCATACCAACTAAAGATGCTATCAGGCCGAATATAACATCGAAAAACAGGGAAAAGCCAATTACAAACGGTATGAACATTTTTCTGGTGAGATCAATAGCTGTTTGTATGGCCTCTTCAGACTGATTTTGCTCTTCCATTTTCTTTCTTGCTGCCTCTATTGCCTGTTCCTTGATGTCAGGGAAAATGTATATGAACAGCACGGTGAAAATAATGGAGAGGACTGTTATTACAGCGGTGGTTCTGAATCCATTACCAAAGATCCCGCCAGGAGTTGCATTATCATTGGTTTTAGCATATGCCACGCAGGACAGTACCACTCCCACCATTAAAATAACGGTGCTAACATAGCCTGTCCATCTTTCCTGGTTTAGTTTTAACAGGTAAAAAGCAACAGATACTAAGATAATTACCAGGGACGTAATTATTCCGTACGATAAATGAGTTTTATTTGTCATAGTAACAAGATATTTATATTAAACAGGTTTGAAATAAGCAATATAGGGTTTGTTATCTGTCTCAATGCAATTGCCCGTTATTAACAATGGCAATTACTTTTCCTTTCAGTTCTGTGCCAATATACGCTGAATTTTTGGACCGGGAAGCGATATGCGCAGTGGTGAACTGCCAGTTAGTATCCGGATCAAATACAGTGAGATTGGCTACTGCGCCTTCCTGCAGGGCAGGTTGGGTTTGACCAAAGATCTTACGCGGATGCGTGGTAAGCATGTTAATTAACTGTTCCAGTGGGAGTTGCGGGAGGTATTGTCTTAATACCCCGAAAGTGCTTTCCAGGCCAATCATCCCATTTTTTGCATATTCAAATTCTACCTGTTTGGCATCCCAGTCCTGCGGCAGGTGGTGGGTAGCAAAACAATCGATCGTACCATGTAGTACTGCTTCCTGCAAGGCTTTCACGTCATCTGCTGTGCGCAATGGTGGATTCACTTTCAGGTGCGTATCGTAGTCTACCAGCTGTGCGTCTGTTAACGACAGGTGGTAAGGGGTTACAGAGCAGGTTACCTTGATGCCGTCTGCTTTGGCGGCAGCTATCAGTTCTACGGATTTGCGGGTACTAATGCCGGTGATATGAATGCGGGAATCGGTGTATTTAGCCAGTTCCAGGTCGCGTTGTACAATTAGTTCCTCTGCCAGTGCGGGTTTGCCGGGCATCCCCAATTGCGTGGAGTAAATGCCTTCGTGCATAAGGCCATGTGCCGAAATGCTCTGGTCGTCCGGCAGCTGGATGAGGGTACCGTCAAAAGCCTTGATGTATTGGAGGGCTTTAAGCAGCAGGCCGGGAGACTGTAATGGTTTGAGGCCGTCGGAAAACGCTACTGCGCCTGCTTCCTGCATTTCATACATTTCTGCCAGGCTGGTTCCTTCCAGGTTTTTAGTGGCCGCACCTATAGGCAGCACGGTTACCGCCGAATGGCGGGTTTTGCTCAATACGTATTCGATCTGTGGCTTGGTATGCAGCGCTGGTTGTGTGTTGGGCACAATCATCACGGTGGTGTAACCGCCGGTGGCTGCTGCTTTAACCCCACTTTGCAGGTCTTCCTTGTGTTCCTGGCCGGGATCACAGAAGTGCGCAAAAATATCCATCCATCCGGCAGATACGTGCAGGTTGCTACCGGAAATGACCGTAGCACGGGCATCTTCCAGGTTGTCAGCTACCTGCTGAATGATACCGTTCTGAATGGAAATGTCTTTTTGCTGCCCGTGCAAAGGTGAAGAAGGCGCTATAATCTTTACGTTCTTGAGTAATATGTGCATGCTTTACGTTCTATTCAAATATCAAAACCTGTCCGAAAATACAGGGGCAAATGTAACATAAAACTGTTAATTGATGAAGCCGGGTATTGACCACTTTTTCCCATCGTTATTCAGGTTGGTATGATAATTGAAAATGGAGGGGTAGCAGATCAAAATAACTACAGATGATAGACTATCTCACGAACCTCGTCACACGGATATGCGACCGCTCGGAACAGTTGAATAACGGGCAAACCACCAGCTGGCAGGCACTCCGGGAAGCAGAACAACTGGCTAATCACGCTTACATACCTTTATTGTATCAATACATTGAAACTGAACCCGATAAAGATAAACGCCGTGCTGCCGGCTTTATTATTACACAGCTTTCCAGGAACACCAATGAACCGGAAGTGATCCGTTTTCTGATGGACCGCCTTAAAACAGAGCAGGATGCAGATATGATCACAGGCATTCAGCAGGATCTGGAGCGGGGCCTGACCATACCGGGATATATTAACCTGGAACCCTTACTGAATAACACTTTATCTCTTAATAATAATATTCGCCGTTCTGCACTGCTGGCTTTGCGTGGCACGCATAATCCTGCTGTTGAAGACTGGGCCTTGTCATTATTGAAGCGTACGGTAAATGAATATGATGTTTATTATATAGCGTTGTTATTGCATAAAGTAGGTACCCGGAAAAGTTTACCTTCTCTGAAAAGATTACTGGAATACCATCGTCAGGATGTAAAAAGCCTGGCTTTTGCCACTATCGCGGATATTGAGAAAGAGAAAGAAGCGATGTTTTATACGCGTTGCCTCCTTCGTGGTCATCTGAAATTTGAGGCCATGGAAGCGATTTATAAATATGCAGATGAAAATGCCATACAGGCCGTTACCGCCCGTATTACCGAGCTCCTTTCAAAAAGGCGCAGTAGTGCCCGGATGACCATTGAAACCGTTAAAAACGGGTTTACAGACCTGATGCTGGGCATGGAATTTCTCTCCCGGTTCAAAGCAGCTAAAGCAGATGTAAAAAAGACTTTTTCCTGGATCACAGAAAAAAGAGCCGACTATCTCCTCCCTGAAGAAAGAGAATGGGTACAGCGTAATTTAATTCCGAATTCATAAATCATTCCTGATCCCGTAATTTAGCCACTTAAAAAATTACAGGATGAAGAAAGCGTTCCTATTGCTTTTGACAGCATTGGTTGTGAACGGGCTGCAATTTTCGTATGCCCAGCAACGTAAGTACACCATGGCAGAAGCCACCAACGGACTTCGCCAGCAACTGGCACCAGAGCGGTTGAAACAATTTGAATGGATTCCCGGTGAAAACGCCTACAGCAGGGTAGTAGTAGCTAATGGCAGCAATGCATGGATTAAATACACCGTGCCTGCAATGCAGGCAGATACCCTCCTCTCACTGGATAATCTCAGCCAGCAATTATTTTCTTCCAAACCTTTACAAGGCATACCGGCTATGCACTGGATCTCCGCTAACAGCGCGTGGTTTGGTATAGGTAATAATTTATATAAGGGACAACTGCAAAATGGTAAAATGCAATTTGCCAACTGGTGCAGTTTGCCGGCAGATGCAGAAAATATTACGGTAAATCCGCAAAGTCAGCAGATTGCTTATACGGTAAAAAATAATCTTTTTGTACGCAGCGCAGATGGTGCTGTACAGGCTATCACCAATGATACAGACATCAACATCATCAATGGTAAAAGTGTGCACCGGGAAGAATTTGGAATAGATAAAGGCATTTTCTTTTCGCCTAAAGGAGACCTGGTAGCCTTTTACCGTATGGATCAACGGATGGTCAATGATTATCCGGTGATCAACTGGGCCGTAACACCGGCACATGCCAATATTATCAAATATCCGATGGCTGGTGGAAAATCACACGAAGTTACACTGGGCGTATATCAGCCATCTACGCAAAAAACTATCTTCCTGAAAACAGAAGGCCCTGCAGATCATTATCTTACCTGCGTTACCTGGTCGCCCGATCAGCAATCGGTATATGTGGCTTTGCTGAACCGCGAACAAAATCATCTTTGGCTGAATCAATATAGTGCTGCTACCGGTGATCTGGTAAAAACTTTGTTCGAAGAAACGGATCCCAAATATGTGCATCCAACGCACCCGCTTACCTTTATTCCCGGCAAACCTGATCAGTTTGCCTGGTGGAGCGATCGCGACGGCTATTCGCATTTATATCTCTATAATACACAAGGGCAACTACAGCGACAGTTAACAAAAGGCACCTGGGATGTGAATGAATTAACCGGTTTTAATACGGAAACCAATGAAACAGTAGTTACTGCTGCTAAAGAAAGTCCTATGGAAAAGCATGTGTATGCGGTGAACCTGAAAACCGCTGCCCTGCGCCGTTTGGATAATGCTGCCGGCTGGCATGATGCGCAATTAAGCAACGATGGACATTATGTGTTGGATGTATATAGTGCTGCTACGGTTCCTTCCGTAGCACAGATCAGTGCGCTCAAAGGCAAATGGCAGCAAACGCTGATCACCGCTGCTGATCCGCTGAAAGATTTTCAACGCCCGGAAGTAAAGCAGGTAACGCTGAAAGCTGACGACGGCACTCCTTTGTATGGTAAGCTGATATTGCCGGTGGATTTTGATACTACTAAAACCTATCCTGTAATTGTATACCTGTATAATGGTCCTAATGTACAACTGGTTCGTAATACTTTTCCTTACAGTGGCAACCTGTGGTATGAATATATGGCCCAGCATGGTTATGTGATTTTTACAATGGATGGCCGTGGCAGCGATAATCGTGGAATGGCATTTGAACAGGCCACCTTCCGTCAGTTAGGTACTGTAGAAATGAATGATCAGCTGCAGGGCGTGGCATATCTGAAGTCGTTGCCGTTTATTAATCAGCAAAAAATGGGTGTGCATGGCTGGAGCTTTGGTGGCTTTATGACAACGTCGCTGATGTTGCGCCACCCTGGCGTGTTTCAGGCTGCTGTTGCCGGTGGGCCGGTGATCGACTGGAGCATGTATGAAGTGATGTATACAGAGCGTTATATGGATACTCCGCAGGAAAATCCGGATGGTTATGCTGCTGCGAACCTGCTTACAAAAACTAAAAATTTACAGGGTCACCTGATGTTGATTCATGGTACTAATGATGATGTAGTGGTATGGCAACATTCTATTGACTTCCTGAAAGCCTGTGTGGACAATGAAGTACAGGTAGATTACTTTGTATATCCGGGACATCTGCATAATGTGCTGGGAAAGGACAGGGTTCACCTGATGCAGAAAATCACCAATTATTTTGATGCATATTTGAAGTAAGCTATTAGCTATTAGCATTTAGCTTTTAGTAAAAATGCAGCGAAGATATTCTTGAAATATTATCTTTCGATTTTATTACCGCTTCAATAACTAAAAGCTAAAAGCTAATCGCTAAAACAGTTGACAATGAAATGTATCCTATTGGCTATAGGCCTGTTATCCTTTTCTACCTTAACCATGCAGGCGCAGGTAAGGAAACATAAAGTATTATTTATTATTGCAGATGGTATTCCCGCAGATGTAATTGAAGCACAGCCAACGCCTAACCTGAAACGCATTGCCAAAGAAGGAGGCTATTGCCGCGCTTATGTAGGTGGAGAAAAAAAAGGCTATTCGCAAACACCTACTATATCGGCAGTAGGCTATAATAGTCTGCTTACAAGCACCTGGGTAAATAAGCATAATGTGTGGGATAATGATATTGCTGCGCAGAACTATGCTTACCCAAGTATTTTCCGCTTTTTTAAAACGGCTTATCCGCAAAAAACAACAGCTATATTTTCTACGTGGCTGGATAATCGCACCAAATTAGTAGGTGATGGATTGCCGCAAACAGGCGGTTTGCATATAGATCATGCTGTGGATGGGCTGGAGAAAGATACCGTGCATTTTCCGCATGATAAAGACAGCTGGTATACACATCTGATAGATGAAGAAGTAGCTGCAAAAGCAGCGGCTTATGTGCGCAGTGATGCACCTGATTTAACGTGGGTGTACCTGGAGTACAGCGATGATATGGGGCACCGTTATGGTACGAGCAGTCCAAGAATGGACAGCGCTGTACGCATGACAGATGATATGGTGGGCAGGATCTGGGATGCGATGGAATATCGTCGCCAAAATTTTAATGAGGACTGGGAAATCTATATCACTACGGATCACGGCCGCGATGCCAGGGGTGGTTATGGTCATGGTGGACAGTCGGACCGGGAGCGTACTACCTGGATTGTTACCAATGCAAAAGGACTGAATACTTATTTTAAGACCGCGCAACCGGGTATTGTAGACATACTCCCGTCCATGGCGCGTTTCCTTGATGTAAAAATACCAACCGAAAATGCACGTGAATTAGATGGGGTACCACTTACCGGTGCTATTTCCCTGGCGCAACCCGTTGCTACATTAGAGAACAACATGCTGCACCTGGGTTGGAAAGCCTATGATAAAAAAGGGAAAGTGAAGATTTGGGTAGCTACCACCAACAATTATAAAACCGGTGGACACGATGATTATAAATTGTTAGGAGAAGTACCTGTATCAAACGAAAGTGCTGCGATCAGTGTGAAAGGAATGCCGGCTGATTTTTATAAGATAGTGTTAGAAGCACCGTTGAATACTGTGAACAGATGGGCAGTAGTGAAGTAAAATGCCTTTTTTAGCCTTTACGCAAACGCTTGCGTGGTTAACGCAAGCGTTTGCGTATACGGAATGTTAAAAAAAACGTGTAGAATCGTTGTAGCAATTAATGAAAAAGTAGAACACATTGAATTAAGCTCGAAAAGCAGCAATTATAGACAGCGAACAATATAGACAGCGAACAATGAAGTCGAATAGCCTGTGCCACGGTTATTGCTGTGGCAAGGTTATCGGCAAGTAAAATGCCTAGCGGTGATGAATAACCAGTTGTGACTCCATAATGGTATGTTTATAATCGTTTAATGCCTGTTCTCCACTCAGGAGTGACATTAGCATATTGGTAGCCGCCTGCCCTTGTTCATAAGGGAACTGCTCTACAGAAGCAGCAGGAGGAAAGGCCGTATAACCGCTTACCGGTGTATTGGCGTAAGATACAAAAGTAATATCCTTATTTATTTCCAATTTTTGTTTGAGTGCATATTGTACCGCGTCCATGGCTACATAGTCATTGAAAGTAACTACCGCTGTTACTTTTCTTTTTAAGGACAGCAGGTATTGCATGGCTTCTGCCGTGCCGGTGGCCGTGAGATCTGCGTTTACGATGAGTTCCGGATCATATTTCAGGCGATGTTTACGCAGCGCTTTGATATAGCCGGTAGCGCGTTCTTTGCTGGCTACCATTGTTTCTGGTCCGTTGATCATACCAATGATACGATGTCCTTGTTTCAGCAGGAAATCCACTGCTTGTACGGTACCTGACTCCAGGTTACAGGATACGGAATGAATGTTGGGAAGATCGGGGATGCGGTCAAAGAATACTACCGGAATACGGGCTTGTTGCAGCATTTCGAAGTGGTCGTAGCTGCTGGTATTTTTCCCGATAGAGACAATACAGCCATCTACCCGGTGTTGTTTCATGCTCTGAATGATCTGTTTTTCTCTGTCTTCATCATCGTGGGACTGGCCCAGCAGTACTGTATAGTTATTACTGTAAGCAGTATCTTCAATACCGCTGATGGCACTGGAAAAGAAAGCTTCCGACAATTCCGGTAAAAGAATACCTATTGTAAATGTTTTACCCTGTTGGAAATAGATCGCCGTCTGGTTGCGTTCATAATTCATTTCTGCCGCCAGCTGTTTTACTCTCGTCTTAGTTCTCAGGCCGATACTGTGATGATCATGTAATGCTCTTGATACAGTAGATACAGAGATGTTCAGCCTTTTTGCAATTTCCTTTATTGTTGGTTGACCCGAAGAAACCACCTTTCTCATACAATACATTTCAGCAATTAATGGAAAATAGATATAGCGTGTACTCTGGCGGACAAGTTACTTAGTTATTGCAAAACATTAACTTTTTTTTATGAATAAGGGATCATATATAAGTATATGATAATTTTTCATCTTGCCAGGACTGATTTTATCGTTTTTTTAACCCGTTTATAACCTGTCTGCGGTTGCTTCGGCCTACTATTTGCTACTCAGCGTTTGCTTACCATTGTATCCTGTTAACTTCATATATAGTTATTTTTTAGATTATAAAAATATGCATTTTATGAGAATAGAACGATTAGCCTTGCCCGTAGCTTTAGTCACTATTTTTGCATCGTGTTCTGCACCGCGAAAATTGAGAGAGTCTCAGGTCAGGAATGCACAACTGGATAGTCTTTACAGAAATGCTTCCGGTCAATTGAGAAAATGTGAAGAAGATGCGGCCCGCAACGCAGCCTCTTACAAGGACAAAGTAGAATCACTGCAGGAGCAGCAAACACAGCTGAAAAGCAACAACAGCCAGATGCTGGATCATCTGAAAGAATTATCCGTTATCTCCAGTTCTCAGGCAGAAAGCATCAAAAAATCATTGGATAATATAGGCGCAAAAGATGCCTACATTAAAGATCTCCAATCTGCTATTGCCCGTAAAGACTCCCTGAACATGCAACTGGTGATGAACCTGAAAGGTGCTATCGGTAATATGGATGACAAAGACATCAATATTAAGGTAGATAAAGGAGTGGTATATATAGATATCTCCGACAAACTATTGTTTAAGAGTGGTAGCTATGACATCAATGAAAGAGCTAAAGAAGTATTAGGTAAAGTAGCTAAAGTATTGATCAATCAGCCTGATATTGAATTCATGGTAGAAGGTCATACTGATAATGTTCCTTACCGTCCGAATGTATTACTTGATAACTGGGATCTGAGTGTGAAAAGAGCTACTTCTGTAGTACGTATTCTGCAGAATCAGTATAACATTCCGCCAGCACGTATGACAGCCGCCGGTAGAAGTGAATACCTGCCTGTTGCCTCCAATGATACACCTGAAGGCCGCGCAGCTAACCGCAGAACAAGGATCGTAATATTGCCGCAGCTGGATCAGTTCTTCAAATTACTGGAGAAACCCGCTAATTAAAAGCAGTACAAAACACAAAGCAATTGAAGCGAAGATATAAGCGGATTAATTATCGCTTTTATCTTCGCTTCAATTGCTTTATGCTATACGCTTTTTGTTTTAACTAATTAATGATCCTGATATGCCGGTGAAGCCTCATTACGATTAAAAACTATTGAGCCTCTCCCGGTTGTTTAGGTCCTTTTTTGCCGAAGAAATATGTCATGCTGAGCATAAAATATTGCGATAACACCGTGAACTGAGCCCTTTCCAGGTAAGTGGGGGCTAAAGCTGATTTAAGTGATTTATTTTCTCTCAACAGGTCGTACGCATATAATTTGGCCAGTAAACTTTTATCGTGTAAAAAGGTTTTGGATATCCATCCGTTGAGCAGGGTAAACTGTTGTTGCAGGCTTGTATTGCTATTGTAGATGGCAGCAGTACCAACATTGATGTTTAGCGGAAGGTAGCTGTTAACACTCAGATAGATCTTGTAATCTATGAAATCATAATACGCATTATTTTGAATGGAGTATCTGTTACCATTGTATTGGATAAGGGCCATCGCATTAAATTCCAGTAGTTTCTTATACATCCAGGAGCCGGAGAAGGAATTGTTTAAAGTATAATTTGTAGTGGCATTCTTAATTTTATTTACATAATTTATATTACGATTAAGATACAGTGCAATATTGTAGTTTAAGGTGAGCGCAGATTTTGCGAATCGCTTGCCTATGGATAAATTTGGAAGGAAACTATAGGTGCCACTTACATTAACAGGCTTACTTACCTGGTGGCCGGTAGAATCGGAATATACAGAAGTGGAAACAGCATTATCCTGCAGCATACCAATAAGACTGGCCCCAAATGTAAGACCTTTGATGCTGAAGGAACGATAATCTATAAATAGTTGGTTCTGGTAGCCCGGCTTCAGGTCAGGGTTACCCAACTGTATGTAAAGTGGATTTTCGGTAGATACTACCGGCATTAAGCTGGATCTCTCAGGAATCGTTGGCATGCTTATCAGGCTTACGCGCAGATCTTTGTAGTTATCGATTTTATAAGACAGGGAAAAAGTGGGGGAGAAGTAATTAATCTTTTGTTGATAATTCACGCCATTCGTAAAATTTTTGCTTGTTGAATTATTGATGTTGTAAGATAAGCTAACCATACTTTGTATCTTACCTTTGTTCATTTCCAGGCCTGTGCTGACAGATTGTACCTGGTTGGTGTTTTTAAAACTGAACGTTAGCCCTTTGTTGATGATGTTATAACCATTTTTTATGTTGTCATAATCAAATGCCTGCTGGTTATTGTCGATTGTTGTGTTGGTGAAATTGTAAGATGTATTGAGCGAGAGGATTTTACTCAGGGGCTCTACGTAGCTTACATTTGCTGAAAACATTTTGTAGCCAAGCCGTGGTTTCACCAATTGATTAATAGTATCTGATACAGCTGCTTTTGTATTGTTCAGGCTATAATTGTTTTGGTCATTATCTGTTGCCGATTGCTCAAATCTGAAAGAGGCATTTAATGCGCGGCCTTGTTTTTTGAACTGATGCGTATATTGTGTTGAGAAGTTGATCCTCCGGTTGTTCCCGTTATCAGTGTTTATTATACGACCGGTATTGATGGTATCGTTGTGGCTACCTCCCAGTGTAATATATTTGTTTTGTGAAGATGAGTGGCTGTTTGAGCTGGTAATATTGACTCCTATGCCGATCTTGTTTTTTTCGTCCGGTTGCATTTCAAGATCAACATAACCCGCTGTGCCGTTTAGCCTGGTTTCTTTTTGCGTGGTACTGTTGTAACGAAAATTACTGTCCGGCAGAATATTTTCCCGCTGGTGCGATTCATCACTGTTTGCTTTATTGCTAAGGCGAAAGAGATTAAAATTAACCTTGGTTTTTTTTGTAAGATCAAAGGATGCGCTACCATCTATATTGGTAGCAGTATTTATCCCGGGATTATTCTCATTCAGATTAGTTGCCTCATCTGTAGAGAAGGGGTTTCGTGAGGTGTTGGCGTTGTTGGAATTTGCCATCACTATTACCTGTTTGTTGTCTCTGAACATATTGGCATTGGCGCCGGTGTTATAGCGGCCATCTGTTCCATATCCTGCTCCTGCAGCCCCATTTACACCTTTTTTCATTTCTTTTTTGATAGTGATGTTTATCACCTTTTCATTTTTGCCCGGATCTATTAATCCGTCCATCCCTTTTTTATCTGCCACCTGTATTTTATCAATCATGTTGGCCATGAGTACCTGCGCTATTTTTTTGGGATCACCCGAACCATTGGGGGAGTTTTGAAAGATAGGTCGTCCATCTACATATAAATCTTTAATTGGCTTTCCCTGAAAGAAGAAGTTGCCTTCCATATCCATTGTCAGCCCTGGTACTTTTTGCATCAGATTTTGCAGCGAGGCATTATCGGCTGTTTGGAAATCACTGGCAGAAAATTCAATGGTATCTTTCCGGATGGCAATTAAGGGCTTGTTTACTTTAATATCTATACCTGAAAGTACGATACTGTTACGGGCCAATTGTTTATAATCAAATGTTACTGTTTGTTTTTTTTCAGTAAGTGAAACAGGGAGATGGAGTGCTTCGAAGCCCATGAAACTTATAATGAGCATGTATTCCCCCATAGGTGGATTATGTATCAAAAAATGCCCTGTTTCATCAGACAGCGATTGCGCCTTTAATATCGATTTATTAACGGTAAACAATAATATGCTTGCACCTACCAATGGTTTCCGTGTATCTTTTTCGTATACGGTTCCTTTTATCTCCCGTTGGGCAAAGAGTGTGATATGCAGGAAGATAAAAAGTATTGTTAACGTTAATACGGATTTATTCATTATATGGGTTGCTTAATCAATACAATGATACTTTTGTTTAAATAGTCAATTGTGAATTCAATGTAAACGATGTTATTTTACTTAAAAAAAGATCAATTGGATAATAAAATTCTCAAATATTATAACATTTTATAAAAACAGATGTTACATTATTATTAAGTTATTACAGTACACTTCCTGCAAAATTATTCTTATATTCAAAATAAAAATATCATATGAAAGACCATGCAGCACTGATTACATCACTGAAAGAATTGTTGCTTAAAGGGAATGCTCATGTGACATTTGCGGAGGCTGTTAAAAAATTGCCTGTGCAGTTAAGGGGGGAGGTGCCGGAAAACATGCCCTACAGCATCTGGCAGCTTGTTGAGCATATCCGTATCACGCAATACGATATACTTGATTTTTCGAGGAATCCACACTATAAAAGTATCAATTGGCCGAAGGATTACTGGCCGAAGGAAACAGCTCCAAAAGATGATACTGCCTGGCATCACAGCCTGGATCGTATCAACAGGGAAGTGCACGAATTTATTGCGCTACTGGAAGCACCGGATGCGGATTTATTTACGCCATTTCCTCATGGCGATGGTCAGCATTTATTCCGGGAAGCGGTATTGCTGGCAGATCACAACAGTTATCATACCGGAGAAATTATTGCCCTGCGCCGTATGTTGGGTGCCTGGGGCTAAATACACTGCCACAGGCAATCAACAAACCATTTTTTACTATCAAAGAAGGAGGATACCGGCTTAAATCCTGTTTGTGCAGCTAACTGGTCTGTTTCCTCCAGGGTGTATTTTTGTGAGATCTCCATGTACAATGCTTCGTTTTCTGCGAAGGAAACAGTTACATCCTCCCCAATGTGTACCAATTGTTTTTCGAGGCTGATAAGGTAACTTTTACAGGCACCGGTGGAGGGATCATAAGTAGGGAAATGCTCGAATTTTGTGATGTCGAAATCCGCATGCAACTCACGATTTATACGATGCAGCAGGTTGAAATTAAATGCACGGGTGATACCAGTGGCATCATTATAAGCATTGAGAATTATTTGCGGATGTTTTTTCAAATCAAATCCTGTCAGCAGCAGATCGCCGGGTTGCAGATACTGCCGCAGTTGCTGGCAGAAGCTACGTGCCGCAGCTGTATTGAAGTTGCCAATATTGGCCCCCATAAACAACAACACTTTTTTCCGGGTTGAATATTCATTTAGCTGCTGCAACATATGAAAGTATTCACCATTCAGTCCGTGTAATTGCAGGTGAGGTAATTTAGCAGGCAGCTCTTTTTCTAATTGTTTAATTACGTTGGCAGATATATCAATAGGAAAATACGTATAGTCGACGGCGTTATCCAGTAATTCCCGGAGCAGATGAATAGATTTAGTAGCATCTCCGGCACCCAGTTCTACCAGGTCAAATGCGCCTGCATACTTTTGTAATGCCTGTGCTATTTGCGGGGATTGGCTGGTAAGGATTTCCATTTCGCAACCTGTCAGGTAATATTCGTGGCACTGCATGATTTGCTGAAAAAGGGCGTCACCGGCAGCATCGTAGAAATATTTGGGGTCCAGGTGTTTTTGCGGTGCAGATAAACCCTGCACAACATCATTGTAGAATGAATCAGTGGCCGGTTTGCGTTTGCATGGTGCAGGCAAAGTAGGAATTACAGTCATAAATGTCTTTTGATGTTGGAACCTTTGATTTTTTATCTATCTCCTTATATTCAAATCTTCAATCATCTTGCCAATCTTATTCCGGTAAACTGCCACCGCAATGCCGGATGGAAGAAATTACGGTAGGTAATACGGCTGTGGTTGGGTGGAGTTACTTCTGAGCCACCGCGCAATACCATCTGGCTAATCATAAACTTTCCGTTGTATTCACCTATGGCACCGGGTGCTTTGGTGAATCCGGGGTATGGCAGGTAGGCACTTTCTGTCCATTCCCAGCGTAGTCCCCACGACAATTGAGGCGCTGCGGCTTCCCATTCAAATTCGGTGGGTAGCCTGAGTCCTTTCCAGGCGGCATATGCTGCTGCCTCGTAGTAACTGATATGCGCTACCGGAGCATCCGGCATTAGCGGCTGAAGGCCTTGCCAGGTGTAATGCATCCATTGCCCATCGATGTTATACCAGTACATGGGTTTGGCGATCTGATTGTTTTTAACCCAATCCCAGCCTTCCGCGTGCCAGTAACGGAAATCCTGGTAACCGCCCGCCTGTATAAAACTGAGGTATTCGGTATTAGTAACCAACGCAGTACTGATAGCGTAATCGGGGAGGTATACTTTATGTCTGCCTAATTCATTATCAAAACAAAATCCATCCCCTGCAAATCCTATCTCATAAATACCAGCTTTCATATTTAACCAGGAAGCGTCGTGATTGTTCACTGCCGGTATTTCCTGGTGTTGTTTGCGATGGGTATCATAAGCCGGAAACAGCGGATTATGGCCAAGAATGTATTTAATATCGGTGTATAATAGTTCCTGGTGCTGTTCTTCGTGGTTCAATCCTAATGTGAAGAGCTGTTGTAATGCCGGCGTCATTTCCTGTTCCAGGAAAACGAACATGGCTTCATCTACATGTTTTCTGTAACGCATAATATCTTCTACTGCAGGGCGGCTAAGATTGCCACGGTCTGTGCGGATAACGCGGGCACCCACTGATTCGTAGTAGCTGTTGAAAACAAAATTATATTGCGGATCAAATTCCGTATATCCTTTAGCGTTAGGGAGTAAAATAAAAGTTTCAAAGAACCAGGTAGTATGGCCCAAATGCCATTTGGGCGGACTTACATCTCCTATGGGTTGTATTACATAGTCTTCTGTTTTGAGCGGTGCGCAGATGGCTTCCGTTCTTTTACGCACGGTTTCATATTCTTTTTTTAATGACATAATTACAGGTGGTTACTGATGGTTCACGTAGTTTGTAAATGCTGAAATACTGTTGATATGCAACCGGGTAGCGGCAGACCTACGCATCATCAAAGCATAGGTGTTATTAAATCCGATTGGTTTCAACCATTTTACCTGAAACTGTTTTTCAAATCCCATACTCACATAATCGTATACTTTTTTGCTGTCTGATATGATGCTGTCTACTACCGGTTGCGGCGTTTGCAGGATCACCAGCAAACCGGTACCGGTGTATTCCGGGTACATGTCTATCTGGTCATTCGTTAAGGCATCAAAAACAATTTTGGTACCCCCTAATCCTGTTTTAGTCATCGCCGACAGATCGGTGTAGCCTTCAATCAACATTTTGTACATATTTGCGAGGATATAGCCATCGCCGAAAATTTTTGAGCCTATGCGAATGGTGCCTTTACTACCGTTGCTGGCTGGTTTCCAGAGCTTTGCAGCTACCAGGAAATCTTTTGCCACCTTTTCCGGATTTTGTTTGAGATAATCTACCCGATAGTTTAATTCCGTCATTATGCTATCATTAATTGTACCAGAGAGCAGGTTGAGTGCCGGTTCCAGTTCGGGATATTTTTCCAGTGTTTCGTCGCGTACAATGGGAGCGGCGTAATAGGGCGGAAAAATGTGTTTATCATCTTCCAGCACTACCAGATCAAAAGCCTTTACCCTGCCATCAGTGCTGCTTCCACTGATAACATCCAGTTTTTTTTCGTAGGCAGCTTTGTACATAATCATATCACTGATCACGAGCGTACGGATATGAAGTCCGTATACAGATTTAAGTCCCAGGTAACCATCTTTTCTGCCCATAAATTCCGGTGTGAAACCCGCCAGCATTTTACTGCTGTAGGTATCGGGGATCAGGTAAAAGGAGGATAGTACCAGGAAGATGACCGGCAGCGCGTAGAGCGCCTTCCCGGATCTGCGGATATTGATATGTTGCAGCAGGGAGAGCAGCCAATCGAACAGGATGGCCAGGAGTGCTGCTGGTATTGCTCCTGCCAGCATCATATTGGTATTGTTGAGGGCAATGCCGCCAAAAATAAACTCCCCGAGTCCGCCGGCAGCAATGTAAGCAGCCAGTGTAGCCACGCCTACGTTAATCACTGTAGCGGTGCGTATACCGGCGAGTATTACCGGTAAGGCCAGCGGAAGCTGTACTTTAAACAACAATTGTTGCCGGCTCAATCCCATGCCGGTAGCGGCTTCTATTACATTGTTATCCACGCCGTTAATACCGGTGTAAGTGTTACGGATGATGGGCAGCAATGCATACAGGAATAAGGCTACTATAGCGGGTTTGGGTCCGATGCCCAATAAAGGGATCATGAAACCCAGCAGGGCTATACTGGGAATGGTTTGCATTACACCTGCAAAACCGAGTACCAATGCCGCCATCTTTTTTCTGCGGGTGATGAAAATGCCCAAAGGCACACCTATGGCTACTGCCAGCAATACCGAAATGAAAGTAAGGCCGGTATGCGTGAGCGTTTGCTCCAGCAGTTTGCCGGATTGTTGTTGTACGAAATCGAAAAAAGTTTCCGGTGCATCCATGCGGGCTTATTGTTTTTTATAGGAGGCTATAGCATCCATTAATGCGTTACCATCTATTTCTTTTTGTTCCTGGTCGCAGACAACAGTTACCGGGCTATGGGTCATTGCTGCCAATGCTTCCCAACAGGAGCTTTCAGCGGGAAGTTGCTGTAAGCCGGCAGGGATATCTTTGGTAGTAAGAAAGGGCCAGAGGTCCTGTAATAACAGCGATTTCAGTTCCAGTTGTAATCGTTGCGGATCTAAAAAAGTTTGCACAAAATCATTAGCGGGTTTAAAGAGCAATGCAGTAGCGGGTCCCAGCTGTTGAATACGTCCTTCGTTCATTAAGCAGATACGATCGCCCAGTTCAAAAGCTTCTTCTACATCGTGTGTTACCAGGATGATCGTTTTGCTATTGAGTTCATCCAGTGCTTTGAATTCTTTTCGTATACTGATGCGCGTTAACGGATCCAGTGCACCGAAGGGTTCATCCAGCAGTAATACCGGCGGATCTGCTGCCAGTGCCCTTGCCAGGCCAACCCGTTGTTGCTGTCCGCCACTGAGTTGATGGGGATACACTTCTGCATAGGTGGCTGCCGGTAAACGGAGTTTATCCATTAACGTTATAGTGCGGTTACGGATGCGTGTTTTGTCCCATTGCAACAATGCCGGCACTGTGCCGATGTTTTCACTGACCGTATAATGCGGGAACAAGCCGGTGTTTTGCAGGACATATCCAATACTCCTGCGAAGAACAGCCGGTGATTGTTGTTGTACATCTTTTCCGTTTACATAGATGTGGCCGCTACCGGGATCCAGGAGGCGGTTGATCATGCGCAGGGTTGTGGTTTTGCCACAGCCGCTGGTGCCCAGCAATACCAGTGTTTCTCCTTCCTGTACTTCAAAGGAGATATCATCTACTGCTTTTTTTGCTGTGTTGAAATACTTTGTAACATGATCCAGTTTAATCATGAGCAATTCATGGGAATGGGGAAAAATATACTCAGATTGACGGCTATTTTTCCAATGTCATAAAAAGATTATTTAGTGACTCTGCGTACAACGGATGTGCAAAGATCATTTCCCGTATCTGCATGGCCGTTATACCTCCTAACATGGCCATTTGCAGGATAGACATTGTTTCTCCACCTTCGGTGCCAATGATAGCGGCACCTAGCAGCACGTCGGTATTTGCGTGTACAATGGCTTTCATGAAACCTGTTGTTTGCCCCGTTTCTATGGCTCTTGCTATTTTATCCATACCCAGGCAAGCTATTTTCACAGGAATACCGTCTTTTAGCGCTTCTTTTTCTGTAATGCCTATGCGACCCAGTTGAGGGTCAGTAAACATACAATAGGGCACTTGCCTTGATTTGATCGACAAGTTAGCATTTTCAAACAAATTTTTATAGATGATGAGATGATCATTGTAAGAGATATGTGTGAATGCCGGCCCGCCTTTTACATCACCGATAGCGTAGATGCCCGGTGCGCTGGTTTCCAGGCGATCATTTACCTGTATAAACCCTTTTTCATCTGTTATTACATTTGTGTTAGCTAATTGTAAAGCAGCAGATTGTGACTTGCGACCGGTAGCTATCAGTATATGTGATCCCGTTAGTGTTGTTTTACGGGTGCCGGTGATAATATCTACAGCGATGCCGGCAGGTGTTTTAGAGATGCGTTCTGCGGTGGTGCCGGTAAATACCCTGGTGCCTTCCGCTTCCATGAATTTTTTTATTACAGCCGCTACATCTGCATCTTCCTTTGATACCAGTTGTGGTGCTGTTTCGATGATCATAACGTTACTGCCTAAACGCTGATAGAGTTGCCCCATTTCCAATGCAATATAACTGCCGCCCAGGATGATGAGGTCCTTTGGTACAGCAATTTCATCGAGCATAGTAGTGGAGGTGAGGTAGGGCACATCTGAGAGCCCTGGTATGGGTGGTATTAATGGCGTAGCGCCGGTATTGATAAAGATATGTTCTGCGGTGAGTGTGCTTTTGCCGCCATTGTGCAGGGCTACCCGGATGGTTTTATGACCGCTGAAAGCGGCGCTGCCAAAGATGACCGTTACACCTTCCGTACTTTCCAGGCCTTTTGCCGTACCGTTCCGGAATTGCTCAACGATATCATTTTTTCTTGCCACAATATAAGGGAGATCAATGGTGTATCCATTGTTATGAATGCCCCAGGTTTTGCTGTGGGCAATGGTGTTGGCCACTTTAGCGCAGGCTATCATGGCTTTGGTGGGTGTACATCCGTCATTGATGCAGGTGCCACCGAGGTACCGTTGTTCAATGATGGCTGTTTTCCATCCTTTTTTCGCCAGTTTTTTTGCCAGGGGTGTACCACCCTGACCGGAACCAATTACAATAGCGTCAAATTTTTCCATATTGACATCTTTAAAGAGCGGGGCCAAATATTATGCCCGGGAGGATAATAAATATATTTAAAAATTACGAATTACGAATTGCGAATTACGGATCAACGGGAAGATCTTCGCGGATAACCGTAATTCGTAATTCGCAATTCGCAATTCGTAATTTTTAATTGCATTATCTTTGCGGTTTCCGGAAAAAATTATTGACTTTGGTAAAGATTGACAACATAACGCTACCCGATTTTCCATTGCTGCTGGCACCAATGGAAGATGTGAGCGATCCTCCGTTCCGCGCTATCTGCAAGGACGCGGGGGCCGACCTGATGTATACTGAATTTATTTCAAGCGAAGGGTTGATCCGGGATGCGATTAAATGCAGGAGGAAACTGGATATTTTTGAGTACGAACGTCCTGTTGGTATTCAGATATTTGGTGGAGATGAGGACAGCTTGGCGATGGCTGCAAAGATAGTAGATGTTACCAATCCCGATTTGCTGGACATCAACTTTGGATGCCCTGTAAAAAAGGTGGCCGGAAAAGGAGCAGGAGCAGGCGTATTGAAGGATCTGGACCTGATGGTACGGCTGACAGATGCCTGTGTAAAGGCTACTAAACTGCCTGTTACCGTGAAAACGAGACTGGGCTGGGATGAAGATTCCAAAAATATTGAAGAAGTGGCAGAACGTCTGCAGGATGTAGGCATCAAAGCACTGGCCATTCACGGACGTACCCGTTGCCAGATGTACAAAGGCGAAGCTGACTGGTCGCTGATTGCCAAAGTAAAGAACAATCCCCGTATACATATTCCCATTTTTGGTAATGGAGATATTAATAGTCCGCAGAAAGCCCTGGAATATAAGAACCGCTATGGTGTTGATGGTATTATGATAGGTCGCGCTGTAATTGGCTACCCATGGCTATTCCGTGAGATCAAACATTATGTGCAAACCGGTGAAATCATGGCAGGACCCACGCTGGAAGAGCGTATTGCTGTGAGCAAAAAACACCTGCGTTTATCTGTAGAATGGAAGGGACCTGTACAGGGGATCAATGAAATGCGTGGTTGTTATGCTAATTATCTCAAAGGACTGCCTGATATCAAACAATTCCGCAGCCGCCTGGTAATAATGAAAACAGTTGAAGAAGTAGAAGAAGTATTGGATGAAATTGAAGCTTATTATAAAGGCATTGAGTTAGCTAATGCTCCTATTGAACTGATTGATTATCATCAGAACTGCCCATTATAGGTAATTATCTGTAAAAATATCTCCCGTAGGAAACTCCATCGCGCTGGTGAAATTTTATGATATATTAAAACATATTATGCATATGTTTTGTTATATCATAAAATTCGCCTGATGCTCAAACCTACTCTTCCAGTCGCAGTACTTATCTGCAGTTTTTTATGGATCATTTCCTGTAATTCATCTCCCAAACAAAATCCTTTGCTAAAAAGCAGTACTGTTTTGCCTGACAGTAATTCGTATAGCGGTATCCGTTATAGAGATCAGCAGCATATTGAAAAAGTGGTACTCAGTTTTTGTGAGCACTTCGATAATGGTGCACTGGATAAATGCCTGGAGTATATGGATGACAGCATTCGTGGTGAAATAGATGGTGTGAAATTGAAAGGCAAGCAGAACTGGTCTGCTAAAATAGGTGAATTGCAGAAAAGCATTAAGGATACACATTATCAGACCCGGCACATGATTACCAATATGCAGT
This sequence comes from Chitinophaga niastensis, assembly GCF_003014755.1. GTDB lineage: Bacteria > Bacteroidota > Bacteroidia > Chitinophagales > Chitinophagaceae > Chitinophaga > Chitinophaga niastensis. The sequence continues at coordinate 41,065 of NZ_PYAW01000003.1, read as the reverse complement.
TTTTCCCGGGTGCAGATGATACGGTGAAAGTAAGCATGTATAGTGCCTGGCTATGGACAGATCTGACCACAGGACAGATTCAGCTAATGTCTATGGGATATTACAAAGGCAAAGTAGTGCAGAAGGGAGGTAAATGGTTTATTGCGGTACTCAATTCACTGCCGGACAGCAGGCTGGTAAAGCAGTTTTACCAGGATGTGCGGGAGGATAGTGTGAAGGTGCGGTGAATTATAAATGCGAGAGATTTTGTTTATATTTGAAAGATGAATAAAAAGTAAAAATCAGACGAATATGACAGATATTCAATTGTATACACAAATCTCTTCTTTACCGGCAGATCTTAAGAAAGAGGTAAAAGATTTTGTTGAGTTTCTGAAGCAGAAATCAAGATCAAAGAAGAACCTGAAAGAAAGAAAATTTGGGTATGCCAAAGGTTTTTTTAAAGTTTCGGCTGATTTTGATGCACCAATTGATGATTTTAAAGATTATCAATAATGCAATTACTGCTGGACACGCATGCTTTTATCTGGTTTGTGGCTGGTGATGATTCGCTCCCACCAAAGGTAGTTGCCGCTATAAAAAATGTTAATAATAAATGTTATCTCAGTATTGGCAGTATATGGGAAATGGCCATCAAGATTAGTCTGAAAAAACTTGAATTGAAATCAGATTTTAATAAAATAATTGAAATTCTTGAAGATAACGATATTGAAATCTTGCCTATTACTTTTAGTCATATACAAAAACTCCTTTCCCTTGAATGGCATCATAGAGATCCATTTGACAGAATTATATTAGCGCAGGGTATTGTTGAGCATTTTACTATTGTAAGTAAGGACGAAAACTTTGGAAGCTACACCAGTAGAATACTCTGGAATTGATTTTATGAATGGAAGCCTTATAGTGACGCTACTATAAGACTTCTCTTTTATCTCACCCCTATTAGATTGCATTTTTCTCACCCTATAAAAAAATCTATCTTACCTGTGATTATCTGCCCCGCTTTGCGAATAATATAGCAAGACATTACCCGCATTCAATGAACACTATACCGGATAAAGCAGCATTTTTACAGCTAATACAGGAGAACAGGCGTATTATTTTTAAGATATGCACCTCCTATTGCTATAACCAGTATGCCCGCGAGGATCTGGCACAGGAGATTATTTACCAGCTATGGAAATCATCTTCTTCCTATAATGCAGATTATAAGTTTACCACCTGGATGTATCGCATTGCGTTAAATGTGGCTATCTCCTTTTACCGGAAGGGGAAAAGCAGTAACAGGACTGTGCCTGTGACGGAGCATTTGATAGCAATAGAAGAGGTGGAGGAGCCGGTGGAAGAGATAGAAGAGCAGATCAGTTTATTACAGCAATATATAAATCAGTTTAATGAGCTGGACAGGGCATTGATGATCCTTTACCTGGAAGAAAAAAGTTACCGCGAAATAGGAGAGATCCTCGGTATCACAGAAACGAATGTGGCTACAAAGCTAAGCCGGTTAAAAGCCCGGTTAAAACAAAATTTTTCAAACCATAAATAAACAATACCATGGAAGCAGATTTAAAAGCCATCTGGCAGGCCTATGATGCCAGGTTGGATAAATCCATGAAAGTGAACCTTCATATAATTGAAATGATACAGTCGCAGCAGGTGCGGTTATCTTTCCGGCCATTGGTGCGGTTTAGCACTATTGCGGTAGTATTAGGTGTCTTTTGGGTGCTCTTTGTAGGATTTCTTTTGTATCACGGCTGGCACCAGTTTTTCTTTGCCGTAGGTGCCTTATCGAGCATTGTTTTCAGTATCATTGCTATGATAGGGTATATTCAGCAGATCCGGCTGATTAATAGTATCAACTACAGCGCCAGCATCACCGAAACACAGGAACAGCTGGCCATATTGCAGGTGTCTGCTATTAAGTTTATGCGTGTAATGTGGTTGTCTATGCCCGGTTATTCTATCTTTTTTATCCCAAATTATATGATCACCCATGGGGGAACGCTTTACTGGGTTATTCAGATCACTATCACCGGTGCCCTCACTTTTCTGGCGCTTTGGTTATACCGGAATATATCTTTCAAAAACAAAGATAAAAAATGGGTAAAAGCTTTGCTATGGAATGATGGCGGAAAATCAATTGCGAAAGCCCGGGAGTTTCTGAAAGAAATAGATGATTTTAAAAAAGAAGTGGGATGAGAAATTTTTAAATAAATAAAAAATGCTCCGGTAAATCACCGGAGCATTTTTTTTATTTAGCCAGGATCTCTTTCGCAATACTATCAGGAACGGTCTGGTACCCATCAAACGTTAATGAAGCTGAGGCTCTTCCCGAAGAGAGTGTACGCAACACCGTTATATAACCGAATAATTCCGCCAACGGCACCTGTGCAGTGATCTCCTGCACCTGCGCATTCATTTCCATATGTTTAATGATACCACGACGTCTGTTCAGATCACCTGTCAGGATACCGGTATATTCTTCCGGCATGGTGACTTCCACTTTCATCCATGGTTCCAGTAAACGTGGCGCTGCTTTGGTAGCGCTGTTTTTGAATCCGATGATAGCGGCATGTTCAAAATCCAATGCGTGCGAATCAGTAGGATGGATGGCTCCATCCAGTAACCGTACCCGCATAGATTTCACCGGGTAACCTGCCAGGGCACCATTATGCATGGCGGCCTCAAAGCCTTTGCTGATAGCAGGGATGAACTCTTTAGGAATGGATCCACCTTTTATTTCGTTGATGAATTCCAGTCCGGCTACATCATCTTCCCGTGGCGATATTTCAAATTCGATGTTTGCAAAATTGCCGGAGCCGCCATTTTGTTTTTTGTACACCTCGCGGTGGGTAATGGCTTTCGTGAATATTTCCTTGTAGGCAATCTGTGGTTTCCCTCTGTTTACTTCCAGGTGATGTTCTGCCGACAGTTTTTCCAATACCACTTCCAGGTGCAGTTCGCCCATTCCTTTCAGGATGGTTTGACCAGTGGCCGTGTCTACGGCTACACTCAGCGTAGGATCTTCCTCCAGCAGGCGCGCCAGGGCTTCGCCCAGTTTGTCCGAATCCTTTGCTGATTTTGCTTCTATCGCGTAGCCGATCATTGGTTCCGGGAAGCTGATCTTTTCCAGTAAAAGCGGATGGTCCGGATGCGACAATGTATCGCCGGTTTTTACATCTTTTAAACCTACCACCGCGCCGATGTCGCCTGCACTGATTTCATCTATCGTTTCATATTTATCGGACATGATACGCATCAAACGGCTGATCCTTACTTTACGGCCAGTACGGCTGTTCCAGAGGGTGTCGCCACTTTTCAGAGTGCCGGCATAGATACGTACTAACGTTAACTTCCCTACGTAATCATCTGTGATGATTTTGAAAGCAAGACCCGCCAGCGGCGCTGTTTCGTTGGTATTGATCATCACCGGTTCATCTGTTAACGGATCCATGGCGCTTACCTGCGGAATATCCACAGGAGCAGGGAGATACGTAACCACTGCGTCGAGCAGGGGTTGTATGCCCTTGTTTTTATACGCTGCACCTGCGAGTACCGGCACTGCTTCCATGCGGATGGTAGCACCGCGTAAGGCGGTGTATATGTCATCTGCCGTGATGCTGTCCGGATCAGCGGTGTATTTATTCAGCAAGGACTCATCCAGTAATGATAATTCTTCCAGCAGATAATTACGTCCTTCACGGGCCACTGTTTGCATGTCTGCAGGGATTTCCAGTTCGTCATATGTTTTACCATCTTCACTGTTCCATACCAATGCTTTCATTTTTATGAGATCTACCACACCCGTAAAAGTATCTTCTGCGCCAATGGGCAATTGTACCGGTAATACATTAGCGTTTAGCCGTTGCCGTATCTCTTTCACAACACGTTGAAAGTCGGCGCCCTGCCGGTCCATTTTATTAATGAACACAATACGGGGTATATTATAATGATTCGCCTGATGCCATACTGTTTCTGATTGCGGCTGTACACCGGAGCGGGCGCAGAATACCGCTATTGCACTATCCAATACACGCAATGATCGTTCTACTTCCGCTGTGAAATCCACGTGGCCGGGCGTATCAATAATATTTACCTGCCAGGTATTGTTATTATGTTTCCAATAGGTAGTAATCGCTGCAGATGAAATAGTGATACCTCTTTTTTCTTCCTGTGGGTCACTGTCCATCACGGTATTTCCCTCGTCCACGTTACCCAGTTTGTGTGTAATGCCGGTGAAGTACAGCATGCGTTCTGTCAGGGTAGTTTTCCCTGCGTCTACGTGAGCCATGATACCTATATTTCTAAAATCCGCTAAGCGTTTCATATAATTATTGTTTAAAAAAGAAATAAAAAAAGACCTCTCATTGGGTAATGAGAGGTCTTTGCTACATGCAACAAGATGCCTGACATTACCGGACCAGCCGTGTATATGCAATTGACAATGATTTAATTAAAAATTTCCTGTTGCAGTTCATTGTTATCGTTTTATGATGGTAAATTGTCAGGGTAGTGGGGGAGACAAATAAAAAGGGCCTCTTCGGATGAAGAGGCCCTTGAAAAGATTTCAGGAGTTATATATTAACCTCTCATATCCGGGATGGATCTGCCTCCCCGTTTTGAATAAAGACAATGCATGTGCTTGCAATTACCGCTCTGATAACAGTATTTGCGTTGATGCTTGTCTGATATGTAAGGATGTTGTTCATGTGTTGATGAAATTGCGATGCAAAGATACGGCAATTATATTTAAAAAGATAATTTGTTAAAGGAAAGCACGCGATTTTTGTCTTTCTCCCGATTAGGCTGATTATACTGATTATTCTGATTTTATTTTGATTTTGGAAGATTTAAAAAATAAAATCAGAATAATCAGTATAATCAGCCTAATCCTGAGCAAGACAATCAAATAATTTATCTATATCTTCTTTATTATTATAAAAACTCAGCGCAATAGTGAGCTGATTATTTTTATACCTCGCTTCAATATTATTTTGTTGTACCTGTACAAATTGCGCAGGCGTAATATCCAGTCGTTGAATGGCAGAACGGTGTGCTGGCGAAAAGTCCGATAATAGCTTGATGTTATGTTTTTCGGCTTTTTCAGCAAGATAGCTGATCAGCGTCTGCACATATGCTTCGATATCGGGAATGCCTATACGATGCAGGTATTGCAAGGCTTCACGCAGTAAGAGGATATTAATAAAGGGAGGCGTACCTGTTTCAAATACCAATGCATCTTTCTTTGGTGTAAACTGTGTGTAGTCTTTTACAGAATGAAAATCCGCTGTTGAATAATCCACATTGTACCAGCTCATTACCTTTGGCTGGTATTGATCCAACAGCTTTTGCGATACGTACATAGCACCAATCCCATATCCTGCTGTTACCCATTTGTAGGCGTGGAAGATGAGGATATCAATATTGAATTCCTGTACATCCAGGTGGTTTACACCAAAAGATTGTGTAGCATCCACTATATGAATAAGGCCATGTTGTTTGCATAATTCACCTATACGTTTCAGGTCTTGCCGGAAGCCGGTTCTGAACATCACGTGGCTGGTGATCAGTATTTTAGTGGCAGGGGTTATTTGTGCGGCAATATCAGCTACAGAAATATGACCGGTAGGATCACTATTTACCAGATGCACGGTGTGGCCATTATGTATCCAGCCCACAAAGCTGGTGGGGAATTCATCATGCATGGTGATGATTTCATAATGCTTTGGAAACATACTGTACAGCATGGTCATAGCATGTGCGGTGCTGGTAATAAACGCTATTTCACTGGCCTTTGCATGGATCATCTCCGCCAGTAAGGTGCGCGTATCTTTTGCTTTATTATCCCATCCGGGCATTACCATCCTGCCTTTTTCGCTTAGTTCCGTTAGCAGTTCATTTGCTTTTTGTACCAGGGGGGTGCTCACAGGCCCGCCGCCATTGGTGCACAGATAAACATAGTTGTTGAAAACCGGGTAATCTGCCCTTATTTTTTCCCATTTATTCATATGCGGAAAGTTATACTATTTTATTATTTTCTTCACTATAATACACAATATAAACCATAGAAGGAGGGGGGAGCGGAGATTCTGTCTTTTATGTAATAACTTGCGGTTCTACAAGGACGTATTTCATTTACAAATCAAGGTTTTAGTATGTGGAGAAAACGGAATCTCATTATCTGTTCAATTACATTTTTATTTGCCATTAAGGCTACCGCGCAGCAACCCGCTTTATTCAGACAAGCAGGCGCTCCTGTTAATGAGCGGGTGAATGATCTGTTGCATACCCTTACGTTGAAAGAAAAGATTTCATTGCTGGGGTATAACAGTCCGGCTATAGACCGTTTGCATATTCCTGCCTATAACTGGTGGAATGAAGCGTTGCATGGTATTGCCCGCGGTGGTGAAGCTACGGTGTTTCCTCAGGCTATCGGTCTTTCTGCCTCCTTTAACGCGCCACTGGCCAAAGAAGTAGCCAACACCATTGCTACAGAGGCCCGTGCAAAATACAATATGGCTACACAGTTGAACCGGCATGTACAATACATGGGCCTTAACTTCTGGACACCTAACGTTAATATTTTCCGCGATCCCCGCTGGGGCCGCGGGCAGGAAACATATGGTGAAGATCCTTACCTGACGGCTACTATGGCCGGTGCTTTTGTACAGGGTTTGCAGGGAGATGAACCGGGTATGTTGAAGACCGCCGCCTGTGCCAAACATTTTGCAGTGCACAGCGGACCGGAAGCGGATCGCCATAGTTTTAATGCCATCATCGATGAAAAAGACCTGCGTGAAACATATCTCTATGCTTTTAAAAGGATGGTAGATGATAAAGTGGAATCTATCATGTGCGCTTATAACCGGGTAAACAGTCAGCCTTGCTGCACGGGTAACACGCTGCTGCAGGACATTCTGCGTCATGAATGGAAATTTGGCGGGCAGGTAGTTACTGATTGCTGGGCGCTGGATGATATCTGGTTAAGACATAAAGCGATTCCTACACGGGAAGAGGTAGCCGTTGCAGCGATCAAAGCCGGCGTAAACCTCGACTGCGCCAATATTCTGCAGGATGATGTGCTGAGTGCTATTAAAAAAGGGTGGCTTACCAATGCCGATGTAGATAGTGCGCTGAGTGCCAGCTTGCGTACGCAAATGAAACTGGGGTTGTTTAATGATCCCTCTGCGAGTCAATACAGCAGCTATGCCGGCGATAGTGTAAACAACAGCTATCATGCCCAATTGGCCCGTGATGCGGCGAGAGAGAGCATGATATTGCTGAAGAACGATGGTGTGTTGCCATTGCAGCAGGAAAAATATGCGTCTATGCTCGTTGCCGGTTCTAATTCCGCCTCGCTGGAAGCCTTGATGGGCAATTATCACGGGGTATCCGGCAATATGGTTACGTTTGCAGCCGGATTGGCAAAAGCAGCCGGACCAGGTATGGCTATGCAATATGACCAGGGCTGCGACTTTACGGATACGTTGCATTTTGGTGGCATATGGGCGTCTCAGAACTGCGATGTTACGGTAGCGGTGATCGGCTTAACACCTTTGCTGGAAGGAGAAGAAGGAGATGCCTTTCTTTCCGGCTCCGGTGGCGATAGAAATTCGTTGAGCCTTCCCCGTTCGCAGATATTGTTTATGAAGAAACTCCGGGAAGCACATAAAAAACCTATTATCGCTGTGATCACTGCGGGTAGTGCGGTAGATGTGGCAGCCATTGCACCTTATGCGGATGCTGTTATACTGGCCTGGTACCCCGGAGAACAAGGTGGTAACGCACTCGCGGATATCATCTTCGGAAAATATTCACCCGCAGGGCGCCTGCCTGTTACCTTTTATCAATCGCTAAAGGATTTACCGGATTATAAGGACTACAGCATGAAAAACCGTACCTACCGTTATTTTAAAGGGAAAGCAGCTTATCCTTTTGGCTACGGTCTTAGCTATACGAAATTTGATTATGCATGGCAACAAGCGCCTGCCAAAGATTACAGCATCAATGATACTATTCGTATGGCCATTGACGTGAAAAATACCGGTAACTATGATGGTGATGAAGTAGTGCAGGCATACATTACTTATCCTGTTGCGGAACGGATGCCATTGAAAGAGTTAAAAGCTTTTAAGCGTGTTCATATTCAGAAAGATGGAAAAGCAGTGGTGCAACTGGAGATCCCGGTAACGGACTTACAAAAATGGGATCTGCAGGAACATACATGGAAGTTATATAAGGGAAGCTACAAAATCAATGTAGGAAAGAGTTCTGCGGATTTTGAGCTGATAAGGGAGGTAAATGTTGAGTAAAATAATAGTCTTTCTCCCGATTAGGCTGATTATACTGATTACCCTGATTATATTTTTTTGATTTTAAAAAGATTAGCGAAGATAAAAGCGGGTATTGTCTGAACCAGGATTTTTAGGATTGAATGGATTACCCTGATGGGTGCCGAAGATCAAAGCGTAGATATTCGTTAATATCTTCCAGATAAAAAACAACATAACACCCATCAAGGTAATCCATTCAATCCTAAAAATCCTGGTTCAGACAATACCCGCTTTTATCTTCGCTAATCTTTTTAAAATCAAAAAAATATAATCAGGGTAATCAGTATAATCAGCCTAATCGGGAGAAAGACTATTACCTTTGTAACCTTTCCACCACCTTCTTTAGCGTAAGCCCCTGCGCAATGATAGAGAACAGCACCACAAAATAACTGGCGGAGAGAATAGTTTCCTTGTACGGAGATTCCGGTAAAGACAACGCCAGTGCAACGGAGATGCCCCCACGTAATCCTGCCCACACCAGTATAGTAATGCTTTTATAGTTGGTTCTTAAGGAACGTTTTAATACAACTGCCGGAATGGTGATACTCAATGCCCTGGCTATTAATACGAATACGGTAGCTAATAAGCCGGTGAGCCAGTAGTTTTTGAGGAACGGCATGATCACAATTTGCAGGCCTATCATCACAAATAAAATGGTGTTCAATAGTTCATCGATCAGGCGCCATACGTTATGAAAATAATGTTGCATGTCTGCCGACTGTTTGGTACCCAATGAAGTATTTCCCAGGATCAATCCGGCAGAAACGGCTGCCAGTGGAATAGATACGTGTAATATGGCTCCCAGCACAGATATTACCATCACCATAGATAAGGATACCATCACAATAATCTGGAAATCATCTACGCGTTTCATTGTTCGGTAAGCTACTATGGCAGAGATTACACCCAGCATAATACCACCGAATACTTCCTGTGAAAACAAGGCTGCTGCGTACGAGAGGGAAACATGTGTATCTGTTTGCCCGGCTACTTCTTTTATAATAACAAACAACAAAATGCCTGTACCATCATTCAGCAGCGACTCTCCGCCGATGATCGTTTCCAGTGCCGGTGGTACTTTGGTTTTTTTCAGGATAGACAACACCGCCACCGGATCAGTAGGTGAGATGAGTGCACCGAAGAGCAAACAATAGATCAGCGGCAGATCAATATGTAATAGTTCGGTGGCCCAATACAGGAGAAAACCGAAAATAAAGGTAGAGCCAATAACTCCCACCGTGCTTAATACCAGCACAGGATATCGTTGTTCTTTGAGCTTGTTGAAATCGAAATGCAGTGCGCTGGCAAAGAGCAGGAAGCCTAACATAACGTCCAGCAATGTTCCTGTAAAATCTATACCGCTGGTAAGGTCTTTTATGAAGGTATAAGCGTTGGGGAAAATTTTACCGGTCAATAATATCAGCACAGATAAAAGCAGTGAAACCACGATCACGCCTATTGTTCCGGGCAGTTTAATGAAACGGTTATTGATGTAAGCAATTAATGAACTAATAGTAACTAAAGCCGTTATAAGTGTAAATGTATCCATAAGCCAATCGAATAATGCCGGTTAAGCAATCAGGTTCCAAAATGATGCTGCAATAATTTTCAAGGGCTTTAAAGATAGAAAAAATGTAGCAAATCATTGATCGATCAGCAACAGGACATTATTTTTTTTTGGAAGGCTTGGCAAGCGGGTTGTATTCCAATGCCATTTTAAGCCAATGTTGCAATTGCTTTTTAGTGTGCAGTGCAGCTTCATCTACAAAAACAAAACCAGGCATTTGTTTACCACCATGTATCATAGGCTCACATCCTTCTTCTTCCAGTGCCTGCTCAGTTTTAGCAGGGTCTATCCTTACCATCATATTGTTTGCACGAACGCCGACACACATTTTATCATTGACCATAAAACATAAGCCGCCAAACATTTTCTTTTCTTCTATTGCGTGAGTCGATGCCGCAAGTATTTCGCGCACGCGGTCAGCCAGTTGTTCGTTGTGGGCCATATAGTATTTTTTTGGATGTACTAAAGATACAACTTCCTGCTAATTGCCGTATTGCTTTTCAAGCGCCTCTCTGAGGATTGTTAGTCCCTCGTAAACATCATCCCGTTGCACATTGGTGAAGAAGATATAGGCCCTGTCAGCTTCTTTTATAATATGTACTTCAGTAATAAATGTGCCGGGATTGCCTGTGTTTTGAGATACCAGGTGATTGGCTTCATTGTATTGCCAAAACCAGCCGGCAGCAAAGGTGGGAAGGCCATAATGAAGGAATGAAAATTCGGCTGCTGTGAGCAGATCAGATTTTCCCGCCAGTCCCTTTAGTTGTAATTGAATAAAGCGTGTATAGCCGGGCAGGCTAACATTGATATTACCTGCTGCCAGCAGCCAGTTTAGTTTATAATTGTTAGCAGGTGGTGCTGGCTGCCCGTTTCTATCATGTCCCCATGTTTGTGTACTGTCCGGGTAATTAGGGTTGCCGAATCTGAAGCTAATGTGCAACTGCTTACCCAGTTCCCGGATCAGTTGTTTGTATGTTTTATGCGATACCTTTTCCAGCATCAGTCCGGCGAGAGAATACCCGGCATTGGAGAAGTTAATCTCCGCAGTATCAGTTACCGGTGGCTGTGCCAGTATCCAGGCGGCAAATGCATATCGTTGTTGTGCTTCATTGCCCTTGATTTGCGCCGCAGTGGGAGCTTCGTTGGTGTAGGTGTAGTGCGGCAGTTTATTGCGGAAGGTGAGTGCCTGTAACAGCGTAATGTTATAATACGCAGGATTGCTCTGTGATTGCAGTTCCGGATAAAGGGCGAAAAATTTAGTATCCCATTTAATAGCTCCTTTTTTTACCAGCAATGCTGCTACCATAGCCGTGATAGCTTTGGTGTTGGAGCCAATCCGGAACCTGTCGTTGAGGGTAGCGGGTGTATGCAGTTTTTTATCTCCCAGCATCTGTATCTCCAGTATGCTGTCTGCAGATACCACGGCATAGCCCAACGCAGGTATATGATACGTTTGCCGGATGCTGTCAGCTAAAGCCCTGAATTGTTGTCCGCGGGTAGTAAGAGAGATGAGCAGGCAAAAGGTAAGTGCCAGTGTGGGTATCTTCATAAAAAATATTAAAGATAGATGACCTGGTTAGTATTCTCAAATTTCAAACCTATATTGTAGCAACCGGGAGCTACCATTAAAATTCTATTTTTATATGAAATCAGTATTGCCGCTGTATAATTATTTACAATTATTCCGCCCGATTCCGGCAGCAGATTGGGACATGATTCAAGCTGCATTGAGTGTACGCACAATAAAGGAGGGCACGGAATTATTACGGGAAGGTAAGATCGCCAAAGAAATGTTTTTTGTGTGCAAAGGTGTGCTGCGCATCGTAAAACGTACAGAAGAGGGGAATGATATTGTTTTGTTCTTTCTCAAAGAAAATAAGTTTTGTACTATTCTCGATAGTTTCACCAATAACATTCCTGCTAAGGAAGGCATAGCTGCCGCCTGTGATACAGCTGTGATTGTATTGACAAAAGAGCAACTGACAGGGCTATACGAAAAGCTGCCTTATCTCAAAGAGTTGATTGGTGGAATTGTACAGCAGGCACTGCTGGATAAAATTAATACACGCAATACTTATATGGGGCAGGATGCTACCACCCGTTACCGTCATTTTTTAATGCATCAGCCAGACATTGCGCTGCGCGTGTCTTTGAGCGATGTAGCTTCGTACCTGGGAATTACACAACAATCTCTCAGCAGGATCAGAAAAAATTTTCTCCCCTGATGTTTTTTACCATTTGTTAAATGTGCACTCCTTACTCCTGACGAATTTTGTACGCATAAAAAACAATTCGTTATGAGTACGCATTTAACAGGTAAGAGAGTAATAATACTGGGTGGCAGTGCAGGTATTGGCCTGGCTACGGCCAATGCAGCCGCCAGCGAAGGAGCAGACGTAATTATTGTTTCCAGCAATCAGGAAAGAATAGATAAGGCATTGGCTACATTGCCGGAAAGCGCGCAGGGGTACGCCGTTGACCTGGGTAATGAAGCAGCAGTGCGTGATTTTTTTCAGGGAACAGGATCTTTCGATCACCTGGTGTTTACAGCTGGCGACAGGCTGCTGTTGGGAAAGCTGGAAGATATCAGCAGCAGCGATGTGCAGGCAGCATTTCACTTACGTTTTTTAGGTACATGGAATGCAGTGAAGTATGGCAGTAAACATATATTACCTGGCGGCTCCGTGGTATTAACTACCGGTATTGCCGGTGCACGGCCACAGGCGGGTTGGGCAGCAGGAGCCAGTATTTGTGGTGCCATGGAATCACTCACCCGCGCATTGGCAGTAGAGTTGGCGCCTATCCGCGTAAATGCAGTATCTCCCGGTGTTGTTAAAACAGATTTATGGGCAGATATTCCGGTTGCTGAGCGTGAAGCGATATATCAAAATATTGGCAATGCTTTACCGGTGCGCCGTGTAGGCGAGGTAGCAGATATTGCACAAACCTATTTATACCTGATGCGGGAAGGATTCAGTACCGGACAGGTGATTGTAGTAGACGGCGGTGCCGTACTGGTTTAATGTACCAGTACGGCACCATCTTTACCGGCAGCAGTTAATGCGCTGCCGGTTTTTCTGCGACCCAATAATAAAATGATCAGTGCCAGTAGCGAAGAACCACACATGGTAACAGCCATTGGAGTGGCGGTATGTGTATCATACAAACTTACTACTGCCGATGCCAGTGAACCGATTCCCATTTGCAGCGCACCCATGAGTGCGGAAGCACTCCCGGCATTTTTACTGAACGGTGCCAGACACAAGGCTGATGTATTTGGATTGATGCAACCCATGCAACAGAGAAATGCAAAGAGCAACGCAATAATGCCTGCCAGCGACAGCCAGTTATTCCAGGCACATACAATAAAAATAAGACCGATGATGGTTTGACTCATCAACGCTACCGGCACTATTTCCTGGCTCTTGAAATGTTTTAGCAACCAGCTGTTTACCTGGCTGGACCCTATCAATCCAATTGATAAAAAGGCAAAAACCCATCCATAGGCTTTGTCGCTTAGTTTATAGATGTCCATGAAAACCAGTGGGGAGGCAGACACATAGGCAAACAATCCGGAAAACGATATGGCGCCTGTAAAAGCATATGTATAAAACTGCGGTTCACTCACTACTGCGAGGAAATTAGTAATAATAGGTCTTGGCTTCAATGATAAACTGGTATCCGGCTTATAACTTTCCGGCAACCACAGGATGGTGGCCAGCAGGATCAATGCACCCATCATGCCCAGGATCAGGAAAACCATGTGCCAGCCGAAGGCACTGGTCACGTAACTACCTACTGTAGGGGCTATCATGGGAGAGGTGCCTACCACCAGCATCAGCAATGCAAATACTTTGGCATTTTCCTTTACAGGGAAAAGGTCGCGTACCATAGCTACGGCGGCTACTGCGGCGGCGCAGCTGCCGATGGCCTGAATGAACCGGAGGATAATCAGGCTGTTAAGTGTAGATACATACATGCATCCCGCAGAAGATATAATGTAAAGTACGAGTCCGATGTACAAAGGTTTTTTTCTGCCAAAACGGTCCAGCAGCGGACCATACAGCAACTGTCCGGCGGATATGCCAATAAAAAAGCTGGATAATGAAAGTGCAACCCTGGTGGGGTCTACTCCCAAATCCTTACCTATCGCTGGAAATCCGGGCAGGTACATGTCAATGGAAAATGGTCCTAAAGCGGTTAGCGTACCCAATATCAGAATAAGAGAAAAATATTTGGCCCGGGTGAGTTCGTTCGTCAATGTAATCTTGCTTTATAATTTATACTGCAAAAGTATAGCATCCATTTCGCTTCCGAAAGCAGGTAATGGAAAGATAATAACAAGGAGGGGTTGGGGAGGTGCCTTTTTCAGCAGCAATAATGCAACTAATTTACCCTTGATGTACTTTTGATGTACTCCCAAATTTTGCCTCCTGTTAAATAACCCCCAACTTTATTTCTCCTGAAAAAAATAGTTCCACGTTGATCCATCACCGTTCATTGTTCACCTTTAATCATTGTAAATTCCATGAAAACAAAACTCCTGTTTTTTGGCGCAGGCATGTTCCTGTTAATCGCCGCTGTCATCTCCTGTAAAAAAGATGTTAAACAAACAGACACCCTGCAACCCCTGAATGGCAAACCTGCTGCTGTAGCAACGCAGGCAGCAGCTACCTATCAGCTGATATGGTCTGATGAATTTGACGGCAGTAGTGTAAACACGTCTAATTGGTCTTTCGAAACCGGCCCCGGTGTCAATAATGAAAGACAATACTATCAATCTTCCAATGCCAGTGTAAGCAATGGTAATCTGGTGATCACTGCCAGGAAACAAAGTGTAGGCGGACAGCTGTATACATCTGCCCGTATGAATACGGCGGGACATTTTACCACGCAATACGGACGGATTGAAGCCCGTATCAAACTCGCATCCGGACAGGGTTTATGGCCTGCCTTCTGGATGCTGGGCAATAACATTGGCTCAGTAGGATGGCCCCAATGCGGTGAGATAGATATTATGGAACAGGTAAATACCAGCAATACCATTTACGGCACTATTCACTGGTATGTAAACGGGCATGTATCTTATGGTGGTACTACCAGCACTACTATTACAGATTATCACGTCTATGCAGTGGAGTGGGATGCCAGTGCGATCCGCTGGTATGTGGATGGTAACCTATATGCCACCGCTAATATCCTGAATAGTATCAATGGCACCGGTGCGTTTCATAATCCCTTCTTCATTATCCTGAACCTGGCGGTGGGTGGCGATTTCCCGGGTCAAACGGTGGATGAAAGTAAACTCCCTGCCAGTATGTATGTGGATTATGTAAGAGTTTATTCCATTACCAATGGTGGTAGTACTGCACCTATTGGTAGTACCATTACGCTGAAAGGTTTCAATAATGCTTTTGTAAGTAGTGAGAACGGCACGCAGCCGATGACCTGTACGCGTACTGTTGCCCAGGCATGGGAACAATTTACGGTGGTAGATGCCGGTGGTGGCAAAATAGCACTGCTCAGCCAGGGTAAATATGTATCATCCGAAAACGGGGCGAGTCCTATTACGTGTAACCGTACCAGCGTGGGCGACTGGGAAAAATTTGACTGGATCGTTAATGCCGATGGCTCTATATCGCTCCGCGGAAATAATGGTAAGTATGTTTCGTGTGAAAACGGAACGCAGGCAATGACCTGCAATCGCGCCACTATCTCCGGTTGGGAGGCATTCAGGTATTAATATAGCATAGGGTGATGGATAGGGCTGGCTGTTTTTTACAGCCGGCCTTTTTGTTTGGTGATCCACTATCATGCTTAAACAATACCTCATTCAAAATAACTGAATAATTTAATGTACGGGGTATTAACTAATGAATAAAAATGGTTATATATTTGCGACTGTTACATTTTATCTGTCTTCAATGCACATGCCAGTCCCGAAAAATCTAAGCGCGTTAATATTGCTATGCCTACTATGCCAGCTATTTCCTGTTTTAGTAAAAGCACAGGAGGGAATGCCTGCCACGGTGCGGCCCTGTGGTACAGATATATTGGAGCAGCAGTGGCGGAAAGATGCCTCTTATCTGGCAAGGGAACAAGCGATCAATAATGCGATACTGAAAAAGAAATACATCACCGCTCCCGGTGCTGCCAGTACTGTGCCTACATTGGTAACACTGCCGGTAGTATTTCATATTATCAATCAGGACCCGACCGCCTTCCCTGATGTAGCCATTATACAGGCCCTTAAAGAACTGAATGATGCCTATGCAACAACGGGTGCTTTTAGTGGCGGCCGCTTTGATACAAAAATTCAGTTCTGTTTGGCGAAAACTGCTCCCGATGGCGGCAAAACTACCGGTATCGTCAGAACGCATTCTTATTTAGAAGATTTTGATAACGAGATGGAAGGGGGTAATCTTACGGCCCTGGGTAAATGGGATGGCAGTCGTTATATCAATATATGGGTAGTAAAGGATATTAAGTCGGAATACATGCAGGCCTTCGAATGTGGTGTCTGGACCCGCCTGAAAATGGGTGGTTATGCCAGTGCAGGCGGGGATATAGTGGTAGCAGGTCTTGGCGTGAGTTTAGTGGCGCATGAAATGGGGCACTATCTCAGCTTACTGCATACTTTTGGTGCGCTGGACTGTAAAAATAATGACTGCCTGGTAGATGGAGATAAGGTATGTGATACGCCTCCGGAAAGAACTATCACCGGTGGATATGCCTGTAGCATGCCCCAGAATTCATGCAGCACAGATACGCTTTCGGGCTTTACCACAGATGTGCCGGATCTGCCGGATAACTTCATGGATTATGGACAGGGCACCGGTTGCATCCTTGGCTTTACTGCCGGACAGGCAGAGCGGATGCATAATTTCATTGATGTAGCGTTAACAGGTATGCTGGCAAGCACCGTATGTAATAGCCCTTGTCCGGACAATATCACCGCCTCTTTTACACGCAGTCTGGATTATCCTGTAGTAGGGGATGCAGTTACTTTTACCAGCACCAGTACCGGCGGAAATGCCTATGAATGGTTGGTAGACGGCGTATCGAAAGGTAATACACCCACACTGCTGCTGACAGTAACCGCAAAAAAGAATTATGAAATCATTCTTCGTGTAACCAATACCGTGACTGGCTGTCATGCAACGGCTAATGATATGGTGCCTGTGAGTTGTGGCGTAGTAGCACGTTTCTGGCCCAGCAAAAGAAAAATAGCTGCTAAGGATGGAATTGAACTGGATAGTGTATTGTTTAACAATCGCTCCCGCAATGCTACCAGCTGGAGTTGGCTCATGAGTAATGATAAGGGGATGGCAGAACAGGAAGTAAGTACGGTGGAACAACTGAAATACATTTTTAAGATTCCTGGTATCTACCATGTTCGTTTAGCCGCTACCGATGGTCATTGTTTTGATACTACCAATGCGGTGCAAATCACGGTTGATGATGCTACTGCGGATGGTGCCGTTTATGTAACCAAAATAGAATGTTATCAGCAGACGAAAGTGAAGGTATCGCTGTACTTCCACAACTTCGGTTATCATACCATTCCTAAAAATACCCCCATCGCATTTTATGATGGAGATCCCCGTAAAGCCGGTACCAAAAGGGTAGGAGGGATATGGCCATTGCCTGCTGATCTTTCTGGAAAATGTTCCAGCGCGCTGTATACTGCAACTGTAGATGTAGGTCGCGCTGGTATTGATACCCTGGCCGTGGTACTGAACGATAACGGCACTACGCTGCCTTTAGTGCTGCCTAATACCGGCCTGGAAGAGAGTGCCTATGGTAACAACATCAGTATTAAAAACAGTTTTAAATTTAAAGTAGCACTGACTCCTGCGGACTACACTCTTACGCCGCAACAACAGGTAGTATTGAAACCAGTTGGAGCCAACGGTAATGTTCAAAGTGCCGTCTGGGATGCTTCTCCTTACCTGGATTGTACGAATTGTGTGAACGCTACTTTTACCGCACCTTACAGAAAAGATACCGTTGCTACTGTAAGGGTAATGGGATACACGCAGAATGCCTGTTATGACAGTACTATTGCTACTTTGCATATACCTGTGGTAGATGATTATACAGTAACAATGAAAAATGTGGATTGTGCCAAAGGGGATAGTTTACATATTGATTTCTCCCTGTGTAATTTATATGCCAAAGGAAATATTCCGGCGCAGTTATCAGTGGACTTTTTTGACAGAGCACCGGCTGATCCCTCAGCGGCCTTGCTGGGAACGGGTTTTGTGACACCGATGTCCAGTATCGGTAACTGCGTTGCCTATGGTAGTTATATCAAACATACCACTACCGGTAATGTATTTGCCATTGTAAATAAAGATCCCACCATTCATGCACCGGAAACAGGTTTGAATGAAGCGAATCGTGCTAACAATACGTTTGTATGGAATTATGTGACGCCGGTATTGTCTGTTTTTCCGAAAGACACTGTTGTATTCCGGAAAGCGACTTTCCCTTTGTACTACAGTATTTCTACGTTTACCCCCACCGATATACTATGGCAAAACGATATCGCCTATACGTTGAGCTGCAATAAATGCGCTGTACCCAGGGCGTCTATGCTGGACAGTGCTTTTGTAGGTGTACAGCTTACTAATAAATATGGTTGTGTGTTAAAGGATCAGCAATATGTACGCATTTTTCCACCGGACTTTACTATCCGGCTGCTGCAAACTAATTGCTACGATAATGATCATGTACTCGTGAAATTCAGTATCTGCACAAATAATGGTTATGATAGCATTCATGCCAGGTTGCCGGTTTCTTTTTTCAACGGGGATCCTGCCAATGAAAAATCACAATTATTATCTCCATTGTTTTATACGCCTGTAACAGCAGGTGTTTGCCAGGAATTTACGCACGTAGTATCCGCGCCACGAAGCAATGAGATTGTAGCGGTGGTAAACAGTAAAAATGGCTTTGTGATAGATGAAACCAATTACGCAAATAACCTGGGACCTGCTGTGTATACACCTTTCACGGTGTCGCTGGATCGTTCCTGGATTGAGCTGCCACGACCAGCCACTGTAGGCTTATATTCGCGGGTGAATGGAGGCCGGGCTTCGGCCTATGCCTGGACGCCGCAGGATGGGTTGTCGTGCTTTAACTGCCCTAATCCTCTTGCAGCAGCCACTTCTTCCATGAAGTATATTGTTATGGCAACTAATGAATACTATTGTACAGATACAGCTTCCGTATACATTAAAACGTTTACCAATTTCGGGGTAACCATGCCTAATGCTTTTACACCAAACGGCGACGGACAGAATGATTGGTTTTATGTGATAGGTAGCTGGGATATCAAACTGTTGCGGGATTTTACCATCTTTAACCGGGTAGGCAATAAAGTATTTGAAGCGCATAACACACCTGCAAACGATAGAAGCTTTGGCTGGGACGGCAATGTGAAAGGGGCTCCTGCACCAATGGGTACCTATGTATATTTTGCTACGGTAGAATTGCTGGATGGCAGTACGCAGCTGATCAAGGGTGCAGTGACGTTGATCCGCTAAAACTATTTGGAGCAATTAATATAAAAAGAAAGCCGGTTCTCAATGCAAATTGTCTTACTCCCGATTAGGCTGATTATACTGATTACCCCGATTTTTTTATTTTGATTTTAAAAAGATTAGAGAAGATCTAAGCGGGTATTTATCTGAACCAGGATTTTTAGGATTGAATGGATTATCTTGATGGGTGTTATGTTATTTTGTTTGGAAGATATAAGCGAATATTTCCGCTAAGATCTTCGGCACCCATCAAGATAATCCATTCAATCCTAAAAATCCTGGTTCAGATAAATACCCGCTTAGATCTTCTCTAATCTTTTTAAAATCAAAATAAAAAAATCAGGGTAATCAGTATAATCAGCCTAATCGGGAGTAAGACAAATTCTTTATCTTCGCGGCCGTTCGTTACCATTCTATGCCAAATAAGAAAAAGAATAATTCGCAAAGCAATAGTTTTGCCATTATCGTTATACTGATCATTGCTGCATTTATTGTTACCACCTGTTCCCGGAAAATAGCCGGTGTTAAGGAGAAACATCCTGCAAAAAAATCATCTCACAGAAAAAACAGAAAACTACCCGCAGCTATTCCTTTGTTGCAGGAGGATTTTGAATCCGGTTCAAAAACCAATTATAACAGCGATGATATTACGCTCTCCAGCGGTTCCTGGGAGTTTAAAGATGCTGTTACCGGCGCATTGGAAGAAGATCATAAAGTAGGTACGCAGGCGCTTCGTATCCGGAATAACGGTATCGCCAGCATGAATTTCGATATACCGGCTAAAAGCACGGTAACGGTTACACTGAAATATGCCCTGTACGGAGATGATGATAAAGGTGACTGGGAGCTGTGGGCGTCTGTTAACCGCGGACAAAGTTATTTTCGTGTAGGCAATGCCGTTAGTGTCACGGATACCGGTTTGCATAGCGCTGCTTTCACTGTCAATGCTACCGGCTCCATCCGTTTTGATATCCGTAAAACAGATAAAACCAAAAGTCGCCTCAACTTTGATGCATTGCGGGTAACAGCCGGCGGGAAGTTAGTGTCCACTGCACCTGCACCTGCGGGAAAATCAGTTGGGGGAGATGATGATAACCTGTTGCTTGGTAATCCCAGTAATGCTACCGCTTCGCTGGTAATGGTGAATAATTACCTGATGGATAAGGGCTACTATAAATTATCCTACAACCGGGATAAGTGCACTCCTAACTGGGTATGCTGGCATGTTTGCGCACGCGATCTGGGAAATATGTCGCGTGCCAACGACTTCCGGCCGGATGCTGATTTGCCGGAAAGCTGGTACCAGGTAACACAATCCAGCTATATTGGTAGTGGGTTTGACAGGGGGCATAATTGCCCTTCCGGCGACCGTACCGCCACCAGGGATGCTAATGAGGCTACTTTTCTGATGACTAACATGATTCCGCAGGCGCCTTACCACAATCAGCATTTATGGAAGAACCTGGAGGATTATACACGGGAGCTGGTGCGGGATGGTAATGAAGTGTATGTGATTATGGGTAGTTATGGCTCCGGGGGCGTTGGCAGGAATGGCCTGGCTAAGAAGATTGATGACGACAACATCAATGTGCCGGATCATATCTGGAAAGTATTGGTAATATTGCCAGACGGGAACAATGACCTGCAGCGCATATCAAAAAATACGCGCATCATAGCTGTGAATACGCCCAATAAAAATGATGTGAATACGCATTGGACAGCCTATCTTACATCAATCGAAGAAATTGAGAAGGTTACAAAGTATAAATTATTGAACAATGTACCTGAAGCCGTGCGGCAGGAATTAGTGAAAAAAGTGGATGCCGGAGAGTAGCATTTGTGAGGCTTTCATTGCTTGTTAAAAATTTATTATGCCATTGCAATAATATATTATAAATTGCATAAAATTGTTATGTTTTTGTATTTTGTCACCAAAATGGCCGGTAATACCAGAAACAGACACGCGAAGTTGGAAATAAATCAGTTTGGCATAATTTTATTGGAAAATCATTGAAAAACTCATTGTATGTGTAACTTATTATATGCTTGAAGCGTTAGCATACAAGGTAAGCGCAAACTGATTAAGTATAACTGACCAATTAAGTTACTATGGACCTACGATTCTTCCTGATTATATCTACGTATAATATCCAGCGGCTGTGTACGCTGGGGGAAAGAGATGACCGCGTAATAAACCGGAGCCGGATGGCGTTATACAAGCAGGAAGCTATATCAGCAAAGCATTTAAACATTAATACTAGACTTAATTAATATGGGTGATAGAATGTCGGTGGCCTTGCTTGTAACAACATACAATTGGCCGGAAGCGTTGAAACTTGTGTTGGAGAGTGTTTTGGTACAAAACGTTCTCCCGGACGAGATCATTATAGCAGATGATGGCTCAGGAGAAGCTACCAGGGCTGTGGTGAATGCTTTTATTAAAAAAACGACCATTCCTGTTAAACATTTCTGGCATCCTGATGAAGGGTTTCGTAAAACGATTATCATTAATCAGGCGATCACCGGTACTGCATCTGACTATATTATTCAAATTGACGGGGATATCGTATTACATGAACTTTTTATAAAAGATCACATCAGCGAAGCGGAAAAAGGATATTATATCCGCGGTAGCAGGGTGTTACTACCTGAAGGTAAAACCCGCCACTTCCTGCGTTCAGGCACTTTTGAAGCAGTATCCACCTTTACAAGAGGATTAAAGAACAGGTTCAACTCTCTCCGCATACCGTTGCTGGCACCTTTGCTGATTAAAAAGAGTAAACGTTCCAGGAACCTCATTGGTTGTAATTGTGCCTTCTGGAAAGCCGACTTTTTAAATGTAAATGGATATAATAATGAACTGAAGGGCTGGGGACATGAAGATATTGAGCTGGCAGCACGTTTCATTAATTCAGGCCTGAGTCAGAAGAAAATAAAGCTGAAAGCAGTGTGTTATCATCTCCATCACCCTTTTAACGACCGGGTACATGAGAACATTAATTACACCGTATATCTTAATACATTAAAACAGGGGATTGCCTACTGTACCAACGGATACCATCATTAGCAGTTAGCCTGCAGTACTAATAAACTAACTGCTAATAAATTATTTGCCCTTACCTACTATATATTCTGTTACTACAAATACCGGACTGTCAGCATATTCATAAAATTACTTTAGCAACGATTTTATTTTCTCCTCTTTTGTTACGATGTCATTCATGACGTTTATATCTGTATTGTCAATTATTGCTACATACTGATGGGGTAACAGGGTTACCTATCTTTTTTCTTCCTTCATAGTTTGTGTTACCTGTGCATGCATCATTGTGATTATTAGTAGCAGCAGCGTGGCGATTTTTTCATCTTTGATAAATTGATTTCAATACAACAAAGGCGAATGAATACAGCCCTTTCCCTTTTGGCCAACATTGACCGAAAGCCCTTTTAATTAGTCAAAGCCTTCACTGGAAAATTCCTGGAAAACATGAAATCTTTTATGGTTAATGATATATCCTGATAAACTTTTTGAAAAATAGTTATAGAGCAAGCCATAGTAAACTTCCAAAACAAATAAATGAGCTGAAGAAGAAATGATTTTGTACGCAAATAAGCTGCGTAAAGTGTCACTACTTTTGATTCATACTCTTTTGAGAAGCTAAGACAGTAAGAAAATATCACCCCAAAAACTGATCTTATGCTTCTCACCCAAAAGTGTTATTGATAAGCAGATTTTTTAAATTAATTTTGCATCGTATTGAAAATAAGCTTGTTAATCATCATGTAAGACTTTTTTATGTACTGTCGTATCCCTTTGTGAGTCCCGGTTTACCTGATATTATTACAAATCTGTCTATAGATTACTAACTGGTTGGAGTCACCGGTTATTAAACTCAATTACAATGAAAAAGTTATTATCCCAAAGGGAATGCATGCTATTATTAGCCGGAAAATACATTAAAAGATGTCATTTTTAAATTGATAACCCTTATTACATCACCTGTCTGTTATTAGCTGACTATGATACTATACCTGCATCTTCTACTGTGAGTTTCTCACTGTTGTTTCATTTCAAACATAAGTTAAGGTGTTTAAAATGCACCCCGATGAGATAGCCTTATACCAAGATTACACAATTTGTATGTTTAAGAATATATTTTCAACCCTGTCACTTATGCTGCTACCTGCAATAATGCTGGCACAGCAACCTGTTCCCCGCACTGCTGAACAAGGACCTCCCGGAGTTATTCATCAGCAATGGCTGAAAAATAATCCCATTTTACAGGCAGCCGTAATTGATACCCTTAACCACCGGATAAAATCCTCCGGAAGTTTACAATACATGCCCGGAGCAGCTATCCCGCAACTTAATGCTGTTGCTGAGCAACAGTTTTTTAATCATGTGAGCAACACATATGGCGCCAGGCAGTTACAGCATGTAAAGAAAGGTTACGAGCTGTTAAAAGATACGACCCGTACCAACCGCTATCTGGATGAAAAGCTAAGAGGTTTTTATGCACTCAGAAATGAAACCAATGCATTAAACCTTATGAAAGCCGGGGCATATGGTAATCAGTTCAAAACATTATGGGGTAACGCATTCTATGACAATACACCCGGTGCAGTGGCGAAAACCGGATTCAGTATTAATATAGAAGATAACGTGGTAATAGGAAATATCCCGGTAAACATCAGTTATACAAATATTTCTGGAGTAGGTACGTTGGATCGTAACATGACAGACCAGAGCCTGAAGAAATTCTCTTTTGACAAAGCCGCTTATGTGGAGAGAATGAATGGTTACCTTAATAAATCGTACGACCTCAGGAAATATTTTCTGGAAGATATTAATGTGTCTGCCGCCGTTAAATCATTTGCAACACAACATATAGAGAATGCCTGTAGCGAAATAACGCCGCTGCTAGACCCTGCGCAGGTGGCCCAATTCAGGAACCTGATTTCAGCAGAACAACTGGTATATCTCGATAGCAATCAGATCAAACATCTTTTACTGGATAATAAAACACTGCAGCTGAATGAAGGTGAACTGACAGGCGCCTTCCCGGATACTGCACTAACAACTTCAGCGCATGCCAGCACAGTTATAGCTGCCAGGCATTACCTGAGCAAGGTGGCAGACCTGAAGTCAATGGTTGAAAAAGGCCTGGCAGCAAAAGAAACCCTTTCTGCTCAGCATGCCCTTGATAACAATGTAAAGCAACGAATGAATGATCCTGAAGCACAGCAAAGGAATATAAAGGAACTGTTACCACTTAATTTTATTCAACGCCTGCTCTTACAGACAAAGAGTCTCAATGTCGGCAATATTGCTGCCAGCGGTAGCAAAGGAGGAGTGAGCGATCTTTTTATGTCCGGAGCACAGGGGTCTTTTCTTAATAAGAACAAATTCCTGATGATGGGCTTGGGTAACCGTAATGACGGCGGCTCTTTCAAGGACCAGCATTTCTCATCTTCATTGGAACCAGCCTCATATAAGATGCAATTCCTGCAGATGGGTAAGGGAGATATAACGGAAGCCCACAGCCATGTAGCTTTGGTGAATGCCAACACCAGCAATCAAACGCGCAATGGATTTAATACACAAAGTTTGTCGCGGAATATTTTTGTGGGCGCCTTCTCAGAACAGATAGATCTGGGAGCATATGGAAGTATCGCTGCAGAAATATCCAAGTCTAATAATGAATTTAAAAATGCCGGTACCGGTAATGATTATGCACTTGCCTCCAAAACAGCGGCTTTTACATTGATGAACGACTTCTGGCAAACAGTATCAATAGGACTGGACTATACCGGTGCTATTGATGCCATGCAATTATCCCAGCGAGCCTATGTGAGCTACTCCGGACTTGGTTACAGCAACCCTGCTTCACCAGGAGCCAGCAGGGGAACGGTACGCTATGGCCTGGGACTGAAAAAATCATGGAACAAACGAAGGGTGACTGTAGGTTTTAAGATGGACCGCCAGGATATGAGCATGTCTGCCATCACCGACAGTAAATGGAAGAACAGCCAATATGCAGTGGATACCCGCATCCGGGTGAAAAAGAATTTCTCTTTGTCAGCCCGCATCGCCCAGTCGGCCATGAAAAACATTTCCGCGCATATCAGCCAAACCGGTTACCTGAACCGGCAGATAAGTGTTACTTCTCAGCTTAGTGGAAAAATGTTTGACCTGCAACAGCATAACAACATCACGCTTGGTTTTCAGCAGATGGATATCTACCCGCTTAAAAGCCTGCTGCTGAACCTGAATGTCAATCATAGTATTGTAGTAAACACGCATGTGCTTTCTGTGAGCATGTTCTATAATAAGGATATCAAAGATCAGGCGCTGTATGGCAACCTGCTTACAGCGGAAACCGGCTGGAGCTATCAGTTGGGAAAACTGTTTTCTTGCACCAGCGGCCTCACTTACCTGGATAATAAGGAGGTAGTACAGCAGGTAGGCGTGAAACAAACAGTTGCTGCAAATTTATTTAACCGGCTGAACATGAACCTTTATATGGATTGTAGAAAAAATCTGCTGAATACACCACAGAATTATCTTTTCGGAAATTTCAGCACACAGCTGGCATTATATTATTTATTGAATAAATAGAGCGACATGGCTAAGTTTAGATACCTGATCATTGTATTATTTTTATTCCTGGGAATCTGCGCAAAGGCACAGGTGTCGTTCGTTTTTTTACCTGAAGTGCATGGCTGTACACTGGATGGACTTTTCCAGGTGAGGTTGAATGCGCCGGCATCGCAAAAGATGCTGGTTAATTTGAATATCACGGTAACGGCACAAAAAGCTGGCCGCGTGGTAACCATCAAAACCAGGCCCTTTGAACTCATGCCAGGATTGAACCCCGTTCCGGTAGGGTTAATGGCTGGAGCTACCATTAATTTTGGTAACAATAAAATAGCTGCGATCTGCAGACAATCAGGTTATTTTACGGAAGAGGAATATGATTATTGTTTTGAATTAACAGCTGCCGATAATTCCCATGCGGGAGACATAATAGGGGAGCAGTGTTTTAACTATTATCTCCAACCCTTTTCTCCGCTGTTGCTGGTAACACCGGCGGAAGAAGATGATATATGCGACAAGCGTCCTACCTTCTTCTGGCAACCGCTGCTGCCTGCCGTTCCTGGCCTGCAGTACCGGCTGATACTTACAGCGCTGAAACCAGGTCAGGCGAAGGCAGAGGCGCTGCGATACAACCTGCCGCTCATTAACCAGCAATTTATAAATATGCCAATGCTTTTTTTTCCGCCTGCTGCCCGGGAGCTGGAAGAAGGCAGGCAATATGTATGGCAGGTAACTGCCTACAGAAACGAAATGATATTGGCCAACTCCGAAATGTGGACTTTTAAAATAAGCTGCACAGATAGTGTGAAAAAGAAGGTACCTGAAAGCTTCCGGGATATTGACGATCTGGTGAAAGGTAATTTTTATGTGGCAAGGGGACGTATCCTTTTTGCGGTGCATAATATTTACGACAAAACAGCGCTTGAATACACGATTACCTGTATTACCGCACCCGATCAGGTGATTAAAAAACTGCCTTCCATAAAACTGGAAAGAGGTAATAATCATGTTACCATCGATCTGGAAGATAACCGCTCTTTTACGGATGGTTACTACTACCAGTTAACCATTAAACTCCCCGACGGAGAAACGAAGCAATTAAGATTCCTTTATAAAAAAGAAACTGAATAATGAGGAGGCCCGTGAAATGGCTGTTAGCCATTTATTTAATGATGACCGCCTGCAATGGCAATTCCCGTCGCCCATTGCAGCAATTGATGGATGACCGGAAAAGCGGACTGGTACAGGAAAAACATATTGGTAATACAGTAGTCAGGCTGACCTATTTGCCGGAATGCTGGGAGCGTGTGAATAATAAAGCTGCAAAAGCAGATCAGACGGAAATGTGTTTTAAGATCAATATTCTACGTACAGGCGTAAACGATAGCCAGAAGCAGGAGAATAAAGCCATGAGCTATGGACTGGATACCATTTTTCAACTGATACTGAATCACGATACCCTGTCGCCGTTGCTGGCGCAACGTATTGCCAACGGCAACATTAACGGTGTGGAATACCTGGTCATTTTTGAGCGGAGACCATTGTCAGCAGTGCAACAAGCGGCACTGGTGTACAAAGACTGGCTGTTCACCTCCACACGACTGGTATTCCCTCTACAAAAAAATTATCTCCAAAAATCTGATTCTTTAAGCTGCAGGCTATGATCATAAAGAGTATAAAGATTAAAAAGACACTGGCATTTTTTTTCCTGTCATTACTATCGCTGGAAACCTTATTGCCGCTTTATTCCCTGGCACTCACCTCCGGCCCTAATCAGCCGGAGCACAAGCAGTTTGCTGCGTATAGCACCAATGATATGGTGGACCCTTTTACAGGTGCATTTAAATATAACATACCGGTTATGGATGTAGACGGATATCCGGTGAACCTTAATTATGCATCTGGTGTTGGCATGGATGACGAAGCGAGTTGGGTGGGACTTGGCTGGAACCTCAATGTAGGCGCTGTTAACAGGCAATTACGCGGCGTGCCGGATGATTTCTCCGGAGATGTTATCACCACAAAACATTATACCGCTCCCCGGACCACTTATGGGGGAAGAGGAATGGTAAGGCTTGAACTGAAAGGAACAGACGTGGCGAAGTTATCAGGGTCTATCTCCCTGGGTGTTTTTAGCGACAGCTATACCGGTATGGGTGCCGAATTTGGTGTCAATGCGGGGCTGTCATTAGGTCTTGGCAATAACGGCTTACTCACGGGAAACTTAAATGCCGGGGTTAATTCCAATACCAGCAGCGGTGTAACAGTAAGCGCAGGTTTGTCGCTGGATGCACATGTGCAAGATGCAGAATTTGTGTCCACAGGTGTTGCCGCCAACCTGAGCTATAACACCCGTGAAGGATACAAAGAGCTTACACTGGGAAATACTTTTTCAATTGCCCGCCTGAGCGGGGAGGTGGGTTCCATCTATTCCTATAATACACCACCGTTTCATCCTAAAATCGGTTTCGGATATAAATCATCCAGCCAATCATATGCGCTTACGATAGGTGGCGCCGGATATACGGTGTTTGCCGGCGGAGGCCTTACAGGTTACATGAGCAAACAGGAAGTGCAGTCTGAAATTAATACAAATGCGGCTTATGGCTATTTGTATGCGGATAGGGGCACGAATGTAAAAGAAGCCGTCATGGACTTCATGCGGGAAAAAGAAAATCCTGTTATCGCCAATTTACCCAACATAGCACTTCCTGTGGTTACGCCGGATGTATTTTCCTATACCAATCAGGCTGGCAGCGGCCAATTCAGGCTGCAAAGGGGAAACTCCGGCGTAGTGTTCGATCCTAATGTGGAGGACAAGTCCAGCAATTTATCTATAGGAGCAGATTATGGCTTTGGAGGATATTTTCATGGCGGTGTGCAGTTTTATGACCAGACGGTAACCAATACTACCAGGAAGTGGCAGAACAATAATTTGTTTTTATCCGTTGCCGACTATAAAAGTGATCCCACCAAGCTGCTGGAAGAACAGGCCTATTTTAAGATGATGAATGAACAGACTGCAGAAGATGCAGGTTATGTGAACAGCATACAGGGAGATAAGCTGGTGGCTGTATCGCTGACGGAAAGAACCGCATTGGCAAAACTGCATGATAAAAATGGGAATACCTTTATACCATCTGGTGCGTATAAGAAAAATGGCCGTCAGATCAGGACTTCTCCTATCAGTTATCTTACTGTAGCAGAGGCATTGAGAACCTCTGCCAATAATAGTTATAATTCGTATAAATTTTACGACAGCACTTTAAAGACGCCACCTGTCTGCGGGCCGGATATAGCATCCGTTATCAGCAGAAAAGATGCGAATAAAAAAATGCAACATATTTCGGAGATTACCGTCACCGAAAGTGATGGCAAAAGGGCAGTATATGGATTACCCGTTTATAACCTGCATCAGGATGAATATACTTTTGCAGTAAACCCGGCATACAAATCTACTCAGGCAGATATCGCGCAGAACCTAATCAGTATGGACACTTTGCCGAACGGGGAGGTCATGCATGATTACGGGAAAGATAAATATTACCAGCATGAAATACAGCCGGCTTACGCATCTTCTTTTCTTCTCACTTCCATATTAAGCCCTGATTATGTAGACGTGACCAACAACGGGATTACCGACGATGATCTGGGTACTGCTGTGAAATTTAATTACTCGAAAGTTGACGGCAACTTTGGCTGGCGCACACCAATGGCAGCCGGCAAGGCTTTATACAACCGCGGACTGAATGCAGATCCTACAGATGATAAGGGCAGCGTGATATATGGTGAAAAAGAATTGTGGTATCTCAATTCTATAGAAACAAAAACAAAGATCGCCTATTTTATTACGGATGACAGGGACGATGCGCTGGGTGTAACAAATTTTTATGGCCAGATTAATAACAACGTAAAACAACGCAGACTGAAAGAAATAAGGTTGTATTCTAAAAGTGACCTTACGCAGCCTATTAAAACCGCCTACTTCGAATATGATTATTCTCTCTGCCCCGGCGTACCTAATAACAGCAAAGGGGGCGGAAAACTCACATTGAAGAAAGTATACTTTACATATGCAACGTCAAAAAAAGGCATGCATCATCCTTATCAGTTTGATTATGCCAATAATCAGAACTATGCGCTCCTCTCATCAGACCGCTGGGGGATGTTCAAGCCTGGTACAGATAATGCCGGTGGTGGTTTTGGCGCTATGAGAAATGACGAGTTTCCCTATACCATTCAGGATACTGCCATTACCAATAACAACGCCCGAAAATGGAACCTTTCCACAATAACCTTGCCCACAGGAGGAAGCATTAATGTGGAGTATGAATCGGGAGACTATGCGTATGTGCAGGATCGTAGAGCCATGCAGATGGTCAGCATTAATGCAATGGTAAAGGATAGCCTTGGTACAGTAACTACTTCTATGGGAGATGCTCACGGCTTTAAGATAGCTGCGCCTGGCCCACTCCGGGGGGCAAATGATGCCGCTATCCTGCAGAATTTTGTGACGGATTACCTGAACGGGAGAAATGATTTTTATGTAAAGATGAATATGAATGTCTCCGACCAGCCCTACAATACCTCCGACAGTTATTTTGATAATGTGTCGTGTTATGGGGAAGTGGTAAAAGTGAGGGATAATAAAGACGGGACCTATAACATCATCTTTAAGGATATTACCGAAGGAAATGTTACCGCAAATCCTTTCATTATGGCTGCCTGGCAGAAGATGCGGCTGGAATACCCTATGTACGCCTATCCGGGATATGAAGACCGGATCAAAGACGCGTCAGGTATTGAAAGAGCTTTGAATGCGATTGTAAATGCTATAGGTAATCTTAGTGAACTGAGAAAGAATTTTAATGAACGGGCGCAGCAAAACAATTTTGCAGTTACTGCCAATCTTAGTAAAAGTTTTGCCCGTGTGGTGAAAGGTAATGGTATCAAAATAGGCGGACCGGCCAGGGTCAGGAAAATCCGGATGATGGATGCCTGGGATGTAATGAGCGGCAATACAGCTCCCGCTGCCGGTTACGGGCAGCAATACGAATATCGTATTACCACAGGTGCTGATACTATCAGCAGTGGTGTGGCATCCTATGAGCCTTCTATCGGGGCCGATGAAAATCCTATGCGTATGCCGGTACCTTATAGCCAGGAATCCAAAGGAACGCTTACCAATTATTTTTATCTGGAAGAACCTTTTGGAGAAAGTTTATTCCCTGCGCCCCAGGTAGGGTATAGCAATGTAATTGTGCGGGATCTGGATGCCTCGGGCAATGCAGATCCACTGAAGTCAACCGGCTGGATACAACACGAATTTTATACTGCAAAGGATTATCCGGTTATCGTAGCCGCTCAGGCAAGGCCGGATGTAATGCGGAAAGGGCCTTCAGGCTGGTCTTCTTTCAGCGGCGCCAATCAGGTATATGAGCTGGCCATGTCGCAGGGATATGTGATCTGGTTAAATGATATGCATGGCAAGTCAAAGGCAGAAAGGGTATTTAACCAGAGTGGAGCGGAAATATCGTCCTCCGCTTATTATTATAAATCGGCTGCACTGGATGCTGGTAAACAGCAACTGAACAATACAGTGGCTACCATCGATGAAAAAGGTAATATCAATCCGGCGGAAGTGATTGGCCGTGAAATAGAGATGATTACAGATATGCGTGAACAGGAGAGCAAAGACTTTGGAACAGCCATTCAGCTGGGAGTTGATGTGATCCCGTTTATATTTGGAATACCACTACCCATACCACATTGGCCCCGCAAGGATAACGATAACTATAAACTGTTCCGTTCAGCTGCTGTCCTTAAAACAGTGCAGCAAACGGGTATTTTGGACCATGTAGTGAAAACTATAAACGGATCTACCGTTACTGCTGCCAACCTGGTATTTGACCGCTATACAGGTCAACCGGTTGTTACACGTACTAATAATGAGTACAACGATCCTGTATACTCCGTGAATCTGCCGGCTTATTGGAGGTACAATAAAATGTCGGGTGCATATAAGAATATAAATACTGTTTTTAAGCAACTTACTACTGATGCCAACGGTATCATAGCGCCACAATTTTCAAGTCTGCTTACCGGTGGTGATGAAATGATGGATCTGAATAATCCGAATAATTTTGGTAAGAGATATTGGGTGATCAGTTCTCCAACAGCCAATGATGCAGTTAGCCGCGTAAGACTGATAGACGATGGAGGTAATCTCGTAAGTAATTTTAACGGTGATGTAAAATTGTATCGCTCTGGCTACAGGAACCAGCCTGGCGCTTCTGCGGGCACCATATTATGTCTGAAAAATCCTGTTGTAGCGAACCAGCTGGCTGTTTTTTCTACAGCAGATGGTACTTCTTATAAAGTAACAGATGCCAAAGCCGTATTATATGAAGAGGAGTGGGGCGCAAAAATGTGTCTCAGCTGTCCGTCGGGATATACGCTTAACCCGGATGGCACCAGATGTGAACTTTTGCCGGTTAAAAATATGAATGATACGTTGAAGGTGGTAACCGGACTAATGAACGCTGTATATGGAACCAGCGGTGCTGTATTTGTGATGGCTGATAATAGTACCAAAACTAAGTCGAACTCATTCTGGGGTGGCAATTGCTCCGGTGGAACCTCCTTCATGGCGCAAAGCGCTTCCTTTGCAGCAAGCAGCACACCTGCAGCCAGTGTTCCTACAGATTCTGCCGGCAAAATTGCAGCCATGAAATCCGCGGCTATAAGCATGAACTCAATAGTACCGCTTGTATCCACCGTCTGCGGGCGCATGAACCAGGTAGCCATCTGGCTTAATGGTGTGGCGATTGGTTATATGAATACCTGGATGGGGGTGGAAGCCTGTTTTACTGCGCCAACAGCAGGAACATATGCCATTGGTTACGGTGCAGATAATTTACTGAGAGTATATATTGATGATCAGCTGGTAATTAATACGCCCAATTTGGGCGATAATGTAAATTACTACAACGCATGGAAGATAGTCCCCTATACGGTTACAACAGGCAAACACCGGCTGCGTATGGAGTTCCAGAATATTTCCACACCAATGCTTCCGGATGCTCAGAATCCGGGTGCAGCAGGTCTTGAAATCTATAGCATGTCGCCTGATGCCTTGTTCAATATCAGTGAAGGCCTGGTGAGTAACTACACTGTCTTTTCCTCAACGCAATTCAAGGATACACTAAATACGGGCGCGCTAAATACGGCTCCGGTAAATAGTTATATACTGGACCAGAACGGTAACAGACGAATATCCAGGTACCAGTGCGTGAACGGAGCAACTCCCAACATCTGTGATTCGCCCTATGTCTGCGATTCCAGGTCGGTAATAGTTAACCCTTACCTGACCGGTGTTCTGGGGAACTGGCGTGTGTCAGAAGAAAAAGTGTATGAGGGAAGCCGTACTGATCAGCAGATATTTGCTAACAAAGGTGCCGGGCTTAATTTGCGTAACAGTGGTTATCTCCCCGGATTTAGATCCTATTGGTACTATGATGCTACCGGTGTTAAATGGGATGCCGTTCCTGCCAATGATAAATGGGTTACCAGCCGCTACGTAACATTATACGATAAGTATGGTCAGGAGTTGGAGAATAAAGAT
Organism: Chitinophaga niastensis; assembly: GCF_003014755.1. Taxonomy (GTDB): domain Bacteria; phylum Bacteroidota; class Bacteroidia; order Chitinophagales; family Chitinophagaceae; genus Chitinophaga; species Chitinophaga niastensis. Next base: position 7,395 of record NZ_PYAW01000003.1, on the reverse strand, counting down.
GCGTTGTTCAGGTACAGCAGTGCGGTATATGGCTACAGGGGCGCCATTCCGGTGGCCGTTGGCAGCAACAGCATGAGCCGGGAATTGTTTTACGATGGATTTGAGGATTATAAATTTAATGGCATTTGCGGCGCTGTTTCCTGTGGAGATGGTAGTTTCAATATCTACAATTCCCTGGGCAGTACTTATGCTGATTACCTGAAATCTGATGATGCGCATACCGGCAATTATTGCCTCAAACTGACTAAATCCATAGAACTGGTAGCCAATGTACATAGCCTGGAGCATAAACCTCAGAGTGGCAATTACCTGGATAATGATGTAACGGGGCAGTATATACGTAAACTCACCCAGGGCCTTTATCCTCAAGGTTTTCAGCCTATGCCGACAAAGAAATATGTTTTCTCGGCATGGGTGAAAGACGGCAGCAGCGGTGGCAGTCAGCCTATAAGTCTCTATGCCAATAATCAAAATATCCCACTGCAAGTGAAAGCTGTAGTGGAAGGCTGGAAGCAAGTGGAAGGAGTGCTGGATATGGCACTGATAACCACTACATCAGGCGGGCTCCGGTTATTGATTCCGGCATCGGCATCTGCGGCTATTGATGATATCCGCATATTCCCATATAACGCCACCATTAAAACGTATGCTTACGATGAGAGGACACTGCGGTTGATGGCCGAAATGGATGAAAACAATTTTGCCACATTTTATGAGTACGATGATGAAGGTACCCTTGTCAGAGTGAAGAAAGAAACCGATCTGGGGATTATGACACTGAAAGAAACCCGTTCTGTATTTCGCAAAATTAATTAATGAAAAAGATTCAATCCCTTGCTATGAAAAAATATGCCTGGTTGCTGAAGATACTGGTCCCTTTACTGGCAATTACCGTTGTAGCGGTGACATTTGCCCGTGTGCCGCACTGGCTGCATGGTGCACCGCATACAGCGGTAACACCACCTGTTGCAGATAATGGGGTTACTTATTCCCAGGAAGATAAAAACAGGCTGAATGAACTGATTGCAGTATATGCTCACATGGATTCCTGCCGCGTAGTTTTTGCCAGCGGTGCAATGGACGCTACTGATCCTGCTGATAGCACTGCCTCCCTGCATAGTCCCTTCAGGTTCTGCAAAAATGGAGATGAGCTGTATTATCAGACCGGCGACGTGGAAATGATCGCGCTTAAAAATATATACGTCTCCGTTAGTCATAACACAAAGAAAATGTTTGTTGGGCCGGCCAGGAAAGTAATGCCGCCTTTCCAGCTTCCGGCAGACAGCCTGGTCAGGATCTGGATGAGTGAACATTATACCCTTGCGGGCAGCGCAGAAGAATCAAAGGGCAGTGTCAGGTTATTATGCGGCAACCACATTACCTGTAAGGAATACCGGTTCGATTATGACCCGGCGGCCAGAGTACTGAAAGGACTTTATATGCGGCTTACCAATCTCAATGATCCGCTGAATAACAGCATGGATAAGGAGGTGAAGATTTCTATAAACCAATGGAGAGAAGATCATATACCGGATGCTTTACTCCGGCCAGGCAGTTACCTCGTACAGGGACGGGAGGGGTGGAAACCCGCCGGCGCCTACGCGGATTACACACTGATCAGCTTATTCTAATGTTAACCTCATTTAATGCCTGTTTATATATGGCTTTGATCAAGCACTTCATGAAATTATCCGGGATTATAGCAGTGGCAATGCTACTGTTATGTGCCAGTGCCAGCAAGTCAACGGCTGCCGTAGAGCCTTACCAGCAAAAGATACAGGGACAGCTAAAAAAAGGCGATACCCTGCTGGTGAAAGACGAAAAGTTCGAGAATCCCGCTTATGATTGGAACAGCATAAGGAACAATTCTGTATTGAACGTAATCACGTTTAGTCTTTACCGTGATTCCATCACCGTATTTGATAAACCATTCTCCTGTAAGGCCGACCTGAAGATAGAATACTGGAGTCAACCCGGGCAGGACCTCCCCATCACTATTGAACATGCCCTTCTTGAAATCAATTATGACACCGCAGTGGGGGCTGTGTACCAGGTGTCTGCACAATATGATTTTAAAAATGCCTATAAGATAAAGATCACCATCAACGATATCAGTAGTAAAGAACTACAGGAGCTACCACCTATATTTTCATTGAATGCACAGGTGGTGGTGAACAGGGACTATCTTCCGCAAAGCGGGCAATCACTGATACCATCTGTATCTGTCAACACCGGCACAGGAAGTGATCCCACGGTGAAGAGCGGCTCAGGCATGATCATGAGAGCTGCCGCCATTATTCCCACTGCCAGCTCCGTAAGCGTGAACTGGGATGTAATAGCAGGTGCACAGAAGTATGATCTTGAATGGACTTTTATAGATGAAGAATCCTCCAATGGCGCTATATTGGCACAGGCAGGCACTTCTGCCACTGTTGCTGTGCTGGCGCCTATGTTCCGCAATAACGCCACCCGCGTTACGGTAGTGCAGAACAGCTATGTTATTTCACTGGTTAACAACAACCAATATCTCCTTCTCCGGTTACGTACTGTAGATGAAAGCGGTACTTACAGAAATGAAGGCCCCTGGAGTTATCAGATTAAATCTGACGGGATAACGGTTCCCGGTGTGGTAATACTGAATAACAGCTGGCATCAGCCCGGACTTAACTGGCAATACAATGCTTCTTACGCAGAAGAAGGCAAGAAAAAAGAAGTGGTGAGCTATTTTGATGGTACCCTGCGGAACAGGCAGATTGTTACGGTCAATAACAGCGATGCAGTAGCTGTTGTACAGGAAAATGTTTATGATCAGTTTGGCCGCTCAGTAGCCAATATTTTACCGGCGCCTACCAATTCACAGATATTGCAGTATTTCCCTTCCTTCAACCGGAAAGTTGGTGGCGGAGCATATACCTACACTAATGTGTTCAAAGGTTTGGTGGGCAACTGCATCGGTAAGCCCGACCTACTGGAAACCACTGGCGGAGCCGCTAAGTATTATTCTCCCGCAAATGATTTCTTAACCACAGACCCATACAATAAATATATTCCGGATGCAGAAGGTTTGCCATTGGCCATTACTTCCTATACTCCTGATAACACCGGAAGGGTAGCCGTGAAAGGTGGAGTGGGCGCGATACTACAGCCTAATACTACGGTACTGAATAATCATGCTACGAGGTATTACTACGGAAAACCGGAACAATGGGAACTGGACAGATTGTTTGGTAATGATGCCGGTTTTGCAGACCACTATCTGAAAAATATGGTGATAGATCCCAACGGGCAAATCAGCATTTCTTACCAGAATGCATCAGGAAAAACAGTGGCAACGGCACTTACCGGAGATACTCCCGATACCACTTTACTCCCGTTGCCATCAAAGCCGGCGGCCATAAAAAAGAATCTGGTATTGCTGCAGCCGGAGCGATTTGTATTTGATCCGGCCACCTTGAAGCTTACTGCCACCACCACTTACCTGGCTTCCGTGCCGGATGCAACGGCATCTTTCACCTTTAGCATGGATAAGCTGATAAAAAATTATGTGCAGAACGGAGTAACGATTTGCAGTAATTGTTATTATGAGCTGAAGATCAGCATGAGCGATGATTGTAACAATAAGATACTGGACCTTGCCAATATAAAAAGAGGAAGCGCCTTATCAGATTGTAGCCTCACCGGCACCAGTGATACTACTTTTACCGCCCCCATGAATAAAATTGGGGAGTACTATATCACTTTTGAACTGGCACTCAATTCACGTGTAATTGAATCATACACGACCGACTTTATAACACGCAATACCAATCTGAAAACACAGTTCCAGTTTGTAATGGAGCAGTTGAGCAGAGAGGATTTTACCGGATGCTTTTCAGAATGTACTACCTGCCGTGATGCATTGGGCCTGAAAGCGGATTTTATGCGCGGCCTCAGAGTCAGGATGCAGCAGAACGGGGTGGATACAGTTCTCAATCTGGCGGCTATTGATACCTGGTCCGGCGGATTGTATGATGCGTTGTACAGCAACTGCCAAACCTTGCGCACTACCTGTATGGCTTCTCCCTGTGATCGTTTAAAAAATTTACTGATACAGGATGTAAGTCCGGGCGGGCAATTTGCATTGTTTGATTCTGCGGGTAATCCATTGGAAACAGATATCAATGTGCTTTATCTGCATTGGCGCGATTCATTTCCTGTGAGACCACCCGGCGACGTTTTGTACGAAGCCAGCAAAGTGCTACTGGAAGATGGCTCTTATATTTCTCCCTGTGATCAGTCGTTCACCTTGCAGATGCTGTTAAAATACTGGCAACCGGACTGGGGCAGCAAGTTTTTACCATTCCATCCTGAGTATTGTGCCTTGAGATTTTGTAATGATCACAGCGCTTACAAGGCATGGGATCAGCGGCTGGCGCAGATCTATACTACGGTAGCCGATATCCCCCAGATCAGTTCCGGATTGGCATATGATCTAAACAATGGTTCCTGGCTGTTGGCAGCAGATCCTTTTTTTGCAACAGGCGGCAAAGGAGCTGCTTATTACAGTGTATTTAAAACAGACCTTGACAATTATGCTTCTAGCGTTTTACATATTACTGATTCAAGACTGAATAATAAAAGCCTGTCGCAGTACGTGGACTACCAGTTATATTGTATGGACTCCAGTGGCACCAGCAATGTAAACAGTAACCCCGATTTTATTATCAGATGGAACCAGTGTACGCCTGATGCTAACTGCCGTATTCCGGACAAGCAGTGGCAGATGTATGTGAACTTTTATCTGGAAGCAAAAGAAAAGTATTATCAGCAATTGAGGAATACGGATGCGTATTGTAAAGGTAGTTGTGCTGTAGGAAGAGTGCCGCTAATAGATTCCACGAACTATGTTCCGCCGCCATCATCGTCTGCTTTGACATGCGCTGATTTTAATGCCTCGATGATTACCTGGTGGCTGGATCCACCTCATCCTGGATATACTACCAGGATTAATGTTAGCAGGAAAGCCAGTTCACCGACTATACCAGACGGATTAACGCTTAGAGTAGATATATACGGTACTATTTCAGGAAGGGCTCAGGATGTGATATATACAACTCTCTTTACCGGGGATCAGCGGGGACCCAGTTCAACATTTGTTCCTGAGGCAGACTTCGTCTTTAGTAAAATGCAATTCAGTTGTTACGGTACACCGACTATCCCGCCGGGTACTTGCCCTGTAGGATACAGCACCAAAATTACCCGTACCAACAATTACAATTACAACGAAAGCGCACCTTCTGATACGAGTGTTTATCTGTCTAAAGCCAGAGTAGCAGTAGCCGCGCAGATACAAACCTCTTGTGGGGTTACTGTTGACAAATGGCTGGCAAAGCTTGGCGGATGCATACCGCCTGCGACAATAGACATCTTCCGCGCACGGCTTATAGAAATATGCTCCCTGGGCGGAGATATTGATCACATATACGGTTCCAGCACTACCATCGGAGGAAAGCCCAATACAGATGGTGACACCTCCTTTCAGCAGGTGCTAAAGCGTTACATGGGTGCAACACCGTTCAACATGCTCTGCAACCCATGGCTGTTGGATGTACCTTACCCGGCTAACGTCAAAGCACAAACGGTGTCCAGGTCAGTTAATGCTACGGATACAGGTACCTGCAGGCGCCTGAATGCATTAAAGCTGGAGCAGCAAACTACCCAGCCGGGCGTTACTTTTTATAACTTCCTGGTGGCGAAGTATGGTAAAGGGATGTCTATTACTTCAGCCCAGCTGGATATGTTGCTGAAAGGCTGTAGTAACTGCCGCTATCTGCTGGATGGGGAAGTGAAACTGCCCGTATTCCTGGATGGTACTGCCAAAGGCTGTATTACCGCTGCTGAATTCTGGACGGCAAGAAATGATTTTAATGTTGCTATGGGGAACACTGTTGATTCCTTGCACGCCAACTATAAAAATGTATACCGGAATTACCTGAACCAGCGATGGGGTTTTACCCTTAGCTTCGGAGATTATGATAACTATCGCAGACAGCTACAGACCAACCCTCTCGTGGGCTTGTGTAATACGCCGGCCTACAGTGTAGAAGCGGTGGATCCTTACAGCTGTATGCTCAGCCTGGTGGATGGCGCCGTAACAGGCGCCAACAGGTCTTACAGTGCTTATATCGATTCTGTGAAACGCGATTTCCGTAACCAGTATGTAAGCGTTTGCAGTGGAACACGTACTAAAGTAAGCCTGAATACTTCTCAGCAGGTATATCATTATACGCTGTATTATTATGATCAGGCAGGTAATCTGTTGCGCACCGTTCCACCGGAAGGAGTGGACCTGATAGATGATGCAGGAAAACTGGATCAGATAGATCGCGCCCGTCGTGCTGATTACAGCTCGTGTACTTACTCCGGCCCTCAGGTTAATACCAATCCCGATACCACTTTGAACAGGTTGGGAACTACCCTTACCGGTGCCAACCAGGCTGTGGAAATGTGGTTGTATAATCCGGACGGAGGTCCTACGCAGGTGCTCTCTGCTGCCGTAGATAAAGCTTATTTTAATCTTTGCATAGATGGAAGTTACCTGAATGCCAGCATATATAAACTGGTCCCCCCTGTTACGGGTAGTGTCGACATTAGTGCATCCAACGATGTATCTGTAGATATCAGTGCCCTGTTGCCACTGGACCCCTGGGTACACGTAGTGCTGCAGGGACCAGACATGGACAGCAGCGGGATCATCAGCGTATTTGTAAACGGGGTAAGTTGCCCGGTAGCACCCAATGCCCCGACTGGCGGCTGCGGATGGGACATTACTTCAGCAACAACAGGAACTGCCACATTTGCGCAAAACCTGTCTTACCTGCGGCAACTGCGCATGTACAAACGTCTGCTCAGCAGCACAGAAATAGCAGCCAATGCTAAAGAGTCATGTCTTGGTTTGGCAGCAGCCTACAGCACTGCCTTGCTGCGTGATACAATATCATGGGGCCGTTTCAATACACCAGCTCCCGGCTCGCCTACCACCTTGCCGGATGGTGGCACCACAGAAGTGCAGACAACCTCAGTATACCCCAGGCATCGCTTAAGCACGGATTACGCTTATAACTCGCTGGGGCAGGTAATACAGCAAAATACCCCCGATGCCAATACCAGCTATTTCTGGTACGATTTGAAAGGTCGGCTGATTGCATCCCGTAATGCGGTTCAATACCTGGGAACTAACCAGTACAGCTATACGAACTATGATTTGTTGGGCAGAATTACAGAAGTAGGAGAGAAAAAGAATGCACTGGATCTTGGTTCACCCGCTTTTGTGCCTGATGCTACTGCAAACCTGTTCATTAACAGTGGCACCAACGCACAGATTACCCGGACCTACTATGATGTAGCACAGCTGGA